>NZ_JAPWIB010000001.1:0-2855608 GCF_030587305.1 Janthinobacterium sp. SUN206 | reverse complement strand
ACGTGAATACACGCACCGCGTGCAAGTCGGGATGGTGGGCGTCAACGTGCCGATCCCCGTGCCGATGGCCTTCCACAGCTTCGGCGGCTGGAAGCGCAGCCTGTTCGGCGACCACCATGCGCATGGCCCGGAATCGGTGCGTTTCTACACGAAACAGAAGGCCGTCACCCAGCGCTGGCCGGCATCGACGGCGGCAGGGGCGGAATTCGCCATGCCGACCTTGAAGTAAGGTGCGATGGCGGCGCGCAGCATCAGCGCGTCAGGGCGCCGCCACGTGGCCGTAGCAGCTTTTCAGCTTTGCGTAGTCATAGAAGATGCTGTCCGGCGCGATGCGGGCGCCGTCGCATGCAGGCTGGAAGCTGGTTTCCTTTTCGTTGTACAGCAGGCGCACGATCAGTTGTCCTGCGCTGTTGCGGTACACATCCCACTGCATGTTGGCCGCCAGCGGCGAGACGTTCTGGCCGCGCCATTGATTGCTTTGATAACTGTCGCTGGCCGATACCGGCAAGGGGGCCAGCGCCTGTTGCAAGCCCATGGCCGAAGCGAGCGGAATGATCATCTCGGCGTGCGTGAAGCGCAGCTTGGCCGCGTGGCGCAAATCTCCCCTGGCCAGCGCATCGACTTCCTTGAAAAAATCGTCGCGCAGGGCCAGCGCGAAGCGCCAGGTCACGCCGCTGCTTTCCGTGGTGGCCGGCCCTTTCTGGTAAAAATCCTCGTGGTCGGCGATATAAGCATAGTAGCGCGCATCCTCGGCGGGCATGTAGCGGCTGAAATCGGCCGGCATTTCATGGCGCATGCCGGCGGCGATCGCGTACAGCTCATACAGTTTCGTGGCGGCCGCATTCAGGCTGCGGATGATGGTCTTTCCGCTGCCCGTCATGGTGCGCGTGAGCTGGCCGTCCGCGCTGGTGAAAGTGTAGCTGCCCGTATCCGCAAAACTGGCGGCGCCGCGCTCAAGCTGGTCGAGGAAGGCGGGTGCAAACAGCCGTTCGAGCACCTGGCGCGCATGCGCGGCCGCTTCCGGTTTTCTGGCCGGGGCATCCATCAGGGCGTGCAGCTGCTTGGTTCTTTCATAGTACTGGTAGGCCTGGCTGGCGGCATAGGTGGCGTAATGCGGGTTGGCGCGATCGGCGACAAAATCCGTCTGCGGCGCCAGCTTGTGCGCATACAGCAGGAAGCGGTTAACACCATCGGACTGCGCCACTGCCTTGCGTCCCTGCGGATACGGCGCCGGCGCGGGCGGCAGGTATAGCAAGGGCGCCAGCGCGGGCGCGTGCTCCAGCAGCGACTGCGTAAAAAAGCGTGCACTGTCGCGCGCGCGGTCCACGCCGGAATGGATGGTGACGAGCTGGCGCGGCGCCGTCGCGGCGTCTTGCCCCACTTGCGCGAACAGGGTGGGCAGGCGCGCCAGCATGCGCACGGCCAGTTGTTGGTGTTCCTCGATGCCAGTCCGTGACAGATTGCCGTAGCCGGGCCGCTCGATGCCGGCCACGCCGTAACCGAGCAAGGCGTTCGCCTGCATCAGGGCCAGGATGTCGGGACCCAGTTCGCGCCCCAAGGGCGTGAGCGCATCCTGCGCGGCGGCCTGCCGCCACATCGCATACAGGGCCGCGTCGCTCTTCATGCCGGTCAATCCGCGCGCACCGTGGCGCGCCACCAGCTGCGTGAAGATGGGCTGGAAACCGGCCGGTGGTGCGGCATAGGTGGCCGGGTCCTGCTGCGGCGCATACGGCGCCTTGGTCTGGTAATGGCCTTCGGCGGCCAGGGCGGGAGCGGCGCAGATGGTGAGGGCCAGCAGCATGCTGGACAGGGGGAGCGGTGGGGGCATGGTGATCCGTAGGTGACGTGATTGGTTCTTACGTGCAAGCCTAGCAGCAAACGTCCAACAGGCGGGCACGGCTGCCCGCCTGCATTCGTACTTACTGCGCCACGTGGCCGTAGCAGGTCTTCAGCTTCGCATACACATAGAAATGGCTGCCGGCGGCAAAGCGGGCGCCATCGCAGGCGGCCTGGAAGTCCGTTTCCTTTTCGTTGTACAGCATTTTCACGAGCACATTGCCGCCGGCGTCGCGGTACACATCCCACTGCATGTTGGCCGCCATCGGCGCCACGTACAGGCCGCGCCAGCTGCTGTTGTCATAGCTGTAGGTCTGCGCCGCCGGCAGCGCGCCGACGACGTTCTTCAGGCCCATGGCAGTGGCCAGCGGAATGATGGCTTCCGCATGCGTGAAGCGCAGTTTGGCGCCGTGCGACAGGTCGCCGCGCGCGATGGCGTCCACTTCCGTGAAAAAGTCGTCGCGCAGCGCGCGCACGTAGTTCCAGGTGACGCCGGCGCTTTCCGTGGTACCGGGGCCCTTGTTGTAAAAATCCTGGTAATCCTGCACGAATGCCTGGTACTTGGCCGCGTCCGACGGCATGTACTGCACGAAATCGGCTTTCACTTCGTTCGTCAGGCCGGCCATGATGGCGTACAGGTTGTACAGCACCGAGGCGGCATCTGCCAGGCCCTTGATGGTGGTGCCGCCGTCGCCCGTGACGGTGTTGGTGAACTTGCCGTCGTCGCTGGTAAAACTGTAGGTACCCGTGTTGGCGAAGCGGTAAGTGCCGTTGTCGATCTTGTCGACGAAGGCCTTGGTGAACAAGCGTTCCAGTACTTCGCGGCCCAGGGTACGCGCCGTGGCATCCGTGTCGATGGCCGTGTATTTGGCCAGGAAGCCGGGGCTTTCCAGGTAGGCCTGATAGGCCTGGCTATCCTGGTAAGTCTGGTAATGGCGGTCGAGGGTATCGGTGACGAGGTCCGTCTTCGGCACCAGCTTGTGCGCATACAGCAGGAAGCGGTTGGTGCCATCGGGCTGCGCCACGGGCTTGCCGGCCGGGTAGCCGGTCGGGGCGGGCGGCAGGGTAATCAGCGGTGCGACGTTTGGTGCCGTGGCGGCCAGCGACTGCGCAAAGTACGCGGCGCTGTCCTTGGCGCGGTCCACGCCGGAACTGACGGTGACGATCTGGCGCGGTGCGCTGGCGGCATTGCTACCCAGTTGCGTGAACAGGGCAGGCAGGCGCGCGAGCATGCGCACGGCCAGCTGCTTGTGTTCATTGATGCCCGTCTGCGACAGGTTGCCGTAGCCTGGCGCCGTGATGCCGTCCACGCCGTAGCCGAGCAGCGCGTTGGCCTTCATCAGTTTCAGGATGTCGGCGCCCAGCTTTTGCCCCAGCGGCGTGAGCGCATCGTCGGCTGCAGCCCGTTGCCAGACGTTGTAGAAGGCGGCGTCATACTTCATGCTCGACAGGCCGCGCGAACCGTGGCGGGCCACCAGTTCGGTGAACACGGACGCGTAGCCGGCAGGTGCCGCTTCATACGTGGCCGCATCTTGCTGCGGCGTGTAGGGCGTCTTGGTCTGGTAGTAGGTGGCGGGGGCGGCCGGCGTCACGGGCGGCGTTACCGGGGGCGTGACGGGGACGGGCGGTGTATCGTCGCCGCCGCCACAGGCGGTCAGGGAAAGCATCAGGAGGGACAGGGGGAGATGGCGTGCGCGCAGCATGGTGTTTCCTTCAGGTGTGGTTAGCCCGGGCGCGCCGTGCAGATGGCGCACCCGGGACAGACAGGCAGGGGAATGGGTATTACAGCTTGAGGGCTTTGGCCAGGCTGTTGGCGCGCGCATCGCGCTCGCTCAAGGGCGCCAGGCCATGGCGTTCCTCGATGAACTTCAGGATCGACACGGTTTCATACTCGGTATGGTCGATATGCCCGCCTTCGCTGAAGGGCGAGATGACCAGTGCGGGGATGCGCGTGGCCGGGCCGAAGCGGTCGCCTTTCGGTGGCGCCACGTGGTCCCAGAAACCGCCGTTTTCATCGGTGGTGACGATGATGACGGTGTCCTTCCATTGCGGGCCTTCCATGATGGCGCTGATGATGGCCACGCCTTCGTCGTCGCCGGCCGCCACGCTCGATTTATCCATCCCCGGATGCATGTTCTTCTTGCCCATGGGTTTGTAGAACGAGACGGGCGGCAGCTTGCCTGCCTGGACGTCGGCGAGCATGTCGGAGCGGTCCTTCAGGTGCGTGGCGCGCTGCTGCGGGCTGTCGATGAAGCGCTTGAAGTAGGTGAACGGCTGGTGGTGATACGAGAAATCGTCGGCCTTCTTGCCTGACTTGGTCGAGGCGACGGCGATGTCGTAGCCGTCCGCATAATAGACCCAGGAGATGCCCTTGTCCGTCAGGCGGTCGCCGATGGTGGGCATGGTTTGCGGCGGCAGGAACGTCTGTTTTTTTGTCGGATCGAACAGCAGCGGGCCCTGCATGGTGTTGACGGCGTAGCCGTCCTGCGTCACTTCCGCTTCCTCGCCCTTCTTGTGGCCCGTGCCGCGCTCATCCTGGGAGACGATGGACTTGGGCGCGTTCGGGAACACGGGCGTGCAGGCGCAGGTCAGCCACATGTGGTTGAGGAAGGAGCCGCCGTAGGCGGACTGGAAGAAGCGGTCGGCCAAGGTGTAGCGCTGTGCCAGCGCCCATAGTTTGAGCTTGCTGCCGTCGAAATAGCCCATGGGCAGGGCGCCCGTATTGCCCTCGACGACGAAGCGGTCATTCTTGCCGTCGTTGATCTGGCGCTTGTGCGTCCAGAACGCGTGCACGGGACTGGCCGTCTTGTCGCCAAGCGAGACGCTCGGCTCCATGCGGAAGGGCGCGTTGGCGATGTCGGCCTTGAAGCGCTGGTCCAGGCCGCCCTTGTCGAGTGCCACGGCGGGCAGCATGGCATAGGGCTTGCCATCGGGGCCGGTCTGCGTGGTGGTGTCGGGCGAGTGGCCATTGGCGATGCCGTCGGCACCGGGGAAGGTGCCGAACAGGTGGTCGAAGCTGCGGTTTTCCATGTACACGACAACGATCTGACCGATCTTCGCCAGCTTCGGATCGGCGGCGACTGCTGCGGCCATATTGCGCTGCGTGCCGACTTGGGTGGTGCAGGCTGCCAGACCGATGGCCCCGGCGCCGAACAGGGCGATTCTTAGAACGTGGTTCAACATAACAGTCTCCTTGATGCGCCTCCGTGGACGGGGCGCTTTTTTTAGTGGTGTGGCCAGAACTGGCTTGTTTGAAGAAATTGCACACGTGTGCAGCGCGCGTGTGCAAACAGTAACCCGGATTTTTTTTGATGTCAACAAGTACAGGCGGGGGACGAAAAAGTGTGGAAAACGGGGAACGGCGGGCGGTGGCGGGCGGGCAGACGGCGTTGCGCCATCTGCCGCATCGAATGATTTAGCGCGTCGTGCCGCGCCGCACCAGGGTGACGGGCACTTCCTTCAATCGGCCCGGCATGGCAAATTTTTCCATGCGCTCGACCAGGCTCTTGACGGCGCGGCGCGCCAGTTCGCCCGCGTCCTGGCGGATGGTGGTCAGCTGGTAGGCATCCAGCGCGGCCATGGGAATGTCGTCGAAGCCGATCACCTGCAGTTGCGCGGGCACGTCGATGCCATACTTGCTGCGCGCCGCGTCGATGAAGCCGCAGGCGATCAGGTCGGTGGCGCAAAAGACGCCGTCAGGCAGCTTGCCCGAGGCGAGCAGGGCGTCGGCCGCTTCCTGGCCCGCCTGGTAGCCGATGGCGTCGGCCAGGTATTCGCCGGCCGTGCAGCGCTTCTTCGCCAAGGCCGGCGCCAGGTGGTCGAGGAAGGCCTGGCCGCGCGCGATGCCGCTGAAACTGCTGGCGCGCGTGTTGATGAAGGCCAGCCGTTTGGCGCCGCTGTCGAGCAGGGTGCTGGCCGCCAGTTCGCCGCCGTGGCGGTTGTCACTGTTGACCACGTCCACGCCTTTCAGGTCGCGCGCGCGGTTGATCATGGCCACTGGCACTTGCCGCTGCAGGTATTCCGTGGCGACGGCGGACGGCGGCGAGCCGGACGTCATGATGACGCCGGAAATCTTGTAGCTGAGGAGGATGCGCAGCAATTCGCTGAGGCGCTCGGGGTCTTCCGCATTCATCAGCAGCGGCACCAGCGCATGTTCGCTCAGGCTGCGCGTGACTTCGCCCAGCAGGGCCACGCGGAACGGGTCCGTGAAGCCCGTGATGACGACGCCTACCAGGTTGCTTTGTCCCTGGTTCATGCTGCGCGCCAGGATGTTGACCTGGTAGCCCAGCGATTGTGCGGCTTCCATCACGCGGGCCCGCGTTTCGGGCGCCACGCTGGCGCCGGGTGTGAACGTGCGCGAGACGGCGGAGCGGGAGACGCCGGCCCGTTTGGCGACGTCCACCGAAGTGACCCAAGACTTGTCTTTTTGTTCCATTGACGGTGTAGATGAATGAGAGGCCGATGCACGATGCGGTGCGGCGCAATGCCGCGCCATCATCTTAGCCGAAAATCCCGGCCGCGGCGCGAACTGAATGCCAGTTCCGCGCCATGGCCAGCGTGCCGGCCCTCAGCCTCTCGATCGCCTTACCACTTCGGCGTGTACTTCAGGGTGAACTGCACGTTGCGCGGGTCGCCATAGTAGTTATTCGACCCGGTGGTATTGTAGGCCGGGATGATGTAGCTCTTGTCGAAGACGTTGTTGACATTGAGCGACAGGGCCACTTGCGGCGTGGCTTGCCAGGCCATGCGTGCATTCCAGATCGAGACGCCGGCAACCTTGAAGGTGCTATTGGTATCGAGCGTATGGCTTTGCGTGTTGACGCCGGCGCCCACGCTGAATTTGTCCCAGGCGCCGGGCAGCGTGTAGCTGGACCACACGCGCAGCATGTGCTTGGGCGTCCAGGTGGAAAAGACCTTGCCCTGGTTGTCCGGGTCGTTCAGATAGGTCGTCGTCGTATAGGCGTAGCCGGCCGACAGCTGCAAGCCGCGCGCCACTTCGCCCGACACTTCCGCTTCCAGGCCCTGGCTGCGCACCTTGCCCGAGGCGCGCGAGCAGTACTCGTTATCGCACACCATGCCCGCGTCATAGTCGAACACGGCACGGTTCTTGTGGTCGTAGCGGAACACGGCCAGCGAGGTGTTGAGCTTGCCATCCATCAGCTCACCCTTGATGCCCGCCTCGTAGTTGGTGCCCGTGATGGGCTTGAGGACCTTGTCTTGCGCATCGCGGATACTTTGCGGCGTGAAGATGTCGGCATAGCTGGCGTAGGCCGACCATTGCGGATCGAGCGCGTAGATCAGTGCCGCCGATGGCGTGAACTTGGCGGTGGTGTTGAGTTGCTCTTCAGGACCTTCGGGTGTCGCATACACGAAGTCGTACCAGCTGAAGCGTCCACCCAGCACGGCTTTCAGCTTGCGGGTCAGCTGGCCGTTCCAGCTGCCATACAGGCCTTTCTGGCGTATTTCGTAGGTGCTGACGGGACGCACGCCCTTCGGGCGCGCGGCGATGCTGTCGAGGTCTTGCCATGGGCGGTTGTGCCTGATGTTGAAGACGTCCGCACCAGATTCCCAGGCGCGGGCGTAGACGTCGTCCGACGCCATCGTGACATAGCTGGCGCCCACGAGGACTTCCTGCGCGATGCCCAGGCCGTCGAATTTGCCGCGCACGTAGGTATCGATGCCGCGCTTGCGGTTGTCGAAATCCATGCCAAAGTCGGCATAGCTCGCGCCGCTGCCGTCGGGATTGATGGGCAAGGCCACGCGCTGGTGCACGGAGCCGGTGTTTTCCTTTATGTTCACGGCGGATGCCTTCAGGCTCCACTGGCTGTTGAAATGGTGTTCCAGATCGAGATACACGTTGGTTTGTTTGGCTTCGCTGCGGTTCCAGTCTGCGCCAGTGAAGGTGGAGCGGGGCAGGTTCAGCGCGCTGCCGTCCGCGTAGCGGGGCAGACCGATGAAGGTCGGGCGGCCATGGTCGTTGACGTTGCTGATGGCCAGGCCCAGGGTGGTGGCCGGTCCCAGGTCGTAGTCGAGCGCCGCGTACAGGGTACGGTTCTGGCTCCACACCTGGTCGACGAAGGAATGGGTATCGTCTTCATCGACGATGGCGCGTCCGCGCAGGCTGCCGTCCGCATTCAGGGGCATGCTGACGTCGAGCTGGGCGCCGTAATGGTCCCACGAGCCGGCGCGCGCCGTCATGCTGACACTGCGCGCGGCGGTCGGGCGCTTGCGCACCAGGCTGACGGAGCCGCCGGGACTGCCCGTGCCGACCAGCATGCCCGAGGCGCCGCGCAGTACTTCCAGGCGGTCGTAGATGACCATGTTTTCCTGGCCCCAGTTGCCCAGCGCATAGGTGTTGCGGTCGATGGGCACGCCATCGTATTGCCATTGATCGATCTGGAAGCCGCGCGCCGTGATCACCACGCCCGGTCCCACGCCATGCACGCCCACTACGCCGGTGACGTTGTTGACGGCTTCGCGCAAGTCCGTGATGCCCTGGTCGTCCAGGCGCTGGCGCGTCAGCACGCTCACGGATTGGGGGATGTCCTTCATCGATTGCTCGCCCTTGCCGATGGTGAGCTTGCGCGCCGTGTAGGAGCCGCTGCCTTCCGTGGTGGCGCCTTGCTCGGCCTGGCCAACGATGGTAATCGAGGGCATGGTGCGTTCGGCCGCTGAAGCCGCGCCGATCGCCGCCGTGGGCGGGGACGCCGGCGCGGCCACCAGCACATAGCCGGTCGGCGTCTTGCCGATGGCGTAGCCGCTGCCGCGCAGCAGGACGGCGAAACCGTCATCGATGGCGTAGCTGCCTTGCAAGCCTGCACTTGTCAAGCCCTGCACCCGGGATGCATCGATGACGATGGACACGCCCGCCTGCTGCGCATAGCGGTTCAGGGCGCCGGCCAGCGGGCCGGCGGGGATGGCGTAGCTGGCGACAGCCGGGGCAGCCTGGGCGACTGCCTGGGCGTGCAGGCAGTCGCTTGCCAGCAGCATGGCCGCCAGGGCGAGCGGACGCAGGCGCGTGCGCAGGGTGTTCGGGGAGGAAACGGCAACGACTTGAGCGTACATGGTGACAGCCTTTTTTGAATGATCTCAGCTGCCTTGACGCACGAGATGCGCAAAGTGGAACCGCGAACGCACAATTTCTTATTTATTTTTTGCGGAGCCGCTGGCGGGGACATCAACCATCACCAGGTAGCGCGTCAGCATGCGGATGCGCAGTTGCGGGAAATTGTCGATCAACAGCTGCAGCGCCTTGTCCGTGTCGTCCAGCGGCAGCACGGCGGCCACGCGGATGCCGGCGATCTGCGCGCGGTCGTAATGCAGCTGGCCCGGGCGGTGGCGCGCCAGCTCGTCGAGCACCTCGGCCAGCGGCAGGTCGTCGACCACCAGTTGGTGCGCGCGCCACGCTTCCTGCACGCTGGCTGCATCGATGGCCGTGATCGGCCCCACGCCATCGTCCGTGATGCGCGTGCGCTGGCCCGCCTGCACCACGACGGCCGGATGTTGCGGCACTTGCGCCAGCACCTTGGACTCCAGCATGCTCAAGATGGTGGCGCCGTCTTCCCTGCGCACGCTGAAACGCGTGCCCAGGGCGCGGATCGCCGCCTGCCGGCTGTCGATGATGAAGGGGCGCTGCGCATCTTTCGCCACGTCGACGAGAATATCGCCCTGCACCAGTTCCACATGTCGTTCGCCCGCATTGAAATGCACGTTGACGGCGCTGTTGCCGGCCAGGGTGATCCGGCTGCCATCGGCCAGGGTGTGCGTGGACCATTGTCCCGTGGGGCTGCGCAGGTCGGCCAGCAGGTAGGCGGGGCGCTCGCTGAAGACCAGCGCCCCGGTCAGCGTCAGCACGGCCACGGCGCTGGCCGCGGCCAGCTGGCGCAGACGCTGGCGGGGCTTGGGTGCGATGGCGGCCAGGGCGGCGCGCGCGGGGCGATGGTCGCCGCCGGCCGGCTCGCGCACGGCGTTCAACTGACGCAGCAGGTTTTCCATGCCGGCGGCCGCCGTCGCGTGCAGCGGATCGGCGGCCTTCCATGCTGCGAAGCCGGCCTGCGCGGAGTCGCGCTCGGCCGGGTCGTCGGCGCTCAGGCGCACGATCCACCGTGCGGCCTGTTCGGCGGCGATATCCGTGCGGGGACTATTCATGCCGCCAGGGCCGGGCAGGCGTGGCGGCAGGCCAGCAAGGCTTGCACCAGGTATTTTTGCACCATGCGCGTGGAGACGTTCAGTTGTGCGGCGACGGCGGCCTGCGGCTGCTCTTCCAGGTAGTGCAGCAAAAAGGCGTCGCGCGCCTTGGCGGACAAGCCGGCCAGCGCCGTGGCGATCTGCTCGAGCGCCTGCACGGCCATCAGGACTTCATCCGGCGAGGGCGCGCCGGGCAGGCTGTCGGCCAGCAGGGCCAGTTCCGCCAGGTAGCTGCGCTCGAGTATCTGGCGGCGCGCGCGGTCGAGCAGCAAGCGCTTTGCCGTCGTCGACAGGTAGGCGCGCGGCTCGCGCATGCCGAACAGCGCGTCGCGCGAGGCGATGATGCGCACAAATGTATCTTGCGCCACGTCGGCCGCGCCATGCGGGCAACTGAGTTTTTTGCGCAGCCAGCCGACCAGCCAGCCGTGATGCTCGCTGTAGAGCGACTGCATTTGCTGTTGCAGGCTGGGCTGGATGGCGGACATGGGCGACGAATAATATAAATGAGAATTATTCTCATTGTAAGCGCCAGCGGCGGATTGCCACAATCCCCGATTGCATGTGGATGGGGCTGGTGTTGCGTACAGGCCGCACGCGCGGTGATGGCGGAAATGAAAAAACCCGCCGCTGCACGGGGCAGAGGCGGGTTCTTCAATACTGCAAATTCTTGGTGGTGATAGGTGGACTTGAACCACCGACCCCAGCATTATGAATGCTGTGCTCTAACCAACTGAGCTATATCACCAAACAGACCGGTCAGACCGGATGCTCGTTTTGACCAGGGGAAACCTGATCGATGTTCTTTGGTGGTGATAGGTGGACTTGAACCACCGACCCCAGCATTATGAATGCTGTGCTCTAACCAACTGAGCTATATCACCCAACAGCCGAGCATTATCCAGTCTTCCCTTTTTCTTGTCAATGCCGGCGCAAAAAAATGTGCGTTTTTTTCACGCGCCGGCGCTGGCGTGATTATTTTTGTAACGCCGTCAGCAAGGGCTGGATTTGCGCCAGCATGGCCGCGGCCGGATCGGGCCCCAGGCAATCGATGACGATGCGTTCCGGCATGGAGCGTAGCCAGGTCAGCTGACGCTTGGCCAGCTGGCGCGTGGCGATGATGCCCGTTTCGCGCAAGGCGGCGCGGTCGATACGGCCGTCCAGGTAATCCCAGGCCTGGCGGTAGCCCACGCAGCGCATCGAGGGCAAGCCCGGATGCAGGTCGCCGCGGCGGCGCAGCTGCTCCACTTCATCGAGCAGGGCGTCGTTTTTCAGCATGAGGTCGAAGCGCGTGGCGATACGCGCGTGCAGCACGGCGCGGTCCGACGGTTCCAGCGCGAACGATTGCAATTGAAATGGCAGCACGGTTTTTTCGCGGCGGTCCAGCAGGGCCGACATGGGCTGGCCGGACAGCGCGATGATTTCCAGCGCGCGGCCGATGCGCTGCGCGTCCTGCGGCGCCAGGCGCGCCGCCGTGACGGGGTCTTGCTGCGCCAGGCGCGCATGCATGGCGGGCCAGCCGATGGCGGCCGCGTCCTCTTCCAGCTGGGCGCGCAAGGCAGGATCGGCGCCGGGCAAGTCGTCGAGGCCATCGGCCAGGCCCTTGAAGTACAACATGGTGCCGCCGACGAGCAGCGGCAGCTTGCCGCGCGCCGTGATCTCGGCCACCAGGCGCAGGGTATCGTTGCGGAACTGCGCCACGGAGTACGCGTCGAGCGGGTCGATGATGTCGATCAAATGATGCGGTACCTGGGCCAGTTCTTCCTTCGATGGCTTGGCCGTGCCGATATCCATGCCCCGGTAGACGAGGGCGGAATCGACGGAGATGATCTCGGACGGGATGGCTTGCGCGATGGCCAGCGCGCTGGCCGTCTTGCCGCTGGCCGTGGGGCCCATGATGGCGACGGCCAGGGGGAGGTGTGGGGTGTTTTGCATGTTGGTTTTGTATGATGTGGTGCAAAAGAGACTGGCAAAACGTTCAGGGCAAGGCGCATTGTCGAAGACAGTACGACCAGTACGGCGAGGCAGTGCAACGCCGCCATGGACGTTTTTCAGGTTCTTTTATTGGCCGCGCAGGAACAGTTTATCGAGCGCGTTGATCTCGACCTGCACCCACGTCGGCCGGCCATGGTTGCACTGGTCCGCGCGTTCCGTGCTTTCCATCTGGCGCAGCAGGGCGTTCATTTCCTGTACCGATAAAATCCGGTTGGCGCGCACGGCCGTGTGGCAGGCCAGGGTGCCCAGCAATTCGTTCTGGCGCTCGATCAGCACGCGCGAGCCGCCGTATTCGCGCACGTCGCGCAGTACGTCGCGCGCCAGCGTTTGCGCGTCGGCGTTTTTCAGCAGGGTCGGCACGGAACGCACGGCCAGGGTGGTGGGCGACAGGGCGGCGATGTCGAAGCCCAGCGCCTTCAAGGTGTCCTGGTTTTCATTCGCCGTCGACACTTCGATGGCGTCCGCATAAAACGTCACGGGGATCAGCAAGGATTGCACCTGCATGTCCTGGCCGGACACCTGCGCCTGCAGCGCGTTTTTCAGCTGTTCGTACAGGATGCGCTCATGCGCCGCGTGCATGTCGACCAGCACCAGGCCCTTGGTATTTTGCGCCAATATATAAATGCCGTGCAGCTGGGCCAGGGCAAAGCCCAGCGGATATTCTTCGCGCGCCATCGCTTCGGGCGAGGCGATGTAGGGCTCCGCCTGCGTGATCGGCGAGGAGGCGGCGCCGCCGAACAGGGCGCCGTAGGCCGCCGTGTCCTGGGCTACGCCTGGTGCGTCGGCAAAAAACGGGCGGGCCGCGCCGGGCGAGGCGGGCGCGAAGGTATTCGTGAATTGCGCGCCGAACGACGTTTGCGTCTGTTCGCGGCGCCAGATGCCAGGTCCACCCAAACCTGCGCCCGCGGTATCACCGCCGAGGCTGGAGGCGGCCGGCAGGGGCGCCGGCACGCTGCCGAAGGCCGTGGCTGACGTTTGCGCCAGCGCGCGCTGCACCGCGTGGAAAACGAATTGGTGCACGGAGCGGCTGTCGCGGAAACGCACTTCGATCTTCGACGGGTGCACGTTGACGTCAACCAGCGCCGGGTCGAGGTCGAGCGCCAGCACGTAGGAGGGAAAACGGTCGCCGTGCAGCACGTCCTGGTAGGCCATGCGCACGGCGTGCACCAGCAGCTTGTCGCGCACGAAGCGCCCGTTGACATAAAAGAACTGGCCGTCGGCGCGCGCCTTGGACGCCGTCGGCAAGCCGGCAAAGCCGTGAATGCGCAAGGTGCCGGCCGATTCGTCCAGCGCCAGGCGGGCTTCGGCGAAGTCATTGCCCAGGATGTGGGCGCTGCGCTTGGCCAGTTCGCTGATATTCCACTGGTCGATGGTGCGGCCGTTGTGCGACAGCGAGAACGATACGTCCGGCCGCGCCAGGGCGATGCGGCGCACGACTTCGGCGCAGTGGCCATACTCCGTCTGTTCCGATTTGAGGAATTTGCGCCGCGCGGGCGTGTTGAAATACAGGTCTTGCACGTCAACCGTGGTGCCGTGCGCGCCGGACGACGGCGAGACGCTGCCATTGTGCGAGCCGACGATTTCCCACGCGTGGGCCGCGTCGGCCGTGCGCGACGTCACGGTGACGGCGGCGACCGACGCGATCGAGGCCAGCGCTTCGCCGCGAAAGCCCAGGGTACCCACGTTTTCCAGGTCGTGCAGGGACGCGATCTTCGACGTGGCGTGGCGTGCCAAGGCCAGCGGCAGCTGATCTTTGTCGATGCCGCGCCCGTTATCGGTAATCGCGATGCGTTTCACGCCCCCTTCTTCCAGCCGCACCGTGATCTGCGTGGCGCCGGAGTCGAGCGCGTTTTCCAGCAGCTCTTTGACGACGGCGGATGGCCGTTCGACCACCTCGCCGGCGGCGATTTGCGAAATCAACTGGTCAGGCAGGGCCTGGATCGGGCGGTGGGGCGTGATGGGAGCGTTCATCCCCTGATTATAACGGGTTGCGAATTGCCGGGCACCGGCTACTTCGCCACCTCCCGCACCGGTATCGGCGCATTGCACACGTCGACATGGCCGGCCGTGACCTTGCTCCACGGGCCGCCGCGGTGGCGCTGGGCTTCCAGCACGGCCTGGTAGGCGGCGCTGTCGGTACGCATCACTTCCAGGTTGCTGCGCTGCGCCAAAGGCACGCTGGCGGCCAGGCGGATGGCCTTGATCGGCACGTTTTTCTCGGGGCTGTCATAAAAGCCCATGGGGCCCGTGCCGCGGGGCAGGGTGGACAGCAATGGCATGCCGGAGACGACTCTGCCGACGACGGTGATGTCGCGGTCCAGGTGGCGCGGCGATTGGCCGATGACGGCGTACAGCTCCGTGCCGCCGCCGCTGTCGCTGGCGCTGTCGCGCCCCACGCCCACGGTGGCATAACAATGCGTGAGCCAGGCCGTGCCGGTTTTCGGATCGCGCGCGGACGGGAAACCGTTCGAATGGCCGACTTGCGGCGCATAGCCATCGACGTCCGGCAGGCGCGTGAAGTTCTTGACGTTTGTCAAAGGTACCGTAAATTCGCCGGGCAGGGTGCGCTGGGCATGCTGGATCGGTTTTGGATTTTTCTCGTTCGGATCGCCCCACTGCGCCACCCAATTGTCCTGCGCGCGCGTGATGGCCAGGCCGTCGTAATACTGCTCGGCGACCAGGGCCTTGATGTTGGCCACGTGTTTCGGCGCGAAGTCCGGCGCCAGTTCGATCACCACGCGGCCGGCGGGAATGTCCAGGTACAGGGTGTTGTCCGGGTCCAGCGCACGCCAGTCGGACGGCTTCGAAGCCTTGATCACGTCGGCCAAGGTCGCTTTGGCGGGCAGTTCGGCGGGCGCCTTGATCTGGACGGGCGCCGCGTGGGCAGTCAGATGTGCAAGGCCCAGTACGGTGGCCATGGTCAGGCCGCTCAGTGGGTGTCGATACATGTTTTCTCCTGGTCGGCGCGGGTTGCGCCGTGCAGAAAGTGTATACCGGAATGCCAATATTTCGTTGGAAAAACATTGCATATGGTAATCCTGACAGTTGCCTGCCGATAAGGCGTTTCCTTAACCTTTACTTAAAATGCCACGCCGCCAGGGGCGCTGCCGAATTAATCACGAAATATCGGCCCGGGGACTGCCGTTGCGCTGGCCGGGTGGTGTATGATTCCGCCGCTACCTTTAGGGAAAAATATATGGATTTTGTGCAATTCCTCGACATGATCGTGCATGTCGACAAGACGCTGGGTCTCTTGATCGAGCAGTACGGTACCCTCGTGTATGCAGTGCTGTTTGCCATTATTTTTTGCGAAACAGGCCTCGTGGTGCTGTTTTTCTTCCCTGGGGATACCTTATTGTTTATCGCCGGCGCGTTTTGCGCGACGGGACAGATGCACCTGGGCTTGCTGATAGCCTTGCTGGTGACGGCCGCCGTCACGGGCAACACGCTCAATTACTGGATAGGCGAGGCCATCGGGCAAAGGGTGTTTACCCACGATTACCGCTGGATCAACAAGGATGCCATGCGCCGCACGCATGAATTCTTTGAAAAGCACGGTGGCAAGACCATCATCCTGGCCCGTTTCGTGCCGGTGGTGCGCACCTTCGCGCCGTTCGTGGCCGGCATTTCCGACATGACGCATGCGCGCTTCCAGATGTACAACGTGACGGGCGCCCTGTTGTGGGTGGTCGGTCTGGTGACGGCCGGTTACTTCTTCGGCAATATCCCATGGATCCGCGACCACCTGACCTTGATCGTGCTGATCGGAGTCGGCGCCGCCGTCGTGCCGGTGGTGTTGGGCGGCATGTGGAAACTCTACAAGCGTATGGTCGGCAAGTCGGCGTAAGGCCGCATGGATCCGGGGCCAGTGCGCTGCGGCACAGCCCGCAGCCGGCCCCGGATCCCGTTTTTCTCTGTCTTGTTTCTGTTTTGCTCCCGCCCTGATTCAAGTTTTGTTGCTTTCCAGCCGTAAACCAGAGGGTATTCTCACTTTCTGGATTTCCATGCGACATTTGAGCGCCCTGTTAGCTTGCAGCCTTGCCGCGATGGCGGCCATGGCAAGCGCCAAAGATGCCCCCGCTTCGGCGAGCGCCGCTGCATCCGCGCCCATGTCGGCGTCGGCGCGTGCGGCCGCCATGAAAACCCTGACCGAATCGGTGAAGGGCAAGGAGGCCAAGGCGCCTGTCGTCGTCGCGCCGACGGCGCGCGAGAAGGAAGAAGCGGCCGAAGTCGACTTGTCCGAACGCATCGCGGCGCGCCTGGCGGAAATGCGCGCCACCCAGGCGGCCCGCGCCGCCGCCCGCGCCAAGCGCGCCGCCGTGGTGAAGGCCGCGCCGCCGCCACCGCCACCCGTGCCGCGCGGTACGCACTGGTCGTACGAGGGCGACAGCGGCCCGTCCAACTGGAGCAAGATCAATGTCGACTGGGCCAAGTGCGGCAATGGCAACCGCCAGTCGCCGATCGACATCCGCGATGGCATGAAGGTGGAACTCGAGCAGATCAGCTTTGACTACCACCCGTCGTCGTTCAATGTAGTCGACAATGGCCACACGGTGCAGGTGGGCGTCAGCGGCGGCAATTACATCACGGTGCAGAACCGCATGTTCGAGCTGCAGCAATTTCATTTCCACCGGCCGTCCGAAGAGCGCATCAACGGCAAGGCTTTCGAGATGGTGGTGCACCTGGTGCACCGCGATGCGGAAGGCCGGCAAGCCGTGCTGGCGTTGTTGCTGGAGCGGGGTGCGCCGCAGGCGACCATCCAGACCGTGTGGAATAATCTGCCGCTGGAAAAATTCGAGACCATGCAGCCGACCATCCTGCTCGACCCGGCCGAGATGCTGCCGACGCGGCGCGATTACTACACCTACATGGGGTCGATGACGGAGCCGCCTTGCAGCGAAGGCGTGTTGTGGATGGTGATGAAGCAGCCGGTGCAGGCTTCGCCGGCGCAGATGGCGCTGTTCAGCCGTTTGTATCCCTTGAATGCGCGCCCGATTCAGCCTGCCAACGGCCGCATCATCAAGGAGTCGAATTAAGAGCGCCTGCGAAAAGCCCATGGCGTTGTTACCCCGCCTCGTCGTACATGCGTACTGCCTTCGGCGAGGCGCCTAGCCCTGGACTTGTTCAGTCACTCTTATGTAAATTCAAGGCGCTGGCGGCCGGTCCATTCGGCGCCGGCAGCCAGCAGATCGGGCTGGATCAGGGCTGGCTCGATGCAGAGGAAGCGCTGGTACTCGTCGTCGGCCAGGTCGGACAGGGCGGCCGCGTCTTGCGCACCGGGGTTCCACACGACGGCATCCGTAAAGCCCTGCTGTTCCAGGCGCAGGGTATGGCTGCCGGATTGCAGGCTCAAGGCGCCCGGCAACTGGTAGTAGATGCGGTCCAGTTTGTCCTCGAATTGCAGCACCTCTTCCGCCTGCAAGGCGTCTTGCGGCGTCTCGTCCGAATAGCGCACGCGTTGCAGGCCGCCAATGCGCGCCTCGCTCAATTGATCAATCGCAAAATAGCTGTGCAGGGCGGCCGAGAACGGAAACGCCTGTTCGCCCGTGTTGTGCACGGACAGGTGCAGTTCCAGCGATTGCGCCTTGACGGCCACGCGCAGGTGCAGGGTGAAGGCATAAGGCCAGGCGGCGGCGATCGCTTCCGGCAAGTCAGCCTGGGTCAGGACAAATTGCGCCCAGGCTGCGCCATCGGCGTCGCCCGTCGATTCCAGCTGCCATGTCGCCACGCGCGCAAAGCCGTGGCGCATGCCCGTGCCGCGCGCGCCGAACTGGGGGAAGATCACGGGCACGCCGCCACGGATGGCGCGGCTACCATCGAGGCTCGATGCACGGCTGCAGAACAGGCGCTCCTGGCCATCGCTGGTCCGCCACGAGACCAGGTGGCCGCCGTACAGGGTGACGGTCGCCTGCGCGCCGTCGGCGGCGCGGATGGTCACGGCTGGTAGCTGGCCAAAAGTGCTGTTGCTCATGCTAGGCTTTCATGTCAGGTCAGGCGGCTTTTCGCCAGCGGCGGATTCTTGGCAAAGTAATTCTTGATGCCCGTGACGATGGCGTCGGCCATCTGGTCCTGGTAGCCGTTGTCGGTCAGCTTGGCTTCTTCTTCCGGGTTCGAGATGAACGCCGTCTCGATCAGGATGGAGGGAATGTCGGGCGCCTTCAGCACGGCGAAGCCGGCCTGCTCGACGGAACCCTTGTGCAGGCGGTTGATGCCGCCGATTTCGCGCAGCACGGCCTTGCCCAGCTTCATGCTGTCATTGATCTGCGCCGTCGTCGACAGGTCGAGCAGCACGCTGGCCAGCTGCTTGTCGTGGTTCTTCACGTTGACGCCGCCGATCAGGTCGGCCTGGTTTTCCTTGTTGGCCAGCCAGCGCGCGGCCGTCGAGGTGGCGCCCTTTTCGGACAGCACGAACACGGACGAGCCGCGCGCCGTCGGCTGGATGAAGGCGTCGGCGTGGATGGAGACGAACAGGTCGGCCTGCACCTTGCGCGCCTTTTCCACGCGCATGCCCAGCGGGACAAAGAAGTCGGCGTCGCGCGTGAGCATGACGCGCATGTTGGGCTGCAGTTCCAGCTTGGTCTTGAGGCGCTTGGCGATGGCCAGTACCACGTCTTTTTCGCGGCTGCCCCGGCTGCCCATGGCGCCCGGGTCTTCGCCGCCGTGGCCGGGATCGAGCGCGATGGTAATCATGCGCACCACTTTCTGGCCCGGCAGCGGGCGCGCTTCGGGGCGCTGCTCCGGACGGACGTCGGGTACGGGCGGCACGATGGGCGCTACCGGCGGCGCCACGGCGGCCACGGGCGGCTTGCCGCTCTCGGGCAGGGGCAGCGCGGGCGGCGGCGTATGCGTGCCGGCCATGGGCGGCTTGGCCGGGTCGCTCGACCAGTCGCCCTTTTCGATCATCTGCGCGATCAGGTCCGGCTCGCGCACGGGATACAGGTCGAAGATCAAACGGTGGTTGTAGGAGCCGGCCGGCGGCAGGGTAAACAGCTGCGGCGTGACTTCTTCCTTCAGGTCGAACACCAGGCGCACCACGTTGGGCCGGTTCTGGCCCACGCGCACCTGCTTGATATACGGGTCGTTCGACTGGATCTTCGCCACCAGGCCCTTCAGGGTGGGATTGAGTTCCAGGCCTTCGATGTCGACCACCAGCCGTTCCGGATCCTTGACGATGAAGTGGGTCGCCTTGAGGATGCTGTCATTTTCCAGGGTGACGCGGGTGTAGTCCTCGGCCGGCCAGACGCGCACGGCGAGAATTTGCGCCGCCATCGCCGACATGGGCGCGAACACGGACAACAGCAGGGTGCCGCCGGCCTTGAGCACCGTGCGCCGGGTGATGGGCGAGGAGATCAAAGGTTCGGGGCGAATTTGAGACGGTGAAGGCATGACAGACCCAATTCAGAAGACGCTTGCAATTCTACATCACGTCCTGTACCCGCAACGTTCAAATAAATATTCAGGTCCGCCGGCGGCAGCACCGGTTCGGCTTTCTCCGGCCATTCGACGATGCAGATATTGCGGCCGTCGAAGTCTTCGCGAAAACCGGCGTCGAGGAATTCCTCGGCGCTGCCCATGCGGTACAGGTCGAAGTGGATGACGTTGACGCTCTGGCCATCGAGCTGCACCGTGTACGGTTCGGACAAGGTGTAGGTGGGGCTTTTCACGTGGCCAGCATGGCCTGCCGCGTGCAGCAGCGCGCGCGTGAGGGCCGTCTTGCCGGCGCCCAGGTCGCCGTGCAGGTAGATCGCCAGGCCCGGCGCCAGCGCGCGCGCCAGCGCGGCACCCAGCGCGGCGGTGCCGGCTTCGTCGTGGAGGTGGGCTTTGAAGTGTTCGGTCATTATCTTCTGTATCGCATAAAATGGAGGCTGCTGTCATTGTAACCGCCCGCGCGCCTGCCGTTTTCCGTAAAGTCCCCTATGTCCGCCACCGTCACCGATCTCGCCTCCTTGGCGCGCACCATTAAAGAATGGGGGCGCGAGCTGGGTTTTGCCGAGGTGCGCATCGCCGACGTGGACCTGTCGCACATGGAAGCGCCCTTGCAAGCCTGGCTCGATGCAGGGTATCACGGCGAAATGGATTACATGGCCAGCCACGGCATGAAGCGCGCCCGCCCGGCCGAACTGGTGCCGGGCACGGTGCGCGCCATCAGCGCGCGCATGAATTATTTGCCACCGGCGCTGGGGCCCGACTGGCGCGAACGCGAGGCGGCGCGCGACGCCGATCCCGCGGCGGCCGTGATCTCCGTGTATGCGCGGGGCCGCGACTACCACAAGGTGATGCGTTCGCGCCTGCAGCAGCTGGCCGAGCGCATCAAGGGCGAAATCGGCGACTTCGGCTACCGCGTCTTCAGCGATTCGGCGCCCGTGATGGAAGTCGAGCTGGCGCAAAAGGGCGGCTTGGGTTGGCGCGGCAAGCACACCTTGCTGATCAACCGCCAGGGCGGCTCCTTCTTTTTCCTTGGCGAGATCCTCATCGACGTGCCGCTGCCCGTGGATCCGCCGGAAACGCCGCGCTGCGGCCAGTGCTCGGCATGCATCACGGTGTGCCCGACGCAAGCCATCCTGGGGCCGCACAAGCTCGATGCGCGCCGCTGCATCTCCTACCTGACCATCGAATTGAAGGGCGCCATTCCCGTGGAGATGCGGCCTTTGATCGGCAACAAGGTGTACGGCTGCGACGATTGCCAGACCGTCTGCCCGTGGAACAAGTTCGCTCAGCGCGCCGTGGTGCCCGATTTCGACGAGCGCCACAGCCTGGGCAGCGCCGGCATGGTGGAGCTGTTCGCCTGGACGGAAGAAGAATTCAACCGCCGCATGGAAGGCAGCGCGATTCGCCGCATCGGCCACGAACGCTGGCTGCGCAACCTGGCCGTCGGCATGGGCAACGCGGCCGCCAAGGCCCGGGGCCAGGCCGACATCGTCGCGGCCCTGCTGTCGCGCCGCGAGCACCCATCGGCCATCGTGCGGGAGCACGTCGAGTGGGCGCTGGCCTTGCACGGCGTCGTTTAACCCCCTATCAAGCCTGCTTCAGGCGCAGCGCCGACCAGTTTGCATCGATGGCGATCATTGCCACGCTGTCGAGTCCCATGGTTTGCGCAAAATTGCGGATATCGTCGCGGTGGATGTCGCTGCCCGCCTTCACGCCACCCTTGCGGTACGCCACCCAGACCGCGCCGCCGGGCGCCAGGCGCGCCTGCGCCACCGGCAGGAACCGTTCCAGTTCCGCGCGGCTGCGCGCGAACAGCACGATCCAGTCGGCGCTTTCTCCTTCACTCACCCGCCGCTCGGCCGGCAGCTGCGCCAGCAGGGCATCGTGCTCGCCGCCGTCATTTAGCACGGCCAGGGCTTGGGCATTTTTCACATACATTTTGTCAGCGGTGGTTTTGTCAGGCATGGCAGGGACGTGTCGATTGAAGAAAGACGAGCATAACAAATTTCTCCTTGACTTATCGATATATCGTTATAAAATGTCGATACCTACTAACGATATATCTTTAAAGAGAAAACATGAGAAACTCACACCACGCAGAACACGGCCACGGCGGCCACCATCATCATCACGGTCATTGTGGCCAGCACCACCATCACGGCGAACACCGCCACGAACACTACCTGCACGGCCGCGGTCCGCGTGGCTTCGACGAGCGCGGCGACGGCATGGGCCCTGGCGGCCCCGGTGGCCGGGGCGGGCGCGGCGAACGGGCCGAGCGCGTCTTCGGCCGCGGCGACCTGCCCCTGATCGTGCTGGCGCTGATCGAGATCAGCCCCCGCCACGGCTATGAAATCATCAAGGCCATCGAAGAGCGTTGCGGCGGCGCCTATGCCCCCAGCCCGGGCGCCGTGTATCCGACCCTGACCCTGCTGGAAGAGCAGGACCACGTGACGTCCTCCGAAAGCGCCAGCGGCAAGAAGCTCTACACGATCACGGACCTGGGCCGCGCTTACCTCGACGAGAACCGCGCCCAGGTGGACGGCATCCTGGCGCGCCTCGACATGTTTGCCCGCGTCCAGGCGCGCAACGCCTTGCCCGAGCGCGTGCGCCAGGCCATGCACACCCTCAAGCATGCGCTGTTGCTGAACAAGACCAACTGGAGCGACGCGGAAGCCGAGCGCGTCTCGGCCGTGCTGGAACAGGCGGCCAACGCCATCGTCGACGGCCACTGAGCCTACTTTACAAGGATAAGCCATGACTACTGCATCACCAGCAACACCACGCCCGCATGTCATCGAGCGCGTGCGGCATGACTTGAAACTGCGCGTGCTCACCGTCGTGCGCACCGAGCAGCTGACGCCGCACATGCGCCGCATCACCCTGGCCGGCGACGACCTGGACGGCTTTGTCTCGCCGGCGCACGACGACCACGTGAAGCTGTTCTTCCCCGCCTCCGGCGAAACGGTGCCCGTGTTTCCCGTGCTGGGCAATGGTTCGAATCCCATCCAGTACGCGGAAGGCGCGCGTCCCATCGCTCGCAACTACACGCCGCGCCGCTACGACGCGGCGCGGCGCGAGCTGGAAATCGACTTCGTGCTGCATGGCGACGGCCCCGCAGCCAGCTGGGCGGCGCAAGCTGCACCCGGCCAGACCCTGGGCGTGGGCGGACCGCGCGGCTCGATGCTGGTGCCGCTTGATTTCGACTGGTATGTGCTGGTGGGCGACCAGACGGCCTTGCCGGCCATTGCCCGCCGCCTGGAGCAGCTGCCGGCCACGGCGCGCGCGACGGCCGTGATCGAGATCGTCGAAGACGGCGAACAGATCGCGTTGGAGTGCGCGGCGCAGCTGGATGTGCGCTGGGTGGCGCGCCATGGCCGCAAGGGACCGCTGCTGCTGGAAGCGTTGGCGCAGGTCGCCTTGCCGCAGGATGGCGATGGCTATGTGTGGGTGGCGTGCGAGCATGCGCAGGTGCAGGGCTTGCGCGGGCATTTCATCGACGCCGGGGTGCCGAAGCAGCATCTGCACGTGGCCAGCTACTGGAAGCATGGCGTGGAAGAGCACCATGAGCATCACGACGACTGATTAGATACTTGAAACCTCGATCCGGGGTCTGACCCCGGATTTCAGTCTACTTCAACAACCCCGCAAGCTCCACCGCCGTCTTGACCTGCATCTTGTCGAAGATATGCGCGCGGTGGACTTCCACGGTGCGCATGCTGATGCCCAGCTTGTCGGCCACCACCTTGTTCATCTTCCCCGCCAGAATCAGGTCCAGCACTTCGCGCTCGCGCGTCGACAGGGTGGCCAGGCGCGCGTGCACGGCAGCCAGTTCGCCTGCCTGGCGCGAGTTGGTCAGTCCCTGCTGCACGCGGTCCATCAGGTCGTTGTCGTTGAACGGCTTTTCAAAGAAATCGAAAGCGCCCCGTTTCAGGCTGTCGACGGCCATCGGCACGTCGCCGTGGCCGGTGAGGAAAATCACGGGCAGGCGCGCTGTCAGGTCGCGCTTGACCAGCTGGTCGAACAGGGCGATGCCGTTCATGTCGGGCATGCGCACGTCAAGCAGCACGCAGTCGCCGGCGGCGTCGAAGCTGCCGTCCAGGCTATCGAGGAATTGCTGGGCGCTGGCGTAGTTGCGCGCCTCAATGCTGCGCGAGGCGGCCAGCCAGGACAGGGAGTCGCGTACGACCTCTTCGTCGTCAATAATGTGCAGCATGGTGTCTCCGGATTGTCGTTATGCGTTATTCGTTAAGGCGAGTGCGGCGCGCGCGGCGCGGCCGGCACGCTGAATGTAAAGATCGTACCGCCAGCGGGGTTGGCGCCGAAGGTCAGCGCGCCGCCGTGAAATTCGATGGCGGTGCGGCAGATGTTCAGGCCCATGCCCATGCCTTCGGACTTGGTCGAGAAAAACGGCGAAAACAGCCGCTCGGCCACGTCCTGCGGGATGCCATGTCCATGGTCGATCACGTCCACCGTCACCATGCCTTGCTGCGCGTCGTGGCTGGCCCGCAGGCGCATGATACGCCGTCCCGGCGCCGCATCCTGCATAGCCTCGATGGCGTTGCGCGTCAGGTTCAGCAGCACTTGCTCGATCATCACGGGATCGGCACGCAGCAGCGGCAGGTCCGGCGGCAGCTCTTCCTGGATGGTGACATAGTATTTGCGCGCCTGCAGGTCGATCAGCGCGCGGATGCCGTCGATCAGGGTGCGGATGGCGATATCCTGGCGCTGCGGCTCGCTCTTGCGCACGAAATCGTGCACGCTGCGGATGATCTGGCCGGCCCGCTGCGCCTGCGCGCTGGCCTGTTCCAGCGCCGGCTTCAGGGTATTCGGCTCGACGGGCGCGCCGCTGTCGATGGCGCGGCGGATCAGGTTCAGCGCGCCCGTCGTGTAGCTGGAAATGGCCGCCAGCGGCTGATTTAATTCATGCGCCAGCATCGACGCCAGCTCGCCCATGGTGGCCAGGCGCGAGCTCGTTTGCAGCTTTTCCTGCTGCTGGCGATTCAGTTCCTCGACCCGCTTGCGGTCCGAGATGTCGAGCACGGAACCCATCCAGCCCGTCTGCTGGCCGTTCTTGTCCACCAGCGGGGCCTCGAAGATCAGCACGGGCACGCGCGTGCCGTCCGGGCGCTGGAAATAGGTCTCGAACTGCGGCGTGGGATTGCCGGCCAGCGCCTTGACGAAGCGCTGCTGATATTCTTCCAGCGCCTCGGGCACCCAGTAGGGCATGGGGGGCAGGCGCCCCAGGATTTCCTCGGGCGGATAGCCGACGATCTGGCAAAACGCGGGATTGACATAGGTGACGCGGCCTTCCAGGTCGCGCGCGCGCATGCCCGTCACCAGCGAGTTTTCCATCGCCGTGCGAAACAGCATCTGCTGGCGCAGCGCGCCTTCGGCCACCAGGCGGCGCGAGATGTGCCGCCACAGGGCCAGCAGACTCCATAATAAACCCAGCGACAGGGCGATGACGGAGCCGACCAGCAGATTGGGCAGCAGCTTGGGCTGGCTTTTCACGCTGTCGGTAAACAGGGTGATGGTGGCGCCGGGCACGTCGAGCGCGCGCTTGTGCGTGTACACGCCGTGGCCGGGACCGGCGGCGGCGCG
The DNA here is from genome assembly GCF_030587305.1 of Janthinobacterium sp. SUN206. NCBI lineage: Bacteria > Pseudomonadati > Pseudomonadota > Betaproteobacteria > Burkholderiales > Oxalobacteraceae > Janthinobacterium > Janthinobacterium sp. SUN206. The sequence continues at coordinate 2,830,561 of NZ_JAPWIB010000001.1, read as the reverse complement.
CCGCGCCAGCACCTTGTCGTCGCGGTCGATCAGCGAAATCTGGTTATCCTGCGCAAACCACCACGGCACCATTTCATCGAGCAGGCTGCTGATCTGGTAGGTGGCCACCAGGCTGCCGACATAGCGCTGGCCGTCGAACAGGGGCTGGTGGTAATCCATCAGCATGGCGCCGGGCGGAGCGTCGGGAAAGCCGCTTTGCTGCGAAGGCTGGGCGTACTGTCCCCGGTGCAGGCGGCGCGCATTGTCGGCCGCCGTCAGAGAGGCCGGCGAAAACGACAACGCATGCGGCAGGCTGTTGTCGCTGGTAGCCAGCACCTTGCCGCTGGTGTCGAGCCACAGCACGCGCTGCAATTCGCGGCCATTGCGCAGCATCTGCTGCAGCCGTTCGTGCACTTTTTCCGCGCCCAGCGAGGCGCTGGCGATGTCCACGCCCAGGTTGAACAGGCTTTCCTCGTTGCGCGCCAGCTGGAAGCGGATGGTTTGCTCCACCCACAGGGTGTCGGCGATCAGCTGCTCCTGGCGTTCGTTGCTTTCCATCTGGCGCGCCTGCCAGGGCAGCCAGAACAGGATGGACAGGAACAGCAGCAGCAGGATGACGGGCAGCAGCCAGCGCATCGGGCTCGATAGCTTGAAGCGGCGCGCAAAGGTGGGGGGAGTCGGCATGGCTGGCAGGGTAGCGGCTTATCGGGAGCCGGCTATTGTGGTTAACCACAATAGCCGGAGTAGTTTCTTTGGCACAATATCCAAGTAGACAAAAAATAAAGTTTTTTAAAAAACCACTCAGGAGACAAAAATGCAACTGCCGCCAATGAAAACCCTGTTCGTCGCGCTGTGCGCCGCCATCGGCGCCACCGCTGGCGTCCACGCCTACGCGCAAGCGCCCATCGTCATCAAATTCAGCCACGTCGTGGCCACCGATACGCCGAAAGGCCAGGCCGCCGAGCGCTTCAAGCAGCTGGCCGAGAAAGCCACGAATGGCAAGGTCAAGGTCGAACTCTACCCGAACAGCCAGCTGTACAAGGACAAGGAAGAACTCGAAGCCCTGCAGCTGGGCGCCGTGCAGATGCTGGCGCCGTCGCTGGCCAAGTTCGGCCCCCTGGGCGTAAAGGAATTCGAAGCGTTCGACCTGCCCTACATCTTCCCCACCAAGACGGCGCTGTACAACGTCACCGAAGGCGAAATCGGCAAGAGCCTGCTGAAGAAACTGGAACCCAAGGGTATCACGGGCCTGGCCTACTGGGATAACGGCTTCAAGGTGATGTCGGCCAACAAGCCGCTGCATACGCCGGCCGATTTCAAGGGCCTGAAAATGCGCATCCAGTCGTCCAAGGTGCTCGACGCGCAGATGCGCGCGCTAGGCGCCAACCCGCAGGTGCTGGCCTTCTCGGAAGTGTATCAGGCGCTGCAGACGGGCGTGGTCGACGGTACGGAAAATCCGCCATCGAATATGTACACGCAAAAGATGCATGAAGTGCAAAAGCACGTGACCGTGTCGAACCACGGTTACCTGGGCTATGCCGTCATCGTCAACAAGAAATTCTGGGATGGCTTGCCGCCCGAAATCCGCGGCCAGCTGGAAAAAGCCATGCGCGAGGCGACCACGTTTGAAAAAGCCATCGCCCAGCGCGACAATGACCAGGCCCTCGACGCCATCAAGAAGGCGGGCAGGACGCAGATCTATACCCTGACGGTGCAGGAGCAGGCCGAGTGGCGCAAGGCGCTGGCGCCCGTGCAGAAGGCCATGGAAGGGCGCATCGGCAAAGATCTGATCTCGGCCATCAACAAGGAAAGCGCGAAGTAAGCCGCAGGCTGTAGCGCGCCGCGCCGCCTGGCGCGGCAGGCAGGGCACCCTGCCAGTCCGTTTGAACGACTCCTGCGCGTCCTGCGCGGGAGTGCGTGTACCCGCATTCTTTGAAAGTCCACCATGAAATTTCTGGATCACCTGGAAGAGTGGCTGATCGCGACCCTGATGGGCGCGGCCACCTTCATCATCTTCGTCGCGGTCGTGCACCGCTATCTGGCCGGCTTGCCGATACCGGTCGTGCAAGACTTCCTGATTCAAATCAATACCAGCTGGGCCCAGGAACTGTGCATCTACATGTTCGTCTGGATGGCCAAGTTCGGCGCCGCGTACGGCGTGCGCACGGGCATCCACGTGGGCGTCGACGTCTTGATCAACCGCATGAATCCCCGCTGGCGCGACCGTTTCATCGTCTTCGGCCTGGGGGCCGGCGCCCTGTTTACGGGCATCGTGGGCACCCTGGGCGCCAGCTTCGTGTGGTCGATCGGCCACACGGACCAGACGTCGGCCGACATGGAAGTGCCGATGTGGCTGGTTTACCTGGCCGTCCCGCTGGGTTCCTACCTGATGTGCTTCCGCTTCCTGCAGGTGATGGTGCATTTCATCAAGACGGGCGCCTTGCCGAAACACGACCATTCGCATGTCGAGGGGCTGGAAGACGAATTGACGGCTGAAGAAAAAGGAGCCAAGGCATGAACGCGCTGATCATCTTTGTATTGCTGCTGGCGCTGATGCTGACCGGCATGCCCATTTCCATTTCGCTGGGCCTGACGGTACTGACGTTCCTGTTTACCATGACCAGCGTGCCCATCGAATCGGTGGCCCTGAAAATTTTCACGGGCATCGAAAAATTCGAAATCATGGCCATCCCGTTCTTCATTTTGGCGGGCAACTTCCTCACGCATGGCGGGGTGGCGCGGCGCATGATCAACTTCGCCAGCTCCATGGTGGGCCACTGGCATGGCGGCCTGGCGCTGGCCGGCGTGATGGCGTGCGCGCTGTTTGCCGCCGTCTCCGGTTCCAGCCCCGCCACCGTGGTGGCGATCGGTTCCATCATCCTGCCGGCCATGGTCAAGCAGGGCTATCCGCGCGGTTTCGGCGCCGGCGTCATCACCACCTCGGGCGCCCTGGGCATCTTGATACCGCCATCGATCGTGATGGTGATGTATTCCGTCAGCACCAACACGTCCGTTGGCAAACTGTTTATGGCGGGTGTGATTCCCGGCATGATGCTGGCCATGCTGCTGGGCCTGACCACGTGGTTCTTGGCGCGCAAGCACAATTATCCGCGCATGCAGAAGGCCAGCTGGGGCGAGCGCTTTGTGACGTTCAAGAAAAGCGCCTGGGGCTTGTTGCTGATCGTCATCGTCATGGGCGGCATCTATTCGGGCGCCTTCACGCCGACGGAAGCGGCCGCCATGGCCGCCGTGTACGCCTTCATCATCGCCGTCTTCGTCTACAAGGACTTGAAGATCAAGCAAGTGGGCAAGGTCTTGCTCGATTCGGCCGCCATGTCGGCGATGCTGTTGTACATCATCACGAATGCCGTGCTGTTCTCGTTCCTGATGACCAGCGAAAACATCCCGCAAGCGATGGCCGAATGGATCACAGGCAAGGGCCTGGGCGTGATCAGCTTCTTGTTGGTGGTCAACGTGCTGCTGTTGTTGGCTGGTAACGTCATGGAACCGTCGTCCATCGTGCTGATCATGGCGCCGATTCTGTTCCCCGTGGCCATGAAGCTGGGCATCGACCCTGTGCACTTCGGCATCTTGATCGTGGTCAACATGGAAGTGGGCATGTGCCATCCGCCCGTGGGCCTGAACCTGTACGTGGCGTCCGGCATCACGAAGATGGGCATCTCGGAGCTGACCGTGGCCGTGATGCCGTGGCTGCTGACGATGCTGGGCTTCCTCGTGCTGATTACCTACGTACCACAAATCTCGCTGTGGTTGCCAAATTTAATTTACAACTAAAACAGTTGTCCCCGTCATGGTGCAAAAAAAGTCGATCCGGCCGAATAAATGCGCTATGATGGGCAGCCTTAAGGGGAAACACGTATATGCATATGCGCCCTGGTAGCAAGGCTGAAATACAGAATTGGTAACAAGGTTAGTGGGGGAGTGGTCTATAAAAACGGTATTGATACCGGGGATATATTGAGGAGACACACGTTTCACAGAAGTTGTTGAGTCATAGCTGTCTGCGGCCACAAGCCGGCACCGGCGGACCCAAACGACCGGGAACGTGAAGCAATATTTGAAGCGCACCGACTGGTGCGCTTTTTTTTCGTGCGGGGGAAACGTCCGCCGGCACGCCCAAAGTCGGTGCATAATCACTAGGGCGCAGCCAGATGCGCCGGCAGGTTGTATATATGCCACACTTGAACTTTGATCAGCAGATGAAAAAACAACAGGGCAGTGAACTGTTCAGCGCCATCGTGGCCGCACCGTTCGGCGCCATGGGCGTGCGTGCGCAGGAGGGCCAGGTATGCGAACTGGTGTATTTGCCGTCGCACTTCGCGGAAAAAGATGCGCAGGATGCCGTCTCCGAGCGGGCGTGCCGGCAACTGGCGCGCTATTTCCTTGATCCCGATTATGTCTTCGACCTGCCACTGGCAGACGCGGGCAGCGCCTACCAGCAGCGCGTATGGGCGGCGATTGCCGGCATTCCGCGCGGCCAGGTGCGCACGTATGGCGACGTGGCGCGCCTGATCGGCTCGGCCCCGCGCGCCGTGGGCCAGGCTTGCGGCGCCAACTGGTTTCCCGTGGTGATCCCCTGCCACCGGGTCACAGCCGCGGGCGGCCTGGGCGGCTTTGCCCACCACGACGATGCGACAGGCTTCCACCTGGGCGTCAAGCGCTGGCTGCTGGCGCATGAAGGTGTCGAGAGCATGGGATGGTCCAAACGATGATGAACAGCCTGCTGGCGCCCGACAACACTACCCTGATCGATGAATTTTGCGACAGCCTGTGGCTGGAAGACGGCTTGTCGAAGAACTCGCTCGATGCCTACCGGCGCGACATGCGCTTGTTTGCGCGCTGGCTGGAAGTGGCGCGGCCCGGGCGCGAGGGCCTGTACGAAGTATCCACGGCCGATATCGACGCGTATTTCGCGGCCCGCCACGACGAGAGCAAGGCGACCTCGTCGAACCGGCGCTTGTCCGTGCTCAAGCGCTTTTACCAGCTGGCCTTGCGGCACAAGCATATCGCGGCCGATCCGTGCCTGAAGATGGTCTCGGCCAAGCAGCCGGCGCGCTTCGTGCACACCTTGAGCGAAGCGCAAGTGGAAGCCTTGCTGGCGGCGCCCGACGTCAGCACGCCGCTGGGCCTGCGCGAACGCACGATGCTGGAGCTCATGTATGCGAGCGGCTTGCGCGTGTCGGAGCTGGTGGACTTGAAATCGGTGGAACTGAGCCTGAACGATGGCGTGCTGCGCATCACGGGCAAGGGCAGCAAGACGCGCCTGGTGCCGTTCGGCGAGCAGGCGCGGCTGTGGATCGAGCGCTACCTGAAGGAAGCGCGCGGCGTCATCCTCGATGGCCAGATGGACGATGCCCTGTTCGTCACGCGGCGCGGCGGCGCCATGACGCGGCAAATGTTCTGGGTCATCATCAAGAAACATGCGTTGAGCGCCGGCATCACGGCACCGCTGTCGCCGCATACCTTGCGCCATGCGTTCGCCACGCATTTGCTCAACCATGGCGCGGACTTGCGTGTTGTGCAATTGTTACTGGGGCACTCCGATATTTCCACCACGCAGATTTACACGCATGTGGCCCGCGAACGGCTGAAACTGCTGCATGCGCAGCATCATCCGCGCGGCTAAAAATTTTGTATTTGCTCCAACTGCGTCATAATGTGCCCTATGTGCTTATCTGTAACAATAAAAAACTAAAGAGGTAGTAAATGGCCAAGACAAATTTCCAATACGAAAAACGGCAAAAAGAGCTGGAAAAGAAGAAGAAAGCCGAGGAAAAAGCCAGACGCAAGCTGGAAGCGAAGAACAATCCGAAGCCGGCCGACGGCGGCGAAGGCGATGAGCCGGAAGCGGACGACGCCGACGTCGATGCAGATCCGGCCGCCGAGGGCGACGCACCCGCCCAGCCCCAGTAACTCCCCGTTCCTGATGACCGGTGCGGCATCGCCGCGCCGGTATCTCCTCGTTTCCCCTTCCCCCGCTACAAGTGCGGCCGCTGGCCAAGCGCCAGTTGCAGCTGCGTGCTGGCCATGGCCGCATCGGCGCGCGCCTGCACATAGCCCTGGTACGCGTCATCGGCCGAGCGCTGCGCCGCCAGCCATTCCAGCAGCGAGGCATTGCCGCTGAAGTAAGACAGGCGCACGCCGTCGACTACCTTTTGCGCATCGACCAGCACGCCGTCGCGGTAGCGCGCCAGCCTGTCCTGCGCCGCATGCAGCTGCCGCTGCGCCGTGCGCACTTGCGTCTCCGCCTGTAATTCGGCCTGGCGCAGGGCCAGCATCGCTTGCGTGACCCCCGCTTCGGCCTGCACCACGTCGCCCTTGTCACGCCGCGACAGGGGAATCGGGATGGCCAGCGAGATGGACAGCGCACGGGAGCGGGGCGCGCCATCGACGGGATTGCCGCTGGCGTCGATGCCGTCATGGTAGCCGCGCGCGGCGGCCAGGCCCACGGTCACGGTCGGATCGACGGCGCGGTTGGCGCGCACCAGCGCCGCACCGTCGCGCAGGTTGTCCAGCGTGGCGCGGGCGATGCGCACGTCGTTGCGGGCCTCGAGCGCCTGCGGCACCAGCACGCCGGCGTCGCCGCCCTCGTACGCGGCGAAGTCGCACGCCAGCTGCGCTTGCGGAAACAAGCCATCGAACTGGCGCCCCAGCGGCGGCGACAGGGCCAGCATCGCGCTATCTGCCTCGCTGCGCGCCTGCGCCAGGTCGGCCTGGAACTGGTCGCGTTCCACGCGCGACTGCAGCAGCTCGATGCCGCCCACGTCGCCCGCCTTGCGCCGCACGGTATTCGCCTCGACTACCTTCGACAGGGCCGCCATGGTCTGTTCCTTGCGCGCGAGGACCTCGCGCGTGCGGCACGCTTCCGTGAACGCGGCGGCGGCCGTGCCATACAGTTCGCTCCTGAAGCCGGCCACCGTTTCCTCGGCCAGCGCGACATTGCTGTGCGCCGCCTTCAGGCGCGCGGCGCGCTTGCCGCCCGTCTCGATGGCCATGCTGATGGCAGGGTTCCACGTGACGGGACGGTGCTCGACGCTGCGCACCGTCTCGCGCGTGGCGCCCAGGGTGAACTCGGGATCGGGACGCAAGCCGGCGATGCCGATGCCGGCCTTGGCCGAGGTGATGCCCTGCTGCTGCGCCTGCAGTTCCAGGCTGTGGCTTTCCACGGCGGACAGATAGGTTTCAAAGCTTAAGGGCGCGGCAATGGCGCATGGAGCAATCAGCCAGGCCGCCAGCAGTACATTAAAACGTGTCATGGGTCTCTCCTTCGGTGTCGGTCCGGCGTTGTTGCAGGTGCGCCTCGATCAGGTAATACAGGGCCGGCAACAGCAGCAGGGTGAGCGCGGTTGCCGTCACCAGGCCGCCCACCACCACGGTGGCCAGCGGGCGTTGCACGTCGCTGCCCAGGCCTGTCGCCAGCATGGCCGGCGTCAGGCCCAGGGCGGCCACCGTGGCCGTCATCAGTACGGGACGCATGCGGTCGCGCGCGCCTTCCAGCACGGCCTCGCGCAAGCTTTTCCCCTCGTCGCTGCGCAAGCGGTTGATCTGCGCCAGCATCAGGACGGCATTCAGGACGGCCACGCCGAACAGGGCGATGAAGCCGACGGCGCTCGACACGTTCAAGGTCATGCCGCGCAGGTGCAGCGCGGCCAGGCCACCGAGCATGGCCAGCGGCACGGCCAGCAAGACCAGCGCGGGCTGGCGCAGGTTGCGGAACTGGCCAAACAGCAGCAGGAACATGGCGCCCAGGGTCATCGGCAGAATCAGCGCCAGACGGCTTTGCGCGCGCTGCAGGTTTTCGAACTGGCCGCCCCATTCGACGCTGATGCGCTGGTGCTCGTCGGCCACGGCTTGCGCCACCAGCGGACGCGCTTCGGCCAGGAAGCCGGCCAGGTCGCGCCCGCGGGCATTCAGGCGCACGATGATGTGGCGCCGTCCCATTTCGCGCACGATCACGCTTTCGCCCGAGGTGGTGCTGATGGTGGCCACCTGCGCCAGCGGAATCCTCGCACCGTTGGCGGCGTTGAGCTTCAAGTTGGCGATGGCGTCCGGGCTGGAACGCGTGGCCGGCGGGAAGCGCACGGCGATGTCGTAGCTTTTCTCGCCGACATACACCTGGCCGATGGGCGCGCCGCCGATGCCGGTGGCGATCAGGTCGGCCACGTCGGCCGCGTTGATGCCGTAGCGGGCCGCCTTTGCCCTGTCCAGTTCCACCTTCAGGTTGGGCAGCGGCGGCTCCACGTCCACCGCCACGTCGGAGGCGCCAGAGATAGTCTTCAGGACATTTGCCACCTTGCCGGCGATGCCGCGCACCTCGTCGAGGTCATTGCCGAAGATTTTCACCGTCAGGTCGCTGTGCGCGCCCGACAATTTATCCTGCACGCCGTCGATCATCGGTTGCATGAAAGCCACGGTGACTCCGGGCATGCTGGCGAAGCGCGCGTTCATTTTGGCGATCAACTGCTGCTTGCTCATGCCCGACTTCCAGCTCTTGTATGGATGCAGGCCCACGCTCGCTTCGATGTGCGACGGCGTCCAGTAATCGGTGCCGTCGTCGTTGCGCCCCGTCTGCGTGACGATGGTCGACACTTCGGGGAATTCCAGCGCGGCGTGCCGCAGTTCGCTGGCCATCTCGGATGCCTTGTCCAGGGTGATCCCGGGCGGCATCTGCACCTGCAACCACAAGGAGCCTTCATCGAGGTAGGGCAGGAAGTCGCGCCCGATGCTGCCGCCCAGCAGCGCCAGGCACGCCAGCGAGGTGGCGCACACCATCGCCACCCAGCGCTTCCTGCCCACCATGCGTTCGAGGAAACGCCCGTACGCGCCCGCCAGCTTGTCCAGCGCGCGGTTATGGAAGGTGCGGCGCGGCTTGCGCAAGGCCAGCCAGGCCAGGCCCGGGATCAGCACCAGCGCCACCACCAGCGCGCCCACCAGCGCCGCGCCCACCGCATACGCCATCGGCGAGAACAGCTTGTATTCGATGCGCTGGAAGGCGAACAGGGGTAAATAAGCGGCGATGATGACGGCCATGCCGAACATGATGGGACGTGCCACCTGCAGGGTCGCATCGATGGCGTCCTGCAGGGTGAGAGGCCGTTCCTGTTCCCGTTCGCGGCGGCGCAGCATGTTTTCCAGCACCACCACGGAACCGTCGACGAGGATGCCGAAGTCGATCGCCCCCAGCGACAGCAGGTTGGCGGGAATTTTAAAATGGTGCATGAAGATGAAGGCGATCAGCAGGGCCAGCGGAATCGTCAGCGCGACGATGGCGGCCGCGCGCGGGCTGCCCAGATACAGCAGCAGCACGAGGGCGACGAGCAGCATGCCTTCGCCCAGGGTGTAACTGACCGTGTGCAGGGTGGCGTCGATCAGCGAGCTGCGGTCCAGGTAGGGCACCACTTTCACATCCTTCGGCAGCACATTGGCATTCAAGTCATCCACGGCAGCATGGATGCCGGCCAGCGCTTCGGACGGATTGAAGTCCTTCAGCAGCAGGGTGATGCCTTCGATAGTGTCGGGATTGTCGTCCTTGCCCAGGATGCCGCGCCGCTCCACGTTGCCGTAGGCGAGCTTGCCCAGGTCCTTCACCAGCACAGGCACGCCATCCTTGCTGCTGACGACGACGTTGCCCATGTCATCGAGCGAATGCAGCAAGCCCACGCCGCGCACCACGTACGATTGCTGGCCGCGGTCGATGACGCTGCCGCCGCCGCTGATGTTGTTGGCGTTGATGGCGTCCTTGACCTGCGCCAGCGAGAAGCCGTAGCTGTCGAGTTTTGCGGGGTCGAGTTCCAGCATGAATTGCGTCGTCAAACCGCCGAAATTGCTCACATCGGCCACGCCGCGCACCTGCTGCAGGCGCGGGATCACGGTCCAGAACTGCAGCTCGGACAGTTCGCGCAGGCTGCGGCTTTTCGATTCCAAGGTGTAGCGGTAGATCTCGCCCGTGGGCGAGGTATAGGGATCGAGTCCCGGCTTGGCGTCATACGGCAGGTTGACGCTGGCGAGGCGTTCCTGCAGCCGCTCGCGCGTGAAGTAGCCGTCGCTGCCATCCTCGAACACCACCGTGATCAGCGACAGGGCGAACAGACTGCGCGTGCGCAGCACGTGCATGCCGGGCGTGCCGAGCAGCGCGCGTTCGAGCGGAATGGTGATCTGCTGCTCGATTTCCTCGGCGCCCAGGCCCGGCACCTGCGTGACGATTTGCGAGGTGACGTCGGCGATGTCGGGATACGCTTCGATGGGCAGCTGCTTCCAGCAGTAGACGCCATAGGCGGCGACGAACAGCAGCACCAGCCAGACGATGCCGCGCCGCTGGCAGCAGGTGGCGATGAAACGGTCAATCATTGAGCAGCACTCCTTCCTTGACGACGATGCGTTCGCCCGCTTTCAGGCCGGAGACGATTTCCACCTGGTCGCCATGGCTGGCGCCCACTTCCACCGCGCGCGGCGAGAACACCAGCGCGCTGCGTTCGACCATCACGCGCGTCGAGGGCCCGCTTTGCAGCAGGGCGGACGCGGGCACGAGGAGGGCGCGGCGGCTGGCGCCGGCGAACCCCGCGTGGGCGAACATGCCGGGCTTGAAGGCGCCGCTGCGGTTGTCGATGGCCACGCGCACCCTCACCGTGCGCGTCTCGGGGTCGAGCACGGCGCCCACATACGCGACCTTGCCTTCGAAAGCCTTGCCGGGCCAGGCGTCGACGGTGATGCTGGTCGTTTGTCCCACGGCGACCTGCGCCAGGTCCCTTTCGGCCACGTTGGCCGACAGCCACACGGTGGACAGGTCGGCCACCGTCATGACGGGCGCGTTGATATCGTTCCAGTAGCCGCCCTGGGCGCCTTCCATGGCGATCACGGTGCCGGCGATCGGCGAACGCAGCACATAGTCGCGGCGCGACCCGCGCGCTCCTGCTCCGTACTGCGCCAGCTTGTCGGCGCTGGCCTGGGCGTCGCTGCCGGCTTGCGCAAAACTGGCCTGCGCCGCTTCGTACTCCTTGCGCGCGGCGATTTCCGCCTCGAACAGGGTTTTCTGGCGTTCCAGTTCCTGGCGTGCCTGCAGCAGGGCGGACCTGGCTTTGCTGTCGTCCGCGTAGGCGGCGCTCAGTTCCGCCGAGTCCAGCGTGAACAGCGGATCGCCCGCCTTCACGCTGTCGCCCAGGGCGCGCTGCAAGCGCGTGATGCGCCCGGCCAGGGGCGGCGTGATCTTCACCAGCTTCTCCGGCATGGCCTCGATGCTGCCCGGCGCCTCCGTCTGCGTGGCGATGTTCTGTTCCAGTACGGCGGCGATCTGCAGGCGCTGGCGCAGCGGCGACATCTTGTCGACGGCGATGCTGCCGTCGTCCTGATGCATCGATTGGGCGACAGGCGTGGCTGCCGCCGTCGGCTTGGCGCAGCCGGCCAGGGCCGAGCAGGCGAGAGCGAGGGCGCAGCTGGCGCCCAGGGCGTTGCGGGTGGTCGTGTTCATCCCGTGTTTCCTTGTTATTGATGGTGAAGGGGCATGCATGGATGCCGTGCCCAGGCGGGCAATGAGAGGGGCGCAGGTGGCGCAGGCAGCGTCACAACAGCGCCGGGAAAGCATAGCAATGTGGTCCTGAAGAAGCGCCCAAGAACGCCTGAATCATTCTTCAGGTTCCGTGCGCGTACGGTGCGGCGCGGTAAAATGCCAGCATGGAAAACACGGCGCAATGCGAAAGGCAGGCATGAGAATCCTCCTGGTGGAAGACGACCGCAAGGCGGCGCGCCTGCTGGCGCGCGGCTTGCAGGAAGAAGGCTTTGTCGTCGACGTGGCCCACAGCGCGGAAGAAGGCGAAGAGGAAAGCTACGCCGTCGATTACGACCTGATCGTGCTGGACTGGATGTTGCCGGGCAAGCAGGGCATCGATTTTTGCCGCGACTTGCGCGCGCGCGGCATCCAGACGCCCGTGCTGATGCTCACGGCGCGCGACGCCACGGCCGACCGGGTGACGGGCCTGAACACGGGCGCCGACGATTACCTGACCAAGCCGTTCGAATTCGAGGAGCTGCTGGCGCGCATTCGCGCCCTGTTGCGCCGCTCCGACATCAGCCGCCCGCTGGTGCTGGCGCTGGCCGACCTGACGCTCGATCCCGTCAGCCACCAGGCAACGCGGGCTGGCGTGCCGCTGGTGCTCACGCCCAAGGAATACGCGATCCTGCTGATCCTGCTGCGCCAGGCGGGCGAAGTGGTCAGCCGCGCGCGCCTGGCCGAGCAGATATGGCAGGCGGACCTGATCGGCATTGACAACCTGATCGACGTCCACGTGCGCAACCTGCGGGGGAAAGTGGATGCGCCGGGCTTACCGCCATTGATACACACGGTGCGCGGACGCGGCTTCCGCCTGGCGGAAAACAACGGTGGCTAGCTTTCGCAAGCGATTGCTGCTGGTGCACCTGGCCGTCATCCTCGCCATCGTCGCCTGTACGGCGCTGGCCGGTTACTGGGGCCTGTCGCGCGCCGTGCACGGCCAGCTCGATGCGGCCCTGCTGGCGCTGGCCGAGACGGAAATGGCCATGCTGCCGGCTGCGCCGCGCCAGCCCGTGCAGGTGCACGAGGTGGCGCCGGGCCTGGCGCCGCCGTCGTTGACGCGCCTGGACCGCCTGGTGCAGATCATCGATGGCGAAGGCCGCGTGCTGGCGCGCAGCCGCAACCTGGAGGCGGCGCAATTGCCGGCGCCTCCCGCCTTGCTGGCGCGCCTGGCGGCCGGCGAGACCATTTTCGAGACCCTGCCGAAGTTCGGCGAAGAGCCGCTGCGCATGGTCTCGATTCCCCTGCCTTCGTCCGGCGCGCGCCTGGCGGTGCAGGTGGCCGGTTCGCTCGACGATACCAATCACGTGCTGGCCGCGGCCACCGTGCTGTTTGGCGCCATGGCGCTGGCCCTGCTGGCGGCCGTGGGCCTGGCCGGCGAAATGCTCACGCGCCGCGTGCTGGGCGCCATCGACGACGTGGTGGACCAGGCGCATTCGATCGGCGAAGCCAGTTTGCACCAGCGCCTGCCCCATCCCGGTACGCAAGACGAGATCGGCCGCCTGGTCGATACCCTGAACGCCATGCTGGACCGCCTGGAACACGGCTACGATGCGCAGCGCCGCTTCACGGCTGACGCTTCGCACGAATTGCGCTCGCCCCTGTCGCGCCTGCGCACGGAAATCGAAATCACCCTGCGCCGCTCGCGCGAGTCGCCCGAGTATGTCGATGCGCTGGCATCGTGCCTCGATGAAGTGCAGCGCCTGACGACCCTGGTGGAAGAGCTCTTGATGCTCACGCGTCTGGACGTGGGCCAGGAGCGCAACGCGGTGGAAACCATCGAGCTCAATCCGCTCGTGCGGGCGGCAGCGCAGCGCCTGGAAAAGGCGGCAGCGCAGCGCGGCATCCGCATCGTCTTCGATGCAAGTGCAGACGTGCAGGCCAGGGTGGCGGCCGGCCCGGTCGACCTGGTGCTGGCCAATTTGCTGGATAACGCCGTGAAGTTCTCGCCTCCCGACAGCGTCATCAGCGTGCACGTGGCGCGCGATGGCGCGCATGCGATCGTCGGCGTGGCCGATGCGGGGCCGGGTATCGGCGTGGAAGACTTGCCGCACCTGTTCGAGCGGTTTTACAGGGGCGCCCAGGCGCGCGCGGGCGAGGCGCCCGGTTTCGGCCTGGGCCTGGCCCTGTCGCAAGCCATCGTGCACGCGTATGGCGGCAGCATCGAGGCGCAGAACCGCCCGCAAGGCGGCGCGCTGTTCCTCATGCGCCTGCCCGCCTCAAGCTGAAGGCGCGACGCCTTCCCAGCGCACTTGCCGCACCTGCGGCCAGGCGCCCGCGCGGTTGACGAAGCGCACCAGCACGGCGCGCTGCACGGCCTGGCACAGCACCGTGGCGATCAGCTGCACCACCTGCCTGGCCGCGTCCCAGCTGCGCAGCATTTGCGACGGCGCCAGGCCCGCGCCCTTGAGTTCGGCCAGCAGCAGGCGCACGACGTGGTCGGCCTGCGCTGCGGGGCAGGTGACGGTCAGGCGGTAGGTGGCGACAGCCGGACCACGTTTGACAAACCACAGCATCCATTTTTTCATCATCACACTCCCCGTTCGGCGACAAATTCCGCGTTGTTCACCAGCGCCCAGCGCACGGCCGAGACGCTGCCTTCCAGGCTGACCTGGCTGACGATCTGCTCCAGCAATCCCAGGCTGGACAGGGGCGTGAGCAGGTCGGCCCGCACTTCGATGCGTCCGGCGTGCGCGGTATCCTCGCTGTGCAAGGATTGCAGCATCAGGGCCGGCATGCCGCTGATCATGCGCAGCATCAGGTTGCGCACGAGGATTTCCTGCTCCGCCTCGCATACGGCCGTCACGCGGTAGATGCTTTCCGTCTCGATGCCCGCTTCGCCGCCGTGCGCGTTGATGCGTTGCGCCAGGTGGCGCAGCACCAGGTTGGCCACCAGGACAAATCCCGTGCCGATGGCCGCTTCCAGCGCGAACCCCAGGCCGCACAGGATGCCGATGGCGGCCGAGCACCACAGGGTGGCGGCCGTGTTCAGGCCGCGCACCGTCATGCCTTCGCGCATGATGACGCCGGCGCCCAGGAAGCCGATGCCGGAGACCACCTGCGCGGCGATGCGCATATGGCCGGCGCTATCGCCTTCGAGCACGGAAACCATCACGAACAGCGAGGCGCCGACGGACACCAGCGCGTTCGTGCGCAGGCCCGCCATGCGCTGGCGCAGCTGGCGTTCGGCGCCGATCATGGCGCCCAGGGTCAATGCCGCGGCAACGCGCAGCGCAAAGTCAAATACCACCATCAGTTTCTCCCGGCTGGGGAGGAACAGGCGAGTGCGGGGGCGAAGACAATTCGCCCCGAAAGGGGGCAGCAGACGATAACGGTGGAACGATGAGGAGGGAAGTGGCGGCGAGAGAGTACTGCCGCTGATAAAACCGCACCTTGCCATGGGCAGGGCGGGCGGAATGCGCGCGTCTTGCCTAAGGCCGATCGCCGATGGTCAATCGACTACTGTCACTGGAACAAGCACCCACGAGTCACTCCATATCATTGATAACGGGGACAGTCTAGCCAGTGGGGCAGCTTTGGTCAACTGAAGCTCTCTTCAGGAAGCCGCCGCGTCGTCCCCGCCAATGCGGGGACGGTGAAGGCGACCGGTCAATCAGTGGGCGTGTGCTTTGCCGTCGTCGGCGGATTCGGCGTGCTCGCCGCTGCCGCCGAAAAAGCGCGCGGCGCGCTTGCCCAGGCTATCGAGATAGGTGTAGGCGACGGGCACCACCACCAAGGTCAACAAGGTCGAGGTGATCACGCCGCCGATGACGGCGCGGCCCATCGGCGCCTGCGATTCGCCGCCGTCGCCCATGCCGATGGCCATCGGCAGCATGCCGAAGACCATGGCCAGTGTCGTCATCAGGATGGGGCGCAAGCGCACTTGCCCCGCTTCCATCAGCGCCTCGAACTGCCCCAGGCCTTCGCGCTGGCGCTGGTTGGTGAAGTCCACCAGCAAGATCGCGTTCTTGGTCACCAGGCCCATGAGCATGATGAAGCCGATCACGGAGAAGATGTTCAGGGTGCTGCCCGTAATGAGCAGGGCGGCCAGCACGCCGATCAGCGACAGCGGCAGGGACACCATGATGGCGATCGGCTGCAGGAAGCTGCCGAACTGCGACGCCAGCACCAGGTAGATGAAGATCACGGCGATCCCCAACGCCATCATGGCGCCACCCATGGTTTCGGCCATCTGCTGCGCATTGCCGGCCACGTCGAAGCGCACGCCGGGCGGCAAGTCGATGGACTTGATGGCTTTCTGCACGTCGGCGTCGACGTCGCCGGCAGGGCGGCCCTGCGTGCCTGCATAGATGGCCACCCGGCGCTGCAAGGCCTGGCGTTTCAGCACCTGCGGGCTCGATGACGGCACGAAGTCGACCACCTGGCGCAGCGGGATCATGACGGGCTTGCCGTTCGCGTCAAGCTTGCTCGAGGCCAGCGACAGGTCGGCCAGGTCGGCCACCTTTTGCCGGCCCGACTTGGGCAGCTGCACGTTGACGTCGTAGTTTTGCCCGTCGCTGGCTAACCAGTGGCTGACCGTGTCGCCCGCCACGAACGGGCGCAGGGCGTTGCCGATCTGCTGCACCGACAAACCCAGGTCGCTGGCCAGTTCGTTATTGATCTTCACGGTGGTCGACGGATTGGCGCCTTCCTGGCTGTATTCCATGTCGGCCAGGCCCTTGATGCCGCGCATCTTGTCCATCAGGGTGTGCGCCACCGCATCGAGCTTGCCTTCGTCCGTGCCGAGGATGGCGATGAAGATGGGGCGCTGTCCGACGGACAGGGTGATGCCGGCAATCGGCGCCAGGCGTTCGCGGATCAGCTTTTCCAGCTCCTGCTGCGAGCGGCGCTTGTGCTTCTTGATGTCCGTCAGCTTCAGGTTCACCTCGGCCGTGTTGCGCCCGTCCTGCGTACCGATATTGGCCACCAGGCTGTCGATTTCAGGAAATTCCTTCAGGGCCGTTTCGATCTGGCGCACCTTGGTATCCGTGTATTCGAGGCTGGAGCCGACGGGCGTCTTGAAGCGCAGGTTGACCCAGCCCTGGTCCGTCTCGGGGAACATCTCGCCGCCGATCATCGGCACGAGCATCAGGCTGCCCGCGAACAGGGCGACGGCCGTGGCCAGGGTCGTCTTGCGCCAGCGCAAAGCGACAGCCAGCACCTTGCCATACCATACATGCAGGCGGTCGATGCCCGTCTCGATCCAGGCCATGAAGCGGCCCAGCCACGGCGCGTACTTGAAGCGGTCCTTGATGGGGTCGCGCCAGACGGATGACAGCATGGGGTCGAGCGTGAAGCTGACGAACAGGGAGACGAGAACGGCGACGGCCACGGTGATGCCGAACTGCAGGAAGAAGCGGCCGATGATGCCGTCCATGAAGGCGACGGGGACGAACACGGCGACGATGGCGAACGTGGTGGCCATCACGGCCAGGCCGATTTCATTGGTGCCGTCGTTGGCCGCCTTGTAGTGGTTCTTGCCCATGCCCAGGTGGCGCACGATGTTTTCGCGCACGACGATGGCGTCATCGATCAACAGGCCGATGCACAGCGACAGCGCCATCAAGGTGAGGAAGTTCAGGGTGAAGCCGAAGGCCTTCATGGCGATGAAGCTGGCCAGCACGGAGATCGGCAGGGTCAATCCCGTGATGATGGTCGAGCGCCACGAATGCAGGAACAGGAAGACGATCACCATGGTCAGCACGGCGCCTTCGATGATGGTGCGCTTGACGTTATCGAGCTGGCTTTGCACGCGCTCCGATTCGTCGTCCAGCACGCGCAGGGTGATATCGGGCGGCAGCGTTTTTTGCAGGTCCGCCGCCACTTTCAGGATGCCGGTGCCCACTTCGACCACGTTGGCGTCCTGCACCTTGGTGATTTCCATGGTCACGGCCTGCTGGCCGTTCATGCGCGAGATCGACAGTTCTTCCTGCTCGCCGTCGACGACGGTGGCCACCTGGTCCAGGTAGACGGGGCCGACGGCGCGGCGCGCGACGATGATCTTGCCGAATTCGCGCGCATCCTTGATCTTGCCTTCCACGCGCACCAGCTGTTCGGCCGCGCCATGGCTGATGGAGCCGGCCGGCAAATTGGTATTCGTCGCCTGGATGGCGCGGATCACTTCATCGACGCCGATGCCCTGGGCATTGAGTTCGATCGGCTTCATGCTGATGAGGATCTGGCGCGCGCGCAGGCCGCGCAGCTTGACTTGTCCCACGCCGGCCACGCCCTGGAAGCGCTTGCTGATGATCTGCTCCGTCATGGTCGACAGCGAGCGCAGGTCATGCCCGGTGGACGTCAGCACGATGGTGGCGATGGGGCGCTCGTTGTCGCCCTCGGCGCGGGCAATGAACGGGTCCTTGGCTTCCTTTGGGAAGCGGGGGCGCACCAGGGCCACCTTGTCGCGCAAGTCCTGCATGGCCTTGTCCATGTTCGTCGACAGCTCGAATTCCAGGTAGACGCCGGCGCGTCCTTCCCACGAGTTGGCGCGGATGGTCTTGATGCCGCTGACGGTGTTGACGGCGTCCTCGATGGGGCGCGTGATGTCGTTTTCCACGGCTTCGGGCGAGGCGCCCGGGTAGTTCACTTCAATGGCGGCGAACGGGAACTGCACGCTGGGCATGCTTTCCACGCCCAGGCCCCGGTAGGAGAAGATGCCCAGTACCACCAGCGCCACCATGACCATGGTGGCGAAGACGGGGTTCTGGATACTGACTTTGGTCATCCACATGGCTCAGTCCTTCCGAGCCAGCACGGCTGCCGGCGCGGCAGGGGCGGCGGCTGGTGCGGCGAAGGCCACGCCATGGCCCGGCTTGACGCCATCGAGCCTGGCGATGATGACTTTCGCGCCCGGCACCAGGCCGGATTTGACTTCCGCATAGCCTTCGTCTTCGTTGCGCAGGCCCAGGGTAACTGGCTGGGCGACCACCTTGTTGTTCACCAGCGCATACACGACGGGGCCCTGCTTTTCATTGCGCACGGCCGTCAACGGCACCAGCGGCGCCACGTTTGACCGTTCGGTGACGATGCTGCCCTTGGCGAACATGCCGCCGCGCAGCGCGCCGTCGCCATTGTCGACGGCGATGTAGACCAGCATGGCGCGCGAGCCGCTCTCGGTGGTGGGGTTGATGCGCGTGACCTTGCCGGCGAAGTCGCGCGCGCCGAAGCCGTCGACCTTGAAGTGCACGTCCTGGCCCAGCTTGATGCGGGGGATTTCCGCGCTGGGCACGGGCGCTTCCAGGGTCAGCTGGGCCAGGTTGACGATGGTGTAGACGGGCATGTCGGGCGAGACTTTTTCCCCGGCCTGCAGGTGGCGCTTGCTGACGATGCCGGCCATCGGCGCGCGGATCACCGCATCGGCCAGCGCGATGCGGGCGATATCGACCATGGCGGCGGCGGACTTGACGTTGGCGCGCGCCAGCTCGACCGAGTTTTGCGTTGTGTCGTACGCCGTCTGCGAAATGTATTTTTGCTTGAGCAGGGCCTGACTGTTCGCTTCATTCTTGCTGGCCATCGACAAGCGCGCCTGGGCTTCGTCGAGCATGGCTTGCTGCTGCGTCAGGCGGGCGCGCAGGTCGGCCGCATCCAGGCGCACGAGGATTTGCCCATTCGCCACTTGCTGGCCTTCCTGCAAGGTCGTTTCCTGGATCACGCCGGAAACCTTGGCCTTGATGGTGGCCTGGGTCACGGGCGCCAGCGAGCCGGACAGGGGCAAGCTGATGCTGAGCGCGCGCGCCGCGATGGCGGCCACGTCGCCCTGCGCCAGTTCATGCACGGGCGTCTTGGCCTGCTCCTTCTTCTTGCTCGCTTGCAGTTCGGCCGCCTTGGCGGCTTGTTGCTTCGATTGCATCACCGTCCAGCCGCCGCCGGCCAGGCCCAGCACGACCAGGATCAGCACGGGGGTGCGCCAGCGCCGGCGGCGCGTGGCTGCAAGGGGAGAGGCGGGGGGCAGGGTCTCGTTTTTCATAGGTATTTTTGGTCAGGAGCGGCGCAGGGGTTCGGCGCCAGGTCTCGGTGCGGACCCGGCCTGTCGCTGGCCGGGGGAATTCGGGTAGCGCATCACCGTGGCGGCCGCAGACAACACGCCTGCCGCTGCAGCCGTTCACGGCGATGCGCATGTTGCCACTTTAGGAAGAATCCAGCCCGGCCGCCATCGCCGTGCGACAGATTGCACAAAATCGGGGCTGGAATGCAAAAAACGGCGACCAAAGACACTGCCGGCATCGACGCCTTGCACGTCACGATGCTTGCGCATCCTCAAGAAGCCGATTCGCCGGCGCGCAAGAATGGGTGGGATGGTTGCGCCACCGGACAGGCCATTCGCCCGCCGGTTGCCGTGCGGCCGCGCCACGGGGGGCTGATGTCTGAACGGATTGCCGGAGCCGCCCCGTCGCCGGGCCGTTTGCTGGCCGCTGCCGAACCGCAGGCGGGAGCGGCCGGCAAGGCGCTCGATCTGCTGGCCATCATCGTCGCCGCCGTCGAGCAGGCACCGGGCCTGGCCGTGCGCGGCATCGACCGCGATGGCATCGTGCGCTACTGGAGCTTGGGTGCGGCGCGCCTGTATGGCGTCACGGCCGAGCTGGCGCTGGGCCAGCCGTGGGCCAGGGTGGCCGCCTCGCTGCCGGATGCCACCCTGGCCGAGGAGGTTGCCGGCGAACTGGCGGCCGTGTGGGACAGCGGCAAGGCGCGCAGCACGCGCCTGTGGAAGCTCGGCGCCGATGGGGCCGCGCCGCGCTGCATCTGTTCCACCGTGTTTCCTGTCATCCAGTCCGGGCGAGTGCGGCAAGTGGTCTGCATCGACGTCGACATCACGGCCAGCGGCCAGGATGGCGCCGCGCAGGGCGCCTTGTTGCTGATGGGCGACAATTTCCGCCAGTTGTACGAGAAATCCGCCGATGCCATCCTGCTGCTGCGTGACGAGCATATCGCCGACGCCAATCCCGCCGCCATCGTCCTGTTTCAATGCGAGGACCGGCCACGGCTGCTGGGGCGCCGCCTCAGCGATTTTTCGCCCTTGCGCCAGCCCGATGGCGAATTGTCAGCGTTGCGCGGCACGCAACTGGCGGCGCAGGCCCACGCGGACGGCAATTGCCGCTACGACTGGCGCTACCAGACGTGCGCGGGCGAGCTGTTCTGGGGCGAAGTGCTGCTCACTTCCGTCACGCTCGACCACACCTATCTGTTTTACGCCGTGATCCGGGATATTTCCTCGCGCAAACTTGCCGAGCGGGCCCTGTACCTGTCGGCGCAGGTGGTCGAGCATGCGCGCGAAGCCATCGTCGTGCTCGATCCGCAGCAGCGCGTGGTCAGCATGAATCCCGCATACAGCGAGATCAGCGGCTACAGCCTGGACGACATGCTGGGCAAGCCCTTCGTCCTGCACGGGGCGGAGCCGGACGCGCCGGCGTTTTTCGACCACGTGTGGGACGAAGTCGGGGACAACGGATATTGGCAAGGCGACATCGTGGGCCAGCGCAAGGCGGGCGGGCGCCACCCGGCCTGGCTGTCGCTGACGGCCATCCGCGATTCGCAGGGGCAATTGAGCAATTACCTGGCCATCCTCAGCGATATCAGCGAGCGCAAGAAAAACGAGGAGCACACGCGCCACCTGGCAGAGCACGATTTCCTCACCGACTTGCCGAACCGGGTGCTGTTGCTGGACCGGCTGTCGCTGGCGCTGGCGGCCGCGCGGCGCAAGCTGAGCATGCTGGCCATTTTGTACCTGGACCTCGACCACTTCAAGCACATCAACGACAGCATGGGCCACCACGTGGGCGACTTGCTGCTCAAGGAAGTGGCGCGGCGCTTGGTGCGCTGCGTGCGCGGCGTCGACACGGTCAGCCGGCATGGCGGCGACGAGTTCGTCATCATCCTGGCTGAGGTGGGCGGCATCGACCAGGTGGCCCACGTGGCGTCCAGCCTGCTGCATGCCGTCACGCAGCCCTATCAGCTGGGAGAATACGAATTGCATGTGTCCACTTCGATCGGCGTGGCCATCTTTCCCAGCGATGGTGACAGCATCGATAGCCTCGTGCATAACGCCGACATCGCCATGTACCACGCCAAGGAAAGCGGGCGCAACAATTTCCAGTTTTTCAATGCCGAGATGAATGCGCAGATCGTCGAGCGGGCCAGCCTGGAGCAAGGCTTGCGCGAGGCGCTGGGTCGCGAGGAATTCGTGCTGGAATTCCAGCCTGCGCTCGATGTCGCCAGCGGGCAGATCGTCGGCGCCGAAGCGCTGTTGCGCTGGCGCCACCCGCAACTGGGCGTGCTGTCGCCCGAGCGCTTCATCGCCGTGGCCGAGGAATGCGGCTTGATGGTGTCGATCGGCAACTGGGTGCTGCGCCACGCCTGCCTGCGCGCGCGCGCCTGGCACGACGCGGGCCATGCCTGGCGCGTGGCCGTGAATCTGTCGCCGGCGCAATGCCTGCACAATAACTTGTTGCTCAGCGTACAAGAGGCGCTGGCCGTGTCGGGCTTGCCTGCCGGCTGCCTGGAACTGGAAGTGACGGAGTCCTTGCTGATGAAGGGAGGTGCGCGCCTGGCCGGCGTGCTGGCGCAACTGCGCGCGCTGGGCGCCAGGCTGGCCATCGACGACTTCGGCACCGGCTATTCGCGCCTGGCCAATCTGCGCCATTACCCGGTGGATAAGCTCAAGATCGACCCCTCGTTCCTGCCCGCCGCGGCGGACGGCGCGGCAACCGAATCCGACACGGCCGTGGCCGCCACCATCATCGCCATGGCGCGCGAGCTGCAATTGACGGTGATCGCCGAAGGCGTGGAGACGGCGCAGCAGCTGGCGTATCTGCGGGGGCAGGGCTGCCAGCAATACCAGGGGCGCTATGCCAGCGCGCAAGTGGAGGGCAGCGCGCTGGCGAAGTTGCTGCACTAGTGACTGAGTTAGTCAATATTTCCCAGCAGCTTGATGCGTGCCAGCACCTGGCCATGGTCGGAGGCGTGCCGCAAGCCCAGCAGCAGATGGTCGTTGAGATAGGTCACTTCCTGCAGCACGCCGATGGCGCGCGGCGAGGCGGGATGAAAATGTTCGGACACGAGGATGTGGTCGATCGTCATGTAGGCGCTGTCGTGGATATTCGTGTAGCCCACGTGGCGCAGGGCGTCCTGGCGCTGCTGGATGGCATTGGCGTCGTACAGGCGTTCGCGCATCTCGGCACCCGCTTCGCACGGCGCGCCCGCGCCCATGACGATGGCCGTGGTGACGGCATTGGCGATGTCGTTGAAGTCGCCCAGCACGATGCGGGGACGGCCGCTGTGGCCCAGTTCGCTTGCCAGCACGCGCAGGGCCACGGCTTCCGCGCCGCGCCGCTGCAGCGAGCGCAGGTTGGCCAGCGCGTAGGCGGTGGCATCGTTGCCGTCGCCATGGCGGTAGTCGGGGCGGCGCGATTTCAAATGTATCACGACCACATCCGTGAGTTGTCCGCCAGGCAAGATGACCTGGACATGCAGGGGCGCGCGGGCGAAGCGGCCAGCATCGTCTTCGGCAGGCACGCTCACGCCGGCGGGGAAATTCGCCCAGGCAACACCGGCGCCGGCCAGCGGCAAGCGCGACACGAGCGCCACCGTGGGCAGCATGCGTCCGGCAGCATCGATGGCATCGTAGCCGGCCAGGGTGGCTGCGCGGTAATGGCGCGTGCGCGACAGCACGTCGCGCAGGGCCGCTTGCGAGAAAATTTCCTGGAAACCGATCACGTCGGCGTCGAGCAGGTCGATTTGCCGCGCCGTCCATTCCGCCTTGGCTTCGTATTGCGCCGGGCTCAACGGTTCCAGGTTGTCATACAATTTCGCCCCGGCGGGGGCAAGGTTGCAGACATTGAATGTGGCAAAGCGGATTTCTTCCTGCATAATTAGCACTCCTCACTGAACGATCAGCGTATCACGCATGGCTAAAAAAGAGCATATTTCCGAAACCCAGGCGACGCAGTTGCTGCGCAAGCATCAAGTTTCCTTCGAAGAACATCCGTATCCCTACGAGGAGCACGGCGGCACCAGCGTCTCGGCGCGCGAATTGAACGTGCCCGAACATGCGGTGATCAAGACCCTGGTGATGCAGGACGAGGCGGCCAAGCCGATGATCGTGCTCATGCATGGCGATTGCAAGGTGTCGACCAAGAATCTGGCGCGTGGCATCGGCTGCAAGTCCGTCGAGCCGTGCAAGCCCGAAGTGGCGCAGCGCCATTCCGGCTACATGATCGGCGGCACCTCGCCGTTCGGCACGAAGAAGGCCATGCCCGTGTACGTGGAGCAATCGATCCTCGCGCTCGAGCGCATCTATATCAATGGCGGGCGGCGCGGTTTCCTCGTCTCGCTGGCGCCGCAGGTGCTCGTTGATTTGTTGCAAGCCAAACCGGTGCAGTGCGCCTTGCAGGATTAAGAGAGCAAGAAAGCGGGGCTCCGCCCTGTCCCTGGACGGGGCGCTGGTGTATATTCTGCTGCGCCAGCCTCGATGCTGGTGTAATAAACACAATAAAGGGAAGAAATGAATCCAGTAATCACAACCGTGGCAATGACAGTGGCCGCTTACTTGCTCGGCTCGATATCGTTTGCCGTGGTGATGAGCAAGGTCTACGGCATTGCCGATCCGCGCACCTATGGCTCGAAAAATCCGGGCGCCACCAACGTGCTGCGTAGCGGCAACAAGGGCGCCGCCATCATGACCCTGCTGGGCGATGGCGCCAAGGGCTGGCTGGCCGTGTTCCTGGCCGACCATTTTGCCAGCGCGCTGGGCGTGGGCGACACGGCCGTGGCCCTGGTCGCCATCGCCGTCTTCCTCGGCCATTTGTGGCCCGTGTTCTTCCGCTTCGTCGGCGGCAAGGGCGTGGCCACGGCCCTCGGCGTGTTGCTGGGCATCAATCCCTGGCTGGGCCTGGCGACCCTGGCCACCTGGCTGATCATCGCCTATGCCTTCCGCTATTCCTCGCTGGCAGCCCTGGTGGCGGCCCTGTTTGCGCCGTTTTACTATGGCTTGCTGTTCGGCGTCGATCCCATCTTGCTGGCCGTCATCGTCATGAGCGTGCTGCTTGCTTACCGCCACAGCCAGAACATCGCTAACTTGCTCTCTGGCAAGGAAAGCAAGATCGGCGGCAAAAAGGATGGGGCCAAGGCGCCCGCCAAGAAAAAGTAAGCGCTTGATTTCCCGCGGGCCGCACGCATATGCTGTGCTTGCGGCGCCGCGCGGTGCGGCCGCCACCGACTCGCGCAAAGGCTGCCCACCATGAGTTCCACTCCCGCCACACCTACCCCCATCCGTATCGATTTCGTGTCCGACGTTTCCTGCCCCTGGTGCGTGGTCGGCCTGAAATCGCTGGAGCAGGCGCTGGACACGCTGCAAGACACCGTCCAGGCCGATATCCACTTCCAGCCCTTCGAACTGAACGCCAACATGCCGCCCGAAGGCGAGGATGTCGGCGAACACATCGCCCGCAAATACGGCTCCACCCCGGAACAGATGGCGCAGTCGCGCGAAGCCATCCGCGCGCGCGGCGAACAGCTGGGCTTTACCTTTGCCATGGACAAGCGCGGCCGCATCTACAACACGTTTGACGCGCACCGTCTGCTGCACTGGGCCGGACTGGAAGGGCGCCAGAAGGCATTGAAAATGGCGCTGTTCGATGTGTATTTCACGCAGGGACAGGATCCGTCCTCGCACGCGGTGCTGCTGGCCGTGGCCGGCAAGGTGGGGCTCGATGGCGTGAAAGCGGCCGAGGTGCTGGCCTCCGGCGCGTATGCGGACGAGGTGCGCGCGCAGGAACAGTTCTACCAGCAGAACGGCATCAATTCGGTGCCCGCCGTCATCATCAACGAGCGCCACCTGATTTCCGGCGGCCAACCTCCCGAAGTGTTCGAACAAGCCTTGCGCCAGATCATCGCCGGCGCTTGAGCGGGGCGCCAATGGCGCGCGCCATGGCGGACTTTTTGCGCTACACTCGGCGCAGAAGGAGGATAGTCAAATGCCAACAGCCAGCTGGAATGGCGCCGTCATCGCGCAAGCCACCGATGCGCAGGTGCAAGTCGTTGAAAACAATGTATATTTTCCTTTAGCTACCGTGGCGCAGGAATACCTGCGTCCCAGCAGCCACACGAGCATCTGCCCATGGAAGGGCACGGCCAGCTATTACGACCTCGTCGTCGATGGCGCCGTCAATGCCAACGCGGCCTGGTATTACCCCCAGCCCAAGGATGCCGCCAAGCAAATTGCCGGCCACGTCGCCTTCTGGCGCGGCGTCAGCGTCGAGCGCTGACGCTTTCTTACGACCAATCAACCTGAAAGCAGACGATGGATTTACGCCTCGCCGTGTACCAACTCGCCTCGGACTATGCGCTCGATGCCCAACAAACCCGGCAGTTGCAGGAAGTGGCCGGCTTCCAGCGCGAACCGGCGCGCCTGGCCTACTGGCTGCCGCGTGGCGTGGCCGTGCTGGGCGCCGTGCTGCTGGGCATGGGTTTGATCTGCTGGGTGGCCGCCAACTGGGAAGACTTGGGCCGCATGGGCCGCTTTGCCCTGCTGCAAGGCGTGCTGGCCGCCGCCTGCGTGGGCGCGTTTGCCGTGCCGAAAGCGCGCGTGCCCTTGCTGCTGCTGGCCTTGCTGGCCATCGGCGGCCTGTTCGCGTATTTCGGCCAGACCTACCAGACGGGCGCCGATCCGTGGCAGCTGTTCGCCCTGTGGGCCGCGCTGGCCTTGCCCCTGTGCCTGGTGGCGCGCAGCGACGTGCTGTGGACGCCGTGGATGCTGATACTGTCGACGGCCGCCACCCTGTGGATGCAGGCGCATGCGCACAACAGCTGGCGCGTCGATTCGGCCGATCTGCCCATTTTCATCGGCGGCTGGCTGGCCGTGCTGGCTGGCTGTGCGTTCGTCTCGCCCCTGCTGGCGCGCTGGACGGGCGCGGGCAACTGGGCCTTGCGTCTGGGCCTGGTGCTGGCCACCATCCTCATCACGGGCACGGCCGTCAGCGCCCTGTTCGGCAGCGAGATCGAATCGCCGTACTGGGCCGGTCTCGGCTTGCTGGCCGTCGCCGGCGTCCTGCTGTCCACGCGCCAGTTCTTTGACGTGTTCGGCCTGAGCGCCGTCGCGCTGGGCCTGAACACCTTGCTGGTGTGGGGGCTGGGGCACGTGCTGTTCCATGGCGGCGGCAATGGCGATGGCATCGGCAGGCTGGTGATGCTGGGCTTGTTCGCGGCCGTGCTGCTGGCGCTCACCGTGCAAGGCATTTTGTGGCGCACGCGCCGGGAGGCGGCATGAGCCATATCAATAGTCAGCGAGCCGATGCGCTCGCCACCCTGATCGACGACGCCACGCGCGCCGGCCTGTTGCCGTCCGGCGCCGCCCGTCCCGTGCAGGATGTGCGGCCGTGGCCGCTGGTGCTGATGACGGCCCTTGGCGCCTGGCTGGCCGCCATCCCTCTGGTCCTGGCACTGGGCGCGGGACTGGAAAGCGTCGTGCGCCACGGCCCCGGCGCGTATGTCGTGGCCGCCATCGTGCTGGTGGTGGCCGTGCTGCTGATCCGCACGCGCGGCGTGGCGTTGTTTGTCGAGCAACTGGCCGTGCCATGCCTGCTGGTGGGCGGCAGCCTGCTCGGCTATGCCCTGTTCCGCGACTATGCCACGCAGACGGCGTCGCTGTTGATGTGCCTGGCGTGCCTGCTGACGGCCGCCGCCTTGCCGCGCGACTGGCTGCGCGTGCTGCTGGGACTGGTCGCCTGCGGCTTGCTGGGGCTGGGCATCATCGATAGCACGCGCGACTGGATTTTCGAGAACGACCCCACGCAGCTGTACAGCGCCTGGATGCTGGCCCTGGCACTCTGGCTGGGCGCCCACTGGCTGCAAAAGCAGGCGTTCAACGATGGCCGCGGCGCGTCCATCGCCGCCTTCCTGGAATCGCTGTCGACGGGGTGGGTCCTGGCAATCTTGCTGGGGCTGGTTTTCTGGTCCGGCATGACCTTCATGCTGGGCGGCGCGCTGGGCGGCGGTATTGTCGGCGACGTGGCGCGCGAAGCGACCCGGCACCAGGCCGTTGCCTGGTATGCGCAAGTGTTGAATGGGGTGTCGCTCGTGCTGGCCACGGCGGCTGCCGCCTGGACGGGATGGCGCTGGCCGGCGCTGCGCCAGTTGCCCGCCATCGGCGTGGCGCTGGTGTTGATTGTGCTGGCGTGGTTCATGCCGGCGCTGGGGCCCGTGCTGCTGATCCTCGCGTATTGTTTGACGAGCGGGCGTTCGCGCGTGGCCGTGGCGGCCGCGCTGGCGGCGGCGTGGATACTCGGCAGCTTTTATTACCAGCTTGCCTGGCCGCTGGCCAGCAAGGCGGCGCTGCTGGCCATGGCCGGCGCGCTGCTGTGCGCCCTGTCGTGGCTGGCCACGCGGGGCGCCGTGCTGCACCTGGTGGAAAGCAAGCCGGCGGGCGTGGTTCTTGAGCACCGCGCCGCGCGCCTGGGCGTGCTGGGGGGCTTGCTGCTGGTGTTGCTGGTCGCCAATGGCGGCATCTGGCAAAAAGAGCAGCTGATTGCCAAAGGACAAGCGATCTTCGTGGCGCTGGAACCCGTCGATCCCCGCTCGCTGATGCAGGGCGACTACATGCGCCTCAATTTCGTCAACCTGGGCGTCCTGTCCACCCTGGCCAGCGTGGACCGGGCGCCTGGCCGGCCCCTCGTGGTGGCGATGCGCGATGCGCGCGGCGTGGCGGAATTGCTGCGCCCGTACACCCAAGAGGCGCTGGCGCCCGGCGAATTCCTGCTCGAACTGACGCCGAAGGATGGGAACTGGGTGCTCGTCAGCGATGCCTGGTTCTTCAAGGAAGGCGAGGCGGCGCGCTGGGAAAAGGCCCGCTATGGCGAGTTCCGCGTGCTGCCCGACGGCCGCGCCTTGCTGGTGGGCATGCGTGGCCCGGAGCTGGAGAAGCTGTAGCTTTGACGCGCAGGCAGTCGTGTAAGAGCACGCCAGGGCGGGCATCCTGTAAAATTGCCCTATGGATAATATTACGCATTCGGTCATCGGCCTCGGGGTCGGCGAACTGGTACACCGCAGCCTGCCGCCCGAGCCGCAGGCCCCTGCACAGCGCACCCGGCGCGCGCTGTTTTTATTTTCGGCATGGTTTGCCAGCAACGCGCCCGACCTCGACCTTGTGCTGACCAGGCTGTTGCCGCGCCCGTTCGGCTACATGTTGCACCACCGCGGCCACACGCACACCTTGCTGCTGGCCTTGCCGCAGGCGCTGCTGTTGCTGGCCATGCTGTGGCTGCTGTGGCCCGGCGCGCGCCGGCTGCTGAAAAGCAGCGTACCCGCCCGCATCGGCCTGGCCGCTTGCCTGCTGCTGGGATTTTGCTTGCACATGGGCATGGATTTCCTCAATTCCTATGGCTTGCACCCGTTCTATCCGTTTGACAGCCGCTGGCTGTATGGCGACATGGTCTTCATTGTCGAGCCCATGTTCTGGGTGCTGCTGGGCGTGCCCGTGATCATGTCCTTGCACTACGGCATCGTCAAAAGCGTGCTGCTGGCGGGGTTGGCGGCGGCCCTGTGTTTCTTTACCCATAAAACCTATCTGGCGCCCGCTTCGCTGGTCATCCTGCTGGGACTGGGCGCGATCCTGGCCGTGCTGCAGGGACGGGCCGGCGAGCGGGGGCGCGGACCGCTGCTGCTGGCCTTCGCGCTGGCCGCCACGTTCATCGGCACGCAGGGCGTGGCGTCGGCCCTCGGCCGTGCGCGCATCGAGGCGGCCGTGCAGCGCCTCGATCCCGGCACGCGCGTGTGGGATGTGGCGATGACGGCGTTTCCCAGCAACCCGCTGTGCTGGATCTATGTCTCGCTCGACAGCAAGACGGACGTGTACACCTTGCGGCGCGGCACCCTGAGCCTGCTGCCGGATGCGCTGGCGCCCGCCGCCTGCCCGGCCGGCCTGGTGGAAACGGGTAAGCAAGGCCAGCAACTGGCGCCCGGCATCGCCGTGTCGGCCAAGGCGGAGGGCAGCCTGGCCGCCTTGCGTGCCTTGCAGGAAGACAATTGCTATGTCGACGCCTGGTTCCGCTTTGCCCGCATGCCCAGGTTGAATGCGGACAAGCTGACGGACGTGCGTTTCAACCCCGGCATGCTGCCCAATTTCACGACCG
The DNA here is from genome assembly GCF_030587305.1 of Janthinobacterium sp. SUN206. Classification (NCBI taxonomy): domain Bacteria; kingdom Pseudomonadati; phylum Pseudomonadota; class Betaproteobacteria; order Burkholderiales; family Oxalobacteraceae; genus Janthinobacterium; species Janthinobacterium sp. SUN206. Next base: position 2,800,900 of record NZ_JAPWIB010000001.1, on the reverse strand, counting down.
TCGAACTGCAGCAGTTCCGCAACCGGCCGTGTCCCGCCTACGTGCCGGGCTGGGGCCGCCCCCGCGCGGACATGCTGGCGCCGCCGCAAGAGGTACGTCCGTAGCGAATTTGTTGCCTTGTGGCAAAATATCGTGTGTGCACTTACTTTGCCATGGCCGCGCATGCGACACGACCAATTCAGCATGAATGATATTTAGTTAGGATTATTTTGGAAGAGCAACACGCCTTACCGTATTTGCGGGAAACCCTGCTGTTTCTCGCCCTGGCCGGGATTTTTATTCCGTTATTGCAACGCCTGAAGGTCAACCAGGTCCTCGGTTTCCTGGCCGTGGGCGCCCTGTTCGGCCCGTTCGGCTTCGGCCTGTGGGCGGGCGACTTCACGTGGCTGACGTATTTCTCGTTCGTGCGTGCCGAGCAGGTCAGCGGCCTGGCCGAGCTGGGCGTGATGTTTCTGATGTTCATGATCGGCCTGGAACTGTCGACGGAACGGCTGTGGGCGCTGCGGCGCTGGGTATTTGGCGCGGGCGTGGGGCAGGTGGCCGTCAGCGCCTGCCTGATCGGCGGCGTCGCGTATTACTTTGGCCTGTCGCTGGAAGCGTCCATCGTGCTGGGCCTGGTGCTGTCGCTGTCGTCCACGGCCGTCGTGATGCAGTTGCTGACCGACCAGCGCTCGCTGCAGACGCCGGCCGGCCAGGCGGGCTTTTCCATTTTGATGTTCCAGGATTTGATGGTGGTGCCGCTGTTCATCCTGATCGACGTGTTCGCCAGCGGGCGCAGCGACGACCTGGCGTATCTGCTCAGCTTTGCGGCCGTGAAATCGGCCGGCGCCATCCTGCTGATCTATCTGCTGGGGCGCCGCGTGATTCGTCCGCTGTTCCAGTTTTTCGTCAAGAAACGCCAGCCCGACGTGTTCATGGCCTTGACCCTGCTCAGCACCCTGGGCATCGCGGGCTTGACTTACCTGGCGGGCCTGTCGATGGCACTGGGCGCCTTGCTGGCCGGCTTGCTGCTGGCGGAAACGGAATTTCGCCACGAAGTGGAAGTGACGATCGAGCCCTTCAAGGGCTTGCTGATGGGCTTGTTCTTCATGTCGGTGGGCATGCAGATCGACGTGCGCGAAATCCTCAAGTCGCCGGTCTTGATTCCCCTGGCTGTGCTGAGCCTGTTTGCGCTGAAAACCCTGGTCATCAGCGTGATTTTCCGCATCGGCGGCTTTCACTGGGGGCGCGCCGTGGAAACGGGCGTGCTGCTGGGGCAGGGCGGCGAATTCGCCTTCATCGTCGTCGCGTATGCGCTGGGTACCAAGCTGATCGGCCCGCAGGTGGCGCAGTTCGTCATGCTCGTGGTGGGCCTGAGCCTGTTTGCCACGCCGGCGCTGGCCAAGGCGGCGCGCGCCTTCGGCAACTGGTGGGAGCAGCGCCACCACCATCAACTGGCCGACCTGGCGCACGGCGCGCCGCCGCCCCAAGGCAGCACCGTCATCATCGCCGGGTTTGGCCGGGTGGGGCAGTTGCTGGCCAAGGTGCTGACGGAGCAGGATATCGCGTATGTGGCGATTGAAAATGATGCGCGCCTGGTGACGACCCTGCATCCGCGCGGTTTCCCCGTGTATTTCGGCGATGCGTCGCGCGCGGAATTGTTGCAAAAGGTCAATGCGGACCGGGCCGCCGCCGTGGTACTGACGATGGATCATGCGGCGTCCGTGCTGCATGCCGTGAAATCGATCCGCCGCGAATATCCGCAGCTGCCCGTGTATGCGCGGGCGCGCGACGAGGCGCATGCCGTGGCCCTGATACAGGCGGGCGCTACCCTGGTCGTGCCCGAGGCGCTGGAATCGGCGCTGCAACTGACGGCCACCGTGCTGCACACGGTGGGCCTGTCGGAAGCGCGCACGGCGGACATCGTGCAAGCCGAGCGCGACCGGCGCAATGCCGTGCTGCTGGCGAAAAAGCTGTCGTAGTGTTGTTGTAGTGAAACCTGTAGCGCAACCGTGCGTGTCGCCGTGCTTTGTAAATTATCTATACAATAATAGTATATGAGCACATTACCCACATGAAAGCCGCGACGAAGAGCGGAGCGGCACCCTTGACGCCGCAGCAACTGGCGGCGCAGGAAACGCAGCAGAAATATGGCAAGCCCGAGCGGGGCTGGCGCGAGCAGGTGTACACCGTCATTTTCGAGGCGGAAACGCGCACGGGCCGCGCCTTCGATTTGCTGCTGATCGCCGCCATCCTGATCAGCGTGACGGTGGTCGTGCTCAGCAGTGTCGCCTCCGTGGCCGAGCGCTATGGCACCTGGCTGACGGCGCTGGAATGGTTTTTCACCATTTTATTTACCATCGAATATTTCGCCCGCCTGTCTTGCCTGCAGCATCCGGTGCGCTATGCCAAGAGTTTTTTCGGCATTATCGATTTGCTGGCCATCGTGCCCACCTACATCGGCTTGCTGTTGCCGGGCGCGCATGTGCTGATCGACGTGCGCATTTTGCGCCTGCTGCGCATGTTCCGTATCCTCAAGCTCACGTCGTATGTGCATGAATACACGGTGCTGGGGCGGGCCTTGCTGGCCAGCCGGCGCAAAATCCTCATTTTCTTGTCTTTTGTCATGATGGTGGTCTTTCTGTTGGGTACTGTGATGTACGTGGTGGAAGGACCGGAGAACGGTTACAGCAGCATCCCCACGTCGATTTACTGGGCCATCAGCACCATGACCACCGTGGGTTTCGGCGATATCACGCCGAGGACCGACATCGGGCGCACCATCGCTTCCCTGATGATGTTGCTCGGCTGGGGCATCCTGGCAGTGCCTACCGGCATTATCAGCGCGGAAATGACGGTACAGCGCAGTTCCAAGCTGGTCACCACGCGTACCTGCCCCACGTGCCTGAAGGAAGGGCTCGATGACGATGCCAGTTTCTGCAAGAACTGTGGCGTTGCATTGCCGCCGCTGGCACGCGATTAGCGCATAGACCCTTCATCAACCGTATTTATTTTATTTTGTTAAGGCCAACATGATTCCAGTTCGCCTGATCGCGACGGGCAAGGCCGTGCCGTCGCAGAGTGTGACTTCCGCCAGCCTGGACCTGACTTTGGGCCATCCGGCTGGCTATACCCTGCGCAAGAGCGGCGTGCTGTCGCGCTTTGTCGCCGCGCCCGATGAATCGCAAAGCCAGCTGGGCGCCGCCGCCCTGCTCGACGCGCTGAAGAATGCCAGCCTGCGTCCGGCCGACATCGACTTGTTGATCTGCGCCAACGGCGTGCCCGAGCAAGCGTTGCCGAATACGGCTTGCTTCGTGGCCGAACATGCGGGATTGCCGCCAGGCACGCAAAGCTTCGACGTCAACGCCAGCTGCCTCAGTTTCATGGCCGCCTTCCGCGTGGCCGCGTCCATGCTGGCGGGCAGCGCCTACCGGCGCATCGCCATCGTTTCGTCCGACCTCGCCTCGCGCGGCGTCGACTGGAGCGAGCCGGAAGCATCGATGATTTTTGGCGACGGTGCCGCCGCCGTCATCGTCGAGCGCGGCGATGGCAGCGCCGGCATCCGCGCCTACAAGATGGGCACGTATCCGGAAGGGCGGCGCTACTGCGAAATCCGCGGCGGCGGCACCGAGCGCAACCCGCGCAACGGCTGCGAGCCGGGCGATTACCTGTTCCGCATGGATGGCAAGGCCGTGTTCCGCCTGGCCGTCAAGGTGATGCCGGATTTCCTGGCGGAATTAATGCTGGAATCGGGCGCGGGACTGGAAAAAGTCGACGTGGTCGTGCCGCACCAGGCCAGTCCATTGGGACTCGCGCATGCGGCGCGCATCCTCGACGTTCCCGATGCTAAAATCATCAAGATCTTTGAAACGCATGGCAACCAGGTGGCAGCGTCCTTGCCCACCGCCCTGCACGAGGCGGTGATGACGGGGCGGGCCGTGGCCGGCCAGCGTTTGCTGATGATGGGCACGGCCGCGGGCCTGACCATCGGCGGCATGATTCTTGACCTGTGAAGGTGGTGCGATGAGGCGGATACTGGTCACGGGAGCGACGGGCGGCTTGGGGCGCAATGCCGTGCGCACCCTGCTGGCGCAGGGCGTGGAAGTGCGCGCCACGGGCCGCAACGCCGCCGTCGGCCGCGAACTGGAACGCATGGGCGCGCAATTCGTCGCGCTCGACCTGGCGCAGGCATCGCCACGCCAGGTCGATGAACTGGTGCGCGGCATGGACACCGTCTGGCACTGCGCCGCGCTGTCGTCGCCGTGGGGGCCGGAACGCGACTTCATCGCCGCCAACGTCACGGCCACGGGCCAGTTGCTGCGCGCGGCCGCCAGCCTGCACGTGGCGCGCTTCGTGCACATCTCCACCCCGGCCATCTATTTCGACTACCGCAACCACCTTGAAGTGCCGGAAACCTTCCGCCCCGATGCCTTCGTCAACGCGTATGCGCGCAGCAAGGCGATGGCGGAAAAGCTGGTGCAGGATTGCGTCGACCGCCACCGCGGCATGACGTGCGTGATCCTGCGCCCGCGCGCCATCTTCGGACCGCACGACCAGGTCTTGATCCCGCGCCTGGCGCGGGTGCTGCAGGAGCGCGGCGGCAAGCTGCCCCTGCCCAACGGCGGCGCGGCCACCATCGACATCACCTATGTCGACAATGTCGTGCACGCGATGTGGCTGGCCACCGTGCACAAGACCATCGCTTCCGGCGCCGCCTTCAACATCACGAATGGCGAACCGGCGCGCCTGTGCGACATCTTGCGCACCCTGTTCTGCGATCATCTGCAGCAGCCGTTCGAGATCGTCAGCGTGCCTTACCGCGTGCTGGCGCTGGTCGCGCGCCTGATGCAGTTCGCCTCGCGCTTTACCCGCCGCGAACCATCGCTCACGCCCTACAGCATCGGCGCGCTCAGTTTCGACATGACGCTCGATAATGCCAAGGCGCGCAAGGTGCTCGGCTACCGTCCCATCGTCAGCCTGCAGGAAGGCATCGCCCTGACGGCGCAGTGGATGCGCCAGGAAGCGGCGGCGCACAAGGTGGGCAAGGAGCGCAATGGCTAGCATCACCGCGTTTCGGGTCGGCCACTGCACCCATCCTTCGTGCATGGTCTTGAAAGGCAGCGGGCTGGCCAGCCGCTGCTTCCCCTCGCGCGCCTACCTGATCGAAACGCGCGCGGGCCTGTACCTGTGGGACACGGGCTACGCCGAGCACTTCCGCGCCGCCACGTCGAAGGGCGTGTACCGCATGTATGCGTGGGTGACGCCGATTTCCTTCGATGACAGTGAATCGTTGCAGGGCCAGTTGCGCGCGCATGGCGTGGCGCCCGGCGATATCCACACCTTGCTGCTGTCGCACTTCCACGCCGACCATATCGCGGGCCTGCGCGACTTTCCCGGCGCGCGGCTGATGGCCTCCCAAACGGGCTGGGATGCCGTGCGTCGCTTGTCCGGCGTGGCCGCCGTGCGCCAGGCCTTCGTGCCCGAACTGCTGCCGAATGACATCGCCGACCGCCTGGATTTCGTGGAAAGCGTGCCCGAGACGGCCTTGCCGGCGGCCTTGCTGCCATTTACGCACGGGCGCGACGTCAGCGGCACGGGCGAAATCTACATCGTCGACCTGCCCGGCCATGCCATCGGCCACCTGGGCGCCTTCGTGCTGCAGGATAGTGGCTGGACCTTGCTGGCGTCGGACGCGGCCTGGGTACCGGAAAGCTTCCAGCAGCTGCGCGGACCGTCCGAACTGTCGTTCCTCATCCAGCACAAGCGCGCGCCGTACTACGCCACCCTGAACCGGCTGCACCAGCTGCACCAGTCGGGCAATGCGCACATCCGCATCACGCATGAAGACACGGCGGACTATGTTCCTGTGGCGGGCCGCCCGTGAAGCGTCTTTTCTGGCTGTTATTGTCGTACTGGCGCACGCGCCGCCTGCGGTTCACAAGCCGCCCGCAGCTGGGCGCCTACCAGCACAAGCAACTGGCGCGCTTCATCGAGGTGCTGTGCGCGCGCAGCGCCTACTTTGCGCCGTTCCGCGATCTGCCCCTGGCGCAGTGGCCGACGATGAACAAGGCGCTGATGCTCGAGCATTTCGACGCCATGAACACACAAGGCATCACGCTGGCGCAGGCGATGGACGCGGCCATGGCGGCCGAACAGAGCCGCGATTTTACCCCCGCCGTGGGCGACATCACGGTGGGCCTGTCGTCGGGCACTTCGTCGCGGCGCGCCGTGTTTACCGTCAGCCCCCGCGAAAAGGCGCAATGGGCGGGCGTGATGCTGGCCAAGGCGCTGCCCGACGGCCTGTTTTCTGGCGAACGGGTGGCGCTGTTCCTGCGCGCGAACAGCAATCTGTACACGGCCGTGCGCTCGCCGTGGCTGACCTTTGCCTTCTACGATTTGTTCGAACCGTTCGACAGCCTGTGCGCGCGGCTTGCGCAATATCAACCTTCCGTCATCGTCGCGCCGGCCCAGGTGCTGCGCCAGCTGGCCTTGCGCGTCATCGATGGCAGCCTGGCGCTGGCGCCGAAAAAAGTCATTTCGGTGGCCGAAGTGCTGGAAGCGCAGGACCGCGCGCTGATCGTGCAGGCGTTTGGCGCCGTGCATGAAATCTACCAGGCCACCGAGGGTTTCCTCGCCAGCAGCTGCGAGCATGGCGTGCTGCACTTGAACGAAGAGTACGTGCACATCGAGCCGCAGTGGCTGGACGCTGAACAGAGGCGCTTCGTGCCCGTGATTACGGACTTCACGCGCATCACGCAGCCCATCGTGCGCTACCGCCTCGACGACATCCTGCTCGCGCGCGCCACGCCATGCCCGTGCGGCCGCGCCACGCGCGCCATCGACGGCATCGAAGGGCGCTGCGACGACATGCTGTTCTTGCCATCCTTGCCGTCGGCGAACGGCGGCGCCCCCGTCGCCGTGTTTGCCGACGTATTGACGCGCGCGTTTGCGCAAGCCTTGCCGCCGGACGCCGATTACCGCCTGGTGCAGTCGGGCGACGCCTCCTTGCAGCTGCACGCGGCCCTGGATGCTGCCGGCCTGGCCGCCTTGCGCGCGCACCTGGCAGCGGTGCTGCGTGGCTTGGGCGTGGCCGTCGACGGCCTCGCCTGGACGGTGAGCGGCGAACTGCCTCCCTTTGACCCCACCATGAAACGGCGCCGCATCCGGCGCCTCGCAAGCGCATGAATCCTTCTTCCATGACCGTACGCGGCCGCCTGCTGCACCTGCTGGCCGGCTGGGGCAGCGTCGGCCTCGTGTATTTTTCCAGCGACCTGCTGCAAGGGCAGGGCGTGCTGCTGCCGGAAACGGCCATCGACCGCGCCATCCCCTACACGGATGCCGCCATCTGGCTGTACCTGTCCTTCTTCATCCTGATCCCGTACGCCTATCTGGCGGCCGATGCGGCGAAGGTGCGCTGGCTGGCGCGCGCCATGGCGCTTTCCGCGCTGGCCTGCGGCGTGGTCTTCCTGCTGTACCCGACCACGCTCGCGTATCCGCCCGTGGGCGAGGGCAGTGCCTGGAGCACGCAGGCGTTGCGCCTGCTGCAGGCGGCCGACTCCGCGCAAAACTGCCTGCCGTCGCTGCACGGCGCCCTGACATTGCTGTGCGTGTGGGCCTTGTGCGGCAGGCGCCACCTGCTGCGTTCCGCGCTGGCCGTGGTGCTGGGCGTGGCCATCTGCTATGCCATCATCGCCCTGCGCCGGCACGTGAGCATCGACCTGGCCGCCGGCCTGGCCGTTGGCGTCGCTGGCGGCATCCTGGCGAAAATGCAGGTATCCTTGGCTGCCCGCCGCGCCGTTTCCATAAAAACCGCATCATGATGAATCCCTTTGCCCTGTCGTTTTTGATCATGCTGGCCTTCGTGCTGGCCGAACTGCTGATCCTGAAATGGGTGCGCAAGACCCCCGTGCCGTGGAAGGACGTGATCTTCAACCTCAATTCCGGCCATATCCTGATGTGGGTGTTCCGCGGGGTGGAGGTGGCGGCGTTCGCCCTGCTGCTGCGCCATGCGAACCTGCACGTCGTCGACCAGTGGCCCGTGGCGGCGCAATGGGTCTTCGCCTTCTTTGCCTGGGACCTGTGCTTTTACTGGATGCACCGGCTGCATCACAAAATCCCCCTGCTGTGGGCCGTGCACGTGGTGCACCACCAGGGCGAGCATTTCAACCTGTCGCTGGGCGTGCGCAATTCCTGGTATTCGTCGCTGACGAATTTCCCCTTCATCGCCATCCTGGCCGTGCTGGGCGTGCCGCTGGAAATCTTCCTCGTCGTCTCGTCCCTGCATTACACGGTGCAGTTCTACAACCACAATGCGCTGGTGAACAAGTCCGGCATCCTGGATAGCTTCATGGTCACGCCGTCGCACCACCGCGTGCACCACGGCACGGATAAACGCTACATCAACCGCAATTTCGGCGGCACGCTGTTGATCTGGGACAAACTGTTCGGCAGCTTTCAGCCTGAACTCGAGGGCGTGGAAATGCGCTATGGCGTGAAGGGCATGACACCCACGCACAACCCGCTGTTGGCCAGCAATGGCAAATTGTTCACATGGCTGCGCGCGCGTTTCCCCCACTGGCAGTCGCGCGGCACTTTCCACGTACCCGAGCTGTTCATCGGCACCGGCGGCGTGATCCTGTTTGGCCTGGTGATTTATTACGTCAACCATGAAGCGCTGCTGGCGGGCGCGCAGCAAGCCATCCTGTTTACGCTGATCTTCGGCGGCACCCTGGCGCTGGGCGGCCTGTCGGATGCAAGACGCTGGGGCGCCATCGCCTGGGTCGCCATCGCGCTGGCCATGCCGGCCCTGTATCTGGGCTGGTATGGCGCGCGCGATGCGTGGGGCATGGTTTTCCTGGCCGCGCTGCTGGCGCATGGCCTCGACGGCGCGCGCCGCCTGTGGTGGCCGGCAGCGGCGGGGACGCGCGCGTGACGCAGCCTGTACCTTCGCTACCGCCGCTGCGCTTCCGGCCCGCACGCGATTCCGCCTTCCGCCGCGAATTGCGCGCACGCGCCGACGCCTACCTGGCGGACGAAGGAAAACACCGCTTCGGCGACGCGCGCCTGCATGCGAAAACCGTGTTCCTGGCCGCGCTGACGGTGGGACTGTATGCGCTGGCGCTGCGCGCCGAAAGCACTTGGCCGTTTGTAGCCAGCTACGTGGCTTGCCTGGTTGTGGCCATGACCTTGGCCATGAATACCCTGCACGATGCGGCCCACAGCGCCGTCTTTCGCCAGGGAGCCTGGAACCGCGTGCTGATCCGCCTGGTGGGCTTGCCCGTGGGCGTGGATACGGATTTCTGGACCATCCGCCACGTGCATTTCCATCACACGTATGCCAACGTGGAGGGCTATGACCTCGACACGGAGCCGAATCCGTTTTTGCGCCAGACGCCGTTCCAGCGCTGGTCGCCGCAGTACCGCTATCAATACCTGTACTGGCCCGTGGTGGCGGCCCTGTCGCTGCCTTATTTGAACTGGTATGGCGACTGGCTGGACCGCTTCGGCAAGACGCCCGTGGCGGCGCACAGCCGGCTGCAGGGCTGGCGTGGCTGGCTGTCGTTCCTGGGCTGGAAGCTGGGCCATGTGGCGCTGGTGCTGGCGCTGCCCATGTGGGTGCTGCAGCAGCACGGCATCGGCTGGGGCGTGGTGCTGGTGGCGTATTTCGTGGGCCAGATGATCGCCTCGTGCGCGCTGGTGGCGCTGATCCTGGGCACGCACTGGGCCGAAGTCGAGTTTTTCCAGCCTGGCGCGGACGGTACGCTGCCGCACGACTGGTACCAGCACACGTTTTACACGGCTTGCGACTGGACGCCGCAGCCGCGCCGCCTGCGTTGGCTCGGTTATTGGCTCGGTGGCTTGAATCTGCACCTGACGCACCACTTGTTCCCCACCTGGAACCACCGCCACTACCCAGCGCTGGCGCGCATCCTGGCCGAACTGGCGCCGCGCCACGGTCTCGTGTACCGCGAACTCGGTTACGGCCAGCTGCACGCGTCGCAGCAGCAATTCCTGCGCGCCATGGGCCAGCCGCCCGCCGGCAGGGACCTGTAACGAATCGCACTTGACTCGGTTTCCGTTCCGTCTTACATTTCTGTAACGACAGAAATAAGAGAAAATCATGAAATCAAGAACGCCGAACAGAACCGTAGCGAGCGGCAGTGATTTGTGGCCGAGAAGCGCAGCTGTGCTTGAGCACAGTGAGCATCGCAGACCGCAAAGCGCGACGCGGAGTAGATTATGGTAGGCGTTCTGAGTCCGACCACGCAAAAATACATTTTGCACTGGGGCGAGATGGGCACCCGCTGGGGCGTCAACCGCACGGTGGCGCAAATCCATGCGCTGCTGTTCCTGGCCAACGAACCCTTGACGGCGGAAGACATCGCGGCCAGCCTGAATGTGGCCAGGTCCAACGTCAGCAACAGCCTGAAGGAATTGCAAAGCTGGGGCCTGGCGCGCATCACGCACGTGATGGGGGACCGGCGCGACCATTTCGTCGCCCTGCAGGATGTGTGGGAAATCTTCCGCGTCATCATGGAAGAGCGCAAGCGGCGCGAGATCGACCCCACCCTGACGGTGCTGCGCGAATGCGCGATCGAGGGCGAGCACGATGCGGCGATACCGCCGGCGACGCTGGAGCGCATGGGCGAAGTGCTGGCGTTTCTGGAAATGCTCTGCAGCACCTACAGCGACTATAAGAACCTGCCGCCGGCGACCCTGCAGCGCATGCTATCGATGGGCGGCAAGGTGGCCAAGTTCCTCAGCCCGGAAGACAAACCGGGCAAGCGCGGGGAATCATGAACGGCCCCTCGGAAGGAGAACTGTTCAAGAAGGTGATGGGCGAGCAGTGGCTGACCCTGCACCCGGACATCCGCCGCCGCTTCGAGAAAAATCCCGCGCCGGGCCAGCCCCTGTATTACCGCGGTGAACTCAGTGAGCTTACCAGTTCGCGCCTGGGAAAATGCCTCGGCTGGCTGACGCGCCCCTTCATCGATGGCGCCCTGATTCCGCATGACGACCACGACTTCCCCGTGGATATCGAAGTCTATTCGCGCCCCGGCTGCCCCTTCATCTTCAAGCAGCGCACCTACCGTTTGCATGGGCGCGCGCCGATCCGCTTCACCTCCTATATGGCCGAAAGCGCCAGGGGCGAAGTGCTTGAATACGTGGGCATGGGCCTGGGCATGAAGCTGCTGCTCCACGTCGAGGATGGCAATCTGCACTTCACCAGCGACGGTTATTTTTGGGACCTGTTCGGCTGGCGCATGCCGCTGCCCGGCGTGCTCACGCCCGGCAAGACCTATCTGTGCCACCGCAACGAGACGCCGCAGCAGTTCAACATCCGCATCGAGATTCGCCACGCGCTGTTCGGCACCACTTTTACGCAAGCGGGCGTGTTTCGCGAGTCCGCCGCACCGGAAATGAAGGAAACACCATGAATACGCATCTGCTGGCCCTGCAACTGATGGCGGCGCAAGGCTGCCTGGGCGCCTTCGACACCATCTACCACCATGAAATCACGGAGGCGCTGCCGCAAAAGGCCTCCGCAAGGCTGGAACTGACCATCCATGCGACGCGCGCCCTGATCTACAGCCTGCTGTTCGTGGGCCTGGCCGCCTGGGAGTGGCATGGCGCCTGGGCCTGGGTGCTGGTCATCGTGTTTGGCGTGGAAATCGTGCTGACCCTGTGGGATTTCGTCGTGGAAGACCAGACCCGTCTCTTGCCCGCCACGGAGCGGGTCACGCACACGGTACTGGCGATTAACGCGGGCGCCTTCATCGCCTTGCTGGCCCTGAACAGCAGCGAGTGGGCCACGTTGCCGACGGCCCTCGTGTGGCAGCCGTATGGCTGGCTCAGCGTCTTCCTCGCCCTGTGCGGCGTGGGCGTGGGCTTGTCCGGCTTGCGCGACGCGTATGCCGTGTGGCAGCTGGGCCGGCGCAAGGTGCAGGAAAAGCAAGAGCAGGAAGAGCACCTGCGCTTTGCCGCCGCGCCGCAGTCCGTGCTGGTGACGGGCGCCACGGGTTTCATCGGCCAGCAACTGGTCAGCGCCTTGCTGGCCGATGGCCACGCGGTGACGGTGCTGACGCGCCAGCCGAAACAGGCCGCGTGGACCTTCGATGGCCAGGTGCGCTGCATCGATTCGCTGGACGCATTGGCGGATGCGCAGCGCATCGACATGGTGGTCAACCTGGCCGGCGCGCGCATCGTCGGGCGGCGCTGGACGGAGGCGCGCAAGGCGGCGCTGCGCCGCAGCCGGGTGGCGCTGACGCAGGAACTGGTGGCGTGGATCGCCCGCGCGCAGCACAAGCCGCGCGTACTGCTGTCGGCATCGGCCATCGGCTATTACGGCGTGCAGCCGCAGGGCGACGCCACGGAATTGACGGAGGAGAGCGCGCCGCAAGCCATCTTCATGTCGCAGCTGTGCCAGGAATGGGAAGCGGCCGCGCGCCAGGCGGAGGCATTTGGCGTGCAGGTGGGTTGCATGCGCTTTGGCCTCGTCTTCGGCCACCAGGGTTCGCTGCCGCAGATGCTCTTGCCGATCCGCTTCGGCGTGGGCGGCCCGCTGGGCAGCGGCAAGCAGTGGGTCACGTGGGTGCACGTGCGCGACGTGATCCGCGGCATCGCCCACCTGGCGCGCCGCAGCGAAGACCACGCGGTGAGCGGCGCCTACAACTTCTGCGCGCCGGAAGCGATTGAACAGCGCCGTTTCGCCCGGGTGGCGGGCGCCGTGCTGCACTGCCCCAGCTTCCTGCCCACGCCGGCCTTCGTCATGCGCGCCATGCTGGGCGAGCAGGCCGACTTGCTGGTGGAAGGCCAGCGGGTCGCGCCGCGCCGGCTGCTGGGCGAAGGCTTTGCCTTCCGCTACCCACAGCTGGAAGGGGCGCTGCGCAGTTTATAAGTTGGCGTAAGATGGGGATGGGAGGAACCGAACCATGCCCCGCTTCAGCCATACGATAGACCACCATACCTATGCCTTCGCCAGCCTGAAGGAGCTGCTGGCGAAGGCCACGCCGCCCCGTTCGGGCGATGTGCTGGCCGGCGTGGCGGCAGCCAGCGCGCGCGAACGGGTGGCGGCGCAGCTGGCGCTGGCGGACGTGCCCTTGTTGACCTTTCTCAATGAGGCGCTGGTGCCGTACGAAGACGATGAAGTCACGCGCCTGATCATCGACAGCCATGACCGTGCCACCTTTGCGCCCCTTTCCCATCTGTGCGTGGGCGATTTCCGCGACTGGCTGCTCGACGACGCGACGGATACGCCAACGCTGTCCCAGGTCGCCGCCGGCATCACGCCGGAAATGGCGGCCGCCGTCTCAAAAATCATGCGCCTGCAGGACCTGGTGCTGGTGGCCCGCAAGTGCAAGGTCGTCACGGCCTTTCGCAATACCCTGGGCCTGGAAGGCCGCCTCTCCACGCGCTTGCAGCCGAACCATCCGACGGACGACGCCACGGGGATTGCCGCCTCCATCCTCGATGGTTTGATGCTGGGCAGCGGCGACGCCGTGATCGGCATCAATCCGGCCACCGACAATGTGGCGCAGGTGGCCGCGCTGCTGCACTTGCTCGATGCCGTCATTGATCAATATCAGATTCCCACGCAGTCGTGCGTGCTCACCCACATCACCAATACGCTCGAGGCGATACGCCGCGGCGCGCCCGTCGACCTGGTATTCCAGTCGGTGGCGGGCACGCAGGCGGCCAACCGCAGCTTCGGCATCGACCTGTCCCTGCTGGCCGAGGGCCAGGCGGCGGCCCTGTCGCTGGGGCGCGGCACGGTGGGCAACAACGTCATGTATTTCGAGACGGGGCAGGGCAGCGCCCTGTCGGCCGGCGCCCACCACGGCATGGACCAGCAAACGTGCGAGGCGCGCGCGTATGCGGTGGCGCGCGCCTTCCAGCCGCTGCTGGTCAATTCCGTGGTGGGCTTCATCGGCCCGGAATACCTGTACGACGGCAAGCAGATCATGCGCGCGGGACTGGAAGACCATTTCTGCGCCAAGCTGCTTGGGCTGCCCATGGGCTGCGACGTGTGCTACACCAACCACGCGGAAGCGGACCAGGACGACATGGATGCCTTGCTGACCATGCTGGGCGTGGCCGGCTGCAATTTCATCATGGGCGTGCCGAGCGCGGACGACATCATGCTCGGCTACCAGAGCACCTCGTTCCACGACGCTCTGTATGCGCGCCGCGTGCTGGGCCTGCGTCCCGCGCCCGAATTCGCGGCCTGGCTGGCGCGCATGCGGATCACGGATGCGCAGGGCCGTTTGAACGCGACCCTGGCGCCAGCCTTCCAGGCGGCCCTGCTGCGCCTGGACGGCTAGGGAGGATACATGGACGAGAAAAGCCCGTGGCAGGCGCTGCGCGCGCATACGGCGGCGCGCATCGCGCTGGGGCGCCGCGGCGTCAGCGTGCCGACCAGCGCGCAGCTGGCGTTCCAGCTGGCCCACGCGCAGGCGCGCGACGCCGTGCACCTGGCGCTCGATGGCGAGGCCCTGGCGCAGGCGCTGACAGAACAGGGGCAAGCCTGCGTGCAGCTGCACAGTGCCGCCGCCACGCGTGCCGACTATCTGCAGCGCCCCGACCTGGGCCGCCGGCTCGACGATGCTTCGCGTGCGCGGCTGGCCGCCTTGCCGCAAGGCGTGGATCTGGCGCTGGTGGCGGCCGATGGCCTGTCGGCGCTGGCCGTGCAGCGCCACGTGGCGCCCTTCCTGGCCGCCTTGCGCGCACGGCTGGCGCTGGAAGCCTGGACGCTGTCGCCGCTGCACATCGTGGCGCAGGGACGGGTGGCCATCGGCGACGAAATAGGGGAGTTGCTGAAGGCGCGCGCCGTGCTGGTGCTGATCGGCGAGCGGCCGGGATTGAGTTCCCCGGACAGTCTGGGCCTGTACCTGACGTGGGCGCCAAAAACAGGCTTGCTGGACGAGCGCCGCAACTGCATCTCGAACGTGCGCCCGGAAGGGCTGGCGTATGCGCAGGCGGCGTACCGGCTGCATTATCTGCTGTCGCAGGCGTTCAGCCGGCAGCTGTCGGGCGTGGGCTTGAAGGATGAAACGGTGGCGGAAGGCGCGGCCCTGGCGGGCGCGCGCAACTTCCTGCTGGAGTGATCAGACTTCGCGGATTTCGTCCAGCGGCCAGCGCGGGCGCACGTTGAACGAGTAATCGTGCTTGGCCGCCTGCGGGTTGATTTGCAGGCGCATGGCGCCGGCAAAGGCGATCATGGCGCCGTTATCGGTACAGAATTCCAGCTCCGGGTAATACACCTTGAAGCGCTTCTTGGCGGCGGCCGCGTTGAGCGAGGCGCGCAATTGCGCGTTGGCGCCCACGCCGCCGGCGATCACCAGGCGTTTCAAGCCCGTGTGCTTGAGGGCCGCCACGCATTTGGCCGTCAGCACGTCGACGATGGCGTCGACGAAGCCGCGCGCGATATTCGCCTTGTCCTGTTCGCAGATATTCGCGATGACTTTTTCTTCATGGTTCTTGACCACGGTCAGCACGGCCGTCTTCAAACCGGAGAAACTGAAATTGAAATCCTTCGAGTGCAGCATCGGGCGCGGCAGTTTATAGGCCAGTGGGTCGCCGAATTCGGCCAGGCGCGAAATGGCGGGGCCGCCCGGATAGCCCAGTCCCAGCAGCTTGGCCGACTTGTCGAACGCTTCGCCGGCCGCATCATCGAGCGTTTCGCCCAGCATCGTGTACTGGCCCACGCCATCGACGCGCATCAGCTGCGTATGGCCGCCCGAGACCAGCAGGGCGATGAAGGGGAATTCCGGCGGTTCCGACGCCAGCAATGGCGACAGCAGATGGCCTTCCAGGTGGTGGATGCCCAGCACCGGCTTGTTGATGGCCAGGCCCAGGCTGCAGGCGACGGACGACCCGACCAGCAGCGCTCCGGCCAGGCCGGGACCCTGCGTGTAGGCGATAGCGTCGATCTCGGGCAGGGTGATGCCGGCCTTGGCCAGGGTTTCTTCGAGCAGCGGGATGGCGCGGCGGATATGGTCGCGCGACGCCAGTTCCGGCACCACGCCGCCATATTGCTCGTGCATGGCTACTTGCGAGTAGAGGGCGTGCGACAGCAGGCCGCGTTGCGTGTCGTACAAGGCCAGGCCGGTTTCGTCACAGGAGGATTCGACGCCAAGAACAATCATGAAGGTACTGAATAGGGAGGAGTAATCCGCCATTGTAAAGGAAAGCCGGCTGGTCCACCGTGCGGCGGGCGCACCATTTCGGCGGCAGTGTGCACTTGCGCAGTGCGCCGCGCTGGGGTTTTTCCCCGCATGTTGGCCATTTTTCGCCCGTGCGGCACTGGCACCGCTCTTGCTTAGAGAGGCGTGTGCCTTTCTCGAGGGAGCTAGCGATGTCGGAACAATGGAAAATGATTTGCCGCCTGAAGGACATGCCGCCGGCGGGCGCGCGCATGGTGCAACGGGGCCTGGCCTGGCAGGATTTGCCGGGCGTGGCGCTGTTCCGCGCGGCTGACGATACGGTGTATGCCTTGCTCGACACGGTACCTTGTCTGGGCGGCCCGCTGGCGCATGGGGTGCTGATGGAGAAAAACCTGATGGGGCCGAAGAACAGCTGGATCATCGAACTCGATTCGGGCCGCCTGGTGGCGCCCGTGCAGGGCATGGTGCGCACGTACGCCGTGCGCATCCTGGACGGGCGCATCTACCTGGACGTCAATGAACTCAATATCCCGGCCAGCAAGGCGGAACAGGCGCTGGCGGGATCGTTCGCCGTGCTGCCGCATGTGCAGATGGCAGTGTGAAAAAAAACGGCGCACAGGGCGCCGTTTTTCGTCTCCGCGAGAGGCTTACGCCGGGCGGTTCAACAAGTGCGCATGCGCGTCGCGCAGCATGGTCGCCGTCGTGTCCCAGTCGATGCAGCCGTCGGTGACGGAGCAGCCGTAGGTCAGTTGCGACAGGTCTTGCGGGATCTTCTGGTTGCCGCCGACGATGTTCGATTCGATCATCACGCCCACCAGCGAGCGGTTGCCCTGGCGGATCTGGTTGACCACGTCGGCCATCACCAGCGGCTGCAGTTCCGGCTTCTTGTAGCTGTTCGCGTGCGAGCAGTCGACCACCAGGTTGGCGGGCAGCTTGGCCTTGGCCAGCGCCTGTTCGGCGATGGCGATCGACACGGAATCGTAGTTCGGGCGGCCGTCGCCGCCGCGCAGCACGACGTGGCCGTACGCGTTGCCGCGCGTGCGCACGATGGCCACGTTGCCTTCGCCGTTAATGCCCAGGAAGGAGTGCGGGTGCGCCGACGACAGGATGGCGTTGACGGCGATGCTGATGTCGCCATCGGTGCCGTTCTTGAAGCCGACGGGCGTCGACAGGCCGGACGACATTTCGCGGTGCGTCTGCGATTCCGTGGTGCGCGCGCCGATGGCGGTCCAGGCGATCAGGTCGCCCAGGTATTGCGGCGAGATGGGGTCCAGCGCTTCGGTGGCGGTGGGCAGGCCCAGTTCGCACACGTCGAGCAGGAACTGGCGCGCCTTTTCCATGCCTTCGTTGACCTTGAACGAGTCGTCCATGTACGGGTCGTTGATATAGCCCTTCCAGCCCGTGGTGGTACGCGGTTTTTCGAAATACACGCGCATCACCAGCAGCATCGTGTCCTTGACTTCCTCTTGCAGCGCTTTCAGGCGGCGCGCGTAATCGAGGCCGGCGACGGGGTCGTGGATCGAGCACGGGCCGACGACGACGAACAGGCGCTGGTCTTTGCGGTCGATGATGTTGCGCAGCGCTTCGCGGCCGCGGCTGACGGTGTCGAAGGCGCTTTCCGACAGGGGCAGCTTGGCGTGCAGTTCGGCCGGTGTCGGCATGGGCGCGAAAGAGGTGACGTTGATATTTTCGATGTCTGGCGTATTCATGATTCTGGCTCGGCTTTCGCTATTGCGTTCTTTAAGAGGCAATAGTGTAGCGGAAATGCGGCCTGGCGGCGGGGATGGGGCCAAAACGGGAATGGCTGAGTTGTTTTTATGGCAGGGCCGGCACGCCGCCGGCCCCTTGCTTCCGGGCGCTCAATGACCGCCGGCCAGGCTGGCGCCAACGCTGTAGCGGGCGATGCGCGGGTAATTGCCGGCCAGCTCGGGTGGCCGGGACAGGCCGGGATGGCGCCGCACATGCGCAAGAATGGCGCTTTCGTGCTGGCGTATCTGCGTATCGAGGCAGGCGATCTGCTGGCGCAGCAATTGATGCAGCGCAATCTGGCCCGCATGGAAATGGGTTTCCAGGCGCGCCATTTCCTGCTGGCGCAGCTGCCGCACGGCTTGCAGGCGGCGCAGCCACTGGCGCAGCTCCACGTAGGCGGGCGAAGGCGGCGTCCAGGGGGCAGGGCGTGCCGCCGCGCAATACTTGGCCAGCACCACGGCGCCGCGCACCGCGCCGCCGGGCAGGCCGCAGCCGCGCGCATACGCTTCCAGCCGCCCGGGCTCGGCATCGCAGACCATCATGCCCATGCCGGCCAGCGCGCTGGCGGCCGCCTCGCTGTGCGGCTCGTTCACGCGCATGCAGACGCGCAAGCCCATGACGGACACGTCGTTCCTTTGCAGCCAGCTGCGCAGCCAGCGGTAGCCGGCCACGTCGTTTTCCAGCACCTTGCACAGCACTTCGCCACCCGAGAGCAGCACGGCTTTCAGCAGCAGCTTGCTCGTTTCGATGCCGACGAAGGCCGTTTCCTGTTTGCTTGCGTGTTCCATGATGAGTCCTCCTGTGCAGTCTTATACGCAGCGGTGGCGCGTTTGGATGCAGTTCCATCCAAGAAATAGCTTGAAAGACTGTTGCATTGGCGTCCATGGCGGCTTCCAGCCCGTCTGCAAGGGGGAGAATCCGTGTAAACTGGCGCCATGACGACTGTTTCCATCCCCCATACCGATGTGGCCGGCGAGCCATTCCCCGCAGCACGTTTCATCAAGGAAATAGGGCGCGGCAAGAACGGCGCGCGCAGCATGACGCGCGATGACGCCCGCGCCCTGTACCGCGCCATGCTCGAGGGCCGCGTGTCGGACCTGGAATTGGGCGGTATTTTGTTGTCCATGCGCATCAAAGGCGAGTCCGTGGACGAGATCGCCGGCTTCCTCGACGCGGCCGAAGCGTCATTCGTCCCGCTGGCCGCGCCGGTCGGCGAATTCGCGCCCATCATCATTCCCAGCTACAACGGCGCCCGCAAGATGGCCAACCTGACGGCCCTGCTGGCGCTGCTGCTGGCGCGCGCGGGGGCGCCCGTGCTCGTGCATGGCGTGACGAGCGACCCGGGCCGCATCACGACGGCCGAAGTGCTGGCCGCGCTGGGCGTGCCCGCCTCGCCGGACCATGCGCAGGCCGAGGCCGCCATGGCGCGGGGGGAAGCCGCCTTCCTGCCCATCGCCGCGCTGGCGCCGCGCCTGGCGCACATGCTGTCCCTGCGGCGCGTGCTGGGCGTGCGCAATTCCACGCACACCCTGGTGAAAATCATGCAGCCGTTCGCCAGTCCCGCCCTGCGCCTGGTGTCGTACACGCACCCGGAATACCTGGAAATGCTCGGTGAATATTTTCTGACGGCATCAGATCCTGCGCGCGGCGACGCTTTTCTGATGCGCGGCACGGAAGGCGAAACGGTGGCCAACGCCAACAAGGCGCAGCAGATCGACTGGTTTCACGGGAGCGAACGCACGGTGCTGGTGGAAAAGCAGTTGCTGGTGGAAGAGTTGCCGCACTTGCCGGCCGAGCGCGATGCAGCCACCACGGCCGCCTGGATCGCCGCCGTGCTGCGCGGCGAGGTGCCCGTGCCGCCGTCGATCGCCGAGCAGGTGGAGCAATGCCTGATGGCGTCGCGGCAGATTGCAGCACGGCCGCGCTAGCCGCGCCGCCGCAGTTTACAATGGCGTCTTTGTAATCAGCGGTGACCGGAATTCTTATGGCAAAACAATTTGATGTGGCAGTGATCGGCGCGGGCGCGGCCGGCATGATGTGTGCGGCTGTTGCCGCCCAGCAAGGCAAGCGCGTGGTGTTGATCGATCACGCGGCCAAGCTGGCCGAAAAGATCCGCATCTCGGGTGGTGGACGGTGTAATTTCACCAATATTAACGCCACGCCACAAAATTTCCTCTCGGAAAACCCGCATTTCTGCAAGAGCGCCCTGTCGCGCTACACGCCGCAGGACTTCCTCGCGCTGGTGAAAAAATACCGGATCGGCTACCACGAAAAGCACAAGGGCCAGCAATTCTGCAATGAATCGGCCGAGCAGATCATCGACATGCTCAAGGACGAGTGCGCCGCAGGCGGCGTGCATTGGCGCATGCCGTGCAAGATCGACAATGTTATCCAGCAAGAAGATGGCGGCTTCGTGCTGCAGACGGACAGCGGCGACATCGAGACGGCCAGCATCGTCATCGCCACGGGCGGACTGTCGATCCCGAAGATCGGCGCCACGGATTTCGCCTACCGCATCGCCAAGCAATTCGATTTGATGATGGTCGAGCCCCGTCCGGCCCTGGTGCCGCTGACGTTCGACCCGGCCAGCTGGGCGCCGTTCGCGGAACTGTCCGGCATCGCGCTGGAAGTGGATGTGGAAACGGGCAGCCTGAAAGGTCGCAAGGCCACGGGCGCGCGCTTCCGCGAAGATTTGCTGTTCACCCACCGCGGCTTGTCGGGCCCGGCGATTCTGCAGATTTCCAGCTACTGGCTGCCGGGCGAGCCCATCGTCGTCAACCTGTTGCCGGAAGTGGACGTGGCGCAGACCTTGATTGAAGGCAAGGGCACCTTGAAGAAGCAGCTGGGCAATATCGTCGCGCAATGGCTGCCGCAGCGCCTGGCGGACTGTTTGCTGGCCGTCAACGGCCTGGCGCCGGATGCGCGCATCGCCGACATGCCCGACGCGCAGCTGCGCAAGCTGGGCCAGGCCATCAATGCCTGGTCCATCGTGCCGAACGGTTCCGAAGGCTACCGCAAGGCCGAAGTGACGCGTGGCGGCATCGACACGCGCGAACTGTCGCAGCAGACCATGATGGCGAATAAGGTGCCGGGTCTGTATTTCATCGGTGAATCGGTCGATGTGACGGGCTGGCTGGGCGGTTACAACTTCCAGTGGGCCTGGGCTTCCGGCGTGGCGGCAGGTATTGCCTTGCAGTAAGCAAGTCTGTAGGATGGGGTTCTGGCGCCCGGTGCGCCGACCCCGGTGCGTGGTTTACGCCACATTCCGGCAGCGACCGCAGGCTGCATGCCGCACGCAAGTGGGGGAGGGGCTTCCCTTTCCGAATAAAAGCTGCTACTATCTATCTCTTCCTATACACCACCTCAACGGTTTGAATTTTACATGACCACTATTCGCCTTAAAGAAAACGAGCCGTTCGAAGTCGCAATGCGTCGCTTCAAACGCACCATCGAAAAAACGGGTCTGCTGACCGAATTGCGCGCACGCGAATTCTACGAAAAGCCAACAGCTGAGCGCAAGCGCAAGCTGGCAGCTGCTGTCAAGCGTCATTACAAACGCATCCGCAGCCAACAACTGCCGAAAAAATTATTCTAAGACTGTTCAGTCAGAACCAACCCGGGTAGTTCGGCGCATTGTTCGCCACGGGTTTTGTTTTGATTCGCCTGAAGTGATACTTCAGATGAGTCGCATACCCGCTCCGGTTCGCCGCAGCGGGTTTTCGCTTTTGTGGCTGCCTGCTTGGAGTACACAGATCAGCATCGAGCCCCACTTACCAACACGAGGATTGCCATGAGCTTGAAAGAACAAATTACCGAAGACATGAAAAACGCCATGCGCGCCAAGGAAGCGGGCAAGCTGGGCACGATTCGCCTGTTGCTGGCGGAAATCAAGCGCAAGGAAGTCGACGAGCGCATCGAATTGACGGATGCCCACGTGACGGCCATCGTGGAAAAGATGATCAAGCAGCGCAAGGATTCGATCACCCAGTTCGAAGCCGGTGGCCGTGCCGACCTGGCCGACATTGAAAAAGCCGAACTGGTGCACCTGATCGGCTACATGCCTGCCGGCCTGTCGGAAGAAGAAGTGGCGGCCGAAGTGGCTGCCGCCGTGGCCGCCTCGGGCGCCGCCGGTCCGCAAGACATGGGCAAGGTCATGGCCATCGTCAAGCCGAAGCTGGCTGGCCGCGCCGACATGACGGTGGTGTCCGCCCTGGTCAAGAAAGCCTTGACGCCGGCAGCGTAAGCATACAATAGTAGCAAGGGCTGCCAGCCGTCGCGCTGGCAGCCTGTTAACAGCCCACACGTTGACCTGGCTCAACCTCAGGCCGCGTGCGGTAGTATAGTCTGACCTATAACAAGACCCGCCCTAGCCAGTGATACCTCAATCCTTCATTTCCGATTTGCTCAACCGCGTCGATATCGTCGATGTCGTGGGGCGCTATGTGCAACTGAAAAAAGGTGGCGCCAATTTCATGGGCTTGTGCCCGTTCCACAGTGAAAAATCGCCCAGCTTTACCGTCAGCCCCACCAAGCAGTTCTATCACTGCTTCGGCTGTGGCGCGCATGGCACCTCGATCGGCTTCCTGATCGAGTACTCGGGCGTGGGCTTTGTCGACGCCGTCAAGGACCTGGCGCAGAACGTGGGCATGGTCGTGCCGGAAGCGGACGATAAAATTCCGCCAGCCCAGCGCGCGCAGATCCAGGCGCAAAGCCTGGCCCTGTCCGACGCCATGACGCAGGCGTGCGATTATTATCGCGGGCAATTGCGCCACGCACCGGAAGCCATCGCCTATCTCAAGAACCGGGGCTTGACGGGCGAAGTGGCCGCTCGCTTCGGCATGGGTTTCGCGCCCGGCGGCTGGGACAACCTGCGTTCCGTCTTCCCCGACTACGATGTGGTCGCCCTAGCCGAAGCGGGCCTGGTGATCGACAAGGTCGATGAAGAGGGCAACAACCGCAAGCGTTACGACCGTTTCCGTGAACGCATCATGTTTCCGATTCGCAATACCAAGGGCCAGGTCATCGCCTTTGGCGGCCGCGTGCTCGACCATGGCGAACCGAAATACCTGAACTCGCCGGAAACCCCCTTGTTTTCCAAGGGTTTCGAACTGTATGGCTTGTTCGAGGCGCGCCAGGCCATCCGCGACGCCGGCTATGTGCTGGTGACGGAAGGCTATATGGACGTCGTTGCCTTGGCGCAGATGGGTTTCCCGCAAGCCGTGGCAACCCTGGGCACGGCGTGCACGCCCACCCACGTGCAAAAACTGCTGCGCCAGACGGATAATGTGATTTTCAGCTTCGACGGCGACAAGGCCGGCCGCCGCGCCGCGCGCCGCGCGCTGGAAGCGAGCCTGGCCCACGTGTCGGACAATAAAACCATCAAATTCTTGTTCTTGCCGTCGGAACACGATCCAGACAGCTACATCCGCGAATTCGGCGCCGAGGGTTTTGAGCAGCAAGTGCATGAAGCCATGCCGCTGTCGCAATTTTTGCTGAAAGAAGTGTCAGGCGAGCATGATCTGTCGGAGCCGGAAGGGCGCGCCCGCGTGCAGTTCGACGCCAAGCCGCTGCTGCAGCTGATGGCGCCGTCGTCCCTGCGCCTGCAGATCGTGCGGGGGCTGGCGCAGCTGACGCAGTCCACGCCGGCCGAGATCGAAGCCCTGTTCGAGCTGGCGAAACCCGTTGCCGTGGCGCACCGCGCGCCGCCGAAATCGGGCCGCCCCGTGCCTGTCGGTCTGGAATTGAAGATCATGCGCATGCTGGTGGCGCATCCGCCGCTGACGATGCGCATCGACGAAGCCGCCCTGGCCGCCTTCCAGCACCTGGGGCCGGATGCGGCGCACAGCCTGGGGCAACTGGTGGCCGTGGGCCAGGCTCTGGGCGAGCACGGCAGTTTTGCCGCGCTGGCGCAGCAGTTGAAGGAGCTGGGCAGCGAGTATGACGAGATCATCGGCGAGATCGCGGCCGGTACGGAATCCGATTACGACAGCGAATTGTCGTGGCTGGTGAGCACCATCCGCGAGATCAAATTGAATGCCTTGAAGGCGGAATTGCAGCAATTGTTTGCGTCGGGTTTGCCATCCGAGAAAATTGGTGTACGCTACCGCGAAATCATGCAGGAGCAGGGGGCGCTGGAACGCGAGCGCGATGCCGAGTTGGTGAATCGCTAACCTTGCCTTGAGGGTATGGCGCGCACTGGAAAAACATTTTTCGCGTGCTATAATTAAATGCTAAGTATTGTGTGCTTTGGCAAGCTAGTTCTGTTTCGTAAATAGTATTTGTTTTCAGTAAGTTAGGCTCTTGATCGGCGCGGTGGATCGTGTCGGCAGCCAGGGCCAACTGGCGTTTTCGGCGTTGCGGGCAAGGCTCGCAGACGCTGGCAAGCCGCGCCAGGCTCTCGCTCCCAACGCGGTCGATGCAGGAATTTTTGCCGAGGCGGCTGGCAACAGCCGGTGGACAGGAATTGCTGCGCTTCCCGCGGATCGTGGCCGATGAGGTGTAAGTAACGTAACAGTGTCGAATTTGCGTAGTCGGCAGGTTCGAAGATGGTGGTTCCCGCAGGTAGACAGGGAACTGGCAGCAAACTTTATCCTAATCCACCGTAAAGCAAGTCGTTGTGTAATCGAAAGCGCCTGTGCCAATCAAGAAACCCGAATCCAAAGCGGCTGCAAAGCCCACTAAAGTTACCACGAAAGCCGAAAAGGCGCTCGACCGGCCAGAAGCGCGCGTTACCAGCGCGCCCGTGGTCAGCCAGACCACCGACGCTGCCACCCTGGCAGCCATCGATACGTCCGGTTATGTCTTGCCGTCGGTAAAAGTGCCAGGCCGCCGCGGCCGCAAGCCAAAAGAATTCCAGCCAGAAAATGATGAAGTCGCCGCCCTGAACGCCGTCGAGCGGGCCGAACTGAAGGCCGTCGACAAGGCCAAGGCCAAGGACCGCAAGGCGAAAGAGCGCGCGCTGCTGAAGGACGCTTTCTCGTCCGACACGGAAGCGAGCGAGGAAGAACTCGAGCGCCGGCGCCAGAAACTCAAGACATTGATCAAGTTCGGCAAGGAACGCGGTTTCCTCACGTACGCGGAAATCAACGATCACTTGCCCGAAAACATCGTCGACCCGGAAGCCATCGAAGGCATCATCGGTACCTTCAATGACATGGGCATCGCCGTCTACGAGCACGCGCCCGATGCGGAAACGTTGTTGCTGTCCGATAACGTTGCCGTCGTCACCAGCGATGACGAGGCGGAAGCTGCGGCCGAGGCCGCATTGTCGACCGTCGATTCCGACTTCGGCCGCACCACCGACCCCGTGCGCATGTATATGCGCGAAATGGGCTCGGTCGAGCTGCTGACGCGCGAAGGCGAGATCGAGATCGCCAAACGCATCGAAGATGGCTTGAAAGACATGATCCAGGCCATTTCCGCCTGTCCCGTGACGATCGCCGAAATCATCGCCGCCGCCGACCGCATCGCCAACGAAGAGATCAAGATCGACGAAATCGTCGACGGTCTCGTCGATGAAAACGAGCCGGTCGCCGCCGCCCCTGTCGTCGCCGCTCCCGTCGAAGAAGACGAGGAAGAAGGCGAAGCGGAAGAAGAGGAAGAAGAAGAGGAAGAAGAAGCGAGCGCGTCGGGCGCCGCCGGTTTCTCCGCGGAACAGCTGGAAACCCTGAAACGCACGGCGCTGGAAAAATTCGCCGTCATTTCGCAGCAATTCGACAAGATGCGCCGCGCCTTCGAAAAAGAAGGCTACAACTCGAAACCGTACGCCAAGGCGCAGGAAGCCATTTCGCAAGAATTGCTGGGCATCCGCTTCACGGCCAAGGTGGTGGAAAAGCTGTGCGACACCCTGCGCGGCCAGGTCGACGAAGTGCGCCATATCGAGAAGCAAATCCTCGACGTGGCCGTGAACCGCTGCGGCATGCCGCGCGCCCACTTCATCAAGGTCTTCCCGGGCAATGAAACCAACCTGGACTGGGTCGATGGCGAAGTCAACGCAGGACACGCGTACAGCGCCATCCTGGGCCGCAACATTCCGACCGTCAAGGAACTGCAGCAGCGCCTGATCGACCTGCAGGCGCGCGTCGTCTTGCCGCTGCCGGACTTGCGCAACATCAACCGCCAGATGGCGGCCGGTGAAATGAAGGCGCGCAAGGCCAAACGCGAAATGACGGAGGCCAACTTGCGCCTGGTCATTTCGATCGCCAAGAAATACACGAACCGCGGCCTGCAATTCCTCGATTTGATCCAGGAGGGCAATATCGGCCTGATGAAGGCTGTCGATAAGTTCGAGTACCGCCGCGGCTACAAGTTCTCCACGTATGCGACGTGGTGGATTCGCCAGGCCATCACGCGCTCGATCGCCGACCAGGCGCGCACGATCCGCATTCCCGTGCACATGATCGAGACGATCAACAAGATGAACCGGATTTCCCGCCAGATTCTGCAGGAAACGGGCGCGGAACCCGATCCGGCCACCCTGGCGATCAAGATGGAGATGCCCGAGGACAAGATCCGCAAGATCATGAAAATCGCCAAGGAACCGATCTCGATGGAAACGCCGATCGGCGACGACGACGATTCCCACCTGGGCGACTTCATCGAGGACAACAACACCCTGGCGCCGGCCGATGCGGCCCTGCACGCGTCCATGCGGGGCGTGGTCAAGGACGTGCTCGATTCCCTGACGCCGCGCGAAGCGAAAGTGCTGCGCATGCGTTTCGGCATCGAGATGTCCACCGACCACACCCTGGAAGAAGTGGGCAAGCAATTTGACGTGACGCGCGAGCGCATCCGCCAGATCGAAGCCAAGGCGCTGCGCAAGCTGCGCCACCCATCGCGCTCCGACAAGCTGAAAAGCTTCTTGGAAGGCAACTAGAAGCCAATAGGGCTTGACGTGCGCCCCTGATACCCCTATCCTCGCGTGTCCGTTTCCAAAACGGCCGCGCGAGGCGGGTTTCAACAGCGCCGCCACGCCGCAATCCCCGGGCCTCTAGCTCATGCTTGGTTAGAGCAGCGGACTCATAATCCGTTGGTGCCGTGTTCGACTCACGGGAGGCCCACCAGAATTTGCAGCAATAGAAAAAGCCCCGGCGGGTGACTGCCGGGGCCTTTTTTATGCGCGAGACAATCACCTCATGGTTTTGTGATTCGGGCATGCTAGCCGGCATTGCCACTAACTTCATCTTTATAGCGGTACGGAGCGCGTAAGAGGCGCTGCGCACTTTGCCTGCCGTTCGACCTTGTGTTTGCAATTAAGTATGCTACAGGTCATCATCGTTGTTCAATGTGTTTATTGTTGAGCTTGTGTCTGAATGGCGGACTTGACCCTGTCACCCTCTGTGTAGGCTTTTCAAGAAGACAGTTCTCGGATTTTTCTTATTTTTCTTTCTGGCCTTGATTAAATTTATTTATTGTACTAAATTTACAAAGTTACCTTTTGGAGGTCAAAATGAGTGTTCCTACTGAAGTTGTTGTCAACCCATATCGACCCGGTGCTGGGCATCGTCCCCCATACGTTGCCGGTCGCGAGAAAGAGCAAGCTGATGTGGAGCAATATTTCAAGCAAGATCAAATTTTGACTAATATTGTTCTTACTGGGTTGCGTGGAGTTGGGAAGACGGTATTTCTTGATGAACTCAGGAAGCCGGCAGCAATGAATAAATGGTACTGGGTTGGAACCGACCTCTCCGAGTCCGCTTCAATATCTGAAGATAATCTTGCGACGCGGCTGCTTGCAGACCTAGCCGTTGTGACATCAGGTTTTACTTATAAAGATAAGTTGCCGGCTGGGCCGGGGTTCATGCAGCAGTCTACGACAATTATTCGCACACTTGATTTTCATTTTCTGAAAAATATATATGATACGACACCAGGCCTTATCGTAGATAAACTGAAGGCGGTGCTAGAGCTTTCTTGGGTCGCTATACAGAATTCTGATTCTAGAGGGGTAATATTTGCCTACGATGAGGCACAAAATTTAACTGATCATGCGGCTAAAGAACAATATCCGCTCTCTATGCTCCTAGATTTATTTCAATCGATTCAACGTAAAGGCATCCCATATATGCTTTTGCTAACTGGGCTGCCTACTCTCTTTCCAAAGCTGGTTGAGGCACGGACTTATGCAGAGAGAATGTTTCATGTTGTGACGCTAAATCGACTGGAAGTGCAGGATTGTCGTGATGCCATTACAAAGCCTATTGAAAACTTTCCTGCAAAATTTACCGAAAATGGGATTGAAAGAATTTGTGAGGTTTCAGGAGGATATCCTTATTTTATTCAATTTATTTGTCGAGAGTCATTTGATTTGGTTTTGCGAAAAGAAAATGTCGATGAATCTAGATTTCTATCGATTGTTGCGAAGCTCGATACGGATTTTTTTGCAGGACGTTGGGCCAGGGCGACAGACCGGCAACGAGACCTTATGCGACTGATTGCACAATTGCCGAATGCGGAAAATGAATTTTCGGTGCAGGAAATTGTGGAGGTCTCGAAGGAAACTGAGGAAAAATCATTCTCTAGTAGTCATGTCAATCAGATGTTGGTTTCGTTAGTAGGGGCGGGCTTAATTTTTAAAAATAGACATGGCCGCTATGCATTCGCAGTACCTCTGCTATCCCATTTTATCAATCGTCAATCATAACTAACATGATGAAGCCCCGGCGGGCAACTGCCGGGGCTTTTTTCGTGCTGTCGTACAATCGCGGCTTGGAGCTTTGATGAAGGATGAAACGAGATGACGACTGAAGTGAAGATGGACGATATCGTGGTCGGTGACGGCAAGGCGGCGGCGCGTGGTGCGCTGATTACGGCGCATTACCGGGGCTGGCTGGAAGATGGGACGGAGTTTGACTCGTCGCACAAGCGGGGTGAACCTTTTCGCTGCGTGTTGAGCAATAACAAGGTGATCCAGGGCTGGATTCTGGGTTTGCACGGCATGCAGGTGGGCGGCACGCGCAAGCTGTGGGTGCCGGCGGCGCTGGCGTATGGCGAGCGGCAGGTGGGCTTGATTCCGCCAAACTCCAATTTGGTCTTCGAGATTGAATTGCTGGAAGTGCTGACGCGCGATTGATGTTTGGATGGTGTCATCAGACCGATACGACGCCGGCTTTTTTCAGCAGCAGTTGCTCGACATCGGCGCGCAGCGCCTGCTGCGTGGGGAAGGTGGCATAGCGCAAGGTCACATAGCCGGCCAGCCTGAGCATGGCGTCGCGCTCCCTGTCCTGGCGTTCGCGGCCGTTGTGGCTGCTGTCATCAAGCTCGATCACGGCGATGACGTTCAGTTGCTGGCTGCACAGGACAAAATCGGCCACCTTGCGGTCGAAACGGTTTCTGTTCGCCCATCCCTTCGCCGTCACCAGCGCGGAAAACGCCACTTGCGCCAGCACCGTGCATTCAGGCAAGGCCGTTTGCAGCAGGTGGTACATCTGCTGCTCGCGCGCCGTCATGACGGGTTTTTTGTGCAGCCGCAGCGGCGCACGGGACTTCGCGTTTCCGCGCACGGCCAGCATGGCAAAGAGCAGGAGCAAGGCCGCGATGGCGAGCAGGACGGTATAGGAAGGCATGGGCTGGCATCAGGATGGACGAGTCATGATGGTACGCGAACAGCGGCGTGTTTTCGTGCCGCTGCCGGCGTATTTCAGGTGCAGCCTTTGTTGAAGATCAAGCCTGTTTCAAGTTGATCTGCATCACGTCCAGCGCTGGCACGATGTCTTGCAGGCTGGCCACTTCATAGGTAGGGATGGCGGCCGAGGTATTGGCCATGCTGTCCGGGTTGAACCAGCAACTGTCGATGCCGTAACGGTTGGCGCCCAGGATGTCGGCGTCCAGCCGGTCGCCGATGATGATGGTCGTGTCCTTGCTGCATGCGCGCGCCATGTTGGCCGCGTATTCGAAGAAACGCACATCCGGCTTGGCGTGGCCGCACGCTTCGGAGGTGGCGACGAAGGAAATGTAGTCGCCCAGGCCGGAGGCGGCGATGCGGCGGTTCTGGATGGACTCGACGCCGTTGGTGATGATGCCCACTTCGCCGATGCGCGACAAGGTTTCGCACACTTGTTTGGCGCCATCGATGAGCACGACCGTGTCCGGCAGGGAATCCAGATACAGCCGGCTGGCCAGTTCCGGGTCGATGGCGATGTCGTTCAGTGCAAACGTCTTGCGGAAGCGCTCCACCTTCAGGAAATCCTTGCTCACGTCACCCGTTTCGAAACGTTTCCACAGGTCGACGTTGATCGCCTGGTATTGGGAAAACAAGCCGTCGATGCCGTCGCGCAAGCCCAGTTCGTGCATGGTGTGCAGGAACGAGCGTTTTTCGGACGCACGGAAATCGAGCAGGGTATCGTCCAGGTCAAACAGGAATAATTTGTATTTCATGGCGTATTGTTGAAAGCGTGGAAATCTATCTTGCATCGTAGCACGTAGCGCTGAGTTCGGTTGGACGTGCCCTGCGCGGGCGATCCGCTACAATCGCTGCCACACCTGTTACCTTCATTCCATTTCCGCACATGACCCAGCTCTCCGTTAACGTCAATAAAATCGCCTTGCTGCGCAATTCGCGCGGCCGCAACTTCCCGGATCTGCTCGCATTTTCCGCGCGCTTTCTCGACCTGGGCGCCGCCGGCATCACCTTGCATCCGCGCCCTGACCAGCGCCATGCGCGCTACGACGATGTTGCCCCGTTGCAGCGCCTGTGCGCGGAACGGGGGCGCGAGCTGAATGTGGAGGGGTATCCGACGGCGGAATTTCTGGAAATAGTGAAAAGTGCGCGCCCGGCCCAATGCACCCTGGTGCCGGACATGCCGGGGCAATTGACGTCCGATCACGGCTGGGACATCGAGCAGCACGCAGCGCTGTTGCGTCCCGTCATTGCGGAATTGAATGACCTGGGCATCCGCGTCAGTCTGTTTGTCGACGCCGACTACCCGGCGCTGGAATGGGCGCGCGAAGTGGGCGCGGCGCGGGTCGAGCTGTACACGGAGCGGTTTGCCAAAAGCCATGGCAGCGGGCACGGCGATGCCGTATTCGATACCTATCTGCAGGCGGCGCGGCGGGCGCAGGCGCTGGGACTGGGCGTGAATGCCGGGCATGACCTGGATCTGCACAACCTGGCGCGCTTCCTGGACATTCCCGGCATCCTGGAAGTGTCGATCGGCCATGCGCTGGTGGTCGAGTGCATCGAGCAGGGCATGGACAAGGTGCTGGGCCGCTACCTTGAGATATGTCAATCGTAGGGGACTTGGGCGACGATGCTGGCCGGCCGCTGCAACCTGAAGCGGACTGGCCGTTTTTCGATGCCGATTTCTCCATCCCCGCACAGATGCGGGCGCAAGTGCAAGCGCTGACGCCCCACGCCGCGGCGCAGTTGTGGACGCGCCATGTGTCGGCCCAGCCCGATGAAACGCACCCGATGCAGTTGCGCGATGGACACCGCCTGCAGCCAACGGTATCGGGGCCGGACTGGCTGGCCGAGTTTGACGCCGTTTCCAGCGAGCGCCCGGCGCAATCGGGACGCGTGGCCGCGTTTCTCGCTTCCCACTTTCACGCTGCCGTGGCGGCACCCGTCCTGTTCATGGCCAGCCGGGCGCGCGCCTATGCGCTGACACCCGCCGCGCTTGCCGCATGCTGGCCTTGCTTGCTGGCCATTGCCGATGAAAGCCCCTTGCTGTACCAGCCAGTGACAGGCAAGTTCGTCTGGTGCCGGCCGCATGGGGCGCTGGCGGGTGGCGAGGACGGGCCGCAGTCCATTTAACGGGAACGATAGATTCATGCGTCCATTCGGTAGCGGTATCCACTGCGCTGAATGCCAGGTGCGTTGTCTAATTGCACTGAAACCTGACCATTTTCGTTCGCTGTGCAATGGCTACGACGCACTGTTTGACGCCTGGCAATGCCATGCGCAGGTAGCGTTCGGTACCCGCATACAGGCAGTCCACCTGAAACAGATACTCGGGCGCATCAAAATTGATGTCCCAGCGTTGATGCAAGGTGCCGTTGCGTGTCCATTCCTTGTCCGGGGCCAGGATAGGCAAGGCGTCGCCCGCTGCTGGCGGCTGATCCGCCGGATAGGACAGCACGCGTACGCCATCGAGCTTGCTGGCCGACAGGTTCCAGCTTGAGGGAGGTGCTTGCGGGCAAGAAAGGGGGACTGCGGCAGCTGGCCGCATCGCCGCGGCAGCGATGGTCAATGCCAACAGTGCGAGCGGCTTCATTCCACAACCGAATAGAGTTCGGGACGATTCGATGCCCCGGCCGCCGAACGCCCAAAGTAGATCACGCGGGCGCTGGGCTTGTGGTGACGCCACTGGTCGAAAATTTCTATGCCGCCAGGCACCTGGCGGATGAACAGCGCCGCATGATTGCCCTGCTGCAGATTCTGATAGCGGCCATTGACGAAGGTGGCAATCAGCGTGCCTTTCGCGATGCCGCCGTGTTCCAGCAGGTCCGGCACTTTGTCGCCTTCGCGCCAAAGCGAAGAGGCACGGGCGCCGGTGAGGCGCCTTGCCAGCGTGACACACTCGCCATTTCCCACGATTTCTTTTTGCTTCGCATAGTCGGCGCGCGCAATGTAGGGCATATCGTTGCTCTCTGTGGTTGACGATAGAGAGAGCGTATGCAATGCGCGGGCAAGCAGCTTGATGTGTGCCAGTGCAATACAGAACATTGACATGTGTCATGGCTCCGCCTGGCGCACGGGCATGCTTACATATCCACCCACCAGTTGAGCAAGGTTTCATCATCGTCGTCATCGAGGTTGACGTAGATATTAGCAAAGTACCATTCCACGCCCGTCGCTTCGCGGAAGGCGTCAAAGGGACCGTTGACGTTGTAGATGCCGTGGTGTCCCGGCACGCTGAAGGTGAGGTTGCCCTTGTACTGGCCATCCAGGGTGCCGCCCAGCTGGCTTTGCACGTCGCGCTCGAGCTGGTCCACTGCCTCTTGCGACACGTCGTCGGCGTCGTAGATATGGATGCAGAAGTTGCCGCCGCGCTTCAGTACTTCGGCGGGGGCGAGCGGGTCGGCGATGTTGACGATGTCGCCGCGCGCCAGGTTCAGGGTCAGGCCGGGCGAGGCCAGCAGTTCGTAGACGTGCTCGTCGATCTGGCGTGCCGGCAGGGTTTCATACACGGGACCGCTGGTGTTTTCGCCTGCCAGTACGCGGATGTGCGGCAAGCCTTCGCAATTGATGTCTTCCATTTATTCTTTCATAGTGCCGGCGGCACGCACTTTGGGCTGCGCCAGGGTGGGTTTATGGCAATATTGTACCGGGTACGTATCTGCAGGCAGGGCACGCAATGGTGCAAACGAGGAGAAACGATGGAGAATGTGGTGCAAACAGGCGGCTGTCTGTGTGGCGCGGTGCGCTTTGAAGCGACAGGCGAGGGCAGCAATCCGCACAGCTGTTCCTGCCGCAATTGCCAGCAGCATACGGGCGCGCCGACGGTGGCGTGGGTGGAGTTTGCGCGCGATCAAGTGCACTGGACGGGTACGGCCGGTGCACCGGCAACATACCGTTCTTCCGAGTATTCCAGCCGGGCCTTTTGCGCCGCGTGCGGCAGTTCCGTCGGCGCCATCGATGATGCGCCGACGGTGGCCTTGCTGGTGGGCAGTTTTGATGATCCTGCCCGGGCAGCCTTTGCGCCCGACTATCACGCGTTTGACGATGTCAGGCCGCTCTGGTGGCACTTCGATCCGGCCGCCGCTGTACCCGGGCCGGGCGGCGCAGGCAAATAGCCCCCGGCGCGTCAGACTGGCGGCGTGGCCAGGAAGGCGGGCAGGTTTTCCGCCGAGCGCGTGTAGGCGTGGATGACCGGGTAATCGCTGGGTTTGACGATATCGGGCGTTTCCAGCTGGGCGAAGCTCCAGCCGACGGCGATGGTCACGCCCGCCTGGTCGATACTGCCCGTCTCGCCAGGCAGGGGCAGGTGCGCGCATTCCTGTTCCAGCGCGTTCCAGGCGGCATGCAGTTGCATGCTGACCCGTTCCAGCCACGGCGCGTATTGCTTGTCGAGCGGACGCAGCTTGCGTTCGTAGACGATCTGCACGGCTTTTTCATAGGCGGCCAGGGCCAGGCCCGTCAGGCGCAGCGCGCGCACGCTGTCGGCGAGGGCGGGGACGGCGGTGTCCGGACGCAGCAGCGACAGATATTGCAGGATCAAGGTGGAATCCATCAGCACTTGCCCGTCGTCCAGGACCAGGGTTGGCACCTTGATGACGGGGTTGATCTCGCGCACGGCATCCATGTTGCGGAACACGGATAGCGGCAAGTGCTCGTAGGAAATTCCCTGCAGTTGCAAACAGATGGCGACCCTGCGCACATAGGGCGAGTCGAGCATGCCGATCAGTTTCATGGCCAGTCTCCGGAGTAGTCAGGAGTATCTACGATACCCGCTTGCCTGCCCGCTGGCCAGCGTCGTGCTTAATTGTGTGCGCTGATGCCGCTGCGGAATTGTTCGAAACCGGCGCGGGCTGCCTTGTAGCAATTGCCGGCGGCCGCTTCCAGGCCTTCGCGGTCGAGCACTTCGACCGTACCGCGGCGGTACTGGATCAAGCCTTCGTCCTGCAGCTTGCGGGCCGTGACGGTGACGCTTTCGCGGCGCACGCCCAGCATGTTGGCCATGGTGTCTTGCGTCACCTTCAGCTCGTTCGACAGCGAACGGTCGAGGCGGTCGAGCAGCCAGCGGCACAGCTTTTGCTCGATGCTGCAATGACGGCCGCCCACCACGTTCTGTGCCATTTGCGCAAACATGGCGCTGGTATAGCGCATCAGCAATTGCGCCAGCGCGCCGCCTTCATTGAACACTTCCCGCAGGAAGGCTGTTTTCAGGCGGTAACCGTAGCCGGCCGTTTGCACGATGGCCGTGCAGGTGGCGCGCTCGGCTTCGTACAGCACCACACCGGCCACGCCTTCGCGGCCGATGACGGCGATCTCGGTGGTGGCGCCGTCTTCCATCACATACAGCAGGGAAACGATGGCGTTGGTGGGGAAGTACGTGTATTCAATCTTGCCGCCACAGTCGAACAGGTGCTTGCCGGCAGGCAGAGCGACCAGTTCCAGTTGGCAAAACAGGCGCTCCAGATCGGCGCGCGACAAGGCGCGCAGCAATTCGTTCTGTTGCGCTCCCGTGATGCTGATCATGGGCGTGGCGGGAGCGGCTTGCCAGTTGTGCTGGACGGCGGCGTGGCTATTCGTTGCTGGTGTCAGGTTGCTATAAGCTTTGTACATGGTAGGGCCTCGTCTTCTGATTTTGTTGGATGGCGCTGCTTTTCTGGCTTGCTAGCGTTGTGCTGAATCTTGTATCCACTATAGAACCGGGGGCTGCGGACGGGCATCGGATGAGCCGACGCGCTTATGTAGGCTAGGAACATTGCCTCGTGTCATCCGACTCCTACGCCTGTTCCTGCATTTTTCCCTGTGGAAACAGCCGTGCCTGGACAAAAATATGCCGCGTTATCCGCGAACTTTGGCCGCATGCCGCGATCAAACCACTCTGCGTCTGGTGCGACGGTGATAAAATGTTGCACTGCGGAAATTTGGTTTGTGCCGGTATGAGTTGCTGCACTTGCTCTCCAGCACCGCTCCCTTTCCCGCAGCCTGCCCTCACTGCGCGCGCCGTGCTTTTGCCAGCGTGCGGCTGTCTTGTCCCGCGGTCTTGTCCCGTTTACCCGTTTATGAAGGAAAGCAACGCATGAAATGGTTTTTTGATTTGAAAATTGCCACCAAGCTGATCTTGTCGTTTGGCGCCGTGCTGTTGTTGACGGCCGCGCTGGGCGTGTCGGCGATCTTTTCCATGGCGCGCATCAATACCGCGTCGACGGATCTGTCTGATAATTGGATGCCCAGCGTGCTGGCGGCCATGTCCATGCGCAGCGACGTCAGCGATTTCCGCCGCTGGGAACTGGCGCACATGCTGGCCGCACAGGATGCCGACATGGCGCAGAATGAAACGCGCATGACGGAAACGCAGGCCAAGCTGAAGGTGGACGGCGACAAGTACCGCAGCCTGATTTCGGAACCGGGCGAGAAGGAAGTGTTCGAGCGCTTCCTGGCGCTCAACGATGAATTCATGCGCCTGCACGCAACCATGCTGAGCCTGTCGCGCGAGATGAAAAAGGAAGAGGCGCGCGCGCTGGCCGTGGGGCCGTCGGCCCAAGTCATGACGGACATGATGACGGTCCTCGATAAACTGGTGTCGATCAATACGGATGGCGGCGTGCGCTCGAGCGCCAGCGCCGACGCAACCTATGCGGCCTCGCGCGCCAGCCTGATCGGCTTGCTGGTAGGCATCGTCGTCATCGGCATGCTGCTGGCGCTGTGGGTGGCGCGCAGCGTGGCGCGTCCGCTGATCGCGGCCGTCGGCGTGGCGCGCCAGGTGGCGGCCGGCGATTTGACGGCGCACATCGTTGTGCAATCGCAAGACGAAACGGGGCAATTGATGCAGGCCCTGAAAGACATGAATGCCAGCCTGCAGACGCTGGTGGGCCAGGTGCGCAGCGGCACCGATACCATCGCCACGGCGTCGAGCCAGATTGCCGCCGGCAACCAGGATTTGTCGTCGCGCACGGAAGAGCAGGCCAGTTCGCTGGAAGAAACAGCCTCGTCGATGGAAGAGCTGACGTCGACCGTGAAGCAGAATGCGGACAATGCGCGCCAGGCCAACACCATGGCGCTCACCTCGTCGAGCATCGCCATCGAGGGCGGCAAGGTGGTCGGCGAAGTGGTGGGCACGATGGCGTCGATCAATGCTTCATCGCGCAAGATCGTCGACATCATCGCCGTCATCGACGGCATTGCTTTCCAAACCAATATCCTGGCCCTGAACGCGGCCGTCGAGGCGGCGCGCGCGGGCGAACAGGGGCGCGGCTTTGCCGTCGTCGCCACGGAAGTGCGCAACCTGGCGCAACGCTCGGCCGCCGCGGCCAAGGATATCAAGGTCCTCATCGGCGATTCGGTCGAGAAAGTCGAGGCGGGATCGAAGCTGGTGGACCAGGCGGGCCGCACGATGGATGACATCGTTGCCAGCATCACCCGCGTGACGGACATCATGAGCGAGATCACGGCCGCCAGCAGCGAGCAGAGCGCCGGTATCGAGCAGGTGAACCAGGCCATTGCCCAGATGGACCAGGTGACGCAGCAAAATGCGGCCCTGGTGGAAGAGGCGGCGGCAGCGGCCGAATCCATGCAGGAGCAGGCCGCCAGCCTGAGCGCCGTGGTCAGCATCTTCAAGCTCGACGCGGCCAGCACCTTTGCAACCGGGCCGCGCGCGCCCGCCGCCGTCAAGGCGCCGGCAGCCGTGGAACCGGCAGCGGCGCCGCGTCAACTGGCCAGCACGGCGCGACGTGCCGCGCCGGTGGATGAGTGGGAAAGCTTTTAATTAAGTAATAAATTAAGCGCGCTTGCGCGCTTTCCTGACGCCCTGGGTGGCGGGTGCGGCCGCGGCTTGCTGACGCTGTTGCCACGCCCTCAGGGCCTCTTCGTAGGCGGCCAGGTCTTCCTGGTACATTTCCAGAATGCAAAAGGTGCAGCCGCTGTGGCAGCACTCGTCATTGCCCGGTTTGCTGGGCGCTTGCGGTGGCGGATCGTGGGGCAGAGGCGGGGTGGGCATGGTGAGGGCAGGGGGCGGCGGAAGAGGCATCGGAGCTGGCATCGAAGTTGCCATCATACGGCATCCCGGCGGGCCTTTGCTGGAACGCTTTTTGCTCAAAAATCACGGTTTCCGTGTACAGTTGCGGTGAATTAGGGTATCGTTTACAGCACTGATATTGTATCTTCTGCGCGCGATGTTCCGCCGGCGCGATCTCCGCCGCCATCGCAGCACATCTCTTCGACGCTCCCGCATACGCCCTACAGCATGTCCCGGAGCACGGAGGTGCCGCAAGAACAATGATCCATGGCTTGCAAGACGGAGCTGCCTGTGCCCCGAAATGTTGTTTATTGAGAAAGCATGGCTTCCGCAGTGCGGAGGCACACCAGAAAATTTATGTCTGAAACCGAATCGACTCCTACGCCCAGCCCGGCGATTGCCCCTGAAGCGGCGCCCGCCGCCGCTGCGCCTGCACCAGCACCTGCCGCATCCGCTGCTCCCAGCCTGACTTTTGCCGACTTTGGCCTCGCGCCTGAAATCCAGCGCGCACTGACCGACCAGGGTTACACCCATCCGACACCGATCCAGGAACAAGCGATCCCCGTGGTGCTGCAAGGCCGCGATGTGATGGGTGCCGCGCAGACGGGTACCGGCAAGACAGCGGGTTTCTCTTTGCCGATCATCCAGTTGCTGATGGCGCATGCCAGCAGCAGCATGTCGCCGGCGCGCCACCCGGTGCGCGCGCTGATCCTGACGCCGACGCGTGAACTGGCGGTGCAGGTGGCCGAAAACGTCAAGGCCTACGCCAAGCATACGCCGCTGCGTTCGACCGTCGTCTTCGGCGGCATGGACATGAAGCCGCAAACCGTCATCCTGCGCGGTGGCGTGGAAATCGTCATCGCCACGCCGGGCCGCTTGCTCGACCATATCGAGCAAAAGAACATCAGTCTGAGCCAGGTGCAGATGCTGGTCATGGATGAAGCCGACCGCATGCTGGACATGGGTTTCTTGCCGGACTTGCAACGCATCATCAACTTGCTGCCGAAGCAGCGCCAGAACCTGATGTTCTCGGCCACGTTCTCGCCAGAAATCAAGAAGCTGGCTGCCACGTTCCTCAACGATCCGCTGACGATCGAAGTGGCGCGCAGCAACCAGACGGCCGACAAGGTCACGCAGGTGGTGTACAAGGTGACGGAAGGCGATAAGCATGCCCTGGTCGCCCATCTGCTGCGCCAGCGTGACCTGAAGCAGGTCATCGTCTTCTCAAATACCAAGATCGGCGCCTCGCGCCTGGCCCGCGTGCTGGAACAGGAAGGCATGAGCGCCACGGCGATTCATGGCGACAAGAGCCAGCAGGAACGCATGGCGGCGCTGGAAGCGTTCAAGAAGGGCGAGATCGATGTGCTGGTGGCCACCGACGTGGCGGCGCGCGGCCTGGATATTTCCGACTTGCCTTGCGTCATCAACTTCGACTTGCCGTACAACGCGGAAGACTATGTGCACCGTATCGGCCGCACGGGCCGCGCCGGCGCCTCGGGCGACGCCATTTCGATCTACTCGGATAAGGACGAGCGCTTGCTGGCCGATATCGAGAAACTCATCAAGCAAAGCATCAAGCGCGGTGAATTGACGGGCTTCAATCCGGCTCCTGCCCGCAGCAGCGACAGCGAGCGCCGTCCGCCGCGCCGCAGCGAAGGCGGCGAGGCGCGTCCTGCGCGCGCACCCGAGAGCCGCCATGCCGGCGAGAGTCGCGATAGCCGCTCCGCCGAGCGCGGTGCGCGTCCCGCCTTTGGCCCCGGCGCCCGCCGCGAAAAGGCCGATCCCTGGTTCCTGAAGCCATATGAGCCCGCCAAGGCAGCAGCCCCGGCTGCCGCCAGCATGGCGCCTGCCGCGGCTAAGCCTAAGCAGAAGGTGGCCGCGTTGCTGGGTGGCTTGTTGAAGAGCTGACTGTCGCGACTGGCTGCTACCCATGGTCGTTCGGGTAGCAACAGTGCCTGAATTGATGAATGAAACCCAAAAAGTTCAATGCGCACTTTTTGGGTTTTTTTATGATGAAGAGGCGGAGACGCTACCGCCGGCCTTGAGATGGTCGTGGCCGCCGGATATTGACGGCTGTCGAACCAGTTGGTGGCGCCGGCGTGCGCGTTGTACTATCGCAATCAGCCTTGCAGCTGTTGACGGTTATTCTGCCACCAACGACGCCCCAGCACGAACAAGATGGAGATGCTCAAGCCTGCCAGCAGGCTGCCTAGCAGGGCAACTGAGGTACGGGTTGTCCGATTCTTGGGCAAGCTGGGGCCAGCAATAAAGCGTGTTTTTTCCAGATAGAGACTAATGGCGGAACTATTATCGACACTGATCTTGTTATAGACTTCCTTGATCGTTTCGTCTTCCATATCCTTGCCGCTAAAGACGGTTTTCTTGATTGGTTCCAGTCCGCGCAGAATAGCTTCGCCAGATTTTGTGCTCTCGGCCAATGCTTTCGCGCGATCATAATACTCTGCGAGTATCATATACTGCTTTTGTTCCCGCTTTGCCTTGTAGATGGCTTCATTCGCTTCAGTAATCTCGACTTCGCTGGTCATCAGCTGGCTGAGCGGCGACAGGTAGCGCGCCGTATCTTCGGTGATTGATACAAGCTGGCGGGAAGCCTGGCTGGCAGCGTCCGGATAGCGCGTCACGATTTGCTTGAGCCTGACGCCTTTGCGCTGATACGAGTCGATTTTTTCCTTGTTTTCAATGATTTTATTATCCAGCTTGGTAATGGCAGCGGAAATTTCGGAATTTTTAAAGCGCAAAATATCCGTATAAATCATGTAGACAATGGTGTCGACTGTATATCGGCCAAGCAAGCTCACTGCTTGTTGCGCGCTTTCCGGTGTCTTGGCCGCGTAGTTGATGGAAACGGCGATGACATTGTTGTCAGCATCCTTGGTGCTGCTCATCAATTCTTTGGCATCAAGCTTGGTGAACGGAAAGATCGGTTCGATCACCTTGGCAATCCCCCCGCGCGCGGCAAATGTCTGGCTCAACGCGATGACAGTAGGGTCATTCTCTATATTGTTTTGCCTGACAAATTCATTAAAGCGTTCGCTGGTGTTTAATGGCGATGAAAAGCGCTTGTAGTCAGCCAAAGCGATACCGGGCGCCTGTTCTTTGACTTCCTTTCCATCTTTCTCTATTTTTTTCTCGGGAATGGCGCCGCCGAACTGTAAAAAACCTTCACTTTGGTATTTTCCAAGGAATAAGGCACTGGACGTGCCGAGTATCGCCACCAAGGCGGTTCCCGTCAGAATAACGCCACGCGACTGCCATAAGATAGTGAGGAAATTTGTCAAATTGAAGTCATCATCTTCAACGTAAACTTCCGATTCATTCAATTCGTCATGCTTTTCCATAAGTTCTCTTTTTTAATTTTCCAGCTCGCCATTTTCAAGATAAAAGTGGCGAGGATGTTTCAAAGGGCTAGTCTGCCATGTCGCTCAGTCCTGCCTGAGGATGCCGGGCGAATATGATTTCGCGGTATGCATTACCTGAGGGGCATGAGTTCTCTACGGTTATTCTTGAGGAACAATTTGATTGCTATTGAGTGAAAAAAATGTGCCAAGGACAATAATCGATGTTGGTTCTTATATTGCGAGCTTCATTTTTCGGAGAGCAGATTTTTTCACAAAATATTATAGGGGAATAATGGGAGACGTGAAAATAGGCATTTGTTACAATTTGTTAGCTTTCTTGTCTCGTTACCCATATATTCCCCGCCCCATTGTTATTTGAGGCAGGCTTCAGTCAGTCGCCCGGATCATGTCAAAAAATTACTATCCTTGAGCGGTGGCGACTTATCTTCTGCGGTAGCCTGTCGACGCCGCTGCTCCGACCAGATCAGGTCTTCGATACCACATTGCGGTACATATTCGTGAACTGCCCGCAACAGCAGATTGCGTAGCGCCTCGAAATTGAAGTCATTGCATGCAAGATCCATTTCCTCCAAGATCTTTTTCAAATCTTGCCAAGGCACTTCCGATTCCTCTGCCCGCATGATGAGGGGATGTTCGGTGCCTTCCACATTGCCCCCAATCAATAGCTCTTCATAGAGCTTTTCTCCGGGGCGCAGACCTACATGCTGTATTTCAATTCCGTCCGGTGCCGACTTGCTCTTCACTTCCAGGCCACTCAAATGGATCATGCGTTCAGCCAGATCCATGATCTTCACGGGCTCGCCCATGTCAAGAACGAACACATCGCCGCCCGTGCCCATGGCGCCGGCTTGCAGCACAAGTTGGGCGGCCTCGGGAATGGTCATGAAATAGCGTGTGATTTCCGGATGTGTCAGGGTGATGGGACCACCGGCCTCGATCTGTCGGCGGAACAGGGGAACGACCGAACCAGACGAGCCCAGGACATTGCCAAAACGAACCATGCAAAAGCGCGTGTGGCTCTGTTCGCGTGTAAATGCCTGCAAAATCAGTTCCGCGAGGCGCTTGGTCGTGCCCATCACATTGGTCGGCCGTACCGCCTTGTCCGTGGAAATCAGGACAAAATATTTGACATGGGCTGCCATTGCCGCCTTGGCAATGCTGAGCGTGCCGAAGACATTGTTGCGTACCCCCTCTACGGGGTTATGCTCCACCAACGGCACGTGTTTGTAGGCTGCCGCATGATACAGCGTCTCCACCGAGAAGGATTGCAAGATGCGCTGACATTTTTCGGTATCGAGCACGCTGCCGAGGAAGGGCAGGATGTCGACGCCCAGCTCATATCCTTCATTGATGCCTTTTAACTCCTGCTTGATGGAATACAGGGCAAATTCGGACATGTCCAGCAAGACGAGGCGGGCAGGTTTCAATCGGATGATCTGGCGACACAGTTCGGAACCGATCGAGCCGCCAGCGCCCGTGACCATGACGGATTTGCCGATAATGCAACTGGATATCAGCGACAGATCGGGCGATACCTGGTCACGGCCCAGCAAATCTTCAATTTCGATGTCGCGGACATCTTGCACGCGTAACTCGCCACTGACAAGGCTTTCCACCGGCGGGGTAACCTTGATCTTGACTTTCAGGTGTTCAAGGCTATTGAGGATTTTTTTCTGTTCGCCTTTGTTCAAGGCAGGCATGGCCAGCAGTATCTCGTTTACCCCATATTTCTCGATCACGTCGGCCAGCGCATTGGACGGATGGACTTTAATGCCAGAAATAGTTGCATCGCGCAATTCTTTCATATCGTCGATGAACGCCACTGGCATGTACTCGCGGCCTGCGCGCAAGGCGCTGGCCAGTTGCACGCCCGCTTTGCCCGCGCCATAGATGGCGACGCGCGTATAGCGACGTCCCATCTGGTGCAGTAGCACGCCCCGTGCGAGAAAGCGGCTGGCCACCACGTAGGTCAAGGCACTCACCCAATAAATGCCGAATACGCCGCGCGAGACTCCGGCCATATGCGTCAATAGCCCCGCCAGTGCCAGTAAAACAGCGACCGACAGCGTGACACCGAAGACGACCACATACACGATTTTCTGATCGATGAAGCGGATGACGGCGCGGTACAGGCCAATTTTGATAAAGATGGGGATGGCGACGATGGGGGCCGCAACGATGATCCAGAAATAGCTGAGGAACAAGTTCAGGTTAACGACATCGTAGCGCAAAATAATCGCCAGACAAAAGGTCAATGGCAAGAATATCAAATCAGCAGTAACAGCAATGAGCTGTTTCTTGAATCGTGATAAATCAATAATTAGTTTCATTTTGACGAATAATTACTTTAGACAGGATAAGGGCAGCGTTGGCTTTGCTGCAAACCGTTGGAATATCGCAAAAACAATACTGTTTCCAATGTAAAACTCATCAATGCGTGACGCCATCGCGGCGTACTACCTTGAGCGCCGTCAGGAGGATAATTTTCAAGTCGAAGAAGAACGATTGCTGCTGCATGTAGGCCAGATCGAGTTTGACCTTTTCCGGAATCGGCAATTCATCGCGGCCATTGATCTGCGCCCAGCCGGTCAGGCCTGGCAGTATGCGGTCGACGCCGTATTCTGTCCGCAGCGCGATCAAATCCTGCTGGTTGAACAGGGCGGGACGGGGCCCGACAAAGCTCATGTCGCCGCGCAGGATGCTCCACAATTGCGGTAACTCGTCAAGGCTGGACTTGCGCAGGAAGGAGCCTATCGGCGTGAGGAACTGCCCGGGATTCGTGAGCAAGTGCGTTGCCACGGCCGGTGTGTCTATACGCATCGTACGGAACTTTGGCATGCGGAAAATCTTGTTGCGTACCCCGACCCGGTCCGACCAGTAAATGGCAGGCCCTGGGGAGGTGAGCTTGACAAGTATGGCGACGATGAGAATCGGGATGGCAAAGGCCAGCAGCACTACGGAAGAAAGGGCGAAATCAAATAATCTTTTCATTGGAGTATTTTTATTGTTTTGAAGTAAAAGAAGTCACCGTCTTGTCGATGGCGTCCTGCATTGCATGGGGGGGCTGCCAGTTCAGCATGCGTTTGGTCTCGCTAATATCTACTTGCAATGAGTCAAGCAAGCGGCTCGCATCCATCGATTTTCCTGCCAGGCGCGCCAACGCCACAAGCAGGCTGGGAGGAACGGGTATCA
The DNA here is from genome assembly GCF_030587305.1 of Janthinobacterium sp. SUN206. Lineage (NCBI taxonomy): Bacteria > Pseudomonadati > Pseudomonadota > Betaproteobacteria > Burkholderiales > Oxalobacteraceae > Janthinobacterium > Janthinobacterium sp. SUN206. Next base: position 2,756,815 of record NZ_JAPWIB010000001.1, on the reverse strand, counting down.
GCCAAATATGTTTTTTCATGCCGCTTGCCAACATGCGCAGTAACTGTGCAATGCTGACATCGTGGTCATCTGACACAAGGAATATTTTCCCCGGTGCCTGTGCATGCCATGTACTGAGCGTAATCAAATCAACAAAATTATCCAGTGCAACCATACTGCGGACATTGTGTACGGCGCCGAGTGGCAATGGTACACCGCGCTGTACCAAACGCATCAATCGTTCAAAATTTGCGCGTACGCCAGGCCCGTAGATTAGCGGTGGACGCAGTATAACGATTTCCATGCCCGTTTCGCGACCAATGGCCAGCAGGGCCTGTTCGGCTTCGTGTTTGGACGTGCCGTAGGGATCTTGTGGATTCGCTGCATCACTGGCCTGGAACGGGCGACCAGGGAGCGTTTGCTCGCCATTCACCTTTAACGAACTGATGAAGATGAATCTGCGGACGCCGGCATCCGCTGCCTGGCGGGCCAGATTGACGCTGCCTTGCACGTTGATACGACGAAATTCGTCCGCAGGAGACGCTGCCGTGTCGCGCATGACGTGAACCCTGGCCGCAAGATGAACGACCACCTCCACACCATCGAGCGCCGCGCGCCAATCCTGTGTTTCAAGCGCATCGTCGCACTGGAAGAACGTCATGTTTGGCGCCGCGCATGGGATGTGGCTACGGGCTGCGCACACCACGCGCGTCCCGGCCTGGACGCCAAGATGCTGTGTCAGCGCCCGGCCGACAAAGCCCGAGGCGCCCGTCACGAGAAAACTGCGGGGGTTAAAAGATGTCTGCATAGCCGCTCGAAATTCTGTTCCATGTATACAATTGATCCGCCAATTGTTTCATCTGATGTCCCAAGAGCGTCAACTTGGCCTCGGTCAGGCTGTTCAGCAGTTCAGTTAATTCTGCAGACGTGTCAAAAAAATAAGCCTGCTGGTTGGTGGTTTCGCGGTTGAAGATGCAGCCATAGGCAAGCACCGGCAAGCCCAGGCTCATCGCTTCGACCAGCGAAGGATTGGTTCCGCCAGCGCTGTGGCCGTGGACATACACTTGGCAGGCAGCGCGTAGCTGATTCAGGATAGTGTGATCGTAGATGGGGTCGAGCAAATGCAAATGGGCAATTCCGGCATATTTTTGCCGTAATTGCTTGCCATATTCGCTATTGTCCCAGTTGCCCACGATGACAAGATCCATCGTGGGTGCGCTGGCGAATGCCTCGATGATCATGTCGATATTGTTTTCAGGCTCGATGCGGCATACTTTAAATGCGTACTTCACGCGATCGAGCTCATATTTTGCCAATATGGCATCATCCCGCTGTGGACGTACAGCATGGTCGCCACCATAGGCGATCAGTGCGCTATCGCGTCCATATTGCGTTTTGACATAGTCCTGGATCGCTTTGTTGTCCGTCACGACCTGGTCGGCATAGCGTACGGCGGCCGATTCCGATAGTTTCAGGAACCATTTGGCAAAGCCGCTCCATTTGGCCCGGCGCCACTCGAGGCCATCAATATTGATGACAAATTTTTTGCGCGATATGAGCTTCAGCACAGGCATGAAGACGCAGCCGGAAACGCCCAAGACCACGATCGTATCGGCATAACGGATGGCTTTCAACATCGACCACAGGTCATAGATGATGCTTTGCATGCCGTTGGCATCGAGGTTGATGTAGACCAGTTTGGCGCCATTATAGGTTGCCAGCTTCTCCGGGTATTTTTCCGCACAGCAATACACGGTGAAATCGAAGGAAGTGGACAAGTGCGCCGTCAGGTGGTCGACAAGTGTTTCCCATCCTCCATATTTGGCTGGTAATCCGACGGAACCTACGATAGCGATTTTTTTCATATTAATGTGAACCTGTTTTTTTTGTTGCAAGAAAACTTGAGAAATAACCTAACACGATGTAACAAAATACGGATTCATTGCTGAAGATGCCGCAGATGACCATGTTGGACAGCAACAGTCCCGCGATGCTGCCGAGTATCATCATCCTGCCATGGGGGGCTGTGCAGTGTTTGGCACGCCTGAACATTTTCAGCAAAAAAATGAAATAACACAGCAGGCCAGCCAGGCCGCTCTTGACGAGAATGTACAGATAGCCATTGTGCATCCATGGAATTTCCGAATATTCGGCACCGCCCAATGGAACTGGAAAATCGAGATGCACTAATGCGCCGAATCCGCCGCCAAAAATCTCGTTAAGGACGGGATAGTTCTTGAATTCGCGAAATGACGCAAAAATTTCGTAGGCGCGATAGCTGGTGCCGATGTCCTCCTGAGTCCATTCTTCATTAAAATGCAGTTCTGAGATTGCCTTGTGCAGTGTTTCACCGATCAAATCATACAGGCCAAAGGCGCCTGCAACGGCAGCGGCAAGAATGAAAAGGGCCAAGGTGCGCCACATTATTTTGGCGTCGATGATTTTTCTGCCGGAGAGAAGAAAAAAAGCCGCCAGGATGAGAACATAGGTGCGCGAAAACTGAGCGAGAAAAACGGCATGTACCGCAATAAACCAGGGGTTGTGCAATACTTGTTTCCAGGACTTTCGTTTTTCATACAGCATGACAATGCAGTAAACCAGCAGGAAGCTGCCGGGGCTGACAAAATCACGTATTTGCAGCACCCCGATAAAACCCATCTCAAACCAGAAGAAACACAGCAGCAGCAAAAATATGACGCAGTATATTTTCGAATAACCAAAAATCAGCTGGCGGATATTCCCACCTTGCTTGAAAAATCTTTTCCCTGCCATGAAATAAATGTACGGAATCAGAAAGAATAGAATATCCCGAACCGTATCGGCCAGCTGGTTTTTCCATGCAAAGAGCAGGCCAATGATGCATGGTAGTAACAAGTAGAGTTCCAGCTTCTCACCGCGATAGCGCCATACTTTTTTTACCGGTAGCGCGATATACAGCGCCGTCAAAAACAGGCTGCCCAGTTTGAGATAGTTGGAACTGAAAAAGAGAGCAAGTACAGATAGCAGGAGGCCCCAGAACAGTAATTGCGAGGGTGCACCGATCTGACGTGGCGTGTGGATTATTTTACCGATTAACAAACTATTTCCCGTGATATTGGATGGAGCACGTCTTTACAGTGAAGGCAAGTGTATTGGTCGCATCATCTCAGCATCCCCACGAGCCCCCTGAGCGCCTGGGAAAACTTCTCTTGTGAAAAGTTCTCGGCCCTGGCGCGTGCCGCTTTCGACATGGCATGGCACAGGGCGGTATCGTCTGCAAGGGCCAGCGTTCTTTGTTTTAACAGTGCAAAGTCACGTGAGTCGACCAGAAATCCTTCCTGCATGTCGTTGACCAGCTCTGCCGGCCCGCCCAATGGTGGTACAAGCACGGGTAGGCCAAAAGCCATGCCTTCCAGCACCGTGAGTCCGAAGGTTTCAATCCAGCTATCCACGCGCGAGAGGTTGAGCAGCATGCCAGCGCGCTGATAAAACATGGCGGGATTGTCGGTGCGAGGATATACGCGCAGATTGGGCGTTATCGGCATATGGGCAAAATATTGCGTGATGGCCGCCTGATCGTCGTTGACCACCAATTCAAATTGCACGTCTTTGCGGCCGGCCAGCGCGGCGGCCAGCGCCACCATTTCCGGCACACCCTTGTAATCGCGCAGCGATGCCAGCATCAGTATCGTAAAGATGCCATCGTGACGCGGTTGATAGCTGGCTTGCGCCGCGACAGCCGTGAAGTCCGCGTCGAGCGTATTGTAGATTTGCACGGCCGGCACGTCGGCGATAGGCAAGGCTTCCGCGTGCGACTTCGACACATAAATATTGTAGGCCGAACACATGCGCGCGATCGTGCAGAGCAACAGACGCAAGGGCTTGGGTTCTATGGATATTTCATGGACATGATAGATGACCTTGCGCCCGGTGAGCTTGCCATATAGCGCTCCACCGAAAGGCAGCAGGGTATTCACATAAATCACAGCATCCTTGGCGATGTTGCGTTGGCAGAGCAAGGAGAACAGCAGAAATATCTGGCTGAGTAGCAGATTGCAGAGAGTAATGATACGCAACCGCGAACGGTGGTACCAATATCGGCTGAGGGGAATGCCGCACGTTTCCAGGACGCCACGGCCCTGGGAGCCAACAAAGAGCATCGCGCGAGCGGGATCGTCAACCAATGCCCGGATGGTACCTCGCAGTACCCGCGGACTGCCGGATGCGTCATTGAGCAAATGGCAGAACACCAGGTCGATTTTTACGGACTCCGCTGAGGAGACGGGAGGTATGTGCGTCATGCGATAAGTGATTTTAATTTACGTGCCGGAATGCCGCCATATACGGCGTTGCCTTCATACTTCCCCGCAGTGACGACCGCACCGGCGGCAATCACGGTATTGTCGCCAATCTCGGCACCGTCCAGGATGGTGGCCTTGGCGCCGATCCAGCAGTTGCTCCCTACGCGTATGCCTTGCTGAGTGACGCCTTGCAGACGGATGGGGACGCCGCTGTCCTCAAAATTGTGATTTTCAGAATGCATGCTGACAAAATTACCCAGTATGGTGTCATCACCGATGCTGATGCCGCCCGCACAGCCCAGGAAGCTGAAGGAACCAATTCCGACATTATTTCCTGCAGAAAACCCCTTGCCCAGGGTTGCCAGCGATCCTGTGCATTCAATGGATGCACCACGTCCCAGGGAAAAATTATTCCCCAGATGAATTCCATCGCGCGACAGGGCATCCACATGGCATTCGGATGCAAATTTGATGAAGCGGCCGGTACGGATTTTCGAGGTACACAAAATCGCTGTCTTCCTGCCGACAAAAATGCGCGCGTTCAGGCGTCGAAACACGAGAATGCCGCGCAAGAGGTCAATGACCTTGCCAGCGAAAAAACGCAGCAGATAGGCCTTGGGAACGTCCGGATCGATGGCGAATTTCTCTTTTCTTGCGCGTGACGCCAGCGTTGAAAAAAAATCACTCATGCGTCACCTTTTCATAAATGTCGCGCACCTGACGTATTGTCACATCCCAGTGCAGTTCCGCCTGGCGCTGCAGGACATTGGTTTTCATGTGATCGAGCGCTGCATGATTGTTCAGACAAAATGCCATGTGGTCCGCCATCTGCTCAATGATGCCCTCTACAGTGTTGAGCGTTACCTTGAAGCCAGTTTCTGCTGTTATCAGGTCACGTGCGCCAAACTGGTCGAGCGCGATACTGGGCAAACTCATTTCAAACGCTTCCAGCAATACGGTGGGATTGCTGTCCATCATAGACGGCATGACGTGGACATCGGCTTCACGCATGATGTCGAGCACCTGCTCGCGCGGCACCTGTCCATGCCACATGATCCGCTCATCGAGTTTCAGCGCCGTGGATTGGGCCTGCAGCACTGCTTTGCACGGTCCGTCACCGATGACGTGCAAGCGCCAGTCCTGTCGTCCGGACAAGTGCGCCAGGGCGCTCAGCACGAGGTTCAGGGCCTTGAGTTCGTCGATGCGGCCCGCCCAGACAAATTGCACCTCTGCACCTGTCGGCTTGATCGTCTCCCGTAGATTCAAGAGCGAGTTTTCACGAATGATCTGGCAATCCACATGCAGAAAATGCTGGAGATTATCGCGATCAGCCGAGGTAGCCGAAAAAATTGCCTTTGCTGCCATTGCCGCATTTTTGACGCGTGCCGAGTATTGCAGGAAGTAGCTATTTGTCCAGTTTCTTAACTTGTGCCGAAGAAAGTTTCCTTTACCTAATATAGGGAAAAATATATCGTTCAAGTTCGAACTTCCACCGACCGGCCCCCAGACAAAGGGGAGATCGAGTTTCCACAGAAAACCCGGATGCCGAAATCCTATCGTGTTCAGTTGGTGCACGAGGCTGTAATTTTCATTTGCCTGCATTTTTCTTGCGGTGGCTAGTACCTGGCGTTGCCACAACATGTAAGAAAATGAAAAGAACAGGGGGGTGATCGAACGGTTCATCCAGTCGAACAAACGCACTAATCGGTTCGGCTCGACATACACATAGTTGACGCCATCGTCTGGATTGCTTTGGCGATATTGAAGCATCGCCTCATGATTTCCCATGCAGACACCGGACGTTCCGTACAGCACGGTAATGTCGTAAAACGCGCTCAGCTTGGAAACGAAATTCCATCCTACGCCAAATTCGGAGCCTGAATACGGTGAGATGGCGTACGCGGCAATGAGTATCTTCTTCTTCGGTGTATTTATTTTTGTCATAAAAATATTATTGAATCATGTTGTTGAATTCGAATTCAAATTCAATTATTTTTTCCGAGAAAAGAGAAAGCACAGGCGCAATACAAGTCTGCTTAGGTGGAAAAATGGCGTGGCTGGCAGTTTGCTCAAGCCATGTTCCCGGCGCAGACGGGGGAGATCAAGGTCTATATTCCAGAAGTTTTTATATTGTTTTATCGTGACCAATGCATAGAACTGAGCATACTGACGTAGCAGCGATGGTGGTACATCGACGTGTTTTTCCAGCGCCCTACGCAATTGTATGTTTTTTGCAATAAACCCTTCGCCGGTGGCGGGATTGGCGGTTTCGTTTTCGTGAATGCGATAATACGCCAGGGTCTTGTTCAGTCTGCTTGCACCGAAATTCAGGAAATACATCGTGAAAAATACATAGTCTGAACTGGGAAAGGCAGACGCCTTGTAGCCACCAATTTGCATGGCGTGACTACGTTTGAAAATCAGGCCAAGGGCGCTCGATGGCGCATCCATATAGACGTGGGAAATCGGGATGCGGCTCAACTGCGGCAAAAACCATGTATTCTTGATATTTTTCAGACCTTGTTTGATTCTGTTTTTGAGCTGCTGGTTAAGACTGCCACGGGCATCCATAAAAATGGAGCGGCAGTATAGCAGGCTGATCGAAGGATCTTTTTTCAGCACCGAGAACATTTCAGCGACAAAATCCGGATGCAGTAAATCATCGTCATTCAAAATGGAAATCCATTCACTGCGCGCCAGTTCAATACAGCGGTTCCAATTGCCGAACATGCCCAGATTTTCGCTGTTGCGGAACAGGCGCAGGCGATCATCTGCAAATTGACGAATCAGTTCGTCAACTTGTTCGCTCATCGAATGGTCGTTATCCACGACGACGATTTCGAAGTCAATATCGCTTGCCTGGGCCAGTACCGAGCGAATCGCCTGCGCCAGCATGTCCGGGCGGCGATAGGTCGGGATCATGATGGACAGTGTCGGCATGAGGCGCTTGCCTCCATCAATGATGAGTGACGAAGGACGATCTGCACAAATGGCAAACTGGTCTTCAATATCGAGAATGTTCAAACGTTACACTTTCATTTGATGGGGCGAGGAGGTGGCAGGCGACGCTTTATTGCGATACAGTTCGAGCCAGACCATGTATGGCCATTTCCAATTGTTATAGACGAGTTGTACCGTAAATTGACTTGCTATGAGCCACGTCAGGCCCATCCCTCCCAAACGCAGGCCTAGCCATGAGAGCGTGACAATAGCCAGCCCGGAAACGAGCGCAGGTTTGACAAATGGCACACGGTTACCTGTGACAATGACGCTGGCTGCCAGCGAGTGGTTCAATTCCAGCAGAACCATGATCCCGACCCAAATCAGCAGTGGCAATGCCAGCAGCCCGGTTTGACCGCCGATCCATTTGATCATGGTCGGGCCAAAACACACCAGGATGATCGCGCCACAGAGAAAGATCCCGAGTGCACAACCGATGCCGAGCTGTATGGTGTGACGCAGGCGCCCTGGTTCATTCGCGACACGGTATTGCGCAAGTTTGGGTTGCTGGATATTGAACAGAACCATCGACATGTTTTGCAAGACGGAATAGACCTGCAGCGTCAGTGCATAAGCGGCGGTGGTGGCCAGGCCCAGATAAGCGGACGACAGCAGCGTATTGGCCCTTAGTATCAGGAAGGCGCCGATGACCCCCAGGCCCATGCGCCATGCGTTATGCCAGAGAATACCGAAAATATCCCGCGTGGAGATGCTGGAATGCGGCGCCTGACGCAGGGCTGCCTGGAAAGACTGGTCGTGAAAATAATACCAGCTGAGCCAGCGTCCAATGAGTGCCGAAGCAAGGTATCCCAGCGCCACTGCCACTAAGGTCAGTCCGCATTGCAAGAGTATGGCTGTCACAATCACGAAACCGAGATTGGACAGGGCACTCGATTTATAGAAGGCGGCATACAGGCCGCGTCCTTGCAGTAATGGCGTATAGTATTTGTAATACAGATTGATAACCGTAGCGACAACAAACACACCCCAGGCAAGCAATACCGCTTGCGTGGCGATCTGCCCTTGCGATACATGCACGATGTACCAGCTACCCAGGGTGGCCAGCAACAGGAAGGCGCAGCCGGCCAATACCATGAAGATGCGCCGTGCCGCATGAATGATGGCATTGAACAGGCTATAGTCGACTGGGGATGGTGTGCTCAGCACTTCGAAACCATCCTTGAGCAGGCGTTTCGCGCCGCCCAGGACATAACTGACATTGCGCGCCAGCGTGGGCGTGAATCCGAGGTCGAGCATCGTCACCAGCGCCGATATCGTCATGAAGACGTACCAGATGCCCAGCTCGGCACTGCTCAGTTTTCTCAGCAATAGTGGCAGAACCAGCAAAGCTGCTCCATACTGCAAAAACTGAGACAGATAGCCCCAGAGCATGTCTTTTTTCATTTACCTGGTCCGGCAAGCAAGCCGTCGATGAGCGTGTCGGCTTCCATGCGCGCGATCCCCTGTTGCAACGTAATTTGCGGCTGCCAGCCTGGCAGGCGAGGTTGGCGCGTACTTGGTTGCATGGTTTCACGTGGACGGTAGGGAAGGCCGCCCCATTCGATCTGCAGGTCTTTGCCTACGACGGCGCCATAGACCCGCACCAGATCTTTCAAGGTCAGACGATCAGGGTTGCTGACGGCATAGCATTCCGCTGCGCCAATTGAGGGGAGGCGCTGCATGGCCAGGAGGTAGGCATCGAGTACGTCATCGATGTACACGAGGTCGAGCAGTTGCTCTCCCGGCGACATGCGCAGGTTGACGCCGCTGCGGGCTGTCTTGCGCAACAAGCTGAACAGTTTTGCGCGAGTATCGCCGGGGCCGTAAGTGTCGAACAGCTTCAGTGTGATGGCTTGAAAACCGTGCGCGGATACATAGTAGGCCAGCAAGTCCTCAAATGCTTGCTTGGTGGCCGCATACAGGTTAACGGGATTGTATACCGCGTCCTCGAAGTGCTGCCAGGACGTGCCGGTATTAATCAGGCGACGCAAGCCCAACTGTTGCATAGCCTCAAGCAACTGCGTCGGCATGCCGAGATTTGACTCGATCAGGCGGTTCACATCTTCCGGCTTGTGCTGTGCCAGGAACAAGGAGGCAACGTGGCACACGACGTCTGGCCGAGTTTGCTCCAATGCCGCATATAAGGTGGAATAGCTGCCATCATGGATATGCACGCTAATCTTTGGCAAGGCATCCTGCAATACGCTGAGATCGGAATGCTGGCGTACCAGGATGGCAACCTCGTGATTATCGGCGAGCAGACGTTTGACCAGCTGACTGCCTATAAAACCGGTAGCGCCAGTAAGAAATACTTTCACGGAATATATCCTACTAAAACGGAGAAATGAAATCGGCAAAGGCGCCGTGCTGCTCATCGCGCGCCGACATGATCGGTGCTGTCACTTGCCAATCGAACCCGAAGCTGTCCCAGCGTATGCCGCAGTCGGCAGACGGCGTGTGCACCGTGCTGGTCTTGTACAGCATCAACGCTTCCTCTGTCAGCGCAACAAAACCATGAGCTACTCCCTTGGGAATAAAGACCATCAGCCCATTTTCTCCAGACAGGTCGACGGATGCCACTTTGCCGTAGCCGGGTCCTTTTCGCAGGTCTAACAGTACATCGCGGACGGTGCCGCGGGTACAGTAAACCAGCTTGTCGTGATCGTGCGGCGGCAGCTGAAAGTGCATGCCGCGAATGACGTCCTTGCGTGAAATAGAATAGAACTCCTCCTGGATATCCAGATTGGCGCCTAAACTTTTACAGATGCCTTCATGATAGGTTTTAACAAAAGTGCCTCGCGCATCTTCAAAGTGGCTAGGCTCAAGCAAAAAACAGGCGGGAAGGAGTTCTTTCAGTAGTTTCATAATATGATTTAGAAATTCACGCCAAAGAATTCTTCGATCTTGCTGATCGAGAAGTCCATCATTTCGCGGGTCAAGCCTGGGAAGACGCCGATCCACAGCGTGTCGTGCATGATGCGGTCGGTATTCGTCAGCTCGCCCGAGACACGGTAGTTACGCCCGATCATGTACGGCTGGCGCGTCAGGTTGCCGGCAAACAGCAGACGCGTACCGATCTTGTGCTGGTCCAGGAAAGTCAGCAGGCTGACACGGTCCACGTTCGCTTCCGGACGCAGGGTGATCGGGAAACCGAACCACGAGGGATCCGAGTTCGGCGTCGCTTCCGGCAGGATCAGGAACTCCGCACAGCTCTGCAGGCCATTTTTCATGTAGTTGAAATTGTCCTTGCGCGCCTGCACGAAACCGGCTGCGCGGTCCATCTGCGCCAGGCCGCAAGCGGCCTGCATGTCGGTAATCTTCAGGTTGTAGCCCAGGTGGCTGTAGGTGTACTTGTGGTCATAGCCGTCCGGCAACGTGCCCAGCTTGCAGCAGAAGCGCTGGCCGCAGGTGTTGTCCTTGCCTGGCGCGCAATAGCAGTCGCGGCCCCAGTCGCGGAACGATTCGGCAATCGCTTTCAGTTCCGGATTGTTAGTGAACACCGCGCCGCCCTCACCCATGGTGATGTGGTGCGCAGGGTAGAAACTCATGGTGCCGATATCGCCGAAGGTGCCGCACATCTGGCCGTTGTACGTGGCACCCAGGGCGTCGCAGCAATCTTCCACCAGCCACAGATTGTACTTTTTGCACAGCGCGACGATGACTTCCAGGTTGAACGGATTGCCCAGGGTATGGGCCAGCATGATGGCCTTGGTCTTGTCCGTGATGGCCGCTTCGATTTTGCTGGCGTCAATATTGTAGGTGCCCAGTTCCACGTCGACGAAGACGGGTACCGCACCATATTGCAAAATCGGATTGACGGTGGTCGGGAAACCAGCCGCCACGCCGATGACTTCGTCACCGGGCTGGATGGCGCGCGCGCCGAGTTTCGGCGACGTCAGCGCCGAGAAGGCCACCAGGTTGGCCGACGAGCCGGAGTTCACCGTGATCAGGAATTCGACGCCGATGAACTTGGCCAGGCGCTGTTCGAATTCGTCATTGAAACGCCCCGTGGTCAGCCAGGCGTCGAGCGAGGCTTCGACCATCAGGCCCATCTCGGGGGCGCCGACGACTTTGCCGGCCGGTGGAATCACCGTCACGCCCGGCTCGAAGGATTTCGGCACGCTGGCCAGTGCGCCGTATTGCGCCACCAGGGCAGCGATCTGCTCGCGGATTTGTTGTTGGGTCAGTTGTTCGCTCATGATACAGCCTTCAATTTATTAGGTAATTAATCAGGTATTTTGATAGGTGGCGATTTGCGCCAGCGTCATTGCCCGCATGTCCGCGCCTTGGTCGCAGGCCTTATGCCATTCGACGATCTTGGCGATGGTCTGGCCGATGTCCCAGCGCGGATGCCAGCCCAGCTGGCCGCGTGCCTTGGAACAATCGAGCTTCAGATAGGTCGCTTCATGCGGATGATCCTGGCCATCGAGCGACCAGGAGGCGCCCGCGCCCCATTCTTGCGTCATGCGCTCGATGATCCATTCGACGGGCTTGGCGTCGGTATCGTGCGGACCGAAGTTCCAGCCTTCGGCATGCATGGGGCCTGCCGTATACAACTTTTCCGCCAGGGTCAGATAGCCGCTGAGCGGCTCGAGCACATGCTGCCACGGGCGGATTGCATGGGGATTGCGGATCATTACCGGCTCGCCGGCGCCGATCGCGCGCAGCATATCCGGGATCAGGCGATCCAGCGCCCAGTCGCCGCCGCCGATGACGTTGCCGGCGCGGCCGCTGCCCAGAGCCACGCCGTGTTCGGCGTATTTGTCGGCATGGAAGAAGGAACTGCGGTAGCCGGCTGTCACCAGTTCGGCGCAGCCCTTGCTGTTGCTGTAGGGATCGTAGCCGCCCATGGCCTCGTTTTCGCGGTAGCCCCACGGCCATTCGCGGTTTTCATAGCACTTGTCGCTGGTGACGTTCACCACCGCACGCACGCCAGGCGTGGCGCGCACGGCTTCGAGCACATGCACCACGCCCATGACGTTGGTGGAATACGTTTCCACCGGATTGGCGTATGAGTAGCGCACCAGTGGCTGGGCGGCCATGTGAATGACGATGTCCGGGCGCGCAGCGGCCATGGCGCGCTTGACTGCGTCGCCATCGCGCACGTCACCGATGATCGACTGCATGCCACTGGCCACGTCGGCGACCTCAAACAGGCTGGGGGTGGTCGGTGCCGCCAGCGCATAGCCGGTCACGTCGGCGCCAAGCTGCTGCAGCCACAGGCTCAGCCAGCCACCCTTGAAGCCGGTATGGCCGGTGAGGAAAACACGTTTTCCTTGCCAGAATGCGGGATTCATCAAGCCGCCTTCCAGGGGGCCTTGCCCGATTGCCACAGTTCTTCCAGATGCACCTTGTCGCGCAGGGTATCCATCGGTTGCCAGAAGCCATGATGGAAGAAGGCATGCATTTCGCCTTCCCGCGCCAGGCGCTCCATCGGCGCCTTTTCCCACACGGTGCTGTCTTCGGCGATATAGTCGATGACTTGCGGCGACAGCACGAAATAGCCGCCGTTGATCCAGGCGCCATCGCCTTGCGGTTTTTCCTGGAAACTGTTGATCTTGTTGCCATCCAGATTCAGCGCGCCAAAGCGGCCGGGCGGCTGGGTCGCAGTCAGGGTGGCGAGCTTGCCGTGCGCCTTGTGGAAGGCGATCGATTCTGTAATGTTGACATCGCTCACGCCATCGCCGTAGGTGAAACAGAATGCCTCTTCGCCTTCCAGGTAGGGCTGGACACGCTTCAGACGCCCGCCGGTCATGGTCTCGTCGCCCGTGTCGACCAGCGTCACTTTCCACGGCTCGGCATTGCGCGCATGCACTTCCATCTGATTATTCTGCATATCGAACGTCACGTCCGACGTGTGCAGGAAATAATTCGCGAAATATTCCTTGATGACATAGCCCTTGTAACCGCAGCAAATCACAAAGTCGTTGATGCCATGGCTTGAATAGCTTTTCATGATATGCCACAAAATTGGCTTGCCGCCAATTTCAATCATGGGCTTGGGTTTGGTGTGGGTCTCTTCGGAGATCCGGGTGCCGAGGCCACCCGCAAGAATGACTGCTTTCATTTTTATTATTCCTATTGAACGAATTAAATTTGCCTGCCTCATTGGTTTGCGGGCTGGCGCCCGTACAACTGATCGGCCAGCGCAGTGCCTGGTGGCAAAGTATAAGTTCGGTGTACAGGTCAGGCCACACGCTACCATGTCTGCTCTTGTCCCTGCTTTTCCGCATCGCTCAAGTTGATACCTTGATGCTTGTCACTAACTCGCCGGCCCATGGCCTGATCGCGTAGCGTTGTTTTTTGGTATGGTAATTTTCGCAACGCCGGGCGTCATGAATAGAAAACCGGCTGGAAAAATAGCTCGGTAGACTGGATACCTATTGCGCTAATTTTCCGAGCAAGCTTTCCGAGCAAGCGTGCTTATCACATCAGTTGCTGGTTCATCGTTCCGTGCAAGCCGAGTCTGCATGAAGTGAAATTATAAAATAATAAACTTCGGCTCTCCTGTTACCAAAATCATCTAAAATTTCCCATGCGACAAAAAACAATTAGCTCTTGATTATAATTCAGAACACATGGAATTGCCATGTATGCATCGCTTCAACGGACACCGTCCGGTTACAGGTGGATCGGAAAGAATGTGAAATAAAGCACGCAATAATGCCTGATATTAAAAATATCCAAACGGCAATTATTATTGTGGAGACGAACAGTGTTTATTAAAGCTCCAAGCAAATCCAATGTTGTTACATTTGCTTGCGTTTGGCGCGAGAGTCGGACGTGTATGTGGTGGAATATGTAATGATGTTAAAAGATTCTCTATCTAAACATTGCATGGCAACCATTTCAGGGTGCTGACTGCAATGTCTTGGAGCGTCAGGTTAGGCGTGCTGCGTCATGTGTGGCCACCAAGCCACACATTTCTTCACAATGATTTTGGGCTGACGTTATTGAACGATTTTCTTGCCGTAGCAATGCGGGCATGACACTTCATACACATATTCCGGCGCCAGCTGCTGGCGCGGCGTGACGACGGCGCGGCAGACGAAGCATTGCACGGTTTCCGTCGGTTCCAGTTTCGGGTTCAGCGCCGTGCGGTAATCGAAGACGAAGCAGTCCCCCGTGTAGTGCTCCCCGCCGACCTCTTCGAAGTATTTCAGGATGCCGCCGTCGAGCTGGTACACGCTGTCATAGCCGATTTCCTTCATGTGGATGGCGGCCTTTTCGCAGCGGATGCCGCCCGTGCAGAAGGTGACGACGGTCTTGCCTTCCAGCTCATCCTTGTGGGCGGCAGCCACGGCCGGGAATTCCGTGAACTTGTCGATGCGGTAATCAAGCGTGTTGTTGAACGTACCCACGTCCACTTCAAAGGCGTTGCGCGTTTCCATCATGACCACGGGTTTGCCCGCATCGTCGACGCCGGCGTCGAGCCAGCGCTTGAGCGTATGCGCGTCGACGGACGGGGCGCGGCCCAGTTCCGGCTTGATCAGCGGCATGCGCATGGTGATGATTTCTTTTTTCAGCTTGACCAGCATGCGCTTGTGCGATTGTTCGTTCGACAAGCTTTCCTTCCATTCCAGATCGGCCAGACGCGCGTCGCTGCGGACCCAGGCGAGGAAGGCATCGATATGCTCGCGCGTGCCCGACAGGAACATGTTGATGCCTTCCGGCGTCAGCAGGATCGTTCCCTTCAGTTCCAGCGCCAGGCATTGCTCCTGATACAAGGGACGCATGGCTTCCGTATCGTCGAGCGTAATGAATTTATACGCGGCGATATTGACAAACGTGGTGGCGGACGGGCTGACGGCGGCGGAAACGGCGGGTGTTGCTGGGGTGATGGCTTGCATGATGGCGATCGGCTTAGACTGAACAGCCGATATTATAAGCCCGACAGGCCTGGCGGGATACCCGGCCAGCCACGTTTTGCCGTGCCGGCGGGCTGTGCACGGCAGGAATTTCTTGCCCGCAATAGGGGGGGCGCACCGCCGGTCCGGGGCCGCGACGCGGTAGAATAGACCCCATTGAATTTTGCACGAAACGGTACACAGGATGGAAATGGTAATGCAAGAGGCCGGCGTTCCGGCAGGTTCACAGCAAGCGATGCAGCCCGGCCCTGCCTTCGTCCATTTGCGCGTGCACTCGGAGTACTCGATCGTCGATGGCCTGGTGCGCATCGACGACGTGGTCAAGGCGGCGGCGAAGGACAAGCAGGTGGCGCTGGCCGTCACCGACCTGTCGAACCTGTTTGGCATGGTCAAGTTCTACAAGGAAGCGCGCGGCAAGGGCATCAAGCCCATCGTCGGCGTCGACGTGTGGATCACGAATGACGACAACCGCGAAAAGCCGTCGCGGCTGCTGCTGCTGGCGAAGAACCGCATGGGCTATCTGCAACTGTGCGAATTGCTGTCGACGGCCTGGCTGACGAATCAGTACAAGGGCCGCGCCGAGCTGCGCATCGAATGGCTGCAGGCGCTGGCGACGAATACCTATGAGCTGTATCCGGGCGAAAGCGCGGCCAATGGCTTGATCGTCCTGTCGGGCGCGCACTTCGGCGATGTTGGCACGGCCATCGAGAATGGCAACCTGGCGCTGGCCGAGCGCAATGCGCAACGCTGGGCCGAGATTTTCCCCGGCCATTTCTATGTTGAAATTCAGCGCGGCGGCCAAGCCAACCAGGAAGCGCAGGTGCGCCATGCGGTGGCGCTGGCAGCCAAGCTGGGCTTGCCCGTGGTGGCCACGCATCCCGTGCAATTTATTTCTCCAGAGGAATTTATTGCCCACGAAGCCCGCACCTGTATCGCCGAAGGCGAAATGCTGGCCAATGCCAAGCGGGTAAAGCGCTTCAATGACAGCCAGCGCTTCCTGTCGCAGGCCGACATGGCGGAATTGTTCGCCGACTTGCCGGCCGCGCTGGCCAATTCCGTGGAAATCGCCAAGCGCTGCAATTTGACCTTGACCCTAGGCAAGCCGCAATTGCCGAATTTCCCCACGCCCGAAGGCATGACGATCGATCAGTTCCTCGTCGCCGAATCGCAGGCGGGCCTGGAAAAACGTTTATTACAGCTGTATCCCGATCCCGAGCGGCGTGAAAAGGAGCGCCCGCGCTACGAGTCGCGCCTGAAATTCGAGACGGACACGATCTGCAACATGAAATTCCCCGGCTACTTCCTGATCGTGGCCGAGTTTATCCAGTGGGCCAAGGAAAACGGCGTGCCCGTCGGCCCGGGCCGCGGTTCGGGCGCGGGTTCGCTGGTGGCGTATTCGTTGCTGATTACCGATCTTGATCCATTGCAATACAACCTGCTGTTCGAGCGCTTCCTGAATCCCGAACGCGTCTCGATGCCCGACTTCGATATTGACTTTTGTCAAGAAGGGCGCGACAGAGTCATCCAGCACGTCAAGGATTTGTATGGCAAGGAGGCTGTCTCGCAGATCGCCACCTTCGGTACCATGGCGGCCAAGGGCGCGATCCGCGACGTGGGCCGCGTGATGGACTTCGGCTATAACTTCTGCGACGGCATCTCCAAGCTGATCCCGTTCAAGCCCGGCAAACCCGTGTCGATCGCCGACGCCATCGAGGAAGAACCGCTGCTCAAGGAACGCCTGGAAAACGAGGAAGAGGTCAAGCAGTTGCTGGACCTGGCGCAGCAAGTCGAAGGCATCACGCGCAATATCGGCATGCACGCGGGGGGCGTGCTGATCGCTCCGGGCAAGCTGACGGATTTCTGCCCGCTGTACACGCAGGGCGGCGATTCCGGCGTCGTGTCGCAGTACGACAAGGACGACGTGGAAGCCGTCGGCCTCGTGAAGTTCGACTTTTTGGGTCTGACCACGCTGACGATTCTCGATCGCGCCGTGCGCTACATCAAGCAGCTTGATCCGGCGCAAGCCAATTTCGATCTGGCCACCTTGCCGCTGAACGACAAGCCATCATACGACTTGTTGACCAAGGCCAAGACCGTGGCCGTGTTCCAGCTGGAGTCGCGCGGCATGCAGGGCATGCTGAAAGATGCCCGTCCCGACCGTTTCGAGGACATTATCGCGCTGGTGGCGCTGTACCGTCCGGGCCCGATGGACCTGATTCCGGATTTTTGCAAGCGCAAGCACGGCGAACGCTTCGATTATCCCGATCCGCGCACGGAATCGATTCTGTCCGAAACCTACGGCATCATGGTGTATCAGGAGCAGGTGATGCAGATGGCGCAGATCGTCGGCGGCTACTCGCTGGGCGGCGCTGACATGCTGCGCCGCGCCATGGGTAAAAAGAAAGCCGAAGAGATGGCCGAGCACCGCGAGATCTTCCGCGCCGGTGCGGCGAAAGATGGTTTGACGGCGGAAAAGGCCGACGAGATCTTCGACTTGATGGAAAAGTTCGCCGGCTACGGTTTCAACAAATCGCACGCCGCCGCCTACGCCTTGCTGTCATACCACACGGCTTACCTGAAAGCGCACCACACGGCCGCCTTCATGGCAGCCAACTTGTCGCTGGCCATGGACGACACCGACAAGATCAAGATCCTGGTGGAAGACTCGCTGGAAATCTGCAAGCTGACCTTGTTGCCGCCGGATATCAATGAATCCGATTACCGCTTCATGCCGAGCGGTGCGGCGCCATCCGTGAGCGGCAAGAAAGTCACGCAGATCCGCTATGGCCTGGGTGCCGTGAAGGGCTCGGGCCAGAACGCCATCGAAGCCATCATCGCCGCGCGCGAGGCGGGCGGGCCATTCACCAGCCTGTTTGATTTCTGCAAGCGCGTTGATAAAAAGCAAATCAACCGCCGCACCATCGAATCCCTGATTCGCAGCGGTGCCTTCGATTGCCTGAAGGTCGACCGCGCCATCCTGCTCGCGTCCGTGGCGTTCGCCATGGAATGCGCCGACCAGGCGGCCAAGGCGGCGAACCAGGTGAGCCTGTTCGGCGGCGACGACAGCGACATGGTGGCGCCGCCCGAGTACGTCAAGGTGCCCGTATGGACGGACAAACAGCGCCTGACGGAAGAAAAGATCGCGCTGGGCTTTTACCTGTCCGGCCACCTGTTCGATTCGTATGCGCCCGAGGCACGTCGTTTTGCCCGCACGAAACTGTCGGAACTGTCGCCGTCGCGCGAACCGCGCATGATGGCGGGCGTCATCACGGGCTTGCGCACGCAGATGACGCAGCGCGGCAAGATCCTCATCGTCACGCTCGACGACAAGAGCGGCACGGTGGAAGTGACGGTGTACGGCGAATTGTTCGATTCCAACCGGAAAATCTTCAAGGAAGATGAATTCCTCGCCGTCGTGGGCAAGGTGTCGGAAGACCGCTTTTCGGGCGGCTTGCGCATCACGGCCGAGAGCGCCTTCGACATCATCTCCGCGCGCGTGCAGTATGGCCGCCAGCTGGGCTTGACTCTGCCCACGACGCTGGACATGAAGCGCATCAGCGACGTGATCATGCCGCACCGGGCTGCGGACGGACTGCCGATCGCCGCCAAGGTCAGCCCGCAAGGCGTCAGTTGCGTGCTGCAGTTCGGGGACGAATGGAAAGTGGCGCCATCGGATGAATTGCAGATGGCGCTGGAGCAAATGCTGGGTGCGCAAGAAGTGGCGGTCGAATACTGACCGGTACCGCCCGGCGTATGCAACAAAGCCAAACCGCAGACATGCTGGTTTGGCTTTTTTCGTTTACATGTCTTTCAGGCCCGTGATCGCATAGCCCTTGGCGGCGATCTGCTGGTGCGGCTGTTCGATATGGTAGTTGGGCAAGATCTCGGCATCGTCAGCCACTTCGCTGGCGCGTACTTCCAGCTGCCAGTCGGTATTGGTAACTTCTTCCGGAATGAGCTTTCCTTCCGGCACGGCGAGGTAGGAAAAAATGCCGTCGTGCTCGGCCCGGCGGTAGATGTCTACGCGCATGACTTGCCTCCTAGTAAGCGTTGGGGGAACCGGCGCACCGCAGTGCATGCCGATAGTGCTAGCGTAACAGGATTGAGCCGTGCATGGGTTGAAGCGTGTGTTGCAGGAGGGGCGGCGGTGCGGCAGCGATGGCAAACAACGATGCGGGGGCGGGGCATCGTGCAGTGGCCGGGGGACTCAGGCGATAGCGGAAGCGTAGTCGTCGTCATCCAGATCGACCGCTTGCCGTACTTCGTTGGCGGCTGCCGCAGCGCCTGCCGTGGCGAGCTGCACCGGGCTGCGATGGGCGTCGAGGCCGTTACGCAGGCTGCTGATCATGGCCAGCGTCAGTTCGTGGCGTTTACGTGCTTCCGAGCGCTTTTTCGAGGGAATGTCTTCCAGGGCAGGCAGGGGCAAGTTTTCGCATGGCAACTCAAAATCGCCATCCGTGCGTGCCTGAGCGCCGAGTTCTTGCCAAAGGGCATTGTAGTCGGCGAACAAACGCCCCTTTTTGGCGGAATGATGGACGGCGCGGTTGACGTTGCCTACAAGCACCATGTTACGGCAGCCATGTTCATGTCCCAGCTGGCGCACCAATCGCACCATCAGGGCCTTGGGGCGCATGCCATGCAGGTCGCGCGTGGCTTCGCGCACGCGGCGCAAGCCTTCCGCGCCGCGCGGGCCCTGGATGCAACCGATGCCCACGCTCATGCTGGCGCGCGCGCGGGAACCGAAAAAGCTAAACGCGACCGAGTAGATCACGTCATCGCCGTGCGCCAGTTGCAGGACCATCTCGCCTTCGCGGTCCATCGGTTGTAGCGAGCACAGCTGCAGGTGGTAGGGCGCGCCCGATTTTCCCGGCACGGTGCCCAGCCGCACCGGCGCGCGCGCCGCCTGCGTCATCAACTTGCCCCAGCCCTGCTGCAGGATGAAATGATAGTGTTCGACCAGCAAGGCGACGCGCTGACGGCACGACAGGTTCGTGCTCAGGTAAGGGCGGTACACCTTGTGCATCAGGCGCGGATAGGCTTGCAGCAAGTCCTGGAACACGGGGTGGGAATTGAGCAGCTGCAGCCAGATGCGCGTCTGGCGGCGCTGCAGTTGCGCCCGCAATTGCAGCTTGAGCAGCTCGCGCATGCGGGACATGCCTGGCGGCATATTGCTCAGGCCCGCATGCAGGGTAATAGCTTGTGTCATCAAAGAGTTTTCATGTGAATGTGGATGGGCCGGACGCGGGGTGCTGGCGGCGCTTCAGGCCGGCGGCGGCCCGCTCATGCCGTCGGTGTCGGCCAGCAATACCGTGGCGCTGCGCGTAGCGCGCGCCAGCTTGCGCGCGAGCGCACCGGAAAAACGACGCTGCCAGGGACTATGACGCAGGGCCGGCAGGACGATTTCGTGGCAACCGAGCAGTTCAGCAGTATCGAGGATCGTAAACAGCAGCTCGCCGGCAAAAATATGGGTATTGAAGGCGAGTTGAGAGCGGCTCAGGTACAGTCCCGCCTCGTGCATCATGTGCTGCGTGGCCGGGTCCAGCGCATGGCATTCGCCGGCGTTGTGCTGGGGCAAGCCATCGGCCCGGCGCGCTGGCGCCGGTGTCACGTGCAGCAGGCTGACGCTGACCTGGATACCCCATTCCTGCAGGCGCCGGGCGTAGCGCGCACCGTAGATGATGTCGCTGGCGCGCTTGACGGGCAAGAGCAGCAGCAAGGTATCCTGGCCCGGCTTGCCGCCCGTGCCCGCGGCGCTGTCCGGGGCGCGGTGACGTTGCGGAGCAAGGCGCGATGCATGCATGGAAGGGATGGCCATAGTGGGAAAACCATGTCATCTTATCCATGCGATTCCCCTCTGTAAATTGGCGAAACAGCGTACGGGTTTCCCTTATGCCGTCACGGTTTTAATAGCGGTAGGTGACGTACACGGCGCCGACCGGGGAGGTCTTGCGCTGCACGATGGGGCTCTTGGCCGCGTCGCCCAGGCGGCTCTCGACGCCGACCAGGGTATTGATGCCCCAGCGCGCATCGAAGCGGTGCTCCCAGTTGATGGTGGCCTGTGCTTCATAGAAACCGCCCTTGGGCGTGTATTGCTTGAACGAGGTGTTCGCGGCCTGGGTGGCCGTCACGCCATACATGGTCTGCACGTACTTGCGCTCGCCCCAGCCCAGCTGCCCGCCGATGGTCACGCTGTCCTGCTGCGCGCCCTTGGCATCGGTCCGGCTGTAGATCTGGCCCGCCGCGCCGAAATGCACATTCGCGCCATTTTCGCGGTTCGACAGGGGAATGTCGCTCGACACGCTCAGCGACAGGCCCGGCAAGGGCGAATAGCCCGCGCTGAGCAGGGCGCTGGCGTTGCCCTTGACTTCGCCCATGCCCTTCAGGTAGTCGCTGCCGCCCCAGCCATTGGCGCCATTGCGCTTGTGGTCTTCGCGGTTGCCGCGGTAGCCCAATGCAGCGCTATAGCTGAAGGGGCCGGCCTGGCCGCCATAGCCGATGCCGCGCGAAGTGCTGAAGAACAGGCCATTGGCCATGGCGTAATCGAGGATGATCAGGGGCGAGGCCGACAGCTTGTCGGCGCCGGAATAGCTGGACACGGCAGCGACGCCGCCGCCGATGGTGAAGACATTTTGCGGGGCCGGTTCGGCCGCGGCGGCGGCCAGCGGGTTGAGGATCATGCCGCTGGCGAGTGCCAGCGCGGTCAGCAGGGTTGTGGGTGCGTGCATGGAATTTTCCGTCAGGTGGAGAACCGAGTCCGGAGTGGCTCGATTGACTGCCGACAGTATCCATCCTTGCCATGAAGGAAAAATGAGCCTTTTATTAAGATTGGATGAAGAACGCTTCTTTACCCATTCTTCAGCTTGCGGTGGTTTAATACTCACCATGAAGATACTGCTGATTGAAGACGATATGGACCTGGGCAATGGCGTGCGGATCGCCCTGCGCGACCAGGGCATGCAAGTGGTCTGGGTGCGCAGCCTGGAGGATGCGGCGCGCAGCATCGAGCACGACAGTTGCGAACTGGTGCTGCTGGACCTGGGCTTGCCCGACGGCGATGGCCTCGATTTGCTGGCCCGGCTGCGCGCGGCGCGCCTGCCGGTGCTGATCCTCAGCGCCCGCGATACGCTGGAGCAGCGCTTGCGGGGCCTGGACGGCGGCGCCGACGATTATCTGGTGAAGCCCTTCGTGCTGGCCGAGCTGCTGTCGCGCGTGCGCGCTCTGGCACGCCGCAGCTACGGTTTCGATGGCGACACCATCGAGTTGCGCGGCCTGCTGCTGCAGGTGCCCACGCGCAGGGTCAGCGTGCATGGACGGCCCGTGGAACTCACCGCCAGTGAATATGCCCTGCTGAAGACCTTGCTGATGCGCGCCAACCGGGTCATCACGCGCCGCGTGCTGGAAGAGCATATCCTGCCAGGCGGGCTGGCCAATGCCAGCAATACCCTGGATGTGCATATGGGTAACTTGCGCCGCAAGATAGGCGAGGGGTATATCCGTACCGTGCGCGGCGTCGGCTATGTCATCGACCAGCAGGGCGAGACATCCGTCCCGCCGGGTGCCGGCGCATGATGGGCCGTTTCTGGGCCATGCTGCGCCGGCCCACCCTGGTGCGCCGCCTGATGATGGCGCAAATGCTGATGCTGACCGTGCTGTGGAGCCTGGCCGTGGCGTATGTGCTGTTCGAGGGCACGAGCGAAGCGAGCAATGTGACCCGCGGGGTCTTGCACGCCATTATCAGCGTGACCGACAACCTGGCCGACCAGCCCGTGCGCCAGGAGCAAAGCTTGCGCGCCATCGACGAAGCCTTGCGCGAAGAGTTTGAAATGGGGAAGGTGCCGGAACTGGCGCCGCGCATCCTGGTCTGGCGCGAGGGCAAGTTGGTCTACAAGTCGCCGAGTGCGCCCAGCGGCATCCGCAGCGCCGGCCCGGAACAGATGGAAGTGGTGTACGTCAAGGGCCAGGCCTGGCGCAGCCGCAGCCTTGCCGAAGGGGCCACCCGCGTGACCGTGCTGGAAGTGGGCGGCGCCTGGCAATTTTTCATCACGATCAATTCACGCGGCTACTACCTGCTGCCGTTGCTGATCAGCCTGCCGTTCCTGCTGGTGCCGGCCTGGCTGTCGATCCGCCTTGCCATGCGCCCGTGGCGCAAGGTGGCGCAGGAGGTGGCGGCGCGCGGGCCGCAGGATTTGCGTCCGCTGACGTTCAAGCCGCCGCATGGCGAACTGGCGGCGCTGGTCGACAATATCAATGCCCTGCTGCAGCGGGTCGATGCCAGTGCCGCGCGCGAACGCAGCTTCATCGCCGACGCCACGCATGAGCTGCGTACGCCGCTGGCGGCCATGCGCGTGAATGTCGAGGCCTTGCAGGGACAGGCGCATGATGCACGCCAGCAAGAGTTGCTGGACGGTATCTTGAACAGCGGCAACCGGGCCGCGCGCCTGGTGGGTCAGTTGCTGCAACTGACGCGCAGCGAAGTGCAGGCGGGCGGGGGCGAGTTGCCGCGGCGCCAGGCGCTCGATACCTTGCTGCAGGATCGCCTGGCGGCCCTGTCCGGACTGGCCCAGGCGGGCGATATCGAGCTCGAATTGCAAGCCAGCGTTTCGCTCAGCGTGCCCGGGCAGCGCGAGAGTCTGGTCTCGCTGATCGACAATCTGGTGGAAAACGCCATCAAGTACAGCCCGCGCGGCAGCAGCGTGACGGTGTCGCTGCATGCGGAGCGGGGCCAGGCCGTGTTGCATGTGGCCGACCAGGGGCCGGGCATCGCGCCGGCGCTGTATGAACGCGTATTCGACCGCTTTTTCCGCGCGCCGCAGCAGGTGCAGCCGGGCAGCGGCCTGGGCTTGTCCATCGTCGCTTCCGTCGTGCAACAGCATGGCGGCACGATTCAGTTGCACAGAGGCAATGGCGGCCTGGGCTTGCTGGTGGAGGTGCGCCTGCCGCTGGCCGAGGCCTGATTCTGTCGGCGCGCCTTGCGATATTGCATGAAAATTATTTTGTGTGCTTATAACGCAAGATGGCATGGCGTGGCGCACGCTTGCGATGCATAATGCGGGACAGTTAAAAAACACCGTTATGCGCCCACTCCTGTCCCGCTACCTGCCGTATCCCGCCTTTGTCGGCCTGTATCTGCTGTTTGACTGGGCCACGTATATCGATCCGATGTACGGGCTGAACATCACCCCCTGGAATCCCGATCCCGCGCTGGGCCTGGTATTTTGGCTGATCCACGGCCGCAAGGCGGCGCTGCCGTGGTTTATCGCCCTGGTGGCCGGCGAGGTGCTGGTGCGCGGCATGCCGGCAGGCCTGCCCCTGACCTTGCTCTGTTCGGCGTGGCTGATGCTCGGCTATGGCGGTATCGGCGCAGTCTTGCGCCGCAGTTTCAGCAGCAGCGACATCTTCGACAACCGGCGCCGCCTGAGCGCCTGGGTTGCCATCGTGCTGCTGGGCACCGTGCTCAATGCGCTCGGCTACATTTCCCTGCTGTCGCTGACGGGACGCATCCCGGCCGGCGAATGGGGGACGGCAGTCTGGCGCTTCGGCATCGGCGACATGGTCGGCATGCTGGTATCGATGCCGTTGATCTGGGTGCTGTTCAGCGAGCGGGGGCGCGAACGCCTGCATGCCGCCGTCTGGCGCTGGGAAACCCTGGCGTATCTGGCTCTCGCCAGCTTCGTGCTGTGGAGCCTCTTCGGTTCCATCGTGCGTTCCGAATACAAGCATTTCTATTTCCTGTTTCTTCCCGTGATCTGGGCCGCCTCGCGCCAGGGCTTGCATGGCGCCGTGCTGGCCGTGTTTGTATTGCAACTGTGCATCATTACTCTGGTGAAATGGACGCATGCGGTCGATATCCAGTTTTATGAATTGCAGTTGCTCGATGCCGTGCTGGCGCTGGTGGGGTTTTTTATCGGCATCGTCGTCGATGAAATGCGCCAGGTGGCCGACGAATTGAAACACACGATGCGCCTGGCCGCCGCCGGCGAGATGGCGGCGGCGCTCGCGCATGAGCTGAACCAGCCGCTGACGGCCTTGTCGACCTATGGCAAGGCGTGCGAATACTTGCTGGAACGGGGCGAGACCGGCGCCCTGCTGCAGGGCGCCGTGGGGCATATGATCGTCGAATCGGGCCGCGCCGCGGACGTGGTGCGCCGCCTGCGCGACTTTTTTCGCACGGGCGCGATGCAGCTCGAAGCGGTGGAGGCGAGCGTCTTGATCGAGGGCATGGCGCGGCAGTTCACGCCGCTGTTCCATGAGCATGGCATCGAACTGGTGCTGGCGCCGCCGTCGCCGCTGGCCGTCAACGCCGACCGCCTGCAAATCGAGCTGGTATTGCGTAATTTATTGGCCAATGCGCAGGATGCGGTGATGGGCCAGCCGCGCGGCCGGCGCCGCATCACGGTCTCTGCCGAGCGGCTCGAAGGCGGGCGGCTGCGGCTGTCCGTGGAGGATAGCGGCCCCGGCATTTCCAATAGCCTGGCGGCACGCCTGTTCGAACCGTTCGTCTCGACCAAAGCCAGCGGCCTGGGTCTGGGGCTGGTGCTCAGCCGCAGCATTGTCGAAGCGCATGGCGGCCAGTTATGGGCCGAAGTGGGCAAGCATGGCATTTTTCGTTTTGTCCTGCCCCTGGCGTGCGCCAGCGCGGCCGCTACAGGAGAGTATGGTGACAAGTAATTTGACGGTGTTTATCGTGGATGACGATCCCGCCGTGCGCGATGCGCTGGGTTTGCTGCTGGGCATACGCGGCTACCGCACGGCCCTGTTTTCCTGCGGCGAGGATTTCCTGCACAGCTGGCGGCCCGAGTGGGCCGGCTGCCTGCTGATTGATATCCGCATGTCCGGCATGGATGGCCTGAGCCTGCAGCGCCGTTTGCTTGAGTTGAAATGCATGCTGCCCATCATCATTATCACGGGGCACGGCGACGTCACCCTGGCACGCCAGGCTTTCAAGGCGCAGGCCAGCGATTTCCTGGAAAAACCGTTTGACCACGACAAGCTGCTGGCCGCCATCGATGAAGCGTTTTCGCGCGAGGCGCATGCGCGCGGCCAGTTGCTGCGCCAGGTGGAGGGGCAAGCCTTGCTGCGCGCCCTGACGCCGCGCGAGCGGGAAGTGATGCATCTGGTGGTGACGGGCCAGCACAACCGCGATATCGCCCCGGCACTGGGCATTTCCGTGCGCACGGTGGAAGTGCACAAGGCGCGCCTGATGGACAAGCTGGGTGTCGACAACGTGGCCGACCTGGTGCGCATCAGCATGCTGGGCACCGGCTAGCCGCTGCCGCGTTGTCTAGGCGATGGTCTGCAATACCTGATCGACCGAGATCGCCTTGACCCAGTCGCTGCGCCGGGCCACCGTGATGACGGTGCTGTTGGCGCTGTCGAACGGCGCCCATTCCGGATTCTTCTTGCGCATCAGCGCCACCACGGGCACATGCACGGCGTTCGCCAGATGCATGATCGACGTTTCCACCGAAATAATCAGGTCGCATTGCGCCAGCATGGCCGGCAGCTGGAAAAAGTTGTCGACGGCGCTGAAGGCTTGCGTGCGCGGCAAGTTGTGCGCCTGCACGACGGCATTCACCTTGGCCAGTTCCTGCGGCATGGCATTGATCAGGAAGCAGGCATTTGCCCACTTTGGCATCGCCTGCATGCGCGCGATCAGTTCGGCGATGCGCTCCAGCGGCCAGCCGCGCTTGTGCGACTTGGCAAACGGATTCAATAGCACCAGCGGACCCTGGCGCGGGGCAAAGCCCCAGGCGGCCAGCTGCTGCTGCGCCTGCTGCAACGCGTGCTCGGGAATGTGCACGAAGGGATAGCGTTCGGCCACGGGAATGTCGAGTCCAGTCAATTGACGGAACCAGTCCGCATAGACGCTGCTGATATGGTGCTCGCCCGCATCCTGTCCCGCATACGAGGCCAGCACGGCATCGATCTTGCGGTAGGCCAGGTAATGCCAGGGGCGCAGCGGACTGAACGGTTTGCGCGTGCCGATTACCAGTCCATTCGGGCTGATCGCGCGGGCAAGATCTGCGTATTGCTGTGGCCGTACGTGGGCCAATGACACGACGACAGGATAGCGTTCCGCCTTGGCCTCGCGCAGGGATTCTTCGTACAGCGCCGGGCTGTAGGTCTTGCGGTACACCTTGGCGAACAGGCCCGATTGCTCCACCCAGTCGTACAGCGAATAGGTACGCAAGCCTTCCCATTGCCTGGAGTCGGACGTGCGGCGGACTTCATCGACCCACAGGTGGATCTGGATATGG
The DNA here is from genome assembly GCF_030587305.1 of Janthinobacterium sp. SUN206. Taxonomy (NCBI): domain Bacteria; kingdom Pseudomonadati; phylum Pseudomonadota; class Betaproteobacteria; order Burkholderiales; family Oxalobacteraceae; genus Janthinobacterium; species Janthinobacterium sp. SUN206. Next base: position 2,729,431 of record NZ_JAPWIB010000001.1, on the reverse strand, counting down.
GGATAGGCCGCGGCAAAGGCGCGGAAACCGTTTTGCAGGTAGGTAAAGTCTCCCAGCGCCAGATGGGCGATGAAAAGAATTTTGTCCGACTTTTGTAGAAGTTCGGCGGGAATCAAAGGCGTCATGTATCAGTACGATTTCAGGTATTCGGTCGATGGTGTCAAACCACTTGCTGGGAAAATTGCAGGCGATGCAGATTGGCATACGCGCCGTTGGCATCCAATAATTGCTGGTGACTGCCGGTTTCCATTATTTTCCCATGTGACAATACCACGATACGGTCCGCACGTTCAATTGTTGATAGCCTATGAGCAATAACTAAGGTGGTTTTTCCTTGCATCAGGTGTTCCAGTGCCGCTTGTACGGCCCGTTCCGCCTCCGTATCCAGTGCCGAGGTGGCTTCATCGAGGATCAGGATGGGCGCATCCTTGTAGATGGCGCGGGCGATGGCCACGCGCTGGCGCTGGCCGCCGGACAGGCGCGAGCCGTTGTCGCCCAGGCGCGTGTCCAGGCCATCGGGCAAGCCGTCGATGACGTCCGACAGGAAGGCGGCGGCCGCCGCCGCTTCGATGCGCTGCCGGTCCGGCGCCGCATCGCCATACGCGATATTCGCAGCCAGGGTATCGTCGAACAGCACCACCTGCTGGCTGACCATGGCGATCTGGCTGCGCAGGCTGGTCAGGGCGATGGCATCGATATTCTGCCCATCGAGCAAGATCTCGCCACTGCTGGCCGAGTAAAAGCCGGGCAGCAGGCTGACCAGGGTCGATTTGCCGCCGCCGGACATGCCGACAAAGGCGACCGTTTGTCCTGGCGCAATGCTCAGGTCGATGTGCCGCAGGGCTGGTTCCTGATGTCCGGGGTAGGCAAAGCTTACGTCCCTGAACTCGATGCGGCCTTTGCTGCGGCCAGCGAGCGGCGTGCCGCCCGTGCGCTCCGGCGTCTTGTCGATCAGTAAAAAGACTTCTTCGGCGGCGGCCATGCCGCGCTGCAGGGGGCCGTTGACTTCGGCCAGCTGTTTTAAGGGCGTCAGCAGCATCAGCATGGCCGTGATGAAGGATACGAAGCCGCCGACCGTGATCTGCCCCTGCTCCGACTGGAACAGGGCCATCACGATGACCAGGGCCACGGCGGCGGCCGTGATCACCTGGGTGATCGGCACGGTGGCGGAAAAGGTCGTGGTCATGCGCATGCTGTAGCGGCGCAATTGCTCGGCACGCTCTTCGAAGCGCGATTTTTCGTAGTCCTGGCCACCGAAGATCTTGATCACTTGCTGGGCGCGCGTGGTTTCCTCGATGACCTGGGTCAGCTCGGCATTGACGGCCAGCGAGTCGCGGTTGAGTTTTTTCAGGCGCTTGCCCGTGGTGCGCACGACGATGGTCAGCAGGGGCAGCAGCACCAGGGTCACGAGGGTCAGCACCCAGTTCAGGTACAGCAGCCACGCCAGCAGGCCCAGCACGGTCAGCGAGGAGCGCACGATCGAGGTAAACACCTTGGTCACCATTTCGATGATCTGCTGCACCTCAAACATGATGGAGTTGATGACTTTGCCCACCGTGTGCGTGTTGTAGAAGTCGATGGGCAAGTTGAGCATGCTGGCAAACATCCTGCGCCGCAACTCGTTGAGGATGCGCGTGGAGACGTAGCTCATCAGATAGCTGCTGGCGAACGTCGACGCGCCGCGCATGGCAAAGATGCCGATGACGATCAGCGGCACCAGCCAGAAGGAAAAATTCACCTTGCCGCCAAAGCCATTGTCGAGCAGCAGCTTGAGCGCATACGGCAGCAGCGGTTCCGTGGCCGCCGTGACGACCATCGCCAGCAAGGCCAGAGCCAGGTGTTTCTTGTAGGGCGCGTGCAGTGCGGTGAGGCGCTTCAGGTCGGGCGTGAGCATCGGTATGGTTCCTTGCAGGGGACAGCAAAAACGGTCAGGCGAAAAACGAACTCAGGCAATGCGTTCTTGCTGGCGCAGCATGGCCCACAGTATCACCATCGGGAAGACCAGCATGATGATGCCGATATTCAGGGTGAGCGAGCTCGTCGTCAGGCCAAAAATCATGTAGCAGGTGCACAGCATCACGCCGGCCAGCGCAAATGGTTGCGCGCTTGCGGGGCCGTGACGCAATGCCCTCGTGAACAGAGTCAGCGGTAGCAGGAATAGCAGCAGCAGGGCCAGCAGGCCGAAGATGCCACGCTTGACCAGGGAGTCGATGTAGTCGTTATGCGCGTTGGTGTAATGCAACACAATTTCGCTCATTTTTCCTTCCGCCGACAGTTTTTTCTTTGCCTCCAAGTAGCCGTTGCGTCCCATGCCGAACCAAAGATGGTCATTGGATAAAGTTAATGCTGTACGCCACATTTCCAGCCGTTGGCCGACTGACGTGCTGACGTTGTCGCTGTCTTCAAATTTTTTCAAATCTTCCACGGCATCCGTCGCGCGTTCAAGCACGGGGGAATTGGGCACTATGTAGGATAGTACCGCCACGGCCAGCAGCGCCGCCAGCAGGCCAGTCATATAGTGCTTGCCGCGTGTTCTCGCGTAGTGGACGACAAATATGCATCCGCAGACGGGCAGCGCCAGCCAGCCACCGCGGCTACCGCTGATGATGGAGCCGAAAATTCCGATTAAGCCGCCTGCCAGCAATAGCACGCTCCAGGCGATTCGATGGCGCTGTTTGATGGCCCACTCGATCCCACATAACGTCAACATGCCAAACAGCATGCTGACATTGCCATAGTGAATAGCGTTACTGGTGGCGGCTTGTGGCCGGAAGGGGCTGCTAGGAATATATTGCGTAGCCGCCAAGGCTGCCCCCGCGATGGCGCCAATTGCCAGGCCGCTCCACCATGCCGCCGCCCGCGGCGGATAAGCAATCAGCAGCAGCAGCACGGGCACGGCCAGCAGCACCCGCAAGGGCATGTCGAGTTCTCGCGCCGGATCGCCGTGGTACAGCATATTGGCGGTGAAAATAAGGAAGTAGGCCAGCATCACGCCCATCAGCAGATAGTCCCGGCGCTGCAGATGCAGGCGGGGGCGCTTCCATAGCAGCCAACTGCTGGCCAGCAGCAGGACCAGCGCGCCAAAGGAATATCCGCTGTTGACAGCCAACGCCAATGCCGAAAAGAGAAAAACACAAACAGAGGTCAGGCCGAGCATGAATATCCTTGTTAACGCACATCGTCGCCATTATGGCAACTGTAGCAACATAAAGTAGGCGTCATTGTAATCGAAGGTGGCAGCAAAAACGTCCCTGGGAGATTTACTCTTCGATAACTGTATAGGCGATCTCAAGGGGGAAATGAAAAAAACCATGGTTTTTAGACATGGTTTTTTTGTAAGCAATGGTAACTTGCTGTTATTTTGCTAAGGCCGCAAGGTCGGTCATGCGTCTCAGGCGGTGGCTGGCACGCGGGTGGCCACGCCGGTGGCGATGGCCGCTTGCGACACGGCAGGCGCGACCCAGCTGCGCAGGCGTTCGTCGAACGGCGATGGAATCAGTTGCAGCGGCGTCAGCGCGCTGCTCTCGTGACCCGGCAACGGTTCCTTGGCCAGCGCGGCGATGGCGCGCACACAGGCCAGCTTCATCTCTTCGTTGATGGTGGTGGCGCCCACGTCGAGTGCGCCACGGAAGATGTACGGGAAGCACAGCACGTTGTTGATCTGGTTCGGGTAGTCCGAGCGGCCCGTGGCGACGATGGCGTCGTCGCGCACGGCATGCACTTTTTCCGGGGCGATTTCCGGATGCGGATTGGCCAGGGCGAAGATCAAAGGCTTGGCGGCCATCGATTCGACCATCTGCGCGCTCACCACGCCGCCCTTCGAGACGCCGATGAAAATGTCGGCGCCAACCATGGCGTCGGCCAGGTCGCGGTCGCTGGTGTCGTTCGCGTAGCGCGCCTTGTTCTCTTCCATGTTGGCATCACGGCCCGGGTAGATCACGCCCTGGCTGTCGCACACTTTCAGCAGCGATTTATTCAGGCCCAGCGAGACGAGCAAGTCCAGGCAGGCGATCGAGGCCGCGCCGGCGCCCGAGACGGCCACTTTCACGTTGCCGATATCCTTGCCCACCAGTTCCAGGCCGTTCAGGATGCCGGCCGCGACGATGATGGCCGTGCCATGCTGGTCGTCGTGGAAGACGGGAATGTTCATGCGCTTGCGCAATTGCTGTTCGATGTAGAAGCAGTCCGGCGCCTTGATGTCTTCCAGGTTGATGCCGCCGAAGGTCGGCTCCATGCGCACCACGGTGTCGATGAACAGGTCGGGATCGTTCTCGGCCAGTTCGATGTCGAACACGTCGACGTCGGCAAATTGCTTGAACAGGCAAGCCTTGCCTTCCATCACCGGTTTGCTGGCCAGCGGACCGATATCGCCCAGGCCCAGCACGGCCGTGCCATTGGTGATCACGGCCACCAGGTTGCTGCGCGACGTGTAGGTGCCGGCCGTGCGCGGATCTTCCACGATCGCTTCGCAGGCGAAGGCCACGCCCGGCGAGTACGCCAGGGTCAGCGCGCGGGCGTCGCCCAGCGGTTTGGTTGGCGTAACGGAAATCTTGCCTGCGCGAGGTTCCGCGTGATAGGCGAGGGCGGCTTCTTTCAGGTTGAAGGTTTCGCCGTTCTGTTCGGCGTGCTTGCTGTGCGAAGTAGACATAGGAATTCTGGGAAGGGCATACAGGGCCCGAGTGGTCAATCCGAGCCATGGTATGCAAGCGTTTGCACGCTGTCAAGGCTGGATTGTACTTAAGAGTGTCAAAACCGCTTTGGGAAACGGCTTTATCTCAATGCAAGCGTTTGCTCGGTTTTTGACGGAATGGGGAATTTTTACGATAAAATCACGGTATTGCGATCCGGGAAGCCCATGACAAACAAGAACCCCACCTTAAGCGACGTCGCGCGGGCCAGTGGCGTGCACTTTTCCACCGTGTCGCGCGTGATGAACCCGGCAACGCGGCAAATGGTCAGCGCCGAGGTGGCCGCGCGCGTGCTGGCCGAAGCGGGCCGGCTCGGCTACCGGCCGAACCGCGCCGCCTCCACCCTCGTCACGCGCAAGTCGCGCATCATCGGCGTGGTCTTGCCCGACATTACCAACGCGGTTTTTCCGCCTATCCTGCTGGGCATCGAGGAAGGCTTGCGCAAGCATGGCTACCTGGCCATCGTCGCCAATGTCGGTGCCGACGAGGAAGAGCAGCTGTTCGTCATCAACCGCCTGCTGGGGCAGCAGGTCGATGGCCTGATTTTGGCTACCGCACGGCGCGACGATCCCGTCATCAAGATGTGCATCGACCAGAATGTGCCGGTGGTGACCGTCAACCGCAGCGACGAGACGGGCGTCGCTTCCTGCGTCGTCAGCGACGACGTGGTCGGCATGCGCCTGGCCGTGGAACACTTGCTGGCGCTGGGCCACCGGCATATCGCGCATATTGCCGGCCCGGAAAACCTGTCCACCGGCCACGTGCGCCGCCTCGGTTTCCTGGCCGCCATCCAGGCCAGCGAACTCGATCCCTCGCAAGCCTTCGTGTTTGAAAGCAGCGGCTATTCGCGCGAATGCGGCAAGGCGGCCCTGCTGGAGCTGCTGCGCCAGTCGCCGCGGACGACGGCCGTGGTGACGGGCAGCGACCTGGTGGCCCTCGGCTGCTACGACGCCATCCGCGAACTGGGCTTGAGCTGCCCCGAAGATATTTCCGTGGTGGGCCACAACGACATGCCCTACATGGACATGATCCGCCCGCCCCTGACCACCATCCGCATCCGCCACCACGGCATCGGCACGGAAGCGGCCCGGCTGATCCTGCAAACCATCGATTCGCCCGATTCCGCCGTGCTCGACGTGCGCCTGAAACCCGAGCTGGTGGTGCGTGAATCGACGGCCGCTCCCCGGGGCTGAGGCCACGCCTGGGGCCGCGCCGCTGCAAGGTGGTACACTGGCGCCCCTCAACGTATTTTGCCCCTCTATCGCCATGACCAAAACCAACACGCCTTCCCCGAAACGCCGCGAAGAGGGCGTCGCCAAGCTGACCGTCAATCCCTTCCTCGATGCCGAGTTTTACGCGCGCATGCGCGACTACACGGAGCGCGATGCGGCCATCATCAAGGAATTGAAGGCGATCGCCGAGATCCGCGCCGGCAACAAGCAGCCCGATCCCCGCCTGGCGCCGTCGCTGGAAGCCCTGCGCAGCACCGTCAAGAAAGGCTTGAGCTTTGGCGAAATGCTGGAGCGCATGGCCGCCGGCAAGGAAAAAGGCTTGTGGGAGCCGTGGATGACGACCTTCGGCATTGAAATTCGCGCCGTCAACTACGGCGCCGGCCCGCGCAACGCCTGCCTGGTGCTGGACCTGGCCGCGAATGCCCCCGCGCACGCCATGTTCGCCAAGGCGGGCATCCAGAACTGGCGCAGCCTGGCCGCCGACGACTGCTCCGTCGTGCGCTCGGAAAAGGCGACGGAAACCACGCCCTTGAAAGTGTATGCCGTGTTTTATCTGGACCCGCTGCCAGCCTGATCCGCCAGCAGCACCAGCGCCAGCACGATCAGCACCACGCCCGACAGCCGTTCCAGCGACGGCAGCGCGCGCGCAAAGCGCTGCCGCAGGGCGGCGCTGCCGATGGCCAGCGCCACCGCCATATCCCACGCCAGCACGGCAAAGACCATCCACGCGCCATACGCCACCATCGCAACGGGACTCGTCTGCCTGGCGGCCAGCACGGTGGCCAGGCTGACATAGAACAGCGCATTCTTCGGGTTCAGGATGGCGGAGACAAACCCCATCGCGACACCGCCGCGCCAGCGCGCCTTGCCGGTGGCGGGCTTTGCCTCCAGGCTGCTCTTGCCCGCATGGCGCAGGAACAGCCAGCCCAGGTACAGCAGATAGGCGCATCCCGCCAGCCGCACCAGCATGAATGCCGTGCTGCCCGCCCGCAGCACCGATAGTCCCGCAAACGCCGCCACGATAAACACCGCATTGGCCACGGTAATGCCCACGCACGTGCCGGCGGCGCCGCGCCAGCCGTGGGCCAGCGAGGTGCGCGCGATCAGGAAAAAATCGGGACCGGGCGACAACAGGGAAAGAAAGTGGGCGGCGGCGATGAAGAGAAAATCCTGCATGGAGTTTGGCTCCGGCAATGGCGATGCGCGAGTATGCCGGGCCTGGCGACAGCCTGTATTGAAGAAAATTGCAGGCGTTCTAGCTGCCCTGGCCGCGATAGCGCCCCGGCGTGATACCCGCATGTGCCTTGAACACGCGTTGCAGGTGGCTCTGGTCGGCAAAGCCGAGCTCATGCGCCAGTTGCGCCAACGCCGTCCCGGCCTGCAAGCGGCTGCGCGCGCGGTTGACGTGCATATTCAGCTGGTAGGCATGCGGCGTCAGGCCCGTGGCGGCGCGAAAGGCGCGGATCAATTGATACGGGCTCAGGCCAGCCGCCTCCGCCAGTTGTCGCAGGCTGGCCGAGGGCTGCGCCTGCAGCGTTGCGAGCACGGGCGCCAGCTGCTGCGGCAGCGGCTTGCGTTCCGAAGGCAGCCGATCCGCACAGGCGCTGGTGCAGGCGACCAGAAACGCCAGCAGCGCCGCATTTTTCTCCGCCGCGCTGGCCCTTGAAAACAGCAGCGCATTCAGGGCGCAAAACTGCGCGTACAGCAGCGGGCAGTGCAACACCGCCGCCGTATCGCCATCGAGCGCCGGCGCGTGTGCTTGCAGCCATTGCGCATCGAGATGCAGCATCTGGTAGCTCCACAGGGTGTCAGGCAGGGGATTGCAGGCGTGTACGCAGCCGGCCGGCACCAGCACCAGGCTGCCATTGCCGAGTGCGACCTTGCCGTCTTTGCTGCCCGTAAAGATGCTGCCGCCAGAGTCGACGGCGCCGATGGAAAACGTGGGATGGCTGTGGGGCTTGTAGCAAGCCCGGCTGTGGCAGGCGCGCCGGCTCTCCACGTGAGGGAGAGACGGGTCGCGCCAGAAGGCGGTGGTACCGGGCATGACTACATCAAAATCACGTCGTACTGCTCCTGGTGGTAGGCATTCTCCACCTGCAGCGAAATCTTCTTGCCGATGAAATCGCCCAGCATGGCCAGGTGCTGTGATTCTTCTTCGAGGAATAAATCCACGACTTCCTGCGAGGCGAGGATGCGGAATTCGCGCGGGTTGAACTGCTTTGCTTCGCGCAGCAGTTCGCGCAGGATTTCATAGCAGATGGTGCGCGAGGTTTTCACTTGCCCCTTGCCGGCGCAGGCGGGGCATGGCTCGCACAGGATATGGGCCAGCGATTCGCGCGTGCGCTTGCGCGTCATTTCCACCAGGCCCAGCGGCGAGAAATTGCTCACCGAGACCTTGGTGCGGTCGCGCGACAGGGTGCGTTTCAGTTCGGCCAGCACGGCGTTGCGGTGCTCGGCGTTGTCCATGTCGATGAAGTCGAGGATGATGATGCCGCCCAGGTTGCGCAGGCGCAGCTGGCGCGCGATGGCGTGCGCCGCTTCCAGGTTGGTCTTGAAGATGGTATCGGCGAAATTGCGCCCGCCGACGAAGCCGCCCGTGTTGACGTCGATGGTGGTCATCGCTTCCGTCTGGTCGACGATCAGGTAGCCGCCCGATTTCAGGTCGACCCGGCGGCCCAGGGCGCGCAAGATCTCTTCTTCCACGCCGTACAGGTCGAACAATGGACGCTCACCCGTGTAGTGCTGCAGGCGCGTCAGTTCGCTGGGCGTGTAGATTTCCGCGAATTCGCGCAATTTCACGTAGTTTTCGCGTGAATCGACCTGGATGGTGGCCGTTTCATCGCCGACGAAATCGCGCAGCACGCGTTGCGCCAGGCTCAAGTCCTGGTGCAGCAGGCTGGTGGCGGGGCGCGTGCGCGCACCGTGCGTGATCGTGCTCCAGGTTTTTCTCAGGTAGTCGACGTCCGCCTTCAAGTCCGCGTCGGACGCGTCTTCAGCCATGGTGCGCACGATGTAGCCGCCCTTTTCATCGGTGGGCAGCAGGCTTTGCAGGCGCACGCGCAGCTGCTCGCGCTCCGCTTCCTTCTCGATTTTCTGCGAAATGCCGATATGTTTATCCTGCGGCAGGTACACCAGCATGCGCCCGGCGATGGAAATCTGCGTCGACAGGCGCGCGCCCTTGGTGCCGATCGGGTCCTTGATCACCTGTACCGTCAGCACCTGGCCGTCAAACAGGATTTTTTCGATGGGCGCCGGCGTGGCGTTCTGGCCGTCGTGGCCACGCGCTTCCCAGATGTCGGCCACGTGCAGGAAGGCGGCCCGTTCCAGGCCGATGTCGATGAAGGCCGACTGCATGCCCGGCAATACGCGCACCACTTTGCCGGAATACACATTGCCGGCCAGGCCGCGCGTGAGCGTGCGCTCGATGTGCAATTCCTGCACGGCGCCCTGCAGGATGAGGGCGACGCGCGTTTCTTGCGGCGTGATATTGATCAGGATGTCTTCGTTCATGGAGGCGCGGGAGTGGAGGCAACGAATGACATCATACCCGATCAGGGCAGGGGCAAACCTGCCAGTCGCAGCAACTGTGCAGTTTCGTACAGGGGCAGGCCCATGATGCCGGAATGGCTGCCTTCGATGTGCTCGACGAACAGCGCGGCGCTGCCCTGGATGCCGTAGCCGCCGGCCTTGTCGTACGGTTCCGGCGTGGCGCAATACGCGGCGATCGAGGCGGGCGACAGCACGCCGAAGCGCACTTGCGAGATCTGTGTGTGCTGCTCGGCGAAATCCTTGTAGTGCACGGCGATCGAGGTGAGCACCTCGTGCGTGCGGCCCGACAGCTGCTGCAGCATGGCCACGGCCTCGGCCCGGTCGGTCGGCTTGCCGAGGATGACCCCATCGATGGTGACGGTGGTGTCGGCCGCCAGCACGGGGCGCGGGGTCAGGTGGCGGCGGCGCACCAGGTCCCAGGCGAAGGCGGCTTTTTCATTCGCCACGCGGGCCACATAGTCGAGCGCCGACTCGCCGGGGAGGACTTCCTCGGTGACGTCGGCGCCGCGCGGGCCGTCGCTGCGCAGCAGCAGCAATTCGAAATCGACGCCGATCTGGCGCAGCAATTCGCGCCGGCGCGGGCTTTTGGAGGCGAGATAGATCTTGTTATCGGCCGGTTTCATGGGAAATTCAGACGCGGTGGTAGGGGTGGTTTTGCGTGATCGACCAGGCGCGGTACAGCTGCTCGGCGAGGATCACGCGCACCATGCCGTGCGGCAGGGTCATGCTGGAAATGCGCAGCATGCCTTCGGCACGTGCCTTGAGTTGCGGATCGAGGCCGTCGGCGCCACCGATCAGGAAGGCCGTGTCGCGGCCATCCTGCTGCCACGCCATCAACTGCTGCGACAGGCCGACGCTGGTCAGGTCCTTGCCGCGTTCGTCGAGGGCGATGATGCGCACGCCCTTGGGCAGGACGGCTTCGATGCGTTCGCGTTCCAGCGCCATCGCCGTGGCGGCGGTCTTGCTGCCGGAACGCTCCACCGGCTTGATTTCTTTCAGCACGATGCGCAATTCCGGCGGCATGCGCTTCGCGTATTCCGCGAAGCCCGTCTCTATCCAGGCCGGCATTTTATGGCCGACCGCAGCGATGATGAGCTGCATCGAGGCTTACGCTTCGACTTTTTTGATACGCTTGATCACGGTTTTTGCCGGTGCAGCATCGGCTGCCGGCTTGGCCGCGCGTGGGGCGCGTACTTTTTTCTCCGGCAGCGCTTTCAGGGCTTTCACTGCGGCTGCTTCGGTCTTGGTTGGCGCGACTTTCACGGTCTTGCCGACGGCTTTGGAAGCGGTGGCTTTTTTCGCCGGGGCTTTCTTGGCGGCGGTGGTTGCCGCAGCTTTCTTGGCAGGCGCCTTTTTCTCGATCACGGGCGTCGCTTCCACATTGGCTTTGCTTGCTGCCAGGTGGCCGCTGACCTTTTTCGGTTCGTCGCCGGCCGCTTTTTTCGGCGCGCGCTTGGCGGCACCCAGCTTGACCGGGGTATCGCCCCAGATTTCTTCCAGGCGGTAGTAGGCGCGGATAGGCGCTTGCATGATGTGGACGATCATGTCGCCCAGATCGACCAGCACCCATTCACCGGTGTCCTCGCCTTCCATGCCGATGATGTCGCCGCCGGCGTCCTTGACCTTGTTGCGCACCGAGGCGGCCAGCGCCTTGGTTTGACGGTTCGAGGTGCCGGAAACGATCGCGATGCGGTCGAACAGGCTGGTCAGGTGACTCGTTTCGAAGACGGCGATGTCTTGGCCTTTGACGTCTTCAAGGGCGTCAACGACGAGGGTTTGCAGTTTTTTGATGTCCATTTAGCTTTTGTATAAATTATGTTGTTCAATATAGTCTAGCACTAGCGGGGAAACAAGCGGGTTTGCCCGATTCCCCCGTTGTAATGCCGCACGTATTTCGGTGGCGGAGATATCCACCGCGAAGTCCTGTGCCAGATAAGTCAGACCGTGCGGCGTGTTGCGGATGCTTTCCAGTGACCCCAGGCGGCGCGAAAATTCTTCGGCGACCACTTGTGGCACTGCGGTGTCATTCAGCGCGAAGCCGGGGCGGGCCGCGACGCAGATATGCGCGTATTCAAATAATTGCTGCCATTCGCGCCATGTCGCGAGCCGCTGCAGCTGGTCGGCGCCCATCAGGAAAACGATGGAAGCGCGCGGACCCAGCTCGGCGCGTACCTGGCGCAAGGTATCGATGGTGTAGCTGGCCTGGCCATGTTCGCTGCGCGCGATTTCCTGGCGGTCGATCACGACCGGCAGGGGCAGGCCGGCAAACGCCAGGCCGGCCATCTCGGCACGCTGCTGGCCGGTGGCACCCAGCTTGCTTTTTTGCCAGGGCGCGCCTGCCGGAATCACGCGCAGTTCATCGGCGTGCAGCAGGCTGGAAAAATGCGTGCCCAGCGCGACATGCCCCATATGCACCGGATCGTAGCTGCCACCGAGCAGCGCCACGCATGCCCTGCTACCTGGGTTCACGCCTGCAGCCAGTCGCGATGCACGAGGAAGTCAGTATACAACGCCGCTTCGGGACTGCCCGCTTCCGGGTGCCAGTCGTAGCGCCACTTGACCACGGGCGGCATCGACATCAGGATCGCCTCGGTGCGTCCGCCCGACTGCAGGCCGAACAGGGTGCCGCGGTCGAACACCAGGTTGAACTCGACATAGCGTCCGCGCCGGTAGCACTGGAAGTCGCGTTCGCGTTCGCCGTAGGGCGTGTCCTTGCGGCGCGCCAGGATCGGCACATAGGCGTCGATGAAGGCGTCGCCGGCGCTGCGCATCATCGCAAAGCTGTCGTCAAAGCCCAGGGCATTGAAATCGTCGAAGAAAATACCACCCGCGCCGCGCGCTTCGCGCCTGTGCTTCAGGTAGAAGTAATCGTCGCACCACTGCTTGAACTTCGGATGCAGTTCCTCGCCAAACGGCGCCAGCGCATCATGGCATACCTGGTGAAAGTGCTTCACGTCGCCCGCGTCGCCATAATACGGCGTCAGATCCATGCCGCCGCCGAACCACCATACGGGTTCGCCATCGGCATTCACGGTGGTGAAGAAACGCACATTCATGTGCACCGTGGGCGCATACGGATTACTCGGATGCAGCACCAGCGACACGCCCATCGCTTCCCACGCCTTGCCACCGAGTTCAGGGCGCGCGGCCGCTGCCGATGGCGGCAATGCGGCGCCGGTGACGTGCGAAAAATTCACGCCGCCACGCTCGAACACATTGCCTTCCTCGATCAGCCGCGAAATGCCGCCGCCGCCCTCGGGGCGCTGCCAGGCATCGGTCAGGAAGGGCTTGCCGTCCTGCGCTTCGAGCGCCTGCACGATACGGCTTTGCAAATCGAGCAAATAGGCCTTGACGGCCGAAGGAGAGGGAGTTGACGACATCGCGTGGGCCGACGAGGCCGAAATAAAAAAGTAAGGACGGATTGTACCCTGTTACGCGTTTTTGTGATAGGGCGGCGCTTGCGCTGTGCGTTTGTGTTGTGGATCAGCGTGCCGGTGGCGTGGCGTCGTCCTGCACCACCGTGATGGACAGGTCCGCGCCGGCGCCGGGCAGGCGCGCGCTTTCCACGGCGTGCGCGGCGCGCCGCTGCAAGTCGGGCCGCTCGACGCCCTGCCCGGCGACGGGGGCTGCGGCGGGGGAGGGTGCCTGCCCGGAGACGATGGCGCGGCCGGCAAAGGCCAGTACCAGCACCAGCAGCGCGGCCATCACCCACGTTTCCGGGCGCGCATAGGCGGGGCGTTCCCGGCGGGCCTGGCGCGCGGCGCCATCGACGATGATGCGGCCCAGCTCCGAGCCGTGCTGGCGCGTGCGCAATAGCTCGAATTGCTGCGCCGTCAAGGTGCCTTGCCGGAGCATTTCGCGCAGTGCGTCAATCGGCGAGGCGAGCAGGCGCTTCTCCGGCAAGCTGGCGTGGGCGGCATCGCGCTGCCACTGGTTGATCAGGTCTTCGTCGTACAGGGTGTCGATGGCTTGGCCGTTGACCAGCTTTAGCGCGTCGGCGGCCAGTTGCTGGCGCTCGAGCAGGGCTTCGCCGCCATGCCGGCGCGGCAGATCCTGTACGCGTCGCAGGAAGTCGTCCTGTGGCAGCAGGTCAGTGCGCAGCAGCCATGCCAGGGCCTCGGCGGGACCGGCGCCGGCGGCCAGTCGTGGCATGTCGACGTCGTCTTCCTCGTCCAGGGCGAGGATTTCCAGTTCGGCGATGGCGTCGTCGAATTCATTGTCCGTGATCAGGAGGAGTTGGCGTACCTGAGCGAGGGCGGGATGGACGTGGCTGGTCATGGGTTGCAACTTTGTCTGAAAGGCAAAATCTTAGCGCAAGGTCCGCTTTCCTGGCGCGCCAATCAAAACAGGGCCGGGGCGGATGCATTCCGCGCCGGCCCTGCCGTTTGCCGTCTGGGGCGGGCTTAGTGCTTCAGGCCGCGCCAACCGATGTCGCGGCGGTACTGCGCGCCGTCGAAATGGATTTTTTCCACGGTTTCATACGCCTGTTTCTGCGCCATCTTGATGCTGTCGCCCAGGCCCACCACGCACAGCACGCGGCCGCCGTTGGTCACCAGGCGCTCGCCCTCGATGCGGGTGCCGGCATGGAAGGTGACGGAATCATGCGTTTCGGCCGGGATGTCGCCGATGGAGGTACCCTTGACGGGATCGTCCGGATAGCCGGCGGCGGCCATCACGACGCCAACGGCCGTGCGGCGGTCCCATTCCAGTTCCACGGCGTCGAGCGTGCCGTTGACGGCGTGTTCCATGACGGTCACCAGGTCGGTCTTCAGGCGCGCCATGATGGGCTGCGTTTCCGGGTCGCCCATGCGGCAGTTGAATTCCAAGGTCTTTGGCGTGCCCTTGTCGTCGATCATCAGGCCCGCATACAGGAAGCCCGTGAACGTGATGCCGTCCTTGGCCATGCCCTGGATGGTTGGCACGATGATTTCGCGCATGACGCGCGCATGCATGGCCGGGGTGACGATAGGTGCCGGCGAATACGCGCCCATGCCGCCCGTGTTCGGGCCCTGGTCGTGGTCTTTCAGGCGTTTGTGGTCCTGGCTGGTGGCCAGCGGCAGGATGTTCTTGCCATCGCACATGACGATGAAGCTCGCTTCTTCGCCGGCGAGGAATTCCTCGATGACGATGCGTGCGCCGGCGTCGCCGAACTGGTTATCGGACAGCATCATGTCGACCGCCTGGTGCGCTTCTTCCAGGGTCATGGCAACGACGACGCCCTTGCCGGCGGCCAGGCCGTCGGCCTTGATGACGATCGGCGCGCCCATGGCGTCGACATAGGCGTGCGCGGGGGCGACGTCGGAGAAGGTCTGGTAAGCGGCCGTCGGGATGCCGTGGCGCTGCATGAAGGCCTTGGCGAAGTCCTTCGACGATTCCAGCTGCGCCGCTTCTTTCGTGGGGCCGAAGATTTTCAGGCCGCGCGAGCGGAACAGGTTGACGATACCGGCTGCCAGCGGCACTTCCGGACCGACGACCGTCAGGCCGATGTGTTCCTGTTGAACGAAATCGGCCAGCAATTGCGGGTCGCTGATGTCGAGATTGACCAAGCGCGCATCGCGCGCGGTGCCGCCGTTGCCCGGCGCGACATACACCATCTGTATGCGTTCGGACTGGGCCAGTTTCCAGGCCAGGGCGTGTTCGCGGCCGCCAGAGCCGACTACCAGAATTTTCATAGGAACCGTTCGTTCAGTGTGGGTTGCAGGGCGGTGCTGCCGCCCTTGAGGTGTATAGCTTATTTTTTGCTTAGTTTTCGATCAGGGCGTTCGTAAATACTTCCTGCACGTCGTCCAGCAGCTCCAGGGCATCGATCAGCTTTTGCATCTTGATGGCGTCGTCGCCCGTGTAGACGGTTTCCGTCGCCGGTTTCATGATGACTTCGGCCACTTCGGCCTTGAAGCCGGCCGCTTCCAGCGCTTCCTTGACGGCGGCGAAATCATGCACGGGAGTGACCACTTCGAAGCCGCCCTCTTCATCGGCGATGACGTCGTCGGCGCCCGCTTCCAGGGCCGCTTCCATCAGCTTGTCTTCATCGGTGCCCGGCGCGAACAGCAGCTGGCCGCAGTGCTGGAACATAAAGGCGACCGAGCCTTCGTTGCCCATGTTGCCGCCGTTCTTGTTGAAGGCGTTGCGGACTTCAGCCACCGTGCGTACCTTGTTGTCGGTCATGCATTCGACGATGACGGCTGCGCCGCCCACGCCGTAGCCTTCGTAGCGCACTTCTTCGTAGTTGGCGCCATCGACGCCGCCGCTGCCGCGGTTGATCGCGCGCTGGACGTTGTCTTTTGGCATGTTCGCATCGGCCGCCTTGTCGACTGCCAGGCGCAGGCGCGGATTGGTGATGGCGTCGGCGCCGCCCATGCGGGCCGCGACCGTGATTTCCTTGATCAGGCGCGTCCAGATTTTGCCGCGCTTGGCATCGGTGGCAGCCTTTTTATGCTTGATATTGGCCCATTTGCTATGTCCTGCCATGTCGAATCTTCCTTAGACGGGTGTTCAATTGTGGCCGACATTTTAGCATATCGGCCCCCTGCGAAGCGGCGCGGCCCCGTCATCAGGATGACACAATCTGTTGCTAAAGTGACGCGCTTTCACCATATCGAGGGCGCGACATCATGGCAAGTCAAATAGACAGGCGGCAATTTCTGAAATTGGGCGGCTTTATTACCGTCTCCGTGGCCACTGTCGGCCTCGCCGCCTGCGGCAGCACCGATTACAGCGATCCTGGCGTGCCGCTGGCCTCGGGCAGCGACTGGAAATTCCCGCAAAGCGTGGCTTCGGGCGACCCGCGTGCCGACAGCGCCATGCTGTGGACGCGCGTCGTGCCCGCCAGTTTCGACGCCGTCGCGCCCGCCGTGGCCGGCAAGTCCGACGTCGCCGTGCGCCTGATCGTCAGCGCCAGCGACAATACGGTCGCCCTGGGCGGCAACACGGCCCTGGTCGGTACGCCCATCGTCGATGCGAAATTGCCGCTGAAAGCCGATTTCGACAATACCCTGCGCCACAAGGTGACGGGCTTGCAGCCGGGCCAGGTGTATTTTTACCAATTCATCGCCGGCGACGTGCGCTCGAACGTGGGCCGCTTCAAGACGGCGCCCGCCGCGACCAGCGACGTTGCTCAGCTGCAATTCGCCTACCTGACATGCCAGGACTGGAGCATCAATCACTGGGGGGCGCTGTCGCACATCGCCGCCAACGAATCGCTCGATTTTATCGTCCACCTGGGCGATTACATCTATGAAACGGTGGGCGAAGCCTTCCAG
The DNA here is from genome assembly GCF_030587305.1 of Janthinobacterium sp. SUN206. Lineage (NCBI taxonomy): Bacteria > Pseudomonadati > Pseudomonadota > Betaproteobacteria > Burkholderiales > Oxalobacteraceae > Janthinobacterium > Janthinobacterium sp. SUN206. The sequence continues at coordinate 2,712,703 of NZ_JAPWIB010000001.1, read as the reverse complement.
AGCGGCGCAGTGGAAAGTCGCCACGACCAGTTGAAATTGCCCGACGGCACGTATAAAAGCGGCACGTCCGGCGCCAAATACGCGACCACCGTGGCCGATTACCGCTACCTGTACAAGAAATACCGCACCGATGCGCGTCTGCAAGCCGTGCACGAGCGTTTTGCCTTCATCGCCATCTGGGATGACCATGAATTCACGGACGACGCCTGGCAGGATGCGTCCACCTATGAAGGCATCGTGGCGGCCGACGGCAGCGATTTGCACCAGCCGGCCCGCCGCCGCAGCGCCAACCAGGCCTGGTTCGAATACATGCCGGCCGACGTCACGTTCGACGCGGCCGCGACGACGTTCCAGAATATCCAGATTTACCGCGATTTCCAGTTCGGTAAACTGATGCAGCTGGTGATGACGGACGAGCGCCTGTACCGCGCCGACCATGCTATCGCCGAGTCGACCATCAATCCTGCCACGGGCAAGCCGCTGGGCAGCATCGGCAGCCGCTACCTGGTGCCGCAAGCGCTGTTCGACAGCGTGGAAGGGCAGAAAATGGCGGCCGCCACCAAGGCCGGCGCCGATCCGCTGGCGGCAGTGGGCATGCTGGGCAACACGCAGCGCGACTGGTGGAAGGGCAAGATGAAGGCTGCCACGTCGACCTGGAAGCTGTGGGGCAATGAAGTGTCGTTGCTGCGCATGGGCTTGAATGGTACGGATGCGATCGCCACCCTGCTGGCGCTGAGCGCCATGGCCAACGTGGGCAAAGCCATCGCCAGCACCCTGCCATTGGTGGGCGGCAGCGTGCCGCTGGCGTCCGCCATCGTGGCCGCCTCGACGGCGGGCGCATCGTCAAGCGTGGCGCAGGCCGCCGCCATGGCGATTGCCGGCGCGGCAGCCAATGCCGGCGCGCAGGGCGCCGCTGCCGTGGGCGCCGGTTTGAGCGCGGCCCAGGCCGGCATCACGGTGGCTGCCTACAACAGCGCTTCGCCGGCGGCGGCCGCGCAAGTGATCGCCTTCGGCTGGATCAAGCCCGACGTGCAGGCCAAGGGCGCCGCATCGAGCTTTGTCGCCGCTTCCGGCCAGCAAGCCGCGCTGGCGCCATTCTTCACGCGCTTCCTGCTCAATTGCGACCAGTGGGATGGCTACAACAGCGAGCGCAAGAACCTGATGGCGCACCTGAAAACCAATGCCATCGGCAACGTGGTGGCCATCACGGGCGATATCCACTCGTTTTTTGCGGGCACGGTCAGCGACGATTTCGACGCGGCCGGCGGCGGCACGCCCGTCATGGTGGACCTGGTGTCGGCCGGCGTCAGCTCCGATTCCTTCTTCAGCTACCTGAAGTCGGCCGCCGGCAGCATGGGCGATATCGGCACCCTCGTCAGCTATCCGCTGGCCATTCCCGTCACGGGCCTGGGCACGGTCAATCTCGACATCAACCTGCTCGATTACACCATGGGCAAGGCGGCGCCCACCGTCGACAGCCTGCTGGAACAGTTGCGCGTGCAGCTGCGCGGCGCCCTGGCTGCCAAGGGCGTGCCGGAAGCCCAGCTGGACGGCACGGTCGCCGCCGTGCAGGCAGGCTTGAAAGCGAGCACTGACTTCAATGCGACTTTGCTGGGTCTGGCGCAGCAATTGTCCGGCCTGGGCAACAACCCATGGATCAAGCATTTGAACACGGATGCGCAGGGCTACACGGTGGTCACCTTGACGCCGGGCAAGCTGGTGGCGCAGTTCAAGCAGGTGAATAAACTGGTCGGCACGGCGGCGCCGTCGAACGTGATTGCGCGCGTGACGACGGCGACGGTGACGGCAGGTGCGGCGGCGGTGGTGGTCTCTTAATCCGCCGCCGGTTTTATTCGGGGTCAGACGGGGACGCCGAGTCCCGCCGGGTCTGGCCCCGGCTTTTGCCTTACAATCTGGGCATGAGCTCCAGTTCCCCGCAAGCATCCCCTGCATCGATTCCCCGTTCCGTCTACCTCGGTGGCCTGGCCATCGCCTTGGGCGGGGCGGTACTGTTTTCCACCAAGGCCATCGTCGCCAAGCTGCTGTACCGCTACCAGATCGACGCCGTCACCCTGATCGCCTTCAGGATGATCTTTTCGCTGCCCGTGTTTGCCGTCATCGCTTGCTGGAAGATGCGCACGGAGCCGCCGCTATCCAATAGCGACCGTTGGCGCCTCGTCGGGCTGGGCCTCGTCGGCTACTACCTGTCCAGCTATCTGGATTTCCTGGGACTGCAATACATTTCCGTGGGGCTGGAGCGCCTGATCCTGTTCCTTACGCCTACTTTCGTGCTCCTGATTACCACCGTGTACTTCAAGCAGCGCATCAGCCGCCTGCAATGGCTGGCCCTGTTCACCTCCTACTGCGGCATCGTGCTGGTGTTCGTGCACGACTTGCAGGGCGGCGCCAGCAATGTGGCGCTGGGCTCGACTCTCGTGCTGGGTTCGGCCTGTGCCTATGCCGTGTATCTGCTGGGCTCGGGCGAGCTGGTGAAGCGCATCGGCTCGATGCGCCTCGTCAGCTATGCCATGTGCGTGGCCAGCTTTGCCTGCATCGCCCAATTCTTCATCCTGCGCCCCGTCGAGTTGCTGATCCAGCCCATGCCCGTGTATGGCTTGTCTTTGCTCAATGGCATCTTTTGCACGGTGATGCCCGTCTTCATGACGATGATTGCCGTCGAGCGCATCGGCGCGCCCGTCGCTTCGCAGGCCGGCATGATCGGCCCCGTGTCGACCCTGTTCCTGGGCGCCATGATTCTCGATGAACCGATCACCAACTGGCAACTGGCTGGCACCAGCCTGGTATTGGCCGGCATTTACTTGCTGTCGAAAAAGAAATAATTCCTCCACCCACTGAAAATGTCCCCACCATGAAAACACGCATCGCCCTGATTGCCCACGACAAGAAAAAAGATGACATGATTACCCTGGCGGGCGAATACCTGGACTTTTTGAAGGGTTGCGAACTGTCGGCCACGGGCACCACGGGCGGCCGCCTGATCACTGAGCTGGGCCTGGCGGTTGAGCGCAAGCATTCCGGCCCGTTCGGCGGCGACTTGCAGATAGGCTCGCTGCTGGTGGAAGGCTTGATCGATTGCGTGATCTTCCTGCGCGACCCGATGACGCCGCAGCCGCACGAGCCGGACATCAACGCCCTGGTGCGTGCCTGCGACGTGCACAACGTGGCGTGCGCGACCAATCTGTCGTCGGCGCACCTGGTGCTGTCGCAATTGCAGGCGCGGGCCAGCGCTGCCGCCTGACGTTTTCCCGATTCTTCTTCAAGGAGCATATTGTGAGCGCAACGATTACCACCAAAGCCATCCGCGTACAGCGCGTGGGCGGCCCGGATGTGATGGAATATGTGGATGTGGAACTGCCGCCGCCGGGTCCCGGCGAGGCGCGCGTCAAGCACGAGGCCATCGGCCTCAATTTCATCGACGTGTATTTCCGCACGGGCTTGTATCCGCAGCCGCTGCCCAATGGCCTCGGTGTCGAGGGGGCGGGCATCGTCGAGGCGGTGGGCGAGGGCGTCACGGAAGTGAAGGTGGGCGACCGGGTGGCGTATGCGGCGCGCATCAATGGCGCGTATGCGCAGCAGCGCAACCTGCCGGCGGCCCTGCTGCTGGTGTTGCCCGAGCGTATAGGTTTCGATACGGCCGCCGCCATGATGCTGCAAGGCTTGACGGTGCAATACCTGTTCCACCGCACGGTGGCCCTGAAGGCGGGCGATACCATTTTGTTCCACGCGGCCGCGGGCGGCGTGGGCCTGATCGCCTGCCAGTGGGCCAAGGTGCTGGGCGTGAATCTGATCGGCACGGCCGGTTCCGATGAAAAGGCGGCGCTGGCCAAGGCGCATGGCGCGGCCCATGTCATCAATTACAACACGGAAAACTTCGTCGAGCGCGTGCGCGAGATCACGGGCGGCAAGGGCGTCTCCGTCGTCTACGATTCCATCGGCAAGGATACGTTCACGGGTTCGCTCGACTGCCTGGCGCCGCTGGGCATGATGGTCAGCTTCGGCAACGCGTCCGGTCCCGTGCCGGCCTTCACTTTGAGCGAACTGGCATCGCGCGGCTCGCTCTTCATCACGCGTCCGGCCCTGTTCAGCTATGCCTCGAACCGCGCGAATCTGGAAGAGATGGCGACCTCGCTGTTCGGCGTCGTCAGCAGCGGCGAAGTGCAGATCGAGATCAACCAGCGCTACGGCCTGGCCCATATCGCCCAGGCGCATACGGACCTGGAAGGGCGCAAGACGACCGGTTCGACCATCATCGTGCCATGAGCGGCGGCAATGATGGCACGCCGAAGTTCGGCCGATTGCTGATCGTGCTGTTATTGGCCGTGGCCCTGATCGGCGCGCTGACCTTTGCCGCCGAGGCGTATTATTCGTAGACATAAAAAAACCGGCTGGCGCATCGCTGCACCAGCCGGTTTTTTAAAGTACTCCAGACTTCTCGCGCCTGACAAAACCGTAGCGAGCGGCAGTGATTTGTGGCCGAGAAGCGCAACCGTACTTTAGTACGGGGGCGCCGAGCCGGTGAGCATCGCCGGCCGCAAAGCGCGACGCGCAGTAGGTTTTGGCTGGCGCTCTCAGTCTATCTTGACTTCCACCTTGCGGGGAACGCCGCTTTGTCCGGGGAAGTCGGCAAAGGCGCTGGCGACCATGGCGGGCATTACTTGCGACGTGGCGCGCTTGTTGCTGGTCGATTGCACGGTTACGTCGTAGAGTTTCTTGCCGTTGCGGTCATTGATCGTCACGCGCAATTCGCGTTCGTATTTATGGCGTACGGTTTCTTCCACGTCCATCGGACCATACCAGTAGGGGTTGTAGCCAAAGCGACCATAGCCTGGCCATGCGCCGTAGCGGTAGCCGTAGCGGCCAGGCCAGTAGCCGGGGCCATACCAGAATGGGTCGCTGGCTTGCAGCACGCGCTCAGGGTAGTCGACGGTGGAGAAATTCATTGCCACGCGCAAATTGGCTGCCGCGGGGCCGGACGCCTCGCCGAAACCGTGTTTGGCCAGTTCCGCGCGCACCAGGTTCTGGTAGCTGCGGTATTCCAGCGTGTCGTCTTCGGCCGCCGGCGCTTCAAATGCATATGATTTGTCCTGCAATTGCGCAGGCCACTCATGGAAGACGGTCACATCGCTGCGTATGGTGGTGGCGCATCCGGTGAGCAACACGGTCAATGCGGCCATCATGATGGTGAGATATCGTTTCATTGCATGACCTCCTGATTAGTAGACGCAATTCTTCGCTTAGTATTATAAGAATAGTTCTATTTGTTTCTATTCATTATTACAGAATGTTACCTGGCATGTCTGCGTGTAAGGGAATCCAACATTCCTGACCTGAATCGCGACTATCGGGGGCTGGTGTTGGTAAAATAGGCTTTTGCCTCCGCTCCCACCCAAATCCCTATGCGCACAGACAGCCCTCAGACGATTTACCGTAAAGATTACACGCCGCCCAGCTTCCTGGTTGACAGCGTCGAACTTGGTTTCGATCTCGATCCCGCCCGCACAGTGGTGGCGAGCCGGATTCAAATGCGCCATAACCCGGCCAGCACCAGCCGCAGCATCGAATTGCACGGCGAACACATCGAACTGGTGCTGGTGCGCCTGAATGGCAAGGTATTGAAGCCGTCGCAGTACAAGCTGACGGCCGGCATGCTGACCATCCCCAAGGCCCCGGACGAGGTGACGCTCGATATCGAAACCGTGCTGGCGCCGCAGGACAATACCTCGCTGTCCGGCCTGTATGTGTCGAACCATAATTTCTTCACGCAGTGCGAGGCGGAAGGCTTCCGCCGCATCACCTTCTTCCCTGACCGCCCGGATGTGATGGCCAGGTACACGGTCATGCTGCGCGCCGACAAGGACAAGTATCCGGTGCTGTTGTCGAACGGCAACCTGATCGAAGAGGGCGACCTCGGCGATGGCCGCCATTACGCCAAGTGGGAAGACCCGTTCAAGAAGCCGTCCTACCTGTTTGCCCTGGTGGCGGCGCGCCTGGTATGCCAGGAAGAGCGCTACACCCTGAAGTCCGGCCGCGAAGTGCTGCTGCAAGTGTGGGTGGAAGACGGCAACCTGGATAAAACCGACTACGCCATGCAGTCGCTGAAAAACTCGATCCGCTGGGACGAGGAACGCTTCGGCCTGGAACTGGACCTGGACCGCTTCATGATCGTCGCCGTGGGCGATTTCAATATGGGCGCCATGGAAAACAAGGGGCTGAACATCTTCAATACCAAGTATGTGCTGGCCAATGCGCGCGTGGCGACGGACGTCGATTACGCGGGCATCGAAGCGGTGGTGGGCCACGAATACTTCCATAACTGGACCGGCAACCGCGTGACGTGCCGCGACTGGTTCCAGCTGTCGCTGAAGGAAGGCTTGACGGTGTTCCGCGACCAGGAATTCTCGGCCGACATGATCGGCACGGACACGGGCCGCGCCGTCACGCGCATCGACCAGGTGCGCACCCTGCGCCAGGCGCAGTTCCCCGAAGACGCGGGCCCGATGGCCCATCCCGTGCGTCCCGATTCTTTCGTCGAAATCAATAACTTTTATACGGTCACCATCTACGAGAAGGGTGCCGAAGTGGTGCGCATGTACCAGACCCTGGTGGGCCGCGACGGTTTCCGCAAGGGTATGGACCTGTACTTTGAGCGCCACGATGGCCAGGCCGTGCAGTGCGACGACTTCCGCGCCGCCATGGCCGATGCGAATGGCCGCGACTTCAGCCAGTTCGAGCGCTGGTACAGCCAGGCGGGTACGCCTGTCGTGACGGCGTCTACGCGCTACGATGCGGCCAGCCGGACGTTCGAGCTGACCCTGGCGCAAAGCTGCCCCGCCACGCCGGGCCAGCCGAAAAAACTGCCTTTCCACATCCCCATCACCGTCGGCTTGCTGGCCGCCGATGGCCGCGACCTGCCGCTGCACGTCGATGGCGTCGTGTCGAACGGCGCTGCCAGCGTCGTGCTGGAACTGACGCAAGCGTCGCAGACTTTCCGCTTCACGAATGTGACGGAGTTGCCCGTGCCGTCGCTGCTGCGCGACTTTTCCGCGCCCGTGGTGCTGGAATACGATTACACCGACGCGGAATTGCTGCACCTGTTCCGCCACGACAGCGACCCGGTCAACCGCTGGGAAGCGGGCCAGCGCTTGGCCATGGAGCGCCTGCTGAAACTGACCGGCGCCGTCGCCGCCGGCGAGCACCTGGCGCTGGACGACACCTTCATCGAAGCGCAACGCGCTTTGCTGGCCGACGAAACGCTCGATCCTGCCTTCCGCGAGCTGGCCCTGATCCTGCCGTCGGAAACCATCATCGCCGAGCGCATGGCGCAAGTCGACCCGCAAGCGATCCACGCGGCGCGCCAGTTCATGCGCCGCACCATCGCGGCCGCCTTGAAACCTGAACTGCTGGCGCAGTACCACGCCAACCAGACGCCGGGCGAGTACAGTCCGGATGCCCTGTCGGCCGGCAAGCGCGCGCTGAAAAACCTGGCCCTGTCCTATCTGCTGATCGCGCCGGGCGAGCAAGAGCTGGTCCTGGCGCAGCAGCAGTTCGACGGTGCCGGCAACATGACGGACCGCGCGGCAGCGCTGGGCGCCCTGATCCATTCGGGTTCGCCATCGCACGCGCAGGCGGCGCTGGCCAGTTTCTATGCCGACTTCGAGAACGAAGCGCTGGTGGTCGACAAGTGGTTCGCCATGCAGGCGGCCGCGCCATCGACCGATGTGCAAGCCGTGCGCCAGCTGATGACGCATCCGGCCTTCACCTTGAAAAATCCGAACCGCGCGCGCAGCCTGATCTTCAATTTCACGAACGGCAATCCGTCGCAATTCCATGCGGCTGACGGCAGCGGCTACGCCTTCTGGGCCGAGCAAGTCATCGCGCTCGACGCCCTGAACCCGCAAGTGGCAGCCCGCCTGGCACGCTCCATGGACCGCTGGCGCCGTTACGTGCCCGCACTGCAAAGCCACATGCGCGACGCGCTGGAAAAAGTCGCCGGCCAGGCCAGCTTGTCGAATGACGTGATGGAAGTCGTTTCCAAGGCATTGGCCAATTAACACCGTAAAAAATTTATCAAAAAGCTATTAAAACAGAGGGATTTCATGAAACGCATCAGTCTTACGCAATACCTGGTTGAAGAGCAGCGCTCGAACAACAGCATTCCGGCCGAACTGCGCCTGCTGATCGAAGTCGTCGCGCGCGCCTGTAAAACCATCAGCCACGCCGTCAGCAAGGGCGCGCTGGGTGAGGTGCTGGGCACGGCCGACACGGAAAACGTGCAGGGCGAAGTGCAGAAAAAGCTCGACATCATCTCCAACGAGATTTTGCTGGAAGCGAATGAATGGGGCGGCCACCTGGCGGCCATGGCGTCGGAAGAGATGGAATCGATCCACCCGATCCCGAACCGCTATCCGAAGGGCGAATACATGCTGCTGTTCGACCCATTGGATGGCTCGTCGAACATCGACGTCAACGTCTCGATCGGCACCATTTTCTCGGTGCTGAAGGCACCGGAAGGCATGGGCGAGCCGACGGAGCAGGACTTCATGCAAGCCGGCAGCAAGCAAGTGGCGGCCGGCTACGCCGTGTACGGTCCGCAAACCATGCTGGTGCTGACCTTCGGCAATGGCGTGAACTGCTTCACCCTGGACCGCGAGATGGGGTCGTGGGTTCTCACGCAAAGCAATATGCAGATTCCGCCGACGACGAAGGAATTCGCCATCAATATGTCGAACGCGCGCCACTGGCATCCGCCCGTGAAACGCTATGTCGACGAACTGCTGGCCGGCGACACGGGCCCGCGCGGCACCAATTTCAATATGCGCTGGATCGCCTCGATGGTGGCCGACGTGCACCGCATCCTGAACCGCGGCGGCATCTTCATGTACCCGGCCGACCTGCGCGACACGTCGATGCCTGGCAAGCTGCGCCTGATGTACGAAGCGAACCCGATGGCTTTCATCGTGGAGCAAGCCGGCGGCGCCGCCACCGATGGTCAGCAGCGCATCATGGACATCGCCCCGCACAAGCTGCACCAGCGCGTGCCCGTGTTCCTCGGCTCGAAAGACGAAGTGGCCCGCGTCACCGCCTACCACGCGGAGTAAAAGCCGCACTTTTCCACGATTTTTAGCGGCCTGCAGCCGGGCCGCTAAAAAAATGCAAAAAAGTTCGCGTTGACACTAGCAAATTTTGTGCATTGTTTGTAGAATGTGGGTCTTCGCCGTTGTAGCTCAGTTGGTAGAGCAGCACATTCGTAATGTGAAGGTCGCCAGTTCGATTCCGGCCAACGGCACCAAGTTTCATCAGAAAACCCGCTTACTTGCAAAAGTCAGCGGGTTTTTTGTTGTCCTCGATTTCAGCGGCATGGCATGCAGCCTGCTGTGATCAGGGGGCACAGCATCTGGAAGGCGTATGTCGCCATCACCTTGCCGCGCGTTCGAACCCCGGCGCGGTGCTTTGCCTGGATACGCGGTCTGCAGATTACAATATGGCATTGTATTTCATATCAACGGAACCTTGCCCATGCCCGACAAAATCTACCAGTACCTGACCTCGCCCGGTGTGGACGATGGCGATACGCCACCCGTGGTCGATCTCGATCTCTACTTTGCGGGCAATGCCGACGAAGAGTCGATCGCGCCGAACCAGTGGGGCTATGGCCGCCCGCCGATTGCGCGGCTGTATGACATGTTCCGCGAGATCGCCGCCAGGCCGGACGTGGAAAAGGTGCTGGTCGGCTTGCACCAGGACTGGTGCGATTATGGCCAGGCGGACGTGGACGCGAAATGCTTCCCGCCGGCGGAAAACGTGCACATCTTCACGTCCGCACGCCAGGACGAGGTGGAAGGCTGGATCGCCGGCATGGAAGCCGACGGCGTCATTCCTGGCTGGCCTTATGGCAAGCCCGCCAACGCTCCTGAGCCGTCGGAGGGCTATGCCGTGCTGTCAGTCTGCTGGGACTGAACGCCGCTCAGAAACTGTGTCTGATCCCCGTCGCCAGGGTAGCGTACAGGGTACCGCCATCGTGGAGCTGGACGGCCGATGTCAGTGAGGGATGCGCACCGTTGGTCGGTCGTTCTTCCTCCATGCCACGCGTACGTCAAAACGCAAAGCAGCTGCATCCCAGTGCGCCCCAGAAGCTGGAGTGGCTGGAAACGGGGACGGAACTCTTGCGCGCCACGTCGTGGGCGTGCGCGTGCACGCCGCAGGCACCCTGGCACTGATGCTGTTGCATCACGCTGGCCGTTTGCGGCGGCGCGGCGCGGTAGTGGCCAGCCACGTTTTTCACGGGTGACCAATCTGGCAATACCGGAATGGGAGGCGGCGCCAGTGGCGTGAATTCCGCCTGGCCGTAGACGATCTTGCCGCCGACGATGGTGAGCACGGATTCGATCGACTTGATGGCCTCTTCATCGATGCTGAAAAAGTCCGCGCTCAGCACGGCCAGGTCGGCCAGCATGCCTTCCTGGATGCGTCCCTTCTTGCCTTGCTCGCTGGAGAACCAGGCGCTGCCCGCCGTCCACAGTTCCAGCGCCGTGTCGCGCGACAGGCGCGAACCTGCGTCGTACAGGCGCAAGCCGCCAACGGTGCGGCCCGATACCAGCCAGTACAGCGCCGTCCACGGGTTGTAGCTGGCCACGCGCGTGGCGTCCGTGCCGCCGCCCACCGGCACGCCCGAGGCAAGCATGCGCGCGATCGGCGGCGTGGCCTTGGCCGCCTCGGCGCCGTAGCGGTCGACAAAATATTCGCCCTGGAAGGCCATGCGGTGCTGGATGGCGATGCCGCCGCCCAGCGCCTTGACCCGGTCGATGTTACGCGGCGTGATGGTTTCGCAGTGGTCGAACATCCAGTGCAGGCCGTCGAACGGGATATCGCGGTTGACCTTTTCAAACACCGTCAGCATGCGGTCGATCGATTCGTCATAGGTGGCGTGCAGGCGGAAGGGCCAGCGCTTGGAGACCAGGTGGCGCACCACCTTTTCCAGTTCGTCGTCCATGCCGGGTGCCAGCTCCGGGCGCGGCTCGAGGAAATCCTCGAAGTCTGCGGCGGAAAACACCAGCATTTCGCCGGCGCCGTTATGGCGGTAATAATCGTCGCCCTGGCCCGGCGTGACCATCTGCGTCCATTTTTCAAAATCTTCCAGTTCGCGGCCCTTGTTTTGCGTGAACAGGTTGTAGGCGATACGGATGGTCAGCTGCTCTTTTTGCGCCAGCTCGTCGACGACGGCGTAGTCTTCCGGATAATTCTGGAAGCCGCCGCCCGCGTCGATGGCGCTGGTCAGGCCGAGGCGATTGAGTTCGCGCATGAACTGGCGCGTGGAATTGACCTGCAATTCGCGCGGCAGGGTCGGGCCCTTGGCCAGGGTCGCATATAAAATCATGGCGTTCGGCCGGGCGATCAGCATGCCCGTGGGGTTGCCGGCAGCGTCGCGCACGATCTCGCCGCCGGGCGGGTTCGGCGTGTTCTTGTCGTAGCCGACCACGCGCAGGGCGGCGCGGTTCAGCAGGGCGCGGTCGTACAGGTGCAGGATGAAGACGGGGGTGTCGGGCGCGGCCGCGTTGATCTCGTCGAGGGTCGGCATGCGCTTTTCCGCGAACTGGAATTCCGTCCAGCCGCCCACCACGCGCACCCATTGCGGATTCGGCGTGCGCAGCGCCTGTTCCTTGAGCATGCGCAAGGCGTCGGCCAGCGAAGGCACGCCTTCCCAGCGCAATTCCAGGTTGTAGTTCAAGCCGCCGCGGATCAAATGCAGATGCGAGTCGTTCAGACCGGGAATCACGGTGCGGCCACCCAGGTCGATCACGCGGCTGTCGGGCGCGCGGTGGCGCATGACGTCTTCAACGTCGCCGACGGCGAGGAATTTGCCGTCGGCGATGGCCACCGCGCTCGCTTGCGGGCAGCTTTTATCGACGGTGTGGAAGCAGCCATTGAGCAGGATCAAGGGCGCGGCGGCGGGGAGGGTGTGTTCTGGCATGGTGCAGCTCCATGGTTGCGGTGCGGGGAGGGCCGGCGTGCGCGGCGCGAAAGTCACGTCGTCCAGTGTAGCGGGCGGGCGGCGCTTGAACACGGGCCAAAAGATCAGGTGGAGCGGGCGCACTGGCCGAAGGACGGGGGCGGCGACCGGCCACATGGCTTACCATGCAGGCAGCGGCACCGGGGCGTTTTCCTGGCGCGTTTTTCGTTTTTTAGTGCATTGCACGGTATCAGGAGTCATTCGATGGATCAGCCACCACACAGCCGCTTGTTCGGCACCAGCCTGGGATTTTTAGCGGGGTATGTCGATACCCTGGGTTTCATTGCCCTGTTTGGCCTGTTTACGGCCCATGTCACGGGTAACTTCGTGCTGATCGGCGCCGCCCTGGCGGATGCATCGCGCGCGTCCATCCTGTTGAAGTTTCTCGCTTTTCCTGCCTTTATCGCCGGCGTCGCCATCACGCGCCTGATGGTGCTGGCCGTGGAGCGCCGCGCCGGCCCGTCACTGACCCTGGCGATGCTGCTGCAGTGGGCCTTGCTGGCCGGCTTCATGGTGTTTGGCTGCCTGGCTGAACCGATCGGCAAGGATGTCAGTTCCATGGCCATGGCGGCCGGCTTGCTGGGCACGGCCGCCATGGGCGTGCACAGCGCCACCAGCCGGCTGCTGCTGGCGCACCTGGCGCCCACTTCCATGATGACGGGGAACGTGACGCAGATCGTCATCGACACCGTCGACGTGCTGCGCGGCGCGGCTGATGGCGCCACCCATGCGCGCTGCGGGAAGTTCTTCTGGCCGTTGCTGGCCTTTGCCCTGGGCGCCATCGCCGCCGCCTTTGCCTACCTGGCCGTCGGCTTCGTGGCGCTGGCCGTACCCCTGATTTTGCTGGGCGCCCTGATCGTAGTGCAGCAACGCAGCGTGCGACCGGCCGTGCCGGCGGCTTGAGCGTGCTGGCGCCGCTCAGGCGTCGAGGATGCCGCGCCGCAGCGCGATGGTGACGGCGTGGGTGCGGTCCCGGGCGCCCAGCTTGGCCAGGATGGTGCTCATGTGCGCCTTGACGGTTTCTTCCTTGATCTGCAGCAAGGCGCCCGTTTCGCGGTTGGAATTGCCTTGCGCAACCTGCTTGAGCACGTCCAGTTCGCGGTTCGACAGCACGTCGCTGCAGGCATACAGCGCCAGTTCCGCCTCGATCTCGGGCGTGATGTGGCGCCGCCCCGCGTGCACGTTCTGTATCGCCGCCAGCAATTCGTGGCGCAGCGCGCTTTTCAGCACATAACCGCATGCGCCCGCGCGGATGGCGCGCAGCACCTGCGTGTCGCCCTTGTAGGTGGTCAGCACGATGATGCGCGCCTGCGGATGGCGCGCGCGGATGGCGCCGATGGCGTCGAGGCCGCTCATGCGCGGCATCTGCAAATCCATCAGCGTGACATCGGGCTGCAGCGCGTCAAATTGCTGCACCGCCTGCTGGCCATCGGTGGCCTGGCCCACCAGCGCCACGCCGGGAAAGGCGCCCAGCAGGGCCGCGATGCCGTCGAGCAGCAACTGGTGGTCGTCGGCGATGAGGACGCGTATCGGCGCCGTATCGCTGCGCATGATGTTGCCTGGCAAAGAGGAGTTATCGATCAAGAGTCGTCGGAACAGGGTGAGCAAAAGGTATTTTACCGCAGCGCCTGGCGGGCTGCAGGGGGACTCCCCAGAGGCAAGCTCCATGTCAGCCTATATTTAGATAGTGGTGCGGGCACGCGGCAAGGCATACGATGCACGGCAGTACCCACTCAACCCTCTCTGCATGGATGACATCATGACCAATCCGAAACTGGAAGTCCTCACCCCCGACAATTGCCAGATCATTTTCATCGACCAGCAGCCGCAAATGGCGTTCGGCGTGCAATCGATGGACCGGCAAGCGCTGAAAAACAATACCGTGGGCCTGGCCAAGGCCGCCAAGGTGTTCAACATCCCCACCATCATCACCACGGTGGAAACGGAAAGCTTCTCCGGCCACACCTATCCCGAACTGCTCGACGTCTTCCCCGGCCAGGATATCCTCGAGCGCAGCTCCATGAATTCGTGGGATGACCAGAAGGTGCGCGATGCGCTGGCCGCCAACGGCAAGAAGAAAGTGGTCGTATCGGGCCTGTGGACGGAAGTGTGCAACAACAGCTTCGCCCTGTGCGCGATGCTCGAAGGCGACTACGAAATCTACATGGTGGCCGACGCTTCCGGCGGCACGTCGAAGGAAGCGCACGACTACGCCATGCAGCGCATGATCCAGGCTGGCGTGGTGCCCGTGACGTGGCAGCAGGTGCTGCTGGAATGGCAGCGCGATTGGGCGCACAAGGCAACCTATGACGCCGTCATGGCCATCGTGCGCGAACATTCGGGCGCCTACGGCATGGGCGTCGACTACGCCTACACGATGGTGCACAAGGCGCCGCAGCGCATCCATGGCGAACACGCCACCCTGGCGCCGGTACCGGCCAAGTAAGTTCCACGTGGCAATGCCATGCGCCGCGCGCCTGACCGTGCGCGGCGTTTTTTCATCGAAAGGAGTGCGCCATGAAGTTATATGTGATTTCGCTGGCGGTGGGCTTGCTGGTTGGCATTATCTACGCCGTCTTGCAGGTACGCTCGCCGGCGCCGCCCGCGATAGCGCTGATCGGCCTGCTGGGTATGCTGATCGGCGAACAGATCGTCCCCGGCGTCAAGCGCCTGATGGCGGGCGAAGCCATCACGGTGTCGTGGCTGCGCAGCGAATGCGTGCCGAAGATCAGCGGCGTGGAGGCGAAGCCAGCGCTGGCCAGGGCAGAACCGCAGCAGAAGGATGACAGCGCCGCTTGATATCCGTGGCGTCAGAACGCGCCCAGCAAGCCGCGCCGGGCGGCCACCGTGGCCGCCTCGGTACGGCTTGATACATTGAGCTTGGTCAAAATGTTGTTCACGTGAAATTTGACCGTGCCTACCTCGATGCCGGCGCTGCGCGCGATCATCTTGTTGCTCTTGCCCGCGGACAGGTGCAGCAGGATGTCGTGCTCGCGTTTCGACAGGCGGTTCGCCTCGATGCGGCCGGCCTGCTGCGCCGCCAGTTCCGGCGGCAGGTAGTTCCTGCCGGCAGCCACCTGGCGGATGCATTGTGTCAGTTGCAGGAAGCCGGAATCCTTCAGCAGGTAGCCGCGCGCGCCGGCGCGCAGGGCCCGGTGCACATTGTCCTCGCCCTGGTAGGTGGTGAGGATGATGATCTTTGCTTGCGCGTCGTCTGCGCAGATGCGCTCGATCGCCTCGACGCCATGCATTTCCGGCATGTTCAAATCCATCAGCACCACGTCGGGCCGCAGTTCGCGGTACAACTCCACGGCGGCGCGGCCCGTGCCGGCCTGCCCCAGCAGGCGCAAGCCGGGCAAGGATGCGATCAGCGAAGCCAGGCCGGCCAGGATCAGCGGGTGGTCGTCGGCGATCAGCAGAGTAGTCGGCGGATCGGCCGGGGGGATGGTCGTGTGCATGGCTGTGCTCATGGTGCTGGCAGGGTGAAGTGGAAGACGCTGCCGTGGGGTGCGCCGGGGGCATGCCACAGGCGGCCGCCATGCGCGTCGAGGATGCGGCGGCAGATGGCCAGGCCCATGCCCATGCCGTCCGGCTTGCTGGAATACAGGGCGTGGTACAGGCGGCCGGCCGCCTGCGGCGCGATGCCGGCGCCATTGTCGGCGATGCTGAAATGCTGCACGCTCCCATCCAGGCGCGAGGACAGCAGCACCGTGCGCGGCCGGCCGCTGGCGCCCTGCAGGGCGTCGATGGCGTTCATCAGCAGGTTCAGGATGACTTGCCGGAATTGCACCGGGTCGGCGTGCAGCAGCGGGCGGCCCGGCGCCAGCTGCGTTTCCAGGTGGATGGCATGGCGTTGCAATGGCGCGCGCAGCAGCGGCAGCAGATCCTGCACGGCGTCGTCGGCCACAAAATGGCCATGGCTGCCCGGCGCGTTGCAGGCCAGGCCATGCACGCTGCGCAGCACGGCGCTGGCATGGCTGCCGGCGCTGGCGACCAGGGCCAGCGCCGCGCGCGCCTCGTCGAGGCGGGGCGGATCGTGGTCGAGCCAGCGCAAGGCGGCATCGGCATTGAGCGCGATGGCCGCCAGCGGCTGGCGCACTTCGTGCGCGACCGATGCGGCAAATTCGCCCATGCCGTCCATCCTGCCCATGCGCTGCGCCTGCGCCAGGCCTGGGTCTTGCTGCTGAGGGAAAGAATGCGTGCTGGCCATCGCGGGACTCCTGTCGTTCGCCGCGGCTCATGCCGCGCGGCAACAAGTATGCATGGCCCGGCAGGCAAGGCAGTTATACGAATGGGGGAGGCGGGCGGTTTTTTTGCGCGGCGGAGGCGCCGGCGGGGGGGATAGACGCCGCCGGGCGGGCCGGCGGTGCGGGCAGCGCAGAGCGGTCAGGAGTTGATAAAGGTCAACAAGTCTTCGTTCAGGCGATCCTTGTGGGTGGCTGGCAAGCCGTGCGGCGCGCCTTCATAGATGACCAGCCTGGCGTTCTTGATGAGCTTGGCCGCAGCCTTGCCGGAGGCGTCGATCGGCACGATCTGGTCGTCGCCGCCGTGTACCACCAGGGTCGGCACGGAGATTTTCTTCAGGTCGGCCGTGAAATCCGTCTCGGAAAACTGCTTGATGCAGTCATAGGCATTCTTGATGCCGCACTGCATGCCCTGCAGCCAGAAGGTGTCGCGCATGCCTTGCGACACCTTGTTGCCGGGACGGTTGGCGCCGAAGAACGGTACCGTCAGGTCCTTGAAGAATTGCGAGCGGTCGGCCAGCACGCCGGCGCGGATGCCGTCGAAGACAGACATCGGCAAGCCGCCCGGATTGGTAGCCGACTTGACCATCTGCGGCGGCACGGCGCCCACCAGCACGGCCTTGGCCACGCGTTTTTCGCCATGGCGGCCGATATAGCGCGCCACTTCGCCGCCGCCCGTCGAATGGCCGACCAGGGTTGCGCCCTTGATGTCGAGCGCGTCGAGCAGGGTGGCCAGGTCGTCGGCGTAGGTATCCATGTCATTGCCCTGCCACGGCTGGCTGGACAGGCCGTGGCCGCGGCGGTCGTGCGCGATCACGCGGTAGCCGTGGCTGGCCAGGAACATCATCTGGTCTTCCCAGGCGTCGCCCTGCAGGGGCCAGCCGTGGCTGAAGACGACGGGCGTGCCCGTGCCCCAGTCCTTAAAGCGGATGACGGTGCCGTCCTTGACGGTGACGCTATTGACGGTGAGCTTGCCCGGTGCCACTGTGGTGCTGGCGGCTGGCTTGGCGGCGGCGCTGGCGCCACCGGCGGCCAGCAGTCCCGCGCCGGCGGCCACGCCGGCGACGCTGACGAGCAGCTTGCGGCGGGAGTTGACTTCTTCGGCTTCGATTTTCTTCGACATGATGCATTTCCTTCGGGGATGGGGGAGGGGCCAGTTACGGCCTGAGCCAGCAATGGCATCGGCCAGTCTAGGCCTTCGCGCGCGCCGGCGCCTCTGCCAAAAGACCAGTCGCGCCCAGGCGCCCGGCTGCCTATGATGGCTGGCAGCGGCGCGCCGCGCCGCCTGGCTTTCCCACTGGAGCGATCATGAAGAAAAACTGGAGGGCGGTGCTGACGGGCCCCTTTTTACCCGATGCAGGCTTGCTGTTTGCGCGCGTGGCGGGCGCGCTGCTGGTGCTGCACGTGCACGGCTTGCCCAAGCTGCTGCATTTTTCTGCGGAACTGGCACGCATCGACGATCCGCTGCACCTGGGCCGCGCCGTCACCCTGTACTGCGCCCTGTTCGCGGAAATCCTCTGTCCGCTGTTGGTCGCCGCCGGCTTGCTGACGCGCCTGGCCTGCCTGCCCCTGCTGTTCCTGCTGGGCGTGTCGATGCTGCTCGTGCACCCGGACTGGAGCATCGCAGACGGCCAGTTCGGCTGGCTGCTGATCATCGTCTTCGGCACCATCGCCATCAGCGGCGCTGGCCGTTATTCGCTCGATGCGCGGTTGCGCCGCTAAATGACGAATTCCCGCCGCACGGCCGGTTTGTGCGCCAGCAGCAGCGATAATTTCTTCAATGCGCTGGCCAGGCGCGCGCGGTCGCGGATGCTGCCCAGCGAGATGCGGATGGCGTTCGGCGGGCGGTTGTCGTAGAAGGCGTCGGACGCCGTGACGGCCACGCCCTGGGCGCGGGCGGTGGCGGCCAGTTCGCGCGAGGTCCAGTAGCCGGGCAGCGAAAACCACACGTGGATGCCATCGCTGCGCGGGTGAGTGGTTCCCGTCAGGATGGTGCGGATGACGTCCTGGCGCGCATCGGCTTCGCTGCGTATGCCGGCCAGCAGCGCGTGCGCGGAGCCGTCGTGTATCCATTGCGTCGTCAGCGCCGTCGTCACGGGCGTGGCCATCAGGCTGAAAGAGCGCAGGGCGTCCAGGAAGCGTTCGCGCAGCTGCGTGTCGGCGATCAAGGTATAGGCCATGCGCAGGCCCGGCGCCAGGCATTTCGACAGGGTGGCGATGTAGGATACGTGGGCGGGCGCGTAATGCGCCAGGGGCGGCGGCGCATCGGACGCCAGCAGCCAGTACGGATCATCCTCGATGATGTGCATGCCGCAGCGCTGGGCCACTTGCGTGATGGCCAGGCGGCGCGCGGCCGGCATGGTGTGCGCCGTGGGGTTTTGCAGGGTGGGATTCAGATACACGAGGCGCGCGCGGTGCTTGCGGCCAGCCTTTTCCAGCGCTTCGGGCAGCATGCCATCCGCATCCGTTTCCACGACGACGGCCTTGCGGTTCAGCTGCCCGGCCGCCGAGCGCAAGCCCGGATACACGGCCGGCTCCGTCAAGATGGCGTCGCCGGGCCGGCTCAGGGTCAAAATCAGCGCCGCCAGCGCCGCCTGTGCGCCGGGGCAGGCGACGACGTGTTCCCCATCGACGTTGCCGAACATGGGCGCGAGCCAGGCGGCGCCCGCCGCGCGGTCGGCCTTGCTGCCGCCGCCCAGGTGATAACTCATCAACATATCGCTGTCCGTGCGCATCAGTACCTGCGCCACGCCCTGTTTCAGCAGGTCGTCGAAATCCACGCCCACGGGCGGCGGCGGGATGTTCATGCTCAGGTCCAGCATCTGCGTCAATTCCACCTTCGGCGCCGCCACGTAGGTGCCGCGCGCGCCGTGCCCTTCCAGCAGGTTGCGGCGCTTGGCTTCGTCGTAGGCGCGCGTCACGGTCGTCAGGTCGACCTGGAACAGGGCGGCCAGGCTGCGCTGCGGCGGCAAGCGGTCGCCCGGGCGCAGGCTGCCGCCGGACAGCGCGCGCTCGAGCATGTCGGCGATCTGCAGGTAGCGCGGACCGCCGTGCTGCACGAACGGCATGATCCACGCGCTTGCATGGTCATCTTTTTGTATGGATTTAGACGGAGGCATTTTGTCTTGATGTATGTATTTTAGTGCCTACATTATGCGTAAAATCTGCATAAAAATCCATGCATTTGTATGGGGCCGGCTTTCTCTTCTGGGCCGACCATGCATCACGCAGCGTTACTCCCCACCCGCCGCACCAGGCCGGCAGGGATTGTTATTTCTGGCAGGCATTTAAGTCTGGCCTTCAAGGTGTGGCAGCGCACGGTGGCGTGTGGCAGGCGCGGTTAAGGTAGTGCCAACAGCTTGCTGCTGATCCACTGTTTGATATGGCTCAGCCCGGCAGCGTTTAGCCGCTTCTTTTTCCCAGAAGCGAGGAGAATCATGATTCGGTCACGGCATCGAGCATGGTTGAAATTATTCACTGTTAAAGGAAACCATCATGAACGCGATTGAAAAAACCAGCTCCGATATCAACGGTACCGCCCAGGATACCCGCCAGGACTTGCACCGCACGATCGACAAGGTGGCAAGCCAGGCCCAGCCCCTGGCCGACAAGGTGGCCACGCGCGCCCACGACGGCGTGGACCAGGTGGGCGACCGCATCGACCAGGTCAGCGACAGCGTCAGCAAGGCTTCCGAACGCCTGATGGCGCGCGGCAAGCAATTGGGCGCCGCCTGCCAGCGCGCCGGCGAGACGGGCCGCGATTACGTGCGCGAACGGCCGGCCGTGTCCCTGCTGATTGCGGCAGCGGCCGGGTATGGCCTGTCGAAATTGCTGGGTTCGCGTAAATAAGTTTTACGCCTTCCTGGCCGGTATTTGTCGTGGGCGCTGTTTCCTTCGCCGTGATGGCGGAGGAAGCAGCGCCCACGCGCATAAGGTAGTAGTTAGTAGCAGGCCGTAAAGGAGAGTGAAGATGCGCTCCATTTTGTTGTGGTTGATCGGTGTACCTATTCCCATCATTGTTTTGATTGCCCTGTTCGTGCGCTGAATGAGGGAGTTGTAGCGTTCTCCCGGGGCAGACTACTCACAGGAGATGTAATGGCTACCAACAAGAAAACGCCGTCCACGGACGGTGCTGGTTCCGTATTGAGCAGCATGTCCGGCCCATCCGACAGCAATGCGCCGGACAGCCTGGGGGCGGATAATGAGCTGACCCGCGCGCTGCTGCAAAAGACGGCCGCCGGCCAGCAACTGTCCGCCGCCATGGCCGTCAATCCCAAGGAGGAGGGCCAGTATGGCGAGGCGGCGCGCACGCCGGCCGAAGGCGTGCATGTGGCAAGCGGCGAAGCGCTGGCCACGGCCAGCACCACGGGCGAAACGGTACCTTCCCCGAAGACGGGCGATGGCCAGCCCGCGCTGGGCGAGAATGCGTTGAATAATTCGCTGGATCACGCCCGCAGCGACGACAGCGGCTGCGTGCTGACGACCAACCAGGGCGTGCCCGTGGGCGACAACCAGAATTCGCTGAAGGCGGGCTTGCGCGGCCCCACCCTGATGGAAGATTTCATCCTGCGCGAAAAGCTCACGCACTTCGACCATGAGCGCATCCCCGAGCGCGTCGTGCATGCGCGCGGCTCGGCCGCCCACGGCTATTTCGAATGCTACAAGGAGCAAAGCAGGCACACGCGCGCCGCGCCATTCGCCAAGGCGGGCAAGCGCACGCCCGTCTTCGTGCGTTTTTCCACGGTGGCCGGCGAACGCGGTTCCACCGATACGGCGCGCGACGTGCGCGGCTTCGCCGTGAAGTTTTATACGGACGAGGGCAACTGGGACCTGGTCGGCAATAACATCCCCGTCTTCTTCATCCAGGATGCGATGAAGTTCCCCGACCTGATCCACGCCGTCAAGCCCGAGCCGCACAACGGCATGCCGCAGGCGGCCAGCGCGCACGACACCTTCTGGGACTTCGCCTCGCTGTCGCCGGAAATCACGCACATGCTGATGTGGGCCATGTCGGATCGCGCCATCCCGCGCAGTTTCCGCATGATGCAGGGTTTCGGCGTGCATACCTTCCGCCTCGTGAATGCGAAGGGCCAGTCCGTCTTCTGCAAATTCCACTGGTCGCCCATGGCCGGCACGTATTCGCTGGTGTGGGACGAAGCCGTCAAGCTCAGTGGCGCCGATACCGACTTCCACCGGCGCGACCTGTGGGAAGCCATCGAGTGCGGCGCGTATCCCGAATACGAGCTGTCCTTCCAGCTCTTCACGGAAGCGCAGGCCGAAGCGTTCCCCTTCGACGTGCTCGATCCGACCAAGCTGATTCCCGAAGAACTCGTGCCGCTGGTCCCCGTCGGGAAGATGGTCTTGAACCGCAATCCCGACAATTTTTTCGCCGAGACGGAGCAGGTGGCGTTCTGCACGGCGCACATCGTGCCCGGCATCGATTTCAGCAACGACCCGCTGCTGCAGGGGCGTATCCACTCCTACGTCGACACGCAGATCACGCGCCTGGGCGGCGCCAATTTCCATGAAATCCCCATCAATTCGCCGCTGGCGCCGTTGCACAACAACCAGCGCGACGGCATCCACCGCCAGGCCATCAACCGGGGCCGGGTCGCGTATGAACCCAATTCCCTGGCGGGCGGCTGCCCGTTCCAGGCGGGCGCGAAAGGCTTCAACAGCTTTCCCGCCGCGACCGAAGGCGACAAGGTGCGCGGCAAGCCCGAGAAGTTCGCCGAGCACTTCGGCCAGGCGCGCCTGTTCTGGATCAGCCAGACGCCGGTGGAACAGGACCATATCGTGCATGCGTTCCGCTTTGAACTGAGCAAGGTGCAAACGGTGGCCATCCGCAAGCGCATCGTCGCCATGCTGCGCAATGTCGACGAAACCCTGGCGCAGCGCCTGGCCGATGGCCTGGGCCTGGCGTTGCCGCCCGTCATGCCGCGCGCCTCGATGCTGCCGATCCCCACGTATCCACCGTCGCCGGCCCTGTCGCTCTTTTTCCGCCCCGGCAAGACGGGCATCCATACCCTGCGCGTGGCCATCCTGGTGGGGCCGGGCAGCGATGGCGCGCAAGTGCGCAATATCTATGCCTCGCTGCTGGCCGATGGCGCCGTGCCGCGCCTGGTGGGCAGCCACCTGGGGAAAGTCGACACCAGCGGCGGTGCACCGCTCGAGGTGGAAATCTCGCTCGAGACGGGACCGTCCGTGCTGTTCGACGCCGTCGTGCTGCCGGACGGCCAGGGCGCCGTGCAGCAGCTGGGCAGCGACGCCAACGCGCTCGACTTCCTGCGCCTGCAGTACCGCCACTGCAAGCCCATGCTGGCTGTCGGCGCGGGCAAGGACTTGCTGGACAAGGCGGGCGTGCCGGTGACATTGCCGGATGGCAAGCCCGATCCCGCCATCATCGTCGCGCCGTCCGGCGACGTGGCGAAAGCCGTGGCGGCCTTCAAGAAGGCGCTGGCCGCGCACCGGGCGTTTGCGCGCGAGACGGACCCGCCGCGGGTGTGAGTGGCGGCATCGGCAACGGGGCCGGATCCGCCGGCCCCGTTGCATACGCTGTTTGCGCGGCATGCGCAACGCCATGCAACAATGTAAACAATAAAAACGTCCTGCGGTGATATGCTGCTGACTAGAACTGTTCATTTGCAACTATTTCTATAGCAGCAAAGAACGGCTTCAGCAAACCGGATCGCGATTACCGCATGGACAAGTACACACCTCGCACCTGGGGGCCGGGCGAACGCCCGACCTTGCCCGGGTCGCCATCGATGCCCGAACATTCGACGCCCAAGCGTGTCGCGTACTTCATCGTCGGCCTGATCGTCGCGCTGACGGGGGGACTGGGCAACGGCCTGGTGACGGCCAATCTGCTGAACCTGCAAGGTTCGCTGGCCGCCTATGCCTACCAGATGCAGTGGCTGCCGGCCGCCTACGTGATGACCATCGTGTCCATGAATCTGCTGCTGGTGAAGTTCCGCCAGCAGTTCGGCCTGCGCCTGTTCACGGAAGCGTTCCTGGTGCTGTATGCGCTCGTGACCTTCGCCCACTTGTATGCGAATACCTTGCCGTCGGCGATCGCCGTGCGCGCCGCGCATGGCATGGTGGGCGGCGCGCTGGGCGTGCTGGGCCTGTACTACACCTTGCAGGCGTTTCCCGCGCGGCACCGCCTGAAAGGCGTGGTGCTGGGCCTGGGTTTTGCCCAATTGGCGCTGCCGCTGGCGCGCATCTTCACTTCCGAACTGCTGCAGATCGGCGAATGGCATGGCCTGTACCTGTTCGAACTGGGACTGGCCCTGCTGGCGCTGGGCTGCGTGCTGGCCCTGAAACTGCCGCCCGGCGACAGGGTGCAGACGTTCGAGCCGCTCGATTTCCTCACCTTCATCCTGTTCGCGCCCGGCGTGGCCCTGCTGTGCGCCGTGCTGGCGCAGGGGCGCACGGCGTGGTGGATGGAATCGGAATGGGTGGGCGTGTGCCTGGCAGGCTCCATCGTGCTGATCGCCGCCTCGCTGGCCATCGAGCATAACCGCGCGCGCCCGCTGCTCAATACGCGCTGGCTCACCACGGGCAAGATCGCCAAGCTGTTCTTGTCCGTGCTGCTGTTTCGCATCGTGCTGTCCGAATCGACGGGGGCCGTGGGCTTCCTGCAGGCGCTGGGCTTGAACACGGACCAGATGCAGAACCTGTTCATCGTGGTGCTGCTGGGCAGCGTGGCTGGCCTGGTGGTCAGCGCGCTGACGATCAATCCGGCCACCCTGAACCGCTCGCTGATGTTCGCGCTGCTGCTGATCGCCGCCGGCGCCCTGATCGACGCGCACGCCACCAGCCAGACGCGCCCCGTCAACATGTATGTCAGCCAGTTCCTGCTGGCCTTTGGCGGCACGTATTTCCTCGGCCCTACCATGGTGGCCGGCATGGGTGCTGTGATCGCCGAACCGCGCAACCTGGTGAGCTTTTCCGTGATGTTTACCATGACGCAGAACCTGGGCGGCTTGCTCGGCTCGGCCATCGTCGGCACCATCCAGACGGCGCGCGAAAAATACCATTCCAGCTATCTGGTCGAGCACCTCACTATGCTCGACCCGCAGGTGGCCGTGCGCGTGCAGTCCGGCGCCGCGAGCTACGGCGGCGTGCTGACGGATCCTGCCTTGCGCAGCGCCCAGGGCGTGGCGCGGCTGGGCGCCATCGCCACGCGCGAAGCCAATGTGCTGGCCTATAACGATGTCTTTTTGATGATCGCCGGCGTCGCCATCGCCACCCTGATCTGGATGCTGGTCAGCCAATCCTGGACCCGCATCACCACCGGCGCGCGTCGCCTGGTCGGCCCCGTGCGCGATGCGCAGACGGCCATGGCCATCGTCCCCATTACCAATTCGGAACCGAGCAATGACAGAAAATAACAATCCACCGCCACCTCCCGCACCTGCATCGGCGGCGCCTGCAGCCGCACCCGCCGCCCCTTCCACGGCGCAGCCGGACCGGCGTCACCAGTGGCTGTCCGCGCTGGCCTTTGCCGCCGTGGCCCTGGTGGGCGTGCTGATCGTGCTGTACGCGTGGCGCCTGCCGCCGTTCACCAGCCCCGTCGTGACGACGGAAAACGCCACCGTGCGGGGGCAGGTGACGATCATCGGCACGCAGCTGTCCGGCTACGTGGTGGAAGTGACGGTGCAGGATTTCATGGACGTGAAGGAAGGCCAGCTGCTGGTGCGCATCGACGACCGCATCTACCAGCAGCGCTACGAGCAGGCGCAGGCCCAGCTGGCGGCGCAGCAGGCGGCGCTGTCGAACTGGGCGCAGCAAAAGGCCAGCGCGCAGGCGGGCATTTCCGTCAGCGAGGCGGCGCTGGCCAATGCGGAAGCGCAGGCGCGCAAGGCCAGCGCCGACCTCAATCGCGTGGAACAATTGGTGGCCGACGGTTCCCTGTCGCAGCGCGAACACGACCAGTCGCGCGCCACGCAGGCGCAGATGGCGGCCGCGCTGGCGCAGGCGCGGGCCAATCTCGACATCGCCCAGCAAAGCGTGCATTCCGTGGTGGTCAACAAGCAGGCGCTGGAAGCGGCCGTGGCGAACGCGCAGGCAGCCGTCAAGGCGGCGAAGATCGACCTCGATAACACGCGCATCGTTGCCCCTTCCGATGGCCAGCTGGGCCAGGTGACGGTGCGCCAGGGCGCGTACGTGAATTCGGGTGCGCAGCTGATGGCGCTGGTGCCGCGCCAGATGTGGGTCATCGCCAATTTCAAGGAAACGCAGATGAACGGCGTGCAGGAAGGGCAGAGCGCCACCTTCCACGTCGACGCCCTCGACGGCGCCGTGCTGACGGGCCAGGTGGAGCGCATCTCGCCGGCCACCGGTTCCGAATTTTCCGTGCTGCCGGCCGATAACGCGACGGGCAATTACCTCAAGATCGCCCAGCGCATTCCCGTGCGCATCCGCATCGACGCGGGGCAGGCGAATGCGCGCCGGCTCGTGCCCGGCATGTCGGTGGTGGTCAGCGTCGACACGTCCGCCGTGCTGAACGACTCGGCGGACAATCCGGCGCCGCCGCCAGCGCCGAAGAAGGCCAAGCCATGAAGCGCCATGTCCTGCTGATGGCCGGCGCGCTGGCGCTGGCCGGCTGCGCCGCCACCGCGCCGCCGCAGCCAGTATCGGCATTGCAGCTGCCGTCCGGCTGGCGCGCGCAGGCGGACGGTGCGCCGGTGCTCATTGCCGCCTCCGATGGCGCGCAGGTGGAGCAGTTGTGGTGGCAAGCGTTCGGCGATCCGGTCTTGAGCGACCTGGTGGGCGAGGCGCTGGCGCGCAACGGCGACTTGCGCGTGGCCCGCGCCCGGGTGCAGGAATACCGCGCGCGCCTGGCACAGGCCGACGCGAACCGCGCGCCCAACCTGGCCTTCGACGGCTCGCCCACGCGCACGCGCACCCTGGCGTCCAGCGGCAAACCGTATGTGACGAATGTCTTCCAGGCCGAACTGCAGGCCAGCTATGAAATCGACGTGTGGGGCAGGCTGGCCAATCTGAGCGATGCAGCGGGCGAGAGCTACCGCGCCGAACAGGCCAGCCTCGATGCGGCAGCCCTGTCGATCGCGGCCAGCGTGGCGACGAGTTACCTGAATCTGCGGGGGCTCGACGCGCAGCTGGCGCTCACGCAATCGACGCTGCAGCTGCGCGAACAGTCGCGCGAGCTGGCGCGCAAGCAGTTCGAGGTGGGCTACAGCTCGCGGCTGGAATGGCTGCAGGCGCAATCGGAATACCATGCGGCGGCCGAGCAGGTGCCGCAGCTGCAGCGGCAGATCTTTGAACAGGAAAACGCGCTGGCCATCCTCGTCGGCGGCAATCCCGGCCCTATCGCGCGCGGCTTGCCGCTGGCCGAACTGGCGGCGCCGGGCGTGCCGGCCGGCCTGCCGTCCGAATTGCTGCGCCGGCGGCCCGACATCGCGCGCGCGGAACACAACCTGGCGGCCGCCAACGCCAGCCTGGCAGCCACGCGCGACCAGCTGCTGCCCTCGTTCAAGCTGACGGCCGTCGGCGGCGGGCAAGCCACGACGCTCACCGATTTCCTGCATGCGCCCACGGCCCTGTGGCGGCTGACGGCGCTGGCGGCCGGTCCCCTGTTCGACGGCGGGCGCGTGCAGGCGCAGACGGATGCGGCAGGCGCGCAGCGCGACCAGCTCGCGTACACCTATGAAAACGTGGTGCGCAACGCCTTCGCCGAAACGGAGAACAGCCTGGGCGCCATCTACCGCCTGCAGCAGCAGGCCGTGGAAAACGACGCGCGCCGCGCCACGGCGGCGGACACCCTGCGCATTGCGCATAACCGCTACCGCAATGGCTATGCCTCGTACCTGGAAGAGCTGGACGCCCAGCGTACCCTGTACAGCGCCGACGTGGGGCTGCTGCAACTGAAGACACGCATCCTCGTCGCCTCGGTCGACCTGTACCGGGCCATGGGCGGCGGCTGGGCGGCAACGGCCCGCCCTTAACGCCTGTCCCGGCCTGTCCCGGCAGGGGATGGATCCCTCTGCCGGGACAAGCGCCTGCTCCCTCCAGTCGCAGCATCCGTTTTTTTTGCCTGGATGCAGGCGCTTCGGTAACGTCTTGCCGCCCTTTCCCAAAACTCCCCGCATTTCCCCTGTCCGCGGCGGCGCGCCGCCGATCTTTTTTTTGTTGTATTTTTACAACTTCATTTTCACGTTGCTGTACATAAAAAATTTCCACATGGAATTCTTTTGCGATTTCTGTCGTGCTGCGCTTGTGATACCAATAAACATTGTCATTTGAATTATTTTTAGTATCACATTGGAAACACTTTTCTTTCTGATATGTACGCTAGAGTACATAGTGGCATATTGAGCGAAATTGGCATCTTTAGCCTTGATTTCTATCATTTCAAGGGAGTGAAGCCAAAAAACCTGCCGTAGTACCAATTTCAAAAAATAACAAAATAGACACATTTGTTAGCATGAGTGCAAGTGCCTTTGAGTGATTTTTTCATTTCCTTGCTTAATCTCAATTGATTAATTTTTTAATATTTTTATTGCTTGTAAAGCATTAAAAAATGCACCAGAATGTCGCAAATCATCAATGTTGTCATAAATTACACATTGAATATTTGTTGACTTTCGTGCCGCCTTGCCATGTCCGCAGGGTGAAAAAGCAGGCCGTTCGCTGTTTTTTCTGGGCCGGAAGTGCCGTTGCAGCACACCGCACAACCCCCTGACGACTGCCATGCCTATGTCCTCCTTTTTGCGCACTATCTTTTCCTGTCTGATCTCCTGCAAGCGGGGAGGGCCGCGCGGTCTCCTGCAGCGCCTGTTATGGCTGATCGCCTGTTTCTGCACCCTTGGCGCGGCGGGAACGGCGTCGGCGGCGGCAATCGATTTGTCCGTTTCCGCCTACCTGCAGGCGCCGGACCCCGTGCCGCGTGGCGGCAAGGCCAGCTTTTCGGTGGTGGTGACGAACAATGAGGACCTGGTCGATGCGACGGGCACCGTGCGCCTGGCGGTGGAATTGCCCGCCAATGTGAATTTTGCGTCGAGCACGGCGCCGGCCGGTTGCGCCTTCAATCTGGCAGCCAGTCCGCAACTGCTCACTTGCACGCGCAGCGGACTGGGCAAGACCGCGAACTGGACGGTCAATTTCAGCGGCACGGGCTCGGCGGCGTCTGCCGTGGTGACCAAGGCCAGCGTGTCTTTTGTCAACGTGGACACGGACGGCAACAGTTTCAACAACGATTCGATCAAGACGGTCACCGTCATCAAGGGCGCGGACCTGAGCGTCGCCGCCAGCGGCACGACGGGCTTGAGCGGTTGTCCCGCCGCCTGTACGGCAGCGGCCGGCGCAACGGTGGGCTACCGGGTGGACGTGGCGAATGCCGGTCCGGACAGCGCATCGCAATTCAAGGTCACGTACAACTTGCCGGCCAGCGCGGATTTTACCTACGCGTCAGCGTCCGGCACGGGCTGGGCATGCGCCCGTTCGGGCACCGTGCTGACCTGTACCTACAGCGGCGCAGCCATCGGCGTGGGGCAGCAAGCTCCCCCCATCACGATCGGCGGGCGCATCGTCAAGAGCATCGCCGGCACCATCACCAACGGCGCGTCGGTGGCTTCCAGCGACTTGCAGACCGGCGATCCGGAAGACGGCAACAACGGACCGAGCCAGGTCATCGTCACGGTCAAGCCGGGCACCGACCTCGATGCCCGGCAAACCCTGGTGTCGAACGCCAGCGGCCTGAGTTCGTTGACGCAGGGCGAGGCGGTCAGCCTGAACCTGTGGGCCGTCAATAGCGGCACGCAGGACGCCAGCGGCGTCACCGTGAAGACGACGGTGTCCGGCGATTTCACGATCGGTACCTTGCCGGCCGGCTGCGCCAAGGCTGGCCAGACGATCACCTGCAATGTCGGCGCGCTGGCGCTGGGCGCCACCTCTTCGAAGTTCCTGATTCCGCTGACCGTCGCCACCGGCGCGACGGGCGGCGCGAATGTGGTGGACGTGGCACGCAGCGCCCCGCTCGACGGCTTGAACAATCCCGCCTCGGCCACGTACACCATCGTCGCGCCATTCGCCCACCTGACCCTGAGCAAGAGCAAGTCGCCAGGACTGGTCGCGGCCAATGGCCTGATCACCAATACCATCACGGTCACCAATGCGAGCACCTCCACCAGTGCCGCCAGCGGCACCGTGACCGTGACCGATACCTTGTCGCCGCAAGAAAGCTATGTGAGCGCCAGCGGCGCGGGCTGGACGTGCAGCGCGGCGGGACAGCTGGTGACCTGCACCTACACGATCTCCGGCAGCCTGGCGCGCGGCGCGAAACTGCCTGCCCTGATTCTGACCACGCGCGCGCAAGCGGGATTTTCCGGCACCTTGAGCAATACCGCCTGTACCGGCATGGCCGCCGGGTCGGCGCACCAGCCGCCGGACAATGCGAGCACGGGCAATTGCGACACCGCCAGCGTCACGTCGACGCCGTTGAACGTCGACCTGGCCATCGTCAAGACGGCGTCCCTGGTCAGCTTGCCGGCCGCCTCGAATACCTTCAGCTATACCCTGGTGGTCAGCAATGCTGGCCCGGACAGCGCACCGACCGTCAAGGTGGTCGACGCCTTGCCGCACTGGTACAACGGCAGCGGCGGCACCACGGGCGGCAGCGTCGTGCTGGCCGGCAGCGGCGCAGGCGAAAGCTGCAGCTTTGCGTCGACCATCACGTGCACGCTGCTGAACCTGGGCAATGGCGCGTCGCGCACCATCACCATCACGCTTAATCGCCCCTTGAAGGACGGCGCCTTGCTCAATACCGCCACGGTATCGAGCCCGGATGCCATCGACACCGATGCGGCCAATAACAGCTCCGGCGCCACCGTCACCGTGGTGCCGCAGGCCGACGTCGGCGTCACGGCGATGGCCGGTGCGCCAAACCCCGTGCGCGTCGGCGTGCCGCTGGTGTTCACCACCTCGATCCGCAACAATGGGCCCAGCAGCGCGGCCAATGTGGTGCTGCGCCAGGTCATCGATCCGGCCCGCATGGCGTATGTGGCCGGCTCGGCCAGCATCGCGGGCAGCGCCGCGCAATGCACGCTGGTGCCCGCCTTCAGCGGCGCGCCCTATGCGGGACAGTCCGGCATCGAATGCCGGACCTTTGGACTCGGCGATGGCGAGACGCGCCAGCTGATCTTCTCGGTCATCCCCGTGTTCCCGTACCCGGATGCGCTCGACGCGACCTATGCCAGCAGCGCCACCATCAGCACGACGACCGATGACAGCAACGCGGCCAACAACAGCAACAGCACCACCGTCACCGTGATCAGCAAGGAGCTGGACCTGAGCGTGTCGGCCGTCGATACGGGCTACGAACAGAGCCCGTTCGGCGATGCGCTGGTGTACAAGGTCACCGTGCAAAACAATGGACCGTCGCTGGCCACCGGCCTGAAGCTGGTCATCACGCCCGTGCCGCCGCCGCAAAACGGCGCGGCCGTGCCGTATACCATGCTGTGGAATGCCGCCGGCAGCACCTTGCCGGCCGGCGCCTCGTGCAGCCAGCCGGGCGGCGCGGGCACGAACCTGGTGTGCTACCTGGCCAGCATGCCCGGCGACAGCACCTTGGCCAGCGGCGTCAGCCGCGTGTTCGCCCTGAAATTCGATACGGGTCCCGTCAGCAATGCGCCGCCGGGATCGATCACCTACAAGATCAACGCCAGCGTCGAATCGCTGGAAACGGGCGCGGCGCCGTTTGCCGGCGACAAGCTGGCGACGAACAACGTGGTGGAAGAAACCACCACCGTGCTGCCGAAGACCGATCTGATGCTGGTGTCGAAAACCGTTTCGCCCGCATCGCCGTTCAGCATCAACCAGCCCTTTAGCTACACCCTGGTGGTGGGGAATCTGGGACCCGCCCTGGCGGCCAGCACGGTCGTCACCGACGTGCTGCCGGCCGGCTTCGTGCTGACGGGCGCACCGACGGCACGCCTCGGCTCGGGCGCTTCGCTGACCTTGAACAACTGCGTCAGCAGCGGTTCGCCGGTCACCGTGACCTGCACGCTGGGCGTGCTGCCGATTGCCTCGGGCGCAGCCGACACGGTCAACCTGGTCAGCATCTCCATCCCCGTGAAGGCGCCTTACCCGGCCTATGCGGGACCGTTCGCCAGCAATATCACGAATACCGCCAGCATCGTGCCGACGCCGGGCACCTCGCGCGATCCGAACGCCGGCAACAACAGTGCCAGCGTCGACGTGCAGATCGTCAAATCGAGCATCGCCGGCTCCGTGTATAACGATGCGAACCGCAGCAACGGCATGGATGCCGGTGAGAAGATCACCAGCAGCGTGACGTTCTCGCTGTACGGCCAGGATTTCTGGGGCAACGATATCGGCACGGCGGGCGCGCCGCTGACCCTCAGCACCAGCAGCGGCGACTTCCTGTTCGACCGTCTGCCGCGCTCCGCGGCCGGCGGCTACACCCTCGTCGAGACACAGCCGGCCAGCTACGCCGACCTGTTTGAAGTCGCGGGCACGGCCGGTGGCACGCCGCCGCCGGCCAGCTGCGACAACGGCGCCAACTGTTCCGCCAGCGCGGCGCACAACACCATCGGCCAGATCGTGCTGGCGCCGAATACGGCGGCGACGGGCTACCTGTTCCAGGAATACGCGCATGCGGCCATCAGCGGCTACGTGTACGCCGACAAGAACAACAACGGCTTGCGCGAGGCGGGCGAAAATGGCATCGCCGGCGTGCAGGTGAAGCTCTCCGGCCAGACCTTCTGGGGCGCCGACGTGTGCGTCGCGATGGGCAGCGCGTGCACGGCCACCACCGACGCCAATGGCAAATACAGCTTCACGAATGTCCCGCCTAGCCGGCTGGGAGAATCCTACACGGTGACCGAACTGGCCCAGCCTGCCGGCCATGCGGATGGCAAGGAGCAGAACGGCGCCGGCAATGTCGTGGCGAACAGCGCGGGACGCGCGGCGCCGGAAGGCATCGTCATCGGCAGTATCGAACCGGGCCTGAGCTACACCGAGCGCAATTTCGGCGAACTGGCGCTGGCGTCGATTGCCGGCAGCGTCTACATGGACAGCAACCGCGATGCGGTGCGCCAGGGTGGTGAAAGCACGGGCGTGGCCGGTGTCACGCTGACCCTGAGCGGCAACGACCATCTCGGTCATCCCGTCTGTCCCGGCATTGCCGTGCCGAGCTGCACCTTCCAGACGGGTGCGGACGGCAGTTACCTGATTGCGGGCCTGGCGCCGAGCGACGCTGCCGGCTATGCCGTGACGGTCACGCCGCCAGCCAGCCTGTATCACACGGGTGCGCAGGCAGGCAGCCTGGGTGGCCTGATCGACGGCGCCGTGCGCGTGCCTGGCGCGGGCGTGCCCGGTGCGGCGATCCGGACTGCCGGCGCCATCGTGCTGCTGCCCGGCGCCACGGCGACGGGCTACCATTTCGGCCAGGCGCCAGGCGCGGCTGGCGGCGTGGCGCAGTCGCTGTCCGGTTACGTGTATATCGATGCAAACCGCAACGGCCGCAAGGATGGGGGCGAGACGGGCATCGCCGGCGTGACGGTCACGCTGTCGGGTACCACGGCGGACGGTTTCGACGTCTGCAGCGTGATCGTGCCTGCCTTGTGCACGCTGCAAACGGCGGCTGACGGCGGCTACAGCTTCACGGGCCTGCCGCAAAGCGACGGCAACGGCTATGCCGTGGCTGAAACCCAGCCTGCCGCCTACCTCGATGGCGCGGAAAGCGTGGGCACGGTCAATGGCGTCGCGACAGGCCGCATCGGCGGCAGCGCGCCCCGTTTCGACCAGTTCAGCGGCATCGTGCTGCCGAACGGCGGCAGCGCGCGCGATTACAATTTTGGCGAACTGACGGGCAGCATCGCCGGCAAGGTCTACCTCGACGTGGACGGCAATGGCGCGGCCGGCAGCGGCGACACGCCGCTGGCTGGCGTGACCTTGACGCTGACGGGTGGCGCAGGCGGTCCCGTGACGGTGCTGACCGATGCCAACGGCGCCTACCATTTCGACGGCCTGCTCGCCGGTACTTATACCGTGACGCAGACGCAGCCGGTCAATTACGCCGATGCGGCGCAGGCAGCCGGCAATGGCGGCGGCAATGCCAGCGTGGCCAACGTGGTCAGCGCCATCGCGCTGGCGCCGGGCGCGCAATTGACGGGCTACGATTTCGGCGAGAAGACAGGCGCCATCAGCGGCGCCGTCTACGTCGACGCGAACGACAATGGCGTGCGCGATGCGGGTGAAACCGCGGGCATCGCCGGCGTTACCATCACCCTGACCGGCATCGCCCGCGACGGCGTCACGCCGGTCAACCGCACGGCCATCACGGCCGCCGACGGCAGCTACAGCTTGCGCGACCTGCCGCACGCGAATGCGGCCGGCTATACCTTGGTGGAAACGCAGCCTGCCGCCTATCTGGACGGACGCCAGCGCAAGGGCTTGATCGACGGCGCCGCCGCCTGCGCCAATCCGGCCTGCGACATCGGCACGGCCAATACCATCGCGCGCATTCCATTCGATGCGGCGAAGAGCCATACGCGTTTTGACTTCGGCGAACTGCTGGCGGCGAGCATTTCCGGCCGCGTGTACGGCGATGCGAACGACAGCAGCAGCTACGAGAAGGGCGAAGGCTTGCCGGGCGTGAGCCTGACGCTGAGCGGCATCGACAGCCACGGCAAGCCGGTCAATGTCACCGTCGTCACGGACGCCGATGGCAGCTACACCTTCCCTGGCCTGTATCCGTCCGGTCCTGCCGGCTACACGGTCACTGAAACGCAGCCGGCCGGCCTGGGGAATTATCCGGGTGCGACGGGTACCTTTGTCGGCAGCATCAACGGCAAACCGGTCGGTACCGGCGTGGTGGATGTCGTCAGCGGCATCGTCCTGCCGCCCCAGGGCAATGGCAGCGGCTATGATTTCCGCGAACAGGTGTCGTCGTTGCGGGGTTTCGTGTATCGCGACCTGAACGACAACGGCGCCATGGACGCGGGGGAAGCGGGCATCGCCGACATTGAAATCACTGTGCGCGGCGCGAACGGCTTGACCCGTACGGTGGTGACGGGAAGCGATGGCAGCTACCGCTTCGACGGCCTGCCCGCCGGTACCTACAGCCTGCTGGAAAGCCAGCCTGCCGTGTATCTCGACGGCCGCGAAACTGCCGGCAGCGCCGGCGGCAAGGTGAACAACGCCAGCTTCGGCGCGGCGCCGGAACACAACACGATCGGCGACATCGTGCTGCCGGTGGCGACGCAGGCGAGCGGCTACCTGTTTGGCGAACGCCATATGCTGGGCAAGATCGGCGGCGTGGTGTATGCCGACCTGAATAACGACGGCATCCGCAACGATGGCGAGTCAGGCATTGCCGGCGTGACGGTGGTCCTGAGCGGCACGTCCGTCGATGGCAAGCCCGTCAAACTGAGCGTGCTGACGGGCGCCGACGGCAGCTATCTGTTCGACACGGTGCCGGTCAGCGACGCTGCCGGTTACACCCTGACGGAAACGCAGCCGGCCGCTTATGTGGACGGCAAGACGGTGGTGCTGCCAGGATCGGTGGGCACGGCCAACGCCAGCAAGCCTGTCGGCGTGGGCAACAAGGATACGATCACCGGCATCAAGCTGGCGGCGGGCGACGACATGCGCGGCTATCTGTTCGGCGAGAAGGGCATCCCGCAATTGAAGCCGCCCATCATCAACGGCTACGTATGGCTGAACCGCGACGGCAGCCGTGTGCGTCCGCTCGACGGCAGCCAGGCTGGCGTGGCTGGCTGGACGGCCGAGCTGCACCAGGAAGGCAAATTGATCTGCCGCGCCATCACGGACGAAAAAGGCTTCTACCAGTTCGACAACCTGCATTGCCCCGGCTACGAGGCGAGCGGCTTGCCGACGGGTTCCGGCTACGCGATCACCTTCCTCAAGGATGGCAACAACATGCCGAATGTGCCCGTGTCGACGGGAGGCGAAGGCGTGGTGGTGCCAGGTGGCAGCCGCATCACCAACCTGACCTTGCGCGACGGCGACCGTGTCGTCGAGCAGAATCTGCCGCTCGATCCGGCCGGCGTGGTGTACGACTCCGTGACGCGCAAGCCGGTGGCTGGCGCCGTGGTGTCGATCAGCGGCCCTGCCGGTTTTGACAGCGCCACGCACCTGGTCGGTGGTGTTGCGGAGCAGACGCAAACCGTGGGCAGCGACGGCATGTACCAGTTCCTGCTGCAGAACGGCTTCCCCAACGGCGTGTATACGCTGAGCGTGGTGGCGCCGGCGAATTACCTGCTGGCGCCGTCCGGCAGCCTGCCGGCCTGCAAGGGACCGCTGACGGTGGGCCTGGTGCCGGATCCGGCCTTTATCCAGGCGAGCGAGCTGGCGCCGGCATTGTCGACGAAGATGGAACTCGATCCGAACAACTGCACGGGACTGATCGCCGGAGGCGCCAGGACCACGCAGTATTACCTGAGCTTTGTCATCACGAATGGCGGTTCGGCTCCGATCCTGAACAACCATATCCCGCTCGACCCGCTGGGCAGCGACAGCATCATGGTGACGAAGACGACGCCGATGCTGAACGTCACGCGCGGCGACCTGGTGCCGTACACGATCACGGCCAGCAATCCGCAGGCGGCGACCCTGGGCGCGATGGAGGTGCGCGACCTGATACCGGCCGGCTTCAAGTACCGCGTCGGCAGCGCGACCCGCAATGGCGTGCCGGTGGAACCTGTCGTCGATGGCCGCAGCTTGCGCTGGAAGGAAAGCGGTTTCGCGCCGAAGGAGAAGAAGACCTACAAGCTGATGCTGATGGTGGGCAGCGGCGTTGGCGATGGCGAATACGTCAACCAGGCCTGGGCAGCGACGGGCGAGACGCGTATTTCCAACCTGGCTACCGCCACGGTGCGCGTGGTGCCGGATGCCACCTTCGATTGTCCCGACATCATCGGCAAGGTGTTCGACGACCGGAACGCGAATGGCTACCAGGATGACGGCGAAGCGGGCATTGCCGGCGTGCGCATGGCGACGGCGCGCGGCTTGCTGGTGACGACGGATGCGGAAGGACGCTTCCACGTGGCTTGTCCGGCGATTCCGAATGCGGACCGCGGCTCGAACTTCGTCATGAAGCTCGATGACCGCACCCTGCCGAGCGGCTACCGCGTCACGACGGAAAATCCGCGCGATGTGCGCCTGACCCGAGGCAAGGTGGTCAAGCTGAACTTCGGCGCCACCATCCATCGTGTCGTGCGTCTTGAGCTGAGCGACGCCGCATTCGTCGCGGGCGAAACGGCCTTGCAGCCGGAATGGGCCGCACGCATCGAAGGACTGGTGGCCAGCCTGCGCGCCAAGCCATCGGTACTGCGCATCGCGTATGCCGCTGGCGGCGATGCCGCGCTGGCGCAGCGCCGCAGCAAGGCGATCGAAAGCGAGATGCAGGCGCGCTGGCAGGCACTGCAAAACGAATATCCCCTCGTCATCGAGATCGAGGGCGCACAATGAAACCGAAAATGACCATGAACGTTAGCAATCAAGGCACCTTCAAAGCGGCGGCCAGGCCGGTCCCCACGCGGCTCGTGTATTTGCTCGGCAGCATAGGCTTTGTCTGTCTGGGCGCGCATGCGCAAACGGCAAACGAGCACGCGCTGCGGGGGAAAATGCTGGATCGGAGCCACAGCATGGGGGCGCAGCAGCCCTCGAGCGGCGAGCAGGAGTCGCCCGCTTTCAGCGGCCTGGCGCCATCTGGCCTGAGCCGCGCCGAGCGCCGCGTGATCCTGGAAGCGGTGCCGCCGGCCACGCCGGCGCAGCAGAGCGTGACCTTCGACGATCTGCTGTCGGGCACCAATTTCGAGTCCGGCCGCGATGTGCTGCTGCCGGCCGCCACGGCCCGGCTTGACGCGCTTGCCGCACGTTTGCGCGGCAAGCAGAAGGTGCGCGTGCAGGTGATCGGGCATACGGACAACCAGCGCATCGCCGCCTGGTTGAAGCCGACTTTCCCGACCAACCAGCATCTGTCGGAGGCGCGCGCGCTGGCCGTCACGGCCTATCTGATGCGCGCGCTGGACTTGCCGGCGTCGGCCTTCTCCGCCAGCGGCAAGGGCGAGAGCGAAGCGATCGCGTCGAACGCCACGCCGCAAGGCATGGCGCAGAACCGCCGCACGGAAATCCGTGCCTGGTACGAGGAAGCCGTCGAACTGCCGGCTGTCGCCGCCGCACCGCCGAAGCGCATCGAGACGGTGGTGCAGGTCGACGATTGCGCCGTCGCCAGCCAGGTGGCCAACCGCGATGCGGCCTTCTCCATCAGCATAGACGGCGTGGTGCAGGACACCGATACGCCGCAGCAGGAGGCGGACCGCCAGCGCTGCGTCGACGTGGCGCTGGAGCGTTCCGACATCCAGGTCAAGTACGACCCCCTGAACGTCGCGCCGGCCTTGAATGTCTGGCTGGCGGCGCCTTATGCGCAGCGCCGGGCGCCCGTGCGTTTTGGCACGTACACCAATTACGCATTTTTCCAGCAGCGCGCCGAGATCCGCATCTTCGCCAAGGGACAGAGCACGCAGGAGCAGCCATTTGCCATCGTGCCCGCGACGATGGGCGAAGCGACGGCCTGGCAGGCGCCGGCCGATGCGCCGGAGCAGATCGGTTACCTGCTGCGCGTCTACGACGCAGGCGGCAAGTTCGACGAGACGCGTTTGCAGCCACTGCGCCTGCTCGATGCGGCGCCGCCCGAAGCGCCGGGCAAGAAGGCCGGCGGCGAAGCGTTGGCCGGCTGGGGCGAGTCGAGCCTGATCTTGCGCAATATCGATGCATCGGGCGGCAGCGTCACCATCAGCGGCGAGAAGATCAAGCCTGGCCAGCAGGTGACGGCGCTGGGCATGGTCGTGCCGGTCGACGCCAGCGGCAAGTTCGCCATGCGCCAGATCATGCGCCCTGGGCCGCATACGGTGGAAGTGGCCGTGAAGGATGGCAGCGGAGCTGGCATGACCTTCCGCCGCAACCTGAACATCGCCGACAGCGACTGGTTCTATGTGGCGCTGGCCGACCTGACCATTGGCCGCGACCGCACGAAAGGGCCGGCGGAACTGGTCACGGGCGACACGCAGCACTACAGGAACGAGACCTGGGCCGACGGCCGCGGCGCGTTTTACTTGAAGGGCAAGATCAAGGGCGACTACCTGCTGACGGCCAGCGCCGACACGCGGGAACAGCCGCTGCGCGATTTGTTTCACAATTTCCAGAGCAAGGATCCGAACTACCTGCTGCGCCGCATCGATCCGGACAAATACTATCCCGTGTACGGCGACGACAGCACCACCGTCGACGATGCGCCTACCCAGGGGCGTTTTTACGTGCGCCTGGAAAAAGGCGATTCGTCCGTCATGTGGGGGAATTTCCAGACCACCTGGAGCGGCTCGGAACTGGCCCAGTACAGCCGCGGCCTGTATGGCGCCAACCTGCTGTGGAATGGTGCCGCCAGCACCAGCCATGGCGAAAAGGCCAGCACGGTCAACGCCTTTGCCGCTTCGCCGGGCACCTTGCAGTCGCGCGAGGAGTTTCGCGGCACGGGCGGTTCGCAATACTATCTGCGCCATCTGGACCTGACGCAGGGTTCGGAACGCCTGTGGGTGGAAGTGCGCGACAAGGATTCGGGCCTGGTGATCGAGCGCATCCAGCTGACGCCTTCGCAGGATTATGAAATCAACTACCTGCAGGGACGCCTGACCTTGCGCTCGCCGCTGTCCTCTGTGGCCGATGGCGGCGCGCTGGTGCAAAGCGCCAGCTTGAGCGGCAATCCCGTGTACCTGGTGGCGACGTACGAATATGTGCCGGGTCTGAGCGCCATTTCAGGCACGTCGGTAGGGGTGCGCGCCAGCCACTGGTTCAACGACCATGTGCGCATCGGGGCCAGCAATTATCACCAGGGCGAACAGGGTTCGGACCAGACCCTCAAGGAACTGGACCTGACCTTGCGCTACAGGCCGGGTACCTGGATCAAGGCCGAGGCAGCCCGTTCCAGCGGCGACGCCAGCAGCGTGCTCAGTTCATCGAGCGGCGGCTTCGATTTCAACCAGACGACGGCGGGCGGCCGCCCCGCCAACGCGAAGCGCTTCGACGGCGCGCTGGACCTGGCCGACCTGGGCGGCGCGGCGCGCGGCCGCATCGCCGCCTACTGGCAGGACCGCGAAGCCGGTTACGCGGGACCGGGCATGCAGACCCTGAACGGCGAGGCCGTGCGGCAAACGGGCCTGGCGGCGACCGTGCCGCTGGGCGAGCGCACGGAAGTGTCGCTGAAGGCGGATGACCGCACGGCCACCAGCCAGGATGCGCGCGCAGTGGAAGCGGCGCTGCGCCACAAGCTCGATGCGGAGTGGGGCGTGTCGGCAGGTCTGCGGCACGACCGCCGCGACAATGCGGCTGGCAGGGACAATGCCAGCGCCATCCTGAGTCAGGATGGCGGGCGCAGCGACGCCGTGCTGCGCGTCGACTATCGGCCATTGCAGCAGGGCCAGCAAGCCCGGGATGGCGCGCTGGAAAGGACACCGGCGTCGAACGCCGTGCCGCAGCAGGGACTGGAAGGCGGCATCACGGGCCAGCTGGTGACGCAGGGACGCGAGGCAGGCATGGCTGGCGGTCCGCAGTACGGCCCCGACACCACGCTCGCTTCCGGCGTGGCCTCGGCGCGCGTGGCAGGATTGCTGTACGCGCCGTGGGATATGTACGGCTTCGTGCAGCATACCTTGTCGCGCAGCGGCAACCGCACCCTGAATGACCGCGCGGGACTGGGTGGCACCTACCAGGTGAGCGAACGCCTGCGCCTGGGGGCGGAAGCGTCGGGCGGCAGCGGCGGCGCGGGCGGCCAGCTGTTCGGCAATATGCAGATGGATGAACGCAGCAGCGTTTACCTGAACTACCGCATGGAGACGGAATCGCCGGATGTGAACTACAGCGGCCGCCAGTCTACCTTGACGGCGGGCAGCCGCTACCGCCTGAACGACAAGGCGGGCCTGTTTGCGGAAAGCCGCTGGGGCAATGGCGCGGGGCCGCAAAGCCTGACGCACGCGTTCGGCGTGGACCTGGCGCCCACCGAGCGCTGGACCACGGGCATCAAGTTCGAGACGGGCACGCTGTCGAATCCCCTGTCGGGCGACTTGAAGCGCGACGCCATCGGCCTGACGGCGGCATATGCCTACGAGCGGCTGAAGTTTTCCAGTGCGCTGGAGTTCCGCACGGACCGCACGAAGTCGCTGGGGACCGTGGATGGCAGTTGCGCCACCATGCCGGCTGACGGCGGCTGCGTCACGGACGCGAACAGCGAACACCGCAAGGTGTGGCTGACGCGTAATGCGCTGAGCTACCAGCTGGACCGCGATTGGCGCCTGCTGGGCAAGTTCAACCTGTCGCGCAGCAGCTCCACGCGGGGGGCCTTCTACGATGGCGACTACACGGAAGTGGTGACGGGGGCGGCCTATCGCCCGGTCGACAACGACCGCTGGAATACCCTGTTCAAGTACACGTACTTTTATAACCTGCCATCGCCAGGCCAGGTTGACGGCGTCACGGGTGGGGTGCTCGACTATACGCAGAAAAGCCATATCCTGAATGTCGATACGACGTATGACGTGCGGCCATGGCTGTCGTTGGGCGGGAAATTCGGCGTGCGCACGGGCCAGTTGCGCGCGTCGAAGACGCAAGGCGAGTGGT
The DNA here is from genome assembly GCF_030587305.1 of Janthinobacterium sp. SUN206. Taxonomy (NCBI): domain Bacteria; kingdom Pseudomonadati; phylum Pseudomonadota; class Betaproteobacteria; order Burkholderiales; family Oxalobacteraceae; genus Janthinobacterium; species Janthinobacterium sp. SUN206. The sequence continues at coordinate 2,671,750 of NZ_JAPWIB010000001.1, read as the reverse complement.
TTTCCAGCCGCGCGGAATTGCTGGTGCTGCGCGCCGACTTCCATATCGTCAAGGAGTGGGATGCCTTGATCGAGGGACGCAGGCTGAAGGCGCGCGAGGCGGGCGATGCGCGTGCCGGCGCCCTGGTCGGCGTCTACCGGCATGTGGCGAAGCACGCCAAGATCGGCATCGGCTACAACTTCACGACCTTCTCGGACGATTTGACGGATTTGTCGTATCGCAGCCGGGGCTGGTTCCTGAACGCCATCAGCACGTTCTGACGCCCATAGGCGCGCCAGGAAAGCAGGACGGTCTCGCGGCTGTCCTGCTTTTTTTTCGCCGTTCGCGTGTCTCCCCGGCAGGCTTGCCGTGGTGGCCGGTGTAATATTGAGCCAGGGAAAGCGGCGGCATGGTGCCAGCGGCTCCCGTCACGAACGAGGTTGTAACATGACGATTTTTGGCATAGGCATCCACATCCTGATCGCGGTATTTTTTGCGATTCACGTGGTGCGCAACGGGCAGCAGCTGTACTGGCTGCTCATTTTATTCATGTTTCCGCTGCTGGGCAGCGTGGTGTATTTCTTCGCCATCTACCTGCCCAATTCGCGCTTGCCGCAAGGCGCGCGCAAGGTGGCTTCAGTGGCCGTGCAAGTGCTCGATCCGAACCGCGAACTGCGTGAGGCAAAAGCCGCTTTCGAGTACACGCCGACGGCGCAGAACCAGATGCGCCTGGCCAGCGCGCAGCTGGAAGCGGGCGATGCGCAGGAAGCTGCATCGACGTATGAAGCCTGCCTGCAGGGTGCGTTTTCCTCGGACCTGGAAATTCGGTTGGGCGCGGCACGCGCCTACCTGGAATGCGGGCGCGGCGCCGAGGCCTTGACGCACCTGGAGTTCATCCGTCGCACGGATATCCATTTCCGTCCCGAGATGGTGTCCCTGCTGACGGCGCGGGCGCTGGCGCAAAGCGGGCGCCAGCCGGAGGCGAAGGCGGAATTCGACGATGCGCTGGCGCGCTACAACAGTTTCGAGTGCCGCGCCGAGTGCGCGATCTGGGCGTTGCAGCAGGGCGACAAGGTGCTGTCGGAACGCCTGCTGCTCGATATCGACAACGCCATGGCTCGCTGGAGCAGCCATACGCGTGCCATGTATGCGCCATTGCTGGCGCGCCTGGAGGCGGCGCGCCGCTGATTTGTTGCCAGTGCCTGACTCAGACGCCAGGCACCGTGTTCTTGCCCTCGACCAGCTTGTACCCCTTGCCATCGAAACCATAGCGCGCGTGGCTGTTCAAGGGCGTGGCGATGCGCGGCGGGTCTTCGTCCGGCTTGACCGTGACGCCCGGCTTGATCTTCTCTGAGGCGCCCTTGAAATCGATCAGCAGATCGTCGTAGGCGCCGCCATTGCGCGCGGGAGCGAAGCGCCACTTGCCGTCGACCATCCAGCACTCGTCCGTGTCAGGCCCGCAGGCGCCCATATTGTCCGAATACAGGTCGATGCCGCCATCGATCGCCGTCACCTTGCCATCGCCGATTTCAAACAGGGCCAGCTGCGTGATGGTGTAACCCTGGCCCGTGTAGCCATGGCGTATCGCCAGTCCCGGCTTGTTCGCACCCAGCATGACCCAGTGCACTTCGCCCAGCTGCCCTGAGGAGCCGAGGGTGGCGATGTTTTCCAGGCGTTTCACGACTTGCCATTGGCCGTCTTCCGGCTGGCCCTTCGGCGCCAGGAAAAACACGTTCAGCAGTCCCGGCGAGGCATGCGCCGATTCGGCAGTGCCTTCCGTGTTCGCCGTTTCCGCATTCGCCACCAGGATGGCACGGCCATCGGGCAGCAGCTTGTGGCTGATGGCGCTGACCACGTAACTGAGTTTGTCGACGTGGTTGTCCGGATCGGACAGGTCGGCCAGCGCATCGTCGCTGTCGTTGCGGTAGTCCTTGCCGAAGACGGCGCGCATCATGCCCACTTCGAGCTCGCGCGCCTGCGGCGTGTTCATCGCTTCCGTCCTGGGCGCGGTGGCGGCCGGTGGCGGCACGTGTTCGGCCGATGCCGTGTCGGCTGCGGGGACATCGCTTGCCACGTCAGCTGCCACGTCGGCGCTGGCGGGGGCGGTCTTGTCCGAGCAGGCGCCGAGCAGTGCGGATACCAGTAGCAGGACGAGCGGGGTGCGGTAATTCATAGGCAGGGCAGATTGCGTTCATGGAGAATGGGCGCAGTATGCCAGATAGATGGAAGCGAGGGAGCGCGGCCTGGTGGCCGGTCCTTCGCTTCCTTGCCCGCAAGGGGCGATTTTGCAAACGGTGGCGGCGCTTATTTTTCCAGCGCCACCTTGTCATCGCGCCGCAGCGGCGCCTTCTGGCGGCGCAGTCTGGCCATGCCGCGCTTGAGCAGGTGCTCCAGGTCGTCGATGTAGGTGAACACGGCCGGCACCACCAGCAGGCTCAATAAAGTCGACGTGATCAGGCCGCCGATGACGGTAATGGCCATGGGCGAACGGAAGCTGGGGTCGGCGCCCCAGCCCAGCGCCAGCGGCATCATGCCGGCACCCATGGCGATCGTCGTCATCAGGATGGGGCGGCTGCGCTTGTGGCAGGCGTCGACCAGCGCATCGAAGCGGTTCATGCCGGCCTGGCGCGCCAGGATCGCATAGTCGACCAGCAGGATCGAGTTCTTGGTGACGATCCCCATCAGCATGATCAGGCCGATCATCGATGGCATCGACAGGGCGCTGCCCGTGATCAGCAGGGCCACGAAGGCGCCGCCGATCGACAGCGGCAGCGCCGCCAGGATGGTCACCGGCTGCATGAAGTCCTTGAACAGCAGCACCAGCACGCAGTAGATGCACAACACGCCGATCAGCATGGCCAGGCCGAAGCTGGCGAACAGCGATGCCATTTCCTGTGCGTCGCCCAGTTCGGCGATCTTCACGGACGGCGGCAGATTCTTCATCGACGGCAGCGCGCGCGCTTCTTCGTTCAGTTCGCCCAGGGTGCGCGAACCGAGTTCCACGTCGAGGGTGACGTTGCGGCTGCGGTTCAAGCGGTCGATCTGCGCCGGGCCGCTTTCCATCGTCACGGTGGCCACGTTCGCCAGGCGCACGGGACCATTTTTGCCGGGCACCGTCAGGCGTTCGATGGCGGCCAGGTCGGCGCGCACGCTGTTGGGCAGCTTGACGCGGATCGGCACCTGCCGCTCGGGCAGGTTCATTTTCGTCAGGTCCGTATCGTAGTCGCCGGCCGTGGCCACGCGCACCGTCTCGCCGATGGCTGCCGCCGTCACGCCCAGGTCGGCCGCCTTGGCAAAATCAGGGCGTACGATGATTTCCGGGCGCACCAGCGAAGCGCTGGAATTGACGTTGCCGATGCCTTTCAGTCCGCGCAGCTCGCGCTCGACCTTTTGCGCCGCCGCCATCAGCGCCACGGGGTCTTCCGAGCGCAGCACCAGCTGCATCTTGACGCCCGTGTCGGGCGGCCCTACTGTGAAGCGCGCACCGGGTATCGCATCGAGCTTGTGGCGCAGCTGCGTTTCCAGGCCCGCCATCGATTCCTTGCGCTCCGTGCGGTGCACGGTGGTCAGGGTCAGCACGGCCCGGCGTGCCTCGGCAGCCGCGCCGGGAGCGAAGGCGTCGCCGCTGGAACCGCCGCCAATCGAACTGAAGACGCCCTGGATGCCTGGCGTGCGCATGGCCGCATCGCGCGCCAGGGCCGCCACGGCCTGCGTTTCGCCCAGGGTGGAGCCGGGAGGCAGTTCCAGGTTGATCTGCGTCTGCGCGCGGTCGGCGGCCGGCACGAAGCCCGTCGGCAGCAGGGGCACGAGGGCGATGGCGCCGACAAAGAACAGGGCTGCGGCGATGGCCGTGGTGCCGCGGTGGTTCAGGCACCAGCGCATGACGCGCAGGTAGCGCGTCATCAGCCAGCCATCCTGTTCTTCCTTGTGCGGCAGCGGTTTCAATATGTAGGCGGCCATCATCGGCGTAAGCAGGCGCGCCACCACCAGCGAGGCCAGTACGGCCAGCACGGCCGTCCAGCCGAACTGCTTGAAGAACAGGCCGGGAATGCCGCTCATGAAGGCCGTCGGCAGGAATACGGCCACCAGCGCGAAGGTGGTGGCGATCACCGCCATGCCGATTTCGTCGGCCGCTTCCATGGCCGCTTCCATGGGCGACTTGCCCATGCGCAGATGGCGCTCGATGTTTTCGATTTCGACGATGGCGTCGTCGACCAGCACGCCGACGACCAGCGCCAGCGACAGCAGGGTGACGGTGTTGAGCGTGTAGCCGAACCAGTAGATGCCGAGGAAGGCTGGCATCACGGACAGGGGCAGGGCGGCGGCGGCCACCAGGGTGGCGCGCCAGTCGCGCAGGAACCACCACACCACCAGCACGGCCAGCAGCGCGCCTTCGTACAGCAGCTCCATCGAGCCCTCGAAGTTTTCCTCGACGGGGAAGGCATTGTCGATCGACTGCTGCAGCACTACATTCGGGTTTTCCTTCTGCAGGTCGGCGATGGCGTCGCGCGCGCCCTTGGCGACGGCCACTTCGCTGGCACCCTTGGTGCGGAACACTTCAAAGGCGACGACCGTTTTGCCATCCTGCTCGGCCAGTGCGCGCGGTTCGGCGACCGTGTCGCGCACGGTGGCCACCTGGTCCAGGCGCACGTGGCGCCCGTCCGGCAGCGGCACTTCCACGCGCGACAGTTCATCGGCCGTTTTCACGGTGGCGATGGTGCGCACCGATTGCTCGGCGCCGCTGATGTCGCCCCGCCCGCCGGGCGCTTCGCGCTGGACCAGGCGCAGCTGGCGCGAGACGTCGAGGGCCGACACTTTCAGGGCGGCCATGCGCGCCTCGTCGAGTTCCACCTGGATCTCGCGGTAGACGCCGCCCACGCGGGTGACGGCACCCACGCCGGGCACGGTCAGGAGGCGCTTTGCCACCGTATTGTCGACGAACCACGACAGGTCGGGTGCGTCGAGCGGATTGTCGACGCCCGGTTTTGCCGTGGCGATAAAGGTCAGCACCACGCGCCCGGCCGTGGACGCCTTGGTGACGGTGGGGTCGCGCAGCTCGGCCGGCATGTCCGCCTTGACGCGGGCGACGGCGTCGCGCACATCGTTGACGGCTTCGGCGATCTGCTTTTCCAGGATGAATTCGACGGTCACCGTGACGACGCCGTCGAGCACCTTGGTGTAGATGTTTTTCACGCCTTGCAGGGTGGCGACGGAGTCTTCGATCTTGCGCGCCACTTCGGTTTCCAGCTGGGCTGGAGCGGCGCCGGGCAGCACCGCGCTGACGGTGACGATGGGCAGTTCGATATCGGGGAAATCCTGCACCGGATTGGCCTTGTAGGCCAGCAGCCCGGCCAGGGTCAGCAGCACGAACAGCATGATGGCCGGGATCGGATTCTTGATCGAGAGGGAGGAAAAATTCATGGTTTTTCCTTACTTTTTCGCTGCGGCCGGCTTGGCAGCTGCTGCGACCGGGGTTGCCACCGGGTTTTGAACATTCCGCACCAGGTCGCCGTCATTGAGGAAGCCTGCGCCGCTGACGACGATGGTGGTGTCGGCCGTGATGCCGCCTAAAATCTCGATGCGGTCGCTCAGGCGCCGTCCGGCCTGCACCTTGATCTGGCTGACCCGCTGGTCGGCATTCAGGCGGAAGACATAACTGAAGCCATCGCGCACGGCGATCGCCTGTTGCGGCACCGTCAGCGCGCCCGAGTTACCCAGTTCGAATTCGCCGCTGGCGTACATGCCGGCCTTGAACGGTGCATTGTTGCCGGCGCTGGCCGGCAGGTCCACGTACACGAGGGCGGAACGCGTCTGCGGGTCGACGGTAGGGGCGATCATGCGCACCTTGCCCGTCAGGACGCTGCCATTGGCAGCCTTGACTTGCGCCAGGGTGCCCGCTTTCAGGTTCAGCAGCTCGGTGGCCGTCACTTCGGCGCGCCATTCGAGGCGGCCCTGGCGGATCATGCGGAACAGTTCCGTGCCGGCGCCTACGACCGAGCCGACGGTGGCCGAGCGCGAGGAAATGATGCCGCTGTCGGGCGCCACCACCTGCGTGTATTTCAGGCGCAGCTGCTGCGCCGCCAACTGCGCCTTGGCGGACGCGATGCGCGCGTTGGCCGTCTGTTCGGCCGTCAGGTACTGGCTGATTTGCTGTGCGCTGATGGCGCCCGTGCTTTGCAGCGAACGGGCGCGCTGCGCGTTGGCGGCGGCTTCCGCAGCATTCGCTTCCGCTTCCAGCACGGCGGCCTTCGCCTGCGCCACGTCGGCATTGACCGTGTCGTTCGAGAACACGGCCAGCACCTGGCCGGCGCGCACCACATCGCCGACATTCACGCGCACATCCGTCAGGCGCAAGCCGTTCGATTCGCTGCCGATGACGGCTTCCTGCCAGGCGGCCACGTTGCCGTTGGCCTTCAGCTTGATGGGCAGGCTGGCCGTTTGCGGCTTGGCCGTGGTGACGGTGAGCGCCGGTTTTTGCGCCGTGTTCTTATCCTTGGCGTCGTCGGCCGCCGTGGAGGAAGGGGAGTACAGGGCAACACCGGCGCCCAGCACCATAAAGAGGGCGGCCAGCGCGAGCGTCATCGGTTTCAAGGTCATTTTTTTCATGTTGTCGTATCCGTCAGGGGGCGTTGTTGGCGATGGCGCTGCTGCTGTTCCAGCCGCCGCCGGCGGCGCGGTACAGCGCTACCCAGGCGGCGCTGCGTTCGCGCTCCAGGTTGACCACGGTGTTTTCGGCGGCCAGGCGCGTGCGGCGCGCGTCTTCCAGTTCGATCAGGCTGGCCAGGCCATTCTTGTAGCGGTCCTCGGTGGCGACAAACGACACGCGGTAGCCTTCCAGCGCCGTTTTCGCGTGGCCGCTGCGCGCGTCCGTGCTGGCCAGGTTGACCAGTGCTTCTTCCACTTCGCGCACGGCCTGGCGCACGCCGGCACGGTACTTCACCACGGCTTCGTCGTAGCGCGCCGTGGCCGCATCGACCTGGGCGCGGCGGGTGCCGCTGTCGAAAATGGGCAGGCTGACGGCCAGCGGGCCGATGCTCCAGGTGCTGGCCGTGATGCTGGTGCCGCCGGCGCGGATATTGCCCTTGCCGATGGAGCCGGAAAGGCTCAGGCGCGGGTAGCGCTGCGCTTGCGCGCCGCGCACTTCAAAGCTGGCGGCCGCCACTTCGCGTTCGGCGCTGTAGATGTCGGGACGTTGGCCCAGGGTTTGCGCCGGCAGCTCCGCAATCGCCACGGGCGAGGGCAGGATGGCCGGGCTGGCCGCCAGCTTCTCGCGCAGCGACGCTTCCGGTATGGCCGACAGGGCCACCAGCGCCTTGACATTCACGTCACAGGCGGCGCGCTGTTCGATGGCGCGGCTGGCGCCTTCGGCGGCGCTGGCGCGGGCCAGGGCGGCGTTGGCGGGCGGCTGGAAGCCGGCGCCGGCGCTCAGCTCCGTCAGGCGTGCCGAGTCGCGGCGCGAGACGGCATCCTGTTCGGACACTGCCTGCAATTGCTGGCAGGTGCGCAGGGCGTAGTACTGGTTTGCCACTTCGGCGGCCACCGAGACGCGGGCCTCATGCCAGCCCGCGCGCGCGCTGTCGTAGCGCTCCTGCGCCGCATCGCGCGTGGCGCGGTTGGCGCCGAAGACGTCGATTTCCCACGACGCCTGCAGCGCGGCCTGCGAGGTGGTGCCGCCGGGCTGCGCCGATTGCTGGCTGGTGCGCACCACGCTGCCCGTCGCATCGAGCGTGGGCGCCAGCGCGGCGCCGCTGGCGACTCTGTCCGCGCGCGCCTGCACGATGCGCGTGCGGGCGGCGGCGATGGTGGGGCTGACCTGCTGCGCGTCGGTGATCAATTCCACCAGCAGGCTGTCACCCTGGCCCTGCCACCAGCTGGCCAGGTCCGTCAGCTTGCCGTTATGCGGCAGTGGCGCCTGCCACTGCACGGGTGCGCTGGCGGCCACCGCTGCGGGCGGCCCCTGCAGGGCGCAACCGCCCAGCGCCAGTACGATGCTGGCGGCCAGGACACGTTGAACGGTGCATCGAATAGTCGTCATGCTGGTCCTTCTGCTTGTCGTTGAGCGGTAGGGGGAGAGGGAGGAATGGTCAGGCGCTGGCGCTCCACGTCGGCCATGGCCAGCGCGTAATCGGTCATGCGTGCCAGCCAGGTGTCGATGGCCTGCGGCGATTCCAGTAGTTGCGGGCGCAAGGTTTGCAGCACCTCGGCGCCCACCATGTGCTGCAGGGCCAGCGAAGCGATGGAAAAGGCCAGGCGGTGCATGTCGTCGCTGTCGTCGGGTGCGCCCAGGTGGCGCGCCAGCACGCGCGTGAGCGCCTCGTGTTCGGGGCGGATATTCTGGTCGATTTCGCGCGCCCACAGGCCCGTCGGTTCGAGCATCTCGCGGCACCACAGGCGCATGCAGTCGCGCGCGATCTCGCCTTGCTGCATGGGGGCGAGCAGCTGCGCATAAAAGCCTTCCAGGCTTTGGCGCAAGGTGAAATGCGGTTGTTCGTACAGGGCGATATTGTCTTGCGGGTTGGCCGACTGCTGGGCGAAGGCGGCGCGGTACAGGCCCGCCTTGTCGCCAAAATAGTAGCTGATGGCTGCGGCGTTCGTGCCGGCCGCCTGCGCCAGTTCGCGCGTGGACGTCTTGGCGTAGCCCTGCTCGGCAAACAGGCGGATGGCGCTATGCAGCAGGCGCTCGCGCGACTGTTCGCCGTCGGAACGGGGCTTGCGCCCTTCGTCGGTGTGGGAAGTGGGGATGGCGTTTTTTTCAATCATGCCGGAGATTTAATCACATATCTCAAACGATTGATATAACTAAATCGTTTGATTTAGTTAAGGAAAGGTGAAGATGAGGGAAAACGCAGGCAAAAAAAAGCCCGCGGTTGTATTCGCGGGCGTAATCCAATGTTCGGAGAACGAATTGGAGGAGACAGTTCTACTATAGCGCTGAAAATGGTGCGGTGCAATACCGTAGAACTACTGTATCGGTCTGTCCTGGATAGCAAGAAATCAAAATTTCATGCTGCGGCGCACAGGAACTCAGGCCTTGCTGCGCAGGGCCAGTGTAAACGTGCTGCCGGAGCCGTAGTCGCTGTTGAAAAACAGGGCGCCGCCGATGGCGTTGGCCAGGTTCTGGCACAGGTACAGGCCCAGTCCCGCGCCTTCCACGTGGCGCGTGGAGGTGGAATCGAGCTGCGAGAAGGCCTGGAACAGCTTGGCCTGGTCTTCTTCCTTGATGCCGGCGCCGCTGTCGGCGATGCTCATTTCCGTCACCAGCACGCCGTCCTCGTCGCGCTGGGCAAGGCTGATGCGCACCGTGCCCTGTTCCGTGAACTTGATGGCGTTGTTGAGCAAGTTGATGAGGATTTGTGTCAATGCGCGGCGGTCCGTGTCGATGATGGCGGGCGGCTGGCCTTCTTCTCCCAGCGCCATTTCCAGCGCCAGGCCCTTTTGCTGGGCCAGGGGGCGCAGGGTGTCGGCCACGTCGGCCATCAGTTCCTGGCAGTGCACGGGTTCGATCGACAGGGTCAGCTTGCCCGCTTCGATCTTGGCCACGTCGAGGATGTCGTTGATCAGCGAGAGCAGATGACGCGCGCTGGCGCGGATGGTGTTCAGCTGCTTGTCCTGGTCGGATGTCAGGGGGCCGGGCAGTTTCATCAGCAGCGCGCCCGTAAACCCGATGATGGCGTTGAGCGGCGTGCGCAATTCGTGCGACATGTTCGCGATGAAGGCGGACTTCATGCGGCTCGCCTCGGCCAGCTCCAGGTTTTTCAGGGCGATTTCGCGGTTGATGGTTTCCAGTTCGGCCGCATGGTGCGCCAGGCGCATGTTCAGCTCGATCACCTGGCGTTCGCGCGCCTGCAGTTCGCCGTTGACCTGCACCGCCTGTTCATACGTGGAAATGAGCAGGTCGAGGATTTGCTGGCGCTCCGCATTGATGAAATGCTTCTGGTCGCCCAGGTACAGGGCGATGCCGATTTCCACATTCTGGTTCTTGCGCAGCTTCTGGTTCATCAGCATGTGGCTGATGCGGTTGAGCAGGTAGTCTTCCGCGTAGGGCTTGCGGATGAAATTGTCCGCGCCGCACTCGATGCCGCGGATGATGTCCTTCGGATCGTTGAGCGAGGTGACGAGGATCACGGGAATGTCGCGCAAGGTCGGATCGGACTTGATGGCGCGGCACAGGTCGTAGCCATTCATTTCAGGCATGACGATGTCGGACAGCACCAGGTGCGGCTTGCGCTCGCGGATGGCGGCCAGGGCCAGCTGGCCATTGGCCGCCACGCGCGCGTTATAGTGCAGGGATTGGATCAGGCGGCGCAAGCGCTCCGCCTGGGTCGGGCTATCCTCGACGATCAGGATCTCGATTTCGTCAGGCTTGATTTGGTTGTTGGAGTCCACAGACCTCTCCTAGAATTTCAGTGTGGTGATGCTGGGCGCGGTGAGCGCGCAATATCGACATCGTATGACTATATCGGATTTAGGTCTGCAAAAGTAACTTCCAAGTAACTATTTTGGCCACAGGGAATGCTGTGGCCGCTTGTCAGTTTTCGCCCTGGAACTGCCCTGCGCGATAGGTCAGCACGAGCGTATCGCGGTGGCCATGTTCGCCGACCGGCTGGATCGGCGTCGATTCGTGGATGACAGACGCATCGTCGAGCAGCAGCAGCGACCACGGCTCGGTCAGGGTAAAGCGCTTGCCGTTGGGGCCATTGGCCTCGAAGATGCGCGTCTCGCCGCCCTTGACCTGTTCGCGCCCGATCAGCAGCACGGCGACGAAATCGACGCCGTCGCGGTGCGCACCTTCCGGCGTGGGGCGGCCGATGCCATCGGTCGTATCGATGCGGAACTGGTGCGCCTCGATGAACCACGGCTGGCTGCCCTTGACCTGTGAGCAGGCGTTGCCCAGCGCGCGGATCAGCTGCTGCCAGGCCGCTTGCGCAACGATAGCCGCTTCGACCGGTTCGAACAGGCGGTGCATGCCGCCGTGCAGGGCGTTGTATTCCACCGGTTGCCAGTGCGGACGGTGCGCCGTCTGCGTCAGGCGCTCGCCATCCTGCACGAAGCACGAGTGGCGCCGGCGGCGATAGCGGCCGCCATCCTTCAGGTAATTGTCCAGCGGGAGGGTATTCCAGCTCCCTTCCAGCGCGCGCAGCGCGGCCAGCGGGCAGCCGGCCAGCGCGGCCACGTCCTGCGGGCGCAGGACGGCATAGCCGTCATCGCGCAAGGCTTCCTTGACGTGGGAAGGGTCGGTAAAGATCGGTGCGGAAGTGCTCATGGCGGTGCCGGCCGCAATGCGGCCTGTCTCAGTTTATCCAGCCTGGCATTCTACGACTTCGCGGCAACTCTTGTGTTAGGTCCGATAGGAATTATTCTTGTTGAGTTAAAAATTCTTTACCAGGGTCAGGCGCAGCGAGCGCGATTCCACCGGATGGAAGTGGATATCGTCGACGGGTTGCGCTTCGCCGGGCAGGCGCGAGGCATAGTAATAGTCGATGGCCGAGTCGCGCCGGTTGGCCAGGTTGTAGCCTTCGACTTCCACGCGCAAGGTCTTGTCGATCTGATAGGCGATGCGCCCGTTCAAGCCCACGCTGGCCGCGGAGCGCACGCTGTTGTCTTCAATCAGCGGGCGCGGGCCGAAGTAGCGCAGGCGCAAGGAACCCGACCACGGCCCCGGCGGCGTCACCGTCATGGCCAACTGGGCCACGCCTTCGATGGCGCCGGGGATGAAGTCGCCCGCCGGGTCGCTGCCGCGCGAGCGCGCCCGTGCATATGCCAGGTCCAGGTCCAGCGACAGCCAGCTGGCCGCCTTGTAGTAGCTGGAAAACTCGATGCCGTAGCGGCGGCTGGGGCGGCCCGCCTCGGTGGCGCCCGCGTCGCCGATGAACAGCAGCTCGGAATCGAAGTCCAGGCGGTACAGCGACAGCGAGGTTTGCAGGCCGGCGATGGCGGCGCTGCGCAAGCCCAGTTCCAGCCCGCGCGAGCGCACCAGGGGCGTGACCTTGTCGGCCGCCTCGCCCGTCTTCGGGTCGACGGTGATCGTCGTGCCGCGCGCGTCGTTGCTGTGAAAGCCATTGCCGATGTTGAGATACGCTTCCGTATCGCGCCACGGTCCCGCGATCACGCTCAGGCTGGGACTGAACAAATGGTCGCTGGCCGTGCCTGAATTGGCGGCGCGGTCGCTGCGTACGTCGAAGCGGTAGGCGTCCGCGCGCAGGCCGGCCACGGTGCGCAGCCAGCGCGACCAGCGCGTGCTGTTTTCGCCATACACGCCGATGCTCGACTCGACGATGTGGTCTTGCCGCGTGGTTGACAGGATCTGCCGCTGCCGCGTGTTGTACAAGCCATTGTGGATATTGTCGTTCTGCAGCTGCACGCCGATGGTGGTGTCGCTGCTGCCCCTGTCCGTGTGGCGGTGCCAGGTATGGCTGGCGTCGAGGCCGGACGTCACGCGCCGGTCGGGCTGGGCGAACTGGTCGCCGTTGTCGGGATCGTCCATCGCATACGTAAAATTCGAGAACAGGGCCAGGCGGTTGGCGATCACATACGCGCTGACCCTGGACGACACGTCGTCCGTCGTCTGGCGCCAGGCGCCCGACAGGCTGTAGCGCTGCGCCTTGCCGCCGTCGCTGGCATCGATGGCGTCGAAGCGGCCCTGGGTGCCTTCCTTTACGGCGCGCAGCGGAATCTGGTCGGTGGCGTTCCAGCTGGCGTCATACGCCATGGCCGTGACGTTGAAGCCGTTGTTGGCATAGCCTTCGCTGTAGCGCAGCACGCCATTGAGCTTGCGGTAGCGGTCCGGCTGCGTGAACGGGCCATCGTTACGCTGTGCTTCGAGTGCGTACAGCAGGCTGCCGTCGCCCGCATCGGGCGAATCGGCCAGCAGGGCGCGGCGAAAGCCGTTTTGCCCGAGTCCCAGGCTGGCGACGCCCTGCGTCAGGCGGTTCGCATACACGACGGACGCCGCCCCCGCCGAGGAGAAGTCGCCTTGCGCCGCCGAATACGGCCCCTTTTTGTAATCGAGGCGCATGGCCAGTTCGGGTATCAGGAAGTTCAGGTCCGTCCAGCCCTGTCCGTGGCCATGGCTGCGCTGGTTGACGGGCATCTCGTCGACGGTGGTGCGCAAGTCCGTGCCGTGATCGAGGTTGAAGCCGCGCAGGTAGAACTGGTTGGCCTTGCCCTCGCCGCTATGCTGGCTGACGATCAGCCCCGGCACGGCTTCGAGCAGTTCGCCGGGCCGGTAGCTGGTGCGCGCATCGAGCTGCTTTTGCGTGACGCTGCCCGCGTTGGCCGAATCGGCCACGCCCAGCTGGTTCAGGCGCGAACCGTCGACCAGCACGCGCTGGAAGATGTCGTCGGCGTGGACGGCGGCAGGTAAAAACAGGGCGGCGAGGAGGAGGGGCAGAGAGCGTGGCGTCATGGGTGTATGGGTGTGGCGGCAGTTTGCCGGTGTTTAGCGGATCGGCAGTTCCGTGTTCTGGCGGTCGAAAATCAGCGTCTGGATGGCGCCGCTGTCCTGCACGTTGAGGGTGTTGCGCTGGCTGGGCAGGAAATCGATCAGCAACTGGTTGTGGATGCGCGTGGCGGGGGCCAGGCGCGTGCGTTCGAGCTCCTGGAAGATCACCACGTTGTCGGCATTGACCTTCATGCCGACCCAGTTCAGGCGCAGGCGCTTGCCGTCCGGCGCCACGAGGTAAAACTGTTTTTCGACATAGCGGCGCAGCGCCGCTTCGCTGTCTTCCTGGCCCAGGTCGAACTGGCGCTGGTACAGGTTGGTCAGCAGCGCCTCGACGTCGTGGCCCGTGTAGGTATGCACCACTTCGGTGCTGCCGCTGGCCGCGTTATAGCTGATATCGGCGATGCCCATATGAAAATTATGGGCGCCCGCCGCCATGCTGGCGCAGGCCAGCGTGGCGCAAGCGAGCAGGCGCCAGCGCTTCACGCCTCGTCGCCCTTGGCCGAGCCGCCGTTCTTGCCTTTCAGCGGCGTATGAAAATCGCGCATCAGGTTATCCTTGGGCGATTTCTCGCTCTTGAACAGTTCCAGGCGCGACGGCGTGATTTTTCGCGGCCAAGCGTTGTTGCTCGTGTCGATATCGGCCGTTTCCCAGTACGGGTCCTGCACCAGGCCCACCATCGGTTCATCCGTGATGACGACTTTGGTGATTTTCTTCGGCGAGTAGCGCCACACTTCGGCCGGCACGCGCTCGACGTACTTCTTGCCGCTTTTCAGTTCGATTTCGAGGATCAGCGGCATGACCATGCCGCCCACGTTCGACAGGTCGACCAAGTACAGGTGCTTGCCCTGTTTCAGCAAGTCCTTTTCCCACGGTTCCAGGGCGGCCAGCGCTTCGGCGTAGGCGTTGCGGTCCTTGTTGGTCACCGTGAAATCGTCGTGCTGGTTGTAGAAATCCTTCAGCTCCGGATGCGCCTCGACCCGGCGCGCCATGCCCTTGTTGGCGCGGCTCGTGACGGATTCCGGCTGGGCGTCCTTTTGCGCCTTCTTCCAGGCTTTTTCCGTTGCCGGATCCTTCGAGCTCACGCCATATTCGCTGATGCCGTCGATGCTGATGTCGACCGGGTCGGTCGTATAGAACCAGCCGCGCCAGAACCAGTCCAGGTCCGTGCCGGAGGCGTCTTCCATGGTGCGGAAAAAGTCGGCGGGCGTGGGGCGCTTGAACTTCCAGCGCTGCGCATATTCCTTGAAGGCGTAGTCGAACAGTTCGCGCCCGAGGATGGTTTCGCGCAGGATGTTCAGGCCAGCCGCCGGCTTGGCGTAGGCGTTGTTACCGAACTGCAGCAGGGACTCGGAATTGGTCATGATGGGCACCTGGTCGCGGCTACGCATGTAGTCGACGATCTCGCGCGGTTCGCCGCGCGAAGCCGGGTAGTTTTCTTCCCACGCCTGCTGCGCCAGGTATTGCACGAAGGTGTTGAGGCCTTCGTCCATCCACGTCCACTGGCGCTCGTCCGAGTTGATGATCATCGGGTAGTAGTTGTGGCCCACTTCGTGGATGATCACGCCGATCAGGCCATACTTGGTGCGCTTGGAGTAGGTCAGCTCGCCCGTCTTCTTGTCTTTCACCGGACGGGGGCCGTTAAACGAGATCATCGGATACTCCATGCCGCCCACGGGGCCGTTTACGGAGATGGCCGTCGGATACGGATAGTCGATGCTGTACTTGTTGTACTGTTCAATCGTGTGCACGATGGCTTGCGTACTGTACTTTTCCCACAGGGGGTTGCCCTCTTTCGGATAGTAGGACATGGCCATCACATCGCTGCCGCCCTTCTTGTATCCCTGCGCATCCCAGATGAACTTGCGGCTCGAGGCCCAGGCGAAGTCGCGCACGTTGGCCGCCTTGAAGTGCCACGTCTTTTGCGCGCGGCTCACTGTTTTTTCGGCCGCTTCGGCTTCCTTCTGCGTGACGATGACGACGGGCTTGTCGCTGCCGCGGGCCTTTTTCAGGCGCTCGCGCTGCGCGGAAGACAGCACTTCCTGCGGGTTTTGCAGCTCTCCCGTGGAGGCGACGATATGGTCGGCAGGAACGGTCAGCTGCACGTCGTAGTCGCCGAATTCCAGCGTGAATTCGCCGGAGCCGAGGAACTGCTTGTGCTGCCAGCCGGCCGCATCGTAATAGGCCGCCATGCGGGGGAACCACTGCGCCACTTCGAACAGGGCGTTCTTGTCGTCGAAGACTTCATAGCCGGCGCGCCCGCCCAGCACCTTCTGTTCGTTGATGCGGTAATCCCAGTCGATCTGGAAGA
Source organism: Janthinobacterium sp. SUN206 (assembly GCF_030587305.1). Lineage (NCBI taxonomy): Bacteria > Pseudomonadati > Pseudomonadota > Betaproteobacteria > Burkholderiales > Oxalobacteraceae > Janthinobacterium > Janthinobacterium sp. SUN206. The sequence continues at coordinate 2,656,019 of NZ_JAPWIB010000001.1, read as the reverse complement.
CGAAATCCTGGCCCGGCTTCAGGGGCTGCGGCAAGTCGATGCGCATCATGGTGCGGTTGATAACGTACTTCAGGGGCTGGCCATCCGCGCCTGTCAAGCGGCGGATATTGAAGCCGCCCTGGAAGTCGCCGCGCGCGAGGATGCCGCGCAAGCCTTCGAACTTCATGGTCTCTTCGCCCGTCGTCTTGGCCCACGCCTGGCGCGAGGGCGCCGTGGTCATGCGGCGCGCGTCGGAATCGGGCTTGTAGATATTCTGATCCAGCTGCACCCACAGGTAGCCGAGGGTGTCGGGCGACTGGTTATGATAGGTGATGGTGCCGCTGCCGGCGATCTCGCGCCTGGCTTCGTCCAGCGTCGCGCGGATAGTGTAGTCGGCGCGCTGCTGCCAGTAGGCGTGGCCCGGCGCGCCGGAGGCCGTGCGGTAGGTATTCGGGGTGGGCAGCACCTCTTCGAGCTGGCGGAACTTGTCGTCGAATGGTTCGGCCGCGAAGGCCGACACGGTAAAACACAGAGCCAACGAGGCTACGGAGCCGAAAGAGATGCGCATATTCACCCTGATGTTGTTGTAAGGAAATAGTGGCAACTATTCTATACGCAGGGCGGGGCCATCCATGTATCGATTTGTAATAAAGAAAGGCGGATTTCACGCCAGCTTTTGCCTGGCGCTGTCAGGGGGATGCTTTACCTGATTTTGCTCGGAAAAGCGGCGCCTTTACTCACTTTTCATCAGGCTGTCGCGCAATTGGTTCAGCTGTTGTTTCATGTCCACAACCTGTTCCACGCTGCACTGGCTGGCCGTCAGGATGGCTTCCGGCAGCAAGGCTGCTTCATGGCGCAGCTGGTCGCCCTGTTCCGTGAGGGAAATGATGACTTGCCGCTCGTCGCTGGCGGCGCGCGTGCGCGTCAACAGGCCCGATTGCTCCATGCGCTTGAGCAGGGGCGTCAGGGTGGCCGAGTCGAGGAACAGGCGCTCGCCCACTTCCGACACCGTCAGGCCGTCGCGTTCCCACAACACCATCATCACCAGGTATTGCGAATAGGTGAGACCGAGCTTGCGCAGGAGCTTGCGGTACAGCTTGTTCATGGCAAGCGAGGTCGAGTACAGCGCAAAGCACAGCTGGCTGTCCAGGCGCGGCACCTGGTGCAAGGGATTGGGGGCGGTGGTGGTATCCATGGGCACAGTATATATAGCGCACTACCTAATTGCAATGCGCGGCGCCGGACCTGGCGATCCGGCACCGGGGCGCATAAGCTTAGCCGGCGTAGCGCGTGCGCAGCAGATCGAGCATGGCGACGTTCTGTTCCCACGCGTCGCTCACGGGCTGCTGCGTCCAGGGCAGCGTTTGCGTGTACGGCGCGGGGCCGAATTCCGGCGTGAACGTCATGCGCTCGGCTCCGGCCGCGCGGCGCAGGGCGACGATGGCATCCCACCAGGCCAGGTGGGCGTCGAGTGCCGGTTTCGCTTCCGGTGCGCGGAAGTCGGCGACCTGCGGCCCTTGCGCATGGCCCACGCGCGCATGCACGTGGCGCACCAGCGGCAGCACCTGCGCCAGGGTCTGCGGCTGGTCTTCCAGCAGCGATTCGCAGGCGCAGCACCAGTGCGACAGGTCGGCCGTCAAGGGCAGCTCGGGATACTGCTGCAGATACGGCAGCAGCAGCATCGGATGGCCGGAAAAGCGGCTGCGGTGGATTTCGTGCACGATGGGCACGCCGTGCTTTTCCGAGATGGCGGCGGCCAGGTCGAGCAGCTGTGCATTCTGCGCCGGCGTATAGAAATCCTTGCCCGTGTGGGTGTTGACCAGCACGGGGCGCGCCAGACAGGCGTTCTCCAGCAGTTCGGCCAAGGCGGCGCGGTGCAGATCGAAGTCGCTGTGGAACACGGTTTCCCACTGCGCGGCGATCAGCTGCAGTCCCGCCTTGGCGATGCGCTCCGTCCACTCTTCGCGCAGGGCGACGTCCAGCGGCAGCGACATTTCGATGCCGTCGAAGCCGGCCGCCAGTACCTTGTCGATGAAGACGTCGGGCGGCAGGTCATTATTGCCCCAGTGGGCGGCAAAGACGTCGATGCGCATCAGACGAAGCCCCGCACGGGGAAGGCGTCGTCGCGCTGGATCCAGTTGTGGGCCGCGTATTCCGTCTGGCCGTCGGTGGCGTGCAGGGTGTAGGCGTGGCGCGAGACGGGCGAGCGGTTCGGCGCGCTGTAATGGGGCAGCAAGCCATGGAAGCAGACGAGGGCGCCGGCCTTGACTTCCAACGGCACGGCCGTGCTGTCGTCGGGCCATGGCGTGGCGTCGAGTTTTTCCACGCGCACGGCGTCGCCGTTACGGATGAAGCGTTCGCGCAGCGGGCCGCGGTGGCCGCCCGGTTCCGCCCACAGGCAGCCGTTGTCCAGGGTGGCGTCTTCCAGCGCAAACCAGAACGTGGTCACGCTGATCGGCGTGGTCTCGAAATACGTGGCGTCCTGGTGCCAGCGCACTTCGCCGCCGATGCCGGGCTGCTTGAAGATGTACATCGATTGCCACACCTGCGCATCCGCCAGGCCCAGGTCGCGCGCCACTGCGGCCAGTTTCGGGTCGGCCGAAAAGCTGCGGAAGACGGGGTCCAGGTCATGCATGGCGTGGCCGATCTTGTTGATCGACAGGGACTTGGCCTGCTTCAGCTGGCCGTCCGCGCCGAACGCCTCTTCCTCGAAGAAGCAGCGGATGGTGTTGTCGGAAGCGAGAAAATAATCGTTGGTGTTCTTCGCCTGGTCGCGCGTGGTGAAGATGGACTGGCTGACGCTGGGATCGAATTCGTTGACAATCTGCTCGGCGCGCGCGCGCAAGGCGGCGATTTCATCGGCGCCCTTGAAATCGGACAGGATGATGTAGCCGTCGCGTTGGTATTGTTCTTGTTGTTCGATCGTTAGCATGGCGGCGGCTCCGGAGGTCAATGGAAAGCGCCATTGTAGGATGGGCGAGGGCGGCAAACAATCGCCCTGCGGTTGACAGATTGTCGCCAAAGCGAAGACAATCTTTGACATGGATCAACTAAAAGCGATGGAAATCTTTGTCGAAGTGGCGCGCCAGCGCAGCTTTACGGTGGCCGGGCAGCGCCTGGGACTGACGCGCGCCATGGTCAGCAAGACCATCATGCAGCTGGAAGAACGCCTGCATGCGCGCCTGCTGCACCGCTCCACGCGCGAAGTGAGCCTGACGGACGCGGGCCGCGCCTACCTGGCACCGTGCATGGCCACCGTCAGCCAGGCGCAGGAAGCGGCGCGCATGGTGGCGCACGTGGCGCAGGCGGGAGCCGGGGCGGAGCTGGCCGGGCCGCTGCGCATCCAGGCGCCATCGAGTTTCGGCAGCGCGTGGCTGGCCGACGCCGTCGCCCGTTTCAGTTTGCTGCACCCCCAGGTGCAGGCCGAATTGTTTGTCGACGATGCCCTGCTCGACCCGATACGCCACGGTTTTGACTTGACGATACGCGTGGGCGGCATCCCGGACAGCAGCGCTCTGGCCATGCGTCCGCTGGCGCCGTGCCGCGCCGTGCTGTGCGCCAGTCCCGCCTACCTGGCGCAATGGGGCGTGCCGCAGACGCCGCAAGAGCTATTGAAGCACCAGTGCCTGCATTTCAGCCACCTGACGGATGGCACGAACTGGCATTTCCAGCGCGGCGAGGGAGACCGGCAAGAAGCGGTGAGTGTGCGCGTGCAGGCGGGTTTTACGGCGAACAATGGCCTGGTGCTGCACCAGGCGGCGCAGCGGGGACTCGGCATCGTCTACAGCACCACGTTCCTCGCCTGGCGCAACCTGCTCGATGGCAGCCTGGTACCCGTGCTGCCCGGCTGGGAGCTGCCCCTGAATCACTTGAGCGCCCTGTATCCTGCCAGCCGCCAGCCCTCGCCCAAGGTACGCGCGCTGATCGATTTCCTGGTGGCCGAATACCAGCCCGTGCCGCCGTGGGACCGCGAGCTGGCAGCTGCCGGATTTCTCAGCTGAGGTTCAGCCAAGGTTCAATTGAGGCTCAATTGAGTGCGACGGGTTCCACCGTCCACGCGCCATCCGCGTACACGCGCTCGTCGTCCAGATAAACGGCTTGCGTGACGGCGAAGATATCGACGTGATAGCGCGCATCCTTGCGCTTGAATTGCGGCTTGGCGTAGACGCCGTGCTTGGCGCCCAGCGACAGATGGATGCCGCACATGCGCTCATACGTGCCGATGTCGTTGACCAGCTGTTCGCGCGAAAAGGCGCGGTTCATGCCGAAGCCCAGTTCGCGCACCCATACTTCGCCTTCGTGCGCGCGGATGATTTCCAGCATGGCGGTAAATTCCGGCGTGGCGTTCTCCGTGCCCGTCACGCGCCCCTTTTCGATGATCAGGGTGATCGGCGTGTCGGGGCGGTTGACCATAAAGTGCGTGTCGCCGAAAACAAAGATGCGCACGCGGCCATTGACGGCTTCCAGGTCCTGCGCTTCCGTAAACACTTCGCCCAGGGGGAACTGGCCGCCGATATTGTTCATGCCGCTGTAGTCGCCGATATTGAGCTTTGCCGATTCGAACGGGGAAGCGAAGACCAGCTGCTCGCCGCCGCTGTCGACCATGCCGTGGCGGGCGCCGTCGATGCGCGCCTTCAGCGCATGGCCCACGCCGCGGTAATAGGCGGGGTCGTAGGCCAGCGAGGCGATGTAATGCAAGCCCTGCACGCCGGGCATGCGCGACAGGTGCACGTGTTCGATGACCTTCAGCCCCCGCTTGAACAGCTCGATGCGGATGCGGAACGCTTCCAGGCGGAAGCTGGTCGACTGGATCAGCACGACGAGGCTGCCGGAAGGCAGTTCGGCAAACGCGGCCAGCACGGCGTCGGGCGTGACGTCGTCGAAATCGATGAAGGCGGCGTCCGGCAAGGCCTGGCGATACGCTTCCGTCAGCACGACATTGAGCCAGCTGCGCTTGTCGCAGACGATCAGGGCCGGTTCGTCGGGGCGGTGGCAGATGGCCATGGCCAGCAGGTCGGCCACGTTTTGCGCGGCCACTTCGGTGGCGGCGGCGCTGATGGCGTCGAGCCGGCTGGTGTCATTCTCGGGAAGCGTCATGGTGCGGAGGTGGGGGACGTGAAGTAATCGCAGCATTATAAGGTGATTGCCACTGGCCACACCATTCCCCATCCGGCGGAGGGCAGGCGGCTGCCGCGCCCCTGATTACTTGTGTAGTGCTTTCCGGCAATGTATTATTTGATAAATGGTATTGCAGGGCATGGCAGCGAGCCTGGGAGTGGCCCGGCGCAGCGGCAAACGCATGCGCACGGCGGCTCGCTTCCAGTGATGCAGGGACAACAAGCCAACAGGCGATGATGAAGAGTGTGAAGTGATGAGCATAATCGGACAAGATATTCCCATGGAGCGGCCGGATACGGATGGGCGCGCCGCCGTCTTCGTTCCCGTCACGGGCGTCAAGGAAGATGTCCTGTTGACCATACGCAAGGGTGCGGCCATCGTCGGCTTTGCCAACCACGACCGTACCATCACCGTGTATTTTGAAAGCAACCGCTTTGACGATCCCGTGCTGGCCAAGTGGGAACACAAGGCGCGCAAGGCCTACGACCGCCTGGTCGACAATGCGCCCACCGTGTCGAAACTGACCACCAGCCCTGCCAATTTCGAGCAGATCGGTTATATCAATGGCAAGGGCATCACCATCCGCCGAATGGAAAGCCTGCAGCGCTGGCTCGCGTATTCGGATGCGATGGAGACTTGCCCGGCAACGGATATCATTCCGCGCACGGTGATAGCGAAACCTGAAAGCGTTAAAGTTTAAGAGCGGCGGATACAACGCCCTCGGTGTTGTTGCCTGCCCTGCATTTACCTCGCTGTACTGAAGTACTGTCTTCGGGGCGGCGCCTGGCCCTGCGCATTTTCTCAGCGGCTCCTGGTCTGCGCGCATGAGTATCCAATGGCGCCGCTGGCGCTAATCCGACCTGCGCGACCTACGCCTGACCTCGCTTATCACTACACCACCACGATATTCGCCTGCGCCTTGAGCGGGCAGGGCAGGGTGTCGTCGAAGGTGATTTCGATGGCGCTGGCGACGAACATGCCGCCGATGTGCTGGGCGGCGATTTCGGGCGGCGTGCCGGGCTTGGTCAGGTTGACGTCCTGGGCGAAAACGAAGACGCGCCAGGTGCCGTAGACCTTTTGATCATATTGCAACAAGGTGCGGTAAGCGCGCTTCAAGTCCAGGCTGCCTGCGTAGACGCCATCGTTGGCGCCCGGATCGAAGCCCAGGCCGTCATCGGTCAGCGATTCGACGAAATACAGTCCCTGCGGCGCCTGGAACAGCACGAAGGCATACAGCTCTGTACCGCGGAAGACATTGCCATTGTCGCGCTTGAAGCTGGCGCGCAGCCACAGCGGTTCGTAGGCTTGCACGACGGCGGGCGTATCTGTTTCCACGGGCCCCGCCAAGTGGATGTTGACCTGCGTTTCGTTCACGGCATGCTGGTAGGTGGCGCCCGTGGTGAAGCGCTCGTACTGCCAGCTGATGTCGGCCGTGTAGGGCAGGCCCGCATTCGGCGCTTCCGGCAGCACCCATTTCGCCACCACGCGCTCGGCCAGTGTCAGTTCGCCGGCGGCTGGCGGTGTTGCTTCCTGGCCACGCCAGAACGGGTCCGCGATATCGGAGCAGGCGACGGCGATGGCGCCCGAGGCGATGGCCGAGGCCACGCCCGCCACCGTGAATTCGGGCTGGCCCGCGCCGGCGCCTTCCAGCGAGCAGCAGTCGACGCTGGGATCGGTTTCCTCGAACGGACCGCCCACGCTGAAGCTGGCCTTGCCGGAACCGAGCGCGGCCGAAATGATGGCCACCAGCGCGGCGATGATGGCGATGATGATGGCGAGTATCTTCCACCACGGGTCGGAAAACGGCAGCTCGCCATGCGTGCCCGCATAGGCGGGGTTCGGCGTCCAGACGAGGGTCATGCCGGTCGGCACGATGGGCCCCAGGCCGGGCGGGCAGCGGCAGTCTTTCCCGTCGCCGCCCGTGCTGCCCCAGCGCTTGCCGGGCAAATGGCCTTGCGGCTTGGACAGTTCCAGTGTGCCTTCCTCGACCGTGCACGTGTACGTGTTGGTGGCGCTGTCGAAGCGCGTCTGCGAGACGAAGATTTGCTGGATCGAGCGGTGCGGCGTGTAGCCGTCCGCCTTGGCGACAAAGCTGACCAGGCGCTTGCCGGGCGCGGCATGCTGGAAGTCGGCATCCCACATCACCAGCATGGCCGCGCCGGCGGGAATGCTGGCAAAGAAGAAGGTGCGCGCCACGGGCACGATGCCGGGGTCGCCCACGCTTTCCAGGTACACGGTGACATTGTTCAGGGCGCTGCTGGACATATTGGTGACGTGGGCGGCGATGCGCAAGCCATAGATGGCATTGTCGAAGATGCCATCGGGCAGCATGATGTTGGTGACGGGCTCGATCGCGAACGGCCGCGTCAGCACCTGCAGGGGGGTATCGCTCATGATGCTTGCTCCTCGGGGCTTTGCTGGTCTTGCGCTTGCTCTTTCTCGAGATCGGTGACGATATACGTGATGCCGCCCATGAGCTTGCCTTCCTGGGTTTCGAGTACGCGCAGCAGCGCATACTGGCGCGGCGGCAAGGCTTCGGCGCGCACGCTCAGGTACACGGCCTGCGCCTGCCCGCGCGGCACTTCCAGCGCCAGCTTTTGCTCGCCGGGCGCATCGCCATTGCAGTGGGGCGTGCGCGCCAGGCCCGCTATCAGGCGGGCGTCCCTGGCCGGCTGCCAGCGCTCGAGTCCCAGGGTGGCCAGCAGGTGTTCCGGCAGCTCGCCGCCCTGCTCAATCTGCAATTCCACTTTTTTCGTTGCGCGGGGCAGGGCCGCCACCGCGATGGCCAGCGATTGCGCGCGCCTTGCCGCCAGCACCACGGTGACATTGCGCTGGGCGATCTGCTCGTGCAAGGTGGGCTGGAAGGGAAAACCGTTGGGCAGGGGATCGGGCAGCGGGTTGATGTCGCCCGCGCCGTGGGCCACGGCCAGCAGGCATTCGTGGCCGCCATTGACGATGACGGGGACCCAGGGAACCAGGCACAGCACTTCCTGCGTGGCGCCCGGCGGCAAGTCGGCAAACGCGGAGCCGATCTGCGTGGCGGCGCCGACGGCGATCTGGCCGGAAGGGTCGGCCCAGTAAAAGTCCACGCGCACGCCGTTCGAGGCGCTGTTGCCCGTGTTGTGCACGCGGCCCCACAGGTAATTGCTGGTGCCGGCGATGGGGGCGCCGGGCGGGCCATTCGGATCATTGCCCGGCACCACCCAGATATCGGCGCTGTCCCACCACCAGGGCTGGCCGTCTTCGATGATCAGGTGGGCTGGCATGGCGTTCTCCTTGTCCTTGGCCGCTGCTGGTAGCTTAGACCGCTGCGGCGGATGCTTTTTGATCGGTATCAAGGCCATGAAACACGGCGCCGTTGCGCCGTTGCCGTGCTTGCGTAAGGTAATATTGCGGCAGAACGCAGTGGAATGACTCCAGGAAAAGGTTGGAATGTGCTTGAAACAGTGAATGACGTTTGCATCAACGCCGCTTGCGGCCGGACCTTGCCGCTGCGCGTGGCGCATTGCCCGTTTTGCGGCGCGGGCCAGATAGCGCAAGCGCCTGTTCTGGAGAAAGCCGTGGTGCCGCCGCCGGTGCCGCGCATGCCGCCGCCCGTGCCCGTCGCGCCTCCCACGCCTGCGCCTGCTCCCATGCCGCAGCCCGCGCCGCAGTCCGCACCCGCGCCCAAGCCCGTCCCGCCAGCGCCTGCCGCGCCGGCCAAGGCACCGCCCGCGAAACCGGCCGTCAAGGGTTCGGTGCCGCCACCGCGCCCGCCCGTGCGCCTGCGCACGTGGATCGCGGCGGCGGCGGTGCTGACGGGTATCTGGTTCTTCAACAAGCCCGCCGACAAGCCGGCCAGCGTGGCGGAACAGGTCGAGGCCGCCACGGCGCTGGCGGCACAGTGCGACCTGGATGGGGCGCGCAGCGCGCTGGCCGTGCTGAAAAGCGCCAAGGCGCCTGCCGCGCAGCTTAAACGCTTGCAGGCAAGCATCACCAAGTCCGCCGCCACCTGCGACAGGCAACAGCAGCGGGCACAGGCGTGGCTGGCGCTGCAAGGCAGCGTCAACCAGGCCCTCGATGCGGGCAAGCCGGACGTGGCCGCCACGCGCCTGGCCGCGCACGTCAAGCGCTGGGGCGACGATCCCGACACCCTGGAACTCGATGCCAAGGTGAAAGTGGCGCTGGCCAGCGCCCAGCTCGACCTGGCCGACGCCTGCCTGGCGCGTTCGGACCGGGTCTGCCTGGAAAACAGCCTGATCGCCGCCGAACGCTACAAGCGGCCGGAACTGGCGGCGCGCACGCAGACGCTGCGCACGGCGTTGTCGCAATTGCTCGAGCGTTCGCTGCTCGATGCGGTGCCGGGCCAGTAGCGCCAGGCTGTCAAACGCCCGCCGCGGCCAGGCCGTGCGGGCGTCGCGCCTGTCGGCGGGCGCGATTACTCTTGTGGCACCAGCGCCAGCGCCGCGCTGAAGTCGCCCATCGGCTTGCCGCCGTTGGCCACCAGCGCCTTGTCGCGCGTGCTCAAGCCATCGAGCACGGGCAATGCAAAACGGTGCGTGATGGCGCGCAGGATGGAAGCCGAATCATATTGCGTATGATCAACTAATCCCTTTTTCACGTACGGCGAGACGAGGATGGCGGGCACGCGCGTGCCGGGACCCCAGCGGTCGCCCTTCGGCGGCGCCGCGTGATCGTAAAAGCCGCCGTTTTCATCGTAGGTGACGATGACCAGCATGTTCTTCCACTGCGGACTTTTCTTCAACTGGGCGATGACGCTGGCGATATGCGCGTCGCCGTCGGCCACGCTGGCATAGCCCGCGTGCTGGTTCAGGTTGCCCTGCGGCTTGTAGAAGGTCACGGGCGGCAGCTTGCCGGCGCTGGCATCGCTGAGGAACTGGCTGTCGAAGTCGCGCAGGTGGGCGGCGCGGTAGGCGGGCGCCTTCACCGGGTCCATATTCGCAAAGTAATTGAAGGGCTGGTGGTGGAACTGGAAGTTCGGCGGATTCGGGAAGCTGCCGGCGCGCGCGCTGGCCGTGGCCAGGGCCGTCGTGTCTTTCCAGGCGCCCGCATACCAGGCCCAGTCGATGTTCTTGCCTGAAAGCAAATCACCGATATTCGTCTGCGTCTGCTGCGGCAGGGTGGTGGCCTTGCCCGTGTCCGCATACAGCTTGCTGCTGTCGCCGGACGCCGGGGCGTTGCTGCTGGGCTGGAACGGCGGCTGCATGGTGTTGACGGCATAGAACATGCCCGTGCTGTCGGCCGGCGTCAGCGCGCCGTCATTGGCATACGCGGGCGCGCCGTTCAGGACGGTGCCCGGCGCCGTGGCGGACGGCGTCAGGCGCAGGAAGTTGCCCTTGGCATCGACGTCGATCTTGGCGATCGAACCCTTGGCCACCGAGGTGTCGGCGTTCGGATAGGTGGGCGCGCAGGCGCAGATCAGGTACTGGTGCGTGAGGAAGGAGCCGCCGAAGGCGCCGATGAACAGGTTGTCGGCCAGCGCATATTGTTTGGCGATGTCCCACAGCTGCATCTTGCTGCCGTCGTAATAGCCCATGCTCAAACCACCGGCATCGGAATACGCCGTAAACTTGTCGTTGGCGCCACCGTTGATCTGCATCTGGTTGTTGTAGAAGCGGTGCACGAGGTCGCGCGTGATCACCGATTGCGGCAAGTACAGGGGGCTGGCGGCGTCGTCGATCTGGAGCGGCTTGTTCGGCAGGTTGGCCGATTGCGCCTGGGTGATGACGGTGCTCTGGCCTGCCGCCGTCATGCCGCCCCAGGTGGGCGGCAGCACGGGCAGGGTGCTGCCGTCGTAGTCTTTCTGCGCCACGTAGGCGGAAGTCGACGTGGGATTGACGCCCGGCACGCCGTTCGCGCCCGGGAACAGGCCGTACAGATTGTCGAAGCCGCGGTTTTCCGCGTAGATGACGACGATGGTCTGGATATTGTTCAGCGCCAGGGCGCCGTTCAGGGCGGCCAGCGCGTCGGCGGGCGCCGCTTGCGCGCTGGCGCTGGCGATCAAGGCCGTCACGCTGGCGTTTTCCGCCTTCAGTTTCGCCAGTTCGTCGCCGCTGGCCTTGTTGAAGTCGGACGCCAGGCCCGCTTCCGACACGCCCAGGCGCGCGGCCAGCTTGCTGCTGGCGGCCGCAAAGTCGCCGCCGTTGCCATCCATGACTTGCGCCAGTTCCGTCGACAGGGCGCTCACAAACGCGCTGTGCCCGGCGGGAGCGCGCAGCAGCAGTTTTTGCGTCACCTTGCTGCCGCTGTCGCCGATGGCTTCATGGCGGATGGCGTCCGTGCCGATGGTCACCAGCACGGCGCCCTGGCCGTCCAGCGTGTAGCTGCCGTCGGCGGCCGTGCGCACGGTGGCGGAAGCGTTGTCGCACGTCAGCTTGGCGGTGGCGCTTTCCAGGCACACCTGGGCGTTTTCATAGTAGCTGCCGATCACCTGGCCTTGGGTGCCGGGCGTGATCGCATAGTCGCTGCCGCAGGCGGCCAGGCCCAGCGACAGTAACAACGGCAGGGGCCGCAGGGAGGGTTTTGCGTGCAAGTTCATGTTCATGCCTTCTGGGTGGAAAACGTCGCATGCTAGGCAGGCAATATGTCAGCTGCGTGACATGTCAGCGCCTGTTACATGACGTAATGTACGAACTTGATACATGACGTTTTGCGGGGTTTTGTCACGCAGCTGTCACATGCCGTTGCTACGCTGCCAGCCCATGATGAAAACGATACCCCCTCTGCTGCTTGCCATGTGCATGCTGTCCGCTTGCCAGCCCGCGCCGCCGCCGGAAGCCCAGGCCGCCCCCGCGCCTGCCTACCTGGCCGCGGCCTACGCGCCGGGCCTGAAGCGCCAGCCTTCGGTGGCGGCAATGACGGCCATGGGCCGCGCCATGTTTTTCGAGCCCGGCCTGTCCGTGTCGGGCAAGATGTCGTGCGCCAGCTGTCACAGTCCTGAACACGCGTATGGGCCGCCGAATGCGCTGGCGGTGCAGCTGGGCGGCCCGGAATTGAAGGATGCGGGCACGCGCGCGGCGCCCTCGCTGCGCTATCTGCAGACGGCGCCCGCCTTCAGCGAGCACTATCACGACGACGATGGCGACGACAGCGTCGATGCGGGTCCCACGGGCGGGCGCAACTGGGATGGCCGTGCCCAGTCCGGCCATGAGCAGGCGCTGGCGCCCTTGCTGTCGCCGCGCGAGATGGGCAACCGCGACGGGGCCGCCGTCGTCGCCAAGCTGCGGGCCGGCCCGCTGGCGGCGCAGTTCCGCCAGACGTATGGCGCGGATATTTTCGAGCAGCCGGGCCAGGCGCTGCGCTGGGCGCTGATGTCGCTGGAAGTGTTCCAGGAAAGCCCGGCCGACTTCTACCCCTACACGAGCAAGTACGATGCCGTGCTGCGCAAGCAGGCCGTCCTGAGCCCGCAGGAAGCGCGCGGCCTGGCCCTGTTCAACGATGAACGCAAGGGCAATTGCGCCTCCTGCCATATCAGCCAGGTGAGTGCCGGCGGCGCCTTCCCGCAATTTACGGATTACGGCTTGATCAATATCGGCGTGCCGCGCAACGGCAAGCTGCCGGTCAATGCGGACCCGGCGTTCTTTGACCTGGGACTGTGCGGCCCGGACCGCACCGACTTGACGCAGCACAAGGAATATTGCGGCAGCTTCAAGACGCCGTCCCTGCGCAATGTCGCCCTGCGCAAGGTGTTTTTCCACAACGGCAGCTTTGACAGCCTGGAACAGGTGCTGCGTTTTTACGTGCAGCGCGACACGGCGCCGCAAAAATGGTATCCGGCAGATAAGCACGGCAAGGTGCGAAAATACAACGATATGCCGCCGGGAATGGAAGCGAACGTGAACGTGGAAGCGCCGTTCGACCGCCAGCCGGGCCAGGCGCCCGCCCTGAACGCGGCGGAGATCGCCGACGTGATCGCCTTCCTGCACACTCTGACGGATGGCTATCGGGCGCCCCGTCCTGCGCAGGGAAAACATGGCTAAAAAATATCAAGATACCATTGCTTACAACTACGCCACAAAAGCGTGTTTTTATGTGCGTTAGCGCACGCTAGAAAATTTTAGGCAGGTGTATATTGCGAACTGATCTGTGTCTTTTGATAACAATGAAAGGGAATATCATGAAAGTAAGCAAAAATTGGATGACCGTGTGCGCCGCCGGGATGATGGTCGTGGCACTGGCTGCCTGCCAGAAGAAGAGCGATGTCGCCGCAGGCCCTGCGGAACAGGCCGGCCAGAAGATCGACGCGGCCGCTGCCAAGGCTGAAGCCGACATCAAGGCCGCCGCTACCAAGGCTGACGCTGCCGTGAGCCAGGCCGCTGCCGATACGGGCGCCAAGATGGACCAGGTCGCCGCTGACGCCGACAAGAAAATGAGTGAAGCGGCCGACGCCGTCGGCAAGAAAGTGGAAAAAGCGGGCGAAAAGATGCAGGACGCCGCGCACAAGTAATCATCGCGATCACATCGCCAGGGCCGGCCACGGCCGGTCCGTTCCCCGCAGCGGTCGTCAGGTGACGGCCGCTGCGGTCACGCCATCGCTGGCGCCAGCCCGGCTGGCCTGCGTCGCCGCGCCTGCAGCGGCAGTATCGCCCCCGTCCGTTCCCCCCAGCACCACGCTCAAATCGACAAAGCCGTCGCGCCACGCGCGTTCCAGGTCTTGTTCCACCGCTTCCAGGGTCGTTCTTTCCACCTGCTGAAAACCGCGCAAGCCATACGCCCGGTTGCGCCCGTGCGCCTTGGCCAGGTACAAGGCCATGTCGATCAGGTTGACGCTGCGTTCCCACGTGAGCGGGCGTCCCAGCGGCGCCAGCGGATAGGGCGCAAAGCCCACGGAGACGTGCACCTGGATGGCCTGCCCCTGGTAGTGGATGACCTGCGCCGCCATGCCGTTGAGGATGCGCCGCGCGATATCGTCGAGCCCGTCGCGCGCGACGGCTGGCAGGAAGGCAAGGAATTCCTCGCCGCCCCAGCGCACGATCATGTCCGTTTCGCGCAACACGTCGTGCAAGGTTTCGGCGATCGTCGTCAGCACCAGGTCGCCCGCCGCATGGCCGTAACGGTCGTTGATGTGCTTGAAATGGTCGACATCGAGCAGGAACAGCGCGCCCACGACATCGGCGCCGCCGTAGGCCGGCTGCGGCTTGCCCGCATGGCTGCGCATGAATTCCTGGAAATGGCGGCGGTTGTACAGGGCCGTCAGCGGGTCGCGCGAACTCTGGCGCTTGAGTTCCTGGTTCTTCACCTTCAGCTGCACGTTCGCGTGGCGCACCTTGCGGTACAGCAAGCCGACGATGGCGGACGCCATGGCCAGTACCAGCGCCAGCAGCCACCACACGCGCTGCTGCAGGCGGCGGTTGTCGATTTCCGTGCTCTTGAGCTGATTTTCGCGGCTCAGCAGCTCGATCTGGCGCTGCTTCTTTTCCGCCTCATACTTTTCTTGCAGCTCATACACGGCTTTTTGCCGTTGTTTCTCGAACAACTGGTTCGAGATGCTCCGCTCGCGGTGGTAGGCTGTCACGGCGCCGCGCAGGTCGCCCGCCTTTTCCAGCGCCGTGCCGTATTCCAGCAGCACGGCCTGCATGTCCGGCTGGTTGGCCGTGCGTTCGTAGTAGGCCAGGCCCGTGGCCACGCTTTGCTTGCCTTCCTGCAGGCGTCCCTGGCCGATCAGCGCCTGGCCGATGTTCAGGCGCGCCGTCGCCTCCACCTGTTCATTGTTGACCAGGCGCCCCGCCGTGATGGCTTCATTCGCATAGCGCAGCGCGCGCACGTAGTCGCCTTCCTTCAGGTAGCTGTCCGACAGGTTGACGAGGGTAACGGCCACCATGCCGCGCGCGTCCAGCTGGCGTTCCAGCGCCAGGGCCGCCAGCAGGGCGCGCTGGCCCCGCTGCGGCTGCTGCGCGTCGAGCGCCAGCCCGTATTCCGTATTCTTCGCCTGCGCCATGCGGCCCGGCGACGCCAGGGTGCCGGATACGGCCAGCAATTCATCGAGCACCGCGAAG
Organism: Janthinobacterium sp. SUN206; assembly: GCF_030587305.1. Classification (NCBI taxonomy): domain Bacteria; kingdom Pseudomonadati; phylum Pseudomonadota; class Betaproteobacteria; order Burkholderiales; family Oxalobacteraceae; genus Janthinobacterium; species Janthinobacterium sp. SUN206. The sequence continues at coordinate 2,640,927 of NZ_JAPWIB010000001.1, read as the reverse complement.
CCCTTGTCGTATTCGCGCATTTGCGTGTACAGCAGGGTGAGGGCATTCAGGGCGGCGGCCAGGCTGGTGGGGGAGTTGCTCTGGCGCGCCAGGTCGACGGCCGCCTGCAGCTTGGCCAGTGCAAACGGGAAATTACCTTCCTCGGCCCACGACTGGCCCGCGCTGATGGTCGCCTGCACGCGCACGGGCAGGTCGTCCGTGCGGTTGGCGATGCGTTCCGCTTCGAAGGCCAGCAGGTGCGAGGCGCGGCGTTCGTTCAGGGCAAACGTGATGTAGGCCTTGCAGAGCACGCCTTTCGCCAGCGCCACGTCATTCTTGTTGGCGCGGGCGTAGGCGATCAGCTCTTCGGCCAGCTGCATGGCGAGATCGTTCTGCCCCAGGCGCATGCGGACGGTGCTCAGCTGGGTCAGGAATTCCGCGCGCACGGGCAGGGGGGCGTTGCGCGCCTGCGTTTCCACCTCTTGCAGGCGCTGCAGGGCGCGCGCGGGCACGAAGCGGCCATCCTCGCGTACGGCGGCAATCTGCTGCTCCAGGTTGCCGGCCTGGGCATGGACGGCGGGCGGCAGCAGGCAGGCCAGTACCAGCAGCCAATGCGCCTTTCGCCATGATGCCCGTCTCTGTCTGCCTGCCAACGTCCCGCTCCCGCAATGACCACCTGTCTTGAACAGATTATATTCTGTTGCAATCAAGAAATATCATGCGGTGCGCAGAAATTTGCGAAAGTGCACACGGCAGGCATTGACAATGCCCCCTTACTGCGCCAGCTGCTGCAGCAGGTACAGGCGCTGGTACAGGCCGCCTTCGATCTGCATCAGGGCGTCGTGCGGCCCCGCTTCCGTGATGCGGCCGTGATTCAGGACGATGATCCGGTCGGCTTCGCGGATGGTCGACAGGCGGTGGGCGATGGCGATGATGGTCACCTTGCCGCGCAATTCATTGAGGGCCAGCTGCACGATCTGCTCCGTCTGGCTATCGATGCGCGACGTCGCTTCGTCGAGCAGCAAAATGCGCGGCTGGCCGGCCAGCGCGCGGGCAATCGCGATCAGCTGCTTCTGCCCGGACGACAGGCGCGAGCCGCCTTCGCCCAGCGGCGTGTCGTAGCCGTGCTCCAGCGCGGCGATGAAGTCGTGCGCATGCGCGGCGTGCGCGGCCGTCTCGATCTGCTGCTGCGTGTAGCCGCGGCCCATGTCGATGTTTTCGCGCGCCGAGGCAGCCAGCAGGAAGGGGTCTTGCGGCACCAGGCCCACGTCGGCGCGGAAATGCTCGTTGTCGATGCTGTCGAGGGCGACGCCATTGATGGCGATGCTGCCCTGCGTGACGGGGTAGAAGCGCAGCAACAAGGAGAGCAGGGTCGACTTGCCGCTGCCCGTGTGGCCGACGATGCCGAAGAAGGCGCCTTGCGGGATGGTCAGCGACAGGTCGTGCAGCACGGGCTGGTTTTCCACGTAGGCGAAGGTCAGGCGGGAAATGTCCACGGCGGGCAGGTCGACGCCCGCTTTCGCCTGCCGCAGGGCCGGTGTTTCCCTTCCCTGCGCGTGTTCGAGCGCCTGCGCTTCGTCCAACAGGGCCGAGACGCGCGCCGTCGCCACCACAGATTGCTGCAATTGACTGAACTGCATGGTGATCTGGATCAAGGGTTCGATCACGCGCGCGATGTAGCTGATGAATGCGTACAGCACGCCCACTTCGACGGCGCCCATCTCGCGCCGGCCGAAGCTGAAGATGACGACGGCCAGCAGCACGATGTTGAGCATGTCGAGCGCGGGCCGCAGCAGCCAGGCGTTGGCGCGCAATTCCTGCATGCGCGCCGTGTAATGGTCCTGGTTGATGCCCGTGAAGCGCGCGCCGAAGCGCTTTTCCGCGTTATTCGCCTGCAGCACGCTCATGCCGCCGATCGATTCGGCGATCTGCCCGTTGATTTCGCTGCGCAGGGCGCGCGCGCGCGTGACGGCCGGCGCGCTCCAGCGCTGGTACAGGAAGACGATGACCAGCACGGCCGGCAGCAGGGCCAGCACGATCAGCATCAGCCGCCAGTCGAGGAAGGCCATGGCGGCCATGGTGCCGACCAGCACGATGGAGCTGTCGAGGATGACGAACAGCACTTGCACGTACAGCGATTTCACGGCCTCCGTGTCGTTGGTGACGCGGCTGACCAGCTGGCCCGTGATGGCGCGGTCGAAAAAACTCATCGGCAGGCGCAGCACGTGCTGGTACACGGTTTCGCGCAGGCGCTGCACCGAGCGCATGGCCAGGCCGGACAGGCGCACCAGCTGCAGATAGCGCAGGCCGGAAGCGACCCAGCCCGTCAACAGGCAGCCGCCCAGCAGCAGCGACATGCGCGTCCAGTCCAGGTTGCGCGGCAGCAGATGCTGGTCGATCAGGGCCTTGCCCAGAATCGGCCCCGTCACTTCCAGGGCGGCGGCGAGGATCAGCCAGAACGTGGCCCAGTACAGGTGGCGCAGGTCGGGCGCGGCGGCGCGGCGCAGCAGGCCGATGGCTTGCGCGGCCTGGCGGCGCACGGATGGCGTGGCGGTGGCGGCGTGGTCGTTCTTAGATGGCATCGAGGCTGGCCTCCAGTTGTTGATAGCGCCACTGGCTGGCATACCAGCCGTCGCGCTGCATCAGCGCGTCGTGGTTGCCCGTTTCCGTCACGTGGCCGTCGCGCAGCACCAAAATCAGGTCGGCGTTGACGACGGCGCTCAGGCGGTGGCTGGCGATGATGGCGCTACGCTCGGGGCGGCGCGCGCGCAATTCTTCCAGGTGCTGCAGGATGCGCGTTTCCGTGCCCGTGTCGACGGCCGACAGCGCATCATCCAAGAGCAGCAAGCCGTTGTCGGCCAGCAGGGCACGGGCGATCGCCACGCGCTGGCGCTGGCCGCCGGACAGGGTGATGCCCTTTTCGCCCACGTGGGTCTGGTAGCCGTCGGGGAATTGCAGGATATCGTCGTGGATGTCGGCCAGCTGCGCCGCCCGTTCCACTTCCTCGCGCGTGGCGCCGGGACGGGCCAGGGCGATATTGTCGGCGATGGTGGCGGAGAACAGGAACGATTCCTGCGGCACCCAGCTGATGGCCGCGCGCAGCGCATGCAGGGTGTAGGCGTCCAGCGGCTGGCCATTCCACGTGGCCGTGCCCGATTGCGGCGTGACCTGGCGCAGCAGCACGCGCAGCAGGGTCGACTTGCCGCTGCCCGTGGGGCCCACCAGGCCCAGGGTCTGGCCCGGCTGCAGGCGCAGCGAGATGCCGGACAGCGCGGGCGCCGTCTGGCCTGTGTACGCAAAGCCGATGTCCTGCAATTGCAGGGGGCCGGGCGTCAGCGTATCAATAGTGCCATGGTCGTCGATGGCCAGCGGCGCATCGAGCATCGGCTGCAGGCGCTGCCAGGCGGCGCGGCCCCGTTCGATCAGCGAGAGCACCCAGCCGGCGGCGAACATGGGCCAGATCAGCTGGCCCAGGTACATGGAAAAGCTCGTCAGCGCGCCGATGGTCAGCTGGTCTTGCCACACGAGGTAGCCGCCCAGGCCCAGGGTCAGCGCCGTGGCGGCCGTCAGGGTCAGGCCGACGGCCGGCTCGTACGCCGCTTCCCAGCGCTGCGCCGTCAGGCTGGCGTTGGCCGCGTGGCCGGCCAGGGTGGAAAACTGCTTGCTGCTGCGCTCTTCCAGGCCCAGCGCGCGCAGGGTGCGCACGCCCGACAGCGATTCCTGCACATGGTCGTTCAGCGCGGAAAAGCGTTTCAGCGAATCCGTCGACGCCGTGTGGATATGGCTGGAGATGCGCCAGAAGGCCAGTCCCATCAGCGGGAAGGGCAGGAGGGCGATGCAGGCCAGGCGCCAGTCCACGCCCAGCAGCATGATGCCCAGCACCATCAGCAGGGTCAGGGTGCCGTCGAAGCCGGCCAGCATGGCTTCGCCGGCGGCCATTTCGATGGCGTCGATGTCGTTCGTCGCCAGCGCCATCAGGTCACCCGTGCGCTGGTTCTGGTAAAACGACGCGCCCTGCTGCGACATGCGCGTGTAGAAGCGCGTGCGCAGCATCACGCCCAGCTGGTAGGCGGCCTTGAACAGGGTGATGCGCCAGCCCACGCGCAGGAAGTAAATGACGACGCCCACGGCGAGCAGGGTCAGCAGCTCAAGCCACAGTTCGGCCGCCGTCATGCGGTGTGCGGCCAGGGCGTCGATGATGGCGCCCACGCGGCGCGGGATCCAGACGGTCAGTGTTGCCACGCCTGTCAGCATGACGGCAGCGGCGGCATACGCCGGCCAATGCTGACGCACGAAGCCGGCGATGAGCCTCGATAAACTCATGGTTACCTTTTGTTTTGAATAATGGGGTGTCGCGGGGCGGAAGGACGGGCACGCGGACGGAAAGTACGCGTAGGATACAACAAGGCGGAAAAGCGCGCTGTGGGCGGGCACGCAAAAAACGGGCCGTAGCCCGTTGTTTTGCTGCATCAGTGCCGTGCGCGAGGCTTACTTGCGACCGCTGCCTTTGCCGCCCAGCATGTCGAGCTGTTTCGATGGCGTGCCCTTAGGCGCAACCTTGGCTGCCGGCTTGGCGGCTGGCGCAGGGGCGTGCTTCACGGCGGCCTTGGCCACGGTCTTGCCGGCGGCGCTGGCTGGCTTGGCGGCCGGTTTGCTTGTAGGAAATGGTTTCGCGGCCGGCTTGGCCGGTGCGGGCGCGGCGGCTTTCGCTGGCGCGGCGACGGGCGCCGGTGCGGGCTTGACCGCTTCAGGCTTGGCTGCCGGCTTGGCTTCGACCGCTTTCACGGCAGGCTTGTCGGCAATCTTCTCGGCAACCTTGGCAGGCGCCGCTTCCGGTTTGGCTGCCGGCGCGGCGACTGGTGCGGGGGCTGGCGCTGCCTTGGCGGCAGGCTTGACCACGTCTGCAGGCTTGGCGGCAACGGGGGCAGGTGCCGCTGCAGGCGCAGGTACGGCGGCCAGCGCGGGCTTGGCTGCTGCAGGCGCGGGAGCGATGGCAGGGGCGACCGCATCGAGGCGGGCCTTGGCCGAGGCCAGCAATTCAGCCTGGGTGCTCGAGGCGATGCCGAACAGCTGGCGGCTGTAGGCCAGCACGCTTTCGATGTTCGGCTGGGCCTGGCTGGTGCTGTAGCTGAAGAAGTCGCGCGGATCCTGCGTTTCCAGCAGGTGCTGCGCCGTTTCCGCCGTGTGCGACAGGGCGGCCTTGCCTGCATTCAGGTTCAGGGCGATGATTTTCTCGGCGCTTTCAAAGACTTTGCTGGTGAGGGTGCTGAAGATTTGCAGCTGGTTTTCCAGTTGCGACTTGGCGGCGCTGGAAAATTGTTCAGGAAGCGGAAACATATTTACTCCTTTGTACGGATTAAAATGCTGGCAAAACGCTCTGCAAAATCCCGAAAACCAGAGTTGGCCGCGTTTTGTAAAGTGGGTAGCGCGCTAAAAGCTGATCATGGACTTTTTATGATGCAACGCAATATGAATATTCTAGCGGTGATTCGAGTTAGTTGAAAGCTATTTTCTCAAGGGCGTGCGCCGCATGTTTGCCACGGGCTGGCTGTATTCATGCGCCTGGCAGCATTTGCAGAAAGTTTGCGCGTGCGCAAAGCGTTGTCATGGAATCTATGGCTACGCTTTTGCCAGTGAGTATATTCGTGCACTGCAGCATCCTTGAGGAAATAAGATGACAATGCACTGGAAGCACCAGGTACCGCAGTCAACCGAAGGAGTGTCCGCATGGACCTAGTCATCCGCAATGCCAGCCTGCCCGACGGGCGCCGCGCCATCGATATCGCCATCGAGGGCGGCCGCATCGCCGCCGTCGGCCCCGCCTTGCCCGTGACGGGCGCGCAAGAGATCGACGCCGCCGGCGACCTGGTCACGCCACCGTTTGTCGACGCCCACTTCCACATGGATGCCACGCTCAGCTATGGCCTGCCGCGCGTGAACGCCTCCGGTACTTTGCTCGAAGGCATCGCCCTGTGGGGCGAATTGAAGCCGCAATTGACGCAGCAGGCGCTGGTGGACCGCGCCTTGCAGTATTGCGACTGGGCCGTGGCGCGCGGCTTGCTGGCCATCCGCTCGCACGTGGACATCTGCGACCCGCGCCTGCTGGCCGTCGAAGCGCTGCTCGACGTGAAACGCCAGGTGGCGCCGTATCTGGATTTGCAGCTGGTGGCCTTCCCGCAGGATGGCATCCTGCGCAGCCCCGGCGCCTTCGACAATCTGAAGCGCGCCATCGCCATGGGCGTCGACGTGGTGGGCGGCATCCCGCATTTCGAGCGCACCATGGCCGACGGCGCGGAATCCGTGCGCCTGCTGTGCGAATTTGCCTGCGAACGGGGCCTGATGGTGGACATGCATTGCGACGAGTCGGACGACCCGCTGTCGCGTCACATCGAAACCCTGGCCTTCCACAGCCAGCGCCTTGGCATGCAGGGCAGGGTGACGGGGTCGCACCTGACGTCCATGCATTCGATGGACAATTATTATGTGAGCAAACTGCTGCCGCTGATCCGCGAGGCGGGCGTGGCGGCCATCGCCAACCCCCTCATCAACATCACCCTGCAGGCGCGCCACGATACGTATCCGAAGCGGCGCGGCATGACGCGCGTGCCCGAGATGCTGGCCGCCGGCATTCCCGTCGCCTTTGGCCACGACTGCGTGATGGATCCGTGGTACAGCCTCGGTTCGGGCGATATGCTGGAAGTGGCGCACATGGGACTGCACGTGGCGCAGATGACGGGCCAGCAAGCGATGCACGACTGCTTCCTGGCCGTGACGGAGACGCCGGCGCGCATCCTCGGTCTCGAAGGCTACGGCATCGCGCCCGGCTGCCATGCGGACTTGCTGATCCTCGATTGCAGTTCGACGGTGGAAGCGCTGCGCCTGCGCGCGGCGCGGCGCCTGGTGCTGCGGCGCGGGAAAATCGTCAGCGAATCGCCCCGCGCACAATCGCGCCTGCACCTGCCGGGGCGGCCCGATAGTGTGAATTTCCGCCTGGGGCGCTGATACAATCAGCCATCACTTGTTATCGGGAGCACCGCCTTGAAAGAAATTGACATCCGCCCGGCCACCGAAGCCGATTTTGACGCCATGTGGCCGATCTTCCAGACGCTGGTGGCCGCCGGCGACACCTATACCTTCCCCGCCGATACCACGCGCGAAGCGTGCCACGCCTACTGGTTCGGCGCTGGCGTACAAAGCTTCGTCGCCGTGATGGGCACGGAGCGGCTGTTGGGCATGTACAAGCTGGTGGCGAACCAGCCGGGCCATGGCTCGCACGTGGCCAATGCCTCGTTCATGGTCGACCCGGCTGCGCAGGGCGTGGGCGTGGGCTGCCTGCTGGGCGTGCACTGCATGGAAGAAGCGCGCCGCGCGGGCTACCTGGCGATGCAGTTCAACTTCGTCGTCAGTACCAACCTGGCCGCCGTCACCCTGTGGAAAAAACTGGGCTTCACGGTGGTCGCCACCCTGCCGCTGGCCTACCGCCACGCGCAACTGGGCTATGTGGACGCCTACGTGATGTACCAGCTGCTGAGCGACCCGATGCAGTGGCCGGCATGAGCGGCGCCATCACCATCTGCGAGACGCCGCGCCTGCGCCTGCGCACGGTGACGCCGGACGATGCGGCCTTCTATCTGGAGCTGGTCAACGACCCGTCGTGGATCGCCAACATCGGTCAGCGCAACCTCCACACCGTGGAGGCGGCCCGCGCGGCCCTGGAAACGGGGCCGATGGCGCAGTTCCGCGAGCACGGCTATTCCCTGTACATCGTCGAGCGCCGCAGCGATGGCGCGCTTGTCGGCATGGCTGGCCTGGTGCGCCGCGACAGCCTGCCCGGCCCCGATATCGGCTATGCCGTGCGTCCCGCTTACTGGGGCCAGGGCTATGCCTACGAGGCGGCGGCCGCCATCGTGCGGCACGCGCAGCAGGTACTGCGCCTGCGCACCCTGTACGGCATCACCTCGCAGCAGAACCAGGCGTCGATCAATCTGCTCAACAAGCTGGGGTTGCGCTACGAGCGTTTCTCGCGCCTGCCGCCGGAGGGCAGGGAGACGAATATCTACCGCAAGGATTTTCGCCAGGATTGAGCGGCAAATCCGTATCGGCGAAGTGAAAAAAAGTATTTAGAAACCGGCACCTTTTGTAGTGGTGATGCGCCGTCTTTGTTTTTATAGTGGTTTCACCGGTGGAAAACCGCCGGACTATAAAAATGGAGACGTGTTATGAAAATCATGACTGCTGTTGCATGGGGCGCCCTCATGTCCGCCGGGTTTGCAGACGCCTCGGCACAAAGCTGCTCGGTGCCCGTGATCAAGGTGCTGGCGCAAAAAAGCCTGGGCCTGACGGTGATGGAAAAGACCCTCGCCGAGTATGAAAAGAAAAGCGGCACCAAGGTACAAATCAGCTATTTCGGCGAAAACGACCGCCGCTCCAAGGCCAGGCTCGATGCTTCCACCAAGGCCGGCTCCTACCAGATCTACTACATCGACGAAGCCAACGTGGCCGAATTTGCCACGGCCGGCTGGGTCGTCCCCCTGCTCAAATACTTGCCCAAGGAAGCCGACTACGACGACTTTCTGCCGGGCCGCCGCGCCGTCGCCTCGTACAAGGGCGTGGCGTATTTCGCGCCCCTGATCGGCGGCAGCGACTTCCTGTTCTACCGCCGCGACCTGCTGGAAAAGGCCGACATTGCCGTGCCGAAGACGCTCGACGAACTGGTCGCCGCCGTGAAGAAAATGAACAGCCCGCCAAATGTCTACGGCTGGGCGGCGCGGGGCCAGCGCGGCTCTGGCATGAATGTCTGGCGCTGGTCGCCGTTCATGCTGGCCGCCGGCGGCAAGTGGGAAAAGGATGGCGTGCCGACCTTTAATTCGCCGCAGGCCGTGAAAGCGACCACCCTGTACCGCGACCTGTTCAAGTATTCGCCGCCGGGCGGCGCCACCTACGACTGGAGCAATGCGCTCGAAGCGTTCAGGTCGGGCAAGGTGGCCTTCATGATCGAGTCGACGCCCTTCGCCGACTGGATGGAAGACCCGAAAAAATCGTCGGTGGTCGACAAGGTCGGCTACGTGCGCCCGCCCGCGCCGCTGGCGTCGGCCGCGTACGGCCATGGTCTGGCCATTTCCGCCACAGGAGCCAAAGATGAATGCACGCGCCAGGCGGCCGGCAAGTTCATCGCTTTCGCCACGGGCAAGGAGCAGGAACAGGCGCGCCTGAAGGACAACGTCTTCAGCGACTACAACCGCAGCAGCACCATCGCCAGCGACTACTTCCGCAAGCACGTCAAGCCGCAGATCCAGGCGGGCCTGACGGACACCACGCCCGTCTCGCGCGTCACCATCTGGCCTAGCCCAGAGTGGCCGGACATCGGCGACAACCTGGGCGTGGTGCTGGAAGAGGTGTTTACGGGCACGCGCGGCGACGTGCAGAGCGCGCTCGATGAGGCGAATGAGTACGCCACGGAAGTGATGCAGCGGGCCAGTAAACGCAAATAAGCCGCGGGGTCAGTCGCTTCGCGATCGGATTGCGCCCCACTGGGGCGCAATCCCCCGCCGGGTCTGACCCCGGCTCTTGCCTTGGGGTTAAAGCCAGCGCTCGCCTGTTCACGTTTGAAAGCCATCACCATGCCGCATTCCATCCGTAAAAAACGCCATACCTGGCTGCCGGCCGTCTTTCTGACGCTGCCGCTGCTGGTCCTGCTGATACTGGGCCTGGTGCCCACCATCGCCGCCATCAACCTGGCCCTGCAAAACCGCGTGCTGCGCTACAGCGACAGCGACTACGTCGGCTTTGCCAATTTTCTCCGCCTGTTCGGCGACCGCCGCTTCATCAATGCCGTGCAGGTGTCGGCCATCTGGGAAGTGGTCACCGTGGCCGGCTCGCTGATCGTCGGCGTGCTGCTGGCCGTGTTCCTGTTCGAGCGAGTCAAGGGCCGCACCCGCGACATCATCGCGCTGCTCCTGATCGTGCCGGTGCTGCTGCCGCGCGTGTCGGCCGCCTTTATCTGGAAGTTCATGTATTCGCCGCTGATGGGCATTTTGAACTGGCTGCTGGAAATCGTGGGCCTGGGCGGCACGGCCTTGCTGTCCGACCCTGCCACGGCCCTGTACGCGGTGGCGCTGGTCGACATCTGGCAGTGGGGCCTGTTCTTCGGCGCCGTCATCCTAAAGCTGCTGGAAACCCTGCCCGCCGAACCGCTGGAAGCGGCGCGCCTCGACTACGCCAGCACGCTGCAGGTGTATGCGTACATTGCGCTGCCGATGCTGAAGGTACCCATCATGAGCCTGGTGTTCATCAAGATGGTCGAGTCGCTGCGCTCGTTCGACCTGATCTACGTGATGACCAAGGGCGGCCCCGGCATCTCCACCGAAACGCTGGACATGTACGCGTATGCGCAAGGCATCGGCCTGATGGGCAAGGTATCGTACGCGTCCAGCATGGCCGTGCTGATGATGCTGGCCACCACCGTCATTTTCACCTTACTCTGGAAGCGGGTCGCCAAATGGGAAAACTGACTGTTACGCGCGGCCTTGGCGCCGTCACCACCACTGCCATCACCACGGTGATCGTCCTGGTGGCGCTGTTTCCCATCCTGTGGGCCGTGCTCAATTCCTTCAAGGATCTGATGGACATCGTCACGCCCGTGCCGCGCTTTTTCTTCAGCCCGACCCTGGCCAACTACAAGCAGGTGCTGGCCAGTCCGGAAGTGCTGACGGGACTGGGCAACAGCGTGGCCATCGTCGGCGTGGCCGTGCTCCTGGGCGCCGTGCTGGGCGTGCCGGCCGCGTATGCGATCGCCCGCTATCCGGTTCCCGCCAAGAAGGATATCCAGTTCTTCCTGCTGTCCTTGCGCTTCTTGCCGCCCGTGGCCGTCGCCATTCCGCTGATTTCGATCTGGATCGACCTGGGCTTGTACGACTCGCGCCTGTCGATGGTGGTGACGTATCTGCTGGTGACCCTGTCGACCATCATCTGGCTGTCGATTCCCGCCTTTGCGCGCATCCCGAAAGAGATCGAGGAAGCGGCGGCGCTCGATGGCTATGGCCCGTACCAGGTGTTCTGGCACGTTGCCCTGCCGGTGGCCTCGAAGACCCTGATGGGCGGCATCGTCTTCAGCTTCGTGCTGGTCTGGAATGAACTGATGATCGCGCTGGCGCTCACCTCGTCGAAAAGCATGACCCTGCCCGTGGTGGCGTCGGCGTTTACCTCGATGGGGCAGGAAGTGCCGTGGGGCGTGGTGAACGCTTCCACCGTGCTGCTGGCGCTGCCGCCGCTGCTGTTCGTCGGCATCCTGGGCCGGTTGCTTAACTCCATGCTCAAACATAAATAACGATAAACAAGGAAGACAATCATGCAAGCACTCGTACTGGAACAGGCGCATTCAATCACCTTGCGCGACATCGACGTGCCGCTCGCCGTCGGCCCGCGTGACGTGAAAATCAGGATTCATACCGTCGGCATCTGCGGCAGCGACGTGCATTACTTCAAGCACGGCAGGATCGGCCCCTTCGCCGTCGAAGCGCCGATGGTGCTCGGCCACGAGGCCTCCGGCGTGGTGGCGGAAGTGGGCGTGGAAGTCACGCACCTGAAGGTGGGCGACCGGGTCTGCATGGAGCCGGGCGTGCCGCAGTTCGATTCGCCGGCCACCATGCGCGGCCTGTACAACCTCGATCCGGCCGTGCGCTTCTGGGCCACGCCGCCCATCCACGGCTGCCTCACGCCGTACGTCGTGCATCCGGCCGCGTTCACCTTCAAGCTGCCCGACAGCGTCAGCTTCGGCGAAGGCGCCATCGTCGAACCGCTGGCCATCGGCTTGCAGGCGGCGAAAAAGGCGGCCATCAAGCCGGGTGATGTGGCCGTGGTGATCGGCGCGGGCACCATCGGCGCCATGAACACCCTGGCCGCGCTGGCGGGCGGCTGCTCGCGCGTGATCCTGGCCGACCTGGTGCCGGAAAAGCTGGCCCTGTTCGCCGGCAATCCCGCCGTGACCACGGTCGACGTGCGCCAGGCCAGCCTGGCCGACACGGTGCGCGAGGCTACCGATGGCTGGGGCGCCGACATCGTCTTTGAGGCCAGCGGCAGCATGCGCGCCTACGACAACATCGTCGACCTGCTGTGCCCGAACGGCTGCCTGGTGCTGGTCGGCATGCCGCCGGATAAGGTGCCTTTGGATGTCGTCGCCATCCAGGCCAAGGAAGTGCGCATCGAGTCGGTGTTCCGCTACGCGAACATCTTCCCGCGCGCCATCGCCTTGCTGGCCTCCGGCAAGATCGACGTCAAGCCCTTCATTTCGCGCACCTTCGGCTTTGCCGACGGCGTGCAGGCGTTCGAGGAAGCGGCCAAGTGTCATCCGCGCGACGTCAAGATCCAGATCGAACTGGCAGGAGACTAACCATGGCAAATATCGCCTGCAGGCAGCTGAACAAGACGTATGACGAGAAGACGGCCGTGCTGCAGCCGTTCGACCTGGAAATCGATGACGGCGAATTCATCGTCCTGCTGGGGCCATCGGGCTGCGGCAAGTCGACCTTGCTGCGCATGATCGCGGGCCTGGAAGACATCAGCGGCGGCGAGCTGTTGATCGGCGGCGCCGTCGTCAACGATTTGCCGCCCCGCGCGCGCAACGTGGCGATGGTGTTCCAGAATTACGCGCTGTATCCGCACATGACGGTGTACGACAATATCGCTTTCGGCTTGCGTCGCCTGAAGGTGCCGAACGACGAGATCGAGCGCCGGGTGCGCGAGGTGGCGGCCATCCTCAGCCTGGACAGCCTGCTCGATCGCAAGCCACGCGCCATGTCGGGCGGCCAGCAGCAGCGCACGGCGATTGCGCGCGCCATGATCAAGACGCCGCAGGTGTTCCTGTTCGACGAACCGCTGTCGAATCTCGACGCCAAGCTGCGCGCGCAGCTGCGCGCCGACATCAAGCGCTTGCACCGTCGCCTGCGCACCACCACCCTGTACGTCACGCACGACCAGCTCGAAGCGATGACTCTGGCCGACCGGGTGGTGTTGATGAAGGGCGGGCATATCGAGCAGATTGGCACGCCGGCGGAACTGTACAACCATCCGCGCACCCTGTTCGCGGCCGGCTTCATCGGCACGCCGGCCATGAACTTCATCGATGGCGTCGTCGAAAAGGAGGGCGGACAAACGGTGCTGGTGTGCGCCGGCTACCGCTGGCCCCTGGTCTCGCCACGCTTCGCCGCGCTGGCGGCGGGTTCGCGTGTGGTCTTCGGCCTGCGTCCGAATCATTTGCGGGCAGCGCCAGCGCAGGCACGAACGCAGGAACCGGCCGGCACGCATGGCCTGGCGTGCGTGGTCGACCTGGTCGAGCTGCTGGGCGCGGAAGCGCTGATCAGTTTTCAGTGCGGCGCCTTGACCTTGTCGGCCCTGCTGCCGGCGAATGCGGCCAACAGCGCGGCGCAGGTAGGGCAGACCCTGGCGCTGGCCTTCGATGAAGAGCACATGCATCTGTTCGACGCCGACAGCGGGCTGGCCGTGGCGCTCAGTGGTCAGTAAGTGGTTAGAATAGCTGGCACCGAGACTGCGCAAGGGAACTGCCGTGACGCCTGACCTGGAACTGATCCACAAACCGATCCACGAATCGTTTCGCGCGTGGGCGCACGGCTTTCCGCACACCGTGGCGAAATGGCATTTTCATCCCGAGTATGAGCTGCACTTCATCATCACATCGAATGGAAAATTTTTTATCGGCGACCATATCGGCAGTTACGGGGCGGGCAATCTGATCCTGACAGGGCCGAACCTGCCGCACAACTGGGTCAGCGAACTGCCGGAAGGCGTGGTCCTGCCCGAGCGCGACCTGGTGCTGCAGTTTTCCAGCGACTTCATCGAACGTTGCGCGCTGCTGTTCCCGGAAATGGCGCCCCTGAAAGCGTTGCTGGGCGAGGCAGGCAGGGGCTTGCAGTTTCCCGATGCGCTGGGCCTGCGCCTGGTGCCGCTGATGAAGGAATTGACGACGGCGCAGGGCTTGCGCCGCGTCGAACTGTTTACGCGCCTGTTCGGCGAGCTGTGCGACTGCCGCGAGCGGCGCCCGCTGGCCAGCGTCACCTACCTGGCGCAGGCGGGGCGCTACATGTCGTCCACCATCAACCTGGTGCTGGCCTATATCAAGCAAAACATCACCCTGGATTTCTGCGAGCAGGACGTGGCCGACGTGGCGGAAATGAACACCTTGAAATTCACGCGTTTCTTCCGCAAGCACACGGGCACCTCGTTCATTCAATACGTGAACCAGGAGCGCATCGCGCTGGCCTGCGAGCTGCTGATGAACACGGACATGAAGGTCACCGATATCTGCTACCGCACGGGATACAACAACCTTTCCAATTTCAACCGCCAGTTTTTGGCCCACAAGCAGATGTCGCCGTCGAAATTCCGCTCCTGCCTGCTGATGAACATGCCCGAGCCGTCCGGCGACGGCCATTCTTAACTTTCTTTTGGAATCAAATGACTTATCTCGGTATCGATATCGGCACTTCCGAAGTCAAGGCCATCCTCACCGATGACGCCCAGGCCATCCTTGCCAGCGCCGGCGTGACCCTGCGCGTCTCCAGTCCTCATCCCGGCTGGTCGGAACAGAATCCCGAGGATTGGTGGCATGCCACCCTGGACGTCATCGCCGCCATCCGCACTGCGCAGCCGGTGGCGTTTTCCGGCCTGCGCGGCATCGCCCTGTCGGGCCAGATGCATGGCGCCACCCTGCTCGACAAGCAGCAGCACGTGCTGCGCGCGGCCATCCTGTGGAACGATACGCGCGCGTTTGCCGAATGCGTGGAACTGGAAGCATTGGTGCCCGAGTCGCGCGCCATCACGGGCAACCAGGCCATGCCGGGTTTTACGGCGCCCAAGCTGCTGTGGCTGCAAAAGTACGAACCGTCGCTGTTCCGCGCCACGGCCAAGGTCTTGCTGCCGAAGGATTACGTGGCCCTGCGCCTGACGGGCGAGTATGTGTCCGACATGTCCGACGCTTCCGGCACCCTGTGGCTGGACGTGGCCAGGCGCGACTGGTCCGAGCGCATGCTGGCCGCTACTGGCTTGACGCGCGAGCATATGCCGCGCCTCGTCGAAGGCAGCGACGCTGCGGCGCAGGTGCGCCCATCCCTGTGCCAGGAGTGGGGCATCGCGCATCCGGTGCTGCTGGCCGGCGGCGCGGGCGACAACGCGGCCGCCGCCGTGGGCCTGGGCGTGGTGGAGCCGGGGGCCGGCCTGCTGTCGCTGGGTACCTCGGGCGTGCTGTTCGCCGGCAGCGATGGTTTTGCGCCGAATCCGGGCCAGGGCGTGCATGCGTTCTGCCATTGCCTGCCCGAGCGTTGGCACCAGATGAGCGTGATCCTCAGCGCCGCCTCCAGCCTCAGTTGGGTGGCGCGGCTGACGCAGTCGGGCGACATCGGCGAGCTGGCAAGGTTGGCGGAAAACGTCGAGGCGCGCACGGCGCCCATCTTCCTGCCGTATTTGAGCGGCGAACGCACGCCGCACAATGACGCCTCCGCACGTGGCGTGTTTTTCGGCCTGTCGACGGAACACGGGCGCGCCGAGCTGGCCTACAGCGCGATGGAAGGCGTGGCCTTTGCCATGGCCGACGGCAACGCGGCCCTGCGCAGCGCTGGCACGCACCTGAAGGAAGCGTCATTCGTGGGCGGCGGTTCGCGCAGCCGCTTCTGGGCGCAGCTATGCGCGAATGCGTCCGGCCTGGACGTGCTGCGCCACGACCATGGCGTGGCCGGCGGCACCATGGGCGCGGCGCGCCTGGCGCAGATGGCGGTGACGGGCTTGCCGCCCGCGCAGGTGTGCACGCGCCCGCCCGTGCAGGAAACGGTGGCGCCGCAAGCGTCCGCCGTGCTGGACGACCGCCTGGCGCGCTACCGGCGGCTGTATCCGCTGCTGCGCGCGGAGTTCGCGGGAGCGGCTGCGCACTGACGCCGGCAGGTATTTTTGCATTGACATACGCAACGTATGTCAATAACATGCTTTCACATACGCTACGTATGTGAAAGGACTGTCCATGCCCGTCTCCACCGTATCACCCCCGCGCCGCAGTCGCAGCAGCATGATCGAGGAAACCCGCGCCCGGCTGCTGGCGGCGGCGCGCCATGCGTTCGCCGAACAGGGTTATGCGAATACCTCGATGGATGATTTCACGGCCGCCGCCGGCCTGACCCGCGGCGCGTTGTACCACCATTTCGGCAGCAAGGAAAAACTGCTGCTTGCCGTGATCGATCAGCTCGAGGGCGAAGTTGGCGAGCGCCTGCAAGCCATGGCGGACGCCGCGCCCTCTTCGTGGCAAGCGTTTCGCCGCCGCTGCCAGGGCTACCTGGAACTGGCGCTGGTGCCCGAACTGCGCCGCATCATCCTGCAGGATGCGCGCGCCATGTTCGGCGACGTGCCGCAGGCGCACCAGAGCGTCGGCGTCGCCGCGTTGCAGGCGGCGCTGCAGGGGCTGATCGATGAAGGCGTGGCGCTGCCTGCGCATACTGGCGTGACGGCCCGCATGCTGTATGGCGCCGTGACCGAAGCGGCTTTCTGGATCGCCGAAGCCGATGGCGACCCGCCCGCGCGGCTGGCCATGTCGCTGGCCGCTCTCGACAAGCTGCTCAGCGGCCTGCTGGCCGACCCCGCATCCGCTTTCACTTCCCAGGAACCGCCCCATGCAATGGAAAAATAACGCCGACCGTTTTGGCGCGCTCGCCAAGTTCTTTCACTGGACCAGCGCCGCCGCCTTTATCGGCGCGTATGTCGTTGTCTACTATGTGATCTGGTTCCTGGACGAGGAGGCGCCCGGTACGCTGGCGGTACTGAACGTGCACTGGATGCTGGGCTTGCTGGTGGGCGCGCTGGTGCTGCCGCGCCTGGCGTGGCGGCTGCTCGACGTGCAGCCGCAGGATCCGCCCGGCTCCGCGCTGGAGCACAAACTGGCGCACGCCGCGCACTGGGGCCTGTATGGCCTGCTGATCGCGCTGCCCCTGACCGGCTACGTGGGTACGGGCCTGCATACCGACTTTGGCCTGTTTACCGTGCCCAGCTTTCGCGATACGGCGCTGTTCGAGTCGATGGCGACGACTTTCGGCATGACCTGGGAAAGCTTCGAGGCGCCGGTGGATAGCGTGCACCACTTCCTGGGCAAATGGGCAGCCTGGGGCGTGGTGGGCCTGCATGTGCTGGCCGCCGTGTTCCATCACCGCGTGCGCAAGGACGATGTACTGACCCGTATGCTGCCTTGATGCGGGTACGGGCAAGCTTGCCCGGATGACCATGACGGTGACGGAAAATCATGACCATCCAGTCAACCTTGCGCTGTAATTTGTTGTTTCTATGTTGAAAGTGTTTCTCTAACGAAAGCGCTGCTTGGTTTTTCACGGGGCGCGCCCCATGATTTCCCTATTTGGTGAGAATTGGATAGTTTTGGTGGCGCCTTTGTTGCCATCCTGTTCTTGCCGCCGGGAGAAACACATGCAACTCGCGAATCTGAAAATCTCCGTCCGCCTGGGTCTGTTGGGCGCCTTCTTCTTTCTTGCGCTGGTGTTCGTTGGCGCGCGTGGCTGGAGTGCGCTCGACGCGGCCAGTGCGCGCAGCGCGGACGCCATGCAGCGCTCCGTCGCCTTGACGGAAGCGGTCGACGCGGCGCGCAGCGCGCAGGTGGAATTCAAGATCCAGGTGCAGGAATGGAAAAACATCCTGCTGCGCGGCGGCGATGCTGCCGCCTTCCAGCGCTACCGCGAAGCGTTTGTCGCCAGCGGCGCGCAGACGCGCAAGGAATTGAAAAGCCTGCAGGTGATGATGGGCGCATTAAAACTCGACACGGCACCCGTGGAGCAGGCGCTGCAGGCGCACGACGCGCTGGGCGTGAGCTACCTGGCGGCGCTGCAGAAGTATGACGGCGCGCGCGCCGACAGCGCGCAGACCGTCGATGCGCTGGTCAAGGGCATGGACCGCGAACCGACGCGCCAGATCGACGCCATCGTCACGGCCATCGGCAAGCAGTCGCACGCCCTGATGGCGCAGATGAAGGAGCAGGATGATGCCGCGCACCGCAGCGCCAGCATCGCCATGCTGGCCACCGTGCTGGTGACCCTGGTCGTGGGCTCCGTCACCGTGTGGTGGCTGATCCGCAGCATCACGGTGCCGCTGGGCGCGGCCGTCGGCATCGCCCAGCAGGTGGCGGCGGGCGACTTGCGCGCCGTGGTGGCCGACGGCAGCCGCGATGAAATCGGCGACCTGCTGCGCGCCTTGAAAGCGATGAGCGGCAACCTGGCCGCCATCGTGGGACGGGTGCGCGCCGGCACGGACGCCATCGCCACGGCGTCCGCTGAAATCGCCAGCGGCAACATGGACCTGTCGTCGCGCACGGAGGAGCAAGCCAGTTCGCTGGAAGAAACGGCCGCCTCGATGATCGAGCTGACGTCCACCGTGCGGCAGAATAACGACAACGCGGATCAGGCGCGCCAGCTGGCCGGCGGCGCTTCCGACGTGGCGCAGCGCGGCGGCGAGGCCGTGGCGCAGGTGGTGCAGACCATGAGCCATATCAATGCCTCGTCGAAGCGCATCGTCGACATCATCGCCGTCATCGACGGCATCGCTTTCCAGACGAATATCCTGGCCCTGAATGCGGCGGTGGAAGCGGCGCGCGCGGGCGAGCAGGGACGCGGCTTCGCCGTCGTGGCGACGGAAGTGCGCAACCTGGCGCAACGCTCGGCTGCAGCGGCCCTGGAAATCAAGCAGCTGATCGGCGAATCCGTGCGCACGGTGGAAGAGGGCAGCGTGCTGGCCGGCCAGGCGGGGCGCACGATGGATGACGTGGTGAGCAGCGTGCAGCGCGTCAACGCCATCATCGGCGAGATCGCCGTGGCCAGCGTGGAGCAGCGCGACGGCATCGAACAGATCAGCATCGCCATCAGCCAGATGGATGGCGTGACGCAGCAGAACGCGGCCCTGGTGGAGCAGGCCGCCGCCGCCGCAGACGCGCTGCAGCAGCAGGCGGCCAGTCTGGCCGACGCCGTCAGCATCTTCAAGCTGCATGCGGCGCCGGCGCTGGCGTCGACGCCGGAACTGAAGCCGGGCCGGCTGGCGCTGGCTTAAAACGTGTACTTCGCCGTCAGCACGGCGCTGCGCGGATCGCCGAATGCATTGCCGCTGTCGATGCTGCTGATGGCCTGGTAGTAGCTGCGGTCGAAGACGTTGGTCACGCTCAGGCGCACGTCGAGCTGGCGGTTCACTTGCCAGCCCGCGTTCAGGTCGGCCACCGCGTAGCCGCCCTGGCGGATGGCGCTGTTGGTCTTGTAGATATGGTTCTGCGCCCGTAGCGCGCCGCCGACGCGCCACGCATCGGACAGGCGATAGCTGGTGGACAGGCGCAGCAGGCGGCTGGGGCGCTCGGCCGCATAGCGCGCGCCGACGGCATTGCTGCCTTGCGCCTTGGCGTATTCGGCCGTGTTGTAGGTAAAGCCCGCGTTGACCTGCCAGCGCGGCGTCAACGCGCCGGACACGCTCAGTTCAAACCCGTCGCTGCGCACTTCACCGGCCGCCTCGGAGCAAGACAGCAGGCCGGGACCGCACTGCGTCAGCGGCAGCGCTGTCGCCAGGTTCTTTTGCACGATGCGGAACACGGCCGCCGAGGCGTTCAGCGCGCCGCCGAAGTATTCGCCCTTCACGCCCGCTTCCATGTTGATGCCCGTGACGGGATCGAGCAGCACGCCATTCCTGTCGACGGCGCTTTGCGGATTGAAGATGCTGGTCCAGCTGCCGTACAGCGAATGGTGGGCGTCGACGTCGTACACCAAGCCGGCATATGGCGTGACTTCCCGGCTCACCTTGTAGCCGGAGCGCGCGCCCGAAAACGTGTTGATGGCGCGATAGTCGTACCAGTCGACGCGGCCGCCCACCAGCAGGGCCAGCGGATCGGCCAGGCTGAAGCGGGCCGTCGTGTAGACGCCCGTCTGCTTCGTCTTGCTGTCCTGGCCATAATAGAAGGTGCCGATCGCGGGTTTCACGGGCGCGCCCGTATCCCAGCGCACGGGGTTGAAGGTGTAGCTGTAGTCGGGCACCGACTTGTAGCCCTTGTCCTCGGTATCGCGCGTGCGGTAGTTGGCGCCGAAGACGATTTCATGGCGGCGGCCCAGCAGGCTGAAAGGACCGGCTGCCTGCGCATCGACTATGCGCTGCTGGCGGTCGTAGACAAAGGCGTTGGCCGCGCTGAGGCGGAACAGATTTGTCTTCGGCACGCGGGCGATGCCCGTGACGACGGAGTCGAGTTCGTCCTGCAGCGCCTGCGCCGCCAGTTTGACCTTCCAGCCGTCGCCCAGCCGGTGTTCGAGTTCGGCGAACAGGCGCGTGTTTTTCTTGTTCCAGAAGGTCCAGTCGGGCGCGTTGCTGGCCGAGCGGTCGAGCGGCAGGAAACTGCCGTCGAGCGCCGTTGGCAAGCCGTACCACGTGGAGCCGGGATTGCGCTCGTCGTTGACGTGAAAGCCCACGCTCAGGGTCGTGTCGCGCGACAGGTCGGCATCGGCGGTGGCGTAGAGCAGGGCGCGCTTGTGGCGGTAGTTCGAGATGAACGTGTCGGTATCCTGGTAGGCGGCCACGGCGCGTCCGCGCAGGCTGCCCGCCTGGTTCAGTGCGCCGCGCGCATCGACTTCGCCGCGGTAGTCGTTGTAGCGGCCGATGCTGCCCGTGAGCGACACCTCGTTCTGCGCCGTGGGGCGCTTGCGCACGAAATTCATCGTGCCCGACGGGTTGCCCACGCCATTGAGCATGCCGGCCGCGCCGCGCAGGATTTCGACGCGGTCGTACATGGCCAGGGTAGCGAAACCGAGGGTGTCGCCGTCGGCCGACATGGTCAGGCCGTCTTCCGTGAAATTGCTGATCGAGAAACCGCGCGAATAAAAGCTGGCCCGCTCAGTGGCGCCCTTGTTCAGGCTCAGCCCCGGCGTGACATTGGCGATGTCCTCGACCGAGCGGATATTCATGTCGTCCATTTGCTGGCGTGTGACGACGCTGACCGATTGCGGCGTCTCGCGCACGGACAGGTTCAGGCGCGTGGCCGCGTTCATGCTGCCGCTGGTGTAGGAGCCGCTGCCTTCGGTGGTGGCCGAGGCAGCCTGCGCGTTGACGTGCACCTCGGGCAGATTCTGTTCCTGCTGCTGCGTCTGGCCAAGGGCTGGTGCACCCAAGGTGCCGAGAATGGCCGCGGCCATGAGGGTTGGCGCCAATGCGGCGGCCTTTCGCTGTGCGCTGTGTATTGTCATTGATTACTCCCGGTGTCGCGATGATGTGGTGGATGAAGCAGGCGGATGCCTGTTTCAAAATATGCGTCGCTGGGGGAGTGTTGCGCCTGGCTTGCCTGGCCATGCCGCTGCGGTCCTGGCGTGGGCGCAGGGACTCAGATGAATGGAGTTGACTCCCAAGAATGAGAATCATTCTCATTTTAGTGTTGCGCAGCAATTGTTGCAATAATTGGTGAGATTGTCTGTGGGAGGATTGCAACAGTGATCACGCCCCACCGTGATTGACACCAGTCAAGCGGCGCCCGATCAGGCAAATATCGCGCCGGAATTCTTATATTATTTCCTTTCCGCATGGTTCCGCGCCCGGCCGCATGGCGCGCGTTGCAAAGGAAAAGCATGTCTTCCACCTCTTGCCTGCCGGGTGACGCATGACGACGCTGCTGCTGGCGCTGTGCCTGACCCTGGCCGTGATGCTGAGCGTGCTGCTGGCCTGCCAGTGGCAGGCGGCGCGCACGTGGCGCCTGCGCCATGCGACAGGCGTGGTGCTGCAGGCGGCGCAGGCGCAGCGCATGGCAGATGCGCTGGCGCTGCTGCACGCCTTGCCTGCGGCCGTCGTCGGCACCGACCACGCTGGCGTCGTGCGCTACCTGAATCCCCGCGCCAGCGCCATGGGCGGGCTGTTCGGCGACGATGGCCTGGGCCAGCCCGTGACGCAGCTGCTGCCGCTGTTCCACGACGGCACGCCCATCGATGCGGCGCGCCAGGTGCGCGACTGCGTGGCGCAGCAGGAAGTGCTGGAAGTGGCGCGCGGCGCCGTGCTGCTGCGCCATCTCGACGGCAAGCGCATCGACGTGCAGTACAGCTGCGCACCACTGGCGCAGGGCGGCGCGGTGCTGCTGCTGCACGACGTGTCGGCGCGCCGGCGCGCCGAGCAGCAGCTGGAATTCATCGCCCACCACGACGGCTTGACGGGTTTGCCGAACCGGCTGCATTTCCAGATCCGCTTCGAGCACGGCATCGCCTACGCGCGCCGCCACCAGGCGTTGCTGGCGGTGCTGTTCGTCGATATCGACCGCTTCAAATCCATCAACGACAGCCTGGGGCACGACGTGGGCGACCAGGTGCTGACGGAGTTCGCGCGTCGGGTGCAGCAGTGCGTGCGCAAGGTCGACACGGTGGCGCGCCAGGGCGGCGACGAATTCATCATCCTGCTGACGGAATTGCGCACGGCGCACGATGCCGAGCGGGTGGCCGAGAAAATCGTCGGCGCCATCGCTGCCCCCTTCGTCATCGGCGAATACAGCCTGTCGGTGGCGGCCAGCGTGGGCGTGGCCCTGTACCCGGACGATGACGACGACGTCAATGCGCTGATCGAAAAGGCCGACCTGGCCATGTATGCGGCCAAGCGCCACGCGCCCGGCACCTGCCTGCGCTACGCGCCGCGCATGCAGACGCAATCGTATTCGCGCACCATCCTCGAGACGGCCTTGCGCCACGCGCTCGAACGCAATGAATTCGCCCTGTTCTACCAGCCGCGCATGGACTTGAAGACGCGCACGATCACGGGCGTGAAGGCGCTGCTGCGCTGGAAGCACCCGGAGCTGGGCCTGATGATGCCGCTCGACTTTTTGCCGGTACTGGAGGAAATCGCCCTGATCCTGCCGGTGGGAGCGTGGGTGATGGCCACGGCGGTGGAACAGGCGCGCAGGTGGATCGCGCAGGGGCAGATGCTGACGGTGTCCGTCAGCCTGTCGGCGCGCCAGTTCTACCAGCGCGACATCGCGCGCAATTTCGCCGCCGCGCTGGAAGCGGCCGGCGTGCCGGGGCATTGCATCGAGCTGGAAATCGCCGCCGGCATCCTGATCGACCGCAACCAGAACTGCGAACTGATATTGCGCCAGTTCCGCCAGCTGGGCATGGCGATCGCCATCAGCGATTTCGGCACGGGCGACGCTTCGCTCAATTACCTGAAACGCTTTCCCACGGATGCCGTGAAGATCGAAAAATGCTTCGTCGACGACGTGGGCAAGCCGGGCGGCGACGGCGCCATGGTGCGTGCCATCGTGGCGATGGCGCGCACGCTGGGATTGCGCACCATCGCCGGCGGGGTGGAAAGCGGCGAGCAGCTGGAACTGCTGGCCGAGATGGGCTGCGACGAGGCGTTTGGCTATTTCCTGGGCCGCGCCATGGCACCCGAGGGCATCGAGGTGCTGCTCAAAAGCAGTGAAGCCATTCAGAACTGATAGCGCAGCGACAGCATGGCGTTGCGCGGATCGCCGTAGTAGCCGCCCATGCCCGTCGAGTAGTAGCGCTTGTCGAAGACATTGTTGACGTTCAGAGTCGCCAGCAGCTGCTTGCTGACCTGGTATTGCGCCATCAGTCCGGCCACCGCATACGCCTTCTGCGTGAAGCGTTCGCCATTCGGCCCGCGGTCATCCATGTAGATATCGCTCTGCCAGTTCACGCCGCCGCCCAGCAGCAGGCCCGGCACGCCTTGCTCCAGGCGCCACGTGGTCCACAGCTTGGCCATGCTCTGCGGCTGGTTGGTCTGGATGCGTTCGCCGGCGGCATTGCGGATGCGGCTATAGGCATAGCTGGCCGTCAGTTGCCAGTCGGGACGCAGCTGGCCCGATACTTCCGCTTCGAAGCCGCGCGTGGTGGCGCCCTTCACCGTGTGATAGGCGTAGGAACCGCCGCCCGTGCCGATGATCCAGACATTGCCCGGATCGGCTTCGGCCAGGTTCTCCTGCTTCAGCTGGAACAGGGCGGCGCTGGTGGTGAGCTTGCCGCCGAAGAATTCGCCCTTGGCGCCCACTTCGTAGTTCTTGCCTTCCAGCGGCGCCAGGAAACGGCTGTTGACGTCGCGCTGGCTTTGCGGCGTGAAGATGCTGGTGTAGCTGGCGTAGGCCGACCAGTGCTGGCCCAGGTCGTAGACCAGGCCCGCATACGGCGTGATCTTGCCGTTTTCGCGCATGGCGTCGTACAGGTCCGTGTCGTTGAAATAATCGCTGCGGATGTCGCGCTTCCAGTACGACAGCCGCGCCCCGACAATCACCGACAGCGCGTCCGTCGGGCGCAGGCGCAGGGTCGAATACACGCCGCTTTCCCGCTCCCTGTCGTACGAGGAGCCCAGGCGCGTGCCGCTGTAGTCGGGCACCGGCATGGCGCCATGCCAGGCGTGGATATCCGGCACCGTGTAGTCGTAGCCGTCGAGGCGCCAGTTCGGGTAGATGGGGCCATTCGTCTTGAGTTCCGAGGCGCTCACGCCCAGCACCAGTTCATGCTTGCGGCCGAAGGCCTGGAACGGGCCGCTCACGTACGCGTCGAGCGAGGTCTGTTGCGGCTTGCTGTGCCAGTTGGCCAGCCACAGCTTCATGCCGCCGCCCGTCACGCGGTCCGGGTAGCCGTTGCCGGAAAAACCCTGCAGGGCGTCGTACTGGTTGCTGCTGCGGCTGACGGCCACCTTGGCGATCCAGTCGTTGTCGAAATAGTGGTCGAGCGTGGCGAACAGCATGTTCTGTTCGCGGTCATACGTGCTCCACGCGGCCGTGCCGTTCATCGAGCGGGGAAAATGGGTTTGCGAGCCGTCGGCGTAGAACACGGGGAATTCACGCCCCGCGCCCTTGAGCTTTTCCTTTTGGTAGTTGATGCCGGCGCTGAGCACCGTCGAAGGCGACAGGTCCGCTTCGACGATGGTGTACAGCACGTCCTTTTTCTGCTGGTAGCGGTCGATGAACGAGCGTTGGTCTTCATGTGCGGCGACGAGGCGCGCGCGTACCTTGCCGTCCGCCGTCAAGGGCGTCGAGACATCGCCCTCGACGCGGTAACGGTCCCATGATCCCAGCTGCGCGCCGGCCGTGGCGGCGAACGTGCGGCCCGGGCGCTTGCGCACCAGGTTGATGGCGGCCGACGGGCTGCCCGTGCCGCTGATCAGGCCTGTCGCGCCGCGGATGACCTCGACGCGGTCGTAGATGGCCATGTCGTAGGTGCGCGCTTCCAGGCTCTTGCTGGTCGGGATGCCGTCGAACATGTACGACGTGACTTCGAAGCCGCGGGAAAACACCTGGTCGTATTCGCGCGTGCTCGACGAATGGTCCACCGTGATGCCGGGCGCCTGCAGCAGCACGTCCTGCAGGGTTTTCAAGCCCTGGTCCTCGATCTGCTGGCGCGTGATGACGCTGACGGCTTGCGGCGTTTCGCGCAGCGACAGGTTCAGGCGCGTGGCGCTGGTCAGGCCCGCGTAGCCGCGCTTGCCTTCCGTGGTGCCGTCGCGCAGGGCGCTGGAGCTGACGGCCACTTCGCCCAGGGTGGCGGCGATCGGCGCGGCGGGCGAGGCAGCGCCCGACTTGCGCAGCACGTAGCTGCGTTCACCGCTGGGCAGTGCCTCGAGGCCCGTGCCAGCCAGCAGGCGGGCCAGCGCCTGCGGCACCGTGTAGCTGCCGCTCAGGCCCGGCGTGCGCACGCCTTGCAGCAGCTCGGCCGCCGCGCCCACGCTCACCTTCGCCTCGATGGCAAAGCTGGCGATGGCGGCGGACAGCTCGCCCGCCGGCACGTTGAAGGCCGTTTGCGCGGCAACTGGCGCGGCGGCGGCATCGGCTGCCATGGCCGGCGCCTGCGCCAGCGACAGCAGGAGCACGGCGCTGCCGATGGCGCGCGCGAGGGGAGTCAGACGAGGAGGGTGCATGGTCTTGCCTTTCCGGTGAGTGTCGTTGTAATACTCACAGGACAGGCAGCGGTGAAGAAAGGGGCCAATTTTGTAAGTTATTTTTTGCGGGCCGCGATGGTGACCCAGTACGGGCTGCGGTACAGCACGTCGACGGGCAGCATGCGCGCCAGGCTGTCCAGCACGGCGTCCGTGTCGTGGAGCTGGAAGGCGCCCGACAGGCGCAAGCCCGCCACCTGCGGTTCCACGCGCAGCAGGCCGGGGCGGTAGCGCGACAGCTCGAAGGTGAAGGCGTCGAGACGCATGTCCTGCGCCGCCAGCATGCCGCGCGCCCAGGCATCGGCTTGCAGCGGCGCCGGCACGGGCAGGCTGGCGTGGCTGGCGTCGAAGCGGCTTTGCTGGCCTGCCGCGACCGTGCGGACGGTGGCCGAGGGCGCGCGCGGCGTGATTTCCACCGCGTGTTCGAGCACCGTCACGCGGCTGCCGTCGTCGTCGACGCGCACGGTAAAGCGCGTGCCCAGCGCGCGGATGCGCCCATGGCAGGTGGCGACGATGAACGGGCGGCTGCCCGCGTGGTCGGGGCGCGTCTGCACCAGCACTTCGCCGCGGCGCAGGGTCAGACGGCGTTCGTCGGGGCCATACGCCACATCGACGGCGCTGTCCGTGTTGAGCACCAGGGTGCTGCCATCGGGCAAGGATATGTCGCGCCGCTCGCCCACGCCGCTGCGGTAATCGGCCAGTATCTCGTGGCGCGCCAGCAGCCAGGCGGCGGGCGCCGCCATCAGCGCCAGCAATACCTGCACGGCCACGCGGCGCTGCGGCCGGCGCAGCACAGGCACGGCCAGATCCGGCGGCAGCAGGCCAGCCGTCTGGCTCACCTGCTGCACCCTGTTCCAGGCGCGCGCATGTTCCGGGTCGCGTGCGCGCCATTCGGCGCTGGCGGCCAGGTCGTCCGGCGTGGCCTGGCCCGACTGCTCCAATAAATACCATTCGACGGCCTGGCGCGCCACCTTGCGCGACAGCGGAGGATATGGCGAAGCAGGCGCGCTCATGCCGGAAAATCCGGCGCCAGCAGCACGCATTCCGTCAGTGCCTCGGCCATGTAGCGTTTCACGGAGCGCTCGCCGATGCCCAGCAGCGCGGCGATATCCGCGTAGGCATGGCCTTCGATCTGCGCCATGATGAAGACGGCGCGCACCTTCGGTTTCAGGCCGTCGAGCATGGCATCGACCGCTTGCAGCGCCTGCAGGATTTCCACGCGCTGCTCGGTCGATGGCAGATGCTGTTCGGGCAGGGCAGCGAGCGCTGCCAGCCACGCCAGTTCCAGCGACTGGCGGCGCAAATGGTTGATCAGCAGATGTTTGGCGACGGTCGCCAGGTAAGCCTTGGGCGCGCGCAGGGCAGGCGTTTGCGGCTGCATTGGCGCGCCGGCCAGCAGGCGCGCGAAAGTATCCTGCATCAGGTCGGCGGCCTCGGCAGCGTTACCCAGGCGCCGCTGCAGCCAGTGCGCCAGCCAGCCGTGGTGTGCGCGGTAATGGCTTTCCAGCTGCGTGGCCAGCAGGGGGGAGGGCGCGAACGGACTGCCTGGCATGGTGGGGATGGCCTTAATGCAAATAAGAATTATTCTCATTTTAGCGCGGTGAGCGTGCCGATGCAATGCGCTGTTGCTGTCCCGCCACGCACTTGCCTTCACGTGGCGGGACCGCCAAGTCCTCTACAGCAAGGCCAGCGCGACGGCGGCCAGTACGGCCGCGCCGCCGATGATACGCGCCAGGCGCATGGCCTGGTGCGGCGCGTAGGGCAGCAGCCAGATCAGCAGCAAGCCGCAGCCCGTCAGGCTGCCCACCCAGTAGACGAGGCCGTAGCCGCCGCCGGCGATGTGCATGGCCCAGGCGAGGCCGGCCGCCAGCGCCACCCAGCCGGCCCACTGCAAGCGGCGGCGCAGTGGCGCGGGCGGTTCGGCGCCGCGTCCGTGCAGGTCGGCGTAATGGCGGTCCATCGCCAGGCACAGCGAGGACAGGCCCGCATAGCACAGGGCAAACACGAGGAAGTTCGACAGCAGCTCCATCACGCGGCCTCCATCGTTTGCGCCGGTTTCACCGGTGCTGCCTTGGCTGCCTTCACGGGCAGCGGTTTCAATTTGAACGCCGCATACGCGAGGCCCAGGCCCAGCACCAGCACCACCATGTCGAAGGCGGCGACCGCCACGGGGCCGCGGCCCAGGAACAGGGTCACGCCCAGGTGCGAACCGGTCGTGAAGACGTTCAGCACAGGCAGGGATGCCAGCAGGAAGGCGCCGGCGGCCAGCTGCATGCGCCACATGGCGCGCGACGGGCGCAGCTGGGCGATGATGGCGGCCAGGGCCCAGGCGCCGAAGAAGCAGGCGATTTCCTCTTTCGGCCGGTCTTCCATCGTCACGGACAGCAGGCGGTTGGCCCAGAAGTAGGCGCCAAAGGCGATCGGGATGCCGGCGATGGCGCCGATGTTGAGCGCTTCGACCAGGCGCAGGCCGAAGCTGGCGCGCTTGCCGGCGGCCAGCGCCTTGGCCTGCTTCTGGCGCGTCTTGACGGCCCACAGCAAGGCGCCCGTGGCCACCATGGCGCAGCCGGCCAGGCCGGACAGGAAGAACAGGGCGCGCAGCAGCGGCCCGCCGAAATGCGCGACGTGCAGTCCAACCATCACGCCTTGCGTGGCTGCCGCGCCGGGCTGTGCATCGCCATCGCTTGACAACAGCTTGCCGGAAACGCCATCGAATTCCATCGACGGCTGCTTCGACGACATGTCGCGTCCACCGGCGCGCGTCAGCGAAATGGTGGCGTTGGCGTCGCCCGGGTGGTTGACGGAAATGCGCTCGACCTTGCCGCCGCCCCAATGCTGTTCCGCCTGGCGCACGAGGGGCGCGAACGGCGTCAGCGGCGCGGCCACGCCGGCCGCCTTGCGCTCGTCCGAGCGGCCCGGGAAGGCTTCGGCGAAGAAGGCATCCTGGTCGCCCTTGTAGGCGGCCGTGGCGCCGGACGGCATGTACAGGAACATCAGGGTGACGAGGCCCGTGTAGGTGATCATCATGTGGTAGGGCAGGGCCAGCACGGCCGTCACGTTGTGCGCGTCCAGCCACGAGCGCTGGCCCTTCTTCGGCCGGAAGGTGAACAGGTCCTTGAAGATGCGCTTGTGCGTGACGATGCCGCTGATGATGGAGACGAACATGAACATGGCGCAGAAGCCCACGATCCAGCGGCCCCAGATGGCCGACATGTAGTGCAGGTCGAAATGCAGGCGGTAGAGGAATTCGCCGCCCCGCGTCTCGCGCGGCTTGGACAGCACTTCGCCCGTGGCCGGGTCGGCCTTTTCGCTATGAAAATTGCCGCGCCGTCCGCGTTTCTTTTCGCCCGGTTGCGACGGTTTGCTCCAGCCCAGCTGCGTGGCGGGATTGCGCTCGCCGGGCAGGCTGATGAACCAGCGCGTGGCGCCCGTGGCCCGCTCTTCCATCGCCTGTTGCGCGACCTTGGCCGCCACTTCCGTCGTCACTTCGCTGGCGGCGGCGCCATGCAGTTCGGGCTGCATCCACAGGGTGATTTCATTGCGGTAGTAGCTGGCCGTGCCGGCGCAAAACACCAGCAGCAAGATCCAGCAGACGAGCAGGCCGGACCAGGTGTGCAGCCATGCCATCGACTGGCGGAAACCTTCTTTCATGCGAGACTCCAGGATAGTGCGTCCATCCACTGCAGGATGGCGGCGATGACGGCGGCGGGGATCGCGAGGCCCAGCCAGGCGCGCAGGGCGCTGCGCGTGGCGAAGACCCACATCACGGCGCAGGTATAGATGGCAAACGACAGCAGGGTGGCCGTCATGACGGCTTCGGAGCGGGCCATGGGCAGGCTTACCGACAGCAGCATGGTGACCAGCGCGGCCAGCACGTAGCCGCCAACGATGGCCGCCACGCTGCGCGAAGCCACGCCGAGGCGGTACACGGCCCCGGCGGAGAGCCGCAGGCGCGGCATTTTTTCAGTGGTGGCTGGCGCTTGCATGGTCAGTCGTGATCCTTGCTCGGTGGCAGGGCCGGGCCGGCCGGCAGCGGCGTCACGCCTTGCGGCTGCACCAGGCTCAGGGTCGTCACGAACATGGCCTGGTCATAGGCTTGCGCGCCGCGCTGGCCGGCCGTCTTGTCCGTGTGTTGCACTTCCAGCACGTAGGTGCCCTTCCATGGCAGCGGGAAGCTGACCAGGCCTTGCGCATCGCTCCACGCTTCCTTGCCCCAGCCCGACTGCACCACGGCGTTGACCTTGGCTTGCGCCAGCGGCTTGCCCTGGTAGCTGACCTGGAACTGGCCTGGTTTGCCGGTCGGCACCAGGTCCAGGGTCAGCGCGGGCGCTTGCGCCTTGCCGTCGGCGACCAGGCGCGCGGCCGGGACCCACACGGTGCGCGTGGCCTTGCCATCCTTTTTCTCTTCCCACGACGGGTAGTTGTCTTCCTCGACGATGATGCTTTCGCCGGCGCCCACCTTGCCATTCAGGATGAACGCGCCGGCCGTCTTGCTCGCCTGCAGCGGCTGCGCGCCCTTGGCGGACACCCACGTCACGTTCTTGATGCTGAACTTGTCCAGCAAGCCGGGCGAGGCTTCGCGCAGGTTGTCGCCGAATTCGCCGAAGTACACGCTGGCCGCCTTGCCGTCCTGCTGCAGCCAGATCTGGTGCGCGCTGGCCGTGCCGGAAACGAGGGCCGCGCCCAGCAGGGCGGCGGCGAGGGCGCCGAGGCGCGCGATGGAAGTGAGGTGCATGGTGTATGCCTTAGTTTGTGGTGAGAAACGTGGTTGTCGCAGCGGTGCAAAGTACCGGAAAGTGGCGGCGGCAGCGCCGGCCAGCGAACGTGCTCGCGCCATGAAACGACCTTTTTGCGTTATGGATATGGGAAGGCTTGCTTGGCAGGGATGCCTGGCTGGCGCAGCGTGTCATCCAGCTGCGCATCGGCCATGCCGTCCTGGCCGGTCGATGGCAGGCGGGACATGCGAGATGCAGACTCCGAACGGAATCCAAATGTGAATGAGAACTATTCTTATTATAGTGCGAGGTTGCGAGACATGCAAGAGTGTGATGTTGTAAACGCGCACGGCCACCGCAGTGACGCGGCGGCCGTGCGTGCGCGGGAGCGCGAGTTTACAGCTGGCCGCGCAGGGTCAGCATGGCGTTGCGCGGTTCGCCATAGAAGTTGGAACCATACGCGGCCCACACGCGCGTGTAGTATTTTTTGTCGAACAGGTTGTTCACCGTCAACGACAGCTCCAGCGTGGGACTGAGGCGGTAGCCCGCCTGCAAGCCTACCGTGGTGACGGGGCCCTGTTCGAATTTCACGGGCCCGTTCAGGCGGTACATGCTGCTGACGCTGCGCAAGCCGCCGCCCACGCTGATCTTGTCGAGCGCGCCGGCGAGCCGGTAATTGGTCCACAGGTTGAAGTTGTGGCGTGGCGCGATGAAGGAATACAGTTGCGCTTTCTGGTCATCGCTGCCTTCGAGGGTGCGCGTGCTGGTGTAGGAATAGCCGCTCGTGATGTTCCAGCCCGGCAGGGGGCTGCCGCTCAGCTCGGCTTCCAGGCCCTGACTGCGCATCTTGCCGGCGCCGATGGAAAACAGCGGGTTGGCCGGATCGGGCATATCGCGGTTCTCGTCTTCCATGCGGAACAGGGCCGCATGCGCATTGACGTTCTTGTCGAACAGCTCCGTCTTCAAGCCCAGTTCGAATTGCTGGCCCGTGCGCGGCTTCAGGGTTTGGCCTGCTGCGTCCGTGGTGGTCTGGGGCGAGAAGATGCGCGTGTAGCTGCCGTAGGCCGACACCTGCTTGTCGAGCTCATAGACCAGGCCCGCGTACGGCGTGAACTTGGCCCTGATGGTGTTGCTGACGTCGGTGACCTGGTTGAAATACGTATTGCGGTTGACGGCATGGTTGTTCCGGTGCGTCAGGCGCCCGCCCAGGTTGACGGCCAGCCGGTCCGTTGCCTGCAGGCGGGTGCGCGCGTACAGGCCGAACTGTTTGGTGCGGTTGTCGTTACCGTCAGTAAAAGTGTAACTGGCCTGGGGGATATTGTTATCCGGATGGTAGATGTTGATTGGGGTGACCTTGCCGCCGCCGTAGCGGAAATTCTTGTGCACCTGGCGGTAGTCGGCGCCCACGATCAGGTCGTGGCTACGGCCGAACGCCTGGAAGGGCGTGGCCAGGTAAGCATCGACTCCCTGCGTCTTCCAGTGGCTGCGGTAGCTCCAGGTGACCAGGCAACTGTCGCCCGTGACAGGGTCTGCCGAACAATCGGACCAGCCGAAATGGCGCGATGGCTCATCCTGTTCGCGGGACAGGGCGGTCACCTTGAACTGGCCGCCGTTGTCCAGCTTGTGATCGAGTTCGGCAAAATATTCCGTGACCTTTTCCGTGATGTGGTTCCAGGCCGGGTCCAGGTAGGTCGAGCGGGGCACGTCGAGCAGGCGCCCGTCTTCATAGGCGGGCAGGCCGAAGGCGGGACGGCCCTTGTATTCCTGCCAGGTGACGCCGCCCGTCAGCACGGTGCCCGGCGCCAGGTCGATGGCGACGGTGCCGTACAGCAGCGGTTTTTCCGCATACACGTGGTCGACGAAGGAGCGCCGGTGTTCATAGGCGGCCACCAGGCGGCCGCGCACCTTGCCATCCGCGCTCAGGGGGCCGGTGACGTCCGCTTCCGCATAGTAGCGGTCCCAGGAACCCGCGCTGAGCACGCCGCTGGCGGCGAAGGTGTCGCGCGCCCGCTTGCGCACCAGGTTGATGGTGCCGCCCGGGTCGCCCGCGCCCTGGAACAGGCCGGCGGGGCCGCGCAGCACTTCCACGCGGTCATAGATGGCCAGGCCGTAGCCGGCCGACAGGTCGTTGCCCGTGCTGGCGGGCGTCATCACGCCATCGACCTGTACCGAGTCAAGCGCATGGCCGCGCGAGTAAAAATTGCCGTGGTTGCCGCCCGTGCTGCTCGCTTCGACGGTGATGCCCGTCACGCCGCGCATGGCGTCGTCCAGGCTCAGCAAATTCTGGTCGTTCAGCTGCTGGCGCGTCAGCACGGAGACGGACTGGGGAATGTCGCGCAGGCTTTGCCGGCCCTTGCCGATGCTCACCGCTTGCGCCGCATACGACTTCGTCAGCTCGGTATCGATGGTCGCGTCCTGGCGCGCGCTGACGGTGATTTCCGCCAGGGTCGCCACTTTGCCCGTGGCGGCGGGCGCCGGGCGGATGATGACGCTGTTGCCGTCGATGCTGGCGGCCAGGCCGCTGCCGGCCAGCAGGCGCTCCAGGCTGTCGGCCACGCTCAGGGTGCCGCTGACGGCGGGCGCCGTCTTGCCGGCCACCAGTTCCGGCGCAAACAGCAGTTGCAGATTGGCTTGCCGCGCCAGTTCATTCAGGGCTTGCCCCAGCGGCTGGGCGGCGATGGCCAGTTTGACGGGGGACAAGGTTTGCGCCTGTGCCAGGGGGATGTTGCCCAAGGCCAGCATGGCGGCCAGGGCGAGGGGAGCGGGTGTCAGATTGAGGCGGGGGGACCACATGTTGCATTTCTCCAGGTTAATTTATTGTCGATTAACTTGGTAGACGCGGCAGCGGAGAAAACCCTCACCTGCGAATGCGAATTATTTTCATTTATTTTTTTGAAGTTGCATGGCCGGTGCCTGCGCGGCGGCTTTCGGCGCCATGCCGATGGTGCTGACGGTGCCGCTGCGCACGATCTGCACGGGCAAGAGTTGCGGCAGGGCAGCGGCGAAACGGTCCAGCTGGGTCAGGCTGAAGCTGCCGCCGATGCGCAGCCTGGCGACGGCGGGATCGTGCACGACGAAGCCCGTGTCGCCATAGCGTTCGAACTCGGCCAGCGCCGCGCCCAGCGGCACGTTGTCGAAGGTGACCCTGCCGTCGCGCCACGACGCCACGCTGCCCGGGGCCAGGCTGGCGATGGCCGACAGGCGGCCGCTGGCATCGCTGCTGACGCCCTGGCCGGCCCGCAGGTCGACCCGGTCTTGCCGCGCACCCGCCACGCGCACCTGGCCATGCTGCACGGCCACGCGCAGCTTGCCGTCGTGTTCGAGGGTATTGCGCACGGAAAACTGCGTGCCTACCACCGTCACTGTCAGGGGACCGCTGAGCACGTCGAAGGGCTGGCCCTGCTTCGATTGCACCTGGAACAGCGCTTCGCCGTGCGCCAGGCGCACTTCGCGCCGCTGGCGGTACAGGGTGACGTGCAGCTGCGTGGCCGTATCGAGCTGCAGCTGGCTGCCGTCGGGCAGCGCGACGGCCAGGCGCTGGCCGCGCACGGTGGCATATGACTGGCTGAACACGGCTTGCTGTTGCCACCACCGGTAGCCGCCCGCGCCCACGCTCAGCAGCAGCATGGCGGCGGCCGCATACGGCAGCGCGCGCAGCCAATGACGGCGCGACGCCTGCGGTGTCACGTGCGTTGCGGCTGGCGGCACTGCCCAGCGCGCGGCGACCTGCGCGGGAATCCGGCGCGCCACGCGGTGCGTGCTTTGCAGTTGCGCATAGGCGTCGGCATGGGCCGGATCGGCCGCCAGCCAGGCGGCAAACTCGGCCTGTTGTTGCGCATCAAGGTTGCCGTGCCGGCTGAACCAGGTGGCGGCCGCCAGCGCCACGCCATCTTGCGTGGCGGCAAAGTCGGCGTACTCGCGCAAGTCCGCCTGCTCCTGGGCAGAGGGGCCGAAATCATGGCGGGGTGAGTGGGCGGTCATGGGCGCCATTATGTGGCTTCCCGCAAAGAATGCAACTGCGCCTGGCAACTGAGCATGCCGCGCGCGATATGTTTTTCCACCATGCTCACGGAAATGCCCATGCGCGCGGCGATTTGCGCGTGCGGCAATTCCTCGAACACGTGCAGCACGAAGGCGTCGCGGCAGCGGGGCGGCAAGGCGTCGATGGCGGCCACGCAGGCTTGCCAGTCCTGGCTGCTTTCCAGCGCCTGTTCCGGCTGCAGATGACGGGGGGCGGCCGGATGCGCGGCCTCCGGCAGGGCGTCGAGCTCCTCGTGCTGGCGCAAGGCGGCGCGGCGGTGCTTGTCGATCAGCAGGTTGCGCGCCGTGCGGTACAGCAGCGCGCGCGGTTCGCGCACGGCCGCTTCGCCCAGCACGCGCGCATAGCTTTCCTGCACCAGGTCGGCAGCGGCCTCGCGGTTGCGCAAGCTGCGCCAGCAAAAGTTCAACAGTTCTTGGTAATAGCGTGCAACCACGGCGTCCGATGTATGAGTCCGCAGCCAGGAATGCCGCATATGAGAATGATTCTCATTATATGTCATGCCGGGATGTGGTGCTAAGCGGCTTGGCGCACCGTGGCAGATGTACAACGCTTTGCCGCTTGCCTGGCATGCGTTAACATGGGAAGTTAATATGGAGGCAAGATGGCTATACAAATCATCAATACGGCGCCGATAGCCGGCCAGCGGCCCGGCACTTCGGGCTTGCGCAAGAAGGTGGCTGTCTTCAGCGCACCGCAATACCTGGAAAATTTCGTGCAGAGCGTTTTTGACACGCTGGGCGACTGCCGCGGCCAGACCCTGGTGCTGGGCGGCGACGGCCGTTATTACAACCGCGCGGCCATCCAGACGGTGCTGCGCATGGCGGCCGCGCACGGCTACGCGCGCGTGCTGCTGGGGCAAGGCGGCATCCTGTCGACGCCGGCCGTCAGCTGCGTGATCCGCAAGCATGGCGCCAGCGGCGGCCTGATCCTGTCGGCCAGCCATAACCCGGGCGGCCCCGATGGCGATTTCGGCATCAAGTACAACATCGCCAATGGCGGCCCGGCGCCCGAAAAAGTCACCGAGGCCATGTTTGCGCGCACGCAAACGATCACCGAATACCGCATCAGCGACGCTGCCGACATCGACCTCGATACCCTGGGAGTGGTGCGCATCGAGCAGATGACGGTCGAGGTGATCGATCCGGTGCTCGATTACGCGGAACTGATGCAGCAGCTGTTCGACTTCGACGCCATCCGCGCCCTGTTCGCGGGCGGCTTGCGCATCTGCTTTGACGGCATGCACGCCGTTTCCGGCCCGTATGCGACGGCCATCCTGGAAGGCATGCTGGGCGCGCCCAAGGGCAGCGTCATCAACGGCGTGCCCCTGGAAGACTTCGGCGGCGGCCACCCGGACCCGAATCCCGTCAACGCGCAGGAATTGATCGCCATCATGGCGGCCGACGATGGGCCCGACTTCGGCGCCGCCTCGGATGGCGACGGCGACCGCAACATGATCGTCGGCCGCCGCTTCGACGTGACGCCCTCGGACAGCCTGGCCATCCTGGCCGCCAACGCCACCGTGGCGCCCGGCTACCGCGCCGGGCTGAAAGGCATCGCCCGCTCCATGCCCACGTCGGGCGCGGCCGACCGGGTCGCCAGCGCGCTGGGCATACCGTGCTACGAGACGCCGACGGGATGGAAGTTCTTCGGCACCCTGCTCGACGCGGGCCTGGCCACCCTGTGCGGCGAAGAAAGCTACGGCACGGGCTCGAACCACGTGCGCGAAAAGGATGGCCTGTGGGCCGTGCTGTTCTGGCTCAACCTGCTGGCTGAGAAAAAGCAATCGGTGGAAGAGATCGTGCGCGCCCACTGGGCGACCCATGGCCGCAATTATTATTCGCGCCACGATTACGAAGACATCGACAGCGCCGGCGCGGCGCAGCTGATGCAGGCCGTGCGCGGCCAGCTGGCCGCCTTGCCGGGCCAGGCGCTGGGCGGCTACACGGTGGCGCTGGCCGACGATTTCAGCTACACGGACCCCGTCGACGGCTCGGTGGCGACGCAGCAGGGCATCCGCATCATCATGACGGACGGCGCGCGCATCGTGCTGCGCCTGTCCGGCACGGGTACCGAAGGCGCCACCCTGCGCCTGTACCTGGAGCGCTACGCAGCCGATCCGGCGCAGCATGACTTGCCGACCCAGCAAGCGCTGGCGGGGCTGATCGCCGTGGCGGAAACAGTGGCGCAGATCCGCTCGCGCACGGGGCGCGATGGGCCGACGGTGACGACGTAAAAAAAGGGCGCCCGAGGGCGCCCTTTTTGCGTTACATCAAACCGGCATCACGCTTTCGCCGGGATGACCGCCTGGCGGTAGTTGTCCACCATCTTGTAGCGCTTCGCATACAGACCGAAGGCCAGCATGGCGACGGCGGCGAAGGCGGCGAAGAAGAACATCTGGAAGGCTGTCACGCTGATGCCGCTCTCGGCGATCTTGCCGATCACGCCTTCGTTCATGACGCTGCGGTTGACGATCAGCACCCACAGGTTGCCCACCGTGGTCGACAGGTTCCAGAAGCTCATGATGGCGCCCTTCATGGACACGGGCGCCTGGCTGTACGCGAACTCCAGGCCCGTGGCCGAGACCAGCACTTCGCCGAACGTCAGCAAGGCATACGGGAGGATCTGCCACATGATGGAGACGGCGTTGCCGCTGTCGAGGGCCAGCTGCAGCAGACCGATGACGATCCACGCCAGCGAGGAAAAGCCGATACCGGCCGTCATGCGGCGCAGGGCCGTCGCTTCCAGGCCGAAGCGGTTCAGCATCGGGTACAGCACCAGGTTGTTGAACGGGATCAGGAGCATCACCAGCATCGGGTTCAGCGCCTGCATCTGCGCCGGGAGGAACCAGCTTGGTTTTTCCATGGTGTTCGCCTGCACGATCCACGTCGAGGCCTTCTGGTCGAACAGCGAGAAGAACGGCGTGACGAGGGCGAAGATGACGAGGATGCGCAACACGGCGCGCACGCCTTCGACGGCTTCGTCAGGGTGGATGCCGCGTGCGCGTTCCAGTTGCATGGCCGTGCCGATGCTGCCGAAGGCCAGCAGCAATACCAGCGCGGTACACGCGGCAATCACGAAGCCCCATTCGGGAATGCTGTAGAACGCATACAGGGCGCCGATCACGCCGACGTAGGCCACGTACAGGCCGGGACGCGAACCGCCATCGACACGGGCCAGCAAGGCCGTGCGGGCCACGCGGGTGAACGAATCGGGATTCGGCGGCGCCGGCGGCACGTGCACGTATTTCTTGGCGCCCATCCAGAAGACGATGGTGGCGGCCAGCATCATCAGGCCGGGGATGCCGAAGGCGATCGACGGGCCGAAGTCGCGCAGGAACATCGGCATCAGCAGCGAAGCGAAGAAGGAGCCGAAGTTGATGATCCAGTAGAACAGGTCGAATACCAGCTTGGCCTTGTGCTTGTTGGTCTGGTCGAACTGGTCGCCGACAAACGAGGCCACCAGCGGCTTGATGCCCCCGGAACCGAAGGCGATCAGGAACAGGCCGAAATAGAAGCCGTTGACGCTGTTTTCAAACAGGGCCAGGCAGGCATGGCCGGCGCAATACACAAGGCTGAGCCAGAAGATGGTGTTGTATTTGCCAAAGAAGCGGTCGGCCAGCCAGCCGCCCAGCAGCGGGAAGAAGTACACGCCGATGACGAAGGTGTGGAAGACGTGCTTGGCTTCGCCCGTGCGCTGGTCGATCGGGATCATCAGCAGCAAGGTGCTGATGAGGAATGGCGTCAGGATGTTGCGCATGCCATAGAAGCTGAAGCGTTCGCAGCCTTCGTTGGCGATGATGTA
Organism: Janthinobacterium sp. SUN206; assembly: GCF_030587305.1. NCBI lineage: Bacteria > Pseudomonadati > Pseudomonadota > Betaproteobacteria > Burkholderiales > Oxalobacteraceae > Janthinobacterium > Janthinobacterium sp. SUN206. The sequence goes on along the minus strand of NZ_JAPWIB010000001.1, from coordinate 2,602,452 downwards.
CGGTATTTGCCGCGGCATTTTGCCCGTGGCGGTTTGTGTCTCGGCCGATGACATTGGCTCTCCCCCAAGTTTTTTTTGTAAGCCGCGATGCTAAGGCCTGCCGCGTTTGCTTGCAACAGAAAAAACGGCCTGTCCGCTATTTCGCAGAGATTTGTAAGGTATTGATTTTCATAAAGACATTACTTTCGGCACTTGCGCGCGCCGGGCGGGGCAGCCACAGCTGCATTTGCAGCATGCCATCCGATGCGGGACAGTCTTCCAGGGTAAAACCGCAACCGAGGTACAGGGTCAATGCCGCGTGGTTGTCCTGCGCCACGGCCAGGCGCACGCGGCCCAGTTCGGGAATGGCGCAGGCATGGGTGATGGCGGCCTGCACCAGTTGCCGTCCCGCGCCGCGTCCGCGCGCCTGCGGCGCCACGTACACGCCCCACAGGCTGGCCTTGTCATGCACGACGGCAATCGGTTCGCGGCGCAGGCCGGCCAGCGCGATCAATTGTTCCTCGTCGAAAGCGCCAAATATTATTTGGTGGGAAGTGGCGCGCAAGCGCTGGGCTATCTGTGCCAGCGGCAAACCGCTTTCCGCCGCATGCGTGGTGCAGAAGGCGGCGGGCAGTTCGGCGATGCCGGCCAGGCGCAGCGCGCGGTAGGCGGCAACGTCGTCTGGCGCGAGGGGACGGACAGTGATGGCTGGCATGTGGGCGAGTATCGGGCTTCGATGCCAGAAAGTAAAGCTTGCGCTGCAAGGCAAGCGTCCCTGGCCATCGCGCCCGTCGCCGGCGCAGGGGCCTTACTGCGTGGCGACGCGCTGCATGGGCGCATTGTCCTTGCGCCATTGTTCCAGGCTGATCAGCTCAGCGCTGACGATGTCGTCGACGAGGATGCGCTTGCCGTCGGGCGAAACGACGAAACTCTCCCACCGATGCGCCGCATCGGGCGTGCTTTCGAAAAAGCTCAGCTGATAACAGGCGACGCCATCGACGAGGCGCGTCTCGGGTGACGTTTCCATCACGGCACCATGGGCGCGGCCGCCCGACGCCTTTTCGATATGCGCCGACCAGGCCTTGATTTCCGGCAAAGCCATCAAGGCATCGATGGCGCGCGCGTTCTGCTCCGGCGCCGCCGTCTGGCTGCTCGCGGCGGGGGCATTGTCTGCCTGCGGCGCGGATTGCTGGTGCAGGTAGAAAGCGCCGAGCCCGGCGGCCAGCAAGCCGGCCAGGATGCCGGCGATGATGGTGGTTTTGGAAGAGGAGGCGCGTGGCGGCATGATGGTGAGCATGGGAAAGAGGGACGATGGCGGCCATGCTAAAGCAAAACGCCCAGGCCGGCAATCGCCGGGCTTGCCAAACGGGTTTGCGAAACGGGTGTGCCAAATCGCCAGGCGAAAAAAAGCCACCTTCCGTAGAAGGTGGCTTTCGGGGCCGCCGGGAGGCGCTGGCAGCTTTTGGTCTGCCAGCCCTGTCCCTGCGTATGCGGCCAGTCGCGCCGTCGCCTGCGCGACTGGCCGCCGGACATTACATCATGCCGTCCATGCCGCCCATGCCGCCCATACCACCCATGCCGCCGCCCATGCCGCCGCCTGCTTTGTCGTCAGCGATTTCGCAGACCATGCAGTCGGTCGTCAGCATCAGCGAAGCGATCGAAGCGGCGTTTTGCAGCGCCGAACGGGTCACTTTGGCTGGGTCCAGGACGCCCATTTCAACCATGTCGCCATACGTGCCATTGGCAGCGTTGTAGCCGTAGTTGCCCGAGCCAGCCAGTACGGCTGCCACGACGACCGAAGCTTCTTCGCCAGCGTTTTGCACGATCATGCGCAGTGGCTCTTCCATTGCGCGCAGGACGATCTTGATACCAGCGTCTTGATCAGGATTGTCGCCCTTGACCGTGATGTTGGCGCGTGCGCGCAGCAGGGCTACGCCGCCGCCTGGCACGATGCCTTCTTCCACGGCAGCGCGGGTTGCGTGCAGTGCATCTTCAACGCGGGCTTTTTTCTCTTTCATTTCGACTTCGGTGGCTGCGCCAACCTTGATCACGGCAACGCCGCCAGCCAGTTTGGCTACGCGCTCTTGCAGTTTTTCACGGTCGTAGTCCGAGGTCGCTTCTTCGATCTGTACGCGTACTTGTTTTACGCGTGCTTCGATCGAGGCAGCTTCGCCGGCGCCATCGATAACGATGGTGTTTTCCTTGCCCACTTCGATGCGTTTCGCTTGGCCCAGTTCGGCCAGGGTCACTTTTTCCAGGGTCAGGCCGACTTCTTCAGCGATCACTTGGCCGCCGGTCAGGACAGCGATGTCTTCCAGCATGGCTTTGCGGCGGTCGCCGAAGCCAGGGGCTTTCACTGCGCAAGTTTTCAGGATGCCGCGGATGTTGTTCACAACCAGGGTCGCCAGCGCTTCGCCTTCGATGTCTTCCGCGATGATCAGCAGTGGACGGCCAGCTTTTGCGACTTGTTCCAGTACCGGCAGCAGGTCACGGATGTTCGAGATTTTCTTGTCGCACAGCAGGACGAATGGGCTGTCCAGTACGGCAACTTGTTTTTCTGGGTTGTTGATGAAGTATGGCGACAGGTAGCCGCGGTCGAACTGCATGCCTTCAACGATGTCCAGCTCGTCGTTCAGCGACTTGCCGTCTTCTACGGTGATGACGCCTTCTTTGCCGACTTTTTCCATCGCTTCAGCGATACGCTCGCCGATCGAGTAGTCCGAGTTCGCCGAGATCGCGCCAACCTGGGCGATTTCCTTGGTCGTGGTGCAAGGACGGGCGATTTTCGCCAGTTCTTCGACGGTGGCTGCAACAGCCTTGTCGATACCGCGCTTCAGGTCCATCGGGTTCATGCCGGCGGCAACGAACTTCATGCCTTCGCGCACGATGGCTTGTGCCAGCACGGTGGCGGTGGTGGTGCCGTCGCCGGCGTTGTCGCTGGTGCGGGAAGCAACTTCCTTGACCATTTGCGCGCCCATGTTCATGAGCTTGTCTTTGAGTTCAACTTCTTTCGCTACCGATACACCATCCTTGGTGACGGTAGGGGCGCCGAACGAGCGCTCCAGGACCACGTTGCGGCCTTTCGGGCCCAGCGTTACTTTGACTGCGTTGGCGAGGATGTTGACGCCTTCGACCATCTTGGCGCGCGCTGCGTCGCCGAATACTACTTCTTTAGCTGCCATGTTCAATTCTCCTGAGTTTCGGGATGTATCTGTCTACAACGTGGAAACAATTACTTGACGACGATCGCCATGATGTCTTCTTCGCGCATGACCAGCAGCTCATCACCGTCAACTTTGACGGTTTGGCCGGCGTACTTGCCGAACAGGACGCGGTCGCCCACTTTGACATCCAGAGGACGGACTTTGCCGTCGTCGAGAATCTTGCCATTGCCTACGGCAAGGACTTCGCCTTGATCCGGTTTTTCAGCAGCTGCATCAGGAATGATGAGGCCGGACGCAGTTTTGGTTTCCTGGTCGAGGCGTTTGACGATGACGCGATCGTTCAATGGGCGCAGATTCATACAAAACTCCTTAAAGTTCAATGGATAAGTGTTGCTAAATGAATACATGCCTGGCGCAGCGCCAGGCCTGCTTTCAGTGACCGCCGTTGAAAGCAGCCCGCAACGGTCAAGCAAACCCCATGTCATCGAGTGCGTGCCGGCGCTGGGCAGTGGTGGCATCGCGGCGTCGCCCGCCGCGTAGTGTTCCCTGCTGTTGTCCGGCATGCACCATCATGTCCTGAGGATTGCTACGAAAGAGTTTGTTAGCACTCTCTACTAACGAGTGCTAATTATAGGGACGCTAAGGGTCAACTTCAAGGGCTTATTCAAGGGGAACATATAGATAGATGCTGAGCAGAGCCTGCATCTACACAGGGTTTGCGCCAGCACAAGCCTCGTTCCCGGGCGTCAGCAACAGGCGCGACTCTAGCATGTCGTTCGGAGAGGGGGTGTTCCTGTACGCACAGGAAACAGAGTTTGACTATGAAATTTGATAAGATGATTGCAATTGCATATCAATATCGCCACATATCACCGCTCGCGCCAGAAAGAACACCATGCCATTCCCGCTTTCCCGTCCCGCCCTGCGCCTGCTGGGTGCCACCGTCATCGGCTTCGCCTGCCTGGGCAATGCCGCCGCGCAAACGCCCACCATCGTCGATGAAATCACCGTGGCGGCTTTGACCCCGCTGGAAAAGGACATGCTGCTCAATGACTTGTTCAACGACTTGAACAAGGATGACGACGACCAGGAAGCCCATGTGTGGGATAACGGCGGCGACCGCGGCGTGCTGGTGAAAGTCACGTATAACTTCAGCAACTCCGGCATGACGGAGCACAGCCTGAAGGCGCACGTCTGTCGCGACCTGAAATTCGTCGTTACGGCAGGCGACAAGTCGCAGGACCTGAGCCGCCGCACCTGTTCGCAAAACAGCGGCCGCTGGGATGTGCAGGGCAAGGATCCGGCGCCCGTCGTATATCCGCCATTCCTGTCCGACGTGACCATCGCCAAGCTGAATGCCAAGGAAAAACAAGCCTTGCTGACGGCTGCCGTGCGCACCTTGAAGGATGAAGAGGATGGCAAGACGCGCCAGTGGAGCAACAAGGGCCTGGGCAATGCGGTGCCGCTGGCAGTGCGCCTGACGCCCTCGGGGACGGACGCCAAACCTGGCAGCTACCGCAGTACTTGCCGCGACTTGACGATGGTGCTTGACGGAAAGGGTGGACAACAGACGCTGACGCGCCGCTCTTGCGAAAACCGCTATGGCGGACTGGATATCGAACCCGATTACGTCGACGAGTAAAACGCCGCCATCGCGGCGCTGGCGGATGCGTGCAGATGGCGAAAAGCGCCGGAAAAAGCGTGTATTGTCCGCCAACTGCCCTGCATTGATGTAAATATGTGTGACAGCGGCGTGATTCGATTGACGCCCATGGAGCGTCCGCCCTATAGTGGCGGGATGATTTCCGAATTCAACGAATTATCCGACAAAATAGGCCTGCTGGCCGAAATGACCCATGCGCTGCGCCGTGAAAACGCGCAATTGCGCAAGGACAATGCCGCGCTGGCCGCCGACAACGCCCTGTACGTGCAACGCATGCGCGAGGCGCAGGAGCGGGTGGAAGCGTTGCTGGAAAAAATTCCCGAACTGGTGCAAGCTGGTCTGGAGCAAGCCGCTTCGGAAGCGGGCGCCTATATTGCCGAGAACGAGAAGGAAGCGTAATGCCGCGTGTCGATGTCAATATCATGGGCCAGTCCTACAGCATGGTGTGTCGCGACGGCGAAGAGCGCGCGCTGCGCGAAGCGGCGATCTATCTCGATAGCAAAATGAAAGCCATCCGCGACGCGGGCAAGGTCAAGGGCAACGACCGCATCGCCGTGCTGGCCGCCCTGGGCGTGGCCGCGGAATTCCTGTCCGTGAAGTCGCCGCAAGGTCCGCTGTCGGAATTGACGATACTGGAAGTGAAGCAGAAAATCTCGGCCATGCACACGGTATTGGATAGTGCTCTGACGCCCCAGGAAAACCTTTTTTAAGCGCGTACGCGACGATTTGTCTTTGCGATGCGCGATCAAAGGAGTAAACTTGGGTCTACCCTGCGGTGTTCGCGATTGCCATATATTCCTTGAACCATTTATGCGCATCGGTTGCGAATTTTGTTTGATGGGAGTGAGCGTCGCTCGTTCGACGAACCCGAAATTGAACTAACGTGACCACCTTGAACCGTTTGGTTCGGGATGCCGGCATAGCGGCACAGGCGGGGCCCAATTTGCAGTACCAAGAAAACGGTTGCAGCATCATGCTCAGCCGTTTTTTTACGCCTGTTGCTTTTGATAGGGAGTGAACATGAAACAATACTGGCTGATGAAATCCGAACCCGATGAAGTGAGCATCGACGACCTGATGGCCGCGCCGCAGAACACCATGCCGTGGTTTGGCGTGCGCAACTACCAGGCGCGCAACTTCATGCGCGATGGCATGCAGCCGGGCGATGGCGTGCTGTTCTACCATTCCAGCTGCCCGCAGCCGGGCGTGGCGGGCGTGGCCGAAGTGGCCAGCGGCGCGTATCCCGATCACAGCCAGTTTGAAGCGGGCGGCAAATATTTCGATGCCAAGGCGACGCCGGAACAGCCGCGCTGGATCAGCGTCGACGTGCGCGGCCTGAAGAAGACGGCGCTGCTGCCCCTGTCCGAGATGCGCCAGATGCCGGAGCTGGAAGACATGCTGCTGCTGAAGAAGGGCAGCCGGCTGTCGATCACGCCCGTGACGCCGGCGCAATGGAAAGTCATTACCGGCAAGCTGACAGGCTAGCCTTCGACCCGGTTGCGGCCATTCTGCTTGGCCCGGTACAGGGCCTGGTCGGCGGCGGCCAGCAATGCTTCCGGCGTTTGTCCTGCGTCACTCAAGGCCAGGCCGATGCTGGCCGTGACCAGGCCGCCGCGCGACGGCGCGTGGGCGATGGCGGCCGCGGCGATCGCTTCCTGCATCTTCTGCGCCACCGCCAGGGCGCCCGCGCCATCGGTGGCGGGCAGGATGGCGGCAAACTCTTCGCCGCCGAAGCGGGCCGCCAGGTCGCTGGCGCGCGGCAGCGCGGAATGCAGGGCCGCCGCGATCCGCACCAGGCAGGCGTCGCCATACGGGTGGCCGAAGGTATCGTTGAGACTTTTGAAGAAATCGATATCGATGATCAGCAGCGCCAGCGCTTGCTGGTTGCGCGCGGCCCGCTGCCACTCCAGCTGCAAGGTCTGGTCGAAGCAGCGCCGGTTGGCGATGCCCGTCAAGCCATCCGTCAGCGACAGCTTTTCCAGCTTGTCATGCGCCGCGCGCAAGGCCAGTTCGCTTTGCATGTAGCGGCTTTGCAGGGTGGCCGAGCGCAGCGCGTGGACCGTCAGCGCGACAAACAGGGCGCTGGCCGCCAGGTAGAAATGCTCGCGCAGCACGACGAATCCCAGTCCGAGCAGGGCTGCCGTGAAGAAGATGGGGCTGAAGTTGTCAATCAGCAAGGTTAACGGCCGCGGCGGCCGCGCTTCTTCCTCGCCCGGCTGCACGCGCATGGCCAGCACCGCCAGCAGCAGGAAAGGCATGCTGGGCAGTATCTCGCTGGGACCGGATTCGGCCAGCGCGTGCAGGGTCAGGTAATTATAGGCGCCCGCGCAGGCGGCGTAGCACCACAGGAACACGCTGAGCAGAAGGTAGAAGCGCCCTTGTGCGCCATCGCGGCGGTGCGCCAGCAGGCGCAGCGAGGCGCAACAGGCCAGGACGAGGTTTTCCACGTTGTACGTCGTCACCAGCAGGCTGGCGGGTATCGGCGCGATCGAGCGCTGGTCGAAGGGCGAGACGGAAAAGATGGCCGTGTAGGTCAGGTAGGCCGCCAGCAGCACTTGCACGGCGTCCAGCCATTGCAGGGTGCGCGAAGGGTGTCTGTCGCTGACCGAGGAAATGGCCAGCAGCAAGGGCGCGCCATACATGAAATAGGCAAAATCGGAGAAATACGTCGTGTCGGACGCCACGTGGCCGCTCAGGTCTTGCCAGGCGGAAAGGGCCATGCCCACGCTCCAGAATAGCATGGCGGCCGCAAACAGGCCCCAGCCCGTGCGCACGACGCCGGGTGCGCTCAGGCTGGCGTTGCGGCAGCAGGCAGCCAGCGCCAGCAGTGGCGCCATCACGCCGAACAGGTAGCTCACGGCGGGACCGCGCGTCCCGGCCCAGGCCGTCAAGGCCAGCTGCGCCAGCACGTAGCCGCCCGCCAGCGCCAGCCAGAATGTCGTGGTCTTCCTCGCATACTGCATGGATGGGACTCCCCGCTCGAATTGCCAACACAGCATGATTGCATGCCTTGCTCTTGCTGCAGGGTAAAGCGATCATTGCGCTATCGCAAGCGAAGATTCATTCCGCAAGGAAATTGTGCTGCTTTGAGGGAAAGATTGCCGGAGGAGGGTGATGGCGCGCCTGTCTGGCGCGCCATCGGGGGAACAGCGGTTTTACGTGTTTGCGGGGCGGGTCTTGGTGGGCGGCGTGCCCATCACCTGGCTTTTATACGCCCACACCAGCAGCGCGATGGCGCCGACGATCATCGGCAAGGACAGCATCTGGCCCGACGTGATCGGCACGCCCAGCCACACGACTTCCCAGTCCGGCGTGCGGAAGTATTCCGTGAAGAAGCGCGCGCAGCCGTACAGCAGGGTGAACATGGCGCCCACGGCCATGCGCGGACGCTGCTTGCGCGCATACAGCCACAGGATGATGAACACCAGGATGCCGTCGACCAGCATCTGGTAGATCGGCGACGGGTGCACGGGATACGGGATGCCCGGCCATTGCATGGCCCATGGCAGGGTGTCCGGGGCGATGCGGCCCGGCAGTTCGGCATTGATGAAGTTGCCCAGGCGGCCAGCCGCGTAGCCGAGCGGCACCAGCGGCGCGATGAAGTCGAGCACGTCGAACAGGTTGCGGCCCGCCTTGCGGCTCCACAGGTACATGGCCAGGATGACGCCGAGGAAGCCGCCATGGAAGGACATGCCGCCATGCCACACCATGAAGATTTCGAGCGGATTGTGCATGAAGTACTCGGGGCGGTAGAACAGCACTTCGCCCAGGCGCCCGCCGATCACCACGCCCAGCATGCCGTAGAACAGCATGTCGTCGAGGTCTTCCTTCTTCCAGCCCAGCACGGCGATATGCGGCTGCTTGATGCGCACGCGGCCCAGGATAATGAACAGGGCGAAGGCCAGCACATACATCAGGCCGTACCAGTGCACGGCGAGCGGGCCGATCTGGATGGCTATCGGGTCGGGCATCGGGTGTATCAGCATGGGGTTTCTTTCTTTGTTTAAAGCTAAGGTTGCGTAGTATGGGGGCGCTTGCGGTTTTTTGCCTTAGCGGCCACTTAATTTAAGGGGCAGTACCGCCGCCGATCTGCTTGCGCAGCAGCGCCAGAAAGCCTTGCAGCACGGCGGACGGGTTGTCGCGGCGCCAGGCCAGGCCCGTTTCCACCAGCGGCGTGGCGTCCTGCAGCGGCCTGTATTCTACGCCCGGGCGCATCAGATTCGATACCGATTGTGGCACAAGCGCGATGCCCATGCCAGCCGAGACGAGGCTGACGATGGTTTGCATCTGGATCGCTTCCTGGCCGATCTGCGGCGTGATGCCGGCCGCGCGGTACACGCCGAGGATGGCGTCGTGCAGGGCCGGCGAGATCGCGCGCGGGAAAATGATCAGGGGCAGGGGCGGCACGTCGCGCAGGCGCACGGGTCCCGGCGTGTTCAAGATGTCGAGGCCGGACGGCGCGGCCAGCACCAGCGGTTCGGCCAGCACGGGCAGGTAGTCGAGTTCCCCTTTCGCCTTCTCGGGCAGGGGCGGGATCAGCAAGCCCGCATCCGTGCGCCCGGCCAGCAATTCCTCGAGCTGCAGGTCGGATGTGGCTTCCTGCAGCGCGATCTGCACTTGCGGATAAGCCGTCTGATACGCGCGCAGCAGCGGCGGCAGCACGCTGTAGTCGGCCGAGGAAACAAAAGCCAGGCTCAGGCGGCCCGCCTCGCCCTGCGCGGCCCGCCGCACCAGTGCGGGCAAGTCCTGTGCCTGCGCCAGCAGTCGGCGCGCCTCGGGCAGCAGGGCGTTGCCGGCCGGCGTCAGCTGCACTTCGCGCCGGGTGCGCACGAACAGGGGTGCGCCCAGCAAGTCTTCCAGGGCCATGATGGTTTGCGACAGCGGCGGCTGCGTCATGTGCAGGCGCGCGGCGGCGCGGCCGAAGTGCAATTCCTCGGCCACCGTGACGAAATAGCGAAGTTGTCGTAATTCAAGATTCATATGCATTTCCATGCTGATCGGATGCTGTGATACATAAAACGACTCACAGACACGTGCATCATATATTTGACAGTGGGACGCGCGCAAGGCAATCTGACGTACCCCCACTGCATGCAGGGTTTTACTGCGAATTTTTCTGTAAGCCCGCACAGTCAGGCACCAACACTTTTGGAAGGTCCATCATGCCGCAATACCGCTCCCGCACCACCACCCACGGCCGCAACATGGCTGGCGCCCGCGCCCTGTGGCGCGCCACCGGCATGAAGGATGGCGATTTCGACAAGCCGATCATCGCCGTCGTCAACTCGTTCACCCAGTTCGTGCCCGGCCACGTGCACCTGAAAGACCTGGGGCAGATGGTGGCGCGCGAGATCGAAGCGGCCGGCGGCGTGGCCAAGGAATTCAACACCATCGCCGTCGATGACGGCATCGCCATGGGCCACGGTGGCATGCTGTATTCGCTGCCGTCGCGCGACCTGATCGCCGACTCCGTCGAATACATGGTCAACGCCCACTGCGCCGACGCGATGGTCTGCATCTCGAACTGCGACAAGATCACGCCGGGCATGCTGATGGCCGCCATGCGCATCAATATCCCCGTCGTCTTCATCTCGGGCGGGCCGATGGAAGCGGGCAAGGTCGTCAAGGTGGTCAACGGCACGCAGAAGATCATCAAGCTGGACCTGGTCGACGCCATGATCAAGGCGGGCGACAGCACGGTGTCCGACGCCGACGTGGCGGAAATCGAACGCTCGGCCTGTCCGACCTGCGGTTCCTGCTCCGGCATGTTTACGGCCAACTCGATGAATTGCCTGACCGAGGCGCTGGGCCTGGCACTGCCCGGCAACGGCACCATCCTGGCCACGCACTCGGACCGCCAGCAGCTGTTCCTGCGCGCGGGCCGCCTGATCGTCGAACTGGCCAAGCGCCACTACGAGCAGGACGATTACAGCGTGCTGCCACGCTCGATCGCCACCAAGGCAGCGTTTGAAAACGCCATGGCGCTCGACGTCTCCATGGGCGGCTCGACGAATACCGTGCTGCACCTGCTGGCCGCCGCGCACGAGGCGGAAGTGGCATTCACGATGGCCGATATCGACCGCATCTCGCGCAAGGTGCCGTGCCTGTGCAAGGTGGCGCCGATGACGGACAAATACCATATCGAGGACGTGCACCGCGCCGGCGGCATCGTGGGCATCCTGGGCGAACTGGCGCGCGCCGGCCTGCTCAACACGACCCTGCCGACGATCCACGCGCCCACCCTGGCCGACGCCATCGCGCAAAACGACATCATGTGCACGGACAATCCGGCCGTGCATGAACTGTTCCGCGCAGCGCCAGGCGGCGTGCCGACGCAGACGGCGTTCTCGCAGTCGGAGCGCTTCGCTGCCGTCGATACGGACCGCAGCACGGGCTGCATCCGCGACAAGGCGCACGCCTACTCGCAGGATGGCGGCCTGGCCGTCTTGTACGGCAACCTGGCCGAAAAGGGCTGCATCGTCAAGACGGCGGGCGTCGATGAAAGCATCCTGAAATTCTCGGGCAAGGCGCGCGTGTTCGAAAGCCAGGACGCGGCCGTCGCTGCCATCCTAGAAGACACCGTGCATGAGGGCGACGTCGTCATCATCCGCTATGAAGGCCCGAAAGGCGGCCCCGGCATGCAGGAAATGCTGTACCCGACTTCCTACATCAAGTCGAAGGGCCTGGGCAAGGCGTGCGCGCTGTTCACGGACGGGCGCTTCTCGGGCGGCTCCTCGGGCCTGGTGATCGGCCACGCCTCGCCGGAAGCGGCCGAAGGCGGCGCCATCGGCCTGGTGGAAGAGGGCGACTTCATCGACATCGATATCCCCGAGCGCACCATCAACCTGCGCGTGACGGATGCCGAACTGGCTGCGCGCCGCGCCGCCATGGAAGCGAAGGGCGATGCGGCCTGGCTGCCCGTCAACCGTGACCGCTACGTGTCGCAGGCGCTGCAGGCGTATGCGGCGCTGACGACGTCGGCCGACCGGGGCGCCGTGCGCGACCTGTCGCAGCTGAAGAAGCGCTGATTTGTTGCGCAGGTAAGACAGCCGGCCCCGATCTGCTGCGCGGGGCCGGCTGTCGTTACATCGCCTTACAAACAACATGGTCATGGGCGCGCAGATGGGGCAGAATATGACTGCCTCTCGTCTACATTGCGTTACTACATTGAAACGCTTGATCTGGGCTCGTGGTGCATCTGCGGAAACACAGTAAAATGCCGCAGGAAGTAACTTTGGAGAAAAGACAATGAAACGTTTTATGTTGGTGAGTGTATTGACCGTATCGGCTCTGGCATCGCAAGCAGCGTTGGCCAATCCGGACCTAGCGAAAGCAAAAAACTGCATGGCTTGCCACGCGGTGAGCACGAAACTGGTGGGCCCTGCGTTCAAGGACGTGGCTGCCAAGTACGCTGGCCAGAAAGACGCGGAAGCCAAGCTCGTGGCGAAAGTCATGAAGGGCGGTTCCGGCACCTGGGGCGCGATCCCGATGCCAGCGAACCCGCAAGTGAGCGATGCTGAAGCCCACACCTTGGTCAAATGGGTACTGGCACAGAAATAATCTGTGCCGCAGTACCTGCAGTCAGCGCGCCGGCAATCCCGGCGCATTTTTTTTGTCTGTCGCCTTCAGATTGCCCATGCCTTCCAGTGTCGCCCGCACCGCCTCGTCGAGCGGCGTATGCGCTTCCTGCCCCAGCACGGCCAGCAGTTGCGCATTGTCCATGGACAGGGGCGTTTGCCACAGATAGCGCATCTCGCGCATTTCGCGCAGGGTCGCCACGAACGGCGACGCCAGCGCCACCAGCCACCATGGAAAGCGCCGGATGACAGGTGGCGCGCCGGTCGCCTGCTCCACCGCGCGGGCAATCGCGCCCGTCATTTGCCGGCCGTCGTGGTCCCAGTGGCCCGCCATGTGAAAGCGCGCAAAGGCGGGCAAGGCGGCGCGCATGGCCAGCAATCGCACCATCGTGCGCGCCACGTCGGGCAGGTAGGACCACTGGTGGCCCACGCCGGGCGCGCCCGGATACAGGATGCTGCGCACGGGCTGGCCAGGCTTGACGAGGCCTTGCGAAAACCAGTTGTTGCCGGCGCGGGGGCCGAAGAAGTCGCCCGCGCGCACGATCAGGACCCTGGCGCCCTGCGTGGCGGCCCATTCCAGGCGCGCCTCCAGTGCCACGCGGATGGCGCCCTTGCGCGTCAGCGGGCGCTGCTGCGCGTCTTCTGTCAATACAGGAAAGGCGTCGGGGCCGAAGTTGTACACGGTGCCAGGCAGCACGATGGTGGCGTTTTCGGCAATCGCCGCGGCGATGGTGTTGTCGAGCATGGGCAGCACCAGCCGGCCCCAGTGGCGGTAGCCGGGCGGGTTGACGGCGTGCACGATGACGGCGCAGCCTTTGGCGGCCGCCAGCACGTCCGCGCGCGACAGCGCATCGCCGCGCAGCCATTCAATGCGGTCGCCCCGCGGCGGCGGCGTTTCTCCCCGCGTCAGGGCGCGCACCTGCCAGCCCGCAGCCAGGAGCTGGCGCAGCATCTCGCCGCCGATGCCGCCCGTGGCGCCCAGTACCAATGCCGTGTTTTTCGTGTTGTCCATCCTGACCTCCGTGTGGTTGATGGAGCCAGTATCTGCCGCGCAAGGTTAATTGGGAATTGACGAGCATCGAGTACAGGCTATACATTTATGTATGACCAATTCGATTGCCTGGGAATATTACCGTTCGCTATTGGCCGTGCTGAAGCACGGCTCCTTGTCCGGCGCGGCCCGCGCGCTGGGCATCACGCAACCCACCGTCGGCCGGCATATCGCCGCGCTGGAACAGGCGTTGGGCGCGACCCTGTTTACGCGCTCCCAGCTGGGCTTGCTTCCCACGGAAGTGGCGCTGGCGTTGCGGCCCCATGCGGAAACCATGGAGCATACGGCCGCCCTGATGGAGCGCGCCGCCAGCAGCCACGGGCAGGGCGTGGCCGGCGTCGTGCGCATCGCGGCCAGCGAAGTGGTGGGCGTGGAAGTGCTGCCGACTATCCTGGCCCGCCTGCGCGCGCGCCATCCGGGCTTGATCATTGAATTGGTATTGAGCAACAAGGTGCAGGATTTGCTGCGCCGGGAAGCGGACATCGCCGTGCGCATGCTGCGTCCGCGCCAGGAGCAGCTGGTGGCGCGCAAGGTGGGCGATATCGAACTGGGCCTGCACGCGCATGCGGATTACCTGGCGCGGCACGGCATGCCGCTGGCACTGGCCGATCTGGCGCGCCATGCCGTCATCGGCTACGACGAAGCGAGCCCCTTCGTACGCAACGCGGGCGCCGCCTTCCAGGGATTTTCGCGGGACAACTTTGCCTGGCGCAGCGACAGCGATCTGGCGCAACTGGCCCTGATCCGCGCGGGCGCGGGCATCGGCGTGTGCCAGGCGGGGTTGGCGGCGCGCGATCCGGCCCTGCGGCGCGTGTTGCCGCAGGCGTTTGCGCTGCCCATGGAAACGTGGGTCACCATGCATGAAGACTTGCGCGGCAGCCTGCGCTGCCGCGCCACCTTTGACGCGCTGGCCGAAGGATTACTGGCTTATGTGGCCGGACAGCAAGAACCGTAGCGAGCGGATGTGAGTTGTGGCTGAGAAGCGGAGCTGTGCGAATGCACAGTGAGCATCGCAGGCCGCAAATCGCGCCGCGCAGTAGGCTCTATTATTTGACCACTTCCATCTTGGTCTTCTTGCCATCTCGATAGGTGAACAAGGTCAGCGCGCCATCCTTGATGTCGCCGTTGGCATCGAACGAGATCGGACCCGTCACGCCCTGGTAGTGCACCTTGGCCAGGAACGGCAGGTAGACGGACGGTTTCGACGACTTGGCATCGGCCATGGCGGTGGCCATGGTCATCACGGCATCGTAGACGTAGGGCGCGTACAGCTGCACTTCCATGTTGTACTTTTGCTTGTAGCGGGCGCGGAAATCGTCCATGCCTTTTTGCTGCGCGCCCGTCACGCCGCCCGCTTCCGCGCAGGTGACCATGTCTTCACCCACGGCGTCGCCCGCCAGCTTGCCCAGCGGTTCCGTGCACAAGCCATCGCCGCCCATGAACTTGGCCTTGATGCCCAGCGCCTTCATCTGGCGCAGCATGGGGCCGCCCACGGAATCCATGCCGCCAAAGAAGATCAGATCGGGATTTTTCGACTTGATGCTGGTCAAAATGGCATTGAAATCGGTCGCGTTGGCATTGGTAAATTCCTTGCCGACGATTTGCACGCCTGGCGCCGCCTTCTTGGCGCCTTTGACGAACTGTTCCGCCACGCCCTGGCCGTAGGCCGTGCGGTCATCGATGACGGCGATTTTCTTCGCCTGCAGCTTGCCCACGGCATACGCGCCCAGGGTGCCGCCCAGCTTGTTGTCATTGGCCACCACGCGGAAGGCCGTGTTGAATTTTTGCTGGGTATACGTGGGGTTGGTGGCGGCCGGGGAAATCTGCGGAATGCCCGCATTGAAGTAAATGCGCGAGGCGGGAATCGTCGTGCCCGAATTCAGGTGGCCCACCACGCCGTTGACCTTGGCGTCGACCAGCTTTTGCGCCACGGCCGTGCCCTGCTTGGGATCGGCGGCGTCATCTTCGGGCACCAGCACGAATTTCACGGCTTTGCCGTCGATCTTGAAGCCTTTGGCGTTCAAATCCTCGATGGCCATCTTGGCCGCGTTCTCGTTATCCTTGCCCAGGTGGGAGCTGGCGCCAGAGACCGGGGCGACGTGGCCGATCTTGATGATTTCCTGCGCGCCCGCATGGCCGGCAAAGGCGAGGGCGACGGCGAGAGGAAGGATTTTGGTCTTGAGCAGCATAAACATTCTCCAATGGATAAAGATACGGCGGCGTCTCGTGAAAACCGCTTCGAGGGGCGGTGCATTTGAAGAAGGTACAACAAAAAACAGGCGGCGCAAAGCCGCTTTTGGGGCTTTTTGCATTTTGTCGCAACAATCACCAAAGTGAGGCGCGATGCACCGATTTCGCAGGCGCGAGCGCACCAAAGAATGGCGTTGGGGGAGATACAGGTGTAGAGAAATCAGGCCAAATATGCCTAGTAAACTGACAGCACCTGATAAAACCGTAGCGAGCGGAAGGGAGAGGTGGCTGAGAAGCGCAACCGTACCAGGGTACGGTGAGCATCGCAGGCCGCCTATACCGACGCGCAGTAGGTTTTTGCAGGTGTCTTAGTGCGCGGGAGGGTGCAGGTGACCCAGCTCGTGGCTGACGGCATGGGCCACGATCTGCTCCAGCGACTGCTGCAAGTCTTCGCGCAGGGCGCCGCGCATGCCGATCAGGGCGTTTTGCAGGGCCGTCTGCAGGACATGGGCAATGCGCTCTTCCAGCAGGTGGTCGATCTTGCCCTGGACTTGATGCAGGATGCGCAGCGTCAGGCGCTGTTCGATGGCGTCCCAGTCGGGTTGCACTATGCTCGGTGGCAACACCGGCGCTTCCTCGACGGCAGGCGCAGCCGCAGCTGGCGCGACAGGTTCCGGCACTTCCGGCCCCAGCAGCACTTCCGTCAGCAGGGGGATGCCCTGGTCGAATGGTTGATCACTCATGACTTGCCTGCCACGAAGTGGGTCGGTTGCACGTTTTGCTGGCGGTAGTGCAGGAAGCGCTGGCGGCCCGCCTGCGCATCTTGCTCATCCATGGAAACGATCTCGAAGACGCGCTGGAATTGCGCGTAATTAGCGGGCGGCAACTGCGACAGGTTGACGAGGATGTCGTGGTGCGGTAAGTCCGCCGCTGCATCATCGGTCAGGATGATGGGCGTCTGCGCCGCCAGCGGATCGCCGGCCAGCACGTGGGGCAGGAAATCCGTGGCGGAAATGGTCCACATGGCGCTGTTCAAGGCGTCGAGCTGGGCGCCATCTTGCGCCAGCACGACGACCTTGTTGCCGGCCATATAGGCCTTGCGCGCCAGGCGGCAGGCGTAGGCCAGCTTGTCCGGCACGTTGCTGTGAAAATCGACGCGGCTCATGGCGATCAAGCGGCCATGCCGCTGTGGCGCAGCAGGGCGTCGATCGATGGTTCGCGGCCGCGGAAGGCCGTGAACGATTCCAGCGCGGGGCGCGAGCCGCCGACGGACAGAATTTCCTGCAGGTAACGCTTGCCTGCCGCCGTGGTGGCGGCTGGGCCCAGCACCTTGGCTTCCTCGAACGCCGCATACGCGTCGGCGGACAGCACCTCGGCCCATTTGTAGCTGTAGTAGCCAGCCGCGTAGCCGCCGGCGAAGATGTGCCCAAAGGAATTCTGGAAGCGGTTGAACGGCGGCGGGATGAGCAGCGAAAACTTGGCGCGCACGCCGTCGATCAGCTGCTGCACGCTCTGGCCCGTGCTGGCATCGTAGTCATAGTGCAAATGCATGTCGAGCAAGGAGAATTCCACCTGGCGCAGGGTTTGCAGGCCGGACTGGAAATTCTTGGCCGCCAGCATCTTGTCGTACAGCGCGCGCGGCAGCGGCGCGCCCGTGACGGCATGCGCCGTCATGTGCTCGAGCACTTCCCATTCCCAGCAGAAATTTTCCATGAATTGCGACGGCAGTTCCACGGCATCCCATTCGACGCCGGCAATGCCCGACACGCCCAGCTCGTCGACCACCGTCAGCATGTGGTGCAGGCCGTGGCCGAATTCGTGGAACAGGGTGATGACTTCATCGTGCGTGAACAGGGCTGGCTGTGCCTTGCCGTCGGCCACGGCCGGTTCCGTGAAGTTGCAGGTGAGATAAGCGATCGGCGTTTGCACGTGCTGGGCGTCGGCGCGTCGTCCGCGCGCGTCGTCCATCCAGGCGCCGCCGCTCTTGCCCGCGCGCGCATACAGGTCCAGGTAGAACTGGCCCACCAGCTTGCCGTCGCGCTCGATGCGGTAAAAACGCACATCCTTGTGCCAGACGGGCGCCGTATCGAGCTTGATGTCGACGGCGAACAGGTTCTGGATCTGGCGGAACAGGCCGTCGATCACCTTGTGTTCAGGGAAATATTGTTTGACTTCCTGGGCCGAGAACGCGTAGCGGCGTTCCTGCAGCTTTTCGGAAGCGTACGGTACGTCCCATGCTTGCAGTTCGGCAATGCCCAGTTCTTCCTTCGCGAATTGTTTCAGTTCTAACAAGTCTTTCTCGGCGAACGGGCGCGCGCGTTTGGCCAGGTCTTCCAGGAAAGCGATGACTTGCGCGGGCGAAGTGGCCATTTTGGAGACCAGCGACACTTCGGCGAAATTGGCGTAGCCGAGCAGTTTTGCCTCTTCTTCGCGCAATTGCAACAGGGTGACGATGTTGTGCGTATTGTCCCAGTCCGCTTTCTTGCTGAAGACGTCGCCCTGGTCCGATGCCTTGGTGGCATTGGCGCGGTAGATGGTTTCGCGCAGCGCGCGGTTGTCGGCAAATTGCAGGATCGGGTAATACGAGGGGAAGTGCAGCGAGAATTCATAGCCTTGCTTGCCCGCCTTGTCGGCGGCGGCGCGCGCGGCAGCCTTCACGTCGTCGGGCAAGCCGGCCAGTTCAGCTTCGTTCTCGACCAGCAACTTGTAGTCATTGGTGGCGTCGAGCACGTTTTCGGAAAAGCGCGTCGACACGGCCGCGTGTTCTTCCTGGATGGCGCCAAAGCGCTCTTTCTTGTCCTCGGGCAACTCGGCGCCGCCCAGGCGGAAGTCGCGCACGGCATTGTCGACGATGCGGCGGCGCGCTGGCGACAGGCTGGCGAAATCGGCGCGCGCCTGCAATTGCTTGTATTTGCCGAAGAGGATTTCGTTCTGGCCCAGTTCGGTCCAGAATTCCGTCACCTTGGGCTGGTTCGCATTGTAGGCGGCGCGCAGCTCGGGCGTATCGACCACGCTGTTCAAGTGGTTGACGATGCTCCAGGCGCGGCCCAGGGTTTCGGCGATCTGGTCCTGGGGCGCGACGAAGTTTTCCCAGCTCACTTCTTCCATGGGCGCTTCCAGCTGCGCCACCGTGGCGCGCGCCTGGGCCAGCAGGGTATCGATGGCAGGTGTGACATGCTCGTGCGTGATCGCGTCGAAGCGTGGCAGGCCGGAAAAATCAAGCAGGGGATTGGTGTTCATCGTCGGTTCGTCCATTCTGTCTTCATATATGGAGCGCCTGAAAAATGTTCAAGGCCAGGCAACGCCGCCATGAGCATTGTCTCAGGTGCTGCTCTTAAATGCGCTCGGCGGCTTCGACCGTGTTCATCAGCAACATGGTGATCGTCATCGGACCCACGCCACCCGGTACCGGGGTGATGTGCGACGCCACTTCCTTGATGCCGGCAAAATCCACGTCGCCGCACAGCTTGCCGTCGTCGTCGCGGTTCATGCCCACGTCGATGACGATGGCGCCCGGCTTGACCATGTCGGCCGTCAGGGTGTTGCGGCGGCCGACGGCGGCCACGACCACGTCTGCCTGGCGTGTGTACAGGCCCAGGTCCGGGGTCGCGCTATGGCAGATGGTGACGGTAGCGTTCGCTTGCAAGAGCAGCAGGGCCATCGGCTTGCCGACGGTGTTGCTGCGGCCGATGACGACGGCGTGCTTGCCGCGCAAGTCCACGCCCGTGCTTTCGATCAGTTTCATGCAGCCATACGGCGTGCACGGGCGGAAGCCGGGCAAGCCCGTCATCAGTTCGCCGGCGCTCAGGACGGAATAGCCGTCCACGTCTTTCGTCGTGGCGATCGCTTCGATGACCTTGTGCGGGTTGATGTGCTTGGGCAAGGGCATTTGCACGAGGATGCCGTGGATGGCCGGGTCGGCATTCAGGCTGGCGATGCGTGCCAGCAAGTCCGCTTCGGACAGGTCCGCTTCATATTTTTCCAGCACCGAGTGGAAACCCACGTCGCCGCACGCCTTGACCTTGTTGCGGACATACACCTGGCTGGCCGGGTCTTCGCCGACGAGAATCACGGCCAGGCCGGGCTGGGTGCCCTTGGCCGTGAGGGCGGCGGCGCGCGTGGCGATCTCGCTGCGCAGTTTTTGGGAGAGGGCGATTCCGTCGATCAGTTGTGCTGGCATGGTAGGGAGGCTGAGAGCTGGTAGGAGGGAAAAGACAGATTATAAAGCCGGGCGGCGCAAAGGGGCGGTTTTGGCGCCAATGCCGTGACGTTAAAAAGCGGGCCACAGACGCGAGCCTGAGAAAATGCCGATGGCGGCGTTGCAACTCCTTGCCGTACTGGCGTACTGTCTGTGTCGCCGCGCCTTGCCCTAGACATTTTTCAGGCCCGCCTGGCCCGGCATAAAAGCGGGCCAGAGACGCGAGCCTGAGAAAATGCCGATGGCGGCGTTGCAGCTCCTTGCCGTACTGGCGTACTGTCTGCGTCGCCGCGCCTTGCCCTCGACATTTTTCAGGCCCGCTTGGCCCGGTATGCCTGCGCGGACGACTGGGGTTTTAATTCGGTTTGCTGATGTGCTCGTAGAGCAGGGCCGGCCAGGGCATGCAAGTTTTCCGGTTTCGGCGCTATTTGCTACTCTGATCACCCTAATTTCCGGGCAGAATTTGCGGCAGTGCAGCATAAATTTCATAGGGTAATTTCACAATACGAAATGCTATATCGTAATTTGAAAAATAGTAAATACGCTGTTAGAATCCCCACACTAAACCGACTTAATAGTAAATAATCAGCGAAATACCGTCCGACAGCGATCCGGAAAATCGGGGTGGGGCGTTCACAAAGGAGACTCAACAGATGTCAGCTCAACTGAACCAGGTAACGACACAGATCGGCACCGACCCGGATATGCAGGAAACCAAGGAGTGGCTGGACGCGCTCGAAGCCGTGCTGGAAAATGAAGGTCCGGAACGCGCGCATTACCTGATGGAGCGCATGGTTGACCTGGCCCGCCGCCGCGGCGCGCAGATCCCGTTCTCCAGCACCACCGCCTACGTCAATACCATCCCCACCAAGCAAGAAGCACACTGTCCCGGCAACCTGGAATACGAAGAGCGCCTGCGCTCGTGGATGCGCTGGAACGCCATGGCCATGGTCGTCAAGGCCAACCGCGCCGACGGCGACCTGGGCGGCCACTTGTCCTCGTTCGCTTCGCTGGCGAACATGCTGGGCATCGGTTTCAACCACTTCTGGCACGCGCCGACGGCCGACCACGGCGGCGACCTGCTGTACATCCAGGGCCACTCCTCGCCCGGCGTCTACGCGCGCGCGTTCCTCGAAGGCCGCCTGACGGAAGAACAAATGCTGAACTTCCGCAAGGAAGTCGACGGCAAGGGCCTGTCTTCGTACCCGCATCCGAAGCTGATGCCTGACTTCTGGCAGTTCCCGACCGTGTCGATGGGCCTGGGCCCGCACATGGCGATCTACCAGGCGCGCTTCCTGAAGTACCTGCACGCACGCGGCATCGCGAAAACCGACAACCGCAAGATCTGGGCCTTCTGCGGCGATGGCGAGATGGACGAGCCTGAGTCCTTGGGCGCGATCGGCCTGGCCGCACGCGACATGCTCGACAACCTGGTCATCGTGGTCAACTGCAACCTGCAGCGCCTGGACGGCCCTGTGCGCGGCAACACCAAGATCATCCAGGAGCTGGAAGGCGAATTCCGCGGCGCCGGCTGGAACGTCGTCAAGGTCATCTGGGGCCCGGGCTGGGACGCCCTGCTGGCACAGGACAAGGAAGGCATCCTGCAGCGCGTGATGATGGAAACCGTCGACGGCGAATACCAGAACTACAAAGCGAAAGACGGCGCCTACGTGCGCAAGCACTTCTTCGGCAAGCATCCGAAGCTGCTGGAAATGGTTGCCAACATGACGGACGACGACATCTGGCGCCTGACCCGTGGCGGCCACGATCCGCACAAGATCTACGCGGCCTTCAAGATCGCCCAGGAACACAAGGGCCAGCCGACCGTCCTGCTGGTGAAAACCATCAAGGGCTACGGCATGGGCAAGTCCGGCGAAGCGCGCAACACGGCGCACCAGACGAAAAAACTGGACGACGAAGCCATCCGCGAAATGCGCGACCGCTTCTCGCTGCCGATCCCGGACGACAAGCTGGCCGACATCCCGTTCTTCAAGCCTGCCGACGATGCGCCGGAAATGGTCTACCTGCACGAGCGCCGCAAGGCCCTGGGTGGCTACCTGCCGCAGCGCCGCCAGAAGTCGGAAGAAACCCTGCCCGTGCCTGGCCTGGACGCGTTCAAGAACGTGCTGGAAGCGACGCCTGAAGGCCGTGAAATCTCGACCACGCAAGCGTTCGTGCGCGTCATTTCGACCCTGCTGAAAGACCCGAACCTGGGCCAGCGCGTCGTGCCTATCCTGGTCGACGAGTCGCGTACCTTCGGCATGGAAGGCCTGTTCCGCCAGATCGGCATCTACAACCCGAAAGGCCAGTTGTACGAGCCGGTCGACAAAGACCAGGTCATGTACTACCGCGAAGACAAGGCTGGCCAGATCCTGCAAGAGGGCATCAACGAAGCGGGCGGCATGAGCTCGTGGATCGCTGCGGCGACGTCGTATTCGACCAACGACCGCATCATGATCCCGTTCTACACCTTCTACTCGATGTTCGGCTTCCAGCGCATCGGCGACCAGGTGTGGGCTTCGGCCGACATGCGCGCCCGCGGCTTCCTGATGGGCGGCACGGCTGGCCGTACGACCCTGAACGGCGAAGGCTTGCAGCACGAAGATGGCCACAGCCATATCTTCGCCGCGACCATCCCGACCTGCATGCCGTACGACCCGACCTTCAGCCATGAAGTCGCCGTCATCATCCAGGACGGCCTGCGCCGCATGATCGCCAACCAGGAAGATGTGTTCTACTACATCACGATCATGAACGAGAACTACGCCCAGCCAGGCATCAAGCCAGGCCAGGAAGAAGGCATCCTGAAAGGCATGTACAAGCTGCAGGAAGGCCCGGCCGACGCCAAGCTGCGCGTACAGCTGATCGGTTGCGGCACCATCCTGCGCGAATCGATCTTCGCCGCCGAATTGCTGCAAAACGACTGGGGCGTGGCTGCGGACGTGTGGTCGGCGCCGTCGCTGACCCTGGTGGCCCGCGATGGCCAGGATGCGGAACGCTGGAACATGGTCAACCCGTCGAAAGAGCAGCGCGTGCCATACGTGACGTCGCTGATGCAGGATACGGACGGCCCGATCGTCGCCACGACCGACTACATGCGCGCGTTTGCAGAACAGATCCGCGCCTTCATGCCGAAGGGCCGCACTTATAAAGTGCTCGGTACCGATGGCTTTGGCCGCTCGGACAGCCGCGCTAAGCTGCGCGAGTTCTTCGAAGTGAACCGTTATTATGTCACCGTGGCCGCGCTCAAATCGCTGGCTGACGAAGGCAAGATCGACGTGTCGGTGGTGGAGCAGGCGATCGCCAAGTACGGCATCGACGCGAACAAACCGAATCCGGTGACCCAGTAATCGTTGTGCGGACCCGATGATGCCAGGGCGGTGCGAAAGTGCCGCCCTGGCGTGTGTGCGGGTCCATCTGACAAATAAAATAACGGAGCAAGCTATGAGCATTGTGGAAGTCAAAGTCCCGGATATCGGCGATTTCAAGGAAGTCGAGATCATTGAACTGATGGTCAAGCCAGGCGATACGGTCAAGGTCGACCAATCCCTGATCACGGTCGAATCGGACAAGGCCAGCATGGAAATTCCATCGAGCCACGCCGGTGTCATCAAGGAATTGAAAGTCAACGTGGGCGACAAGATCGCCGAAGGTTCGCTGGTCCTGCTGCTGGAAGTGGCGGACGACGCCTCGGTCCCGGTATCGGCGCCAGCGCCTGCCGCTGCAGCCCCTGCACCGGCTACTGAAGCTGCACCAGCCGCCGCGCCAGCGCCTGCTGCTTCCGGCGCGCCGGCCCTGGTCGAGGTGACCGTGCCCGATATCGGCGACTTCAAGGAAGTCGAAGTCATCGAACTGATGGTCAAGGTGGGCGACAGCATCAAGGTCGACCAGTCGCTGCTGACGGTCGAATCGGACAAGGCCAGCATGGAAATTCCATCGAGCCACGCCGGTATCGTCAAGGAATTGAAAGTCAAGGTCGGCGACAAGGTGGCCAAGGGTTCGCTGGTGCTGGTCGTGGAAACGACCGGTGGCGCCGCTCCTGCCGCTGCCGCCCCGGCCGCAGCGCCGGCGCAAGCTGCCGCCGCACCAGCCGCCGCCGTCGCTTCGGCGCCGGTCGCCGCTGCTGCCCCGGCACCAGTTGCCGCCGCCCCTGCCGTGAATGGCAAGCTGGCGCACGCGTCGCCTTCGATCCGCAAGTTTGCGCGCGAACTGGGCGTGGACCTGGCCCGCGTGGGCGGTTCCGGTCCGAAGGGCCGCATCACCCAGGAAGACGTGCAGAATTTCGTCAAGGGTGTGATGTCGGGCGCCGTCGCCGCGCCGAACGCACCGGTCGCTGCCAAAGGCGGTTCGGGCGTGGGCCTGGACCTGCTGCCATGGCCGTCGCTGGACTTCAGCAAATTCGGCACGACCGAATTGCTGCCGCTGTCGCGCATCAAGAAAATCTCGGGTCCGAACCTGCACCGCAACTGGGTCATGATCCCGCACGTCACGCAGTTCGACGAAGCGGACGTGACGGACCTGGAAGCGTTCCGCGTCGACACCAACGCCGCCAATGCGAAGAACAAGGATGCGGCCAAGCTGACCATGCTGGCCTTCGTCATCAAGGCCTCCGTCGCCGCGCTGAAGAAATTCCCCGCGTTTAACGCTTCGCTCGATGCCAAGGGCGAAAACCTGATCCTCAAGCAGTACTACAACATCGGCTTCGCGGCCGACACGCCGAATGGCCTGGTGGTACCCGTGATCAAGGGCGCGGACCAGAAGTCGGTCTCGCAGATCGCCCGCGAAATGACGGAACTGTCGCTGCAGGCGCGCGAAGGCAAGCTGAAACCGGCCGACATGCAGGGCGCCAGCTTCACGATTTCGTCCCTGGGCGGCATCGGTGGCACGCACTTCACGCCTATCGTCAATGCGCCGGAAGTGGCTATTCTGGGTCTGTCGAAAGCCTCGATCAAGCCGGTATGGGATGGCAAGGCCTTCCAGCCGCGCCTGATGATGGGCACCTCGCTGTCCTACGACCACCGCGTGGTCGATGGCGCGATGGGCGCGCGATTCTCCGTGTACCTCGGCGAAGTCCTGGCCGACATGCGCAAAATTCTGCTGTAAGGAGCGATTGATGAGCACAGTAGAGGTAAAAGTACCGAATATCGGCGACTTCAAGGAAGTCGAAGTCATCGAACTGATGGTCAAGGTCGGCGACACCATCAAGGTGGACCAGTCGCTGATCACGGTCGAATCGGACAAGGCCAGCATGGAGATTCCATCGACCCACGCGGGCGTCGTCAAGGAATTGAAAGTCAAGGTTGGCGACAAGATCGCCGAAGGCAGCGCGCTGCTGGTGGTGGAAGCATCTGAAGGCGCGGCGGCAGCTGCACCGGCAGCCGCTCCTGCGCCTGCAGCAGCTGCTCCGGCGGCTGCCCCGGCGGCAGCACCGGCAGCCGTTGCCGCCATCCCGGCCGGCAATTACAGCGGCCAGGTCGACATCGATGTCGACATGATGGTGCTGGGCGGCGGTCCTGGCGGCTATTCGGCGGCGTTCCGCGCGGCCGACCTGGGCATGTCGACGGTCATCGTCGAGCGCTACGCCACCCTGGGCGGCGTGTGCCTGAATGTGGGCTGCATCCCGTCGAAGGCGCTGCTGCACGTCGCTTCCGTCATCGATGAAACGGCGCACATGTCGAACACGGGCGTGACGTTTGCCAAGCCGACCATTGATATCGATCAGGTACGCAAGTACAAGGAAGGCGTAATCTCGAACATGACGGGCGGTCTGGCCGGCATGGCCAAGGCGCGCAAGACGCAAGTCGTCACCGGCGTGGGCCAGTTCCTCTCCGCGAACCACATCGAGGTGACGGCTACCGACGGCTCGAAAAAAGTCGTGCAGTTCAAGCAAGCCATCATCGCCGCCGGTTCGTCCGTGGTGAAACTGCCCTTCGTGCCGGAAGACCCGCGCATCGTCGATTCGACGGGTGCGCTGGAATTGCGCCAGATCCCGAAACGCATGCTGGTCATCGGCGGCGGCATCATCGGCCTGGAAATGGCGACCGTCTATTCCACCTTCGGCGCGCGCATCGACGTGGTCGAAATGATGGATGGCCTGATGCAGGGCGCGGATCGCGACGCCGTCAAGGTGTGGCAGAAGTTCAACGAGAAGCGCTTCGACAACATCATGACCAAGACCAAGACGGTGGCCGTCGAGGCGTTGCCGGAAGGCATCAAGGTCACGTTCGAAGCGGCTGAAGCGGGCGCCACGGCGCCGGCGCCGCAGATCTACGACCTGGTGCTCGTCGCCGTGGGCCGCAGCCCGAACGGCAAGAAGCTGGCAGCCGACAAGGCCGGCGTGCAAGTGACGGACCGCGGTTTCATCAACGTCGACAGCCAGATGCGCACCAACGTGCCGAACATCTTCGCCATCGGCGACCTGGTGGGCCAGCCGATGCTGGCGCACAAGGCCGTGCATGAAGCCCACGTGGCCGCGGAAGCGGCTTCCGGCCAGAAGTCGCACTTCGACGTCAAGGTGATTCCATCGGTCGCCTATACGGATCCGGAAGTGGCATGGGCCGGCATCACGGAAGACGAAGCGAAAGCCAAGGGCATCAAGGTCGAGAAGGGCCACTTCCCTTGGGCCGCCTCGGGCCGCGCCGTGGCCAACGGCCGCGCCGAAGGCTTCACCAAGCTGCTGTTCGACGCGGAAACGCACCGCATCATCGGCGGCACCATTGTCGGCACGCATGCGGGCGACATGATCGGCGAGATCGCGCTGGCCATCGAAATGGGCTGTGACGGCACCGACATCGGCAAGACCATCCATCCTCACCCGACCCTGGGCGAGTCGATCGGCATGGCCGCCGAAGTGTACGAAGGCGTGTGCACGGACTTGCCGCCGCCGCGCAAGCGCTGATAAAGAGTTAATTTTCAGTATAAAAAACCCGCAAGCGATTGCGGGTTTTTTTATATCCCTTGATCCTGGCAGCGTAAACCGCAGATGGGGCGTGGCGGATACGCCCCATGTGAAAATTGGTGAGTATTGCCGTATGGAAAAAGTGGCAGAATGGAGGTCTGTCACCATGTTCTTCTTTTTGCTGCAATGGAAGCGTGTGATTTTTCCAGGAATGTTGCCAGCGTGGGGTTCGGTCAAGTTCCGCTGTACCGATGAGAGCCTGCCCCGGTGGATGAATGCATCCCCTGCTGGCGCCCCTCGGAAGCGGGGACTGCGGTGACCGTCGTCGCGTGGCTCGCCCCGCGTGCTCCTCACGCCTTGTCTGCGCTCCTGATGAACTGCCAGCAGAAGACGCTCCCTACTGGGATAGGCCCTAAGAAAGTTTTGCAACAATGAAAAAATTTACCGCCCTCCATATTGCCGATGTCCGTTTGCGCCGGGCCGATGAGCAAGAGCAAGCCGTGATGCTGCATGCCTTGTACCAGGATGTGGCCGCTATCCTGGCGGCGGGCAAGAGGATCGATGCGATTTTCTTCACGGGCCAGCTGGTGGCGCCCGACGCCTGTGCCGACACGACGCCCGTGTATGTCTACGAATACTTCCTGCGCCCCTTGCTGCAGGCGGCCAGCTTGCCCGGCGCGCGGTTCTACCTGGTGCCAGGCAGCCGCGCGCAGGGTGTCGCGGCGGCGGCGCTGGGCAATGCCGGCTTCAGCTTTTTCTCCGCCGATGAGCACGCCAGTGCCGAGCAGCGCGCGCACTACAAGAATATCCACGCCGTGTTCCATGGGCACCAGCATACGGGCGATGCCAGCTCGCTGATGAAGTCGCTGGGCATCTTGTTCAAAAGCAATCCCGGCAGCCTGTACGGTGCGCATGGCCAGATGGCGGCGTTTGCCGTACTCGAGTTCGGCACGGACGCGGCCGATGACGGCAAGGCAGGCACGCAGTGGACGGTGTCCCTGCGCGAGTTCGATGACGTGAGCAAGAACTTCGCCCTGTCGGTGCTGTACACGCCGAATGGGCAGGAAACGGGGCAGGTGGATGCCGAGTATGTGTTTGCCACCTTGCTGCCGCAACTGGCAGGCGAGCGTGCCTATCTCGATGGCTTGCTGGGCATGGCGGGTGCGCCGCGGCGCGTGGACGCCGGCGCGGCTGCCGATGCGCGCGAATTCCTGATGGAGCTGGCGTTCGTGATGTTCGAAGCGAAGACCGTCTTCCTCAGCGCGGCGGAGCTGGAGCGCTTTGCCGGCGACTATTGTGGCGTGAAGGGCTGGAACATGGCGGCCGGGGACTGGCTGGCGCCGTTGTATGCGCATGGCCTGCTGCTGCGGGCCGATGGCCAGGTGGCGTTTTCCTTCGATTACTTCCGCACGTATTTCCTGGCGCAGCGCTTTGAAACGTCGTTCGACCTGATGCGCTATGGCCCCGAGCGCTACGATGGAAGTGAGTCTTCACTTAGTCTCGATGGCGCATCGGCGGCCCAGCCTTTCCTGCGCGCGCTCGGCTTGAACGATGAACACGCCGACGCGGCGGCGATGGAAGACTGCAGCCGCCCCGGCTGACCTGGCGGGCCAGCCGTCCCGCGTCAGCCCGCCAGCGGCTGGCGCAGGGTGCCGCGCAGGAACAGGTCGAGACTGACCGCCACCTTGGCGCGCAATTGCGCCACGTCCGGTTGCGCCTGCGGCGGAAACAGCAGGCGCGACATCTGGTCGCCCAGCAGGCAATTGAGCAGGTGCAGCGCCAGCATGGACGGCGTCAGTTCGGCGCGGAACAGGGGCGCGATGTCGGGTCGGCTGAAAAACTTGACCAGCATCTCGCGCGTCTGTCCCGGCCCCACCTTGTAAAACGTTTCCGCCAGTTCCGGGTGCGTGGCCGCCTCGGCCACCACCATGCGATTCAGGCGGATCGCCGCCGGCATGGTGACGAGCTGCACGAACAGCAGGCCGAACTCGCCCAGGATGGTAGGCAGGGGCCGCATATCCGTTTCCAGCGCCGGCATGGTCGAGAAGTAGGCGGCGCGGCGCAGTTCCACCACGGCATTGAACAAGCCCGACTTGCCGCCAAACTTCACATAAATCGTGCGCACGGCCACATGGGCTTCGCGGGCGATCATTTCCAGGCTGACCTTTCCATACCCCTTTTCCAGAAACAGGCAGCCGGCCGTGTGCAGCAGGTTTTCCATGCGCGCTTCCATGTCGGCCGCGCGCGGGCGGCCGGCTGGCTTGCCGCAGCAGGAAAGCTCCTGGGCAGCTTCGTCGGATTCTTTATCGGTTGGCAAGGTATCGCTGAGGCCGGGATCGGGCATGGTCTGGGTCTCTTTATAAGTGGGAAGGTAAGTGATGGCTCACACTGTAGTGCAAATTAAAATGAAATGCAATCGTTTCATTTCTTGACTTTGGCTTTTCTTTGCCCAATAATGAACCTACATCATTTCATTTCCGGAGCGAGTATGTCCAACCAGCCAGGCCAAGCAGAGCACAAGGTGCTGAGCGCCGTCCCACCCGCGGCTCCGGCCGCATCTTCCGCGCCTGCCGCTTCCGCCAGCTCCGCAGCACCGAATAACCGCGTGAAAATCATCGCCGGCCTGATCGTCCTGGTCGCCCTGGGCGCCGGCGCGCGCATGTGGTACCGCAGCCACTACTTCGTGGAAACGGAAAACGCCTATGTGGCCGGCCACGTGCATCCCGTCTCGGCGCGTATTTCCGGCGTCGTCACCAAGGTCTTCATCGACGACAATCAAATCGTGAAAGAGGGCGACGTGATCGCCGAACTCGACCCGTTCGACCAGCGCGTGAAAACCGAGCAGATCGCCGCGCAGATCGCCAGCGCCGAACAGCAAGTGCTGCAAGCGGACGCGCAGATCGCCCAGGTGCAGGCGCAAGCCAGCGGCGCCCAGGCGCAAGTGGCGCAAGCCGATGCGCAGCTGCTGCGCGCGAAACAGGATGCGGAGCGTTATGGCCAGCTGTACACGAGCCAGATGAAAGCCGTCTCGAAAGCGGAACTCGACGCGGCCAATGCGGCCCGCTCGAGCGCCGTGGCCGACCTGGCCGCCCGCCGCGACAGCGCTTCGGCCGCCAAGGCGCAGATCGGCGCCGCCCAGGCCGCGCGCGACGTGGCCAAGGCACAAGTGGCCGTGCTACGCGTGCAATTGAAGGACGCGGAACAGCAGCTGCAATACAACCGCATCCTGGCGCCCGTCGCCGGCCGCATCGGCAAGCGCAACGTGGAAACGGGCATGCGCGTGCAGCCTGGCCAGCAATTGACGGCCATCGTGCAGGACAACGTCTGGGTCACCGCCAACTTCAAGGAAACGCAGCTGGCCGACCTGCACCGCGGCCAGAGCGTGCACGTGACGATCGACGCCATGCCGGGCAAGAAACTGGTGGGTACCGTGGACAGCTTCGCCCCTGCCTCGGGCGCGCAGTTCGCCCTGCTGCCGGCCGATAACGCCACCGGCAACTTCACCAAGATCGTCCAGCGCGTGCCGGTGAAAATCGTCTTCCAGCCGGAAGACATCAAGGCCATGAATGGCCGCCTGGTGCCGGGCATGTCGGTGATCGCCGAAGTGGAAGTGAACCAGCCCGTGTCGGAAAAGGATGCGCGCCACGCCGCCGCTCCTGCCGCCCAGACCGCCACCCGCTAAGCTTCCATGAGCAGCTCCTCCACCACGCTGGCGAAGCCGCCGGCGTTTCCCGTGATCGACGAGAAAGTCTCCGGGCGCACCTGGCTGGCGGTCGCCGCCGGCATGCTGGGCGCCTTCATGGCGGTGCTCGACATCCAGATCACGAACTCCTCGCTCAAGGATATCCTTGGCTCGCTGTCGGCCACCCAGGAAGAGGGCTCGTGGATTTCCACGGCCTACCTGGTGGCGGAAATTATCGTCATTCCCCTCACCGCGCTGCTGGCGCGCGTGTTCGGACTGCGTACCTACATGATCGGCACCACCGCCTTCTTCCTGCTGTTCTCCACCCTGTGCGGGGCGGCCTGGAACCTGGAAAGCATGATCGTCTTCCGCATGCTGCAAGGGTTTACGGGCGGCGCGCTGATACCGATGGCGTTCACCCTGGTGATGCTCAAGCTGCCGGCGTCGAAGCGCGCCGTCGGCATGGCCATCTTCGGCCTGACGGCCACCCTGGCGCCGGCCATGGGCCCGACCCTGGGCGGGTATCTCTCCGAGCTGTATGGCTGGCCTTCGATCTTCTACATCAACTGGGTACCGGGTGTGCTGCTGATCGCCGGCATGATCTATGGCCTGGACAAGGAGCCGATGCAACTGAAGCTGTTCTGGAAAGCCGACTGGCTGGGCATCTTCTTCATGGCCCTGGGCCTGGGCTGCCTGACCATCTTCCTGGAAGAGGGCAATTCGAAGGACTGGTTCGACTCGGGCTTCATCATCGCCTTCGCCGCGCTGGCCCTGACGGGCATCCTGGGCTGGGTCGTCACCAGCGCCACGCGCGCCGAACCGTTCGTCAACCTGGCCCTGTACGGCCAGCGCAATTTTCTCGTCGCCACCGTGCTGTCGGCCGTGACGGGCATGGGCCTGTATGGCTCGGCCTTTTTGCTGCCCCTGTTCCTGGGCCAGATCGCCGGCTATTCGCCGATGCAGATCGGTGAAGTCATCATGTGGGTGGGCTTGCCGCAGCTGTTCATCATGCCGTTTGTCGCCAAGCTGTCGTCGAAGGTGGACAACCGCATCCTGTGCTCGTTCGGCCTGCTGCTGTTCGGCGGTTCGTGCATGATGAATGCCTACATGGACGCTTCTACCGGTTACGACCAGTTGTTGTGGTCGCAGGTGGTGCGCGCGCTGGGCCAGCCCTTCGTCATGCTGACCCTGTCGAACTTCGCCATGAAGGGCATCGCGCCGAAGGACATGGCGTCCGCTTCGAGCCTGTTCAACATGACGCGCAACCTGGGCGGCTCGATCGGCATCGCCCTGCTGGCCACCGCCCTGAGCACCCGCGAGCACTTTCACTCGCAGCGCCTGGGTGAAGCGATCAACGCGTATTCCAGCGCCACGCAGCTGCGCATCGACCAGTTGACGTCCTCGTTCATGGCCAAGGGCTATGACGCCGTCACGGCCGGCAACCAGGCCTTGCAGGCGATCGACGGCATCGTGCGCCGCGAAGCGTATGTGATGGCTTACAACGACGGCTTCTTCCTCGTCGGCGCCATCCTGCTGGCCTGTATCGTGCCCCTGTGGCTGGCCGACAAACTCAAAGCCCCCGGTGGCGGTGGCGGTGGTCATTGACCGCGCACAGGCCGCACGTGCAGCACCTCAAGAACAAGAAGGTACACATCATGAACACAGTTATGACCAAAATCGCCGCAGCCGCCTCGCTGGCCGTGCTGCTTGCCGCCTGCGGCACCGTGGGCCAGGATTTCAAGGCGCCCGCCAATCTGGCCGGCATCGACACGGCCACGTTCCGCCACGGCGCTGGTAGCGCGGACGCCGCGCAATTGCCGGCCGAATGGTGGAACGTGTTCGGCGACGACACCCTGAACCGGCTGGAACAAGCCGCGCTGCGCGACAACCCGAGCGTGAAAGCGGCCGGCGAACGCCTGCTGCAGGCGCTGGCGCAAAGCGGCACGGCGCGCGCCAACCAGGGCCCGAGCGTGAACGTCAGCACGGGCATCTCGAACTCGCGCACCTCGGCCAATACCTCGCAGGGCCTGGCCCTGGGCAACCGCTCGATCAGCGGCAACAATTTTTCCGTCGGCGGCACGCTGTCGTATGAAGTCGACTTGCTGGGCCGCGTCAAACGCATGGTCGAAGCGGCGGACTCGCAGGCGCTGGCGGCGCAGGCGGACCGCGACGGCGTGCTGCTGATGCTGTCGGCGCAAGTGGCCAGCAATTACTGGCAGCTGCGGGGGCTGGATGCGGAAATGGCGATTTTGAATGGCGCGCTCGATACGCGCCGCGAATCGGCCCAGCTGGTCGAGGCACGCTTCAACGCGGGCCTGACGAATGAGCTGGACCTGGCGCGCGCGAAAGTGGAACTGTCGAACGCGCAAGCCGACCTGCATGAAGTCAAGCGCCAGCGCAACCAGCTGGAAAACAGCCTGGCCACCCTGACGGGCAAGCCGCCGTCGGCGCTGCAGCTGCCGGTGGCCGCCGAACCCTCGTCCTTGCCGCTGCCGCCAGGTATTCCTGTCGGCTTGCCTGCCAGCCTGCTGGCGCACCGTCCGGACCTGGTCTCCAGCGTGGCGGGCCTGCGCGCGGCGAATGCACAGGTGGGCGTGGCCGAAGGCGCGTTTTACCCGTCGCTGCAATTGACGGGCAATTTCGGTTATGCGTCCGAAAAGCTGCGCGACCTGGCGCAGGGCGGTTCGCGCCAGTTCAGTTTTGGTCCGCTGGCCCTGTCACTGCCCATCTTCGACGGTGGCCGCAACCAGGCCAACCTGGATTTGTCCAAGGCGCGCTATGCGGAAGCCGTGGCGAATCATGAAACCAAGCTCCTGACGGCCTTGCGCGAAGTGGAAGACGCCTTGTCCGACGTGGAGCAGCGCCAGTTGCAGGGCGACGCCCAGGCACTGTCGCAGGCAGCGGCCGCGCGCGCCTACCTGGTGGCGCGCACGCGCTATGAGCGCGGCATCTCGACCTACCTGGACGTGACCGATGCGCAGCGCAGCTCGCTGGCTGCGGACCGCGCCGCCGCGCAGATCAAGACCCAGCGCCTGCTGGCGACGGTCGCCGTGGCCCGCTCTTTAGGTGCCGGCTGGCAGCCGGACGGCGAGCTGGCCAAGCTGGCGTCGGCGCCCGCCGCAAAGGTGAACTAGGCTTCCCGGTTACGTGAGCGTGGCCGGCGGCGGTGTCGCCGCCGGCCCGTAGCGTTCCAGCAGAAAATCGATGAAAGTCGTCAGCTTCGGCGTGGGCTGGCGGTCGCGCGCATACACGAGGTGCATGGGGCGCGGCGCCGGCACGTAGTCGGCCAGCAGCGGCACCAGCTTGCCGGCGGCGATATCGCCGGCCATCAGGATTTCCGCCTGCATGACGATGCCGAAGCCGTGCAGGGCCGCCACGCGCAGCGCCTGCCCATTGTTCGAACGGAAGCGGCTCTCGCGCACGGGGCTGCCGTCATCGTCGCCGCTCCTGGCCAGGCGCCAGCGCACATGGCGCGTCCATTGCATGAAATCCAGGCATTCGTGGCGCGCCAGATCGGCCGGTGTGCGCGGCGTGCCGTGTCTGGCCAGGTAGGCGGGCGCGGCGCAGATCACCATCGCATACGGCCGCAGCGCGCGCGCCACCATGGCGGAATCTTCCAGCTTGCCGATGCGGATGGCGGCGTCGAATCCTTCTTCCACGAGGTCCACCGTCCTGTCGTTCAGGTTCAATTCCAGGCTCACTTCCGGATACGCATCGAGGTAGTCGGCCAGCAGCGGCGCGATGCACTCGCTGCCGAACGACACGGGCGCCGTGATCTTCAGCTTGCCGCGCGGCGCCGTGCGCATGGCTTCCGCACCCCGTTCGGCCGCATGGATGCTGGCCAAAATCTGGCGGCACTGCTCCACATATTGCTGGCCGATTTCCGTCAGGCTTTGCCGCCGCGTCGTGCGCGCCAGCAGCCGCGCGCCCAGCCGTTCTTCCAGGTATTTGATGTGCTTGCCCACCATCACGGGCGAAATCTGGAATGCCTCGGCGGCGGCCGTGAAACTGCCCGCATCGACGACGGCGACAAAAATTTCCATGCTGCGCAATTTATCCATGGCGCCTTTATTGCAAACTGTAGATTAGTAATCTTGTAAATTCTAGCGTATTTATTCCTTTTTGTAAGCGGCGCATACTGGCTCCATCGTTCAATCAGACAAGGAAGCATCATGAAAATCGTTATCATCGGCGCCAGCGGCACCATCGGCACGGCCGTCGCCGCCCAACTGGCGCAACGCCATGAAATCATCGAGGTGGGCAGCCGCAGCGGCACGCACCAGGCGGATATGGGCGACATCGCGCAAGTGCGCGCCCTGTTCAAGCGGCTCGGCAAGGTCGATGCCGTCGTCGTCACGGCCGGCAAGCTGCATTTCGGCCCGCTGGCCGAATTTACGCCCGAGCAATTCCAGCTGGGCCTGGACAGCAAGCTGATGGGCCAGGTCAACGTGGCGCTGGTGGCGCAGGAATACCTGAACGACGGCGGCTCGATCACGCTCACGAGCGGTATCGTGGCCGACCAGCCGATCCGCTTCGGCACGGCCGCCACCATGACCAACGCGGCCGTGGAAGGTTTCGTACGGGGCGCCGCCATCGAGTTGCAGCGCGGCGTGCGCATCAATGTCGTCAGCCCCACGGTGCTGGAAGAGTCGCTGGAGTCGTATGGCCCCTTCTTCTACGGCTTCGAACCGGTCGCCGCCAGCCGCGTGGCCCTGGCTTACAGCCGCAGCGTGGAAGGTGCACAGACGGGGCAGGTGTACAAGGTCTGGTAAGCCGCTTGCCATGCCATGGGGGCAGGTGGGACAATCGCAGGCTGAACAAGGAAGCGGCCGCGCCGTGATGGTGCGGGGCGCTTGCTTGCTGTGAACCATACACCGAGGCCCCATGAAAAACATCCTGATTCCCCTGCTGATGGCCGCTGCCGTCGGCAGCGCCTGCGCCGCGACGCCAGCCGCCGCACCAGCCACCCCGGCCACCGCGCAACAACTGACCAGCATGAGCGCCCGCTATGCGCCCGTCGCCCTGACGGCCGATGTCACGCACCTGTCCGCAGGCGACCGCCAGGCCATCGCCAAGCTGGTCGAGGCGGCCAAGCTGGTCGACGTGCTGCAGCTGCGCCAGCGCTGGTCCGGCAATGAAGCGCTGTGGGCGGCCTTGAAGAAGGACAAGTCGGCCCTGGGCCAGGCCCGTCTGAACTATTTCTGGATCAACAAGGGGCCCTGGTCGGTGCTCGACGCCCACGCCTCCTTCATGCCGGCCAGCTATGCCGGCATCGCCATTCCCGCGCACAAGCCGGAAGCGGGCAATTTCTATCCGCAGGGTGCCACCAAGGCCAGCCTGGAAACGTGGATGAATGGCTTGCCGGCGGACGACAAGCAGCAGGCGCAATGGTTTTTCACGACCATCCGCGCGGGCAAGGACGGCAAGTACCACACAGTAAAATATTCGGATGAATACAAGGTGGAACTGAAGCAATTGGCCAAATTGCTCGACGAAGCGGCGGCCGCCACGGACAATGCATCGCTGAAGAAATTCTTGACCCTGCGCGCCAAGGCTTTCCTTGACAACGACTATCTGCCGTCCGACTTCGCCTGGATGGACCTCGATTCGCCCGTCGACATCACCATCGGCCCGTACGAAACGTATAACGACGAGCTGTTCGGCTACAAGGCCGCGTTTGAAGCCTACGTGAACATCCGCGACCAGGCGGAAACGCAAAAGCTGAACTTCTTCGCCAAGCACATGCAGGAGCTGGAAGACAACCTGCCGCTCGACGCCCAGTACCGCAACCCGAAAGTGGGCGCGCTGGCGCCCATGGTGGTGGTCAACCAGGTGTATGGTGCGGGCGACGGCAACATGGCCGTGCAGACGGCGGCCTACAACCTGCCGAACGACGAGCGCATCATCAGCGCGCGCGGCTCCAAGCGCGTCATGCTGAAAAACGTGCAGGAAGCCAAGTTCAAGGCCACCCTGACGCCGATCTCGAAACTGGTGCTCACGCCCGAAGCGCAGCAGGACGTGGATTTCAATTCCTTCTTCACGCACATCCTCGCGCATGAAATCATGCACGGCCTGGGCCCGCACGCCACCATCGTCGACGGCAAGCCATCGACGCCGCGCCAGGACTTGAAGGAAGCGTATTCCACCATCGAAGAAGCCAAGGCCGACATCACGGGCCTGTTCGCGCTGCGCTACATGATGGACAAGGGGCAGCTGAACGATACCCTGGGCCAGGGCGACGTGGCCGAGCGCAAGCTGTACAACACTTTCCTCGCCTCCGGTTTCCGCACCCTGCATTTCGGCTTGACGGATTCGCACGCGCGCGGCATGGCCATCCAGATGAATTACATCCTCGACAAGGGCGGCTTTGTGTCGCTGGGCGATGGCAAGTTCGGCGTCGATTTCAGCAAGATCAAGCAGGCCGTGATCGACCTGGATCGTGAATTCTTGACCATCGAGGCGACGGGCGACTATGCGCGCGCGCAAGCGATGATGAGCAAATACGTGGTCATCCGCCCGGAAGTGCAAGTGGCGCTCGACAAGATGAAGGCCGTGCCGAACGATATCCGTCCGGAATTCGTCACGGCCCGCGCGCTGGACAAGGCGGCGAAGAAATAAGCCCGAGCTTGATTATTGTCAGTGTGAAAAGCCGGCGCCTTTGCGCCGGTTTTTTTTCGTCTTTATTTATGAAAAGTTGCCAGTTTTTCCTTGTGGAAATATCCGTGCCGCTTACCCTGCAATGGTTGCTGCCCCATTTGTCCTGTCGACCCCATGCCCAATCCGCTCTTGCTGATGAGCTTGCTCATCGCCCTATCTCCTTTGCCCGCCGTGGCTGCCGCCAGTCTCACGGATCTGGAAGTGCGCTGGCTGCAGGCGGGCCAGCCCGTGATCGCGTTTGCGCGTGCGCAAGGTTTGCCCATCGATATCATCGTCCAGCCGCAGGAGGCCCCCGGCGCCGTGCCGCTGGCGCTCGGCTACGCA
The DNA here is from genome assembly GCF_030587305.1 of Janthinobacterium sp. SUN206. Classification (NCBI taxonomy): domain Bacteria; kingdom Pseudomonadati; phylum Pseudomonadota; class Betaproteobacteria; order Burkholderiales; family Oxalobacteraceae; genus Janthinobacterium; species Janthinobacterium sp. SUN206. The sequence continues at coordinate 2,565,069 of NZ_JAPWIB010000001.1, read as the reverse complement.
GCCGGGCGCTGCAAGCTGGTGCTGTCCTTGCGCGGCAATGCGCAGGCGGAGGGTATCTTGCAAGATGTCTTGCCCGCACGCCAAGGTGTGATGATCGAAGCGATGACGGCGCATGAGATCGGCCATTGCCAGCGCTACGCGCAGGGCGACTGGCATGCCTTGCCGCGCGGCTTTGTCGAGCCGCTCAGCATGCAGCGGGGCAAGTTGACACCGCTGGCGCAGGAACTGCGCGAGACGCGCCGCGAAGAGGGCTATGCGGATCTGGTGGCCCTGGCCTGGATGCATGCACGCCACCCTGGGCAGTACCAGGAGGTGCTGGCCTGGATGCGCGGCGTGCGCGCGGCTGGCGAGGCCGTGGATGGTTCGCACGCCACGCAGGCATGGCTGGCGCTGGCCGATGGCGCGGGTGCATTTGATGACTCCGCTTCACCATTTGAACAGGCGCAAGTATTGTGGCGGAAGGGCTTGAGCAGCGACAAATAAACATGATTTTTTCCGCGGATGGCCTGTCAGCGTGTGCTGTCGCACGGAGCTTTGCGCGCGGCAGGGGTCTAATCTGGGCATCAATTAACCAGAGAGGAACCATCATGAACAAAATGATCGCACTCATGCTGGCCGCCAGTGCCAGCGCCTTGCTTGCCGCCACGCCCGCGTATGCGCAGGATGCCTCATACAAGAGTTTGACGGACAAGGCATCCAGTGATTACAAGCAGGCCAAGGCCGCCTGCGACAGCCATAGCGGCAACGCGAAAAAAGTCTGCGTGGAAGAAGCCAGGGTGGCGCGCGCCAAGGCCGATTCGGACGCCGTGGCCCAGTACCGCAACACGCCGCGCGAGCTGGGCAAGGCCCGCAAGGACGTCGCCAATGCCGAGTATGACCTGGCCAGGGCCAAGTGCGGCGACCGCACTGGCGCGGATAAAACCACGTGCATGAACGATGCCAAGGCAGCGAAAACGGCCGCGCTGGCTGATGCCAACACGGGCGCCAGGGCCGGCACCAATGTGGCGCAAAATCCGCCCGCCACGACGAAGGAAAATTGCGACGCCATGGATGCGACGGCCAAGGCCGCCTGCGTGACGCGCAACGCGGCCGGCAGCACCAAGACGGCCGTGGCCGACTCCGTCATCACCACCAAGATCAAGGCTGACCTCGTCAAGGACAATGACTTGAAAGCGCTCGATGTGCACGTGGAAACGGTGAACGGCGTCGTCATGCTCAGCGGCTTCGTGCCTTCCCAGGCGCAAGTGAAAAAAGCGGCCGACCTGGCCCGTGGCGTGGAAGGCGTGACGGATGTGAAGAATGGCTTGAAAGTGAAGTAAGCGCATTTTGCACAGGCGTTAAAGCCAGGACTGGAGCCGCACGCAACAGTGCAGCTCCAGCTTTTTTTGATTGTATAAATTATGATCATCATATAAAATGGGGGAAGCCCGCCAGCAGGCGGCGCTGGGCTAACTCTTTTCTCATGGGGACTGCATGCTTTCCTATCCTTTTTCGCAATGGCTGGAGCGGCGCGGCATGCACTTTGCTTGGGTCATCGTCGCCATCACTTTTCTCACGGCATTAACCTCGTCTGCCGCGCTGGGCTTGCCGGGCGCGCTGATGCAACCGTTGAGCCGAGAATTCGGCTGGGATGCGGAGCAGATTTCCTCGGCCCTGGCCGTGCGCTTCGTGCTGTTCGGTTTGATGGGCCCGTTTGCCGCCATCCTGATGGAGCGCTTCGGCTTGCGCAACATCATCTGCGTGGCCCTGGGCCTGATCGCCGCCGGCATGCTGCTGGCCACGCGCATGACGCAGTTCTGGCACCTGGTGGCCCTGTGGGGCATCTTGCTGGGCCTCGGTTCGGGCATGACGGCGCTGGTCTTGAGCGCCGTGGTGGCGAACCGCTGGTTCGAGACGCACCGGGGCCTGGTGGTGGGCGTGCTGACGGCCAGCTCGGCCACGGGCCAGCTGCTGTTCCTGCCCGTGGGCGCCTGGCTGATCGAGCACTACGGCTGGCGCACGGCCGTCATGCCCGTGTTTGCCGCCTGCGCCATCGTCGCCGTGCTGGCCTTCCTGTGCATGCGCAACCGTCCGCAGGATGTGGCCTTGCGTCCGTATGGCGCCGATCCGGCCACGCCGCTGGCGCCACCGCCAGCAGCGAAGATGACGTTTGCCACGCCCTTTTTGATCTTGCGCAGTGTTGCCGCGAATCGCACCTTCTGGATCCTGTTCGGCACCTTCTTCATCTGTGGCCTCAGCACCAACGGCTTGATCCAGACGCATTTCATTTCCCTGTGCGGCGACTCGGGCCTGTCCGCCGTGCCGGCCGCGTCCGTGCTGGCCATGATGGGCGCCTTCGACCTGTTCGGCACGATCCTGTCCGGCTGGCTGTCGGACCGCTATGACAACCGGAAATTGCTGTTCTGGTACTACGGCTTGCGGGGCTTGTCCCTGTTCTGGCTGCCGTATTCGGAATTTACCTTGTACGGCCTGTCGCTGTTCGCCATGTTCTACGGCCTGGACTGGATCGCTACCGTGCCGCCCACCGTCAAATTGGTGGGGGCCACGTTTGGCCGGGAGCGGGCGGGCATGGTGTTCGGCTGGATCTTCGCCGGCCACCAGCTGGGCGCCGCCGTGGCCGCGTATGGGGCGGGCCGCATCCGCACCCTGATGCTGACCTACAACCCGGCCCTGTTCGCGGCCGGCGCCGCCTGCCTCGTCGCCGCGCTGATGGTGCTGGCGATCCAGCGGCAGAAGGCGGCCGTGGCCTCCGCCCAGCTCGCATGAAAAAAACCAGGTCCGCGTGTGCGGAGCCTGGCTTTTTCATTTTTTCAAGATTTCAAGAACGCCTCAGAACACGTTCAGGGCAAGGCGCATTGCCGAAGGCAGTACGAATAGTACGACTAGGCAATGCAACGCCGCCATGGACTGTTCTGTGGTGTTCTTATTTTAAGTATTTGGCCAGCCAGCCCTCGACTTCGCTGTAGAAGAAGCGGCTGTTCTCGCCCTTCAAAATCCAGTGGTTTTCGTCCGGGAACACGAGCAGTTTCGCCGGCACGTTCAGGCGTTGTTGCACGGCAAAGTTCATCAAGGCATTGTTGGCCGGCACGCGATAGTCGAGCTCGCCCACGGTGATCAGGATGGGGGTCGTGAAACCCGTGCCTTTTTCGTGGTTGCCCGCTTGCATAACCGGGCTTTGGTCGCGCCACACGGGCAGGTTCGACCAGACGGGGCCGCCTGCATTCGTTTCTCGGCCGAAACCGCCGTCGCTGGTGCCCCACTGCATGATCAGGTCCATTTCGCCCGCGTGCGAGACGATGGCCTTGTAGCGCGTGGTGGTCGCTTGCAGCCAGTTGGCCAGGTGGCCGCCATAGCTGGCGCCGCCTGCGGCCAGTTTCGTGCCGTCGATGAATGGATATTTCTTGATGGCTTCATCGACACCCTGGTTGACTTCGTCGCCCGGGCCCTTCAAGGGGTCGAATTGAATCGAGCGCGAGAATTCCTCGCCATAGCCGGTGGAACCCTTGTAGTCCGTCAGCAGCACGACATAGCCGGGCTTGGCCAATAAATGATAGTTCCAGCGCAGCACGAACTGGTCGCGCCACATGCTGGCCGCGCCGCCGTGGATGACGGTAAACAGCGGATATTTCTTGTTCGGGTCAAAGTTGGCCGGCTTGACGAGCATATTGTGGATCTGGCGGCCGTCGGCCGTCGTGAACCAGAAGTGCTCGGGCGCCTGCCAGTCGATCTTATCTGCCTTGTCCGTGTTGAAGGCCGTCAGGCGTTTCGGCTGCTTGCCGTTGAAGGCATAGATTTCCGGCGGGTTGATGGCGGACTCCCACACGCCGACCAAGGCCTTGCCGCCGCTGCTCAGCGAGTTGATGGTGCCCGTCGGCAAGGATGGCTCTTCGCGCACGTCGCCGCCCCTGGCGTCGATCGAGTACAGCTTTTCCAGGCCAGCATGTTCATAGCTGAAGAGGACGCGCTTGCCGCCTTCGGGCAGCACGAAGCGGGAGATCGAACGGTCCAGCTTGGCCGTCAGGATGCTCGGCTCCGCCTTGACCAGCGGCCAGGCGAAGCTGGCCAGGCGTTTCACGTCATACACCTTGCCCGGCGTTTGTGCGTCGCTCAAGGCGAACAGGGTCTTGCCGTCGGCGGCAAATTTCAAGGAACCGTAGCTATGTTTGTCCTGCGTCAAGCGCTGCGCTTCGCCGCCCGCCACGGGCAGCAAGTACAGTTGCGAGTAGACGGCTTCGCGCTGGGCCGCATCGCGGTTGGTGGCCGCGTTGAAGACGACGGCCTTGCCGTCCGGCGTCCAGACGGCGTCCAGCGATTGTCCCTCGTCGCCCTGGCCGCCGCCAAAGCCCGGCAGAGTGACCAGTTGCGTGCCCGACAGGATGTCGCGCGGCGTGTTTTCACCTTTCGTATCAGGCTGCGCATCGACGATGAACAGGCGCACCTGCTTGTCGGTCAGCCATTTGTCGAAATAGCGGGGCGCCGTCGTTTCATACGAACGGGCGCTGTATTTGCGCTCCTTGCGCTCTTTCGCGCTTTGCTTGACGTCGGCTTCCGTCTTGTTGCCTGGGTAGATGTCGCTGATGAACAGCAATTGCTTGCCGTCCGGACTCCATTTCGGCATGCGCGCGCCCAGGGTGAGCGAGGTCAGGCGTTGCGCTTCGCCGCCGGCGGCCACGTCGAGGCGGTAAATCTGGCCCGCTTCATCGCCGTCGCGCTTGGCAACGAAGACCAGCTGGCGGCTGTCCGGCGACCAGGCCACGGCGCTTTCGCCCCCCTTGGAAGAGGTCAGGCGGCGCGCGGGGCTGTCGTCAAGCAGCGACTTGATCCACAGGTCGGACGATTGGTCCTTGTTGTCGTAGGCGCTGTCGACCACGGAAAACACGGCCCAACGCCCATCGGGGCTGGCGACGGGTGCGCCCACCCGTTTCATCAGCCACACGTCTTCATGCGTGATGGCGTGCCTGGCCTGCGTGGCGGCAACTGGGGTGGTGGCCTTGGTATCGGCGGCGTGGACGGTCGTTGCCAGCGAGGCGCAGGCCGCTGCGATCAGCAGGGAGCCGAGGGAACGGCGAAGACGGGGTGAGGTCATGGGCGTGGTCCGGAGTAGTGAAAAAAGTACAGCGGGCAACATTATTGCCTATCGTTTCCTGCACTGCCAAGGCTGTGTACCGTTACTTACCAGGCCGGCGCACGCATGGCGGACGGGTGGGGCGTATCCGATCAGTTAAACTTGCCGCTTTACTCACGCTGGCGCCGATTCAACATGAAAATTAGTCTACCCTTATTGAAAACGCTATTGCTGGGCGCAAACTGCCTGCTGGCCGCCCCGGTTTTTGCCGCTGCCGCCGCACCGTACCCGAATACGAGCGCCATGGGCGTGGGGCACGCGGAAAGCACGGCCTGGTATGCGAGTTGCCTGAAGGTCAAGGATGCGGCGCCGCCGCCCGCCGACTTGCCGGCGCCGTCCGCCGTGGCGTCCCTGCAGCAATGCCAGGCAACGGACCTGTATTACGATACCAAGAGTATGTCCTCGCCCAAGCCGGCCGACTGGCGTCCCGCGCGTCATTGCGCCATGGCTACGCAGAACAGCGCCGTGCTGATGATGCTGTACCAGAATGGGCAGGGCGTGCAGAAAGACCCGTTGCTGGCGCTGAAGTATGCGTGCAGCATCGATGCGGCGCCGGCCGAGATGCGGGGGGCGCATCGAGCACTTGCAGCAGATCAATGCCAGCGGACGCGGCATGATCGACCTGTGTGACGACATCACCAGCGGCTACATGATGGGCGTGTGCAGCGCCATCGATGCGCGGCAAAAGCAGCGCGTGCGCGCGCAGGCGACAGATAAGGTCAGTGCGGCCATGCCGGCCGTGGCGCAAGCGTCGCTGCAAAAGCTGCAGGCGGCGGCAAGCAAGTTTGCCGACGCGCGCGCGGCGAATGAAACGGATTTGAGCGGCACGGCGCGCGCCGCCCTGAGCATCGCCGCCCGCACGGCCGAGCTCGACCAACTGGCGCACGATCTGCGCGAGTATGAAGCGGGCAAGTTGCCAGAAAGCATGTCCAAGGAACAGGCGGCGGCGCTCGACAAGGAACTCAACGCCATCTACGGCAAGCTCATGAAAAAGCCGGCGGAAACCCATGCGGGCGCCGTGGGCAAGGATGGCATCCGCGCCACCCAGCGCCTGTGGCTGGCGTACCGCGACGCCTGGATGAACTTTGGCGCTGTGCGCTATCCATCCGTGACGAGCGAGACCTGGGCCGGCCGGTTGACGTCGCGACGCAATGTGCAACTGCAAGATTTGCTGGGGAATTGAGCCATGCGGGAAGCGTACTACCACGAAGACGATTTTTGCATGATCGAACTGTTGCCGTTGGATAATTTACAGCACTGTCTGACGCAGATGGGCGAGCAGCAGGCGTTCGCCGACGCGCACCGCAGCGGCGCCGGCTGGACGGACATGTACGTGCCCGAGGCGCCGCCGTCGCCGCTGCGCGCGCTGGGCATGACGGCGGACCAGCTACGCCTGGCGCTGGCCGACGCCTTGCCGCCCTACGACGCCGTCTACACGGGCTACAGCAGTTACCGGGTGGAATGCAAGAACGTGCTGGCCTTTGGCGGCGACAAGACGGAGACTTTGTTCGCAGGCCTGGACGACGACGGCATCGTGTGCGACCTGTGGTGCAGCGATGGCATGCCCGGGCTGATGCTGCTGCCCTTGAAAGAGCGGTTGCTGCTGGCCGACTGGGGCGCGGGGTTTGCGTGCCCGCTGGCCGATGGGGGACTGTTCGCCCGTTATCTGCAGGAATACGAACTCGACTGATTTATTCGCAGGCGATGGCGTTCGGTTGCGCCACTTTGATGACCGACGCCAGGCGCGCCATGTCGTTGCCGTCGCCTTGCTCCACATATGGTTGATACGTATCAATGACGATGCGCGCACGCGCCTGCCAACCGCAATTGTCGGCCTGGCGCGCGGGTACGCGCAGCAGACGCCGCGCCTCGCCATCGTTGCTGAAACAAAACCACGCATCGTGCGTGGCGGCAGGCCGGGGCAAACGGCCCCACTGCGCCTTGTCGGGCGCGAAGCAGACACGGTTGCCGATGATTTCCAGGCTCATCTCGTCCGTGCGCGCGCTGTACTGGCCGTCGAGCACGATGGGCGTTTGCGCCTGCGCGGACAGGCAGGCGCAGGCCAGGAGGAGGGTGGCGGCAAGTTTCATGCGTTTCTTTCAGGGCTGGCAAGACGAAGGGCTAGTATAACCGGGGGCTGGAAACGAAAAAAGCCAATCCCGGAGGATTGGCTTTTTAGTACTGCGCATTCGTGGTAGGCCGTGCGGGATTCGAACCTGCGACCAACGGATTAAAAGTCCGCTGCTCTACCAGCTGAGCTAACGACCCGAAAGAGGCCGCATTATATATCAGTTGAAAAAGAATGCAAAGCATTCCTGCGAGAAAGTACTGAAGCTCACGGCAGGGCCGCCGTGAGCTTCAGCACTTCGTCGAGACTGGTCGTGCCATCGATGATCTTGCGCGCGCCGGCGATGCGCAGCGGCGTCATGCCGTCCAGCAGGCTCTGGCGGCGCAGCGCGTGCAGGTCGGCCCCCGCCTTGACCAGCTGGCCGAACGTTTCCGTCACGCCCAGCAGTTCATAGATGCCGGCCCGCCCCAGGTAGCCGCTGTGCCGGCACAGGGCGCAGCCGACGGGGCGGTACGCTGCGGCCGGCCGTTCCAGCTGGCCGCCCGTCAGGCGCTGCCAGGCAGCGGCGCCGGGGGCGGCGTCCAGCTCCTTGCAGCCCGGGCACAGGCAGCGCAACAGGCGCTGCGCCAGCACGCCGGCCAGGCACGCTTCCAGCAGATAGGCGGGCAAGCCCAGTTCCAGCAGGCGCATGACGGCCGAGGGCGCGTCATTGGTGTGCAGGGTCGACAGCACCAGGTGCCCCGTCAGCGCCGCCTGGATGGCCATCTCGGCCGTGGCCAGGTCGCGGATTTCGCCCACCATGATGATGTCGGGATCTTGCCGCATCAGCGCCCGCACGCCATCGGCAAACGACAGTTCGATGCCGGCCTGGGTTTGCACCTGCATCTGGTTGAAGGCCGGTTCGACCATTTCGATGGGGTCTTCCACCGTGCACACATTGACTTCGCTGCCGGCCAGTGCCTTCAGGGTGCTGTACAGGGTGCAGGTCTTGCCCGAACCGGTCGGGCCCGTCACCAGCACGATGCCGTGCGTGCGCGCCGTCAGCTGGCGCCAGCGTTCGGCGTCCGCGGGTGGAAAGCCCAGCTCGGCCAGGCTCTTGACGGCCACTTCCGGGTCGAAGATGCGCATGACGAGCTTTTCGCCGAAGGCCGTGGGCAAGGTCGACAAACGCAGTTCGATTTCCTGGCCCTGCGCATTGCGCGTCTTGATGCGGCCATCCTGGGGGCGGCGCTTTTCCACCACGTCCATGCGTCCGAGCAACTTTATGCGCGCCGTCATGGCCAGCAGCACCACGGGCGGCAGCTGGTAGGCCTGGTGCAGGCGGCCGTCGATGCGCAGGCGCACGAGGCCCGCGTCGCGCTTCGGTTCCAGATGGATGTCGGAGGCGCGCTGGGCAAACGCGTATTGCCACAGCCAGTCGACGATGCGCACCACGTGCTGGTCGTTGGCGTCCAGGTTACCCTTGTTGCGCCCCAGTTCCACCAGTTGTTCGACATTCTGGCGCAGCGCCAGGTCTTGCGTGGAGGCTTGCCGGGCCACCTTGACGGAACTGGCCAGGCTGAAAAATTGCGCGATGGCGTCAGCGATGTGCAGCGGATTGGCGATGACCAGGCTCAGCTTGCGCGGCGCCAGCTTGCCCAGCTGGGCCTGCCAAGCGAGCGAGTACGGCTGGGCCGTGGCGATGACGATGCGCTCCGGCGTGCTTTCCACGGGCAGGATGTTGAAGCGGGCCGCATAGCCGGCCGTCATGACGTCGGCCACCTGGCTGAAATCGATGTGCAGGGGATCGATGCGCAGATACGGCAGGCTTGCGCGTTGCGCCAGCCAGGCGCACAGGGTGTCGAGCGTCAGCGCACCGTGGGCGATGCTGCACAGCGGATGCAGGGCCGGCGCCGGCAGCAGGGCGGCCTGGGCGCCGATGGCGGCCGCTTGCGCCGCGTCGAGCAAGCCGTCTTCCTGCAGCCAGGCCAGCAGTTGCGGCAGTTGCAGCGGCGTATCGGGAGAAGGAGGGGATGCGGGCATGGCCGGCGCCTTTCCGGGCTGCCGGCCTTGCCTGGACTTGCCGGCGGTTACAGGGTGCTGACGATGCCCTTGACCCAGGACTTGGCGGGCAGCTTGGTCTCGGCGACGATCTGCTTGGCGCGCTCGAGCAGGGCGGCTTGTGCTTCGGCATCGAGTGCCACTTTCGTCTTGAAAGCGATGGCCACCACGTTCCCATCATGGACTTCCGGCAGGCAGATCACCTGTTCGAACGCAAACTTCATCGCCTTGATGTTCTTTGCATAGCTGGGATGGTCGCCAAACAGGTTGACCGTCATGATGCCGTGCGGCGCCAGGCAGGCGCAGCAGGCGGAATAGAACTCGGCGCTGTCGAGCACGGGACCGCGCGCCGTGGCGTCGTACAAGTCCACTTGCAGGGCGTCCAGCGTGCCGTGGTGGGCCTCATCGTTGACGTAGTCGAGCGCATCCATCTCGCGCACGTGCAGGCGTTCGTCGTTGGGCGGCAGCTTGAACATCGAGGCGCAGATGGTGATGACGGACGGGTTCAGCTCGATGGCCTCGACCTGTGCCTGCGGGAACTGGCGGTAGCAGAACTTGGTCAGCGCTGCCGTGCCCAGGCCCAGCTGGGCGAGGCGCTGCGGCTGCTCGATCCACAGCATCCACGCCATCATCTGCTGCGCGTATTCGAGTTCCGGCCAGTCCGGCTTGCGGATGCGCATGGCGCCCTGCACCCATTCCGTGCCGAAATGCAGATAGCGCACGCCATCCATTTCCGACAGGGTGACAGGGGCGTAGCGTGGCTTGCGCGCAGGGCGCGAGGATTCGACTTGTTCGATGGATTTTCGTTTGATAAGCATAAGGCGGCCTGAAAGTGTGCCGCATTATAGCCCGTGCCGGGGCGCCATAAAAAATGCCAGCCCCATGAGAAAGACATGGGGCCGGCATTTTAGTCCTGAGTAACAACGCTTGACAGAAGCGTCGCGAGCGGAAGGCAGAGGTGGCCGAGAAGCGCAACCGTACTCCAGTACGGTGAGCATCGCAGGCCACCTATGCCGACGCGCAGCAGCTTATGTCAGGCGTTACTGTTGAGCAGGCTCGATGGAGACGCGCAAGCGGATGCGTTCGCCCGGATCGTAGGACATGATGCTCGTGTAGTTGCGGCCGCGGTAGTCGTAGGTGACCTGGTAGCCATTGTTGCGCGATTCCCAGTGGTCGACCTGACGGCATTGCTTGACGGCTTGTTCCTGCATGCCGCCCTGGTAATTGTTCTGGTTGTCGACACGGTCGCCGACGACGGCACCGGCAATCGCGCCAGCGGCTGCCGCGGCCGTGCGGCCATTGCCGCCGCCGACCTGGCTGCCCAGCAGGGCGCCGGCGATACCGCCGACGATGGAGCCGCCAGCGCTGCGCTGTTGCGGTGGTGCCTGGACTTGCACGTATTCCGTACGGCATTCCTGGCGTGGACGATTGATCTGTTCCACTTGCGGCACGACGCGCACGACCTTGCCGAAATCTTCAAAGTCGGCGGCCTGGGCGAGTGGCAATGCACCGATACAAAGGGCTGACATCATCAATTTGGCTTGCAAGTTCATTTGTAACCTCGTTATCTAGAGAATCTTTCAGGGTATTTTTTACAACTTGGGGCTATAGTAATCCCGCCGGGCGGCGACAAGTGTTTCGCGTGGCAACAAAATGTAACAGCCCAAGCCCCTTGCCCCACAGTCTGTAACATGCACTTTCAATCGATACAAGATGTTGAAGTGACTTGAAACCAGCGGTTTGTAACAAATCTTGCGTTTGACATCATATTCGGGTTGATTCATGCAGGACAACACGTTACCCTAATACGCGTATGGCTTATATAAAATCGCACTGAATCGCATAAAAGTTGATACAGATCGAATCACCGCGTGCGCATTGACCCGCGTGCGGGGATGCAATAAGAAGAGCAGCTAGAACAGATCCATACATAACAGGTCGATTTGAGGGAAAAATGAGTTTGTTACTAACCGTGCCGCCCAACCTTGTCCAGTCCATCCGTGCCTTTCGCGTGACCGAATTACAAGACGAGGCGATCCGTCTCGGGCAGCACTTTTTATATGCGCATTGCAACGCTGGACAGACCAAACAACAAGTCATCGGCATTATTGCAGAAGCATTCCTGTTTCCGAAGAACCTGGCGAAGAATTTCGACGCCCTGCGCCTGTGCCTGACGGATACCATGTTCAAGGCGGGCACGCAAACGGGCTTCCTGGTGGTGCTCGAGCAATTGCCAAATACGCAAAAATTCGACAAGGAAGCGCGCGAGATCCTGCTCGACGTGTTCCGCGACGCGGCCGACTACTGGGCCGAGAAGAAAGTCCCGTTCCGCGTCTTCTATTCGTTCGAGTAAATACTTACTCTTGCCGCAGCGCCCTCAAGCGGGCCTCCGGCGCAGGTGAAAACCGGCATCGCCGGGCGGCTGCGGCGCGCCGGCGCTCATGTTGCGCCGCAACAATAATACCGGCCTTTCTAGATTCGCATCGCCATAGCGGGTACAATGCGCGCTATGAAAAATATCGTTATCCTCATTTCCGGACGCGGCAGCAACATGGAAGCGGTCGTCCGCGCGGCGCAAGCCGAGCAATGGCCAGCCCGTATTGCCGCCGTCATCAGTAACCGGGCCGATGCCCAGGGACTGGTTTTTGCCGCGGAACATGGGATAGCGACGGCAGTCGTTGCCAACAAGGATTATGCCAGCCGCGAACAGTTCGATGCGGCGCTGCAAGCCGTGATCGACGGCTTCGCCCCCGACCTGGTCGTGCTGGCCGGTTTCATGCGCATCCTGACGCCGCCCTTCGTCGAGCATTACGCGGGGCGCATGCTCAATATCCACCCGTCGCTGCTGCCGCTGTTCCCGGGCATGGCGACGCACCGCCAGGCGCTCGAGGCGGGCGTGACGGAACACGGCGCGACCGTGCATTTCGTGACTGCCGAGCTTGACCATGGCCCGGCCGTGGCGAGCGCGGTGGTGCCAGTCTTGCCAGGCGACACAGAAGACAGCTTATCGGCGCGCGTGCTGGTACAGGAACATCTGCTTTACCCGCGCGCCATCCGCCTGTTCATTGACGATAAACTGTCAGTCGAGCATGGCCAGGTCCGCGTGGACCCTCAATAAAATATTACAGGAAGAATAACAATGAGATTGCCACCAGCGATACTTGCCAATGCTGAAGAAGTATTGCGCGAAATTTTACGTTTTACGGCTCCGGCCGACACCACCCTGTCGCGCTATTTCCGCGACCATCCGCGCCTCGGTTCGCGCGAACGCGGCGCCATCGCCGAAGGCATTTATGCCGTCCTGCGCAACAAATCGTTCTTCACGGACTTCGCCGAAGCGGGCAGTGGCCCGACCATGCGCCGCTTGACCATCCTCGGCCTGGCCGAAGCCGTCGGCGCCGACTCCCTGGGCGGCTTGACGGAAGAAGAAGTGGAATGGCTGGAACGCATCACGCAGATCGACCGCAGCCTGATGCCGTCGAACATGCGCGCCAACATGCCGACCTGGCTGTTCGACAAGCTGATCGCCCAGTTCGGCGAAGCGGAAACCATGAAGCTGGCCGATGCGCTGAACGCGCCGGCGCCGCTGGACTTGCGCGTCAATTCGCTCAAGGCCACGCGCGACGACGTGATGCTGGCCCTGGCCGAAGCGCCTATCCTCAGCACGCCAACGCCGTACGCCCCGCTGGGCTTGCGCGTGATCAAGAAGCCATCGTTGCAAAACCTGCCATTGTTCCAGAGCGGCGCCATCGAAGTGCAAGATGAAGGCAGCCAGATCCTGTCGCAGATCGTCGGCGCCAAGCGCGGCGAGATGGTCGTCGATTTCTGTGCCGGCGCGGGCGGCAAGACCCTCGCATTGGGCGCGCTGATGCGCAACACGGGCCGTTTGTACGCGTTCGACGTGTCGGAAAAGCGTTTGGCCAAGCTGAAGCCGCGCATGGCCCGCAGCGGCCTGTCGAACGTGCATCCGGTGCAGATCGCGCATGAGCGCGATGCCAAGATCAAGCGCCTGGCTGGCAAGATCGACCGCGTGCTCGTCGACGCCCCATGCAGCGGCCTGGGCACCCTGCGCCGCAATCCGGACGTGAAATGGCGCCAGCAGCCGAACTCGATCGTGGAATTGCAAGCCAAGCAGGCAGCCATCCTGGCCGGCGCGGCGCGCCTGGTCAAGGGCGGCGGCCGCCTGGTGTACGCCACCTGCAGCTTCCTGAACGAAGAAAACGACTTTATCGCCGAGCAATTCCTGGCCGCCCATCCGGACTTCACCCTGGTGCCGATGAGCAAGGTGCTGGCCGAGCAGAAGATCGAGCTGGAAATGGGCGACTACCTGAAATTGTTGCCGCACTTGCACCAGACCGACGGCTTCTTCGCCGCCGTGTTCGAGCGCAAGGTCATGCCGAAAAAAGTCTACGCCGATGAAAAACCGGCCGACGACGCTGACGCTGAACAAGCCGAATAAGCCGTCACGGGCCGCCGCTGCACCTGGCAGTGGCGGCTTTCAATGCCGCCGGCCCGCCTGGCGGCATGGGCCTAGCCCCTCCGTACCACCTCCGTCCCACCCGTCTCACCTTCCGGACCGCATCCGCCATGAATGAAACCCCGCTGCTGAATCTGATCACTGACTTTGTCGACGATTTCCGTCAACCGGCCATCCTGTGGCAGGCGCTGGTCATCGTCGCCTGCCTGGCGCTGAGCTGGCTGCTGGTGCGGCAGTTGCGCGTGTTCCTGCATCAGCGGGCGGAAGCGGCCACGGTGCCGGCCACGCCGGAAACCTTGCAGCGCACGGATAGTTTCATCCGCATCCTGACGCCCGTGCTGGCGGCCATGCTGCTGGGCATTGCGCAGCATTTCCTGGCCAAGTTCCAGTCCGTGAACCTGCTCAGTATTGCCATTCCCCTGTGCACCTCAATGGCGCTGGTGCGCTTCGGGTTTTACGTGCTGCGCCGCATTTTTGCCCGCCACGGCGACATCAGCCCGACCATGTTGCTGCTGGAGAAGATCTTCACGGTGGTGGTGTGGGCCGGCATGGCCCTGTACATCACGGGCCTGTGGCCGGAATTGCACACCTTCCTAGAAGGTATTGTCGTGCCGCTGGGGCGCAACAAGGTGTCCGTGGCTGCCATCTTGCAAGCCGCGATTTCCGTGGCCGTGCTGCTGGTGCTGGCCATGTGGGCCGGCACTTCGCTCGACGAGCGTCTGATGAAAATGCAGGGCTTGCACACTTCCTTGCGCGTGGTGCTGTCGCGCATGGGCCGCGCCGTGCTGATCCTCGTTTCCGTACTGGTCAGCCTGTCGCTGGTGGGCATCGACCTGACGGTGCTGTCCGTGTTCGGCGGCGCCTTCGGCGTGGCGCTGGGCTTTGGCTTGCAAAAGATCGCCGCGAACTTCGTGTCCGGTTTCATCATCCTGCTGGACCGCAGCCTGACCATCGGCGACATGATTACGGTGGGTCAATTCACGGGCAAGGTCACGCAAATCAATACGCGCTATACTGTGTTATTGGGTGGCGATGGCGTTGAATCCATCGTGCCGAATGAAATGCTGATTTCCGGCGGCGTGCAGAACATGTCGCTGAGCAACCGCATGGTCTGGCTGTCGACGGCCGTGTCGGTGGGCTATGAAACGGATCTGGATGTCATCTTCCCCTTGCTGGAAGCGGCGACGGCCAAGGTGCCGCGTGTGTCGCAAAGCAATCCGCCATCGGCCACCCTCGTGCGTTTCGGCGCCGACGGCCTCGATGTGCAGATCGGCTTCTGGATTGCGGACCCGGAAAATGGCACCGGCGGCGTGAAGTCGAATGTGAACCGCGCCATCTGGCGCACCTTGCAGGAACATAAGGTCACTGTACCGTTTCCGCAACGCGAATTGCGTATTGTTGGTACGCCTCCTGCCCCGCTCGCCAGCGCGGCAGAGGGTGAGTCCGCCCCATCCGGCACCCAGCCTTAACCTCGCTGCCTGCCTCCGATTTTGCCTGACCGCACCCATTAGGGCGTACAATCACGCCTAAAATTAACTCTGCCGGACCTCCAGAGTCACTGGAGCGACCGTGCGCACGCCCTGTCCACTTGGAGTAGTAGTAATGACATTGAGTTCCGTTTTACACGACGTTTTGCAGTTCATGGCAACTGGCATTACCGATCTGTCCGCATGGCAAGTTTTCCTGTACACCATGGTGGTCACGCATATCACCATCGCCAGCGTCACGATTTACCTGCACCGCCACCAGGCCCACCGGGCGCTGGAATTGCATGCGATCCCCAGCCATTTCTTCCGTTTCTGGCTGTGGCTGACGACGGGCCAGGTGACCAAGGAATGGGCGGCCATCCACCGCAAGCACCATGCCAAGTGCGATACGGAAGAAGATCCGCACAGCCCCGTGACGCGCGGCATCAAGAAAGTCTTCTGGGAAGGCGCCGAGCTGTACCGCGCTGAATCGAAGAACATGGAAACCATGGCGAAATATGGCCACGGCACGCCGACGGACTGGATCGAGCGCAACTTGTACACCAAGTACAGCTGGCTGGGCGTGGTGTCGCTGTTCGTCATCAATTTCATTTTGTTCGGCGTGATCGGCATTTCCGTGTGGGCCGTGCAAATGATGTGGATCCCCATCACGGCGGCCGGCATCATCAACGGCATCGGCCACTACTGGGGCTACCGCAACTACGACTGCGCCGATGCGGCCACCAACATCATTCCGTTCGGCATCCTGATCGGCGGCGAAGAGTTGCACAACAATCACCATACCTATGCGACGTCGGCCAAGCTGTCGTCGAAATGGTATGAAATCGATATCGGCTGGGCCTATATCCGCGCGCTGGAAATGCTGGGCCTGGCCAAGGTGAAAAAGCTGGCGCCGGAGCCGAAGTTCTCGCACGGCAAGCTGGAAGCGGACTTCGAGACCTTGCAATCGGTCATCGCCAACCGCTACGACGTGATGGCCAAGTATGCGAAATCGATCAAGCATGCCTGGAAGGAAGAGCTGGAACACTTGAAGCACAAGGCGGAACTGGAAAAGCGCTTCCTGAAATCGTCGCGCAAGCTGATGCAGCGCGAGCCGGGCAAGCTGGCCGATGCGCACCACGAACAGCTGTCGGAATTGTTCCAGCACAGCAAGGCGCTGGAAACCATGCACCACATGCGCGTGGAGCTGGGCGCCATCTGGGAACGCTCGCACTTTACGCGTGAGCAATTGCTGCAAAAGCTGCAAGACTGGTGCACGCGCGCCGAAGCGTCTGGCATCAAGTCGCTGCAAGACTTCTCCTTGCGCCTGCGCAGCTATGCCTGAGTAAGCTGTTGCGTCATATCAAGGCCCTGGTTTCCAGGGCCTTTTTTTCGTCCCGGCACAAGGGGAGAGCGGCGAGATGAAAATCAGGGCGAAAAAAAACCGCTCATCGGAGCGGCTCTTTTTACAGAACACAATATCAATTACTTGATTTTGGTTTCTTTGTACGTTACGTGCTTGCGTGCTTTAGGATCGAATTTCATGATCTCCATTTTCGCAGGCGTCGTACGCTTGTTTTTGGTGGTCGTGTAGAAGTGACCCGTACCGGCGGTCGATTCTAACTTGATTTTGTCGCGGCCTGATTTTGCCATGATAGCTCCCTTATTCTGCTAATTAGACTTTTTCGCCACGAGCGCGCATATCGACCAATACGGCGTCGATGCCGACTTTATCGATGACGCGCAGACCGGCGTTGGACAAACGCAGGGAGACCCAGCGGTTTTCAGATTCAACAAAAATACGACGATTCTGCAAGTTAGGCAAAAAACGACGTTTGGTTTTGTTGTTTGCATGGGAAACATTGTTGCCGACCATCGGCTTCTTCCCAGTGACTTGGCAAACACGTGCCATGGCGCACTCCTTAAAGATATTCCAAATTGGAAAAACGAGAGTATATCCAAAATAAGCCGATTTATCAATGACTTGCGAAAAACAATTGTGTCATGTTGTATTGAAATAATTTAACAATTTGACTTTTCCCCTTCTTCATAGGGGAAGGCACTGGTAAACAGCGCTGTTTACTGTTAGATAAGCGTCTCGCTGCAGTGACGTATGTCCTTGTTTACACATGGTTAACTGCCGCCTGGCCAGCCCTGGCCTAGATCTGGCCATGTTCCGCGAACGAATGCACGTGCCGTCCGGCCACGACGAAATGGTCGAGGATGCGCACGTCCACCAGCGACAACGCTTGCACCAGCGCGCGCGTCAGCAATAGATCCGATTCGCTGGGCTCGGGTGTGCCGGACGGGTGGTTGTGCGCCAGCATGACGCTGGCCGCGTTGTGCTGCAGTGCCTGCTTGACGACTTCGCGCGGATATACGCTCGTGTGGGTGAGGGTGCCGCGAAACATTTCCTGGGTCGTGATCAGGCGGTTCTTGACGTCCAAAAACAACACGTGGAATGCTTCATGCGCCAGGTTGCCCAGGGTCAGGCGCAGGTAATCCTTGACGGCGTGCGGCGAATTGAGGGTCTGGCCCGCCTGCAAGTCTTCGATGATGGCGCGCCGCGCCAGTTCCAGCACTGCTTGCAACTGGGCAAATTTGGCGCTGCCCATGCCGTGCACGGCGGAAAAGCTCACGAGGCTGGCGCCAAACAGGCCCCGCAGCGAACCGAAGTGCTCGACCGTGTCGCGCGCCAGTTCCACGGCGCTCTTGCCGCGCACGCCCGTGCGCAGGAAGACGGCCAGCAATTCCGCGTCCGACAGCGATTGCGCGCCATCTTCGATCAGGCGTTCGCGCGGCCGTTCGCCGGCCGGCCAATCCTTGATGCCCATCTTGCCTCCCGTTCGCGCCCGGCTGGTCGTGGCGCCTGCCGATGATTGTCGCGCCTTCCCCGGGCGGCCATGCTGCGCTAGCTCGTCTTCATGGCGAATCCTATGAAAAAAACAAAAACCAAGATGCCCGGCCTGGCCATTTTCAAGCGCTATGATTTGCCTGTCGTTGCATTCCATGCAAGTTGCAGCGGCGGGGAGTCAGGGCCCTGAACTCAATGTCTTCCACTTGTTTTACAGGAGTCGTCATGCCGTACATCAAAGTTATCAATGGAGTCATGCAAGAGTTCAACGCCGCCGGCGTCAACACGGGCAAGGTCAGCGGCATCGGCCTCAATGCGCACGCGTATCTGGAGCGCCGTCAATGGAGCGCTACCGCACCGCTGGCGCCGGAAGTGGAACATCCTGATTACAGTACCGATTTGCCTTATCTTGCGGCCAACGGCTTCAAGTACATCCAGGTGATGGTGGCGCCATTCAACGGCAAACTGGCTGACGGTACGGGCTATCAGGTATGGGACTACGTTGTGGGCGCGCCGAGGTTTGCCACCGACAACACGGTCGTGGACCTGAGAATCCAGGATAAATATTGGAAAGCGGTGCAGGCGCTGCTTGACTATGCGCTGGCCAATGGCATCGGCATCATCGCCTGTCCATTCTGGAATCCCTTTGCCGTGCCGGAGTTGGTGGGGGAAGCGGGCGCTACGGGAGCTACGCCGGACGAGCACGATGCCGCCGCGCGCGCCGCACTGGCCAATCCACAATCGAAAACACGCCACTACATGCGTGCCTTTGCCAAGGCGTTTGCGCAGCGCTACAGCAACCACGCCGGCATCGCCGCCTGGATGGCTGCACAGGAACTGATGGCCATTGCCAAGATAGACTTGACTACCACCCGCGAAATCATCCAGGAAACGGCGCAAGCGCTGCGCGACAACGATGCCCTGGGGCGGATGATTTCCTCGGGTAATGCAGGAATCCCCGCTTACATACCGCACCAGGGTACCCTCGAACAATACATTGCGGAAACCCTGCCATTGATAAATCCGGATCCTGTCGACTGTATTTGTGAAAACCTGTTCTTGAATAATGAATATGTCAGCAGCGCCATGAACAGCAGTGCGGATCTGCCGGCCGACTTCGTCTCGTCTTCGCTCGCCTACCTGCAGGTGATGCAGCGCGCTGCCCATGCCTTGGGCAAACCGTATTACCTTGGCAGCTTTTGCTTGTCGAAAGAGCAAGAAACGGCGTTGCAAGATACCGAACGGCAAGACAACCTGCATGCCTTGCTGAGCGCCATACGCCGTACGGGCGTGCAACTGGCGTGCTATTGGGCCTGGAATGCGGGGAAAACCATGGAGCGCGCCGGTTTGAACCTGGTGGAGACGCCGGGCTACAGTAACAAACGCAAGGCTGTCTGGGACGCCTTGCGCGGCCAAGATGCCATGCGCCCGGCACCGCCCAAGCCCTGTTTCGGCGTGACGAAGACCTTGCAATTCAAGCCTGGCCTGCTGCTCACCGTGCCGTCGTCCGTGCGCTACGAGAGTGCGGATTTTTCGCTGTCGTATTGCATCCGGCAACAGGACTTCTCTTCGACCGTTGCTCTGGCGCAGGCTTTTATCGCACATCAGGCGAACAAGAAAGGATGGGTGCTGCTGACGCAGGATATCAAGACGTTCCTGTATTTATTCAATGGCGTTGGCGACAATGGCCTGGGCGCCAACAGCAATGGGCATGGCTTGAAGGTGGACATTCCCAACCGCTGGTTCCGCTGTACTTATACTGTGAAGCATGATGGACGCATCAGCCTGTATGTGGATGATTTCCTCATGTATCAGAGTTTGCAAAACATGGCGCCGCCATTCTTGAATGCCACTGGCACCCCGCTGGTGATCGGCCGCGCCGTGCATGCGCAGGAGCAGGGCGCGCCAGCCTGGCAGTTGTCGGACGTCATCCTGTACGACCGCGTGCTGACGCCGAAGGAAGTGTATGACTATGGCCAGTATGGCATCGTGCACCGGCCCGTAGGGCGCTGGAAGCTCGACGGCAACCTGGAAGACAGCTCCGGCTTCGGCAATCACGCCAGCACGGCGGGCGGGTTGACGTACGTCAACGTCTGATTCGTCGATTCGACGTCGGATGTGTTGCGCGGCCATGTTTTTTGACAAAAGCATGGCCGCGCCGAGATGGCATGGGGCGCGCTGGCTCAGGGTGGCTTACAATATCGTTTTGCACCAGTTACTTGAAAACTACTATGTCCAACGAGCAACCAGCAGTCGTCACCGAAGCGGCTTACCTCACCCTGCATTATCGTCTTGCCACTGTTGACGGTACTGACATTGTCACGACCTTCAGCGGCAATCCCGCGACCTTGATGCTGGGACAGGGCCAGCTGGCGCCGTTCCTCGAGCAGCGCTTGCTGGGCTTGCCTGAAGGCACGCACCAGACGTTCGATCTGGCGGCCGGCGAAGGTTTCGGCGAGCGCAACCCCGAGCTGGTGCAGTCCGTCTCGCGCGCCACGCTGGACGAGAACTCCGTGCCGGGCGCCGACTACAAGATCGGCGACCTGGTCGATTTCGCCGCGCCGGGCGGCGGCCGCTTTGCCGGCGTGCTGCGCGAAATGCGCGAGGACTCGGCCCTGTTCGACTTCAACCATCCGCTGGCTGGCCAGCCGCTGCGTTTTGAAGTCAAGCTCATCTCGGTCCTGTAAGGAGTAGCGATGGATAAGGAACTGTTACTGGCCCAGCCCCGCGGCTTTTGCGCTGGCGTCGATCGGGCTATCGAAATCGTCGAGCGCGCCTTGCAGCAATTTGGCGCACCGATCTATGTGCGCCATGAAATCGTCCACAACGCCTATGTGGTGGCCGACTTGCGCAACAAGGGCGCCATCTTCATCGATGACCTCGATGACGTGCCTGCAGGCAATACGCTCGTGTTTTCCGCGCATGGCGTGTCGAAAGCCGTGCGCGCCGAGGCGGAATCGCGCGGCCTGAGCATTTTTGACGCGACTTGCCCGCTGGTCACCAAGGTGCACATGGAAGTGAGCAAGATGCGCCGCGAAGGCCGCGAGATCATCATGATCGGCCACGATGGCCATCCCGAGGTGGAAGGCACGATGGGCCAGGCCGATATGGGCATGCATCTGGTGGAAACGCTCGAGGATGTGGCGAAATTGCAAGTTGCCAATCCGGAAAGCCTGGCCTATGTTTCGCAAACAACGTTGTCAGTTGACGACACTAGCGACATTATTGCGGCCTTGAAAGCGAAATATCCGAATATCGCCGAGCCGAAAAAAGGCGACATCTGCTACGCCACCACCAACCGCCAGGAAGCCGTGAAATTCATGGCCCCGCAAGTGGAAGTGGTGATCGTCGTGGGCAGCCCGAACAGCTCGAATTCGAACCGCTTGCGCGAAGTGGCCGAGAAGATGGGCACGCCTGCCTACATGGTCGACAATGCCTCGCAAATCGATCCCGCCTGGCTGGAAGGCAAGCTGCGCGTGGGTGTGACGGCCGGCGCCTCGGCGCCCGAGGTGCTGGTGCAAGCCGTCATCGACCGCTTGAAAGAGTGCGGCGTGAAGAGCGTGCGCCCGCTGGACGGCGTGCAGGAAGCCGTCACGTTCCCGATGCCGAAAGGCCTCGATGGCCTCAAGCGCGACGTCGCCTGAGTCTGCAGGGCGATTGAGTATCGGTGAAATAGTTACCTCAAAACCGAATTTAATTCGGAAATGATCGATTTATTCCAAGCTTAGTTTTTGCAAAAGATCGTTATGATTGCCTCAAGCTTGAATATGTTGTCGTTATGACTAAGCAAGGTCACGCCCTTTTTGAGTGCGTGCACCATGCTGGTGAGAACGGTCCAGGGATGGCACTGCAGGAATTCTTCCTCCGGTGCCGTTTTTGTATCAGCGACCCATGTTCTGGCGGAAGTTGTTCCCGAAAAATGCATATTTGATAGGGCAATCATGGATACATTCATCCAGCAGATCATCAACGGCTTGGTGTTGGGCAGCATGTATGCCTTAGTCGCCCTCGGTTACACAATGGTGTATGGCGTCTTGAATCTGATCAACTTCGCCCACGGCGACGTGCTCATGATCGGCGCCATGGTGGGCTTGAGCATACTCAAGCTGCTGGGCATTTATGTACCGGACTGGCCCGGCTATCTGAAACTGGCCACCGCCATCCTCGGCGCCATTCCCATCTGTATTCTGGTCAACATCATCATCGAGCGGGTCGCCTACCGCCGCCTGCGCAACGCCCCCCGCCTCGCCCCCCTGATTACCGCCATCGGCGTCTCCATCCTGCTGCAAACCTTCGCCATGATGATCTGGACGCGCAATCCCTTGCCTTTCCCGCAATTGCTGTCGACCGACCCCATCAACATAGGCGGCGCCGTGATTTCGCAAACGCAAGTGCTGCTGCTGGCCCTGGCCGCGCTGTCGATGGGCGGATTGGTGTTGCTGGTGGAAAAAACGAAAATGGGCCGCGCCATGCGCGCCACGGCGGAAAATCCCCGCGTGGCGGGTCTCATGGGCGTCGATTCCGACAAGGTCATCGTCGCCACCTTTGCCATCGGCGCCGCGCTGGCCGCCGTGGCGGGCGTGATGTGGGGCGCCAATTACGCGTCCATCCAGTTTTCCATGGGCGCCATCCCCGGCTTGAAAGCCTTTTGCGCGGCCGTGCTGGGCGGCATCGGCAATATCTACGGCGCCATGCTGGGCGGTGTCTTGCTGGGCATTATCGAGAGCCTGGGCGCCGGCTATATCGGCGACATCACGGGCGGCTTCCTGGGCAGCCACTACCAGGATATCTTTGCCTTCGTCGTGCTGATCATCGTGCTGACCCTGCGCCCGTCCGGCATCATGGGCGAACGTGTGGCCGACCGTGCCTGATGTGAAACTGGGAGACTGAATCATGGCACTACTCGATTTTGACGCTAAGAAAAATCCGACCAAAGCCTACGCCGGCATGCTGGGCCTGGCCGCGCTGCTGATGGTGTTCCCGTTTTTTGCCGCGCAGTTCGGCAACTCGTGGGTGCGCATCATCGACATGGCCTT
Source organism: Janthinobacterium sp. SUN206 (assembly GCF_030587305.1). Classification (NCBI taxonomy): domain Bacteria; kingdom Pseudomonadati; phylum Pseudomonadota; class Betaproteobacteria; order Burkholderiales; family Oxalobacteraceae; genus Janthinobacterium; species Janthinobacterium sp. SUN206. The sequence continues at coordinate 2,542,003 of NZ_JAPWIB010000001.1, read as the reverse complement.
GCTGTACATCATGCTGGCCCTGGGCTTGAACATCGTCGTCGGCTTCGCCGGCTTGCTCGACCTCGGCTACATCGCCTTCTATGCCGTGGGCGCCTACCTGACGGCCTTGCTGGCGTCGCCCCAGTTCGCCATCCTGCTCGAATCGGTGGTGAATCAATATCCGGTGCTGGGTGCATCCCTGGTGCAGCTGATGGGGCCGGAAATCCGCGAAAACGGCATCCACCTGTCGATCTGGATCATCGTGCCGCTGGCCGCTGCCGTGGCAGGCCTGTTCGGCGCCCTGCTGGGCGCACCCACCTTGAAACTGCGCGGCGACTATCTGGCCATCGTGACCCTGGGTTTTGGCGAGATCATCCGCATTTTCATGAACAATTTGAACGACCCGATCAATTTCACGAACGGTCCGCAAGGCATCAATTTGATCGACCCGATCCGCATCTTCGGCGTCAACCTGGCGGGCGAGGCGGGCACCAACAGCACCGTGACGGTGGCCGGTTTTTCCATGCCGTCCGTCAACGCTTATTACTTCCTGTTCCTCTTCCTGTGCATCGCCGTCGTGTTCGTCACCAAGCGCCTGCAGCATTCGCGCCTGGGCCGCGCCTGGGTAGCCATCCGCGAAGACGAGATCGCCGCCAAGGCCATGGGCATCAACACGCGCAACGTGAAATTGCTGGCCTTTTCCATGGGCGCCTCGTTCGGCGGCGTGGCTGGCGCCATGTTTGCGTCTTTCCAGGGCTTTGTTTCGCCGGAATCGTTCTCGCTGACGGAATCGATCGCCGTGCTGGCCATGGTGGTGCTGGGCGGCATCGGCCATATCCCCGGCGTGATCCTCGGCGGCGTGATCCTCGCCTCGATACCGGAAGTGCTGCGCCATGTGGTGGAACCGGCCCAGCAGGCGCTGTTCGGCCACGTGGTGATCGAGGCGGAAGTGCTGCGCCAGCTGCTGTACGGCCTGGCCATGGTGTTGATCATGCTCAATCGTCCTGCGGGACTGTGGCCATCGCCGAAGCACGAAGACCGGCCCGACCACGATGTGGACCAGCCGAACAAATCCACCGGCGTCGTGTCCGCTTAAGGGAGGGAATCACATGAGCGAACAGATCATTCTCAATATCGCCGGCGTAAACAAGCGTTTCGGCGGCTTGCAGGCGCTCACCGACGTGGGCATCACCATCCGCCAGGGGCAAATCTACGGCTTGATCGGCCCGAACGGCGCCGGCAAGACGACGTTTTTCAATGTCATCACGGGCCTGTACCAGCCCGACACGGGCACCTTCGAGCTGGCCGGCAAGCCGTATTCGCCGTCCGCGCCGCACCAGGTGGCCAAGGCGGGCATCGCGCGCACCTTCCAGAATATCCGTCTGTTCGGCGACATGACGGCGCTGGAAAACGTCATGGTGGGGCGCCACGTGCGCTCGCACCAGGGCGTCTTCGGCGCCATCTTCCGCCACAAGGCGGCGCGCGAGGAAGAGGCGTCCATCCGCAAGCGGGCCATGGAGTTGCTCGATTTCGTCGGTATCGCCCAGTTCGCCAACCGGACGGCGCGCTTCCTGTCGTATGGCGACCAGCGGCGCCTGGAAATCGCCCGCGCGCTGGCCACCGACCCGACCCTGCTGGCCTTGGACGAGCCGGCGGCCGGCATGAATGCGACGGAAAAGCTGGCCCTGCGCGAGTTGCTGGTGAAAATCAAGGCGGAAGGCAAGACCGTGCTCTTGATCGAGCATGACGTGAAACTGATGATGGGACTGTGCGACCGCATCACGGTGCTCGAATATGGCAAGCGCATCGCAGAAGGCTTGCCGGCCGAAATACAACAAAACCAGGCCGTCATCGAGGCTTACCTGGGGGGATCGCACGCATGAGCAATATATTGAAGGTGGCGGGCCTGCACGTGGCCTACGGCGGCATCAAGGCGGTGAAAGGCATCGACCTGGAAGTCAACGAGGGCGAGCTGATCGCCCTGATCGGCGCGAACGGCGCGGGCAAGACGACGACCCTGAAAGCCATCACGGGCACTTTGCCTGCCTGCAAGATCGAGGGCACGATCAGCTACCTGGGCGAATCGCTGAAGGGCACGAAATCGTTCCACCTGGTGGAACGGAAACTGGCCATGGTGCCGGAAGGGCGGGGCGTGTTTACCCGCATGTCGATCCGCGAAAACCTCATGATGGGCGCCTACACGCGCACGGACAAGGCGGGCGTCGAGGACGACATCGCCCGCTGGTTCGACGTGTTTCCCCGCCTGAAGGAAAGGGCGGCGCAGATGGCCGGCACCCTGTCCGGCGGCGAGCAGCAGATGCTGGCCATGGCGCGCGCCCTGATGAGCCATCCGAAGCTGCTGCTGCTCGACGAGCCGTCGATGGGCCTGTCGCCCATCATGGTCGAGAAAATCTTCGAGGTGATCCGCAAGGTGTCGTCCGAAGGCATCACGATCTTGCTGGTCGAACAGAATGCACGGCTGGCCCTGCAGGCGGCGCACCGCGGCTATGTGATGGATTCCGGCCTGGTCACCATGGGCGGCAACGCGGCCGCCATGCTCGACGACCCGCGCGTGAAGGCGGCGTATCTGGGCGAGTAAGCGCGTTCGGGAAGTGTTCAGGCATAAAAAATGCCCCAGCTGGGCTGGGGCATAATGGCATCCGTCGGGGAAGTGCGGGATGGATGCCTGGAGGAGCCGATAACAGCAGACCGCCGTGGCGGCCGCTTGATAATTACTTGGCGGCAGTGCGCGGCACGATTTTTTCAGCCGCTTGCGTGAACTGGTTCACGGCCGACGTCAGGTTCGCTTCGATGGCTTCGACGGCTTGCTTGCTGGTTTTCGAGAATTGCTCGTAGCCTGCATTGGCGTTGCCGATGGCGCTTTTCAGGATGGCGACGGCGTTTTCCGAACCGGCTGGCGCGTTCTTGGTGACTTCTTCCACCAGCGACAGGACTTTACGGTTGGTTTCAGCGATCTGCGATTCAGCAGCTTTGCTGAATTCGGCTTGCGTGCCCGACGTGATGGCAGCCAGGTGACGGCCGTAAGCGATGGCTTTTTCGGCGCCAGGCTGGGTTTGGGCAGAGGCCAGCGAGAAGAATTCTTGTGGATCTTTTGCCGACAGCAATTGCTTGGCGGCGGCGGTCGATTCTTCCAGCGTTGCCTTGGCAGCGGTCAGATTCAGTTCGACGATCTTTTCGATGCCTTCGAAGGCCTTGCCCGTCAGCGACGAGAACAGGGCGAATTGGGCTTCCAGGTTGGCTTTGGTAGCGGACGAAAATTGCTCAGGAATTGAAAACATATAAATCTCCAAAAAATCGAAATCTGGTTAATTTGATGCTGCGTGTACCGTTTGGGAAAGCAGGTGAATCTAAATTTTTCAAGCTGAACAAGAATTGTGCAACGCAACAAACCCTATTCTACGGCGAAAAAAACGTAAGTCAAGCGATTCTTGTGCGATGCAACAATTGAATAGATTTGCATCAAAAGTCATTGTTTCTAAAGAGAAATATTTGATTTCTACCTGTTAATGGTTTGTGCTTAAACTATCGTTTCCAGTGGCTGCGGGGACGATCGCGGCGCAGCATGCTAGACTTTGCCTCCCGCACTGGGCAACGCCCCGGTGCCGATCCCGTTTCCCGAGTCGATACCATGTCCAATCTTCCCGCCGCGGCTGGCGCCAGCGGCAAAGCCTCTTTCCTGACTAATCTGGCGCCGATGGCCTTGCCCGGCTTCTTTGTGTTGTTATGGAGCACAGGTTTTATTGTGGCCAAGTTCGGCTTGCCGTATGCGCCGCCGCTGACCTTTTTGCTGCTGCGCTTCCTGGGCGTGCTGGTCATTCTGCTGCCGCTGGTGTTGCTGTTGCGCGCGCCGTGGCCCGTGGGCCAATTCCGCCAGATCGCCGTGGCCGGCATCCTGATGCAGGCCGGCTACCTGGCCGGCGTGTGGTGCGCCATCAAGCTGGGCATGCCGGCCGGCCTGTCTGCGCTGATTGTCGGCATGCAGCCCGTGCTGACGGCCTGCGCCGCGCCCCTGATCGGCGAATCCGTGCGCCCGCGCCAGTGGCTGGGCCTGTTCTTTGGCTTGCTGGGCGTGGCCCTCGTCGTGTATGCGAAGATCAACCTCGTGGGCCTGACCGTGGAAAGCGTGCTGCTGTGCGTGTTCGCGCTGCTGTCGATGACGGCCGGCACCATGTACCAAAAACGCCACTGTCCGCACTTTGACTTGCGCACCGGCACGGTGGTGCAGTTTGCCGCTTCCATCGTGGTGGTCTTGCCATTTGCCCTGTATTACGAAGGATTGGACTTGCATTTCAGCAATGTTCAATGGACGGCGAATTTCATCGGTGCCTTGCTGTGGTCGGTGCTCGTGCTGTCCATCGGCGCCATCTTCCTGCTGTTCGCCCTGATCCGCCGCAGCGATGCGACGAAAGTGACGGGCTTGCTGTACCTGACGCCGCCCACGACGGCCGTGATGGCCTGGCTGATGTTTGGCGAAGCCTTTAATATGCTGGGCATCGCCGGCATGCTGGTGGCCGTGGTCGGCGTGGTGTTCGTGGTCAAGAAATAATAAGCTATAGCGGGAGAGCAGGGCAGTGAACAAGCAAGCATTGGAAACACCAGCGGCGCAGCAAGCCGTCGATAGCGTCATCCTGTCGCGCCGTTCCATCCGCGCCTTTTTGCCCACGCCGGTGGCGCAGGACGAGATCGCGCGCATCCTGGAAGTGGCGGCGCGCGCGCCTTCGGGCGCCAACATGCAGCCGTGGAAAGTGTATGTGCTGTCGGGCGAGGCCCGCCTGCGCCTGTCGCAGCGCATCCTGGCCGCCTACGCCGCACCGAAGGCGCCCGATGCGCCCGCGCGCACGGCCTCATATATCTATTACCCGCGCCAGTGGACGGCGCCGTTCATCGAGCGCCGCCGCAAGATCGGCCTGGACCTGTACCAACTGCTGGGCCTGGAGCGGGGCGACACGGCCGGCATGGCGGCCCAGCATGGGCGCAATTTCCAGTTTTTCGATGCGCCCGTGGGCCTGATCTTTACCATCGAGCGGGTACTGGAACAGGGTTCCTGGCTCGACTACGGCATGTTTTTGCAAAACATCATGCTGGCGGCGCGTGCGCGGGGACTCGACACGTGCCCGCAAGCGGCCTTCATCCATTACCATGACATCATCCGCGACGAACTGGGCGTGCCGGCCGGCGAAATGGTGGTGTGCGGCATGGCCCTCGGCCATGCCGACCCGGACAAGGTCGAGAACCGCCTGAACACGGAGCGCGAGCCGCTGGCCGGCTTTGTTAAATTCATGGACAAATAGACATTACTGGCGACGGGCGGAGAAAAACAGCCGGTTAAGGATGAGTTTGTTTGCTGAACGCCAACGATTTGTATTTCATTGCTGCAATAAATACTGTCCTAACTGTTAAATAGGCTTGCGATTGCTCTGCATTTCGCTACACTGCAATAAGGCAACAGCTTCACGGGGAATTATCGAATGGCTAAGTTTAAACTTGCGCTGGGTATCCTGGCTTCCCTGCTGTTTGCACTGGCGCCGGCTGCGGCCGTGCACGCCAAGGAAGCGAACGGCAAATCCTCAGCCTCGAAGAAACACAACACCAAGAAAATCAAAGTCGTGCTGCGCAAGGGCGCGACGGCCGCGCCGCGCGAAAAGACCGTGCGCCGGGTCGTCATGGTGCGCGGCAAACGCAAGGTCATCTACCAAAAAGTCAGCAGCGTGGCCGTGCCCATGGCCGCACCGATGCCCACCATGGGCGACCTGGCCGGCCTGAACCTGACGCGCGATCCGCTCGACCTGAAGTCCAGCGTGGCGCTGGTGCTGGACCAGGCGAATGCGGAAGTGCTGTTTGAAAAGAATTCCAATGTCGCCTTGCCCATCGCCTCCATCACCAAGATGATGACGGGCCTGGTGGTGGTCGAAGCGCGCCAGGACATGGATGAGTTGCTGACGATCACGGACGAAGACGTCGACCGCGCCAAATTCAGCAGCTCACGCCTGAAAGTGGGCTCGCAATTGACGCGCGCGAATATGCTGCACATCGCCCTGATGAGCTCGGAAAACCGCGCCGCCTCGGCGCTGGGCCGCAATTATCCGGGCGGCTTGCCGGCGTTTGTCGACGCCATGAACAGCAAGGCGCGCCAGCTGGGCATGATGGATACGCATTACGTCGATTCCAGCGGCTTGTCGAAGATGAACGTGGCCAGTGCGCGCGACCTGGGCAAGCTGGCCATGGCCGCCTTCCGCCATCCGCTGCTGCGCGAGTACTCGACGGACCCGAAAGCCATCGTCGAGGCCAGCGGCCAGCCCATGCAGTTTGGCAATACGAATCACCTGGTGGCCAATCCTGGCTGGGAAATCGGCTTGCAAAAGACGGGGTTCATCAATGAGGCGGGACGTTGTCTGATGATGCAGGCGGTCATCGAAGGACGGGCCGTGATCATGGTCTTCCTCGATTCCAAGGGGAAACAGTCGCGTACGGCCGATGCGGGACGCATGCGCAAGTGGCTGGAAGCATTGAAACCTGCCAATATGAGCTTGCCAGGGGGGTAAGGTGTCCAGGGCGGCACGGCCGCCCTGCATTCTTATTACTCTTGAGGAATGAATCCCAAGGTCACGGAAATCTGGTTCGCCGTTTCCACCAGGTCCACCAGCCACTCATCCTGCAGGCGGTCGGCCGGGGCCGAGATCGACAGGCCGGCGATCAGCTTGCCGGTATCGTCGCGGATGCCGGCGGCCATGCAGCGCACACCCAGTTCCAGCTCTTCATTGTCGCGCGCATAGCCGCGCTCGCGCACCAGGCTCAGCTCGCGCTCGAGCTTTTGCAGATCCGTGATGGAATTCTTGTTGTGTCCGGCCAGTCCCGTGCGCGTGGCATAGGCGCGGATGGCTTTCGGCTCGTCCACGGAGAGGAACAGCTTGCCCGTCGAGGTCAGGTGCAGCGGACCGCGGCCGCCGATGGCGCGCACCACCTGCATGCCCGAGCGCTCGGAAAAGGCGCGGTCGATGTAGACGATCTCGTCGCCCTGGCGCACGGACAGGTTGATGGTTTGCTGGGTTTTCTTGTGCAGCTGGCGCATGAAGTCCAGCGCCGCTTCGCGCACGCTGAGGCGGCTTTTCACCACATTGCCCAGTTCCAGCAGGCGCATGCCCAGCCGGTACGTGCCCGGTTCGATGCGGTCGACAAAGCGCGTCAGCACCATGTCGTTGAGGATGCGGTGCGCCGTCGAGGGGTGCAAACCGGAAACCTTGGATAATTCCTTCAGGCTGACCGGGTCGGAATATTTGGCCAGGGCATCGAGCAGGGCGACCATGCGTTCGATCACCTGGATCGTCGTCTTCGGGGCAGCGACCGGTTCAATTTTCATGATGGATTTGGTGCAATGCAGTATTCATGCTTCTTTATACCATGATGTGAAAAAATAGTGAAATGTTCCGAGATATTCAGCGAATAAATGGTCACAGTGCTATGTCGCCCCCATAATGTGCCCACTGCACTTGCTTTACATATGGAAAACTATGCAACCTGTAAACGAATTCAAAAGTAAAAGTGGCTTGAAACGGATTTTCTCCGCTTTTTTCTACTCGCTCGATGGCTTGAAAGCGGCCTGGCGCCATGAACACGCGTTCCGCCAGGAACTCGGTTTGTTCGTCGTCGGCACCGTGATCGCCTTGCTGCTGCGCGTCTCCGCCTTTGAAAAACTGGTGCTGATCGGCGTGCTGCTGCTGGTGCTGATCGTTGAACTGATCAATTCCGCTATCGAAGCCGTGGTCGACCGCATCTCGCTGGACCGCCATCCGCTGTCGAAGAACGCCAAGGATTTCGGCAGCGCGGCCGTGCTGCTGACCTGCATCCTGGCTTTTGCAGCGTGGTCCGTGGTGCTGTTCAACCGTTTCTATTAACTACTTTATCCCCGTTGCGCGCCGTCCATATGCGAAAAATGTATATCAAACGGCGAAACGCTTCGTTCTCTTTGCGGCCATAGCGCCGTAATCTGGTGGCTCTGAAAGTTCAACCACACGGGGATCTTAGATGCTGTCGAAAAAAATCATCACTGCCGCCGCCATCAGCGCGTTTGCCCTTCTGCAAACGGCGCAGGCTGCCGATATCACCCTGCTCAACGTGTCATACGACCCGACGCGCGAGCTGTACCAGGATGTGAATACGGCGTTTGCCAAGGAGTGGAAAGGCAAGACGGGTGACAACGTCAAGATCAAGCAATCGCACGGCGGTTCCGGCAAGCAGGCGCGCGCCGTCATCGACGGCCTGGAAGCGGACGTGGTCACTTTGGCCCTGGCCTACGACATCGACGCGCTGGCCGAGCACAAGCTGCTGGCCGCCGACTGGCAAAAGCGCTTGGCGCACAACAGCTCGCCTTACACCTCGACCATCGTGTTCCTGGTGCGCAAGGGCAACCCGAAAGGCATCAAGGATTGGAATGACTTGATCAAGCCGGGCGTGTCCGTCATCACGCCGAACCCGAAAACCTCGGGCGGCGCCCGCTGGAACCATCTGGCCGCGTGGGGTTATGCCTTGCGCCAGCCGGGCGGCAACGAAGCCAAAGCCAAGGATTTCCTCGGCAAACTGTATAAAAACGTGCCCGTGCTCGATTCCGGCGCGCGCGGCGCCACCACCACTTTCGTGGAACGGGGCATCGGCGACGTGCTGATCGCCTGGGAAAACGAGGCTTACCTGGCCGTCAAGGAACTGGGCCCGACCAAGTTCGACATCATCACGCCATCCGTCAGCATCCTGGCCGAGCCGCCCGTCGCCGTCGTCGATAAATTTGCCGACAAGCACGGCACGCGCAAGGTGGCCGAGGCTTACCTGAACTACCTGTACACGGACGAAGCGCAAGACATCATCGCGAAGAACTACTACCGTCCGGCAACGGACAAGGCGGCGAAGAAATACGCGTCGCAGTTCGCCAAGGTCAACCTGTTCACCATCGAGCAAGTGGCTGGCGGCTGGACGGCCGCACAGAAGGCGCACTTTGCCGACGGCGGCATCTTCGACCAGATCTATCAGCCGAAGTAATCTTCACCGGCAGGCGGCAACGCTTGCCGGAATCGATCACGCAAGGACACATCATGGCGCTGCGCAGCTTTTCCGATTACCGGGTATTGATCGTGCCGGGCTTGCATAACAGCGGTCCCGAGCATTGGCAGAGCCGCTGGCAGCGCCTGTATCCGCAATTCGAGCGGGTCGAGCAGGACGATTGGAACGCTCCCGACCTGGCCACCTGGTCGGCGCGCCTGGACCAGGTGCGGCGGCAGGATGCGCGTCCCACGCTGATCGTCGCCCACAGCTTCGGCTGCCTGACGACGGCGCACAGCCTGGCCCGCGACCCGCAGGGCGTGGCCGGCGTGCTGCTGGTGGGGCCGGCCGATCCCGACAAGTTTGGCGTGGCCAAGGCCTTGCCGCAAAAGCGGCTGCCTTGCCCCGGCATCCTGATCGCCAGCCAGACGGACCCTTGGATGACGGCCGAACACGCGGCGCAGTGGGCACGGCGCTGGAATTGCAAGTATATTGATGGTGGTGCGCTGGGCCATATCAACGCCGAGTCGCGCCTTGGTGACTGGGTCTATGGCCAGGCGCAACTGCAAACACTGTTTGATCTGGCGCAAAGCGACAAACGCCACCGTCAGGCAGCCTGATTCGACGCACATCCCATTGCCACACAACCTCTCAAGGAGATCACGATGACTTTACGCCTGGGCGATGTCGCCCCTGATTTTGAACAAGACAGCTCGATCGGCCCCCTCAAGTTCCACGAGTGGGCGGGCAATTCCTGGGTGGTGCTGTTTTCCCACCCGGCCGACTTCACCCCCGTGTGCACGACGGAACTGGGCCTGACGGCCAAGCTCAAGCCGGAATTCGACAAGCGCAACGTAAAGGCCATCGCCCTGTCCGTGGACGCGGCCGAGTCGCACAAGAGCTGGATCAAGGATATTGAAGAGACGCAAAACACGGTGGTGGGCTTCCCCATCATCGCCGACGTCGACAAGAAAGTATCGGTGCTGTACGACATGATCCACCCGGAACAGTCCGTCACGGCCACCGTGCGCTCCGTCTTCATCGTCGACCCGAACAAGAAAGTGCGCCTGATCCTCACGTATCCGCTGAGCACGGGCCGCAACTTCAATGAAATCCTGCGCGTCATCGACGCCCTGCAATTGACGGACGGCTACACGGTGGCCACGCCAGGCAACTGGAAAGATGGCGACGACGTCATCATTCCATTGACGGTGCAAGACCCGGACGTGATCAAGCAGAAATATCCGAAGGGATTTACGGCAGCGAAACCCTATCTGCGTTTGACGCCGCAGCCAAACAAGTAATTCCGGGGTCAGTTGCTTCGCAATCGGAATGCGTCCCATTGGGATGCATTCCCCCTCGGGGTCTGACCCCAGCATTTGTCTCGGGTATAAATATGTCTAAGAAGCAAAAACGCACCTGTCCGGTGCGTTTTTTTTCGCCCAGCATTTCCATCGGCAAGTATGCAAAATCCATCTAAGCAAATGAGAAATGGTTAGTTCTTTTTATAACGATTGCATGTGATTATTGCACTCTATAACTCAAAAATGTAATAAGAAGGAGTTTCTATGTCTGCAGCATCAGCAGCACCGCTCAAGGCGCGCGGAGCGCCGTTTCGGGTCATGCCGGGGTTTAAGCTGTCACTGGGCTTCACGCTCTTTTACCTGGCCTTGATCGTTCTCATTCCGCTGTCGTCGGTGTTCCTGAAAACTTTCACCATGACATGGGACGCCTTCTTCAGCGCCGTCACGTCCGACCGTGTGATGGCGTCGTACCGCCTGACGTTTGGCGCTTCCTTGATCGCCGCCCTGTTGAACGTGGTGTTTGGCGGCATCCTGGCCTGGGTGCTGGTGCGCTATAAATTCCCTGGCAAGCGCATCATCGACGCGCTGGTCGACTTGCCGTTTGCCTTGCCGACGGCCGTGGCCGGCATCACCCTGACGGCCTTGTATTCGTCGAATGGCTGGTTCGGCCAGTTCATCGAAGGCGTGCTGGGCATCAAGGTGGCGTTCACGCCGCTGGGCGTGGTGGTGGCGCTGACCTTCATCGGCTTGCCCTTTGTCGTGCGCACCGTGCAACCGGTGCTGGAAGACGCGGAAAAGGAACTGGAAGAAGCGGCCGCCAGCCTGGGCGCCAATTCGCTGCAAACGTTTATCCGCGTCATCTTCCCCACGATCTTGCCTTCCTTGCTGACGGGCTTTGCGCTGGCGTTTGCCCGCGCCACGGGCGAGTACGGTTCCGTGATCTTTATCGCCGGCAACATGCCGATGGTGTCGGAAATCACGCCGCTGTTCATTATTACCAAATTGGAACAATACGATTACGCAGGCGCCACGGCCATCGCCGTGGTGATGCTGGTGGTGTCTTTCCTGCTGTTGTTGACGATTAACCTGCTGCAAGCATGGACGCGCGGAAAGGCGAAGAAATCATGAGTACGAATACGACTAGCGTCGCTGGCGTGGACAATGCGCGCCCGGCAGTGCGCCGCTTCGAGCCGAATGTCGGCCCCGTCGTGCTGGAACCGTTGTGGGTACGCACCGTCCTGATCACCGTCGCCTTGCTGTTTCTGACGGCGTTCCTGATCGTGCCCCTGGTGGCCGTGTTTGCGGAAGCGTTCAAGAAGGGCTGGGAAGCGTATATCGCTGCCATTATCGACCCGGACGCGATTTCCGCCATTAAATTGACCCTGATCACAGCCGCCATCGCCGTGCCGCTGAACCTGGTGTTCGGCGTGGCCGCTTCCTGGTGCATCGCCAAGTTCGAATTCCGCGGCAAGAGCATCTTGCTGACGCTGATCGACTTGCCGTTTTCCGTCTCGCCCGTGATTTCCGGCCTGATCTATGTGCTGATGTTTGGCGCCCAGGGCTGGTTCGGCCCGTGGCTGCAGGCGCACGACATCAAGATCCTGTTCGCCGTGCCCGGCATCGTGCTGGCCACCATCTTCATCACTTTCCCGTTCGTGGCGCGTGAATTGATCCCGCTGATGCAGTCGCAGGGCAGCGAAGAGGAAGAGGCCGCCATCGTGCTGGGCGCCTCGGGCTGGAATACCTTCCGCCGCGTGACTTTGCCAAATATCAAGTGGGGTCTGCTGTATGGCGTGATCCTGTGTAACGCCCGCGCCATGGGCGAGTTCGGCGCCGTGTCCGTCGTGTCCGGCCATATCCGCGGCGAAACCAACACCATGCCGCTGCAGGTGGAGATTCTGTACAACGAGTACAACTTCGCCGCCGCGTTTGCCGTCGCCTCCCTGCTGGCCCTGCTGGCGCTGGTGACCCTGGCCTTGAAAGCTTTCATTGAGTGGCGTTTGAACGAGAGCAACGCCGACGATTCCGCCTTACGTTCCACGGAGCACTGATATGACCATCGCAGTTAAAAACATCCACAAGCGCTTCGGCGATTTCGTTGCCCTCGACAATATCTCGCTGGATTTTCCCGCCGGCGAACTGACGGCCTTGCTGGGCCCGTCCGGTTGCGGCAAGACAACCTTGCTGCGCATTATTGCTGGCTTGGAACATCCGGACAGCGGCCAGGTGCTGCTGGACGCGGAAGACGCGTCGAACCGCCATGTGCGCGAGCGCCAGGTCGGTTTTGTGTTTCAACACTATGCGCTGTTCAAGCACATGACCGTGTTCGAGAACGTGGCCTTCGGCTTGCGCGTGAAGTCGCGCAGCGAGCGCCCGTCGGAAGACCAGATCCGCCGCAAGGTCAAGGATTTGCTGGAACTGGTGCAGCTCGATTGGCTGGCCGACCGCTATCCGCCGCAATTGTCGGGCGGGCAACGCCAGCGCATCGCCCTGGCGCGCGCGCTGGCGGTCGAGCCGCGCGTGCTGCTGCTGGACGAGCCGTTCGGCGCCTTGGATGCCAAGGTGCGCAAGGAATTGCGCCGCTGGCTGCGCCGCCTGCATGACGACTTGCACGTCACCAGTATTTTCGTCACGCATGATCAGGAAGAGGCGCTGGAAGTGGCCGACCAGGTCGTACTGATGAACAAGGGCACGGTCGAGCAACTCGGTTCCCCTGAGCAAGTTTATAACCACCCTGCGTCGCCCTTCGTCTACGGCTTCCTCGGCAACGTCAACCTGTTCCACGGCCGCGTGCATGACGGCGTGATGGCCACGGGCGACGCCAGTTTCGAGGTACCCGATTACGCGGGCGTGAGCGACAGCAAGGGCACGGCCTATGTGCGGCCGCACGACCTGGAAATCGACCGCTATACGCAGGGAGCGGAAGGCATCGTCGTGAAACTGAGCCGCGCGCATGCCATCGGCCCGCTGGCCCAGCTGGACTTGCAGCGTGTGGATAACAGCGAACTGATCGAAGCGGTGATGTCGAACGAGCGTTTTACCCATCTGCAGCTGAAGGAAGGCGAGACATTAGTTGTCCGCCCGAAACGCCTCCATGTATTTGTGGAACCCACCCGAACTTGATACAGGATAGCCATGAACTTTCAACAATTGCGATCGATCCGCGAAGCGGCCCGCCGCGGCTATAACCTGACGGAAGTGGCCAACGCCCTGTTCACGTCGCAACCGGGCGTGAGCCGGCAAATCCGCGAACTCGAAGACGAGCTGGGCGTGGTGATTTTCGAGCGCAACGGCAAGCGTTTGACGGGCTTGACGGAGCCGGGCAAGGGCATCCTGAAGATCGTCGACCGTCTCTTGATCGAGGCGGAAAACCTGCAGCAGGCCAGCCTCGAATACAGCGGCCAGACCAGCGGAACCTTGTCCGTGGCGGCCACGCACACGCAGGCGCGCTATGCGCTGCCGAAAGTGGTGCAAAGCTTCCGCGCCGCTTTCCCCGACGTGCGTATTGCGCTACAACAAAGCGCGCCCGAACACATCGCGGAATGGGTGCTGTCTGGCAAGACCGATATCGGCATCGCCACGGAAGGCTTGAGCCAGTTCCCCGACCTCGTGTCGTTCCCGTGCTACCGCTGGAGCCATTTGATCGTCGTGCCCGACGGCCATCCGCTGCTCGAGCACTCGCCCATCCGCCTGGAAGACCTGGCGAAATATCCGCTGATTACCTACGACAAGGGTTTCACGGGGCGCGGGCATATCGACGATGCGTTTGCCAAGGCGGGCGTGGCGACCGATATCATCCTGACGGCCATGGATTCCGACGTCATCAAGCAATACGTGGCGCTGGGCCTGGGCGTAGGCATCGTCGCCTCGATGGCCTTCGACCATGGCCGCGACAAGGGGCTGCGGGCCGTGGAAGCGTCGCATTTGTTCGCCACCAACACGACGCGCCTGGCCGTGCGGCGTGGCGCCTACCTGCGCGCCTACGCCTACGAGTTCATCCTGCAGCTGGCGCCGGACTTGACGCGCGAAGACATCGACCGCGCCATGGCGGGCGAGGACGCCCTCTAGGCGATGGCCGCCCTTTGCGCGCGCGTCAGGCTGGCCACGGCGCGCGCGTGGCTATCCTGCACCAGTTCCGCCAGGTAATCGGCCGGGAAGCGCGCCACGTCGACGATGGTCACCCAGTGAAAGCGGCCCATGTAACGGGCCGGTTTCACGCCGGGCATGTCCGTCAGTTCGATGAAGCGCCCGGCGCTGGCGCGCAGGCTGAAGCGCCACTGCTCGGGTGCGCTGGTCTTAAAATAGGCAAACTTCTTGCCGCTCACTTCATACACGAGGATGTTTGACGGCGCACCGTACAGCACGGCTTGCGCGCCGGGCAGGGCCGCGCAAACGTCTTTCAGTTCATCACTTGTCATTCGTCAACCGCCATGAATTGTTGGGTGTTATGGTCGAAGGCATAGGCCGCGCCGGTGGGAGCGTCCAGCAGCGCAATGAAACGGTCATCCACGCCGAGCACGGCGCCCAGCGACACGAGGGCCACGTTGGCGCTGTCGTTGATGTAGTCGTCGCTTTCATCATTCGCCGTGAAGCGCCAGCCGCTGTCGTCGGCGTTGTCCGGTTCCTCGCGGTACAGATAGCCGACAGGCGCGCCGTCTTCCAGCACTTTTTTCGTCACGAAGCACAGGCCCGCATAGCGGTTGACGAGGTTGTCGTCATCGTCGTGCTGCGTATTGATGATGTGGCGTGCCGCGAAGGCGACGGGGTCTTTGGCTTGCAGATCACGGATGTAGCCTGGCGTGTTGTCGAGCTTGCCGGTGAAGTGTCCGTGCGGCTCGACTGTGTCGACCAGCACCCACATGCGCTCGGCGCCCGGCGCCTGCGGATCGTCGCTGTGGAAGGCGAAGATCAGCTTGACCACCTCGCCGGGGCGCACCTGGGCGATGGCCTCGGGCGGCGATTTGTAGAAGGTGTAGGGATGGCGCGCCGCCAGTTCGGCGGCGTCGGCCAGGTGCCAGCTGGGCATGGTGATCCGTTATCAAGAAGAGGAACACCCATGGTAGCCGATTGCGTGCCAGGATGACCACGCCTACCTTCAGGCTTGCCGTTGCCGCAGGGCTACACCGCTATCTGGCATGTGCCGATCTGCAACAATCCTGCTGCCAGGAGCGGCGCCCGGACATGGCAGGGAGGGCGGCATGCCCCGCGATAGCAGGCACCGGCCATAAATCGATAAGGCCAATTGAAAATGCCAATGGTAAAAATTGTTTCTTTTATTGCATTTCTATTTCCTGAATGATATCTTTTGCTCTGCGATGTGAGAGTGATAGAAAAATAATTAAAATTGCAATTATTAAAATATTTATATCAGGGGAATATATGAACATGACCAAACGCGCGTTGCTGGGTCTTTGCCTGACCGCTGCGGCTTGCCTGGCGCCATTGGCCCAGGCGGCGAGCTGGGTGGAAATCACCGATCCTGCCATGACGGGCTTTTCGGTGGGCGGCAAGACCGTCACCTATGGCAGCGTGGCAGCGGACTCGGTTTGGGTCTATGACGGCGCCAACCCGCCCGGCGCGCAAAGCGCGGCCGCCATCCAGAGTTTGGTCAGCAGCACGTTTGGCCTGCCGTCCAGCGGTACCGGCTCCTTGGTCTTTGCCGCCCAGGGCGACTTGGCCAGCAGCAACTCTGGTTCGTTCACCGTCAACTCCAGCTTTGACTACCTGGCCGTGCATTATGGCCGTGGCGAACTGTTGTTCCACTGGGACACGCCGCTGGCCGCCAATACGGTTGTCAGCATTGCCAACCTGCCGCGTGGCCTGAGCAATTTCCGCGCGTTCAGTTCGGTTTCGGCAGTGCCTGAGCCAGCGACCTACGGCATGCTGATGCTGGGCTTGGGCCTGGTCGGATTTGTCGCGCGCCGCCGCCGCGCCTGAGCCTGCAGCGCCTGAGGGCGCATGCGCTGACGCATGAAAAAAAGCCTGGAAACGCGATGCGTTCCAGGCTTTTTGCATGGCAGAGCGCCATTTACCAGCTATAGCCGGCCTTGGCGTAGTAATAGCGGCCGTTGAAGCCGTTCGGCGCGAAGCCGCTGTACGGCTGGGTGCCGCCATTGTTGAAGTTGCCCACGCTGGTGACCTGGTCAGGATAGCGGTTGGTGACGTTGTCGATACCGGCCACCAGGCGCCAGTTCTTGCCCAGTTTCACGGAACCGGACACGTCCAGCACCCATTGCGGATCGTAATGCTGGTCTTGCAGGGCATTGTTTTGCGGCACGATGAAACTGCCGTAGCGCGTTACGACGCCGTGTGCATTCCAGATGCCGACGCTGTAATCTGCGGCCAGGCTGAACTTGTCCTTTGGCGAACCGACGGTGGCGCGCTGGATGGTCTGGCGGTCGATCAGTTTCAGGTCGTTGGCCGTCAGGATGGCCGGATTGTCCGCCAGTTTCTGTACCGAGGTCTTGTTGTGGTTGTACGCCACGGTCAAGTCCAGGCGGTCCTTGTCCTGCAAGTCGATGCGGTAGGTGCTGACGATGTCCACGCCTTCCGTGCGCGTATCGACGGCGTTGGTGAAATAGCGTCCTGCACCCACCGGCGTGCCTTGCGCGGCGAGGATGTTTTTCAAAGTAGTGCTGAGTATCAGATTGGAGGAAAACAGGATGCGGTCATCGATGTCGATGCGGTAGGCGTCGATCGTCGTCGTGAAGTTGCGCGTGGGCTGGAATTGCAGCCCCAGGCTGTAGTTGCGGGCTTTCTCCGCTTTCAGGTTTTGTGCGCCCAGTGCGCGCGCCTGCGGCGTGTTGACGGCAAAGGTGCCCGTTTCGATGGCTGTATTCGTGCCATTGATGACCTGGAAGTTGGTGGTGGTGATGGTGTAGTACTGCTGTGCCAGCGACGGTGCGCGGAAGCCGCTCGACACGGTGCCGCGCAGGGACAGGGCGTCCGTGAAGGCATAGCGGGCCGAACCCTTGGCCGAGGTGGTGCTGCCGAAATCGCTGTAGCGCTCATGGCGCAGGGCCACGCCGCCGGACAGTTTTTTCGTCGCTTCCGCTTCCAGGTTGACGTAGATCGATTCATTGTGGCGGCTGTGGCTACCCGCGTTTTCGGGACGGAAGCCGGCAAAGCCCTGCGAACCGGTACCGGTATACGATGCTTGCTCGCCAGCGCCGATCGTGTATTTTTCATGGCGCGCTTCGGCGCCCACGGCCACCGTCAGCGGCCCCGTAAAGTAAGCGACGGGGAATTCGCGTGCCGCGTCGAGATTCAGGACGGTCTGCTCATTTTTCAGCGAGCCCACATAGAAGTGCGTGGGGCTGGCGGCAGCCAGATCGAAATTGACGGTATTGTCGAGATCCAGCTTGAACTTGTTGCTGCCGTAATTCAGGCTGGCATCCCAACGCCAGCCGGCCGCCTCGCCGCGCAAGCCTGTCACCAGCGACTGGTCGGTCAGGGTGCTGTTCTGGATCGGCAGGAAGCCTTCGGGGAAGATCGACGAGCGGGTGACGTATTGTCCATTTTTGTCCTTCACCAGGCCTGCGCGCCAGGTGGCGCCGGCCGAGGTGTCGCGCTGGCCGTAGCCGCCGAAGGCATACCAGTCGAGGTTGTCGCCGAGATGGTATTCGCTGTTGATGAAGACGGTAGCCGGCTTGCTCTCGGCATCGCCGTAGCGCAGGTTGACCTTGCCGTAGCGCGGTTCCAGCGGGTTGCTGAAATCGCGGCCGGCGCGGTTGGTGGGACCGCGATCGGCCACTTCCGCCGAGACGCGCACCCAGCCGTCCTCGCCCAGGGCGAAGCCGGCCGAACCCTTGATGGATTTTTGCTTGCCGTCGCGCTCCTGCGTCTGGCCATAGCCCACTTCGACGTCGCCGCCGGCCGCGCCTTTTTTCAGGATGATGTTGATCACGCCGGCAATCGCATCGGAACCGTACTGGGCCGCCGCGCCATCGCGCAGCACTTCCACGTGGTCGATGGCGGCCAGGGGGATGGCGTTCAGGTCGACAGGCGCCGAGCCGCGGCCCAGGGTGCCGTTGACGTTGACGACGGCCGAGGTGTAGCGGCGCTTGCCGTTCACCAGCACCAGGGTCTGGTCGGGCGACAGGCCGCGCAGCTGGGCAGGGCGCACGGCGTCGCTGCCATCGGCACCCGTCGGACGGGGGAAGTTCATCGATGGCAGCAGGCGCGCCAGCACGGTGGCCAGTTCGGCCGAGCCTGTGCTTTGCAGGTCGCGCGAGGTGAGGATGTCGATCGGCGA
Source organism: Janthinobacterium sp. SUN206 (assembly GCF_030587305.1). Taxonomy (NCBI): domain Bacteria; kingdom Pseudomonadati; phylum Pseudomonadota; class Betaproteobacteria; order Burkholderiales; family Oxalobacteraceae; genus Janthinobacterium; species Janthinobacterium sp. SUN206. Next base: position 2,523,418 of record NZ_JAPWIB010000001.1, on the reverse strand, counting down.
TTCGGAATCGATGGTGCGGCGGTTCTTGGCGAAGGTGCCGGTGACAACCACCGATTGCAATTCGCCTTCGGCCGGCAGCTCTTGCTGCGCTTGCGCCTGCATGGGCAGGCTGAAGCAGGCGATCAGGCTGGCGGCGATAACGGTTTTCACGGGCAGGGCGGGAAGCTGGGAGCGGGCGTTGCTTGAACTCATCGACGATATCTCTTCGGTTGGTGGTTACGCGGACCATGGCGGTCCGACGATGAAATCAGATTAACAGTGGGCACGTGGCGTGCTTACGAATCGTTCTGTCTATCGATATGCAATAAATATCTGAAACACGTCAACATGGCGCGAGTAGCGCATATGGCCTCGTTTCCAGCATACGGCCGGGCAAGGCAAGGCCGCAATGCTGCACAGCAGTAAATTGCCAGCTGTTGTATAAATACGACTATTGCGAGGAGAGGGGGGAGCCTGGCGGCGGCATGCGCCGCCAGACGCAGGGCGGTTACTGCCCTGGATTGGGCGCACTGGCGTGGATGGCGTCGACGGCCGCCACCAGTTCCGGCGACAAAGTGACTTGATGGGCGTCGATATTTTGCTGCAACTGCTCCACGCTGGTGGCGCCGATGATGGTCGAGGCCACGAACCAGCGCGTGTAGCACCAGGCCAGCGCCAGCTGCGCCGGCGTCAAGCCGTGCGCGCGGGCCAGCGCCGCATACTGGCCGGCGGCCGCGATGGTGGCGGGGCGCACGTAGCGGGGGCTCCAGCCGGCCGGAAAGCGCGTCAGGCGGCCCTTGGCTTGCGGATCGTCGAGGTATTTCGCCGTCAGCTGGCCGAACGCCAGCGGGCTGTAGGCCAGCAAGCTGACATTTTCCCGGTGGCAGGTTTCGTCGAGCAAACTCGTCTCGAAATGGCGCGCCGTCAGGTTGTACAGGTTCTGGATGGAGGCGATGCGCGGCAAGCCCTTCAGTTCCGCCTGCTTGATGTATTCGCACACGCCCCACGACGATTCGTTCGACACGCCGATGTGGCCGATCTTGCCTTCCTCGACCAGCTTGCCCAGCACGGCCAGCGTGTCTTCGATGGCGACGCAAGCGTGCTCCTTGCGCGGGTTGTACACGCTGGCGCCGAAGATGGGCAGGTTGCGGCTGGGCCAGTGCAATTGATACAGGTCAATGTGCTCCGTCTGCAGCCGGCGCAAGCTGTCTTCGACGGCGGCGCGGATGTTGACCGCGTCGTGGTCCGTCTTGCCCTTGCGTATCCAGTGCATGCGCGAATTCGGCCCGGCCACCTTGCTGGCCAGCACGATGTTGCCGCGCTTGCCGCTTTTCTTCAGCCAGCTGCCGATATGGCGCTCGGTGCTGCCCTGCGTCTGCGCGCTGGCCATCACCGGATACATTTCCGCCGTGTCGATGAAGTTGATGCCCCGTTCCAGCGCGTAATCGAGCTGGCTGTGCGCTTCGGCTTCCGTGTTCTGTTCGCCGAAGGTCATCGTGCCCAGGCAGATCCTGCTGACTTCCAGGCTGCTGGTACCCAGCTTGATCTTTTTCATGCGCCGTCCTTAGCGGGCCTGCTTGCCGTGCAGCGCGCGCGCGCAATCCTTGATCAGCGCGGGGCCGGCGTAAATCAGGCCGCTGTACAGCTGCACCAGTTGCGCGCCCGCCTCGAACTTGGCCACGGCGTCGCTGCCCTGCATGATGCCGCCCACGCCGATGATGGGCAGTGCATCGCCCAGTTCCGCCTTCAGCAGGCGGATGACATTGTTCGACAGCTCGAACACGGGCGCGCCCGACAGGCCGCCCGCTTCCGCGCCGTGCGGCATGCCTTCGACGGCGCTGCGCGACAGGGTCGTGTTGGTGGCGATGACGCCGTCGATCTGGTGGCGCGTGAGCGACTCGGCGATGCTTTTCACCTGTTCGCCATCCATGTCCGGCGCGATTTTCAGGGCCAGGGGCACGTAGCGCTTGTGCTTGTCCGCCAGGCGCGCCTGGGCATCTTTGAGCTGCGACAGCAGGGCGTCGAGTTCCGACGCACCCTGCAGCTGGCGCAAATTCTTGGTGTTCGGCGACGAGATGTTCACCGTCACATAGCTGGCGTAGGGGTAGACTTTTTCCAGGCACAGCAGGTAGTCGTCGGCCGCGCGCTCGATGGGCGTGTCGGCGTTCTTGCCGATGTTCAGGCCCAGTACCCCGGCGCGGTCCTGGTAGAACTTCGACGCCTGCACGTTGGCGACAAACGCATCCACGCCGCCATTGTTAAAGCCCATGCGGTTGATGATGCCTTGCGCCTGCGGCAGGCGGAACATGCGCGGTTTCGGATTGCCCGCCTGAGCGCGCGGCGTGACGGTGCCCACTTCGATGGAGCCGAAACCCAGGTCGGCCAGCGCGTCGATGTAGGCGCCGTCCTTGTCCAGGCCGGCGGCCAGGCCGACCGGGTTCGGGAAGGTGATGCCCATCACCGTGCGCGGGTCCGCCGCCGGTTTGCCGGCCAGCTTCGTCAGGCCCAGCGCGCTGGCGCGTTTCAGGGCGGGCAGGGTGAGATGGTGGGCCGCTTCGGCATCCATCGAAAACAGCAAGGGGCGGGCGAGGGAGTACAGGATTTTTTCAGACATGGGGCGCTTTGAGTAGGTATGCGGGCTGCCGGGAAGGGCTGGCGGCGCGCGAAATAAGTGGCGTATTTTACCGTGTTCCGCGCGGCTGCCGGGTGTATAGTTCTTGTTGGTCTAATGCAATATTGAATCCTTGATAATTCGCATTCGACCGTGGACCTTCCTGTTTTTTCTCTGTTCTGTTGACTTCATAAGCGAGACATCGATTGAAAAAGACACGCATCCTGACCGCCATCGCGGCCGCCAGCGCACTGCTGCTGAGCCATCCGGCCCTGGCCCTGCCCAATACGCAAGACACCCGCATGCTGAGCGAACCGGCCGTCTCCAGCCGCCACATCGCCTTCATCTATGCGGGCGACGTATGGCTATCGAACCTGGACGGCGGCGGCGCGCGGCGCCTCACCTCCGACCTGGGCGACAAATCCAACCCCGTGTTTTCGCCCGACGGCAGCCTGATCGCGTATAGCGCCAACATCGACGGCAATGTCGACGTGTATGTGATCGCGGCCGCCGGCGGCGTGCCGCGCCGCCTGACCTTCCACCCGGGTGTTGATCTGGCGCAATCGTTCACCCCCGATGGCCAGTCCGTGATGTTCACCTCGCCCCGCGCCGCCTTCAACAACCGCTTCCAGAAGCTGTTCACGGTGCCGGTGGCGGGCGGCGTGGAAACCCAGCTGGAAATCCCCAACGCGTCGCGCGCCACGTATTCTCCCGATGGCCAGCGCATCGCCTACAACCCGCTGGCGCCCGCCTTCAAGCAGTGGAAGCGCTACCGGGGCGGCACCAATTCCTGGCTGTGGCTATTTTCGTCCAGCGACAAATCGATTGAAAAAATCCCCCAGCCGACGACGCGCTCGAACGACGTCGATCCGATGTGGATCAAGGATACCGTGTACTTCCGCTCGGACCGCAACGGCGAATTCAACCTGTTTGCCTACGACGTCAAGACGAAAGCCGTGCGCCAGTTGACGCAGCACAAGGATTTCCCCGTGCTGAACGCGTCGGCGGCGAACGGCACCATCGTCTACGAGCAGGCCGGTTATCTGCACTCGCTCGACATCGCCAGCGGCCAGGCGCACAAGCTGGTCATCGCCGTGGCCAGCGACCTGGGGCAGGCGCGCCCCCGCTGGGTCAAGAACGCGAAATACATCCGCGACGCGTCGATTTCGCCGTCGGGTGCGCGCATCGCCTTCGAATACCGGGGCGAAATCGTCACCATCCCCGCCGACAAGGGCGACGTGCGCAACCTGACGCAGACGGGCGGCGCCCACGAGCGCACGCCCATCTGGTCGCCCGATGGCCGCTCGGTCGCGTATTTCTCGGACGAGTCGGGGGAATACGAGCTGCATGTGCGCTCGCAGGACGGCAAGGGCGCCGTGAAAAAGCTCAAGCTCAATGGCAGCGGTTTCTATGACAACGCCGTCTGGTCGCCCGACAGCAGGAAGATCGCGTTTGCCGACAATGGCTGGAGCATGTATGTGATCGATGTCGGCACGGGCAAGGTGCAAAGAATCGCCACGGAGCCGATGTATGGCGTCGACAAGAGCATGCGCGCCTCGTGGGCGCCCGATTCGCGCTGGCTGGCCTACACGCTCAATTCGCCCACCTACACGCGCAGCGCCTATATCTATTCCGTCGAGCAGAACAAGTCGATGCCCGTGACCGACGGCTTGTCCGACGTGGCCCAGCCCGTGTTCGACAAGAGCGGCAAATACCTGTACTTCTTCGCCTCGACGAATGCTGGTCCCAGCAACAACTGGTTCTCGCAGCAGAACGAAGACAATCTGGTGACGCGCACCGTGTGGATGGCCGTGCTGCGGCGCGACTTGCCATCGCCCCTGATCAAGGAAAGCGACGAGGAAAAGGCGGCCGGCGCGGAGAGTAAAAAAGACACGGCGAAGGGGGAAGCGGAAGCGAAGAGCGAGCCGAAGGTCGACCCGAAGACGGGGCGCGACGACCCGAAAGTGGTCGTGGCGCCGGTGGCGCCGATCCACATCGATTTCGACGGCATCGCCACGCGCATCGTCGACTTGCCGCTGCCGGCCGCGCAATTCTCCAGCCTGACGGCTGGCGCTGCGGGGCAAATCTTCCTGCTGCGCGAAAGCGACGGCAAGAAGGCCGTGCAGCGCTTCGATCTGAAGGAGCGCAAGGCGGAAACCGTGGTGGCGGAAGCCGATGATTTCGAAGTCTCGGCCGACGGCAAGAAGCTGCTGTACCGCCAGAAGGACAATTGGGCCATGGGGTCGGCCACGGGCAAGCTGCTGGCGCCGGGCGAGGGCAAGATCAAGGTCGACGCCATCGAAGTGAAGGCCGATCCGCGCGCCGAATGGACGCAGATTTTCAACGAGGTGTGGCGCATCAACCGCGACTATTTCTACGACCCGGGCATGCATGGCGTGGACTGGAAGGCCATGCGCGACAAGTACGCCGTGTTCCTGCCCGAGCTGTCCAGCCGCGCGGACCTGAACCGATTGATACAGTGGATGTGCAGCGAACTGGCCGTGGGCCACCACCGGGGAGGCGGCGGCGACGATTTTATCGAGGCGAAGAAGGTGCCGGGGGGCTTGCTGGGCGCCGATTATGAAGTGCGCGACGGCCGTTACCGCTTCAAGAAGGTGTATGGCGGCTTGAACTGGAATCCGGCCCTGCGCGCGCCGCTGACGGAGCCGGGCCTGAACGTCAAGGCGGGCGAATACCTGCTGGCCGTCGACAGCCGTCCTTTGCTGCCGCCGACGAATATCTACAGCGCCTTCGAGAACACGGCCGGCAAGGCCATCGACCTGACCGTGGGACCGTCGGCCGACGGCAAGGGCGCGCGCACCATCACCGTGGTGCCCGTGCCGACCGAGGATGCCTTGCGCAACCGAGACTGGATCGAAGGCAATATGCGCAAGGTCAATGCGGCCACGGGCGGCAAGGTAGCGTATGTGTACGTGCCCAATACGGCGGGGCTGGGCCACACCTACTTCAAGCGCTATTTCTTCCCGCAGGCGGACAAGCAGGCCATCATCGTCGACGAGCGTTTCAACGGTGGCGGCAGTGTGGCCGATTACTACATCGAGATACTGCAGAAGAAGGAAATCGCCTGGTGGACCATGCGCTATGGCGCCGACATGAAGACGCCGTCCGCGTCGATCCAGGGGCCGCGCGCCATGCTGATCGACGAGACGGCCGGTTCGGGCGGCGACCTGCTGCCGTGGATGTTCCGCAAAAACAACATGGGCCCGCTGATCGGCAAGGCGACGTGGGGCGGCCTGGTGGGCGTACTGGGCTTCCCCGTGCTGATGGACGGCGGCTTCATCACGGCGCCGAACCTGGCGTTCTGGACGCGCGAGAATGGCTGGGGCGTGGAAAATGAAGGCGTGCCGCCCGATATCGACGTCGAGCAAACGCCGGCCGACGTCATCGCCGGCCGCGATCCGCAGCTGGAAAAGGCGATCGAGGTGATCCAGGCCGAACTGGCGAAGAATCCGCCCGTGCAGCCCAAGCGTCCTGCGTTTCCGGACAAGAGCAGGTAAGCCGGTACGGCAGGCATGAAAAAAGGGGCGCGAGCCCCTTTTTTTACAGGATGACCCACTGCCCCTTGATCCGTGCTTCCAGCGGCTTGAAGTTGATTTTATACGCCATCTTCGGGCTTTGCTTTATCCAGTAGCCCAGGTAGATGTAGGGCAGGCCCAGTTCGCGCGCCTGGGCGATTTGCCACAGCACGTTGTAGGTGCCGTAGGAGGCGCCTGGCACGTCCGGATCGAAAAAGGTGTAGACGGACGACAGGCCGTCGGCCAGCACGTCGATGATGCTGACCATGCGCAGGATGCCTTCGGCATCGCGGAATTCCACCAGGCGCGTGTTGACCCGGCTTTGCAGCAGGAATTGCGCATACTGGTCGCGGCTGTCCTGGTCCATGCCGCCGCCCGCGTGGCGCGTGCTCTGGTAGCGCAGGTACAGCTCGTAGTGCTCGTCGAGGAAGGACAGGGTGGCCACGCCCGCCTGCAGGTCGGCGTGGCGGCTCCAGGCGCGGCGCTGGTTGCGGTTCGGGGTGAACTCGCCCGTCACGACGCGCACGGGTATGCAGGCCTGGCAGCCATCGCAATACGGGCGGTAAGTAAAAATGCCGCTGCGGCGAAAGCCGTTGCGCACCAGTTCCGAATACACGTCGCTGTTGATCAGGTGCGAGGGCGTGGCCACCTGCGAGCGGGCCTGGCGGTCGTCCAGGTAGCTGCACGGGTAGGGCGCCGTCGTGTAGAACTGCAGGGTGGCAAACGGTAGTTCGTTCAGGTGCGTCATGCTGATCCTGTCTGGTCTGTCCGCGGCAATGGAAGTCTGCGTGGAGATATCATAGCTTTTTTATGCCGGCGGCGCAGCCTGCCAATCCGTGATTTGCGCTGCTTCAATGGCGACGCGCACATGGGCGAGGAAGCGCGCGCGCGAAATGGGCGCCGCGCCCAGCGACGCCAGGTGTCTTGTTTCTTGCTGGCAGTCAATCATGGTCACGCCGCGGTCCTTCAGGAAGCGCACCAGGTGCGCCAGCGCGATCTTCGAGCCATCCGTCACGCGCGCGAACATCGATTCGCCATAGAACATGCGCCCGATCGACACGCCATACGCGCCGCCCACCAGTTCCCCGTCCAGCCACAGTTCCGACGAGTGCGCGTAGCCCAGCTTGTGCAAGCCCGTGTAGCCGGCGATGATTTCGTCAGAAATCCACGTGCCCGGGCCATCCTTGCGCGGCGCGGCGCAGGCGCGCATGACGGCGTCGAAATTGCCGTCGAAGCGCAGCTGCCAGCGCCCGTCCGTCGCGGCGCTGCGTTCGACCTTGCGGATCGCCTTGGCCAGGCTGTCGGAGACCTTGAAATGCTCCGTCATCAGCACCATGCGCGGATCGGTGCTCCACCACAAAATAGGCTGGCCTTCGGAAAACCAGGGGAAGATGCCGCGCCGGTAGGCGTCGAGCAGGCGCGCGGGCGACAGGTCGGCGCCGGCCGCCAGCAGACCGGGCGCCTCGTCGGTCAGGGCGCGCGAGACGTCGGGGAACGGGGTGTGGATGTCGAGCCAGGGAATCATGCGGCGTCAAAGGTGGCAGGTGAGGGGATTATTCTGCATCCGTGCGCGCCATCGGGCGCGTGATGTCGCCCGTATGGACGCCGTAGCTGCCGCCTTCGCGGATTTTCACGCGGTCGGCAAAGAACAGTTCCAGGGTGGCGCGGATGGTGGGAAAGGCCAGGTCATCCCAGGGAATCTGCGCTTCCGTAAACAGCTGCACGTCCAGGCTTTCGATGCCCGGCGCGAAATCGAGGTCGCGCAGGCGCGCCAGGTAGAACAGGTGCACCTGGTGCACGCGCTGCACGTTCAGCAGCGAAAACAGGGGGCCTAGTTCGATATTCGCGCCCGCTTCCTCCACCGTTTCGCGTTCGGCCGCATCCGACGTCGTTTCATCGTTTTCCATGAAGCCGGCCGGCAGGGTCCAGTAGCCCAGGCGCGGCTCGATGGCCCGCTTGCACAGCAAGACCTGCAACTGGCCATCCTCTTCCCAGACGGGAATCGAGCCGACCACCATTTTCGGGTTCTGGTAATGGATGGCGTCGCAGTTGGCGCACACATAGCGCGGACGGTTGTCGCCTTCCGGGATGGACAGGCTGACAGGATGGGCGCATTCGGAGCAGAATTTCATGGGCGGGCTTAGGAAAAGAATGATGTCTAGTGTAACGCTTACTGTACACCGCTTACTGTACACCGATTGCGTGCGGCGTGGCGTGACGGGCGGACACAATGCCAACCGGCAATTGGCGAAGCTGCTTGATGCACTTTGGAACGCATTTTTAATAAAATGGCTCTAATAAAATGGCTCTATTGCGGTCTAAGTTGAGATAGCTATTGCCTAAGCCACCTGTTTGCCCTTATAATTCTTGTGCGGGGTGGAGCAGTCTGGCAGCTCGTCGGGCTCATAACCCGAAGGTCACAGGTTCAAATCCTGTCCCCGCAACCAATACCGGAAAGCCGCTGATTCTTGCAAAAGATCGGCGGCTTTTTTCATTTCCGCCTGGCGCTCCCCGTCATTTGCCCATCTGCAATCTTCGCGAGGCGGGGGGCGCATGCAATTGTCAAATCTTGCCCTTTACGCCTCGCAACAATCTGGTATATAATTCTGCTGCGGGGTGGAGCAGTCTGGCAGCTCGTCGGGCTCATAACCCGAAGGTCACAGGTTCAAATCCTGTCCCCGCAACCAATTCGAAGCCGCTGATTCCTCGCAAGAGGGTCAGCGGTTTTTTCGTTGTGCGGCGGTGTTTACTCTGGCACCTGGCGCGCATATACGACCAGCCGCAGGTGGCGGTCCGCATCGATGGTCAGCGAGGTGTGCTCATACGCGATGCCTTCGCCGTCGACGTCCAGGCAGCGCACGCCGGCACATGGCGCATGCACGTCGTGGCGGCGCCACCACAGCTTGAATTCGGGCGAGACTTTTTCCAGTTCGTCCACCAGCGCATGGATGTCCGCTTCCTGCGTGGCGCGCGCATAGTCGCGGCGAAAGCTCGACAGCATCAGCGGCGCCTGCTCTTCCCAGCCGATGAAGCGCGAGCGCAGCAGCGGATCGGTAAACAGGAGCCACAGCAGATTGCGCCGCGCCGGCACATGCGCGCCGAAGCCGAACAGGGCGTCCGCGCCCGCATTGAACGCCAGCACGTCCCAGCGCAGGTTGAGCACATACGCGGGATGCGCCAGTTCGTGCATCAGGCGGCGCACCGGCGGCGGCACCACGCAAAACGTCTTGCCTTCTTCGGCCGGCGGACGCGCATGCGCGAGCAGGAACAGGTGGCGGCGTTCGCCCGCGTCGAGTTTCAGCACTTCGGCCAGCTTGTCGAGAAAGGCGCTGGAGACGCCGATGTCGCGCCCCTGCTCCAGCCAGGTGTACCAGGTCAGTCCCACGCCGGCCAGCGCCGCCACTTCTTCGCGGCGCAAGCCGGGCGTCCTGCGCCGCCCGCCGCCGGGCAAACCCACGTCTTCCGGCGACAGGCGTGCGCGGCGCGCCTGCAGGTAGGCGGCCAGTTCGTGGCGGGTGCGGGCCAAAGTGCGCATGGTGCTGCCTTTCAGGTAAGCCTGTTGCTATCAGTAATAGCATAAACAGTTAAATTGTAATTGTTTATATTGTATTCCAGAATGCCTGCTTTCTTCCCGAAGGCTTGCCCATGTCCGACTATTCTTCTCACGCCAGTACTGGCACTTCCGCCGCCGTGCTGCCCGCCACCGTCTACCTGATCGCCGTGGGCGCGTTCGCGCTGGGCATGGCGTCGTATGTGACGGCAGGCCTGATGCCGATGATCGCCGGCGCGTTTTCCGTTTCCCTGGCGATGGCGGCGCAACTGGTGACGGCGTTTACCCTGGCCTATGGCCTCGGCTCGCCGCTGATGGTGGCCTTGCTGCCGGCGCGCGCGCAGCGCTCCGGCCTTTTGGTCGCCCTGGGCGTGTTCGTGCTGGCGAACGGGGCCAGCGCGCTGGCGCCCGGTTTCAGCGGTTTGCTGGCATGGCGCGCCATCGCCGGCATCGGTGCGGGCGTGTATCTGGCGCTGGGCATCGCGGCGGCGGCGGGCGTGTCGGCGCCGCAGCAGCGGGGCAAGGCCATCGGCGCGATCATGGGCGGCATGGCGGGCGGCACGGTGCTGGGCGTGCCCTTGAGTTTGCTGCTGGCGCAGCAGCTGGGCTGGGCCGCGGCCCTGTGGCTGGTGGCGCTTCTCGGTGCGCTGGCGCTGGTGGGCTTGCTGTGGAAGCTGCCCGCGCTGCCTGCCGCATCGTCCGCGCCGGCCATCTCGCTGCGCCGCAAGCTGGCCTTGCTGGCCGACGGGCAGGTGCTGGCCATCCTGCTCGTTTCCTTGCTGGCGGCCGTCGCCAGCCTGGGCATGTACACCTTCATCGCGCCGCTGCTGGCGTGGTCGGCGCAGGGCGCAGCGATCTCCGCGACGCCCTTCCTGTGGGCCTGGGGCGTGGGGGGGATCGTTGGCAGCGTGCTGGTCGGGCCATGGGCGGACAAGGTGGCGGCGCCGAAACTGACCTGGCTCATCTTGCTGCTGCTGGCGCTGGCCTTGGGCGCGCTGCCGCTGGCGGCCGGCTGGTCGGCCTGGCTGATGCTCGCGCCTATCGTGCTGTGGGGCGCGGCCGGCTGGGCCCTGCAAGTGCCGCAAAACCAGCAATTGCTGGCCGTGCGTGCGCGCCAGGGCGACGGCAACCTGGCCATCGCCCTCAACGAATCGGCGCTGTACCTGGGCAGCGCCATCGGCGCGGCCACGGGCGGGGTGCTGCTCCTGCTGGACTGGCCCATGTGGCTGCTGGCGGCCGGCGCCGCCCTGGTCGCCGCCGCCGCCTTGCTGCTGCAGTTGCCGGCGGCGCGGCGCGGCTAGCCTTTCTTCGCCAGTTGCATACCCACGGGCAGGGCGCGGATGCGCTTGCCCGTGGCGGCGAAGATGGCGTTGCACAGGGCGGGCGCGATGGGCGGCGTGGCCGGCTCGCCCACGCCGCCCAGCTCCATGTCCAGGGTGCCCGGCACCAGGTGCGTGTGGATCACGCGCGGCGCGTCGGCCGCGCGCAGCACGGCGTAGTCGTGGAAATTGCTTTGCTCGACCCGGCCATTTTTAAAGCTGATTTCGCCGCTCATGGCCAGGGACAGGCCCATGATGCAGGCGCCCTCGATCTGCGAGCGCACGCGGTCCGGGTTGATCTGCGGGCCGCAATCCATGGCGATGTCGACCCTCGGCACGATGACTTCGCCGGCCCCATTGATCTCCACTTCGATCACGGCCGCCACATAGGTAACGAAACTGTAGGACACGGCCAGGCCCAGCCCCCGTCCCTTGGGCAGCTTGCGGCCCCAGCCCGCCTTGGCCGTCGCCAGCTCGATCACGTGGCGCATGCGGCCGATATCGACCGGATACTTCGCCGGATCTTCGCCATAGTTCCAGCCGTCGGACAGGTCGGCCGGGTTGATCTTGCGCGCGGGGCCCAGGAGCGCCAGCAGGTAGTCGCGGTGGTCCTTCTTCGCCGCATGCGCCAGTTCGGCCGTGAACGACTGGATGGCAAACGCGTGCGGGATGTTCGACACGGAACGGAACCAGCCGATGCGCGTGTGGGCAGGCACTTCGGGCACTTCGACGCGGATGTTCGCAATGGCGAACGGCACGTTGATCGCCGACATGCCCAGTTCGAACGGCGCCTGCTTGTTCGCGCCGGCGGCAAAGGTCGACGTGATGGTGGGCGCGGCCGTGCGGTGCAGCCAGGCCGTCGGCATGCCTTTCGCGTCGAGCGACGCTTCCAGCCGTTCGACCGATACCGTATGCAGGTAGTCGTGCTGCAGGTCGTCGTCGCGCGTCCACGTCAGCTTGACGGGCGCGCCATCCATGGCTTTCGACAGCAGCGCCGCCTCGACGGCGAAATCGGGTTTCGATTTGCGCCCGAAGCCGCCGCCGAGCAGGGTCACGTGGACGGTCACGTCGTCATACGTCAGGCCCAGGGCCTTGGCCACGTTGCTGCGCGTCGCCTGCGGTGCCTGCACGCAGGCCCACACTTCGGCCTTGCCGTTGGCGATGCGCACGGTGGCGGCGGGCGGCTCCATGGTGGCGTGGGCCAGGTGGGGCAGATAGTACTCGGCGCTGAATTTCCGCGCGGCGGGGGCGGCGGCCAGCGTCGCCACCGTCTTGCCCTGGTCGCGCGCCGGGCTGGCCGGCTGGCGCACGGCCGCTTCCAGCGTCTTGCGGAAGGCTTTCGAATCGTAGCCGCTGTTCGGACCGTCGTCCCATTCCAGCACCAGCGCTTCGCGGCCCTTGATGGCGGCCCAGGTGTTGCTGGCGATGACGGCCACGCCGCCCAGGGGATTGAACATGGCCGGCGGCGGGCTGCCCGCCAGTTCGACGATGCGCAGCACGCCCGGCACTTTCAGGGCCGCCGTCTTGTCCACGCTTTTCAGCTTGCCGCCGAAGACGGGCGGACGGGCGATGACGGCGTACGCCATGCCATCGAGGCGCGTGTCGATGCCGAAGTGGGTGTTGCCCGTGACGATGTCGTGCAAGTCGATGCCGCGCGTGCTGGTTTGCCCGATGTAGCGCAGCTCGCCCGCCGTTTTCAGGCTGATGCGCGCGCGTGGCGGCACGGGCAATCTGGCCGCGTCTTCGGCCAGCGCGCCGAAGGACAGCGAGCGTCCGCTGGCCGCATGCACGACCGCGTGATTGACGGCTTTCACTTCTGTCACGGGTACGTCCCAGCGCACGGCGGCCGCCGTTTCCAGCATCAGGCGCGCCGTGGCGCCCACGTGGCGCATGGCGCGGAACGAGTGGCGCATGCTGCGCGAGCCGTCCGTATCCTGGCTGCCGTAGCGCGCTTCGTCGGCGGGCGCTTGCTGCACGCGCACCTGCGCCCAGTCGGCGCCCAGTTCGTCGGCCGCCACCATGGGCAAGCTGGTGCGGATGCCCTGGCCCATTTCGGAGCGGTGCGCCACGATGGTGACGATGCCGTCGGCGCCGATCGACAGGAAGACCAGGGTGTCGTCGACCACGCCGCCAGCCATATTGTCGCCGCCGTATTTGACGGCATCGGCCGCCATCACGAGGCCGGAAGGGCCGGCCACCAGGGTCAAGCCGGCCAGCGCGCCGGCGGCCTTGAGCCAGTTGCGCCGCGCAGGCGAATGTGCTGCGGCAGTGTCATGGATGCTCATTTGGCCGCTCCTTTTGCGTGGATGCTGCTTGCCGCCTGCTTGATGGCCGCGTGGATGCGCGTGTAGGTGCCGCAGCGGCAGATATTGCCGCTCATCGCTTCGCGGATTTGCTGGTCGTTCGGTCTTGGCGTCTTGTGGAGCAGGGCCGTGGCCGACATGATTTGCCCGGCCTGACAGTAACCGCATTGTGGCACGCCGTGTTCCTGCCAGGCTTGTTGCAGCGCAAGGCCGACCTTGTCTTCGCCCACCGCTTCGATGGTGGTGATCTTCTTGCCTGCGGCGGCCGACATGGGCGTCACGCAGGAGCGGATGGCTTCGCCATCGAGGTGCACGGTGCAGGCGCCGCACAGGGCCATGCCGCAGCCGAATTTGGTGCCGGTCATGCCCAGTTCGTCGCGCAGGGCCCACAGCAGGGGCGTGTCTTCAGGCAGTGCAAGGTCGTGCTGCTTGCCATTGATGGTCAGGGTCGTCATGTGTATTCCTCGGAGTGGGGATGGTGCGGGACAGCGCGACGGCCATCCGCCAGACGGATTAGCTCATCAGTAGGGGATGGTAGCACCGCTCGCCCTGCGCTGCAGGAGATGGCGCCGGTGGCATACTGCGGTTTCTGATATCGGAGTTTTCCATGACATACCCCACAACGGCGCCGGGCTTGCCCGACATCCTCGCTCCCGGCTTGCAGGTGGTTTTTTGCGGCCTCAATCCCGGCGTGGACGCGGCGGCGGCCGGCCACCATTTTCTCGGCCGCGGCAACCGCTTCTGGCCCGTGCTGCACCTGGCCGGCTTCACGCCGCACCTGGTGGCGCCGCAGGACGATGCCAGCGTGCTCGGTTTCGGGCTGGGCTTGACGGCGGCCGTCGGGCGCCCGACCAGCCGCGCGGACCAGGTGGGGAAGGACGAATTTGCGCAAGCGGCGGCGGGCCTGCGGCACAAGCTGGCATGGGCGCAGCCGCAGTGGATCGCCTTCCTGGGCAAGGCCGCCTACGCGGCGATGACGGGAAAACGCCAGCTGGCGTGGGGTGAGCAGCCAGAGCGCTTCGGCGGCGCGCGCGTGTGGATCTTGCCCAATCCGAGTGGCCTCAATCGCGGTTATTCGAAGGAGCGGCTGGTCGACGCGTATGCGGAACTCAAGCGCGCGCTGGGCTGATGCCGGGCTGGCGTTCAGCGCACTTGCGCATGGATGGAGGGGCTTAGCGGGCTTGCTCCAGCTGCGCGTACACGGCGTCGGCGATCTTGCCCAGTTCCCGTTTGGGCAGGCTCGCCGAGAGGGCATAACCGAGCTGGCCGTCGATCCAGTAAAACACGCTCAGGTCCTTTTCCTGCGTATAGCGGAAAGCCGTTTCCTGTCTGCCCGCCCGTTCCTTGGCCACGTACAGGGTCAGGCGCTTGCCACCGCCATCTTCGTACATGAATTGCGCCACGGGGCCATCGCCATCGCCGGGCAGCAAGCGCCCGCCGATCAGGTGATAGCCGAGTGGCGACAGCGCGGGCGGCTGCAGTTGCGTGCCCAGGCGTTTCGACAGCCATTGCACCAGGTGCGCTTCCTGCGCCGCGCCCACTTCGACGGGATGGCGCACTTCGGGCGTGTAGACGGCATGGGCGATGGCGGCGCTGCGCGCCAGGGTCAGGGGGCTGGCGCTGGCGCTCGTGCCATCGCCGCCGCGCAGCAGCCAGCCGCCCGCGCCGCCGGCGATGAGCAGCACGATGGCCGCTGCCGCCTGCATGGCGGGGCGGCGCCAGGCGCCGTTCGCCGCCGCTGGCGATGCCGCCTGCCGCAGGGCCGGCGGCACGGTTTCGTCGAGCACGGGATCGAACAGGGCGCGCAATTGCCGGTTCTGTTCGCGCCACGCATCCACCCTGGCGGCGTCCTCGGGGTGCGCGCGCAGGTGGGCGTCGATGGCCGCGCGCTGCTCCTCGGGCAGGACGCCGTCGGCCAGGGCGTGCAATTGCGCTTCGCTGATGGCTTGCGTTGTCATTTCACGACTTTCAGGGTAGGGGCGCCATGGCTGCCGGCGGGGCGGCCGTCGAGCAGTTCGCGCAGCCGCTCGCGCCCGCGCGACAGCCGCGACATGACGGTGCCGACGGGGATGCCCAGCGTGGACGCCACCTGCTCGTACGGCATCTGTTCCAGCGCGACGAGCAGGATGACTTCGCGCTGCCCCAGCGGCAAACTGGCCAGCGCCGCATCCATTTCGCCGATGGCGATGGCCTGCCCAGGCGCGCGCTCCGGCGCGGGCAGCAGGGCGTCGTCGTCGAGTTCCTGCAGCGCCAGGCCGGGGCGGCGCAGTTGATCCACGTGCAGGTTATGCATGATGGAAAACAGCCAGGGCCGCATCTCGCCACCGCGCTGCCACTGGTCGAACTTGCGCCAGGCCCGCTCCACGGTGTCCTGCACCAGGTCGTCCGCGTGCGCGGCGCCCGCCAGCGCGCGCGCATAGCGGCGCAGGCCGGGCAGGCAGGCTTGCAGCTGGCGGCTGTCCTCTTGCGTGGTCATCGTGGCGGCGGGATGGCGTGCTTAAGGCTTGACGACGTGCCACACGTTCTTGAAATTGTCGCCGGCCGCGTCGCCCGGTTTCTTGTCTTCCTTGTACAGGTACAGGGGCTTGCCCTTGTAGGTCAGCTGCATGGCGCCGTTGTCTTCGCGCTTGATGCTGCCATACGGGGCGGCGGGCGCCGCTTCGGTGGCGATGACGGCGGGCCAGGCCACCAGGCAGCCGCCGCTGCAGGCGCTCTTGCCGCTGTCGGCGACATCCTTGTCGAACACGTACACGGTCATGCCGCTGGCGTTGACCAGCATGCCGTTGGCGGGCATGACGTCGGCGGCAAAGGCCAGCGGGGCGGACAAGGCGGTGCAAAGGGCGGTGGCGGCAAAAGTGGTAAAGCGCATGGTGGTCTCCTTGAGGTTTTTGGGGCTTGCAAGGGATAGACGCGTGCCGCCCGCCGTTTATTCCCCGGCAGGCAAAATATTTTTTTCCGGCGCGTGCAGGCTGGCCCACAGGTGGGCGGCGGCCATGGTGCGGTGCGGCGCGTACTGGCGCAGCCACTGCTCCGTGCGCGCCATGTCCGGCTTGACCTCTTCGCCGAGCAGCTTTTGCAGGGCGGCGCGGATGGCCACGTCGCCGTGCAGCGAGCAGTCGGCATAGCCGTAGCCGCGCAGCAGCGCATAGTTGACGGTCCACGGGCCGATGCCCTTCACGGCCAGCAGCGCCTGCGAAATGGCCGCCACGTCGCCGGAAGGGGGCAGCTCCAGCGACAGTTCTCCATCGTTGACGAGATGCGCCAGGCGCAGCACGGTTTCCGCCTTGGCGCGCGAGAATTTGCGGCTCGTCAAATCCTCGGCGGATAGCCGCGCCACGTCGCGCGCCTCCGGGTAGCACCACAAGCCGCTGGCGTGCCGGCGTCCCGCCTGCACGATGAAGGTGCGGCGCAGGGAAATGGCGAACGGCAGGTTGATTTGCTGGCCGATGATGGCCCAGGTCAGCGCTTCGAAGGGGCTGGCCGATTGCACGATGCGCAAGCCCGGGTTGACGTGGATCAAGGGCGCCAGCAGCGGGTCGGCGGCGGCCAGTTGCGCGAACGGCTGCGGGTCGATGCGCAGGCCGAGGATGTTCAGCAGGGCGCCGTGCAGCGGCGTTTGCAGGTCGGCGACGGTGTCGTCATTGTCGTCGAGGTCTGCCTGGCAGATGGCGGCATCCTGCGTGAACGCCACGTCCAGTACGACGGGTACGCCGGCAAGCAGGATGCCCTTGCGCAGGCCTGTCGGCGTGACTTGTTCCGCCACGGCTTGCGTATCCCGGCTGTGGAAGGCGATGACATCGTCGCGGCGGTAGCCGGCGGGCAGGGGGAGGGTCCAGTGCAGCAGGGTCATGGCGGGCCAAAGTCAGGGAAGGTATCAGGGGGACGATGCTGGCGCATCCCGTTTCTTGCTTTTCACGCTTCAGCGCACGCAGAGGTCAGGGTTGGGCGGGCTCAAGGCGGCCGCGTGCTGGATCTGCAGCGCGTCGGGCACGCCGTTTTTCACGGCCGTCAGTTCGGCCAGGATGGAAATGGCGATTTCGGCCGGCGTCTTGCTGCCGATGTACAGGCCGATGGGGGCGTGCAGGCGCGCCAGCTGCTCGGCGCTGACGTCGAACTGCAGCAGCCGTTCGCGCCGCTTGGCGTTATTCGCGCGCGAGCCGATGGCGCCCACGTAGAACGCAGGGGATTTCAACGCTTCCATCAGGGCCAGGTCGTCGAGCTTGGGGTCGTGCGTGAGGGCGACGACGGCGCTGCGGCTGTCGAGCTTTAATTCCAGCACGAGGTCGTCCGGCATGGCGTGCAGCAGGGGCACGCCCGGTACGTTCCAGCCGCCCCGGTATTCCTCGCGCGGGTCGCAGACGATGACGTGGTAATCCATGGCCGTGGCGATTTGCGCCACGAAGCGCGACAGCTGGCTGGCGCCGATGATCAGCAGGCGCCAGCGCGGGCCGTGCTGCGTGGTGAGCGCCCCGTCTTCCAGGGCCAGCACGGCGCCCGGCGTGGCGCGCTGCAGCGTGACGGCGCCGGTATCCAGATCGAGGCGGCGCTCGACGAGTTCATGGGCTTCCAGGCGCGCCAGCAGTTCGGCCACGCGGCTGCCCGCGTGCAGCGGCTCGATGGCCAGTTCGATGGTGCCGCCGCAGGGCAGGCCGAAGCGGTGCGCCTCGTCGGCGCTGATGCCGTAGCTGACGATTTCGGGCTGCCTGCGCACGATGCCGTGCACGCGCACGGTATCGATCAAATCATCTTCGATGCAGCCGCCGGAGACGGAACCGACCACCGTGCCATCGTCGCAGATGGCCAGGGTGGCGCCCACGGGGCGGGGGCTGGAACCCCAGGTCTTGATGACGGTGACGAGTTCGCAGCGGCGGCCGGCGGCGAGCCAGGCGGCGCTGGTTTTCAGAACTTCAAGGTCGATGCTGTCCATGGCGCGCGCGAGTTACATGCCGCATGTTTGCGGCAAAGTATGGAAAAGTATTCAAGATTGTGGATATACTACCTGTTCCACCACCCTGCGGAGAATTTTCATGTCAAATGAAGTCAAGACGCAAGAAGAGGGTATCCCCAAGTTCGGCAAGTTGCTCATTGTCCTGTTCCTAGCCGTCGTGTTCTGCGGTGCCCTGACCTGGATCATGGGCACCTACTTCCCCAACTTCCCGGGAGCCTGAGCAAACCCTGTTTGATCAGGATTGAGCACAGTGAGCATCGCAGACCGCAAAGCGCGACGCGCAGTAGGTTATGGCAGGCGCTCTAAGGCTTCAGCGGTTTCTTCGCCGCCTGCTTGGCGCGCACGTCGATGACGGCGCGGTTGACGGCGGCCATGCGCGAGTTGGTACCCGGATGCAGGGCCGTGTAGCCGTTGGCGACCGTGGCCGGCACTTGCGTGGCCAGGCGCTGCCAGAAGCGGGCCGCGTTGTCGACGTTGTAGCCGGCGCGCGCCAGCAGGTAGATGGCCAGGGTGTCGGCTTGCACGTCGAGTTCCTGCGGCATGGCCTTGATGCCGGCGGCGCCCGTCAGCATCGACACGTCGGGCTGCACGGCGCCCAGGCTGTCTATGATGCTGCCGGCCGTCCCTGCCGTGCGCTGGCTGCGCGCGTGGTCGAGGATGTTGTGCGCCATTTCGCGGGCGATGACAAAGGCGATGCCTTCGTCGTTTTGCGCCGCATTGACCATGCCGCGCGTGAGCATGATGCGCGCGCCGTCCGAGTAGGCGTTGATATTGTCCGCATTGCCCAGGGCGACGCGGAAGGCGCAGGCGCGCGTGACGGGAATCTTCAGGTCCTGCTGCTGGCCGTCGCGGGCGATGGTCATGTTCAGGTTCGCGCTTTTCGAGGCCAGCGGGCCGACGATGGCGCCAAACGGGCCTTCCGCCTTCGGACCGGCCGGCAGCGGCTTGCCTTCGGCGGCCAGCAAGCCGTCGCCCTTGCGCAAGCCGGCGCGCGCGGCGCCGCTGCCCGGCAAGACGCTGGAGACTTGCATCTGTTCGCCGTAGCCGAGGGCCGCCTGCGCCGCGTCGGCATAGATGCCGGGGTAGGAATACTTGTTCTGCGCCGTGAAGCCCAGCAAGTTGCGCGCATACGTCTTGCACAGGTCCGCATTGTTGATCAGCAGGGGCGCCGAGACTTTCGAGAGGCGGTCCTGCAGCGCCACCATCTTCACCAGTTCTTCCTGCGCCGCCTTTTGCTGCGCCGTCGGGGCGGGCGCATCGGGCGCCGGCACCACGTTGAACGGGCCGCTGACATGCGTCGCCGGCGTGGTGCAGCCGGCGAGGATGGCCGCACTGGCCAGCAGGAGGGGAGTGGCCAGTTGGCGCAGCGAAGTTGGGGCTGTGATCAGATGGCGAAAACCTGGCATGAGAAAATCCTTAATGTTTGCCGGTGCTGCCGAAACCGCCAACACCGCGTTCGCTGTCGCCGAATTCCTCGACGACGTTAAAGCCCACTTGCAGCACCGGCACGATAATCAGTTGCGCCAGGCGTTCCATGGGATTGAGCGTGAAAGCGCTCTGGCCCCGGTTCCAGGTCGATACCATCAGCTGGCCCTGATAATCGGAGTCGATCAAGCCTACCAGATTCCCCAATACGATGCCGTTTTTGTGGCCCATGCCGCTGCGCGGCAGGATCATGGCCGCATACGAGGGGTCGCCGATGTGGATGGCCAGGCCCGTGGGAATGAGCACGGTCTGGCCGGCTTCGATGGTGATCGCCTCGTCGATGCAGGCGCGCAGGTCCAGGCCGGCGCTGCCGGGTGTGGCGTAGGCCGGCAGCATTTCTTTCATGCGGGCGTCGAGGATCTTGATGTCGATATTTTTCATTAATCTAACTAAGCTAAGTCGTGTAAAAGGTTATTTGAGCAGCGAATTCTTGGCCAGCCGCTTCGAGATCTCCGAAATCAGCTGGCGCGCCAGGTTCAGTTTGGAGGCGCGCGGCAGTACGGTATGGCCTTCCTCGTCGAACAGGATGATGGTGTTGTCATCCTGGCCAAACGTGTTCTGGCCGATATTGCCGACCAGCAAGGGGATGCCCTTCTTTTCGCGCTTGGTCGAGCCGAATTCCACCAGGTTTTCCGATTCGGCGGCAAAACCGACGCAGTACGGATAGCCGGCCAGGTTGGTGCGCGCCGCCACGGTGGCCAGGATGTCGGGATTTTGCGCGAACTGCAGCTCCGGCACGGAGCCGTCGGCCTGCTTTTTCATCTTTTGTTCGCTGGCGTTGGCCACGCGCCAGTCGGCCACGGCGGCCACGGCGACGAAGACATGCTGGCCGTCGACGTGGGCGAGTACCGCATCGTGCATCTGCTGTGCGCTTTGCACGTCGATGCGGCGCACGCCGAACGGCGCGTCCAGGGCCGTGGGGCCGGAAATGAGCAGCACCTCGGCGCCCGCTTCGCGCGCCGCGCGCGCCACCGCATAGCCCATCTTGCCCGAGGACAGATTGGTGATGCCGCGCACGGGGTCGATGGCTTCGAACGTGGGGCCGGCAGTGACCAGCACGCGCTTGCCCGCCAATACCTTAGGCTGGAAGGCGGCGATCAGCTCCGTCAGCAGCTGTTCCGGTTCCAGCATGCGGCCCAGGCCCGTTTCGCCGCACGCCTGTTCGCCGGCGGCCGGGCCGAACAGCTTGATGCCGTCGTCGCGCAGCTGCTGCACATTGCGTTGCGTGGCGGGGTTTTGCCACATTTCCACGTTCATGGCCGGCGCCACCAGCAGGGGCAGGTGGGATGGACGGGCCAGGCACAGGGTCGACAGCAGGTCGTCGCACACGCCGTGCGCCAGCTTGCGCATGAAGTCGGCGGAACACGGCGCGATCAAAATCGCGTCCGCATGGCGCGTCAAATCGATATGCGCCATGTTGTTGGCTATGCGCGCATCCCACTGGCTCGTGTGCACGGGGTGGCCGGACAGGGCCTGCATCGTGACGGCCGTGATGAAGTGGCTGGCCGCATCCGTCATCACCACTTGCACCGAGGCGCCTGCCTTTGTGAGCGCGCGGCACAATTCGGCCGCCTTGTAGCAGGCGACGCCGCCCGAGAGTCCCAGGACGATTTTTTTGCCGGACAGTTCCATGCCGTTCTCCTGCGTGTTTATTTGTTTACCCGGCGCAGTTCATCGATGATGAACAGGGCCGCACCGATGCAGATGGCGCTGTCGGCGATATTGAAAGCGGGGAAATGGCCCCAGCTTTTCCAGTGGAAGTCGAGGAAATCGACCACGTGGCCGTACATCAGGCGGTCGATAGCGTTGCCCAGCGCGCCGCCGAGGATCAGCGACAGGGCCCAGCAGAACATGCGCTGGCCCGCGTGCTTTTTCAGCAGGTAGATGATGTAGATGGCGGCCGCCAGGGCGATGCCGGTGAAGAAATAGCGCTGCCAGCCGCCCTGGTCGGACAGGAAGCTGAATGCGGCACCCTTGTTATACGCGAGCACCAGGTTGAAATATGAGGTGATGACCATTTCCTGCGCATAGCGGAAGGTCTTCAGGATCGTGATCTTGGTGATCTGGTCGAACAGGATGACGATGGCGGCAATGCCCAGCCACAGCGTCAGCGGCGATTGCGGTTTCGATGAAAAACGGTTTTTAGTGGCCATATTTTTCCAGGGAAGATAAAGCCGCCGCCTGGCAGCAGGCGGCGGTTGGACGGATAGCATACAACGGCGGGCAAAATCGTAGCGAGCGGCAGCGATTTGTGGCCGAGAAGCGCAACTGTACTCTAGTACGGTGAGCATCGCAGGCCGCAAATCGCGACGCGCAGCAGATTTTGACGCCGTTGTTTAGGCGAAGCGGCGAACTTCGCCCTTGCCAAACAGGTTGCTGACGCAGCGGCCGCACAGGGTGGCATGCGCGGCGTCCGTGCCCACGTCGCTGCGGTAGTGCCAGCAGCGCTCGCACTTCGGCGCCGTCGACGCGGCCACGACCACTTCCTCGGCCGCTTCGTCGGCCACTTCGGCTACCGTTGCCTGCGAGGTGATGAAGACGAACTTCAAGTCGTCGCCCAGGGTCGTCAACAGCTTGTACTTCATCGGCGCGGCCTTGATCGTCAGCTCCGCCTGCAGCGACGAGCCGATGGCGCCCGAGGTACGCAAGTCTTCCAGCTGTTTTGTGACGTCCGTGCGCACGGCGCGCAGGGCCGTGTATTTCTCCAGCAGGTCGGCCGCATCCGCCACTTCCGGCAGCTGCCACCAGGTTTGCGTGAAGATGGTTTCATCGCTGGCGGCATACGCTTCGCTGCCGGCGAAGACGGCCCACGCTTCCTCGGCCGTGAACGACAGGGCCGGGGCCATCAGGCGCAGCAGGCTTTGCGTGATGTGCCACAGGGCCGTCTGCGCCGAACGGCGCGCGTGCGACGTCAGGCCGGAGGTGTACAGGCGGTCCTTCAGGATGTCCAGGTAGAAGCCGCCCAGGTCTTCCGAGCAGTACGTCTGCAGCTTCGACACGACCGGGTGGAATTCGTAGCGCGCGTAGTTGTTCTCGATCTGCGTTTGCAGCGAGGCCATGTTGGCCAGCGCATAGCGGTCGATTTCGAACATCTCGGCCACCGGCACGGCGTCCGTGGCCGGATTGAAGTCCGAGGTGTTCGCCAGCAGGAAGCGCAGGGTGTTGCGGATGCGGCGGTACGATTCCGTCACGCGTTTCAGGATTTCGTCGGAGATCGACAGTTCGCCCGTGTAATCGGTCGAGGCGATCCACAGGCGCAGGATGTCCGCGCCCAGGGTGTCCGAGATCTTTTGCGGCGCCAGCGTGTTACCCAGCGACTTCGACATCTTCTTGCCTTCGCCATCGACCGTGAAGCCGTGCGTCAGCAGGGCCTTGTACGGCGGACGGCCATTGAGCATCGACGACACGAGCAGGGACGAGTGGAACCAGCCGCGATGCTGGTCCGAGCCTTCCAGGTACAGGTCGGCCGGGAATTGCAGCTGCGTCGAGTGCGAACCGTGCGCTTGCGGGCCGCCCAGCACCGTCTGGTGCGTGGCGCCGGAATCGAACCACACGTCCAGCGTGTCCTTGTTCTTCGCGTAGATGGCCGCTTCGTCGCCGATCAGGTCAGCCAGGTCCAGCGCCTGCCAGGCCTCGATGCCGCCTTTTTCGATCAGCTTGGCCACTTGCTCCAGCAGTTCCGGCGTGCGCGGATGCAGGTCGCCCGTTTCCTTGTGCACGATGAAGGCCATCGGCACGCCCCACTGGCGCTGGCGCGACAGGGTCCAGTCGGGACGGTTGGCGATCATGCCGTGCAGGCGCGCCTGGCCCCAGTCGGGGAAGAACTCGGTGTCGGCGATGCCTTTCAAGGCCGTTTCGCGCAAGGTCGCGCCGCCGTCCTTCGGCGTCACGTCCATGCCGGCAAACCACTGCGAGGTGGCGCGGTAGATGATCGGCGTCTTATGGCGCCAGCAATGCATGTAGCTGTGGTCGAACATCTTGACTTCGAACAGCGCACCGGCTTCGCGCAGGGCGTTGCAGATCGGCTTCGACGCTTCCCAGATGGTCATGCCGCCGAACAGGGGCAGGGTCGAGGCGAACTTGCCGTCGCCCATGACGGGCTTGATGATGTCGTCGTCCTTCATGCCGTGCGCCTTGCACGAGATGAAGTCGTCCAGGCCGTAGGCTGGCGCCGAGTGCACCACGCCCGTGCCGCTTTCCGTGGTCACGTATTCGGCCAGGTACAAGGGCGACAGACGGTCATAGAAGGCATCGGCCGCATGCAGCGGGTGGCGGAAGCTGATGCCGGCCAGGGCCGCGCCGTCGCAGGTGGCGATGGTCGTGCCATCGAGCTTGAAGCGCGCCAGGCTGGCGACGACCAGGTCTTGCGCCAGGATCAGCAGCAGCGGCTGGCCATCGCGCTCGGCTTTCACCAGCGCGTACTTGACTTCCGGGTGCACGTTCAGCGCCTGGTTCGACGGGATGGTCCACGGCGTGGTGGTCCAGATGACGATGAAACCGTTATCGGTCGGCAGGGAAGGCAGGCCGAAGGCGGCCGCCAGTTTTTCCGGCTCGGCGAACTTGAATCCGACGTCGATGGCGGGATCGCGTTTTTCCGCGTATTCCACTTCCGCCTCGGCCAGCGCCGACTGGCAGTCGAAGCACCAGTTGACGGGCTTCAAGCCGCGGTACACATAGCCTTTTTCCAGCAGCTTGCCCAGCGCGCGCAATTCGTCCGCTTCATTGCCGTGCGCCATGGTCAGATACGGGTTGTCCCACTCGCCCAGCACGCCCAGGCGAATAAAATCCTTCTTCTGGCGCTCGACCTGCACATTGGCGTAGGCGCGGGCCTTTTCCAGCACTTCCGCCGTCGGCAGGTTCTTGCCGTGCAGTTTTTCGATCTGGATCTCGATCGGCATGCCGTGGCAATCCCAGCCCGGTACATACGGCGCGTCGAAGCCGGCCAGCGAGCGCGACTTGACGACCATGTCCTTCAGTATCTTGTTGACGGCGTGGCCCAGGTGGATATCGCCATTCGCGTACGGCGGGCCGTCATGCAGGATGAATTTCGGACGGCCGGCGGCAGCCTTGCGCACGCGCTCGTAGATTTTCTTGTCTTGCCATTGCTGTACCCATTGCGGCTCGCGCTTGGCCATGTCGCCGCGCATCGGGAACGGGGTTTCCGTCATATTGACCGGGTATTTGCTTTCAGGCTTCTTGTTCTGCTTGGGCGTGGCTGGCTTGTTTTGATCGGACATAATCTTCTTTAATGGTATGGAGTATATTTTTGCAGCGGGTTTGCGACGGCAAGTGCCGCCAGGCGGCGGAGTTGGCCGGCGTCAAATTCGGTCGGTGGCGGTAATGGCGCCGCTGTGCTGCTCAAAATAGGCGCGCGCCTGGTTCGAGTCGCGCTCGATGGCGGCCGTCAGGGTGGGCAAATCGTCGTACTTTTCTTCGTCGCGCAGCTTTTCCAGGAATTCCACGCGCACCAGCTTGCCGTAGCAGGATTGATTGAAATCAAACAGATGCACTTCCAGCAAGACGCGGCCGCTGTCGTCGACGGTGGGGCGCACGCCGAGGCTGGCCACGGCCGGCAGCGGCTGCGGCGCCAGGCCGTGCACTTGCACGATGAAGACGCCGGACAGGGCGGGACGGTGCGCCACGCGCAGGTTCAGGGTGGGGAAACCGAGGGTGCGGCCCAGTTTCTGGCCGTGGATGACATGGCCGGAAATGGCGTACGGATGGCCCAGCAGCTGCGTGGCCAGCGGGAAATCGCCGGCGGCCAGCGCCAGGCGCACGGCGGACGACGAGATGCGCGTGCTGCCGTTCATCACGGTAGGCAATGTTTCTACATGGAAACCATATTTGCGGCCCGCTTCCTGCAGCATGGCCACGTCGCCGGCGCGCCGGGCGCCATAGCAAAAGTCGTCGCCGACCATCAGCCATTTCACGTGCAAGCCATCGACGAGGACTTTTTCCGTGAATTCCTGCGGTGTCAAGGCGGCGAACTGGGCGCTGAAGTGCTCGACGACGACACGGTCGATGCCGGCGTCATCCAGCGATTGCAGCTTGTCGCGCAAGTTGGCGATGCGCTGCGGGGCCTTGGACAGGTCGCCTGCGCGCTGCGCGAAGAATTCGCGCGGGTGCGGTTCGAACGTCATCACGGCCGCTTCAATGCCGAGTTCGGTTGCCGCGCCGCGCACGCGCGCCAGCAAGGCTTGATGGCCGATGTGGACACCGTCAAAATTGCCGATGGTCAGAGCGCAAGGCGCTCGTGCCTGGGCATTGGGAAGTCCGCGGAATACCTTCATAGGAATCTGATGAAAAACTGTGCCAAAAGGGGGATTATACGGACTGTTTCGGGGATGCACACCCGGCAGGGCGGACGCAGGGCGAATTTCACTGCTGAAATGATAAAAAGCGTTGCCGGCGGGTATGCTGGCAACGCTTTAGTATTGATTCAATGCACTCTCAACGTCGAAGCCAAGCGTAGCGAGCGGCAGTGATTTGCTGCCGAGAAGCGCAACCGTACTGTAGTACGGTGAGCATCACAGGCTGCAAAGCGCGACGCGCAGTAGCTTGGGTTCGATGTTAATTACTTATTCATCAAGGTCCAGTAGCGGGCCAGGTCAGCCGCGCCATCCGTGCCCTTGACGGCTTTGAGTGCCGTCGTGGCGTTGGACTTCTTGCCGGCGTGGATGTAGGCGATGCCCAGATGCAGCTTGGCTTCTTCCGCATACTTGGCGGTGCCCAGTTTCACGGCGTCGTTCATCAAGCCCAGACCTTTTTCGGCCTGGCCATCGTAGACCAGGGCGAAGCCCAGCTTGCTCAAGCTGTCGGCGTCCTTGTTCTTGGCGTATTCCGCTTCCGACTTGGCCGCGTTGGCTTTCAGGTCAGCCTGGGTTTTCAGGGCCAGGTCTTTCAGACGCTGGTGACGTGGCGCATCGGCGCCGGTACCCAGCACGCCTTTCTTGTAGCCTTGCTCGATGATGCTCAGCGCTTCGCCAGGATTGCCTGCTTGCAGGGCCAGCTGGCTGATTTCCATGTATTCGGAAGGTTTGCTGAACAGGCCGTTGGCCAGGCGCAGGCGCTGGACATCCAGGCCCAGGCGTTGCGAGAAGCCAGGTTTACCCGAAACGCGGTTCAGCAGGTCGGCCCAGTAGCTGGTTTTCGGATAGCTCGATGCCAGTTTTTCCAGGGTGGCAACGTAGCCGCCCTTGTCATTTTGCTTCAACTGGATGTTGGCCAGCATTTGCAGGCTCGCTTCCGAGTTGCCGCCGCGCGCTTGCAGTTCTTTTGCCGCTTCGGCGAAGTTGCCGCTGACGTAGTAGGTCTGGATCAGCAGTTCGCGCATCTGTGGATCTTCGCGGTCTTTCAGCGAGCGTTTGATCCAGGTGATGGTGTTTGGCCAATCCTTGGCGCGGTAGTACATGCCTGCCAGCGCTTGCGTGAATTTGGGGGCTTCGGCGGCGCTCAGGCGGCCGGAATTGATGACGGCTTCAAAAGCCTTGATGGCGGTGCCGTTGTCGCCAGCGGCGGCGGCAGCCGAGGCGCGCACGCGTTCGATCTGGTAGCTTTCAAAGGCGGTCTTGCCGCCGACGCTGTCAGCTTCGCGCAGCTTGGCCAGTGCTTCCTTGTTTTTGCCGCTGCCAGCGAGTTTTTGCGCTTCTTGCAATGGCTTGCCCACTTCGGCACGCACGGTGTCCGCGGCATATGCCAGCGAGCCCAGGCCGATTACGGGAGTTGCTGCGGTAAAACCGATAGCGGCCATGACGAGGCCGAGATGAGCGAGACGAAACTTGGACATGAGAAAGTCTTTCAGTAAAAAGCGAATAGGCAGGAAGTCCTGCCTATTCGGATGTAAAGATAACCTGATTGCTACAGCTTACTGGAATTGCTCGTTGCCGACCAGACCGATTTTGGTCACGCCCAGACGCTGCGCCGACGCCATCACACCGGCGACGACTTTGTATTCCACCAGCTTGTTAGGACGCAGATGCACTTCTGGCTGATCTGCTTGCGCAGCAACGTTGCTCAGCTTGGCTTCCAGCGTATTACGATCAGGTACGACCTGATTGTCCCACAAGATAGTGCCATCAAAATCGACATCGATCGTGACGACCACTGGTTCGGTTGTCGGTGGCGGCGGGGTGCCGACCGGCATGTTCAGGTTCACCGAGTGGTTTTGCTTAGGAATCGTGATGATCAACATGATAATCAGCACCAGCATCACGTCGATGAGGGGCGTCATGTTCAGTTCCATCATTGGTTCCGGATCCGCGCCTGCTGCGCTTCCCGAACCGACATTCATACTCATAGTGTTTCCTTTAAGAAGTCCAACGAAGCACCGGGCGAAACTGCCGCCCGGCAAGCTTCCTTCAGTGGCGCCCCCATGTTGCCGGGACGCCGCTGTCAGTCGCTATCAGCCCTTGTCAGGTGGTTCGGTGATGAAGCCGACCTTCTGGATCCCGGCACGTTGGGTCGTGTAAATAACCCGGCCGATCGATTCGTAGCGTGTTTCTTGGTCGCCACGAACGTGTACTTCCGGCTGCGGTACTTTCACTGCTTCAACTTTAAGATAATCGAACAATTCGTTCGTGTCTCTCAGTCTGGTCTGGCCCAGGTAAATCTCGCCATCCTTGTTAACAACGATGTTAACGTTTTGCGGCTTGGTTTGAAGGGCTTGGTTGGCCTCGATCGGCAGATCGATTTTCTGCAGCTTGAGGACAACTGGACTGGTGATCAAGAAAATGATCAGCAAAACCAACATGATGTCGACGAGCGGCGTCGTGTTGATTTCTGACATTACTTGATCTTGATCTCCGCTGTCGGAGCCGACGGACATCGACATGACTTATCCGATCTTTTTAGCGCCGGCAGCACGGCCAGCTTCGCTGGTGGACATTACGCCGGAAACCAGAACCGAGTGAACGTCGGCGCTGAACGAGCGGATGTCTTCCATTGCGGTTTTGTTACGACGAACCAACCAGTTGTAACCCAGAACGGCAGGAACAGCGACCAGCAGACCGAAAGCGGTCATGATCAGTGCTTCACCAACTGGACCTGCAACTTTGTCGATCGATGCGTTACCGGTCATGCCGATAGCGGTCAGTGCGTTGTAGATACCCCAAACGGTACCGAACAGACCGATAAACGGTGCGGTCGAACCAACGGTTGCCAGGAACGACAGGCCATCTTGCAGACGCGATTGGACTTTGTCCGAAGCGCGCTGGATCGACATCGTCACCCAGGTCGACAGATCGATTTGTTCCAGCAGGGCGCCGTCATGGTGAGCGGTTGCCTTGGTGCCCGATTCAGCGATGAAGCGGAATGGCGAACCTTCTTCCAGGGTTGCCGAACCAGCAGCGATCGAAGGAGCTTTCCAGAATTTGGCAGCAGCTTCTTTAGCTTGCTTGAAGATCTTCATTTGATCGATCAGCTTGGTGATGATGATGTACCAGGTACCGATCGACATGATGACCATGATGATCAGGGTGGCGCGTGGCACGAAGCCGCCGTCCCACACTGCTTGCAGGCCGAACGGGTTGTGTACTTCTTCGGTTTTGGCTGGAGCGGCTGCATCAGCGGCTGGAGCTGCTGCTGCGTCTGCTGCTGGAGCGGCGGCATCTGCAGCAACTGGTGCTGGTGCAGCGTCTGCCGCAGGAGCCGAAGCGGCAGCCGATGCTGGCGCGTCAGCGAATGCCGGAGCTGCTACCAGAGCGGTAGTAGCGGTAACGGACAACAGAACCGCGGCAAAAAATGCGGACAAACGGGTATTCTTAAACATGCTTCCTCCAAAATTAAAAATAACAGATCGCTGAACGTAATGACAACGAAATCATAGTGTGAGACAGGGGATAACTGTCTCGGGTTTTAATCCAGCGACCAAACGTATTGCATTTGCTGCCAGCCTTGTTCCGGCTTGCCGTCAACTGTTGCCGGCTTAAATGTACAGCGGCTGATACCTTGCACCGCGGCTTTGTCCAGGTCCCTGAAGCCGCTGGACTTCACGATCTTCGAATCAGCGACCTTGCCGTCTACACCGATCAGGAACGACAGTGTCACCACACCGGTTTCCTCGTTACGCTGCGACGACTTTGGATAAGCCGGTTTTTCGCAGACGCTGAAGTCAACCACGGCCGGTGTACGCACCGATTTGGCTGGTCCAGGAGTTGGCGCAGGCTGTGCAGGCGGCGATGGCGGTGCCAATACATTCGTGGCTGGCTTCACGGCAGTCGCATTTGCAATCACGTTCTGCTGTGGTGGCGGCTGCTGCACGTTCACCTCGACTGGCGGAATGAATGGCGGCGGTGGTGCCTTCATTTCTGGCGGCGGTGGTGGCGGTGGAAGATCCTTCGGTGGAGGCGGTTTGACTTCCTCGATAATCTTGGTTTCAACCGGTTCCATCATTTTGGTGACCAACCGCTTGCCCAAGCCCGTCACGATCCCGTAAGCCGCGAGAACGTGCAGCAGGACAACGATAGTGATGCCTGTGTAGTTCTTGGGACTTTTCTCGTTCGAAAAATTCATGCCTGCTTTCTCCAAATACCATCTCTTGTCTTGCAACTGAACCCCAAAATGACGACACAAAGCTCCAGCCGTATCCGGGACGTCGCCGAATTATACATACGAATTCTTTATTTTACACAGATTTTTAACGCCTAAAACCGGTTAAATTTTTGGCGCTTTTGCGCCCTGAAAACGTACTTGCTTATGTCATCTTTGCACGCTTTCGGACATAAAAAAAGGCGGTCTTATCGGTTTTTTACAGCCGTTTTGGGCGACCGCTGCTAAGTTCTCCGATGTGTCGATCTGGCGGAATTATATTTCGTGATATCCAATATGGAAACTGCTAAATTTGGAGAAAAATCTTTCTTTTTGGAAATGTTTTGCCTCGGAACCAGACCACTTAGCCCGTCGCGCGCACCAAACGGGTGCGGAACGCACTTCACCCAGGTCAAAAAAGGCGCTCCTGACAGCCGTTTCGAGGCCGTCAGGCCATACTGAATTCCTATATAGGCATAGGAAGCGCTTATATTCTTGCTATTGATTATTATCAACAAATCATTTCATGGCTTGGCAACCGGGTCATCGCGCCGGTTGCGCTTCTCGCGCCGGCAATTCAAGGTGCCCAGTACCGCCCCCTGTGGGTCGACCGTATCGAGGTGCACATCGAAGCCCCACAGCCGTGCCACGTGCTTGAGCACCTCGGCCGCCTGCTGGTTCAGCGGGCGGCGCTGGAATTGCGTGTGGCGCAGGGTCAGGGCGCGGTCGTCGCGCGTGTTGACGGACCAGACCTGGATATTCGGCTCGCGGTTGCCCAGGTTGTACTGTTCCGCCAGTTGCTGGCGCACGTAGCGGTAGCCGGCATCGTCGTGGATGGCGGAAATGGCCAGTTTTTCATTCTTGTCGTCGTCGAGCACGGTAAAGAAGTGGAATTCGCGGATCAGCCGCGGCGACAGGTACTGGGCGATGAAGCTTTCATCCTTGAAATTGCGCATGGCAAAGTCCAGGCTCTTGCGCCAGTCGCTGCCGGCCATGTCGGGGAACCAGGCGCGGTCTTCGTCGGTCGGGTGCTCGCAGATGCGGCGGATGTCGCTCATCATGGCAAAACCCAGCGCATACGGGTTGATGCCGCTGTAATACGGGCTGTCGATGGGCGGCTGGTAGACCACGTTGGTATGGCTTTTCAGAAATTCCATCATGAAGCCGTCGCCCACCACGCCTTCGTCATACAGTTGGTTCAATATCGTGTAGTGCCAGAAGGTGGCCCAGCCCTCGTTCATGACCTGGGTTTGCCGCTGCGGATAGAAGTACTGGGAAATCTTGCGCACGATGCGCACCATCTCGCGCTGCCACGGTTCCAGCAGCGGCGCATACTTTTCGATGAAGTACAGCAGGTTTTCCTCGGGTTCGGGCGGAAAGCGGGGCGCGGCCTTGCGCTGGTCTTCCTCTTCCTCCTCATCCTCGCGGCGAGGCAGGGTGCGCCACAGCTGGTTGATCTGCGACTGCACATAGGCTTCGCGCTCTTTCTGGCGCGCATATTCCTTCGCCATCGACAGTTTCGCCGGGCGCTTGTAGCGGTCCACGCCATAGTTCTGGATGGCGTGGCACGAGTCGAGCAGCAATTCCACGGCGTCGACGCCATGGCGCTGTTCGCATTCGGCGATGTAATTCTTGGCAAACACCATATAGTCGATGATGGCGTCCGCATCCGTCCAGGCGCGGAACAGGTAATTGCCTTTAAAAAAGGAGTTGTGGCCGTAGGCCGCATGCGCGATCACCAGCGATTGCATGGTCAGGCTGTTTTCCTCCATTAAATAGGCGATGCACGGGTTCGAGTTGATGACGATCTCGTAGGCCAGGCCCATCTGGCCTCGTTTATAACTTTTCTCGGTGGACAGGAAATGCTTGCCGAATGACCAGTGGTTGTAGGAGACGGGCATGCCGACCGAGGTGTAGGCATCCATCATCTGCTCGGCCGTGATGATTTCCAGCTGGTTCGGATAGGTGTCGAGGCCAAACTGTTTCGCCACGCGGCGGATTTCCTCGTGGATTTGCTCGATCAGTTCGAACGTCCATTCCGACTGCTCGGGCAGGGCGTTCGGGTGGCGCAGGCGCGCGAACGGTTCGCCCGGGGTGTTGCTGGCGCGGTCAAAGGCTGCACTCATCATTTCACCTGTTTCTTGAACAGTTCGCGGAAGACCGGGTAGATATCGGCCGGCGTGACGATCTTTTGCATGGCGAAATGGGCGTGATGGTCGAGCACGCCCGCGTATTGCTCCCACAGGTTTTGCTGCGGGCCGTCCGTGATCTCGACATAGGTGTAGTACTGCACCTTGGGCATGATGGTATTAATAAGCAATTGCCGGCACAGCACGGAATCGTTGTCCCAGTTGTCGCCGTCGGACGCCTGCGCCACATAGCTGTTCCATTGCCCGGCGCCATAGCGTTCGTCGATGATGGTGTTGAGCAAGTGCAGCGCGGACGACACGACGGTGCCGCCCGACTCGCGCGAATTGAAGAATTCATGCTCGTCCACTTCGGCCGCCGCCGTATGGTGGCGGATGAAGACGACCTCGATCTTGTCGTAGGCGCGCTTGAGGAACAGATATAACAGGATGAAGAAGCGCTTAGCCGTGTCCTTGCGCGACTCGTCCATGGAGCCGGATACGTCCATGATGCAGAACATGACGGCTTGCGTCATCGGCTTGGGCACCTTGATGCGGTTGCTGTAGCGCAAGTCGAACGGGTCGATGAAGGGGATGGCCAGCAGGCGCGTGTGCAGGTGGTGGATCAGGCGGCGCAGTTCCGTGACGAGCGGGTCGCTGTCGGGCGCGCCTTCGTGCAGCAGTTCGGCCAGGTCTTCCTCGGCCTGCGCCAGCTGCTTGCGGGCGCCGCCGCCGACGGCGATGCGCCGCCCCAGCGCGCCGCGCAGGGAACGCAGCACGTGGATGTTCGATGGCGTGCCCGACATATTGTAGCCGGCGCGCTGGTTCTTGAATTCCGTGGTGGCCGTCAGCTGGGTTTTCACCATGTGCGGCAATTCCAGGTCTTCGAAGAAATAATTCATGAATTCTTCGCGCGACAATTCGAAGATGAAGTCGTCTTCCGTCGTTTCGTCGCTATTGCCCGCCTTGCCCCGCCCGGCGCCACCGCCGCCTTTCGGCCGCGCGATCTGGTCGCCTTTCAGGTATTCCTTGTTGCCGGGATTGACCACTTCCCATACGCCGCCATGCGCGTGGCCGAACGACGGTTCGCCCACGTCCTTGACGGGGATGCTGACCTTCTCGCCATTCTCGACGTCCGTGATCGAGCGCCCCTTGATGGCGCGCCCCACGGCATCCTTGATCTGGCCCTTGTAACGCCGCAGGAAACGCTCGCGGTTGACGGCGGATTTATTCTTGCTTTGCAAGCGCCTGTCGATGAGATATGTCAAAGGGTGCCTCCTTACTTCTCGTCTTGCGCGCCCCGCCAGCCCTCGGGCGGGAGCGCGCCTCCGCTGTCCGCGCTAGGATGACTTGCGCACGCGCAAGTACCATTCGCATAACAGGCGTACCTGCTTGGCCGTATAGCCTTTTTCCACCATGCGGGCCACGAAGTCGGCGTGCTTGTTGGCATCGTCGGCGCTGGCCTTGGCATTGAAGGAAATCACGGGCAACAATTCCTCCGTATTCGAAAACATTTTCTTTTCAATGACGGTGCGGAACTTTTCATAACTGGTCCAGGCGGGATTCTTGCCGCCGTTCGAGGCCCGCGCGCGCAAGCCGAAGTTCACGATTTCATTGCGGAAATCCTTCGGATTGGAAATGCCCGCCGGTTTCTCGATCTTCTCGAGTTCATTGTTCAGCGATTCGCGGTCGAAGCTTTCGCCCGTGTCCGGATCGCGGTATTCCTGGTCCTGTATCCAGAAATCGGCAAACGTCACGTAGCGGTCGAAGATGTTCTGCCCGTATTCCGAATAGCTTTCCAGGTAAGCCGTCTGGATCTCCTTGCCGATGAATTCCACGTAGCGCTGCGCCAGGTGCTCTTTTATATAGGAGAAGTAGCGCTGCTCCAGTTCCGGCGCGAACTGCTCGCGCTCGACCTGCTGCTCCAGTACATATAATAGATGCACGGGATTGGCAGCCACTTCGGAATTGTCAAAGTTGAACACTTTTGACAGGATCTTGAAGGCAAAGCGCGTCGACAAGCCGTTCATGCCTTCGTCCACGCCCGCGTAATCGACGTATTCGTGCATGGACTTGGCTTTCGGGTCCGTATCCTTGAGGTTTTCGCCATCGTAGACGAGCATCTTCGAGAAGATGCTGGAGTTTTCCGGGTCTTTCAGGCGCGACAGGATGGCGAACTGCGCCATCATGCGCAGGGTGCCGGGCGCGCACGGGGCCTTGACGAGCGAGGAATTGGCCACCAGCTTGTCGTAGATCTTGATTTCGTCGGAGACGCGCAGGCAATACGGCACCTTGACTATATAGATACGGTCAAGAAACGCCTCGTTGTTGCGGTTGTTCTTGAACGTCTTCCATTCCGACTCGTTCGAGTGGGCCAGGATGATGCCGTCGAACGGAATCGCGCCGAAGCCTTCCGTGCCCTTGTAATTGCCTTCCTGCGTGGCCGTCAGCAAGGGGTGCAGGACCTTGATCGGCGCCTTGAACATTTCCACGAATTCCATCAAGCCCTGGTTGGCCAGGCACAGGCCGCCCGAATAGCTGTAGGCGTCCGGGTCGTCCTGCGCATAGTCTTCCAGCTTGCGGATGTCGACCTTGCCCACCAGCGAGGAAATATCCTGGTTGTTTTCGTCGCCCGGCTCCGTTTTCGAGATGGCGATCTGTTTCAGCACGGATGGATAGCGCTTGACGACGCGGAACTGGTTGATATCGCCATTGTATTCATGCAGGCGTTTCACGGCCCACGGGCTGGGGATGTTGCGCAGGTAGCGGCGCGGGATGCCGTAATCCTCTTCCAGGATGGTGCCGTCCTCTTCCTCGTTGAACAGGCCCAGCGGCGATTCGTTGACGGGCGAGCCTTTCAGGCAATAGAAGGGCACGTGTTCCATCAGCGACTTGAGTTTTTCCGCGATGGACGACTTGCCGCCGCCGACGGGCCCCAGCAGATACAGGATCTGCTTGCGTTCTTCCAGGCCTTGCGCGGCGTGGCGGAAGTACGAGACCACCTGCTCGATCACTTCCTCGGTGCCGTAGAACTCGCGGAAGGCGGGATAGATCTTGATGATCTTGTTGGCGAAGATGCGCGACAAGCGCGTGTCGTTACGCGTGTCGACCAGCTGCGGCTCGCCGATGGCGGCCAGCATGCGTTCGGGCGCGCTGGCGTACGTCAGCTTGTCCTTCTTGCACAGGGCCAGGTAGTCGGTGAGCGACATTTCCTCTTCGCGGGTGCGCTCGTAGCGTGCTGCATAGTTATCAAAAATGGTCATGTCAATGTCCTTTAATGTAAACCCGTACTGCCAGTCACCATGGCCGCCCGCCTGGCACTCGCCTGGGCTTGCCGCTTGAACTTTTCCTGTACCCCGTATCGATTTTTATTGTTGTTTCAAGCCCGGCTGTCTTTGCGAGTCCGGATTGCCCGGACCAAAAAACTGGCGCTTGATGCCGTGTGCTGACGTGGCCAGCCGGCTTTTTTTTCACTGTTGATAGCGCTTGCTGCACCTACCATTACCCCATGAAATTTATTATTGCTCTAAAGGATCAGGAAGTCAAAAGATATGTCGGCATATCCTTAATACTTGTTTGTAAATTGTTGATTTAATTGGATAAATCATCAAATTTTTCATCGGTTCCAATGAACTTTTGTATACCTTTTAAACCATCATACGACAATTCGCCAGCGCGTGCCGGAGCCGGCCAAGGCGCTGCCGCGGCCTGCGCCATGGCGGCCTGGCGCCGGTGAGGCTGGCCATCTTGCGCTAAGATGCCTGCATGTCTGATGGCCCTGCGCGCCGCGCGTGCGCGTGCGCGAGCCAGCATTTTTATCGTCACCCTATAAGGAACACCCATGATGAACCCCCAATTGCGCGCGATCGTCCGCGGCATGCCGAAGGCCGAACTGCATATCCATATCGAAGGCTCGCTGGAGCCAGAACTGATTTTCGCACTGGCAGAGCGCAATGGCGTGCCTCTGGGCTATGAATCGGTGGAACACTTGCGCAGCGCCTATGCTTTTACGGATTTGCAGTCTTTTCTCGACATTTATTACGCTGGCGCAAGCGTGCTCTTGAAAGAGCAGGATTTCTATGACATGACGCAAGCCTACCTGCGCCGCGCCGAAGCCGATAACGTGCTGCACACGGAAATCTTCTTCGACCCGCAAACCCACACGGCGCGCGGCGTGCCCATTGCCGACGTGATCAACGGCATCCACCGCGCCTGCCAGGACAGCCCCGTCAGCGCCGCCCTGATCCTGTGCTTCCTGCGCCACTTGAGCGAGAAAGAGGCGTTCGAGACGCTGGAAGACGCCTTGCCGCACCGCGACAAATTCATCGGCATCGGCCTCGATTCCTCGGAAGTGGGCAACCCGCCCGAGAAATTCTCGCGCGTGTTTGCCCGCTGCCGCGAACTGGGCCTGCACCTGGTGGCCCACGCGGGCGAGGAAGGCCCGCCGGCCTACATCCGCACGGCGCTCGACGACTTGCAGGTCGAACGCATCGACCATGGCGTGCGCTGCCTGGAAGACGCGGACCTGACGGCCCGCCTGGCGCGCGAACAGATCGCCCTGACCGTCTGCCCCCTGTCGAACACCAAGCTGCGCGTGTTCGACCAGATGCATGACCATAACCTGGTGCAATTGCTCGACGCCGGCTTGCTGGTGACGGTGAACTCGGACGATCCCGCGTATTTCGGCGGCTACATGAACGACAATTTCGACGCCATCTTCGACGCGCTGCCGCTGGGCCTATCCCACGCGCAACGCCTGGCGCGCAACGGTTTCATCGCCGCCTTCCTGCCGCAGGCGCAGAAAGACGCCTTCCTCGCTACCGTCGATGCGTATTTCGCGCAGCACGCCGCCGCCCACGGCAGCGCGCAGTAACTCTATAAAGACCCGCCGCCCATGTTCCGCCTCTCCCTGAAAATGACCGGCCGCGACTGGCGCGCCGGGCAACTGCGTTTCCTGCTCGTCGCGCTGATCGTCGCCGTGGCGGCCCTGTCGGCCGTCGGCTTCTTCGTCGACCGCCTGCGCGCGGGCTTGAACCGCGACGCGCACCAGCTGCTGGGGGCCGACCTGGTCATCAGCGCCGACCAGCCCGTCAATGCGGCCTGGCGCGCGGAGGCGCAGAAGCGCGGCTTCATCCTGGCCGACACGGTGACGTTTCCCAGCATGGCGCAGGCGGGCGAGGGCGGGCAATCGCTGTCGCAGCTGGCCTCCATCAAGGCCGTCTCGCCCGGCTACCCGCAGCGGGGCAAGCTGAAAATCACCACCCAGGTTAGCGAGGCGCAGGATGCCGTCGGACGGCCAACGGACCAGGTGCCGGCGCCCGGCACCCTGTGGGTCGATGCGGCGATTCTGTCCAGCCTGAATGCGAAACTGGGCGATACGCTGACCCTGGGCGACAAGGCGTTTACCGTCACGCAACTGATCGCCAGCGAGCCGGACCGCGGCGCGTCCTTCCTCAACTTCGCTCCCCGCGTGATGCTGCCCTTGAGCGATCTGGCCGCCACGGCGCTGGTGCAGAACGGCTCGCGCGTGTCGTACCGCTTGCTGTTGTCGGCGCCGCCCGCCAAGGCGGGCGAGCTTGCGCAATATCAAGCCTGGCTGGAAAGCCAGATCAAGACGCAAGCGATCAAAGGCGTGCGCATCGAATCGCTGGAGTCGGGTAGTCCGCAGATGCAATCGACCCTGGACCGCGCCGACCGCTTCCTTTCCCTCGTCGGCTTGCTGTCGGCCATGCTGGCGGCCGTCGCCGTGGCCATGGCGGCGCGCCGCTTCATGCTGCGCCACCTGGACGCCTGCGCCATGCTGCGCTGCCTGGGGCTGACGCAAAACCAGGTCACGGCCATGTACGTGATCGAATTCTTATTGGTGGGACTGGCCGGCAGCGTGGTCGGCGTGATGGTGGGTTTCGGCGGCCACCTGGTGCTGCTGGAACTGCTGGGCAAGCTGGTGCAGAGCGACTTGCCGCCCGTGTCCATGTTGCCCGCCCTGCAAGGCGTGGCTACCGGCATGCTGTTGCTGCTGGGTTTTGCCTTGCCGCCGATTTTGCAGTTGCGCAATGTCCCCCATAACCGCGTGATCCGCCGCGAGCAGGAGACGCCGCAGGCGCTGGCCCTGGCCACCTACGGCCTGGGCATCGCCGCCTTCGTCGTGCTGCTCCTGTGGCAAGCGGGCGACGTGAAACTGGCCCTGCTGACGGCGGCCGGCTTCCTGGGCGGCTTCGCCCTGTTCGGCCTGGCCGGCTGGCTGGGCATCCGCTCGCTGAAAACCCTGCGCGGCGCCTTCAACCACCAGGGCTGGCGCTTCGCCGTCACGTCCCTGCAGCGCCGCCCGGGCGCCACCGTCATCCAGGTGGTGTCCCTGGCCCTGGGTCTGATGGCCTTGCTGCTGCTGACGGTGGTGCGCGGCGACTTGATGGTGGCCTGGCGCAACGCCACGCCGCCGGACGCGCCGAACCGCTTCATGATCAATATCCTGCCGGAACAGAAAGACCCGATCGCCGCGCGCCTGGCCCAGGCCGGCGTGGCCAATGCGCCCTTGTATCCGATGATACGGGGGCGTTTGGTGGCCGTGAACGGCAACGTCATCACGGAAACCACCTACGAGGATGACCGCGCCAAGGGCCTGGCCGACCGCGAATTCAACCTGTCGACGATGGCCACGATGCAGGAAGAAAACAAGCTGGTGGCCGGCAAGTGGTTCGGTAATGCGCCGGGCGCGCCAGCCGAGGCGTCGGTGGAAGAAGGCATCGCCAAGACCCTGAAGCTGAAGCTGGGCGACAAGCTGCGCTTCGACATCGCCGGCCAGCCCGTGGAAGCGGCCATCACGAGTTTGCGCAAGCTGGAATGGGGTTCGATGCGCGTCAATTTCTTTGTCATCATCAATCCGGCCGCCATGGCGGACACGCCGCAGACGTGGATCACGGCGTTCCACCTGCCGCCCGCGCAGGCCGACCTGGGCAACGCCTTGCTGCGCGACTACCCGAACCTGACGGTGGTCGACGTGGGCGGCGTGCTCAAGCAAATCCAGGGCGTGCTGGACCAGGTGGTGACGGCCGTCGAATTCCTCTTTGCCTTTACCCTGGCCTCTGGCTTGCTGGTGCTGTATGCGGCCTTGATGGGTTCGCAGGACGAGCGCACGCGCGAAGCGGGCCTGCTGCGCGCGCTGGGCGCCACGCGGCGCCAGCTGGCGCAGGCGCAGCTGATCGAGTTTTCCCTCGTCGGCGCGCTGGCCGGCCTGCTGGCGGCCTCGGGCGCGGCGGCCATGGGCTGGGCGCTGGCCACGTACCAGTTCAAGTTCGCCTGGAGCTTCGCGCCCGGCGTGTGGGCCTTTGGCTTGCTTGCCGGCGCCCTGTGCGCGATCGCCGGCGGCTGGCTGGGCTTGCGCAATGTGCTGAAACATCCGCCGCTGCAAACCTTGCGGGAAAGCTAAGGACTAGGCGCCCACGCTGTCGTCCGCCTGCGCGCGTAAAAATTGCGCGTAGGACATGACTGGCTGCCCCAGCTGGTGCGGCGGCACGTCGAACAGGGCCCAGAAGTAGGTTTCGCGCCCCAGGCAGATGGTCGGCGCGGCGCAATAGCGGAACCAGTTTTCGCCGATGTGCGCCGCATACATGCCGTCGCTGTCGGCATCGGAAAAGTACGGGATCACGCGCATTTCCAGCAAGGCCAGCAGCAGGGACTCGGGCGCGTCGCTGTCGCGCGCCATTTCGTACTGCGTGTGCAGGCTGCGTTCCGTCTCTATGATCATCAGGCGGGCCTGGCCGTCGCGAGTGAAAAACAGGATGCCGCAGGGATTCGGGAAAATATAGAACTCGACAAAGCCATGGCGCCGGCACAGCTCCTGGACGACGGCGGCCATGGCTTCGTCTTGCAGGAAACTATAGTCGTGCAGCAATAGCAAGTCGCGCACCGTGTCCGACTGCTGCAGGAAGAATTCGCGTTGCAGGGAAACGATTTCCTGTTCCAGGATATCGAGCGCATCGTCGTCGCTCTTCTTGATGTAGCGGTCGATCAAGCCCCGGTTGAAGGCCGTCACGGCCACTTTTTCATCGGCCGCGCCCGTAAATAAAATCTTCTTGCACGGCAAGTCACGCACGGCCTGGCAGAATTCCAAGCCATTCATCTGCGGCATCGAATAATCGACCACCAGCACGGAAGGCACGGCAAAGCGCTGCGCCTGGCCGCTGATGCGCCAGATGCGTTCGAGGTCGAGCGCCACGTTGCGCTGGTCGCGCGGCAGGTTTTGCGTGTCGAAATTGACGTGCAGCGGCGTCTCGCCCGGCTGCGTGCTGTGGCGCAGCCAGTGCAGCGCGCTGCTGGTGTCATGAAAGGTCAGGCGCGCCAGCGCGGGATCGAGCTGGAACGCCAGGCTTTTCAGGAAGGAATCGCTGTCATCGATCAATACGGTCAGGGTCGGATGGGAGTAGACGGGCAGTTGCATGCATCACCTTGCGGGGGAAGAGGGTTGTAAGCGGGCAGGCAGGGGCTGG
Source organism: Janthinobacterium sp. SUN206 (assembly GCF_030587305.1). Lineage (NCBI taxonomy): Bacteria > Pseudomonadati > Pseudomonadota > Betaproteobacteria > Burkholderiales > Oxalobacteraceae > Janthinobacterium > Janthinobacterium sp. SUN206. The sequence continues at coordinate 2,482,551 of NZ_JAPWIB010000001.1, read as the reverse complement.
GGAAATTCCAGGATGAAAATCGCATACGCATGCTCGCGCGACACGCAGCGGATGCGCGCCTGCCAGGCCGTGATGATCTGCCGGCACAGGGCCAGGCCGATGCCGCTGCCGTTGTGCACGGGATACGAATAAAAACGCTCGAAGATCAGCGGCAGGCGGTTCTTCGCGATGCCGCAGCCCGTGTCGATGAACAGCAGCCTGGGCACGGGGCGGGCGCCGTCGATGATGATGCGCACGCGGCCCTTGCCGGCCCGCTGGATGGCTTTCAGCGCGTTTCTCAGCAGGTTCAGCAGGATCACCACGCACAGTTCGTCCTGGCCGGCGAACTGGAAGTCGGCGCGCACGTCCACCTTGACGCGGCTGCGCTGGCTGTTGCCGGTGAATGGGTAGCGCTTCAGCACGGAGTTCACCATCGCCAGCATCGATAGCGCCTGGCTGGGCTGCAGGTTGCGGTTCACGGCGCTGGCGCTCATCAGGAACAAATCGATCATGTGCTGCATGTGGCGCACTTCGAACTGGATGCGCGACAGGGCTTCCTGCAGCGGCGGCAAGTCGTGCGCCTGATCGGCCAGTTGCGGCAGCAGCCGACGCATGCCCCGCACATTGGCTTCCACGCTGGTGAGCGGCGTGCGCAGCTCGTGCGCCACGGAACCGAGCCCGGCGGACAGGCCGGCCAGCCGTTCCAGTTCCAGCACCTTGCTGCCCACTTTCACCACGGACAGCGCGGCTATGGTGAACCAGTGCACGGGCAGTTGCTGCAGCACTTCACGCTGCAGCAGGAAGTCGCCTTCCCCCTGCAGGATGACGGCCAGGCAGGCGGTGCTGGTGCCGATCAGGTAGGCGCGGCAAGCCAGCTTCGTTTCGAAATGAAACAGCACGACGAGGCCGATCAGCAGCGATTCGCTCCAGATGGACGAGGCGTGGTTCATCAGAAACATGAAGGTAAAGAAGAAAGGCAGGATGTAGCTGAGCGCGAACAGCAGGTAGCGCGACAGCCAGCGGGCCGAGAAGTGGCGCGCAAACAGGCCGACCGCGCAGATGCCCACGCCCGTCAGGCGCAAGGTCAGGTTTTCATAGGCTTGCGGAAAAAAGTAATTCCACAGCAGGTAGTACAGCGGCATCGCCACCGTGCCCACGGCGGCCAGCATGGCGACCCTGCCGGCCAGGTTTTCATGGGGCATGCGTTCATGCAGCAGCGAATGGAGCAGGCGCCTGCGCCAGTGTGTCCATCGTCCTTGCAATTGCTGCGTCATGACTCTGCCTTGATTCTCTTCAGAACATTATCATCGCGTAAATTTTCCTGGTTGAACGGTTATCTCATCGGACATTGATATACGTCAATGGATGGGTTCGCGAGACGGTCAAGGCTTTAAGCCGCAGCAAACCTTTCCCTAGGAGAAAACTCATGACCATCGCTACCAGCTTGCACGCCCCATCCTTCGTCCGCGCAGAACACTGCTTGCCAGACTACATCGTGCGGCGCATGGATGCGCACCACGTCACGCGCATCGAAAAGCTGCTGGGCGGCCAGCATCCCCATGCTTGGCAACCGACACCCGCCCATGCCATTTTCCTGGCTGGCAATGACTACCTGTCCATCGCCGCCGAGCCGGCGCTGGTGGCGGCCCAGGTGGCGTCCCTGCAGGCGCATGCGGGCGGCATGCTGATGTCGGCCGTGTACTTGCAGGAAGGCAGCGAACAGCACCGGCTGGAAAGCCGGCTGGCCCGCTTCATGGGCAGCGAGGACGGCATCCTGGCGCAATCCGGCATGGCGGCCAACGTCGGGCTGATCCAGTGCATCGCCAGCCCCGGCATTCCCGTCTACCTCGACATGCAGGCCCACGCCTCGCTGTGGGAAGGTGTGCTCTCGGCGCAGGCCCAGGCCGTGCCCTTCCTGCACAACGACATGACGCACTTGCGGCGGCAGGTGGAAAAGCATGGCCGCGGCGTGGTTGTCGTCGACGCCCTGTACAGCACCAACGGCAGCCTGGCGCCGCTGCTGGAATTGCTCGACATCGCCGAGCGCAGCGACTGCGTGGTGGTGGTCGACGAGTCGCACTCGCTGGGCACGCATGGCCCGCAGGGGGCGGGCCTGGTGGAGGCGTGGGGACTGGGCCACCGCGTGCATTTCCGCACGGCGTCGCTGGCCAAGGCCTTCGCGGGCCGGGCCGGTTTCATCAGCTGTTCCAGCCGCTTCAAGGGCTATTTTTTGTCCGAATCACGCCCCGCCATCTTCAGTTCCTGTTTGCTGGCGCACGAGCTGGCGTGGCTGGGCGCGGCGCTCGATTTCATCATGGCCGCCGACGAGCGGCGCGCCACCCTGCAACGCCATACGCTGCAGGTGCGCGCAGGCTTGCGCGAGCTGGGCTACAACGTCAGCGATGGCACGGAGCAGATCGTGGCGCTGGAGGCGGGCGGCGAACCGGCCACCCTGGTCCTGCGCCAGGCGCTGGAACGGCAAGGCATTTACGGCGCCATGTTTTGCGCCCCGGCAACGGCGAAGAACCGCGCTCTCGTGCGCCTGACCCTCAATGCGGGGCTCGACGGGGCGGCCATCGAGCGGGTGTTGGCGGGCTGCGCCGCCATCCGCGCCGAAGCGGGCGTGGAACACTGGTCATCGACGCGGCGCCTGCGCAGGCTGGCGCTGGTGTAGCGTCGTCAGCCGGCCAGCCGGCCCAGGAGGGCTGAAAGCGCTCCCAGCTGTTCTGCCGGCGCATCCTGCAGCAATTCGCGCCCCACCGCCTGCGCGGTGGCGCTCGCATGTCCCAGCAATTCCTGGCCGGCGGCAGTCAGCACGGCATAGCCGACGCGTGCGTCGCGCGCATCGGCCTGGCGCGCCACCAGGCCAATCTTTTCCAGTGGCATCAAGGAGCGCGTGACGCCCGAGGCCGTCAACGCCAGGCGCTCGGCCAGGTCGATGCGGCGCAGGCGCGCACCGGGCGCGCGCTGCAGCTGGTACAGCAATTGATAGTCGCTGAAGCTCAAGCCATGCAAATTGCCCAGGGCGCTGTCGAAGCGGCGCACGATGAGCGCCTGGGCGCGCGCCAGGCGCAGGCAAAAGTCCAGCGCGCCATCGGCGTCCGGCGACGGGAGAGTGTGATCGTTCATGGCGTCCATTTTATCCGTTGCGAAATGCTTGAGTGCGCAAGTGTAAAGCAATGCCGCTCAATACAGCGGCTGGCCTTGCTCCAGCCACTGTGCGCGGTGCAATTCCAGCAAGGCGCCCAGTTCGGCGTCCGCATCGAAGGCGGGGTCGTCGGGCAGCTTGAGCGTATCGATGACGGCGCAGGAAAAGGCCGCCGCGCCGTCGCGCCGCCAGTCCGCCTGCAGCAGGGCGTTGCGGTGCTTGCCCAGGTTCAGCTCGAAGCGGTGCCGGTTCAGCATGCCGGGCGCGTTGCGGCTGCTGTCGAGCAAGGTGCGCCCGCTGGGCAGGTGCCGCAAGGCGATGATGCCCAGCGGCGGCGGCTGTTGCCGGTAGTGCGCTTTCAATGTTGCCTGTCGTGTCTTGTCCATGTTTTACTTCTCCGATATCGTTTGGGTAATCGTTTCCGGTCCGGCGATGCGCGGGATGGCGGTAAATAATGCGGCCGCCACGGCGGCCGCCAGCAGCAGGGCGCCGCCGCCGCAGAACAGCTCGCCAACGCTCAGGTGGCGCAGCAGCGCGCCCGTGGCCGCCGCCGACAGCGGCGCCAGTCCCAGGAAGATGCCCATGAACAGGGCCATCGCCCGGCCCAGCATGGCGGGCGCCACGCGCCGCTGTATCCACGTAAAGATGGCCACCTGCAAGTAGCCGCCCAGCAACCCTGTCACGGCCAGCAGGGCCGCGCCTTGCCAGGCCGAGCTGATTTGTCCCAGCGCCATCAGCAGCAGGCCGACGACCGCGTCGACGAGCAGCAGGGTGGCGCCGAAGTGGCGGCGCAGCCAGGCGCCGCCCAGGCTGGACGCCAGCATGCCGGCCAGGGTGCCGGCGCCATGCGCGCCCATCAGCAAACCCAGCGCGGAGGCGCCATGCAGGCGCTCGCTGGCCAGCACGGGCAAGGCCACTTGCAGCGGCCCCATGACGAAGAATGCCACCACGGCCCAGTACGCATAGCAGCTGCGCAAGGGAAGGTCGCGCCACACCATGGCCAGGCCCGCCGCCATGTCGCGCCACATGCCCTGCGCCGCCGCCGCTGCGGCCAGTGGCCGCAGGCTCACCTGCCGCAAGGTCCACGCGGAGAACAGGAACGTCAGCGCATCGATGGCAAAGGCGGCGGCCAGCGCCGCCATGGAGGTGTGCCGCGCGCCATCGTGGGCGCCGAGCACGAGCGCCGCCAGCAGGGGGCCGGCCAGCAGGGACAGCTGGCGCGCGCCCATCTGCAAGCCATTGGCGTTTTGCAGCGATTGCGGCGGCACGGCTTGCGGCAGGATGGCCGTGCCGGCGGGAATGCCGAAGGCGGCCGCGATACCCAGCGCCAGCGCGGCCGCATACGCGAGCGCCAGGCTGGCCTGGTCCAGCAGCAGCAGAGTGGCCAGCGCCAGCAGGATGGCGGCATTTGCGTATTTGCTCAGCAGCATCACGCGCCGGGGCGAATAGCGGTCGGCGATGGTGCCGCCCAGCAAAATCAGCACGGCGCGCGGGGCGCCCATCAGGGCCACGGCGATGCCCAGGCTGAGGCTATCGCCCGTCAGGCTCAGCACCAGCCAGGGCAGAGCCAGCATGCTGAACTGGTCGCCCAGCATGGAGACGAGGCCGCCGCCCAGCAGCCAGCGGAAGTTGGTATTGCGTAGCAAAGGGGATTCTGCGGTGGTGGGCATGGTTGACCTGTCCGTGTTTAAAGATTGCATAGTAGTTGATAAAAGCTTGAGTGGTCAAGTATATTGCTTTTTATGCCGGCAGCGGCAGCTGGCGACGCATGGGCCGCCGGCGCTTGCGCTATCATGGCGGCCATGACTGATACCACTGCCCCCACCCTCTACGAGACCATCGGCGGCGCCCCCGTGCTGCGCGAAATGGTCGACCGTTTTTATGACTTGATGGAACTCGAAGCCGAGTTCGCCGGCATCCGCGTCATGCATCCGCCTTCGACGGACGGTTCGCGCGACAAGCTGTATTTCTTCCTGACGGGCTGGATGGGCGGGCCGGACTTGTATATCGAGAAATTCGGCCACCCGCGCCTGCGCGCGCGTCACTTGCCCTACGCCATCGGCACCAGCGAGCGCGACCAGTGGCTGCGCGCCATGGCTTGGGCCATGGAAGACACGGGCATCGAAGAGCCCTTGCGCGTGCGCCTGATGGAATCGTTCTATCAGACGGCCGACTGGATGCGCAACAAACCTGACTGACACCCATGAGCCCAATCGAGTTTTACAGCCTGCTGGGCGCCGCCATCGTCGCCATCGTCCTGTTGCTATTGATCTTGCTGCGCCCCCGTGGCGCGGCCGGCGATGGCGCCACCACCCTGGCCCTGGTGCAACAGCACCAGCAGCAAAGCCTGGAGCGCATCGACCGGGTCGAGCGCGAAGTGCGGCTGCAGCTGCAGGCGTCGGCACAAGCGACGCGGCAAGACCTGGCCACCAGCCTGGCGCAATTCCAGGCGGCGACCCTGCAGCAGCTCGACAGCCTGCGCACGCAGATGCAGGCGCAGGGAAAAGTCGGGCGCGAGGAACAGGCGCAAAGCCTGGCGCGCTTTGCCGACAGCACCAACCAGACCCTGGCGCAGCTGACGGAATCGAATGCGCAGCGCATGCTGGAAGTGCGCGCCACCCTGGAAAGCAAGATCCGCGACTTGCAGGCCGACAATGGCGCGCGCCTGGAAGAGATGCGCAAGACGGTCGACGAGAAATTGCACGCGACGCTGGAAACGCGCCTGACTGCCTCGTTCCAGCAAGTGTCGGAGCGGCTGGAAAAAGTCCACCAGGGCCTCGGCGAGATGCAGCAGCTGGCGCTGGGCGTGGGCGACCTGAAGCGGGTGCTCACCAACGTCAAGACGCGGGGAACGTGGGGTGAAGTGCAGCTGGAAATGCTGCTGGAGCAGGTACTCACTGTCGACCAGTACGCGAAGAACGTGGAAACCTTGCCGGGCAGCGGCGCGCGCGTGGAATTCGCCCTGAAATTGCCGGGCCTGTCCGATGGCGGGCCGCCCGTGTGGATGCCGATCGATGCGAAGTTCCCCAAGGAACAGTATGAGCGCCTGGTCGAAGCGGCCGAGCGGGCCGATGCGGACGGCGTGGCCCTGGCCGGACGCGAGCTGGAACGGGCCGTGCGGGGCGAAGCGAAAACCATCGCGGACAAATACCTGGCGCCGCCGCTGACCACCGACTTTGCCATCCTCTTCCTGCCCACGGAAGGCTTGTATGCGGAAGTGTTGCGCCGCCCGGGCCTGGCCGATGAATTGCAGCGCGTGCACCGGGTCAGCATCGCGGGGCCATCCACGTTGACGGCCTTGCTCAACAGCCTGCAAATGGGTTTCCGCACCCTGGCGCTGGAAAAGCGCTCGTCGGAAGTGTGGCAAGTGCTGGGCGCCGTGAAGACGGAATTCGGCAAGTTTGGCGACGTGCTGTCGCAAACCCGGCTGACCCTGGAAAAGGCGGCGAAGAATATCGAAAGCGCGGAAGTGCGCAGCCGGCAAATGGCGCGCAAATTGAAATCCGTGGAAGCCTTGCCGGGCGAGGCGGCTGCCTTGCTGCTGGGTAAGGCGGACGCGGGGCTGTCCGCCGAAGCGGACGGCGAATAGCGCCGCCGGCGTTCAGGCCGCCGCCGCAGGCCGGCGGCGCAGCGTGGCGCAGACCAGCAGCGCGAGTCCCGCCAGCAGCATGGCCCACGTTTGCGGTTCCGGCACGGCGGGCAGGACGGACAGGCCGGTGGGCGGCAGCGAAGGCAGCATGACGGTGGGGTTGAACGGCTCGACGATGATGCTGCTGCCGCGCGGTGGCTGGCCACCGCCTATGCCCGACGGCAACATCGTGTCGCGGCTGCCGCGCACGAAATCGAAGCCCGGCAGGGGCAGGCCGGCCACCACGGCCGGCGGCGCCGCGCCCGTGAGCGAGCCGCCATGCGCGGCGACGGGATGCTCGATGACGGGCACGCCCGTTGCCGCCGGCGCGGCCGCTGCCGGCGTTGCACCGCCCGGCGCGGCGCCAACGGGGGCGGCGCCAGCGCCGCGCGGCCCGGCCGCCGCCTGCGTGATGCGGCTGACATTGCGGCACACGGTGGGCACGAGGATGCAGGCGCCCTGCACGCAGTACACGAGTCCCCTTTCCTGCATCTGCTCGCTCCAGCCTGAGCGCGTGACATTGCGGCAGACGCGGCCCGGGCCGAAATGCATGTCGCTGATGCGCGCATCGTAATTGCCCTTGCCGCGGATGGCGTCGCGGCTGATCACGACGATTTCATCATACTGGCGCGCGCGCATGCGCGCCTTCAATTGCTCGCGCACCTGCGGCGCGATGTCCGGGTACCTGTCCACGGCGGCCACGACGTCGCCCATGAACGGGTCGGCGCCGGGGCGGTTCCAGCTGCAGTTGTCCAGGACGTCGGCCCGAGGGGCCCCTTTGGCGTAGGCGGGCGGCGGCGCGAGGGTCAATAGGCCAAGCAGGCAAGCCGCTCCCAGCATGCTGGCGCCCGCGCTCCAAGAGCGGTGTCTCATTATTAGTTTCCTCGTGAAAACAATATCAAAATTGAACTTTTCGTATAAGTTCGGATGTTATCACCGAAGAAACTTCAATATCAACAAATAAATAAAATAATTACAATTAGTGTTGTGTTTATTGATATGTTATTTGAAGAAATAATTAACATTTTTATCTCAATAGCCGAGCAGTTTCCGGGAAGAAAATTGATTGCGAAGGAGCAATGCAAACGGCCCGCGCAGGGCGGGCCGTTGTGGCGAGGGGGGATAAGTGGCGCAGCGTGGACTGCGGTCCGGCCGGCGCGTCAGCTTGGCCGGTGGGGGCGCGTCAGGTCAATCCCTGGAACAGCACGATATCGACCAGGTCGCCGGCGGCCACGTGGCCTTGCGCTTCATGCAGCACGATCATGCAATTGGCTTGCGTCATCGAGCGCAGGATGCCCGAGCCTTGCGCGCCCGTTACGCGCACGTGCTGGCGCCCGTCCGCGCCGCGCTCGACGATGCCGCGCTGGTATTCCGTGCGGCCCCGTTTCTTGCGGATCGCCGCTTGCGCCGCCACTTGCAGCAGCGGCAGGGCGGACGTGTCCGCGTCGGCGCCCATCAGGCGCAGCAGGGTGGGGCGGGCGAGGAAATAAAACGCCGCCATCACGGCCACCGGGTTGCCGGGCAGGCCCAGCAGTAGTGCCGATTCGCCTTCGCTGGCAATCCGCCCGAAGGCCATGGGGCGGCCCGGGCGCATGTTGATTTGCCAGAAGGCCACGTCACCGAGGCGCGCGAGGATGTCGCGCGTAAAATCGGCCGCGCCGCTGGATACGCCGCCCGAGGTGATGATGACGTCGGCCGTGGCGCAGGCGCCGCGCAGGGCCGTTTCCAGCGCCTGCGGATTGTCCTTGACGATGCCCATGTCGAGGACTTCGCAGCCGAGGCGCGTCAGCATGCCCAGCAGGGTGTAGCGGTTGCTGTCGTAGATGCAGCCCGCGTCGAGCGGCTCGCCGATCGAGCGCAATTCGTCGCCGGTGGAAAAGAAGGCCACGCGCAGGCGGCGGCGCACGGGCACCGTGGCGATGCCCAGCGAGGCCAGCAAACCCAGCTCGGCCGGTCCGAGTATCTTGCCTTGCAGCAGGGCCGGCTTGTCCTGCATCAAGTCTTCACCCTTGAAGCGGCGGTTGTCGCCGGCGCGGATGCAGTCCGGTGCCACGGTAATGCTGGCGTCGCCCGCTTGCAGCACCAGTTCCTGCGGCACCACGCTGTCGCAACCGTCGGGCATGACGGCGCCCGTCATGATGCGCGCGCATTGGCCGCGTCCGATTTTGACCGTGCCGGGACGCCCGGCCAGGATGGTGTCGACCACGGCCAGGGTCACGGGGGTGTCGCCGCCGAGGTCGGCGCCAAGGTCAGCTCCGTAAAGCGCATAGCCATCCATGGCGGAATTGTCGTGCGCAGGCACGCTGATGGGCGAGATGATGTCGGCCGCCAGGATGCGTTCGAACGCTTGCGGCAGCGGCAGTTCCTCGATCTCGGCCACGGGCGCGACGGTGTCGGCCAGGATGGCTTGCGCCATCGGCACGGACAGGCCCTGCGCCTGCTGGGCGGCCAGCTCGTCCGGGGTATTGATGTTGCCGAATGCACTATTGTTTTCGAAGAGTACTTCGGCCAGTTTCAATGGGCCGTGCCAGGTGCGCATGCGGCGTTCGCCGCCGCGCAGATAGGCGTCGAGCTGGGGCAGGGCGGATGTTTTTACCAGGCAAAAGACGGGGTGCGGGCGGCGCACGGCCGTTCCCGTCGCCGCATCGATTTCCTCGGTGACGGCGATGGCCAGGTCGGCATTGTCTTGCGTCAAACCGGCGGCCAGGCGCACCGCCAGGTCGGGCGGCAGCAGGGGCGAGTCGCAAGGCACGGTGAGCAGATAGGGCGTGTTGGCGTGCTGCATGCCGCTGTGCAAGCCGGCCAGCGGACCCAGCTGGCCTGGCAGCACGTCGGGCCACACGGGCAGGCCGAAGCGCGCGTAGTCGCCTGCATCCGCGTGGACGCTGAGGGCCAGCTGGCCCACTTGCGGCGCCAGGCGCTGGGCCACGTGGCGCGCCAGGGGCTGGCCATGCAGGGGCAGCATGCCCTTGTCGCGCTGGCCCATGCGCGTACCGAGGCCGCCGGCCAGGATCAGGCCGGTAATGTCGTGTTTGTTGATCATGTCAGGTAGGAAAATTGGTGCATGCGCCATGGTAGCAGCGGCGGGCGCGCGCTGCGCCCGATTCAGCCGCCGATGTACGACATTTCCACTTTCTTTTTACCGTGCTCAAGCGCACCGCCCGTCAAATCCGTCTGGCTGGTGCGCAATTGCGAATAGCGGTCGCCGCGGCCGCGCCACAGCTGCGCCACGGCCGAGGAGATTTCCGCGTCGCTGCGGCCGCCGCGCAGCAGGCTGCGCAAGTCGTGGCCGCTGCTGGCGAACAGGCAGGTGTACAGCTTGCCCTCGGTCGAGAGGCGGGCGCGGCTGCACTCGCCGCAGAACGCTTGCGTGACGCTGGAAATGAGGCCGATTTCGCCGCTGCCATCGGCATAGCGCCAGCGCGCCGCCGTCTCGCCCGCGTAGTTCGGATCGATGGGCTGCAAGGGCATGTGCGCGGCGATGCGCCGCACCACTTCCGCGGAAGGGATGACTTCCTGCAAGTTCCAGCCGTTCGAGGCGCCCACGTCCATGTATTCGATGAAGCGCAGGATGTAGGGCGTGCCCTTGAAGTGGCGCGCCATGGGCACGATTTCCTGCTCGTTCATGCCGGCCTTGACGACCATGTTGATCTTGATGGGCCCCAGGCCGGCCGCGTGCGCCGCATCGATGCCGTGCAGCACGTCGGCCACGGCGAAATCGACGTCGTTCATGCGCTTGAAGGTGGCGTCGTCGAGCGAGTCGAGCGACACGGTGACCCGGTTCAGGCCCGCATCCTTGAGCGCCTGCGCTTTTCTTGCCAGCAAGGAACCATTGGTCGTCAGGGTCAGGTCCAGCGGCTGGCCCGACGGCGTGCGCAGGTCGGCCAGCATGGCGATGAGCTTTTCGATATTCTTGCGCAGCAGCGGCTCGCCGCCCGTCAGGCGTATCTTTTCCACCCCGTGCGCGACGAACAGGCGCGCGACGCGCGTGATTTCCTCGAACGACAGCAAATCCGTGTGCGGCAGGTAGACGTGGTTCTTGTCGAATACGTCCTTGGGCATGCAATACACGCAGCGGAAATTGCAGCGGTCGGTAATCGAGATGCGCAAGTCGTGCAGGGGCCGGCCCAGGCTGTCGGCCACGTTGCCGCTGGGGCTATCCAGCTGCGCGGGAATCGCCAAAGCCCCGTTGCGGGCTTCGGCGAGGTAGATAATCTTGTCAGCCATGAAAGGTGATACCACTTACGTTGAGTCGTTCAAGGCAGATACGATAGCACGAGGCCGAAGATGGCACAGGCGAGCAGCAATTTGATGGTGCCCACCTGAAACCTGATCAGTGCCACGCCGGCCGCCAGCGCGATGGCGATCGCCAGCCAGTCCCAGTGCGGCAGCGGGTTTTCTTGCCAGAAGACATGGCGGCCAAAGAACAGGGCCAGGCTGGCGATGACGCCCACCACGGCCGCCGAGATGGCCGTCAGGGGCGCGCTCAGGCGCAGATTGCCGCGCGACGCTTCCAGCAGCGGCGCGCCGGCCAGGATGAAGATGAACGAGGGCAGGAAGGTGAACCAGCTGGCGACGAGCGCGCCGCACACGCCTGCCAGCCACAGGTGTTCTCCCGTCACGGCATGGCTCCAGCCGCCGACAAAACCGATGAAGGCGACGATCATGATCAGGGGGCCGGGCGTCGTTTCGCCCAGCGCCAGGCCATCCATCATTTGCGCGCTGGTGATCCAGTGGTAGTGCTCGGCGGCGCCCTGCACCAGGTAGGGCAGCACGGCATACGCGCCGCCGAACGTCAGCAGGGCCGCCTTGCTGAAAAACACGCCCATCTGCGCCAGCGGCTGGTCCGCGCCGCCCGCCAGCGCCAGGCCCAGCCAGGCGAGGAAGGTCAGGGCCAGGCCCACGGCGGCCGTGCCTAGCAGGCGTGGCCAGCTGAAGCGCGCGTGTTCCGGCGTGGGCGTGTCGTCATCGATCAGGGCGGCGCCGTAGCGGGCCGCGCCGCCATGCGAGGCGGCGCCGCCATGGAAGTGGGCCGGCAGCCAGCGGCCGCCCGCCATGCCCAGCAGGGCTGCGGCGAGCACGATCAGCGGAAATGGCAGCTGTAGCGCGGCGATGGCGACAAATGCGCCCGCCGCGATGGCGATCAGGCCGGGACTGCGCAAGGTGCGCCGGCCCAGGCGCCAGGCGGCCGCCAGCACGATGGCGACGACGGCCGGCTTGACGCCGTACAGGATGCCGGCGATGGCGGCCACGTGGCCATACGCCATGTACAGCCAGGACAGGACGATCAGCAGCAGCAGCGAAGGCAGCAAAAACAGCAGGCCCGCCACCAGGGCGCCGCGCGTGCGGTGCATCAGCCAGCCGATGTAGATGGCCAGCTGGGTCGCTTCCGGCCCCGGCAGCAGCATGCAGTAATTCAGGGCGTGCAGGAAGCGCTGCTCGGAAATCCAGCGCCGCTTTTCCACCAGTTCCGCATGCATCATGGCGATTTGCCCGGCCGGACCGCCAAAGCTGACGCAGCCGAGCTTGAGCCAGTACCAGAAGGCGCTGCGCAGGCTGACGGGGGCGGGAAGTTGGTTGGCGTTCTCGTGCATGGCGGCTGGCTGGCAAAGTTGGGGACGTAAAAAAGGGGAAGCCTGAGCTTCCCCTTTCATCATCGGCGGCTGGGCGAACCCTGCACGCTTATGGACGTTGCGTGTTGACCTGGATCAACGGCTCATCCGATTGCGGCGGCAATGGCTTGCGTTCGCGCGGCTTGCGTACCGGAGCGACTGCCTTGGCGGCCGCTTCCTGCGCCAGGCGCAGTTTTTCCGGATCGGTGGCAGCCAGGGTCAGGCCGGCCGAACCGAGCACTGCGCTCAAGTCCAGCGGCGCGGCCACTGGCGCGGCAGGTGCCGGGGCAGGCGCGGCGACAGGCGCCGGCGCTGGTGCAGGAGCAGGAGCAACTTCGGCAACCACCGGCGCGGCTTCCGCCACGACAGGTGCCGCTTCGGCTACCGGCGCTTCTTCCACCACGACGACCGTTTCCACGACAGCAACTGCTTCCACGACTGGCGCCGCTTCGACGATGACTTCCGCTGGAGCAGGGGCTGGTGCGGCTTGCGCTTTTTCGGCGAAGCTGTACTCGGCAACCGGCGCCGGTTCGGCAGCGGCTGGTTCAGCTTGCGCTGCAGCCACTTCGACAGGGGCTGCCGGCACGATCACTTCAGCAACTGGGGCAACTTCTGCGGCAGGAGCGGCTTCTTCGACCTTGGCGATGTCCACGACCTTGGCCACTTCCACCACTTCAGCCACGACGGCTGGCGCGGCTTCGGCGGCAGCTTCCACTGGCGCGGCAGCGACAGCAGCTTCCGGCGCCGGAGCAACCGTAAAGCTGATCACTGGCGCATCCTGGCCTTCGTTCTCGCCATTTGCCGATTCGATCAGCTCGCCCGTTTCGCGGTCGCGGCGGTTGCGGTTGCGGCCGCCACGACGACGGCGGCGGCGCGGTTCTTCGCCTTCCACGTCGTTTTCCGTCTCTTCGCCTTCAGGACCGGCATTCGCCGGTGCTTTCAGCAGGTTGGCCGGTGCGGCGTCGGATTCCGGGCCGCTGGACGGCACGACGACGTTCACTGCGCTGGCGGTGGCGCCAACCAGTGCCAGCTCTTCAGCTTTCACTTCAGCAACAACAGCCTTGTCGGCGCGCGGTTCGCGGCCTTCGCGTGGCTGGCGTGGCGGACGTTCGGCACGTTCCGGACGCTCGGCGCGCTCCGGGCGTTCCGCGCGTTCAGGACGTTCGCCCCGTTCGCGTGGCGCTGCCGTTGCATCGCCGCCTTCGCGTGCTTCACGCGGTTCGCGTGGCGGACGCGGCGGGCGTGGCGGACGGGCCGCTTTTTCCAGTGCTTCCGCTTCTTTCGCGGCATCGTCCTGGGCTGGACGGCCCTGGCCCGGTTCGCGCTCTTCGCGGCCAGGCTTGCCGTTGCGGCCACGGCCACGCGGGCCACGGCTGTTGCGGTCGCCGCGGTCGGCGCCGGCCGGCTTGGCTGGTGCGACAGGGGCGGGTGCCGGTGCCACCGGTGCCGGGGCGCCGGTGAAGAAGCTGATGATCTTGGCGATCAGGCCTTGCGGCGCGGCAGGCGCGGCCACGGGAGCCGGTTTCGCTTCGACGGGCTTGCGCTCGACCAGCGGTGCCGGCTGGTCAGGGGTGATCGTCTTGACGACGGCTTCCTGGCGCGGCTTGGCTTCTTCCTTCTGGCGCTTGCTGTAAGCCATGTCGGTTTCAGCGCTTTCAGCCAGGTTGTAGCTGGCCTGGCTGTCTTCCAGACGCGGATCGTCGTGCTTGATGCGTTCCAGCTTGTAGTGCGGCGTTTCCAGATGCTTGTTCGGGATCAGGATCACGGCGATGCGGTGGCGGTTTTCGATCTTCAGCACTTCGCCGCGCTTTTCGTTCAGCAGGAAGGCGCCCACGTCCACGGGCACTTGCACGTGGATGGTGGCCGAGTTTTCCTTCATCGCTTCTTCCTGGATGATGCGCAGCACTTGCAGGGCGGACGATTCCGTATCGCGGATGTGGCCGGTGCCGGAGCAGCGCGGGCACGTCACGTGCGAGCCTTCGGACAGCGAAGGACGCAGGCGCTGGCGCGACAGTTCCATCAGGCCGAAGCGGGAAATCTTGCCCATTTGTACACGGGCACGGTCATGGTGCAGCGCATCTTTCAGGCGCTGTTCCACTTCGCGCTGATTCTTTGCCACTTCCATGTCGATGAAGTCGATGACGATCAGGCCGCCCAAGTCGCGCAAGCGCAGCTGGCGGGCCACTTCTTCGGCCGCTTCGCAGTTGGTGTTGAAGGCGGTCGTCTCGATGTCCGAGCCGCGCGTGGCGCGGGCCGAGTTGACGTCCACGGACACCAGCGCTTCCGTATGGTCGATCACGATGGCGCCGCCCGATGGCAGCGGCACGGTGCGGCTGTACGCCGTTTCGATCTGGTGTTCGATCTGGAAGCGCGAGAACAGCGGCACGTCGTCGCTGTAGCGTTTCACGCGGTGCACCATGTCGGGCATCACGTGGCTCATGAACTGGTGCGCCTGGTCGTAGATCTCGTCGGTGTCGATCAGGATCTCGCCGATGTCGGGCTGGAAGTAGTCGCGGATGGCGCGGATGACGAGCGACGATTCCTGGTAGATCAGGAAAGCGCCGTTGGCCGACTTGCCGGCGCCTTCGATGGCGCGCCACAGTTGCATCAGGTAATTCAAGTCCCACTGCAGTTCATCGACGTTGCGGCCGATGCCGGCGGTGCGGGCAATGACGGACATGCCAGCTGGCAAGTCCAGTTTATCCATGGTTTCGCGCAATTCCTGGCGCTCTTCACCTTCCACGCGGCGCGATACGCCACCGCCACGCGGGTTGTTCGGCATCAATACCAGGTAACGGCCGGCCAGCGAGACGAACGAGGTCAGGGCGGCGCCCTTGTTGCCGCGCTCTTCCTTTTCCACCTGGACCATGATTTCCTGGCCTTCGCGCAGCGCTTCCTTGACGGAAGCGTTACGCACGTCCACGCCTTCGCGGAAGTACGTGCGGGCAACTTCCTTGAAAGGCAGGAAGCCGTGGCGGTCTTCGCCATAGCTGACGAAGCACGCTTCGAGCGATGGCTCGATGCGCGTGATCACGCCCTTGTAGATGTTGGATTTGCGCTGTTCGCGCCCGGCTGTCTCGATATCGATGTCGATCAGTTTTTGTCCGTCGACAATCGCTACGCGCAGTTCTTCTTGCTGCGTGGCATTAAACAACATGCGTTTCATTTTTATAACTCCGCGACCCGTAGGCCATCTCAAAGCCGCTTCCGGGGAAGCGGCGAAGTACAGGGATATATGCGAGAACGGGAGTGCTGGCGGGGGAAATGCCTAGGCGTGCGGAGCAACAACGCGTACGAGGTATACGTTACGGCCGCAACAGGCGCGGTGAGGTCGATCGTCATGCCGAGTGCACAGGACACCTGCAACTCATCTGAAGCAGCCCGGATGTCGGGGGCAGAGAATGCAAGTGGTCAGCAAATTCAGAGCCAAATCGTAAGCCGGCTCATTACAGGGATCGCGATGGCGAGGCTTGGCCTCAGCCTATTCATCGACAACCCTCAGTATTGTGGCCGCATACGGGGTTTGGCGAAAACGGCAAGCGTTATCAACTTCATCAACCCGCGAGCCCGACTCGATAAGTCGCGCTAACGGGTACTTATCCTTATAATCCAATACACTCACTTCAGCATCTCCACGCGTTATCCGATTACAACTACGGTGCAACCTTGATTCGCGCAGGGATGGTGCATATACATTTTTTTCCACCGAATTTGCAATTTGGCGAGGCCGGTGGAGACGCCCCTGTGTAAAATGTGCTTTTATTCTTACACTCGCAGCAGCCAGGGCCGCAGCAAAAACAATTATATATTCAAAATGAAGGACTTAGAGAGATTTCTGGGAAGACATAGTAAATGAAGAGTCAAAATGATGTTGTTCCCCCTTCAACACCCCCGGTTCAGCCGCAAGCCCAATTCGTAACGATCGCCGAGGAAGAAGCAGGCCAGCGCATCGACAACTACTTATTAAGAGTGTGCAAGGGAGTGCCTAAAAGCCACATCTACCGGATCTTGCGATCGGGAGAAGTGCGGGTTAATAAAGGCCGTATCGATCAGCTGTACCGTCTCGCCGCCGGCGACGTGGTGCGCATTCCACCCGTGCGCGTGGCCGAAAAGGCCGCCACGGGCGCGCCGGCCGCCGAATTCAAGATCATCTTCGAAGATGCGCAGCTGCTCGTCATCGACAAGCCGGCCGGCGTGGCCGTGCATGGCGGCTCGGGCGTCTCGTTCGGCGTGATCGAGCAATTGCGCGCTTCGCGCCCCGACGCCAAGTTTTTGGAACTGGTGCACCGCCTGGACCGCGACACGTCCGGCTTGTTGTTGCTGGCAAAGAAACGTTCCGCGTTGACGAATCTGCATGAACAGATGCGCGACGGCGTCACGGACAAGCGTTACCTGGTGCTGGTGGCGGGCGACTGGAAGAATGCGCGCCAGCATATCAAGTTGCCGTTGCACAAATATACGACGGCCGAAGGCGAGCGCCGGGTGGCCGTGCAGGCCGATGGCCTGGCGTCGCACACGGTGTTTTCACTGTTGCATAAATATCACAACTTCGCCTTGCTGGAAGCGGAATTGAAGACGGGACGCACGCACCAGATCCGCGTGCACCTGTCTTCGTCCGGTTTCCCCATCGCCGGCGACGATAAATATGGCGACTTTGCCCTCAACCGTGCCCTGTTGAAAGCTGACAGCACGCGCGGCGCCCTGAAACGCATGTTCCTGCACGCGCACCAGATCACGTTCACGCATCCGGAAACGGGCAAGACGATGACCTTGAACGCGCCGCTGGCTGCCGAATGCGAGCGTTTCTTGGTAAGCTTGGGCAAACCATTGGCCGTTGCCGCACGCTAAATATCCACCGTGCGCGCGACACTACTCACAAGGTAGTCAGTCGCCAGCATTCATTCTCAAGGAGCCGGCGGCTATGCCGTCGGGAAACATGGCAAGAAAGCAATTTGATCTGATCGTCTTCGATTGGGACGGTACCCTGATAGACAGTACCTCGACCATCGTCAAGTGCATCCAGGCGTCGGCCAAAGACCTGGGCTTGCCAATTCCCACCGAGTTGCTCGCTTCGCATGTGATCGGCCTGGGCTTGCAGGAAGCCATGCAGCTGGTGATGCCCGACGTGGAGCCGAAATACCATGCGCGCATGGCGGAACGCTACCGTTATCACTATCTGTCGCGCGACCATGAGCTGGCTTTGTTTCCTGGCGTCTACGAGATGCTGCAGGAACTGTCGCAGCAAGCGTATTTCCTCGCCGTCGCCACGGGCAAGAGCCGCGTCGGCCTGAACCGCTCCTTGAATGCCGTCAAGCTGCTGTCCCTGTTCGATGCGACGCGTTGCGCCGATGAAACCTTTTCCAAGCCCCATCCGGCCATGCTGCAGGAACTGACGCGCGAACTGGGGCAGGACATGCGCCGCACCGTGATGATCGGCGACACCAGTCATGATTTGTTGATGGCAAGCAATGCAGGCGCGGCCGGTATTGCCGTAGAGTATGGAGCGCATCCGGTGGCACAGTTGCAAGCTTGCAATCCCCTGTATTCGGCCGCCACGGTGGCCGAGCTGCATCAATGGCTGAGCGAGCACGCATGATGAACGATGTTGTCGACGTTTTCATCTGTGCCGCCGACGCCGTGGCCGATGGCGGCAAGGGTGTGCGCTTTCCCGTCTCGGCCGGCGGTGAAGCCACCACGGGCTTTGTCGTGCGCCATGGCGGCAAGGCGTATGGCTACCTGAACCGCTGCGCCCACGTGCCGATCGAACTGGACTGGGCGGAAGGCGAGTTTTTCGAGTCCAGCGGCTTGTACCTGATGTGTTCGACGCATGGCGCCATCTATGTGCCGGAAAGCGGCTACTGTGCGGGCGGCCCCTGCAAGGGCGGGCGCTTGCGCCCGATCGCCGTGGCCGAACGCGATGGCCAGCTGTACTGGCAACCCGACGAGTATGTCCAGCCGCTGCCGGCCTGAGGCCGGGGCAGGCCTTCTGTAATTTACGCAAAGTGAACCATGAGCGATAACACGAATGACAAGCTGGACAGTAGCGCGCCAGCCGCCGGCCACGGCGCCCCTGCGGGACACTGGGAGCGCGAAGTGCTGGAAAAGCTGGTATTTGCCACTTTGCAAGAGCAACGCGCGCACCGCCGCTGGAGCATCTTTTTCAAGGTCTTCGGCTTGCTGATCGTGCTGTTCGCCCTGTGGGTGTTTTATGACTACAACACGGCCGACGACAGCGAAACCCTGGGCCGCCACACGGCCCTGATCGACATCAGCGGCGCCATCGAGTCCGAAGGCAGCGGCTCGGCCGCCGTCGTCATCCCCGCGCTGGACAAGGCGTTTTCCGATGCCGGTTCCGTGGCCGTGGTGCTGCATATTAATAGTCCGGGCGGCAGTCCCGTGCAGGCAGGCATGATCGTCGACGAGATGCAGCGCCTGCGCAAGGGCTATCCGGACAAGCCTTTATATGTGGTGGTCGATGAAATGTGCGCCTCGGGCGGCTATTACATCGCCGCCGCCGCCGACCGCATCTACGTCAACAAGGCCAGCGTGGTCGGTTCCATCGGCGTGCTGATGGATGGCTTCGGCTTCACGGGCGTGATGGAAAAGGTGGGCGTCGAGCGCCGCCTGCTGACGGCGGGCGAGAACAAGGGCTTCATGGACCCGTTCAGCCCCCTGACGGAAAAACACAAGGCGTATGCGCAAGGCATGCTCAATGAAATCCACCAGCAATTCATCGACGTGGTGCGCGCGGGACGGGGCAAGCGCCTGAAGGAAACGGCCGATACCTTCTCCGGCCTGTACTGGACGGGCGCGAAAGCCGTGGAAATGGGCCTGGCCGACGATTTCGGCACGGTCGACAGCGTGGCGCGCGACGTCGTCAAGGCGGAAGACATCGTCGACTACACGCAGCATGAAGGCTTGCCGGAACGGGTGCTGAAGAAGTTTGGCGCCGCCATGGGTGCGGGCGCCATGAAGGCGGCCGTGCAGCAGTCGCAACCGGCGTTGCGCTGAGGACATCACTCTTGGCAGGCAGGCAAGCCAGTCGAGAATGATTTTCAATAAGGTGGTAAATTGGCTTGAAAATAGGGCTGCTTGGGCTATAGTGAAATCGTAGTTCTTTTCAAGGAGGGGCGATATATCAACTATGTTGTCAGTACTAACTTGATTGGCAGGTCTTGGAACTACTCGCCGCATCGCAGATGTGGTTTTGAGTGAATTTACATTCCTCACTAAAGTCCCGATGGGGCTTGGGAACGGCGGCGCAATGCCGCCGTTTCCTTTTGTGCGTCGTTCATGTTCGATGGTCCGGTATCGCTGGATGGGGTTGGGCGTGCTGGCAAGGCAGGCATGCGAGGGCGTGGCATGGCTGGTCGGATGGGCCGCGCTCAGACGGCGCAGCCGTTGCAGTGCACGGGCAGGGGAGCGGCGCTGGTTTCCCTGGCTGCTGTTGCACCGGCGTCAACGTTTATGCTGGTATCGGACGGCATGTCCGCCATGGCGGGCGCGGTCGCGTTGTCGGCCTGCGCATCCGCGTGCGCAAAACCGCCCAGTTCCAGCCAGCACATGAAATGACATTGCGCCTCGGCATGCCAGCGCGTCTGGCTTGCCGGCGATGGCGGCGCGTCCGCATCCTGCGGCGCAGGGGCGGTGCTCCAGCGCGCCACGCCGAGTCTGACCTTGTGCATGGCCGCCTGTTCTGCGGCGATGCGCAGGCGCATGTCGGCGATGTTGCCTTGTAAGGCGATGGTATCGGTATGTTCCATACGATGTCCTTGTCAGTCGGTGCCTAGTTATTATTCCTAAAGCTCGCTAGGCGGATTCCTAACGAAGTTTCAGTCTATCAACGCGATATTCCGAGCGCTTGATATTTCTCAAAGGAATCAACCATTTCTCGCCAAATCTCACCTTGTTCTTTTTGGTATTTCTGCGTGCACCATGGTTTCGTGCCGCCTGGGCCGCCGCGCGGACGCCAGGCGCCGCCGCTTCACGCTGCCAGCCGCTTCTGGTAAAGTCACGCCCATGAGTAAATTATCCCTAGACCGCATCCTGCAATCGCAGGGTTTTGGCACCCGTAAATATTGTCGTTCCCTCATCGAGGATGGCGATGTCGTCATCGATGGCGTCACCCAGACCAATTACCGCACCACCGTCGAGACCGAAGGCCTGGTGCTGCACGTGTTCGAAGAAGAGTGGGTGTACCGCGCGCACCTGTACCTGGCGCTGAACAAGCCCGCCAACTTCGAATGCTCGCGCAAGCCCAGCCATCATCCTGGCGTGCTGACCCTGTTGCCGGAACAATTCACCTGGCGCGAAGTCCAGCCCGTCGGCCGGCTCGACCACGATACGACCGGCATGCTGCTGATGTCCGACGATGGCCCGTTTATCCATGCACAATCGTCGCCGAAGCGCCACGTTCCGAAGATTTACCAGGCCACCACGCAAGAGCCCGTGACGGATGAGCTGGTGGCCCTGCTGCTGGCCGGCGTGCAATTGCACGACGAGCCGGCCCCGCTGGCGGCCCTCGTCTGCGTCAAGCGCGGCGAGCACCAGCTGGAAATCGTGCTCGAGCAAGGCAAGTACCACCAGGTCAAGCGCATGCTGGCCGCCGCCGGCAACCATTGCAGCGCGCTGCACCGTTCCGCCATCGGCAGCCTGACCCTGGAATCGCTGGGCATCGCCGAAGGCGAGTGGTGCTACCTCACGCCCGAGCAGATCGCGCTCCTGGCCTAGCCCCTTCCTGACCGCCAAAGCCGGGGATATCCCGGCTTTTTGGCGTCTTTAGTCTCCATTGCCTGCATTTGACGAAGTTTCCCGCACATGAAATTAGCTACCCTGAAGGATGGTACGCGCGACGGCCAGCTGGCTGTCGTCTCGCGCGACCTGAAAACGGCCCATCTGGCCGATGGCATCGCCTCGACCCTGCAAAAGGCGCTCGACGACTGGAGTTTCATCGCGCCCCAGCTCGATTTGCTGTACCAGACCATCAATAGCGGACGCGGCCATCGCGCCTTCGAATTCGATCCCGCCAACTGCATGGCGCCCTTGCCGCGCAGCAGCCTGCGCGTGGCCGGCGCAGCCTACCTGCAGCAGATCGAGCGGGCCTGCAAGGCGGCGGGCAGCGAGGCGCCCGCCAATCTGCGCGATGCGCCGCGCCTGTACCAGGGTGCCAGCGACGATTTCCTGGGCGCCCAGGACGAGATCGTGCTGGCGCACGAGCAGTGGGGCATCGACTACGAAGCGGGCATCGCCGCCATCACGGACGACGTGGCCATGGGGTCGACGCCGGACCAGGCGCACCTGAACATCAAGCTGTTGATGCTGGTCAACGACATCACCCTGCGCAACCTGGCGCCGGACGAGCAGGCGAGTGGTTATGGTTTCCTGCAGGCGAAACCGGCCATGGCGTGCTCTCCAGTCGCCATCACGCCCGACGAGTTGGGGGACGCCTGGCGCGGCGGCAAGGTGCATTACGCGCTGCGCTGCAGCCTGAACGGCAAGTTGACGGGCCAGCCCCACGCGGGCGCCGACATGGCGTTCAATTACCCGCAATTGCTCGCCCACCTGTGCCAGACGCGCAACGCGCGCGCCGGCAGCGTGGTCAGCGCGGGCGGGGTCGCCAACAAGGAAGTCAAGAAAGGATTTTCCAGTATTTTTGAGCGACGTAACCAGGAGATGATCGCCGATGGCGTCGCCAGCACGCCGTATTTGCTGTTCGGCGACGTGCTCCGGTTGGAAATGCTGGGCGATGATGGTAAATCCCTGTTTGGTGCCATCGAGCAGACCGTGAAACAGGCCGAGGCGAGAAAAAACCGTTAGGAGCCCCGAGAAAATGGCCATGACTGCGTTGCAACCCCTCGCCGTACTATTCGTACTGTCTTCGGGGCTGCGCCTTGTCCTGACCATTTTTCGGTCTCCTTTGAAGTGGGCGCCTGCGGCGCCTTGTTTCATTTAGGCAAAGGAAATACAGGGCATTTGTCCTCCTGTTCCGCCGATGGTAAACAGGCACTTGACTCGATAATGCCACATGCCCAGTCCGTATTGCGCCTAGCCAGGCTGCAGGACTTCACCGGAGTTGATTGATGTCGGAAGACAGCGACGCAGAAAAGACCGAAGCCGCGTCACCGAAGCGCCTCGAGCAGGCGCGTGAGGAAGGCGACGTTCCGCGATCGCGTGAAGTGGCAACGTTCACTGTGTTGATGGCGTCCGGCTGCTGCCTGTGGTTTGCTGGCGACGCCATCGTGCGGCGGTTGACGGCCGTCATGGTGTCCGGGCTGACCCTGGACCGGGAGCAGATACTCAATCCCGACGCGATGATGTTGCGCATCGGCTACGACGTGGGCTCGGTCTTGCTGACGTGCCTGCCGTACGCGCTGGCCATCATGCTCGTCGCCCTGGCTTCGCCCGTGCTGGTGGGCGGCTGGCTGTTCAGTTCCAAGGCGTTTACACCCAATTTTGGCAAGCTCAACCCGATTCGCGGCCTGGGCAACATGTTTTCGAAGAATGCGCTGGTGGAATTGCTCAAGGCCATCGCCAAGACCCTCGTCGTGGGCGTCGTCGCCTGGATGGTGATGCAGCATCAAAAGGACGCCGTGCTGGGCTTGTCGGTGGAATCCCTGCGCGCCGGTTCGGCCCATCTGATCAGCCTCTTGATCACGGCTTTCCTGCTGATCGTCGGCGCGCTGGGCTTGATCGCCGCCATCGACGGGCCGTACCAGATGTGGCATTACGCCAACAAGATGAAAATGTCCTTGCAGGAAGTCAAGCAAGAGTCGAAGGAATCGGACGGCAATCCGCAGATCAAGGCGAAGATCCGCCAGATGCAGCATGAAATGTCGCGCCGCCGCATGATGGCCGACGTGCCGACGGCCGACGTGGTGGTGACCAACCCTACCCACTACGCGGTGGCCTTGAAGTATGGCGAGAATTCGCGCGGCGCGCCGCAGGTGGTGGCCAAGGGCGTCGACGAGGTGGCGGCGAAGATCCGCGAACTGGCCGGCGAACACAAGGTCGCCATCCTGGAAGCGCCGGCCCTGGCGCGCGCGCTGTACAAGCATACGGACATCGGCGACGAGATTCCCGAGGCGCTGTACGGCGCCGTGGCCGAAGTGCTGGCCTACGTGTTCCAGCTGCGCAGCTATGGCAAGGGCCAGGGCGAGCGTCCCGACAAGCCGAAGAAACTCGACGTGCCGCCCGAGCTCGACCCGCAGAATCCCGCCTCACAGACACCGCCCGCAGCCGGCGCAGAAGACAAGAATAAAGGAAGTACACCATGAACGGCCTGAGAATGCCAGCCTGGCTCAGCGGAATGGGTGGCAACGCCAGCAAGGGCATCGCCGCGCCTGTCATCATCATCATGCTGCTGGCGATGATGGTGCTGCCGCTGCCGGCCTTCATCCTCGACATCTTCTTCAGTTTTAATATCGCGCTGTCCATCATCGTGCTGCTGACGGCGCTGTACACGGTCAAGCCGCTCGACTTCATGGCGTTCCCGACCATCCTGCTCGTGTCGACCATGCTGCGCCTGTCGCTGAACGTGGCATCCACGCGCGTGGTGCTGACGGAAGGCCATACGGGCGCCGACGCGGCCGGTAAAGTGATTGAAGCGTTCGGTCACTTCTTGATCGGCGGCAACTACACGGTCGGTATCGTCGTGTTTATCATTTTGACGATCATCAACTTTACCGTCGTGACCAAGGGTGCGGGCCGTATCGCCGAGGTGGGCGCCCGTTTCGCGCTGGACGCCATGCCTGGTAAACAGATGGCCATCGATGCCGACCTGAACGCGGGCCTGATCGGCGAAGACGAAGCGCGCCGCCGCCGCACGGAAGTGGCGCAGGAAGCGGAATTCTATGGCGCCATGGACGGCGCCAGCAAATACGTGCGCGGCGACGCCATCGCCGGCATCATGGTCACCGTCATCAATATCGTCGGCGGCTTGCTGGTGGGCCTGCTGCAGCACGACATGGGCTTTGCCGATGCGCTCAAGAACTACACCTTGCTGGCCATCGGTGACGGCCTGGTGGCGCAGATTCCTTCGCTGATCATTTCCACGGCGGCCGGTATCGTCGTCTCGCGCGTGGCCAGCGAACAGGACATCGGCACCCAGCTGGTGGGGCAATTGTTTGCGAAACCGCAAGTGCTGTATATTACCGCCGGCATCATCGGCGGCATGGGCTTGATTCCCGGCATGCCGAACATGGTCTTCATCCTGCTGGCGTCCCTGCTGGCCGGCTCCGCCTATCTGATCAGCAAGAAACGCACGCAGGAAAAAGCGGCGGCCGAAAAGCCGGCCGAAGTGCCGCAAGCAACCGTGGCGCCCGAGCAGGAAGAAGCCAGCTGGCAAGACATCATGCCCGTCGATACCCTGGGCCTGGAAGTGGGCTACCGTTTGATCCCCCTGGTCGACAAGACGCAGGGCGGCGAATTGCTCAAACGCATCAAGGGCATCCGCAAGAAATTTGCCCAGGAAGTGGGTTTCCTGGCGCCGCCCGTGCATATCCGCGACAACCTGGAATTGAAACCGTCCGCCTACCGCATCACCCTCAAGGGCGTGGAAGTGGGCGTGGGCGAAGCGTTCAACGGCCAGTTCCTGGCGATTAATCCCGGCATGGCCAGCGGCACCTTGCCCGGCCTGGCCACGAACGACCCCGCCTTCGGCCTGCCCGCCACCTGGATCGACGCCAGCCTGCGCGACCAGGCCCAGTCGATGGGCTATACGGTGGTCGACGCGGGGACGGTGGTGGCCACGCACCTGAATCACCTGATCACCTCGCACGCTTCCGAGCTGCTGGGCCGCGCGGAAGTGCAATCGCTGCTCGACCACCTGGGCAAGGAGTCGCCGCGCCTGGTGGAAGACCTGGTGCCGAAGATGCTGTCCCTGTCGACCTTGCAAAAGGTGCTGCAGAACCTGCTGGCCGAGGGCGTGCACATCCGCGACATGCGCACCATCATCGAAACCCTGGCCGAGCATACGGTCAGCACGCAAGACCCGAACGACCTGACGGCGCTGGTGCGCGTGGCCCTGGGCCGTGCCATCGTGCAGCAACTGTTCCCCGGCTCGGCCGAACTGTCCGTGATGACCCTCGACAGCCGCCTGGAGCGGCTGCTGATGCAGGCGATGGGCAATGGCGGCGACGGCGCCGGCATCGAGCCGGGCCTGGCCGACACCATCGCGCACCAGGCGGGCCTGGCTGCCCAGCAACAGGAAGCGCTGGGCCTGACGCCCGTGCTGCTGGTGCCGGCGCCGCTGCGCGCCTTGCTGTCGCGTTTCCTGCGCCGCGCCTTGCCGCAGCTCAAAGTGCTGTCGCATGCGGAAGTGCCGGAAACCAAGACCATCCGCGTCACGGCGCTGGTGGGCGCGCAGTAGTTGTGATGAGCGGCATCGGGGTCGGTTCCTGCGGGACGGACGCCCGGTGCTTGCTTTTGGTCAAATAAACATCAATTTCCTCTCGGCAAACTGAATAACGGGTACTTTCCCGTCCTGTTCCTTCGATCATTTCCTGCAAGCATCGCTAATAATGGAAACTGTCCGGGTGATCTGTGTCCATGTGGAAGACAGCACTCAAGCAACAGGAGTCGACGATGGTCACACAGTTCAGCCAATATTGCGCCACCCCCGCCCTGGGAGGCCGGTCATGAATGTGAAGAAATTTACGGGCGCCTCGTCGCGCGATGCGCTGCGCAAGGTGCGCGAAGCGCTGGGCCCCGATGCCGTGATCCTGTCGAACCGCCAGGCCGATGGCGTGGTGGAAATCCTCGCGCTGGCCAATGACGACGCCGCTTCGCTGGCCTCGCCGCCGGCCGCCTCCGAAATGGCCCAGCCCCGTCCCCAGTTGCAGACCCAGTTCGCCACGCCGCAGCGTCCGGCCGCCCCGGCCCAGCGCCCGGC
This sequence comes from Janthinobacterium sp. SUN206, assembly GCF_030587305.1. Classification (NCBI taxonomy): domain Bacteria; kingdom Pseudomonadati; phylum Pseudomonadota; class Betaproteobacteria; order Burkholderiales; family Oxalobacteraceae; genus Janthinobacterium; species Janthinobacterium sp. SUN206. Next base: position 2,456,296 of record NZ_JAPWIB010000001.1, on the reverse strand, counting down.
CGCGCCACGTCCTGCCGCGCCGCGCCAGGCTGCCTCCGAGCCAGTGGACATGGCCCGCATGCAGCAGATGATGGCCAGCGCGCTGGCGCACGTCAAGGAAAACGCCGCCGCCGAGATGAGCGGCATGATGAATGAAATCCGCGCCATGCGCGGCATGATGGAAACCCAGCTGGCGGAAATCTCGTGGGGTTCGACGCAGCAGCGCGAGCCGCAAAAAGCCGTCGTGCTGCGCGAAATGCTGGCGGCCGGCTTCTCGGCCAGCCTGGCGCGCTACCTGATCGACAAGCTGCCGGCCGGCCTCGACGGCGCGCAAAGCATGCGCTGGATCAAGACGGTCCTCAGCCGTAACCTGAATACTGTGGCCAATGAAGACGCCATGCTGGAGCAGGGCGGCGTGTTTGCCCTGGTGGGCCCGACGGGCGTCGGCAAGACCACCAGCACGGCCAAGCTGGCGGCCCGCTGCGTGATGCGCCACGGCCCGGAAAAGCTGGCCCTGATCACCACGGATGCCTATCGTATCGGCGCGCATGAACAGCTGCGCATCTACGGCAAGATCCTCGGCGTGATGGTGCATTCCGTGAAGGACGAGGCGGACTTGCGCATCGCCCTGAAGGAATTGAAGAACAAGCACACGGTGCTGATCGATACGGTGGGCGTGAGCCAGCGCGACCAGATGGTGACGGAACAGGTGGCCATGCTGTCGGGCGCCGGCGCCGACGTGAAGCGCCTGCTGTGCCTGAACTCCACGGCCACGCAGGAAACGTTGAATGAAGTGGTACGCGCGTATCAGGGCAGCGGCCTGGCCGGCTGCATCATGACCAAGCTCGATGAAGCGGCCTCGATCGGCAATGTGCTCGACGTGGTGATCCGCCAGAAGCTGAACCTGTTTTATGTGTCGAACGGCCAGCGCGTGCCGGAAGACCTGTACCTGGCCGACCGCGGCTACCTGATCGACCGTGCCTTCAAGCTCAAGCGCGATGCGGCGGCCACGCAGTTTTCCGACGCCGAACTGCCGCTGCTGATGGCGCAGGCGGCCGCCCGCAACAATGAAGCGCGCGGGGTGCACCTTGGCTAATTTCGATTTCGACCAGGCCGAAGGCTTGCGCCGCATGCTGGCCGGCCCGCAGCCGCGCGTCATGACGTTCCTCTCGGCCACGCCGCAGGACGACAAGGGCGCCATGCTGGTCAACCTGGGCGCGTCGCTCGTCTACGGCGGCAATGACGTGCTGCTGCTCGACGCCAGCGGCGGCAGCGATGGCGTGGCATCGCGCCTGGGACTGGCGCACGGCGCCAGCCTGCGCGACGTGGCGCGCCAGCAGTGCGGCTTGAACCAGGTCATCCACCAGGTGCCGCAAGGCTTCGGCGTGGCCAGCCTGGGCGCGCGCAACCATTTGATGGACAGCATGGATTATGCGGGCGAGGATGAACTGCGCCGCCTGGGCAAGACGTTCGAGGTGCTGGCGCGCCAGAGCGGCATCGTGCTGGTCGACGGCGTCGTGGCGGACGAGGGGGCCTGCTTCCCCGTGCCGCTGATGGCATCGTCGGATATCGTCGTGCAAGTCTCGACCAGCGCCACCTCGATCAAGGCGGCGTACTGCCTGATCAAGCGCCTGAGCCAGGAACTGGGACGCCGTCCGTTCGGCATTCTCGTCACCGGCGCTTCCGAATCCGAAGCAAAAGTGGTATACGATAATATGGCGCAGGCGGCGAGCCGCTACCTGGCCGTGAAGCTGACTTCGATGGGGTCCGTGCCTGCCGACGAGTATCTGCACCGCGCGGCGCGGCTGGGCCGCAGCGTGGTCGATGCGTTTCCGCTGGCGGGAGCGTCGGTGGCGTTTCGCGGACTGGCCGAGCGGCTGGCCCGTTCGGCGGCGCCGGTGCTTGGCGGCACCTTGTACCAGACGGGGAGCCCGCACCAGTTCAGCGCCTGAATCGAACCGCAGCACCAGATAAGATGAGAAAACAATAAGCAGCCTATGTACACGGTCAAAGGGAAATCGAACAAGGACTATTTGCTGACGGAGCACATTCCGCTGGTGAAGCGTCTGGCGCACCATATGAAGGCGAAATTGCCGCCTTCGGTCGAGGTCGATGACCTGATCCAGGCCGGCATGATCGGCCTGCTCGATGCCATTACGCGCTATGAAGAGACGCATGGCGCGCAGTTCGAGACGTATGCCGTGCTGCGCATCCGCGGCGCCATGCTCGACGAATTGCGCACCAGCGACTGGCTGCCGCGCAGCATGCGCCAGAACATGCGCAAGATCGAAGAGGCGATGAGCACCCTGCAGCAGCGCCTCGGCCATCCGCCGACCGAGTCGGAAGTGGCGAAGCTGCTGAAAATGTCGCTGGCCGACTACCAGGAAATGCTGGGCGACGGCGGCGGCCACCAGCTCGTGTACTACGAAGACTTTCATGACCCGGACGGCAATGACAGCTTCCTCGACCGCCACTGCGTGGACGAGGACAGCGACCCCTTGCGTTCCCTGCTCGATACCGATTTCCGGCAATCCGTGATCGATGCCATCGACGCGCTGCCGCCACGCGAGAAAATACTCATGGGCCTGTATTACGAAGAAGAGCTGAACCTGAAGGAGATCGGCGCGGTGATGGGCGTATCCGAATCGCGCGTCTCGCAGCTGCATACCCAGGCCGTCGCGCGCCTGCGCGCAACCTTGAGGGAGCTGGCGTGGACTGGTCCAGCGTAATCGGGCTGGCGCTGGCGCTGGCCGGCCTGCTGGTCGGCCAGGCACTGGAAGGCGGCAAGATGGCCTCCCTGCTGCAGCCGGCCGCCTTTGCCATCGTCATCGTCGGCACCTTCGGCGCCGTGCTGCTGCAGACGCGGCTGCGCACTTTTGTCCGCGGCCTGGAAATGCTGCGCTGGGTGTTCCTGCCGCCGTCCGACACGCGCGCTGCGCTGGCGCGCGACATCGGGCAATGGAGCCTGACGGCGCGCCGCGACGGCCCGCTGGCGCTCGAACGCCTGATGGAAAACACGGCCGACCGCTTCAACGCCAAGGGTTTGCGCATGATCGTCGACGGCATCGCGCCCGACAAGCTGCGTCAGCTGCTCGACGTGGAAATCTCCGCCTACGAAATGGCCGAGCGCCAGGCCGTCAAGGTGTGGGAATCGGCGGCCGGCTATTCGCCTACAATCGGCATCCTGGGCGCCGTGCTGGGCCTGATCCACGTGATGGAAAACCTCACCGACCCCAGCAAGCTGGGCGGCGGCATCGCCGTGGCCTTCGTCTCGACCATCTATGGCGTGGGTCTGGCCAATCTGCTGTTCCTGCCGGTGGCCAATAAACTCAAGGCCATCGTCTCGCGCCGCGTGGTGCAATATGAAATCACGGCCGCCGTGCTGTACGACATCGCCACGGGCGACCACACGCGCATCATCGAAGAGCGCGTGTCCAGCCTCTTGCACGAGCATTGACCATGATGCGGCGCGCGCGCAGGAAGTATGACGAGGAACCGGATAACCAGGACCGCTGGCTGATCTCGTACGCCGACTTCATCACCCTGCTGTTCGCCTTTTTCGTCGTCATGTATGCGATTTCGCAAGTTAACGAAGGCAAGTACCGCGTCTTCCAGAGCGCCATCGGCCAGGCCTTCAGCCTGGAAAAGGGCGCGCCGCCCATCATCATGGAAGCGCCGCAGGCCATCCCGTTGCCCAATCCCGCCCTGAAACGCCGCACGGAAGCCATCCGCCGCGAGCGCGAACACATGACGCGCCTGGCGCAGGACCTGACGTCGACCCTGGCGCCGCTGGTCAAGGAAGGCAAGGTGCGGGTCACGCAGACGAGCCGCGGTGTGAGCGTGGAAATCAATGCCAGCGTGCTGTTCGATCCGGGCGCGGCGGGCCTGACGGCGGAATCGGACCAGGCCTTGCGCGCCGTGGCCGTGCTGCTCAAGGACGACACGCACGACGTGCAGGTGGAAGGGCATACGGATGTGCAGCCGATCAGCAATTCGACCTTTGCCTCGAACTGGGAGTTGTCGGCCGCGCGCGCCAGCGCCGTGGTGCGCCTGTTCATCGCCAGCGGCGTCAAGGCGTCGCGCCTGACGGCCGTGGGCCACGCCGACAATATCCCCGTGGCGCCGAACGCCACGCCGGAAGGGCGCGCGCGCAACCGCCGGGTCGCCGTGACGATTTTGTCGGGCATCCCCGAAACGGTGACGGAAGTGCCGACGGCGCCCGTGGCGCCTGCGCCGGCCAATTGACGCTCGTCAACTGCGGGCTGCCGCTTGGTACAATCGCGCTTTCTTCCTCTTTTATCGTTTCCTCATGAAAAGTAGCTCCCTGGGCGGTCTCGTCTATTCCACTGAAACGGGCCGCATGTGTCCCGCCTGCCGCCAGCCGCTGGCGCAGTGCGCGTGCAAGGCGCAAGCGAAGGCGGCGCCCGCGGGCGATGGCGTGGTGCGCGTCTCGCGCCAGACCAAGGGCCGTGGCGGCAAGAGCGTCACCGTGGTCAAGGGCTTGCCGCTGGACGCCACCGCGCTGGCCCTGCTGGGCAAGCAGTTGCGCACGCAGTGCGGCTCGGGCGGCACCGTCAAGGATGGCGTGATCGAAGTGCAGGGCGACCATGTCGACGCCATCCTGGCTGCGCTGGCCAAGCTGGGCCACCAGCCGAAAAAGGCCGGCGGCTGAGCGTGCGGAGGCGTGCGGCCCGCCGCCGCGCGCCTGTGGTAACGTGCGTTTCCCATCCACGCGCTTCCTCACCATGAACGTCAAATTCACCGGCCTGGCCATCGCCGCCGCTATCGCGGCAGCGCTGGCGCTCGTGTACTGGCCCGCTCCCGAGAGCGGCGCGCCGGAAGCTGCCGCCACCTCCGCCGCAGGCGCGTCGGCGGGACGCAGCCTGGAATCGTATCTGAATATCGATGCCAGCCCGGTCGCCGATGCCGCGCCGATGCCCGTCACCCTGGCGCAGCAGCTCGCGCGCCTGGCGGCCAGCGGCAAGCCGGAAGACGCGTATGCGGCCTACAATCTGCTCGACGACTGCATTTCATTTGAGAAAGAAAGGCGCTTGCCGGGGCTGGAATTCGAGCTGGGGCGCGAGATGACGGCGCAGGAAAAAGCCGCCCAGCAGCAGCTGTGCGCGGGCCTGACGCAGCGCCAGCGCGAGGAGCGCCTCGGCTACCTGGCGACTGCCGCCAGGGCGGGCGTGCCTGGCGCGGCGACTATCTTCCTGTCGGAAGGGCCGTTCGGCGACCGCAGCGCGCTGCGCAACCGTCCCGACGATCCGCTGGTGCAGGCGTGGAAGCGGCAAGCGATCGCCCAGCTGACGGCGCAGGCGGACGAGGCGGAGCTGACCAGCGTGGCTACCCTGATGATGGCCTACCTGCGCGATGGCGAGGTGGTGCAGAAAGATGCGCCGCAAGCGTATGGCTACCTGCTGGCGCTGCGCCAGGTCTACGACGACATCCTCGCGCCCGGCGTCACCAATCCCTACCAGGACGAATACTGGCACTGGCTGCAGGCGGAACTGACGCCGGAGCAGCAAGCGGCCGCCAGCGCCAGGGCGCAAGCTATCGTGGCGAAATACCGCCAGCATGCGGGGCGTCCCGCGCACGGCTGACATACGCTGGGCTGTATGCTTTTTTGCAACAATTGATATGGTTTCGCATGGCTGTGCCGGGCTATGATGGTCGTATATGTGCCCATGTGGGCAGGGTACGCCATGAGGAGCAATACACGGATGTTGAAAGCGACGAACTTGCCGATGCCACGACTGGCTGTCAACTTGGCTGCACTGCGGGCGAGCATGGCAAAGCGCCCCATGCGGGGCGCCATGCGCCTGGGCTTGTGCGCGGGCGCCGTCAATTTTTTCATTGCCATGCTGTTGCTGTTGGCAGCCCTGGCCTTGTTCTCGCCACAGCAGCTGGGCGGCTCCGCTTCATCATCGCTGGAAGGTGCCGGTACGGTCCGGATATTCTGGACAGTCGTCGTCTGGGCGCCATTGTTCGAGACGCTCATCGGGCAGTGGCTGCCGCTTGAAGTGTTGCGCCGCTACAAGGTGCGTGCCGGCTATAGCCTGTTGGCCAGCGCGATACTGTTTTCCGTCTTGCATGTCATGGGCGGCTCCGGCATTTTGCATGCCAGCATGACTTTGATTGCCGGAGGTATCTTCGCGGCCAGCTACTTGGCGGCGCGCAGCTTGGGCCTGGCGCCCGCCTATGTGGCGGCGGCCACGGCGCATGCGTGCAGCAATGGATTAATACTGTGCGGGTCGTTCGTGTTTCCCGATTTGTTGGGATGAGCGTCGAATCAAGGCTGTTAGCCGATGACGACGCGCCGGCTGGCCGTGTTCGTCGTCGGTTGGCCGCTGGGGCCGTAGAAATTGCCGCTCTGGGCCGGGGGGCGCATGGCGTTCAGGGCGCCTTGCGTGTGCAGCATGTGCTTGTTGACGAGCAGGCTGTTCAGGCGGTTTTGTTCCTTGGCTTCGCGCGTCGTCTCGAGCAGGGCTTTCCACAGGGGCGCCGCGTCGGCTTCATTGGCGCCGACCAGCCAGTCTTCCATGCCCGCTTCGGCCGCCGTGAAACCGGCTGCCGCCAGCGCCTGGTGGCGTTGCGCCGCCAACTGGCTCAATTGTCCTACCAGTGCCGTCTTGCGCGCCGTGAGCTCCGTGATTGCATCGATGTCAGCCGCAACCAGATGCCGCTGTTCTTCTTTCATCAATGCCAGCAATGTGGTCATGAGCTGTTGCTCGTCGCGCAGGCTGGAAAACGGAGTCACTGATTGCATGAGGGAACCTATCTATTTCGTGAGTGCAGCAAGTCCTTGACCGTGTCGAGGAGACCGTCCGCCACTTTTTCTGAGTTGACCTGGAACTGGCCGTCGGCGATCGCGAGCTTGATGCGTTCGACTTTTTTCGTGTCGAACACGGCGCCGCTGCCGGCAGTTGCACTGGCCGCTAATGCCTGTCCTTGCGGCGACAGGCGTACATTGTCCGACGTTGTCGGTGTTGCCTGGGCTTTCTCGGCATTCCGGGCGCCGGAGGTACTCGCGGGCGCCACCGGCAGGCCGGGATTGCTTTTAATGGTGTTATCGGTAATTTTCACAGCGTGATCCTCGTCTGGTCGAAGTCAAAAAACTCCGGGATATGTGTCATTATCGGCACCTTTTGCCGAAACTTTAGTGCGCCAGACCACAATATCGCTGTCCATCCGTGTTTAAAACGCCACCTCCACCAGGCCGCCAGCCCGCGCCACGCCGCTGATCTGCTGGCCGCTCTGCGTGCGTACCTGCACCGTCTGGCCATCGCCGGCGCTGCCGATGGCGCGTCCTTCTGATGCCACCTGGAAACCGTTGCCACTCGAAACGACGCGCACCAGCTGGCCTTGCATCACCACCGGTTTGCGGCGCAGGGTGTCGAGGCGCATCGGCGTGCCTGGCGGCAAGGAAATATTCGTGCTGGCGCCCACGACCTGGGCCATGTCGGTGGCGATGCCTGCCGGCAATGCGGCCAGGTCGCCCTGCATCGTCACCAGCTGGCTGGCGTCGATGGCTTGTCCTTGCGCCAGCGGCACAGCGCTGGCCACGTAGTCGCCGACGACGGCCACGTTCGCTTGCAAATAAATAGTCCAGCTGGAGGGCGCCGTGCAGCGCACGCCGACGGTGGTCTTGCCCCAGGCGCGCGCGCCCGGCGCCATGAACGCCTGCGGCGCGGGGCAGGCAGCCAGGTTCAGGCGCGGATCGACGGCGCCGACGGTGACAGTCACCTTGCCGGGCAAGCCGTTGCTTTGCACCTGCAGGAATTGTTCCACGCTGTTGCGCAGCGCTTCCGGCGTTTGCCGGCCGGTGTTTTGCGCCTGCGCCAGCAGTGGCAGGGCGGCAAAAGCAAAGAAGAAAGCGAGCGGTGTTTTCATGGTGATAGGCCTCTGGAATAGTGCCATGATAGTGCGCGCCGCCCCGTTCGAAGCGCCGATTAAGGGGTAAAAGTACGGTCTGATCCGACGATGGTCTTGCTGGTGGGCACCTTACTATGTTTCCTGTCATCACTAATCCGCCATCCTTCCGCCATCTCGGGCGCCAGTGGCAGATCTTTCCGGAGCCTGACATGATAGGGAAACTCGACGATTACATGCGCTTCAACGAGACGGCGCTGAGCCTGCGCTCGACGCGCCAGGAATTGCTCGCCTCGAATATCGCCAATGCCGACACGCCCAACTACAAGGCGCGCGACGTCGATTTCGCCGCCGCGCTGAAGGGGGCGATGGCGCGCAAGGATGGCGTGCCGCCGGCCCTGAAGGGCACGGCACCGCAGCATATGCCGGGCAAGGGCGTGGCCGCAGCTGCGGGCGCACCCGGTGGCGGCAAGGTCGAGACCCTGGCCGACGGCACGCCGCTGCTGTACCGCGCGCCGGCCCAGGGCGCCGTCGACGGCAATACGGTCGACATGGATCTCGAGCGCAACGCGTTTGCCGACAATGCCATCCGCTACGAGGCGGCCGTGACGTTCCTCAATTCGCAGATCAAGGGCATGCTGACGGCCATCCAGGGAGGACAATAATCATGTCGCTATTTAATATCTTCAATGTTTCCGGTTCGGCCATGAGCGCCCAGGCGCAGCGCCTGAACACGGTGGCCAGCAACCTGGCCAATGCCGACAGCGCCACCAGCGCCACGGGCGAAGCCTACCGCGCCAAGCAGGTGGTGTTCGAAGCCGTGCCCATGGCCAACGGCGCCACGGCCGTCAAGGTGCAGAAGGTGATCGAGGACCCGTCGCCGATGAAGCTGGTCTACGACCCGAAGAATCCGCTGGCCGACGAGAAGGGCTACGTCACCATGCCCAACGTGAATACGGTCGACGAAATGGTCAACATGCTGTCGGCTTCGCGCTCGTACCAGACCAACGTGGAAACCATGAACGCGGCCAAGTCGCTGCTCCTGAAAACCCTCACCCTCGGCCAGTAAGGCTGACTGATCATTATGGCAATCATCGATACGAACACCTCCAAAGTCACCGACCTGATGGCGACGATGAATCCGAAGAAGACGACGGCCGAGGCAGGCAGTGTCGAAGCGGAAACGAACAAATTCCTCACCCTGCTGGTTACCCAGCTGAAAAACCAGGATCCGATGAATCCGCTGGACAATGCACAGCTGACCAGCCAGCTGGCCCAGTTGTCGACGGTGACGGGCGTCAACAAGCTCAATACCACCGTGGAAAGCTTGAAAGCCAGCTACCAGCAAGCCGAATCGATGCAGGCGGCCAACATCATCGGCCATGGCGTCTTGACGGCGGGCAAGGACATCAACTTGAGCAAGAGCGCCGCGCTGCTGGGCGTGGACCTGGCCACGGCCGCCGACAAGGTCAAGGTCGTCATCTACAAGGATGGCAAGGAAGTCCATTCCATCGACCTGGGCGCCCAGCCGGCGGGCACCTTGCCGCTGGGCTGGAACGGTTCCACCGCCGACCTCGACAAGGATGGCAAGCCGGTCGTGCTGGCCGACGGCGCCTACACCTTCGCCGTGGAAGCGACGCGCGGCGGCACCAAGCTCAAGGATGCAACGGCGCTGATGTTCGGTTCGGTCGCCAGCGTGTCGACGGGCGCCAATGGCGTGAAATTGAATGTGCCGGGCGTGGGCAGCATCACCATGGCCGACGTGAAACAGATTCTGTAAGCCGCTTCCCCTTAGCGTGACCCTCTACCCCTAATTTCTACCAGGAGAACACAATGTCTTTCCAACAAGGCCTGAGCGGCTTGAATGGCGCCGCCAAATCGCTGGACGTCATCGGCAACAACATCGCCAACTCGTCGACCGTGGGTTTCAAGCAGTCGCAGGCCCAGTTCGCCGACATTTATGCCAACTCGCTGTATGGCGTGGGCGGCAACCAGGCGGGGATCGGCGTGTCGGTCTCGCAAATCGCCCAGCAATTCAACCAGGGTAACCTGGAAACGTCGCAAAATCCCCTCGATATCGCCATCAATGGCGGCGGCTTCTTCCGTACCAGCGTGAATGGCGCCATCCAGTATTCGCGCAATGGCCAGTTCCAGGTCGACAAGAGCGGTTTCATCGTCAACGCCCAGCTGGCGCAGCTGACCGGCTATCCGGCCGACGTCAACGGCAAGATCGTTGCCGGCGCCGTCGTGCCCCTGCAGATCGACCAGTCGGACATGAAGCCCCAGGCAACGACCAAGGTCGACACGCAAGTCAACCTCAATTCGAACACGGCCATGCCGACCACGGTGCCGTTCAAGTCGACGGACGACACCTCCTACCACAAGCAGTTCCCCGTCGAAGTCTTCGATTCGCTGGGCAATTCCCACAACATGGCGAATTTCTATGTCAAGACGGGCACCAACACCTGGGATGTCTACTCGGCCATTGACGGCACGGAAGTAACCAGCATGAAGGTCGCGGCCGCCCTGCAGACGGACCCAGCCTCGCTGGCCGCGCGCGCCGCCTACCAGGCCGCCGCCACGGCCGTGCCGCTGGTGCCGGCCAACGTGACGGCCGCCGCCGTCGCCTATGGCAATGCGGTCGGTGCCGCCGTCTCGGCCGCTGCCGCCGCCGCGGGCGCCACGCCGGCGCAACTGGCCGCCATCGCCGCCACCTACGGCAGCGCAGTGCCGAACGGCGTCAACTCGAGCCGCACGCCCGACCAGATCGACGAGGCCATCCGCAACGTGACCGTGGTGCCGGCCGTCAAGACCGGTTCCCTGGTCTTCAACACGGTCGGCAGCCTGGACCGGGCCGCCATGTTGGCCCTGACGCCGCCGCAAACCTTGCCCGTCACCGTCAACCTGCCGATCTTCCCGGCCACGGGCGCGAATGCGACCCTGTCGGTCCAGGTCGATTTCACCAGGTCGACCCAGCTGGGCACCACCACGGCGGAAAAGAAAACGGAAGCGGACGGCTACAAGGCGGGCCAGCTGAGCCAATTCATCGTCGGTGACGACGGCGTCATCCAGGGCCAGTACAACAATGGCAAGACGCGCGCCCTGGGCCAAGTGGTGTTGAGCAACTTTACCAACCCGAACGGCCTGGAGCCGCTGGGCAACAACGCCTGGGTGGAAAGCTCGGCCTCGGGCAAGCCCATCACGGGCGAACCGAAGACTGGCACCCTGGGCAACTTGCGCGCCTCGGCGGTGGAAGTGTCGAACGTCGACCTGACGGCGGAGCTGGTCAACATGATCACGGCCCAGCGCGCCTACCAGGCGAATGCGCAGACCATCAAGACGCAGGATTCCGTCTTGCAGACCCTCGTCAACCTGCGTTAAGAGTAAGGGGAGCGGTTCTTTCGGACTGCTCCCGGCTTTCGTTTTGCACGGAGAAAACACATGGACCGTCTCATCTACACCGCCGGCTCGGGCGCCAAGCACATCCTCGACAAGCAGGCGACCACGGCGAACAACCTGGCGAACGCCACCAGCACGGGTTTCCGTGCCCAGCTCGACTCGTTCCGTGCCGTGCCCGTGGTGGCCGACGGCATGATGCCGACGCGCGCCTTCGTCGTCGATTCGACGGTCGGTTCCGATTTCACGCAAGGTCCCATGCAGCACACGGGTCGCGCGCTCGACGTGGCCGTGGAAAATGGCGGCTGGATCGCGGTGCAGTCGGCCGACGGTTCTGAAGCCTACACCCGCAACGGCGCCCTGAAACTCAATGAAAACGGCATGCTGCAAACGCAGGGCGGGCTGATGGTGCAGGGCGATACGGGCCCCATGGCGATTCCGCCCGGCGTGACGGTGGCCATCGCCAGCGACGGCACGGTGGGCACGATTTCCACCGACGTGCCGCCCGGCCCCTCGACGGTGCTGGGGCGCATCAAGCTGGTCAACCCGCCCGAGCAGCAACTGGTGCGCGGCGACGACGGCCTGTTCCGCCTGAAGGATGGCACGGTGGCGCAGGCCGACCAGGCCGTCAAGCTGACCACCGGTGCTCTGGAAGGCAGCAATGTCAGCCCCGTCGACTCGATGGTCAGCATGATCGCCCTGGCGCGCCAGTTCGAAACGCAAATGAGCTTGTTGAAGAATGCCGAGAATAACGCGGCGAAAGCCACCCAGATCCTCGCTTTGAATTGATGGGGGCCACCGCATAATGGTCGCATAGAAATAGTCTACAGGGCTGGTTAGCGCTGTTATTGGAGAAATATCATGATTCGTTCCCTTTGGATTGCCAAGACCGGCCTGGAAGCGCAGCAAACGCAGATGGACGTGATCGCCAATAACCTGGCCAACGTCAGCACCACGGGCTTCAAGAAGTCGCGCGCCGTGTTTGAAGACTTGCTGTATCAAAATGTGCGCCAGCCGGGCGCGCAATCGTCGCAGCAGACCCAGCTGCCATCGGGCTTACAGATCGGCACGGGCGTACGCACCGTGGCGACCGAACGCATCCATACGCAGGGCAATCCCCAGGCTTCGGGCAATTCGCGCGACGTGATGGTCAACGGCACCGGTTTCTTTCAGGTGCTGATGCCGGACGGCGCCACCGCCTACACGCGCGACGGTTCGTTCCAGACGGATGCCAACGGCCAGCTCGTCACCTCGGAAGGTTTCGTCATCCAGCCCGCCATCACCGTGCCGACCAATGCGCTGAGCCTGACCGTGGCGCGCGACGGCACCGTCTCCGTCACCTTGCCCGACACTGTTGCGCCATCGCAAATCGGCTCGTTGCAACTGACCACTTTCGTCAACCCCGCCGGCCTGGAATCGAAGGGCGAAAACCTGTACATGGAAACGGGCGCCTCCGGCGTGGCGCAAACCAACACCCCGGGCACGAACGGCGCCGGCGTGCTGATGCAGGGCTATATCGAGACGTCGAACGTCAACGTGGCCGAGGAAATGGTCAACATGATCCAGACGCAGCGCGCCTACGAGATCAACAGCAAGGCCATCACCACATCCGATCAAATGCTGCAGAAATTGTCGCAACTTTAATTTTCATAGTCGTCATGCCATCCGCCGCCGGATGGCAGCGGAGGTTCGCCATGCAATACCCCATCATCGCCCTGTTGTCCGCAGTCCTGCTGTCCGGCTGCGCCATCACGCCTACGTCCATCGTGCAATATCCCACCACCACGCGCGCGCCGATGCCGGAACCGGTGGTCGTCAACAACGGTTCCATCTACCAGCCGTCGACCTACCGTCCCGCCTTCGAAGACCGCCGCGCGCGCCATGTGGGCGACACCATGACGATCGCCATCACCGAGCGCACGAATGCCGTCAAGGCGGGCGCCAGTTCCGGCAACAAGTCCGGCAGCGTGGGCTTTTCCACGCCCGGCTTCGCCCAGGGCCGTTTCGGCGGCACCGTGGCGGCGAATGGCGCGACGAAATTTGCCGATGGCGACAACCAGTCCGCCAGCAACACGTTTTCCGGCACCATCGGCGTGACGGTGATCGAAGTATTGCCAAACGGAAACTTGATCGTCGCCGGCGAAAAACAGATCGCCATGAACAAGGGCACGGAATTCATCCGCTTCTCGGGCATGGTCAATCCGGACACCATCGGCACGGGCAATGTCGTGCCCTCGACCCAGGTGGCCGAGGCGCGCGTCGAATACCGCACCAACAGCCAGATCGACCGCGCCGAAATGGCGTCGATGGCGTCGCGCTTCTTCCTCAGCCTGTTGCCGTTCTGATCATGGCAACGTCGACCTTTCCCCGCTTTCTCGCCATTTTCGGCCTGGCCATCTCCCTGCTGGCGCCCGTGGCGCAAGCCGAACGCATCAAGGACCTGGCCAGCATCGCCGGCGTGCGCCAGAATCAGCTGATGGGCTATGGCCTCGTCGTCGGCCTCGACGGCAGCGGCGACCAGACCACGCAAACCCCGTTCACCATCCAGAGCGTGGCGGCGATGCTGCAGCAGCAGGGCATCAACTTGCCGCAAGGCACTAGTTTGCAGCTGAAAAACGTGGCCGCCGTGATGGTGACGACGGCCTTGCCCGCGTTTGCCCAGCCGGGCCAGTTGCTCGACGTGACGGTGTCGTCGATGGGCAATGCGAAAAGCTTGCGCGGCGGCACTTTATTGATGACGCCCCTGAAGGGCGCCGACGGCCAGGTGTACGGCATGGCGCAAGGCAACGTGCTGGTGGGCGGCGTGGGCGCGCAGGCGGCCGGCAGTTCCGTCGTCATCAATCACCTGAGCGTGGGCCGCATCTCGGGCGGCGCGACCGTCGAGCGCACCGTGCCTTCGGCGCTGGGCGCCAACAACACCATCCGCCTGGAATTGAACGCCACCGATTTCGCCACCGCCAGCCGCGTGGTCGACGCCATCAACAGCCGCTACGGCGCCGGCACGGCCGCCGCGCTCGACGGCCGCGTGATCCAGGTGCAGTCGCCGAGCGGCAGCGACCAGCGCGTGTCCTTTTTGGGCCAGCTGGAAAGCATCGAAGTCAACCCGGCCCGCCTGGCGGCCAAGGTCATCATGAATGCGCGCACCGGTTCCGTCGTGATGAACCAGTCCGTGACCCTGGAAACGTGCGCCATTTCGCACGGCAACCTGTCCGTCACCATCAATGTCGAGCCGCAAGTGAGCCAGCCGGCCCCCTTGTCGGGCGGGCGCACGGTGGTCACGCAGACGGCGCAGATCGATATCAAGAAGGAACCGGGCAAGGTCATGCTGGTCAAGGGCGGCGCCTCGCTGTCCGACGTGGTCAAGGCCCTCAACGCCATCGGCGCCTCGCCGCAAGACTTGCTGGCCATCCTGCAGGCGATGAAGGCGGCCGGTTCGCTGCGCGCCGAACTCGAAATCATTTGATGGGCACGCCATGATCAGTCAAACCGACCTCAGCAATACCGCCGCCTATGACGTGAAAGGCATGGATGGCTTGCGCCAGTCCGCCAAGGCGAAGGATCCCGCCGCCCTGAAAGAGGCGGCCACGCAATTCGAAGCCATGTTCATCAACATGATGATGAAAAGCATGCGCGAAGCCACGCCGCAGGACGGCATCATGGATAGCCAGCAAAGCAAGATGTACACCTCGATGCTGGACCAGCAGACGAGCCAGAACCTGGCCAAGCGGGGCACGGGCCTGGCGGACGTGCTGATCCGCCAATTGTCGTCGTCGAACCAGGCGCTGGCCGCCGATGGCGCCGAAGCGCCGTCGCCCCGTTCCTCGAGCATGGCGCAGGCGCTGGCCGCCTTCCGCCAGCAGCAGGGCGCCCTCGCCGAGGGGGCCGGCAGCGCCGTCGCCAGCGGCAAGACCCTGAGCGACAAGGCCAACGCCACGCAGGCGCCGCACGTGCGCGCCTTCCAGGAAAAGCTGGGCGTGCATGCGGAAGAAGCCAGCCGCGCCACGGGCATCCCGGCCAAGTTCATGCTGGGCCAGGCGGCGCTGGAAACGGGCTGGGGCAAGCGCGAAATCATCAGCCGCGATGGCAGCAGCAGCCACAACCTGTTCGGCATCAAGGCTTCCAGCGACTGGAAGGGCAAGGTCACGGAAGCCGTCACCACGGAATATGTAAATGGCAAGGCGCAGCGCAAGGTGGAAAAATTCCGCGCCTATGACAGCTATGCCGACAGCTTCAAGGATTATGCGCAGTTGATTACCAACAACAAGCGCTACGAAAAAGTCCTGGCCAGCGCGGGCGACGCCAGCACCTTCGCCCAGGGCTTGCAGAAAGCCGGTTATGCGACGGACCCGAATTACGCTGCCAAATTGACAAAAATCATTAAAAATTCTCTGGTCGGCTGACGCCCCGCCTTGCCCCCGTGCAAGCCGCGCGCTTCAAGTTTTCGCCGCGGCTGCCGTAAATACATTTGACGGTAACCAATAAGACACCATGACTTCGAATCTACTCAGCATCGGTAAGAGCGGTTTGCTTGCAGCGCAGGTGGGCCTGTCGACGACCGGGCATAACATCACCAATGCCAACGTGGACGGTTACAACCGCCAGGTGGTGCTGCAGCAGACGGCGCAGTTCAACAATGCCGGTTATGGCTTTGTTGGCAATGGTACCGAGGTATCGCAAGTCAAGCGCCAGTACGACGGTTTCATGGCGGCCCAGGTGAATGCCGCGCAGTCGGCCACCAGTTCGCTCGACGCGTATTACACGCAGATCACGCAGATCGACAATATGCTGGCGGACCCCACGGCCGGGCTGTCGCCGGCGATGGCCGATTTCTTCAAGGGCGTGCAGGATTTCAGCTCGAATCCCTCGTCCGTGTCGTCGCGCCAGGCATTGTTGTCGAGCGCAAACTCGCTGACGGCCCGTTTCCAGGGCCTCAGCGCGCGCCTGACGGAGATCGGCGACGGCGTCAATTCGCAGATCACGTCGAACGTCAAGGTGATCAATTCCTACGCCAAGCAGATCGCGGAACTGAATACCTCGATTACCAACCTGACCGTGAATGAAAGCAATCAGCCCAACGATTTGCTGGACCAGCGCGACCAGTTGATCACGGAACTGAATAAATACGTCAAGGCAACGGTTCAGCCTGGCGCCGGCAATTCGATTACCGTCTCGATCGGCTCGGGCCAGCCGCTGGTGGTGGGCGACAAGAACTTTGAACTGGCCACCACGCCGTCGCCGACGGACCCGAACCGCCTGGACATCGGCTATGTGACGGGCTCGAGCGTCAGCAAACTGTCGGAAAGCTCCCTCAGCGGCGGCGCGCTGGGCGGCTTGCTGGAATTCCGCAGCGGCAGCCTGGACCGCATCCAGAATTCGCTGGGCAAGGTCGCCATCGCACTGGCTTCCACCTTCAATGAACAGCACAAGCTGGGCCAGGACTTGAATGGCGACATGGGGACCGACTTCTTCAAGTTGCCCGATCCCGTCATCGGCGCCGACTACCGCAACAATGCGACCAGCACGACCGTTCTGTCGGCCAAGGTCAGCGATCCGACCAAGCTGACGGCCAGCGATTATGCCGTCAAGTATGACGGCTCCAATTATGTGGTGACGCGCCAGAGCGACGGCGCGAAAACGACCATCAACCCGTATCCGCAAACCGTGCCGCAAACCATCGACGGCGTGGATTTCTCGATCTCGGGCGCGGCCGCCGAAGGCGACAACTTCATGGTCAGGCCGACGGCGCACGGTGCTTCCGACCTGGCTGTGGCGATTACCGACCGCAACAAGCTGGCCGCCGGCGCACCGATCGTCACGGGCGCGCCCGTCAGCAACACGGGTAGCGGCAAGCTGGGCGCAGGTAGCGTGGACAAGGCATATTTGACGCCAGGCAACGCCTTGACGGGCCCCGTCACCTTGACGTACGACAAGGCGACCACTTCGCTGTCGGGTTTCCCCGCGGGCCAGGCCGTGACCGTGAAAGGCTTGAACGGCGCCACCACCACGTATCCGGCCGGCACGGCGAACATTCCGTACACGGAAGGCGACAGCTTCAGCTTTGGCGGCATCAACGTCAACATGACGGGGGCGCCCGCGCAGGGCGATAAGTTCACCATCGGGCCGAACTCGGGAGGCGTGGGCGACAACCGCAATGCCTCCCTGCTGGCGGGCTTGCAGACGAAAAACATTCTCGACGGCGGCAAGGCCACGTTCCAGGGTTCGTACGCGGAAACCGTCAGTTTTGTCGGCAACAAGACGCGCGAAGTACAGGTCAGCGGCTTGGCCAGTCTTGCGTTGTTGCAACAAACCAGCACGCAGCAGCAAGCCGTCTCCGGCGTCAACCTCGATGAAGAGGCGGCCAATCTGCTGCGCTACCAGCAAGCCTACCAGGCTTGCGGCAAGGTCATGCAGATCGCCAGCACCCTGTTCGACGTGGTCATCGGCCTCGGACGTTAATTATTCAAGCGGCGGCGCCTGGCGTCCGCCGCCATCAGGAAGGGCAGCATCATGCGCATCAGTACCAAAATGATCTATGACGCGGGCAGCACGCAGCTGAACAACCTGCAGGGCGCGTTGAACCGTAGCCAGATGCAGCTGTCGGCGAACCGCCGCAACCTGACGCCGGCCGACGACCCGATCGCCTCGGCGCGCGCGCTGGAAGTGACGCAGTCGCAAACGATCAACACGCAATTCGTGACGAACCGCTCGAACGCCAAGAATTTCCTCTCGCAGGAAGAGCTGGCCCTGGCCAGCACCACCTCGCTGCTCGCCGACGTGCAGGAACTGGTGCTCAAAGCCGGTAATCCGGCCTTGAAGGATGTCGACCGCCAGAGCCTGGCCACGGAACTGCAGGGGCGTTTGACGGACCTGCTGGGCATCGCCAACACGTCCGACAACGCGGGCGGCTACCTGTTCGGCGGCTACAAGTCGACGACGCAACCGTTCAGCCAGACGCCGGGCGGCGCCACCTACGCAGGTGACCAGGGGCAGCGCGAACTGCAAGTGGGCTCGGCCCGCTACCTGGCCACCAGCGATTCGGGCGCGGCCGTGTTCGAGAATAATTTGACGGGCAACGGCAAGTTCACCACGGCGGCCGATCCCGGCAACTTCACGCGCGGCGGCGCCGGCATCATTTCCGGCGGCACCGTCACCGATCCCACCAAGTTGACGGGGCACAAGTACTCGATCGATTTCCAGGTGACGGGCACGGGCACCGCCGCCGTCACGACCTATACCGTGACGGACGTGACCCTGGGCCAGACCATCCCGAATCCGGCCGTGCCGGTGGCCTACAAGTCGGGCGACGCCATCAACTTTGACGGCCAGCAAGTCAATGTCGCGGGCAAGCCGGCCGACCTGGACAAATTCACCCTGGAGCCCAGCAGCAAGGAATCGATCTTTAGCACGATTACCAACCTGATCGGTGTGCTGGGCCAGCCGGCCTCGGGCGACGCGGGACAGGCGCGCCTGACGGCCGGTCTGAACGCGGCACACGACATCCTCGATACGGCCTATGACAACGTGCTGTCGGTGCGCGCGGAAGTCGGTTCGCGCCTGAAGGAACTCGACACGCTCGACAGCGCCGGCGACGACCTCGACCTGCAGTATGCGAGCACCCTGTCGGGCTTGCAGGACCTGGACATGGTGAAGGCGATTTCCCTGTTCAGCCAGCAGCAGATCACCCTGCAGGCGGCGCAGAAGTCGTTTACCTCGATCTCGGGCCTGTCGCTGTTCAATTACATCAGCTAAGCGGCCCGCATCGGATAACCGGCAAGCCGGGGCAGGGAGGAGATCTCCCGCCCCGGCTTTTTTGCATCCGCAAGATGGCCGTTCTGGCAAGATATGCAGGCAAACTGTGCAGTCTACCTGCATATCTGGTATAGTGGAGGCCGTTGATCCACTACATGACTGCCATGACCACCCCGCAAGAAGACCACGAACAAGTTCTGCAACTGGCCGGCGAATTGCGCATCCTGGTCGGCAAGCTGCGCCGCCGCCTGCGCGAAGAGGCGCACCTGGGCGATGTCAGCATGTCGCAGGCATCCGTGCTCAGCCGTCTTGAACGCGACGGCCCGGCCACGGCCAGCAGCCTGGCGCGCGCCGAAGGCATGCGGCCCCAGTCGATGGCCGCCACCGTGCTGGCGCTGACCGAGGCGCGGATGGTGACGGGGTCGCCCGACCCGGCCGATGGCCGGCAAACGATATTGACCCTGACGGACAACTGCCGCGCCTGGATCGCGGCCAGCCGTGCCGCGCGGGAAGACTGGCTGGCGCGCACCATTGAAACCCGGCTCACGCCGGACGAAGTCACCGAACTGAACCACGCGGTGGCATTACTCAAACGCTTGGCGGAGTGATCCGCTGAATTTTCCACCACGACCCCGGCAAGGAGCCCGCACGCCCAGATGAACAACACATTCCGTTCGCTACGCATTCCCAATTACCGTATCTGGGCCGGCGGCGCCCTCGTGTCGAATATCGGCACCTGGATGCAGCGCACGGCGCAGGATTGGCTGGTGCTGAGCGAATTGACGCAGCACAATGCCAGCGCCGTCGGCATCGTCATGGCCTTGCAATTCGGCCCGCAACTGCTGTTGCTGCCCCTGACGGGCATGGCGGCCGACTTGCTCGACCGCAGGAAATTGCTGCTGTGTACGCAGGCGGCCATGGGTTTGCTGGCGCTGGGCCTGGGTTTGCTGTGTATCAGCGGCCTCGTGCAACTGTGGCACGTGTATGTGTTTGCTTTCCTGCTGGGCTGCGTGACGGCCTTCGATTCGCCCGTGCGCCAGACTTTTGTGGCCGAAATCGTCGGCGAGGAAGACTTGACGAACGCCGTGGCGCTCAATTCCACCTCGTTCAATGCGGCGCGCATGCTGGGCCCGGCCGTGGCCGGCTTGCTGATCAGCAGCGTCGGCAGCGGCTGGGTCTTCATCATCAACGCCGTCTCGTTTGCCGCCGTGATCGGTTCGCTGTTGCTGCTGCGCGTGGAATTGCTGCGCCGCGCGCCGCGCCTGAAGGCCACGCGGGCCAGCCTGGGCGACGGCTTCCGCTACGTGCGCCAGCGGCCCGACCTGATGGCTATTTTGCTGATGCTGTTCCTGATCGGCACCTTCGGCCTGAATTTCCCCATCTTCCTGTCGACCATGTCCGTGACGGCCTTCCATGCGGGCGCCGGCCAGTATGGCGTGCTCAGTTCCGTGATGGCTTGCGGCTCCGTGGCCGGCGCCCTGCTGGCGGCCGGACGGGGCCAGCCTACGCTGGCCTTGCTGCTGGGCGCTGCTGCGCTGTTCGGCCTGGCTTGCGCGCTGGCCGCCGTGATGCCCAATTATTGGCTGTTCGGCATGATGCTGGTAGTCATCGGCATCGCCGCGCAAACCTTTACCACCAGCGTCAACAGCAGCGTGCAACTGTCGACGGCGCCCGCCATGCGGGGCCGGGTGATGGCCATCGTGCTGGCCATCTCGGCGGGCGGCACGCCGCTGGGCGCGCCCATCGTGGGCTGGGTGGCCGACACCTTCGGCCCGCGCTGGGCGCTGGGCATAGCCGCCTTGTCGGGCCTGGCGGCGGCGCTGGTCGGCGTGCGCTACCTGGTCAAGCATCACCAGTTGCGCCTGAACGGCGACGTGCGGCGCTGGCGCGCGGCGCTGAGCAGCGACCCGCGGTGAGTCAGCGCGCCGGCGCGGCCGGCGCCGGAGGGCGCAAGGGATTCGGCGGCGCGGGCGGCGGCGGCCGGTCGCGCGTGGCGAAGCCGCGCGGCAGCAGGCGCGCCGTTTCTATGCCGCGCAGGAACATGTTCTGGAAGGGCGTGGCCAGGTAGGGCAGGACCATGCCGATCACCAGCAAGCCCACGCCCAGGGTGACGGGAAAACCGATACCGAAAATGTTCAGCTGCGGCGCGGCCCGCGTCAGGATGCCCAGGGCCACGTTGGTCAGCAGCAGGGCGGCGATGATGGGCAGGGAAATTTGCAGGCCGGAACGGAAAATTTCCCCACCCCACGCCGCCAATTGCTGGAAGCCGCCGCCGCTGATGGGACTCGATGAAATCGGCAGGCTGACGAAGCTTTCCGCCAGCGCCGCCAGCAAGACCAGGTGGCCGTTGACGGTCAAAAACATCAAGGTGGCCAGCATGACGAGGAACTGGCTGATGGCGGAAGACCTGCCCTTGGTTTGCGGATCGAAGAACGAGGCGAAGCCCAGGCCCATGGTAAGACTGCTGATTTCGCCTGCCATTTCGATGGCGGAAAACACGATGCGGATGGAAAAGCCCATGGCCAGGCCCACCAGCATCTCTTGCGTGAGGATCAATAAACCGGGCAAGGACATCGGGTTGACGGCAGGCAAGGCCGGCACGGTGGGGGCGATGATCATGGCCAGCAGGGCGCCCAGGCTCACCTTCACCGTGGCCGGCACGGCCGCGTTGCCGAACAGGGGGGCGGCCGCGATCAGGCCGAGGATGCGGCTAAGCGGCCACAGCAGTGCTGCGATCCAGGTATTGAGTTCGATGCTGGACAGGGTCAGCATGGCAACAAGCGCAGCACTAGCCCACCAGGTTCGGGATGCCCGTGAAGACCTGGCGCATGTAGTCGAGCATGACGGACAGCATCCAGGGGCCCGCCACGACGAGGGCGACGAAAATGCCGACCAGCTTGGGGATGAAGGACAGGGTCGCCTCGTTGATCTGCGTTGCCGCCTGGAAAATACTCACGATCAAGCCGATGATGAGGGCGACGAGCAGCATGGGCGCGGCCACCATGAGGGTGATTTCCATCGCATGGCGGCCCAGGGTCATGACGCTTTCGGGTGTCATCGTATTTCCCCTAGTAAAAACTCTGTGACAGCGAGCCCAGCAGCAACTGCCAGCCATCGACCAGCACGAACAGCATCAGCTTGAACGGCAGCGAGATCGTTGCCGGCGACATCATCATCATCCCCATCGACATCAGCACGCTGGCGACCACCATGTCGATGATCAGGAACGGGATGAAGATGGCAAAGCCGATCTGGAACGCCGTCTTCAGTTCGCTGGTGACGAAGGCGGGCACGAGGATGCGCAGCGGCACGTCTTCCGGACCTTGCAGGGCCGGCGAGCGCGACATCTTGGCAAACAGGGCCAGGTCGGCCTGGCGCGTCTGCTTGAGCATGAAGGTTTTCAGGGGATCGACGCCCTTGTCCATCGCCTGCTGCATGGTGATCTTGTTTTCCTGGTAAGGAAGATAGGCATCCGTATAAATCTTGTCGAACACGGGTCCCATGACGAACAGGGTCAGGAACAGGGCCAGCCCCACCAGCACCTGGTTCGGCGGCGCCGATTGCGTGCCGATGGCCTGGCGCAGCAGGGACAGCACGATGATGATGCGCGTAAAGCAGGTCATCATCAGGAGGGCCGCCGGCAGGAAGGTGAGCGACGTCATCAGGATGAGCGTCTGCACCGGCAACGAGTAATTCTGGCCTCCGCCCGGCGCCGGCGTGCTGTTGAAGGCCGGGATGCCCGGCTGGGCCATTGCCCACAGCGGCAAGGCCAGGGCGGCGGCCGCCAGCAGCCAGGTCAGGGGAGTCTTCAAGGTGGACCACGCCATCTGCTGCTTATTTCCCATTGCGTTTTTCGATGGTCTGTTTCAGCCACTCGGAAAAATTGGCGGCCGCGGGGCCGTTTTGCGCCGTGGCCAGTTGCGGCAAGTCGCCTTCCTGGCGCGGCATGGTGGCCAGCGCGTTGATCCTGCCGGGCGAGGCGCCGACGACGATCCACTGGTCGGCCACTTCGACGAGGACGATGCGTTCGCGTCCGCCCAGGTTGAGCGAGCTGACGACGCGCATCTTGCTGTTGCCGCCCATGACCTTGGGGCCATAGCGCTTCATGAACCAGGCCAGGCCGATCAGGAGGGCCAGCACGAACACGAGTGCGAAGATGGTTTGCAGCAAGCTGCCGGCCGAGCTGGTCGGCGCCATCGTCATCGCTGCGCCGGGCGGCATGGCGGGCAGGGCGGCGGCAGGCGCGGAGGCCGGCACCGCCGTTGCAGCCGAGGCGGCCGGCGCCGTGGCGGCTGGCGGTGCCTCGCTGGCCGCCGCGACGGAAGCGCTGGCGGCGCTGGCCGCCGGCGCCGATGCCGGTTCGGCGTGCGCGATGCTGCATGCCGCCAGGAACGGCAGCACAGTGGAAATCAACAGGCCAGGCTTCATTTATTCAATTTTCGGATGCGTTCGGAAGGCGTGATGATGTCCGTCAGGCGGATGCCGAACTTGTCATTCACCACCACCACTTCGCCCTGGGCGATCAGGCAGCCGTTCACCAGCACGTCCATCGGTTCGCCGGCCAGGCCGTCGAGCTCGACCACGGAACCCTGCGCCAGTTGCAGCAGGTTCTTGATGGCGATCTTGGTGCGGCCCAGTTCGACCGTCAGCTGCACGGGGATATCGAGGATGAAATCGATATCGTTGTGCGTTTCCGACTTCGATGCCTGCTTGGAAAAGTCCTTGAACACGGCGGCGCTGGCCGCGCTGGCCGTATTGGCGGCCTGGTTTTGCAGCGCTTCCGCTTCCGCCTTGGCCTGCTCGGCAATGGCCGCGCCCCAATCGTCTTCCGCGCTTTGGTCGTCTTGGTTGTCAGACATGTGTTTCTCCTGTTGTACAGATGCGGGCCGCAGCGGCCCGGGTATTTTTTAATGATTGTTCATGTTATCGGCGTTAGCCAGCAACTTTTCAACCTTCAGCGCATATTGTCCGTTCAACACGCCGTACGTGCAATCCATCACGGGCACGCCGTCGACGGTGGCGGCGATCAGTTCGGGAATATTCAGCGGGATGATGTCGCCCACCTTCATGTTCAGGATTTCATCGAACGACACGCGCGCAGTGCCCAGCGAAGCGACCAGCTCGACTTCGGCGATCTGGATCTGCTGCGTCATCAGGCGGATCCAGCGCTTGTCCACTTCCAGCGCCTCGCCCTGCAGGCTGGAGGTCAGCGAATCGCGGATCGGCTCGATCATCGAATACGGCATGCAGAAGTGGATTTGTCCGGAAACGGAGCCCAATTCCACCGTAAACGTGGACGCCACCACCACCTCGTTCGGCGTGGCGATGTTGGCGAACTGCGTGTTCATTTCTGAACGGATATATTCGAACTCGACGGGGAAGACCGGCTCCCACGACTTGGTGTAGGCCTCGAAGACGATGTCGAGGATGCGCAGGATGATACGCTGCTCCGTCTGCGTAAAGTCGCGTCCTTCGACGCGCGTATGGAAACGTCCGTCGCCGCCGAACAGATTGTCGACCAGCAAGAACACGAGGCCCGGATCGAAGACCATCAAGGCCGTGCCGCGCAGCGGCTTCATGTGCACCAAATTCAGGTTGGTCGGCACCACCAGGTTACGGATGAACTCGCTGTATTTCGATACGCGCACGGAACCGACCGACACTTCGGCGCTGCGGCGCAGGAAGTTGAACAGGCCCACGCGCAGCAGCCGGGCGAAACGCTCGTTGATAATTTCCAACGTTGGCATCCGGCCGCGCACGATGCGCTCCTGGGTTGCCAGGTTGTAGGTACGAACTCCCGTGACATCTTCCGGCGCCTGCGCGTCGTCCTGGTCTCCGTTGACGCCCTTCAGAAGGGCATCGACTTCTTCCTGGGAGAGGAAATTATCGGCCATGGCTGCTTATTGAATGATGAATGCGGTAAATAATACGTCCGTCACGTCCTGCTCCGGCCCTTTGTCCTCGAACGGCTGGTTCACCTGATTGATGATTTCGGCCGCCAGTTGCTGCTTGCCTTCCACGGTATTGAGTTCGGACGCCTTCTTGCCGGACAGCAGCAGCAATAAACGGCTGCGCACTTTCGGCATGTTGACCTTGATCAAGTCCATTTCTTCCGGACTGCTGGCCTGCAAGGTAAACGCGATTTGCAGGTATTGCTCGCCATTTTCCGGCTGCAAGTTGACGGTGAAGGCATCGATGGGCACGAAGACGGGCGGACCTGCCTTGGAAGCGGCATGTTTTTTCTTGCTGGGCGCCGATTCTTCTTTATCGGCCTTGCCATGCAGGAAATACCAGGCGGCACCGCCACCGATACTGCCAGCCACCAGCACCGAGGCCAGCACGATGATCAGAAGCTTCTTTTTCGAGGCGCCGGCGGGAGCCAGGCCTGCATCTGCTTTCGGATCTGCTTTCATTTTTGGATTTGCTTTCAATGGTACTCGAGTGCATGGAAGTGGATCACGACGCCATTATGTCATTATCGGCAAATTCTGCGCAGAAGGATGCAGTGAAAAGAGGGCGGAAGCGCCCTCAACTCGCTGTTTTTAGACGAAAAGTTACGTCAGGGGGCGCGCCAGCGGCTGGCGGACGACGAATTGTCCTCAGGCAAAGGTATCCACGGCACTCAGGCTGGGCCGGCTGCGTCCGCCTGCCGCCGGCGCGATGGCGATCTCGCCACCCGCTACGCCGCCGCCCTGGCCATTGCCACGGCGTTCGCCGGATGCTTCCCGGTTACCCTGGCCCTGCTGTTCCGGCGTGCCGGCCGAGACGGTGGCGCTGCCAAAGGCGATGCCCGCTTCGCTCATCATCTCGCGCAGGCGCGGCATGGCCGCTTCCAGCGCCTGGCGTACTTCCGGCTGGGCCGACATGAAGGCGGCATCGGCCTGGTCGTTGGTGACTGTCAGTACCACTTGCACAGGTCCCAGGTCGGGTGGATTCAAGGTCAGGGTGGCGCTCTGGTCGCCGCCGGCCGCCATCCACACGACTTTCTGTCCCAGTTGCTGGTCCCAGGCCGGCGTGCCGACCCGGCCCGTCAGCTTGTCGGCCGGCACGGCCACGGCGGCGGCCGCCTGTTGCAGCGCGCCCGGTTGCAACTGGGCCGCCAGGCGGCTCAGGTCGGCAGGTGTTTCCTTGATGATCGGTTCGGCCACGGCGGCGCCCGCCTTGGCGGTGGCTGCCAGCTGGGCGTCGATGGCCAGCTTGCCAGGTTCGGCCTTGCCGGTTGGCACGCTGGCGCCCGGTGTGGCGGCCGTCTTGCCCTGGGCCTGGCCCAGGCTGTCGGCAAAGTCGCCGCCGTCGGCTTGCGCGACGGCGGTGGCGGCAGCCTTGCCGCTGCCCTGGCCCGCTGCCAGCAAGGGCCCTGTGGCCGGGTTCTTGCCGTCGGCCTTGACGCTGGCGCGCGCGGGCAGTTCCGGCACAGCCTTGGCGGCTGCGGCCGGCGGCTGGATGGCCAGCTGGATGCTGCCTACCAGGGCCAGCATCTCGGCGGCCGGATCGGCTGGCGGCGCGACTGTCGCGGTAACGGGGGCGGCGGGTACGCTGGCCTCGGCCGGGACGCTGGTGTTGTCGGCGGTGGCGGGCGCGGCCGCCTCGCTGGATTGTGCTGGCGGCTGTTCGCTGCTGGCCGCCTGTTCGGTACCCGTTGGCGCCGGTTTCGCTTCGCTCGCTGGCGCCTGGGCCGGTGTGGCCGCAGGGCTGGTAGGGCTGGCAGGACGGGCCGCCGGCGCAGGCGCTTGTACTTGCGCCTGTGCCATATTGCGGCTGGCCTGGCGTTGCTCGATCTGGCGGTTCAGGGTGCGCTGGAAGTCGCCCGCCGTGCCGCTGGTGGTCGGCTGGCTGCGGTTGGCGGCGCCCGGCGTGGCGTTCGGCGAGACTATCTGGGAAATCGGTGTTGGCTGGGTTTGCATGATGCTGCCTCAGTGTTGCTTAGCGTTTGTAATAGGCTTGTCGCGCCGCGTGCTCATCCATTGCTTTCTGGTCGCGCTTGTTTTCCAGCTTCAGCGCCTGTTCCTGCGCCCGGTTGTTCAGGGTGGTGTACGACATGCGCTTGCGTTCGGCCAACTGCCAGCGCATCTTTTCATTGTCGCTGCGCGCCTGCGCATGCTCGACTACCTGCTGCTGGCCCAGGATGGCGCTGTCGAGCTTGACCATGAAGGCCTGGAAGTTGCGGTAAGCCATGGGCGTAATGCCGCTGCTCATGCTTGTCTCGAAGCGCTTGGCGTAGTCGTCGCGGTAGCCGGACAGCATGTCGAGCTTCTGGCGGCAATCGTCGAGCGCTTTCAGGGCCGCGCCCAGGCGCTTGGCGCAGTCATCCGTTTCGCGCTGGGCAAGGTCGATCAGGGTTGCAAGTTGGGAAGGAGAAGCCATGGCTGATTATATTCCCGCTATGCAAGCCCTAATCAGTCGAATAGAGCGGTAAGTTGCCCCAAGCTCTCGTCCATGCTGACCCGCTCCGTGATTTGCTGTTGCAAAAACGCCTCGATCTTTTCATGCAGGGCGATGGCCTGGTCCAGCACGGGGTCGGTGCCGGCGCTGTAGGCGCCCACGCTGATCAGGTCGCGGCTGCGTTCATAGCGCGAATACAGCTGTTTCAGCTTGCGCGCCTGCTGCTGGTGTTCGTGCGTGGTAATCGAGTGGGCGGCGCGCGAAATCGATTGCTCGATGTCGATGGCGGGATAATGGCCCGCTTCGGCCAGGCGCCGGTTCAGCACGATATGGCCGTCGAGAATCGCGCGCGCCGAGTCGGCGATCGGGTCCTGCTGGTCGTCGCCCTCGGTCAGCACGGTGTAGAAGGCCGTGATCGAGCCGCCGCCTTCCTCGCCATTGCCGGCCCGCTCCACCAGCACGGGCAGCTTGGCGAAGACGGACGGCGGATAGCCCTTGGTGGCGGGCGGTTCGCCGATGGCCAGGGCGATTTCGCGCTGCGCCATGGCGTAGCGGGTCAGCGAATCCATGATCAGCAGCACGTTTTGCCCCTGGTCGCGGAAGTGTTCGGCAATCGCCGTCGCATACGCTGCCCCTTGCAGGCGCATCAGCGGCGGCGTGTCGGCCGGCGCGGCCACGACGACGGAGCGGGCCAGGCCTTCGGGGCCCAGGATCTGTTCGATGAATTCCTTGACTTCGCGTCCCCGTTCGCCGATCAGGCCGACGACGATCACGTCCGCCTCCGTGTAGCGGGCCATCATGCCCAGCAGCACGCTCTTGCCCACGCCGGAACCGGCGAACAGGCCCATGCGCTGGCCACGGCCCACGGTCAGCATGGCGTTGATCGAGCGCACGCCCACGTCGAGCGTGTCGACGATGGGCGCGCGGCCCAGGGGATTGGCGGGGCGTACATTGATGGGGGCGCTGTCCGTCGTGTGCAGCGGGCCCAGCTGGTCGAGCGGGCGGCCCGCGCCGTCGAGCACGCGGCCCAGCAGTTGCGGACCCACGGGCAGGTGGCGCGCGCGGTCGCTGGGGCGGCGGCGCGGGTGCGCCACGCTGCCGGGACGGGGAATGGCCGGTTCGACGGAAAACACGCGCGTGCCGGGCACGATGCCCTCGACGTCGCTTTGCGGCATCAAGAACAGGCGTTCGCCTTCAAAGCCGACCACTTCCGCCTCGACCCGGCCGCCATTCGGCAGCGGCACGGTGCAGGCGGCGCCGACGGCCAGGCGCAGGCCCACGGCTTCCATCACCAGACCGGCCACGCGCGTGACGCGGCCTGAAATCTGCATCGGTTCGACAAAGCCGACCACGGCCGTACAGTCGCTCAGGTAGGCGCGCCAGCGCGCCGCATGGGCAGCAGGGCCTTTGACGGGCTCGCTCACGGCGCCAGCCAGTCCAGGTCTTTGCCCAGCGCATGCGTCAGGCGGTGCCAGCGGGTGGACGTCTGCGCATCGATCTGATTGCTGGCCGTGTCGATCTTGCAACCGCCACGTTCCACGGACGGGTCTTCAATGACGCGCCAGCCGCCCTTGTCGAGCTCATCGCCGATGCCGTCGCGCACCACTTGCGCATCGTCGGGGTTGAGCATCAGCAAGGCTGGTTGTTGCAGTACAGGCAAGTATTCGATGGCTTCGCGCACCATCGGCAGCATCAGCTCCGGGCGCACGGGCAGGGCCGTCTTCAGCATGCCCTTGGCCAGCTGCAAGGCCAGTTCCATCACGTCATTGGCGATCAGTTCGTCGGCCTGGTGCACGGCCGTGCCGAAGTCGACGGCGATGGTTTGCAAATGCGCCAGTTCCACGGCGGACGCCGCCTTGCCTTCCGCATACGATTGCGCATGGCCGTCGGCATGCCCGGCCGCATGGCCTTCCGCATAGCCGGCCGCGCGGCCTTCGTCGAAGGCCGTGGCGCGCGCTTCCTCGCGGATGGCGTCGAGTTCTTCCTGCGTCGGGTATTCCAGCGGCGGGGCCAGTTCTTCCTGGTGCAGCTCGCCGTAGGGATCGGTTTCCGGATCGATTTCGGGCTCGGGGTCCGGTTCCAGCAGCTTGCGCGCCGCCACCACGCTGGGACGCTCGTCGCCAAACGAGGTCATTTCCCAGCGCTGGTACGCGGTTTGCTGCTCTTTGGGAATTAAACTAGACAAACGAATCCTCGCCTTTTCCGCCTAAGACAATCTGCCCCTCGTCCGCCAGGCGGCGCACGATCTGCAGGATCTGTTTCTGCTGCGATTCCACTTCCGACAGGCGCACGGGGCCTTTCGACTCCAGGTCTTCGCGCATCATCTCGCCGGCGCGCTGCGACATGTTCTTGAAGATCTTGTCGCGCAGCTCTTGCGAGGCGCCTTTCAGGGCGATGATCAGCATTTCCGACTGCACTTCGCGCAGCAGCAGCTGGATGCCGCGGTCGTCGATATCGATCACGTTGTCGAACACGAACATTTCGTCCATGATCTTTTGCGCCATGTCATTGTCGTAATTCTTGATATTGTCCATGACGGAGCCTTCTTGCTCGCCGCTCATGAAGTTCAGGATCTCGGCCGCCGCGCGCACGCCGCCCAGCGACGATTTCTTGATGTTTTCGTTACCGGACAGCAGTTTCGTCAGCACGTCGTTGAGTTCGCGCAAGGCGGCCGGCTGCACGCCGTCCAGGGTGGCGATGCGCAAGACCACGTCGTTGCGCAGGCGGTCCGTGAAATGACCGAGGATTTCGCAGGCCTGGTCGCGTTCCAGGTGGACGAGGATGGTGGCGATGATCTGCGGGTGCTCGTTGCGGATCAGCTCGGACACGGATTGCGAATCCATCCACTTCAGCGATTCGATGCCGGACGCGTCCTTGCCGCCCAGGATGCGCGACAGCAGCACGGATGCCTTGTCGTCGCCCAGCGCCTTGGTCAGCACCTGGCGGATGTATTCGTCCGAGTCGAGGCCGACGGTGGAATTGAGTTCCGTCTGCGCGCGGAAGTCGTCGAGCACCTCGACCACCTGGTCGTGCGCGATGCCCTTCATGGTGGCCATGGCGGCGCCCAGTTTCAGCACTTCGCGCGGCCCGAGGAATTTCATGACCTCGGCCGCTTCGCTCTCGCCCAGTGCCAGCATCAGGATCGATGCTTTTTGCAGTCCCGTTGTCTCAGTCATTATTGCCTATCCATGCTTTGATTACGTTGGCCACGACGCGCGGGTCTTCCTGCGCCAGTTTCCGGGCCATCGCCAGGTTTTCGCGATAACCGCGGGCCGTATCTTCTTCCAGTTCTTCCAGCTCCGCTTCGCTGAGCAGGACTTCGTTTTCTTCGCCGTCCTTGCTCAGTTCCGGCTCGATGACGGGCGGCGGGGCGCCGAAATCGTCGATCTTGCGCATGACCGGGCGCAGCATCGGGCGCACGATCTTGATGAAGATATACAGCAGGATCAGGGCCGTGATGAGGAATTTCGCCAGTTCCTTGGCCAGCGGCAAGTTGGCCGGGTCGCGCCACCACTCCAGCTTGCCTTCCGGCGCGCGGTCGATGCCGTCGAAGGGCGAGTTGGCCACGCTGAAACTATCGCCGCGTTCCTTGTTGTAGCCCATCGCTTCCTTGACCAGGTTATTGATCTGGATCATTTCGGCAGGGGAAATCGGCTTGACCGTGACCTTGCCATCCTTGTCGAAGCTGCGGCGGTAGTTGACGACGACGGCCACCGACAGGCGGCGCAGGCCGCCCATGGATTTCTGTTCGTAGCGCACGGTCTTGTCGACTTCATAATTCGTCGTCGATTCCTTCTGTGTCGGCGCCGTCGGCGCGCCGCCCAGGGCGCCCGGCGCCTCGGCCGTCAATGGCGCCGTGGCCACGCCTGGCGGCTGGTTCGACAGCGCGCCCGGCACGCCGGACGGGTTGGCATTGCCGGCGCCCGTCGATTCGCTCGTCTGCTGGCTGCGGATGGTGGACGCTTCCGGCGGGGAATTCGGCTTGTAGGTTTCGGCTGCCTGCTCGCTTTGCGAAAAATCAACATCGGCCGTCGCTTCGGCGCGCACATTGCCTTCGCCGACGATGGGCAGCAGGATCGATTCGACTTGCTTGATCACGCTTTGCTGCAATTGCTGCACGTACTTCAGCTGGTTCGGGTCCAGGCTCTTGATGCCGTTGGCACGGTCCTTGTCCTTTTCCTGGTTCGACAGCAGGGTGCCGGCCTGGTCGACCACGGTGACATTGATTGGCAGCAATTCCGGTACGCTGGACGCCACCAGGTGCACGATGGCGCTCACCTGCAGCTGGTCCAGGCCGCGGCCCGGGTGCAGGTTCAGCAGCACGGAAGCCGTCGGTTTTTGCTGTTCGCGCACGAAGACGGATGGTTTGGGCAGGGCCAGGTGGACGCGCGCCGTGTCGACGGCGGACACCGATTCGATCGATTTCGCCAGTTCGCCTTCCAGTGCGCGCTGGAAATTGACCTGTTCCAGGAATTGCGACACGCCCAGCTTCTGGTTTTCCATCAGCTCGAAACCCACGTTGCCGCCCTTCGGCAAGCCTTGCGCGGCCAGTTTCAGGCGCGCGTCGTGGACTTGCTCGGATGGCACGAGAATGGCGCCGCCGCCTTCGGAAAACTTGTGCTTGATGCCCAGCTGGTCCAGCGATGCGGTGATGGCGCCGCCGTCGCGGTCCGTGTAGTTGGAAAACAGGACCTTGTATTCGGGCGGCTGGTTCCACATGTACAGGGCCACGCCGATGGCGACCAGTGCCGCCACGCCCAGGCCGCGCAGGAAATTCTTGCCCATCGGCGTCTTGGCGAACGCTTGTACGGACTCCACGGGCGAGCGGGCAGGCGCCGGTTCCGGCGGTATGCGGTTCACATCGATTTCTTCGGCTACAGCCATGATTGCCTTCCAGGGCGGTGTATTTACGTGTATTGGGTGGTGCGTGGGGGCCGCTTCCTCGGGAGGATTGGGCGATATGCAGAATTATCCGCCACTGTCACGCGCTTCAATCGTCCAAATAGAAGGCGCTTTTGCCGCCTGCTCGGCCGAGCGGCTGGCGTTGGCGCTGGTATTGTGGAACCCTGGCAACATGTGACGGAAGTTATTGTACCCGTCGTTGCCTTGCAAGCCAGGGTTTTGTTCTCTGGGTGCAACAGGCATGGAACAGTTACGAAGCACACCAGAATCGGGAGGCAAAGTGAAAACAGGCGGTATCGATAGCAGCAGGATCGAGGCGATGATCGCGCAACTGAAGTCGGCGGCCACGCGGCCGGAGGCGAAAATACCGGCGATCCAGACCGAGATGCCGGCGGCGAAGGTGAATTTCGCCGATGCCTTCAAGAGCGCGCTCGACTCCGTGAGCGGCGCGCAAAAAGCCTCGTCCGCGCTGGGCCAGCGCTTTACCATGGGCGATGAAAAGGTCAGCCTGTCGGACGTGATGGTGTCGATGCAAAAGTCGAGCATCGAATTCCAGGCGACGGTGCAGGTGCGGAATAAATTAGTTTCTGCATATCATGAGATCATGAACATGCAAGTTTGAGTTTTAGCTATCCCAACGGCAGATTCCGGGGTCAGTTCCCAAGGAATTGGAATGCATCCCATTGGGACGCATTCCCCCGGCGGGTTTGACCCCAGCTTTCGTTTTGGGTTATCAGCCCAGCCCAGCCATGCGCGCATTCCGTTCTCGTTCGAGGCGCGTGATATAGCGCTGCACGTGCGCCAGCATGCTGCGCGGCAGGTCGACGAACTGGCAGCCGAGTCGGCGGTTCAGCTTATTGTTCAGCAAGGTCATGTCCAGCGAGTTGCGAATTTGCAAAGTCGCCGTGACGATGCCGACGTCGGGCAAGTCGATGCGGCAGCCGGGATAGTCCCGGCCGATGGTCTCGCCCAGCATCAGTTTATTGTCGAGGATGGCGATGCCGCCGCAGCTGATGTCGGCCAGCGGGAACAGGGTGTCGGCGCCGCCCAGCGAGGGCGGCAGGGGAATCGCCACGCGCACGGGATTGCTCACGGGCGTTGTCATGCGGTAATACTCGCGCCGCTGCAAGCGGATCAGTGTTTCTGGAATGGCAATTTTCAAGGCGGGCGTGCCGCCGTAATTGCACTCTTCCACCAGGGCGCTGGCAAACAGGATGCGGATCTTGTCGAGCGAGGTTTCAAACGAAATGCCCTTGGCGGCCACCATGCGCCGGTTCTGGTCGGCATTCACGGAACGGTCGAGGATGACGCTATCGTGGTCGGCATCGACTTCCAGGATGGACGTGACGCACACATCGGATTCACCGTGGATCAGCATGCGGATCAGCTGGTTCTTTTCGCCTATGCTGCGCAGCAAGGCGATGATTTCCCGCCGCGATTCCACTTCAAAATCATGCCAGTTTTCGAGGCCGGAATCCATAATATGTGCTTGCATTGATGCCTGTCTATGTATCGGTGAGGTTGATGCTGGTGTCGGGCGGCGGCGGGATGGGCCCGCCATTCGCAGATTCAATATGATATAACCAGGCCAGCAGTTCCGCAATCGCCCGATACAGGCCGGGCGGAATCTGGCGGTCCAGGTCGACATCCATCAGCAACGCCACTAATTCCTTCGATTCATGCACGAAGACGCCGTGTTCGCGCGCCGTGCTGATGATCTGGTCCGCGATCAGGCCGCTGCCCTTGGCCACCACCTTGGGTGCGGGCGCGCCGCTCTGGTAGGCCAGCGCGACGGCCGTCTGCGGCACCTTGCGCTTGGTGTCGTCAAGCATCGTCCGCTTCCGCTGGCCCGGCGGCGTCCGGCTTGCCGGCGATCGTCAGCGACGTCAATGGCCATCCGGCCGCGGCTAGCGACGCTTCCAGCGCCGCCGCATGCTGGCGCAAGGTGTCGGCGCTGCCTTCGCTGCCCGCTTGCAGCTGGATGGCCACGCGGCCGCCCTGCAAGACCACGTGCGCGGCCAGGTCTCCCAGCAGGGGAAACTGGAAGCGCACGTTGCTGCGCCAGGCCGTCGCTTCCTCGTCGCCGTCGCGCCCATCGTGCTGCTGTCCTTCCGGCGCATCCTTGCTGATATCCCACTGCATCTTCTGGCCGGGCCACGCTTCGCCCTGCCATTGCACGCGCGCCTGTTCGTGCGTATGCAGCTGCAAATTGATCAGTTGCGCCGAGGCAAGGTCGGTCCCCGTCCTGGCCGCCTCGCCTTGCGGGGCTTTCTGCATCTGCGGCTCCAGCAGCAGCGACGCCAGCGGCCGCTTGCCTTCGGCCCATTCGGCCACATGCGATTCATAGAACAGGCCGCTGCTGCCCACCGCCTCCTGCAGTTTTTGCGCCACCTGGGCCGGAGCTGCGCCCGGCGTCGTCATCAGCGGCGTCTTGCCGACCAGGGACAGGGGCGCGCCGGGCACGCTTTCCGCCTGGCTGAGCACAGTGCTGATGGCGCGCGCGGTGGTGCTCAGCTCGGGCGCGGGCGTGTCGCCCGCCAGGGCGGGCAGCAGATTGGCCGGCGTCAGGGGCGCGCGGCTGAGCAGGGTGGCGGCCGTGCTGCTGGCGCGCGTGCCCGCCTGGGCGGCGCCGGGCTGGGGGCCGCGCGTTTCAGCGGCGTCCGGCTCGGCTTCCGCGTCCGCATACGTCAGCAGGGCGCTGGCGGGCTGGTCGCGGTTATTGCCGATTTGAAAAGAGGGGCGGGGATTGATGCCGATCAAGGTCAGCGGGATTTCCGTGCCAGGCTGGGCGCCGGCAGGCAGCTGCATGCGGGCCGGCGTACCGGCCACGCGCACGAGAAAGCTGCCGTCGCCCATGCGGGCCAGCACCTGTCCCTGCATGGATTTGCCGATGAGTCCCTGCAGCGAGCGCTGGAACTCGGCCTGGCGCGGGTCGGCGACGGTGTCGGCCGGGCGAGTGCCCTTGATCGGGGTCAAGGGCGTCATGCCGATTGCATCCATCTTCGGCAACATGATAGCGGACCTTGCCCCGTGGGCGCTTACGCGCCGTAGGCGTTTGCCAGGCGCCGCTCGGTGCCGGTGCTGCTGATCAGCTTGGACAATTGCGCCATCCACGGCATGGTGAGGTCGCGGATCTTGCGGTCGTCTTCCAGGATCTGCTTGATCAGGGCGACCTTGCGCTGGCGGCCAGCGCTTTCCAGCACGACTTTTTCTTCATTCGCCTTCAGCGCGGCCACATGCGTGCTGATGCGCTGTTCCAGCTCTTCGAGCGCGTCCCAGTCGGCGTTGGTGGCGGCGGTCACCATCTGGCCCGTCAGGGTCTGCATGGCTTCGTAGGTGGTCAGGACTTCTTGATTCGTCATCATGGGTCAGGCGCTCGCAAGGCTGGGCATACGTTTCAGATCGGCGCCAGGCATGGCGGCGGGAGTGGCGCCGATGGCGTTCCAGGTTTCGCGCAAGTCGGTGAGCAAGCGCTGCACTTCTTCCAGCAGGGTAATATCGTTGTGCAGGTTGGCCGTCAGCAGGCGCGCACTCATGTATTCATACAGGGCGTCGAGGCCTTCGGCGATCTGGCCGCCCGCTTCCTTGTCCAGGCTGGCGCGCAAGCCATTGTCGATGATCTGGATGGCTTTCGAGATGGCCTTGCCTTTCTCCGGCACATTGCCCGATTTCATGTGCATCTGCGCGCTGAGCACGGCCACCAGGGCGCCGTCGTACAGCATCACGATCAGCTTGTGCGGCGAGGCCGAAACGATGCCCGTTTCCAGGCCGACCTTGGCATAGGCGTTGACGCCGCGTTGTTGGGTTCCAAACATGTAATTCTCCTGATGAATGGGCTTAACGGTTGGCGGCGATGGCGGCCAGCTGCTGGGTCAAATAGGTTTGCATGCCCTGTAATTTATTCAGGGACACGTCCAGGCGCGAGTACTGGGCGCGGTAGCGCGCTTCGATGTCGTTCAGTTTGTCACTGAACTTGTCGCGCTGCGTCGCGATGCTCTTGATGGTTTCGTTGAGGCCCTTGGAGCGGTTGGTGATCATGCCGTCCGTGCCGAGGAAGGAAGTGGCCAGGTTATTCAACTGGTAGGCATAGCCTTGCGAGAAGCTGACGGTGCCGCGCGAGCCGGTGGTGCCGCCCGTGACTTCAATCTTCAGGCCATCGGCCGGCGAACCGGCGGCGCCCGTCAGGGTCTGGCCCGAGCCGATCACCGGTTGTCCGCCCAGGGTGCCAGCCACGTCCGCGCCCTTGACGGGCGCGGATGCGCCGAACAGGTCGGTTGGCGCCGTGCCGGTGCCGCTGCTGATGGCGATATTCGAGACGGAACCATAGCGGCTCGAGGCCAGTACCAGTTTGCCCGCACCATCGACGGAAGCCGACACGGTGGCGCCGTTGTCGGAAAACGACTTCACGCCGTTGATCGATGACTGGATGATGGATGCCATCTGGGCCGGGGTGTACGTCCCGGCAGGAATGACGACCTGGGCCGTATTCTTGGCAGCGCTGGGCTCGGTATCGTTCAGCGTGATGCTCCATGTGGTGTCGCTGCCTATCGTGGTGGTGGCCGGCATCGCGGCGGCCGAGGTGATCGAGCCTTGGCTGGCCATCGTGGTGATCGTCAGTTCATAGCTGCCCGGCTTGGTTGCTGCGGTCGAGCTGGTAAAGGCGACGTTGCTGTCGGTGGCCTTGCCGAGCGCGGAAAACAGGCCGGCGATGTCCGTGAAGTTAGCGCTGATGGCCTTGTCGAGCTTGCTGGAGTCCAGGGTCAGGCTACCATCTTTCTGAAAGGAAATGCCGACCTGGCTCAGGGTGCTCAAACTGCTGTTCAAGCCGGTAATGGGCGCGCCCAATTGCTTGCGCAACTGGCTCTGGATCGATTGCGCGGTGGAGTCCCCCAGCAGGACGCCGCCCTTCTTGGTTTCCGGATCATAGGCCGTCATCTTGGCCATCGCCGTATTCAGGTCGTTATAGGCCTTGACGAAGGTATTGATGCTGGTTTTGACGGTGGAGGTATCTTTCTGCACCGACAAGCTGGTGCTGCCGACCTTGGCAATGCCGAGGGTCACGCCTTCGATGGCCGTATCGACACTGTTGGACGCGCTGGTGATGGCGATGCCGTTGACGCTGAAGTTGGTGTTTTGCGCGGCGCTGTTCTGTTTCAGGTTCTGCGTGCCGCTCGCATCGTAGGACAGCAAGTCATTCAGGGCGCTGTCCGGGGGCAGGCCGTCGCTGCCGCTCAGCGAGATCTTCATGGACGAGTTGGCACCCGTCTTCGACGAGCTCAAGACCAGATGGAACGGCTTGTCCGTGCCGTCCGAAACGATGCTGGCCGTCACGCCCAAGCCCGCGTTATTGATGGCGTCGCGGATGCCTTGCAAGGTGTTGTTGGTGGCGTCGATCACCACCGTGCCCGTCGCCTGCGTGCCGTCCTGGGTGAAGTTGGTGTTCATGTAGGCGCCACCCGAGCCTGCCGTCAGTCCGGCGGCGGCCGGATTGCTGCCGGCGATGGTGATCGGGCTGGCATTGCTCGAGGCCAGGTTGATGGTGCTGGTCAGCGTCACGTTCGAGCCGTCATTGACCGAGTTCGAGGCGTGGCCGATGCCGCCCTTGACCGAGCCCGTCACCACTTCTTCGATGTTCAGGTTGGAACCGTCGGCGCGCGTAAATTTCAGGGTGCCGTCGGCGGCCTTGCCGGTGACGGTGATGTTGGCCGCGGCCAGCGCATTCGAGACGGCATTCGGACCTTCGAGCGTCGTGTCGAGCGAGGCGGCCGTGATGCCGCCGTTGGCGGCCACGCCGTTGCCCTGCGTAACGATCTCGATGCCGCCCACCGACAGCGAATAGGTGCCATCCGCGCCCGTTTCGACGCTGCCGAAGCCGGCGAACATGGTCGCGCTGCTCGACGTCGGCTGGGCCGTGGCGGTCACGCCCGTGGTGCTGCTCTTGGCGTTGATGGCGTCGGCCAGGGCGCGCGCGCTCTTGGTGCTGGCATCGGTGGGGATGGCGGTGCCGTTGAGTATCAGCGAGCCGTTGCTGATGCCGGTCTGCGCCGTGGTGGCGGCCAGGGCGGTGCCGTTCAAACCGAAGGTGCCGCCGGTGAGCGAGCCCAACTGGAAGGAAATCGTCGTCTTGCTGCCCAGTCCGATGGTCGACAGCTTGTTGGCCATGCCGCCCGACATCAGGGTCTGCGACTGGGCAAGTTGGGTGACATTGATGTTGTAGTTGCCGGCCACGGCCTTGGCGCCGGCACTGGCCGACAGCACGAGGGGATCGGCGGGCGTGGCGCTGACTGCGCGGAAGTTATTTGTATTCGACAGGGCCGACAGCGAATTCTGGAAGGTGCTGACGGCGCCACTGAGCGTGCCCATCGCGCTGAGCTTGGCCTGGTAGGAGGCCGTTTTCTTGTCAAAAGTACCCAGCGGTGCGGCTTCGGCCGTCATCAGCTTGTCGATGATGGCATTCACATCCAGGCCGCTGGCGCCGGCGCCGATGCCTATGGATGAAAGGGTAGGTGTGATGGCCACTGAATACTCCTAGGAAAACGCTAATATAAGCTGTTATCGGCAGAATCAATCAGGACTTGAGAGGGGGATTTACCGTGCTGTTTTCAGCGGGAGCAAAAAAGCGGGGAAGAGATGGGAAAATATTGTACGAGTTGCAATAAAAAACGGGGCCGGATAGCCAGGCTACCGAACCCCGTGGTCATGCTGATGCCTGCTGCCGCGATGTCGCATGTCCGTGAGCCATGCCATCATCAGGCGCTTTGGCGGATCAGCGAACCCTTGGCCGAGTCAAAGGTCTTGGCCAATTCCAGCGCTTCCCGGGTGGGAATCTGGCGCAGTACTTCCTTGGTTTCCTGGTCGATGACCTTGACGACCGTGCGTTGGCTGTCTTCATCGATGGAAAACTCCAGGCCTTGCGTCTTCATCTGCGACGACTGGTTCAGCTCCGATACCGCCTTGTCGAGCTGCTCGCGGCTGGGTTCCTTGCTGGCTTGCTGTGGTGCAACCTTGTCG
This sequence comes from Janthinobacterium sp. SUN206, assembly GCF_030587305.1. Classification (NCBI taxonomy): domain Bacteria; kingdom Pseudomonadati; phylum Pseudomonadota; class Betaproteobacteria; order Burkholderiales; family Oxalobacteraceae; genus Janthinobacterium; species Janthinobacterium sp. SUN206. The sequence goes on along the minus strand of NZ_JAPWIB010000001.1, from coordinate 2,417,005 downwards.
GTTTCCGTGGCGGCGCGTGGCGCTGCCGGGCGGGCCGGTGATGTGTCCGCAGACACATAACTCTTGTCTATCCTGGCCGCGGAGGCGGCCGCTATCGTGTCGATAGTCATGGTGCTCTCCTAGTGAAAATTCCCCGGCCGAAAAAATCCGGCAGGGGAATCAGAGTCCTACGCTGTTGCGATACTAATCAGGGATTAGCCACGCAGCAGGCTCAGGACGCCGTTTGGCAGCGAGTTTGCTTGCGCCAGCATGGCCGTACCAGCTTGTTGCAGGATCTGGCCGCGGGTCATGTTGGCCGTTTCCGATGCAAAGTCGGTATCGACGATGCGGCTGCGCGATGCGGACAGGTTTTCCGTGGTCGATTGCAGGTTGGAAATCGCCGACGAGAAGCGCGATTGCAAAGCACCGTACTGGGCGCGTTGGCCGTTGACCGTTGCCAGTGCTGCATCGGCAATTTTCAGTGCCAGCTGCGCGCCGTCAAACGTCGTCACGTCCAGGGTCGACACGGAGTTCAGGGTCGAACCTTGTGCCGTCGCTTTACCAATCGCCAGGCCGGTGGTGGTGGTTTCCGTTACCGAGAAGCTGTTTTGCGAGTCGAAGGTCACGCGGCCGTTGACCGTGGCGGCGTTGGCAGCGGTGATGATCGATTGCGCTGCAGCTTGTACCTTGCCGTCAGCCTTGTAGCCATCGACGTCGAACTTGACGTTGGCCGTCGTGCCTTGCGTCAGGCTGATGTTCTCGCCCGATGCATTCGTCAGCTTCATGCCCTTGTTGACGCTGTCGTACTGGGCGGTCACGCCGGTCTTGGCCGTTTGGGCATTGATGGCGTTGATGCCTGCAGCATAGTCAGCTGCGGTCGATGCCGTGCCGCTGACGGCGAATGACACGGTGACTGGCTTGGCGTTATCCGAACCGATGGAGAACGAATACGATTCGGCGCCCAGGTTCAAGTTCACATCCGTTTGTGCCGATGCGGTCACGCCCGTTTTTGCCGTTTGGCTGTTGATGTCGGCGGCGACGGATTTGGCCGTGCTGCCTTTAATGGCATCACCTGCACCTGGTGCCGTTTCGGCGACGGCGGCCGTCGTGTCGACGGTCGTGGTGCCGATGGAGCCGGAAATCGTCAGCTTGCCGACAACTGCATTACCTACGGCATCTTTCTTGACAGCCGATGCATCGTTGGCGATACGGTTGTTACCGTAGGTGTTGGTCAGGAAGTTCGCGCCGCTGGCGGAAATCAGCTGATTGGCATCGGCGCCAACCTGGAAGTTGGCCGTACCCATGGTGCCGTCCAGCAGCGCCTGGCCGTTGAACGAGGTGGTTTGGGCGATACGGTTCAATTCCGAACCCAGCTGGCCTACCTCGGTTTGCAGCGCTTGACGGTCGCTCGACGAGTTGGTGGCGTTCGACGATTGCACGGCCAGTTCGCGGATACGTTGCAGGATGTCGCCCGAGCTTGCCAACGCGCCTTCAGCCGTTTGGGCCAGCGAGACGCCGTCGTTTGCATTGCGGGTGGCTTGGGTCATGCCGCGGATTTGCGACGTCATGCGGTCGGAAATTGCCAGACCAGCGGCGTCATCCTTGGCGCTGTTGATGCGCATGCCGGAGGACAGGCGTTGCAGCGAGGTGCTCAGGGCCGACTGCGAGGTCGACAGGTTGCGTTGCGAATTCAGGGACGAGATGTTGGTATTAATTACTGCAGCCATGATAATTCTCCAAACAGGTACTACATTGCGCTATGTGCTAGTCACTTTGGCCTGCCCCGCTGTTCCGGGACAATCAAGCCGCTGTTGTTTAGGGTAACGGTTGCTCTGCGGGAAAATTTATGGCGAAAAGTGCTTTAAATTTTAATTTTTAGCCCTTCAGTTTGCCGCCGGCCGCGCGCTAGACGACATGATTTAAAGAAACTTGAGGGTAAAAATAGTTTTATTTTCATATCGCGCGGACGCCGGCGGAAGGCGGGAAGGCGATGAATGTTATTGTTTTTGCCATGAAAAATGCCGTCCGGCCGGTTGGCGGGACGGCATGGCGTGAAGCGGACCGGGCTTAGTCGGCCACCACCACGCGGTTCTTGCCCGTCTGCTTTGCCTGGTACATGGCGCGGTCGGCGCGCTTGACCAGCTCGGCCTGGTCTTCGTTGGGCAGGCGCAGGGCCACGCCGGCGGAAAAGGTGATCAAGACTTTTTCGTTGTCGTGCAGGAAGAAATGCCGGGTCAGCTCGCGCTGCAAGCGCGTCATCGTCGACGAGGCCGCCTCGACCGTGGTTTCCGGCAGGAGGATGAGGAATTCCTCGCCGCCGAAGCGGGCGATGACGTCCATCGAGCGCAGGGTTTCCTTGACTATCTTCACCAGGTGTTTCAAGGCGGCATCGCCGGCCAGGTGGCCGTAGGTGTCGTTCAGGCGCTTGAAATCGTCCAGGTCCAGCATGGCGATGCACAGCGGGGTGCCGCGGCGGTCGGAGCGGGCCGTCTCGCGTTCGAACACGTCGTCCAGGCCACGGCGGTTCAGGCTGCCCGTCAGCTGGTCTTCCCGCACCAGTTCGCTCATATGCTGGAGCTTGGCTTCCAGGGTGTGGATGCGCTGTTCCGCGTCCTGCACTTCCTGGCGCGCCAGCACCATCTTGTCGCGTGCGCGCAAGGCTTCGTTCTGCACCATGCGCGTTTCGCGCAAGACTTCGTCGAGAACGCTGTTCAGTTCGCTGATATTTTCTGCCTGGCTGATCTTTTCCGAATAGCCGCCGATCTTTTCATGGAAGTCGCCCGTGCTGGCCGCCACTTGCCCCAGGCGGTCGATGAAGGTCATCATCATGTTCTTGACCGTCAGCTTGACGTCGGACAGGCTGTGCTTGAGCTGGCCTTGCTTGTAGATGACTTCCTTCAGGCTGCGCGTGGCGTCTTCCAGCGCGCGCTGGTCGAGCGGGCCGGCGATCAGGTTTTGCACGGCATCGACCTGGCCGCGCAGCCAGCTGTCGTCGTCGAGCAACTGGCTGACGTTGTCCAGCAGTAACTTGAACAGGCGCAGCAGCAATTCCTGCTGCTCGGCCGTGTCGCCGCTCTTCAGCTCGATCTGGTAGCACAGCTGTTTCAGGCGCAGCGCCGCTTCGTTCAGCGCTTCTTCCGTATGGGCCAGCTTGATGGCCGCGCCCAGCGATTCGGCCTCTTCCACCAGCGCGGGCGTGCCCGTTAGCAAGGTGGCGACGGCAAAGCCCAGGGTGCGGCTGAGCAACTCGCGCAGTGTGCGTGTCTGTTCGCCGTCCGGCAGGGGCGGCAATTCGATGCCGCCGCCTTTCTTCACCTGTTTTTCCGCCAGTTGCGCCAGGGTGCGCGCATAGCTGTCCCAGTCGCGCGCTTTCAGGGCGCGCTGGAAACGCCGGCCAAAGTCGCCCAGTTCGCCCGCCGATTCGCTCATCTTGGCGGCAAACTGCGTCAGGACGTTTTCCGCGCCACTCTCCGTGGGTGCGCTGGCGGCCAGGACCGCGGCAGGCGCGCCGGGCGTCTCCGCCGGTTCGCTGATGCCGGCGATTTCATTGTAGATATCGCGGTAGGCGCTCGGCGTCGGGGCGATGCGGCGCGTGGCCAGGCGGCGAAACGCTTCGCGGGCGATATCGGCAGGGTTCATCGCCGCAGCGGCGGCGGTATTCGTGGCGCCGGCGGGAGCGCTTGCTGGTGAAGTTGGCAATTTACTGGACATGTAGGCACAGCCTTTTTAGATATTTCTAATTATCCTCATGATATGCGAGTTGGCAAAGAACTTATTGTGCGAGAAGCAAGGAGAAGTCCTGTCAATTCGCCCGATGCCAGCGGGCATGCCGCTTTGCCGTCAATCCACCAGCTGGTTGCGGATGGCGTAATGCGTCAGTTCGGCGCTGTTCTTGAGTTTCATCTTGACGAGCAGGCGGGCGCGGTATTCGCTGACGGTTTTCACGGACAATTTCAGCTCTTCGGCGATGGCGCCCACGGCCTTGCCCGAGGCGATCATGACCAGGGTCTGGTATTCGCGGTCCGACAAGGTGTCGTGCAAGGCCGTTTCGTGGTCGTCGCCCACCGTGTTGGCCAGTTCCTGCGCCAGCGAGGCGCTGATGTATTTCAAGCCTTGCGCCACCTGGCGGATGGCCGTGACCAGTTCGCGCGGCGCGCTCTGTTTCGTCAGGTAGCCGGCCGCGCCCGCCTTGAGCGAACGGATGGCGTACTGGTCCTCGCGGTGCATGGAGAGCATCAGCACGGCCAGTTCCGGCTTTTCCTTCTTGATCTGCTTGAGCACCTCGATGCCGCTGCGGTCGGGCAGGGAGATGTCGAGCAGCAACACCTGGCATTTCGAGCCGCGGAACAGCTTGATGGCGTCGTGGCCATTTTCGGCCTCGCCGGCCACGATGATGTCCTTCGTATCGGCGAGGATTTGCTTCAAGCCCTCGCGCACGATCGCGTGATCGTCGGCGATGAATACCCGGATGGTGGCTTTTTCTTTCATGACTGCGTTGTTTCCTATCTAATTCACCCACTGGCCGCTTCTGGTGGCGGCCCGCTGTGCGCGGGCGCACTGGCTGCAGCCGCTATTATCGCCTCTCGCGGCGTGGTCAGCCGGATTTTTATGCTCAGGATGGTGCCGCCGTCCGGCCCGTCCATCAGGCTCAGGGTGCCGCCCAGCGCGCTGGCCCGTTCGGCCATGCCGCGGATGCCGAACGATTGCGGCTTGGCGCGGTCGGACAGGCGCATGCCGACGCCATTGTCGGCGATCGACAGGCTGATATGCTGGCGCTGGCGGGCCAGGCGCACGCTGACCTTGCTCGCCTGTGCATGCTTGGCGATATTCGTCAGCGCCTCCTGGGCGATGCGGAACAGGCTGGTCGCCTGGTCCAGCTCCAGTTCGATGTGTTGGCGGTTTGAAATGAACTGGCATTCGATGCCGGCCTGGCGCGCGAATTCCTTCACTTGCCAGTCCAGCGCGGCGACCAGGCCCAGGTCCAGCATGGAGGGGCGCAAGTCCAGCGAAATGCGGTGCACGGCGTCGATGCTGCGGTCGACCAGAGCATCGACATAGTCGGCCTTTTCCTGCAGTTGCTGGTCGTCCGGCGGCAGGCGGCGCGCCAGCATGGCCAGCGCCATCTTGATCGCCGTCAAATTGCCGCCCAGGTCATCGTGCAATTCGCGCGCCAAGCGCGTGCGTTCGTGTTCCTTGACCTTGTCGATATGCGCCGTCAGCTCGGCCAGGCGGGCGCGCGACTGGCGCACTTCGCTCTGTTCCAGCCGGCTTTCCGTGATATTCGTCATGATGCCTTCCCACTGCACCGTGCCATCGGCCAGCGCGCGCGGCGTGGAGCGCAGGTTGATCCATTTGACATCCTTCCAGGCATCGATCCAGATGCGGCCTTCCCAGTTCCAGCTCCACAAGGCGTTTTTCGACGCTTGCATCGATTCCAGATACGAGGCGCGGTCGTCGGCGAGGATCAACTGGTAAAACAGTTCCGGGCGCGCGTGCAGCTGTGCCGGCCCCAGGCCCAGCAGGGCCTGGCAGCCATCGCTCAGGTAGGGGAAGGCGGCGCGCCCATCCGCATGCAGGCAGAACTGGTACACGAGACCCGGCGTATTCGAGACGATGGCGTTGAAGCGCGACTGCACCTGCGCCAGGGCGGCGGCCGTCGCCTGCGGCGTGCGCAAGTCTTCGCCCTCGGCCAGCAGCAGGGCGCGTCCGTGGCGGCTGGCGCGCGACAGGTGCAGGCTGAGCGAATACAGGCTGCCGTCGCGGCGCCGCTGCTGCACGTGCAGCAGGGCTTGTGCACCGATGCTGTCGTCCAGGGTCGCCAGCACGGCGGCCAGTTGCTGCGCGTCAAGCTGCGGCGCCAGGGTGAAGGGTGTCATCGCCAGCAATTGCTTGCGCGCATACTGCAAGTTGTCGCAGGCGGCATCGTTGGCGTCCAGCAATTGCAAGCTGGCCGCGTCGTACAGGTAGATTTCCGGCGCCGCCGCGCGCATGGCGGGGGCCAGGCGGGGAGTGTCGTGCATGGAGTGGCCTTTCTTCATCAGCGGCGGGCGCGCCAGAAGGCGACGAAGCGGCGCAGCACCCTGGCCGGGCGCGAATTATGGCGCCCTTGCGTGCCCTTGCGCAAGCGTTGCCACCAGGCACGGCGGGCGCGGCCCAGCGCGGCCGACAGGCGGCTGACACGGCGCCAGGGGCGCGTGGCGCGCAGGCGGGCGATCCAGCGGTCCTTGGTTTCCATGAACAGACCATGCCAGCGGGCAAACCATGGCAAACTGAGCAGGGTAGGGCGCGTCAGGCTGTACAGGCGCGCCACGGCGGCCGCGCCGCCCAGCTTGGCGATGACGATCACGCCGATGCCGGAAAAGGCATGGCCGCGCGCGATGGCCAGCAGGGCCAGCAGCTTGACGGGGAACAGCAGTACGGCCGGCAGCACGAAGATGGCCAGCGCCCAGTACGACGGCAGGCGCTTGATCCACGCTTCCAGCGCATGCAGGGGCGGAAATTGCGCGATCACCTGCATGAGGCGTGCCCCGGTCGCCCACAGCCATTCCTCGATCAGCAGGAAGATGGCGGCCAGGTAGACCAGCGGCGCGAACAGCCAGCGCCTGACTCTGTAGAATTTTTTCATCCGTCTCCGTGTGCGGCGCAGGTTTGCCGCGATTGCCACGATGATACGTCAAAAAAGCCCGTTTGCCCCCGCATCCCGTGTGCCCGTGGCTCCCTGGCGGGGCTACAATAGACAGATGAATAAAGCCTTTGTAAAAGAATCCGACAACGACGACGATGAAGAAGCGGCCGCGCTGGCGCTGGCCATTCCCGCCGGCGCCAAGAACTACATCACGCCGGCCGGTTACCAGCGCATCAAGGATGAGCTGCTGCAGCTGATCGACGTCGACCGTCCTGAAGTGGTGCGCATCGTCCATTGGGCGGCGTCGAATGGCGACCGTTCGGAAAATGGCGACTATATCTACGGCAAGCGGCGCCTGCGCGAAATCGACCGCCGCATCCGCTTCCTGACGAAACGCATGGACCTGGCCGCCATCGTCGACCCCAGCGTGCACCATGGCAATGACCAGGTGTTTTTCGGCGCCACCGTCACCTATCGCACCAGCGACGGCGAAACGCACACCATCACCATCGTCGGCATCGATGAATTCGACCCCCTGAACGGCAAGATCAGCTGGGTCTCGCCCATGGCCCGCACCATCACCAAGGCGCGCGAAGGCGACGTGATCACCCTCAACACGCCGCTGGGCGAGCAGGAACTGGAATTGCTGGAAGTGACGTATCCGGCGCCGGGGGAGACTTGAATTGATGTGTTCCGCATGAAAAAACGGCTGGGCAGAGAATCTGGCCAGCCGTTTTCTAGTTGCGCTCGCGCAATATCCGATTGACCCCGGCGACCCGGCGCACATTGCGCAGCAGGGCGGCCAGGTGGACGCGGTCCTTGACTTGCACGGTGAAGCGCAGCTGGTCGAGGACGTTGTCCTTGTCTTCATCCATGCCCACGTAGATGATGTTGGCGTCGGATTCGCCGATTTCGGCGGCGACTCGCGCCAGAATGCCCCGTTCGCTGTTGATCAGCACCTTGATGCGGCAGTCGAAGCGGCGGTTCAGTTCCGTTCCCCAGCGCACGGCGATCCAGCGGTCCGGTTCCTTGGCGCGCTGGCGCTTCGCTTGCGAGCAGTCGCTCGTGTGCACGAGCAAGCCCTGGTCGCGGCGCAGCTGGCCGATGATCTGGTCGCCGGGAATCGGCAGGCAGCACGGCGCCAGTTGCACGGAGACGCCTTCGCTGCCGCAGATGGTGACGGGGTCGAGTTCGCTGCCGCTATTGTGTTCCACGGGCATGCTGGCCGCTTCGCCGCCGATCAAACCGAAGATGTGGCGCGCCACCAGGGTGGCCATGCGCTTGCCGATGCCGATGTCCGCGTACAGCTCGTCCATGGAATTGGCGCTCGACTCGTTGAGCAGGCGTTCGACCAGCGGCGCCTGCAGGTCGGCGTCGATGTTCAGTGCGTGCAGCGCCTGGGACAGCAGTTGCTGGCCCAGGGCGATCGATTCGGGCAGGTTGATCGTGCGCAAATGGTGGCGGATGGCCGAACGGGCCTTGCCGGTGCGCACGAACGACAGCCAGGTCGGGCTGGGGCGCGACGAGGAATCGGTGATGATTTCCACGATGTCGCCATTGTGCAGCTCGGTGCGCAGGGGCGAGGTTTCGTTGTTGATCTTGACGGCCACGGTCTGGTCGCCGATGCCCGTATGAATCGAGTAGGCGAAGTCGATGGCCGTGGCGCCGCGCGGCAGGGCGATGATCTTCGACTTCGGCGTAAACACGTAGACGGAGTCGGGGAACAGGTCGACCTTGACGTGTTCGAGAAATTCGGCCGAGTCGCCCGTCTGCTGCTGGATGTCGAGCAAGGATTGCAGCCAGGCATGCGTGCGCTGTTGCAGGTCGGACGGGTTCGATTCGCCGCTCTTGTACAGCCAGTGCGCCGCCACGCCCGATTCGGCCGTGCGGTGCATTTCCTGCGTGCGGATCTGGAATTCGACGGGCGTGCCGTAGGGGCCGATGACGGTCGTGTGCAGCGACTGGTAGCCGTTCAGCTTGCGGATCGCGATGTAATCCTTGAACTTGCCCGGCATGGGCTTGTACAGGCTGTGCAGGGTGCCCAGGGTCACGTAGCAGTCGGCAAAACTGCCCACCACCACGCGGAAGCCGTACACGTCCAGCACTTGCGAGAACGACAAGTGCTTGCTGCGCATCTTTTTATAGATGTCGTACAGGGTCTTTTCACGGCCCGTGACGTCGGCATCGAGCTCGGCCATGGACAAGGTGCTTTTTACGGCTTCCATGATCTTGTTGACCACTTCGCGCCGGTTGCCGCGCGCCGCCTTGACGGCTTTCGCCAGGGTGCGGTAGCGCATCGGATACAGGTGCGAGAACGACAGGTCCTGCAGCTCGTGGTAGATGTTGTTCAGGCCGAGGCGGTGCGCGATCGGCACGTACACTTCCATGGTCTCGCTGGCGATGCGGCGCTTTTTTGCCGCCGTCATGAAGTCCAGGGTGCGCATATTGTGCAGGCGGTCGGCCAGCTTGATCAGGATCACGCGCACGTCGGACGCCATGGCCAGCAGCATCTTGCGGAAGTTTTCCGCCTGCGCTTCGATCTGGCTCTGGAATTCGATCTTTTCCAGCTTTGACAGGCCGTCGACCAGGTGCGCCACGGGCGCGCCGAAGCGCTCGATCAATTCTTCCTTCTTGACGTCCTGGTCTTCCATGACGTCGTGCAGCAGGGCGGCCATGATGGCTTGCGCGTCGAGCTTCCAGTCGGCGCAGATTTCCGCGACGGCGATCGGATGTGAGATATACGGCTCGCCCGAACGGCGCATCTGGCCCAGGTGCATTTCGTCGGAGAAGCGGTAGGCTTCCTTGACTTTCTTCAGGTCGGCGGGAGACAGGTATTCGGCCAGCTTGTCGGCCAGGTGGCTGACGGAGGCCACGCCCAGGGCGGGCGCTGGCGGTACTGCGGGGATGTTGCTGCCGGACATGCCGACGCCGGGCGTGGTTGCGCCCTGCGATTTTGCCGCCTGGCGCGAGGCCAGGGGCGGCAATGCTGCGGAAGTCGTGTCGGCTGGGGTCAGACTCATAAAACGTCGCGTTGCTTCACAGTGTGAATAAAGGATACGGTAGAACCAGGGGTCAGCACTGTTCCGGCACGCGGGTTCCCACTTACATCGGGACCTTTTTCAGCATTTCGATGCCGACTTTACCGGCAGCGATTTCACGCAGTGCAACAACGGTAGGCTTGTCCTTGGCTTCCACCTTAGGGGTGTGGCCTTGCAGCAACTGACGTGCGCGATAAGTCGCAGCCAGGGTCAGCTGGAAACGGTTAGGGATCTGCTTCAGGCAATCTTCGATTGTGATACGGGCCATAGTAACTCCTAAAATTTTTGCGTGGTGCTGTGTGAACTGGCGTGCAGGCGAATTACTCTGCGTGCAGGCCCAGCTGGGCGAATAGCGATGCGTTGCGGGCCGCTTGTTGCGCAAACCGGCAACGGGCCGCTCTCACGATCGCGCTCAGTTCGGACAAAGCGACCGTAAACTCTTCATTGATAATAACATACTCGAACTCGGGAGCGTGTGCGATTTCGCCGCCGGCCGCCAGCAGGCGGCGCGTGATCACGTGCGGCTCGTCCTGGCCGCGCTTGTTCAAGCGTTCTTCCAGCGCATCGATCGATGGCGGCAGGATGAAAATGCCGGCCGCGCGGGGGAATTGCTTGCGCACCTGGCGCGCGCCTTGCCAGTCGATTTCCAGCAGGATATCGGTGCCGGCCAGCATTTGCTGCTCCACCATGATGCGCGACGTGCCGTAGTAATTGCCATGCACTTCCGCCCATTCCAGGAATTCGCCCTGTTCGGCGCGCGCGACGAAGTCTTCCGCCGTCGTGAAATAGTACTCGCGGCCATGCTGCTCGCCCGGACGGGGCGCGCGCGTGGTGGTCGAGATCGACAATTTGATGCCGGGCTCTTGCGCCAGCAATGCATTGACCAGTGTCGATTTGCCGGCGCCCGAGGGCGCGGCGACCACGAACAGGCTGCCGGAGAAGGCGGTAGGGTGGCTCATGCGGATCTTTCCATTTGCGTGTGATGGCGGCGTTTGCGCTTGCGTGGGCGCCGCCCAATTCGGTATTTTACCAAGAGGCAAGGCGGCGAGCCAGCCCCGCGATGCGCCTCGCCGCCCCGCTTGTGCATATTTTGCTTGTTATCCTGAGGAAATAGTTATTTAATTTGGATGGTTTTTTCTCAATAACTATTCTACCGACAGGATGCGCGCATGAAGAATTTCCCGTTTCTCAGTTCCGCCCAGGCCATGTTGTTGCTGCGCGTGGCCATCGCCGTGATGTTCATGGCGCACGCCATCACGCGCATCGCCAATGGCACCATTCCCCGCTTTGCCGGTTTCCTGGAAGACAAGGGATTTATTTACGGCCTGGCCGTGGTGTGGGCGATTACCGTCGTCGAGATCGTTTGCGGCAGTTTGCTCATCGTCGGCAAATACACGCGCTGGGCGGCGGCCGGGCTGATGGTGATCTGCATCGGCGGCATTGCCATCGTGCATGCGGCCAAGGGCTGGTTCGTTGGCGAGCATGGCGCCGGCGGCGTGGAATACAGCATCGTGCTGTTTGTCGCCTGCGTCGTCATCGCCGCCAGCGACCAGGGGCGCGCCGGAGCGCGCCTGGCCTGACGGGGTTTATTCCAGGTTCTGCACCTGTTCGCGCATCTGCTCGATCAGCAGCTTCAAGTCCATCGAGGCGTCGGCCAGCTCCTTGACGGACGCCTTGGCGCCCAGCGTGTTGGCTTCGCGGTTCAGTTCCTGCATCATGAAGTCGAGGCGCTTGCCCACTTGCCCGCCCTTGGTGAGGATGTGGCGCGTTTCGCCCAGGTGGGCCGACAGGCGCGCCAGTTCTTCCGACACATCGATGCGGATGCCGTACAGGATGACTTCCTGGCGGATGCGTTCCATGGCGTCCTGGCGCGACAGGGCCGAATTCGAGCCCTGGCTGGCCAGGCCCAGCGCGTCCTGCATGCGCTCGATGGCTTTTTGCTGGAAGGCCGCCACCACTTGCGGAATCAGGGGCGTGATGCGCTTGACGATGGCTTCCATCGCTTCGATGCGCGACACCAGCACCGCTTCGAGCGCGGCGCCTTCGCGCTTGCGGCTGTCGACGAAGGCGGCCACGGTGCGTTTGGTCAGCGCGCCCACGTCCGCCTGCAGGGATTCCTGTCCCACTTGCGCTTCTTCGATGACGCCAGGCCAGCGCAGCAGTTCGGCCACCGTCATGACGGGGGCGGAGACAAAATGCTGGCCCACTTCGTTTTGCAGGCGCGCCAGTTCGGTCAGCAGGGGCAGGTTCAGCGCCTGCGTGCCGTTTGTGGCGGCCTTGCGGCCAAAGCTCAGGCGTACCTCGACTTTGCCGCGCGTGATGGCGGACATGACGGCGGCGCGCAAGTCAGGCTCCAGGGCCCGCAGATCGTCGTTGATCCGGAATTGCAGGTCGAGAAAGCGTGAGTTGACGCTCTTGATTTCAATTGTCAGTGTGCCTGCAGCACCTTCGCTGGTGGCAACCGCGTAGCCTGTCATGCTTGAAATGCTCAAAGGATTCCCCGATTTGGTCTTGTATACAGTCACTTATACACTTAATCAGCCAGCGCAGGCAATACCGCCCGCGCCGCAAAAACAGAACCGCATGGTCTGATGGCCTGAAAATTGCTGAATAGTGTGCGTTTTACGGCATTGTAAAGAAAATTGTGTTTGGTGGGGCAGGATTGTAGGGATCATGTGTGCGCCGCCTGCCATTGCGTCTTGCGCTGTTGCATGACTGCAAATAGACGGACGCGCGGTGGTAAAATCGCTGCCGCAACCCCAATCACACAGGACATCCCATGACATTTGAATCCCGCCCGAGCGGCCGCGCCGTCGACGCGCTGCGCGCCATCCGCATCACCCGCCAGTACACCAAGCATGCCGAAGGCTCGGTGCTGATCGAGTGCGGCGACACCAAGGTCATCTGTACCGCCAGCATCGAAGACAAGGTGCCGGGTTTCCTGAAAGGCAAGGGCCAGGGCTGGTTGACGGCCGAATACGGCATGCTGCCCCGCTCGACGCACACGCGCATGGACCGCGAAGCGGCGCGCGGCAAGCAGTCCGGCCGCACGCAGGAAATCCAACGCCTGATCGGCCGCTCGCTGCGCGCCGCCTTTGATTTGCAGGCGTTCGGCGAACGCACGCTGCACCTCGATTGCGACGTGATCCAGGCCGATGGCGGCACGCGCACGGCCTCGATCACGGGCGCCATGGTGGCCGCGTATGACGCGTTTTCCCAGCTGCAGGCGCGCGGCGCGATCGCCGCCATTCCCGTGAAAAGCTTTGTCGCCGCCATCTCGGTGGGCGTCTACCAGGGCATGCCGGTGCTGGACCTGGACTACGTGGAAGACTCGGGCTGCGACACGGACATGAACGTGGTGATGACGGAAGCGGGCCACTTCATCGAAGTGCAGGGCACGGCCGAAGGCGCCGCCTTTGACCGCGCCGGCATGAACCGTCTGCTGGACCTGGCGCAGGGCGGCATCGCCGACCTGATCGCCCTGCAGAAGCAGGCATTGGGGATCTGATCTTTACACAGATTTACATCCGCTGGCCCGCCGCGCCGGGCAAAAAACCCACAGCTGCCGCTTCTTGCGGCAGCTTCGGGGCGAGGTGAGGGGGGCGCAAAAGGTTTACAATGTCGGCACTTCAACCGGACTACTGACATGACCCAACGCCTCATCCTCGCCTCCAACAACGCCGGCAAGCTCAAGGAATTCAACGAGCTGCTCTCGACCATCGGTTTTTCCGTCCACGCCCAGGGCGAGTATGCCGTGCCGGAAAGCGACGAACCATTCCACACCTTCGTTGAAAACGCCCTGCAAAAGGCGCGCCACGCGTCGCGCCTGACGGGCTTGCCGGCGCTGGCCGACGATTCCGGCGTGTGCGTCAATGCGCTCGGTGGCGCGCCCGGCGTGTATTCGGCCCGCTATGCCGGCGAGCCGAAATCGGATGCCGCCAACAGCGCCAAGCTGATCGCCGACCTCGAGGCGCATGCCGACAAGTCCGCGTACTACTATTGCGTGCTGGTGTATGTGCGCCATGCGGACGACCCGCAGCCGGTGATCGCCGACGGACGCTGGAATGGCGAAATGATTGCCGCGCCGCGCGGCAACGGCGGTTTCGGTTACGATCCGCACTTCTTCATTCCCGCGCTGGGCAAGTGCGCGGCCGAACTGACGTCCGATGAAAAGAACGCGCTGTCGCACCGTGGCCAGGCCCTGCGCGCGCTGGTGGAAAAGCTGCGATGATCCCGATCAAACTGGTGGGCGCCGTTGCCAAGTCGGCAGCCAAGCCCAGTACCGCTCCCGCGCCGCAGGACGGCATTTCCGGCGCGGCCGGGGCGGCCCTGAAATACCTGCAGCCGGGCGCGCTGAACCTGACGGCCCTGCCGCCGCTGTCGCTGTACATCCATTTCCCGTGGTGCGTGAAGAAATGCCCGTATTGCGACTTCAATTCGCACGAGGTGCGCGGCGACTTGCCGGAAGCCGAATACCTGGCGGCCCTGCGCCTGGACCTGGAAATGGCGCTGCCGCTGATCTGGGGCCGCAAGATCCACACCATCTTCATTGGCGGCGGCACGCCCAGCCTGATGTCGGCGGCGGGCCTGGACCGGCTGATGTCGGACGTGCGCACCTTGCTGCCCCTGGAACCCGATTGCGAAATCACCATGGAAGCCAATCCGGGTACCTTCGAAGCGGAAAAATTCAAGTCCTACCGGGCCAGCGGCATCAACCGCCTGTCGATCGGCATCCAGAGTTTCAACGGCCGCCACCTGCAGGCGCTGGGCCGCATCCATGACGACAACGAAGCGCGCCGCGCGGTGGAGATCGCGCACGCGAACTTCGACAATTTCAATCTCGATCTGATGTATGCGCTGCCCACGCAAACCCTGGCCGAGGCGCAGCAGGACCTGGACACGGCGCTGTCGTTCGCGCCGCCGCACCTGTCGCTGTACCACCTGACTTTGGAGCCGAACACGCTGTTCGCCAAGTATCCGCCCGTGCTGCCGGACGATGACGAGAGCGCCGACATCGCCGACATGGTGGCCGCGCGCGCGGCGCAGGCGGGCTATGGCCGCTACGAAGTGTCGGCCTACGCGCAGCCGGGCCGCCAGGCTAAGCACAACCGCAATTACTGGGAATTCGGCGACTACCTGGGCATCGGCGCAGGCGCCCACTCGAAGATTTCGTTTCCGCACCGGGTGCTGCGCCAGGCTCGCTACAAGCAACCGCGCGCCTACATGGACGCGGTACTGGCCGGTAACCCGGTGCAGGAAGAGCGCGAACTGGCGCGCGAGGAAATGGGTTTTGAATTCATGCTCAACACCCTGCGCCTGACGCAGGGCTTTTCGCCGAACCTGTTCGCCGAGCGCACGGGCCTGGCCCTCAACGCCATCGAGCAGCCGCTGAACGCGGCCGAAGCCAAAGGCTTGCTGTACCGCGACCACCAGGTCATCCGCCCGACGGCGTTGGGATTATCCTTCCTGAATGACCTGCAGCAAATGTTCCTGGAAGACTGACTGCCTTAATGACGCCTGCTAATGCGTGCTGGCGGCGCGCAGGCGCTGCAGCTTGGCCGCGTACAGTCCGTGCTCGCCGCGCGTGGTGCTGGTGTCCATCGCCAGTTCCAGCTGGCGTCCGGCCTGCGCCAGTTGGCCCATGCGCGCATACGCCTGCGCCAGCCAGAAGTGGAATTCATGGTAGTAGGGGTCGCGCGCGATCTCGCGCTTGAACAGGCGCGCCGCTTCCTGGTAGTCGGCGGTTTCCATGGCGCGCTGGCCCAGGTTGAAAAAGTGGAAGGGCGGCTCTGGCTGCAGGGCCAGCAATTTGCGCCGCAGCAGCTGCGCTTCGCCCGTGCGTCCCAGGCCGTCGAGTGCCTGCGCTAGGTTGGACAGCAGCACGGCGTTCGATGGCGAGCGTTCCAGTGCGTAAGCGAGCGTGCGCCGCGCCGGCTCGATGTCGCCGTGGCGCAACTGGATGATGCCCAGTGTATTCAAGGCGCCCGCAAACGTGGGGTCTTGCAGGATGGCGGCGCGGGCATACCAGTAGGCTTGATCGAGCTCGCCGCTGGCCATGGTTTCGGCGGCGCGATTGTTGAGGTACATGGCCAGGATGGTTGCTTCGCGCACTTCCTGCGTGCGCTGGCCGGTGAGGTCTTCGCCCGGCAGGAAGTCGATGAGCAGGATGGCATCGGCGTCGTAGCCGACGGTATTGCTGGCGGCACGGCGTTCCAGCGCGAGATTGACGTGGCCGGCAACGAAATACATGCCGCCGCTGCGGCTCCAGCTCTCATCTCCCAGGACCACCTGGTAGTGCACATCGAGTCCCATTTCCTTGGCCAGCGCGGCCGTCATCAGCACCAGCGACAGGCAATTGCCGCTGCGCGCATCGAACGCCTGTGCCGCCGTGCGCGTCATGGCGGCATCGTATTCCAGTTGCAGCCCGGCCCGGTTGTGGAGGGCATCGGCGAGCGCCCGACGGGGATTCTTGTTGCGCGCCTCGCGCGCGATATCGACACGCACGTATTGCCGCATGGCCTCGCTCATGGCAAACGCCTGCTGCGGGTCGACCGGTATGGTGGGCGCGGCAAAGCTGGCATCGTTGAACAGGTCGGGCGGAGGCAGGGTGGCGGGCGCCGTGGCGCAGCCGGCAAGGGCTGCACACAGCAGCAAGGGGGGCAGGAAGCCCCGGCGCAGCTGTGCGCTGATGCCGCTGATACATTTCATGTTCGTACTCCCGCAGAACGATGTCGGGCGCAACACGTATTGCTGCCGGTGGAGCGCCATGCCACCTGAAACAAGTATCCTCGCGCGCCAGGGCGCTGTCAAACCCTTTCAACTGGCGCCGCCGTCAGCCTTAAAACTCTTCCCAATCCTGCTCGCCCGCTACCTGCGCCTGAGGCTTGCGCGCAGGAGGCGCACTCCTGGCCGCGCTGCCTGGCTGCCTGGCGGGAGTGTTCCTGGCCGCCGGCCTAGCCAGCTTGGCGGCAGCCGGCCGCGCGGCGCGTACCGGCGCCGCCGCGACCATGTGTTCGAGCTGGAAGCCGGCCGCCACTTGCGCCAGGCGCGCCGCCTGGTCCTGCATGCTTTCGGCGGCGGCCGCCGCTTCCTCCACCAGGGCCGCATTTTGCTGCGTCACCTGGTCCATCTGCGCGATGGCCTGGTTGACCTGGTCGATGCCCATGCTCTGCTCGGCGCTGGCGGCAGTGATCTCGGCCATGATGTCGGTGACCCTGCGCACGCTGTCGACCACTTCGCCCATGGTGTTGCCGGCCTGCTGCACCAGCCGCGTGCCGTTGTTGACCTGCTCCACCGAGTCGCCGATCAGGGTCTTGATTTCGCGCGCCGCCGCCGCCGAGCGCTGCGCCAGGCTGCGCACTTCCGTGGCGACGACGGCAAAGCCGCGTCCCTGTTCACCGGCCCGGGCCGCTTCGACGGCCGCGTTCAAGGCCAGGATATTCGTCTGGAAGGCGATGCCGTCGATGACGCCGATGATGTCGACGATTTTCGTCGATGCCGTATCGATGGCACCCATGGTGTCGACCACCTGGCTGACGATGCTGCCGCCCCGTTCAGCCACGCCGGAGGCGGCCACCGCCATCTGGTTGGCCTGGCGCGCATTGTCCGCATTCTGCTTCACGGTGCTGGTCAGCTCTTCCATCGACGACGCGGTCTCTTCCAGCGAACTGGCCTGCTGTTCCGTGCGCGCCGACAGATCCTGGTTGCCGGCGGCGATTTCGCCCGACGCCGTGGCAATCGCATTGGTGCCCGTCTGCACTTCTGACACCACCTTGCGCAGCGCCTCGTTCATGCCGTGCAGCGCGCGCATCAGGTCGCCGATTTCATCGCTGGCAGGCGTGCCGAAATGCGTGCGCAAGTCGCCGTCGGCCACCGTTTCGGCCACCTTCACGGCGGCTTTCAACGGTTGCGTGATCGAACGCGTGATCAGCCAGGCGCAGACGCTGCCCAGGGCCACCACCAGCGCGCACAAGGTCAGCAGCAGGGTGAAGCTGCGTTCGTTGGCCGCCTCGATGGCTTGCGCCGTGGCGTCGATGGCCTGGCGCTGCTGCGCCAGCAGGGCCTTGACGTTGTTCTGGTAATTGGTGGCGGCCGGCGCGAAGCTGTCGCGGTAGGTGCTTTCCGCCTGCGCCGCATTGCCCACCTTGCGCGCATTCATGACCAGGGTCTTGGCATCCTGGTATTTGACGCGCTCGGCGATGGACGATTTGAAGATGGCTTTTTCTGCATCGCTGTCGAGCAGCGCCTCGATTTTCTTCAGCAGTTCGCTGCCCTGTTTCGTGCTGTCGGCGATGGTGTCGGCAAATACGTTCGACAGCGTTTCATCGGTGCTCCTGGCGATCATCGAGGTGCGCGCGATGGCCGAGTAAATCAGCACGTACCAGTCCGATACGAGGCGTTCCTTGGCCAGCGGCTTTTCCATCATTTGCCGCGTCGCTTCGGCATTCATATGGGCGCTGTACAGCGCGTACGAGGTGGAGATCACGGACAGCAGCAGCACCAGCGCGAAGCCTGCAGCCAGGCGCGTGCCGATACGAAGGTGGGAGAGGGCGTGCATGGTCGGAACTCCTGTCGCAGAGGGATTGAAGGTTGCCTGTGCGACATAGTATGCACTGATAAGTGACCAATAGGCGAGGGAAAAGCGCGCTTGTTTTGGCGCTTGTTGCAGTCTCGCCCGTGCTACAGATCGAGCGCCTGGCGCAGGTCCGGCTGCTCGGCCCAGCGGGCGAAGGCGGCCGCCATGCGCTCGCTTTCCGCGATGGCGCGGCGCCAGTCGCGCATGCGCGCCGCGTGGTCTTGCCCGTAATGGGCGAAGTCGCGCCGGTCCGGCAGCTTGCCGTTGGGCAGGCTGGCCACGAAGGCGGGCGAGGGCGAGACGAGGATCATGTTGTCGAGTGCGCTATCGCCGCTGCGCGCGCGGCGCCAGGGCATGGCCTTGTCCAGCCAGCCCGGCACGATATGGTCGGCAAAGTGCGGGTACAGCACCAGGTCCGGTTCGCGCTGGTAGGGCAGGTGCAGATGGTAGTCGACCAGGCCGCCATCCCAGTAGCGCCCCGGCGGCGCGCCGGCGATGTCCGTGACCGCATCGAGCACGAGCGGGATGGAACCGGAGGCCAGCAGCGCGTCGCGCAGGTTGTCTTGCGCCAGCGGCACGAAATGGGAATGAAAGGCGTCGAAGCGCGAGCGCAGCCAGCTGGCGCCGTCCGGCCCCGCATGGAACACCGCGCGCTCGAGCGAGGCGGCCAGGCGCGCGCGCGCCACGGCGTTACCGGCGGCAGCCAGCAGGAAGCCGCGCCGGTCGCGCCATTTTCCTGGCTGCGCCAGGGCGCCGATGCCGCGCACGGCCAGCACGGACAGGCTATGCCGCGCGTGCTGCAGCAACTGCGCATCCTGGCCATCGAGGACGGCGTCGAGCAGGGCGCGGCACGTGCGGCTGACGTGCGCTGCGTCGGGTTTGTCGGGGTAGCGCTGGCCCACGTATTCGCGCACCAGGCGGCGCTGCGCTGCCACCGGGTCGGGAAATACGGCGGCGGCCATGCGCCAGGCGCCGATCGAGGCGCCGACGAAGTGGCGCGGGCGCGGCGCTTGCGCCAGGAAGTCGCCGAACAGCCAGCAATCGAGCTGGTGCAGGATCAAGCCTTTCGGCCCGCCCGCGGCGGCAGGGACGATGGCGACGTCAAGCGCGCGCAAGCCGTTGTCGGCAATGCGGGCACGGGCGCGGCGGCCCAGGCGGATGGTGATGGCGGACGAAGCAGGCAGGGTGGAGGACATGCGCGTGGCGGCTGGTGGCGATTGCCTATTGTAGCGATTGTAGCGTCATGCCGCGCCCATGCGCGGCCGCAGGCGTGCGACAGTTGAGAGGAAAAAGCAATATTATCTGAAATGCAAAGATGCCATGCAAGCGTGCCGTCCTTGCCTTTTTTGAATCATAAGGAATACATGAAACAACCAACCTGCGCCTCCCGCCTTGTTCTGCCAGCCTTGCTGGCTGCCACCCTCAGTGCCTGTGGCGGCGGCTCTTCCTCCTCCGATGCCCAGGTCGCCGTGAATCAGGCCACGCCCGTCAATCCACTCCCTCCGGTGACACCGCTTACCCCACCGCCTGCCGGCAGCGACACGGGCAGCGTCAGCACGCCGTTTGCGAAGGGGCTGAGTCCGCGCTATCTGTTGCTGGCCGTTGCCAGCCAGGCCTACGGCACCCTGGGCAGCGTGACGCAAGACAGTTCCGGCGCCCTGAGCGGGATATCGGGCATCAGCTTCAGCGGCACGCCCGCCATCACGCGCGACGTCGTCGGCGACGCGGCATTTGCGCAGGGACGCTGGTTCACCGGCACCATCACGCGCAGCAGCGGCACTACCGTCATGAGCGGCAACAATGCCAGTGCCCATTACAGCGTCTATAACACGGTGGCGGCCTTGCCCTTCACCGGCGCCTTCCAGTGCGATGCGGGCAAGTTCACGGCGCCCAGCTACACGGGCGGCGCCAGCGTGCAGCAGGACGGCTATTTCGGCGCGGCCAGCGGCAGCGCCACCTTGGCCTTCGGCGCCGCGGGCGCCGCGCTGGCCATGACGGTCGATGTCGCGGCCGGCGGCAGCACTGGCAAGGCCAGCGGCACCGGCACGATCAACACGCCGGGCATGACGGTCATCAGCGGCGGCTTCCTGGGCGGCAGCTCGGGCATGCTGCTGGCGCTGGGGGACGGCGGCACGGGAACCTACCTGGTTACGGGCGGTTACAAGGTGGTCATGGCCAACGGCGCCAATTACCAGGGCGTAGCGACCTTCCGCTGCTCCTGATGGCGCGGACATGAAAAAAGCGGCGCCGTGCATTGCACGGACGCCGCTTTTTTACGCCAGTCGTGTGCTTAGCGCAGTGCCGAGATCATCTGTTTCAGCTTGCCGGAGTCGACGCAGAAGGCGCGGATGCCTTCGGCCAGTTTTTCCGTCGCCATCGCGTCTTCATTCATCATGAAGCGGAAGGCTTCTTCGTTCAGCGACATTTGCACGATGTTGGTCGATGGCGCCGCTTCGGCGCTCAGCTTGCGCTCCACCGGCGCATCGCTGTCGGCCAGCTTTTGCAGCAGGTCGGGGCTGATGGTGAGCAGGTCGCAGCCGGCCAGTTCGAGGATTTGCGAGGTGTTGCGGAAGCTCGCGCCCATCACCTCGGTCTTGTAGCCGAACTTGCGGTAGTAATTGTAGATGCGGCGGACCGATTGTACGCCCGGGTCTTCCGCGCCCACGTAGTCGATGCCCGTCGATTTCTTGTACCAGTCGTAGATGCGGCCGACGAACGGCGAAATGAGCTGCGCGCCCGCTTCGGCGCAGGCGATGGCCTGGGCCAGCGAGAACAGCAGGGTCATGTTGCAGCGGATGCCTTCCTTTTCCAGGATGGCGGCGGCGCGGATGCCTTCCCAGGTGGAGGCGATCTTGATCAGCACGCGTTCGCGGGCAATCCCCGCGTTCGAATACAGGGCGATCAGGTCGCGGCCCTTGGCCACCGTGCCTTCCGTGTCGAACGACAGGCGCGCATCGACTTCGGTGGAGACGCGGCCGGGAATGGTTTGCAGGATTTCCACGCCAAAGGCGATCAGCAGGCGGTCGATGATTTCAGCGGTGGAGGCATTCGGATGGTCGCGCACGGCCTTTTCCAGCAGCGGCTTGTATTCATCCTTTTGCACGGCCTTCAGGATCAGCGACGGATTCGTCGTCGCATCGCGCGGCGTGTAAGCCTGGATCGATTGGAAGTCGCCGGTGTCGGCCACCACGGTAGTAAATTGCTTCAGTTGTTCGAGTTGGTTCATGGCTGCACGGGAAAGAGTGAATGGGCTTGCCGGAGTATTGTACCGAATCCCTTGCCCGAAGCAGCGACTATTGTCTTCCCCGGCACTCCTTGTTCAATTGAATCTTGCTTTTTTAAGAACTCGCGCATAATTGCCTGGACTTGTTTATTTTGCACATTGTTTTGACAAGTAATGTGCGATGCCACTTTCCAGATGAAGAGCATCCTTTGACACAAGATATCGTTAGCGCGGTAGCCGCCTTCAATGGCGCGACGCGCCTGTATGCATTGGCCATCGGCGACGATGGCCAGGACAGCGGTTTGCTGGTCGAAGCCTTTGCCGCCGATGACCGGCTGCAAGAGCTTGGCGCGCGCGAGATTATCGCCTTGTCCACGAATGCCGACGTTGCGCTGGCCTCCCTGCTGGGCCAGCCGGCCAGCCTGCAAATCAGCCTGGCGGACGGCACGCGCACGCAGTTTTCCGGCTATATCAGCGCAGCGGCCATGCTGGGCAGCAATGGCGGCCTGGCGCGCTACCGGCTGCGCATCACGCCCTGGCTGTGGCTGCTGACGCAAGTGCGTAACAGCCGCGTATGGCAAGATCGGAGCGTGACGGCCATCGTCGACGAGGTATTGCAAGCCTATGCGCCGCATGCCCTGTGGCAATGGAGCGACGAGGTGGCGCAGTGCATGCAGCAGGCGGGAGAGCGCAGCTATTGCTGCCAGTACCGGGAATCGGACTTCGATTTCGTGCGCCGGCTGCTGACGGAGGAGGGCATCGCCTGGCGCTTCGACGAGCACACACTGATTTTGTTCGCCGACAGCAGCCAGCCCTGCGCCACGCCCGAGGATGCCAGCAGCGCGCAGGGCGGCGGCTTGCGCTTTCATGGCGCCAGGGCCGGCGAAGCGAGCGACAGCGTGCAGGCGCTGTGCGCGCGGCGCAGCCTGCACGTCGGGCTGAGCAGCGTGCTGAGCTACGACTACAAGGCCAAGAAGGCGGTCGCCGCCAGCGTGCCGACGAATATGGCCATCGGCGGCCAGCATGCGCCGGTGCTGGAAAGCTACGATACGCCGGGCCAGTACTGGTATGCGAATGGCGCGCAGGCACAGCACTATGCCGCGTTGCAGATGCAGGCCCGCGAAGCGCGCGCCCAGCTGTGGCAGGCGCGCTCGACGGTACGCACCTTGCGCGCCGGCACGCGGTTTACCCTGACGCAGGGACCGTTGCCGCAGGCCGATGGCGCCGCGTCCGACTATGTCGTGCTCCGGGTGGCCAGCATCGGCATCAACAACCTGCCGGCGCCCGCCTCCCAGGCGCTGGCTGAACTGTTCGGCCCGGTGCCCGAACTGCTGGACGAAGCCATGCCCGGGCTGGGCGACGGCTTTGCCGACTTTGCCGCCGCGATTGCGCAAGCGCAAGCCAGCGGTTACGCCAACTGCATCGAGATGATCGCCGCGGCGACGCCATGGCGTCCTGTGCATGGCGACAACGACGCGCGCCACCATCCGAAGCCAACGGCCTGCGGCAGCCAGAGCGCCATCGTCGTCGGCGCCGACGGCGGCGCCAGCGGCGGCAGCGAGATCCATTGCGACAAGCTGGGCCGGGTGCGCATCCGTTTCCACTGGCAGCAGGAAGGCGGCGCCACCTGCTGGGTACGCGTGGCGCAGCGCTCGGCCGGCGGCGGCATGGGCAGTCAGTTCCTGCCGCGCATCGGCCAGGAAGTGCTGGTGCAATTCCTGGAAAACGATATCGACCGCCCCATCATCGTCGGCGCCCTGTACAACGGGCAGGGCGAGGGCGGCGTCGCGCCCTCGCCGGGCGGCATCACGGATAAGCCCGCGGATGCCAGTGTCTTCGAGCCGGCGCGCGACCATGCGCCGTCGGCGCAGGGCAACGTGGCCGGCGGCAACAGTCCGGTCTGGCATGGCGCGGCCGGCGGCAGCGCCGGCCACCGCAACGGCGCGGCGCAGTGGGGTATCCGCAGCAAGGAATTCGGCGCCGCCGGCTACAACCAGTTGCTGTTCGACGATACCGACCAGCAGGGGCGCATCCAGCTCAAGAGCAGCCATGCGGCAAGCGAGCTCAATCTTGGCCACCTGATCCATGCGGCCGACAATTACCGGGGCAGCCTGCGCGGCACGGGCGCCGAGCTGCGCACCGACGCTTACGGCGCCGTGCGGGCCGGCGCCGGCCTCCTGATTTCCAGCTACCTCGTCAACCACGACGCGCAGGCGCGCGATCCGGCCGGCGACAATGCACCGGGCATGGTCTTGCTCAAACAGGCGGCCAAGCTGGGTGCAACCTTCAGCGCCGCCGCCGTCACGCACAAGACGGTCGCGTATGCCAGCCACCTGGGGCCGGCCAAGGCGAATGCCAGCGTGCTCGACGAAAAGGCGTCGCCCTTGCCGGCGTTTTTGACCAGCGTCTCCGGCATGCTGAGCCAGGACGATACGGCCGCCGCCAGGCGCGACGCGGCGGGCAAGCCGACCAGCCCCGGCGATGACAAGTTGCCGCACAGCAGCGACGCCATCATCGCCATCGCTGCCCGCGCCGGCCTGGGCGTGCTGGCGGGCCAGGATATCCAGCTGGCAAATGGCGAAACCACCTCCTTGATGAGCGGCCTGGACACCCAGTTCGTCGGCGGCGGCCAGTTGCGCGTGCACAGCGGCCAGGCCATCGGCGCGCTGGCCGGCGTCGTCAAGGCGGGCGAGAATAATATGGGCCTGCAACTGATCGCCGCCAAACAGGCCATCGACCTGCAGGCGCAGGCTGACGTGCTCAACGTGCAGGCGCGCGAGGAAGTCAACATCGTCAGCGCCGCCGCGCACATCGACTGGGCGGCGGCGAAAAGCATCCGCCTGTCGACGGCGGGCGGGGCGAACATTACGATCGAGGGCGGCAACATCACCGTGCAGTGTCCCGGCAAGATCACGGTGCATGCCGGCAAGAAGAGTTTTATCGGGCCGGAACGGCTGGCTTATCCGTTGCCCAGATTTTCCCGTTCCATATGCAAACGATGCAGGCTTAATGCCGCCAAATCAGGTTCGCCTTTTTCTATGGTGAATGAGTGATCAGCCAAACACAACTGTTAGAGGAGCATGAATAGGTGAGTATTAATATGTTTCCCGCAGATTGGAAAGCATCATTGCACACGCGCTTGCAGGCGTTTCGCTGCCAATTTCCCGATGCGCATATTTATGCGCTGGTCGATGGTGTTTTTGACGAGTCGTGTTATCCATTGCTTAAGCGTGCGCAGCACCTGCAATATGAGTTGCTGTTTGCCGGTACGCCATGTGCTGATGAAGAAACTTTGACAGTTTCTCCGCTGCTGGTTGAGTTTCGCGATGCAGGTCGTTTTACTTGGGAACGACTGCTTGAGAAAGCCAATGGTCATCCGGCGCTCAGTTTGATTGTCACGCCGGAGCCGTTGAAACAACTGGCGGCCCGTTTGGCGCCATGGTGCATTGTTGACGCCGCCGACTATACGGTGGCATTGTCGTTTGCCGATACCCGCATTTTGCCGCAGCTTTTCAAGATATTGACGGCGCAGCAGTTGGGCCAGTTTTGCGGACCGGCACACCATTGGCAATATGTCACGCGCAACGGCGATTGGGATGACTTG
Source organism: Janthinobacterium sp. SUN206 (assembly GCF_030587305.1). Lineage (NCBI taxonomy): Bacteria > Pseudomonadati > Pseudomonadota > Betaproteobacteria > Burkholderiales > Oxalobacteraceae > Janthinobacterium > Janthinobacterium sp. SUN206. The sequence goes on along the minus strand of NZ_JAPWIB010000001.1, from coordinate 2,391,961 downwards.
ACCTTGCCTGGTGAGGCGCTTCCGGCGGCGGTTGGCATATCGTTAAGCGAGCAGCAATGCGCTCAACTGATGCGCGCGGCGGAAGGCGACGGTATCCTGTTCCAAGTGCGCGCGACTAGCCCTCGCTTGTTAGAGCCCCATACTGCAGAACACGCCCATGCCTTGGTCGAATATTGGCTGGATTGTGCCGATCATGCACGGCTCGAAGCACCGCCAGATCGATTTGACGTATGTATATTTGGCCTCGAAAATCCAGGCCTGCAAGCACGGCCGCAACTTGCGTCCTGGCTAGCTGAACCTGCACAGGCACAAATGCCAGCTGCATTGTTTGAACTATGGCTAGCAGAGCAATCCTCTGTCGATGTGTCGACGTTATCGGTGGAGACAAAGTCATGATTGTCTTGTTCAGGCAGAGGCTGTGGCGATGCCTCTTGCTGGCCGCATGTTTACCCGGCATCGCCATGGCCGCGAGCATTCAGGCGCTGAATTATTCTTCGCGCGAAGTCGATTACATCGCGGTTGAAAATCCTGGCAATACCAACAGCGGCGGCGGTGGCGATTCGATCCGTCCATACGGGCAGGGCGGATCGATATGCTGTTTCAGCGTGCCGGAAAAGTGGCATGCGGATTTGAAGGTGGTGGTGGTCTATCAGTTGTCCCCGGACCCGACCTTTCATCGCGAGACGGTCAGTGTTCCACCGTATCCGGATGGGAAGGCGGGCGATATCTGGCTGATCGTCTATGAAGATGGCAGCGTTGGCGCCGTGGTGTCGCTTTACGGACCGAGCCGACCGGAGTGGCCGGGAAAAATCAAGGGGTATCCGGTGCCGACGAAGGAGTATCGGGATGAGCGCCGCAAGCAGAAATTGAATAGAGAAAAAGCTAGCTTACTTACGCTGGAAAGAGGACTGTTGCTTAGAGGGAATTCTTTGCCAGATGAGAAGGTAAAGGAGATTCAGGAAATCATTGAGTTTCAGAAAAAAGTCATCCAAAGCTTGGAAGGAAATCCATGACTGCTTTTTTAGCCAAAAGCTATTCTGTTGATAAAAATGATCCGTCTGACAGAGATGGATTTTTTGATGAAGTTAATGAATTGCCAAAGATTTTTGAGTTTATTAGAGATCGTGAATGCCCACTTCCCGGTTTCCCACCGCCATGTGATGTCAATCTGTTTTTCGGCTTCTTTTTCGATGGCACTAATAATAATATGAAACGGGATCTGGCATTTCATTCGCATAGTAATGTGGCACGTTTGTATCACGCATTTCCCGGTGGTAAAGACACGCATGGCAGCGATGCCTGGCCGGACTTGGAAACAAAATACCACAAGAGTTATTTTCGCACCTACGTCCCCGGGGTCGGCACACGCTTCGACGAGGTTGGCGATACGGGCGAGGGATTTAGCATCCTCAGCAGCGACCGGGCGCGCGGTCTGGCTTTTGCCTACAAGGGCGAGAATCGCATCATCTGGGCATTGGTGGAAGCACTCAATAATGTGCACAGATATTATACCGATGCTCCTTTGGTGGACGATAAATTGTTTAAAGAGGGCTTCAATACGCTCAGTTTGCCCAGCAAAGTGCAGCCTTCACCTGCATTGGAGAACGCTTTTACGCAAGCTTTGCAAAAGTTGCACAGCAATTTGCGGCCATTTGTACCGGTTCGGGCGCCGGGGAAAGACGCCAAGAAAGGCAGGGTGATCAATATTTTCGTGTCGATGTTCGGTTTTTCGCGCGGCGCGGCCGAAGCGCGCGCGTTTGCCAACTGGTTTATCTGGTTATGCCAGCTAGATGCGCAACTATGCAACCAGGCTGCGCAACTGGCCGTTATCAAGGACTTCAAGGAGCGTAAGTTAAGTATTGGCACCATTGAGGTGACGTTTGACTTTATGGGTCTGTTCGATACCGTCGCTTCGGTTGGCTTGGCGGCTTCAGCACCCCTCCTGAACGTGGTGGTGGACGGACATGGTGGCTGGGCCGACACCGAAGTGTCGCTCAAAATACCCACGGCACCGGGGCCAAGCAAGTGCCTGCATCTGGTCTCGGCGCATGAAGTGCGCCGGTCTTTTCCCTTGGACTCCGTTGCTCACCTGGGCAATATTCCCGCCAATTGCACGGAAATTGTTTTTCCTGGCGTTCACTCGGACATCGGAGGCGGCTATTTGCCGCAAGAACAAGGGCGCGGTACAGATCCAAGCGGAGGCGACTTGATGTCGCGCATTACGTTGGCCACGATGTACCGGGCGGCGCGCGTGGCTGGGGTGCCGCTGAAGCTGGAAGAGGCCAGTGAAAAGACGAAGCGGGCCTTTCGCATCGATCCGCGCACAATAGCCACCTTCAATGCGTATATCGGCTTTTGCCATGCGCAGCAAGGAGCTGAGCCATCATTGCGGCTCCATAGGGTCATGGAATTCCAGCACATGCTGTACATACAGTGGCGCAAGAAAGTGCTAGGCAAGATGGGAGATTTGCCGAATGTCAAGAATCTGGCAACAAGCTATAAAAGCGGGAAATTCGATTTTACTGATCTCACGATGGCGGACAAAGAGCTGGAGGAAGAGGTTGCAAGCTTTGAGAAGTGGCGCATCGATCAGCGCACGAGCAACAGTAGAGGGCAACCCCGTAATCCCGAATGGAAACCTATCGCCGAATTTTGGGACAAACCGGCGCTACCTGCCGAAGTAAGCAATTTTTTTGAACAGTTCGTACATGACTCGCGCGCGTGGTTCAAACCGCTGGGGAAAGACATTCCCGACTTGTGGTATGCGCTGGAATTGCTTGTGGCGCAGGAAGAGCGAGCCCGTGACTGGGAGAGCGGACCGGATGCCGACCCTGGTAAACCCAATCCCTATAATTTGAGCAAGGCTGAAAAAGAGCAATTGCTGCGATACAAAGCGGTCAAAGGCACCGAAAATGAAATGGATGCGATCGAGCCGGACAAGGGCGGACGCGAGAGCAAACTCATGGGCGGTGGCTACTTGCGTTTCCGGCGGATTTACATGGGATCGGATAGCTTCAAGCCGACGGGTGCTCAGTATGCGGGCATGCTGCCTGTTTTGCACAAGGAACAGCGCGGTATCGCGATGGCCCATCACAGATCTGCCGATGCGGTGGAGCAAGCGAAGACGGTGTAAGGCAAGCTAAGTCATTGAGCTACCCGTGCGCTGGGCTGATACGCGCACATTGCCGGCCTTGCTGGCGGCCTTGACGCAAACCCAATATGCGCATTTGCTGAGCCCCATCTACCGCTGGTGGTCGCTGCGGCGCGATGGTTCCCTGATCAGTTGGCAGGGCGAGGCGCTGCCCAGTCCCGTTCCGGCGGAGTTTGACAAATTTCCGCTCAGCGACGCCGCCTTCGCAGCCCTGGTGGATACCGCCGAAGCCGATGCCATCCTGGCCAATCTGCATGATGTGCAGCCGGACCTGTTTCATTCCGGCACCCCGGCCGAGTGCCACGCGCGCGTGGCGCGTCATTTACTAGTGGCAAGCGCCAGCGGCATCGAGGCGGCAGGCCAGCGTCAGCATTTCAGCGCCCTGGCCTTGATGCTGGCCGATGATTTTACCGTGCATCCGGCGATGGCCAGCCTGTTGCGGCGCACGCGCCAAGGTGCGAATTACCTGTCCGAACTCGACACGCTGCCCGACGATTTCTGGCAGGCGCGCTCGGCTGCCTAGCCTTGTTCCTTCAACTGCCTATTTTTATAAAAGGAAAATCATGAAATGGATTATGTATCTTGGCACGGCCTTGCTGCTGAGCGGCTGCGCCCTCAAGACCAGGCAGGTTGAGCAAGTCGGCCCAAGTCCTACCGCGACAGCGCAGGTGGGTATTGTCAACCATACGGGGAAATATATTTATTCCGCATCGGTGGATGGGGCCGGAGGCGCCAACATGGCCAGGTGGGGGGCGGGGGGGGCAGAAATCTGTTGCGCCTCTATCCCGAGAGTGTGGTATCCGGGAATGAAAGTCCTGGTGCGTTGGAATATGCCTGAAGGGCATACCGACGTTATCAAAGAAAAAATGGTGGAAGTGGAAAAATACGATGAAACGGGAAGTATTTATATCCATTTTTTTCCAAACGATGAAGTTCGGGTTGTGGTTTCAGTTTATCCCGGATATAGCACTGCTCATCCGATACGTCACTATGGAAAACCGGAAAATATCAATCCGTAGGAGTTTATTGCGATCAATGAAAATCTACTCTTGCACATTTTCCTGGTTTTTCTTAAACCATTTGCGACGCGTGGGAGTTCTATGTTTTCTATTGTCATATGTGGCAGTAAAATGAAAAATGGCGTGGTATTTTTTATAAGGTGCAAATGATGAAATGGATTATTTATCTTGGTGCGGCCTTGCTGCTGAACGGCTGCGCCTTCAAGGCCCGGCAGGTTGAGGACGTCAATCCAAGTCCTACCGCGACGGCGCAGGTGGGTATTGTCAACCATACGGGGAAGTATATTTATTCCGCGTCAGTGGATGGAGCGGGAGGCGCCAATATGGCCAGGTGGGGAGCGGGGGGAGCTGATGTTTGCTGTGCTTCTATTCCTCGGGTATGGTATCCGGGAATGATGGTTCGGGTGCGATGGGATATGCCGGAAGAACATACGCATATTGTCAAAGAAAAAATGGTTGAAGTGGAAAAATACGATGAACCAGGGGATATCTATATGCATTTCTTCCCCAATGATGAGGTGAGAGTCGTCGTGTCAAATGCTGGAGGGGGGGCAAAAACTCATCCTATTCTTCACTCCGGAAAACCTGCCAATATTCCTTGATATTATGATCAGTGAAACTCCCCATTCCGCGCCGTTTCCCGTCGGTTTTTTTTTAAAGCCGTTGACGAAAGAGCAATCCGAAATTGCCAAGGAGGCATGTGAAAAGAAAGATGGCGCGCCGTGCAGTATTCCAGTGAGGGTTGGACTTTTCTTTGATGGAACCAATAATAATCTGGAGCGCGATAGGAATGGGGTTAGGACAGGTGTGCTCGATCCAAGAACAAAAAAGCCCATTCCTATAGCTAATGTTGTGGTCGACCCCAATAGTGCCAGCCATAGCAATGTGGCGCGGCTATTTTCGAGTTTTCCCTCGAATAAACGGGGTGCGGGATATTTTCGAAATTATATTCCTGGCGTGGGAACGCCATTTAAGGAAATTGGTGAATTGACTGAATCGGACGAGGGGAAGGCTTTTGCCAAAGGAGGGCAGCCGCGTATTATCTGGGGCTTATTGCAGGTTTTAAATGCAATTCATCGAACGGTTTATGGAGATGAAACTCCATTATATAAATCAGATAAGGCTGGCGAACTTGCCCGTACTTATGATAATGCCGTAGGCCACAAAAAGGTGCCGCATCCCTCAACCGGCAGGGAGCGCTTCATGACCCACTCGGACTGGTTCGCTGAGCATATTGAAAAACTCAAAGTGGCGGTGGCGGCACAACCCAAGCCGCATATTCCATCGCTGACCTTGTCGGTGTTCGGTTTTTCGCGTGGCGCCGCCGAGGCGGTGGCATTCTGCCAGCTGTTTGCCGATTTGCTCACGCCGGGCAAAGGTGAGGGGCAGGAGTTTGCCGGCATTCCGGCCAGCATCGATTTTCTTGGCGTATTCGACACGGTGGCAACCGTGGGCAGTTCGGCGTCTGTCGCGAAAACCACGATCGCGCCTGGCGCGATGTTCGATGGCCATTGGGCCTGGGCCAATGAATTGCTCAAGCCGCTGCCTCGCTGCGTTCAGGCAGGCTTGCATTGCATTGCCACGCATGAGCAGCGCATGAATTTCCCCGTTACACGCTTGGAAGGGAAAATCGAGGAAGTGTATTTTCCTGGCGTGCACTCCGACGTGGGAGGCGGCTATGGTCCGGGCGAGCAGGGAAAGGGACGCGGCGGACAAGCAGCCTTGTTGTCGCAAATTCCGCTCGCGCATATGTTCAAGGAGGCGCGCCTCAAGGGAGTGCCTTTGATACCGTTCAGCGAACTGGAGGCAACGGACCGAGATGATTTCCAGGTCAGTCAAGAGCTTGCCAAGGCATGGGAAGCATATACCGCCGAGCTTAACAAGCAAGGCGCCTTGCTGAGCAAGCATATGGAGCTGTATTACCGCTGGCGCGCCGTGCGCGTCAAGACCCTGGAAGCCACGGCCAGCTTCAAGGCGGCCAACGCGCAGGAGCGGGAGGATCTGGGTTCCTACAACCGTTTGCTGGCGGGCGATCTGGAAGCGCTGCGCGCACGCAAAGCCTTTCGTCATGGCGATGAGGATAAACCGTTCAGCGCCCGGGATATTGCGCGCATCAATCACTGGCAATACTATCGCGCGCAAAATCATACACCGCTGGATGACTGGGAAGCTTGGGCGCTCGACATATTCGATCACCCAAAACCACTGCCGCCCGAAGTGATGCGTTTTTTTGACGACTATGTACACGATTCCCTGGCCGGATTCTATATGGCGGGCGAAGTGACGGAATACGATAAACGGGCCAAGATCGCCTCGTTCGCCGATAAACCGCCTGAAGAAGGCTTTTATAAACGCGCGTATGAACTGAGCCGAAAGACCGAAGTTGCGCAATTGAAACAGAAGAATGGCGAAGCATTGACGCCGGAAGAGGACGCACTGGTCAAGGAAGCGCAGTACGGCACCCCCTACCCAATCCGTACGGATGCCGACAGCGCCGACATGCGCAGTGCGGTGATCACCACGCAAACCTATACGCGTCGCGAGGGTGGCGGCTATATCTTGCGCCGTGGCTACTACCCGCAAAGCGGCTTTTTCCGGAAAAGCGTGCACGAGAAGGAATTGCAACGCATGCCGACGGCCGGCATCCAGGCGGAAGAAGCACCCGAAAAATTCGTGTGGAGTGAAAACTTAACACAGGATATTGCGCAGGCCAAAGCCGATGAAGAGATTTACCTGGCGCAGCAGCGCTATGCAATGCGGATCGAGGCGCTCGCATAGAGCGTGATTTCAGCGCGGCTGGAGCCGAAAGGAAAATCATGAAATGGATTATTTATCTTGGCACTGCTTTGCTGCTGAGCGGCTGTGCGTTCAAGGGCAGGCAGCTTGAGCAAGCCGGTCCAAGTCCTACCGCGACAGCGCAGGTGGGTATTGTCAACCATACGGGGAAATATATTTATTCCGCATCGGTGGATGGGGCCGGAGGCGCCAATATGGCCAGATGGGGAGCGGGAGGAGCCGAGGTTTGCTGCGCATCCATCCCGCGGGTATGGTATGCGGGGATGATGGTTCTAGTGCGGTGGGATATGCCGGAAGAGCATACGCATATTGTCAAAGAAAAAATGGTGGAAGTGGAAAAATACGATGAGCCCGGGGATATCTATATGCATTTCTTCCCCGATGACGGGGTGAGAGTGGTTGTGTCAAATGTGGACGGCGATAGTAAAAACCATCCTATTCTTCATTCTGGAAAGCCTGCCAATCTTCCTTGATAGGATGATCGATAAAAATTTCTTTTCTGGACCGATTCCCATCACTTTTTCTTGAGGCATTCAAGCGTGGGCAGTCCCCTATTTTTATTGCCGTATGTGGCAGTGAAGTAGAAAAACCACGTGGCATTTTTTGCAAGGTGAAAATTATGAAATGGATTATTTATCTTGGCACTGCCCTGCTGCTGAGCGGCTGTGCCCTCAAGGCCAGGCAGGTCGAGGAAGCCCGCCCAAGTCCTACCGCGACGGCGCAGGTGGGTATTGTGAACCATACCGGGAATTTTATTTACTCCGCGTCGGTGGATGGAGCCGGAGGCGCGGATATGGCGAGATGGGGGGCGGGAGGAGCAGAAATCTGTTGCGCCTCTATCCCGAGAGTGTGGTATCCCAGAATGATGGTTCGGGTGCGGTGGGATATGCCGGATGGACTACAGCATATTATTAAAGAAAAAATGGTGGAAGTGGAAAAATATGATAGGCCAGGAGATATCTATATGCATTTTTTTGAAAATGACGAGGTGAGAGTGGTTGTGTCAAATGTGGATGGCGATAGTAAAATTCATCCTATTCTTCATTCCGGAAAACCGGCTGATATGCCTTGATGCCTGTCGCACAAAGCAGAGGCTCCAGCGAGGCTGGAGCCGATGGGGGGATCAGCCGATGAAGGAGTCGAACTGCATGTCGAATTCCTGCAGCGCCTTCTGCGCGTTCTGCATCTTCTTGCGGAACTCCGGCCCCCGTTGCAGGGCCAGGCCCACGGCCAGCACGTCGATCACGACCAGGTAGGCCAGGCGGGCGGAAATCGGGGTGTAGGGGTCGGTATTGAAGACCAGGTCGATCGGGATCAGCACGGTCGCCAGGTCGGCCAGCGGCGTGCCCGATGGGGCCAGCACGACGACGTCGGCGCCGCCGCGGCGCGCCAGTTTCACGGAGCGGACCAGGGCGGGGCTGTTGCCGCGCTGCGAGATGGCCACCAGGCAGTCGCCGCCGCGCAGCAGGGCTGCGGCGATGCTGTGGATGTTCGGGTCGCTGTAAGCCACCGTCGGCACGCCCGAGCGGAAGAACTTGTGCTGCGCGTCGGCCGCCACGATGCCCGACGTGCCCTGGCCATAGAATTCGATCTTGCTGGCGCGCGACAGGATGTCGAGCGCGCGCTGGATCGCTTCCGGGTTCAGGTTGTTGCGCAGGTCGAGCAGGGTGTTGATCGAGCGGCTGCAGATTTTATTCACCAGGTCGGCCGCCAGGTCGTCCTGCGCCGGCTGCTCGTTCGCGCCCGGCATGGCCAGGGCCAGACCCTGCGCCAGCTTCAGCTTGAATTCATGCCAGCCGTCGTAGCCCAGGGTGCGGCAAAAGCGCACCACGGTCGGTTCCGACACCTGTGCGCTTTTCGCCAGCGCCGTGATGTTCTGGCTGACCGTCTGGTTCGGCTGGTCAAGCACGGCCAGCGCGACCTTCTTCTCCGACTTGGAGAGCGAATCGAGCTGGGTGCGGATGGAGTCAAGCAGCATCAGGGTAATCTTCTGGGTTAGTTTTCGGGAACTCGGGGACTGGCAACGGTGAAGCAGGGAATTCGTGGAGCACCGCTCCACGCCTGCGTAACGGTCTGGCCTTGCAAGGCCAGACTCCTTGCGCTTCCAAACTAGTCTTCAGGAAGCGCCTCTTCACGCCACTGCAAGCCATCGCGGCCGATCAGGGCGCTGGCGGCCGCGGGGCCCCAGGTGCCGGCCGTGTAGGGAATCGGCGCGCTGTCGTTCTGTTCCCAGTTGTCGAGAATCGGTTCGACCCATTCCCACGCCGCTTCCAGTTCGTCGCCGCGCATGAACAGGGTCAGCTGGCCGCGCAGGACGTCGAGCAGCAGGCGCTCGTAGGCATCCATGCGCGGGGTCTTGAACGATTCGCGGAAATCGAGTTCCAGTTCCGCCGGTTTCAGACGCATGCCGTCGCCCGGGGTTTTCGCCATCAGGTTCATGCGCAAGCCTTCGTCCGGCTGCAAGCGGATCACCAGACAGTTCGGCTGGAAGCTGGACGTCGGCTGGTTGAAGATAGAGTGCGGAATCTGCTTGAAGCGCACGACGATCTCGGCCAGGCTGTCAGCCATGCGCTTGCCCGTGCGCAGGTAGAACGGCACGCCGGCCCAGCGCCAGGTGTCGATTTCCGCCTTCAGGGCAACGAAGGTTTCGGTGCGCGAGTGTTCCGGCGCGTCCGGCTCGTCGCGGTAGCTCGGCACGGTGGCGCCATCGACGTGGCCGGCGCGGTACTGGCCGCGCACGATGTTCTGCGCCAGGGTGGTGGGCGTGAATTTTTTCAGCGAGCGCAGCACTTGCAGTTTTTCATCGCGCACGGCGTCCGGCGCGATCGAGGTCGGCGGTTCCATGGCGACGATGCACAGCAGTTGCAGCAAGTGGTTTTGCAGCATGTCGCGCAGCGCGCCCGAGGTGTCGTAGTAACCCATGCGGTTGCCCACGCCCAGCTTTTCGGCGATGGTGATCTGCACGTCGGAAATCCATTCGCGGCGCCACAGCGGTTCGAACAGGATGTTGCCGAAGCGCAGGGCCAGCAAGTTCTGCACGGTTTCCTTGCCCAGGTAATGGTCGATGCGGTAAATCTGCGATTCCTGGAAGACCTTGCCCACTTCGGCATTGATCTGCTTGGCGCTGGCCAAATCGCGGCCCAGCGGCTTTTCCAGGACCACGCGCGAATTCGGCGTCACCAGGCCGTTGTCTTCCAGGTTGTCGCAGATGAGGGCGAACAAATGCGGCGGCGTCGCCAGGTAGTACACGCGCGTCAGATCGGCATCGCCGCGCAGCGCTTCGACCAGCGGCGCGTACGTGGCCGCATCGCTGGCGTTGAGCGACACATACACGATGCGCGCGCAGAATTTGCTCCAGGTGGCGGCATTCAGGGTGCTGGCCTTGATGTGGGGACGCGAGTTGGTCTCTACCATTTTCAGGAAGGCATCCTGGCCGCTGTCCTGGCGGCCCACACAGATGATGCGCGCCGTCGGCGGCAAATCGTTCGCGACGTCGCGCGCATACATTGCAGGCAACAACTTGCGCATTGCTAAATCGCCGCTGCCGCCAAACAGGACCAGGTCAAAATCGGTAAGTGCCATAAGTGAGTGTCGTCGCAAAAGTAAAAGGGCCGGAGCGGGGAGGAAGCCGACCGGAAGTGCCAGTCTGTCGCTACTATAATCGATGGTGTAAATTTACTACGTAGAACGGGCAATTGCAAGAAATTTTACTACATTCTCTCCGCTGCCGTCGCCATTTTGCCCGGTATGCATGCCAGCGATGCCAGCACGGCCATTATATGCCGTTCGCCGGCGCCGGCGCAGCGTCCTGCTTTGCATTGGCTTTTCAAAGCAACCATGGTTGCCAGGGAAATTTTCGATTCTCTCCATCATCATTTGCGCTGTAGCAACAAGCAAATCAAGAAATACTGTCAGGATCGCTGTTGGCAGCGTAAAGTAGCTTTGAAGAAAGTAAAAAACCGTATAATTCAAGCTCGAATCGATAGCAACTATTGGTTGTAAGAAATTGTACGATATACACTGCACCGCTAGCGCCGGCCATGCCCCGAACCCGCCATCCGACGTCCATGCGACGTGCAGTCCGCACTGTCCGCAGCATCAGGGCAGGCGACTTAACTTTACAAGACGGCTCAAGGGGACACAATGAATTCAATGCAGCAAGATGTCGATGAACGCACCAGCCTGACAGGCAATAACAAATTCGAACTGTTCCTGTTCAAGCTGGGCACTAGTGATCACTCGACCAGCCGCGAACTATTCGGCATCAATGTGTTCAAAGTCCGTGAAATCATGGAAATGCCGGCCATCACGGCCGTAGCCGGTTCGCACCCCCACATGTTGGGCGTGGTCAACATCCGTGGCCAGATCGTGCCCGTGATCGACTTGCCGATGGCGGTCGGCTGCAAGAGCAATGGTTTGAAGATCCTGATGGTGACCGAATTTGCCCGCTCGACACAGGCGTTTGCCGTGGAAGAGGTCGATGAAATCGTGCGCCTGGAGTGGAATCAGGTGCTGTCGGCCGAATCGAGCGTCGGCGGCGGCCTCGTCACCAGCATCGCGCGCCTCGATGGCGACACGGACAAGACGCGTCTGGCCCAAGTGCTTGATGTGGAACAAATCCTGCGCAACGTGCTGCCGTCGGGCGACCCGGACGTGGACGAGAACAGCATCGGCCCGCAAGTGCGCTTGCCGGCCGGCGCCGTGATCCTCGCGGCCGACGATTCCTCGCTGGCCCGTTCGCTGATCGAGAAGGGCCTCGAAGCGATGGGCGTGCCTTTCATCATGACCAAGACGGGCAAGGAAGCGTGGGAGCGCCTGCAGGCGATCTCGGCCCAGGCCGCCACGGAAGGCAAGACGGCGAAAGACAAGGTTGCGCTGGTGCTGACCGACCTGGAAATGCCGGAAATGGATGGATTTACCCTGACGCGCAACATCAAGAACGATGGCCGCTTCGCCAACATCCCCGTGGTGATCCACTCGTCGCTGACGGGCTCGACCAACGAAGACCACGTCAAGGGCGTGGGCGCCGATGGTTATGTCGCCAAGTTTGTGGCGGCTGAACTGGCGGAGACGATCCGTAAAGTGCTGGCGCGCTGATTTGCGCGCTCGCATGTGAAAAAGCGCCGGTACCCGCGAGGGTCCGGCGCTTTTTTTATGCGGGCAAACGATTACGCCTGATACAGGTGTTCCGGCTGTCCCGCCACGTCCACGCGCACGGACAGCACGTGGCCGCTCAAAGGGTAGTTGGCAATTTCCTCTGCCGAGCGATTATGGCTGGCGCTGGTGATGTACAGGGTGCGCAGGTCCGGGCCGCCGAACGTCACCATGGTGGGGCAGCGCACGGGCACGGCGATTTCGCCCAGCAGATGGCCATCGGGGGCGAAGCGCAAGATCTTGCCGCCTTCAAACATGGCCGACCAGTAATTGCCTTCGCTGTCGACGGCCGCGCCATCGGGGCGCCCGCCGTAATCAAAGGCTTTCTTGTCCGTGGAAAAACGCTGGAATGGTTGCGGCGCGGAAATGGCTCCACTTGCCGCGTCGAAATCGAAGCGGTCGATGCGGTGCGTGGTGGTATCCGAGTGGTACATGGTGCGCTTGTCCGGGGAAAAGCCCAGGCCGTTCGATACGGTCATGCCGCCCGACCAGACCTTGCGCACATTGCCCTTTTCCAGCACGAACATTTCTGCCGCATCGGCGTTGCGCGGCTCGAAAATCGTGCCGACCCAGAAGCGTCCGGCAGGGTCGACTTTGCCATCGTTGAAGCGCGTGGTGGCCATGTCGAACGGCGCCGGGGCGATTTCCGCCAGGCTGCCCGTCTTCGTGTCGAGGTGGGCAAAGCCGCTGCGCAAGGCCACGATCAGGCCGCCGCCCGCGTTGATGGCCAGCGCCGACGGCTCCGTCGGCATGCTCCACTGTTCATGCTTGCCGCTGGCGGGGTGCAGGCGGTGCACGGCGCGGCCATCGATGTCGACCCAGTACAGGGCCGCTTCCTTGCCATGCCATAGCGGGCATTCGCCCACTTGCATGGCTTTGTCGCTGACTACTTTGATCTCGTAAATATTCATAAACCTCAATTAAGTTAATACGCCGCCTTGGCGGCTTTCGCCAGGGCAATCAAGCCATTGGTCGAGCTGTCGTGATGGTCGGGACGGGCTTCGCCCGTCAGTTCGGCCTGGATTTTCTTGGCCAGCACCTTGCCCAGTTCCACGCCCCACTGATCAAAACTGTTGACATTCCACAAGACGCCCTGCACGAAGGTCTTGTGTTCGTACAGTGCGATCAGGGCGCCCAGGGTGGTCGGGGTCAGCTGATCCATCAAAATGGTATTGCTGGGGCGGTTGCCGGGGAACGTCTTGTGCGGCACCAGCGCTTCGATCTCGCTGTCCGGCAAGCCTTGCGCCTGCAAGTCAAGACGCACTTCCTCGCCCGTCTTGCCCGTCATGAAGGCTTCCGACTGGGCAAAGCAGTTCGCCAGCAGGGCGTCGTGGTGGCCGGGCAAATCGTGCGTGGCGCGCAGGGCGGCGATGAAGTCGATGGGCGTGATGTCGGTGCCCTGGTGCAGCAGCTGGAAATACGCGTGCTGCGCATTCGTGCCGCAATCGCCCCAGATGACGGGGCCGGTCGGCACGCCGACGGGCACGCCATCCTTGGTGACGCGCTTGCCGTTGCTTTCCATGTCCAACTGTTGCAGATAGGCAGCAAAGCGGCTCAAGTCCTGGTGGTAAGGCGCGATGGAAACGGAGCCGCAATCGAGGAACTGGCGGTTCCAGAAGCCCACCATGGCCAGCACCACGGGCATGTTCTGTTCCAGCGGGGCCTGGCGGAAGTGCTGGTCCATCGCATGCGCGCCGGCGAGGAAATCGCTGAAGTATTCAAAGCCGACGGACAGCGCCACGGCCAGGCCGATCGACGACCAGACGGAATAGCGGCCGCCGACCCAGTCCCAGAACGGGAACATGTTGTCCGGCGAAATGCCGAAGTCGACGATGGCTTGCGTGTTGGTCGAGACGGCCACAAAATGCTTGGCCAAGTCGCTTTCTTCGCCTTCGAGCAGGAACCAGGCGCGCGCCGTGTTGGCGTTGAGCATGGTTTCAGCCGTAACGAAGGTTTTCGAGGCGACGATGAACAGCGTCGTTTCCGGATCGACTTTCGACAGGGTTGCTTCCATGTCGTGCCCGTCGACGTTGGAAACAAAGTGCATTTCCAGGCCCGGGTTGGCGTAGGAACGCAGCGCCAGGCACGCCATTTTCGGGCCCAGGTCCGAGCCGCCGATGCCGATGTTGACGATGTCGCAAATCGGCTTGCCCGTGTAGCCGAGCCAGCTGCCATTGCGCACCTTGTCCGTAAACGCCTTGACGCGTTGCAGCACATCTTGCACGTCGGCATCGATATCCTGGCCATCGACCACCAGCTTCGTGCCGCGTGGCGCGCGCAAGGCGGTATGCAGAACGGCCCGATGTTCGGTAAGATTGATTTTCTCGCCAGTGAACATGGCTTCGCGCTGCGCTTCCACGCCGCGCTCGCGGGCCAGGTCCATCAGCAGGCCCATGGCGGTGGCGTCGACCCGGTTCTTCGAGTAATCGAGCAGCAGGCCGGCCGCATCCACCGTCATGCTGGCAAAGCGCGCGGGGTCGGCCGCGAACAATTGGCGCAGATGCACGTCGCGCAGGCTGGCGCTGTGCGCTTGCAGGGACTGGAAACTGGCGGTGGCGGTGATGGCAGGAGTAGGTGCTGGCTGGCGCATGGCGGTCGGCTTGGGTGCTTGTCTCGGTTGAAAGGAGCGCGGTGCGTTCGGGGTGGCGAACTGCGGATCCGGCGTTGATGTGAGAATAATACATCAGAAAAACGTAATTTCACTACAGTTTGTGATGTGAAGCTGATTTTGTTGTGCTTTTTTTAGCGATTGCGCCAGTGGTATACAAGAGAGGAGTTGGCCGGTGCTGATACGCGATATTGCCCGGGTTTGCTTTGATACGCCGCAATCCGTGGCTTATTTGTGTTGTTGGCCCATGCAAGAGTGCTTCTTCTTTGCCATTTTGTAGTAAAATTTCACGAAATACTCATTTTTAAGGAAATCCATATGGCGCTGCATCCAGTAGTCGAATCCGTAACAGCGCGCATCATCGCGCGCAGCCGGCCATCGCGCGGCGCCTACCTGGCGCATCTGGATGCTGCCCGCATCCAGGGCGTGCAGCGCGGCGCCCTGTCGTGCACCAACCTGGCGCACGGCTTTGCCGCCTTTCCCGCCAACGACAAGCTGTCGCTGAAGGAATACAAGAAGCCGTCCGTGGCAATCGTTTCCTCGTACAACGACATGCTGTCGGCGCACCAGCCGTTTGAAGGCTTCCCGCAGATTATCAAGCAAGCCGTGCGCGAAGTGGGCGCCGTCGCCCAGTTTGCCGGCGGCGTGCCTGCCATGTGCGATGGCGTGACGCAAGGCCAGCCGGGCATGGAACTGTCGCTGTTCTCGCGCGACACCATCGCCATGTCGACGGCCGTGGCGCTGTCGCACAATATGTTCGACTCGGCCCTGTACCTGGGCGTGTGCGACAAGATCGTGCCGGGCCTGCTGATCGGCGCGCTGCACTTCGGCCACTTGCCGGCCGTCTTCGTGCCGGCCGGTCCGATGACGTCGGGCCTGTCGAACCAGGAAAAAGCCAAGGTGCGACAACTGTATGCGCAAGGCAAGGCCACGCGTGAAGACTTGCTCGAAGGCGAGTCGAAAGCCTACCATGGCGCCGGCACCTGTACCTTTTACGGTACGGCGAACAGCAACCAGATGCTGATGGAAGTGATGGGCCTGCATTTGCCGGGCGCTGCCTTCATCACGCCGAACACGCCGCTGCGCGATGCGCTGACCGCCGCTGCCGCCCAGCGCGCCGCCGGCATCACGGCGCAAAGCGCCAATTACTTGCCGGTCGGCCATATTGTCGACGAGAAATGTATCGTCAACGCCGTCGTGGGCTTGCTGGCCACGGGCGGTTCGACCAACCATACCTTGCACCTGGTGGCCATCGCCAAGGCGGCCGGCATCGTCATCGACTGGAACGATTTCAACGAACTGTCGGCCATCGTGCCGATGCTCACGCGCATCTACCCGAACGGCGACGCCGACGTAAACCATTTCCACGCGGCCGGCGGCACGGGTTACCTGATCCGCGAACTGCTGGACGCGGGCTTGCTGCACGAGGATGTCAACACCATCCTGGGCCACGGCTTGCGCGCGCACTGCATGGAACCGTTCCTGGGCGAAGACGGCAAGGTCTTCTGGAAAGATGCACCGGCTGCCAGCGCCGACGAAAGCGTGCTGCGCCCGGCTTCGAACCCGTTCGCGCCGGACGGCGGCATGGTATTGGTCGCGGGTAACCTGGGCCGCGCCGTGATGAAGGTCTCGGCCGTCAAGCCGCAGCACCGCACGGTGGAAGCGCCTGCGCTGGTGTTCAATTCGCAGGAGGATTTCATGGCCGCCTACAAGGCGGGATCGCTGGACCGCGACTTCGTCGCCGTGCTGCGCTTCCAGGGCCCGCGCGCCAACGGCATGCCGGAATTGCATGCGCTGACGCCCGCGCTGGCCAACCTGCAGGATGCGGGCCGTCACGTGGCGCTGGTCACCGACGGCCGCATGTCGGGCGCGTCGGGCAAGGTGCCGGCCGCCATTCACGTGTCGCCTGAAATCCTCGCCGGCGGCCCGCTGGGCCTGGTGCGCGACGGCGACATCATCCGCCTCGACGCCTTCACGGGCGTGCTCGAAGCGCTGGTGCCGGCCGACGTCTGGCATGCCCGTTCGCTGGTCACTGCCGACCTGTCGCCGAACCACATCGGCATGGGCCGCGAGCTGTTTTCCATGTTCCGTTCCACCGTCAGCGCGGCGGAAGAGGGTGCCACCACCTTCGGCCTGCCGTCGCCGATTCCCACCACCGTCGCCTTGCACGACGCCGACAATGTCGGTGATACCGTACCGGGTTCCGATGAAGACTTTTTGGCTAGGAAATAAGAGATGACCATGACACTACTGGAAATTATGCGCACATCGAGCGTGATCCCCGTGATTGCGATCGACGATCCTGAACACGCCGTACCGCTGGCGCGCGCGCTGGTGGCGGGCGGCATCCGCGTGCTGGAAGTGACCCTGCGCACCAAGCACGGCCTGGAAGCGATCCGCGCCATGTCGGCCGTGCCGGGCGCCATCGTCGGCGTCGGCACCCTGACCCGTCCCGAGGAATTCGCCCAGGCGCGCGACGCGGGCGCCGTCTTCGGCGTCTCGCCAGGCCTGACGTCGGCCCTGGTGGCAGCGGCGAAAAGCAGCGGCCTGCCCTTGCTGCCGGGCGTTATGACGCCGGGCGAAGTGATGGCGGCGCGCGAAAACGGCTTCCAGCAGCTGAAACTGTTCCCGGCAGTGCCGGCCGGCGGCATCGGCATGCTCAACGCGATTTACGGCCCCTTGCCGGACATCACGTTCTGCCCGACGGGCGGCATCTCGCAAGAGACGGCGTCGCAGTTCCTGGCGTGCAAGAACGTCGCCTGCGTGGGCGGTTCGTGGCTGACGCCGAAAGACGCGATCGCGGCCGGCAACTGGGACCGCATCACGGAAATCGCCAAGGCAGCCAGCGGCCTGCGCTCGGTTTAGTCGTACCTGACATAAGCTACTGCGCGTCGCGCTTTGCGGCCTGCGATGCTCACCGTGCTCCAGCACGGTTGCGCTTCTTGGTCACAAATCGCTGCCGCTCGCTACGCTTCTGTCAGGAACTTGACGCTTTGATAATGCGGCAGGCTTGCATGCCTGCCGCGCTTTCTTCTCCTCTTCTTATGCGCGTCTTGCGCCGCCCCCTCACCATCGGCGAAACCGCCATGGCCCGCAGCGTCTTCCAGGGCGCCATCGACTACGCGCGCGTGCGCGTCGTGCGCGGCTCCTTTCTACCATTCGGCTTGCAGGACCAGAACACGGCGATGACGCCGCGCGGCAGCCTGCACTTCATGCCGGCCCAGTACCGCGACGATTTTTCCCGCGAAGGCAACGGCGGCAAGCTGTTCTTCATCCACGAGATGGTGCATGTGTGGCAATACCAGCTCGGCTACAGCGTGCTGCTGCATGGCGTGTTGCTGGCGCTGTGCGGCGGCTACATCCGGCAGCGCGCCTACCGCTACGACGCGCAGGCGGGCGGCGTCCTGTCCGACTTCAACATGGAACAGCAGGGCGACCTCATCGCCCACTACTTCGGCGCGCGCCAGCTGGGCATCCCCGCCTACGTGGCGAAGTTGCCGCAACTGCAGGAGATCCTGCAGGGCTTCTTGCTCGATCCACGTGACCGCGCCTTGCTGCCGCGCTAATTTTCTTTCCCTCGCGAATTTTCCTACGCGCATAAATTTCTGCATATTCAGACCTTGACTTTCGGCTTTGCATTACCTAAATTAAATTATACAAAGAACAATTTATTTGGTTTTATTGCAACGTCGGCACAAGACCGAGAGCAACCTGTCCAAGCGAGTAAATTATGCAGACTAGAAACAACTGTAGGGGAATGTTGCGAATGAAAAAACCATCGCGCGGCGCGGCGCTGGTGGAGTTTGCCTTGATCGCCCCTATTCTTTTTTTTCTCATCGCCATGATCATGGAACTGGGAGTCATGTTCTGGGTTAACCTGACGATGCAGTACGCGGTGCGCGAAGGAGCCCGTTACTCCATCACGGGACAGAACAACCTCGATCCCGCCAGCGCCAACAAGCAGCGCTATGAGGCTGTGCTACAAAAGATCAAAGACAGTTCGGTGGGCCTGTATACCATGGTCAGCCCCGTGGTAGTGGTCAATGGCGTCTCGCAAGCGCCATCCGCGTACAACAACAATATGTTTGGCGCGGCGGGCGATATTGTTGTGCTACAGGTGAACTGCACCTGGCCCGTCATCACCCCCGCATGGCGCTTGATGGCTTTGCTCAATCCTAAAACGTCCACCAGCGCGCCCGGCCAGTACTCGTTCAGCGTCGCTGCCACCATGCGTAACGAGGCTTTCTGATGACACCATCCAAACTATTGGCACGCGCGCGCAGCCAGCAGGGCGTGGCCGCTGTGGAATTCGCCTTGGTCCTGCCTTTCCTGTTGATGATGGCGATACCCGTCTTTGACTTGGCGCGCATCGTGCAAGGCGACATGATCCTTACCAATCTGAGCCGCGAAGGCGCCAACCTGGCCTCGCGCTCGTCGCAAGACCCGCAAACCATAATGACGGCGCTGGCGATGACGACGCCGCCGCTGGACATGGCCAGCAATGGCAGCATGTACATCAGCAAGATCATGGGCAATGGCCCCGGCAAGCAAAACGTCATTCTCGAACATTACCGCTGGATCCAGGGGCCGCAGCAGGCCAGCAAGGTATGGAGCTGCAGCAGCTGGGCCAGCGACGGCACGGGCAAATGCACCAGCATTCCCAGCGCGGGTTCGCCCATCAATGATGCCATGAGCAACCAGCTGGCCAACGGCGAAATTATTTATGTCGTCGAGGGGCTATATCGCGCCAACATCCTGTTCGCTGGCATGAGCCTGGGCTTTGGCGCGCAAACGCCCCAGCTGAGCGGCAATCTGTACGCCAAGACCATTTTTTAGACACGCTGTCATCATTGCGCAGGCGCACGTGCAGGCGCTCGTGCAGGCACCGGGAGAAGACCATGAAAAGCATACGCAGGCGGAATGGAAAACAAAAGGGGCAAGTTCTGATCGTCATCGGCTTGTCAATGGTGGTGCTGATCGGCGCAGTGGGGCTGGCCATCGATTCCGGCCTGGGCTTCATCATCCGTTCCAAGCTCAATGCGGCCGTCGATGCGGCCAGCATCGCCGCTGCGCGCGCCGTCACGCAAGGCGTTGGCGAGGCGGCGCAGCGGGCCAGCGCCCAGGCGGCGGCGCAAAAGTTCTTTGCCGCGAATTTTCCCACTGGCTACCTGGGGGCAACGCCCACTTTCAACGATCCCACCGTGACCTTTGATGCCGGCAAGGTGACGATCGATGCGGCGGCCACTGCCGTCGTGCCCGTGACCCTGATGCGTGTGCTGGGGTTCAATTTGCTGACAGTCAGCGCCGCGGCGCAAACTATTCGCAAGGACCTGGATCTGGCCTTCGTGATGGATACCTCGGGCTCGCTGTCGCCCGTCGGCTCCACCGTCATCAGCAGTGCGCAGCTGTTTCTCAGCAAATTCAATCCGGCGCTGGATCGCATGGCCTTGATCCATTTTTCCTACGGCGCCGAGGTCGATACGCCGATCAGCAAGGTGGCGCGCGGTTTCGACCAAGCGGGAATGAAGACGACCATAGGCAAGTATTCGTTTGACGGCTTGACGAATTCGGCCGAAGGCATGTGGAATGGGCGCGACCAGCTCAACAGCATCGCTCTTGCCAACCGCTCCAGCCTGCGCGTCATCGTGTTTTTTTCCGACGGTTCGCCCAATACGATTTCTTCCGTCTTCAAGTTCAAGACTCCGGCCGACTGCACCACGCCAGGCTCGCTGGTGACGGGCGACGGTACCAGCACCGGGACGCCGGCCGGCCTGTGGCTGATCAACAAACAGGGCACGACAGCTGCCGGCAAGTGCAACCAGGGTTCAAACATTGTCAAGAATCTCGATGCGGCCGCCTTGCCGCAATGGTATAACGCGCATAATCCGACCAACCTGCCGGCCCTGCAGGAGTTTCCCGTCATCACGGCCACGCCACGTGCGGTCACAAACGATACCAGCAGCAATTCGGCCACCTGGATCAATGTCAACAGGGCCTCGCGCAACCTGCTTGAGGCGGTTGCCAGCAAGGCCCGCAGCGAGGGCATGTATGTGTTCACCCTGGGCCTGGGCAGTGAGCTGACGAATGCCAATGGCCCTGCTCCCAGCGACAAGGGCGAAGACATCCTCAAGTGCATGGCCAACACGCCGGATGCCCTGTCGCGCTGTGTGAAGGCGGGCGCCGGTCAACCCATTGGCATTTATTGTCATGCAGCCAATTCCGACGAGTTGAAACCCTGCTTCGAGAAACTTGCTTCGGCCATTTTGCGTATCAGCATGTAGATACGGAAAACAGATGGCCAGGGCCGGATATCCCCTCCGGCCCTTTTTTATTGCCCTTGCACTTAGGCTGCGGCCAGCACATCATACGGCTATGCTGCTGAATCTTCCGCTCGCCGAGGAATCGATGGCGTATGAGGCGGGATACTCGTACCGCATGGCGGAGTGCCCCGCGACGATATGCAAACCTTGCTCCTTGAGGTTTTTAGCCAGCCGAGTCCGGCATGATTGCTGCTAGCAGTCGTCCATGATCGGTGCGGTGTTGTCAGCGGACTTGGTGCGTGGCCGCTGATTGCTGATAGGGACTTGGTTCGGGTACATCCCGAAGCCATCCGTAATGTGGTTGCCAAAGGCTGGAATCGGGCATCGTGCCTGTGCGGCCCTGCAGGCCCGTGGCACGCGCAGCGGCTGAGGTGCCAGGCATCGTGGCAGGAGGTCGTGTTTCAGGGGGGAGGGCAATGCAGGAAGGCGTCAGGAGAACAGGCAAGTGGCGGTTGGAGTGGTGGGGGGTATCTTTGGCCCCCGGCAGCGCTGACTGCCGGGAGCAGGCGGGAAGACTGCGGCCCTAATTGCCACCAGCCATGCCAGGCAGCAGCACGCGGTAGATTTGCAGGAAGGCTGGTCCCATGAGGACGACCAGCAGCGAAGGGAAGATGAAGAAGATCAGGGGAAACAGTAGCTTCAGGGCAATTTTCGCAGCCTGCTCCTCGGCCAGCTGGCGGCGCTTGGTGCGCAACTGGTCAGATTGCACGCGCAGGGAAGCGGCGATGCTGGTGCCGAAGCGTTCTGCCTGAATCAGCATGGCGACCAAGGCATCGACATCTTCCACGCCCGTGCGCAGGGCGAGGTTGCGCAAGGCTCGTTCCTTCGAGTTGCCGGCGCGCAATTCCAGCGTCAGAAGGTGCAGTTCCTCGGCCAGCACGGCGCTTTTCAGCGTGATTTCGGAAGCCACCCGCGCCAGCGCCGCATCCATGGCCAAGCCCGCTTCCACGCAGACCGTCATCAGATCCAGCGCATCGGGAAAACTTTCAAAGATATCGCGCTGGCGCAGGCGGATGCGGCGGTTCAGCCAGCCGTTCGGCAGGTAGTAGCCGAAACCGGCGGCCAGCAGCAGCCACAGCAGTAATGCCGTGCCGCTGTAATGCACGCCGGCCAAGCTCAGGCCCAGGAACAGCAGCACAGGCAGGCCCACGGCGAGGGCTGTCTTGGCGCCAAAATACAGCAGGGGGGCGGAGGGATGGCGCAGGCCCGCATGCATGAAACGCAGGCGTATTTTCGACGTCTCCCAACCTTCTTCTGGCAGGGACAGGCGCGCCAGCGGTCCGCTCAGCTTGACGAAATGCGTCAGCCAGTGGCGGGCGCCGCCCGTCCCGGCCGCGCCCACGCTGTTGATACGGTGGCGCAGCGGGTCGGGTACGGCCAGCAGCAGCACGAACATGGCACCGGCGAAAACGGCGACGAACAGCAAGCCGAGAAAGCCCATTTGCATGGTAGTCATGATGTCGTTCCCCTCAAAAAAATCATACCCGGATATGGATGATATTACGCATGCAGATGACGCCGAGCAGCATCAGCAACAGGGCGCCGCCCAGCATTTTCTGCCCGCCGGGATCGCGGTACAGCAGCTCCAGGAAGGTGGGGTTGGTCAGCTGAATCATGGCTGCCGCACCAAATGGCAACAGCGCCAGGATCCACGCCGACAGGCGCGCCTCGGCTGACAGCACGCGTACCTGTCCCAGTAGCTTCATGCGCTCGCGGATGATGTGGCTGATGCTGTCGAGCAATTCCGATAGGTTGCCGCCCGTCTCGCGCTGGATCAGCACGGCGATGACGAAATAGCGCACGTCCGTGCTGGGCACGCGCGTGGCCAGGTTCATCAGCGCGTCCGGCATGGCGATGCCGAAGTTGACTTCGTCGAAGGCGATGCGAAATTCGTCGGCCAGCGGCGCGTTCATTTCCTCGCCGACCATTTTCAGGGCCGTGGGAAAGGCATGCCCTGCGCGCAGGGCGCGGCTCATGAGTTCCAGCGCGTCTGGCAATTGCTGGCCGATGCGCTGCAGGCGGTGCGCCTTGGCGCGCTCGATGTAGTAAAAGGGCAGCAGCGCGCAGGCGACCGCTACCAGCAGGCGCAGCAGCCAGGGCAGATTGATCAGGCTGGCGCCAACCAGGCCGATGAGGAAGGCCAGCAACACCAGCATGGCCCACTGCGCCACGCTCCACGTCAACCCTGACTGTTCCAGCAGGCGATCGAGTGCATGCACGCGGGGCACTTCCAATAATAATTTCTGCAGCACCGGCGTTTCACTGAGCAGGCGCTGCTTGATCATCGACGTGTTCTGCTCGCCCGCGTGGGCGCCGGCTGACATCACGCGCAGGCGCCGTGCCACCCGTTCCGATTCCGGCCCGCGCACGTTGTTCCAGCTCTGGTACAGGCCTGTGACGAGCAGGACCACGGCGATGAAGATCAGCGCCCCGAAGACGTAATAACTGTAGTCCATGGCGTGGCTCCTCAATGGTATTGGCGGTTGGGATCGAACAGGCTTTCCGGCACGACGACGCCGAAGGCGCGCAGGCGATCGAGGAAACGGGGGCGCACACCGCTGGCCTGGAAGTGGCCGCTGACGGCACCGTCCTGGGCCACGCCCGTCTGACGGAACGTGAAGATTTCCTGCATGGTGATCATCTCGCCTTCCATGCCCGTGATTTCCTGGATCGACACCACCTTGCGCTTGCCGTCCGTCAGGCGCGCCACCTGCACCACCACGCCGATGGCTGCGCTGATTTGCTGGCGCATGGCCTTGCCCGGCAACATGGAGGCCGCCATGCTGATCATGTTTTCCAGCCGCGTCAAGGCATCGCGCGGCGTGTTGGCATGGATGGTGGCCATCGAACCCTCATGGCCCGTATTCATCGCCTGCAGCATGTCGAGCGCCTCGGCACCGCGCACCTCGCCCAGGATGATGCGGTCGGGCCGCATGCGCAGGGCATTGCGCACCAGCGCGCGCTGCGTTACTTCGCCCTTGCCTTCGATGTTCGCTGGCCGCGTTTCCAGGCGTACCACGTGCGGCTGCTGCATTTGCAGTTCCGCCGCATCCTCGATGGTGACGATGCGCTCGGCGCCGCTGATGAAGCCCGATATCGCGTTCAGCATGGTGGTCTTGCCGCTGCCCGTGCCGCCCGAGATCAGGATATTGATCTTGGCCTTGCCCAGACCCTGCAGGATTTGCGCCATTTCGAGCGTCAGGCTGTGATGCTCGACCAGGTCGGAAAGCCGCAGCGGCTGGGCCGAAAAGCGCCGTATCGACATCACGGGGCCGTCGATGGCCAGCGGCGGGATGATGGCGTTGACGCGCGAACCGTCGGGCAGGCGCGCATCGACCATGGGGCTCGATTCATCGATGCGCCGCCCCACGCGCGAGACGATCTTGTCGATGATCTTCATCAGGTGCGCATCGTCGGTGAAGCGGACGTTGCTCAGCTCGAGCTGGCCATGGCGTTCGACATATACCTGGCGGTGCGTGTTGACGAGGATATCCGATATCGACGGGTCGTTCAGCAGCGGTTCGAGCGGCCCGAAGCCCAGTACTTCGTCCTGGATGTCGCGCACCAGGGTACGCCGTTCCAGGTCGTTGATGACGACGCTGTCTTCTTCCAGCAAGCGCCCCACCAGGATCTTCAGGTCGTCGCGTATCTGCTCCTGGGACAGGCGCTGCATGCCTTCCAGGTCGATGCGGTCGAGCAGGGACTGGTGCACGTGCTGCTTGAGTTCCTGGTAGGCGGGGTTGTCGATACTGCCGCCGCGCACGGCACCGAAGGCCGTATTACTGTTCGCGCCCGGGGCGCTGCCGAGGCGTTCGCGCAGGCTGGGGCTGGCGCCATTGATGTCGATGCTCATGCTGTTTCCCCTCGAAGATGAATGGGCCGGCTACGCTGGAACAGGCGTGAAAACAGGCCGGGCGTACTGGCCGCGCGCGTGCCGCCCAGCTTGAGCGCGCACTCCTGCAATGATTTTGCCAGCGCACTGCCGGGCGCCAGCTTCAGCACGGGCACGCCCTGGTTGACCGAGGCTGCCGCCACTGGGTAGTGATTTGGCATGGCATGGAAGATGCGGTGGCCATAGGCCGCTTCCAGGTCGCGCCCGCGGATTTCATCGGTACCCGTATGGCGGTTCAGGATCAGGTGGATCTTGCTGGCCGGGTACTCCAGCGACTGGAATACCTGCAGCAGCCGCTTGCCATCGCGGATGTAGGGCAGGGTTGCCTGCACCACGGGGCAGATCATGTCGGCGTGGTCGAGCGCGCGTACGCTGATGGCATCGAGGCCGCGGCCCGTATCGAGCACGATGAAGTCGTATTCGTGGCGCGCCAGATGCAGCAGCTGGTCGATGTGTTCGGGCTTGATGTCGCTTGCGTGGCCGGGATCTTCGGGAGCTGCGAGGATGCTGAAGTTCGGCGTCACCTGCACCATGCTGGCGTTCAGGAAGGAGGGGTCGAGGCGGTGGATCTGCTGTGCCACGTGCGACAGCGTGGCGGCCGGTTTCTGATCCGAGACAAACAGCGCCGCATCGCCAAACTGCAGGTTCAGGTCGAACAGCGCCACGCGCTGGTTGTCCTGCGCCAGCGCATACGCCAGGTTGGCGGCGAGGAAGGTAGCGCCGCTGCCGCCCTTGCACGAGACGAAGGCGATAATCTTGCCGTCGCGCCGCTCGTGGCGCGCGCTCTTGTCCTCGATGCGCTGCAATGCCGTAGTCAGGGCGGCGCCGTTGTCTGCTTGCGGCAGCACTTCGCGTACCCCCGCGCGCATGGCTTGCAGCAAGAAGTCGCTGCCCTGGTGCTGGCACTGCAAGATGATGGCCATGGCGGGCTGGCGGCTGGCCAGGCGTTCGATGCGCACCAGATCGGCATCGTCGATGAAGGGCTGCGTCAGCAACAGTACGTCTGGCGCGGCCATTTCAGCCGTGCCGGCCAGCCGTTCCAGGCTGCCGACGGCGCTGTCGATATCGTCGCCTGCATGGCGCTCGCGCAACAGCGCCGTCATCGCGGCCAGTTGTTTCTCGTTACTGGAGATAATGAAGATTTTCACGGCAGGCTCCGGCAGTGGCTGGGTGGATGGGGCACGGTTCAGCGTTTGCTCACGCCGATCGTCAGCACATCGGGAATCGGATCGGGTGCGCTATAGGATTTCTGGTACAGCTTGTAGCCGCTGACGGCAGCCTTGCCATCGAGGCCCAGCACGGGATTGCGGTTGGAGACGGCTTCCGGATACAGGATTTGCTGCTGCTTGAGCAAGGTCACCGACTCGCCGAAATGACTGTCGAGTACGGGGGTGGTGGTGGCGGTACAGCCGGCCAGCGCGCCGATCGCCGCAGCGCACAGCAGGCAGCGGGGCAGGGTGGTTGCGAAGGTTTTCATGGGGATGCTCCTATTTGAGATCGTCGATAATGCTGGCCGATGACGTGGCCGCATCGGCTTTCGGCACGGCGCGGTATTGCGGCAGGTCATTGCTGGTCACCGTGGGCGTGGCGACCGGCATGGCGGGTGGCACGGGCGCGGCCATGGCGGCAGGCGGCGGGGCGGATGCGGGCGCGGGCAGCGGTGCCGGCTGCGGCATCGGGGCTGGTGCCGGCGCCGTACCCTCCATTTTGCCTTGGATAAACATGTCGCCGCGCGTAGGCTGTACGTACGGATCGGTGGGCAGCTTGTAGTCGGGTGGCAGCGGTTTGACCAGGTGCGGCGTGATGATGAAGACCAGTTCCGAACGGTCCGTCTGGAAGTCCGTGCTGCGGAACAGGGCGCCCAGCACGGGCACTTCGCCCAGGCCCGGCAAGGCCTTGATATTGCTGGTCACATTATTCTTGATCAAGCCGCCGATGGCGAAGCTCTGGCCGTCGAACAGCTGTACCGTGGTGGTGGCGCGGCGCGTGGTAAATGAGGGCAGGATGGCGGTGGTCGAAATGCCGGTGGCCGTGATGCCGATGCCTTCCTTGTTCAGGTCAGACACTTCCGGCGACACTTTCAGGTTGATGCGCCCCCCTTCGAGCACGGTGGGGGTGAATTTGACGGCCACGCCAAACTCTTTTTCTTCCAGCGTGATGGTGGGCGTGCCGCCATTGTTG
The DNA here is from genome assembly GCF_030587305.1 of Janthinobacterium sp. SUN206. Taxonomy (NCBI): domain Bacteria; kingdom Pseudomonadati; phylum Pseudomonadota; class Betaproteobacteria; order Burkholderiales; family Oxalobacteraceae; genus Janthinobacterium; species Janthinobacterium sp. SUN206. The sequence goes on along the minus strand of NZ_JAPWIB010000001.1, from coordinate 2,364,840 downwards.
GTCTGGCTGACGGGGATGAAGATCTTGCCGCCGGCGAGGAAACTGGCTTCCTGGCCACTGATGGCCATGATATTCGGTTCGGCCAGTACCTTGATCAAGCCATCGCGCTTTTGTGCATCGAGGCCCAGGAAATTGCCATTGCGGCTGTTGCTGGCGCCGATGCTGCTGGGATTGTTGCTGAGCAAGTTCGACAGCAGCGAATAGGTCCAGCCGCCGATGGTCTTGCTCAGGCCCAGGTTCGCACCCAGTTGGTCGACCAGGGTTTTCGACACTTCCGCCACCTTCACTTCCAGCATCACCTGCTGTGGCGCGGCGATCGCCATCAGGTTGATCACGCGCGGCGAGGCCGATGGCCCGCCCGAAGGGTCGGGCGCGGCGCCGGCCGCGGCGGGCGCCGCACCGGCAGCGGCGGCGCCGGCTGCGGGGCGCGAACCGCGCTGCGCATACGCGTTTGCCAGCGACATCACCTGGTCCGCCTTGACGGTGTCGCTAACGACGCCCGACAGTATCAGGGTGTCGCCGGCCACCGTCACGTGCAGGTCTTTTTCATTCGGCAGCAGTTCGGCCAGGCGCGCCTGCAGCAGGCTGGCGTCGATGCTGACAGACAGGTCGATGATGCTCGCTTCATTGTTGCGGTTCCACACGATCAGGTTGGTCGTGCCCACGGATTTTCCCAGCAGGTAGACATCGGTGGTATTGAGCAGGATCACATCGGCGATGCGCGGATCGCCCACCGAGACACGGGCAACGGGAAACGGCAGGTGCATCAGCGTGGACTTGCCTTCGGCCAGGGCCATGTTGCGGCTGAGGTCGGCCCGCCCGCCCGCCGTATCGAGCATGGCTTGCTGCGCCACGGGTTTCATGCGCGGGGCACGGCGCACGACCTTGGGCGGCGGCGTGGTTGCCGCAGCCGCAGCTGATGCCGACGCCGTGGCGCCCGGCGGCGTGGTCGACAGGCCCGGCGACGTGGCAGGCGCGCCTGCTTCGCCATGGGCGGCCGGGATCAGGGCGCCGATGGCGGCGATGGCGAGTGCCATGCGCAGGATGCGGCCTCCGTTTGCTGTGCTCAGTTTGCTCATGGTATTCATGGCATGCTCCTCGTGGTGCTGATCGGATGACGATCAGCGTGGCGTTGTTCAGAATTGTTGGGAGCTGCGTTCCAGCCCTTTGATGACATCGACTTGCGGCCCGGTTGGCCCTTGCGCCATGCGGCGGCGCACGACTGGCCGGGGGGCGGGGGCGGCTACCTGGGCGGCAACCTTGGCGTCCAGCAGGCTGGTCTTGGTGGCGCCTTCCGTGTTGACGGGTTTGTCTTCAATCTGGTTGCGCAGCACCAGCGACAGGGTGCCCACGCTGCGCGCCAGGTCGAGTTTTTCCGTCTGGTCGGGCGTCAGTTCCAGGGTCACTGCATTGACCACCTTGGGCTTGGTGTCGTCACGGTTCGATTCCTGCGCGATGGCCAGCACGAGGATGCGTTCAAGCACGATTTTTGAAATGCTGGGGTCGCGTCCGGAGCCCGTCTTGGCCACGTCATCCTGCGTGTTGACGAGAATGTCGACGTAGTTGCCGGGCAGGGCGAAACCGGCCACGCCGACCACGTCATTGACACGCACCGTCATGGCGCGCTTGCCTTCGCCCACCACGGCCGACAGGCCGCCCTGGGTGCCGGGGGGCGCCAGCTTGCTTTCCATGATCGGTTCGCCGAGCTGGATGCTGGTGCGCGTGACGCGCGCATCGAGCAGTTTCGGGTCGTTGAAGGCGCCCGGCGGCAGTGCGCTGCTGGGCCAGTCGACCATGCGCACCATTTCCGGCGCGATGCGTGCGCCCAGGCTGATGTCGACCAGGGCGACAGCGACCTTGTTGGTATTGCCCGAAGCCTGGGCATTGATCCAGCGAGCGGCCACGATGACCGCCACGAACGCCAGGATGACCGCGAAGGCCATCATCGTCAGAGCGCGTGCGTTTCTCATTTTGATACTCCTTTATGCAGGACCGCAGCCGGTCCGTTCTGTATGCCGGCGGAGCCGTCGGCGGCGCCGAAATAATTGTTCCAGGCCCAGTGCAGCGCGTCGGCTTCGAGCCTTGGCGGGCGGCCCTCATAGCGGGCCATGTCGCACAGCTGGGCCAGGATGTCACGTGGATAGCAGGCCAGCAGGGGCCGCGCGTGCTGGCCGTGCAGCTGCAACAGGTAGTGGTAGGCGGCATGGTTGAAGGTCATGCCGAATTGTTCGCAGACGTGGCGGAACACGGCTTCGTAGTGGTAGCCGCTCAATTCGCCGACATGGATCTTGTAGCCGATACGGCGCAGGAAGGAGTCGTCGGCCAGCTGCTGCGGCGCCAGGTTCGAGGAAAAGACCACGATGACGTCGAAGGGCACCGGGAATTTGTAGCCCGTGTGCAGCGACAGATAATCGATGCGGCGCGCCATCGGCACGATCCAGCGGTTCATCAGTTCCACGGGCGAGCAGCGCTGGCGGCCAAGGTCATCGATGATGAAGATGCCATTGTTCGCCTTCAGGTGCGGCGGCGCCTGGTACAGGCGGGCACCGGGATCGAATTGCAGGTCGAGCATGTCGAGCGTCAGTTCGCCGCCCGTCAGCACCGTGGGGCGCCAGGCGCGTACCCAGCGCGGGTCGGCCGGCGGCGCTACGTCGGTGGCCAGCGTGTGCAGCATGGGATCGAGGAAGGGCAGCACTTCGCCATCGACCATCACCGCGTGCGGCAGGGCGATGGTGCCGCTGAGCAAGCCGTGCAGGCGCTCGGCCAGATACGTCTTGCCGCTGCCGGCGGGACCGTGCAGGAACAGGGCGCGGCCCGAATTCATGGCCGCGCCCAACTGGTCGAGCACCGAGGTGCAGGCCACCACGTCATGAAATTGCTGCATCATGGTTTCCCGCGTGACGTGCATGTGCGCCACGCTTTGCGCCAGTACCTGCGCGCTGTAGTGGGCCAGGGTGACGGGGGCGGGACCGCTGTAGGCATTGCGCCGCAAATAGTCGGCTGCGCGCAGGCGGCCCTGGTCGCCCAGGTGATAGTGCTGGTCGGCGTCCGTGCCGCTATAGCCGTTGCGTTGCACTTCGCACAGTTTTTCGGCGCGCATGAAGGTCAGCAGCGGTTCGAGCACGCCGGCGCCCAGTTTTACATGGGACGACAGGGCCGGCAAACCGATCTGGCCGCGCAAGAACATGACCTTCACCAGCAGTTCCACCAGGAACAGGAAGGGCAGGCCTGTTTCAGCCACGTTGCGCGGTGCGCGCTGCATGGCCGGCATGATGCTGCCGTCTGCGGGCGCTTCTGGGTAGGTATCGGGCATGATGATCGCTCCTTTTGCCGGATGGCGAAGTCAGAAAATGAATGGCAGAAGCCGGTATTTCACTTGCCGCATGTACACGCGGTAGCGCACGTCGGTAGACAGGAAGCGCTCTTCGCGCAGCAAACGCGCCACCAGCATCAGCATGGCCAGCACGTACACGACACCATTCTCGGGCGAGGTATTGGCCAGCAGGTAGCCGCTCAGGGAAATCAGGTAGCTGGCATACAGCGGATGGCGCACCACGCGGTAGGCGCCGCCCGTCTTGATTTCGCGCTGCGCCGCCACCAGGCCGAAGCTGCGGTTCAGCGACAGCAGGCCGGCGATCTGCAGCAGGCTGCCGAGGGCCAGCAGGTAGCGCGCGCCGGGCCAGATGGCCATATCGGCGGGCGAGAGCAGGAAGGGGGCGAAGGTGGCGCCGATGGCCAGCAGCCAGTCGCCCGCATCGGTGGAGACGCTGACGGGGGCCGAGCGCACGACGAAGAACAGGGCGGCGAGGGTTTCTGCGGCGCAGAACAGTAAATAGCTCCAGTCGCCGCCGTGCAGGTAGCCCACCACGTGGGCACTGGCGAAGAAGGTCCACAGGCAAGCCATGGCGATGCTGGTGAACAGGCTGGCGTGGCGCGAGTGGCAGAGGGTGGCGAGGGTGTGCATGGTCGGGTCCTGTGGTGGCTGGTCGTCGGAGCGGCGCGTTTCAGCGCAGGCTCCACAGATGGTGGTATTGCAGGAACACCTGCAGCGCGGTGCCGCTGGCAATGGCGAAGGCGTAGGCCAGCTTGCCGGTGGCTGGCGGCGGTTCGGCGATCGTGGCGGCGCCGCCGGCCATGCTGTGCAGCAGCGCGCCCAGCATCATGTGATAGGTGTTGCGCAGCACCAGGCGCAGGCGGCGGCCTGCCAGCGCGGCGGCCAGGGCCAGCACGCCGCCGCACAGGAAGGTCAGCAGGGCCGCTTCCAGCACCGCATCGGGGCCGAGGAAGGCGCCGCACATGGCCATCAGTTTGACGTCGCCGGCGCCGAGGGCGCGCAGCAGGTACATGGGCAGCAGCAGGGCCAGTCCGGCGCCGGCGCCGGCCAGCGCCTGCAGCAGGCCCAGGCCGCCGAAGGAGGCGTCGAACAGGCCGTTGCCGGATGGTACGAAGCTGTTCAGGATCAGCCCCGCCAGCGTGCCCCACAGCACCAGCTGGTTGGGGATGCGGCGCGTGCGCAGGTCGTGCCACAGCGCGGCAGCGAGCAGGGTGGCCAGCACGGCCAGGCACAGCAGCATGGGCAGGCGGGCGCTCATGATGTCAGTCCTCCCTTGCTCAGGCAGGGCGCCGTGGACAGGTTCATGGCGGGTGCCGCGGCCTGGCTGCCCAGCAGCTGTCCTACCAGGCGCCACACCAGCGCCGCGCCGGCCGCGCCCACATAACCGTCGAGCGCATAGTGCCAGCCCAGGTGGATGGAGCCGAGCAGGATCAGCACGGCGAAGGCGGACAGGGCGAGCCCGGCGGCGCGGCTCACTTTCCAGCCCATGAGCGCCATCAGCACGGCCGTGGCCACATGCATGCTGGGCATGGCGGAGATGCCCAATTCGCCGTTCGTGCCCTTGCTTTGATAGCCTTGCCACAGCATGTCTTGCACTTGCAGGGCCCAGACGGGGACGTGCTGGTTGGCGTCATGCAGGTAGGCCATCAGCGGCGCGTACGGGTCGCTGGCATGCAGGTGGCCGTAGTAGCAGGGGCCGACCGAGGCAAACAGCACTGCCAGGATGCTGCCCAGGGCGATCCAGGTCAGCGCAAAGCTGAGCAGGAACTGCATGCGCAGCAGCGGGCGGCGGGTATCGAGGATGAGCCAGTACAGGATGGCGTAGAACAGGAAGAACCAGAAGTGGTAACTGAAGTTGAGCAGGCCCGTGATGAGCGGGTGGCCCAGCAGCGGCTGCAGCCTTTCCCATGGGGCCTTGCCGCCATGCAGCGCCATGTCCCAGGCGGACAGGCTGGCATCCCAGGTGTACGGATGCAGGCGGGGGATGGCGGCCTTGAAGACGGTGAAGCTGGAGGCGAATATGGGGATCAGCAGCATGGCTGGCAGCGCGTGCAGCAGGCGCTCGTTGCTCAGGTAGCGGCGCAGATCGTGGTACAGATAGTGGCACAGGCGGTGCGGGCGTTTCACCACCATGACGCGGATTGTGTAGCCGCACAGGATGAAGACGGGACCCGTGAGGATGGCCACGAGGAAGCCGGCCAGCACGTTGAGGGTGTCCGAGGCGCTGGGCAGGCCGCCGGCCAGCAGTGCCGCGGCGGCGGCATACAGCAGCACGATCAGCAGCAGGGCGCGGTGGCTGCGCAGCGAGGCGCGCAGGGTATTCATGACAGGGCCAGGACCACTTGGTCCTTGACGTAGACAAACAGCAGTCGGACCTGGTCACCGAGCAGGGTGATCGTGATCACCAGCACTGCCGCGATCAGGCCCGCCAGCAGCGCGTACTCGATCGCCGTGACGGCGGACTCGTCGGATAAACGGCTGAAAAGAGTTTTCACGATGGGCCTCTGATAGGTGAGCAGGGGAAACTTGCCTGTGGCGTTGACCTGGCGGTAACCGGACTGGCGACGTGCCAGCCCGGAGTACCGTGCTCAGGCGGCAGCGGTGTTGGCGGCGGTGAGCTTGGTGCCGATGGTGCTGAATGTCTTTTTCAGCTGCGTGCCGACGATGGTGACGGCAGCGATGATCACCACGGCGATCAGGGCGGCGATCAGGCCATACTCGATTGCGGTGACGCCATCTTCTTCGCGGATAAAGTTTTTGATGAGGTTCATGACAACTCCTGGTGGTGGTTAAGGTACAGCGGTGGGTAAAACGGCATGGCAGCGTTGCTTCCTGGCGCACTCATGGACTTTCGCCCAGTGCCAGCAGTCCGATGATGCAGACCACCGCCATGAGGGCCGCCACAAGTGCATAGCGGTAGAACGCAGCCTTTTCCTTGCCCTGCAAATAGGTGATCAGGGCTGTCGGAAGAAACTTGTCAAAGCGCATGCTGTGCTCCGTGTCGTGGTGGGCCGCGCGGTGATTTGCACTCCGGTAGAGCCACTATAGAAGTCGGCACCTTGATCTACATCAGAAGAACATCCTTTTATCGTGAGGAGGAACTGCTTGTTTTTTTCGTGACAATTGTCATGGTCGAGTTGGGCGCGCGCGGGCGAAGGGAGGCCATGCCGGTGGCTGGCGCAGGGGGCTGCGGGGGAAGGGCGTGCGCGGCCGTGCAGTGGCCGTGCGGGGGGGGGGTAGCGGCGTCAGGCGCCGGGCGGCAATTGGCCCAGCTGGTGCTTGGTGGCGTAGGCGTACAGTTCCAGGCGGTTGTACACGCCCAGCTTGCGGTAGATCGACGTCAGGTGATTGCGCAAGGTGTGTTCGGAGATGAACAGCTGGTCCGCCAGCAGCTTGGCCGGCGTGCCGCTGCCGTGCACCAGCGCGGCGATGATCTTCCTTTCCTTGAGGGTCAGGCTGGCGATGGCGATGGCTTGCGCCGAGCCGCCGCCGGGCTGCGTCAGATGGGTGAGCATACGTCCCAGCATTGCGTGTTCCAGCCACAGTTCGCCCTGGTACACCTTTTCGATGGCTTTCAAGACCATCTCCGCCGGCGCGTCCTTGCTGACGATGCCGCGCGCGCCTTTCAGTACCGTCTGGTCCAGGATGGCCTGGTCGTGGCTGGCCGTCAGCACCAGCACGCGCGTGCTGCCGCATTGCGCCAGCGCGGGCAGGATGGCCAGCGAGCTGATGCCGCCCAGGTCCAGGTCCAGCACGATCACATCCGGTTGCAGCGCCTTCGCCTGCTCCAGCGCCTCGGCGCTGTCGGACGCCGTGGCGACCACGCGCATGCCCGAGTGCTCGCCGCCGATCAGCCGCTCCAGGCCCCACAGCATGGTCTTGTGATCGTCCACCAGCATGACGCTGATGACATGGCCGGCCGGAGGGATGTGGCGTAAGTCATTCATATGGGGATCTCGATCTGCACGGAGGTGTTGCCCAGCATGCCATGCGTGACGCGGGCGGTGCCGCCTAAGGCGGCGGCGCGCTCGGCCAGCGAGTCGGGCAGGAAGTCGGGGACGTGCGCGGCGGCGCATTCGTTGTCGATGCTGATGTGCAGCGCGCCCTGCACGCAGGTCAGCTTGACGGCGCCGTGGCGCGCCGACGTATGCTTGCGGATATTGCTCATGCCCTCGTTGACGATCTGGAACACTTCGGCCGCCAGGCGGTCGTTGATGTGCAGGTCGCCTTCGATATGCAGGGCGATGTCGATGCCATAGAATTCGCGGATCTGCGTGGCCTGGCGGCGCAGCGCGACCAGCAGTTCCGGCTCGCTTTGCACCTGCCCGTTCTTGAACGTGCGCGCGTAGCTGCGCAGGTCGGCGATTACCTGGCCCGACATGATGATCAGCTTTTCCAGCTCCGGCAGCAGCGGGTTGCCCGGTGTGGCTTCGTTGCGCAGGGCGGCCAGGCCATGGCGCAAGCCGATATACGGCTGCACGGCCGTGTCATGCAAGTCGCGCGCGATCTTTTCGCGCTCGCGCGAGGCCGCCTGCGACGCCAGGCGGTCGAGCAGATCGATGTTTTCAATGACGGGAAAGGCCTGCGCGCCGATATGGCTGAGAAACAGGGCGTCCGTCTTGCTCATGCTGGTGGCGGACACGATGAAGATGCGGCCTTTGCCATTGCGCAAGGGCAGCGGTGCGCTGATGAAGGCGTGCGCTTCGAGCAGTTCGGCCAGGCGGCCGCCCGCCGCGTCGTCGTGCCGCAGCCAGCGCCCGCTGTCGGGCTCGAGCATGCGCGCGCCGCCGGACCATGGCAGCCAGCGGCCGGCGGGCTGGTTGTACAGGGCGATCTTGTCGTACGGGAAAGCGAGCAGGGGGCTGGCCGCGTCGTCGCTGAGGAACGAACTCGTATGCACGACGCCCGTGCCCGTATGAATCACGCTGCGCAGCGACCAGACCCGCGTGCCCTTGTCCTGCATGATCAGCAGGCAACTGCGGCCGTTGAAATAACTGCGGGTTTTTTCCAGCACCGAGGTGATGGTCTGGTCGACGCCGAAGCGCGGATTGGACAGCTGGCTGACATCGCGCAGCAGCGCCAGGTGGCTGCGCTGGGTGATGGCCGAGCCGCCCCAGTAGGCGATCATGTAGCCGAGCGCCAGCAGGAAGGTGGTGCGCAATAGCAGGCGCGACAGTTCAGCATCCGTTTCGCCGAACAGGGCGGTGGCGGCAAACAGGCCGGCCGAGGCCAGGGTGATGCGCGCGCCCTCCTCGAAGCCCCGCTGGAACGACGAGGTCAGGATGGCAAAGAAAAAGAACAGGAAGAATAAATTGTTGTGGCTGCTGGTGGCAAACACGATCAGCGCATACCAGGTCACGTCCAGCCAGTACAGCAGGATGTCCTGCGGCAGGCTGAAGCCCAGCAGGGCCAGCACATAGAGCAACAGGCTGTGCATGGTGTAGGCGGAAAAGATCAGCCAGGTGATATTGCTCAGTTTGCCGGCGCTTTCGGGGTCGATGAACAGGGTCAGCAAGGTGGCGCTCGACAGCAGCAGGCGCATGCCGTTCACCATGGTCGTATCCATGCCGGCACCCGGCAAGCCGGATTTGAGGGGAGGATCGAGATTCACAAGCGCTCCTGGCCATGTCCCGCATGGGTGGGCCATGCGCAGGGATAGATACCACAGATAAATTCTTGTTATTGTTGCTGCAATCAGTGACGAGTCTACGCACACGCCGTAAAGATGTCTACTGGAATCATTTGCCCTGCGTTGCTTTTTTTATAGCGGCTGCGCCATCACGCGGTTGCGCCCGGCGCCCTTGGCCTGGTACAGGGCGCGGTCGGCGGCGCCGATCAGGGCGGAGATGGCCAGCGGCTGCTGCGGGTACTGCGTGGCGATGCCGATGCTGACCGTGATGTGCTTGACTTCATTGCCCGTCTTGGCATGCGCAATGCGCAGGTCGGCCGCATGCTGGCGGATTGCCTCGGCCATGCGCAGCGCCTGCGCCGCGTCCGTATCGGGCAGGATGGCGGCAAATTCTTCGCCGCCATAGCGGGCCAGCAAGTCGGTGGGGCGCTGCAGCATGGCGGCCAGCTCGGCCGCCACGCGGATCAGGCAATCATCGCCCTGCTGATGGCCGTAATGGTCGTTGTAATCTTTGAAATGGTCGATGTCGATCATCAGCAGCGACAGCGGGCTGCTGGTGCGCATGGCGCGCCGCACTTCCTTCTCGATCGCCACGTCGAAGTGGCGGCGGTTGGCGATGCCCGTCAAGCCGTCGGAAAAGGTTTGCGAGCGCAAGACCATGGTCTGTTCGCGCAGCAGCTTTTCGCGTCCCACGGCGATGGTGACGTCATTGATCTGGATCAGGCAGTGGCGCGGCGAATCGGGTAAATTGATCGGTGTGACGGCGATGGCTTGCTGCATGCGTTCCTCGGCGTCGTTGCCGCCCGTGGCCGCGCCATGCGTGTACAGCGCAAACGGCGCCTTGTGCAGGGTTTGCGACAGCAGCGACTGGAAATTGTCGCGCAGGGCCTGGGTGATGGCCGAATCGATGCGCTTGTGCCGCATTTCCGGAAAAACGGCGAAGAAATCCTGGCCCAGCACGGCGTCGGCCTGGCGGGCCGAGTGGCGCGCCATCCAGCTGTTCCACAGCACGATGCGGTGCTGTTCATCGAGCACGATGGCGCCCAGGTTCACGGCGCCGAGTATGCTCTCGAGCAGGGCGAGTCGATGCAATGCATCCGGCATGATCGTCACGCCTGTCCCAGGACCTTGGCCAGGTAGCGGCTGACCTGCTGTTTCAGGTCGTGCAGGGCGGACAGGTCGAGCACGAAGGCCACATAGCCATGGATCTGGTGCTTGGACAGCACGAAGTCGATATGCAGCATCAGCACGACGGCTTCGTCATCCTGGCCGCCGAACGAGGACAGGATTTCCGCACTGGTGCCCACGTGGTACAGGGGCAGCGAGCCATGCAGTTCGCTGTCGAACAGGTTGGCCAGGGTTCCGACGCAGGAGTTGAGGATGATGTTGCCGATCTCGCTCATCGCCTCCTGTTCCATCTCCGTCAGTTCCTGCAGCGGCATGGCGTCGCCCACCATCAGGCGCACGATTTCCAGGCTCTTGTCCTCGGGAAACATCAGGATGGCTTCGGTGGCGAAAGCGCCATCGTAATGCTGGCTGACGCCGCAGATGCGTTCGCCATCCTTCTTGCTGCCCAGCAAGGCGGCCGCGTCGGCACGGTTCAGGAAGGTGATCGACGGCACCGACATGGTGACTTCTTCATTCACGATCTCGCTCATGGCCGCCGCCGCATGGCCCACCCCGATGTTGAATATCTCTACCAGGGCATCATTCTCGAGTTCGGAAAGATTGACCATGCTCACAGTCCCAGTGATTCGATCAGCTGGTGGATGCGCGTTTCCGTGATCGGTTTTTCCATGAAGCCGACGCCCAGTTCGCTGGCGCGGTTGCGGGTGGCGTTCTGCACATTGGCCGTGACGAGAATGATATTCGTCTGCGGACACAGCGCGCGCAATTGTTCCGCCGCCGCGATGCCGCCCATGCCGGGCATGTTGACATCCAGTAGTATCAGCACAGGGGTGGCGGTCTTGACTTTCTCCAGGGCTTCCTCACCCGTCGCCGCCTCAATCACTTGCCAGTCGGCATGTTTGCTGAGGATGAACTGATGCGACATCAAACGTGAAACCCGGCTGTCATCGACAACAAGTACCTGTTTACTGTGATTCATGTGCTATTCCTGAAACGTCATATCGGGGCTATCGTGCCATTTTCGCATATTTTAAAGGGCATAGAGTGTAAATGGACGCGCAATTGCCTTAGGGCAAGGTTTTCGCGCTTGCCTGTTGTATCGCGGCGCCTTGTCGGTCATGATGGCCGGCTGGCCGGGCTGGCAATCCGTTAAAATAGCGCCATTCCTCACTTTAGCCTGAATGCCATGACCCAAGACGAATTGAAGCAAGCCGTAGCCCGCGCCGCCATCGACTACGTAGTAAAAGGTGAAATCATCGGCGTCGGCACCGGTTCCACCGCCAATTTCTTCATCGATGAACTGGCCAAGATCAAGGACAGCATCAAAGGCACGGTTGCGTCGTCCGAAGCGACGGCCGCGCGCCTGGCCGGCCATGGCATTCCCGTCTTCGACTTGAACGATGTCGAGTCGATCGCCGTCTACATCGACGGCGCCGATGAAATCACGGCCAGCGGCGCCATGATCAAGGGCGGCGGCGCGGCATTGACGCGTGAAAAGATCGTTGCTTCCGTATCCAAACAGTTCGTCTGCATCGCCGACGGCTCCAAGCTGGTGGAAACCCTGGGCGCCTTCCCGCTGCCGGTGGAAGTGGTGCCGATGGCGCGCGCCGCCGTGTCGCGCCAGCTGGCCGCGCTGGGCGGCACGCCCCGCCTGCGCCTGAAGGCAGGCACCACCGAAGCGTTCATTACGGATAACGGCGGCGAGATCATCGACGTGCTGGGCTTGAAAATTGCCGACCCGGTGGCGCTGGAACAGCAGATCAACCAGATCGTCGGCGTCATCGCTGTCGGCCTGTTCGCCGTGCGCGGCGCCAACGTTTGCCTGCTGGGCATGCCAGAAGGCGTGCGTACCCTGGCGTACTAAGATGATAGCCGGCGTTCGCCGGCATAGATGTGTTAAACGGCGGCCCCTTGCGGGCCGCTTGTCATGTGTGCCTGGCGGTACACGGCCACGGTGCGCAGCAAGCCGCCGAGGAAGATGCCGCTGAAGCAGCCATAGGCGAGGCAGACAGGTACGATGAAGCCGGCCGCATGGGCATAGGCCGGGGCGATGGCCAGGGTCACGGCGACCGCATATTTCATGCAGAAAATGCTCATCATCAAGATCATGGGTACCCAGCTGCCGGGGCGCTGCACGCTGCCCCTCTGGGGAATGGCCACGATGGTGTCTGTCTTGGTCAGCGACCATGCCAGCGCCGCGCCGGCCAGCGCGCCGGCGACCCAGGCGAACGGCGCCATGCCGGCCAAGCCGAAACTGCCATGTACGCCGCTCAGCGACAGGGCCAGCATGACCAGGGGAATGATGCACAGCTTGCGCAAGCTCACTTCGCGGGCGCGGCTGGCCAGCACGCCGCGGTAGACGAGAAAGCCCAGGATGGCCCAGACGTAGAGGGGAGTGTGGCTGAAGATTTGCTGCAACATGGTGTCCGCCTTGGTGTGAGGTTGTCGATGGACGTACTGTGCCAGCCGGCGGCGTGGGCGGCGAGCGGCTTGCGACGAAACGGGGAGGCGGTGCCGTGAAACGGCGGGGAAAGGCGTGAAACGAAGGTGAAACTGCCCGTGACGTGGTCACGGGCAAGCGATACAGCTTATTCCGTAGGTGGAACGTAACCCATGGCCGCATCGGCGCCATCGCCGAAGAAATGCTTTTCCATCTGCGTGGCCAGGTATTTGCGGGCGCGCGCGTCGGCCAGGTTCAGGCGGTTTTCATTGACCAGCATGGTCTGGTGCTTGAGCCAGGCAGCCCACGCTTCCTTCGACACGGATTCGTAAATCTTCTTGCCCAGTTCGCCCGGGTACGGCGGGAAATCCAGTCCTTCGGCTTCCTTGTTGAGTTTGATGCAGTGGATCGTGCGGGCCATCTGTGCTCCTGAATCAGTGTAGAGATAAAGCGTGATTATAAGGCACTTTGCGCCTGCCCTCGCGGGGCCGTCGCGGCCTGGCGACACGCCGTTTGCCGCGCCCTTGCGCTGGATCAAATTTGATCTGCGCCGCCCTAGCTAGTAAGATGCCTTATCGCGCCAGCCGCTGGCGGCGCCTCTTCCAACCAAGTAGTAGCAATTAACCAATATGGAATCCCTATGACCTCAGTGAAAGTCCATGGCATCGATGTCAGCAATACAGGCAGCTTTGCGCTGTTTGGCGGCATCAACGTGCTCGAATCGCGCGATCTCGCCATGCGCGCTTGCGAAGAATACGTGCGCGTCACGCAAAAACTGGGCATTCCATATGTGTTCAAGGCCAGTTTCGACAAGGCCAACCGTTCATCGATCCATTCCTACCGTGGTCCGGGCCTGGAAGAAGGCATGCGCATCTTCCAGGACGTGAAGGCGGCGTTCGGCGTGCCCGTGATTACCGACGTGCATGAACCATGGCAGGCGCAGCAAGTGGCCGAAGTGGTGGACGTGCTGCAATTGCCCGCCTTCCTCGCGCGCCAGACGGACCTCGTCGTGGCCCTGGCGAAAACCGGTAAAGTGATCAACATCAAGAAACCGCAATTCCTCAGTCCTGGCCAGATGGCCAATATCGTCGAGAAATTCAAGGAAGCGGGCAACGATCAATTGATCCTGTGCGACCGCGGCACCTGCCTCGGCTACGACAACCTGGTGGTCGACATGCTGGGCTTTGGCGTCATGAAGAAGACGTGCGACGACTTGCCGATCATCTTCGACGTCACGCATGCGCTGCAGCAACGCGACCCCGGCGGCGCCGCTTCGGGCGGCCGCCGCCAGCAAGTGGCGGATCTGGCCCGCGCCGGCCTGGCCGTCGGCATCGCCGGTCTGTTCCTGGAAGCCCACCCTGATCCCGACAACGCCCGCTGCGATGGCCCCAGCGCCTTGCCGCTGGACCAGCTGGAGCCGTTCCTGGCGCAATTGAAGGCGCTCGACGACCTGGTCAAGTCGTTTGCCCCGCTGAACATCAAGTAATGGTGTTTCAGTAAAGGTGTTTCAGTAAAGAAAAAGCCCGGCATGCCGGGCTTTTTCAGTTTTACAGTGTCTTGATGAGAACCTGGGATTTACGTTGCCAGTTATACATATGCTGGCGGTCCTTCGGCAAATCGTCGACCGTAGCCGGCACGAAGCCCCGTTTCTTGAACCAGTGCGAGGTGCGCGTGGTCAGCACGAACAGCTTGTTCAGGCCGGCGGCGCGGGCGCGGTTTTCCATGTGTTTCAGGATGCGTTCGCCATCGCCCTGGGCTTGCACTTCCGGGTTGACCGTCAAACATGCCATTTCTGCCATCTTTTGCGCGGGGAACGGGTACAGGGCGGCGCAGCCGAAGATCACGCCGTCATGCTCGATGACGGAGAAATAATCGATTTCGCGTTCGATCAGCTCGCGGCCCCGCTTGACCAAAGTGCCGTCCGCTTCCAGCGGTTCGATCAGTTTGATGATGCCGCCCACGTCTTCGATGGTGGCCTGGCGCAAGCTTTCCAGGTTTTCATGGCTGATCATGGTGCCCACGCCATCATGGGTAAACAATTCCAGCAGGGCGGAACCATCCATCGAGAACGGCACGATGTGCGAGCGCTCGACGCCGTTGTGGCATGCCTTGACGCAATGTTTCAGGTAAAACGCCGTGGCGTCGGGCAGGAAGCCGGCCATCAGCACGGCTTCGGCCTGGTGCGACGACAGTTCGCGGATTTCCACGCCCGTCGCGTCTTCCATCATCGGTGTTTCCGTGATGAAAATCAGCTTGTCCGCGTGCAGGGCGATGGCGGCGCTGCACGCCACGTCTTCCATGGTCAGGTTGAACGCTTCGCCGGTGGGCGAAAAGCCCAGCGGCGACAGCAGCACCAGGCCGTCCGAACCGAGGATGGAATGGATGGTTTCGGCGTCGACCTTGCGCGTGATGCCCGTCAGTTCCAGGTCCACGCCATCGATCACGCCCAGCGGGCGCGCCGTGATGAAGTTGCCGGAAATGATACGGATGGCCGCGTGCGACATGGGCGTGTTCGGCAAGCCCTGGCTGAACGCGGCCTCGATATCGAGGCGCAGCTCGCCGGCGGCTTCCTTCGCGCATTCCAGCGCGGCAATGTCCGTGATGCGCACGCCGTTGTGGAAGCGGCCTTCGACGTTACGCAAGGCCAGTTGTTCCGCCACCTGCGGCCGCGAGCCGTAGACGACGGTGACATTGATGTCCAGCGCATGCAGCAGGGACAAATCATGGGCCAGCACCTGCAGCGCCCCGGCGCTGACGAGTTCACCGGGGAAGGCGACCACGAAGGTCTTGCCGCGAAAGGCGTGGATGTAGGGCGCGACTGAGCGCAGCCATTGGACGAATTGGGTAGGGTTTTCCATTAAGCGCATTATAATTCGCTGCGCGATGTGCGCGCTTAAAATACCTGTAAAAAACAATGTCTTCAGCCAGCAATAAGTCTTCCCCTCCTTCCACCGTTGCAAATGTGCCCGCCAGCGGGGATGTTTCCGCGCCTGCGGCCACGCCTGCGCAGGGCCGCCAGCGCCCGCCCGTGAGCCAGCAAAGGCAGCAAGCGCCGCGCGCGGAACAGCAGAAACAGCAACAGCAGCAGCGATCGGGAGAGGGCAAGCCCCAGGCCGCGCGCCCGCCGCGCGAGGGGCAGGAAAGCCGCGAAGCCCGCGATGCGGCCCGCGCCGCGCGCGAAGCGGAAAAGGCTTTCCGCAACCCGCTGCCGCCGATCACGTATCCGGAAGACTTGCCCGTCTCGGGCCGGCGCGAAGAAATCGCCAAGGCCTTGACGGAAAACCAGGTGATCATCGTCTCGGGCGAGACGGGTTCCGGCAAGACGACCCAATTGCCGAAGATTTGCCTGGAACTGGGACGCGGCCAGAAGGGCTTGATCGGCCACACGCAGCCGCGGCGTATCGCCGCCTCGTCGACGGCCAAGCGCATCGCGCAGGAGCTGGGCACGCCGCTGGGCGAAACCGTGGGTTTCAAGGTGCGCTTTGCCGACACCTTGACGAAGGGCGCGTCCGTCAAGCTGATGACGGACGGTATCTTGCTGGCCGAGACACAGACCGACCCGTTGTTGAAAAATTACGACACCATCATCATCGATGAAGCGCACGAACGCAGCCTGAACATCGACTTCCTGCTTGGGTATCTGAAGCAGCTGCTGCCGCGCCGGCCCGACCTGAAAATCATCATCACCTCGGCGACCATCGACGCGGAACGCTTTGCGCGCCATTTCGGCACGCCGGAAAAACCGGCGCCCGTGATCGAAGTGTCGGGCCGTCTGTACCAGGTGGAAGTGCGCTACCGTCCCGTCGAACGGGAGCAGGTGGCCATGCCGGGTGCCGGCGCGGGTAGTAGCGGCGCCGACAAGCCGGGGCAGAGGACGGCCGCCGCGCGCGAAAAGCGCGATTTGATGGATGCCGTCGTCGATGGCGTGGAAGAGCTGTGCCGCATCGGTTCGGGCGACGTGCTGGTGTTCTTGCCGGGCGAGCGCGAAATCCGCGACTGCGCCGAAGCGCTGCGCAAGCACCACCCGCCGCACGTGGAAATTTTACCGCTGTTCGCCCGCCTGTCGGCCGAAGAGCAGGAGCGCGTGTTCAAGACCAGCAATGCGCGCCGCATCGTGCTGGCTACCAACGTGGCGGAAACGTCGCTGACGGTGCCCGGCATCCGCTACGTGGTCGACGCGGGCCTGGCGCGCGTGAAGCGTTACAGCTACCGCAACAAGGTCGAGCAGCTGCAAGTCGAGCCGATCGCCCAGTCGGCCGCCAACCAGCGCGCCGGGCGTTGTGGCCGCGTGGCCGACGGCGTCTGCATCCGCCTGTACGAAGAGCAGGACTATTTGCTGCGCCCGAAATTCACGGAACCGGAAATCCTGCGCTCCTCCTTGGCGGCCGTCATCCTGCGCATGAAGTCATTGCACCTGACGGACGTGGAAACTTTCCCATTCATTGAGCCGCCGCTGGCGCGCGCGGTGGCCGACGGCTATCAGCTGCTGCAGGAGCTGGGCGCCGTCGATGACGTCAACAAGCTCACGCCGCTGGGCAACAAGCTGGCCAAGCTGCCGCTGGACCCGCGCGTGGGCCGCATGATCCTGGCCGCGCTCGACAACGCCTGCCTGACGGAAGTGCTGATCGTCGCCTCGGCCCTGTCCGTGCAAGACCCGCGCGACCGCCCGATGGAGCACCAGCAGGCGGCCGACGAGGCGCACAAGAAATTTGCCGACGAAAAATCGGAATTCCTCAGCTATCTGAAAATCTGGCGTTGGTTCGAGTCGGCCATCGAGCACAAGAAAACCAACCGCCAGCTGCAAGACAATTGCCGCACGAACTTCCTGTCGCAGATGCGCTTGCGCGAATGGCGCGACGTGCACTCGCAGTTGTTGACCATCGTCAAGGAACAGGGCTGGCGCCTGAACGAAGCACCCGCCACCTATGATAATCTGCACATGGCCTTGCTGACTGGCTTGCTGGGCAATATCGGTTTCAAGGGAGAGGACGAGCCGGGCGCGGGCTACCTGGGCGCGCGCGGCATCAAGTTCCATATCTGGCCCGGCTCCTCGCTGCTGAAAAAACCGGGCAAGTGGATCATGGCGGCCGAGCTGGTCGACACGACGCGTTTGTACGCGCGCTGCGTGGCGCAGATCCAGCCCGAATGGCTGGAAAAGGTGGGCGAGCACCTGCTGAAGAAATCGTGGGGCGAGCCGCGCTGGGAAAAACGCTCGGCGCAGGTGACGGCGTCCGAACGGGCGACCCTGTATGGCCTGGTGGTGTACAGCCAGCGGCGCATCAATTATGGCAATTTCAACTTGCCGGAAGCGCGCGAAATCTTCATCCGCGACGCCCTCGTGGGCGGCGACTTCGACACGCGTGCGCCATTCTTTGCGCACAACCACAAGCTGATCAAGGACATCGAAAACCTCGAGCACAAATCGCGCCGCCTGGACGTGCTGGTCGACGATGAACTGATCGCCGCCTTCTACGACAAATTGCTGCCGGCGGACGTGTGCAATGGCGCCGGTTTCGAGAAATGGCATAAAGAGGCCATACGCGAGAACCCGAAGCTGCTGTACCTGAACCGCGAAGAGCTGATGCGCCACGAAGCGGCAGGCGTGACCACCGACCTGTTCCCGAAAACCATGTCCGTGACGGGTCTGGAAATGGGCCTCACCTACCATTTCGAGCCGGGCAGCGTGCGCGATGGCGTGACGTTATCGGTACCTCTGTATGCCTTGAACCAGTTGCCGCGCGAACGCTGCGAATGGCTGGTGCCGGGCATGCTGAAGGAAAAAGTGCATCTGCTGTTGAAATCGCTGCCGCAAAAGCTGCGTCGCCACTGCGTGCCGCTGCCCGATTACGCGGCCAAGTTCTGCGAGCGCGTGCATGCAGCGGGCGTGTTTGGCCGCGGCGACCTGGTCGACGCCATCATCCTCGACATCCGCACGCAGATCACGATCAATGTGCTGACGACGGATTTCAAGCCGGAAACTTTGCCTGCCCATCACTTCATGAATTTCAAGGTGATCGACGAGCATGGCCGCCAGCTGGATATGGGCCGCAACCTGGCCACCCTGCAAGCGGAATTCGGCGGCCAGGCGCGCCAGAGTTTCCAGAAACTGGCCGAAGTGTCGGGCGTGTCCGGCACGGGCACGCCCGGTGCCAAGGTGGCGGGCGCGCAAGTGGCGTCGCGGCTGCAAGCGCAAGCGCAGGGTGCCAACGCGGCGCCAGGCAAGGGCGGCGCGCCGGCCAAGGGCGCAGCCGCCGCTGCGGCGCCGGCGTCGGGCAATGCCACCGTCTCGCAGCACATGGGCTTGACGGGCTGGACCTTTGGAGAATTGCCGGAGTTGCTCGAAATCGTGCAAGGCAAGCTGACCCTGATCGGCTTCCCCGCGCTGGTCGACAAGGGCACGCATTGCGACCTGGAAGTGTTCGACGACCCGACCGTAGCCGCCCGCACACACAAGGTGGGGTTGCGCCGCCTGTTCGCGCTGCAAATGAAGGAGCAGATCAAGTACGTCGAGAAAAGCATCCCCGGTTTGCAGCAGATGGGCATGCAATTCATGGCCCTCGGTTCGCAGGAAGAGCTGCGCGAGCAAATCATCAACAAGGCGCTCGATATTGCTTGCTTGCAAGATCCGCTGCCGCTGGACGCCGCCTCGTTCGCCAAGCGCCAGGCGGAGGGCAAGTCGCGCCTGGTCTTGCTGGTCAATGAAATCGCCCGCCTGCTGTCGCAAGTACTGACGGAATTCCACGGCTTGCCCAAGCGCCTGCAGAATATTCCTGCAGCGGCGGCCACCGATATCCAGTCGCAGCTGCAGGGACTCGTGCATAAGCGTTTCCTGACGGAAAACGAGTACACGCAGCTGGCGCATTTCCCCCGTTACTTAAAAGCGATCAATGTGCGCCTGGAAAAGCTGCGCGCCGACCCAGCGCGCGACACCAAGTTGATGGCCGAGTGGCAATCGGCGGCCGCGCCGTATTTGCGCCAGGCCAAGGACCGCCAGGCTGGCAAGAACACGGACCCGAAACTGGTCGACTTCCGCTGGATGCTGGAAGAGCTGCGCGTGTCGCTGTTCGCGCAGGAATTGCGCACGCCGATGCCTGTTTCGGCCAAGCGCCTGCAAAAGGTATGGGAGTCGATGCAGCGCTAGGTTTTTTGCCTTCGGCCCACGCGTAGGCTGCATGACGCGGTTTTACCGCTAGTCCGGCTGGCGTTGATCCTGCTCATCATCACCGAGCGATGAGCGCGAGCCACCCTGGCTGCTGCCCGTGCCGGCGCGGCTGCCGCTCATGGAGGTGCCGGACATGCTGCTTTCGCTGCCCGATTGCAGGCTGGCGCTGCCGCGCAGGTCGCTGCCCGATGGCATGCGGCTGCCTGCCATGGCGCCGCTGCCGTAGCGCGTGCCGCTGCCATAGAAGGCTTCCATCTGCTGGTTCCACGCTTCGCTGCCCATGTCGGGCCAGTTGTTCTTGTCGAAGCCGGGGGCGTCTTTCAGCAAGTCTTTGTCCACGTTGAGCAGGAAGCGCTTGTTGACGGTATCCAGGGTCAGGCGTTCCCAGGGTACGGCAAACAGCTTGTCGCCCATGCCCAGGATGCCGCCGAAGGACAGCACGGCATAGGCGATCTGGCCCGTGCGCATGTCGAGCATGATTTCCTTGATGTCGCCCAGTTCCTCGTCGTTGTGATTGTAGACATCGTCGCCGAGCAGGGTATCTGCCCCCATCAGTGCCGGCCCCGGGCCGTCGTGGTTGCGGTACATGCCCAGGATGTCGCGGTCCAGATAGCTCATGGTGTTCTCTCCTCTGGTGAAGTGCGGATCGAACATCCAGATTAAGCATGCGCACGAGGTCGCGCTTGATCTGCCTCAATCGTGCCAGCGGCACTTTTATCCGTGTGCAAACGTACGGTGTTGCCAGACAATTGCGGTACTCTATGCATTCTACGGAGGAGGCCGCACATGCTGACGATGCAACGATGCAGTGGGATGAACTTGCGGTACGCTCCACCACGCCATGCGCGCCGCTTGCCATGGTAAAGCCCGCCACCAAATGGCTGCGCGGGCTGCTGCGCGCCGGTAAGGCGCAGCAGCGCACGGCCAGCAAGCTGGCCAAGGTGCTGTTCGGCCCCGTGCCGGCCAAGCCCAAGGCCAAAGCCCGCAGCAAGGTCGTGGCCAAGACCACGCAGGCGAGCCACAAGCCGCGCGCCAGGCCCGCCAGCGACGCGCTGCCCGCCCTGGCGCCCTTCGGCACGCCCCTGTCGCCCCCGCGCGTGCGCAAGCGAACGGCGCCCCCGCCGGGCAAGTGGCTGGCCGCCCACTATGCGCCGTTGCCGGAACTGGGGCAGTTGCCGGGCCGGCGCCTGCCATATTTCCTGTACCTGCCCGAGAAGGCGCCGAGCGCCGCCATGCGCAGCCGGGGCCGGCCGCTGCTGGTGATGCTGCACGGCTGCGAGCAGAGCGCCACGCAGTTTGCCGAAGGCACGCGCATGAACCGCCTGGCCGAGCGCAAGGGCTATGCCGTGTTGTATCCGCAACAATCGCTGCGTTCGCATGCGCGCCGCTGCTGGAAGTGGTACGACAAGCTGACGCAGGACGGCGGCGGCGATGTGCGCCTGATCGTCGGCGCCATCGAGCAGGTGGCGGCCCGTTATGCGATCGACCGCGCGCGCATCTATATCTGCGGCATTTCCGCCGGCGCCGGCATGGCGCATATCGTGGCTCTGAACCATCCGCAGCTGTTCGCCGCGCTGGGCCTGCATTCCGGGCCCGTGTTTGGCGCCGGGCATAACCTGATCGGCGCGCTGGGCGTGATGCAGCATGGTGCGGCCGCCCGCGCCGACGCGGCCATCGATGAAGTGCTGGCGCGCCAGCCCGCGTTTCCCCGCCTGCCCACCATCCTGCTGCAAGGGCTGGCCGACAAGGTGGTGCGGCCCATTAACCAGACGCAGCTGGTGCGCCAGAGCGTGCGCGTCAACCGCTTGCCGGTCGATACCGTGGTGACGGCGCAGCGCTTGCCTGGCGGCGCGGCGGGCGGGCGCAATCCGGCCCATGCGTATGGGCTGCACGATTATCAGGTGGGCAAGCAGGTGTTGCTGCGCGTGGCGCAGGTCGAGCACCTCGAGCACGCCTGGAGCGGCGGCGACGCCAGCCTGCCGTTTAACGACAAGGCCAAGCCCGACGCCAGCAAGATGCTGCTCGATTTCTTCGCCAGCCACCGCCGCCGATAAGCTGCCGTGCCGCGCGCCGCAACGGTGCGCAGGCACTGGTACGCATCGCTTTCCTTTCTCCCGCAGGACCGCTGCCGCGCGCCGGCACGCTGGCCGCGCCCTTTCCGGTGCCGATTTTCAATGCCGCAGCAGCAGTGATTTTTCTAAAGTGGTATTGCTGCGGTATTTAAAAATCACAAAAACAGGCGCTAAAAATACTAACTGGTATACAATTGGTACACGTTTTCAGTGAAGTCGTGTCCGCCGTCCCATGCCCCGACAGCCGGCACGCACTGACGGCAGCCACCCACGTTACGGAACGCGCCATGTCCATCAAGTCCAAGCAGTTGCTGTGGTTTTTTGCGTTTTTCCTCGTCTTTGAACTGAATATCTATCTGTCGAACGACATGATCATGCCGGCCATGCTGGGCATCGTCGGCGAGTTCCAGGCGGAGGCGAAATTCGTCCCCTTGTCCCTGAGCCTGTATCTGCTGGGCGGCAGTTCCCTGCAGATATTCCTGGGGCCCCTGGCCGACGCCATCGGCAAGCGCAAGCTCGTGTTGACCGGCAATACCTTGTTCCTGTTGGCCACGTTGGCCGTGCCATTGACCGCTTCGATCGAGCAATTTCTCGTCGCGCGTTTCATCCAGGGCATGGGCTGCTGCTTCATCTTCGTCGGCTACGCCATGATCCATGAACTGTTCGACGACATGGCGGCCGTCAAGCTGAGCAGCATTCTGTCGAGCACCACCATCCTCGCGCCCCTGGCCGGCCCGATCCTCGGCAGCGCCATCATCAGCCGGCTGGACTGGCGCTACGTGTTTTTCCTCTCCGGCCTGCTGGCGCTGCTGTCCTTGCTGGGCCTGTGCAAGACCATGCCGCGCGCGGCCCCCAGGGTCGCGCGTCTGGACCTGGCTGCCATCGCGCGCAGCTATGGCGCCATTTTCAGCAATCGGCGCTTCATGTTCGGCATGTTCACGGCCGGACTGGCCACCGTGCCCCTGACGGCCTGGATCGGCTTTTCGCCCCTCTTCGTGCTGCAGGAAATGGGCGCCTCCTACGCCACGTATATCGCGCTGCAATGCGTGATCTTGTCCGGTTTCGTTCTCAGCAGCATCGCCATCCAGCGCCTGCGCCAGGATTTCCCCCTCGTGTCCCTGCTGCGCCTGGGCGGGCTGATCGCGGCCGCCGGCATGCTGGGCGCCGGCGCGGGCCGCCACCACGTCGACGTGTTTGCGGCCTGCATGTTTGTCTATTCCATCGGCTTCGGCCTGTTCAACGGGGCCCTGATCCGCAGCGCGCTCACGGCCAGCAAGGAATCGATGACCTTGACGACGGCCGCCATGAGCTTGCTGTACTGCATTTATCTGTCCGCCTGGCTGCAGCTGTACAACGTGCTGTGCCAGCGCTTCGGCTATGCGCTGGAAACGTATGCGCTGCTGAATATCCCCGTCATCGTGGTCATCACGGCCTGCCTGCTGCTGTTCACACGGGGCATGGCGGGACGCCGGGAAAGCGAGGTGCTGCTCGCCCGGCATTGATGGCGCAACGATGCGCATGTTGTCGACCTTGTTTTATCTCCTGCGACGTTTATTGACACTCTCCTGCGGAAAATGGTGCGCCCATGAAAATAGATGACCTGGCCTCGAAACACGATCAAGCAAAGATTTTCAACCTGGAATACGAGTTTCGCATCAACCGGCTGAAACTCGATTACATCACCCTGGCCGATGTCAGGCCGGCTGGCAGCGACCTGGAGCAATTGGCCGCGGAGCACCAGGCGGGCATCGCGGCCCTGCGCAGCTTCGTCGCCCTGAACTTCAACCATTTCAATGCGGCAAGCTGTTCCTCGCTCAGCTGCATCCCCACGCGCGCGCTCGGCGAGGACGAGCGCTACCTGCACCGCATCTGGATGGGCGGCCCCCTGCCGGCCATCGCCTGCGAGGCGATCCAGCAGTGGGGCGCGGCGCTCGACGACGTGCGCTGCAACGGCGGCGCGCCGTATGTTTCCATCCTGTGGGTGTGGGATGCGCAGCAGCTGCGCGATGACGAGCGCTTCAGCCCCACGGGCGGCGCCGGGCGCTACACGATAGGCCGCTACGACATCGGCGGCACGACCCTGCATATCAATTCGCTGCGCGCGCTGGCGCTGGACTTCGCGCCGGCCCGCTTCGATATCCTCGATACCCTGCATACGCAGCGCTATTTCGCCACCTTGTCCGATTATTTCCGCATCCTCATCATGTGCGAGTACGGCGGCCTGTATATGGATGTCGATACGATCCCGCACAATCCGGCGACGATTTTCCTGATGAAGCCGGAAGTGCCCGATTATTTCCAGCGCAAGGATGATGACAGCGAAGAGCGCCGGCATGTCAGCTGGATGAATTTGTTTCTCGATGAAACGGGCATGCTGATCGCCAAGAAGAACGATGCGGCGCTGCGTGTGATCCAGCGCAATGTGAACCGCGCGTATGCGGGTATCGATGCGCAGATTCCCCGTTCCTGCCCGCAATTCGAGGCGCGGCTGTTTGGCCAGTTTTATGCCGAATGGAAGAAAAACCTGGGCGTGACCCTGCTCAGCCATGCCGAGTTTTACCAGCGCTATTGCGTGCTGTATGACGGCGCGCGGGAAGCGGTGGCGGGCGGCATCCGCGGCATGCGCTTGCTGGACGATATCATTACCGACATGCACATCCCCTTGAGCGATGAGGAACGGCGCGCGTATGCGCGCTGCGTGGCGCGGCTCGACGAAATCGGCTGGCAACTCGACGATCCTTTGATCTTGCCCAATATCGTCGACGTGTTCGATATCGAGGAAGTGCCGCGCATGGCGTATGCTGCCCAATTGCGGGCGGATATCGAACATTTCCACTATTACTCGGTGCTGTCGGACGATCCGCAGCTCGACCGCGTGAATGACGTTTTTTGCCGCTACCTGCTGGCCCATCGTTCGCAGCATATTGCCGCCGGCAACTTCTGGCGCCCCACCGTGGGCCGCCACGGCAGCCGCATGCCAACCGCCGGCGATACCGCCCCGCCAGGTGACGAGGCTCAGGCGGGCTTGCTGTCGCATGCGCCGCTCACGCTGGTGCCGGGCGAGCTGCTGGGCGACGAGGCGAAGAACCGCATGGCCAAATTGCTGTTTGCCACCAGTTACCTGGAATACTGTTCGTTCGGCAATAAACTCAATCTGCAGTTCGTTGAATTGCAGCGGCGGCAGAACATCGACCCTTACCTGGCGCATATCCACGGCCTGCATGACGAGGACGGGCGCTTCATCGGCTTTTTCACGGCCGCGACGATGGACGAGTTCCAGGCGTGCGGCGCCGTCTCGTATTACCGCGATGACATGAAGGCGCTCGACGATGCGTATGACGCCTTCGTGCTCGCGCATGCGCGCGCCGACGACTGTTTCGTCAGCAGTTTGGCCATCGACGAAAAATACCGGGGCCAGGGTTTATTCAGGCAGATGTTCCATGAGATCCGCGACTTGTCCAGCCGCAAGGGCTGCGCGCGCATCACCTTGACGGTGTGGGAAAAGAGCGAAGCGCTGCAAGTGTATCTGCACAAGGGTTTTCGCAGCGTGGGCACGTTCGACTATGCCTACAGCCTGTTCTATGACCGGCTGCATTTCCTCGTGTATGAAGGAACTGAGGAAGGTAACTGAGGGGAAGGTGAGGGGAGTGGGGGCGGCCGGCAGCCGCCCCGTGTAGTGTCTTACAGGGCCAGGAAGGCCAGGCCCGCCACGGCCGTCGGCAGCAGGGCGCCCGCCAGCAGGCCGACGGCGCCGATCGATTCATCCTTGAAGCCGCGGCGCAGCAGGGCCACGCCGGCCGGGTTCGGCGCATTGGCGATGACGGTCAGGCCGCCACCGGCCACGGCGCCGGCCATCAGCATGTACTTCGCTTCGTCCGTCATGCCGACGATCAGCGAACCGAGGTAGGTGAGGGCCGCATTGTCGGTAATCGCCGTCAAGCCCAGGGCGCCGAAGAACAGGGCCAGCGGTTTCAGGCTGGAAACGATGGGCTGCAGCCACCATTGCTGCATGCCGCCCAGCACCACCAGGCCGCCCAGGAAGAAGCCGACCAGCAAGCCTTCCTTGAGGATCAGCGGGCTTTGATAACGCTCATACGCCTGCACGAAGCCGAGGAAGAACAGGAACAGGCCGATGAACAGCACGGGATGGTGCGCCAGGGTGACGACGCCGGCCAGCACGATCATGTGCACCAGGCTGACGGCCAGCGGCACCTTCGATGCTTCCACTTCGCCAGCCTTCGGCTTGATGTCGGAGGTGTTGCTGTGCAGATATTTGCGCAGCAAGATGCTCACGCCCGTGGCGTTGACCAGCACAGCGATGGCGGCCTTCCAGCCGAAATGGGTGGCCATGTAGGCGCTGTCCCAGTTCCACGTGGTGGCCACCATCAGCACGGGCGGCGCCGCGTACGAGGTGAGGGTGCCGCCGATGGAAACGTTGACGAAGAGCACACCCAGCGCGCCGTATTTCAGCCATTCAGGGATGCCCGGGCGGAAGATTTGCGGCGCCAGCATCAGCGCGGCCAGGGTCATGGCGGCCGGTTCCGTGATCAATGAGCCCGTCAGGGGCACGAGCGCCAGGCCCAGCCAGACGAGGGCCAGTTCCGTGCGCAGCGGCATCACGCGCGCCACGCCCTTCAACAGGCGCTGCACGGCGTCGAGCACGGGGCGCGAAGCGGCCACGACCATGACGACAAAGACGAACAGCGGCTCCGTGTAATGGCGCGACTCGGCATACTCGATGGCGGCATCGCCGCCCGAGACAAAGGCCATGATGATGATCAGAATGAAAGCCCAGAAGCCGAACACGACTTCCACTTCGCCCAGCAAATGCAGCAAGCCCGCATGGCGGGGATGGCGCCGCGATAATGTTTCAAACGACTTGGCGGCGAAGGTATGGATGAGCGCGAGGCCGAAGACGATGGCGCTGATGAGTTGGATGGTGGTCAAATGCGTTTCCTTATGGACGGAGGAAGCCGCCCGGTGCATTGCCGAGCGGTAAGGAGAGTGCTTATGGTACAGCAATCGATGTGAAAAACGGTGTTTTTCGGACGTCGCGGGACGGCCCCCGGATGGGGATGCGCAGATATGCCTTGCCAAAAGGGGGACTGGATAGTACTGTATATGCATACAGTATTCATCTTCATATTCAATTATGCAACATTCCCAATTGATGGCCTCGCCGGAAGCCTTGCACCCGTCCCTGTGGCGCGCATCGCAGCTGGGGCAGGGCGCCACGCGCTGCCTGGACACGGGCTTTGCCGCCCTGTCCGCGCAGCTGCCCGGCGGCGGCTGGCCCTGCGGCAGCCTCATCGATCTGCTGGTGCAGCAGCCGGGCAGCGGCGAAGTGCGGCTGCTGGCGCCCGCGCTGGCGCAGCTGCCGGGCTTGCCCATCGTGCTGCTGCAGCCGCCCCATCCGCCGCAGGCGCTGGCCCTGGCCGCGCAGGGGCTGGCGCCGTCGCAACTGCTGTGGCTCAAGAGCGCCGGCAGCAAGGATGCCCTGTGGGCGGCGGAAAACATCTTGCGCAGCGGCACGTGCGGCGCCTTGCTGTTCTGGCAGCCGCACGTGCGCGCCGACAGCCTGCGCCGCCTGCACCTGGCCGCGCAGTCCGGCAACACCCTGTTCTGCATGCTGCGCCCCTTGCATGGCGCGCAGGATGCGTCGCCGGCGCCGCTGCGCCTGTCCGTGCGCCCGGCCGCCGGCGGCATCGAGATCGGCTTCATCAAGCGCCGGGGACCGCAGCGCGACGCGCCCCTGTTCCTGCCCCTGCAACCTCCTTCATTACTGCTACGCCATGCGACTCTGGATCGGCCTGTACCTGCCCCGGCTCCCGCTCGAAGTGTTTTGCCCGCGCTGGTCGGCTGACCTTCTCGGCGTGGTGCTGGAGCAGGAGCAAGTGATGGCCGTGTCGCCGCTGGCGCGGGCGGCGGGTATCCGGCCGGGCATGCGCCGCGCGGGTGCGCTGATGCTGGCGCCGCAGGCGCGCCTGCACGAGCGCTCTTTGGCACTGGAGGCGCAGGCGCTGCAAGCGGTGGCGCTGGCGCTGCTGCAATATTCGCCGCTGGTGGCGCAGGGCGAGGAAGCGACCCTGCTCGTCGATGCGGGCGCCAGCCTGCGCCTGTTCGGCGGCGTGCGCGCCCTGTGCCGGCAGATTGCGGCCAGCTTGCGCGCGCTGGGCTACACGGCCCAGCTGTCGTGCGCCCCCACGGCGCGCGGCGCCTGGCTGCTGGCGCGCGCCGGGACGCGCCGGGGCCGCGTGCTGGGCATGGAGAGCCTGGTGCGCCGCCTCGACGGCTTGCCATGCGCCTTGCTGCCGCCCGCGCGCCCCTGGCTGGAATGGCTGGACGGCATCGGCTGCCGCACCCTGGGGCAGTTGCGCCATTTGCCGCGGCCCGGCTTGCAGCGCCGTTGCGGCGGGGCCTTGCTCGACATGCTCGACGATGCGCATGGCCACGGCACGGAACTGTACCTGTGGCTCGAAGCGCCGCCCACGTTTTGCGCCAGCCTGGAACTGTTCGATCGCGTGGAGCACGCGGAAGCGCTGCTGTTCGGCGCGCGCCGTCTGCTGCAGCAAATGACGGGCTGGCTGTGCGCGCGGCAATTCGCCGTCGAACGCATCCAATTGCTGCTGGCGCACGAGCGGGGCAGGGTGGCGCGCCCGCCCACCGTCATCGACCTGGCCCTGGGCGAGGCCGTCTGGCGCGACGAGCATTTATTGCGCTTGCTCAAGGAGCGCCTGGCGCAGCTGGTGCTGGAGGCGCCCGTGATCGGCCTCACCCTGGAAGCGCTGCAGGTGCAGCCGATGGCGCCGCCCAGCGACACCCTGTTTCCCGAGCCGGGCGGCACGCCGCAGGAGCGCCAGCGCTTGCTGGAATTGCTGGTGGCGCGCCTGGGCGCCGAGAATGTCTTGCAGGCGGCGCCGCGCGCCGATTACCGGCCCGAAGCGGCCAACCAGTGGCTGCCGCTGCCGGCCAGGCCAGGCGCACAAAACGCGCAGCCGGACTTGCCGCCCGGCTTGTCCGGCATGCCCCGTCCCGGCTGGCTGCTGGCCCAGCCCATCGCCCTCCTGATGCGCGAACACCGGCCGTTTTATGGCTCGCCGTTGAAAATGGTGTCTGTCGCCGAACGCATTGAGGCGGGCTGGTGGGGGCAGTCGCAGGCGCGCGATTATTTCATTGCCGAAGGACTCGATCACGCCCATTACTGGGTCTACCGCGAACGCATCGCCGGCAGCGGAGAAGATGCCGCGCCGCGCTGGTTTTTGCATGGCTTGTTTGGCTGAATGTGTTGTCCTGCTGAAACTGTCATGCTTGGCTATACTTGCCTGCTTGTGCCACGTCATACACCTCAAAAGGATTTCCATGTCCCAACTCTCCGACTTCCCCATCACCCAAAAATGGCCTGCCCGGCATCCCGAGCGCTTGCAGCTGTACTCGCTGCCGACGCCGAACGGCATCAAGGTCTCGATCCTGCTGGAAGAGCTGGGCCTGGCGTACGAGCCGCACCTGGTCAGCTTCGAGCAAAACGACCAGCTGTCGCCTGCCTTCCTGTCCCTCAATCCGAACAACAAGATTCCCGCCATCCTCGACCCGGACGGCCCCGATGGCAAGCCGCTGGCCCTGTTCGAGTCGGGCGCCATCCTGCTGTACCTGGCCGAGAAAACGGGCAAGTTCATCCCGCAGGACGCGGGCTTGCGCTATGAAACGATCCAATGGCTGATGTTCCAGATGGGCGGTATCGGCCCCATGTTTGGCCAGGTGGGCTTCTTCCACAAATTCGCCGGCAAGGATTATGAAGACAAGCGTCCGCTGGAACGCTATATCGGCGAAGCGAAGCGCCTGCTGGGCGTGCTCGAGCAGCGCCTGCAGGGCCGTGACTGGATCATGGGGAGCCAGTACACGATTGCCGACATCGCCATCTTCCCGTGGGTGCGCTGCCTGGTGGGCTTCTATGGCGCGGGCGATCTCGTCGGCTTTGCCAACTTCCCGAACGTGCAGCGCGCGCTGGACGCCTTCCTGGCCAGGCCAGCCGTTGCCAGGGGCGTGGATATTCCCAAGCGTGATTGAAGCTTGCCAGCCGCCAGCGGCGGCGGCCGGGCGGCGCTACAATGCGCCTTCGGCCGCCCTGCGCGGCAGCTTTGATCTGAGACAATGAAATCCACCCGGCAAGATTTTCCCGGCGCGCACGGCCATGTGCTGGCGGCGCGGCTCGATGCGCCTGACGGCGCCATCCGCGCCTATGCGCTGTTCGCCCACTGTTTTACCTGCGGCAAGGATGTGCTGGCCGCGCGGCGCATCGCGCAAGGTCTCACGGAACACGGCATCGCCGTGCTGCGCTTCGACTTCACGGGGCTGGGCGCCAGCGAAGGCGAGTTCGCCGCCACCAATTTCTCATCGAACGTGGACGACCTGGTCGCCGCCGCTGATTTCCTACGGGCAAAACATGCCGCGCCGCAATTGCTGATCGGCCATAGCCTGGGCGGCGCCGCCGTGCTGGCCGCCGCGTCGCAAGTGCCGGAAGCCACCGCTATCGCCACCCTGGCCGCGCCCAGCACGCCCGCGTACGTGACGCGCATGTTCAGCGCGCATCTGGAGCAAATCGCCGCCGAAGGCGAAGCGCTGGTGCAGCTGGAAGGGCGGCCCTTCCGCATCCGCCAGCAATTCGTCGACGACGCGGGCAGCCACAGCCTGAAGACCCACATCGCCGGCCTGCGCCGCGCCCTGCTGGTGATGCACGCGCCGAACGACACGACGGTCAGCCTGTCGAACGCGATGGAGATCTTTACGGCCGCCAAGCACCCGAAAAGCTTCGTTTCGCTCGACGATGCCGACCACCTGTTGACGGGTCGCGACGACGCGGCCTATGTCGCCAACGTCATCGCTGCCTGGAGCGCGCGTTATTTGAACTAAGCTGAACTAAGTTGTCGCCCATGAAAAACGCCGCGGCAGCAGAAGCTGGCGCGGCGCGGATACTATTGGTACTTTACAACACCTGACAAAATCGTAGCGAGCGGCAGTGATTTGTGGCCGGGAAGCGCAGCCGTGCTAAAGCACGGTGAGCATCGCCGGCCGCAAAGCGCGGCGCGCAGTAGATTTGGTCAGGTGTTCTCAGTCTTCGTCAAATTCGGCGGATAGATCCTTCCAGCCCTTGCTCACGGCAAAGGCAGAAAATTCCTCAGGCGCTTCCAGGACGATCAGTTTCTTGTCTTGCAAGCCCAGGTCGCCATGGCCGAAGTCGGGGCCTACATAGCCAAGGCTGCGCAGGCGGGCCAGGATGTGGCCGACCAGGGTCTTGTCCTTGCAGGCGCCCGCTTCGAGCGGGGCGGCGAAATCGACGTAGACGTCGATGATGCCGTAGCCTTCGTCGAAGATGCGGATGGCCTTGATGTCGTGGGCACGGCCGGAGCCGTCGGTGGCCTTGAAGGGGCCGCTGAGCTGGATGTCGGTGTCATTGTTCATGCCGCCAGCATACACCAAAAGCCGGCCCTGCATGAGGGGTGTCATGCAACCCATCCCTGGATGGGGCATGTAAAAATTTCTTACAAATTCTTTGCCGTCTGGGGCGTTTTTCGCCAATTTCAAGGCCTTGAAAGGGCGTTGGCAGGCCGTATATCGGTAACAGGCGGATGCTCATGGTGAGGTCCGCCCCTCTTATCGCTTTAATGAAAAGGATATTTATCATGCGTACTTTTGACCTTGCTCCCCTGTACCGTTCCGCCATCGGCTTCGACCGCCTGGCGCAATTGCTCAACGAACAGCGCGCCGATGCGCAGCCCAGCTACCCGCCCTACAACATCGAACTCGTATCGGAAGACAAGTACCGCATCGTGATGGCATTGGCCGGCTTCTCGCGCGAAGAGATCGACATCATCACGGAACGCGACTCCCTGCACGTCACGGGCCGCAAGCAGAAAGATGGCGTCGAGCGCACGTTCTTGCACCGCGGCATCGCTGCCCGCGATTTCGAACAGCGTTTCCAACTGGCCAACCACGTGAAGGTCACGGGCGCCACGTTTGAAAACGGCATGCTGACCATCGACCTGGTGCGCGAAGTGCCGGAAGCGCTGAAGCCGCGCAAGATCGAGATCGGCACCACCACTGGCGCCACCGTCAGCGCGCTGGAACAGCGCCAGGCAGCCTGAGCTGAGCTGAGCTGATCCCGGCGCCACGCGCCGGCATCGGCGGGAGGGAACAGCGCTTCCCCATGCAGTAGAATACTGGCCGGTCGATCCGGCCAGTGTCACGTCCGGAGCCCGTTCGGGCCGCATTCAGGGCTTCCATTGGTTGCCCATGCCACGCAAGATTAAACCCCGCTTAAAGGCGCAAATGCCTGTTTCCAAATGGAAAAATGTTAAGCACCGCCTAAGACTCGTGGCCCACTATTGCATACATCAAAATCTCATTGAATGAGGAGCAATTCATGGAACAGCAAACGAATACCGCATCGCTGAAAATCAAACGCACCGTAGCCGCGCTGGCCGCGATCGGTGTGCTGGGCGCCGGTGGCGCCATGGTGATGCATCAGAACAATGCCGGCGCGAATGCCACCGCAGGCACGCCCGCCGCACCCGTGGCCGCGGCAGTCGCGCCTGCAGCAAGCGCGCCGCTGGTGGCCTTGCCCGACTTTAGCCAGATCGCCGCGCGCAACAGCCCGGCCGTCGTCAATATCAGCGTCACGGGCAGCACCAAGGTGGCCTACGACCCATCGGCCCAGGCCGGCAATGACGACTTCGGCAACGACCCCTTCCTCGAATTCTTCCGCCGCTTCCAGGGCCCGCAAGGCGGGCAGCGCGGTGGCCGCGACGTGCCCACGCACGGCCTCGGCTCCGGCTTCATCGTCAGTCCGGACGGCATCATCATGACGAATGCCCACGTGGTGCGCGATGCGCGCGAAGTGACCGTCAAGCTGAACGACCGCCGCGAATTCCGCGCCAAGGTGCTGGGCACGGATCCGAAGACGGACATCGCCGTGCTGAAGATCGACGCCAACAACCTGCCCATCGTGCCGCTCGGCCATTCCAGCGACCTGAAAGTGGGCGAATGGGTACTGGCCATCGGTTCTCCTTATGGCTTCGACAGCACGGTAACGGCTGGCGTCGTCAGCGCCAAGGGCCGTTCCTTGCCGGACGACAGCAATGTGCCGTTCATCCAGACGGACGTGGCGGTGAACCCCGGCAACTCGGGCGGTCCCCTGTTCAACACACGCGGCGAAGTGGTCGGCATCAATTCGCAGATATACAGCCAGACGGGCGGCTTCCAGGGCTTGTCGTTCGCCATCCCCATCGACCTGGCCGGCCGCATCAAGGACCAGATCGTTGCAACGGGCAAGGCCAGCCACGCCAAGCTGGGCGTGACGGTGCAGGAAGTGAATCAGGGCTTTGCCGACTCGTTCAAGCTGGCCACGCCGGAAGGCGCGCTGGTCGCCAACGTGGAGCGGGGCAGCCCGGCCGACAAGGCAGGCCTGAAATCGGGCGACGTGGTGCGCAAGGTGAATGGCCAGCGCATCATCGGCTCGGCCGACTTGCCGGCGCTGGTGGGTACGTCCTTGCCAGGCGACAAGATCAACATGGATGTCTGGCGTGACGGCAAGATCGTCAGCCTGACGGCAACCCTGGGCAATGCGGCCGACAAGGTGGCCGAAGTGGCGAAGAGCGACAGCGCCGCCGGCAAGGTAAAGCTGGGCCTGGCCCTGCGTCCGTTACAATCGGATGAAAAACGCGAGGCGGGCATCAGCGCCGGCCTGCTGGTGGAAGACGCGGGCGGCGCCGCCGCGAATGCCGGAGTGCAGCCGGGCGACGTGCTATTGTCGGTGAATGGCCGTCCCGTCAACACGGTCGAGCAGGTGCGCGACGTGGTGGAAAAATCCGCCAAGTCGGTGGCCTTGCTGATACAGCGCGGCCCCGATAAGATCTTCATTCCCGTGCGCCTCGGTTGATCTGGCGCAGGATGCAAGGTCGATAAAACAGTCAAGATGAAGGAGTAGGGCATGCGCTTATTGCTGGTAGAAGACGATACGATGATCGGCGAGGTGGTGCTCGATTTGCTGCGCGCCGAGCACTACGCGGTGGATTGGGTCAAGGATGGCGACATGGCCGATACGGCCCTGCAAACGCAAACCTACGACCTGGTGCTGCTGGACCTGGGCTTGCCCCGCAAGGATGGCCTCGACGTGCTGCGCTCGATGCGCTTGCGCAAGCTCGACACGCCAGTGCTGGTCGCTACGGCGCGCGACGCCATCGAGCAGCGCATCGCGGGTCTCGACGCGGGCGCCGACGATTACGTCTTGAAGCCGTATGACCTCGATGAATTGCTGGCGCGCATACGCGCCCTGCTGCGGCGCGCCTCGGGGCGGCCGGAACCGATCTTCGAACACCAGGGCGTCTCCATCAATCCGCTGACGCGCGAAGTGATCGCCGAGGGCCACCCGGTCAACCTGTCGGCGCGCGAATGGGCCGTGCTGGAAGCCTTGATCGCCCGTCCCGGCATCGTGCTGTCGCGTGCGCAACTGGAAGAAAAGCTGTACAGCTGGAAAGATGAAGTCAACAGCAATGCCGTGGAAGTGTATATCCATGGCTTGCGCAAGAAACTGGGCAGCGACCTGATCCAGAACGTGCGCGGCCTCGGCTACATGGTGCCCAAGGCATGAGGATGAAGGTCACGGTGACGCATTCGCTGCGCGGCCGCCTGCTGTGGTTTTTGCTGGCGGCCATCATCATGGCGGCCCTGGCGCAAGCCTCGATCGCCTACCGCAGCGCCCTGTACGACGCCGACCAGATCTTCGACTACCACATGCAGCAGATGGCCCTGTCGCTGCGCTCCGGCGCGCCGCTGGCCAACCATGCGCAAGCGTTGCCGGCCGACCCCGTCAACAACGACATGGTGGTGCAGGTGTGGACGCCGGACGGCGTGCAGGTGTTCCGCTCGATCACGCGCGCGGAATTGCCGCAGCGCGCCGTGCTGGGCTTTTCCAACGTGAAAGCCAACGGCACGACGTACCGCATCTTTTCCGTGCAAACCAGTTCCCAGACCGTGCAGATCGCCCAGGACATGGCCGTGCGCAAGCGCATGGCCGGCAGCCTGGCCCTGCGCACGGTGGGGCCCATCGCGCTGATGGCGCCTATTTTGATGCTGGTCGTCTGGTGGGTCGTCAGCGGTTCGCTGGCGCCCGTCTCGCGCGTGCGCAAGCAGGTGGCGGCGCGCCAGGCGGACGATCTGTCTCCCGTCTCGGAAGCGGGCTTGCCCGACGAAGTGCGCCCCCTCGTGCATGAACTGAACCTGCTGTTCGGGCGCGTCAAGACGGCGTTCGACGCGCAGCAGCATTTCGTTGCCGACGCCGCGCATGAATTGCGCACGCCGCTGGCGGCCCTGAAACTGCAGGTATTGAGCCTGGAACGGGCCGAATCGGAAGAAAAACGCAGCCTGGCGATTTCCCGCGTGAGCGCCGGCATCGAGCGGGCCACGCGCCTGGTCGAGCAGCTGCTGGTGCTGGCGCGCCAGGAAGCGAGCGCTGCCAGCGGCGACCAGCTGCAGGCGGTGGACTTGAACGATGTCGTCAAGCGCGCGCTGGGTGACATGGCCGGCATCGCGCAGGCGCGCAAGATCGACCTGGGCCTGCATCACATGGATCCGGCCAAGGTGGCGGGGCAGGCCGATGCGCTCAACATCATGCTGCGCAACCTGGTCGACAACGCCATCAAGTACACGCCGCAGGGCGGCACGGTCGACATCGACCTGCGCGCCAGCCCCGTCGGCGTGACGTTATCCGTGGAAGACAGCGGCCCCGGCATCCCGCCCGAAGAGCGCGAGCGCGTCTTCAGCCGCTTCTACCGCGTGCCCGGCACGGACGCCAACGGCAGCGGCCTGGGGCTGGCCATCATCAAGGCCATCGCCGAACGCCATGGCGCGCGCCTGGTGCTGGATAAATCCGAGCGCCTGGGCGGCCTGTGCGTGCGCGTGGAATTCCCGCAAGCCGCGAAAAGAGCATTTTGACCATGATCTTTGGCATGTTGCATTGACGCGCGCGCCGTGGCCCTATATTGTCTGCGAAACAAGCAGAACCAGACCACGGAGCGCAGCATGCAGAAGATCGGATTTTCAGGAACCCTCGACCCCATCACCAACGGCCATATGTGGGTGATCGGCGAAGCGCGTTCGCTCGCCGACGAGGTGATCGTGTTCCTGTCGCAAAACCCCGCCAAGAAGCCGCAATTTCCCGCCGAAGACCGCAAGCGCATCATCGAACAGAGCGCGCGCGAGTGCGGCTGGGACAATGTGCAGGTGGTCATCGTCAAGGGCGACTACACGGCGCGCGCGGCGAAAAAGCATGGCTGCGACTACCTGATCCGCGGCATCCGCACGACGGCCGATTTCGACTATGAAAACCTGATCCAGCAAACGAATGTGGACGTGCTGCAGGGCGCCAAGACCATTTTCGTCATGCCGCCGCGCGACCTCGGCTCCGTCAGCTCCAGCTTCGTCAAGGCGCTGGAAGGCCCCGTCGGCTGGAACTGGACCATGAAGAAATTCGTCCCCGGCCCGGCCTACCAGGCGTGGATACTCGACTGCCTGCGCAAGGAGTGGGAAGCGCTGTGGAACTACGCCACCGCGTCCGATGCCGACATCGCGCTGGCGGATCACTGGTTCGCCCACCTGACGGGGCCGCAGGCGTATGGCGGCGCGGACCGCCACTATCACAACCTCGACCACCTGGTGCACGGCCTGTCCGAAATCCGCGTGTGGGCCGACAATACCTATGCGCCCAAGCGCGACAGCGCGCTGGTCAAGAAAGCGTTCTGGTTCCACGACGCCGTCTACAGCCACGACGACGACGCCCTGTATTCGAGCGAAGAGGCGAGCGCCCAGCTGTGGCTGGCCAGCGGCCTCGATGCGGGCGACAACCTTGATGTGGCGCAATTGATACGCGTCACCGATCATTTCCAGGGTCCGGGCATCAGCCATCCGCTGAAAGACGCCATGCTCAGCGCCGACCTAGCCATCCTGGGCCAGGATGACGAGGTGTACCAAGCCTACACGCAAGCCATCGGCCGCGAATACGCGCACGTGGATCCCGTGCGCTTCAACGAGCAGCGGGGCCTGGCGCTGCAGCATCTGTGCGCCAAGGCGCAGGCGGGCCAGCTGTTCGGCGATGCATACTTTGCCAACCAATACAACGAACGGGCCATTGAAAACATGCAGAAGGAGATCGCGGCGCTGGCCGGCTGATTGCGCGCATGATGCCGCGCCGCTGGCTTGCCGGTGGCCTTGAGCTGGGTATCACAGACAACTGGTTTGCCAGGGAGCGCCACCGTCGCCGCAGATGCCGGCAGGTCCGCAGGCGCGGGGAATGGCGATGCCGGATTGGCAGACGGGCGCGCCGGTCTGTGCTGCTGGACTCACCGACCCCCAACATTGGCAGCTTGTCAGCATCCATCCTGACGGCAGTTTCTGCGGTATGGGCGGGTAAAATGCAGAGACACCCAACGCGCGGTTGCCGGCATGCGACGACAGCAGCAGTCTGGCCTCGTTTTCCCGGGCATAGGCGGGTGCTTCGACAGGACCGCCATTGGACGAGTTATCCACCCATTGCTTGGCAAAGCCCGTTACGCCCCAATTCTTGTATTGTTGGACATGCAGCATTTCATGCGCCCATAGTGCCGGATCGCGCGCATCGTCATCGCTGCGAAAAATGACGGCATTCAAGACCGTAATCGCGCGCGTGTTGCTGTTAAATTGCATTTGCGCCGCCTGCAGCGTGTTTTGCAAAGCGCTCCACTCGCTGGTCCAGCGGACGGAATCGAGCAGGTCGGGGGTATGCCAGCGCAGCAGGAAAGCCTTGATTTCTGGGGCCATGCTGTTGGCATTGCCGCTGGTGACGACGGCGTTGCGTGCCGATACCATCGCCGCTGCCACCGGCGTGTAGGGAATCTGGCCTGGATTCTGTATCAACTGTATTGCCGTGTCGGGATTTTTTACGACAAATTCGATGATGTCGCCTGTCGTCGGGATACCGGTGGGATTGAGCGGGGCAAGCGGATTCAGAATGGTGCCGATGGGATCTGTCTTGCCACGCTCAGTCACCTTGCCGGGATCGATGGTGGGAGGGAGAATGCAGCCACTTTTAGGAAGGCAGACACATCCGACAAGTGGCGCGCATGCTTCGTATTGACAGTCGGGGCAGCCGGTCGTGGCCGCCGTACCATGGAATAATATGCCTGCCAGCACCAGCCAGCCGGCGGTTGCGCGCGATAGCGTAGCCATGAGATCCCCCCCGATGCAGGTTGCCCTCCGTTTTTGGCATGTCGTGGTGATGGCAACAGCGATGACGATACGCCGGATTCCGGTGCGCGGCAGGCTATTTCGTCTGAAACAAGGAAGGCTTTGCGCTAGCTCAATTCAGACTATTCACTCAGGAACTTTCAGCTTGAAGCGCATGGACAGCGTGCTCATGCGGCAAACATAGGCGATACGTATTTGCGCGGCATGTTGCAGCGCATCCAGCGCGTACCAGGCGGTCATCCGGCAACTGCCGCGCCCGGGCACAGGTATCGCGTCCGGGCGAACCTGTGTCCGGACCCGCAACGCCTGGCCAAACCGACGCGCAGTAGGTTTTGACAGGCGTTCCAGGCGTTACTCCTGCGCATGGGCGCTGGCCCGTCGCCTTAGCTGGCTGTGGCTGCCTTGGCGCGCGCCGCGTGCAATTTCTTGAAGCTGTCGATCAGGCGCTGGTGCCGGTCGAGGCCTTCCAGTTGCATGCTGGTCGGGGTCAGGCCGAAGAAACGCACGCTGCCGTCCACCGAGCCCAGCACCGCATCCATACGGGCGTCGCCAAACATGCGGCGGAAATTGACGACGTAATCGTCCAGCTCCAGCTCGTCATCGAGTTCCACTTCCAGCACCACGTTCAAGGCTTGATAGAACAGTTTGCGCTCGAGCGTGTTGTCGTTGTACTGCAAGAAGGTTTCCACCAGCTCTTTCGCTTCCTCGAATTGCTGCAGGACGAGCTGTATCAGCAGTTTTAATTCCAGCGTCGTCAGCTGGCCCCACACCGTGTTTTCGTCAAACTCGATGCCGATCAGGGTGGCGATGTCGCCGTACTCGTCGAGCTCGCTGTTTTCCAGGCGGTCGAGCAAGTCTTCCAGGCTGGCATCGTCCAGGCGGTGCAGGTTCAGGATGTCGGCGCGGAACAGCAGCGCCTTGTTGGTATTGTCCCAGATCAAATCCTCGACCGGATATACCTCGGAATAACCGGGCACGAGGATGCGGCAGGCGGTGGCGCCCAGCTGGTCGTACTCGGCCGTGTAGACTTCCTTGCCCATGCCGGCGAGGATGCCGAACAGGGTTGCCGCTTCCTCGGCATTCGAGTTTTCGCCGTGGCCGGAAAAATCCCACTCGACAAAATCGTAATCGGCCTTGGCGCTGAAGAAGCGCCACGAGACGATGCCGCTGGAATCGATGAAGTGCTCGACGAAATTGTTCGGCTCGGTGACGGCTTCGCTGGCAAACGTCGGTTGCGGCAAGTCGTTGAGGCCTTCGAAGCTGCGGCCCTGCAGCAATTCCGTCAGGCTGCGCTCGAGCGCCACTTCCAGGCTCGGGTGCGCGCCGAACGAGGCAAACACGCCGCCCGTGCGCGGGTTCATCAGGGTGACGCACATCACCGGATACACGCCGCCCAGCGACGCATCTTTCACCAGCACGGGGAAACCCTGTTCTTCCAGGCCGGCGATGCCGGCCAGGATGCCCGGATATTTCGCCAGCACTTCCTGCGGCACGTCGGGCAGGGCGATCTCGCCTTCGATGATTTCGCGCTTGACGGCCCGTTCGAAAATTTCCGACAAGCATTGCACCTGCGCTTCGACGAGAGTGTTGCCGGCGCTCATGCCATTGCTGACGTACAAGTTTTCAATCAGGTTCGATGGGAAGTACACGGTCTCGCCATCGGACTGGCGCACATACGGCAGCGAGCAGATGCCGCGCTCCGCGTTGCCGGAGTTGGTGTCGATCAGGTGCGAGCCGCGCAGCTCGCCATCGGCATCGTAGATGTCGCGGCAGTAGGCGTCGAGAATCTCTTTCGGCAGCGCATCCTTGCGGCCCGGCTTGAACCAGCGCTCGTTCGGGTAATGGACAAAATCCGCGTTGGCGATGTCTTCGCCCCAGAACGAGCCGGCGTAGAAATGGTTGTTGCTGAGGCGTTCGATATACTCGCCCAGGGCCGACGCCAGCGCGCTTTCCTTGGTCGCACCCTTGCCGTTGGTGAAACACATGGGCGAATGCGCATCGCGGATGTGCAGCGACCACACGTTGGGAATGATGTTGCGCCATGAAGCGATTTCAATCTTGATGCCCAGGCCCGCCAGCAGGCTGGACATATTGGCGATCGTCTGTTCCAGCGGCAAGTCCTTGCCGACGATATAGGTGCTCGCGCCAGGGGCGGGATTCAGGGCCAGCAAGGCCTGGGCATCGGCGTCCAGGTTCTCCACTTCTTCAATGACGAACTCCGGCCCCGCCTGCACCACTTTTTTTACCGTGCAACGGTCGATCGAGCGCAGGATGCCCTGGCGGTCCTTGTCCGAGATATCGGCCGGCAACTCGACCTGGATCTTGAAAATCTGCTGGTAGCGGTTTTCAGGATCGACGATATTGTTTTGCGACAGGCGGATATTTTCAGTGGAAATATTGCGCGTATCGCAATACAACTTCACGAAGTAGGCCGCGCACAGTGCCGATGATGCCAAAAAGTAATCGAACGGGCCGGGCGCCGAACCATCGCCTTTATAGCGGATGGGCTGGTCGGCGATGACCGTAAAATCGTCGAACTTGGCTTCGAGACGCAGCTTGTCGAGAAAGTTGACTTTAATTTCCATGAGGTAATCCAATACTGTGCTTATGAGTTAGCCGCTATTATCCGTGCTTTCCGCCGCAGGGCAAAGATTGTTCGCGGCGGCCGTGCTGGCGGGGAGCCGCAAGACCAGGCCGGCAGGGCAGGCAAGGGGCAAGCTCCCCCATGAAGCGGACGGATAAATGTGCGAGGCGATCTGACTGGACATGCGAATAACATTAATGAGACACGGCGAGCCCCGACTCGCCAAAGGGCGCTGGATAGCGCCGCTGCAAATGGGACAGTGGATTAATCTCTACAATCAATCGATCATCAAAGAAGGTGGCATCCCTGCGCAGTGCGCTGCGGCAGCGCTTTCCGCGTCGACCATCGTGGCCAGCACGGCACCGAGGGCATGCTCATCGGCCAGGGCATTGGGTGACTTGCCATTCATGCAAGAGGCGATGTTCTCTGAAGCAGGGTTGCCCTTTGCGCTCTGGAAGGCC
Source organism: Janthinobacterium sp. SUN206 (assembly GCF_030587305.1). Taxonomy (NCBI): domain Bacteria; kingdom Pseudomonadati; phylum Pseudomonadota; class Betaproteobacteria; order Burkholderiales; family Oxalobacteraceae; genus Janthinobacterium; species Janthinobacterium sp. SUN206. Next base: position 2,323,758 of record NZ_JAPWIB010000001.1, on the reverse strand, counting down.
CCTTGGCTGCCGGCTGAAGCCTGGGCAGCGATTTTTCGCCTGCTCTGGTTGTTCGGTTATGCGCGCGGATCGGACTCGTTGCAGATAACCCGGCGGCGCGCCAGGGCCGCCGCCGAGCGGCTGGTTGCGCTCGCCGCCAGGGGGCCCGTGCTGCTGGTCGGGCATGGCATCATGAATCGATTGATCGGCAAGGAGTTGCAGGCCTTGGGTTGGCTTGCCCGCAACAGGCAAGGCAGCCGGTACTGGAGTATGGGAGTGTATGAGCTGTGAAAACCTGTGACGAATGCGGCAGCCGATACCGTGATGACGCCGAAGGCATGGCCAGCCTGTGCCCGGAATGCGCCTCGGTCATCTATGGCTTGCCACGGTGTGAGCACGTGTTCGAGGCAGGCAGATGCCGGAAATGCCTGTGGGATGGCCGGAAAAGTGACTTTGTGCGAAAACTGGAGCAGCAGGGGCGTTGACGCGATATCCGTGTGTGGGGGGGGGCAGCGTCCATCGGCGGTCACCGGTGTTTTCGTGACAATGCATGAGTTTTTCGGATGGATAATTGGCTATCCTCCATGGGGGCTGCCTGCAGCCACTGCTGGACGGTTGATCGCATCTGAATCTCCTGCCGGTGACCGCTCCGTCACTTTCGCTTTGCCTAACCTGATGCAAGGATGAGCTGATGCAATTATCCAATTATCTTTTCTTTACTACCACTTGCGAACAAGCCTTGGCGTTCTACACGCAATGCGGGCTGGGCAAGATAAGCGATGTCTTGCGCTTTGGCGTGGATGGCATGCCGCTCCGTCATGAAGCCATGCGCGGGAAAATCATGCATGCCCGATTTGAAGGACCAGGCGTGTTGTTTTTTGCTTCTGATAATGACGATGCCGAGCCCATGCGAGGGTCCGCACATATTTTGCAAATGCATGACAGGCAGTTAACGAAACAGCTTTTTGACAAGCTGGCGTATCAAGGCGTGGTGACGACACCGCTCGCCATCCAGGTATGGGGCGATTATTACGGTAAATTGACGGACCAGTTCGGGGTGCAGTGGATGCTGAACTGTTCGGCTTAACTAAAAAACAGCGGCTGCCCATGCTGGCGCAGCCGCTGTTTTTATGCGGACGCGGTGATCAGAACTTCACCCACAGCCGCCCGAAGTACGAGGCGCCGTTCAGGCCGAACTGCACGCTGTCGTATTTGAAACCGTTGTCCGTCTCGTCCGCGTTTTGCGTGGTGGGCTTGACGTTGAAGATGTTGTTGCCGCCAAAGGTCAGCTTGGTGTTCTTGCTGATGCTGTAAGTGAAGCTCAGGTCGGCGGACGTCTTGGCCGCGTAACGGGCATTCGGCACGCCTTCGGCCGTGCCGCTGAAGGTGCCCAGGGTTTGCGGGCCAAAATAAATGATGCGCAAGTCCGATTCCAGCTTGCCCGTGATGTAGTCGAAGCCCAGGGTGGCTTTCGCGCGCGGGCCGCCCTGTTCGATGAACAGGCGTTCGCGCTCGGACAGCAGCACGTCTTCAAAGCCCGTCAGCGAGGCGGGCGTCTTGACCTTCGTCACTTCCGTTTTGCTCAAATTCAAGGCCAGGAAGGTGTTCAGGCGGTTGCCGGCCAATTCTCCCTTGTGCGACGCCGTCAGGTCCAGCCCGCGCGTGCGCGTGTCGATGGAATTGACGAAGAATTGCGCCTCGCCCACGCCCAGCAGGGCCAGGCGCGCGGCCAGGTCCGGGTAGTTGTCGGCATTGAAACGGCCCGACAGCACGATGCGGTCCTTGATCTTGATGTTGTACAAGTCGGCCGTCACGGAAATGGCTTGCGTCGGCGTCCAGGTGGTGCCGAAGGTAAAACTGGTGGATTTTTCCTCTTTCAACTTCGGAATGCCGGCCGCGTTGGCGACGGCGCCGCCATTCGGCGCCAGCACCACGTCCGTGGGCACGCCGCCGATGAAGTCGGTGAAGGTGGACGAGAAATACACTTGCTGTAACGATGGCGCGCGGAAACCCGTGCTGGCCGAACCGCGCAGCAGCACGTTGGGTGCCACTTTATAGCTGGCGGCCAGCTTGCCCGTCACGGTGGAGCCGAAATCGCTGAATTTCTCATAGCGCAGGGCCGCCTGGGTTTTCAGGCGTTCCGTCCAGTCCAGTTCCACGTCGCCATACGCGGCGATGCTGTGGCGCTTGGCCTTGGTGGCGTCGCCGGGCTGGAAGCCGGGAAAGCCCTGGCTGCCCGCATTGCCGCCCACGCCCACGCCGTCGGCGTCGTTGTAGGAGCCCGGTTCGCCGGCCATGATCTTGTATTCCTCGCTGCGGTATTCGGCGCCGAAGGCCACGTTCATGCCGCGCATCACCGTGTCGTAGTAGCGGCTGAAGTCGGCGTTGCTGGTCAGCTGCTGGAACGAAAAGCCGCCCGCATCAAAACGGCTGGGGCTGACGCCCTTGCCGCCGTTCATCAGGTCGAGGTTGGCGATCGAGGCATTCAGCGTGTTGCTGATGTCGTAGCGCATCTTGTTGTAGCCATAGGTTTGCGAAAAATCAGCATGCCATTCGCCGATCTGGCTGCGGTGGCCGATGGTGGCGTACTGGTCGTCGATCTTGCCATTGATGAAAGGCACGAAACCGTCCGGATACATGGCGGCCGAATTGCGCGATGGAATGTCGTCGCTGCCGATGCCGCCCCGGCCGAACGCGGCGCTGGACGCGTCGCGCGTTTGCGCGCCGGCCGTGAAGTACAGCTTGCCCGTGGGGCTGGTGGCGTAGTCGCCATTCACGTACAGGGTCTTGTTTTTGGATTTGGTGTCGCCGATGATGCGCATGCTGTCCGCGTCGGCCCGGTTCGAGCGGCCGCGGTCCAGGTATTCTCCCGTGATGGCCAGGGTGCCCTTGTCGCCCAGCGCGATGCCGCAATAGGCGGAGGTCATGTAATTCTTGCCGTCGCCTGCGGAATACTGGCTGTAGCCGGCCACGGCTTCGCAGCCCAGGCTTTTCTTCAGTTCGATGTCGATCACGCCGGCAATGGCGTCCGAGCCGTACTGGGCGGCGGCGCCGTCGCGCAGCACTTGCACGTTCTTGATCGCCAGCAAGGGAATCGCATTCATGTCCGTGCCCGTGTTGCCGCGGTTGCGCGCGCCGAACAGGTTGACGAGCGCCGTCGTGTGGCGCCGCTTGCCGTTCACCAGCACGAGGGTCTGGTCGGAACCGAGGCCGCGCAGGGCGGCTGAATCGATCAGGTCGGCCCCGTCGGCGCCCGTCTGGCGCGTGGAGTTGAACGAGGGCGAGATGTATTGCAGCGATTGCGCCAGATCAAACTGGCCGCCTTGCTCGGCCACCTTGGAAATGGGAATGATATCGACCGGCACCATGGTATCCGTGGCGGAACTGGCGACCCGGCGCGAGCCGACCACGCTGACCGTTTGCACGGGGCCTTCCGTGGCGGCCGCTTCCGTGTTCTGGGCCATGGCGGCAGGACTGAAAACGGCCAGGGCGGCGCTGCCGTACAGGCTGATGAGGATGGCTTGACGCAAGGTGGTGAGGGTCGGCACGCAGTATCTCCAAGTGGCTGATGAGCAAGATTCGTGACTTGATTCTAGTGCCATCTTTTCGGCATTCACCAGCGATACTTTGTTTTGTTATTACAAATTTGCTGTAACTGTTGTTTCCTGGTTGATTATCTTTTGGCCACTGCCTGGCTTGCCTTGTGCTGGTGCGGCATGCCCCATTCAGGTGCTGCGTTGCAGCATGCCGCCCACCCAGATCGCTTGCGTGCTGTATTGCACTTCGATCAGACAGGGCTGCTGCGTCACGTGGCCCTGGTGCAGGCGCAACGACTGCTGCAAGTGTGCTGCCAGCGCGCCCGCCGCCACGCCCGTGGCGCTGTCTTCCAGCGCCGGGTCGAGGTGGTTGAAGTTGCGTCCCTCGTACTCGTGTTCGCCCGTGCGGCAATACGCATAGCAGCCGTTGACCTTGTGCAAGGCGCTCCAGTCGGCGATCAATTCCAGGTTCGGCCGCAGCGCGCGCAGGGTGGTGCGGTCGGCCACTTCCAGCAGCAGCTTCGGGCTGCCGACGGACGCGACCACGGGCGGCGACAGCAAGTGCATGTGCTGGCCCATCAGCTCGGACGGCACATACTTTTCCACCAGGACGGCAGGCGCCGGCTGCGGTGCCAGGCCGATGAACAATCCCTCCGCGCGGCGCACCAGCTGCAGGGCTTGCCCGTGCATGGCGGTCGTCACCGTCAGCGCCGCCGGCGCGCCGGGCGCCGCCAGCAGCACATGCGCGGCCGCCAGGGTGGCGTGCAGGCACAGGGGACTGCGCGTGTGCGGATAAAAATAGTCGAGCACAATGCCGCCGTCCGCCTGGCGGTCGAGGAAGACGCAGGCGCTGACCTGGCGTTCGCAGGCAAAGGACTGGCGCTGCGTTTCGCTGGCGTGGTCGTTTTCCACGACCAGCGCCGCATTGCCGCCACCGGGGGCGGCGCCGAAACATTTTAATGAGTGGACGATCATGGCGGGCACTGTGCAAGGTAAAACCTCAGCATAACTGAGATGGCCGTTTTCAGATGAGTATAATATACTGTGTTTATATACAGTATTGAGGTAGATCATGGGGAGCGCAGTCTTACCCGAGTATGCTGAGTTGTACTGCCTGAGTAATTTCAGCTTCCTGCATGGGGCTTCGCATGCGGAAGAGCTGGTGGCGCGCTCTGTCCAGCTTGCCTACCGGGCGCTGGCCATTACCGACGAGTGCTCGCTGGCGGGTGTCGTGCGCGCCCATGCGACGGCCAAGCGGGCTGGTTTCCCCCTGATTATCGGCGCGCATTTTCACTTGACGCAGGCCGACGGCAGCCCGGGGCCGTCCCTGCTGGCGCTGGTGCGCGATGCCGACGGATACGGCAACTTGTCGGAACTGATCACCATGGCGCGCACGCGGGCGGCCAAGGGCCGCTATTTGTTGACGCCCGACGATTTCGCCGCACCGTCGGTGCAGTTTGCCCATTTGCAGGGCTTGCCCGGCTGTTTGATGATCTTGCTGCCTGGCTATCCGGCCCAGGCCGCGACGCTGCGCGCGCAGGGGGCGTGGATGCTATCCACCTTTGGCGGCGAGCGCAGCTGGATAGGCTTGAACCTGCTGCAGCGGGCACAGGATGACGCCCACCGCGGCGCCGTGCAGGACGCCGCGCAGGCGCTGGGCTTGTCCGTGGTGGCCGTCGGCCATGTGTGCATGCACGTGCGTTCGCGCAAGCCGCTGCTCGACACCCTGTGCGCGATCCGCGTGGGCAAGCCCGTGGGCGAGTGCGGCTATGCGCTGGCGCAAAACGCGGAGCAGCATCTGCGCGCGCGCTTGCGCCTGGCCAATGTGTATCCGCCGCAGGCGCTGGCGGAAACCCTGCGCATCGCGGACCTGTGCAAATTTTCTCTCGACAGCTTGCGCTATGACTATCCCGACGAGCTGGTGCCGCACGGCCACACGCCGGCGACGTATCTGCGCGCAGAAACGTATGCGGGCGCGCGCATCCGTTTTCCGCTGGGCATACCGGCCAACGTGCAGGAGCAGCTCGAACAGGAGCTGGAACTGATCGCGGAGCTGTCGTATGAAGCCTACTTTTTGACCGTGTACGACATCGTGCGCTTTGCCCGCTCGCAAGACATCCTGTGCCAGGGCAGGGGGTCGGCCGCCAATTCGGCCGTCTGCTATTGCCTGCACATCACGGAAGTGGACCCGGCGCGCGGCAATTCATTGGTCGGGCGTTTCATGTCGCGCGAGCGCAACGAGCCGCCCGACATCGACGTCGACTTCGAGCACCAGCGGCGCGAAGAAGTGATTCAATATATCTACGGCAAATATGGGCGCGAGCGGGCCGCGCTGGCGGCCGTGGTGATCAGCTATCGGCCCAAAAGCGCCTTGCGCGACAGCGGCCGGGCGCTGGGGATCGACCTGGCCATCGTGGAAAAAGTGGCCAAGGCGCACCGCTGGTTCGACGGCAAGCGCGATTTGCTGGAGCGCCTGGCCGAATGCGGGCTGGACCCGGAAGCGGCATTGTCGCAGCAGTGGGCCGGCCTGGCGCAGCAGCTGCTGGGCTTTCCCCGCCATTTGTCGCAGCATCCGGGCGGCTTTGTGATTGCGCAAGGAAAGTTGTCGCGCCTGGTGCCGATTGAAAACGCGGCCATGGCCGAGCGCAGCGTCATCGAGTGGGACAAGAACGACCTGGAAGAACTGGGTTTGATGAAGGTCGACGTGCTGGCGCTGGGCATGCTGTCGGCCCTGCGCCGCGCCCTGGAACTGGTGAGTGCGCGTCGCGGCGAGCCACTCCGCCTGCAGGATATTCCTGCCGAAGACCCTGCCACCTACGACATGATGTGCCAGGCCGACACCATCGGCGTGTTCCAGATCGAGTCGCGTGCGCAGATGAGCATGCTGCCCCGTTTGCGTCCCCGTGCATTCTACGACCTCGTCATCGAGGTGGCGCTCGTGCGCCCCGGCCCCATCCAGGGCGGCATGGTGCATCCGTATCTGCAGCGGCGCCAGCAGAAAGAGCCGGTCGATTATCCCAAGGGCTTGGAAAAGGCGCTGGGGCGCACCCTCGGCATTCCCATTTTCCAGGAGCAAGTAATGCAGGTGGCCATCATCGCGGCCGGTTTCACGCCTGGCGAAGCGGACCAGTTGCGGCGCGCCATGGCGGCCTGGAAACGCAAGGGCGGCATGAACAATTACCATGACCGCATCGTCGATGCCATGGTGGAGAATGGTTACGGCAAGGAGTTTGCCGAGGCTATCTTCAGCCAGATCGAAGGCTTTGGCGAATACGGTTTTCCCGAGTCGCACGCGGCCAGTTTCGCGCTGCTGACGTATGCCAGTTCCTGGCTGAAATGCCACGAACCGGCCGCCTTTCTGTGCGCCTTGCTCAACAGCCAGCCCATGGGTTTTTACAGCCCCTCGCAACTGGTGCAGGATGCGCGCCGGCATGGCGTGCCAGTGCTGCCCGTCGACGTGACCGTCAGCGGCTGGGAAGCGGCATTGGAAGCAGGGCAGGACCCCGCGCCCGCCGTGCGCCTGGGCTTGAACAGCCTGTTCGGCATGCGCGCCGAGGCGGCCCGGCGCATCGAGGATGCGCGCGCCATCGCCGCCTTTGTCGATGTGGCCGACCTGGCGCGGCGTGGCGGCCTGGACCGTCATGACTTGCAGGTCTTGGCGGCAGGCAACGCGCTGCACGCGCTGGCCGGGCACCGGCGCGCGGCGCTGTGGCAGGCGGCCGGCGCCGTGCCCGACAGGGATTTGCTGCGCGTCACCACGCCAGAGGAAGACTTGCCCGTGCTGGCCGCGCCGACGGAAGGCGAGAGCATCGTCAGCGACTACCGCGCGCAAGGCCTGACTCTGGGCCGCCACCCGCTGGCGCTGTTGCGCAGGCAATTGCTGGAGCAGCGTTTCCTGCCGGCATCCGCGCTGGCCAGCTACACGGATGGCCAACTGGCGCGCGCCTGCGGCATCGTTACCGTGCGCCAGCGTCCGGGCACGGCCAAGGGCGTCATCTTCATGACCCTGGAAGACGAGACGGGCACCGTCAACGTCATCGTCTGGCCCGACCTGGTGGAAAACCAGCGCCGCGAAGTGCTGAGCGCGCCGCTGCTGGGCGTGTACGGCGTGTGGCAGCGCGAGGGGCTGGTGCGCAACCTGGTGGCCAAGCGCCTGGTCGATATGTCGCATCTGCTGGGGCGTTTGAGGACCAGCAGCCGCGATTTCTGTTGATGCTTGTCAATGTCGGCCAGGCGGTGGCATGATTGTCATATGACTACTTTGCCCGAACCGACACTGCGCCCCGCCCTGGTCGCCGACGCGCCCGCCATCGTCGCCCTGATCGACGACTTGATGCCTTTTTTGACCCTGCACCCGGACGGCGCGGGGGCGGAAAAGTTCATCGAACATTGCCGCCAGCCGGCCATCGAAAGTTACCTGTCTCTCCCCAACTATCGTTACCAGCTGGCGCACATCGATGGCGAGCTGGCCGGCGTGGTGGCCATGCGCGACAACACGCACCTGTTCCACATGTTCGTGCCGCGCGCGCTGCACCGGCGCGGCATGGCGCGCCGCCTGTGGCAGGCTGCCCGCGATGCGTCGCTGGCCAGGGGGAATGTCACGGCGTTTACCGTCAATTCCTCGGCCTATGCCTTGCCCCTGTACGAAAGCCTGGGCTTTGTCGCCACGGGGCCGAAGGTGGAGACGGGCGGCATCGCCTTCGTGCCGATGCGCATGGAGTTGTAAAAATAACCCAACGGCAAGGGCCGGGGTCAGACCCGGCGGGTCTGACCCCAGTTTTTGCTTGCAGGCTTATGGCGCTTATTTACCAGCGCACGATCTTGCCCGGATTCATGATGTTCTTCGGGTCCAGCGCGTGTTTCAGGGCGCGCATGGTGTCGATGGCGCCTTCGCCATGTTCTTCCACGAGAAAGGCCATCTTGTGCATGCCCACGCCGTGTTCTCCCGTGCACGTGCCGTCCATGCCGATGGCGCGCGTGACCATGTCGCCGTTGACCTTTTCCGCGCGCGCGATGTCGTTTGGGTCGTCCGGGTCGACCAGCATCTGCACGTGGAAGTTGCCGTCGCCCACGTGGCCGATGATGGCGTAGACGAGGCCTTGCGCTTCGCAATCGGCCTGGGTGGCGAGGATGCATTCGGCCAGGCGCGAAATGGGTACGCAGCAATCGGTGGAAATGGCGCGGCTGCCGGGGCGCATCTGCAGCAGGGCAAAGTATGCATTGTGGCGCGCGGCCCACAGGCGCGAGCGGTCTTCGGGGCGGCTGGCCCATTCGAAATCGCTGGCGCCGTGTTCCGCCGTGATGGCTTGCACCAGTTGCGCCTGCTCCGCCACGCTGGCCGGCGTGCCATGGAATTCAAACAGCAGCAAGGGTTTTTCCGGCAAGGCCATCTTGTCGTAGGCGTTGATGGCTTTCACGCCGTTTTCATCGAGAAACTCGACCCGCGCCACGGGAATACCCATCTGGATGGTCTGGATCACGGCGCTGACGGCCTCGCCCGTGCCGGGGAACGAGCACACGGCCGCCGAGATCGCTTCCGGCAGCGGATACAGTTTCACCGTCACTTCCGTGATGATGCCCAGCGTGCCTTCGCTGCCGACGAACAGGCGCGTCAGGTCGTAGCCGGCCGACGATTTCTTTGCCCTGGTTCCCGTCTTGATGATGCGGCCATCGGCCGTCACCACCGTCAGGGCCAGCACGTTTTCGCGCATGGTGCCGTAGCGCACGGCGTTCGTGCCCGAGGCGCGCGTGGCCGCCATGCCGCCCAGCGAGGCATTGGCGCCCGGGTCGATGGGGAAGAACAGGCCCGTGTCGCGCAGCTCTTCGTTCAGTTGCTTGCGCGTGACGCCCGCCTGCACGGTGGCCGTCAAGTCTTCACTATGCACGGCTACCATCTGGTTCATTTGCGACAGATCAATCGTCACGCCGCCATGCAGGGCCAGCACGTGGCCTTCCAGCGAAGTGCCGCTGCCGTAGGCGATGACGGGCACGTCGTGCGCGCTGCACAGTTTGACGGCGGCCGCCACTTCCTCGGTGGAATGGGCGAAAATGACGGCGTCCGGCAGCATGGGGGGATAGCTCGACTCGTCGCGGCCATGGTGTGCGCGCATGGCTTGCGTCATGGAAAAGCGGTCGGCAAAGATCAGGGAAAGTACGGCAGCAAGGGATACGGGCAGCGGTTTTTTCAGTACCGCCAACTGGTCAGTTTGATTCACGCAAGTCCTCCGTTTTTTTTATTCTACTCCGCGCCCGGGGATTTCACCGGCGCAGCCTGTTGATTTTTTGCCAGTTGTAAAAAAACCTGCATGGTTTGCCGCGCTTTGGTTGTAAATGAGAATCATTTCTATTAGAATGCCCGCCTATACCTATTTTGCAACAGTTTGACCCGCAGCTCAGACCCCGAAAGGCCATGCCATGAAATTCCCCCTGTCCTTCTCCGCAGTCCTGCCCGCCTGCGTGCTGGCGCTGAGCGCCTGCAGCAGCGTGGCGCCAGCGACTGACGCTGCCACCGGCGCCGCCGCCGCCGCAGCGTCCGCCGCGCAAGACGTGCGCCAGCTGGGCGAAATCGTCGACCTGCGCAGCGGTCAGCGCGTGACTGCCGAACAATTGCTGGCCCAGCTGGCCGTCGCGCCGCGCGTGATCATCGGCGAGCAGCATGACCAGCTCAGCCATCACCAGATCGAGCAATGGCTGCTGCAGCAATTGCAGGGCCAGCGTCCGCAAGGCAGCGTGCTGCTGGAAATGCTGAACCCGGACCAGCAAGCCAAGGTGGACAAGGTCAAGCCGTGGCTGCAGACGGACCCCGTCGTGCGCCCCGAACACGTGGCCGAGCTGCTGGCCTGGCAGCCCAGCTGGAAGTGGGCGCAATATGGCGACTTGGTGATGACCGTGATGCGCGCGCCGTATCCCGTCTGGTCGGCCAACCTGGACCGCAGCGAAATCAAGCAATTGTTTATCGACAAGCCAGTCGTGCAGGGTAAGCATTCGAACCTGGCCAACGACGGCAAGGTGCATGAGAAGCTGAAAGACATCATCCGCGTCATGCATGACAACCAGATCGACGAGCCGCGCCTGGCCGCCATGCTGTCGGTGCAACAGCAGCGCGACCGCCGCATGGCCGAGCGCCTGCTGGCCGCGCCCGCGCCGGCCGTGCTGATCGCCGGCGCCTACCATGCGCACAAGGACCTGGGCGTGCCGCTGCACGTGCAGGACTTGACGGGCGGCCCGGCGCCGCTGGTGCTGGTCCTGGCACAGCAGGGCGCCACGGTGCTGGTGCCGCAGGCGGATTTCGTCTGGTTCACGCCGGTTGTCGCGCCCGCCGTCGCCAGCGCCAAGTAATTTCTTGTATCGCCGCCGGGCGTTCTGCCCGGCACTCTCCCCCAGCAAGCTCCCCCATGGCAGCCAGGTAGTTCGTCCGATTTTTTTGCATGCGCGTGCGCGCCGTTGGCGCAGCCATGCCTGTTACCTGTCAAAGTTCTCATGCGTATCCCCTTGTTCCGTATCAAAGCCGCCAGCTGCGGTGTCGTTCTTTCCCTGTTGCATGCCACCGCGCAAGCGTCCGCCTTACCCCATGACATGTCGCCGCTGGGCATGTTTTTCGCCGCCGACCAGGTCGTCAAAAGCGTGCTCATCGGTTTGCTGGTCGCCGCGCTGGCCACCTGGGTGGTCTTGCTGGTGAAGGGCGCCAGTTTGCTGCAAGCCCGGCGCGAGGCGGCGCATGCCGTCGCCATGCTGAAGACGGCCACCTCCTTGCCGGACGCGGCCGTCAAAGTGGAGGGCGCAGGCGCCATTTCGCTGGCGCAACAGTTGCTCGCTGATGTACAGCAAGAACTGAGTCTGTCGCACGCCAGCGCGCCAGCGGCGGCACTGAAGGAGCGGGCCGGCTTTCGCCAGGAACAGTTCATTGCGCAGCAGGTGCGCGCCATGACGCAAGGCATCGGCTTGCTGGCCAGCATAGGCGCCGTGGCGCCGTTCGTCGGCCTGTTCGGCACCGTGTGGGGCATCATGAACAGTTTTATCGGCATCGCCGTCAGCCAGAGCACGAACCTGGCCACCGTGGCGCCGGGCATCGCGGAAGCCTTGCTGGCCACCGCCCTGGGCCTGGTGGCGGCGATTCCCGCCGTCGTCATCTATAACGTCTTGAGCCGTGGCATCAACCAGTACAAGGCGCAGCTGCGCGCCGCTTCCGCGCAAGTGCTGCTGATGCTGAGCCGCGACCTCGACACGCGCCAGCAGGCCTGAGCCATGGCTTCCCTGTTTCCCTCCCCGGACGACGACACGGCCGATATGCCGGAGTTGAGCGAGATCAATGTCACGCCCTTCATCGACGTGATGCTGGTGCTGTTGATCATCTTCATGGTCGTCTCGCCGCTGGCCACGGTCGACTTGAAAATCGACTTGCCGGCCGCCACGGCCAAGCCCGAACCCCGTCCCGAGAAACCGTTGTTCGTGTCGCTGAAGGCGGACCGCAGCCTGTACCTGGGCGAGTCTCCCGTGGCGCGCGAGCAGCTGGGCAGCCTGCTCGATGCGCAAACGGGCGGCGACCGCCAGCGCACCCTGTTTTTCCAGGCCGACAAGCAAGCCGCGTATGAAGACGTGCTGGGCGTCATGGATGCCCTGCGCCAGGCCGGTTATCTGAAAGTGGGCCTGGTCGGTCGGGAGGGCGGGTGAGTCCGCAGTCCGGGCTGGCGCTGCGCCCCCTATTGAGCTGGGGTATTGCCACGTCGCTGGTGGTGGCCGCTGCGCTGGCGCTGCTGCTGTGGGCCGGCTGGCAGCCCGTCGCCGTGGCGCCCGCCAATCCGGCGGCCAGCGTGATGGTGGTGTTTGCCGCGCAAGCGATGTCGCCGGAGACGCAGGTGGCGCACGCCCTGGGCGCGCGCCAGTCGGCCGCGTCCAGCGCCGCCCGGCCGCCAAAGAGTGCAACCAGGCAAGAGGCGCTGCCGGTGCTGGCGCGCGCCGCCGCACCGGAGATCGTCGCGGCGGAAAAAGAGGAAAAGGCGGCGGCCAGTCCGTCGGCGGAGCCGGGCAAGGATGCCGCGAAGGAAGCGTCCGTGCCCGCGCAGGCCAGCAGCAGCGCCACGCCGGCGCCGGCCGCCGTGCGCGGTCCGCAGGCGGCGCCGTTCAACAGCGACACGCCATCGACCAGCGCGGCGCCGGCCAGCTGGCAAAGCCAGGTGCTTGGCCACCTGGCGCACTTCAAGCGCTATCCGGGCGATGCGCGCCAGCGCAAGCGGGCTGGCGCCGCCTGGGTGCGCTTCCAGGTGGACCGCGACGGCAAATTGCTGGCCAGCGAACTGGTCACGTCGTCGGGCACGGTGCTGCTCGACCGCGAAGCCTTGCAAGTGCTGCAGCGCGCGCAGCCGCTGCCGGCGCCGCCCGACAACGTATTGCGCCAGGGCACGGTGACGGTGACCTTGCCCGTGTCGTTCAAGCTCGACGCCAGCTGAATTTTAAATTTTTCAATAACATAACAAATCGAGGGTGTATGCATATCAAGACAATGACGCAGGCCGTGGGCATCTGCATGGCCTTGCTCGCGCAGCAGGCATGGGCGCAACAGGCGCAAGACAGTGGCAAGGTGGAATTTTCGCCGCTGAATGTATCGGGTGAAACGGTGCCTGCGGAACGGCAGGCGCTGGAAAAACCGGGCGCCGTCAGCGCGCGCGGGGCCGATACGCGCTTGCAGAGCGTCGACCAGATCGTGCGCAGCATGCCGGGCACGTTTACCCAGATCGATCCGGCGCAGGGCGCCGTCAGCGTCAACATCCGCGGCTTGTCGGGCCTGGGGCGCGTCAACATGATGGTCGATGGCGTGAGCCAGAATTACTATGGCAGCGCGCCGTCGTCCGTGTCGCACGGCGGCGTGCCCAGCAGCCAGTTCGGCGCGCTGATCGACCCGAATTTCATCATCGGCGTGGATGTGTCGCGTGGCAATGTCGTCGGCGGCGACGGCGTCAATGCGCTGGCCGGCAGCGCCAATTTCCGCACCATCGGCGTCGATGACGTCGTCTTCGCCGGGGAAAAGACAGGAGCGCGCACGAAGATGTGGACCGGTAATAACGGCGTGGGCCGCAGCGCCATGCTGGCCGTGGCCATGAAAAACCCCGCCTTCGATGGCGGCAGCGTGGGCTTCATGGCCGCCACCAGTGCGAGCGTGATCGGCAACAACTACAAGAATGCGAAGGGTGTCAACAGCGAGGAATTCGGTTTCGGCTACAACCGCTATTACAAGCAAAAGCCCAAGTCGCAATTGCTCAAGCTGGACCTCAAATTGAGCGACTTCCATGCGCTGGAACTGTCGGCGCGCGATTACCGCAGCACGTTTACGCGCCGCGACATCCACAGCGATGACTACTACGTAAAATATCACTACACGCCGTTTTCCGAGTTGATCGACCTCAATGTGGTGGCCAGCAGCAGCCGCGGCAACCAGAAATACATGCCCGAGGCGCTGACCAATTTCATCAACACGAATGCGGCCAACCGCGCCGACGCGGTCGACATCAACAACACCAGCAGCTTCAGGCTGGCCGGCGGCGATGCGCTGGTGACCATCGGAGGCAAGCTGATGCGCAATAAATACAGCAAGCACGTGGAAAGCCTGGTCGACGATCCGGACAATCCGGATGCGAACCAGCAATCGATCGAAAACAATACGTTCGGCCCCGAGGGCGTGCAAAAGATCAACAGCCTGTATGCGGGCCTGCAATACAACCGCGGCATTGTTCAAGTCAATGCGGGCCTCAACTACACGCACTTTGATTTGACGGGCCACAAGCCCGCCTGCGACTTGCGCGTGCAGTGCTTCCCGCAAGGGGCAAGCAATATTGCGTTGAAGGAGCATGGCATCAATCCCTCGCTGCTCGTTTCCGCGCAAGTGACGCCGTGGTTCCAGCCGTTTGCCAGCGCCGAGCGCACCATGCGCGGGCCGAATCCGCAGGAAGTGTTTTTCTCGAATGACGGCGGGGCCTCGATGAACCCCTTCCTGAAGGGCGAGCGGGCCAGCACCTACCAGCTGGGTTTCAATTCCAGCCTGCATGGCTTGCTGAGTGCTAACGATGCGCTGAATTTCAAGGCCCTGTATTTCAAGAGCAAGATCGACGGCTATATCACCAGCCAGTCTTTCCTCGTGTGCGACAGCGGGCGCAAGTGCAATATCGCGGAAGTGATCGCCAAGGACTGGCAGAATGTGGATGAATACGTGACCAATATGTATATCTACATCAACTCGGCCACGCCCGTGTATACACGCGGCTGGGAACTGGAAGCGCAATATCACCTGGGGCCGGCGTATGCGCGCCTGTCGTACACGCGCGAAACGACGCGCCAGCCCACGTCGATCGCCAGCGCCTGGTTTGGCGCGGCCGACATCAGCGAACTGCCCAGCGTGTACTACAACCTCGACGTGGGCACGCGCCTGCTGGACAACAAGCTGGAAGTGGGCGCCATTCTCAAGCACACGGGCTCGAACCGCCGCCTGTCGCCGGACAATGACGCCGATGAAGCGACGGGGGAAGTGCTCAAGGCCGACAATCCGAAGATCCCGGCCGTGATCGACCTGTATGCGAGCTACCAGGTCAGCAAGAACCTGTTCCTGCGCCTGTCCGTGCAAAACGCCATGAACAAGGATTTCTCGGAAGCGCTGAACCGCCTGAACTCGATGCCGTCGCAGTCGCAGGAGAATACGCCGCTGAGCACGGCGCGGGGCAGGACGTATGTGGCAGGGCTGGAGTACCGCTTTTAAAGCAGGCCCAAGCCCCGCTGCCTTGGCTTAATTAATACTCGCGCGGCGTCGTACCATAATAGCTATGGATCGACGTCGCCCAAGCGCTGTCCGCCATGTTCGGCCAGTTATCCGTGTCGAAGCCGGGCGCGTTTTCGATGCGTTCCTTGTCGACGTTGAGGGTGAAGCGCTTGTTGACGGTGTCGAGCAGCAGCGCTTCCCACGGCACGGCGAACAGCTTTTCGCCGATGGTGAAGACGCCGCCGTGCGACATGACGGCGTAGGCGATCTTGCCGCTGCGCATGTCGAGCATGATTTCCTTGATTTCGCCCAGGTGTTCATCCTTGGCATTGTGCACATGGTCGCCGATCAGGGTGTCGGCGCCCATCAGTTCAGGGCCGGGGCCTTTGTGGCCGCGGTTGACATACATGCCGTAGGCGTCGCGTTCTTCGTAGCTCATGATGGACCTCCTGTTGAAAAATCCCAGTCTGCCGCCGGGGCGCGGCAGGGTCTGTTCGCTCGCCCACACAACATATGGAATTGGAAATATTTCAATTATTGTTATTGGGTAATTTTGTTGCGCGTAGACAGCAGGAGGGGGAGGGATAGTCGGTATTTGGCGCAAATTTCCGTGCGCGGGGAGCGACGCAGGCGGGCTTTAGTGTATAATTTCAATTTCCCGCACGTGCCGTTCGGCACCATCTGCAATGACCAAATTTGTCTTCGTCACTGGTGGCGTTGTGTCTTCCCTTGGAAAAGGGATTGCCGCCGCCTCCCTCGCCGCGATCCTCGAATCGCGCGGCCTTAAAGTCACCATGCTCAAGCTCGACCCGTATATCAACGTCGATCCTGGCACGATGAGCCCTATGCAACACGGTGAAGTATTCGTCACCGATGACGGGGCCGAAACCGACCTCGACCTCGGTCACTACGAGCGCTTCATCTCCACCCGCATGAAAAAGGTGAATAACTTCACCACTGGCCAGATCTATGAATCGGTGATCCGCAAGGAACGCCGGGGCGAATATCTGGGCAAGACCGTGCAGGTGATTCCGCATATCACCAATGAAATCCAGGATTACATCCGCCGTGGCGCCGAAGGCTACGACGTGGCCCTGTGCGAAATCGGCGGCACCGTCGGCGATATCGAATCCTTGCCATTCCTGGAAGCGGCACGCCAGCTGAGCCTGCGCGCCGGCCGCAAGAACACGGCGTTCGTCCACCTGACCCTGGTGCCTTACATCGCCTCGGCCGGTGAACTGAAAACCAAGCCGACCCAGCACTCGGTGCAAAAGCTGCGCGAAATCGGCATCTTGCCGAATGCGCTGCTGTGCCGCGCCGACCGCGCCATCCCGGAAGACGAGCGCGCGAAAATCTCGCTGTTCTCGAACATCGAGGAAGACGCCGTCATTTCCGTGTGGGACGTCGACACCATCTACAAAGTGCCGCAAATGCTGCACGACCAGGGCCTCGACAAGATCATCTGCGACGCGCTGGACCTCGATCCTGCACCGGCCGACCTGTCGATCTGGAGCAAGTTGATCTACACGATGGAGCACCCGAAGGCGGAAGTGACCGTCGGCATGGTCGGCAAGTATGTCGAGCTGACCGAGTCGTACAAGTCGCTGATCGAAGCGCTGCGCCACGCCGGCATCCACACGGAAAGCCGCGTCAACATCGAGTACATCGATTCGGAAGAAATCGAAACGACCGGTTGCGACAACCTGGCCAAGTACGATGCCATCCTGGTACCGGGCGGCTTCGGCAAGCGCGGCGTGGAAGGCAAGATCAAGGCGGCCCAGTTTGCCCGTGAAAACAAGATCCCTTACCTGGGCATCTGCCTGGGCATGCAAGTGGCCCTGATCGAATACGCGCGCAACAAGGCAGGCATGCCGAACGCGAATTCGACCGAGTTCGACCTTGATACGGATCAACCTGTTGTTGCACTGATCAATGAGTGGCAAAACCACGATGGTAAAGTCGAGTTGCGCGATGAAAACTCGGACCTGGGCGGTACCATGCGCCTGGGCGCGCAGACCTGCGCCGTCAATCCGGGCACCCTCGCCGCCGAGATCTACGGCAGCGTGGTGACCGAGCGTCACCGTCATCGCTACGAAGCCAATAATCACTACCTGGCCCGTGTCGAATCGGCTGGCCTGATCGTGTCGGCCCGCACGCCGAGCGAAGATTTGTGCGAAATCATGGAATTGCCGCGCACGGGTGAAAATTCCCACCCTTGGTATATGGGCGTGCAATACCATCCCGAGTTCAAGTCGACGCCACGCACCGGCCATCCGTTGTTTACGTCGTTCATCAAGGCAGCGCTGGCGCACAAAGAAGCCAACGCCGCTGCGGAATAACGCGGTCGATCGCGACAGTATTACCCGTAAGACAGCTCCCGGCCAGATCGTTCCCGCCGGGAGTTTCTTTGCCCCCTTTGTGCAATTGCGCATCAGAACGCAGTGTGCAGCCCCTGTTACGCTTAACTTTGGAGAATGACATGAGTGCTATTGTTGATATTATCGGTCGCGAAATCCTGGACTCGCGCGGTAACCCGACCGTCGAATGCGATGTGTTGCTGGAATCGGGCGTGATGGGCCGTGCGGCCGTGCCGTCGGGTGCCTCGACCGGTTCGCGCGAAGCCGTGGAATTGCGCGATGGCGACGCCAAGCGCTACTTCGGCAAGGGCGTGCTGCAAGCATGCGAAAACATCAATACCGAAATCTCCGAAGCCATCATGGGCCTGGACGCCAATGAACAGGCTTTCCTGGACCGTACCCTGATCGACCTGGACGGCACGGAAAACAAATCGCGCCTGGGCGCCAACGCCATCCTGGCCGTCTCGATGGCTGTCGCCAAGGCTGCCGCCGAAGAAGCCGGCTTGCCGCTGTACCGCTATTTCGGCGGTTCGGGCGCCATGCAGATGCCAGTGCCGATGATGAACGTCATCAACGGCGGCGCACACGCCGACAACAACCTGGATATCCAGGAATTCATGATCATTCCCGTGGGCGCCCCGTCGTTCAAGGAAGCCGTCCGCTACGGCGCGGAAGTGTTCCACACGCTGAAAAAGATCCTGCACAAGAAGGGTCTGAACACCAACGTGGGCGACGAAGGCGGTTTCGCGCCATCGCTGGCCAACCATGAAGAAGCCATCAAGCTGATCATCCAGGCCATCGAAGAAGCGGGCTACGAGCCAGGCACGCAGATCGCCATCGGCCTCGATTGCGCCGCGTCCGAGTTCTACAAGAACGGCAAGTACGAAATGGAAGGCGAAGGCCTGAGCCTGACGGCCACCGAGTTCACCAACCTGCTGGCGACCTGGTGCGACAAGTACCCGATCATCTCGATCGAAGACGCGATGCACGAAGGCGACTGGGACGGCTGGGCGATCCTGACGGCAGAACTGGGCAAGAAAGTGCAACTGGTCGGCGACGACCTGTATGTCACCAACACCAAGATCCTGAAAGAAGGCATCTCGAAAGGCATCGCTAACTCGATCTTGATCAAGATCAACCAGATCGGTACCCTGACGGAAACCTTCGCCGCCATCGAAATGGCCAAGCGCGCCGGCTACACGGCCGTCATTTCGCACCGCTCGGGCGAAACGGAAGACTCGACCATCGCCGATATCGCCGTTGCCACGAACGCCCTGCAGATCAAGACGGGCTCGATGTCGCGTTCGGACCGCATGGCCAAGTACAACCAGCTGCTGCGTATCGAGGAAGACCTGGGCGACATCGCCAGCTACCCTGGCCGCGATGCGTTCTATAATCTGAAGTAAGCTGATGTAAAACCCACTGGCCGGCCGGAGATGTTCCGGCCGGTTTTTTAACTGAATGCCCCATGCGCCTGATTACGCTCGCCCTGGCAGCCCTGCTGCTGTTGATACAATTTCCCCTCTGGCTGGGTAAAGGCGGCTGGCTGCGTGTTGCCGACATGGAAGCCCAAGTGGCGGTGGCCAACAAGAAGAACATGGAATTGAAGGCGCGCAACGCCAAGCTCGAATCCGAAGTGCGCGACCTGAAGGATGGTACGGGCGCCGTCGAAGAGCGTGCCCGCTACGAGCTGGGCATGGTCAAACAGAATGAGATTTTCGTGCAGATCGTGCGCAAGGGACAAACCCCGCCACTGCTGGAAACGCCGGTGGACGCCGCGGCGCCACATTAAGATAGTACTACTTCCCGCTTGCCAGCCTGGACCGATTGCCAGGCTGACATATCACTTTACTTCCTTGTACTTATTACCTTGTACTGCTGCACACGCATGGCGCGGCGTGCTGCTGCCTTGCTGCCTTGCTGCTTGCTGCTTGCTGATCAGAAACGGGCCTTGCCGGTCGTGATCAGGTAAAAATGGATGCCGGTGACCACGACGGCGACACTTACCAGTACGGTTTCGAGAAATATCATATAAAAATCCTTGTCAGTATATTTAGTTAGCTTAAAAAAACGTCCAGGGCCAGGCGCCCAGCCGAAGACAGTACGTCAGTACGGCAAGGCGCAGGCAACGCCGCCATGAACGTTTTTTAACCGCGCGAAGCCAGGAAGCGCAGTTCTGCGGCCAGATTCGGCATCAGTTTTTCGTAGCGGTTCGCTTCCGAGTTCAGCAGGGCGAAATCGCGCTTGCTTGGACGCACATAGCGCTGCTCTTCATCGCTGACGCTGCTGGCGATGACTTCCTTCTGTGCCAGTTCGCTGTACGGCTTGGAAGCGAGCAGGGCGCCCAGGAAGGCGCGCGTGGCGCGGCCCAGGTTGCTGAAGTAATTGTCGTTGTCGTTGCTGTAGGTGTTGGTAAAAGTGGACATATGCCCTCCATGAATGGTCTGTTGTTGCATTGCACAATAATGGAGTTTGCGATATGCGTCCAATTTCAAATTCCAATTTCAGAAATTCAAGAAACGCATAATAAGGGCGTAGCCATCGGCCACGCCCTGAAAATGAATTTGTTACGAAATGTTTATCCTGCGGCGATGCGTCCCAAACCCGGATCGTCGCTGAAAAAACCGTCGAGTCCCGTCTCGATATAGCGCCGCATTTCCGCCACGGATCCCGCTTCGTTGCGCGCATTTTCGCCATTGCCGTCGCGGAAGTCGGCCGCCAGGAAGCGGTTTTCCGGACGGAAGGTCCACGTGTGCAGCAGCAAGCCCGCCTGGTGCGCATCGTCGACGATGGAAGAGGGCTTGGCCAGGCGCTGGTCGGCGCCCAGCGGGATGATTCCTCGCGTTGGCGGCGCTACCACGTCCGCGTAGGCGGCGATGTCGCGCAGGCCGGCGGGCGTCGTCATCTGGCCAAACGTCAGCTTGCCGCCCGCCTTGGCCACGTCCATCGGGCGGATATCGCCGCCCACCACCAGCTGCATCAGGCGCACGTTGGCGCGCCGTCCCAGCTTCTCGCGCAAGTATTTCAAATTGGCCACTTCGAAGGACTGGATTTCGATGGGCGCGCGGCGCGTGTACTCGTGCGCCAGCAGGGTCGACAGGAAACGGTCTTCCAGCGCCAGGCCCGCATCGCGGAAATACGTGGAGCTTTTCAGCTCCGGCACGAGGCCGATGACGCGTCCGCTGGCGGCAGATTGCGCTGCAACAAAATCGATGATTTCTTCCCAGGTGGGGATCTGGAATTGTCCATCGTATAAGGTGTTGCCGGTACGTACTTTCGGCAGCCGTTCGATGGCGCGCAGGGTTTTCAGTTCGGCCAGCGTGAAGTCGTCGACGAACCAGCCTTCGTGCCATTCGCCGTCGACCATCTTCTTGCCGCGCCGGCTCGCGAACTCGGGACGGCGCGCCACGTCGGTGGTGTCGATCAGGTTGCTTTCGTGGCGCGCGACCAGAATGCCGTCGCGCGTGGCCACCAGGTCCGGCTCGACGTAGTCGGCGCCGTCGAGGATGGCCTTGGCGTAGGACGCCAAGGTATGCTCGGGACGCAGGGCGCTGGCGCCCCGGTGGGCGAAGACGAGCGGACGGCTTGGCTTTGTTTCCAGCAGGCCCGCGGCAAAGCCGGGTGCGGCTGCCAGCGCCAAGCCGCCGACGGCCGCCTGGACGAAGCTGCGGCGCGAAAAGTGCCGTTGCGGAAGGATAGGCGTACGCATCAGAAATCCGCCGTCAAGGTCAGGAAGCCCTGGCGAGGGGCGATGGGGAAGGTGTTGTACGTCTTGTCGGCCGCGCCGACCACCACGTTCAGCGCGCCTTCGCGGTTGGCCAGGTTGCTCACATTCACGCGCCAGCGCGGGTTTTTCAGCCAGCCGGCCATGGCCGGCAGCTTGCCCGACACGCCCAGGCCCATCAGGAAATAGCTTGGGACGGACAGATCGTTGGTGTACGTCGCATAGCGCTTGCCCACATAGTCTCCCGTCAGTTGCACTTCGATGTCGCCAACCGTGGCGGAAGCAACGAACTTGTTCAGCCATTCAGGCGAGCCCGGCACGTTCTTGCCCGCCGTCAAGACCAGCGCGGCGCCATTGTTGTAATTGTCCGCGTACTGCGAGCGGTTGTACGACAGGGCATTGTAGAACGAGAAATTGTTGCCGAAGTGCACGGTGCCCGCGATATCGATGCCGTCCGTGCGCACGCTGCCCACGTTGGCCAGCACGGGGTTGCCGCCAATGATGGAGGAAATCACGGGCGTCGGGCTGATCTGCAGCAAACGGTTGCTGAAATCGACGTGGTAGACGTTGACTTGGCCATCGATGGCCGTGATGGCGCCCAGGTTCAATGGGTGGCTGCCGCGCACGCCCACTTCATAGGTGAGGGCCGTTTCCGGCTTGGCGTCGCGCTTGAACAGGTCGAAGGCTGCCTGGCTCGACAAGCTCCAGGGCGACGCGCCGCCGCCGCCATAGGTGACGAACTGGCGCATGTTTTTCTGGATATTGAAGTACAGCTGGTCTTGCGGCGTGAAATCCCAGCGCGCGCCCACTTGCGGCAAGAACCATTTTTTCGTGTTGATGGTGCCGACCGGCAATGCCGTCGAGCCGCCGGCGATGGCGCCCTTGGCCGGCTGCACGGGGAATTGGCCATCGGCAAATTGCAGGCTGGACTTGAAGCCGGCTTGCAGGGCGACATCGGGGCGGATGCGCCATTCATCCTGCAAGTGCAGCTGCACCACCTTGTTGTCGATTTCGCTGCCGTACTGCGTGATCAAAGGATTGCTGGGGCGGTCGTACGGCGACGTCGGGTTGTTGACGTCCAGCGCATACCAGCGGCGGTAGGCGGACGAGCGGTTCTGTTCCAGCCACAGGCCCGCTTCCAGCTGGTGATTGCCGATTTCCTTGCGCAGGGTGGAAAGGAAGCCGCCCCGCTTGATGTCGTATTCCGTCGTGCGCACGGCGTAGCCCGAGTTGCCGAACACCTGTTTCAGGTTCTGTTTCGGGTAGTACACGCTGAACAGGCCCGGCAAGCCGGCCACGCCGATGGGGCCGGCCACCACGCCCGCGCCGTCATCCTTGTGGTAATACACCTGGTTCGACCACGTCATGCCTTCGGACAAGTTGGCGTCGAACTTGGCGTAAGCCAGGTAATCGGTGCGCTGCGCATCGCTGTAGTAGTTGCGGTAATTGTTGCCGTCCGCGGCAGGCGTGGCGCCCGTCGGCGACAGGTAATTCAGGGCCGCCTTGAAGTCCGGATACAGGAAGGGGCGCGTGTATGGCGCGCTCGTCTCGCCCGCCACGTGCACGGTGCTGTCTTCGTTCGGCTCGATCTTGTCCGAGTAATTGAAGAACAGGGTCAGCTTGCCCGCCTCGCTGCGGTTGACGTACTTGGCGTTGAACTGGTCGCCGCCCTGGCGCGCATCGAAGTCCCAGGCGCGCGCTTCATGGTGCAGGATGGAAAAATAGGCGCTGCTGCCATCGCCGAAGGCGCCCGTGTCATAGCGGGCAAACGTGCGCGACGTGCGGTGGCTGCCCACCGTTTGCTGCACGCTGGCGCCTTGCGTGGCCAGCGGGTCGCTGGAATAGGTTTCGATGGTGCCGCCCAGGTTGCTGGTCGACGCCGTGGCCAGGTCGCCCGCGCCAGACGACAGCACGACGCTGCGCACGTTTTCGCTGATCACGGCGCGCTGCGGCGACAGGCCGTTGTAGTTGCCGTATTGCTGGTCGCCCAGCGGCACGCCGTCCATGGTGTAGCCCAGTTGTTGGCCGGAAAAACCATGCACGAACAGCGACAGGTTTTGCTCGTTGTTGCCCCATGGGTCGGCCGTCTGGAAGCTGACGCCAGGCAAGGTTTGCAGGGCCTTTAACGGATTCGTGCCGGGCAGGATTTTCTGGATTTCATTCTTGCTCAGGGCGACGGAAGAGCGCGTCTTGCGCGAGGAAATCTCCACGGTGGCCATCGGAGCATTGTCATCGGCAGCGGGGGCGGAGGCCATGTCGGTGGCGGCGGACGCCACGGCGGCGGCGACGGCCGTTTGCGCCAGGGCAGGCAAGGAGAGGCCTGCGGCGCAAGCGCCCAGCAAAACATGGAAGGAATGGCGGCGCAGGGCCAGCGTCAAGTGGGTATTCATCATCAGCCTGTGGAAAGTATTGGAAGTAATACAAGCTGCGCAGCGTAACGGCGGCGCGTGACGGGCTGATGACGAACTGATGACGGGAAGATGACAGCAGAAACAATTGCGCCGCCTCAGGGGCGGCGCGGCAGATTCATTGCGAAAGTGTAATGATCAGTTGATGCTGGCTGCGGGTGGAATCAGGACTTCGGCCGGCGCATCCGTGACGAACAGCTGCGCGCAATCGACCTTGTCGAATTCATAGTGCTGACCGCAGAAATCGCAGTTCACGCCCACTTGGCCCACTTCTTCCAGGGTGCTGTTGACTTCCTCCTCGCCCAGCATCTTGAGCATATTGCCCACTTTTTCGCGCGTGCAGCTGCAATGGAAGCTCGGGTGCAGGGGATCGAAGACGCGGATGGTTTCTTCCCAGAACAAGCGCTGCATCAGGGTATCGATATCCGTCGACAGGATTTCCGCCTCTTTCAGGGTCGAGGCCAGCATCACGGCGCGGTTCCACGTGTCCAGCGCGTCTTCTTCCGACACGGGCGTCGCTTCGGCCTTGCCGCCATGGTGGGGCAGCTTTTGCAGCAGCAGGCCGCGCGAGACGCTGTCGTCCGTGGCCAGCCACAGGCGGGTGTCGAGCTGTTCCGAACGCAACATGTAGTTTTCGATCACGGTGGCCATGTCGTCGCCGTCCAGCGGCACGATGCCCTGGTACGGTTGCTGGCCCGGCACCTTGTCGGCCGGGTCCAGGGTGATGATGAAGCGGCCCTTGCCCGTGGCGTTGAGCAATTGCGGCACGGTGGCCACGTCGGGAATCGTGGCGTCCGGGTCCAGCTTGGCCGTGGCGCGCAGGCGCAGGTCGGAGTCGCACTCGACCACCATCAGGCGCACGGGGCCGTCGCCATGGATTTGCATGATGATGGAACCGTTGAATTTCAGGTTGGCCGACAGCAGGGCGGCGGCAGCCACCATTTCGCCCAGCACTTTTTTCACGGCCGTCGGGTAGGCGTGGCGCGACACCACTTCCTGCCACGTGGCCGAAACGTCGATGAACTGGCCGCGCACGGCGGCGTTGTCGAAAATAAATTTTTGCAGGGTATCCTGGCCGCTAACGGCTGCGCTGATTGCGCCCGTGGTTTCAGTCGTCATTCTCTTATCCAATCTTCTTGAGTTGCGTATTAAATAGCTGGCCGCGTTGCACATAGTTCACGGCGTTGCCTTGTAGCCTGGTGATATCGTCTGCCGTCAGGGCCCGCACGGCTTTCGCCGGTGAGCCGATGATCAGCATATTGTCGGGAAATTCCTTGCCTTCCGTGACCAGCGCGCCCGCGCCGACCAGGCAGTTCTTGCCGATCTTCGCGCCATTCAGGATCACGGCCTGGATGCCGACCAGGGCGCCATCGCCGATCGTGCATCCATGCAACATCGCCTGGTGGCCGATGGTCACGTTCCGGCCGATGTCCAGCGGGTAGCCCGGGTCCGTGTGCAGCACGGCGCCTTCCTGCACATTGCTGTTGGCGCCCACGGTGATGCGCTCGTTGTCGCCGCGGATCGTGGCGCCGAACCATACGGACGTATTCGCTTCCAGGGTCACCTTGCCGATCACGTTGGCCGTGTCGGCAACAAAAGCGGAAGCATCAATCAGCGGCGCATCGGCGCCCAATTGGTAGAGTGTCATCGTTAGCCTGTGGCGGTGGTGGAAGCGCCGGGCACGGCCGGACGCGGAAGTTTTGCGCTATTTTACGCTGTTGCAGGGCAAGTCCGAGCGCCGGCCGCTAATCCGGTATAATTATAGAACGGTCGTACTTTTATGTGCGCCCTATCTACAGACACAGCATGTGGCGCCATCTGCGCCACTTTCAAGGCAGGCATCCGATGAAACCCATGAAACTTTCCCGTTCCGAATTCATCAACATCCGCGGCGCCCGTACGCATGTGCGCCATTGGGGCCGCGAAGGCGCGCCCATCCTGTTCATGGTGCACGGCTGGATGGACGTGGCCGCCTCGTTCCAGTTCGTCGTCGACGAGTTGCAAGGCGACTGGCACGTGATCGCGCCCGACTGGCGCGGCTTTGGCCTCAGCGACTACACGCAATCGGACACCTACTGGTTCCCCGACTATCTGGCCGACCTGGACGCCATGTTGCTGCACTATTCGCCGGACGCGCCCGTCAACCTGCTGGGCCACAGCATGGGCGCCAACGTGGCCGGCCTGTACGCGGGCGTGCGCCCGGAGCGCATCAGCCGCTTCATCAACCTGGAAGGCTTCGGCATGATGGCAACGCAGCCGGAGCAGGCGCCGGCCCGCTACGCCAAGTGGCTGGACGAATTGCGCGAGCCGCCCGCCATGCGCAGCTATCCTTCGCAGCGCGCCGTGGCCGAGCGCCTGCAAAAGACCAATCCGCGCCTGCCCGACGAGCGCGCCGCTTTCCTGGCCGAACACTGGTCGGCGCGCAACGAGGCGGGCGAGTGGGACATCCTGGGCGACCCGCAGCACAAGCGCGTCAATCCCATCCTGTACCAGGTGGAAGAAGTGATGGCGTGCTGGCGCCGCATCACGGCGCCCGTGCTGTGGGTGGAGGCCGATGACACGAATATGTGGCAATGGATGGGGCCCAAGGAACAGGCGCGCATCGAAATCGACCGGCGTTTGGCCTGCATCAAGGATGTGCGCTGCGAGATGATGGCGGATGCGGGCCACATGCTGCATCATGATCAGCCGCAGGCACTGGCGCGGCTGGTGGAAGCGTTTTTGGCCTGATGTGTGTCGGGAACGCTGCAGCGCGATTGGCCAAGCAGCGTACAATGAAAACTTCTTCCATGCTGAGCCCGTGCGGGGTATTGTTTTCACATGCTTAAAGTCGACCTGCATTGTCATTCGAATATCTCCGACGGCGTGCTGTCACCGGCCGCCGTGGCCGCTTACGCGCGCAAGGCGGGCGTGGACGTGTGGGCGCTGACGGACCACGATGAAGTGTCCGGCGTCGCCGCCGCGCGCACGGCCGCGCTGGACCTGGGCATGCGCTTCGTGGCCGGCGTGGAAATTTCCATCACGTGGGCCGGCGAAACCGTGCACATCGTCGGCTTGCAAGTCGATGAAAACAATCCGGGTCTCGTGCAGGGCTTGCACCGCACGCGTTCCGGGCGCGACGCGCGCGGCCGCGAAATCGCCCGCCAGCTGGACCTGGCTGGCATCCCCGACGCCTATGAAGGGGCCTTGAAATTCGTCGGCAACCCGGACCTGATGTCGCGCACGCACTTTGCCCGTTACATCGTGGAAACGGGCAAATGCGCGAACATTCCCGACGTGTTCAAGAAATACCTGTCGGAAGGCAAGCCGGGCTACGTCGAGCACCGCTGGGCCACCCTGGCTGAAGCGGTCGGCTGGATCCGCGGCGCGGGCGGCGTGGCCGTCATCGCCCATCCGGGCCGCTACCGCTTCAGCGACATGGCGCAAGGCGTGCTGTTCGATGAATTCAAACAACTCGGCGGCGTGGCCATCGAGGTCGTCACGGGCAGCCACAGCCCGGACCAGTATCCGGAATACGCGCAGCTGGCCAACGCCTACGGTTTCCTCGCCTCGCGCGGCACGGATTTCCATGCGCCGGGCGAGTCGCGCGTGGATTTTGCCATGTTGCCGCCATTGCCAGCCAACGTCACCCCGATTTGGCACGACTGGTTCTAGGGCGCGGCTGGCCTGCGCCTGCCGCGCGGGCTTGAAAAGTCGCGACTGCATACTTATCTTTTAGTCATTCTTGTTTTCCGGAGCCATCGCCCATGAAACGTATCGTCCTGTTTATTGCAACCAACCTGGCCGTGATGCTGGTGCTGTCGCTCGTGCTCAGTTTGCTGGGCGTGGGCAATCCGGCGCGCGGCAGTACCCTGAACCTGGGCAGCCTGCTGGTGTTTTCGCTGGTGGTCGGCTTCACGGGCTCGATCTTTTCGCTGTTGATCAGCAAACCGATGGCCAAGTGGAGCACGGGCGCGCGCGTGATCGACAATCCGACGTCGTCGACGGAGTTGTGGCTGGTCAATACCGTGCGCGCGCTGTCCGAGCGGGCCGGCATCGGCATGCCGGAAGTGGCCGTGTACGAAGGCGACGCGAATGCGTTCGCCACGGGCGCCTTCAAGAATTCGGCGCTGGTGGCCGTGTCCACGGGCTTGCTGCAAAGCATGAACCGCGATGAAGTGGAAGCCGTGCTGGGCCACGAGATCGCCCACGTGGCGAATGGCGACATGGTCACCTTGACCCTGATCCAGGGCGTGGTGAATACCTTCGTCGTCTTCATGGCCCGCGTGGTGGGTTTCTTTGTCGACAATGTCCTGTTGAAAAATAACAACCGCGAAGGCGGCGGACGCGGCATCGGTTACTTTGTGACCGTGATGGTGTGCGAAGTGATCTTCGGCTTGCTCGCTTCCATCATCGTGGCCTGGTTCTCGCGCCAGCGCGAATTCCGCGCCGACGCCGGTTCCGCCAAGCTGCTGGGCAGCCCCACGCCGATGATGCATGCGCTGGCCCGCCTGGGCGGCGTGCCGCCGGGCGAATTGCCGCAATCGATGCAGGCGCTGGGCATCAGCGGCGGCAATGGCGGCTGGGGCGCGCTGTTCGCCACCCATCCACCCCTCGAACAACGCATCGCCGCGCTGCGCAGCGTACAATAATGCCAACTTAACAAGCTGGTTCGCCAGAACGCTTACACATGAGTCAATTTTTTCATATTCACCCCGACAATCCGCAATTGCGCCTGATCAAGCAGGCGGCGCAGATCATCCAGTCCGGCGGCGTGGTGGCCTTGCCCACCGACTCCTGCTACGCGCTGGTGTGCCAGCTCGACGACAAGGGTGCCGTCGAGCGCCTGCGCCGCATCCGTGGTGTGGATGAAAAGCACCATTTAACCTTGCTGTGCCGCGACTTGAGCGAGCTGGGCGTGTATGCCCGCGTGGACAACCGCCAGTTCCGCCTGCTCAAGGCGGCCACGCCCGGCGCCTATACGTTCATCCTGGAAGCGACGAAGGAAGTGCCGCGCCGCCTCAGCCATCCTTCGCGCAAGACCATCGGCCTGCGCGTGCCGCAGCACCGCATCGTGCAATGCCTGCTGGAAGAGCTGGGCCAGCCGCTGCTGGGCGCGACATTGACCTTGCCGGGCGACGAAGACAGCCTGACGGATGCCGACACGATCCGCGAGCGGCTGGAAAAACTGGTCGACCTGATCGTCGACGGTGGCGTCTGCGCGCATGGTCCCAGTACCGTGATCGACCTGACGGGGCCGGAGCCGGAAGTGGTGCGCGTGGGACGGGGTGACCCGGCCGTGCTGGGTTTGTAGGCGGCATTGTGCGCCCGTGCTGGCGCCGGTCTTCACCTGTTCTTAATGACAACGTAAGAAAGGGGCTGGGACTGCTCTGGTAGAATCGCGGTCATGAGCGATTTCAATACGATAGTCCAGACCGTTGCGGTCTACCTGGTGCCGGTGCTGTTTGCCATTTCCCTGCATGAGGCGGCGCACGGCTACGCGGCCCGCTATTTCGGCGACCCCACGGCCTCGAACGAGGGCAGGCTGAGCCTCAATCCCATGCGGCATATCGACCCTTTCGGCACGATCTTGCTGCCCTTGATGCTGTATTTCACGATCCAGGTGCCGTTCGGCTATGCCAAGCCGGTGCCCGTCGATTTCAGCCGCCTGCGCAATCCGAAGAAGCAGATGGCCTGGGTGGCGTTTGCCGGGCCTGGCGCCAATTTCGTCATGGGCCTGGGCTGGATGATCGCCTTCGTCGTGCTCAGCGTCTTGCCGCCGACGGAAATGGGCATGTTTTTCCGCAAGATGGCGGGCGCCGGCGTCAGCGTGAATGCGGCCATGTTCGTCTTTAACCTGATTCCCGTGCCGCCCCTCGATGGCGGGCGCATCATGACGGGCTTGCTGCCGATGCAGCTGGCGCGCCCTTACGCCAGCATCGAGCGCTACAGCCTGTATGTCTTCGGCGCCCTGGTGTTGCTGATGTACACGGGCATCTTGAACCGCGCCTTGCTGGCGGCGATCGAATTTGTCATCGGCATTTTTGTCACCCTGGTCACGCCCCTGACGGCGATATTGACTTGATGCCCGCAACTGGATGTACGCACATAATTGATGGAAGTACCGATGCAAGTAACTGAACCAATATTAGAAACCGAAGCGATTTCCGGCTGGCTGCGCCGCTGGGCGCCCCTGATCCCGGGCGGTGAGGTGCTGGACCTGGCCTGCGGCGCAGGCCGCCACGCGCGCCACCTGGTAAGCCTGGGCCACCCCGTGATCGCGCTCGACCATGATCCGGAAATGCTGGAAAAGGCGGCTGGCACGGGCATCACCACCTCGCTGGTGGACCTGGAAGCGCCGGGCGCCGTGTGGCCTTTCGCTCCCGGCCGCTTTGCCGGCATCGTCGTCACCAATTATCTGCACCGGCCGCTGCTGGAAGCCATGGTGGCCAGCCTGGCGCCCGATGGCGTGCTGCTGTATGAAACGTTTGCCGAGGGCAATGAGCAGTTCGGTAAACCGTCGAATCCGAAATTCCTGCTGAAGGAAGGCGAAATGCTGACCTGGGCGGTGCAGCACGGCTTGCGTGTGGTAGCGTATGAGGATGGGCGCGTGGAACAGCCAAAAGCTGCTCTGGTGCAACGAATTTGCGCCGTCCGGCCGGATTTTCCACGGTTGGCAGCCCTGCTGCCGACGTTTTGAGCGGCCATACTATGTCAGAATGCACCACAGGCGCGGGCTATCCGCTACAATCGTTGTTTTATTTATCGGCGCTATAAACTTACTATGATCAAGGGCAGCATTGTAGCAATCGTCACCCCGATGCACGCAGACGGCAGTCTGGACTTTCCAGGTCTGCGCAAGCTGATCGACTGGCATATCGCCGAGGGTACGGACGGCATCGTCATCGTTGGCACGACGGGCGAATCGGCAACAGTCAGCGTGGAAGAACACTGCGAACTGATCCAGTTGACCGTCGAACATGCCAAGGGACGCATTCCTATCATCGCCGGCGCCGGAGGCAACTCCACGGCCGAGGCCATCAAACTGACGCGCTACGCGAAAGAAGCGGGCGCCGATGCTGTCTTGCAAGTGGTGCCGTACTACAACCGTCCTACCCAGGAAGGCATGTACCAGCACTTCAAGGCCATCGCCGAAGCCGTCGACATTCCCGTCATCCTGTACAACGTGCCTGGCCGTACGGTTGCCGACATGAGCAACGAGACCATCGTGCGCCTGTCCGCCATCCCGAATATCGTCGGCGTGAAAGATGCGACCGGCAATATCGGCCGCGGCGTCGACCTGCTGCGCCTGGTTCCAGCGGACTTCGCCGTGTACTCGGGCGACGATCCGACGGCCATGGCGCTGATGTTCTGCGGCGGCCACGGCAACATTTCCGTGACGGCCAACGTTGCGCCGCGCGCCATGCACGAACTGTGCGTGGCAGCCATGGCGGGCGAGCGCGCCACGGCGATTGCCATCAATAACAAAGTGTTCCCTTTGCACCAGAAATTGTTTGTCGAGCCCAACCCGGTGCCCGTCAAATGGGCGCTGGCCGAAATGGGTCTGATGCCAGCCGGCATACGCTTGCCACTGGTGCCGCTGGCTGAAAATTGCCATGCCACCGTGCGCGATGCCTTGCGCGACGCTGGCATCCTGTCTTAAGCCGAACTTCAAGCCCGGGCTTGACCAGCCCGGACCTTTCCTGATTCCAGCTGCTACTTAGCTTCTTATCCAGTTACGACATGACTAATTGCAAGAAAACCAAACCGGCGCCTGCCACCATCGCCGTCCGCGGCATCGTCATCGGCGCCGTCGCAGCCAGCCTCGCGGGCTGCGGCATGATCAGTTCGGTAGTCGGCGGCGACAAGGTCGACTACAAGTCGGTCAAGAAAGCCAGCACCCTGGACGTGCCGCCTGACCTGACGCAATTGCAGCAGGACAACCGTTATTCCTTGCCGGATTCGAAAAACGGCGTGGCCACGGCTTCCGGCTACAACGCCCAGCGCAATGCCACGGCCGGCACGCCCGTCATCGTGGGCGCCGACGGCGTGGTGGGTGTCGTGCCCGTCACGGCCGGTGGCGTGAAGGTCGAGCGCGCGGGCAACCAGCGCTGGCTGGTCGTCAAGCAGTCGCCTGAAGTGCTGTGGCCGCAACTCAAGCAATTCTGGGAAGATTCGGGCTTTACCGTCGCCATCGACCAGCCTACGGCTGGCATCATGGAAACCGAGTGGAACGAAAACCGCGCCAAGCTGCCGCAAGACTTTATCCGCAACACCATCGGCAAGGCTTTCGATTCGATGTACTCGACTGGTGAAAAAGACAAGTTCCGCACCCGCGTGGAGCGTCTGGCCGATGGTTCGACCGAGATCTACATCAGCCACCGCGGCGTGGAAGAGGTCGTCACGGGCCGCGACAAGGAAACCACCACCTGGACCGCGCGTCCGAACGATCCGGGCCTGGAGGCGCAATTCCTGGCCAAGCTGATGACGCGCCTGGGCGCGGCTAGCGATGAAGCACAAGCGAAGACAGCCATTGATGGCGCCATCGTGCAGCCGCTGCACGCCAAGCTGGTGGGCGACGCCGCCACGCCGGCGCGCGCCATCGAAGTCGATGAAGGTTTCGACCGCGCCTGGCGCCGTGTCGGCCTGGCGCTGGACCGCGTCGGCTTCACCGTGGAAGACCGCGACCGCACGCAAGGCACGTATTTCGTGCGTTACGTCGATCCGGACGCGGTCAAGAAGGATGGTTTCTTCTCGAAACTGTTCAGCTGGGGTTCGTCGTCCGACAAGGACAAGGAAGCGCAGCGCTACCGCGTCCTGGTCAAGGCCGGCAATGGCTCGACCAGCCTGGTCAGCATTCTCAGCAACGAAGGCCAGCCCGATGTCTCGCCAGTGGCCGAGAAGATCCTGGGCTTGCTGAACGAGCAGCTGAAGTAAGCGGTGCATTCGCGGCGGGTATCACAACCTGCCGCGCAATAAAAAAGGCTGATCCGGGAAACCGGCGCAGCCTTTTTTATTGCCTGCGTCCAGCCTTATATCCTGCGGATAAAACGCCGGACGCAAAAAAGCCGACCCGAAGGTCGGCTTTCTTTAGTGCAGGGTGCTAAATTACTTAGCAGCCGATGCAGCAGCCGAAGCAGCCGAAGCAGCGTCGGTAGCGGCCGAAGCGGCAGCCGAAGCAGCAGCAGCAGCGTCGGTAGCGGCCGAAGCAGCAGCGTCAGCAGCAGCAGCTGGAGCAGCTTCAACTGCTGGTGCTGGTGCTGGGGTTTCAACTACTGGTGCTGGTGCAGGAGCTTCTTCTTTTTTGCTGCAAGCAGCCAGAGCAACAACCATCAGGGAGGCGATCAGCAGGGATTTTTTCATTTGTTTTCCTTAATTATTTCAAAAAATAAATCAATATTGTTGCGATGAATAATTACCGGTAATTATCGCTCGTTAGGTCGTCTTCGAAGGCTTTTCGTACCAGGTGGTGCCTGCCAGACAACGGAAACTTCCTAACCGAATATTATAGCGATTTTTGGTGCGTCGCAATAGGAGCAAGAGGCAAATTCGCAACTATTTTGTGATATCGCAATATTTGCCGAAGCAAATTGCAAGCAAGTGTAAGCGATTTGCGAAAGCGCGACAAAACGATATAAAAATAATATGTTTTATTGCGCTAACGCAGATGCTGTTATTTTACCTACTGTAATACCACTTTGCTACGCCGCCCCCATTCAAGCCAGTTCGAGCCAGCCATCCTGATACCACGTATATAACGCATCCATCACGTCATCGGAAGCCTGGGCCACGGCGGCGCCATCGAGGGCGCGTTCGTTGGCCAGGGTTTCCAGGGCCGCTTTATCGGCCTTGCCAATGGCAAACGATTCGCCATTGATGAAGACATTCTTGCCACGATACAGCATCAGGGTCTTGCGCGACAACACGACACCCTTTTTCTGTGCGGCGTCCGCGAAGCGGCCTACCGTCAGCGGCTTGGACAGCGGCGTGAAAAATACATTGTGCTTCGGTTCCGACAGGTGTTCGCCCAGGAAAATGGTCACGTCTTCTTCCGTGAAGCGCACCTTGTTCATTTCTTCCGCGATGGTGCTGAGCATTTCACGGGGGATTTCCGCCGGTTTGCCCGACGCTTTCAAGTCCGGATCGCTGTAAATGCCCGGCAAGTCGATCGAGTCGGCCATGAATTGCAGGAACGCTTCGCCCAGCTCCTGGAACGTGGGCGAGCGGAAGCCGATCGAATACGTCTGGCAATCGCCGATGGCCACGCCGTCGTGCGCGTAGTGGGGCGGCAGATACAGCATGTCGCCCGGTTCCAGCGTGAATTCTTCATCGGGCGTGAAATTGCTGAGGATCTTCAGCGGCAAGCCGTCGATCAGGCTCAGGTCTTTCTGCGCGCCGATGCGCCAGTGGCGCTTGCCCTGGCCTTGCAGCAGGAATACGTCATAGGAATCGAAATGCGGGCCCACGCCGCCGCCATCGGTGGCGAAGCTGACCATCAGGTCGTCCAGGCGCGCGTCCGGCAGGAAGCGGAACTGGCGCAGCAGGGCGTCGGCCTTGGCGCTGTGCAGGTTGGCGCCCTGCACCAGCAGGGTCCATTCCTTCTGTTTCAGCGAAGGCAGGCTGGTCAAAGGGCCTTGCTGCATGTTCCAGTGGCCGTCCGCATGGCTGACCAGGCGCGATTCGACGTGATCGAGGGTAGCCAGCTCGGCCAGGGCCTTGAAATCGAACAGCGCCTTGAAGCCAGGCACGGCTTGACGGATCAACAAGGGTTTTTTATGCCAGTAGTCGCGCAGGAATTGCGCCGGCGTGATATCGCCGAGGAGAGTTAATGTTTTCATGCGCCCATTATAACAACCGGAAATGCAGGAATGCGCCTGCCGTTGGCGGCGTGAAGGTATAATTTGCCAGCTTATACAATGAAAGGAAGCATAATGAAGATTGCCAAAAATACGGTCGTGACTGTCAACTACAAACTGTCAGACGCGCAAGACAATCTGATCGAAGACGGCCGTCAGCCGATGGTCTACCTGCACGGTGATTATGAAAACACCCTGCCGAAGATCGAAGAAGAGCTCGACGGCAAGGAAGTTGGCTATTCCAACACGATCCAGATCGAACCGGATGATGCTTTCGGTGAATACGATCCAGCCCTGGTGAAGGTCGAGCCGCGCAATCGCCTGCCTGAGCCGCTGGAAGTGGGCATGCAGTTCGAAGGCATGCCGGAAAGCGATTCGCCGGACGAAGAAGCGATGATCTTCACGGTCACCGATATCGCCGACGACAAGGTCGTTCTGGACGGCAACCATCCACTGGCCGGCATCGCGCTGCGCTTCTCGCTGACCGTCGCCGACGTGCGCGAAGCCACCGAAGAAGAAATCGCCCATGGCCACGTGCATGGCGCACACGGCCATGACCATGGCGATGAAGATGATGAAGGCGAAGACGGCGATCACTTCCGTACCCACCCTATTCACTAACACCTGAGCAAACCTGCTGCGCGGCGCGCTTTGCGGCCGGCGATGTTCACCGTACTAGAGTACGGTTGCGCTTCTCGGCCACGCCGCGCCGCTGCTCGCGACGGTTTTCTCAGGCGTCGTGACGTTTGTTGGTCGTGACGCCTGTTGTTGGATAGATAAAGGCTGGCTGCGTGCCGGCCTTTATTTTATCGGCGCAGCGTCGACGCCTTGGCGCGCGCCTGCGCCGATGGGCGGGTAGCGCGTTGACGTACCTCAAAGAATGGCGTCTTGCCGGGCCGGACGGCGATGGCGGACCAGTCGTTGTCGATGCTGACGTGGCCCAGGTTGCCTTTCCAGCTGATTTTCGGCCCGCCAGCCCTGGCTGCTGCCTTTTTACTTTTTCCCTCCTTGCCATCCGCGTCGCCATCGCGCTGCGTATCGACCAATAACACCTTGCCGCTGAACTTCTTGGCCAAAGTGCGGATCTGCTTGCGCGGTCCGGCAAAGCCATCCTGTTTCGAACTGAAGCTGGGCAGCAGCGAATTGTCGTCTTCATCGAGCACGCCCACGTCGCCATCGGAAAACAGCACGATGCCGTCAAGCTGCTTGCGCTGCGCCATGGCGAACAATCGCTGCAGCCAGGAACGGTTGGCGACCAGGCGGTCTTCGAATTCGCTGTTGCGTCCCGCTTCCGGCAAGAAATGGTTGTTATTCGCCGGCAGATTCACGGTGGCAAACAATACGCCGCCGTATTCCCAGTGGGCATTTTCCGCATAGCTGCGGAATTTCGCCGTCGATGACAGCCGCGACAGGGTCAGCTTGTGCTGGCCCAGGCTCTGGTCATCGGCGAAATACACGTCGCGCAAGCGGTTCAGGCGTTCGATGGCGTTGACCCTGCCGCGCGAATTGCGGCAGTTGGCCCAGTCGCTGGCCGACAGCGAGACGATCAGCGGCGGGCCGCTGGCGTCGAGCAAGTCCTTGCGCTGGCCATACAGCTTGTCGCTGCACGATTCGCTGGCGGCCTTGATGCCGGTGGCCACGACGAACGACGCATTGAAGGCGCTCGTGTCGGCGATGGCTTTTTTCAGGGGGCCGTCGTCCGGCCCTGCGTTGAAGGAATGGCCCAGCACGGCAAACTCGAAGCCGGCCTGGTCGACGGGGGCCGCCACCGCCGCTTGCCATGGCAGGC
Organism: Janthinobacterium sp. SUN206; assembly: GCF_030587305.1. Lineage (NCBI taxonomy): Bacteria > Pseudomonadati > Pseudomonadota > Betaproteobacteria > Burkholderiales > Oxalobacteraceae > Janthinobacterium > Janthinobacterium sp. SUN206. Next base: position 2,287,387 of record NZ_JAPWIB010000001.1, on the reverse strand, counting down.
TGGCAGCGAGCAAGCCGGCGGCCAGCAGGCGTATCGAGCTGCGCCGGAAGGTCATGCGGCGGCCAGCCGTTTCAACTGGTACAGCTGCTCCAGCGCGTCGCGCGGGGTGAGCGCATCGGGATCGAGGTCGGTGATGGCGTCGAGCAAGGCTTGCTGCGCCGCGTTCAGCGCGGCCAGCGGTGCCGCCGCTTCCTCTTCTTCCTCTTGCGCATACGGATCGGCGGAGGGCAGGGCGAACAGGTCGCGTTGCGGCGTGGCGTCGAGCGCCTGCGCTTCCAGGCGCGCCAGGTGTTTGCGCGCCGCCTTGATCACGGGCTGCGGCACGCCGGCCAGTTGCGCCACCTGCAAGCCATAGCTTTGCGAGGCGGGACCGGCTTGCACGGCATGCAGGAAGACGATGCTGTCCTTGTGCTCGACGGCGGACAAATGCACGTTGGCGGCGCTCGGATGACTGTCCGGCAATTGCGTCAGCTCAAAGTAATGTGTGGCAAACAGGGTGAAACTACGGCTGGTGTCGATCAAATGGCGCGCGATGGCCCACGCCAGGGCCAGGCCGTCGAAGGTCGAGGTGCCGCGGCCCACTTCATCCATCAGCACCAAGGAATGCTCGGTGGCGCCGTTCAGGATGGCGGCCGATTCCGTCATTTCCACCATGAAGGTCGAGCGTCCGCCCGCCAGGTCGTCGGTGGCGCCGATGCGCGTGAAGATGCGGTCGATGGGGCCGATGGTGGCGGACGCGGCCGGCACGTAGCTGCCCACGTAGGCCAGCAGGGTGATGAGTGCCACCTGGCGCATGAAGGTCGATTTACCGCCCATGTTCGGGCCGGTGATCAAGAGCAGCCGGCGCTCGTTGACGAAGCGGCAATCGTTGGCGATGAAGCGTTCGATCTGCTTTTCCACCACGGGGTGGCGGCCTTCGACGATGTTGATGCACGGCTCGTCGACCAGTTGCGGCGCGGCCCAGTTGTGCTGTTGCGCATGTTCCGTCAGCGCATTCAGGGTATCGAGCTGGGCCAGGCCTTGCGCAATCGTCTGCAGGGTGCCGATGTGCGGCGCCAGTTCGGCCAGCAGCAGGTCATACAGCATCTTTTCGCGCACCAGCGCCTTGTCTTGCGCCGACAGGGCCTTGTCTTCGAACACTTTCAGTTCGGGCGTGATGTAGCGCTCGGCGTTTTTCAGGGTCTGGCGGCGGCGGTAGTCGTCCGGCACCTTGTCTGTCTGGCCGTGCGTGACTTCGATGTAGAAGCCATGCACCTTGTTGTATTCGACGCGCAGGTTGGCGATGCCCGTGCGTGCGCGTTCGCGCGTTTCCAGGTCGAGCAGGAACTGGCCCGCGTTTTCCGACAGCGCGCGCAATTCATCGAGTTCCGCGTCGAAACCGGTGGCAAAGACGCCGCCGTCGCGCACCATGGCGGCTGGTTCCTGCGCCACGGCGCGCACCAGCAAGTCCAGGCAGGCCGTCGGCGTGGCCAGCGCTCCGTGGATGGCGGCCAGCAAGCCGCTTTCGCCGCCCTGGCCGGGACCATAACAACGGACCACGTCGCCGCGCAGGGCGGGCAGTTGCAGCAAGCCGTCGCGCAGGGCGGCCAGGTCGCGCGGACGGGCCGACAGCAGGGCGATGCGCGTGGTGATGCGTTCGATGTCGGGCACTTGCGCCAGGGTGGCGGCGAGCGGACCGGCCGCTTCGCTTTGCGCCAGCGCGGCGATCGCTTCATGGCGCGCGCGGGCCACGTTCTGGTCGCGCCGCGCATGGTGCAGCCAGTGGCGCAGCATGCGCGAACCCATGGCCGTGCGGCAATGATCCAGCAGGGAAAACAGCGTCGGCGATTCCTGGCCGCGGATGGTTTCCGTCAATTCCAGGTTGCGCCGCGTGGCCGCATCCAGGCCGATGAATTCGCTTTCCGTTTCCGTGATCAAAGAGCGCACGTGCTGCAAGCCGCGGCCCTGCGTCGATTGCGCATAGCGCAGCAGCGCGCCGGCCGCGCCGAACGCGGCGCCGAGGCCATCGGCGCCAAAACCCGTCAGGGTCGCCACGCCCAATTGGTCGAGCAGGGCCTTGTGGCCGCCCACCACGTCGAAATGCCAGTCCGGCACGCGGTTGATGTGCGTGCCCGCGTAATCGTCGAACAGGTTGCCGTTGTCGCCGCTCAAGATTTCGGCCGGCACGATGCGTTCCAGTTCCTGCTGCAGGCGCACGGCCACGGTGGCGCTGTCGCCGGAAAACTCCATCAGCTTCAAGGCACCGCTGGCCAGCGACAGCCAGGCCAGGCCCGTGGTGACCGTCTTGCGCTGCGTGATGCTGCACATGGCCAGCAGCGGGCGCTCGGCCTTTTCAGGCAGCAAGTCCGCATCCGTCAGGGTGCCGGGCGTGACGACGCGCATGACCTTGCGCTCGACGGGGCCCTTGCTGGTGGCCGGGTCGCCGATCTGTTCGCAGATGGCCACCGACTCGCCCAGCTTGACCAGCTTGGCCAGATAGCCGTCGAGCGAATGAAACGGCACGCCGCACATCTTGATGGGGTTGCCGCTGGCCACGCCGCGCGCCGTCAGGGTAATGCCCAGCAGGCGCGAGGCTTTTTCCGCATCCTCGAAAAACAGCTCGTAGAAATCGCCCATGCGGTAGAAGACCAGCATCGTCGGGTGGTTTTCCTTGATGCCTAAATATTGCTGCATCATGGGAGTAAGCTTTTCAGCGGAATTCTTCTTTGCCGCGGCGGCGTTGATTTCTTTGGGGACGGTGGTCATGTGTTCTTTGTCGTTGGTCCGGCGGCAGGAAATGCATGCCTGCCGGGCTGTGGGTGGTGCTGTGTGCATTCAAGGCCGCGCCAGGGGGCGGAGCTTGGGTTCAAGGCCGTCATTTTACCGCTTTCGGCGGGCGGGGCGGCGTATTGCGTGCGGATGTGAAAAAGCCGCGCCGGTGGAGGTGGCGCGGCTTGGATATCCGGTGGCACTTGCTATTGGTCGATAAGTGTCTGTCGGTGGCTGTACGGTTTACGTATCGGTGTGGCCGCCTATCGACGCTTCCGGATCAAAACTGAAGACGCGCAGTTCCGGCAAGTCTTGCTCGCCGCGAATGATGCGTACAGTCAGCACAAACGAGAGTTCCCAGCGGCCCTTGCTCTGACCTACGTCAAGGTTGTGTTTCCATTCCTGGCGGATGCGGCGCAGATCGGGCAAGGCTGGATCAGGCGGCAATACATGGGATTCGAAATCCAGGGGCAGCTGATAGGTGGCGCCGGCGGCTTGCAGGAAGGGCGAAGGCAGCGAATAGCGGGTGGGTACGTCGGGGCCGATCTGGGTCAACTGGGGTATGCTGATCAGGCTGCAATCGACGATCTGGAAGGAGGTGAAACCACTGTCTTTGCTGCCACAGCAATTGACTTCCAGGTAGACGTGTTGGCCCTGCTGGAAGTGTACGCCACCCATGTAGGGGCCGTGGCGCGGGTCGGCGCTGCCGTCGCAGGACGTAAACGCATAGTCGAGTTGGTTGGTGATCTGGTCTGCATCAAAGTGGACCGATAACTTCATCCAGGGTTTTTCGTACGTCATGTTTTCTGGTTTCTTTCCATATTAATAAGTAATTTCTGATAGCGAGCATCTCGCCTTAGTGTCAACAGATCGGGAGCAGATTCGATCAGGTTGAGAGGGTAGCCGCGTTCTATGGCCTGCTGCAGCGCCGCCATCGCTTCATTGCGCTTGCCTATCAGTTCATAGGTCAGTGCGGCCCTGAAATGGATGTCTGGCAATGTGGGAGCAAGCTGGACAGCTTGTGTTACGTGCTTCAGCGCATCGTCTTGCGAGCCCGCATAGGCTGAATATAGTGCTAGCCGCGAATTGATTTTTGGGTCGTCTGGCGAGTGGCGTAACATCACTTGAATCAGCGTAATTGCGCGCCGGTAAGAATCGCGTGACAACTCAATCTGTCCGGGCACCCACCGCTGGGCATCCGCCAAGTTCGCCCATAGCAGGTAGTTACCGGGACTGCCTTTAGTTTCTGAGACGGCATTTTTAAATGCCTGCACTGCTCCCAGATAGTCGCCTCGATTAAACAGGGCATTGCCAAGGTTGGTATACAGTTCCCAGTCGGGATGCACCTGCAATCCTTGTTGCAGAACTTGCAGGGCTTCGTCATTGCGATTCAGACGGTCAAGTGTACCGCTGAGTTGGGCATAGGAATTGGCCACATGCGGGTCCATCTGTATGGCTGTCCGAAAGAGCTTTTCAGCCTCCGTGTAATTACCAAGGTTATAGTGCAGCTTGCCCAGGATGGAAATGAAAGGGCGATCACGGGGATACAGTGTGATGGCCTTGCCAAGCACTTCCTGAGCCAGATCAAATTTTTGTGCATGGATGAGTAGGCGCGCCTTACCATACATGCCCAGCAGATTGTTTGGTTCAAGGTTTAAGGCTGCCGTGATTTCCTGCATCGCTTGCGGGCGTTTGCCTTGATATTCCAGAACCCAGGCCTGTGCCACATGGGCAAGCGCCAGCTGATCGTCGGCTACCAATGCCTGTTTTGCCGCGATGTCCGCGCGTTGCAGCCAGGTTTCATCGCGGCCACCACCAATATAGCGCAACGTGAAAGCCAGTGACAGGCCGGCATTTGCAGCAGCATGCTCTGGATTGTGTTTAAGGATGGCACTGAAATGCTCAATGGCCAGTGTCTTACTGCTATCTTGATCGAGCATGCGCAACGCTTCCATCCCCGCCGCCATGCTGGCCATTTCCGAATACGGCGCGGGCGCTTTTTCGCCCGTGACGAACGATTTGACGGCAGGAAGGATATTGGGCAGCTGCCATCCCGCCAGTACGGCCAGCAGCGCCACGCCCGCGCCCCATTTAAGCGTGCGCTTGCGGGGCAGGGGCAGGCGGATGGAGACGCTGGCGGGTGGTTCTTCCTTCGCGGGTATCTCGTCGGCAAGGGGCGTGGCCAGGGTGGGCGGCTCCCCGCGCTGCGCCCCGATCGCCTCGCGCACGTCGCGCATGGTGCGCGGCCGTTCGGCCGGGTCGTGCGCCGTCATCGCGCGCACGAGGGCGTTGATGGCGGGCGGGACGGAGTCGGGCAGGTCGGGCCATGGTTCCGTCGCCTGCATGTGAGCGGCGGCCAGGGCCAGGCCGTTCAGGTGGGCGAAGTGGCGCTGGCCGGCCAGCATTTCGTACAGCATGGCGCCCAGCGCGTAGACGTCGCCGCGCGTGTCGGGCAGGCGGCCCATCAGGCGTTCGGGCGCCATGTAGGCGATGGTGCCCTGCAAGTCGCACAGGGTGGTCGTTTGCGTGGCTTGCGGGTCGATGTGGCGCGCCAGGCCGAAGTCGAGGATGCGCACCTTGCCGTCCGCTTCCAGCATCAGGTTCGACGGTTTCAGGTCGCCGTGGACGAGGTCCATGGCGTGCGCCTCGTCCATGGCATCGGCGATCTGGTAGGCGATGTCGAGCGCCCCCTGCAAGTCGGCCTTGCCGCTGTGCATGAACTGGCCCAGGGTCTGGCCTTCGACCAGTTCCATGACGATGGACTGGCTCGTGCCCTGGCCCTCGATGGCGAAGATGCGCACGAAGGCGGCATGCCTGAGCGAAGCGGCCAGGCGCGCTTCATTGATGAGTTTTTCCGGATGCAGCACGTCGGCTTGCGGTTTCAGGCGCTTCAGCGCCACGCTACGGCACAGCTTGGCATCCCAGGCTTCGAATACATGGCCGAAACCGCCTTCGCCCAGCAAGCGGCGCACTTCATAGTGCCCGCTGATCGTGTCGTCTTGCGGCGGGGTCTGACGCAGGGAGTCGAGCAGTTCCATATACCTTGGCTTCAGAGTGCATCAACGTGGGCATCCAGCATCGAGAGGGTCAATGCGATGTTGGAATGCTCAAGATGATTGATTTTGAGTAACTTCCTGATTTAAAACGATTGTTTCGAATAAGTCAATTAATATTGACAAGGAGTGAACAAAAGCTGCTTTACCTGCGCCAGGAAGGCACTCCTTGCTGACGCATGCGCGCAATCTTGTTCAAACTCAATTTTCTTCCCTCCCGCTTCATCAATAATGCAGACGGGGCTATACCGGCATGTGCCGATCAGGCGATGGGGGCGGGCATGGACGAGTTGCTGCAATACTACGAGCGCGAACTGGGCACCTTGCATGCGCACAATCAGGCGTTTGCCCGACGCTATCCGGCCATCGCCGGCGCGCTGGGCATCTTGGGCGGCGACGTGGGCGACCCGCACCTGGCGCGCATGCTGCAGGCGTTTGCCATGTTCAACGCGCGCACGGCCAAGCGCCTGGCCGACGGCTTCGGCGCCTTCAGCGAAACCTTGCTGGAAGTGAACTTCCCCCATTATTTGCGCCCGTTTCCCGCCTGCGCCATTGCGCGCATCGATAACGATGCGGCGACGGTGACGGAGCTGGCCACCATTGCGCGCGGCACGGTCATGCATGCTGCCGAGCATCAGGGCGTCACCTGCAAGTTCACCACCACCTACGATGTCGCCGTGGCGCCGCTGCGCCTGTCCGACGTGCGCTTCCAATCCATCGTGGCGGCGCCGCCCGCGGTGCGCCTGACGCCGGATATCGGGGCGGCGATCAGCATCACGCTCGAAGCGACGGGCGCCACGTCCACGCTGGACGGGCTGGCGCTGCCGATGCTGCGCCTGTTCCTCGACGGCGAACCTGCGTTCTGCGCCACCCTGCGCGACAGCCTGTTCCTGCGCGCCCGCCGCGCCTATGTGGAAGTCGATGGCGCGTGGCAGCCGCTGGACGCGGTGCCTGTGCATCCGGTCGGCTTTGCCGCCGAGGACGCATTGATACCGGCCAGGGCCGCCTCGCATCCCGCTTACCTTCTGCTGGGCGAATGGTTTGCCTTTCCCGATAAATTCAATTTCGTCGACCTCGACCTGGCCGCGCTGCGCCCATTGTTGCCGCCGGCCTGCCGGCGTTGCACCGTGCACTTGCTGCTGGCCGACGTGCAGGCTGACGCGGATATCGCGCGCATCTTGCGGCCCCTGTCCGCAAGGCATCTGGTGCCGGGGTGCACGCCCGTCGTCAACCTGTTCCGCCAGGCCGCCAATCCCATCCGCCTGACGCACGCGAGCGCCGATTATGTGCTGCTGCCCTCGGTCAGGCAGGCGCATTGCTACGACATCCACAGCGTCGACAGTGTGCAGGTTCTCGGTGAAACGGAGCAAGGCGCCGCGCTGGACACGTTTCACCCGTTTTATTCGATGCGCCATGGCGAGGCGGGCGGGCGCCAGGGGCGTTATTGGGTGACGCGGCGCGACGAGGACATGGCGTTGAGCCATCCCGGCTACGACATGCGCATCTCCTTTGTCGACGGCGCCATGCAGCCGCTGCACGACACGACGCAAACGGTGTCCATCATGCTCACCTGCAGCAACCGCGACTTGCCCAGCCGCCTGGTGTTCGGCCATGCCGCGGGCGACTTGCACCATGACGGCGCGGCCAGCGCCTTGCCGGTGCGTCTGCTGCGCAAGCCCGGCGCGCCCTGTCGCTTCCCTGCGGGTGCGGCGTCGCACTGGCGGCTGATCGCGCAATTGTCCCTGAATCATCAGTCGCTGAGCGAGCAGGGCTTGCCGCTCTTCAAGCAGATACTCGAGTTGTACAACTTGCCCGGTTCGGCCAGCGCCGCGCGCCAGATCGCGGGCATGACCGGACTGCGCCAGCGCGCCGCCAGCACCTGGCTGCACGACGAGGCGGGTGGCAGCCTGGTCTTCGGCATCGACGTCCTGCTGTCCGTCGACGAGGAAGCCTTTGTCGGCAGCGGCTTGCATGCGTTTGCCCAGGTCATCGAACGCTTTCTCGGGCTGTACGTGCACCTGGGTTCGTTTACCCGCCTGATCGTCTTGTCGCAGAAGAATGGAAAGGAGTTGCTGTGCTGCCTGCCACGCAATGGAAACCAGACGCTGGCGTAGTCGCGCGCCTGCTGGCCGATCCGTCCGGCACCGGTTTCTTTCAGGCCGTGCGTTTGTTGTGTGCCTGGATGATGCAGCAAGGCATTTCACAGGAGCAAGTGTTTCGCGATTGCCTGCGCCTGCATGGCAGTGCCTCGCTGTCGTTTGCTCCAGGGGAAATCGAACAACTGTGGCTGGAGCCGCAGGCGGACGGCGAGACGCAGGTGCATGTGCAGGCGGCCATGCTGGGTTTTTTGGGCGTGCATGGCAGCTTGCCGCTGCATTACACGGAAACGCTGGTCCGCCATGAGCGGCAGACGGGCGATGGTGCTCCCCGCGACTGGCTCGATGCGCTGTCGCACCGGGCGCTGACCCTGTTTTACCAGGCCTGGGCCCGATATCGCATCGAATGCCAGCAGGACGCCGACGGCGGCGAATTCCTTCCCCTGCAACTGGCGTTGGCGGGCGCCTGGCCTGCCGAGGTGGCCAGGCAGGAAGATGGCTTGCCTGCGCACGTGCTGGCCCATTACGCGGCCTTGCTGCGCCACCGGCCCGTGTCGGCCGACGCGATGCAGGCGGTGCTGGCCGAGTATTTCGGCGTGCCCGTGCGCTTGCAGCGTTTTGTCGGCGCCTGGTTCCGGCGCGCAGCGCAGGAGCGCACCTTGCTGGCCGCCGCCCATGCCCGGCTGGGGCAGGGGGCCATGCTGGGCGAACGCTGCCGGCGCGCCGACTTGCGCGTGCGCCTGGTGCTGGGGCCGCTAAGCCGCCGCGCCTACGAGGATTTCTTGCCCGGCCGGCCAGGCGCGCTGGCCCTGCGCCAGATGCTGGCGCTGTTCGGCTTGCCTGGCGTGAGCTTCGAGATCCGCCTGGTCTTGCGGCGCGAAGACGTGCGTGGCTGCGTCCTGGGCAGGGGCGCCTGCCTGGCGGAGGATGCCTTTCTGGCCGGCAAGTTGTCGGCCCGTGACCGTGATGACATGCATTACGACCTGCGATTTGATGGCTCCGCCTGAGACCGCCGTGAATGATGGACTTCGCTAACTGTTGGAAGGAAGAAAACCATGGAAGACTTCGCGCAATGGCTGGCCGTGGACAAGGTCTTGACTGCAGGCAATCGCGCCTTGCGGCTGCGCCTCGCCTACCCGCAGGGCGTCAATGACGATGTCTTGCTGCCGCAGCGCATCAGCGGCAGCGAGGCCATCTGCGGCGGTCTGGAATACCGCATCCTGTGCGTGGCCACGGAGGCACAGCTGCCGCTGAAGCAGTTCATCGCCGTGCCGGCCGAGCTACAGATCGTGAACGACCAGGGACAGCTACGCAAGGTGTGCGGCATCGTCGCCGAAGCGTGCGCGGGGCAGAGCGATGGCGGCCTGGCCACCTATCAGCTGGTGCTGCGCGACGGCCTGGCCTTGATGGAGAAACGCATCAATACGCGCGTGTTCCGCAACAAGCATGAATTGCAGATCGTGCAGCTTCTGTTTGATGAGTGGCGACAGGGCAATAGCTTGCTCGCGGCCAGCCTGGATCTCGCCATTGACGGGGCGCTGGCGGCGCGCAGCTTGCCCGCGCGCGAATTCACGATGCAGCACAATGAATCCGATGCCGCCTTTATCCGCCGCCTGCTCCGGCGCCGCGGCATCGCCTGGTGCTTCCAGGCGGGAGCGCCGGCCAGTTCGAACGCCGCCACCACGCCCGTGCATACCCTGTTGCTGTTCGACGACGCCAGCCGTCTGGCGCACAACGTGGCCGGCACGGTGCGCTATCACCGCGATGACGCCACCGAGGAAAGGGATGCCGTGACGGCCTGGAGCGCCGTGCGCCGCTTGCAGCCGGGAAAGTCCGAGCGCTACAGCTGGGACGATGGTCACCCGCACAGCCCGCAGTTTATGGCAACGCGGTCGCAGGGCGGCGTGGATCAGGGCAGCAATGGCAATCGCCTCGCAGCCAGTCTCGACGACTATATCGTGGAGCCGCCGCTGGCCGCCGCCAGCAATGACGACTTGCGGCAACTGGGCCAGCTGGCGATGGCGCGTCACGATTTGGACAGCAAGTGTTTCCAGGGAGAAGGCTGCGTGCGCGACTTTTGCGCGGGCCAGTGGTTCAGCCTGGAAGGGCATGCGGACATCGACAGCCACCCGGTGGCCGAGCGCAGTTTCGTCATCACGGCCTTGAGCGTGGCGGCCAGCAATAACTTGCCGACAGGCCTGGATGCCCGTGTCGAGCGCCTGTTTGCGCAGAGCGGCTGGCAGTGTGACGCTGGCCAGCCGCAAGGGGCGGGTGCCGATGGCCGGGCGGTCTTGCGTTACCGCAACCGTTTTACTTGCGTGCGGCGTGGCATTGCCATCGTCCCTGCCTTTGACCCGCGCAGCGATTTTCCCGTCGTGCGCCTGCAAAGCGCGCTGGTCGTGGGGCCTGCCGGCGAAGAGGTGCATTGCGATGCGCTGGGACGGGTCAAGGTGCGTTTTGGCGCCACGCGCGCGCCGGACCATGCACATGCCAACGGCAGCGGCGCGTCCGATACGGAGCGCGATTCGGCCTGGGTGCGCGTGGCATCGAGCTGGACGGGCAATGGACCGGGCAACGGCAGGCAATGCGGCACGCTGACCTTGCCGCGCATCGGCGCGGAAGTGCTGATCGATTTTCTCGGCGGCGACCCGGACCGGCCCATCATCGTCGGCCAGCTGTACAACGCCGTGGGCGCGCCGCCGGGCTTGAGTGCGCGCGGCGCCTTGCCCGGCAACCGCTACCTGTCCGGCATGCGCAGCCGCGAAGTGCGGGGCGGGCGCGGCAATCAGCTGTGTTTTGACGACACGCCGTCGCAGATCAGCGCACAGCTGGCCAGCGACCAGGCGGCCACGCAACTGAACCTCGGCTACCTGACCGAGCCGCGCAGCGACGGCGCAGGGCGGCAGCGCGGCGACGGCTTTGAATTGCGCAGCGACGCCAGCGGCAGCGTGCGCACGGCCCGCTCGCTGCTGATTTCGGCCTGGAAACAGCTGGGCGCCAGCGGCAAGCAGCTCGACAGCAGCGAGCATGCCGCCGTGATGAAGGAATGCCTGGCATTGTTCACGTCCCTGGGCGAGTTTGCCGTCCAGCACCAGGCGCTGGCGCTGGACGCGGCCGGTAGCAAGGCGCTGGGGGCCGCCATTGCCGCCGACCAGCCCGCCGTCAGCATCGCAGCGCCCGAGGGCGTGGCGCTGAGCACGCCCAGGACCATCGCCGGCAATGCGGGCGCGAATATCGACCTGGTGGCACAGCAGCATCTGCAGCTGAGCGCGGCCCAGCGCTGCAACGTCAACGCGGGCAAGGGTATTTCCCTGTTCGCGCACCAGGATGGCATCGTGCAGGTGGCCCACTTCGGCAAGTTCTTGCTGCAAAGCCAGCACGACTTGCTGCAGGCGGACGCCGCCAAGGACATCCGCCTGACGGCGGGCACGCGCCTGGTCGGCGTGGCGCAGGACGAAATCACCTTCATGACGGCGGGCGGCGCCTACCTGAAACTGTCCGGTGGCGCCGTGGAGCTGGGCGGGCCGGGCGCGTTGATGGTGAAGACCGACGGCCACCACTGGAGCGGTCCGGCCAGCATGAAAGGCGAACTGCCCACCTTCGGCGAAGGCGACTTGGGCCGCGTGCCGCGCTTGCTGCGTCCCACCGACGGCTTGCCCGTCGAAGGCGTGGAAGTGCACATCGAGCGCGAAGGCGACAGCCCGTTGACGGGCGTCAGCGATGCCGATGGGCGCGGGCCGAAGGTGGCGACCGACCACCTGCAGCGGCTGAAGGGATTCTTCTTCCGCCGCCGTTCCTGAACCCCGACATCGGAGACACGCCATGCAGTTCGATCCCCACCCGCCGTTGTGCGACGATCCCAAAATCGATATCCTCGGCCAGTTTTCCTGCAACGCCAATTTCCAGAGCAGCGACCGGGACACGCTGCAACAGTTGCCGCTGCCCGGCATCATCATCTTCGTGCACGGCGTCAATTCCGACGGCGAGTGGTACGCGGCCGCGGAAGAAGGCCTGTGCAACGGCCTCAACGAGCGCCTCAAGCGTTCCTGTCATCACCTGCAGCACCGTGGCGTGGAAGGCGGCGAACTGAAGGCGGTCAATTATGGCGCCGAGATCACGGCGGAAGGCTTTCTCCATCCGGAGATGTCGGCCGATACCCTGATCCGCGATGCCGGCACGTTTTCTCCCGTGCTCCGCTTTCGCTGGGGCTACAAGGCTTCCGGCGAAGAACTGCAGAAATACGGCAAGGGCATCTACCTGAACGAACAGGATTACTGGGGCGGCGGCCCATTTGCCAATGGCTGCAGCGCGCTGGCCGACCTGTGGAAGGAGGGGCTGAGCGAGGATTTGTTTTTGTGGAACAAGATCCAGCACATGAATCCCTTTTCGGAGCGGCAAGTGTACAGTTGCCCGCCGCGCCCGTATTTCGTGCTGGCCGCCTATCGCCTGGCCAGGCTGGTCGAAGCCATCCGCCAGCAGCAGGCCGACGTGCCGGTCACCATCGTATGCCACAGCCAGGGCACGATGGTGGCGATGGCAGCCGCCTTTCTCGGCGTCCGCCTGCCCAAGGTGGATGGCGTTCCTTGCGTGGCCGATAACTATGTCATCTGCAATTCGCCGTACAGTTTGGCGAAACGCAATAGCGCCGAGAACTGGGTAGCCGGCAATCTGCGCGCGGCGGATGGCAGCACGGGCCGGGTGACGGTGCAGGCGCGCCTGGATACCTTGAAAAACTTCTTTGCCATCATCCGCCAGCGCGCCACCCTGGGCGAACTGCAGACAGACGAGGAAATCGACCGCTGCATGGCCAACCTGCAGCACGGTTTTTCCGCCGCCAAAGACCGTGAACGATACGGGATTGCCGGCGCCGCGCGCGGCGGCAAGAAGTCATCGTATGGCCGGGTGACCATCTATTGCAATCCGCACGACGTGGTGGTGTCGTCCGTGGCCATCGAGGGCATCGGCTGGCGCGGCCTGTCGGGCTCGCTGGCCAGGGACAGCAAGGACGGCGGCGAGCTGGCCGCCACCGACGCGGCAGGCGTGTACGTGCAGCGCGTGTTTGCCCAGGGTTTCGAGGTGGGCAAGCAAGGCAGCTATCACTACTGGACCGATCACTGGCGCAAGCCTGCGCCGGGCGGCAACGATTTCTGGTTTCCGGCACAGAAATATGCGTCTTATTCCGTCAAGCAGGGCGTCGAGGCCAGCCAGGAGAGCCGCTTGTCCACCATCCTGACTGTCGGGTTTGCGCCCCTGTTCATCGTGGTCACGGGCCTGGCCCGCAGCCCCTGCAATGCCTCGCCCCACAAGGATTGGAAAATCGAACTGAACGCGCCCGACTTATTGCAGCCCTTCACGCCGCAGTCCTTGCGCTTTGGCCAGACCAGCGAGGAATTCGACGAAGGCTATGATCCGCCCGGCGAATCGCGCCAGGCGGGCAAGCAGCGCGCTGCCGGCGACGATTGTCTTGCCGATCATGCCATCCCGCCCGGCGGCCTGCAGGGGCAGGCGGGAAAAGACGAGGCCAAACGCGTGGACAGCGCGAAGGGCACGGCCGACGACGAGGCGCGCCTGCGATTCGAGCAGCGCGCGGTGATACGCGCCCAGGCTGTACGGGAAGGGAAAAGTCCTGCGGGCAAAAAAGTGCAGCAGGAAATGCCCAACGCCACGCCAGACGCCGACTACCAGCAATGGCGCAGCACGCGCATCGGCGAAATGATGTCCAGCCAGGCGGGCGCCTACGCCACCGACCATTCCTCCATCCTGACCAACCCCATGCACGCGGAGTGGGCGCTTGCGTATGACGTGGCGGTGGGCGTGTGCCGCATCAAGGCTGAGCAGTTGCGCAAGTTGCGGGTGGCGGCGGATTGGAGGTTGTTGGAGGGGTTGGACAAGGATAATCCTGCAAAAGTTTTTAAAGAGTACTTTGCCAAAGCGACACGTAACAAGGTGACTGCCTCGGTGTGGGTAAAAGAAATGCAGGAAGCCAGTCTCCCTGAAAAAATAATCGACAAGCGTGAAAACCCTGCGCGGGATTCCCGGCCTACGTCTGGAGAACTGGCTCACGATTGATGTCATGCGATTTAACGGTTTGTATAGAGCAGATCCTTCTGCAACAGCCTTTTTATAGATGGAGTATTGAGCATGTTCAAAACTATTTTTCTTTATGTGTCCCTGGGATTCCTGGTCGTATTCCTGCTGGCCGCTTGTTCACATTTGCGTTCGTCGCCAGCTACCTTGAGCAGTACTGTTAGCGCTGTACCTGAGGTTAGTCAGCAGCCATACATGGCTCAAGTAGTTGGCTTGCAATGGCTGAATCCCTTGCAGCGGAAGGACTATCCGACGCAATGGCAGTTGCTGTGGATTTTAGGGCTAGTGCAACCAAATCCGAACGACGATATGGTCAGGGAAAAACCCGAGAAATATACCCGGCTGCAAAGTATTGCTTCTATTGCTGTTGGAAATAATGGATCAGAGACATTTGATGGTTATTATGAGAAGTATGTCGAGAAGATGTTTGACTTAATGCACAGTGTTTATTACTCCGACCCAGAGTACTTCTACAACGTTCACTCTGCTGAAAATAAATCGCGCTGGCGCGAGCTTGCAGGCATTCACATTGAGTATGCGCTACCTAAAGGCAAGCTCGACCCAGTGGAAGCAGCCAACTTCGTCCGGGAATATGTTGCTGATACTTTCAGCATCGGCAACGTCCACTCTCCCACCCTTTGGACCCGCTCCACCCCACCCGACGTCCGCGTCACCATGGGCGGCCCCAACGCCGGCTTTACTTCACTTTCCGCCGCGCTCGACTACTTGCAAAGCCACCCGAAAGAAACCGTCTGGGCCATGAACTGGGATGCGCCCAGCCGGCCCCTGGACCGGCAGATCAACGAAAACCTGGTGCTGCTGGTGCTGGCGGGTCCCGATTTTAAAACGGAGCGGGCGCCGCTGGCGTGGCTCGGCTATCCGAGTACGAAACAGGCGGCGGATTTTGACGTCAAAAAGGGCGAACCGCCGCGCCTGGTGCAGGCGTGGACGGCTGCCATCGAAGAGGCCGCCGCGAAGGCCAACCGGCAAGATACGGAGATTGGCTATCTGATCCATGATGCGGGCAATACACACCAGGACTCTTCAGCACGGCTCGGTGCGCTGGCGCAGACGCTCACTCTGCAATTGCCGGAATTCGACCTTCTCAAGCAAAGCTTCAATCTGACTGCCGTGCTGGGCGAAACGGGCGCGGGCACGGCCTTGACGAACGTGGCGCTGGGCATTGCCTATGCGCATCACTTTGGCAAGCCAGTGCTGGTGGCCGGCACCAGCGACCTGTCGGCGCCCGTGGCGCTGGTGGTGGCGCCGCCCGCCGTCGCGCGGCCGATCCGGCCCGACAAGCCGTGGTTCCGCGCGCGTGGCGGCAACCATGCGTATTTGCCGTGGTGGGGCTTGCGCCACGATGCACCCGAGTATTACCAGGGGTTTTCGCAATGAGACGCTTGATACATCCGGGGAGAAGAGCATGCGTGGCGTGATCCGCTTGAACGACCCCACCAGCCATGGCGGCAAGGTGGTGGGCGCGGCGCCGAAGAGTACCGTGCTGGGCGTGGCCGTGGCGCGCAAGGGCGATCCTTGCGTCTGCCCGGTCAAGGGCCACGTGCGCTGCGTGATCGCCGAGGGCGATCCGCAGGTGCTGATCGACGGCGTGCCCGTGGCGTTTGACGGTCACAAGACCAGCTGCGGCGCCAGCCTGATGTCCACCGTGGGCAACAGCGGGCGCGCTTAGGCCAGGCTCGTGTCGATGGCCGTGCCCAGCTTGTCGACGATCTCGTCGACATGGCTGGCGTCGATGATGTAGGGCGGCGCCAGCAGGATGTGGTCGCCGTGCAGGCCGTCGATGGTGCCGCCCATGGGATAGCACATCAGTCCGTTCTGCATGGCGTGCGCCTTGATGCGCGCGTGCAGGCGGCGGGCCGGGTCGAACGGCTGCTTGCTGGCGCGGTCCTGCACCAGTTCCAGGCCCAGGAACAGGCCGCGGCCGCGGATGTCGCCCACGTGCGCATGGCCGTCGAAACGCGCATGCAGCCGCTCTTGCAGCAAGGCGCCCATGGCGCGCACGTTGGCCAGCAAACCGCGTTCCTCGATCTGCCGCTGCACGGCCAGCGCGGCGGCGCAGGCCGTGGCGTGGCCGATGTAGGTGTGGCCGTGCTGGAAGAAACCCGTGCCGGCGCGGATGGTGTCGCGGATGTCTTGCGACACCATCACGGCGCCGATGGGCTGGTAGCCAGCGCCCAGGCCCTTGGCGATGCAGATCAGGTCGGCCGTGACGCCTTCCTGCTCGCAGGCGAACAGGCTGCCCGTGCGCCCCATGCCGCACATGACTTCGTCGAGGATCAGGAGGATGCCGTGGCGCTGGCAAATGGCGCGCATGCGCTGGAAGTAGCCGGCCACGGCGGGCAGGGCGCCAGCCGTGGCGCCGACGACGGGTTCGGCGATGAAGGCCATGACCTTGTCCGCGCCCAGCGCGGCGATATGCTCTTCCAGCTCCTGGCCCAGGCGCGCCACGTAGTCGCCGTCCGTTTCATGGGCTGCCTGGTCGCGCCAGGCGTAGCACGGAGAAACGTGGGTGACGTCGATCAGCAGCGGCTCGAACTGCTGGCGCCGCCAAGCGTTGCCGCCCGTGGCCAGCGCGCCCAGGGTGTTGCCGTGATAGCTCTGGCGGCGCGCGATGACGTGGCGGCGCTGCGGCTGGCCCCGTTCGACGAAGTACTGGCGCGCCATTTTCAGCGCGCTTTCCACCGCTTCCGAACCGCCCGAGACGAAATACACGCTGTCGATGCCGGCTGCCGCCCTGGCGACGAGGAAATCGGCCAGCTGCTCCATCGGCTCGGTGGTAAAGAAGGAGCTGTGCGCATACGCCATGCTGGCCACCTGCTGCTGCACGGCGGCGATCACGGCCGCATCCGAATGGCCGAGGCAGGAGACGGCCGCGCCGCCGCAGGCGTCCAGGTAGCGCTTGCCATTCGCATCGATCAGGTAAGGGCCGTCGCCGCCCGTGGCGACGGGATAGCTGGCGGTCAAGCTGCGGTGGAAGACATGGCTCATGGCATCGCTTTCTTATCGGCAAGGGGGAAGATGGCCGATTATAGGATGCGCCACGTCATATTGCAACGTTTGATGTATTTGTATTTAATTTACATCATTCGATGTTTTTACGTAAGCGCCCAGCGCCCGCAATTGCTGTTCCGCCGCGCCGATGGCCGTGACGGCATCGGGCCCCGCGCGCGCCACCAGCAGTTCCACCAGGCTTTCCACGGCCGCGACGCCGGCCACGATGGAGGGGAAGAACGAGGGGCTGTCGACGGCGATGACGATGCTGGCGTCGGCCTGCAGGGCCAGCGGCGACATGGCGCTGTCGCTGATGGCGACCACCCGGCAGCCGGCCTGGCGCGCCGCCTGCGCCACCAGCAGCGCTTCGCTCGAATACGGCGCGAAGCTGATGACGACGACGGCTTCGCCCGCCTGCAGGGCGCGCAAGTCCATTTCCAGGGTGCCGCCCTGGCCGCTCAGCAGCTGCACGCTGGGGCGCAGCAGCCGGTACAGGTAGTGCAGGGTGTAGGCGATCGGGTGGGCGGCGCGAAAGCCGGCCACGTGCACGCGGGGCGCCGCCTGCAGCAGATTGGCGGCCGCGTCCAGGGCGGCGTGGTTGGCGCTTTCCGTGGCGGCCAGGTTGCGCTGCTGCACCGTGAACACTTCGGTGACCAGGTCGCGCTCTTTCCCCTCTTTGCCGGCCAGCGCGCCGGCTTTTGCCGCGTAGCCGCTTGGTCCCGCGCGCAGGCGCTCCACGAAGATGGCCTTGAGTTCCGGCCAGCCGGCAAAGCCCAGCTGCTGCGCCAGGCGCACGAGGGCGGCCGATTGCACCTGCGCCCGCGCGGCGATGCTGCGCATCGACGAGACGGCCACTTCGTCCGGGTGGTCGGCCAGGTAGCGGGCGCCGGCCTGGAATTGCGGACTCAGCTGCGCATGGCGCGCCTTGATCAGGTCCATCAGTGCCGCATAGGAATCGTGGGGTGTCGCTGCCTGCATCGCCGTGCCTCAGTTGATAGGTTGCGGCGATGGTACAGGATTCGTCAGCGCGCCGGTAGCGGCGCGCCTTGCACCCGGGCAGCCGTGCGTGGACGCAGGCGGGCAAACAGGTGCGGCCCGGCCGGTTTGCGGCGCGGTCCCGTCGTCAGCACGCGCAGGGCGGTGGGCAGCGGCACGTCGTGGCAGTGCAGGAACAGGGCGGCGGCACCCGTGCCGGCCATTTCCTGCAAGGCCAGCGCATGCTCGACCAGCGCCGCCGTGCGCATGTCGAGCCGTACCGGGATGTCGGGTTGGAATAACTGTGTGTCGATGGGCCGTGCATTGCGCATGCTGTCCCCCGCCGGGTTCGCTAGTCAAGCTGCCAGCATAAAAGCGCCCCGGCGCCACCACTTTGCGCCAGATCAATTCCACTGTCGGATAGATTCCACAAGGCAAAAAAACGCCAACCGTTGCCGGCTGGCGCTGAAAACCCTCGAAGGAAGAAAGGGTGGGGGACGGGCTAGTAGCTCCAGCGGACTGAGATACCTACAACCTTGTCATAGCGCCGCACATCGCGCACATAGTCCGGCGTGTCGTGATAGTCGCGGTAGGTCGAGTCGAGCAGGTTGTTCGCGTCCAGCGTCACCGTGGTATTCGGGTTGAGCTTGTACGAGACCGACGCGTCCAGGGTCTTGGTGGGCGCCACGGTCAGGTGGATGCCCTTGCCGCGGTAGTTGTAGTCGTCGACGTACTTGTCGCGCCAGCTGTAGGCCAGGCGCGCCGACCACGGTCCCTGTTCGTACAGGCCGACGATATTGGCAGACCATTTCGACATGCCCGTGAACGGATGCGCGCTGCCATTCAATTCTTCCAGCTCGCCCGTCATATAGGTGGCGTTCGCCTGCAGGCCCAGGCCGCTCATCCAGCCGGGCAACTTGTCGTAGAACTGCTGGTAAGCCATTTCCACGCCTTGCAGATGGCCCTTCGAGGTGTTGCGCGGACGCGTGATGTCGTACTCGATGCCGTCATACGTTTCCTTGGCCGAACCGGACAGGATGTAATTCTTGAAATTGTGGCGGAATACGGTGGCCGTGACGGAACCCGTCTGCGCGAAATACCATTCCAGCGCCGCATCGAGGTTCTTGCCTTCCACGGGTTTGAGGTCGGGATTGCCGCCGCTGCCCGTCGGACGCACCATTTCCAGGCTCTTGCCCAGGGTTACGCCGGGGTTGAAGTCGGCGAAGTTCGGGCGCTGTACCGCCTTGCCGGCCGTCAGGCGGGCGACCAGGTCCTGGCGCAGCATGGCTTTCAGGGTCAGGCTGGGCAGCACGTCCGTATCGGACGTTTTCACGCGCACGGGCGTGACGATGCCGTCTTGCGAGGAATTGCCTTGCAAGTCCTGCTTGGTCTGCACGACGCGCACGCCCACGGTGCCATCGACCGGCACTTGCGCCAGATCAAAGCCGATGCGCGCCTTGCCGTAGACGGCATTGGTTTTTTCCACATCCTTGAAGTGGGTCATCGGATCGTCCGGGCTGCGCTCGCTGCTGCCCGTAAACAACTGGCGCAAGGTGTCCGTGTTGTTGAGCATGTAGTCGCGGCACGGCGTGAGCCAGCTTTGCAGGCCGAAGTTGCCCGTGTTCTTGTGCGAGGTGCATGCCAGGCCGGGCAGGGCGTCCGCGGTCATGATCGACGTCAGCCCGCCTTGCACGTTCTTTTCGCGGATCGATTCGGCCTTGCGCTTGGCCAGGCGCACGCCGCCCGAAAATTCACGGAAGAAGCCCGTGCTGTCCATGTCGTAGGTGACGTCGCCGCGCCAGTCGGTCGAGCTGCCTTCGTCGTGGCTGTGGTTATCGTAGAAGCCCAGCAGCGTGTAGTTCTTCGGATCCAGCATGTCGTAGCCGGGGTAGCTGATCTGTGCGCCGCCGTTGACGTTCGTGCTGCCGATCACGCTGGTCGGATGGGCGAGGAAGTCGAGGATGGGAAATTCGCGCTCGAAGTTGCTGACCGTGCGCGCCAGTTCCGTCGTGGCGCGCAGCTGCGGCGTGATGTCCCAGCGCGCGCCGATGGCGCCTTGCGAACCGATCGAGCGGTCGCGCCGCGCCTGGGTCGAACCGAGCGTGAACGGCGACCAGGGGCCGTCGATCTTGCCCACCGTGGCCGCCTGATTGGTGCCGGGGATCAGGGTGATGTCCGGGTTCTGGCCCCAGGGCAGTGAACCGACGAAGAACTGGCTGTCGAACGCGTGCTTGATCAGGGTCGACATGCCTTCCGCATACACTTCCACCTGCGAGTTCGGGCGCCACTGGAAGGCGGCATTCGCCGCGTAGCGCTTGCGGTCGCCCACGGTGGGGATCATGCCGACGGAATCGGGTCCCGTGATGTTGCCCGCGTCGGGGCGCTTGACGGGTTCGGCGTTCCAGATCGTCTCGTCATAGTATTTGCTGCGCTGGTAGGACAGGCCGAGCAGGGCGCCGAATTCGCCATATGCGGTCTTCCAGCGGTTCGAGACCATGCCGCTGACGTTCGGATCCGTCGAGCCGGACTTGTCGCGGTGCTCGGCGCGCACGTTGCCCGATGCCGTGAAGCCCTTGAAATCGAACGGGCGGTTGGTGCGCACGTCGACCACGCCGGCCGTGCCGCCTTCGACCATGTCGGCGCCCTGCGATTTGTACACGTCCACGCGCTGCAGCATGGCCGTCGGGATGTCGGCCAGGTACAGGCTGCGGCCCACGGAGGTGAACATTTCACGGCCGTTGAGCAGGGTCACCACGCCGGGCAGGCCGCGGATGATGACGGAACCCGCTTCGCCGCCTTCTCGGCGGATTTGCACGCCCGTCACGCGGCCGAGGATTTCGGCCACGTTCTTGTCGGGGAATTTGCCGATTTCATCGGCGACGATGGAGTCGACCACCTGGTCGTTGTTCTTCTTGATCGTTTGCGCGCTCTGTGCCGCCTTGCGCACGCCCGTGACGGCGACGACGGCGATGCCGGCATTGTCGGCTGGCGCCGGTGTTGCCGTTTCCACCGTTGCTACCGCTTCCACGGCGGGCGCCTGTTGCGCCCAGACGGAAGCGCTGCTCAGCAGGCCGGCGCCGGCCAGGGCGGCCACCGTGGCCTTCAAGGTCAGCCGTGTGTTTTGCTTGGGCGTGCGGGTGCCCGTTGCCATCGATTGCTTCATCTTGTCTCCACCTGTATTTTAGTTATGTTGAGAACGCTGCGGCAGTCGCCGCCAGAGCTGAAACTTGCTCAGGAAGCATGGTAGGGGGAATGACTTTGCCCCACAAATGACTTCTTTTGCGATGTCCATATCAATTCCGGTATCCCTGCTGCATCCATGCGCCCTGGCGGCGCACCGCGCGTTTTCGGCGGGCCGCGCGTGCTGCAGGGGAGGTGTCAGGCGGCGCGCGGCGCGGCGCTTTGCGCCAGCCATGCGATGAACTGCGCCTGCGGCATGGGGCGGGCAAAATAGTAGCCCTGTAATTCATCGCAGCCGGCGTGGCGCAGCACGTCGGCATCGGCCGCGCTTTCCACGCCCTCGGCGGTCACCGTCAAGCCGAGGGTATGGCCCAGGCCGATGATGGTTTTCGTCACCGCCAGGTTTTGCGGCGAGCCGTGGATGTCCTGCACGAAGCTCATGTCGATTTTCAGCTTGTCGAGCGGGAAGCGGCACAGGTAGTTCAGGCTCGAATAGCCGGTGCCGAAATCGTCGATCGACAGCGCGAAACCCAGCGCCTTGATGGCGTGCAGGGTGGCGATGGTGTCGTCCACATTGTCCATCAGGATCGATTCCGTGAGTTCGAATTCGATCTGTCCCGGCGTGACGGGAAACTCGCGCAGCACCTCGCGCAAGGTGGCCACCAGGCCGCCGCTTTTCAGCTGGATGGCCGACAGGTTGATCGACACGGCGATGTCGCCCGCGCCCGCCTCGCGCCAGGCCAGCTGCTGGCGGCACGCCTCGCGGATGACCCACGCGCCGATGGCGACGATCAGGCCCGATTCCTCGGCGGCGGGAATGAAGCTGTCGGGCGTGATCAGGCCGTGCTGCGGGTGCAGCCAGCGGATCAGGCTTTCCACGCCATTCAGGCGGCTGCTTTTCGCATCGATGCGCGGCTGGTAGTACAGCACCAGTTCCTGCCGCTCGATGGCGTGGCGCAGATCGCTTTCCAGGTGCAGCTGCTGCAGCTGCTGTTCCTGCATCTGCGGCGTGAACATGCGCGCGTGATCGCGCCCGCCGCTCTTGGCCTGGTACATGGCCGCATCGGCGTGGCGCATCAGGGTATCCATGTCGCCGCCGTGGTCCGGGTAGATGGCCACGCCCACGCTGCACGAGACATACAGCTCGTTGCCTTCCACCTGGTGCGGCTCGCGCATGGCGGGGATCAGCCGCGTGTCGAGCAGGGCGGCGATGGATGCGGCATCGCCGACGCCGTTGAGGATGACGACGAATTCATCGCCGCCCAGGCGGCTGACGGTATCGCCTTCGCGCACCAGCTGCAGCAGGCGCTTTGAGACCGATTGCAGCAGCGCGTCGCCCACGTGGTGGCCCAGCGCGTCGTTGACGTGCTTGAAGCGGTCCAGGTCGACGAACAGCACGCCCACCTTTTCGCCGCTGCGTCGCGCCTGCGCGATGGCGGCCGCCAGGCGCACTTTCGACACGTGGCGGTTCGCCAGTCCCGTCAGCGCATCGTGGTGGGCCATGTGCTCGATCTGCCGCTCGCTGGCCTTGCGTTCGCTGATGTCGAGCGAGCTGGCGATGAAATGCGTGGTGACGCCGTCGAGGTCGCGCACGGCGTTCATCACCAGCCAGGCGGGATAGCTTTCCAGCGACTTGCGCTGCACCCGGATCTCGCCCTGCCAGTAACCGCGCCGCGCCAGGGTCTGGCGCAGGCTGTCGAGCTGCTCGGGCGGGTTCTCCGGCGCGAGCAGGAAGGCCGGGCGCTTGCCGATCAGCTCCACCATGTCGTACAGCGAATGGCGGCGGAAGGCCTGGTTGACGGTGATGATGCGCATGCCGGCGTCCATCACGATCAGGCTTTCGGCCGATGCCTCGAATACCTTGGCCCACAGTTCCAGGCGCGACTCCATCAGCTTCATCTTGTTGATCGGCGTGAAGGTCGACAGCACGGCGCGCTGGCCCTGGTAGTCGATCAGGCGCGCGGAAATCAAGGCCCACGTGGGCGTGCCGCCGCCGCTCCAGCACACCTCGAATTCATCGACGGCGCCCAGGTCGCTCAAGCGCTGGAAGAAGCGCGAACGGGCTTGCGGATGCATGCCGCCCACCCACGGGTCCAGTTCCAGGCCGCCCTGCCACGCGTGCGCGGCCTGGTTCGCGTGCAGCACCTGGTGATGCGGGATCGAGGTGACCATCAGCGGGATGGGAATGGCGTCGACCAGCTGGCGCTGCGCATCGGCCGCGCTGGCGCGCGCCACCAGCTCCTGCTGCGCCATGCGCTGGAAGTCGAGCTGCTGCAGCATGGTATTGAAGGCGCGGACCAGGCGGCCCGTTTCATCCTCGCTGTCCCAGATGGCGCGCAGGCTATGGTCGCCCGTTTCGCGCACTTCCTGTGCCACGCGCGCCAGGCGGCGGATGGGCAGGGCGATCTGGCGCGCGACGAAAAACACCAGGCCCAGTATCATCACCAGCAGCAGCACGGCCGTGCCCAGGTGCAGCCACATGCGCGTGAAGAAACCGTCCACGCGCAGCTGGATCAGACGGTGCAATTGTCCTTCCGCCGCGCGCCAGGCACGCTGCAGGGCCGCGGCGGCCACGGCATCGCGGCGCAGCAGTTCCTGCGTGCCTGCGGGGTTGGCTTGCGCGCCGGCCAGCGCCTGGGTACTGGCGCGTAACTGCGCCACGGCTTGCCGCAGGGCCGCGCGCGAGCCGTCCAGGTGCTGGCGCAGCAGCGGCGTGCTGGCCGCGAACGCCTCCGTGTAGTCGCTGCCGATGCCGGCCATGGTGGCGTCCATGCGCCCCTCCAGTATCAGGAACTGGGTCTGCAGGCGCTGGCGCTGCGCGCCTTCGGCCGTCGCCAGTTGCAGGGCCAGGGCGCGCGTGCTGTTGATCACTTCCAGCAGTTCGGGGAAGCGCAGGATCACCAGCGACATCGTGTAGTAGCTGTCCAGGTCCGGGTCGAGGATCAGGTTCGATTGGTTGCCCACGCGCGTGAGCAGTGCGCGCCCGGCCACGAAGGCGGGCGAGGGCGCGATGCCGTCGTCCGGCGCGGCGGGAGTTTCGCCGGCCTGGCGCAGCAGGGCGGCAAATTGCGCATTCAGTTCGGCGCTGCGCATGCCGGCGCCGAAGCGGCTTTCGGCCTGCTCCACGGCCGCTGCCTGCGCGTCCGGCTGCGCCGTGCTGCGCGCCAGGGGCAGCAGCGCATCGCGGATCGCGGCGATATAGTCATTGCCCGCCATCTCCTTGCGCGAGAAATCGATGGCGATGTATTTTTCGTTGATGAGGATGCCGGAAATGAAGATCACGGCGGACAGGTCGAGCAAATAGATCAGCGCCAGTTTGCGCCCCACCGTCAATTTCCCGATCATGCGCGAGATTCTGCCCACCATGCGTGCCCCACCTTCTCGTCAGCCCATTTATGTTTTCTTATGAGCAATTTTCATGCCTGAATTTACAAGCTTGCAAGGGGGCTTTTGCACCATGCAGGTGCGCGGCGGGAGACGGCGGACGATAAAAAAAGGCGGCCCGCAGGCCGCCCTTGTGTGCACTGTTACAGCGCTCAGGCTTCGGCGACGCGCTTGGCGATGTGCGCCAGCGCTTCTTCCACCTGGTCGATCAGGATCAGGCACAAATCGCCTTCACCGAGGCGCGCCAGGGCCTTGTCGATGGCGACGAATTCGCCGTTGATTTCATCGATATGGCTGGTGCGCTTGGCGCCGTCCAGGCCCTGACGCAGCAATGCCACGACTTCGCCGTCGGCGCGGCCGCGCTGGCACTGGTCCTGGTACAGCAGCACGTCGTCAAACGCGGCGCCGAGGATTTCCGTCTGCTGGCGGATGTCTTCGTCGCGGCGGTCGCCGGCGCCGCTGATGACCACCGAGCGGCGCTTGGCCGGCATGCTTTCCACGGCCTGCACCAGCGCCAGGATGGCGTCCGGATTGTGGCCGTAGTCGGCGATCAGGGTGGCTCCACGATAATCGAAGACGTTGAAGCGGCCCGGCGCATTGTCGGCTTCATTGGCGAAGGTTTTCAGGCCCAGCGCGATGGTATTCCAGTTCAGGCCCACCGCCCAGGCGGCGGCCAGCGACGCCATGACGTTGTCGACCTGAAAGCCGATGGCGCCGTTGCGCGTGATCGGCACTTGCGACAGGGCGATTTCGTGGCGCTCGTTGCCCTGCGCCGCGACCAGCTTGCCGTCTTCCACGTACACCACGCGGTTGCCTTGCGCGCGGTGCGTGGCCATCACGGGATGCGTCTTGTCGGCGGCGAAGAAGGTCACCGTGCCGCTGCAATTCTTGGCCATGCGCGCCACAGCAGGGTCGGTGGCGTTCAGCACGGCCACGCCGCTGTCGGCCACGTTCTGCACGATCACGCGTTTCAGGACCGCGAGGTCTTCCACGGTGGTGATGTAGTTCAGGCCCAGGTGGTCGCCCGCGCCGATATTCGTCACCACGGCGACCTGGCAGCGGTCGAATGCCAGGCCTTCGCGGAGCATGCCGCCGCGCGCCGTCTCGAACACGGCCGCGTCCACGTCCGGGTGCAGCAGCACGTTGCGCGCGCTGCGCGGGCCGCTGCAGTCGCCGCTGTCGATCTGGCGTCCTTCGATGTACACGCCATCCGTGTTCGTCATGCCCGTGCGCAGGCCGGAAGCCGTCAGCAGGTGGGCGATCAGGCGCACGGTGGTGGTCTTGCCGTTGGTGCCGGTGACGGCGACCACGGGAATGCGGCCATCGTCGCCTTCGGCGAACATGGCGGCGATGATGGCTTCGCCCACGGGACGCGGCTTGCCGAACGACGGCGCCAGGTGCATGCGCAAGCCCGGCGCGGCGTTCACTTCCACGATGCCGGCGTTCTGCTCTTCCAGCGGTTTCAAAATGCTTTCGGAGACGACGTCCACGCCGCAGATGTCCAGGCCCACCATGTGCGCGGCCGCGACGGCGCGCGCCGCCACTTCCGGGTGCACGTCGACGGTGACGTCGGTGGCCGAGCCGCCCGTCGACAGGTTGGCGTTATTGCGCAAGATCACGCGCTGGCCCACGGGCGGCACGGATTCGGCCACATAGCCCTGCTTGGCCAGGCTGGCCAGGGCGATGTCGTCGAAGCGGATTTTCGTCAGCGAGGTGGCGTGGCCGCTGCCGCGGCGCGGGTCCAGGTTGACCTGGTCGACCAGTTCGCGCACCGTGTGCTGGCCGTCGCCCACCACTTGCGGCGGGTCGCGGCGGGCCGCTGCCACCATCTTGTTGCCGATGACGAGCAAACGGAAATCGTGGCCCGGCAGGTAGCGCTCGACGAGGATATCGTCGCGGAATTCCTGCGCCGCGAGGAAGCCGGCCGTCAGCTGTTCGCGCGTGGTGACGTTGACGGTCACGCCCTTGCCCTGGTTGCCATCCTTCGGCTTGACGACGACGGGCAGGCCGATCTCGCAGGCGGCGGCCCAGGCGTCGTCCGCATCGATGGCGACACGGCCGTGCGGCACCGGCACGCCGGCAGAATCGAGCAGTTTTTTCGTCAGTTCCTTGTCTTGCGCGATGGCTTCCGCGATGGCGCTGGTGCCGTCCATTTCGGCGGCCTGGATCTTGCGCTGCTTGCTGCCCCAGCCGAACGTCACCAGGCTGCCTTCGGTCAGGCGGCGGAACGGGATGTTGCGGGCCACGGCGGCGTTGACGATGGCGCCCGTCGAGGGGCCCAGGCGCACGTCTTCATCGAGTTCCTGCAGTTGGTGCAGGGCGCCGGCCAGGTCGAACGGCGCATCGGCCAGGGCGGCCTGGCACAGCTGCTGCGCCAGTTCCAGGGCCAGGCGGCCGACGGCTTCTTCCGAATATTCGACGACGACCTGGAAGATGCCCGTTTCCAGGGTCGGCGTGGTGCGGCTGAAGGTGACGGGGCAGCCGGCTTGCGCCTGCAGGCCCAGCGCCGCCAGTTCCAGCACCTGCGCCATCGGCGCGGCGTTGTAGTTGCCCAGCGGTTGCAGCGGGCTCAGTTGCGGGAAGAGCGCGCGCAGGCGGGCTTCGAAGCCGGGCAGCTGGGCGATGTCGAGTTCCTGCGTGGTGCAGGAAACAATGGCTTCCACGGCGGTGTCGTGGCTCCAGAGGTTAGGGCCCCGCAAGGCCCGTACGCGAGATACTTCCATAATTAAACCGTAATCCTGTTGTGTTCTTGTGGGCCCGGCCGTAGCCGGGCTTTTACGTCAAATTAAACCGTAGCGAGCGGATGGGATTTGTGGCCGAGAAGCGGAGCTGTGCGGATGCACAGTGAGCATCGGAGGCCGCAAATCGCGCCGCGCAGTAGGTTTGGTTTGAGGTCTCTGGTTTTCAGTTCCCGATGCAGCCGGGGGCCGCGTCGAAGGTGCGCAGGCCCGCGCAAATGAGGTCGACGGGCAGGTTCAGGGCCCAGGCGGCGGCCGCCACGGCCAGCACGCTGTCGACATTGCCGGCCGTGGCCGGTTTCAGCAAGTCGAGGCACAGCAAGACCGTTTCGATGCCGCCTTCGGCCAGCACGATGTGGTTGCCGCGCACGAACACGGCGCGCTGGCCGGCGGCCAGTTGCGCCGCGATGGCGGCCAGGCTGCCGTCCTGCGCATACAGGATCACGCTGCCGTCGCACAGCTCGGCCAGTTCCAGCACGTGCGCGTTGGCGGCGTTCAGCACGGCCACGCCCGTCGGCACCACCACGTCGACCTGGCTGCGCACGGCCTTGTACAGGCCCGCTTCGTCCAGCACGTCGAAATCCTTGACGCTATCGAGGCTGCCCATGTCCGTGACGACGCCGATCTGGCACTTGTCGTAGGCCAGGCCTTCGGCCAGGATCATGCGCGGATTGCTTTCGAACAGGGCCGTCTGCACGGTGCGGTTGAGCAGCAGGCGCTGGCCCGCGTCCCAGTTCACGCAATCGCTGCTGACGACGCGGCGCTGGTCCAGGTACATGCCTTCGCTGCAGACGGCGCCCGTGTGCAGGCCCGACAGGTTGAGCAGCTTGCACAGCATGCGCACGATCAGGCTGGCGCCGCGCGTGCCCGTCACGCCGATCAGCGGAATGCGGCCCGTTTCCTCGGCGGCGAACAGGTGGTCGACGATGGCCGCGCCAACAGGGCGGGGCTGGCCCACACCCGGCTTGATGTGCGCCAGCAGGCCGGGGCTGGCATTGACTTCGATGATGGCGCCGCGCTGCTCTTCCAGCGGACGCGTGATGTCGGTGGTGACCAGGTCGATGCCGGCGATATCCAGGCCCACGACGCGGGCGGCCAGCAGGGCCGCATGCACGACGGACGGGTGCACGTCGTCCGTGACGTCGATGGCCACGTTGCCGTTCGGCTGGATCAGCACTTTCTGGCCCGCCTGCGGCACGGACAGGGCGGTCATGCCTTGGCGCTGCAGTTCCAGCACGATTTCGCCCGATTCGTGCGGCTTGACGGTACCCAATGGGAAATCTTCGCCTTCGCCGCGGCGCGGGTCGGTATTGATCTGCGTGTTCACCAGTTCCAGCACGGTGGAGACGCCGTCGCCGTCGACCCACAGCGATTCGCCCTTGGCGGCTGCGATCAGCTTGTTGCCGACGACGAGCAGACGGTGTTCGTCGCCCGTGATGAAGCTTTCCACCAGCACGGCCGAGCTGTCGCCCTTGCGCGCGGCCAGGTCGTAGGCTGCCTTCACGTCCGCTTCCGTCATCAGGTTGAGCGACACGCCGCGGCCATGGTTGCCGTCATACGGCTTGACGACGACGGGCACGCCGATGTCCTGTGCTTCTTCCCAGGCCGCTTCGGCGCTGCGCACCAGGCTGCCCTCGGGCACGCGCACGCCGCACGACTTGAGCAGGAATTTGGTGAGATCCTTGTCGCTGGCGATGCCTTCGGCAATCGCGCTGGTGCGGTCCGTTTCGGCCGTCCAGATGCGGCGCTGCGCGGCGCCGTGGCCCAGTTGCACCAGGTTGCCGTCGTTCAGGCGCAGTGAAGGGATGCGGCGCTCGGTGGCGGCATCGACGATGCTGGCCGTGCTCGGGCCCAGGCAGCGCGAATCGACCATGTCGCGCAGGGGCGCCAGGGCCGCTTCCAGGTCGTAGGCTTCATCGTTGATGGCGGCCATCAGCAGTTCGCGCGCGGCGGCCAGGGCGGCGCGGCCCACGTGCTCTTCGCGCGTGCGGAAGGCCATCTTGTAGACGCCGCGCTGGCTGGTCGAGCGTGTCTGGCCGAAGCCCGTGCGCATGCCTGCCAGGTTTTGCAGCTCCAGCACCACGTGTTCGAGGATGTGGGCCGACCACGTGCCTTCGCGCAGGCGCTCGAAAAAGCCGCCCCGTTCGCCCACGCCGCAGCGGTGCTCGATCATGCCGGGCAGCCACGCCACCAGGCGTTCGTACAGGCCGGGCAGGGTATTGGATGGATAGTCTTCCAGTTCGCCGATGTCGACCCAGGCTTCAATCACCGGGCGGTAAGTCCAGATGTTGGGGCCGCGCAAGTGGGTGACGCGGGCAAATTCGATGTTCTTCTTCTTGATCATGTAAGTGGTTTCTTGATAACAAGCCAGGCGTCTGGGCGCCAGATACTTTATGTTGGCTCTACAGAGTCTTTTCAGGCTCGTGCTTGGTTCTTTATCCCGGGTATGCGCAGTGTGCCACTTTTAGCGGCCTCTTGTCGCGTTTGCTTCTCGTATTCTGCTGGTGTTGTCATTCTAATTGTTACTAATTGTTGCCATACTTGTTATAAAGATACCGACTCTGGGCTAAGCTGGAGCATTTGCGCAACAGCGGGCTGTTGTATACTTGCTCCCGTATCGCGGCCGCGTTGCAAAAGCGCCGCGCCTGCCTGGCACTTCCTGCGACAGCCGCGCATTTTTTTTGCGCCGTTTTGCCATCATTCCTTACCGGCAGTCATCCATTCGATACAATACAGGAAATTGCCACTGGTGCATCCACCTCGCCATCGCGCAGTACACAAACATTGATCGGGCGTCTGCCCCATCCCCCAAATCCCGCCCTGAAGGGCTTGGCCTCGAGCCGGAGTATGCTTTACGATGACAACTGAACTGAGTGTTCCTGCAACAACTATTCCCCTCACCTCGCTGCCGGAACACTGGCTGGCGGAAGTCGAGAGCAACCTTTCTCCAGGGGAGAACGTTTTAAGTAGCGTTGAGGTTGACCTCGATGCGCGATTACGTTTCACAAAAGGCATAATTGTTGTCACCGAGAAGCGTTTACTGGCCCGTTCGCCCGGCGATACCGCCTGGAAAAGCTGGTCTTTCCGTCCTGGATTGCGCCTGACGCACCACGACCACGCCGGTGTCGGCCACCTGGAACTGTTCGACGACCACGGTCGCCTGGCTTCGTGGCGCTTCACTTTGGGCCAGAATCTGCACGCCATCCGCGTGCTGGAACAGTTCGTCGAGCGCCTCGACAGCCACCTGACGGGCCAGCCCGTGCTGGAAGCGGAGCAGGAAGTGTGTCCTAGCTGCAAGGCCCCGCTGGAGCCGGAGCAGGAAGAATGCCCGATCTGCGCCAAGGTGCTGTACACGCCGCCATCGACCTGGACCCTGTTCCGCCTGTGGCGCTTCGCCCATCCCTACCGTGGCCAGCTGGCCCTGGGCTTCCTGCTGATGCTGCTGAGTACGGCTGCGCACATGATTCCGCCCTATCTGACGGCGCCGCTGATGGACAATGTGCTGATCCCGTATCAGAACGGCAAGCATATCGACCCGTGGCTGGTGGTGTACTACATGAGCGGCTTGCTCGGTTCGGCTCTGCTGGCCTGGTTGCTGGGCTGGGGCAAGACGTATGTGCTGGCCCTGGTGTCCGAACGCATGGGCGCCGATTTGCGCTCGGCCACGTATGAACATCTGATGAAACTGTCGCTGGAATTCTTTGGCGGCAAGCGCACGGGCGATCTGATGGCGCGCATCGGCAGCGGCAGCGACCGCATCTGCGTCTTCCTGTCGCTGCATTTGCTCGACTTCGCGTCCGACGTGTTGATGATTATCATGACCGGTGTCATTTTGTGGTCGATGAATCCGTGGCTGGCCATCATGACGCTGGCGCCATTGCCCTTCATCGCCTGGATGATCCACCTGGTGCGCGACCGCCTGCGCACGGGCTTTGAAAAGATCGACCGCGTGTGGAGCGAAGTGACCAACGTGCTGGCCGATACGATTCCCGGCATCCGCGTGGTCAAGGCGTTTGCGCAGGAAAAACGCGAAGCGGCCCGCTTCCGCGACGCCAACGCGCATAACCTGGCCGTCAACGACAAGTTGAACAAGGTCTGGTCGCTGTTCTCGCCCACCGTGTCCTTCCTGACGGAGATGGGCTTGCTGGTCATCTGGTGCTTCGGCATCTGGCAGCTGTCGCGCGGCGAAATCACCGTCGGCGTGCTGACCGCCTTCATCGCCTACAGCACGCGTTTCTATGGCCGACTCGATTCCATGAGCCGCATCGTTTCCGTGACGCAGAAATCGGCATCGGCCGCCAAGCGCATCTTCGACATCCTCGACCACGTGTCGAGCGTGCCGGAACCGGCGCAACCGGTCAAGCTGGACAAGATCGAAGGACGCATCGATTTGCGCGAAGTCGGTTTCCGTTATGGCAACCGCGCCGTCAACCGCGGCATCACCCTGAACATCAAGGCGGGCGAGATGATCGGCCTGGTGGGCCACAGCGGTTCGGGCAAGAGCACCCTGGTCAACCTGATCTGCCGTTTCTACGACGTGTCGGAAGGCGCGATCTTGCTCGACGGCGTCGATATCCGCTCGTTCGTCGTGTCCGACTACCGCCGCAATATCGGCCTGGTATTGCAGGAGCCGTTCCTGTTCTTCGGCACCATCGCGGAAAATATCGCCTACGGCAAGCCGCACGCGACGCGCCAGGAAATCATCGCCGCCGCGCGCGCCGCGCATGCGCACGAATTCATCCTGCGCCTGCCGCAAGGCTACGATTCGATGGTGGGCGAGCGTGGCCAGGGCCTGTCCGGCGGCGAACGCCAGCGCATCTCCATCGCCCGCGCGCTGCTGATCGACCCGCGCATCCTGATCATGGATGAAGCGACATCGTCGGTGGACTCGGAAACGGAAAAAGAAATCCAGAAGGCGCTGGACAACCTGGTGCAGGGCCGCACGACGATCGCCATCGCGCACAGGCTGTCGACCCTGCACCGCGCCGACCGCCTGGTGGTGCTGGACCGCGGCCAGGTCGTCGAAGTGGGCAGCCACGATGAACTGATGGCGAAAGAGGGCGCCTATTTCCGCCTCTACGAAGCACAGGCGCGCAACAACGAACTCGCCCTGGATGACAAGGAATAAGCATGGCCAGTACAACTTTTACATTACACCGCGACACCTTCGGCAAGCTGGTGATGACGGACGCGGACGGCCAGGTCTTTGAAGGCGTGGCGCCCGTGCGCGCCTTTCCCATCCAGTCGCCCGACGAAGGTATTTCGCTGGTGCTGGGCAATGGCAAGGAAGTGGCGTGGATCGACCATGTCGACACCTTGCCCGAGCCGGCGCGCAGCCTGCTGCAGGAAGAGCTGGAAGGGCGCGAATTCATGCCCGAAATCGCGCGCGTGAAAAGCGTCTCCAGTTTCGCCACGCCGTGCACCTGGTACGTCGACACGGACCGGGGCGAGACGCAGTTCGTGCTGAAGGGCGAGGAAGACATCCGCCGCATCGGCGCCGCGTCGCTCTTGATCGCCGACAACCACGGCATTCACTTTTTGATTCGCGACATGTTCAATATCGACAAGACGACGCGCAAGATCCTCGACCGCTTCCTGTAGGCGATGCAACAATCAAAAACGGCGCCTTCACGGCGCCGTTTTTTTTATTGGAAGGCCACCTCGGCAAAACTGCGCAGCTTGCGGCTGTGCAGCCGGTCCACGCCCTGGCGGCGCAGCAGTTCCACGGCGCGGATGCCGATGCGCAGGTGCTGGTCGACGCGTTCGCGGTAGAAGTGGTTGGCCATGCCGGGCAGCTTGATTTCGCCGTGCAGCGGCTTGTCGCTCACGCACAGCAGGGTGCCGTACGGGACGCGGAAACGGAAGCCGTTGGCGGCGATCGTCGCGCTTTCCATGTCCAGCGCGATGGCGCGGCTCTGGCTGAAACGACGCTCCGGCGTACGCTGCGGCAGCAGTTCCCAGTTGCGGTTGTCCGTGCTGGCCACGGTCCCCGTGCGCATGATGTGCTTTAAATCATGCCCCGTCAGCTGGGTGATTTCCGCCACCGCCGTTTGCAGCGCCTGCTGGATTTCCGCCAGCGGCGGGATCGGCACCCATAGCGGCAAGTCTTCGTCGAGCACATGGTCTTCGCGCACATACGCATGCGCCAGCACGTAGTCGCCCAGGCTTTGCGTGGTGCGCAGGCCGGCGCAATGGCCCAGCATCAGCCAGGCGTGCGGGCGCAGCACGGCGATATGGTCGGTGATGGTCTTCGCATTGGCGGGTCCCACACCGATATTGACCATGGTGATGCCGCTGCCGTCCGCGCGCAGCAGGTGGTAGGCGGGCATCTGTGGCAGGCGCGGCGGCGCGGCGCCCAGCGCATCCTCGCTTTCCACCGTCTGTCCCACGCGGCGCGTGACCACGTTGCCCGGTTCGACGAAGGCGACGTAGCCGTCGTCGTCCGAGGGCGCGGCGGCGTCGGGTGCGCGGTCCATCAGGGCGTGGCCCAGGCGGATGAATTCATCGATGTAGAACTGGTAATTGGTAAACAGGACGAAGTTCTGGAAATGCTGCGGCGAGGTGCCGCTGTAGTGGCGCAGGCGCTGCAGCGAGTAATCCACGCGCGGCCCCGTGAACAGCGACAGCGGTTGCGCTTCGCCATGCGCCGGTTCGTGCGTGCCGTTGGCGATGCCGTCGTCCATGGCCGACAGGTCGGGCAGGTCGAACAGGTCGCGCATGGCCAGGCGGCGGCCCGCATCCATATTGCCCTCGATATGGTCATGCTCGGCGAACGAGAAATGCACGGGGATGGGCTGGGCGCTCACGCCCACTTCCAGGTGCACTTTCTGGCCGCTGTTATGGTTTTTCAGCAGCAGCGTGAACTGGTCGAGGTAATAATCGCCGAACAGGTCGGGGCGCGTCAGGGTGGTCTCGAACACGCCGGGGCCGGCGACGAAGCCGTAGGCCAGCGGCGAGTCGGCGCGCGCCACGGTGTCCGTCTGGATGCGCACGAAGGGGTAGCAGGCGCGCACCCGTTCGTGCATGTCTTCGCCGGCGACAAAGCGCTGCAGCGCATCGCGCAAGTGTTCGATGCTGCTGCGGTAGATGGCTTGCACCTGTTCCAGCGCCAGGCGTGGATCGTCGAAGCGGGAGGAGGCGATGAAAGGGGGCGTAAGCAAGCGGATTCTCCTTGTAGCGGTTCGTGCATACCATTGTAAGGCAGCAAGGCAAGTCGCGTTGGACGCGTTTTTCAGCAAACCGGGCCGCTTGACGGATTCAAATAGAATCTGTATTCTATTTGAATGGTCAGACTAGCCAAATTCAACGAAAACAACTTCATCGACAGCGCGATCGCCGTCGCCGCCCAGTGCGGCGTGGGCGCCGTCTCGATGGCCGCCATCGCCGTCAAGGCCGGTGCGCCCATCGGCTCCGTGTATCACCGCTTCGATTCGCGCAACGCCATCCTGGCGCGCGCCTGGCTGCGCGTGAAAAGCGACTTCCGCGAGGAAGTGGCCAGCCGCTGGCTGGGTGGCGATACGTGGGCCGGCGTGCACGGCTTGCTGGACTGGTGCCGGCGCAAGCCCGTGTATGCGCGCTTCCTGCTGCAATGCGCGGACAGCCCCGATTTCAGCAGTGGCCTCAGCGAGGAATTGCTGGCCGCCGTCGAAGAGGAGCAGGCGGCACTCGATGCCTGCTTTGTCCGCTGCGCCGAAGCCATGCCCGCCACCACGGAGCTTGACCTGGATCACATGCTGCTCAAATTCGTGCTGATCGACGCGCCCGTGGCCGTCGTCAAGCCTTACCTGACCCAGGAGCGGCCGATCCCCGCCAGCGTCGACGCCATGCTGCGCGCCTCGCACGACGCCGTGCGCGGCTGGGCCGCCCACACCACACACTAACCAAGAAGAAAACCATGCGCTATTCCACCCAGCTTGAACACGGCAAGAAAATCCCCCTGCACGACGAAGAAGGCTTCATCGGCATGCGCGCGGCCGGCCGCATCGCCGCCGACACGCTCGACTACATCGCGCCGTTCGTGAAACCGGGCGTCTCGACGGCCAAGCTCGACGCCCTGTGCGAGGAATTCATGCGCGCCGCCGGCGCCATCCCCGGCACCATCGATTACCACGGCTACAAGCACGCCAGCTGCATCTCCGTCAATCACGTGGTCACGCACGGCATCCCGTCCGAGACCAAGATCCTGAAAGTGGGCGACATCCTCAATATCGACGTCACGCCGAAGTTCCAGGGCTGGTTCGGCGACACCAGCCGCACCTTCAAGGTGGGCGCCGTCTCCATCCTGGCCAATCGCCTCGTCAACACGGCGTATGAGGCCATGATGGCCGGCATCCACACCGTGCGTCCGGGCGCCACCCTGGGCGACGTGGGCGCCGCCATCGAGGCGGTGGCCAAGGCGCAGGGTTTTTCCTCCGTGCGCGACTTCTGCGGCCATGGCGTGGGCCAGGTCTTCCACGACACGCCGCAAGTGCTGCACTATGGCCGCGCCGGCACGGGCATCGTGCTCGAACCGGGCATGATCTTCACGATCGAACCGATGCTCAACGTGGGCAGCTACCAGGTCAAGGTCTTGCCGGACAAATGGACGACGGTGACGAAAGACCGTTCGCTGTCGGCGCAGTTCGAGCACTCGCTGGCCGTGACGGAAACGGGTTTCGAGATTTTCACCCTGACCGGCTCGACCGACCCGCTGGTGTAAGCATGGATGAGGCGCGCCGGCAGCAGCTCACCGATATCGTCGCCGCGAAAGCCGGCGTGGATGTCGCTTGCGCGGCGCGCCACCTGGCGCTGCATGATGACGACGTAGCGGCCGCGCTGCGCGGCATCGACATCGAACGTTTTACGCTCACGCAGCGCCTGCTGAACAAGTACCGGCGTGATCCGGAAGACGCGCTGCAGCACGTGGCGCTGGCCGTGCTGCAGCACGAAGATATCCGCAGCGACAGCGTGCTGCGCCTGGAGCGCATCGCGGCCCTGGCGCCGCCCGTCGCCGGCGTGGTGATGCTGGCCGAGTGGCTGGCCTATGTGGACTGGGAAGGCTTCGACAGCGCCCTGTACGCGAATATCGACGCGGTGGTGGCGTTCATCGGCGGTGCACTGGACCTGCCCGAGGTGGCCGCCAACCTGCTGCAAGCGCGCGATGCAGACGTGTTTGAAACGAGGCGCCCGGCGCTGGCTGCCGCGGCCCTGCTGTTCATCGAGCGCCACACTACGCAGTTTCCCTGACGGCTGGCGCTTTGCCGCCGGCGGGCGCGCGTCTTACAATGGCGGCAAGCACTGTTGCCCCATTTTGAAGACTTCCGCATGAGCGATTTTCCCGAAGATATCTACACCGAGCCGTCCGCCGACGTGCACACCCTGAACAACCTCGGTCCCCTGACCGGCATGGCCGGCATCTGGACGGGCACGCGCGGCCTGGACGTCAAGCCGAAGGCCGACGGTCCGCGCAAGCAGGCCTTCGTCGAGCGCATCGAGCTGCAACCGATCGACCCCGTCACCAACGGCCCGCAACTGTTCTACGGCTTGCGCTACTACATCCACATCACCAAGCCGGATCAAGTCAAAACGTATCATGAACAGGTGGGCTACTGGCTGTGGGAGCCAGCCACGGGCGCCGTGATCCAGACCCTGGCCATCCCGCGCGGCCAGATCGCCATGGCGTCCGGCACGACGACGGCGGACGCCACCAGTTTCGAACTGGTGGCCAAGCGCGATTCGACGGCGTACGGCATCTGCTCGAACCCCTTCCTCGAACACGCGTTCACCACCGTCGAATACCGCATCAAGGTCGATATCCACGCCGATGGCACCTGGGGCTACGACGAAGACACGGTCATGTTGATCCGCGGCAAGGATGAGCCGTTCCACCACACGGACCGCAACCTGCTGACCAAGGTCGGCGAACCGACGCCGAACCCGATGGCCCTGCAGGCGCTGGCCGCAGCCGCCTAAGGTTTTCCTTGCGCCACCGCCTTGACCGCGCGCTCCTCGCCCATGGCGGCGGCGATTTTCCAGCGCTGCATGGCGCTGGCGCGGTCGGGGCGTTTCAGGCCCGCGCCTTCCCAGTCCATCAGGCCCAGGTTGTAGATGTCGCCCGCGCTGCCCTTGTCGGCGGCCAAGGTGAACCATTTGCGCGCTTCCTTGTGGTTGACGGGAATCTGGTAGCCGCGCACGTGGTACAGGCCCAATAAGTGCATGGCTTGCGCATTGCCCTTGTTCGCGGCCTGTTTCAGCAGGTCCAGGCCGCGCGCCATGTTGCGCGGCTCTTGCCAGCCTTCGGCCAGCATCACGCCCTTCGCCGTCAGCGCATAGCTGTCGTTCTTCACGAGGCCCTTGCCGATCAGGGGCTTGGCGGCCACCTGGCGCGCTTCGCGCTGCTGCGCCGTTGGCGCGGTGTTAGGGCCGGGCTTGCCTTCGCCCATCAGCAGCATCCAGCCATATAAACCATACGCGCCCGCGTCGCCCTTGCCGACCAGGCTTTCCAGCATGGCCAGCGCCTGCGCCTTGTCGCCATTTTCATACAGCTTGACGGCCTTGGCGCTGCTCGCGTCCTGCGGCACGGCGGCCGGCGCATGGGGCGCGACGGGCGCCGACGCCATGGCCGTTTGCGGCGGCGCGGAAACCGGGCGCACGCGCACGGGCAAGCCATAGCTGGCGGCCAGCACGGCCAGGCTGGCGGGGGCGAGGATCAGCACTTGCGCCAGCTGGTTGCGGCGGCCCTTGCCGGCGATGCCCATGGCCCGTTCGGCCTGCCGTTCGCCGCCCAGCGCCTCGCTGAGTACCGCCTTGACCTTGCGGTTGAACAGCCAGTAACCGGCGCCCGTGACAAGCAGTCCGGCCACGGCGGCGGCACCGCGGCCGGCGAAGAACCAGGCGGCGATGGCGGCGGCCAGCGCGGCCAGCGCGCTTTTCCACCAGAACTGCTTGGCCAGCCGCGTGTAGACCTGGCGCAGGGCGCCCAGCACGCAGGTGCGCACGTTCTGCGCGTAGTCGGCGGAAACGACATCGACGTGCGCGTGGTCCGCGTCGCCGCTGAGGACGGACTCAATCACGTCCGCATTCAGTTCCGATGCGGCCACGTCGCGCAGCGGCGTCAATAAACCCTGGACGTGGGCCGAGAACAGGCCGTCGTCGGCGCTGCCGGCCAGCGCATCGCTGAGCGCCTTGAGGTCGCCGCGCAGCAGTTTTTCCACGATGTCATCGAGCGTCAGCCAGCGCAAGTCCGTGCCATACGCCACCAGGTGATGTTTTTCCGCGTTGCACGATGCATC
Organism: Janthinobacterium sp. SUN206; assembly: GCF_030587305.1. Lineage (NCBI taxonomy): Bacteria > Pseudomonadati > Pseudomonadota > Betaproteobacteria > Burkholderiales > Oxalobacteraceae > Janthinobacterium > Janthinobacterium sp. SUN206. Next base: position 2,248,844 of record NZ_JAPWIB010000001.1, on the reverse strand, counting down.
CAGGCGCACGATGCGCAGCTTGCCGCCATACAGGGCGTCGACTTCCTGCGGCTGGTCTTCATTGTAAATGCTCACTTTCGCCAGGGCCAGGCTGCTGGCGATGGCTGCCAGTGAGTGCACGCTTTCCTTGTCGCGGATGCGGCGCGCGTCGTCCGGCGCCTGCTTGGGCAGGCTGACGCTGTAGCCGGGCGCCACGTGCACGTCGACCCAGGCCGCCTTGCCCACCTTGCCGGAACCGTCGCAGGGGTTGCAGCGCAAGTCGCCCACGCCGCTGCACGTGCGGCACGTGACCTTGCCGCTGGCGCGGCAGGTGCCGCAATTGATGTTGCCGGAACCGTGGCACGTGTTGCAGCTGACCTTGCCGAAGCTGCAATGGTAGCAAGAGCGATATTCCGTGCGGTATTGCGTGCGCGTTTCGCTGTGGTAGCTGGTGTGCGAGCTGCCGTTGCTGTAGGTGGTAGTGGGCACTTGCACCGTGACGTAATCGGTGACTTGCTCGGACACCGTGCCGCTGCCGCTGCAATACGAGCACGACACCTTGCCGCTGCCGTAGCAGCCATACGCGTCGCAGCTGACGGTGCGCCCGCCGTGGCAATTCCAGCACGTTTCCGTCGTCGCGCCATAACAGGTGTGGCAGCCGATGCGGCCTTTGCCGGAACAGTTGTTGCAGGTATCGAGGTGCCAGTACTTGACGGCGTGCGGCAGGTAGACGCCCGCCTCGACGCCGTTGTAGGCCTGGCCCGCCTGGCGCAAGGCATTGTCGAGCTTGCCCGCCGCGCGGCGCAGCCGCTCCTTTTCCTGCGCGTGAGCGAGTGCTCCCACTTCGTGTGAGCCACAGCGGCAGTCATTGCCCGCCGGCGCGAAATAGCCGTTGATGACGCGCTGCTCGAAGCGCGCCTCGAGCGCGTAATTGGCTTGCAGGGAAAAATCCTGCAGCACGTCTTCCTCGCCCAGCGGCGTGATGTCGTGCGGCTCGAAGCGCGTCTTGTCCTGCACCAGGGTGCGCAGCTTGCCCAGCACGGTGGGCACGTCTTCCTTGTCGAGCTTGATGGGCGCTGGCGCCGTCACGGCCGTTGCTGATGCCTGGGGCATGTCCTCGCTGCCTTGGGTATCGGTGGCCGTGTCGGTGCTGGGGTTCATGCGCGTCCTTTTGCTCTCTGGAAAGATGTTTGAATTTTAGCATCCCCATATGACAAGGCGGCTACCCCTGGCTCCCTTTTTCAGCGCAGGCCGCGGCGGAACTGGTCCGGCGTGCCGCCGCCTTGACGGCGGAACATGGCGATGAAGGCCGAGGCCGTGCTGTAGCCCAGTTCCAGCGCGATCGCCTGCACGGTTGCTCCCTGTTCCAGCAGGGGCAGGGCGGCCAGGAAGCGCTGGCGCTGGCGCCATTCGCCGAACGGCATGCCCAGTTCGCGCTGGCAACGCCGGGCCAGCGTGCGCTCGGTCACATGCAATTGCGCGGCCCACTCGGCCAGTGAGCGGTTACTGCCGGGATCAAGCTGCAGGGCGGCCAGCAGCGCCGCGATGACGGGTTCGTCGCTGCCGGGCAAATAGTTGCGGCTGCACGGCGCCAGCTGCAATTGATCAACCAGTACTTGCGCCAGGCGCTGGTCGGCGGCCGTGGCGGGCGTGGTGACGCCCCGTTCGGCAAAGTCGCCGAGGATCGCCTTGAGCAGGGGACTCAATACCAGCGCGCACGGCTGCGCCGGCAACTGCGCGCACAGGCTGGCATCGATGTAGGCGGAGTGAAACACGACATCCTGGCGGATATAGCCGTCGTGCAAGGTTTCGGGCGGTATCCACACGGCGTACTGGGGCGGCGACAGGTAACGCTGGCCCGCCACCATGATTTCCATCACGCCCGTGGAGCAATACGTGAGCTGGCCCCACGGATGGCTCTGGTAATCGAATTGCTGGTGCGCGTGGTAATCGTCGAGGCGAAAGTACACGGGATAGGGCAGGGCGTCGGAAACGGCGGGAAAGTGCTGGTTGCTGGCCATCGGATCTCCTGTTTTGTCCTGTTCTTTGCATCGTTTGTCCGATATGCATTATATCCATGGAATCGGACCATGCGAAAATGGTGCTCGTTGAATAGTGGAGTTCCTGCATGAAAGCCAAGCATTATCTGTTTCCCGTGATCGCCGTGCTGATCTGGGCCATCAATACCATCGTCAGCAAGATGGCCGTGGGCGTGATCGATCCGGCCGCCATCTCGTTCTACCGCTGGCTGCTGGCCGGCGTGCTGCTGGCGCTCGTGTTTGGCCGCGCTGTGTGGAAGCAGCGGGTCGTGGTGAAACCATATCTTGGGAAACTGTTTGTGCTCGGCATGTTGGGCATGGTCATGTACCAGTGCCTCGCCTACATCGCGGCGCAAACGACGACGGCCACCAACATGGGCATCCTCGCATCGCTGATGCCGCTGCTGGCCGTGGGCCTGTCCGTCTTGCTGTTGAAAGAAGCGCCCACCGTGGGCGGCGTGTTTGGCGGCTTCGTGTCGCTGCTGGGACTCGGCTACTTGCTCAGCCATGGCGACCCGGCCGCCCTGATCGCCCATGGCGCGGCCGTGGGCGACGCCCTGATGCTGCTGGCGTGCCTGTCGTATGCGGGCTATGGCGTGCTGCTCAAGCGCTGGAAGATTCCCCTGAATAACTGGCACTCCCTGCTGATCCAGGTGTGGTGCGCCGTGCCCGTGCTGTTCGTGTATTACCTGAGCCAGTCCGCGCCGCCCGTCACCGGCGCCGGCTTGCCGCTGGTGCTGTTCGCCGGCATCCCCGCGTCCATCGTCGCGCCGTTCTTGTGGATGCACGGTCTGGCCAAGCTGGGACCGAGCCGCGCCACGACTTTGATGAATCTGCTGCCCGTGTTCACGGTGATCATCGCCATGCTGTTCCTCGGTGAAACCTTGCACAGCTACGATGTGATCGGCGGCGGCGTGACCCTGCTGGGCGTGGTGATGGTGCAGTACCTGAAACGCCCATTGAAGCGCGCACAAGCGTAGTATTTTTGCTATGCTGATGTTTTGCACAAGGAGGCGGCATGCACAGCATCGATACCCTCGATACCTTATTAAGCGAACTCGAAGCATTCGGTAACACCAATGACGCGGCGCATACGGAGCGTGCCAGCCGCATGCTCAATATCACGCGCGATACGGGCGAATTGCTGGCCGTGCTGGTGCATGCGCGCGGTGCGCGGCGGGTGCTGGAAATCGGCACCTCGAACGGCTATTCCACCCTGTGGCTGGCGCGTGCGGTACAGCCGCTGGGCGGCAGCGTGGTGACGGTGGAAAAGGCGCAGGACAAGTTCGACATGGCGCATGCTAACTTTGTGCGCGCGCAACTGCAAGGCGTGATTGGCCAGTTGCTGGCGGACGCGGGCGACGTGCTGCGCGATGCGGCTGACGGTGCCTACGATTTCATCTTCCTCGATTCCGCGCGCCAGCAATATGAGTCCTGGTGGCCGCAGCTGGACCGCGTGCTGGCGGCCGGCGGCGTGCTGGTGGTCGACAATGCCAGCTCGCACTACGCGGACATGGCCGGTTTTATCGACGCCATCCGCGCCGACAGCCGCTACACGGCGTGCCTGGCGACGGTCGGCAAGGGCGAATTCATCGCCGTCAAGGCGGGCAACTGATTATTCGGCAACGATAGCCGCTTCCAGTACGCGCACCAGCGATTCGACGCCTTGCGCGTCGACGTCGTCGAAGCGGCCGGGCAAGGGGCTGTCGAGGTCGAACACGCCGATGATTTGACCCTGCGCAAACACGGGCACCACCAGTTCCGAGCGGGAATTGACGTCGCAGGCGATGTGGCCAGGAAACGCGTGCACATCCTGCACAACGATCGACTTGCCTTCGACCACGGTGGTGCCGCACACGCCGCGGCCCTTCTTGATGCGGATGCAGGCCGGCTTGCCCTGGAACGGTCCCAGCACCAGTTCATCGCCTTTCAGGAAGTAAAAGCCGGCCCAGTTGAGGCCCGGCATCGTGTTGAAGACCAGCGAACTGAAGTTGGCCGTATTGGCGATGAAATCGCTCTCGCCGGCCAGCAAGCCTTGCAGTTGCGAACGCAGGTCCGCATACATGGCGTGCTTGGCTGCGGGGGTATCGGTGCCGTAGGCGGCGTCGCTGATGGTAAACGTCATGGTCGTGGTGGCGCTGAAAAAATGGGGAAGGCGCCATGGTAGCGCGTCTGGCGCATCCGTGCGCGGCCTTCACTTTTTCAAATGTTCTTGCGCCAGCTGGCGCAGCAGGGGCAGGGCCGCATGGCCGTGCTCTTCCCGCCAGGCCAGGCCGATGCCGGCCGCCAATTCCTCGCCCTCCACCAATGGCCGGTAGACCACGCCAGCCAGGCGCAGCGCGCGGAACGAGTCGGCCAGCAGGGCCATGCCCTTGCCGGCCGCCACGTCGCCGAGCAGCACATGGTGGTCGGGCGCTTCGCGCAGGAAAATCGGCGCGAAACCATGCCGGCGGAAAACTACCTGGCAATGGTCGAAGAAGGCGGGCTGGCGCGCCCGCTCGAACCAGTAGACGGATTCCTGGGCGATATCCAACAGGCTGAGCTTGCGCCTTTGCGCCAGCCGGTGCCCGGCGGGCAGGGCCAGCATCATGGGCTGGTGCGCCAGCGGCTGCACGGCCAGCTCGAAGGTGGCGCTGGGCAAGGCCAGCAGGGCTGCATCGAGCTGGCCCTTGCGCACGCCAGCCACCAGGCGCGGCGAGGGCGCGGACGTCAGTTCCAGGCGGATACTGCCCAGTTGCCCTTCCAGCGCCGCCAGCAAGGGCCGGAACAGGCCGGCCGCCACGGAAGTGGTCAAGCCCAGGCGCAGGCGCGCGGGCGCGCTGTCTTGCCGCAGCGACGTTTGCGCAATATCAAGCAAATCGAGGATGTGCAGCGCCTGCGGCAGCAAGGTATGCCCCGCCTGCGTCAAGGCCACGCCCTGCGTGTCGCGCTCGAACAATCGCGCGCCCAGCCGCTCTTCCAGCGCCTTGATGGCGCGCGACAGGGGCGGCTGGGTCATGTGCAATTGCTCCGCCGCCTGGCGGAAGTTCAGGCAGCGGGCGACGGCGCAAAACAGGCTCAAGGCATGGGTATCGAGGGCTCTCATACCAGAAAGGTATCACGAAATCGCCCATTCCCCCGCCGGCCGGCACGGCCTAGACTGGCTGCATCGAGTCAACACGTGAGGAGAGCAGCATGCAACAACGACGCATCGGCAATAGCGGCTTGACCAGCTCGGCACTGGGCCTGGGCTGCATGGGCATGTCGGAATTTTATGGTGCCACGGACGAGGCGCAATCGCTGGCCACCCTGGAAGCGGCCCTGGCGGCAGGCGTGACCCTGTTCGACACGGCCGACGCCTACGGTTTCGGCCACAACGAGCAATTGCTGGGACGTTTTCTGAGCAACCATCGCGGCCAGGCCCTGGTCGCCACCAAGTGCGGCCTGGCGCGCGAGGCGGGCAGCTATGCGCGCCGCGTCGACAATTCCCCCGCCACCATCCGCCAGGCGTGCGAAGCGTCGCTGGCGCGCCTGGGCGTGGATGCCATCGACTTGTTCTACCTGCATCGCCTGAACCTGGAGACGCCGCTGGAGGAATCGATGGGCGCGCTGGCGCAGCTGCGGCAAGAGGGCAAGATCCGCGCCGTGGGCCTGTGCGAAGTGAGCGCAGCCACCTTGCGGCGCGCGGCGGCGCTTTGCCCCGTGGCCGCCGTGCAGAGCGAATATTCGCTGTGGACGCGCGAACCGGAGCAGGGCGTGCTGGCCGCCTGCCGCGACGTGGGCGCCAGCTTCTTTGCCTACAGCCCGCTGGGGCGCGGTTTCCTGACGGGCGCCATCGCCGATGCGGCCAGCCTCGACGCGGGGGATTTCCGCCAGTTCAATCCCCGTTTTTCATCCGACAACCTGGCGCGCAACCAGGCCATCGTCGCGCAGGTGAAGGACCTCGCGCGCGCCAAAGGCTGCACGCCGGCCCAGCTGGCGCTGGCCTGGCTGCTGGCGCAAGGCGACGACCTCATTCCCATCCCCGGCACCAAGCGCATCGCGTATTTGCACGACAACCTGGGCGCGCTGGCCGTGCGGCTGGACGGCGCGGAACTGGCGGCGATGAATGCCGCCTTTCCCTTGGGCATGGCGGCGGGCGCGCGTTACACGGAGGAAGGCATGAAGGGCGTGGATGCCTGAAAAAGATGGCGCAGTGTACGCCAGCGTACCTAACTGACACTTTCCTTGCGGGATAATCGCCGGCGATCTGCTAGCATTTGGCAGTGACTGCATGGTGTGTGTTGCACTGTGTTCAACGGTCAGGTATCCGATGAGGTGGATGTTGTTAGATGACGATATTTTCGATATAGAACTGAAATTGTTGCTTGAGGGAATCTTGTTGAGATATCAGCACGATTTCCGCGATTATTCGGTGGCGTCGCTGCGCCGGCGCATGCGCCAGGCCATGGAGCGCTTCGGCTGCGCCAGCCTGTCGCAATTGCAGGACCGCATCTTGCACGAGCCGGCCATGTTCGCGCAGATGCTGCAGTTTTTCACGGTGCAAGTGAGCGAGATGTTCCGCGATCCCGCGTATTTCCGCGCCTTGCGCGAAAAAGTCGTGCCCATCCTGCACACCTATCCGTCCATCAAGATCTGGGTGGCCGGCTGCAGCAGCGGCGAAGAGGTGTGGTCGCTGGCCATCTTGCTGGAAGAGGAAGGCTTGCTTGAACGTAGCATGATTTACGCGACCGACATCAATGTGGAAGCGCTGGCCGCCGCCGAAGCGGGCATCTACCCGATCGAGCGCATCGCCCAGTTCAGCGAGAATTACCAGTTGGCGGGCGGCAAGCGCTCGCTGTCCGACTATTACACGGCTGCCTACAAGGGCGCCATCTTTGAGCGGCGCTTGCGGCGCCAGTTCGTCTTCGCCGACCACAGCCTGGCGACGGACAGCGTGTTTTCGGAGGTGCACATGGTTTCCTGCCGTAACGTCATGATCTATTTCAATAAAGACTTGCAAGACCGCAGCCTGGGCCTGTTCCACGAAGCGCTGGTGAACCGGGGCTTCCTGGGCCTGGGCATGAAGGAAAGCCTGCATTTCAGCCGCCATGCGGCCAGCTTCAACGAGCTGAGCCCGGCTGAACGCATCTTCCAGCGTGCCTGACATGTTGCCGACCTGCGACGTCGCGCCGCCGCCCGCCGGCCTGCGCCTGATCGCCATCGGCGCCTCCGCCGGCGGCGTGGAAGCGCTGGGCATCGTGCTGCGCGCCTTGCCCGCCACCTGCCGCGCGGCCGTGGTCGTGGTGCTGCACCTGGCGCCGGGCCGTTCGAGCCAGTTGCCGCAGTTGTATGCGGAACGTTGCCAGCTGCCCTTGCGCGAAGCGCAGGACAAGGAACCCTTGCAGGGCGGCACCGTGTATTTCGCGCCGCCCGATTACCATTTGCAAGTCGAACCCGATGGCAGCTTTTCCCTGTCGCAGGAAGCGCCCGTGTATTTTTCGCGTCCATCCATCGATGTCTTGCTGGAAACAGCCGCGTACGCTTACCGGCGCGCCATGCTGGCCATCATCTTGACGGGCGCCTCGGCCGACGGCGCGGCGGGCCTGGCGCGCGTGCGGCAGCTGGGCGGTAGTGCCTGGGTGCAAGACCCGCAGTTGGCCAGTTGTGGCATCATGCCGGCCGCCGCGCTCAAGCGGGCCGGCGCCGACCGCGTGCTCGATTTGCCGCAGATGGCTGCCAGCCTGGCCTTGCTCGGCGATGGTGAACACAAGTGAATGGGAATGGTGTAGTGCGTGTAATATATGTGAGAATTGAAACAATGTTTATGTCCATATCGAAACACGATGGCATCTTGCCGTTGCGATGCCTGAAGATGATTCCGTGACCGCCCCTATCCATATCCTCGTCGTTGACGACATCGCGCAAAACCTGGTCGCCGCCGAAGCCGTGCTGGCGCGGCCCGGTATTGTCATCCTGAAGGCAGACTCGGGCGCGCAAGCGCTGGAATTGCTGTTGACGCATGACGTGGCGCTGGCCCTGATCGACGTGCAGATGCCGCAGATGGATGGTTTCGAGCTGGCCGAGCTGATACGCGGCAGCGAACGCACGCGCAGCATTCCCTTGATTTTTCTCACGGCCGCGTCGCGCGAACCGAGCTACAGTTTCCGTGGCTACGAGGCGGGCGCCGTCGATTTCCTGTACAAACCCATCGACGTGAAAGCCTTGCAAAGCAAGGTGGCCGTGCTGGTCCAGCTGTACCAGCAGAAACGCGAGTTGTCGGCCCAGCTCGACGAGCTCAAGCATGCCTTGCACCTGAATGAATTGTTCACGGCCGTGCTGGGCCACGACTTGCGCACGCCCCTGTCGGTGGTGATGAACGGCGCCATGCTGTTGCCGATGATGAGCGACCACCCGAAGGTGATCGTCACGGCGCAGCGCATCGAAAGTAGCGCCAAGCGCATGGCGCGCATGGTCGACCAGTTGCTGGACCTGGCGCGCATCCGTTCCGGCACGATGGAGTTGCGCAGCAGCACGCACGATTACCTGGCGCTGGCGCGCGCCATCGTCGAGGAATTCGAGACGGCCGGCCAGGCGCCCCTTGTCGAGCTCAGCAGTGTTGGCGAGCTGCACGGGCAATGCGACGCGGGCTTGCTGTCGCAAGTCATCTCGAATCTGCTATGCAACGCCCTCACGCATGGCGAGGCGGGCGCGCCGGTGCAGCTGGCCCTCGACGGACGCGACGCCGACAGCATTGAATTGCGCATCGCCAATCGCGGCGTCATTCCCGCCGCCTTGCTGCCGACCCTGTTCGAGCCGTTCCAGCAGGCGGGCGAAAAGCGCAGGACGGGGCAGGGCCTGGGGCTGGGCCTGTACACGGTGAACATGTTCGTCAAGGCCCATGGCGGCACGGTCGAGCTCAGTTCGACGGACGCGCAGGGCACGCTGGCGACGGTGCGCATTCCGCGCCAGTGCCAGGTGCGCGTGCAAGCGGGATTGGCCACATGAGCGCGCCAGCCTGGCCGCGCGGCGGCGGCAGCATGGGCGAGCTGGTGCGCCAGCGCGACTGGTCCGCCACCGGCCTGGGCGACCTCGATGGCTGGCCCGCCAATTTGCGTACCAGCGTCGACATCGTGCTCAATTCGCCGATGGCGATGGTGCTGATGTGGGGCCCGCAGCATGTGATGATTTACAACGACGACTACATCCAGATCGCCGGGGCGCGCCATCCTGCGGCGCTGGGCGGCACGGTGCCGGCCGTCTGGCCCGAAATCTGGGACTGGAACGCGCGCATCCTCGATGCGGGATTGCGCGGCGAGACGCAGGTGCACCGCGAGTGCTGCCTGCCGCTGTTGCGCGGCGGACAGCACGCGGATGTCTGTTTCGACCTGTTTTACACGCCCGTGCATGGCGCAGGCGGCCAGGTCGATGGCGTGCTGTGCACGGCGCTGGAATTGACGGCGCGCATGGAGGAGGGGCGCCAGCTGAAGCTGGCCACGGCCGAACTGGGCGAGCTCAACACCACCTTGCAAGCCGAGAGCGAGGCCGTGCGCGCGGCCAACCGCCGCCTGGGCGAGGAACGCGCGCTGCTGCGCGCCCTGTTCCAGCAGGCGCCCAGTTTCATGGCCATGCTGCGCGGGCCGCAGCACGTGTTCGAATTGGCGAATGAACATTATCTGCGCCTGGTGGGACGCCCCGAACTTGAGCTGCTGGGCAAGACAGTCGAAGTGGCCTTGCCCGAAGTCAAGGCGCAAGGTTTCATCGCGCTGCTCGACCAGGTCTATCGCACGGGCGAACCTTACGAGGGGCGCCAGGTCAAAGTGGATTTGCAGACGGCGGACGGGCAGACGGGCCAGCGCCACATCGATTTCGTCTACCAGCCCATCAAGGATGACGAGGGCGCGGTCACGGGCATCCTCGTCGAAGGCATCGACGTCACCGAGCGCATGGAAGGCGAGGAGCGGCTGCGCCTGGCCCAGCAGGCGGGCGGCATCGGCACCTTCGAATGGTTCCCCGAGACGGGCGCGATGCTGGTGTCGCCCACCTTCCGCCGCCTGTGGGGCATTGCCGACGAGACGGAAGTGACGGAACGGCTGCTGGTGAGCCTGGTCGATGCGCGCGACCAGCAAAAGGTCGGACCGAGCAAGCTGGATCTGGCGCCCAATCCCCTCGAATACGTGGAATACCGCATCCGCCGTCCCGCCGATGGCGCGCTGCGTTGGATCGCGCGCCAGGGCGAGGTGGTGGCCGGCCGCGTGCCGGGCCAGCGCCGCTACGTGGGCGTGTCGTTCGACGTGACGGAGCGGCGCCAGATCGAGGATGAACTCAACGCCAGCCAGGAGCGCATGGCGGCCATTTTCGGCCAGGCTTCCGTGGGCTTGTCCGAGCTGGGCCTCGATGGCCGTTTCCAGCGTGTCAACGGCGCCCTGTGCCGCATGCTGGGCCGTTCCGCCGAAGAACTGCTGAGCCTAAATATGAACGACATCATGCATCCGGCGGACGTGCCTGGCAACGGCGTGCTGTTCCAGCGCCTGGTGGAAACGGGCGAATCGTTCTCGCTGGAAAAGCGCTACCTGAAGCCCGATGGCTCGCAAGTGTGGGTGTCGAGCAATGTCAGTCGCCTGGTCGATGAGCAGGGTCATACGCGTTCCTTGATCGCCGTCAAGACGGACATCACGGACCGGCGCCGCGTGGAAAAGGCGCTGCATGAATTGAACGAAACGCTGGAACACCGGGTCGAACAGGAAGTGAATGAGCGCACCAAGGCTGAAGACGCCTTGCGCCAGGCGCAAAAGATGGAAGCCGTGGGCCAGTTGACGGGCGGCATCGCGCACGACTTTAACAATGTGCTGCAAATCATTTCCGGCAATTTGCATTTGCTGCAGCACCTGGCGGGCACGGATGGCCTCATGCGCCAGCGCCTGGACACGGCGATCGCCGCCGTCGAGCGGGGTGCCAAGCTGTCGTCGCACCTGCTGGCGTTTGCGCGGCGCCAGCCCTTGCAACCGGTGGTGGCCGACTTGACGCGCGTGGTGCGCAACATGGATGCGCTGCTGCGGCGCGCCCTGGGCGAAGCGATCGACATCGTGCTGGTGGGCGGCGGCGGACTGTGGAATACCCTGGTCGACCGCAGCCAGATCGAGAACGTCATCCTCAACCTGGCCATCAATGCGCGCGACGCCATGGATGGCGTGGGCAAGCTGACCATCGAACTGGGCAACGTCGTGCTCGACGAACAGTATGTGCACAACCTGGTCGACGTGCCGGCGGGCCAGTACGTGATGCTGTCGGTGACCGATACGGGCCGCGGCATGAGCGGGCCCGTGCTGCAGCGCGCCTTCGAACCGTTCTTCACGACCAAGCCGGAAGGCGCGGGCACGGGCCTGGGCCTGTCGATGGCGTACGGCTTCGTCACGCAAAGCCGCGGCCATATCCGCATCTACAGTGAACCTGGCGTGGGCACGGGAGTCAAAATCTATTTGCCCCGATCCCTGATGGCCGAAGCGGACGAGGAACTGGAATTGAGCGGCGTCGTCACGGGCGGCACGGAAACGGTGCTGGTGGTGGAAGACGACGTGGGCGTGCGCACCACCGTGGTCGACATGCTGGGCGCGCTCGGTTACAAGGTGCTCAAGGCCGAGGATGGCGAAAGCGCGCTGGCCGTGCTGCACAGCGGTGCGCAAATCGACGTGCTGTTTACGGACGTGATCATGCCCGGTCCCGTCAGCAGCACGGAGATGGCGCGCCAGGCGCGCGAGCTGCAGCCCGATATCGCCGTCTTGTTTACCTCGGGCTATGCGCAGGATGTCATCGTGCACGAAGGCCGGCTCGATGCGGGGGTGGAATTGCTCAGCAAGCCATACCGGCGCGAAGAGCTGGCGCGCAAGCTGCGCCATGTGCTGGCCAACCGCCAGCAGCAAATGCGCGCGCGCCAGTTCGAACGGTCCGGCGCACCCGTGGCCGGCACGCTGGCAAGCGGCAGCACGGCGGCCAGCGTGCTGGGAGGCGGCACGCCGGGGCTGGACTTGACGGGCCATGCGTTGGTGCCGCAGGGGGACATGCCGACTTCGATGAAGATACTCGTGGTGGAAGACAATCTCGATTCCCAGCTGATGGTGTGCGAGCTGGTGGGCATGCTGGGCCACACGGTCAGCGGCGTGTCCGATGGCGAGGCGGCGTGGGAGTTGCTCAACGAGCAAGACTTCGATATCCTGTTTACGGATGTCAGCCTGCCCGGCATGTCCGGCATCGCACTGGCACGCATGGTGCTGCGCGATAAACCGGACATGCGCATCATCTTTTCCACCGGCTATGGCAAGGAATCGATGGATGAGCTGGGCTTTTCCGCCAGCGTCTTGCGCAAGCCCTATGATTTGATGGAGTTGCAAGCGGCACTCGACCAACCCTGACGGGCATGCGCCGGCACGGCCAGCCTGTCCCACCCTGCAGAGGTAAGGCATGACTCCTGAACTGACGATGCTGGCCTGTACCCTCGTGCTGGCGCTGGTGCAAATTCTGCTGCCCGCGCTGTTTCGCACGCGCGAGACGGGCACGGCGTATAACGTGAGCGCGCGCGACGGCGAAGGCCCGCCCGTAGGCAAGATCACGGGCCGCTTGCAGCGGGCCCAGGCGAACCTGTTCGAAACCCTGCCCCTGTTCGCCGCCGCCGTGCTGATCGCCCACGTGACGGCGCAGGAAAGCGCGCTGACCCTGTATGGCGCCGCCCTGTACTTGGCCGCGCGCGTGCTGTACTTGCCCCTGTATGCGTTTGGCGTGCCCGTCGTGCGCACGCTCGTGTGGTGCGTATCGATTGCCGGCTTGCTGATGCTGTTCTGGGCCATCCTCTTCGCTTCCTGAACTCCCCGCCGCTGGCGTCCCGCGGCCGCGTGTCGGAGGCGATGCGCGGCAAGTTCCGATGCCGCCGTTCTCCGGCCGCCCTGGCGGCTGGCCGCGTGCGCTGCCTCGCTAACTGCTGAGTGTCTGGTACTTTTGGTGGAAAACTGAAAGTAACTGCGCCACCACGGGCGGGACTCATCCTACATGCGCTCTTGGCATCCTCCTATTTCTTGCACCCCATGCGCGCACTAAGATGACGGTTCCCTTGCCATGCGAGGGGAAAGAATTGCATGGTTTGCACTGTTTCTGATTCCATCGATCAAGGAGATCATCATGGCCACATCGAGCGACAATAAACAGCAAGGTAGTAAAACCAGTAGCAGCAGTAGCGGCGGCGGCAGCGGCAGCAAGCAAAGCGATACCAGCAAACGGGGTTTCGCTTCCATGGACCCCGCCCAGCAGCGCGAAATCGCCAGCGAAGGGGGACGTGCCGCGCATGAAAAGGGCACGGCGCATGAATTCACGTCGGAAGAGGCGCGCCGCGCAGGCAGCCAAAGCCACAAGAACGATGCCAGCCGGCAAAGCGCCTCCAGCGCCAGCGGCACGCGCGACAATGCCGGCATGAACCAGGAGGGCAACCGCGACAGTGGCAACAAGCAAAGCGGCGGTTCGGGGTCGGGTTCGGGTTCCGCGGGTTCGCGCAACAAGTAGCAGCAAGTGGTAATGAGCGTTAGCGGTGACCATGGCCAGTGGCAGGCACGCCGCTGGCCATGGCCGCATCTGTCCGGTCGCCGCAAAATTTTGATGCAATGCAGCAGGCATGGACTATGATGAAATAGCTGCGCTGGCAAGGTGTAATCGCCTGGCAATCGCCGCGCAGTCAACTCGCATTGATGATCAGGGAGAAGATAATGGGCAACGCGAATACGCCGCAACCGGGCAATAGCCAGGGCGGCACGCCATCCACGGCGGGCAGCAAGCAAAGCACGGCCGACTCGGCCGAAAACTTTGTACTGGTCGATAGCGAGCAAGGTCTCGATATCGGCGACGATCTGTTTTCCATCGGCGAAGTGCGGCGCGCCGACCGCTTGCCGCATCACCAGTCCGGCTCCGCAGGGCAAAGCCGGCAGAGCGCCGACGATGCGCCAGACACCACGGGCAGCACGGGCGTCTGAGCTTCCCTTCCTGACTGTCTGACAATTTCCGCAGGGCCAGCCGCCGGGCGTGTTCGCGCACGGCGGCTGGCCGTTTCCCCTTGCGCGCGGACAATGTCGCCTGCTTGCCGCCGGGGGGGAGACTGGCGACCCGGCTACAGGTCGACCCGTCCTTGTTCGCCCAGATACTTTGGCGGTTCGCCCGTGATGGCGGCCTTGGCCATTTCATAGAATTGCATCATCTTGCTGGCGCTGCTATCCCAGTATTCGGCTGACTGTATCGTTACCTTGATCAGCGACAGCTTCGGATCGTCGGCACCGCCTGGGAACCAGGCTTTTAGCAGCGGGTTCCACAATTCCTCCGCCTTGACGCGGTCCTTCAGCAACTGCGCGTGACCGCAGACGGACACATACAGGCTGTCGCCCGTGTCGACAAAGCTGACGTTGACTTGTGGATTGTTCAGCAAGTCGCGCGTGTAGGCGGCCTCGTCCGAGACAAAGAACCAGATGTGCCCTTCGCTGTCGACCTGCTGCTGCGTCAGCGGCCGGCTGGTGAGGGTGCGCATGTCATCGCTGGTGGTCAGCATGCCGAATTTGACGTCCTTGATCCTGGCCGCGATGCTGGCCAGTTGTTCGCTGGAATATGCTTGCATGGGTGCTCCCTTGATGGTTGTCCTGAACAACAGCATAGGCGGGCGCGGCAGGCGGCTCTGTACGGCAGCTTACGTAGTGGCGACTGCCTGCCTCGCGCCATGTTTCAAAGCTGTTACAAAACGCTGGCCCGGCGGGGCGCCCCATGTATTGACTTAATAAATGATAATCATTATCATTTGTTTGAAAATGAGGCATGAACTTTGATTGAAGGATGGGAATGAAGCACACTGACTTGTCGCGCCACCTGGCCCGCTCCTTGCCGGGAGCGCTCGATGGGTAATGCGGGCGCAGCAGACAAGGCCAAGAACAACGCCAGCCGCGCCGTCTGGCTGAAGAACTTGCATCAATGGCACTGGATCAGCTCAGCGCTTTGCCTGCTGGGCATGTTTCTGTTCGCCATTACCGGCATCACCTTGAACCACGCCGGCCAGATCGAAGCCAAGCCGGCGATCACGCGCCAGAAGGCGGCGTTGCCGGCACCCCTCGTCACGCAACTGGCCGCGTATGCCGCCAAGCACGATGGCGCCAATGCGCCCATGCCGGCCGACGCCGAAGCCTGGCTCAAGCAGCAGTGGTCGCTCAATGCGGGCGGCCGTCCCGCCGAATGGTCGATCGACGAAGTCTACCTGCCGCTGCCCAGGGCGGGTGGCGACGCCTGGGTGCGCATCGGGCTGGAAGATGGGGCCGCCGAATACGAATTGACGGACCGGGGCTGGGTCTCCTGGCTCAACGATGTCCACAAGGGCCGCAACACGGGCGTGGCGTGGAGCTGGTTCATCGACATCTTTGCCGGCGCCTGCATCGTGTTTTGCCTGACGGGCTTATTGATTTTGAAGTTCCACGCGGCCAACCGGCCATTTACCTGGCCGATGGTTGGCCTCGGTATCTTGATACCCTGCGCGATCGCCTTGCTGTTTATTCACTGATCGTTTTTACTCTTACTTTTTTACAGGCACACCATGAAATTACGCTACACCCTGGCGCTTGGCCTTCCCCTGATCGGTACGTCGGCGATGGCGGCCGACCTGTCCCTCAAGCTTGAACTCCCGCAATTGAACGTGGCGGAATACCACCGTCCCTACGTGGCGGCGTGGCTGGAAACGGCGGACCAGAAGGTGGTTGGCAACCTGGCCGTGCTGTACGACGTGAAAAAGAAAGACAAGGTCGGCGAGAAGTGGCTGAAGGACATGCGCCAATGGTGGCGCAAGAGCGGCCGCGACCTGGCCATGCCCGTGGACGGCGTCAGCGGCGCCACGCGTGCGCCAGGCGAACATACCTTGACCTTCCCTGGCGCCAAGGCCTTGCTCGACAAGTTGCCGGCGGGCGAATACCAGGTGGTGGTGGAAGCGGCGCGCGAAGCGGGCGGACGCGAACTGGTGCGCGTGCCGTTCCAGTGGCCGCTGAAATCGGCCCAGTCCGTGCCAGCCAAAGGCAAGGAAGAACTCGGTAATGTCGTCGTCCAACTCAAACCATAAGGCGCACCCCATGTTCAAGCAATTCAACAAACCCCTGATCGCCCTGGCCCTGGCTGGCCTGGCCATGAACGCCCACGCCCACCGCGGCTGGATGGTGCCATCGAGCACGATGGTGGAAAGCAAGGACGCCTGGGTGACGGTGGATGCCGCCGTTTCCGACGGCCTGTTCGAGATCGACCACCAGCCGCTGCGCCTGGACGCGCTGCAAGTCATCGGCCCGGACGGCGCCAAGGTCACGCCAGCAAATACGCTGACGGGCCGTTTGCGCAGCGTCTTCGACGTGAAAATGGAAAAGCCGGGCACGTACAAGGCGGCCATCGTGTCGCAAAACGTGATGGGCAGCTACACCGTGAACGGTGAGCAGAAGCGTTTCCGCGGCAACGAGGAAACCTTCAAGAAAGACGTGCCGGCCGACGCGAAAGACGTGAAAATCACGCGCACGGCAGCGCGCCTGGAAACTTTCTTCAGCAATGGCGAAACCAGCACGGAAGTGTTCAAGCCGACGGGCGTGGGCCTGGAATTCGTGCCGGTGACGCACCCGAACGACTTGCGCGCGGGCGAGAAAGCCACCTGGCGTTTCTTGATCGATGGCAAGCCGGCGGCGAACCAGGCGTTCAGCCTGGTGCCAGGCGGCGTGCGCTATCGTGGCGTGCTCGGTGAAATCCGCCAGAGCACGGATGCCAAGGGCGAGATCACGTTCACCGTGCCGGCCGCCGGCATGTATTACCTGAGCAGCACCTGGCCAGCGGCCGCGCCAGCCGTGGCCGGCCAGCCGCCCGTGATGCCGGAGCGCCGCGCCACCTACGCGGCTTCCGTGGAAGTGCTGCCGCAGTAAGCGGCGGCATCTTCGCGAGCGAGAGCGCCGATGCGCCGGGTCCTGCTGCCGCAGCATATTTCCGATCAGGTCGCGCCGCCCGGCGCCGCGATCCGGGACTTGCGCGGCCTGTCGATGGGCACCAGCTGGTCGGTGCGCTTGCTGGAGCCCGCCATGCCGGGACGCGCGGGCAGCGCCGACCTGCGGCGGGGCTTGCAGCAGCAGCTGGATCTTGTTGTAGCGCAAATGAGCCACTGGGACGAGGACTCGGACCTGGGCCGCTTCAACCGGGCAGAGCCCGGCAGCTGGCACAGCCTGCCCGCCGCCTTTTGCGAGGTGCTGGGCTTTGCCATGCACGTGTCGCAGGCGTCCGGCGGCGCGTATGACCCGTGCGCCGGTACCCTCGTCAACCTGTGGGGCTTCGGCCCCCGCAAGCGCTACGATGAGCCCGGCTTCCTGCCGCCGAAAGACGATACCGTGGCGCTGCTGCTGGCGCAGCGCCAGCGCCGCCGCCTGGAACTGGACTTGCCGGCCCGCCGCGCGCGCCAGCCGGGCGGCTTGCAGCTGGATTTGTCCGCCGTGGCCAAGGGCTATGGCGTGGACCGCCTGGCCCGCTACCTGGACAGCCAGGGCATCCATCATTACCTGGTCGAAGTGGGCGGCGAGCTGCGCGGCGCCGGAAGCAAGCCCGACGGCCAGCCGTGGTGGGTGATGCTGGAACAGGTCGATGGCGCCGCCGATCGTGCCGATAATGCGCAGCATCCGCCGGAAATGCTGCTGGCGCTGCACGGCTTGTCCGTGGCGACGTCGGGCGATTACCGGCGTTTCTTCGAAGATGGCACGGTGCGTTTCTCGCACACCATCGATCCGCGCAGCGGCATGCCGATCGCCAATCAACTCGCTTCCGTCACCGTCGTGCACGCCGAATGCATGGCGGCCGATGCCTGGTCGACGGCCTTGACGGTGCTGGGCCCGGAAGCCGGCATGGCGCTGGCCGAAGAGCAGGGCCTGGCCGCGCGCTTCCTGCAGCGCGACGGCGATGGTTACCATGAAACGCTGAGCAGCCACATGCTGGCCATGCTCGACGAATGAACGATTGATTCCATGATTTTTACGCACGATACGACGCGGCTGGCCTTGCTGGCCGCCCTGTCCCTCAGTTATGCGGGCGTGTGCCTGGCGCCCTGGCTGCGTGCGCGCGCCAGGCGCCGCGCGTCCGACGCCGCGAAGGCGGCGCTGGCCAACAGTCCCGCCTGGCTGGTGGCGTATGCGAGCCAGACGGGCAATGCCGAGGAACTGGCCACGCAAACGGCGCAGAGCCTGCAACTGGCCGGCATTCCCGTGCGCCTGTGTGCGCTGGCCGACCTCACGGCCATTGATCTGCAACAAGCGGAGCGGGCCTTGTTTTTGGTCAGCACCTATGGCGAAGGCGATGCGCCCGACAATGCGGCCGCCTTCATGGGCCGTTTGATGACGGGCGAACTGGCGCTGCCGCAATTGCACTACGCCGTGCTGGCCCTGGGCGACCGCAGCTATGGCCAGTTCTGCGGCTTCGGCCGCGCGCTCGATGCCTGGCTGGCGGAGCAGGGCGCCTCGCGCCTGTTCGAGCGCATCGAAGTCGACCGCAGCGCCAGCGCCACCATCGAGCAATGGTTCCAGCACCTGAGCCACCTGGCCGGTACCAGCGACGCGCCCGACTGGAGCGCGCCCGCATTCGGCGACTGGCGCCTGACACGTCGGCAGTTGCTCAATCCCGGCAGCGCCGGCGGCCCCATCTATCACGTGGAACTGGCGCCCGTGGCAGGCAGCCTGCCTGACTGGCAGTCGGGCGACCTGGTGCAGGTGGCCGCGCCGCTTGATCCTGCGCAACCGCGCGAATATTCGATCGCCTCGATTCCACACGACGGCGGCGTGCACTTGCTGGTGCGCCAGCATGCGCATCCCGACGGCAGCCTGGGCCTGGCCTCGGGCTGGCTCACGGCGCAGGCCGCTGTCGGCGACGTGGTGCAACTGCGCTTGCGCCAGCACCGGCGTTTCCGCCTGGAAGACAATGCCCAGCGGCCCCTGATTTTAATTGGCAACGGCAGCGGCATCGCCGGCTTGCGCGGCCATTTGAAAAGCCGCGTGCTGGCAGGGCAACGGCGCAATTGGCTGATCTTTGGCGAACGCAACCTTGACCACGATTTCCATTATCGCGAGGAAATTGAGCACTGGCATGCCAGCGGCGACTTGCCGCGCCTGGACCTGGCGTTTTCGCGCGACCAGGCGGAGCGAACCTATGTGCAGGACCGCTTGCGCGGCAATGCCGATGAAATCAAATTGTGGCTGCAGCAGGGCGCGGCCATCTACATTTGCGGCAGCCTGGCCGGCATGGCGGGCGGCGTCGACCAGGCCCTGCAAGACATGCTGGGACGGCCCGCGCTCGACGCGCTGGCAGCGGAAGGGCGCTACCGGCGCGACGTCTACTGAGTTGTTGACGCCGCCAGCACGTTCGCGCACACACGGCTATCATGATTGTTTTATCCGCCGAGGAGATACATCATGAGCGACAGTATTTACGACATTCCTTTGCGCCGCATCAATGGCGAACCCACCAGCCTGGATGCCTATCGGGGCAAGGTCGTGCTGGTGGTCAATGTCGCCTCCGCCTGCGGCTTGACGCCGCAGTACGAAGGACTGGAAAAGCTCTACGCCGACAAGCAGGCCGAGGGCCTGGTGGTGGCCGGTTTTCCCGCGAATGAATTCGGCGCGCAGGAACCGGGCAGCAATGCCGAGATCGCCGATTTCTGCCGCGGCACCTTCGGCGTGCAATTTCCCCTGTTTGAAAAAATCGTCGTCAAGGGGCCGGGCCAGCATCCGCTGTACCAGCGCCTGGTGCAAGAGCAGCCGCGGGCGCAGGAAAAGCCGGGCAGCGATTTCCGCGCCAAGCTGGCCGGCTACGGCATCACGCAGGAGCAGCCCAGCGACGTGCTGTGGAATTTCGAGAAGTTTTTGATCAGCAAGGACGGCAAGGTGGTGGGGCGTTTCGCGCCCGACACCACGGTCGATGATGCGCTCTTGCGCGAAGCGATCGCGCGCGAGTTGCAGGCCTAGGTTTAGGCCTGGATTTAGTCGGCGGCGTCCAGCGCGGCCGGCTCCATCTCGCCACTGACTTCCTGCAAGCCCCGTGCCAGGCTGGAGATGCTGGGGTTGTCGATGAAGACGCAGCGCTTGCCCGTGCGCTTGCAATAATCTTTCACGCGCCAGTAGGCGCTGTGGCTGATGCAGCCCGTCTGGCAAATCACCAGGTCGGCCGCCGCCAGGCTCGAATCGAGCAGGTTGGCATTGTCTTCCAGGCCGCCGTCGTGGTGGGCGAATTGCGCGCCGACCCGCTCGATCAGGGCGCGGTAGGTGGCGACATTGCCGCTGCGCCCGCCCACGCACAGGACGCTTTGATCGACGAGGCGGATCGGCATTTTCAGCTTGCCGCCCGTCGGCACTTCCAGCTTCGGCGCCGGTGGCGGCACGGCCGTGCCCGGACGAGGCTGGGCTTGCTTCAAATCCGCGATTTGCTGGCGCAATTCCTTTTCGCGCTCATCCATTTGCGCCAAGCGTTCGACCAGGCGCGTGCGCGATTCCAGCGCCGGGATGGCCGCCTGCAATTGCGCCAGTTCCGCGCGCAAGCCGTCGATCACGCTATCCTTGCCGATCGCTTCTGCACGCGTGCGCAGCAGCACGGCTTCCTGGCGTTCCAGTTCGCCCGTCTTTTCCATCAGTGCTGCCTGGCTGCGCTGTTGCAGCTTGGCCAGTTCGTGCGTCAGGCGCGCATTTTCTTCCTGCAAGGCCGTAAACTTGCCCATGTCGGCGCGCACGCAGGCGCCGGCCTGGTGCTGGATCATGTGCAAGTCTCTGCACATCTGCTCTTCCAGCTCGGCGTCGCAGCGCGGGTGCGTCAGGCCGGCCCAGAAAGCGCCCGACACGTCGCCGTTGGCGACGGCCGTGCGCCACAGTTCGGCCACTTGGTCCGTCGTCTTGGCGCCGCGAAAGCGCAGGATCACGGGGGCGTAGCGGCGTTCGAGTTCCTTTTGCAGCGCTTCGGACAGGCGGTTGCGCGCGCCGCATTCCGTCACGGCGCCCACGTGCACTTCGTAGTCGTCGGCCAGCACGCGCCCGCCCGTCATCTTGCCCACCAGCTTGCGCAAGTATCCCAGGGGCAAGCCTACGCCGACCAGCGGGCAATGACAGGTATGCGACAGTTCCCACAGCCGGCGGCGGCGTGAAGCGAGCGCGGCCGGTTCGGCCCCGCCGCTGGAACAATTGCTGATGACGGGCAGGGACTGGTCTTTGTCACACATGGCGATATCCTGTTGGGCGATGGGGGATGGAAAAGAAATTATTGCGGCAGGGGCGAGGCGGGGCGCTTGGCGCTCAGCATGCGTGCCAGGCGCTCAAGCCAGCTGGTGCTGGGCGGCGCGGGCCGGTGCAGCGCCACGAGGGCAGCCCATTGCTGCGACAGTTGCTGGCAGGTCGCTTGCAGCACGGGGCCCAGGCCGGGCGAGTTTGACAGCACTTGCAGATGGCGTTCGATGACACCCGCCAGTTTCTCGCAGGGACTGCCCGCATGGTAGTGCGACATCAGGTGCAGCACGGCCGACAGCAGCAATTCAGGCTGTTGGCCTTGCGGAGGAGGAAACATCGGGGAAGGTCGGTCGTTCGCCATCAAACACTCCTGTGCGGTGGTTTGGCTGGCTGCGCGCACGGGGCACGACTGGCTGGCGAGTGTGGTGACTGGCTGCCGTGCTGCTTCAGGCAGTCAGGATCAGCTTGTTCAATTGGGTGACGCGCAGGCGATAGATCTTGCCGCTGTGCTCAATCTCCACTTCGCGGCCCTGCTGCAGCAGCGCTTCGCTGGTGATGCGGCGCGCCGGCTGGGCCATGCTGACGGGAGGACGGACGTGGGCGGTAGCGGCATCCTGGATCAAGGCTGGTTTTGAGCTTTGCATGTTGGGCTTTCTTTGTCTCAGTTGAGAATGATTCGTATTTGCATTATTGTTGAATGTGGCCCGAAAAGCAAGGCTTATTTGTGCGGAATCCGCGCTTTTTTACGGTGGGACGGCAGCGTGGGAGCGAGTGCTGCGCAAAGGCGGCCGCTGGCGCGGCGCGGAAGGGGGCGGCAGCAAAAAAGACCCGGCAAGGCAGTGCGCCTTGGCCGGGTCAAGCCTGTGCCAAGCTTGAGGAAATCGGGATGAAGCTAGATGGTGGCCAGCAATTGCGCCGAGGCGCTGGCGGCCGCGGTGGTATCGGCCTTGAGCTTGGCGGCGGCCAGCTGCTTGGCGCGCGAACGCGACGGCGGCAGGCGGCGCAGGGTTTTCAGGGCGTCCGGATCCTTGATGCCGATGGTGCGCTGGTCAACCGTGATCAGGCCGATTTCATTGAAGGCGGACAAGGTGCGGCTGACCGTTTCCAGGGTCAGGCCCAGGTAGCTGCCGATTTCGTGGCGCGTCATGCGCAGGTTGAACAGCTTGCTCGAGTAGCCCATCTGCGCAAAGCGGTCGGCCAGCGAGACGAGGAAGCGCGCCACGCGGGCTTCGGCGCTGAGGGCGCCCAGCATGCCGATCATGGCTTGCTCGCGCACCAGTTCGCGGCTCATCACGCCGTACATGACATTTTCCAGTTCCAGGTGGACACGACCCAGCGCCGTGAGTTTCTTGAACGGCAGCAGGATCAGGTCGCAGTCGGACAGGGCCACCGCTTCCGAGGAATAGTGGCGCGAGTGGATGCCGTCGACGCCCAGCATGTCGCCCTTCATGGGAAAGCTGAGCACCTGCTCATTGCCGAATTCATCGATGAGCACGGTTTTCAGGAAGCCCGAATTGACGATGTACAGGGTGTCGAACGGCTGGCCGATCGTGTGCACGCGCTGGCCCGTCTTGAATTGCACGTGCTGGAACAGCAGTTCGTCGGCGGCGATGGTGCAGGCGCTGGAGATATGCAGCAGGTCGCACACCTCCTTCAGGTTCGACCAGAGCCGGCCCTGGCGCTGGCGTCCTGCTTCCATCGGAGCGGAGGGGGCCAGCGATGGTGAGGCGGCGCGGGTGTCGGGCATTTGCGTGGACAGCATGTTCATCTCCTGGTGACAGGTAGTTCAGAGTTGAATGACGGGGTGCACGGGACGGCGGGCAGGCGTGGGCCGGCGGCGCGCGTTCGGGCAGGTAATGCTCAATTCGCTGAAGACTTGCTGTGTGATGAAATAACTTTCCAGCAACTTGATTACTGGTTTCAGTATGCCAACAAGCGTATGCAATTAATATCAGCAGTGGCTGAATATGGCAGTAGGAGCTGTGGTAGATGAAGTAGGATTGTTCCTACAGTCGACGCGCGGGCGCGCGTCGCCGTATTCAGGTCTTGAAGGGGGAGAGCAGGCGGTGCGCCACGGCATACTGGACCATTTCTGACAGGGAACTCATGCCCATCTTTTGCATGATGCGCGTCTTGTGCGTACTCACCGTCTTGACGCTCAGATGCAGGTTGTTGGCAATTTCCGTGATCGACTTGCCTGCCACCAGCAGGGAAAAGACTTCGAATTCGCGGTCCGACAACTGTTTATGCAGCAAGCTTTCATTCGGCATCATGATGTTGAGCACGAGCTGCTCCGCCACCTCGGCGCTGATGTAGGGACGTCCCGACGCCACCTTGTGGATGGCGCCCACGAGCTGGGTGCCCGCGCTTTCCTTGGTCAGATAGCCTTGCGCGCCGGCGCGGATGGCGCGCACCGCATACTGCTCTTCCTCGTGCATGGTGAGGATCAGGATGGACAGCTTGGGCGCCTCGCTGCGGATTTGCCGGATCAGGTCGACGCCGCTGCGGCCCGGCATCGACAAGTCGAGCAGCAACAGGTCGAAGCCGCCCTGGCGCACATGGTTGAGTACTTCAAAACCGTCGATGGCTTCACCCACGATGTCGATATCCGGCGCGCCGTCAAGGATGCGCTTCAATCCTTCACGCATGATGGTGTGGTCGTCGGCAATCACAATACGTATCATAGGCGGGCAATCTGGTGGCGTGTAATCTGCTCTGTCCGTCACCGGACAATCAAATGTTGAGAAACGAGAAACGTTGTCATTTTAACCGAAGCTGCCGCGCTGTGCCTTTTCTTGCGATGTGCCGGTGCGGCGGCCCCCGTGGCCATGTGACCCCTTATTTTGTCGGGGGTTCCTTGATCAGCCTGTGTACCAGCACGGGCAATTTCGAGTGCGACAGCACCTTGTTGGTCACGCTGCCCAGCAGCAACTGACCCCAGCCGCTGCGGCCATGCGAACCCATGAAAATCAGGTCGCATTGCTGCAATTGCGCCACTTCCACGATTTTCAGGGCGGGGCTGTCGGAAAAGGCCGTCAATCCCGTCGCTTGCAAGCCCCGCTTGGCAGCGGCGTCGAGCACGGGTTGCCAGTGGTCGGCGCCCGCCTTGCGCATGGCGACGCGGTATTCCTCTTCGCTGGGATAGCTCGGCGGAATGATTTCGATGTACACCGGGTACTGGTACTCGGGCGCCACATACACGGCAAGGATGTCGGCGTGCATTTGTTCGGCAAAGGCAACGCCGGCACAGGCCGTCAAGTTGGAGACGGTGGAGCCGTCCGTGGCGATCAGAATTTTCTTATACATGGCAGGTCCTTTGGCAGTGACTCAGCGCGCGCAACGCCTCTTATTGTAGACGTGGCGGCAGCATTGTATTCATGTAAAGACTTGATAATTATCAATACTACTGCACCTTCAGTATAGACAACATTGGCAGAAAGATCGTGTTTAGCTGCGGCAGGGTCCGTCTGGCGCCGTTGCGCAGGCGCTTGAGGGCAGGATTTCTTGTGTCGCGCGTGGTCTTGCACCCACGCCAATGGTAGTATTTCAAAATACAACAGCAGGAACACTTATTTCCTGGCGGAAAAGCTCTTGCGGACCCGCTTTGCACCAGGAAGCGCGTTTTGAGATTTACCAACAGGGCGGCGCCCTGCTACACTCGCACCATCGCAGCGGTATTGCCTCAAATCATCTTAATCGAGAAATTGTGGGTATCAGTCTGTAAAACGCACAGTTCAGGCGGAATTTTGACAAATTATGGAGAAGCAGGGATATGACCAACGCCGCTGATGATTTCGATGCATTATTCGATGAAGTATCCGCGCAAAGCGCGGCCGCAGCCACGCCGGCGCCTGCCGCCGCGCCCGCTCCCGCCGTGATCGCGGATGACGATTTTGATGCGCTGTTCGACTCCGTGTCGGCCAGCGCCGCCGTACCGGCAGCCGCAGCGGCGCCGGTGGCTGCCGCGCCAGCCGCAGCGGAAGCGGCCCCCGTGGCCAGCGCCGACGCGCCTGGCGAAGCGGCCGACCCGGTCGACCAGTCCGACAAGCCGATGTTCGAGCGCCTGGGCGGCATCGTGCGCCTGCTGCACGATTCGCTGCGCGAACTGGGCTACGACAAGGCGTTGACGGAAGCGTCGTCGCAGATCGTCGACGCCCAGGACCGCCTGGAATATGTCGCCACCCTGACGGAACAGGCCGCCAACAAGGTCTTGAACACGCTCGACGAAGGCATGCCGGCACAGGACGTGCTGTCGAAGAAAGCCAAGGACATGGACGGCCGCTGGACGGCGCTGTTCGACGGCAAGCTGAGCCTGGAAGAATTCAAGGCCCTGGCCGGCGATTCGCGCCAGTTCGCGCAAGCCGTTGCCGAAGCGACGGAAGCGGAAAAAGCCCGCTTGCTGGAAATCATGATGGCCCAGGACTTCCAGGACATCACGGGCCAGCTGATCAAAAAAGTGGTCAACATCACCAAGACGGTGGAAAACGAGCTGGCTCAGCTGCTGCGCGACAACGCGCCGGCCGAGGTGCGCGAAAAACTGGCGCAAAAGCCGGTGCCGCTGATGCAGGGCCCGTCCGTGCCGTCGGTGGCGCTGGACCAGGATAATGTAGACGACCTTCTTGCGGATTTGGGATTCTAATGGACGATATGCTCAAGGATTTCGTCGTTGAGGCGATGGATCTTGCGGTTAATGTTGAAGAGCACTTATTGCGCCTCGAGCGTGATCCTGACAACAAGGAAACACTGAATGCCGTGTTTCGTTCCTTCCACACCATCAAGGGTGGCGCCGGTTTCATGGGCCTGCCTGCGCTGGTGGCGGCCTGCCACCTGACGGAAAACCTGTTCGACGCCTTGCGCACGGGCGCCGCGCCCGTGACGCCGATCGCCATCGAGGCGGCGCTACAAGCGTCCGGTTTCGTGGCCGACCAGCTGACGGAACTGGCGAACGGCGCCGCGCCGGAAAGCTTGCCGGCCATGCCGGAAGAGCTGGAACACATCCTGACGAACGCCATCGAAGGCAAGGGCATGGACGCGCCTGCGCCTGCCGCCGCCGTGGTGGCGGAAGCGGCCGCGCCTGTTGCCGAGGTCGCTGAAGTGCTTGCAGCCGCGCCTGCCGCTGTCGCGGCCACTGCCAGCGCCGATGGCCTGGACTGGGAAGGCATGTATAACGCCGTCGTGCCCGAGGCCAGCCGCGTCGCTGCCGCACCGGTGTCCGCCGTCGCCGCTGCGCCTGCCGTCGTGGCCGCCGCGCCTGCCGCTGCTGCCGCCGCCAAACCGGCCGCCAAGGCCTGGGATGGCGCCGAACGCCGCGAAGAGCGCCCGGAAGTGCGCCATGCCGCGCCCGTCAAGGAAGACAGCATCCGCGTCGACGCCGTCAAGCTCGACGCATTGCTGGAAGTGGCCGGCGAATCCGTGCAGGCCGCCAACCAGGCTGCCGTGTTGCTCGAGCGCTTGCTGCAATTCAAATTTGAAGGCCAGGCCGCCACCCTGATGGCGACCCTGGCGGAAACCCTGGAACGCGCTTCGCGTTACTCGACGGAACTGCAGCGGGCCACCCTGGCCACGCGCATGCAGCCCGTCGGCCGCCTGTTCCAGAAATTCCCGCGCCTGGTGCGCGAACTGGCCAAGGATCTGGGCAAGGATGTCGAACTGACCATCGAAGGCGCGGAGACGGAAGTCGACCGCGTGGTGGTCGACAGCCTGTACGATCCGCTCGTGCACATGCTGCGCAACTCGCTCGACCATGGCGTCGAATCGCCGGAAGCGCGCCTGGCTGCCGGCAAGCCCGCCAAATCGTATATTTCACTGAAGGCATGGCAGGAAGCCAACAGTGTCATGATCGTGCTGCAGGATGACGGCAAGGGCATGGACCCGGCTTTCCTGCGCAGCAAGGCCCAGCAAAAGGGCTTGATCAGCGAAAACGCGCAATTGAGCAACGACGAATGCTTCCAGCTGGTGTTCCTGCCGGGCTTCTCGACCAAGGAAGTCGCGTCCAGCGTCTCCGGGCGCGGCGTCGGCATGGACGTGGTGAAAACGGCCGTGGAGAAAAACCGCGGCGCCATCCACATCGAATCGGCGCTGGGCAAGGGCACGAAGTTCGCCATCCGCCTGCCGATCGAACTGTCGATCGTGCCGACCATGCTCGTGTCGACCTCGGGCGCCGCGCTGGCGTTGCCGATGGCCGTGGTGCAGCGCGTCGTCGAATTGCCGGAAACCTTCATGGAAGTGGGCGGCGCGCCCGTGCTGAAAGACCAGGGCCGTCCATTGCCCGTGCGGTCGCTGGCCGGTTCGCTGGGCTACGAATCGTGCAGCGAACGCGTCGGCATTGTTGTCGCTGCGCCACAGCCGTACATTCTCGCCGTGGAAGCCGTCGATGGCACGGCCGACCTCGTGATCAAGCCGATGACGGCCATCACCGTGGAAGGCATCACGGGCACGGCCCGCTCGGCCGAGGGCGAGCTGGTGCTAGTCGTGGGCCTATCTTTCCTGATGGATGGTTGCAGGGGAAGTGTGCGCATGGCTGCCTAACAACACAGGCCAGTTCACATCCAGCCCGCTGCAGACCTCTGCAGCGGGCTTTTTTTCGGCTTTTTTCGATTTTTATTCGCCCCGCCGGCATTTTGGCGGATTTTCGTATCAGCAATTTTTTCGCCATATCCGCAAAGCGCGCCAAATTTTGTATCGCCCATCCCACGCTGGGGCGGCTTTTGGTTCTGCATTGCACAATATATGGCATAATCATTGCCGATCCCTCCGATCAGTAGACAGATCACTTAAACACAGGCTGTGGCAACGCTGCATAAATCATGATGAAGACGCTTTACGACAAACTTTGGGAATCCCACGTTGTTCGGGCCGAAGATGATGGCACGACAATTCTGTACATCGACCGGCACCTGCTGCACGAAGTCACCAGCCCGCAAGCCTTCGATGGCCTCAGCGTGGCGGGCCGCCAGCCGTGGCGCATTTCCGCCAACCTGGCCGTGGCCGACCATAACGTGCCCACCACCAGCCGCGTCGACGGCATTGCCGACCCGGTCTCGCGCCTGCAGGTGGAAACCCTGGACAAGAACGCCCGGCACTATGGCTTGACCTACTTCAACATGAACGACAAGCGCCAGGGTATCGTGCATGTGATCGGCCCCGAGCAGGGCGCGACCTTGCCCGGCATGACGGTCGTCTGCGGCGATTCGCACACGTCCACGCACGGCGCGTTCGGCGCGCTGGCGCACGGCATCGGCACGTCCGAAGTGGAACACGTGCTGGCCACGCAGACCTTGCTGCAAAAGAAATCCAAATCCATGCTGGTGCAGGTCGGCGGCGCCTTGCCGGCCGGCGTGACGGCGAAAGATATCGTGCTGGCCATCATCGGCAAGATCGGCACGGCCGGCGGTACGGGCTACTGTATCGAGTTCGGCGGCTCGGCCATCCGCGCCCTGTCGATGGAAGGCCGCATGACGGTGTGCAACATGGCCATCGAGGCGGGCGCGCGCGCCGGCATCATCGGCGTGGACGACACCACCATCAATTACGTCAAGGGCCGCCCGTTTTCGCCGGCCGGTCCCCACTGGGAACGCGCCGTGGCCTATTGGCGCACCCTGCATTCGGACCCGGGCGCCCGCTTCGACCTCGTCGTCACCCTGAACGCGCAAGACATCGTGCCGCAAGTGACCTGGGGCACGTCGCCCGAGATGGTGATCGGCGTCGATGGCCGCGTGCCGGACCCCGACCAGGAAAAAGACAGCGTCAAGCGCGATGCGATGGAAAAGGCGCTCGTCTACATGAACCTCAAGCCGAACACGGCCATCGAAGACATCCGCATCGACAAGGTCTTCATCGGTTCCTGCACCAATTCGCGCATCGAGGATTTGCGCGCGGCAGCGGCCGTGGTGCGCGGCAAGTACCGCGCCTCGAACGTCACCCTGGCGCTGGTGGTGCCCGGTTCCGGCCTGGTGAAAGACCAGGCGGAGCGCGAGGGACTCGACCGCATCTTCAAGGATGCCGGTTTCGAATGGCGCGAGCCGGGCTGTTCCATGTGCCTGGCCATGAATGCGGACCGCCTGGAGCCGGGCGAACGCTGCGCGTCCACGTCGAACCGCAACTTCGAAGGCCGGCAAGGGCAGGGCGGGCGTACCCACCTGGTGTCGCCCGCGATGGCGGCCGCGGCAGGTATCGCCGGCCACTTTGTCGACGTGCGGGGCTTGCGATGAATTAAGGGAACTGCGTGGTAACGCAGCCAAATTCTGGGGTCAGACCCGCCGGGTCTGACCCCAGCTTTCAGCTGCTGGTTTACACTAGCGCCATTCATTTCCCTGAAACAAACGAGATCATCATGAAAAAACTCTTCGCCCTCCTCATCGCCACCGTCATCTTGTCTGGCTGCAACACCGTCTCCGGCATCGGCCGCGATGTGCAGAAAGTCGGCCAGGTTGTCACTGGTGCCGGCGGAAAATAAACCGCGACGTGCCGGCGCCCTGCGCCGCGCGTCTTACCGAGTAGAAACAGCATGGATAAATTTACGATTTACGAAGGCCTGGTCGCCCCGCTGGACCGCGCCAACGTCGACACCGACGCGATTATCCCGAAGCAATTCCTGAAATCGATCCACCGCAGCGGTTTCGGCCCGAACCTGTTCGACGAATGGCGCTACCTCGACCATGGCGAACCGGGCCAGGACAACAGCCGCCGCCCGCTGAACCCGGAGTTCGTGCTCAATGAGCCGCGCTACCAGGGCGCCTCGATCTTGCTCACGCGCAAGAATTTCGGCTGCGGTTCCTCGCGTGAACACGCGCCGTGGGCGCTCGATCAATATGGCTTCCGCGCCATCATCGCGCCCTCGTTCGCCGACATCTTCTTCAATAATTGCTACAAGAACGGCTTGCTGCCCATCGTGCTGTCGGAAAGCCAGGTCGAGCACCTGTTCAATGAAGTCAAGGCTTTCCCCGGCTTCAAGCTGGTGGTGGACCTGGAGCAGCAATGCGTGCGCACCAGCAATGGTTCCGTATCGTATCCGTTCGAGATCGATGCCTTCCGCAAATATTGCCTGATGAATGGGCTCGATGATATCGGCCTGACCCTGCGCCACGCGGACGATATCCGCGCCTTCGAAGAGCGTCATTTGAACAATCAGCCTTGGCTCGCCAACGTCATCTAATCGATAAAAATATGAAAATTGCAATCTTACCCGGCGACGGCATCGGTCCTGAAATTGTCGCGCAAGCCGTCAAGGTCTTGAATGTGCTGGGCGAATCGTTCGAGCTGGAAAGCGCGCCCGTGGGCGGCGCCGGCTATGCGGCCCATGGCCACCCGCTGCCGGAAGGCACGCTGGCGCTGGCCAAGGCGGCCGATGCCGTGCTGTTCGGTGCCGTGGGCGACTACCAGTACGACAATCTGGAGCGCCAGTTCCGTCCCGAGCAGGCGATTTTGGGCTTGCGCAAGAACCTGGGCCTGTTCGCCAACCTGCGTCCGGCCATTCTGTATCCGGAACTGGCGGGCGCCTCGACCCTGAAACCGGAAGTGGTGTCCGGCCTGGACATTTTGATCATCCGCGAATTGACGGGCGACATTTATTTCGGCCAGCCCCGCGGCGTGCGCGAGTGCCCGGACGGCCCGTTCAAGGGTCAGCGCGAAGGATTCGACACCATGCGCTATGCGGAAGGCGAAATCCGCCGCATCGCCCACGTGGCTTTCCAGGCCGCGCAAAAGCGCGACAAGCGCCTCACCAGCGTGGACAAGGCGAACGTGCTGGAAACGTTCCAGTTTTGGAAAGACATCGTCATCGACGTGCACAAGGAATACCCGGATGTTGCGCTCGATCATATGTATGTCGATAACGCGGCCATGCAGCTGGTGCGGGCGCCGAAGAAATTCGACGTCATGGTGACCGGCAACATGTTCGGCGACATCTTGTCGGACGCGGCCGCCATGCTGACGGGTTCGATCGGCATGCTGCCGTCGGCCTCGCTGGACGCCAACAACAAGGGCTTGTACGAGCCGTCGCACGGTTCGGCGCCCGATATCGCGGGCAAGGGCATCGCCAATCCGCTGGCGACGATCTTGTCGGCCGCCATGATGCTGCGCTATTCGCTCAACCGCGAAGAGCAGGCAAACCGCATCGAAACGGCCGTGAAGCAGGTGCTGGCGCAGGGCTTGCGCACGGCCGACATCCATGAAACGGGCACGACTTTGGTCGGTACCGAGGCCATGGGTGATGCAGTTGTAAAAGCACTGGGATAAAATAGTCTAATGACGGCAGTCGCCGTCTCATCTTGAGGAATGGTAATGAAATTAGTTGGCTTGGTAGGTTGGCGCGGTATGGTCGGTTCGGTCCTGATGCAGCGTATGCAGGAAGAGGGCGATTTCGCCCACATCGAACCGGTGTTTTTCACCACCTCGAACACGGGCGGCGCGGCGCCGGCCATGGCGAAGAATGAAACCATCCTCAAGGATGCCAACAACATCGCCGAACTGTCCAAGTGCGACATCATCATTTCCTGCCAGGGCGGCGACTACACGAGCGCCGTCTTCCCGCAGCTGCGCGCAGCGGGCTGGAATGGCTACTGGATCGATGCGGCCTCGACCTTGCGCATGGAAAAAGACGCCGTCATCGTGCTCGACCCCGTCAACCTGCACGTCATCAAGGATGCGCTGGGCAAGGGCGTCAAGAACTACATCGGCGGCAATTGCACCGTGTCGTGCATGATGATGGGCCTGGGCGGCCTGTTCCAGCACGACCTGATCGACTGGATGACGTCGATGACGTACCAGGCGGCATCGGGCGGCGGCGCGCAGCACATGCGCGAACTGCTGACGCAATTCGGCACCATCAACGGTTCCGTCAAGGCGCTGCTGGACAACCCGGCTTCCGCCATCCTGGAAATCGACCGCCAGGTGCTGGCCACCCAGCACGGCTACTCCCCAGATGAAATCAAGCAATTCGGCGCGCCGCTGGCCGGCAACCTGATCCCGTGGATCGACAAGGACCTGGGCAACGGCCAGTCGAAGGAAGAGTGGAAGGCCGGCGCGGAAACGAACAAGATCCTGGGCCGCGGCATCGATTTCGGCACGAAGGAAATCCCGGTCGACGGCCTGTGCGTGCGCATCGGCGCCATGCGCTGCCATTCGCAAGCCTTGACCATCAAGCTGAAGAAAGACGTGCCGCTCGATGAAATCAACGACATCATCGCCAGCAACAACGAATGGGTGAAATTCGTGCCGAACACGCGCGAAGCGTCCGTGCGCGACCTGTCGCCGGCCGCCGTCACGGGCAGCCTGACGATTCCCGTCGGCCGCGTGCGCAAGATGAGCATGGGCGGCGAATACCTGTCCGCGTTCACCGTGGGCGACCAATTGCTGTGGGGCGCGGCCGAGCCGCTGCGCCGCATGCTGCGTATTTTGTTGGACGCATAACGGCAATTAATTGCTGATCCAGATCAAGCCGGGGCTGTTTTCCCGGCTTTTTTTTCGTCCTGAGCCCGTCAAGGCTCAACCATGCGGAGCTTGCATAGCTCTGGGCATGATGATATGTTGATACCTCTGGAAAAGTAACAGTTTTCCCATGTCAACTAAGATGCCGCCAACTATGCCTGTACACACTCGTCCCCGGGTCGCCTCCCTTGCCATTAAAACACTCAGCAGCGCTGTCGCCTGTGCGGTGTTATTGTCACCGGCGGTATCCGCAGCCGAGCTGGGCAAGATCACGGTGCTGTCCGCCGCCGGCCAGCCGCTGCGCGCCGAGGTCGAATTATCGGCCGTCAAGCCAGGCGAGGCTTCGAGCCTGCTGGCCAAGCTGGCGCCGCCGGACGCCTACCGCCAGGCCAACGTGGAATTCAATCCCGCCCTGAACGCGTTGACGTTTGCCGTGGAAAACCGCAACGGCAAGTCCTTCATCCGCATCAGCTCGGCGCAACCGGTGGCCGAACCCATGGTCGACCTGCTGCTGGAGCTGAGCAGCAAGAGCGGCCGCCAGGTGCGCGAATATGCGTTCGTGCTCGACACGCCCGAAGCGCGCCAGACGCGCGGCGCGCAAGTGACGGCGCCAGTCGAGCCTGGCAAGGCCAAGCCGGCTGCTGCCGCTGCCGATGCTGCGCCACCAGCCGCGAAAAAGGCGGCAGGCGAATACAAGGTCAAGGCGGGCGACACCCTGAGCCGCATCGCCAGCGAACTGAAGCCATCGGGCGTGTCGCTCGACATGATGCTCGTCGCCCTGTACCGCGCCAATCCCGATGCCTTCAAGGGCGAGAACATGAACCGCATGCAGGCCGGGCGCATCCTGGCCGTGCCGGGTGCGGACACCGTGCGCGCCACCGGTGCGGCCGAAGCGAAGGGCATCGTGACGGCGCACGCCATCGATTTCGACGCCTACCGCAACAAGCTGGCAGGCCAGGTGTCGCAAAGCAAGCCGGCCAAGGCCGCGCAAGCGACGCAAAGCACGGCCGGCAAGATCGGCCCGACCAAGGTGCAGGAAAAGCCGACGGCCGTGAGCGAGTCGCAAGACAAGCTGAAACTGTCGAAAGCGGAGCCGGCAGCCAAGTCGGCCGGCAAGAGCGCCGTCGCCAGCGAAGAAGACAAGATCGCCAAGGCGAAGCAGGTCGATGAAGCGGCCGCCCGCGTCAAGGAACTGGAAAAGAACGTCAGCGACCTGGAAAAGTTGATGGCGGTCAAGAGCAAGGCCATGGCCGACAAGAGCGCCCCGGCGCCCGCCAAGCCGGCCGAGGCCGCTGCCAGCGCATCGGCCAGCGCATCGGCCAGCGCCGTTGCCAGCGCCGTCGCCAGTGCACCTGCCGAAGCCCAGCCGCCCGTGCCGAAGGCAAAACCGGTGCCGCTGGTGAAAAAGCCATCGCCGCTGGAACCGACCTTCGCCGACAAGATCAGCGACCACCTGGGCGCCATCGGCATCGGCCTGGCCGCGCTGCTGGCCGCCGTGGCCGCGCTGGTGATCGCGCGCCGCCGCAAGGAGACGCCGCCGCCCGCCGAAGATATCGCCCCCGTGTTCGAGCCGGAAGCGCCAGTGGCGCCGCCGGCCGGCCTTGCGCCGGAAGATCAGCAGTCCGAAGCGAGCAATCACCTGTTTGGCACGGGCGCCGCCGCTGCCGGCGTGGCCGCCGCAGCGGGCGCCAGCATGCTCGACGCGAATGAAACGGACCCCGTCGCCGAAGCGGACGTGTATATCGCCTACGGCCGCGATGGCCAGGCGGAAGATATCCTCAAGGAAGCCTTGCGCATCCACCCCGAGCGCCATGCAGCCCGCTTGAAGTTGCTGGAAATCTATTCGGCCCGCAACGACGTGCGCGCGTTTGAAGACCAGGCCAGCGAGCTGTACAGCCTGACGCGTGGCCAGGGCGAAGAGTGGCCGCAGGCCGCTGCCTTAGGCCTGGCGCTCGATCCCGCCAACCCGCTGTATGGCGATACGGAAGACGACGCCGTCGTCAGCCTGAGCAAGGCTGCCGGCGACGACTTGCATGGCCAGAGCATGGACTTGCCGGACGATTTGTCTACTCCTGCGCCGCTGGCCGACCTGGCGCCGGCCGAACCGGTGTCTTCCGTGGCGGCCCGCGATGCGCGCGATCCGCTCGATTTCGACCTCGACAGCCTCGATTTCGAACCCGTTTCCACCAGCGACCCGATCGTCATGCCGGGGCCGGACAGCAAGCCTGTTTCTGCCGCGCAGGATGCGCACGATGTGCACTATGACGCCAGCATGGATTTCGGCCTGGACCTGGAGCCGCCAGCCGGTCCCGTGAACGGCGTGGGCGCCGGCTTGACGCCGTTGCCTGATCCGTTGAAGGATGTCGACCTGGCCCATTTCGACCTCGACGAGCCTGTCGCGCCCGCTGCCGCGCCGGTGGTGGCGGCCGAGCCTTCCATCGACAGCCTGTTTGACGATGCGCAAACGCCCGCCACCTTGCCGGAAGCCATACCGCCGGCGCAGGAATTCGACCTGTCCGGCATCGACCTGGACCTCAACGATGGCAAGACGGCCAGCGCGGGTGTGGACGACCCGCTGTCGGCCATCCACATGGAAATGGATACCAAGCTGGACCTGGCGATCGCTTATCAGGAAATCGGCGACAAGGAAGGCGCGCGCGAGCTGATCGATGAAGTCATCAAGGGCGGCAGCGAAGAGCAGGTGAAGAAAGCTAACACGATGCGCGCCCTGCTCAGTTAGCAATACCCGCCGGCGCGGCAGGCTGCTGCGCCGGTATAATGCTTCGATGCAAAATATTACGACAGCAACGCCATTGAAGCGTATCGTCCTCGGCCTGCAGTACGACGGCACGGCCTGGCACGGATACCAGAAGCAGGAAGACGGGCAGACGGTGCAGGACCAGTTGGAAAACGCGCTGGAACAGTTTGCCCGTGTGCGCCTGGCTACCACCTGCGCCGGCCGCACGGACACGGGCGTGCATGCGCTCGAGCAAGTCGTGCATTTCGATACGGAATTGAGCCGCGACGTGCACTCGTGGGTGCGCGGCGTCAACGCCTTCCTGCCGAAATCCATCGCCGTACGCTGGGCCAAGGAACTCGAAGGCGATCCGACGGTCAATGACTTCTTCCACGCCCGTTTCAGCGCGCGCGCGCGTACCTATCATTATGTGTTGTACAACAACGCTACCCGTTCGCCGCTGGTGGAAGGCCGTGCCGGTTTCTTTTTCCGTCCGCTGGACGTGGAACTGATGCGCCAGGCCGTGCAGCCGCTGCTGGGCTGGCACGATTTCACGGCCTTCCGTGCCGCGCAATGCCAGGCCAAGTCGCCTGTCAAGCTGATGCATGACATCCGCATCGAGCGGCGCGGCGATTGCGTGATTTTTACGATTACAGCCAATGCCTTCCTGCACCACATGGTGCGCAACCTGGTCGGTTCGCTCGTCTACATCGGCACGGGACGCGAAAAACCGGACTGGCTCGGGCACTTGCTTGAAAGCAAGGATCGTCATGCGGCCGCGCCCACGTTCATGCCGGACGGCTTGTACCTGGCGCAGATCGATTACGATCCGAAATGGGCCTTGCCGCAAGACAGCA
Source organism: Janthinobacterium sp. SUN206 (assembly GCF_030587305.1). NCBI lineage: Bacteria > Pseudomonadati > Pseudomonadota > Betaproteobacteria > Burkholderiales > Oxalobacteraceae > Janthinobacterium > Janthinobacterium sp. SUN206. The sequence goes on along the minus strand of NZ_JAPWIB010000001.1, from coordinate 2,212,576 downwards.
GCAGCGCCTTGCCCTGGTTTTGATCTGCATCAATAAAGGATAGCCATGCCTCGCACACGCATCAAGATCTGCGGCCTGACCCGCGCCGAAGACATCCAGGCCGTCGTGGCGGCGGGCGCCGACGCCATCGGTTTCGTGTTTTATCCGAAAAGCCCCCGTTACGTCACGCCGCAGCAGGCGGCCAGCCTGATCGCCGCCATGCCGCCGTACGTGACGACGGTGGGCCTGTTCGTCAATGCCACGCTGGAAGAAGTGCAGGCGGCAAAGGCTGTGGCGCCATTGTCTCTGCTGCAATTTCATGGCGACGAGACGCCCGAACACAGCGCGGCGCTGGCCGGCGCCGTGCAGACGCCGTTTACGCAAGTGTTCCGCGTCAAACCCGACACCTCCTTTGAAGATTTGCTAGAATACGAACAGCGCTATCGCGCCGCCAGTCCCTTGTTTTCGAGTCTTTTGCTCGATACCTATGTGGATGCCTACGGTGGTGCAGGAAAGGTATTTGATTGGTCCCTCATTCCAAAAGAACTCGCGCCTCGGGTCGTTTTAAGTGGTGGCTTGAGCGTACAAAACGCGACTGACGCAGTGGTGCGCGTGCGCCCTTACGCCGTCGACATCAGCAGTGGTGTCGAAGCGTCCAAGGGCATCAAGGACGCGTCCCGTGTCCGCGCGTTTATCGCCGCGGTGCAGGATGCCGATGCCATCATTGCCAGAGGAAACAACCATGAATGACCACACCACCGCGCCCAGCGCAGCCGCCGCATTGTTCCACGCCACCGATTACCCGTTTCCCGACCTGCGCGGCCACTTCGGCCCGTACGGCGGTTCCTTCGTTGCCGAAACGCTCACGCATGCGCTGGCCGAACTGAAGGAAGCGTATGCCCGCTACAGCGTCGATCCGGAATTCCTCGAAGAATTCCGCTACGAGCTCAAGCATTTCGTCGGCCGTCCGTCGCCGATCTACCACGCCAAGCGCTGGTCTGAGCTGGCGGGTGGCGCGCAAATCTATTTCAAGCGCGAAGACTTGAACCACACGGGCGCGCACAAGATCAATAACGTCATCGGCCAGGCCCTGCTGGCCAAGCGCATGGGCAAGCCGCGCATCATCGCCGAGACGGGCGCGGGCCAGCATGGCGTGGCCACGGCCACCATCTGCGCCCGCTTCGGCCTCGAATGCGTGGTCTACATGGGCAGCGAAGACGTCAAGCGCCAGGCGCAGAACGTGTACCGCATGAAATTGCTGGGCGCCACCGTCGTGCCCGTCGAATCCGGCTCCAAGACCCTCAAGGATGCGCTGAACGAAGCCATGCGCGACTGGGTCACGAATATCGAAAACACCTTTTATATCATCGGCACCGTGGCCGGCCCTCATCCATATCCGATGATGGTGCGCGACTTCCAGTCCGTGATCGGCGAGGAATGCCTGGTGCAGATGCCGGAAATGACGGGCCGCCAGCCCGACTACGTGCTGGCCTGCATCGGCGGCGGTTCGAACGCCATGGGCATCTTTTACCCGTATATCGACCAGAAAGACGTGAAACTGATCGGCGTGGAAGCGGCCGGCGAAGGCCTGGACACGGGCAAGCACTCGGCCTCGCTGACGGCCGGTTTCCCGGGCGTGCTGCACGGCAACCGCACCTATCTGCTGCAGGATGAAAACGGCCAGATCATCGAGACGCATTCCGTCTCGGCCGGCCTCGACTATCCCGGCGTAGGCCCGGAACATGCGTGGCTGAAGGATTCGGGCCGCGCGCAGTATGTGTCGATCACGGACGAGGAGGCGCTGCAGGCGTTCCACGACTGCTGCCATATCGAAGGCATCATCCCGGCCCTGGAATCGTCGCACGCGCTGGCCTACGCGGCCAAACTGGCGGCCACCTTGCCGAAAGATAAAATTGTACTGGCCAACCTGTCGGGCCGCGGCGACAAGGACATGCATACCGTGGCGGAACGCATGGGACTCAATTTCAGCTAAACAGCTGAAAAATCCCGCGCAGGTCGGATGAACGCATAGCGCGTCATCCGACATCTCTCACCGATAACACGAAAGCTCGCCATGTCCCGTATCTCCGCCACTTTTGCCAACTTAAAATCCAACAACAAGACCGCCCTGGTCACCTTCATCACCGCCGGCGACCCCGGCCCCGACGCCACCGTGCCCCTGATGCACGCGCTCGTCGAGGGCGGCGCCGACGTGCTGGAACTGGGCGTGCCGTTTTCCGACCCCATGGCCGAAGGCCCCGTCATCCAGCGCGCCTGCGAACGGGCCTTGAAATTCAACGTCGGCATCCACGACGTGTTCGGCTATGTGCGCCAATTCCGCGAAACCAACCAGACGACGCCCGTGGTGCTGATGGGCTACGCGAATCCCATCGAGCGCATCGGCAGCGCCGCATTTATTGATGCAGCGCAAGCGTCCGGCGCGGATGGCGCCATCGTCGTCGACTATCCGCCGGAAGAGTGCGAGGAATTCGCGGCCGCCATGCGCGCTGCGGGCCTGGACCTGATCTTCCTGCTGGCGCCTACCTCGACCGAAGAGCGCATCGCGCAAGTGGCCAAGGTTGGCGGCGGCTTCAGCTATTATGTGTCGCTGAAAGGCGTCACGGGTGCCGGCAACATTGATACGGAACAGGTGGCAGAGCGCCTCGCGGCCATCCGCCAGCATGTAAAATTGCCTATCGGCGTGGGCTTCGGCATCCGCGATGGGGCCACGGCCAAGGCCGTTGCCAAGGTCGCTGATGCCGTCGTGATCGGCAGCCGCATCATCCAGGAGATTGAAAATGCCCCGGAAGGCGGCGCCGTCGACGCCGTGCGCAGCTTTACGGCAGGCATCCGCGCCGCACTGGACGCCTGAGCAAGCTTGTTGTTTAGGCAAGCTCGGGTGGCGGCAAAGTTCGACAGCCCGGCGATAAACGGCTACACTTCGGCCACTGATTTGCCTGTTATTGTGCAATAGATAAAATTTTTGGTGGCGCCCTGCGGGGCGTCGCCGTTTACCGTCTGCCGGGGGCGTCCACCGACGCTACCCCTACAAGGGCCCAAGGAGAAAATATGAGTTGGTTGGAAAAACTGCTGCCACCGCGCATACAGCGTTCTGATGCTGCCGCGCGCAAGACCATGCCGGAAGGCCTGTGGGTCAAATGCCCGTCGTGCGAAGCCGTGCTGTACCGTACGGACCTGGAATCGAATTTGCACGTGTGCCCGAAATGCGATCACCACATGCGCATCCGCGCGCGTGAACGCCTCGACAGCCTGCTCGACGCTGGCGGCCGCTATGAAATCGGCCAGGAAATCCTGCCTGTCGATACCTTGAAGTTCAAGGACAGCAAGAAATACCCGGACCGCCTGAAATCCGCCATGGAAGCGACGGGCGAGACGGATGCGATGGTCGTCATGGGCGGCGCCATCATGAGCCTGCCGGTTGTCGTGGCGTGCTTCGAATTCGAATTCATGGGCGGCTCCATGGGCTCCGTCGTGGGCGAGCGCTTCGTGCGCGGCGCGCAAATCGCGCTGGAACAGAAAGTGCCGTTCATTTGCATCACCGCCACCGGTGGCGCGCGCATGCAGGAAGGCTTGCTGTCCCTGATGCAGATGGCGAAAACCACGGCCATGCTGACCAAGCTGTCGGAAAAGAAATTGCCATTCATCAGCGTGCTGACCGACCCGACCATGGGCGGCGTGTCCGCCTCGTTCGCCTTCATGGGCGACGTGGTCATTGCCGAACCGAAAGCGCTGATCGGCTTTGCCGGCCCCCGCGTGATTGAAAACACCGTGCGCGAAAAACTGCCGGAAGGCTTCCAGCGCGCCGAGTTCCTCGTCACCAAGGGTGCCGTCGACATGATCGTCGACCGCCGCAAGATGCGCGAAGAAATCGCCCGTCTGCTGGCCTTGTTGCAAAACCAGGCCGTCGAAGTCTTGGCGTAACGCCAACGTAACAGGCCGGGCGGCGTCCGCAGGACACGCCCGGTTGCCACGCCACACCATCTCCGCGCCTCGCGCACTGTCTCCTCATCAAGAAGTCTCCCATGCACAAGCTCCCCACCACCTTGCCGGACTGGCTCGCCATGCTGGAAACCCGCCATTCGGAAACCCAGATCAATATGGGCCTGGACCGCGTGCAAGCCGTCAAGGCGCGCATGCAGCTGGCGTTTACTTGCCCCGTGATCATGGTGGCGGGCACGAATGGCAAGGGTTCCACCTGCGCCATGCTGGAATCCGTGCTGTTGCGTGCCGGCTACAAAGTGGGGCTGTACATCAAGCCGCACTTTCTCGATTTTAACGAGCGCGCCCGCGTGCTGGGCGAGATGGCCAGCGACGAACAGATCGTCGCCAGCTTCAATGCCGTCGGGGCCGTGCGGGGCGACACGCCGCTGACGTATTTCGAATTCACCACCCTGGCCATCCTGCACCTGCTGTCGCAGGCCAAGCTGGACGTGGCCATCCTGGAAGTGGGTCTTGGCGGGCGCCTCGACGCCGTCAACGTGATCGATGCGGACGTGGCCATCGTCACCAGCGTCGATATCGACCACACGGATTACCTGGGCGACACGCGCGAAGCGATCGGCTTTGAAAAGGCGGGCATCTTCCGCCCGGGCAAGGCGGCCATCTGCAGCGACCCCGTGCCGCCGCAATCCTTGATCGACCATGCGGAAGCCATCGGCGCCGACCTGTGGCTGATGGGTCGCGATTTCAATTATTCGGGCGACAAGCAGCAGTGGAACTACGGCGGGCGCGAGCAGCGCCGCAATTCGCTCGCGTATCCAAGCTTGCGCGGCGCCAACCAGATCCTCAACGCGACGGCCGTGCTGGCCGCCCTGGAAGTGCTGAAGCTGAAACTGCCCGTGGGCGCGCAGGAAGTGCGCACGGGCCTGGTGACGGTGGAGCTGCCGGGCCGCTTCCAGGTCTTGCCTGGCCGCCCCAGCGTGATCCTTGATGTAGCGCATAACCCCCATGCGGCGTCGGCGCTGAACCAGAACCTGGGCAATATGGGTTTCCACCCGTACACCTATGCCGTGTTCGGCTCCATGCTGGACAAGGATATCGATGGCGTATTGGCCGCGATGAGCGAACACGTCGACCACTGGTGCCTGACGGGCTTGCCTTCGCCGCGCGCGGCCACGGCGTCCGAGCTGGCCGCCAAGGTGCAGATCATGCTGGAAGATAAGCCCGACAGCAGCGAGCATACTGTATCTATTTTCGATGATCCGGCACAAGCTTTTGCAAATGCAATGAGCCGGGCCGGTGAGAATGATAGAATTGTGGTCTTTGGTTCTTTCCTCACCGTTGCCGGCGTGATGAAGGCCCGAAAATCCTCACTTCACTGAAACGCACTCGACTGAAAATCACGCATGGGCTTGTTCTCGAAACTGTTTAAAAACAAGCAAGAATCCTCTGGCGAAGACAGCGGCTTTTATGTCCCTGGCGAAGCACAGTCGCCGACCCGCAAACGCGCCGCCAACACCTCCGGTGGCGGCGGATCGCGCCGTGGCGGCAAGGAAGCGCCGGATCCGGTCTTGCCTGAAAAAAAGCGCGCACGCCGCCGCCTGGTCGGGGCCATCGCCCTGGCCCTGGGCGTGGCTGTCGGCTTGCCGATGCTGCTCGATTCCGAGCCGAAGGCGCCGTTCAACGATATCGCCATCGATATTCCGTCGAAGGAAAAGGCCGTAGCGCCTGCACCGGCACCCGTGCCGGCCGTTCCGGCCCGGGCCGCATCGAATGGCCTGGACCAGTCCGAGGAAATCGTCGACGCGCCGCTGCCGCCTGCGGCCAAGCCGACGCAGGCACCGGCACCCGTGCTGGCCGCCGTCCAGCCTGCGCCGGTCAAGCCAGCCTACGTGGAACCGAAACCCGAGCCCAAGCCGGTCAAGGTGGAGCCAAAACCGGAACCGAAGCACGAAACCAAGCCGGAACCCAAGGCCGAGCCGAAACACGAGTCCAAGCCTGAACCCAAGCATGAAGTAAAACCGGAAGCCAAGCCCGAGACTAAGCCTGCCAAGCCGGCGCAATCGGCCGACGATGCCGCGCGCGCGCTGGCCATCCTGGAAGGCAAGCCGCAGGACAAGCCGCAAGAGAAGGTGCAGGACAAGGCGCACGACGCCGGCAGCGGCAAGTTCGTGGTGCAGGTGGCGGCGCTGGCGACGCAGGACAAGGTTGACGAATTGCAGGACAAGCTGCGCGAAGCGGGCATCAAGTCGTACACGCAGAAAGTCTCCAGCCCGGCGGGCGAACGCATCCGCGTGCGCGTGGGACCGTTCGGCAGCCGCGAAGACGCCGAAAAGACCCGCGCCAAGCTGCAAAAGCTGGGCCTGGGCGGCAGCCTGGTACCGGCGTGATGTTGCAAGGCTGAACGGGCGTGACGATCTTCGATTACCTGGTGCTGTTCGTGCTGGTGACGTCCGTGCTGATCAGCATGATGCGTGGCCTGGTCAAGGAAATACTGTCATTGGTCAGCTGGATCGTGGCTTTTGTCATTGCCAATGCCTATGGCGCCACGCTGGCGAAATTCCTGCCGGAAGCCGTGCCGGGCGAAGCCATCCGATTGTTGCTGGCCTTCGTGGTGCTGTTCATCGGTGTGCGCATTTTGATGGGATTGCTGTCCATGACGGTCGACGCGCTGGTCAAGGTGACGGGCCTGAGCCTGGCCGACCGCACCCTGGGCAGCCTGTTCGGCGTGGCGCGGGGCCTTGTGATCGTGCTGACCGCCGTCATCTTGTGTGGCATGACGTCCATACCGCAGCAGCCATTCTGGAAAAACGCGCAGCTCAGCCCGCTCGCGGAACAGGGCGCGCGCGCCATCAAGCCTTATCTGCCTGCCGCTTACGCGCAGCATGTGAAATTTTGAATTTTTTTTAAAATCAGTAGCACAGTTTAGGAGCACACCATGTGTGGCATCGTCGGCGTCGTTTCCCATCAACCTGTCAATCAATTGCTCTATGATGCATTGTTGCTCCTGCAACATCGCGGTCAGGACGCGGCAGGGATTGCGACCAATCACAGCAGTATGTTTTCCATGCACAAGGCCAATGGCCTCGTGCGTGACGTCTTCCGTACGCGCAACATGCGTTCGCTGCAAGGCACGACGGGCATCGGCCATTGCCGTTACCCGACGGCCGGTTCGTCGAGCGAAGAGGAAGCACAGCCGTTTTATGTGAATGCGCCGTTCGGCATCACGCTGGCGCACAATGGCAACCTGACCAACTGGGAACAGTTGAAGCTGGAAATGTTCAAGAACGACCGCCGCCACATCAATACCGATTCCGATTCGGAAGTGCTGCTCAACGTGCTGGCGCATGAAATCCAGGAAGCGACGACGGGCCTGAACCTGGACCCGGAAGCCATCTTCAAGGCTGTCACCGTGCTGAACCGCCGCGTCAAGGGCGGCTACGCCGCCGTCGCGCAAATCGCCGGCGTGGGCTTGCTGGCCTTCCGCGACCCGCACGGCATCCGTCCGCTGTGCCTGGGCATCAATGAAACGGAACAAGGTCCTGAGTACCTGATCGCTTCCGAATCCGTGGCCCTGGAAGGCATGGGCTTCCGCTTCGTGCGCGATATCGGTCCCGGCGAAGCCGTCTTCATCGATGCTGACAAGCAATTGCACAGCGCCCAGTGCGCCGACAATGCCAGCCTGAACCCGTGCGTATTCGAGTTCGTCTACCTGGCCCGTCCCGATTCCGTCATCGACGGCGCCTCCGTGTACGCCACGCGCCTGAAAATGGGCGAGTACCTGGCCGAAAAAATCCGCGCCGAATTGCCTGGCGTACATATCGACGTGGTCATGCCGATTCCCGATTCCTCGCGTCCGGCCGCCATCCAGCTGGCCATGGCGCTGAACATCGAGTACCGCGAAGGCTTCATCAAGAACCGCTACATCGGCCGCACCTTCATCATGCCGGGCCAGGCGGCGCGCAAGAAATCCGTGCGCCAGAAGCTCAACGCGATCCCGTCCGAATTCAAGGATAAAGTGGTGCTGCTGGTCGACGATTCCATCGTGCGCGGCACCACCAGCCGTGAAATCGTGCAGATGGCGCGCGAAGCGGGCGCGACGAAGGTCATCTTCGCCTCGGCCGCGCCACCGGTGATCTACCCGAACGTGTACGGCATCGACATGCCGACGCGCGACGAACTGATCGCCTACGGCCGCACGACGGAAGAAGTGTGCCGCGAAATCACGGCCGACTACCTCGTGTACCAGGATATCGGCGCGCTGAAACAGGCCATCGCCGACGTCAACCCGGCCCTGACCAACTTCGAGGCTTCGTGCTTCGATGGCGTGTACGTGACGGGCGACGTGTCACAGGAATACCTGGACCGCCTGGAATATGCGCGTCACCATCCGAAGGCGGCAGCGCCCGAAGATACGCCGCGTTCCCAGCTGAACCTGAACCTGGCGACAACAGAAGCATAAGTAAGCTGCCCGGCCGATGCCGGGCATTTTTTTCTCTGCGATCATGAACGATAAAAAAAACTACGGCTTTACCACCACCATCCTGCATAACGACCGCCGCAAGGGCATTGAACATGGCTCCCTGCACAAGCCCGTGCACACTTCCGTTGCCTTTGGTTACGCCGATGCGCGCCAGCTCGCTTCCGTGTTCCAGGGCAAGGAGCCGGGTTTCCGCTATGGCCGCCAGGGCAACCCGACCGTTTCCGCGCTGGAAGACAAGGTCAACAAGATGGAAGACGGCGTGGCCACCCTGTGCTTCGCCACCGGCATGGGCGCCATCGGCGCCGTGGTGCAATCCTTGCTGCGCGCGGGCGACCATGTCGTGTCGTCGGCCTTTTTGTTTGGCAACACCAACAGCCTGTGGCAAACGGTGACGGGGCAGGGCATCGGCGTGTCGTTCGTCGACGCCACCGACGTGGCCAATGTGGCGGCCGCCATCACGCCGGCCACGCGGATTGTTTTCGTGGAAACTATTGCCAATCCGCGCACGCAGATCGCCGACCTGAAGAAGATCGGTGACTTGTGCCGCGAGAAGGGCATCCTGTACATCGTCGACAATACGATGACGACGCCATACCTGTTCCGTCCGAAAGCCGTGGGCGCGGGCCTGGTGGTCAATGCCTTGACGAAATCCATCGGCGGCCACGGCAATGCGCTGGGCGGCAGCTTGACGGATACGGGCGTGTTCGACTGGACGCAGTATCCGAACATCTTCGAGAATTACAAGAAGGCGGCGCCCGCACAGTGGGGCATCGCGCAAATCCGCGCCAAGGCCTTGCGCGACTTCGGCGCCTCTTTGGGGCCGGAAGCGGCGCACCATATCGCCGTCGGGGCGGAAACCATGGCCTTGCGCATGGACCGCACCTGTTCGAACGCGCTGGCGCTGGCGACCATGCTGGCCGCCGATCCGAGAGTGGCGGCCGTGCATTACCCGGGCCTGGCGTCGCACCCGCAGCATGCGCTGGCGACGGACTTGTTCCGCAGCTATGGCTCGCTGTTCAGCTTTGAATTGAAAGATGGCATCGACTGCTTCGATTTCCTCAATCGTCTCAATCTTGCCATTCCCGCCAGTAACCTTGGCGACACGCGCACCCTCGTCATTCCCGTCGCCCACACGATTTTCTACGAGATGGGTGCCGAGCGGCGCGCCAGCATGGGCATCGCCGAGTCGCTGATCCGTGTGTCGGTGGGTATCGAGGATGAGGTGGATCTGCTGGAAGACTTCAGGCACGCATTGGAAGAAGAATAAGGTTTCACTTTTTTGAGAAAAAGATTACATTTAAGTGTAATTAAAGCATATGTGTCTTTTTCTCAATCGGAGAGTGGGAATGAAAAAAATTGTATTTAGTGTTTTTTTATTGTTTTCTTGCGCTGTCTATGCTGATGACCTGACGGATGCGAATAAATTCCTGCAATCCAAGGCTTACCCGCAAGCCTTGGATTTGTACAAGAAACTGGCTCAGGCTGGGAATGCCGAGGCTCAATTTCATTTGGGCGAGATGTATTTGTATGGTGAAGGAGTGGCTGTCGATGCCGCGCAAGCCGGACAATGGTTTGGGCAGGCATCCAAGGCGGGCAACAAGAATGCCGAAGCCGCGCTTGCCCTTATGGCTAACCGTGTCGCGCGAAAAGGTGACATTGATTACTATGTCAACTCATATGCCGGCGAGGATGTTGCCTTGAGTAAGGTCAAGTGCGTTACCCCGGTGATTCCTGCATTCTCCCAAACCAAGCGTCAAATCAGAGATGTGGCCGATAGTGTTGATGCCTGGATGGCGTGCTATAACAGCTTCGTCAGTAATTTGAATGCTTCTTTGCCGCCTGGCAAAGCCATTCCTTCTGATATTGAATCGTTGATGAATGAGCAGGAATTTGAAAAGGCCAAGCTGCGCATGGATGCAGCCTATGCGCGGGTGAGTGCCGAAGGGCGTGAGCTGGCAAAAAATATCTTGGCGCAGCGCGATGAGTGGCACTCCAAAACAGAGGCGTATCTCTTGGCGGAGAATAAAAAAATTCAGACAGAAAATGAAATGAGTGAATTGAATCGCTCACGTACCGCGAACACGCCGCAATGGGTGACCAGTCCTTTGCCAAGCAAATAAGTCAGTCTTGCCGATGTGCTCAATGGGATGGGAATTAAGCGCTCGCAGGTATGCTGCAAGCGCTTTCCCTCTTAATGCCAACTGCGCATGAGTCCGACGGCCAAACCTTCCAATGCAAACTCATCTTCCGGCGACACGGTAATCACCTTGAAGTCCGGATTTTCCGGCAGCAATTCGATGACGGAACCCGTCTTCTTGTAGCGCTTGACGGTGACTTCGTCGCCGATGCGGGCCACGACGATCTGGCCATTCTTGGCGCTGTCGACTTTCTTGACGGCCAATAAATCGCCATCCATGATGCCGGCGTCGCGCATGGACCAGCCGCGCACCTTCAGCAGGAAGTCAGGCTTGGCCGAAAACAGGGCCGGATCGACGTTGTAGCTCGCTTCCAGGTTTTCCTGCGCCAGGATGGGCGAACCGGCCGCTACCCGGCCGATCAGCGGCAGCGACATCAGCAGCGCTGCCGGCACCTTCGACGGCAGCGCTTCGGCGGCGGCGCCGATCAGGCGGATGCCGCGCGAGGTGCCGGGAGAAATCTCGATCGCGCCCTTGCGGGCCAGGGCCTGCAAATGCTCTTCGGCCGCGTTGGCCGATTTGAAACCCAGTTCATTGGCGATTTCGGCACGGGTGGGAGGAAAGCCCGTGTTTTCAATCGCGTCCTTGATCAGGTTCAGGATTTGTTCTTGTCGTGCTGTCAGCTTGATCATGAGCGGTGGGTGCATACTAAAATGCTGTCTATATGAACAGTCTGTATTTTTGTACAGTATCGTTCACTATGCAAGGGGATTTCCGTGTTTTGGGCGAATTTCGCAAGAAATACTTGTCCATGGACGGAAAGCACGGCGGCGCGCGGGCTTTTCGGGCCCATGTGGAAGGAATGATTGAAACGTTTGCAAAAGGCGGTTATAATCTTCGGCTGACCTTCCCACACCCGTCTTGACGCCGGGGTGGGCGATTATCAATCCGACCTGAAGGAGTTTGCATGCGTCATTATGAAATAGTCTTTATCGTCCATCCGGACCAAAGCGAGCAAGTGCCCGCGATGATCGAACGCTACAAAGCCAGCGTAACCACCCGCGGCGGTTCGGTTCACCGCGTGGAAGATTGGGGCCGCCGTCAAATGGCTTACTCGATCCAAAAGCTGCCTAAAGCACACTACATCTGCCTGAACATCGAATGCGACAACGAGACCCTGGTCGAGTTGGAAACAGCATTCAAATTCAATGATGCCGTGTTGCGTCACCTGACCGTTAAAATGAAGAAAGCTGAAACAGCTCCTTCGCCGATGATGAAATCGGTACAACGCGAAGACGCGGCCAAAAGCCACCGCACCGAAGCACCAGCAGCCGCTCCAGCCGCAGCAGCTTAATTCTTGACCAGGATCGTGCGCTGAACCAGCTACAAGTAACCGCCATCATTGCCGAGCGCGAAATATTGCGCTATACCCCGGCAGGGCTGCCGATTGTGAATGCAGTATTGCAACACAGTTCGCAGCAGATGGAAGCAGGGATTGCCCGTTTGACCGAGTTTGATGTTGCCGCGCTAGCCGCTGGCGAAATCTCAGGCCGGTTCAGTCAGGCAAGCTTGGGCGGGGTGTATCAGTTCACGGGTTTCCTGGCCAGGAAGAGCCGCAACAGCAAGAGTTTGGTGTTTCACATCATTGATTTTAGTGCAGTCAATTCTGACTAGCGCATTTTAGATACAGGAGCCTGACATGGCATTCGGTAAAAAGTTCGACAAAAATAAGCTCAAGCTTAAAGAAAAACGCAAACAGCAAAACCCGTTGTTCAAACGCAAGAAGTTCTGCCGCTTCACCGCAGCTCACGTTGAGCAAGTCGACTACAAAGACGTCGACACGCTGAAAGACTTCGTCCAAGAAAACGGCAAGATCATGCCAGCACGCCTGACCGGTACCAAAGCGCACTACCAGCGCCAAGTTGACACCGCAATCAAGCGCGCTCGCTTCCTCGCGCTGCTGCCATACACCGATCTGCACCACGCTTAATCGGTCAGATATTCCTGGAGAAGAACTATGCAAATCATTCTGTTAGAAAAAGTTGTTAACGTCGGTAACCTCGGCGAAGTCGTCAAAGTCAAAGACGGTTACGCACGTAACTTCCTGATCCCGCAACGCCTGGCACGTCGTGCTACGGCAACCGCTGTGGCTGAATTCGAAGTCAAGCGCGCCGAACTGGAAAAAGCTGCTGCCGCTAAACTGGCCGCATCGCAAGCCCAGGGCGAAAAACTGAGCGGCCTGACCGTTCAAGTTGCTCAAAAAGCTGGTGTGGATGGCCGTCTGTTCGGTTCCGTCACCAACTTCGACATCGCTGAAGCGCTGACCAAGCAAGGTTTTGCTGTTGAAAAAGCACAAATCCGCATGCCTACCGGCCCGCTGAAGATCGTTGGCGAGCACAACGTTTCGGTTGCTCTGCATACCGACGTGGTTGTGGAAGTTGTTATCGCTGTCGTTCCAGACGCGAACGCGTAATCGTCTGCGGGCCTGGCCCGCAAGCGTTGCCGCACTATGAAAAGCCGGGTTCGCCCGGCTTTTTTGTGGCCTTTTTTTCGCTCAATTTCAGCCCTTTATTTTTGCCAGCACGCCGAAGCGGGTATAATTCGCGCCATGAACGCCCCCTCTGATCCGCAACTGGATTCCCTCCGTATTCCGCCGCATTCGATCGAAGCAGAACAATCCGTTATCGGTGGTCTGCTGCGCGACAATGCCGCATATGACCGCATCGCCGACTTCATGCATGCGGAGGATTTCTATCGCTATGACCATCGCATCATCTTCGAGCAAATCGTCAAGATGGTTAACGCTTCCAAGCCAGCCGATGTCATTACTGTTTTTGAAACCCTGACCCAGCTCGGCAAGGCCGATGATGTGGGCGGACTCGCTTACCTGAACGCCATGGCGCAAAACACGCCATCGGCCGCGAACATCCGGCGCTACGCGGAGATCGTGCGCGACCGCGGCGTGCTGCGTAAACTCATTACCGTCGCCGACGACATCTCCGGCACGGCCTTCAGCCCGCAGGGCAAGGAAGTCAAGCAGATGCTTGACGAGGCCGAATCGAAGATTTTCGCCATCGCCGAAGAAGGCGCGCGCGGCGCCCAGGGCTGGACCGCCATCCAGCCCCTGCTGACGCAGGTGGTCGAACGCATCGACGAACTGTACAGCCGCGACAACCAGAGTGAAATCACGGGCGTGCCCACCGGTTTCATCGACCTCGACCGCATGACCTCGGGTCTGCAGCCGGGCGACCTGGTGATCGTGGCGGGACGTCCTTCGATGGGCAAGACGGCGTTTTCCGTCAACATCGGCGAAAACGTGGCCATCGACAGCGGCCTGCCCGTGGCCGTGTTCTCGATGGAGATGGGCGGCGCCCAGCTGGCCATGCGTATGCTGGGCTCCGTCGGACAGCTCGACCAGCACCGCCTGCGCACGGGCCGCCTGAACGACGAAGACTGGCCGCGCCTGACGAATGCGATCCAGAAGATGAACGACGCGCAGTTGTACATCGATGAAACGCCGGCCTTGAATTCCATCGAGTTGCGCGCCCGCTCGCGCCGTCTGTCGCGTCAATGCGGCAAGCTGGGCCTGATCATCGTCGATTACTTGCAGCTGATGTCGGCCAATACGCCGGGCGACAACCGCGCCACGGAGATTTCCGAGATTTCACGGGGCTTGAAAGGCCTGGCGAAAGAACTCGGTTGCCCCGTGATTGCGCTGTCCCAGCTGAACCGCTCGCTGGAGCAACGCCCGAACAAACGTCCTGTCATGTCCGACTTGCGTGAATCGGGCGCTATTGAGCAGGATGCCGACGTGATCCTGTTCATTTACCGCGACGAGGTGTATAACCCCGACTCGCCGGACAAGGGAACGGCCGAAATCATCATCGGTAAACAACGTAACGGTCCAATCGGCAGCATCCGCCTCACCTTCATGGGGCAGTACACCAAATTTGGCAATTACAGTGGTGGCCTGGCGCTTTACCAAGGCGACTAACACAGCAGCACTGATATTCCATTGGCCGCCCCTTCATCAAAAGGGGCGGCTTTCTGTAGTAAATAACACGACTCAATGCTTAACGGAGAATGACATGTTTGGACGCTTGATGCCCACTGAGGGCAAGTTTTTTGAATTGTTTAACCAGCACGCGGAATTGTGCGTCAAGGGCGCCAAAGAGATGCTCGGCCTGATGACCAATTTCGATGACCTGGAAAACCGCGTGCATGCGATCGAAAGCATCGAGAAACAGGCGGACAAAGTCACCTACGCCACCGTGGAAATGCTGCACAAGACCTTTATCACGCCGATCGACCGCGATGACATCCATCAGCTGATCACGCGCCAGGACGACATCCTCGACTTGCTGGAAGATGCGGCGCAAACCGTCTCGCTGTACGACCTGAAGGCCGTCACGCCGGAAGCCAAGCGCCTGGCCGAACTGGTACTGGCCTGTACCGAAAAAGTGCGCGACGCCGTCGCCATGCTGCACAACATGGATAACTCGCGCAAGATCGTCGCCATCTGCGAAGAGATCGACCGCCTGGAATCGGACGCCGACCACGTGATGCGCGCCGCCATGTCCAAGCTGTTCCGCGACGAGCCGGACGTGCGCAACCTGATCAAGCTGAAAGCGATCTACGAAATTCTGGAAACCGTGACCGACCGTTGCGAAGATGTGTCCAATATTATCGAAGGCATCATCGTCGAAAACGCGTAAGCGTTGGGCCTGTCCTGAACCAGAATCAGAAAAGAAACTACAATGACCATACAAATCAGCATCTACGTGCTAGGCCTGTTGATCGTCCTCGCACTGCTGTTTGACTTCATGAACGGCTTCCACGATGCCGCCAACGCGATCGCCACGGTGGTCTCGACGGGCGTATTGAAACCGCAGACCGCGGTTGCCATGGCCGCCACGTTCAACTTCGTCGCCATCTTCGTGTTCCACCAGCTGACCGTGGCCGCCACGGTGGGAAAGGGAACCATCGACCCTGCGGTGATCGACCAGTACGTGATCTTCGGCGCGCTGATGGGCGCCATCTTCTGGAATTTGTTTACCTGGTACTACGGGATTCCTTCGTCGTCCTCGCACGCGCTGATCGGCGGCCTGGTGGGCGCCGCCGTCGCCAAGTCCGGCACGGGCGCGCTGGTCGCGGCCGGCCTGTGGAAAACGGTGGCCTTCATCGTGATCGCACCGGTGCTGGGCTTTGTGTTCGGTTCCATCATGATGCTGCTCGTGTCGTGGATCTTCGTGCGTTCGACGCCGCGCAAGGTCGACAAGTGGTTCCGCCGCCTGCAACTGGTATCGGCGGCCGCCTACAGCCTGGGCCACGGCGGCAACGATGCGCAAAAAACCATCGGCATCATCTGGATGCTGCTGATCGCCGCCGGTTACTCGAGCGCGGCCGATGCCATGCCGCCGATGTGGGTCATCATCTCGTGCTACACGGCCATCAGCTTCGGCACCCTGTTCGGTGGCTGGCGCATCGTCAAGACCATGGGTCAGAAGATCACCAAGTTGAAACCGGTCGGCGGCTTCTGCGCCGAAACGGGCGGCGCGATCACCCTGTTCGTCTCGACGGCGCTGGGCATTCCCGTGTCGACCACGCACACCATCACGGGCGCCATCGTCGGCGTCGGCTCGTCGCAAAAAATGTCGGCCGTACGCTGGGGCGTGGCGGGCAATATCGTCTGGGCCTGGATCTTCACGATTCCCGCGTCGGCCTTCGTCGCAGCAGTCGCGTGGTGGATTGGCCACCACATCATGTAATGGATAGCCAACGCCAGTAAAAAGGGAGCTTCGCGGCTCCCTTTTTTTATGCGCCGGCCAGTTCCACCGTCAGCCCTTCGTAGGCAAGGAACACTTGCAGGCCATTGAGGCGGCTGCTGTAGCGCCCCATCACGTCGGCAAACACGGCTTCGAGCTGCTCGTCGCTGCGGGTCGGTTCGTGGTGGGTGCAGTACAGGCGCCGCGCGCCGCAGCGCAGGGCGAGGTCGAAGGCGGCGTCGAAGGTGCCGTGGCCCCAGCCCTGCTTGCCCGGGTATTCCTCGCGCGTGTACGAGCAATCCATGATCAGCGCATCGACGCCGGCGACCAGCGCGTCGATGCCGGCCTGGCGCTGCGCATTGCGCGCCGCGCAGGCCATGTGCTCGGCATGGCCGGGCGGATGCAGGTTGTAGAACGGTTCATGGTCGCCGCTGAAAAACAGCGCGACGCCGCCGCAGTCGATGCGGTAGCCGAGATTGACGACAGGGTGGTTCATTTCCGCGCCGCGCACGCGCGCGCCCCCCACCTCGACGGCTTCGCCGGGCGCCAGGGTGCGGTACTCGATGCTGGCCGCCATGGCCGCTTCGCTGACAGGAAAATAGCTGCCTTGCAGCTGCACCGCCATCACGTGCTCGATGCCGCGTCCGCTGATGGCGTCAAAGGCGCCATGCAGACGCATGCGGTTGCCAGCCACGAACAGGGGCGAAAACATGGGCAGGCCGTGGATGTGGTCCCAGTGGCTGTGCGTGATGAAGACGTGCGCGTCGACGGGTTCGCCCGGCGGCAGTTGCTGCGCCAGCGCAAAGATACCGCTGCCCGCATCGAGGATGATCAGGCTATCGTTGTTGGTGCGTACTTCGATGCACGTGGTGTTGCCGCCATAGCGCGCCGTGCGCGGGCCGGGAGAGGGGATGGAGCCGCGCACGCCCCTGAACGTGAATTTCATTCAGTACCTTGTTACGGTGTAATTATTGTTGATTCTATTCTAATTAATGAGGTTGGCGGCAACATTTATGCGTGTTGCAATACGGCAAGTTATTTCATTTTGTTGCAACTAAGTAATGTACAGTGCGCAGGGTGGCCGTTACACTGGCGCTTGCCGACTTCCCCTTTTTTGCTTGCCCATTACCGGATTGCCACCAACATGCCTCAGTTGCACCCTGAGAAAATCGCCCACAGACTGGAGCAATTGACCGAACTCAGTGTCGCGCTTGGCCATGGCCTGGGCGGCGAAGGGCACGATATCGGCGCGCTGTTGCAGCGCATCGTGCTGCTGGCAAAAAGCATGAGCGGCGCCGATGGCGCCACCCTGTACCGGCCCATGGCCGAGGGCCGCCAGCTGGCGTTCGACATCAGCGTCAACGACAGCCTGGGCATCGCGCAGGGCGCCGACATGGGCTTGCCTGGCGTGCCCCTGTTTGACGCTGCCGGCCAGCCGAACCTGGCGTCGGTGGCCGCGTATGCGGCGAACCTGCGCCGCAGCGTGAACATCGCCGACGTGTACCGCGACGAGGGCTTCAATTTTTCCGGCATGCGCGACTTCGACCGCCACCACGGCTACCACACGCAATCGATCCTGACGGTGCCCATGAGCGACCACGAGGGCGACCTGATCGGCGTGCTGCAGCTGATCAATGCCAAGGATGGCGAGACGGGCCAGGTGCGCGCCTTTTCCTCCACCGACCAGCGCTTCATCGAGGCGCTGGCCGCGCAGGCGGGCGTGGCGCTGACGAATCAGCTGCTCATTTCGCAGCTGGAAGAGCTGCTCGAATCGCTCGTTACGCTGATCAATATCGGCATCGATGAAAAGTCGCCGTACACGGGCCGTCACTGCCAGTTCGTGCCCGAGCTGACGATGCTGCTGGCCGACGCCGCGCACGCCACGCAAACGGGGCCGCTGGCTGATTTCCGGCTCAGCGACAACGAGCGCAAGCAGCTGTGGCTGGCCGGTTTGCTGCACGACTGCGGCAAGATCACCACGCCTGTGCACGTGGTCGACAAGGCCACCAAGCTGGAAACCATTTTTGATCGCATCGCCCTGATCGACACGCGCTACGAAGTGCTGCTGCGCGACGCCGAGATCGCAGCCCTGCGCCAGCAGGCGGCGCAGCCGCAGCAAAAGGACTCCATCGCCCGCGCGCTGGCACAGGAGCAGGCGGCGCTGCGCGAAGAGCGCGACTTCATCCGCACGGTCAACGTCGGCGGCGAGAGCATGGCGCAAGCCGACCAGGAGCGCGTGCGGCAGATCGCCAGGCGCCGCTGGCGCGCGGCCGACGGCGAACTGCGCGATTTCCTCGACGCCGACGAGACGGAAAACCTGACCATCCGCGCCGGCACCCTGACGGCGGCCGAGCGGGCCATCGTCAACAACCATATCAGCGTGTCGATCCGCATGCTCGAAGCGCTGCCGTGGCCCAAGCACCTGCAGAAGGTGCCGGAATACGCGGGCGGCCACCACGAGCGCATGGATGGCAAGGGCTATCCGCGCGGGCTGACGAAAGAGCAGATGTCGGTGCCGGCGCGGCTGATGGCGATTGCCGACATTTTCGAGGCGCTGACGGCGCGCGACCGGCCGTATAAAAAGGGCAAGTCGCTGTCGGAATCCCTGCGCATCCTCGGCAATTTCAGCCTGAACGGGCATATCGACCCGGAGCTGTTCGACGTTTTCATCCGCAGCAAGGTCTATCTGACCTTCGCTGAAAAGCACATGCATCCGAGCCAGATCGATACCGTCGACGAGGCGGCCATTCCGGGCTATACCCCTTGAAGCTGTCGCAGGCCTTGCGCAAGCATGGGGCGCGGTCGCTGCTGGGCATACTGCTGACCTTGGCGGCAGGCGTCCTGTGCCTGGCCGGCAACGACACTGTCGCGCGGCTGGACGCCATGCTGGGCGACTGGCGCATGCGTCTTGAGGCGCCGCAGCTGGACCGCCGCATCGTCATCGTCGACATTGACGAGCAAAGCCTGGCCCGGGTGGGCCGTTTCCCCTGGAGCCGCGACATCCAGGCGCGCCTGGTGCGCCAGCTCACCGGCCATTACGGTGTGGCCGCGCTGGGCTTCGATATCTCGTTTCCTGAAGCGGACACCAGTTCCGGCTACGCCGTGCTGCAAGGTCTGGCGCGGGGCGAACTGGCGGGCGTGGCCGGCTTGCCGGCGCAGCTGGAAAAACTGCGCCCGGCCATGGATTACGATGGCCTGTTTGCCGAGGCCATGCGCGGCCAGCCTGTGGTGCTCGGCTACAGCGTGTCGGAGCAGCAAAGGAAGGGCGTGCTGCCCAAGCCGGCTTTTACCGTTGCCGATTTGAACGGGCGCAGCGTCACGGCCTACGTGGCGCGCGGCTACGAAGCCAATATCGCGCCCCTGCAGGCGGCCGCGCAGGGCGCCGGCATCTTTACGGCGCTGACCGATGCCGATGGCGTGGTGCGCTCCTCGACCCTGTTGCAGCGCATCGGCGACGGCTATTATCCTTCGCTGTCGCTGGCCACGGTGGCCGTCTACCTGCAGGCGCGCGCCATCGCCCCCCGTTTCACGGACACGGCCGATACCCTGTCGGCGCGCGAACTGGCCAGCGGCGGACTCGAACACATCATGCTGTTCACGCCGCGCGGCGCGCTGGCGATCCCCGTGGGCGAAGCCTTGACCACCACGGTGCAGTACCGCGGCGCGGGCGGCCCCGATGGCGGCGCCTTCCGTTACGTCTCGGCGTCCGACGTGCTGGCCGGCACGGTGCCGCCCGCGCTGCTCAAGGGCGCCCTCGTGCTGGTGGGGACCACGGCGCCCGGCTTGAACGATATCCGCGCCACGCCCGTGAATGCGGAATACCCGGGGGTGGAGGTGCACGCCAACCTGATCAAGTCCATGCTCGACGGGCGCTTCAAGGCGCGGCCCGACTATGCGCTGGCATTCGAACTGGTGCAGATCGTGCTGTTTGGCCTGCTGCTGGCGGGCGCCCTGGCCGTGCTGCCGCCGGCCGGCGTGATGCTGGCGACCGTGGGCGCGCTGGCGGCCGTCATCGCCATCAACCTGTACCTGTACGCCGTGCACGACCTGGTGCTGGGCGGCGCCGTGCTGCTGTTGCTGATCGTCGCGCTGTTCATCGCCAACCTGGCGTGGGGCTATTTTTTCGAGGTGCGCAAGGGACGCGCGCTGGTGGCCCGTTTCGGCGAATATGTGGCGCCCGAACTGGTGGCCGAGATGGCCGACGATCCGCAGCGCTACACCATGGAGGGGGAGAACCGCGAACTGACGGTGCTGTTTGCCGACGTGCGCGGTTTCACGGCCATCTCCGAGCAGCTGGCGCCGGCCGCGCTGCGTGAATACATCAACGAATACCTGACGGCCATGTCGGAAGATATCCGCGACAGCCATGGCGGCACCCTCGATAAATACATCGGCGACGCCGTGATGGCGTTCTGGGGTGCGCCCGTCGCCTTTGCCGATCACGCCAGCCGGGCCGTGGCCAGCGCCCTGCTGATGCAGGGCAGCGCGGCGCGGCTGAACCAGCAGTTTTGCGCGCGCGGCTGGCCGGCGCTGCGCATCGGCATCGGCCTCAATACGGGACCCATGCACGTGGGCGACATGGGTTCGCGTATCCGCCGCGCCTATACCGTCATGGGCGACAGCGTCAACCTGGCCGCGCGCCTGGAAGGCGCCAGCAAGCTGTATGGCGTGGGCATCGTGGTGGGCGAGGCCACGCGCGCGGCTGCCGCCGCATTCCTGTACCGCGAGCTGGATCGGGTCAGAGTGCAGGGCAAGCAGGAAGCGGTGGCCATCTTCGAGCCGCGCGGCCTGCTGGCTGATGCTACGGCCGCGGAACTGGCGCAGGTGGAACGCTGGCACGCGGTGCTGGCCCTGTTGCGCGCGCGCGACTGGGCGGCGGCTGGCGCGCAGCTGGCCCGCTTGCAGGCGGACTTTCCCGATGACGGCTTGTACCGGCTGTACGTGGCGCGCCTGGAGCGCTATCGCAGCCTGCCGCCGCCAGCCGACTGGGATGGCGTGACAGAATTGCACAGTAAATAAGGCTGCCGGCGCACCGGAAAATGCCCGTTATTGCAGCATTTTTATCACTGTGCGCGCACTGTTTGTTGCGTTGCGATAAAAATCAGGGAGAAATGTTAGAAATTTCTGACTGGAAACAAAAAGCCGTCTAAAATTTGTCTTCAATCCATTGCCGGACACGCTGGCGCCTGCGGGCCGCGCGCTTGTCCGGTTACACAAGAAATCCTTCACATGACATATCGTTTGGTGCACCTGCTTGCGGGTTCCGCGCTGCTGTTCGCCGTCGGCGCCGCCGGCGCTGCCGTTTCCATGGATGACGCTGCTCCTGCCCTGCAGGAAGATGGTGTGCCGCGTTTCGAGATCCGCCGCTTCGACGTCCAGGGCAATACCCTGCTCACGTCGGCGCAGGTGCAAGCCTTGCTGGCGCCCTTTACGGGAATGCAGCGCGATTTTTCCGACATCGCGCGCGCCATCGAGGCGCTGGAGGCGGCTTACCGCGAGCGCGGTTACAGCGCCGTCCAGGTGCAACTGCCGGAACAGGAACTGGAACGGGGCGTGGTGCGCCTGAGTGTGCTGCAAACGCCGCTGGGCAAGCTCGCCATCAGCGGCAACACGCATGTCGACGAGACCAACGTGCGGCGCGCCTTGCCGTCCCTGCGCGAAGGCGAGACGCCGAACTTGCCGGCCTTGTCGCAAAGCCTGAAGCTGGCCAACGAAAATCCGGCGCGCAAGATCGAAGTGCGCCTGCAGGCCGACGAGCCGGCGGGCGCCATCGACGCCATCGTCACGGTGGCCGATGAGCAGCCCTGGAAAGCCATGCTCAACGTGGACAATACGGGCAATGCGCAAACGGGCAAGACGCACGTGGGCGTGGTGTTGCAGCATGCCAACCTGTTCGGCCGCGACCATGTGGCCAGCCTGCAATACACGAGCAGCCTGGAAAAGCCGGACAAGGTGGGCGTGTATGGCGCCGGCTACCACTTGCCGCTGTACGCGCTGGGCGACTCGATGGATTTTTTCGCCAGCTATTCGAACGTCGATTCGGGCAGCGTCTCGGCCGGCATCTTCGACCTGGCCGTCAGCGGTCAGGGCAGCATGGCCGGCATCCGCTATAACCAGAATTTTGCCCGCAGCGGCGATTTCGAACCCAAGCTCGTGTACGGCATCGATTACAAGGCGTATCGCAACAGCGTGCAACTGTTCGGCATGGAGTTGGGCGCCGACGTCACCGTGCACCCGCTCAGCGTCAGCTACATCGGCGCCTGGACCTTGCCCACGGGCGAGACCAGCGTGGCCGTCACGTTCGCGCATAACATTCCTGGCGGCAAGCATGGTGCGCAAGCCGATTTCGACCGCGTGCGCGCGCATGCGAAGGCCGCCTACAACACGGTGCGCCTGAGCGCCAGCTCGGGACGCGTGCTGGCCGGCGACTGGCAATGGCGCGCGCTCGTCAATGCGCAAGTCACGCCGGACGCGCTGGTGCCTGGTGAGCAGTTCGGCGCCGGCGGCGCCGCGTCCGTGCGCGGCTTTGCCGAGCGCGAGGTGTCGAATGACTCGGGCGCCAGCCTGAACCTGGAACTGTACACGCCGAACTGGTGCGGCCAGGCCCTCGGTTACCAATGCCGCGCGCTGGCCTTCTATGACACGGCATGGCTGCGCCGCAACCATGCGCTGCCCGGCGAAAGTGCTTCGCAAGGCATCAGCAGCGGCGGACTCGGCCTGCGTTTACTGCTGAGCCGCTACGCCAATCTGCAACTCGATTACGCCCATGTCGTCAATGGCGGCGACACGGGACAGCGGGGCGCCAACCGCCTGCATTTCCGCCTCGCCTTGGCCTACTAGTATCAGGATGAACACCATGCAAAACCACGCCCAGCACGCCTCCGTTTTCATCCTGACGCCATCATTTGCTCCACCTCGTGCGCTACCCCTGCGCCGCACGGCGCTGGCGCTGCTGCTGGCCGGCTGCTTCGGCGCGGCGCAGGCCAACCCCGCCTTGCCGCAGGTGGTCCATGGACAGGCGACGTTCAACCAGCAGGGCAATGTGTTCTCGATCACGAACACGCCCAACACCATCATCAACTGGCAGAGCTTTTCCATCCATGCCGGTGAAATCACGCGCTTCATCCAGCAAAACGGCAATAGCGCCGTACTCAACCGCATCACGGGACAAGACCCCAGCAAGATCCTGGGCGCGCTCGAATCGAACGGCAAGGTGTTCCTGATCAATCCGAACGGCATCGTCTTCGGTCAGGGCGCGAAAGTGGACGTGAATGGCCTGGTGGCGTCCAGCCTGGGCATGACGAACGAGGATTTCCTGGCCGGCAAGCGCCAGTTCACGGCGGGCGGCGTGGCCGGTGCCGTCGGCAATGCGGGCACCATCAACGCGGGCAAGGGCGGACAAGTGTTGCTGATCGCGCCGAACGTGGAAAACACGGGCCTCATCACGGCGCCGAACGGCGAAGTGATCTTGGCGGCCGGGCGCAGCGTGCAGCTGGCCGATCCCGGCAATCCGCAATTGCGCGTGCTGGTGTCGGCGCCCGCCGACCAGGCCCTGAACCTGGGCCAGATCATCGCCCAGGGCGGCAGCATCGGCATGGCCGGTGCACTGGTCAGCCAGCGCGGCGTGCTCAACGCGAACAGCGCCGTCGTCGGCGACAACGGCAGGATCGTGCTCAAGGCCAGCGGCAAGGTGCTGCTCGAAGGGGGCAGCGTCACCAGCGCCACGGGCGCGGCAGGCAAGGGCGGCGACATCCAGGTGCTGGGCGAGCAGGTGGGCTTGCTGGGCAATGCGGCAATCGACGCCAGCGGCGCCACGGGCGGCGGCACGGTCTTGCTGGGCGGCGATTATCAGGGCAGGAACGCGGCCGTGCAGAATGCGCGGCAAGTGCTCGTCGGCAAGGACGCCAGCGTCAAGGCCGATGCCATCGACAGCGGCAACGGCGGCAAGGTCATCGCCTGGGGCAATGAATCGGCGCAGGTGCACGGCAGCATTTCCGCGCGCGGCGGCGCGCAAGGCGGCGACGGCGGCTTCGTGGAAACCTCGGGCCATTCCCTGGCCGTGGGCGGCATCCGCGTCGATACGAGCGCACGCCGCGGCAAGCGCGGTACCTGGCTGCTCGACCCCTACGATATCGATGTGGTGCAGGGCGGCGGCGGCAGCCTCGGTGACGTGGACGAGTTTGCCGAAGGTCCGCCCTCCAGCAGCACCAGCATCGGCGCCGACGTGATTTCCAACGCCAACAGCAACGTGACCTTGCAGGCCCAGCACCGCATCAATTTCAGCAGCGCCGTCAATATGCTCCATCCCGGCATCGGCCTGAGCGCCACGGCGGGCGAGACGATCAATGTGTATGCGGCCATCAGCACCAACGGCGGCAATGTGACCTTGTCGGCCAACGACGCCAGCAGCGGCGCCGCGTATGGTTCCAGCGCGAATATCCACCTGAACGCGCCGATCACGACGAACGGCGGCAGCGTGTCGCTGTCCGGCGCCAGCGTGGCGGGCAGCGGCGTGGTCAGCGTCGGCAGCGGCAACCTGTCCCTGCGCGCCAATTTCTCGGGCGGCGAAATCAACCTGACGGGCGGCGGCGCGCGGCTGACGGGCAGCGGCACCGGCGGCCAGACGGTGACCTTGCAGGCCGACAGCATCAGCATCGGCGGCACGCTGGATTTCGGCGGCACCGGCGGGCGCGCCAGCGTGGCGATCAAGCCCCTGAGCAGCTCGCGCCTCATCGACCTGGGCAGCAAGTCCGGCGGCGCCCTGGGCCTGGACGCGGCCGAACTGGCCGGCATCTCGGCATCCTCGCTGACCATCAGCGACGGCAGCAACACGGGCGGCATGCGCATCTCGAATGCGATCAATCTGGCGGGCGACCTGCGCCTCAATTCAGCTTCCCCCATCACGGCCACGGGCGCCGTCACGGTCGGCGGCCTGTTTGCCCTCGACGGCGGCGCGTGGATGCAAAATGCGCCTGGCCTGGCCGCTTTCTCGGCCAGCCGCTTCGCCATCGCGCCGGGCGCCAGCTTCCTGCGCGTGAGCGGCGGCGACGGCAGCACGGCCGCGCCTTACCAGATCGTCGATATCTACGGCTTGCAAGGCATCGGCAGCCTGGGGCTGGGCAACAACTACCGGCTGATGGGCAATATTGACGCCAGCGGCACGACCAGCTGGAACCAGGGCGCCGGTTTTGCACCCATCGCCGGCGGCGATGGCGCAGGGTATGCGGGCATGTTCGACGGCGGCGGTTTTGTCATCAACGGCCTGTACATCAATGCCCTGAACCCGACCGTCAGCTCCGGCGTGGGCCTGTTCGGCAAGGTGCAGGGGGGGACGGTACGCAACCTGGCCCTGCAAAATGGCAGCGTGGCGGGGGTGAACAATGTCGGGGCCCTGGTCGGCCTGAATATCGGCGGGATGCTGGACAGCGTGCGCAGCAGCACCGCGGTCAGCGGCGCCAGTGCCGTCGGCGGTCTGGTCGGCAGCAACGGCGGCACGCTGCGCAATGCCAGCGCCAGCGGCAACGTCGCGGGCATCAATGCGGCCAATGGCGGCAGCATTGGCGGGCTGGTGGGGGCAAACCTGGCCGGCGCCAGTATCGATGCCGCCTACGCCACGGGCGACGTGACGGGAGCGCGCGACAAGGTCGGCGGCCTGGTGGGGAACAATGACGGCGCCATTTCGCAGTCCTACGCCACGGGCGCGGCCCGCGGCGCGGCCAATATCGGTGGCCTGGCGGGACGCAATGGCGGCAGCATCAGCGACGCCTACGCCACCGGTGCCGTCGGCGTGTCGGCCGATGGCGACGTGGCGGTGCCCCGCGCAAACCTGGGCGGGCTGATCGGCTGGAGCGTGGCGGGCAGCAGCGCCAGCCACGTCTACAGCAGCGGCGCCGTGGCCGGCAGCGGCTTTGCGGGCGGCACGGTGGGCGGCCTGGTGGGCCGCGCCGATGTGGGCGCGGGCATCGCGTTCGGTTTCTGGAACTATGAGACGGCCGGCATCCTGATGGACCAGGGCGGCGCCAGCGGCCGCACCACGGCGCAGATGCAGCAGCAGGGCAGCTTCAACGATTTCAATTTCAGCAGCGTCTGGCGCATCTACGATGGCTATACGACGCCGATGCTGAAGGCGCTCCTGAAACCGCTGCAGGTGAATGTCACGGACAATGCCAGCGGCAAGGTCTACGATGGCCAGCTGGCCGCCTTCCTGGGCACGATAGGTTACGTGGGACTGCTCGACGGCGACGCGGGCGTGAATGGCAGCCTCGGCTATGGGACCAATGCACGCAATGTGGGCACCTACGGCTTGACGGGGCTGTGGTCGACCAAGTACGACATCAGCCTGGGCGGCACGACCACCTATGCCATCACGCCGCGCATCCTGACGGTCGGCATCGGCGGCAATGGCAAGGTATATGACGGCAACCTGAGCTATGACGGTGCCACCTTCGTGCTGGGCAATGTGGTAACGGGCGACAATATCAGCATCAGCGGCAGCGCCGCCTTCCTCGACAAGAACGCGGGCGGCAGCAAGGCCGTGCACGCCAGCGGCCTGACCCTGGACGGCAATGAGCTGGGCAACTACAGCCTGGCCGCGACAACGGCGGACGGCACGGCGGCCATCACGGCGCGCATCCTGAATTATGGCGTCTCGGGCGCGCACAGCCGCGTCTACGACGGCACGCTGCAAGCGGCACTGAATGGCTATTTCGAAGGCCTGGTGGCGGGCGACCAGGTCGGCATGGCCGGCTTGCTGGGCAGCTTCCGCGACAAGAATGCCGGTACAGGCAAGGTGGTCGATTACCAGGTGGCGACGGGCCACCTGACGGGCGCCGATGCGGGCAACTATGTGCTCAATGGAAATGCGGGCAGCACCACGGCCGACATCGGCGCACGTGCGCTGAACCTGTCCGGCGTGGTGGGTAACAAGGTCTACGATGGCACGACGGGCGCCAGCCTGGTCCTGGGCGATGACCGTCTCGCCGGCGACAGTTTGACGGCCTCGGCAGTGGCCAACTTTGCGGACAAGAACGTGGGCGCGGCCAAGGCGGTGCAGCTGAGCGGCGCGACCCTGGCAGGCGCCGATGCGGGCAATTATTTTATCGTCTTGCCGACAGGCTTGCTGGCCAGCATTACGCCCGCCAGCCTGACCCTGGCCAGCCTGAGCGCGGCCGGCAAGGTGTATGACGGCACCACGAATGCGGCCGTCAGCGCGTCGGCGAACGGCGTGCTGGGCCAGGATGTGGTCAGCGTGGTGGGCGGCAGCGGCAGCTTTGCCGACAAGAATGTGGGCGCGGGCAAGCTGGTGACAGCCAGCGGCTTCCGCCTGGCGGGCGCCGATGCGGGCAATTACACACTGGAAACGACGGGCGGCACGGCGCAGGCAACGATTGCGCAAAAACAATTGTCAATATGGGTCGGCAGCGGCAGCGGCTTGTGGAGCGACGCCGCCAACTGGGACGGTGGCGTGGTGCCGGAAGGCGCGAACGTGCTGGCTGTCGACTTCAGCAACAGCAAGGGCATCGTCACCTACAGCGCGGCGGCCGGCAGCACCATCCTGAAAAACCTGCATTCGGCGACGGGCTTGCTGTTGACGGGCGGCAGCCTGACGCTCGGTGAAAGCGCGCTGGACTTCTCCGTGCTGGGCGGCCTGGCCGGCCTGGAAATCAACGGCGGCAGCTTGCTGCTGAACGGCAGCCTGTCGGCGGACCGTTATGCGCAAGGCGGCGGTGTGCTGAGCGGCAACGGTAACTTGCTCGTCGCCAACAGTTTTAATCAGACGGCCGGCGCCATCCGGCTGGCGGGCCAGCTGGCCATCACGCAAGCGGCGGGCGATATGCGCTTCGCCAGCCTGGCGGCCAACGAGGTGAAACTGAGCGCCCTGAACGGCGCCATCGGCCAGGATGGTGCCTTGCTTGCCGGCAGCCTGGCTGCGCAGGCGCGCGATGGCATCGTGCTGGGCCATGCGGGCAACCAGGTGGGCAGTTTTGCCGCCAGCAATAGCGCAGGGGGCGGCATTGCGCTGAACAATACCTCGGCGCCGGGCACTCTGATCCTGGGAACCTTGGTAACGGGCGCGGGCAACATTGCCATCGATAACACGGGCGGCGTCATGGCCGGCAACATCAATGCGAATGGCGGCAACGTCAGCGTGACGGCGCACAGCCCCGTCACCGTCAACGGCAAGATCGAGGGCAAGGACATTGCGCTCAATGCCAGCACGGATGTGCTGCTGGGCAATGGCGCGCAGCTGGCAGCGGCGCGCGACATCACCCTGGCGGCCGGCGGCGACATTCGTATCGAGGGCAATGCCCAGGTTCTCGGCGGCGGCAATTTCAGCGCCAGCGCGGGGGGCAATGTGCGCTTTGCGGACACGGCAAGCTTCGCCTTGCCGGCGGCGGCCAGCATGAGCGTGCTGGCGAAAGCGGGCAGCATCACGGGCGACTCGGGCGTGCGCATCAACCGCCAGCGCGCCAACGTCAGCTTGCTGGCGCCGAATGGCACGGTGAACATGGCGGATGCCATCTTCCTGCCTGCCACGACCGTCGACAAGCCCGCCATCGATGCCAGCGCCAGCGCAGCCATCGATGAAGCCTTGCGTATCATCAAGCAGGCCGACCGTGCCAACGCCCCGCTCGCTTCTGCGTCGCCAGCCAAGGATGATGACAAGAAGAAAGACAGCAAGGATGTTGCCGATGCCACAGATAAACCCACAGGATACAAATACGATGATGCCGCAAAAAAAATGTACTGCAATTAAGGCCTTGCTGTGGCTGGCCCTGATGTGCGTGGGCGCGCACGCCTGGGCTGGACAGGTGGCGGGTACGGTGATGCAGTTGAGCGGTCCGCTGATGGCCAAGAAGGCGGATGGCAAGGTGAAAATCCTGGCCATCAAGTCCGAAGTCGAGCAGGGGGACACCTTGCTGACGGAAAAGGAAACCTATGCCTTGATCAAGCTGATCGACAATAGCGAAATCACTTTGAAACCGAATACCAGTTTCGTCATCGAGCAATTCAGCTACACGGCCGAGCAGCCTGACGGCGACCACGCCATCTTCAGCCTGCTCAAGGGCGGCTTACGTTCCGTCACAGGCTTGCTGGGCAAGCGTAACAAGGAGCGTTTCGAGATGAAGACGCCGGCCGCCACCATCGGCATCCGCGGCACGACGTTTGTTGCCACCTATGTGCCAGCCTCGGCGCAGGCGGTGCCAACGGTGCCGACACCAGGCGGGGCGGCGAGGGCGCCGGGCCTGTATGTGCAGGTGCTCGATGGTTTGATTCATGTGACCAATCCTGCCGGGACGCAAAATTTTGCCGCCGGCCAGTTCGGTTTTACGCCCAGCTTCAAGCAGCCGCCCGTGATGCTGCCTGTCAATCCCGGCATCCCGTTCACGCCGCCGCCGGTCTTTTCATCGTCGTCATCGGGCCCGGGCAGCGCGGCAGGCGGCAGCAAGCCGGCCGCAATCGACTGCGTCGTGCGCTAAGCGTCGTCAAACAAGCCCGGCACAGCGTGCAAATAGGGCTTGACCTTCCCATCATGGGATAGCAGATCCTGTCCGTATTCGTTACTCTTTCGTACAGGATCTGCCATGAACCAGGCTGCACTCGCCCCGACTTCCCCCAATTCCGTCGCCGCGCATGCGCAGGCGCTGGCCATCGAAGGCATGAGCTGCGCCTCGTGCGTGGGCCGCGTGGAAAAGGCCTTGGCCGCCGTGCCCGGCGTGACCCAGGCCAGCGTCAATCTGGCCACCGAAGTGGCCAAGGTCACGTCCGACACGCCGATTCCCCTGGCCACCTTGCAGGCGGCCGTGGAAAAGGCTGGCTACAGCGTGGCGCAGCGCGAAATCGACCTGAACGTCGCCGGCATGACGTGCGCCTCTTGCGTGGGCAGGGTGGAAAAAGCCTTGCTGAAGGTGCCGGGCGTGCTGGCCGCCAGCGTCAACCTGGCCACGGAAAGCGCGCGCATCAAGGTGACGGGCGAGGCCGATGCGGCCACCCTGATCGCCGCCATCGACAAGGCCGGCTATGAAGCCACGGTGCCCGCCGCCAGCGAGGCCAGCGCGCCCCTTGCCGCGCCGAATCGCGACGGCTTGAAAGTGGCGTCCGCGGCCGTGCTGGCTTTCCCCCTGATGCTGCCCATGCTGCTGGAGTGGGCCGGCATCCATCTGATGCTGCCCGGCTGGCTGCAATTCGCCCTGGCCACGCCCGTGCAGTTTTACTTTGGCGCGCGCTTCTACAAGGCGGGCTGGAAGGCGGCCCGCGCCGGCAGCGGCAACATGGACTTGCTGGTGGCGCTGGGCACGAGCGCCGCGTATGGCTTATCCGTCTACCAGTGGCTGACGGCGGGCGAGATGCTGCCGCACCTGTATTTCGAAGCGTCGGCCGTCGTCATCACCCTGGTGCTGCTGGGCAAATGGCTGGAAAGCCGCGCCAAGCGCCAGACAGCCTCTGCCATCCGTGCGCTGCAAGTCCTGCGTCCGGAATCGGCCCGCGTGCGCCGCGACGGCGTGGAAATCGACTTGCCCGTGGAACAAGTCAAAGTGGGCGACCTGGTGGTCATCCGTCCCGGCGAGCGGGTAGCCGTCGATGGCGTGGTGGTGGAAGGCGCCAGCCAGATCAACGAATCCCTGATCACGGGCGAAAGCTTGCCGGTCGATAAGCATCCGGGCGACAAGGTCACGGGCGGCGCCATCAATGCGGATGGCTTGTTGCTGGTGCGCACGCAAGCCGTGGGCGGCGAGACGACTTTGTCGCGCATCATCCGCCTGGTGGAAGATGCGCAGGCGGCCAAGGCGCCGATCCAGCACCTGGTGGACAAGGTCAGCGCCATCTTTGTTCCCGTGGTGCTGGTGCTGGCGCTGCTGACCATGCTGGGCTGGTGGTTCGCCACGGGCGAGCTGGAAAACGCCATCATCAATGCCGTGGCCGTGCTGGTGATCGCCTGCCCGTGCGCGCTGGGCCTGGCCACGCCGACGGCGATCATGGCCGGCACGGGCGTCGCTGCCCGTTACGGCATCCTGATCAAGGATGCGGAAGCGCTGGAAGTGGCGCACGCCGTCAATACCGTCGTGTTCGACAAGACGGGCACCCTGACGGTGGGTAAACCTGCGCTGGCGGCCCTGCATGCGCATGGCATCGACGATGCCCGGCTGCTGCAACTGGCGGCCAGCATCCAGCGCGGCAGCGAGCACAGCCTGGCGACGGCCGTGCTCGATGCGGCGGCCGCGCGCCACCTCGAACCCTTGCCAGCCACGGGCCTGTCGGCCTTGCCGGGGCGCGGCCTGGCGGCCCAGGTCGATGGCCTGGAACTGAAACTGGGCAGCACGCGCCTGATGCAGGAGTTGCATGTAGACATGACGCCGCTGGCGGAACAGGCCTTGTCCCTGGAAGCCACGGGCAACACGATCTCGTGGCTGGCTGCGGGATCGGAACTGCTGGGCCTGTTCGCCTTTTCCGACCAGGTCAAGCCGAACGCACAGGCGGCCATTGCCCATCTGCACAGCCTGGGCATCCGCACGGTGATGTTGACGGGGGACAATCAAGGCAGCGCGGACGCCGTCGGCAAGCTGCTGGGCATCGACATGGTGGCGGCGAAAATGCTGCCGGCCGATAAAACCGCTAAAATTGTCGCGCTGAAAGGCGAAGGGGCGAAGGTGGCCATGGTGGGTGACGGCATCAACGATGCGCCCGCGCTGGCGGCCGCCGACGTGGGCATCGCCATGTCGACAGGCACGGACGTGGCCATGCATGCGGCCGGCATCACGCTGATGCGCGGCGATCCGGCCCTGGTGGCGGACGCCATCGATATCTCGCGCCGCACCTACAGCAAGATACGGCAAAATCTGTTCTGGGCCTTCATTTATAACCTGATCGGCATTCCGCTGGCCGCCTTCGGCTTGCTCAACCCCATGGTGGCGGGCGCGGCGATGGCCTTCAGTTCCGTCAGCGTGATCAGCAATGCCCTGTTGCTGCGCCGCTGGAAAGCCCGCAGTCATACAGGTAGCGTGCATACCAAGGAGCAACAAGGATGAATATCGGCCAGGCGGCAAGCGAGACGGGCGTATCGGCAAAAATGATACGCTATTACGAAAGCATTACCTTACTAAAACCCAGCGCGCGCAGCGACGCCGGTTACCGCATTTACACGCCGAACGATTTGCATGCCTTGCGCTTCATCAAACGCGCGCGGGGCCTGGGTTTTTCGCTGGAACAGATCCGCGAACTGCTGTCGCTGTGGCAAAACGACCAGCGCGCCAGCGCGGACGTGAAAGGCATCGCCCTGGCCCACGTGGCGGACTTGAATCAGCGCATCGCCGAACTGACGGAAATGCGCGACACCCTGGCCCACCTGGCGCAATCGTGCCATGGCGACGACAAGCCCGATTGTCCCATCCTGCAAAGCCTGGGACTGGCCGGCGACACGGAAGCGAAACCATGTTGCCATTGATGTAAATCAACGGAGGTGTGCATGGCCTATGAACTGTACTACTGGCCCACGATACAGGGACGCGGAGAATTCATCCGCCTGGCGCTGGAAGAGGCGGGCGCCGAGTACCGCGACATCGCCCGCTTGCCCGAACACAAGGGGCAGGGCGTGCCCGCGATGCTGGCCTGCCTCGATGGCGACAGCACGCCACAGGCCGCCTACGCGCCGCCCGTGCTGCGCGACGGCGACATGCTGATCGGCCAGACGCCGAATATCCTGTTCTACCTGGGCCGGCGCCTGGGCCTGGCGCCGCGCGCTGAAAGCGGCCGTTTGTGGCTGAACCAGCTGCAACTGACGATGGCCGACTGGCTGACGGAAGTGCACGACACGCACCATCCGCTGTCGATGAATCAATATTACGAAGAGCAACAGCAGGCGGCCATGCTGCGCAGTGCGGATTTCCGCGCAACACGCTTGCCGAAATTCCTATCCTACTTCACGCAAGTGTTGCTGAGCCGCCGCGGCCCGTATCTGCTGGGTACAAAGCTCACGTATGGCGACCTGTCGCTGTTCCAGATGCTGGCTGGTTTGCACTATGCGTTTCCGCAAGCCATGGCGCGCCTGGCGCCCGAATATCCTGCCTTGTCTGACCTGCATGGCGCCGTGGCAGCGCGGCCGAATATTGCCCGTTACCTGAAGTCGAAGCGCAGGATCCCGTTCAATGAAGAAGGCATCTTCCGCCATTACCCTGAACTGGACGGGTAAACAAAAACAGCCGGCGCATTGGCCGGCTGTCGTGTCCTTGCTGTTTATTGCGCGCTGGTGACGGGGTAGCCCGCATCGACGATGGCGGCGCTGATGGCGCCCAGTTCGCTCGATGACTCCACCGTGACGCGCTTGCTGGCCAGGTCGATCTGCACCTGTGCGGCAGGATCGATGCCTTGCACCGCTTTCGTGACCGAGCCGACGCAATGGCCGCAGCTCATGTTTTCAACTTGTAACTGATACATGGCAAGCACTCCTTGAATGATTAAGTGCTGCCACTGTAAGCCTTCCCCCGATGGTAAGGTCAAGGGGAAAGCTGGCATGTGGATCAATTCAGCAGGAAATCGACGGCTTGCATGGGCGGCGGCACGTTTTCATCCTGCACGGATTCGCGCAAGCTGATTTCGATGGCGCGGCACATGGCCGACAGCGGTAAATCGTTGGCGTCTTCGCCGAACGGTTCCTCGATCTCGTCGCCCAGGGCATCGAGGCCAAAGAAGGTGTAGGCGACGATGGCGACGACGAACGGCGTCATGAAACCGAGCGAATCGACGAGGCCGAAGGGCAGCAGGAAACA
This sequence comes from Janthinobacterium sp. SUN206, assembly GCF_030587305.1. Lineage (NCBI taxonomy): Bacteria > Pseudomonadati > Pseudomonadota > Betaproteobacteria > Burkholderiales > Oxalobacteraceae > Janthinobacterium > Janthinobacterium sp. SUN206. The sequence goes on along the minus strand of NZ_JAPWIB010000001.1, from coordinate 2,178,489 downwards.
GTACAGGTAGGCCGTGCGGTGCAGCAGCAGTGAATACGAGAAGGGAATCGGCGTGCTGCGGATGCGCTCGCACGAGGCGCCGGCCGCTACCATGGCCGAGACCGTGTTATCGATCTGCGTGGCGAGGATGCTGTCGATACGGCCCTGCGCGATGCAATCGGCCAGGTCGTGACCCATCTGCAGCATCAGATAGTCGGACGGGTTCGTGGCCTGGCAAGCCGCTTCCCATTCGGCCGGGCGCAGCAGCGGCTGCAAGTCGGCCGGTCCGCGCGTGTCGCGCAGCTGGTGGCGCAGCGCGTGGCAAAAGGCGATGGTGCGGTAAATCATGCGCACGCGCACGTCCTCCAGGCCCAGCCTGGCGTGGGCCGGGATGTCGCCGCGTATCATCGTCTGGCACTGGCGCGAGAAATTCCGGCTGCGTAAGACCAGTTCGCCCCACAGCTTGCGCGCTTCCCAGTAGCGGTCGTAGGCGGCCGTGTTGCGAAAGCCCAGGAAGATGGCCAGCGGCAAGCCGATCAGGGTAAACGGGATGGTGGTGAGGATGACCTTGTGGTCGAACAAGGTGCCGTGGCACCACGTGACGAGGGTGGCGATCAGGGTATTGACGATGAGCGTGGTGCGGATGCGCGGCAGGACGGAGCCGCGCACCACCAGGAACAGCCGCAGCGCCGAAGGACGCTCGCGCACGATCATGATGGGCTCCCTGTCGGGTGCTGGGCTGGCGGTGAAAGCCGTGCCCTGTTTTTGTTATTGAAAAACCATTGTGTGGAATGGCAGAGTGGCAAATGCCGGGAACAAAAAGCCCGCAGTGTGTGCGGGCTGAGCTGGGTGTGCATGGGACGCAGTGTAGGGGAGACGGCATGAGTATAGGCCGCCGTCCCGCTTCGCGCCAATTCACAGTGATAATGGATATTATTCATTTCATGAATGAATATTTCATTTGTAAGTTAATGTGTGAATCTCAGTTGCCTGCATCCCGTCCTTGCCGCAGCTTCTTGCGGTGTTCCTCTTGCTGTCGTTTCAATGCTGCACTGGCTGCATAGTCGTTGCGGAACCACTTCGGGTTCTTGCTGCGGCCTAACCAGGTGCAATCGGCCAGGTTGGCGATATCGGCGCAGTCGCAGGCACAGTCGCCGCAATCGGGGACAGGCAGATCGCAATACCCTGCCTGCGCCCGATGGCGCGCACTGCGGCCCCTGGCGTGCTGGGGCTGGGTCTGGGACTGGGCCTGGTGCAGGCGGTGGTGTGCGCTGCAGCTGTGCAAGCGGCGCCGCAGCAGGGAAAGTCCCGGCCGCAAGCCATGGCGGGCGATGACCCTGTGGCCATACGCGGAACAGCTGTCGCGTCCCGTGAGCACGCGGTAGGCGCAGGAAAACCCTTTATGGGGCGACAGATAGCGTTGGTAGGCACCGATCGCCCACAGGGCCAGCTGCGTGCCGCAGGTGTCGAATGAGAAAATGCGCTCTCCTTGGCCGGTCGCGTTTATTGGATGGGATAGTGGTGCGAGCATACGACAGGTCTGCAAAAAAGAATAGCGCCAGCGCACTACATCCCCATGCTTTTCCAGCCATGCCAGGCAAACGCCACCAGCCACGCCAGCAAGATCGCCAGACCCGGCAGCAACAGCCATTTTGCCGCCGTCTCTTCCCACGCCACAAAAGGTCGTCCACCTCGGGCGATGGCCAGCAGCGCCTGCCCCCCGTTCAAGCCGGCAAACGGCAGCAGGTTGAAGGCGCACAGTTTCAACGAGAACAGGGCGAACACCAGCGCAAAGCCGTGCGTGCGAGCAAAGGTTTCCCCTTCACCCAGCAATTCCTGCGCCGTTGACAACGGCGCCAGCGCGCCATGGACGATTTGTCCGAAGGCCGCGACAAAGCGCTCCCAGCCTTGTGGCCCCATGAGCCAGAGCGCCACGGCCAGCAGCACCGCCACGCCGCTCAGGGGCAGCAGCACCTGTTTCCACAGCGGCTGGAAGTTGTAGGCATCGCGGCAGGGATCGTCGTCGTACAGCGTTTCCTCGCGCGTATCTTTCAGCACCACGTTGCCGGCCAGGGGCAGCAGCTTGATGTGGACTTTTCCCCAGGCCAGCAGGGTCGGTCCCACGCCATAACTGATTTGGCGCATGCTGATGCCCAAGGCATGGGCGCACAGGGCCATGATGGAAATGTGGAGGAACATGAAAAAGATGAAGCAGAGCAGCAACTGCAGGGCGGGATGCATCGGGTGAGGTGTCCTGGTGGAATGGAGCGGTATTAGAACATGTCGCAGGGAAAAGTCGCGCACATGAAAAAAGCCCCGCCTGCATCGCTGCAGCCGGGGCTTTCGAATGACCGGGCAGCTCGCGCCGCCCGCCATCACTTACAGTACTTCGCTGGCGTGATCGGCCAGGCGCGAACGCTCGCCGCGCGCCAGGGTGACGTGGCCGCTGTGGGTCCAGCCCTTGAAGCGGTCGACCACGTAGGTCAGGCCGCTCGAGCCTTCCGTCAGGTACGGCGTGTCGATCTGTGCGATGTTGCCCAGGCACAGGATCTTCGTACCGGGACCGGCGCGCGTGACGAGGGTCTTGACTTGTTTCGGCGTCAAGTTTTGCGCTTCATCAATGATGAGGAACTTGTTGACGAAGGTGCGGCCGCGCATGAAGTTGAGCGACTTGATCTTGATGCGCGAGCGGATCAGGTCTTGCGTAGCCGCACGGCCCCATTCGCCGCCATCGGAGTCGGACTTGTTCAGCACTTCCAGGTTGTCGTCGAAGGCGCCCATCCATGGCGACATCTTTTCCTCTTCCGTGCCTGGCAGGAAACCGATGTCTTCGCCCACCGGCACCGTCACGCGGGTCACGATGATTTCATTGTAGAGCTTGGTTTCCAGCACTTGCGCCAGACCGGCGGCCAGGGCCAGCAGGGTCTTGCCGGTGCCGGCCTGGCCCAGCAGAGTGACGAAGTCGCACTCTGGATTCATCAGCAAGTTCAGCGCGAAATTCTGCTCGCGGTTGCGCGCCGTCACGCCCCATACATTGTTCTTCGTGTGGCTGAAGTCGCGCAGGGTTTGCAGCACGGCCGTCTTGCCGTTGATCTGTTTCACCTGGCCATAGAACGGCGTTTCGCCGTTTTTCGGTTCCAGGTAGATGAACTGGTTGACCAGCAACGATGGAATGAACGGGCCCGTCACGCGGTAGAAGGTGGAGCTGTAGCCGTTCTTGCTTTCCTGCCACGATTCCATGTCCTTGCCGTGCTTGTTCCAGAAGTCGTCCGGCAATTGCACGATGCCCGAGTACAGCAAGTCCGTGTCTTCCAGCACATGGTCGTTGAAGTAATCTTCGGCTGGCAAGCCCAGGGCGCGCGCCTTGATGCGCATGTTGATGTCCTTCGACACCAGCACGACGGGGCGGCCATCCTGTTCCGACTCGAGCGAGCGCACGACGGCCAGGATCTGGTTGTCGGCCTTGCCTACTGGCAAGCCAGCCGGCAAGTCGGCGCTTTGCAGGCGCGTCTGGAAGAACAGACGGCCCTTGGCATCCTTGTTGCCCAGCTTGGACAGCAGGATGCCGTGCTCGATGGCGTCGTCATCCGTGTTGCTGATCAGGGCGTCCAGGGTGCGCGAGACCTGGCGCGCATTGCGCGCCACTTCCGTCATGCCCTTCTTATGGTTGTCCAGCTCTTCCAGGGTCATCATCGGCAGGTACACATCGTGTTCCTCGAAGCGGAACAGCGACGATGGATCGTGCATCAGCACGTTCGTGTCGAGCACGAACAGCTTGCTGATGCCGCGCTGGTCGGCGGCGCGGCTGGCGGACGACTTGAGCTGGACTTCGACCGCCTTGTGCTTGGCCGGATGTGGCTGCTCGACTTGCTTGACGGATTTCAGCGGCGTGACCTTGCCCTTGGCTGCCGGCTTGGTTTTCGCGGCAGGAGCAGGGGCTGCGGCCACTGGCGCCGGTGCGGGCTTGGCGACCATCAGGGCCGCCACTTGCTTGATCTTCGTGGCCGCATTGCGGACTGGCTTGGCAACTTCGGCGATCGCCGCTTCAATGATCGGTGCAGCCACTTTCTTGGCTGCCGGGGTTTTGGTGGCCGGGCGCGCTACGCCTGCGGTTGGGTAATCTTGGGTGGCCAGGATGGTGGCTGGCTTGCTCGGTAATTTTGGCAGTGGCATCAGGATCTCAATCAAAAAATTTCTGGAATGAATCGCCCATGGGCAGCCAGCTTCTGGCGGCACTTCTCATGGGGTGGATGCGGGGGGAACAACAATGCTACAGGACGAGTAACTGCCGGAAGGCCGGCAGCATGGCCGGTCATGGACGCCATCGGCGGGCTGCAGGCCCGCCTGGCGGAGTGGATGGAGGCGCTTCGTTGACTCAAAATGGCGATAGGTACCGTGAACTGAACTGCGGTTGAACTAAGCTCGCTGGAAGCCGGCAACGCGCATTGGATCAAAATGGACGATCAATTCAGATGCGCTACGAATTCCAGCACTTCTTCCACGTGAGTTGCGACCTTCACGCCTCTCCATTCTTTCACCAATCGGCCCTGGGCGTCAATCACAAACGTACTGCGCTCGACGCCACGGACCGTCTTGCCGTACATCTGTTTCATCTTCATGACGTTAAACAGCAGGCAAACGGCTTCGTCCGGGTCGGAAATGAGCTCGAATGGCAGCTCCAGCTTGGTTTTGAAGCTTTCGTGCGAGCGCAGGGAATCGCGGCTGATGCCGTAGATTTCCACGCCGGCGGCGACGAATTGCGAATACGCATCGCGAAAGGCGATGTTTTCCGTGGTGCAACCAGGGGTGTTGTCCTTCGGATAGAAAAACAGCACCGTGGCCTTGGCCGGGCGGCCCAGCAACTGAAAGGTCTTGCCGCTGGTCATCGCGGCGCTAAAGTCGGGTATGCTAACGAGGGATTGGCTATCAGCCACAGGTTCTCTCCTGAACGGTGATCATCAGCGCTGTTTTTAATCTGGCAACGCATCCAGGTGCAACAATACAGCATTCAGGCCGCTTTGCCCTGCACAATCAGGCGTCCCGAACGGCCTGGCAACTCATCCCAGGTGACGGGACAAACGGGCAAGTCCGTATTTTTTATCTTTTCATAATAATCGCCCATCGCTGCAAACTGGTAGCCCTGGGCTTTCCAGCCAGCCAGCAGTTGTTCGAAAATGGGGGCGAGTTTCTGTCCTTCAAGTTCCGCATGCAAGGTATATACGTGATCGCGAGGATTGTCGGCCGTCAATGACAGGATATGCGCGGCAACATTGCCGGTCGTGATCAGTTTGCCGTCGATTTCGCAGCCCAGCAATTCATCCAGGGTGGGCAGGGTGGTGGGCAATTGCACGCATTGCAGGATCGTGTTGCCGTTGCGCACGCGGTGCGGGCCATTGCTTGGATGCACCATGGCGCCGCGCGCGTCGAGCATGGCGCGGCCATCGGAGGCATAGCGGTAGCCGGCCGTGTCGTGTTCGACAAAGGCGCTGACATTCATTTGCCAGCCGGCCGCGCCGTGCGTGTGCGGCTTTGTTCCAAACACTTGTTCGTAGCGGTTGGCGGCCTTGCGCATCATGTTGATGGTCCAGGCGGCGTTGCGCTTGGCCACGTTGTCTTGCCACAGGGTGTGATCCCAGGTGTGGATGCCGCACTCGAAACCGGCATCGCGCACGGCGCGCAATTGCGCCGCGCATTGCTTGCCGATATCGGGTCCCGGCAGCAAAGTGCCGTACATCAATGTTTTCAAGCCGTAGTGCTCGACCACCGAGGTGCGCGATACCTTGCTGAAAAAGCCGGGTTTCAAGGCGCGCCGCAGGGCCCAGCCCGTGTGGTCGGGGCCCAGCGAGAACAGAAAGGTGGCCTTGGCCTGGTGCGCGGCCAGCATGCGCACCAGATTGCCCATGCCTTCACGGGTGCCGCGATAGGTATCGACGTCGATTTTCAGGGTCAGGAACGGCTTGCTCAACATTAATCCATCAGTGCTTTGGCTTGGGCTACCTGGCTGCGGTAGGCGTCGAAAATGTTGCGCAGGGAATCGGCCATGGTGGTGGTCGGCGCCCAGCCCAGCTCTTCGCAGGTATTCGTGATTTTCGGCACGCGGTTTTGCACGTCCTGGTAGCCGGCGCCGTAGTAGGCGCCCGAGGTCGTTTCCACGATTTTCACGTGTTTCGCGCCTTCGGCGTATTCCGGGTATTCGGCGGCCAGGGTCAGCATCATGCCGGCCAGGTCGCGGATCGAATAGTTATTGGTCGGATTGCCAATGTTGTAGATCTTGCCGCTGGCGATGCCGTTCTTGTTGGCGATGATGCGGATCAGCGCATCGATGCCGTCGTCGATGTAGGTGAACGCGCGTTTCTGCGCGCCGCCATCGACCAGCGAGATGTTCTCGCCGCGCACGATGTGGCCGAAGAATTGCGTCACCACGCGCGAGGAACCTTCTTTTGGCGTGTGGATCGAGTCCAGGCCGGCGCCGATCCAGTTGAACGGACGGAACAGGGTGAAGTTCAAGCCTTCCATGCCGTAGCCCCAGATCACGCGGTCCATCAGCTGCTTGGCGTTCGAATAGATCCAGCGCGGCTTGTTGATCGGGCCGCAGATCAGTTCCGAGTTTTCCGGGTCGAATTCCTCGTCATGGCACATGCCATACACTTCCGAGGTCGACGGGAAGACCAGGTGCTTGCCGTACTTGGCGGCCGAGCGCACGATCGGCAGGTTGGCTTCGAAGTCCAGTTCGAAGACGCGCAGCGGCTGCTTGACGTAGGTCGAAGGCGTGGCGATGGCGACCAGGGGCAGGATGACGTCGCATTTCTTGACGTGGTATTCGACCCATTCCTTGTTGATCGTGATGTCGCCTTCGAAGAAGTGCATGCGCGACTTGTAGTTGTCATCTTCCAGCAATTCCGTGATGCGGTCCGTGTTCATGTCCATGCCGTAGACATGCCAGTCGGTGGTTTCCAGGATGCGCTTGGACAGGTGGTGGCCGATGAAGCCGTTGACGCCTAAGATGAGGACTTTTTTCATGTGAGATTCTCTTGAGTTAAATCAGTGTGTGCTGACGCGGGTGGTCAGACTTGCTTGCAATTGTTGAGCCGAAATCGGCTCCCCGGCAGCCCTCAGCGCGGAAATGGCCAGCATGCGGCCGTCTCCGCAGACGCCAAAGATGCAATTATCCACTACCGCCAAGCCCGATGGCAAACTTCCTGCGGAATGCTTGCTCAAACGGGCTTTTTCGATAATATAAATGACATCATTGACTTCGGTGAAGGCGCCGGGATAGGGGGGCGCGACGGCACGGTGCAGGTTGTAAACCTGCTGCGCGGGTAACTTCCAGTCGATCCTGCCATCTTCGGGTTTGCGGCCGCCAAAGTAGCCGCCCTGGCGCAAATCGTTGAGCTGGCGCGGCGCCGTGCCGTCCAGCAAGGCCGGCAGCACGTTCCACAGGGTTTGTTCCGCCGCCACGGTGACCTTGCCGAAGACTTCGAAGGCCGTGTCGTCGGGCAGGATGGGCACGGCCGTTTGCGCGACGATGGCGCCGGCATCGGGCTTGACCGTCATTTCATGCAGGGTGGCACCCGTTTGCGGGGCGCCATGCAGCACGGCCCAGTTGACGGGCGCGCGGCCGCGGAACGCCGGCAGCAGCGAGCCGTGCATATTGTAGGCGGGCGCGACTTCCAAGATGCTAGCCGGCAACATGTGGCGGTAGTAAAAACTGAACAGCATGTCCGGTGTTGTCGCCTGCACCTGCGCCAGCAACTCGGGCGCGCGGGCGTCCGATGGCGTGATGTACGGGATGCCTTCCGCCTGGCACAGGCTGGCGACGGATTCGAACCACAGGTTTTCCGTGGGGCTGTCTTCGTGCGTGACGACGAGGGCGATGTCGACGCCGCCGGCCAGCAGCACCTTGATGCAGCGCACGCCCACATTGTGGTAGGCGAAGACGACGGCGCGCGGGGCGCCCATCAGCGGCCCACCTGGCGCTTTTCCAGGCGCACGTACGATGGCGCCTCGGCTTCCGCCTGCGTCATGCCGTCCTGCAAGATGGTTTGCACCACGTAGCGGGGACGGGCGCGCACTTGCTGGAAGATGCGTCCCACGTATTCGCCCACCAGGCCGATGCCGAACAGGATCACGCCCATGAAGAAGAAGGCGATGGCGAACAGGGTGAACACGCCTTCGGCTTCCGCGCCCAGCAGGAAGCGGCGTACCAGCAGGAAGACCACCAGCAATGCCGAGCCCAGCGACAGCGCCATGCCCAGCATGGAAAAGATTTGCAGCGGAATCAGCGAAAAGCCCGTGACCAGGTCGAAATTGAGGCGGATCAGGCTGTACAGCGAGTATTTCGATTCGCCGGCCGCCCGTTCCTCGTGTTCGACGATGATTTCCGTCGGCTTGCGGGCAAAGGTGTAGGCCAGTGCCGGCACGAAGGTATTGACTTCGGCGCATTGGTTGACGAGGTCGATCACGTTGCGGCCATACGCGCGCAGCATGTTGCCCTGGTCGGTGATCTTGATATTCGTGATTTTTTCGCGCAGGCGGTTCATCATCTTCGAGGCCAGCGTGCGCCAGGCGGAATCTTGCCGCTTGCGCCGGATCGAGCCCACGTAATCGTAGCCTTCGCGCATCTTCGCCACCAGGTTGCCGATTTCCTCGGGCGGATTCTGCAGGTCGGCGTCGAGCGTGATCATGATCTGTCCGCGCGAGGCTTCAAAACCGGCCAGGATGGCCATGTGCTGGCCATAATTGCCGTTGAACAAGATTACGCGCGTGACGTCCGGGCGCTGACGGAATTGTTCCGCCAGGATGGGTACCGAATTGTCGCGGCTGCCATCGTTGATGAAGATGATCTCGTAGCTCGTCTGGAGGGCATCGAGGGCCGGATACAGGCGGGCGAACAGGCTGGCCAGGCCATCCTGTTCGTTGTAGATCGGAATGATAATGGACAGTTCAGGTTTCATCGGCGCGCTGCTCATTTGATGAGAATGGATTTGACGGTGGCGACGGCGCGTTCCACGTCCTGTGTCGTCATGGCGTAGAACATCGGCAAGGTCACGGTCAGGCGGCCGATCTTTTCCGAGACGGGGAACATGCCCTCGGTAAAGCCGCGTTCGCGGTACATGGTAAACAGGTGGATCGGTGCGTAATGATAGCCCGTTCCCACGTTTTGCTGCGCCATTTGCTGCATGAAGGCGGCGCGCGTGCCGGGGCCATTGTCGGGCAGGATGATCTGGAACAAATGCCAGTTGCTGTTTTCAAAGTCCTGCACGGGCAGCTGGGCGCCGCTCAGCGCTTCGAAATCGCTGCCGAACTGCGCGAAATAGTGGCGTGCCAGCGCGCGGCGGTGGGCCGTGATCGCCTCGATATTGGCAAACTGGCCCAGGCCGATGGCGGCCATGATGTCGCTCATGTTGTACTTGCCGCCCAGCACATCGACGTCGATGCCGTCGACGCCGCTGCGCGTCACGCCCTGCAGCCGGTATTTCTCGGCCAGTTTCGCTTCTTCCAGGTTGTTGAGGACGAGGCAGCCGCCTTCGCCCGTGGTGATGTTCTTGTTGGCCTGGAAGCTGAACGAGACGAAGTCGCCAAACGCGCCGATGCGCTTGCCTTTCCAGGTGGAACCGAACGCTTGCGCCGCGTCTTCCACGACCCTTAAGTTGTACTTTTCAGCAATCGCGTATAGGCGGTCCATATCGACGGGCAGGCCGGACAGGTAGACGGGGATGATGGCCTTGGTACGCGGGGTGATGACCGCTTCCAGTTTGTCGAGGTCGATATTCCGCGTAACGGGATCGATGTCGGCGAACACTGGCGTGGCGCCCACTTCGATGATGACGTTGGCCGTCGCGACCCACGACACGGGCGTGGTGATGACTTCGTCGCCGGGGCCGATGCCAGCGATGCGCAGCGCGATTTCCATGGTGCACGTGCCCGAATTGAAGGTGCGCACGGGGCGCCCGCCGAAATACTCGGACAGCTGGGCTTCGAAAGCCTGCACTTTCGGGCCGCTGGTGATCCAGCCCGAGCGCAGCACTTCGCCGACGGCGGTGATGGTCGCTTCATCGATGGTGGGTTTGGAAAAGGGCAAAAAGGGCAGGGTAGAGGTCATGGGGCGCAGTTCTTGGATCTGTATTGTGTCAGGGTATCGGCATCGCCGAGGCTGCCAGTGCCGTCAAAAGGCGCCGGCAGGCATGGCTATTTTATATCGTCAGTATGGCGGCGCAGCCCTTCAGCGGTGAAAAATCCTGCTGATGCGGGGGCGGGGCAAGCTGGCCGGGGGGGCGCGATCCGTGCTGCCTCGCGCCCCTTTAAATATTTACTTGTTAGCAACGACCATGCGGCGCGCATCTTCGGCAATCACACGCATGGGCACGCCACGGCCCTGCAATTCCTTGTAACGGTACAGGCTGATAATCGCCATGTCGTGCACGCCGGCATTGGCATCGTTCGTCCATTGCGTGATGAAAGGCTCGATGTTCGGGATGGACAGTTCGGGCTGCTGTTTCAGGCCAAACGTAAACTCATCCCAGTAATCGACGAGGATCACGGGCCGCTGCAGGTAATACGTCAGCGATTGTTCGTAGATGCCGACCGAATAGAGCTTGGTATCGGCTGTCAGTTCGGCCTGGATCTGCGGCAGCATGTCGGTGCCTGCGCGGTTCTGGCCATACAGTTCGGAGCCGGCCAGGATGCAGTGCGTGGCCAGGAAGCCGGCGCCGGCGATGGTCAGCACCGTCATGTCGCGGCGCAACTGGCGCGCATGCAGCAAGGCCAGGGCGCCGCCGGCCAGGGCGAAGAAGCCGGCCGCCATCAGCCATGGCTGGTAGCCCTTCAGCGCGACCAGGGCTTCCGCGTCGCGCGCGCTGGCCTTGCTGAAGGCGATCGGTCCGCCGATCAGGATGGCCGCGCCCAGCACGCACAGCAGGCCGGCGGCGAACAGGCGCTGGCGGCGCGAGGCCGATTCCAGGTACAGCGCCACCAGCAGGGCCAGCGCCGGGAAGATGGGCACGATGTAGCCAGGCAGCTTCGAGGTCGAATAGCTGAAGAAGAAGAAAATGAAGACGGCCCAGACGAGCAGCATCAAGCGGGGCTGGAAGGCGCCTTCCTGGCGCTTGAAGGCGGCGGCCAGGCTTTGCGGCAGCACGCCTATCCATGGCAGGATGCCGGGAATGAGCAGCACCAGGAAGTAATACCAGGCGCCTTCGCGCTTGTGGCCCTTCATCAGGAAGCGCTGGAAATGCTCGTGGATGAAGAAGAAATGCGGCTGTTCCGGATTGCGCAGGGCGACCAGCACGAACCACGGCGTGGCGATGGCAAAGAACAGCAGCAAGCCCTTGACCAGGTGCAGCCGCGTCCAGATGCGCCAGTCGCGCGCGCACAGCGAATACAGCACCAGCACGGCGCCCGGCAGCACGATGCCGATCAAGCCCTTGGCCAGCACGGCCAGCGCCATGGCTGCCCAGCAGGCCAGCATCCAGTTGCGGCGCTCGAACTCCGTGGCGTCGTCGCGCTGGGCGATCAGCAGGCTGCCCAGGGTGAGGGTCATCATGCCCGACAGGCCCATGTCCAGCGAATTGATCTGGCCGGAAGCGAGCCAGAACAGGCTCGATGCCAGCACCAGGCCCGCATACAGGCCCACGCGCGGGCCGAACACTTTCTTGCCCGCGTAAGCCGTCATGCACACGCCGATGATGCCGCACAGGCCAGTCCACAGGCGCGCCTGCCATTCGCCCAGGCCGAAGGCGGCGAAGGTCAGCGCATTCATCCAGGTTTGCAGCGGCGGCTTTTCAAAGTACTTGATGCCGTTCAGGCGCGTGGTGATCCAGTCGCCCGTGACGAACATTTCGCGCGCCATCTCGGCGTAGCGGCCCTCGTCGGGCGGTACCAGGGTGCGCACGCCCAGCGCATACAGGGTGACGACGATGAAGATGCCCAGCAGGGACCACATCAGCACCCGCGACGAGTGCAGTTCGTTGACATTGATTTTCATGCGGGCGTGCCTGCGGCCGGGGCCAGGATCAGGGCCAGCGTGACCTTGCGGCCTTCGCCCATGAGGATATTGTAGGTGCGGCAGGCAGCCTGGCTATCCATGCATTCGACGCCGATGCGGCGCATGGTCAGCGCGGCCGTCAGCTTCGGATGCACGAAACGCTGGCGTTCGCCCGTGCCGAGGATGACCACGTCGGGCGCATCGGCCAGGATCTGCGCGAAATGCGCCTCGTTCAGTTGCTCGAAACTGTCCACTTCCCACGCCCGCGGAGGCATTTCCGGCATGACGATCAGGCTGTAGTTGTAGGGCTGGGCATTGATCTCCACGCCGTTTTCGTCATAGCCGGTGACAGTCTGGTATTGTTGGGTGCTGCTGGCATGGAGTTTCATGGCGATATCGGGGGCTGGTCGTGTCGGTTGATCGGTGCGCGCGCGGCCAAACTGCGTGCCGCGGCCAAGGGCGTAAGCATGCCATAAATGACAGAAAAGAGCGACTGAAAAGCAATATCCTTTCCAAATTGCAATCTTCGGCGCCACAGTGGGACTGCCTGCTTGCTCCATGGTAATGCTGCCAGATTAAGGGAAGATGAAGATGGCGCGTGCCCGATTGCCGTCCGGAGGCGCCGGCGTGGCAGAATCGGCGTCAAATGCTGGGGTTGGCCATGTTTAATTTGATAAAATGGCCTGTTTTCGGCGAGAATGGTTGTTTTCGCCTTGCAGTCTTTCGCATCGCAGTTTCACGGGTTCATAGTTCTGGCGCGGCTATCATGCTGCAAGTTCTGCTTACCGCGCCGCATCACGACAGGGATTTATTTTGCGACCGATTCAGAAATCGAATAAATTGGCGGATGTCTGCTATGACATCCGCGGCCCGGTCCTGGAAAAATCCAGGCAAATGGAAGAAGAAGGCCACAAGATCACCAAGCTCAATATCGGCAACCTGGCCGTATTCGGCTTCGATCCGCCGGACGAGATCGTGCGCGACATGATGCTCAACCTGCAAAATGCCGCCGGCTATACGGATTCGAAGGGCATGTTCGCGCCGCGCAAGGCCGTCATGCACTATACGCAGGGCAAGAACATCGCCGGCGTGACCATCGATGACATTTATTTGGGCAATGGTGCTTCCGAACTGATCGTCATGTCGATGAACGCCCTGCTCAACAGCGGCGACGAAGTGCTGGTGCCGGCGCCCGATTACCCGCTGTGGACGGCCGCCGTCAGCCTGTCGGGCGGCAATCCCGTGCATTATGTGTGCGACGAGCAGAACGAGTGGTATCCCGACATCGAGGACATGCGCCGCAAGATCACGCCGCACACCAAGGCTATCGTCGTCATCAACCCGAACAATCCCACGGGCGCGCTGTACCCGGTTTCCGTGCTGCTGCAGATCGTCGAACTGGCGCGCCAGCACCAATTGATCATTTTCGCCGACGAGATCTACGACAAGGTGCTGTACGACGAAGCCGAGCACGTGTCGATCGCCTCGCTGGCCGACGACGTGCTGTTCATCACCATGAACGGCTTGTCGAAGAATTACCGCTCCTGCGGCTACCGTTCCGGCTGGATGGTGGTCTCGGGCGAAAAGCGCCACGCAAAAGATTACATCGAAGGCCTCAACATGCTGGCCTCGATGCGGCTATGCGCCAACGCGCCGGGGCAGTTTGCCATCCAGACGGCGCTTGGCGGCTACCAGAGCATACAAGACCTGGTGGGGCCCGGCGGGCGCCTGTTGAAACAGCGCGACCTGGCGCACAAGCTGCTGACCGATATTCCGGGCGTCACCTGTGTCAAGCCAAAGGCCGCGCTGTACATGTTCCCGCGCCTGGACCCGGAGATATACCCGATCGCCGACGACCAGCAGTTTGCCTATGAATTACTGGCCGAAGCCAAGGTCCTGATCGTGCAGGGCACGGGCTTCAACTGGATCGCGCCCGACCATTTCCGCGTCGTCTTCCTGCCCAACTCCGATGACCTGACCGAGGCCATGGGCCGCATTGCGCGCTTCCTCGAAGGTTACCGCAAGCGCCACAGCCGGGGCTGAGCCAGACAGTAGCAATACCGATCAACCTGGCGCCGCCCAAGGGGGCGCCACTTATGAGCAGTCAAGCACACTATGAAATCCATCAAGATCGGCCTGCTGGGCCTGGGCAATGTCGGTTACGGCACGTTCAGCGTCCTGAAACGCAACCAGGAAGAAATCAAGCGCCGCGCGGGCCGCGGCATTGAAGTCGTCGCCGTCGCCGTGCGCGACGTGGCGCGCGCCGAAACGCTCGTCGCCGGCGGCTGCAAGGTCGTCAATGACCCCTACCTGATCGTCAACGATCCCGAGATCGACATCGTCGTCGAACTGATCGGCGGCTACGACCTGTCGAAAACCCTGGTGATGCAGGCCATTGCCAACGGCAAGCACGTGGTCACGGCCAACAAGGCCCTGCTGGCCGTGCACGGCAATGAAATCTTCGCCGCCGCCCAGGACAAGGGCGTGATGGTAGCCTTCGAAGCGGCCGTCGCCGGCGGCATCCCCATCATCAAGGCGTTGCGCGAAGGCTTGACGGCCAACCGCATCGAATGGATCGCCGGCATCATCAACGGCACCACCAATTTCATCCTGTCCGAGATGCGCGACAAGGGCCTCGATTTCGCCACCGTGCTGAAACAGGCGCAGGAACTGGGCTACGCGGAAGCCGACCCCACCTTCGACATCGAAGGCGTCGACGCCGCGCACAAGGCCACCATCATGTCGGCCATCGCCTTCGGCATCCCGGTGCAGTTCGACAAGGCCTACGTGGAAGGCATCAGCAACCTCAATGCCGTCGACATCCGCTACGCCGAGCAGCTGGGCTACCGCATCAAGCTGCTGGGCATCACCAAGCGCGCCACCGTCAATGGCGTGGAAGGCATCGAGCTGCGCGTGCATCCGACCCTGATCCCGGCCAAGCGCCTGATCGCCAACGTGGAAGGCGCCATGAACGCGGTGCTGGTGCATGGCGACGCCGTCGGCGCCAGCCTGTACTCGGGCCGCGGCGCGGGCGCCGAGCCGACCGCGTCGTCGGTGATCGCCGACCTGGTCGACATCACCCGCCTGGCCACGGCCGACCCGGAACACCGCGTGCCGCACCTGGCGTTCCAGCCGAACGCGATGACCGATATCGCCATCCTGCCGATGTCGGAAATCACCACCAGCTACTACCTGCGCATGCACGTGGCCGACCAGCCGGGCGTGCTGGCCGACCTGACGCGCATCCTGGCCGAACGCAGCATCTCGATCGACGCCATGCTGCAAAAAGAGCCGGCCGAAGGCGAGACGCATACGGACATCATCATGCTGACGCACCAGACGCAGGAAAAGAATGTCACGGCCGCCATCGAGAAGATGGAAGCATTAAATAGCGTGGTGGGCACGGTCACCAAGATCCGCCTGGAAAACCTCAGCTGAGCGTTTTTAGCGATCCATGCAAAACGGCGCCCGCGGGCGCCGTTTTTTCATCCGATGACTGTCTTAATGCTGCGGTACGTCGGGAGCGCCGACGGGTCCCACGTCCATGCCGTCATAGCTGGCCAGCTGGTTTTCCTGGGCAAACGCCATCAGTTCGCCATTGCGCGCGTGCAGGCTGTCGACGCCATGCACTTCGGCCTTTTCCACGTGCAGCACCCACACGGGCGGTGCCGCCGGATCGTCGAGTTCCGGCTGGTACAGTTCCACCGGGCGGTAGCCCTGCAGCGCCAGCACGGTGGCGGCCTGCTCCAGCGGTTCGGAAGTGGGGTTGGTGAAGTAATAGCCCCACAGCAGCGGCTGGGACAGGTTCCAGGGCGCGTTCTCGGCGATGTTGGCGAACAGTTCGCTTACGTCTTCTTTGGTCATCATGGCGGAATCTTTCAGTCAATTTCAGGGCGAGATATTAACATCGGCGCCCGTGGCGCGCCATGCGCCCATAAAAAAACCGGCTGTGCAGCCGGTTTCTTATCAGCCGTTAAAACGGCTGGATGCTGATGCGCGCGAGCGCGAATCAGAACTTGTAGCGCAGGCCGATCGACAGCAGGTCGGCTTTCAGCTTGGCGCCATCGCCGTTTGCTACCTTGCCGAAGTTTTCGTATTCCGCAACCAGCGACAGTTTTTTGTCGAAGTGGTAAGCGGCACCGATGCCAAAGATGGCGGAGGTCTTGTTGGTCGAGTCGTTAACGTTCTCACCAACGACGCTGACTTTGGTGCGGTTTTGCGATACGCCAGCCTTGGCGAACAGCGAGAACTGTTCGTTCAGTGGCAGGGTGCCGGTGGCGGCAACGTAGAATGCGTGGCTTTTCACGTCCAGTTTATCGCCGTCGAAGGTTGTCGTCAGTTTGCCAAAGTCGACGTAGCCGGCTTCCGCGCCGAAGTTTTGCGTGAGGTCGTAGCCTGCGTAGGCTTTGTAGCCGGTATTGCTTTTCTTGACCGAAGGGGTGTCACCCGACAGTTTCAATTCCGAACGGCCGACGTTGGCGCCAGCATAGAAACCTTCAGCTTGAGCGAACAATGGGAATGCCAGGGCGGCGCCTACGACTGCTGCAAACAATTGCTTTTTCATATTAATCCTAGGTAATTAATGCGGAGAGACTGTCTCGCCGCTTAATGGGAGCCGAATTGTATAGGGATGAATATGTTTATGTAAGGCAATTATTTAAAAAATATTAGAAATAAGCTACGTGTTGTTTTTGGGCAACACTCCGTGTCGAATGACTATCTATGCAGGCCATCATGCGGCGCCGCCGAAATGCACGCTGACTTTCAATCCGTGGCCATTTTCCGCCGTCGCCAGTTCCAGGCGCGCGCCGTGCAGGGCGGCAATGTCGCGCACGATGGCTAAACCTAGCCCCGCGCCGCCAGGATTGCTCTCGAGCGCCGTGCCGACGCGGTAGAACGGCGTGAATACGCGTTCGCGCTCGGCCGGCGGGATGCCCTTGCCGCTGTCTTCCACCTCCAGCACGGCGCCGTGTTCGTGGCCGTTCCCCGTTTGCGCCGCGCGCACGCGCAGGATCACGCTGCCGCCCTGCGGCGTGTAGCGCAGGGCGTTGTCGACCAGGTTGGCCACCAGTTCATGCAGCAGCAGGGCCTGGCCATGCACGGGCGCTTCGTCGGGCGCTTCCAGCGACAGGTCGATATGCCTGCCGACGGCGGCCATGGCCATTTCCAGTCCCACCTGCTGCGCCACGTCGCGCAAGGGGACGGCGTCCATCGCCAGGCTGTCGCCGCCATGCTCGATGCGCGCCAGGGTCAGGAGGCGGTTGGCCAGCAGCACGGTCGAATCGGTGGTGGTGGCGATCGAGCGCACGATGTCGCGCAGGGCGGCGATGTCCGGCGGCCCGCCCGCCTGGCGGTCGCACTCGCGCATGGCCAGTTCGGCCTGGGTTTTCAGCACCGTCAGCGGCGTGCGCAACTGGTGCGAGGCGTCGGCGATGAAGCGGCGCTGGCTGGCGATCAGCTGCTGCAGGCGCGACATGGAGCCGTTCATGGCGCTCACCAGAGGGCGCATTTCCTTGTGCACCAGCGTGGGGTCGACGTCGGACAGGTCGGACAGGGTGCGCGTCTCGACCTCCGTTTTCAAGCGCATCAGCGGGCGCAGCACCAGGCGCACGGCAAACCACACGAGGGCGCCCATCACCAGTATCATCGCCGCCTGCCAGCTCAGGGTGTCGAACAGGATCTGGTTCGACAGGCCGCGCCGCGCGTCCAGCGTTTCGGCCACCTGGATCAGGGCGATGCCGCGCATCGAGTCGTCGTACACGGGTTGCAGCAGGGCGGCAATGCGGATCGGCTTGCCGTGGTAGTCGGCGTGGTAGAAGCGCACCAGGGCGGGATAATTCTGCGAGCGGGGCACGTTTTTCGGCACGGGCGGCAAGTCGCCATAGCCCGACACCAGTTCGCCATTGATGCCCGTCACCTTGTAATAGATGCGGCCCAGGGTGTCTGTTTCGAAGCTGTCGAGCGCCACGTAGGGCACTTCGGCCACCACCTTGCCGCCGACGATGGAGACGCGCTCGGCCAGCGCCCGCGTCGACGCCAGCAAGGAGCGGTCGTAGGCCATGTCGGCCGCGTCGAGCGCGTTGCGGTAGACAAAGACGGCATCGAGCAGCACCAGCATCACCAGGGGGATGAGCAGCCAGCGCAGCAGCTGGCTGCGCAGGCTGCCCAGCGGCCGGCCCTGCGCCCAGCGCCGGCGCAAGCGTTCGAGCATGGGCGGGCGTGGGGCGCGCACGGTCATTTCGGCGCGGCCGGCGCCATGGCGCTGCGCGGCTGCAGCAGGTAGCCGATGCCGCGCAGGGTGGTGATGACGGCGCCGTCGGGCGAGCCGCTTTCCACGCCGCTTTCCAGCTTCTTGCGCACGCGGTGGATATACAGTTCGATGGCGTCCAGGTTGGCGTCGTCGGCCAGCGCAAAGACTTCGTCGAACAGTTTTTCCTTCGACACGGCGCGTCCCGAGCGCGTGATCAGCGCTTCGAGCACCGCGTGTTCGCGCGGCGTCAGGGGAAACGGGGCGCCGGCATAGCTGAACATGCGCGTGACGGTGTCGAAACTGAGGGCACCGCACGCATGCACGAGGGCTTCGTTGCCCTGGCTGCGGCGCAGCAGGGCTTTCACGCGCGCTTCCAGTTCGGCCAGCTCGAACGGCTTGGCCATGTAGTCGTCGGCGCCCAGGTTCAGGCCCTGCACTTTTTCATCCAGGCCGCCGCGCGCCGTGAGTATCATGACGGGAGTCTTGCCGCGCGTGCCGCCGCGCGCGCGCAGGCGGCGCAGCACGTCCAGGCCATCCATCTTCGGCAGGGTCAGGTCGAGCAGCACCAGCGAGTATTCCTGCGTGTGCAGCAGGGCGTCGGCATCGGCGCCGTTGTGGGCGGTCTCCACCGTCAGGTGCGCGTCGCGCAGGGCCTTTGCCAGCCAGTGCGACAGCTCCAGATGGTCTTCCACTAATAATATGCGCATGGTCTCCGCCATTCGTTGAAATGGATGCAGTGTAAGCCTGCCGGCGCCGCGCCGACAGGGGCGGCAATGAATATGTTTGCCCCCTTTGTGGCTGGCTGGCGACACCTGTCAGTCTGAAAGCGAATTGAAAGGATCGCGCTCATATAGTGTGATCCTGATTCATGAAATTGATCAGGCATATCACTAATAACTATATCTAAGGGAGATACTCTACATGAAGAAGACCGCATACTCGCTGGCCGCTCTGGCTGTCCTGGCCGCCGCTGGCAGCGCCCAGGCACAATCGAACGTCACGCTGTACGGCCGCCTGGACGCCGGCGTCAGCACCACCAGCAACGCCGGTCCGAACAAGAGCTCGATGACGCAAGTGAGCTCGGGCGGCATGAACACCTCGCGCTGGGGCATCCTGGGCAGCGAAGACCTGGGCGGCGGCCTGAAAGCTGTCTTCAACCTGGAAGGCGGCATCCTGGTCGACACGGGCGCTGCCGACGGCGCGCTGTTCAAGCGCCAGGCCAATGTGGGCCTGGAAGGCGCATTCGGTCGCGTCGTGCTGGGCCGTTCGTTCACCACCGTGTATGACTTCGTGCTGCCGTTCGATCCGATGGCCTATGCGCCGTTCTATTCGTGGGCCACTTCGGCCAATGCGACGGGTCCGAGCAAGTACGGCATGACGACGGCCTTCGACAACATGGTCAAGTATTCGGGCAAGACGGGCGACTTCAGCTACGGCGCATCGTACGGCTTCGGCGAGCAGTCGACGGGCAACTCGGACAGCGCCAAGCTGTCCACGGCCGTCACCTACAAGACCGGTCCTGTCAGCCTGCTGGCCACGTATGAGCAGGTGAACGGCAATGCCATCGCCGGCGGCGCGCGCGACAAGACCACCGTCTACCACCTGGGCGCCATGTATGACGACGGCCCGTGGAAAGTGCAGGCGGCGGCGCGCGACTACAAGCTCGATCCGGCTGCCTCCGGCAAGGCCGACGTGCGCGGCACCCTGTACTGGGGCGGCGTCAGCTACAAGACCACGCCGGTGATCACCCTGACGGGCGTGATCTACTACCAGGACGTGAAAAACGTGGCCGCCAACCTCAATGCCGATCCGATCATGTACGTGGCGCGCGTGCGCTATGCCCTGTCCAAGCGCACCGACCTGTATGTGGCCGGCGCCTACGCCAAGGCCAAGCACAACCAGTTGGTCAGCCTGTCGCGTGACGATGCCGGTTTCGGCGACACGCAGCGCGGCCTGATCGCCGGCATCCAGCACCGCTTCTAAGGCATGACGATGCTGCGCTCCCTGTTCCTGTCCTTGCTGTGCCTGCTGCCCGCCCTCGCGGCGGCGCAGGCGTCGGCGCCGGCCGAGTGCGTGGTGCCGTCCAAGCCGGGCGGCGCCATGGACCTGACCTGCAAGCTGGCGAAAAAAGGCCTGGCGCAGGAGGGCGCGGCAGCCGCCATGGCGCCGATGCGCATCAGTTATCTGCCCGGCGGCATCGGCGCCGTGGCCTGGCACTCGATGGGTTCGCAGCGCCGCCGCGCGGAGCCGAACACCCTGGTGGCGTTTTCGGGCGGTTCGCTGCTGAATCTGGCGCAGGGCAAGTTCGGCAATGCCAAGGCGGGCGACGTGCGCTGGGTGGCGGCGCTGGGCGCCGACTACGGCATGATCGCCGTGCGCAGCGATTCGCCCTACAAGACGCTGGGTGACTTGATCGCGGCATTGCGGCAGCATCCGGACAAGGTGCTGATCGGCGTCTCCGGCACCATCGGCAGCCAGGACTGGCTGAAGATGGCGCTGGTGGCGCGCCAGGCCGGCATCGATCCGAAAGTACTGCGTTTTGTCGCGCTCGAAGGCGGCGGCGAAGTGTTTACGGCGATGCAGGCCGATTATGTGCAGGTGGTCTCGGGCGACACGTCCGAAGCCACCCTGAACGCCAGCGCCAACCATGCGCGCGTGCTGGCGGTGCTGTCGGAGAAGCGCCTGCCAGGCGTGCTGGCAGGCGTGCCGACGGCGCGCGAGCAAGGCGTCGACGTGGTCTGGCCGATCATCCGCGGCGTGTGGATGGGGCCCCAGGTGCCGGAGGCGGACTACCAGCGCTGGGTGGCCACCTTTGACCGCGTCATGGCCACGCCGCAGTTCGCGGAATGGCGCGCGCAGGCCGGCCTGTATCCATTCGCCCTGACGGGGCCGAAGCTGACGGCGTATGTCAGGAAGGCGGTCGACGAGTATGCCAGGCAGGCGAATGAGCTTGGCCTGATGCGCTGACCGACATCTCATTAAATAAAAAACCTATTCATAGACGGAGACAACCACATGCAAACCAAGACCCTGCTTCAAGCCGCCCTTGCCACCGCGTTTGCCAGCCTGGCCGGCGCCGCTTTCGCCCAGGTACCGGCAGGTTATCCGGCCGACTACCAGAAGATCATCGACGCGGCCAAGAAGGAAGGCAAGGTGGTGATCTACAGCGCCACCGACAGCAAGGCCGCCGCGCCGCTGATCAAGGACTTCAGCGCCCTGTATCCCGGCATCTCGGTCGAATACAACGACATGAATTCCACCGAAGTGTATAACCGCTTCATTTCCGAAGTGGCCGCCGGCGGCAACACGGCCGACGTGATGTGGTCTTCGGCGATGGACTTGCAGATGCGCCTGGCCTCCGATGGCTACGCCCTGAAATACAAGTCGGTCGAAGCGGCCAAGATCCCCGGCTGGGCCATGTGGGACGACCAGGCCTACGGCACCACGTTCGAGCCGGCCGCCATCGTCTATAACAAGCGTTTGCTCGACCCGAAGGAAGTGCCGAAGAACCACGACGACTTCGTCAAGCTGATCGCCACGCCGAAGTTCAAGGACAAGGTCACCACCTACGACATCGAGAAATCGGGCGTGGGCTTCATGTTCATGGCGCAGGATGCCAAGGAATATCCGCAATTCCTGGCGCTGCAAAACGCGTTCGGCACGGCCAAGGTGCGCGTGCAGTCGTCGACGGGCACCATGATGGAGCGTATCTCGTCCGGTGAAAACCTGATCGGCTACAACGTGCTGGGTTCCTACGCGCTGGTGCGCGCCAAGACCGACCCGTCGATCGGCGTGGTGCTGCCCAAGGATTACACCCTGATCCTGTCGCGCGTGCAGTTCATCAACAAGAACGCGAAGAACGTCAACGCCAGCAAGCTGTGGCTCGATTACATCCTGTCGCACCGCGGCCAGACCATCATCGCCAACGGCGCCAAGCTGTTCGCCATCCGCGCCGACGTCACGGGCGAGACCACCTCGGCGGAACTGATCAAGGAAATCGGCACGGCCAACGTCAAGCCGATTCCCGTGCATCCGATCATCCTGCAATTCCTGGGGCCAGCCAAGCGCATGGCCTTCCTGAAGCAATGGAAAGAAACAGCCGGCAAAAAATAACGCCGACTTAGCCGCCCGCGAGCCTGGCTGCGGGCGCACGCCGTACCCTTCATTCATTGGATTCATCATGCAAACTGCTATCTTGCCGCTGCCTGCACGGTCGCGCTCTCCCTTGTCGCGCCTGAACTGGCCGCGCGGCGTGGTCGTGGCGATTACCCTGGTCGCCATTTTCCTGCCGCTGTTCCTGATTTTTTACCAGAGCTTTTTGAACGCGCCCTTCTTCATGCCGGTGCGCGAATTCGGCTTTGATTCCTACCGTTTCATCTTCGATGATCCCGATTTCGCCATGGCCTTCAAGAATGGCCTGATGCTGGCCTTCGGCCTGACCGTCATCGCCGTGCCGCTGGGCGGCATGCTGGCCTTCCTGATGGTGCGCACGGATTTGCCGGGCCGCGGCTGGGTGGCGCCCATGCTGCTGGTGCCGATCTTTGTCTCGCCGATGGTGATGGGCTTTGGCTACGTCGTCTCGATGGGACCCGTGGGCTTCTATTCGATCTGGGCCAAGGAGCTGCTGGGCTTCGTGCCCTGGAATATCTATTCCTTCACCAGCATCGTCATCATCGCTGGCCTGACGCACGTGCCGCACGTCTACCTGTATGCCTCGTCGGCGCTGAAAAGCCTGGGTTCGGACGTGGAAGAAGCGGCCCGCGTGGCCGGCGCTTCGCCGATCCAGGTGATGCTCAATGTGTCGCTGCCGATGATCATGCCTGCACTGGCGTATGCGGGCGTGCTGGTGTTCTTCCTCGGCTTCGAGGTGTTCGGTCTGGTGTTGGTGCTCGGTGATCCGGAAGGCCATCTGGTGCTGCCGACCTATCTGTACAAGCTGACGAACAAGCTCGGCACGCCGTCGTACCACCTGATGGCTGCCGTCGCCGTGTGCCTGGTGATGGTGACCATGCCGCTGGTGATGATACAGCGCTGGCTGCTGAAATCGGCCAACAAGTACGTGTCGATCAAGGGCAAGGGCGCGCGCAGCAAGGCCATGCCGCTGGGCCGCTGGAAGTGGCTGGCGTTTGCCTTGCTGGCCGGCTGGCTGATCTTCACCATCATCCTGCCGCTGACGGGCATCGTGCTGCGCTCCTTCGTGCAGTACTGGGGCGAGGGCGTGCACCTGGCCGACGTGCTGACGTTGCAGCATTTCCGCGATATTTTCGACCAGCCTTCGCTGGTGCGCGGCATCGTCAACACCATCCTGATCGGCGTCGTCGGCGGCGCGCTGGCCGTGGGCTGTTACAGCTTCATCGCGCTGGCCATGCACCGCAAGCAGGACGGCATCACGCGCCTGCTCGATTACAGCGTGCTGGTGCCGCGCGCCGTGCCGGGCCTCTTGGCCGGCCTGTCGTTCCTGTGGGTGTTCCTGTTCGTGCCGGCCTGGCTCGACGGCATATTGAAAGGCATGGACAACGGCGTGGCCCTGTGGCTCAGCGGCCATGTGATCCCCGTGCTGCGCGAAGTGCGCTCGACGATCTTCGCCCTGTGGCTCGCGTATTCGGTGGTGTGGATGGCTTACGGCATGCGCCTCATTTCGACGGCGTTGCTGCAGGTGGGGCCGGAGCTGGAAGAGGCGGCGCGCGCCGTCGGCGCCAGCCGCGGCCAGGTGACGCGCGACGTGACCCTGCCGCTGATCAAATACGGCTTGCTGGGCGCCTGGCTGATGGTGTTCCTGATTTTCGAGCGCGAATATTCGACGGGCGTGTACCTGCTCTCGCCGGGCACGGAAGTGATCGGCGCCATGCTGGTGTCGCTGTGGGCGGGCGGCTCGACCGACCTGGTGGCGGCGCTGTCCTTCATCAATATCACCCTGGTGGCCATCGGCCTGGGCATCGCGCTGCGCTTTGGCGTGAAGTTACATAACTGAGCTGCATAACTAAGAATAGACTGAGACCACATCATGAATGAATTGACCGTCAATGAGCTGTACCTGGACTACGGCACCGGCGCTGCCGCCAACCAGATCCTGAAAGGTGTCTCGATGCACCTGCAAAAAGGCGAAGTGGTCGCCCTGCTGGGGCCTTCGGGCAGCGGCAAGACCACCTTGCTGCGCGCCGTCGCCGGGCTGGAAAGCCCGAAGGCGGGCACCATCCAGATCGGCGAGCGCAATGTCTTCGACGGCGCGAAGCATTTCGAGATGCCGGCCGAGCATCGCAACCTGGGACTGGTGTTCCAGTCGTACGCGCTGTGGCCGCACAAGACCGTGTTCGACAACGTCGCCTACGGCCTCAAATTGCGCAAGATGGGCAGCACGGAAATCGCCGCGCGCATCAAGGAAGTGCTGACGCAGCTGGGACTCGGACACCTGGGCGAGCGCTATCCGCACCAGCTGTCCGGCGGCCAGCAGCAGCGCGTGGCGATCGCCCGCGCGCTGGTGTACAACCCGCCCGTGATCCTGCTCGACGAACCGCTGTCGAACCTGGACGCCAAGCTGCGCGAGGAAGCGCGCGCCTTCCTGCGCGAACTGATCGTGCGCCTGGGCCTGTCGGCCCTGATGGTGACGCATGACCAGGGCGAGGCGATGGCCATTTCCGACCGCATCCTGCTGCTCAATAACGGCAAGATCGAGCAGCAGGGTACGCCGCAAAGCATGTATGAAACGCCGGACACCCTGTTCACGGCCGAATTCATGGGCAGTAACAACCGCCTGCCCGGCAAGGTGGTGCAGCGCGAAGGCAAGCAGGTGCGCCTGCTGGTCGATGGCGCCTCCATGCAGGGCGTGGCGCGCGGCGCCAACGCGGGCACGGAAGTGACGACCATGATCCGCGTCGAGGAAGTGAAGATCAGCGCCACGCAGGTCGACAACGCCATCGAACTGCCGCTGCTGACGTGCATGTATCTGGGCGACCGCTGGGAGTGTCTGTTCGAGCGCGGCGGCGCCGAGAACATCAGCCTGCGCGCGTATTCGCGCCACAAGCTCGAGGCAGGCAAGTACTGGCTGCACATGCCGGCCGATAAGCTCTGGGTGTTTTAACGGTGCCGTGGTGGCTGCGCTGGCGCGCAGTCGGCGCAGCGCTGGCCACGGGTTTGCTGGGCGCCGCCATCTGCCTGTGGCTGCACACGCCGCTGCCGTGGATGATCGGCCCCCTGTTTGCCACGGCCGTGCTGCGCCTGGCGGGGCGCGAACTGGCTTGCCCGGTGCGCGTGCGGGAAGCGGGACAGTGGGCCATCGGCACGGCCTTGGGTCTGTATTTCACCGCGCCCGTGCTGGCCGTGCTCACCGTCTACACGCCATGGATCGCCGGCGCCGTGCTGTTCGCGCTGGCGCTGGGCGCGTCCGGCGCCATGCTGCTGCGGCGCTTCTCCGGCGTCGACCATGCCACCGCCTTCTTTGCCATGGCCGTGGGTGGCGCATCCGAGATGGCGGTGCAGAGCGAGCGCCATGGCGCCGACGTGGGCAAGGTGGCCGCCGCGCACAGCCTGCGCATGATGCTGGTGGTGGCGACCATCCCGTTCGGCGTGCGCTACTGGGGCAGCCATGGCCTGGCAGAAGGGCATGAGACTTCCGTGCCCGGCGCCGCGCTGGTCGACTATGGCGGGCTGGCGCTGCTGGTCGGCATCACGGTGCTGGCGGCCCTCGCATTAAAACGGGGCCGGCTGCCCAACGCCTGGGTCATCGGCCCGCTGCTGGCCGCGCTGCTGCTGACGGCCTGCGGCATCCATCTGTCGCGCCTGCCCGAATGGATGATACGCGCGGGCCAGCTGTTCATCGGCATCGCCCTGGGCACGCGCTTCACTCCCGCCTTCCTGCATGCTGCTCCCCGCTACCTGGCCGGCGTGGCTCTGTGCAGTTTCCTGATGCTGCTGCTGGCGGCCGCCTTCGGACTGGGCCTGTCGCACTGGCTGGGCATCCATCCCGGCACGGCCATCCTGGCCACGTCGCCCGGCGGCATCGCGGAAATGTCGCTGACGGCCAAGGCCCTGCATCTGGGCGTCCCCATCGTCACGGCCTTCCACGTGGCGCGCATGGTGGTGCTGGTATTGCTGATCGGACCGCTGTTTCGCCTGCTGCCGCGTCCTTAATTTCCCCGCACGACGATTTCCTGCACCTGCGGTTCGCGCTGGCGCATGAAGCGCACGATGGAGTCCACCGTGACGACGTCGATCTGGCGCGTCATGCGGCGCTCGAACGGGTGATCGTCGAAGGCGATATTGGCGCGGAACATGCGCGCGCCCAGGCGCGTGGCGGCCGGTATGCTGAGCGTTTGCGGCGCGTAGCTGGCGCTGCGCAGCCAGCCTTGCGCTTCGGCGCGCGTTTCGATCTTGCCCGGCTCGTTGCTGGCAGCGGCCAGGGTTTCCAGCACCCATTGGTTCGAGTTCTGGTACTTGGTGGAAAACGGATAGGCCAGCATATTGTAGTGCGGCTCATGCAGGCGCTTGGGCGTGTTCGACGTCAGCAGTCGCACCAGCTGCTGCTGCGTATCCTGGCCGGGAATCAGGATCAGGCTTTCATACATGAACACGTCATCCATGAAGAAATTACCCAAGCCTTCGTTGTACAGCGACGATTGCGCCGTGCCGCATTCATTGAGTTCATGCACCACCAGCCAGCGGCCCTTCGGGTGGTCGCGCCAGGCCAGCGCCATGTGCGAATAGCGCAAATTGTACTTCGACAGGTCTTGCCCGGCGCGTGCCACCAGCGCCACTTGCGCGCCCGAACCATCGAGCGCCTGCAGGGTCTTTTGCGCCAGGTCCATCGATTTGACGAGGGTGGTCGCATCCGTTGGCTTTTCCTCGCACGAGCGTCCCGCATGGGCGGCGCCGGCCAGGGCCAGGCTGATGATCATGACAGTCAGGCGTTTCATGGGTTCACGCTTTCGAATGGTGGAGGATGGCATTGCCGGCCGCATCCGGCACATAGGCGATGGCCTTGTCCGACAGTACCAGCATGTGGCCCGTCGAGACGGCAACCACCTGGATGGCCGTGCCGGCCGCCAGCGACAGACCTTGCGTGGCTTTCTGGCTCAGCTTGACGGAGGCCGTGGCCGCCTGCGAGGCGCCCCTGGCTGCGCTCTTCAGCACGAGGACGCTGCCGTCGGCCACGTCTTCCACCTTGTCGATGACGATTTCACCGGCGGCGGCCAGCACCGACATGGAGCCGACGAGCACGATGGCCGACGCCATGCTGGCGTTGTCGGACGCGTTGGTGGTGTCGGAATTGGCGGCCTGGGCCAGCGGCGCCATGGTGGCGGCGCACAGCAGGGCGGTGGCGAGCAGATGTTTCATGGGATTTCCGTTTTTCATTGGTGGTTACACTTTGGAGTGGTGCAGCAGCGCCTTGCCCAGTTCGTTCGGGATGAAGGCGATGGCCTTGCCGGAAAGAACCAGCATGTGGCCGGTGGACAGCGCCACGACGTTGACCACGGTGCCGGCCGCCAGCGACAGGCCCTTGGCCGCTTGCGTGCTCATCTGGATGGAAGCGCCGCCCGCTTCGGACGCGCCTTTCAGCACGATGACGATGCCTTCGCCCACCGTTTCCACGCTGGCGACCACCACCTGGCCAGAGGCGACCAGCATCGACATGGAGCCGGCGACGACGATGGCGGAACCCTGGCTGAGGTTTTGCGAGCCTTTCGACAGGTTCTCCGAGGCAGCGGCGTGGACCAGGCCGGGAGCGGCCACGGAGAGCGTCAACAGCGACAGGGACAGGCAGAGGGGCAGCAGGCGTTTCATGTGTTTCTCCTTCAAGTGTGCCAAGTGGCAACGCCATCATTGTAGACTGTGGGCAATTGGTCAATGAAAACGCTACTCGTAGCGGGCAGGCATACCGCAGGTAGCGTATTGCGCTACTTTTTTGCCGTTAGAACCGATGCCATTTTTATAAAGGAAATGCATGCCGCAAACCCACGCCTTGATCGAAGCCTTGAAACGCCTGTTGAAAGCGCGCGCCGTCACATATGCCGAGCTGGCCCAGCGCATCGGCGTATCCGAAGCCAGCGTCAAGCGGATGTTTTCGCAGAAGCAATTTACCCTGCAGCGCCTGGACCAGATCCTGGTGGCCATCGGCAGCGATTTCCAGCAGCTGGCGCTGGCCGTGCAGTCTGCCCAGGCCACGCCCATCCTGATCACGGGACTGACATATGCGCAGGAAAAGGAAATTATCGAGGACACCCGGCTGTTCGTCGTGGCCGTGTCTGCCCTGAACCTGCTGCCGCTGGAACAGATCGTTGCCATCTATGACATCAGCGAGGCGCAAGCCGTGAAATACCTGCTGCGCCTCGACAAGATCGGTTTTCTGGAACTGCTGCCGAATAACCGGGTCAAACTGCTGGTGGCGCGCACGTTTGCGTGGATACCGAACGGTCCCATCCACACGTATTTCAAAAAGGAAGCCTATGGTGACTATTTGAATTCCCAATTCGATGGCGAGACGGAATTGCTGCGCCTGGTGAACGTGATGCTGTCGAAAAAATCCACTGCGGCCTTGCTGGAACGCCTGAAGCAAGTGGCGGTGGAATTCTCGCAGCAACACCAGGAAGACGCGCGCCTGCCCGGCGATGAGCGCCTGGCCATCAGCTTCATGCTGGCGGCGCGTCCCTGGATGCCGCAGACGTTCAAGGCGTTGCTGCGGCAGTGAGCGAGCAAGCCGGTCGATAAGCAAGCCTGCTAGCCTGTAAGCAAGCCAGCCGCCAGCAAGCCAGCAAGCCAGCAAGCAGTGAAGCCAGCAAGCCAGCAAGCAGTGAAGCCAGCAAGTCAGTACGCCGCGATAAAGCCATTTGTGTAAAGCCATTCGTGGCGCCTGGTCTTTCTGGCCGCTAGTCTGGCCGCTGGCCGCGCCTGTTTGCGCCATCCTCCATTGCTTGCCGGCCCATTATTTGCGGGCTCATTTATTGCTGGCCCGTTTGCTGTTGGCCTGTTTTCTGCTGCCCCGTTTGTTCCTGTTGTTCCTGTTTCATTTGCGTCAGCAAGCGCCAGGCAAAGAAGCCCAGCACGCCCACGCCCAGCAGCAGTGCGCCCCACAGCGCGGCCAGGCGCCACGGTGCCCCGTCCTTTGTGACGCGTGCGGGTGCCGCCGCGCCCCCGTTGGGGTGGAGCGGGCCGGCGCTCGCCGTCTTGAGCGCCAGCAATTCGTCTGATTTGAAGCCGGGCGCCACCTGCGACAGCGGTTGCGCCACGGCGGCGGCGTTGCTGTTGCCGAATGCCAGCTGATAAGGCAGCTTGCCGCTGACCAGGAAAACGACGGTGGCCGGTGTCCAGCCCAGGCGCAGGGCGGGCGCATCGCCGGCGTCGAGCTGGAGTTCCGTGGCCGTCTGCAGTACCCATTCGCCCGTTTGCGTCACGGGCATGGCCAGGTCGCCCGAGATCCTCTCCTTGCCATCGAGGCCGATGCGGTAAAACGTCGTGCTCAGCACGGGATCGAAATACGTGCCTTGTACGGGACGCGCCTGGTGGCGCAGGTGCAGCCGGTGCCGGGGAACATAGTTGTGCTGGCGATACACGCCCAGAGTCACGGGCAGCACAACATTGTTGTGCGTCAATTGCAGGGCGATGCTGTCGGCGGGAATGGCGAGGGGCGTGGCGTAGCGCCATTCATTCGCCTGCTTGCCGGGCAAGCCTTGCAGCACGATGGAGGCGCGTGCTGGGGCGATCTCCGTTTCGCTGACGGCTTGCGCCGTGATCGCCGCAAAGGCCAGCGGTTCGCCCGCTTGCCAGCTCAGGCGCGCATAGCGGAAGGCGCGCGGCGCAAAGGCGATGCTGTCGTTGGCCAGGGTTTGCGTGTCGCTGTTGCTGAGCCAATTCAGGGTGGTGGTGCCTATGGCGTCCCATTGCTTCAGGTCATCGCTCACTTCCAGCAGCACTTGCGCACTGTAATTGTCCGTGCGGGCCGGCGGTGTGAAGCGCAAGGCGGCGATGCGCTTATCTTGCGTCTGCTTGCCCAGGTCGAGGATCAGCGCCTGCAGCGCCGCCGTGGTCGCTGCCGTGCCGGCGCGCGTGCTGACCGACAGCAAACGGCCATCGTCCGCCGTGCGGATATCGATGCCTTGCAAGCCATCGCCAGTTGCCGGCGCGCCCGTCACGGGGAAAATGCGGGCGGGAATGGCAGTCCGTTGCGTGGCCGATTGCGCGGGCGGCGCGCCGATGGCGTAGGCCAGGCGCTTGCCGTCCGCGTCGAACAGGCGCAGGTCGGCCAGGCTGGCCGACCTGGCGTGCAGGTAGACGTCCCTGGGCAATATCAGCTGGACGATGCCGGCACCGGCCGGCACCTGCACGGGCATGCTCCAGGCATAGTCCTGTGGCCGGTCCTGGCCGGGCGCGGCCAGCGCGGCGCCTGCCACCAGCAGGCTGCAGCAGATCAATGAGGGCTTCATGCGGCTCCTTGTTGCGGTTCGGCTGAAGCGGGCGCGACAGCCTTGGGGAAGGGCGCCAGGTAGCCGATCAAGACCATCAGCAAGCCGACGCCCACGAAGGAGACGATGCGCTCGATGCCGCCCACGTTCGACAGGTCGATCAGGAACAGTTTCAGGACGACCAGACCCAGCAGCACGGCGCCCAGGCTCCATTGCTGGCGCCGCTGCTGGCGCGCCGCGTGGCGCATCAGCAGCAGGGCCGTCACGCTCCACACCAGCGACAGCATCGCTTGCACGAACTGCGAGGCCAGCATGGCGTCAAAGGTGTAGGGCACGCCCAGGTACTGCGACACCGTGCGCAGCAGCATCAGGTTGAACCAGCCATACAGCAGGCACGCGGCCACGACGGGCAAGCGCGCCTGCCACAGCGCGGGCAGCGGCATCTGGCCCGCCGGCAGCAAGCGGTAGCTGGCAATGGCCAGCAGGACGGCAAAACTCGTGCTCAGGTCCAGCGGATTGAGCAATGGCAAATACGGCAACGGTGCCATGGCGCCGTCGTCGAAGATATTCCATGCGGCGATCAGCAGCAGCGACCATGCCGCCGCCAGCGGTATCAGATAACGCTGGTACCACGCTGCAATCGGCGCCACCGGCCAGGCGCCAGCGCGGCAGCGGCGGATCAGCCCGGCCAGCACCAGCATCATGGCCCAGGCCGGCAAGTAGCGGGCCCAGGCAGGGCTGACGCTGCCTTCATGCTGCGCCAGCCAGGCGCTGACCTGCATGGCGCCAAGCGGCCACAGCATCAACCATGGCGCGGCCGTGCGCAGCGTATGCAGGAAACGCAGCGCGCGCGCGTCGAGTTGCCAGCCCGCTTGCGGCCAGGCCAGCAGCAGGTATTCTCCTGCCGCCAGGGCGCTGGCCAGGGCCAGCCAGCTCAAGCCGGTCGGCAGGTAGTCGCGCAGGTACAGCGCCAGCAACAGGTTGGCGCTCCACAGGCCCAGGCCAATCCAGGCGGCCACGCTGATCCAGCGCAGCTGCGGCCAATCGAGGCGCCGCGCCAGGAGGGCGAACGCGGGCGTCGTGACGCAGACGGCGATCAGGTACAGCGCCAGCCAGTGTTCGCCCGCGTGTGCTTGCAGCGCCAGGTTGCCGTCGATCAGGCGCAGCAGCCAGCTGGTGAAGGGCACGAGGATGGCGGCAAACCACAGCAAGCCGCTCCAGGCCAGCAGGGGGCGCGCCACCAGGGCCAGCAGCTCGTCGCCGCCGCGCGCGCGCAGCGCAAGGAAACGGGCGCTGGCAAAGGCGGCGGCGCCCAGCAGCAGGGCGCTGAGGAAGGAACCGCCGAACAGGTTGGCCGGATGCTGATCCCAGGCCCAGCTGGCGCGGCTGAGCATGACCATGCCGGCCAGTACCTGCACGGCCAGCAGCAGCGCGCGCGGCGCATGCCATTGCTCGCGCCGCGCCAGCGCCGCCAGCAGGGCTGCCACTGCCAGCGCGCTGACGGTGAGCAGGTTCAGTTGCGTGGCGGCATCCGTGCGCAGCAGGATTTCGCTCCAGATGCCGCCCAGCAGCCAGACTGTGGCGGCCGTCAGGAACAGCACGGACAGGCTGCTCATGAACTCCGGATGCAAGTGGCTGCCATGGTGGCGGAAGTTGAAGGCCATCACCAGCGCGGCGGCGGCCAGCAGCACGCAGCCGAGCCAGATGTTGGCGTCCAGGGCCGCTGCCGTGGTGAGTTCCAGCATGGCGCCGAGGAAGGCAAGCCAGGCGGCCCCCTGCACCAGCAAGCCGAAGGCCCAGGCCAGCGTCTGGCGTTGGCGCAAGCCGACCCAGACGATGCCCGCGCCTTCCAGCGCCCAGGCGGCGGACGTCCAGCGGCCGTCGAGGGCGAACGGGATGGCCAGGGTGCCGAAGACGATGCCCAGCGCAAGGAAGGCTTCGGCCAGCAGTTTGAAACCTGCGCGGCGCCACAGCGCCACGGCCAGTCCCGTGTAGCACAGGCCGGCAAGCAGCGCGGAAAATGCCAGGCCAAAGTCAAAGTGCCGGACCAGGCCGTATTGCAGGCCCATGGCCGCCAGCGGCGTGCCGAAGACGAGGGTGCCATCCACGTAATGCTTGAGGCGCGGCGCCTGGCGCGCGCAGTAGGCGATCGCGATGCCGATATAGAACAGCACGAACAGGATCAAAAACAGCTGCGTCGACAGGTAGTGCTCGGGCGAGTAGCGCAGCAGGCCCCAGGTGGTGGCAACGACAAAGGTAAAGCCAAAGCTCAGGACATTCAGGACGCGCCAGGCGCGTTTCAGGGCGATGGCGAAGACGCCCGCGTTGAGCAGCGCGTAATAGCTGAACAGGCCGATATGGTTGCCGCTGCCCGTCGACACGAGCAGGGGCACGGCAAAGCCGCCGACGATGCCGAAGACGGCCAGCCAGACGGCGTTTTGCAGCACGGCCAGCAGACACGTGAACGCCGTCAGCACAAACAGCACGGCAAACGCCAGGCCGGCCGGGATCAGTTCATACAGGCGGAAGGCGCCAAACGTCACCAGCATCAATATCGCCAGCGCCGTGCCCTGCAGCGGCAGGCTGATGCCTGGACGGCTGAGGCGGATGCGCCAGGCCCAGGCCAGCAGGGCAATATCGGCCAGCGCGATGCCAGCCAGGCGCAGCTCGATGGGCAGCGTGACCTGGGCCGACACGTATTTGAGCAGGAAGCTGACGCCGAGGAAGAGGATCAGCAAGCCCAGCTTGGCGACCAGGTTGCCCGTGAATAGCCAGTTTTTCGCCTTGGCAACGAGGCCGTCCGGGTGCGCGATCCAGGACGGGGTATTCGGGACGGCAGGGGCGGGTCTGGCGGGGGGCGGCGGAGCCGGTTTCCGCGCCACGGGGGCTTCTGCTGCGGAGGCTGTTGCCGGCACTGCTGCCGGCGCGACCTGCGCCACCTCGGCCACCTTGATCGCGGCCGCTTGCGGCACGGGGGCGGGTGTCGGCACCGCCACCGGTGCCGCGCTGGCGGGCACGGCCGGTGCGACGGGCACGACGGGCGTAGCCGCAGGCGCTTCGCCCTGGCCTTCCAGCGTCCGCAGGCGCTGCTGGATGCCGTCGACTTCCTTGCGCAGGCGTGCCGTCAGCAATTCCAGATCCGCCACCTTGCGGCGGTACTGCAGCACCAGCACGAAGGCGGTAATCAGCAAGCCAAGGATGAACAGCGTGATCAATCCAAACATGGGGCAGCTTTCCTGAAAGGGCAGGGCGAAGGCGCCCGATGTATGCGCACATTACCTTATTATCAAGAAACAAGCGATTTCTGTTGTGTCAGGGCAAGTGCCAGGAAGCGCGTACGGCGACAAGGCAAGCATGGGGCCGGAGCGGGCTTTTCATATTGATGCCAAGCAAGATGTCGACATTCAGATTGTCGTGCGCAGGATAGTGCTGTATTTTAGCAATTCCTTAATTGCCAGTTCCCTATGCCATGAGTCAAAGCAGCCAGTTTTCCTTATTGTCGCAGCGCCGTTTCGGGCCCTTCTTCTGGACCCAGTTCTTTGGCGCCTTCAACGACAATCTGTTCAAGACGGCCTTGATGGTGATCCTCGCCTACGATGCGCTGAGCTGGACCACGCTCGATCCGTCCACCATCACCAACCTGATTCCCGGCCTGTTCATCTTGCCCTACGTCGTGTTTTCAGCCACGGCGGGCCAGCTGGCCGACAAGTTCGAAAAGGCGGGCCTGGCCCGTTTCGTGAAATGGATGGAACTGGCCATCATGGCCGTGGCCGCCGCCGGCTGGATGACGCATACCCTGTGGCTGCTGGTGGCCGCCGTCGTGGGAATGGGCGTGCACTCGACCCTGTTCGGCCCCGTCAAGTATGCCTACCTGCCGCAGCAGCTCAAACCCGAGGAACTGGTCGGCGGCAATGGCCTGATCGAGATGGGCACCTTTGTCGGCATTTTATTGGGCGAAATCCTCGGCGCCGTGTTGATCGTGCACAAGCCGCTGGGCGTGGAACTGGTGGCGGGCGCGACGATTGCCGTGGCCGTCTTCGGCCTCATCGCCAGCTACCGCGTGCCGCGCACGCCGGCGCCCGAGCCGGACTTGAAGGTGAGCCTGAATTTCGTCGCCGAATCGTTCCGCAACCTGAATTTTTCGCGCAAGAACCGTCCCGTCTTCCTGGCCATGCTGGGCAACTCCTGGTTCTGGTTCTATGGCGCCCTGATCCTGGCGCAGTTCCCCGTGTACTCGAAGGATTTCCTGCATGGCGACCACAGCGTGTTCGTGCTGCTGCTGACCGTGTTTTCCGTCGGCATCGGCACGGGTTCCTTGCTGTGCGAGCGCCTGTCCGGCCACAAGATCGAAATCGGCCTGGTGCCGTTCGGTTCCATCGGCCTGTCGCTGTTCGGCATCGACCTGTATTTCGCCAGCAACGCGTATGCGAATACGCAAGTGGTCGACGCGCTGGCCTTTGTCAGCCAGGCCGGCGTGCCGCGCATTTTGCTCGACATCGTCATGATCGGCGTCTTCGGCGGCTTTTTCATCGTGCCCCTGTTCGCCCTGATCCAGACGCGCTGCGACCCGAAACACATTTCGCGCACGATCGCCGGCATGAATATCCTGAACGCCCTGTTCATGGTGGCGGCCGCCGGCGTGGCCATCGTGCTGCTGGGCCAGGGGTTTACGATTCCGCAGTTGTTCCTCGTCACGGCCATCTTGAATGCGCTGGTGGCGGCCTACATCTTCTCGCTGGTGCCGGAATTCCTCATGCGTTTCCTCGCGTGGATACTGATACAGACCGTGCACCGCGTCAAAGTCGTCGATGGCGAGCGCATCCCGACGGAAGGGGCGGCCGTGCTGGTGTGCAACCACGTCAGCTATGTGGACGCCATCGTCATCATGGCGGCCAGCCCCCGCCCCATCCGCTTCGTCATGGACCACCGCATCTTCAAGATGCCGCTGATGGGCTGGATTTTCCGCACGGCCAAGGCGATTCCCATCGCGCCGGCCAAGGAAGATCCTTTCCTCATGGAAAAGGCCTTCATCGACATCGCGCAAGCGCTGCACGAGGGAGAACTGGTGTGCATCTTCCCGGAAGGCAAGCTGACGCGCACGGGGCAGATCAGCGAATTCAAGGGCGGCATCGCGAAGATCGTCGAGCGCAGCAAGGTGCCCGTGATTCCGCTGGCGCTGCGCGGCTTGTGGGGTCATCTGTTGAGCCATCGCAATGGCCATTTGTTCGAGCGCGCCTTCAAGGCGGGCTTGCGTTCGCGCCTGTCGCTGGCGGTGGGCATGCCCGTGGCGCCCGAGGCCGCCACGCCGGAATTGCTGCAGCAAAAGGTGCAGGAATTGCGCGGCAAGTGGAAATAAACGCTATTTTGTCCGCGTAGCTGCTCCCGTCCGCCGCGCCAGGCGCTGTTCCAGCAGGGCGGCGATGGCGGCGAAGTCCACCGGTTTCGTCAGGTGATGGTCGAAACCGGCTTGTTCCGTGCGTGAGCGCGCCTCTCCCCAGCCCGTCAGGGCGATCAGCAGCACTTCGCGCCCCTGCGCACGCTGGCGTATCTGGCGCGCCGCCTCATAACCATCCATGTCCGGCATGCCCAGGTCCATCACGACCAGTTGCGGCCATGCCATGTCGACGGCCGCCAGGGCTTGCGCGCCGCCATACGCGACACTGGCGGCATAGCCCTCGAGCTGGAACAGGCTTTGCAAGGCATCGGCCGCATCGAGGTTGTCGTCCACCACCAGCACTTGCACGGGTTGGCCAGCGCCGCTGGGTGTCTCGCTGCCGGCCGCCGCCGGCGTGGCCGGGGCGGCTGCCTGGGCGTCGCCGGCGCTGGCCGGCAAGGTGACGATGAAGCGGCTGCCGCGGCCGGGGCCGTCGCTGTACGCTTCGATGTTGCCGCCATGCATCTCGGTAAATTGGCGCGCCAGGCTCAGGCCGATGCCCAGGCCGCTGGCCATCTGGCCTTCCACCGTGCGCCCCTGTTCGAACATGGAAAAGATGCGCGGGATGGCGTCCGGCTCGATGCCGATGCCATTGTCTTCGACCGTCACCTGCAGCAAGCCTTGCGCCAGGCGCGCCGTCATGTGGATGTGGCCGCCTTCCGGCGTGAACTTCACGGCATTCGACACGATATTGGCAAAGATCTGCACCACCCTGGCATAGTCGGCGTGCAAGGTCACGGCATGCGGCGGCAGCGCTTGCGTGATGCTGATGTGCCGGCTGTCGGCTGCGGGCTGGCACAGTTCGATCACATGGTCGAGTACTTGCTGTAAATCAATGTTTTCTCGCTGCAGCAGTACCTTGCCGCTGGTGATGCGCGCCACGTTGAGCAAGTCATCCACCAGCCGCGTCAGGTGCGTTACCTGGCGCTCGATCACGCCGCTGACCTTGCTGACCTGCTCCGATGCGGGATACAGGTGCTTGAGCAGGGCCACCGAGGTCTTGATGGGCGCCAGCGGATTGCGCAGTTCATGCCCGAGGCTGGCAAGGAATTCGTCCTTGCGCCGCTGCGTCTCGCGCACCTGGTACTGGCGCTGGCGTGCGCGCAGCATGGCGTGGGCCGAGGTGATCAGGGTCAATATGTGTACGGGGCGTTCCAGCAGGGTCAGGTTGCCCAGGGTGGCGACGGCTTGCCGCAAAGGCAGGGAATCGAGGCCCGCGTGCGTCAGCAGGATGATGGGCAAATCGGACCAGTCCGGTTGTTGGCGGGCGTAGGCGTCAAGCACGGCGTACACGCCGGCAGGCAAGGATTCGTCCACCGTCAGCACGCCGCCGGCGCCCAGCGCCAGTTGCTCGGCCAGTTCGCCGGCGGAGCGGCAGGCGTGGCTGGCGATGGCCTCGCCGGCGAGCACCCTGGCGGCCAGGGCGGCGTCCTGGCCGCCAGGCGCGTAGATCAGGATACGCTGCTCCATGGCAACTCCTAGGGGAAGGGCGTGCCGCCGATGGTGGGCAAGCCCGACAGGATGCCGTGAAAGCCGGCCAGGGCCGGGCCGATGCGGATGCCCTGCGGGCTGATTTCGAAGCGGCGGATGCTGCGCTCGTGCGCGCTGCCGCGCTTCTTGAAGACGGAAATGGCTTGCCGCACCTCGCCTTCCGTTTCGTAATAGCGCAGCATGATGACGCCGTCGGCCAGATAGCTGGCGTCGGCCGAGGTCGTCATCGAGGTGCCCAGCATGTTTTGCTGCACGCCGACGAGCAGGGTGGCCACGCCCCGCTGGCCCAGGTAATTGAGCAGTTCATGCAGATAGGTGCTCTGGAAGCGCTCGTCGGGCACGGCATGCATGTAGCCGTTCAGGCTATCGATGACGATGACCTGGGCGCCCCGTTCTGCCGCGTCGACCACGGCCTGGGCGAATTCTCCCGGTGTCAGCTCGGCCGGATCGACTTGCTGCACACTCAACAGGCCGGAATCGAGCGCCGCCTGCAGGCGCATGCCCACGCTGTCGGTCCGGTTCAGCAGCTTGCTGCGGGCTTCCTCGAACAGGAACATGGCGCACGGTTCGCCGCGCGTTATGGCCGCGTGCACGAATTGCGCCGCCAGGGTGGACTTGCCGCTGCCGGCCGGGCCGGAAATGAGCGTGCTCATGCCTTCTTCCAGGCCGCCCCCGGTCATGGTGTCGAGTTCGGGCACGCCGCTCGACAGGCGCCGATGGTCGCCATCGCGGCGCGTGTCGGCCGCCACCAGGCGCGGAAAGACGACCAGGCCGTCATGGGCGATCTTGTAGTCGTGCGTGCCGCTGCGAAACGGCACGCCCCGGTATTTCACCACCCGCACGCGGCGCCGGTCATTGCCGTAAGCCTGGTTTTGCAGCTCCAGCGAAATCACGCAATGGGCCACGCTACGCACTTGCAAGCCGTCGTCCAGCGCGGAACGGTCATCGATCAGCAGGGTGGTGCAGTGCCGGCTGGCCAGGTATTGTTTCAACGCCACGACCTGGCGCCGGTAGCGCAGGGGGTTTTCCGCCAGCAGTTGCAGTTCGGACAGCGAATCGAGCACGAGGCGGGCAGGGCGGTGCTTTTCGATGGCGGCGAGGATGCGCTGGTTGGTCGAGGCCAGTTCGATTTCCGACGGGTGGAAGATGGTGTACTGGCGCTCGGGGTCGAGGATATCGTCGCCGGGCGCCACTTCTTCGATGGCGATGCCGGCCAGGTCCCAGCCATGCGACAGGGCCGCGCCGCGCAGCTCGATCTCGGATTCCGCCAGGGCGATATACAGCACGGGCACGCCGCTGCGCGCACCCTCGGCCAGAAATTGCAGCGCCAGGGTGGTCTTGCCCGTGCCGGGGACGCCTTCGACCAGGTACAGGCGCTCGGCCAGCAAGCCCCCCGTGAGGATGGTGTCGAGGCCGGCGACCCCCGTCGACAGCAGTGGCGGCGCGTCCGGGCCGCTCGCGCCATCGTGCTGCCCTGTGTTTCGCGCCTGTGCCGTCATCGTTGCGCCCCCGCTTTGCCACGCCGTGATCACTATACTAGCGCGTCCGGCGCGGCATGTCTTTTCGATACCATTGGTAAATATTCATCGTGGCCGGCGGGGGGCGCGCAAGGCAGTGTTGCGTACGCGACCACGGCTTCAGCAAAAAACGCATTACCCTGCTACAGTAATCATTCAATCCAACTTTCCCGCTTTGCCGTTTTGCCGCCGCCGGCCCGCTTCCCGTTCGAATTGGCGGGCGTGCCGACGCTGTTGCTGCCTTCATTTCATTGCCTCATTGATAATTTAATTCGCTTGATAGTTACTATGTTTCAATTGTAACGATGCTTGACGATTTTAGAATGATCGTTCATTCTTTGATCTGCGTTAATAAATTTAGTCATTTCTAACGACACTAGCCAGCTTCTTTTTCAGAAAGTCCAAGATGCAACCAACATTTTCCTTGACGTCGCCGCGTACGAGCGGCGCTATTGCCGTTCTGTGCGCCACTGTAATCATGGCCGGCTGCAGTAAAAAACAGGAAGCACCTCACGCGCAGCAAGCGCCACAGGTGGTCGTGTTTACTGTTAATCCGGCCGCGTTGCCGATGAGCGCCGAATTGCCCGGCCGTACGAATGCCTACCAGGTCGCCGATGTGCGCCCGCAAGTCGGCGGCTTGATCCAGAAGCGCCTGTTCGTCGAAGGCAGCGATGTGAAAGCGGGCACGGCCCTTTATCAGATCGATCCCGCCACCTACCAGGCTGCCTATAATTCGGCCAAGGCCGCGCTGTCGAAAGCCAAGGCCAACCTGCTGACGGCCGGTCCGAAAGCGTCCCGCTACAAGGAACTGGTCGCCATCGAAGGCGTGAGCCGCCAGGAATACGACGATGCCGTCGCTGCGTTCGAGCAAGCCAAGGCAGACGTCGAGTCCGCCACCGCGGCGCTGGAAACGGCGAACATCAACCTGAAATACAGCACCGTGACGGCGCCGATCAGCGGCCGCACCAGCCGCTCGACCGTGACGGCCGGCGCGCTGGTCACGGCGGGTCAGGCCGACGCGCTGACCACCGTGCAGCAACTCGATCCCATCTATGTCGACGTGACTCAGTCGAGCACGGATCTGCTGCGCCTGAAGCGCCAGATGGCCGACGGCTCGCTGAAAAAAGTGGGCGAAGGCCAGGCCAAGGTCGACCTGATCTTGCCGGATGGCAGCAAGTACAGCGAACCGGGCAAGCTGCAGTTCGCTGGCGTGACGGTCGATCCGACCACCGGCAACGTGATCTTGCGCGCGCTGTTCCCGAACCCGAAAGGCGAATTGCTGCCAGGCATGTACGTACGTGCCCAGCTGGAAACGGGCGTCGATGAAAAAGCCATCACCGTGCCGCAAGTGGGCGTGACGCGCAACCAGAAGGGCCAGGCAACCGCCTTGATCCTGAACAAGGAAAACAAGGTCGAGCAACGCGTGCTGACCACCAGCGGTACCGTCGGCACCAACTGGCTGGTGACGTCCGGCTTGGCCGCAGGCGATCGCGTGATCGTGGAGGGCTTGCAAAAAGTCAAGCCAGGCGCACCAGCCGTTGCCGTACCGGCCAAGGCCGCTGATGCGCCTGCCGCTGCCGCCTCTGCCGCAGCATCGGCTGCCAGCGCCCACTAATTCAGGAGAATATTAATGGCCCGTTTTTTCATTGACCGCCCGATTTTTGCCTGGGTGGTCGCGATCGTCATCATGCTTGCCGGCGTGATTTCGATCCTCAGCCTGCCGATCGCGCAGTACCCGAGCATCGCTCCGCCGTCGATTTCGATCAGCGGCTCCTATCCTGGCGCCTCCGCCAAGACCGTGGAAGACGCCGTTACCCAGGTCATCGAACAAAAGATGAAGGGTATCGACGGCTTGCGCTACATGGCCTCGTCGAGCGATGCCACTGGCGGCATCAGCATCACGCTGACGTTTACCAGCGGCACCAATCCCGACATCGCCCAGGTGCAGGTACAGAACAAGCTGCAGCTGGCTACGCCACTGCTGCCGACGGCTGTCACGCAGCAAGGCTTGGTCGTGTCGAAAGCCACGAAGAACTTCCTGATGGTGTTCGGCTTCATTTCCGAAAACGGCAAGATGGACCAGACCGACTTGAGCGACTATGTGGCCGCCAACGTCGTCGATCCGCTGAGCCGCGTGCCCGGCGTGGGCGACGTGACACTGTTCGGTTCGCAGTACGCCATGCGTATCTGGCTCAATCCGGCCAAGCTGCAAAGCTTTAACCTGACCCCGGCGGACGTGATCACGGCCGTGCAGGCGCAGAATGCGGAAGTGTCGGCCGGTGAGCTGGGCGGCACGCCGTCCATCAAGGGCCAGCAGCTGAACGCGACCGTGTCGGCGCAAAGCCGTCTGCAAACGGTGGAGCAGTTCGGCGCCATCCTGCTGAAAACCACGACCAACGGTGCCATGGTGTACCTGAAGGACGTGGCCAGCATGGAACTGGGCCGCGAGAACTACAATACCGTGGCCCGCTACAACGGCCATGCGGCAACGGGCGTGGCGATCAAGCTGGCGACGGGCGCCAACGCGCTCGATACGGCCAATGCGGCGAAAGCCATGCTGGGCAACCTGAGCAAGCAATTCCCTGAAGGCATGAGCTATCAGGTGGCGTTCGACACGACCCCGTTCGTGAAACTGTCCATCGAAGAAGTGGTCAAAACCCTGGTCGAAGCGGTCATCCTGGTGTTTCTGGTGATGTATCTGTTCCTGCAGAACTTCCGCGCCACCCTGATCCCGACCATGGCCGTGCCGGTCGTGCTGCTGGGTACCTTCGGTATCCTGAACGCGTTTGGCTATTCGATCAATACGCTGACCATGTTCGCCATGGTGCTGGCCATCGGTTTGCTGGTCGACGATGCCATCGTGGTGGTGGAAAACGTCGAGCGCGTGATGAGCGAAGAGGGCTTGTCGCCGCTGGAAGCGACGCGCAAGTCCATGACGCAGATCACGGGCGCGCTGGTCGGTATCGCCATGGTGCTGTCGGCCGTGTTCGTGCCGATGGCCTTCTTCGGCGGTTCGACGGGCGTGATTTACCGCCAGTTCTCGATCACGATCGTCTCGTCGATGGTGCTGTCCGTCGTCGTCGCGCTGGTGTTTACGCCAGCCTTGTGCGCCACCTTGCTCAAGCCGGTCGAAAAAGGCCATCACGCGACGAACAAGGGCTTCTTCGGCTGGTTCAACCGCAGCTTCGATAGCAGCAGCAACAAGTACCAGGGCCTGGTCGGCAGCATGATCCGCCACCGCGCCCGTTCGATGCTGTTGTATGTGCTGTTGCTGGCCGGCCTGGTGTTCATCTTCATGCGCCTGCCGACCTCGTTCCTGCCGGAAGAAGACCAGGGCATCCTGTTTACGCAGATTCAATTGCCGACGGGCGCCACGCAAGAGCGCACCCTGAAAGTGATCGAACAGGTCGAAGACCACTTCATGAACAGCGAGAAAGACAACGTCGCTTCCGTGTTTGCCGTCGCCGGTTTCAGCTTCGGCGGTAACGGCCAGAATACGGGTATCGCCTTCGTGCGCCTGAAAGACTGGTCGCTGCGCAAGGACGTGGCGCAAAAAGCGCCGGCCGTGGCCGGTCGCGCCATGGGCAAGTTGTTGCAGATCAAGGATGCGATGGTGTTTACGTTTGCACCGCCTGCCGTGCTGGAGCTGGGTAACGCCACCGGTTTCGACATGCAGCTGCAGGATATCGGCGGTGTCGGCCATGACGCCCTGATGGCGGCGCGTAACCAGTTGCTGGGCATGGCGTCGCAGAATCCGGCCATGGTGGGCGTGCGCCCGAACGGCCAGGAAGATACGCCGCAGTACAAGATCGACATCGACCAGCAGAAAGCTACCGCGCTGGGCCTGCAGATATCGGAAATCAACCGCGTGCTGAGCGTCGGCTGGGGTAGTTCATATGTGAACGACTTCCTCGACCGTGGCCGCGTGAAGAAAGTGTTCATCCAGGGTGACGCCAGTTCGCGCATGCTGCCGGAAGACTTGAACAAGTGGTTCGTGCGCAATACCGCTGGCCAGATGGTGCCGTTCTCGGCCTTCGCTACCGGCAAGTGGATTTACGCGTCGCCACGCCTGGAACGCTACAACGGCTTGCCGTCGGTAGAGATCCTGGGTACGCCGGCGCCGGGCCAAAGCACGGGCGCCGCCATGAACGCGATGGAAGAGATGGTCGCCAAGTTGCCGCCTGGCATCGGCTTCAGCTGGACC
This sequence comes from Janthinobacterium sp. SUN206, assembly GCF_030587305.1. Classification (NCBI taxonomy): domain Bacteria; kingdom Pseudomonadati; phylum Pseudomonadota; class Betaproteobacteria; order Burkholderiales; family Oxalobacteraceae; genus Janthinobacterium; species Janthinobacterium sp. SUN206. The sequence goes on along the minus strand of NZ_JAPWIB010000001.1, from coordinate 2,135,239 downwards.
GGCGTGTCGCTGGAAGAGCGCGAATCCGGTTCGCAGACGCCGCAGCTGTACGCGCTGTCGCTGCTGATCGTCTTCCTGTGCCTGGCCGCGCTGTATGAGAGCTGGTCGATTCCGTTCTCCGTGCTGCTGGTGGTACCGCTGGGCGTGATCGGCGCCGTGCTCGGTACGTGGATGTTCGGCCTGTCGAACGACGTGTACTTCCAGGTGGGCTTGCTCACGGTGGTGGGCCTGTCGGCGAAGAATGCGATTCTGATCGTTGAATTCGCCAAGGAAATGCAGGAATCGGGCATGTCGCTGCTGGACGCGACCTTGCACGCGGTGCGTCTGCGCCTGCGTCCGATCCTGATGACCTCGATCGCCTTCGGCCTGGGCGTGTTGCCGCTGGCTATATCCAGCGGCGCCGGTTCCGGCAGCCAGAACGCCATCGGTATCGGCGTGCTGGGCGGTATGTTGACGGCCACGTTCCTCGGTATCTTCTTCGTGCCGGTGTTCTTCGTGCTGGTGCGCGGCTTCTTCTCGAAGCCGGACGCGCCCGCCACGCCGGCGACGCCTGGCTCGCCAGCCGTCACGCTTTCTAAGGATGCGCATTAATATGAAAAAAACGCTACTCTCCATGGCGGCACTGGCCTTGCTGGCCGGTTGCAGCCTGGCCCCGACGTATGAGCGTCCGGCAGCGCCGGCGCCCACGGCGTGGCCGACGGGCCCTTCCTACAAGGCCGACACGGCCGCCGCCGACGCCAAGCCGGTGGCGGACGTCGCCTGGCGCGAGTTCTTTGCCGATGCGCGCCTGCGCCAGGTACTGGAACTGGCGCTGGCCAACAACCGCGACCTGCGCGTCTCGATCCTCAACATCGAGAAGGCGCGCGCCACCTACGGCATCGAACGCGCCGCGCTGATCCCGACCCTGTCGGCGTCCGGCGGCCAGACGGCCAGCCGCGTGCCGAAGAACGCCAGCGCCAACGGCGAAGCGTCCATCAACCGCCAGTACACGGCGAACCTGGGCGTGTCGGCTTACGAGCTGGACTTCTTCGGCCGCGTGCGCAGCCTGTCCGACAGTGCGCTGGAGCAATACCTGGGCACGGAAGAAGCCCGCCGCGCACAGCAGATCAGCCTGGTGGCCGAAGTGGCCAGCACCTATCTGAACCTGGTGGCCGACCAGCAGCGCCTGCGCGTGGCGCAGGACACCCTGAAGAGCCAGCAGTCGTCGTATGACCTGGCCGTGCGCCGCTTCAGTGCCGGTGCGACTTCCGGCCTGGACAAGTACGATGCCCAGACCAGCGTCGAGTCGGCCCGTTCCGACGTGGCCGTTTACACGAGCCAGGTTGCGCTGGATCAAAACGCGCTCGTCCTGCTGGTGGGCGGCCCCGTGCCGGCCGACCTGCTGCCGCAAGGCGAGTTCGGTGCCGTGACGGCCCTGGCGGACATTCCGTCCGGCGTGCCGTCGGACGTGCTGCAACGCCGTCCCGACGTGCTGGCGGCCGAGCGCACCTTGCGCGCTGCCAACGCCAACATCGGCGCGGCGCGCGCGGCGTTCTTCCCGCGCATTTCGCTGACGGCCACGGCCGGCTCGCTGAGCGACAACCTGTCGGGCCTGTTCAAGGCGGGCAGCGGCACGTGGAGTTTCATTCCGCAGATCAGTTTGCCGATCTTCGATGGCGGCGTGAACCGCGCCAACCTCGATATCGCCAAGGTGCAGCGTGAAATTTCCGTGGCGCAATACGAAAAGGCGATCCAGGTCGCCTTCCGCGAAGTGTCCGATGCGCTGGCCCAGCGCGGCACCATCGACGAGCGCCTGCAATCGCAGGTTTCGCTGGTCGAGGCGTCGACGAAGAGCTACACCATCCACGACGCGCGCTACAAGCAGGGCGCCGAGTCCTACCTGAACGCCCTGGTGGCCCAGCGCGCGCTGTACACGGCGCAGCAAAGCCTGATCACGGCGCGTCTGGCCAAATCGACCAACCTGGTGACCTTGTACAAGGTGCTGGGCGGCGGTTGGCAGCCTGAGCAGACAGCCGTCGCGGCGGCTGGCGGCGTCCAATAATCACGGGGACGCCGACGCCGGCCTTGCCCGCAAGGGCAGGGCCGGCGCGCTACTGGAAAATCATGAACCAAGTTGAAAAGAAGCATCCGGATCCCGAGCGCGCCAACACGCGGCGCAAGCAGGTGCTCGATGCGGCCGAAAGCTGTTTCAGCCGCCGCGGCTTCCACGGCGCCAGCATGGCCGAGATCTCGAAAGCGGCCGGCATGAGCGCGGGCCATATCTATAATTATTTTGACAGCAAGGATGCGATCATCGCCGCCTTCGTCATGCAGAATACGGAGCGGGTGTCGAACCTGATGCAGGACCTGGCGCAGCGCGAAGACCCGCTGCAGGCCGTGATCGACAATGCGGGCGAGCATGTGCTCGAAGCGCTGGACCCGAAAACGTGGATGATGCCGCTGGAAATTTTCGCCGAAGCATCGCGCAATCCGGCGATCGCCGACATGCTGCAATGCTCGGACCAGCGCTCGCGCCAGTTGTTTCTCTCCATCATCCGCGATGCGCGCATCAAGCGCGGCTTGCCGGCCGATGAAGAGATGCTGGAAGGCCGCCTGAATGCCCTCGTCGCCATTTACCAGGGCTTGCCCGTGCGCTTCATTCACAATCCGGACGTGAAAGTCGAGCCGCTGATCGCAGGCTTCCGCATCGTCCTGACGGCGCTGCTGCTGAACGAATAGGCCGCTTGCCAGGGCCATGCAAAAAAGTTTGCGCAGTTCGATATGAATCATGCGCAAAGCATGGCAAAAACCTAAAAGCCTCTGCTATAATTCCCACCTCGTCGGGGCGTAGCGCAGCCTGGTAGCGTACATGCATGGGGTGCATGGGGTCGGAAGTTCGAATCTTCTCGCCCCGACCATTAGATTCAAGGAGTTACAGCGCAAGCTGTATAGAAACCCAGTACTGTATATTATACGTTTGTATAATATCGGTGCTGGGTTTTTCCGTTTACATAGCGTATGATTTTCATTGCTGCATGCAGATGGCCCTATCAGTATGCAGGCATTAGTGAAATCGTTTTAGGTGAGGGTTGTTGGTAACACATAAAGATTGTTTTGGCATAAAAATGTGGGCTACTCACTTAAATTTTTTATATCGCGCCATAAGGATTTAGATATGCAAGACCCGATCATCGAACTCAACCAGATTTTGCATTTATACGACGCTGTAAATATGCGCGTTATGGATTCCCGAGATTTTGAGAAATACTTGGGGAAAATTTACTCAAACGTGCGTCTCTTTCAGGCACCGCAAAATCATAGCCGTACTACCGCTAAGGCCACTGAGATTATTAATGTCACCAGTCAGCTTCTTGAGAGAGTTGTTATACATCATCAAGCTAAATCCCGGAGTGCGACGTTAGATGCTGTGAAAGTTTACGATGGCATAGTTTCTGCGCTCGAGCAAATTCTGATGATTGATTTGAATATGCGCGAACAAGACTACGATGCTGCGCGAAAGGAGAGTCAAGCCCTGAATGCGCTTCTGGCCTGCGGCATTCTGCCACCTGGTCATCATGAGGGGCGATTTTCGTCGCGATTTGAGGACGAAGAGGAGACTGAAGCTCGTCGCGTTAAGGCACTTGAGTACGCGCAGGACAATATTGAAGAATTCGCGCGTTTCGTTTTCCACGTCGCTAACAACGACGTGTATGTCCGTGATAAGTTTCTGAACTTGAATAGTTATGACAGCTTGGCCCTTTTCGAAAGGGTAAAATCTCTAAGGGCTGGGATCATAATGGTAGAGGGGCTACCTTCGCTTGCAGATGCCCCTTGCTAAGGATATGTTCTAAGCTTCGACCTTCCAGTCTTGGGAGAAGACAGCCATTCAGCATTCGCTGAGAATGGCTTAAACTTGCGAAGGTCGGGCGTTATTCAATCCATGGCAATGCCATTGGAATCTCGGAAACATCCGCAATCACTTCCTTGATGTAGATATCCGTTGTCTTGCCTGACGTGTGCACCAAGCGCTTTTGAATGTCGGCCCGGCCCTCTCCCCGCCGTGCCGCATCGGTGGCCGCCAAGGCCCTGATATCGCGGAATACCCCGTCATTCTGCGTGCCAATGCGCTCCTTTGCGCGATCCCACATCGAACCAGGGCCTGAGCGGGTGTAGGCGCCGCCTTTTTGCGTCGGAAACACGAACTGGCTGATCAGCCCATACTTGATTTTCAATCCACGGGCGCGGGCGATCACTTCGGCAATTTCGGGAGTGGCGATAATATCGACAGCCTTCCCGCTGGTTTTTTGTGTCTTGCTTGGCTTGATCCTGATCCGTCCATCCTCGATCTGAGATTCGTTCAGCATGCGGATATCGATGCCGCGCGCCCAAAGCAGGTAGGACATATCGATGATGCAGGCGAACATGGGGCCGCTGGCTGTCGGGATGCTCAAGCCCGTGCCCTTGCGTTCCTTGCTCATCATGCCGGCTTCGCGTATCGCCTGCACTTGCGCATGCGTGGCCAGAACCTCGCGTCGTTCGGCCCTGTAGTTGAACATGTCGAGTTGCTCGATAGGTAGTCCAGGCGCAGGCCCGGTTCAGCGACGATGAACTTGAACAGTTTAAGCATTCACAGTCCTCCGAGTCGATTCCCAGACACCATGCAGGACTGCCCTTGCGTTCTTTTATTGATGCAGAATTGATATATCCCAAGTTCTTGAACCAATAAGCCGGCAACAATCGCATTTCCTGGCCACATCTTGTCGCAGGCATGACGCGAGGTCCACGTCGTCAGCGCCGCTATTCATAATGTCCTGCGTATTTCGATGTGTATCGTCGCTTAACGGGAGTCGGTATGCTGGAGCTTCAACCGAAAGATATGCGCGGTTACTTTATGCTGCCCCAGGCGCCTGAAGGGGCTGGCTATTACGTTTATGGAAATGTGGGCGGCCGGCTCAATACCGGCCACCTTGCCCAGTATGCCCACCCCAACCTGATGACTCTTATTCTGTGCATTGAACGTGAGTGGCAAGCTATTGACGAGCGCAAGTTTGGCATCGGTAATATCAGTGTCGCTGGCGGCGCCGAATATGATGGCCATGCCACGCACCAGAAGGGGCTTGAAATGGATATTCGGCCGGTCCGGAACGATAAACTGACAGGGCAGGGAGCGCGCTTGACGCGGTTTGATCCTGCCTATGATCGTGATGCAACAATCCGCTTGATCCGGTTATTCGCGCGGCACATGATGGTCCGCGTCATTTACTTTAATGACACGGAAGTGCAAAAGGTGATCGGGGGCGGACGAGTTCGGTCGGCGATGCGGCATGACGATCACTTTCATGTCGAGATCAGGAGGTATGCGTGAATTGCCGCAGAGCGGGGATTCTTTCAGCATGCGCGCTGATTTCGTTGGCACAGTCCGCCGAGATAGACCTGAAAATGGCGGAAGCCAAGGCTCTCAGCGGCCGCTACCAGGTGTACGGCGGCAGTCTTGCCGAGATGCTGCCGCCGACACCAAACGACCGCCATGTCTCATTCCGGTTCAAGGGGCAGGCTGCCCGCGACCTGTTCAATGGTATCGGGCCTGACGTGCGGCGTGAGCTTGCCTGTAGCGGCGACCCTGATTTCCGCGAGCGGCGCAGGGGGCATCTTCTTTGCGTCCACAACAAGGACAACGGTTACGCGTGCCTGCTTGGGCTCGATCTGCGTACTGGCAAAAGTGAGGCTGGCGGAATTTGCTAGTCGCGTTGGCAATCCAGTGAGTTGACTGGCTTGCCAACGGCAGGCGAACATCGCTGCAAGCTGCAGCGACATGGCTGCTCCGCTAGCCAGTCCGCGTTTTCGCCATTCTGTCCCCCGATTCTCGTCCCCTGTCGCGTAGTCAACCTGGCAATACGGCTTTGGCCTATGATGTGCTGGCACATGCACGTGTGAAGTTTCCCTTCATTCATCAACCATGAGGTGTCCATGATTCGCTATGTCCTGCCTGTCCTGTTGTTCGCCAGCGCACTGCCAGCGCACGCCCAAGCTCCTGTCAATGACACGCCGCTGATCGAGCGGGCCAAGCTGTTTGGCAATCCCAGCAAGTCCGGCGGGCGCATCAGCCCGGATGGCAAGTGGCTGTCGTGGATCGCGCCGCGCGACGGCGTGCTCAATGTGTGGGTGGCGCCGGCCAGCAATCCGGCGCAGGCGCGCCCGCTGACGGAAGAAAAGGTGCGTCCCATCCGCAGCAGCTTCTGGTCGCCCGATTCGAACACCCTGCTGTTCATCCAGGACAAGGGCGGCGATGAAAACTTCCTGCTGTACGGCGTGAATGTCGTGAGCGGCAAGCAGGTCAGTTACACGCCGTTCGAGAAGACCCGCGTGCGCGTGATCCAGATCAGCAGCAAGGTGAAGGACCGTATCTTGATCGGCATCAATAACCGCGATGCGCGCTGGCACGACGTGTACAGCCTGGACCTGGCCAGCGGCAAGCTGACCCTGGTGCTGCAGAACGATGGCTATGGCGGCTATGTGGCCGATGAGCTGCTCAACGTGCGCATCGCCAGCAAGGCGCGCGCCGATGGCGGCATGCAGTACTTCCGCATCACGGACGGCAAGGCCGAGAGCACGCCGCTGGCCGAGGTCGGCCTGGAAGATGCGCAGACGACGTCGCCGCTGGGCTTTACGGTCGACGGCAAGACCTTGTATTGGACCGATTCGCGCGGCCGCAATACTTCGGCGCTGCTGGCGCAGGACGTGGCCAGCGGCAAGACCACGGTGGTGGCGCAAGACCCGCGCGCCGACATTTCCGACGCCCTGTACGACACGCGCACAGGCAAGGTGCAGGCGTATTCCGTCGACTATCTGCAGCACGAATACCTGCCGCTGACGGACGACCTGAAGGCTGACCTGGCCTTCCTGAAGAAGCATGCCAAGGGCCAGTTCAACGTGACGTCGCGCACGGACGCCGATGACAAATGGCTGGTGGGCGTCGATGCCGTCACGGCGCCGGCATCGAGCTGGCTGTACGACCGGAAGAGCAAAAAGCTCACGCAGCTGTACGTGACGCGGCCCGAGCTGGAAGGCGCGCCATTGGTGCCCATGTATCCGCAGCAAATCAAGGCGCGCGACGGCCTGACCCTGGTGTCCTATCTGACCTTGCCGCAGGCATCGAAGGCGGGCGCCGGCGGCGTGCCGTCGCAGGCGGTGCCGATGGTCCTGCTGGTGCATGGCGGCCCGTGGGCGCGCGATACCTATGGCTATAACAGCTACCATCAATGGCTGGCCAACCGCGGCTATGCGGTGCTGTCCGTGAATTACCGGGGCTCGACGGGCTTCGGCAAGCAATTCATCTCGGCCGGCGACCTGCAGTGGGGCCGCAAGATGCATGACGACTTGCTCGACGCCGTGCAATGGGCGGTGAAGAGCGGCGTGACGACGGCCGACAAGGTGGCCATCATGGGCGGCTCGTATGGCGGCTACGCCACCCTGGCCGGCATGGCGTTCACGCCGACGACGTTTGCCTGCGGCGTCGACATCGTCGGCCCGTCGAACCTGTTTACCCTGCTGCAAACCATTCCGCCGTACTGGGAAGCGGGCAAGCAGCAGTTCTACAAGCGCATGGGCGATCCGACCACGGAAGAGGGCAAGGCGCTGCTGAAGGAACGCTCGCCGCTGAACTTTGCGCAGAACATCCAGCGCCCGCTGCTGATCGGCCAGGGCGCGAACGACCCGCGCGTCAACGTGGCGGAATCGGACCAGATCGTGGCGGCCATGGCGGCGAAGAATATCCCCGTCACCTACGTGCTGTTCCCCGACGAAGGGCATGGCTTTGCCCGGCCCGTGAACAACATCGCCTTCAATGCGGTGACGGAAAACTTCCTGGGCCAGTGCCTGGCGGGCCGCGCCGAGCCGATCGGCGCCACGCTGAAGGCGTCCACCGCGCAGGTCAAGCATGGCGCCGGGTTTGCGCCGGGGCTGGAAGAGGCGATGCGGTAGGCGGAGAAAGCCGCGAGGCAGGCACTGCACAGGCGGCCGGGGCGGATGTCCTTGGCCGCCTGTGTGCCGCCGAGTGCGGTGGTGATGGCGTTCATGTCAAAAACTGTGTAAAAGCGGCAATGCTTCCATTAGAATAAATCATTGCTTCAATTACACAGCCCATGAAATGGAATGCCTGGAATGATGAATGTATTGACCCTGGAACACTTTGCCGCGCGCGTCAACGACACGTTTATCTCGGTCGGCGACGGGAATGCCGCTTTCATCCTGAAGGAGGCGCGCCCGTTGCCGTCGGCCACGCTGGAAGGTCTGTTGCGGGCGCCGTTCAGCTTGTTATTCCATAACAGTTCCCCCATCCTCTTCAGCCAGAAAATCTTTCAGCTGCAGCATGATGCATTTGGCGAGGTGGGTATCTTCCTGGTGCCGGTGGCGCGTGACAACCACGGCTTTCTGTATCAGGCCGTGTTCAACTGAGAATGCCGCTGATGCGGGGCAGGCAGGGCCAGGCGGGAGTCCGATGGCGCCGCCTGCCCGGGGCGTTCAAGCCTCAATCAAACGCGGGAAACTCGCCTTGCAGGGCGATGCAGAAATTTACCGCCAGCAGGGGCTGGCGATTTTCATGCGCCTGGCCGCCACCCGCGCTGCCGATGGTCAGTGGCGACAAGGTGACGTTCGGTGTTGCCGCGGGCACGAACGCGTTCGTGCCCGTGATGCTGGTCAGGCCATCGCCATTTTGCGGCACGTTGCGCTGCAGGGTGGCATTGGTCTGGCGGCTCAAGGTCAGTTGATGGGTGTGGTTGGGAATCTCCGTGAGATTCAGCTGGACGGTATTGCTGCCGAACGTTTCGCCCATCACACGCTGCGTCAAGCCTGGCCCCTGGCCCTGGCTGCAGGGCGCGCGTCCTGTGAAGTTGGGCAACTGGAAGGTGTTGACGCCATCGCCGCCATATTGCGTGCCGATTAATGAAAACAGGGCGCTGAATTGCCTGATCTGCAGGGTGGCGCCATTACAGCTTGCCCACCCGGCAGGGGTGAAATTGAAGCCAAAGACTTGTATTTCGCCAAGATATGGTGATGTCACGGTAGGTTCTCCTGATCGATTTTATGGGCTGCGCTTGCGTGCTGGCTGCTATTGTTGGGATGGGTAAATACCTGCCCATGCGATGCAAAACGAGGCGGTCAGGGTGGGCATGGTGTTGTCATGCGGCAAGCTGCTGCCTGCAGTGCCCGTTGCTGCGGGCGCCATGTCATAGGTCGTGAGGCCAGCCAGGCTGCTCGTGTACATCTTGTCGTTATTGACCGGTGCCGCCAGCTGTGCGCTGGTGCCTGGCGCGTTGCTTGTCGCCAGAGTGCTGATCGCACTGAAGACGTGCGTATGCGCAGGCATCTGGGTCGGCAGCAAGGTCACCGTTTCGCTGCCCCCCTTTTGCCCCATGACCCGGGGTGTCAGGCTAGGGCCGGTGCCCTGATGCAAGGGCACCTGGCCGCGCAGGTCGGGTACACCGAATGTATTGACGCCGTCGCCGCCATAGGTGGTGCCCAGCAGGGTATATAGCACCTCGTTATTGGCGATGGACTTCAGGCTGCCGTCGCAGGCAAACCAGCCTTGCGGTATGCGGGGAAAGGAAAACAGGCGGATCTCGCCGACATAAGGTGTAGTCATGACTTTGCTCCGTGGGAAGTGGCTGGCATGTTAGTTGCGCGATGGGAAGACGCCGTTCAGGGCGATATTGAAATTGAGTACCTGGAAGGGCTGCATATTGTTATGCGGCAGGCTGCCGCCCGTCTGGGCCAGAACCAGGTTGTTCAAGGGCACTTGCGGGCCTGCCGTGCCATAGATGGCTTCCGTGCCGCTGCCGCCATACAGGGTGTTGGTCGGGTTCTTTGTAGTGCCTGGCGTGGTCAGCGCATTGGCCGCGTGCGTATGCGGTGGAATCTGACTCAGTGTCAAAGTGATAGCTTCCGCGCCGTTACGAGCGCCGACCTGGTAGGGGACGGGTTGCCAGGAAGCGTCCACCGAACTGCCCGAGCCGACAGGGGTGCTGCCTTGTAAATTTGGCAATGCAAAGTTGGTCGTGCCGTTCCCCCCGTAAAAGGTACCCAACAGGGCAAACAGTGCCTGATTCTGCGTAATTGGCAGCAATTGCCCGTTACATGCTGCAAATCCACGCGGTGCAAACGCAAATCCGCTCATCATGATTTGTCCCAAATACACTTCAGCCATCATCGTTCTCCCGCTGTTGGAATGTTATTGAATGTTAAAGGAATAATATTTTCCATTTGCAATCAATATTGTTTTTTGAAAAACCCTTTTTGTTATAGTTACTTTATTGAAATCTCGAGGTAGCATACGTTGTCGTATGGCAAGCGTCAACATCTGTTGGCCCTCTGGAAGAGCCCTGAATGGGGATCGCTTGCAGCCTGAATCCATGGTTCTTTTTGTCCAAAAAACTCTGTATTGGAGAAATCATGTTGCGTATTTGCAACGATATCGTCGCCCGTCCGGCACATTTTTTGTTCCTTGCTTTTGTCGCAGGAATTCGAGGGCCGGCAGCGGCTCGCCGGGTAGGCCTGGCATCAGCGTTTGGCCGTTTCCTGTATTGCAGCGTTACGCTGTGCTTGCTGATGCTGGCGCTTGGCGCAGGCCCGGCGCAGGCAGCCAACGGCGATCCGAGCACGAAATGTATTCCCAATCAGAGGAGTTTTACTGTCGCATCAGGCGACTCCTATGTCATCGATTTGTCGCTGTGTAGCTCATTTGGCCTGACGGACAATGGCGCGACTGCCTTGCACGGCACGATTACTGGTCTCGTCAATAACGGTACCGGTATTGCGACCTATATCAATAATGGCGACGGGGCGCTGTCCGACAGCTTTGTCCTGTGGGATGAAGACAGCAAGGCGGTGACTTTTACGGTGACCGTCCTGCCCCCTGCGGCTGCCTTCACCGTGACACCGGGCAGCATATCGGCGCCCGTGATCGGCGTGGCGTACAGCCAGGCGATGTCGTCGACCGGCGGTGTCGCGCCTTACAACTACGCGCTTGTCTCTGGTGCTTTGCCACCTGGCATCACTGTGTCGTCGACCGGCGTGATTTCCGGCACCGTGACGGCGACCGGCGCCTATGTGTTCGGCATCAAGGTGACCGACTCGACCTCAGGCACGCCGCTGACCGTCACCAAGAATTACTCCGTGTCGATCGCCGTGCCCACCCTGTCCATCACGCCCACGGTGCTGGCGGCAGGCGGATTGTCGGTGCCCTACAGCCAGCAGATGTCGACCGCGAACGGCACCGGGCCCTTTGCGTATGTGGTGGAATCGGGCAGCCTGCCGGCGGGCCTCACCCTGTCGGGCAGCGGCTTGCTCTCGGGCACGCCCGGTGCTTTGGGCACCTACAACTTTGTGATGAAATCGACGGACAGCACGGGCGGCAATGGACCATACAACACGTCCAGAAGCTATTCCCTGGTGATCAATGCCCAGCCGCCGCCTGCCGTCACAGGTGTGTCGCCTGCGCTCGGTCCGGTTAGCGGCGGCACCGCCGTCACCATTACCGGTACCGGCTTTACCGGCGCAACGGCGCTCAAATTCGGCAGCAACAATGGCCTCAGCGTTACCGTGCTCAATTCCACGACCATCACCGCCACGTCGCCAGCCGGCACCGGTGTCGTGAACGTATTCGTCACTACGCCAGGCGGCACCAACGCCGCCGATCCGTCAAACCAGTTCACCTATGTTCCGGCACCAGCGATCACCAGTATTTCGCCGACGGCGGGCCCAGGCGGTGGCGGCACCACGGTCACCATCAACGGCTCGAACTTTACCGGCGCGACGGCGGTGACCTTCGGCGCGACGGCGGCGACCGGCTACACGGTCAACAGCGCCACGCAGATCACGGCGACGGCGCCAGCCGGTACGGGCACGGTGGATGTGCGCGTCACGACGCCCGGCGGCACCAGCGCCACCAGCGCGAACGACCAGTACACCTTTGTGGCATTGCCGACAGTGACGAGCATTTCGCCCACTGCGGGGCCGGCAGGCGGCGGCGCCACGGTCGTCATCAGTGGCACGAACTTTTCCACCACGACGGCGGTGACCTTCGGCGCCACGGCGGCGACCGGCTACACGGTCAACAGCGCCACGCAGATCACGGCGACGGCGCCAGCCGGCACGGGCACGGTGGACGTGCGCGTCACGACGGTCGGCGGTACCAGCGCCACCAGCGCTGCGGACCAATTCACCTACGTGGCAGCACCGGTGGTGAGCAGCATTTCGCCCACGGCCGGTCCCGCCGCGGGGGGGAGCACGGTCACCATCAGCGGCACGAATTTCAGTGGCGCGACGGCGGTGAGATTCGGCGCTACTGCCGCCATCGGCTTTACGGTCAACAGCGCCACGCAGATCACTGCGACGGCGCCAGCCGGCACGGGCACGGTGGATGTGCGCGTGACCACGTCGGGCGGCACCAGCGCCACCAGCGCGGCCGATCAATTTACCTACGTGGCGGTGCCGACGGTGACGAGCCTGTCGCCTACTGCTGGCCCCATCGCAGGCGGCAGCACGGTCACCATCAGCGGCACGAATTTCAGTGGCGCGACGGCGGTGACGTTCGGTGGCACGGCAGCCATCGGCTTTACCGTCAACAGCGCCACGCAGATCACGGCGACGGCGCCAGCCGGTTCCGGCACGGTGGATGTGCGCATCACCACCATCGGCGGCACCAGCGCCACCAGCGCGGCGGACCAATTTACGTACGTGGCAGTACCGGTGGTGAGCAGCATTTCGCCCACGGCCGGCCCGGCTGCCGGCGGCACCACGGTCACCATCAGTGGCACGAATTTCAGTGGCGCGACGGCGGTGACCTTCGGCGCCACGGCAGCGACGGGCTTTACGGTCAATAGCGCCACGCAGATCACGGCGACGGCGCCAGCCGGCGCGGGCACGGTGGACGTGCGCATCACCACCATCGGCGGCACCAGCGCCACCAGCGCGGCGGACCAATTTACGTACGTGGCGGCACCGGTGGTGAGCAGCATTTCGCCCACGGCCGGCCCGGCTGCTGGCGGTACCACGGTCACCATCAGCGGCACGAATCTCAGTGGCGCGACGGCGGTGACGTTCGGTGGAGCGGCCGCCTCCGGCTTTACCGTCAACAGCGCCACGCAGATCACGGCGACGGCGCCAGCCGGTGCCGGCACGGTGGACGTGCGCATCACCACCACCGGTGGCACGAGCGCCACCAGCGTGAATGACCAGTTCACGTATGTGGGCGCACCGGTGGTGAGCAGCATTTCGCCCACGGCCGGTCCCGCCGCGGGGGGGAGCACGGTCACCATCAGCGGCACGAATTTCAGTGGCGCGACGGCGGTGACGTTCGGCGGCACGGCAGCGGCGGGCTTTACCGTCAATAGCGCCACGCAGATCACGGCGACGGCGCCAGCCGGCACGGGCACGGTGGACGTGCGCGTCACCACCATCGGCGGCACGAGCGCCACCAGCGCGGCGGACCAATTTACGTACGTGGCAGCACCGGCGGTGAGCAGCATTTCGCCCACCTCCGGCCCGGTCACTGGCGGCACCACGGTCACTGTCAGCGGCACGAATTTCAGTGGCGCGACGGCGGTGACGTTCGGCGGCACGGCAGCGGTGGGCTTTACGGTCAACAGCGCCACGCAGATCACGGCGACGGCGCCAGCCGGCACGGGCACGGTGGACGTGCGCATCACCACCACCGGTGGCACGAGCGCCACCAGCGCGAACGACCAGTTCACGTATGTGGGGGCGCCGGTGGTGAGCGGTATTTCCCCGGCCTCCGGTCCAACGACGGGCGGCAGCAGTGTCGTTATCAGCGGCGCGGGCCTTGGCGGCGCGACGGCAGTGACGTTTGGCGGTGCGGCGGCGACGAGTTTCACCGTCAATAGCGCCACGCAGATCACGGCCACGGCGCCAGCTGGTGCCGGCACGGTGGACGTGCGCGTCACCACTGTCGGTGGCACGAGCGCCACCAGCGCGTCGGACCAGTTCACGTATGTGGTGGCGCCGGCAGTCAGCGGCATTTCACCTGCCTTCGGCCCCATCGCCGGCGGCACCAGCGTGGTCATCACCGGTACCGGCTTTACAGGTGCCACGGCAGTGCGATTCGGCGGCAGCAATGCCGGCAGCTTTGTCGTCAACGGCGCCACGCAGATCACGGCCACGAGTCCATCGGGCAGCCTGGGCGTGGTGGACGTGAAGGTGACCACGGTTGGCGGCACCAGCGCCAGCGGCGCGGCGGACCAATTTACGTATATCCCGACCGGTGTCATCACGTTTGCGACACCGACCGCGGCATCCGTTCCATTGGGCAACAACTTCAGCAATGCGGCGACCTCCAGCCTGACGGGCGGCAGTTATGGCGCCTTGAGCTATACCAGCTCGAACGCGGGCGTGGCGACTGTCAGCGGCACCGGCGTCATCACTCCGGTCAGCGCCGGCACCAGCACCATCACCGCGACGCAAGCCGCGGTCGCAGGGGTCAATGCCCAGGCAACTCAAACGTATACCTTGACCGTGACCTCGGCCATCGGCGTCACCCCGGCCAGCTTGCCGGGGGCAACCGTTGCCACCGCGTACAGCCAGCAACTGACGGCCAGCGGCGGTGTCGGTCCGTACACGTTCGCGATAACGGGCAGCCTGCCTGCCGGCATGAGCTCGAACGCCAGCGGCGTCTTGAGCGGCACGCCTACGGCGGCTGGCGATTTTGCGCTGGTGGTGCAAGTGACGGATTCGCGTCAATTCACGGGGACGAAGAGCTACACGCTGTCCGTCGCTTCGGCGGTACTGGCGCTGAACCCGGCCAGCTTGCCCAATCCGACGGCGGAAGCGGCCTACAGCACGACCCTGACGGGGACGGGCGGCACGGCGCCGTACAGCTATGCCGTGGTGGGCACCTTGCCCGTGGGCCTGAGCCTGAATACGGCTACGGGCGTGCTGTCCGGCACGACGAATGCGGCGGGCAGTTTCCCGTTCAGCATCAAGGTCACCGACAGCAGCACGGGCGTGGGTGCGCCATTCAGCCTCAGCAAAAACTACACGCTGACGGTAGCTGCGCCCACCCTGACCCTGACGCCGGCCA
Source organism: Janthinobacterium sp. SUN206 (assembly GCF_030587305.1). Lineage (NCBI taxonomy): Bacteria > Pseudomonadati > Pseudomonadota > Betaproteobacteria > Burkholderiales > Oxalobacteraceae > Janthinobacterium > Janthinobacterium sp. SUN206. Next base: position 2,120,166 of record NZ_JAPWIB010000001.1, on the reverse strand, counting down.
GTTTGGCGGCGATCCGTGCGGGCGACGCGTATAGCCAGCCATTCACGGCGGCCGGCGGTGTTGCGCCTTACGTGTACTCCCTGAGCAGCGGCGCCTTGCCGACCGGCCTGGCGCTCGACGCGGCGACCGGCATCGTCAGCGGCACGCCGACGGTGGCGGGCAGCTTCGCCTTCACCTTGCAGGCGAAGGACGCGCACCAGTTCACGGTGCAGCAAGCGCTGACCCTGCAGGTGAACCAGGCGCCGCCACCGGTGCCCAATGAAACGGCGACCACCTCGGCCAACCAGGAAGTGAGCCTGACCATCGCTTCCACGGATGGCAGCCCAATCACGGACGTGACCATCGTCACGCCGCCGCAGCACGGGCGCGTTACGGTGGTCTCGAGCGGTGCCTCGGCGCGCATGGCGCGCGCCGTCGCCGGTGCGAGTTTCAAGGTGACGTATGTGCCGAATGCCAACTACTTCGGTCCGGACAGCTTCAGCTACACGGCGACGGGTCCAGGCGGCACCTCCGCGCCGGCCACGGTCAGCGTGACGGTGGCGCCGCAACCGGTGCCGGTGCCTGTCGCCAAGACGGCGACGGTACTGGCCGGTACGCCGGTGACCCTGCAGGTGACGCAGGGCGCGACCGGCGGCCCGTTCACGGCCGTGGCCATCACTACGCAGCCAGCCAGCGGCACGGCAGTCGTCAATGGCATGGACATCGTCTACACGCCAGGCATCAACACCAGCGGCGACATCAGCATCGGCTACACCGTGTCGAACGTGTTCGGCACCTCGGCACCGGTGAAAGCGACCATCAGCGTCAATCCGATGCCGCAGGTGGCCAGCCAGAGCGCCACGGTGGTGGCGGGCCTGACGGTGACGGTCGACCTGACGGCGGGCGCCACGGGCGGCCCGTTCACGGCGGCCAATGTGCTGAGCGTGGCGCCGGCCGAGGCGGGCAAGGTGGTGGTGCGCGACGTGGGCACGGCCGGCAAGCCGTCGTACCAGCTGAGCTTTGCGGCTTCGGGCAAGTTTGCCGGCGCGGCCGTCGTCAGCTACACCCTGAGCAATGCCTTTGCCACCTCGAAGCCGGGCGTGGTCAACGTGACCGTGACGGCGCGGCGCGACCCGTCGCTCGATCCGGAAGTGATCGGCTTGCAAGCGGCGCAAGCCGATGCGGCGCGGCGCTTCGCCACGGCGCAGCTGTCGAACTTCACGCAGCGCCTGGAAAGCCTGCATGGCGATGGCTGGGGACGGTCGAACTTTGGCCTGAGCCTGACGCCGCCGAACGACAGCGGCAATCCGACGGCAGCGCTGGCGCGCTGGCAAGAGCAGGAAGCGGACCGCGTGTTCGGCACGGCCGTGAAACCGTTCATGCGCAAGGCGTCCCTGCGCCAGCCGGATGCCGGTTTCAGCAGCGATAAGGCGGTGGGCGGCACGGATGTCAGCCAGGCAACGAATGGCTTGCCGGACATGCCGCAGAAGCCGGACACGCAGAAACAGGCGCTGTCGCTGTGGCTCGGTGGCGCGGTCGATTTCGGCCAGCATTATGTGAATGGCCGCGACACGGGCTTCCGCTTCCGCACGAATGGCGTGAGCGTGGGCGGCGATTACCGTTTGAGCGACCTGGCGACCCTGGGCGTGGGTGCCGGTTTCAGCCATGACCGCAGCGACGTGGGCCAGAACGGCAGCCGCAGCACGGCCGACAGCGCCGTGGCGGCCGTGTATGGCAGCCTGCGTCCGAGCAAGGGCGTCTTCCTTGACGGCGTGCTCGGCTATGGCACCCTGCAATACGACGCGTCGCGCTACTTGACCGATGGCAGCGGTTTCGCCACGGGCGAACGCGACGGCAAGCAAGTGTTCGGCGCGTTGGTGGGCGGTATCGAGATGCGCCAGGAAACCTGGATGTGGTCGCCGTATGGCCGCGTGGAACTGATGTCGGCCAAGCTCGATCCGTACACGGAGAAGGCGGCGGGCATCAACGCCCTGAGCTACTTCAAGCAGACGGTGCGTTCGCGCATCGGCGCGCTGGGTGTGCGGGCCGAGGGTATCTATGTCGGTGGTCTGGGCACGTGGTTCCCGCGCGCGCGGCTCGAGTACCGCCACCAGTTCCAGGGCGCCGATGATGCGCGCCTGGCGTATGCCGACCTGGTGGCCGACGGTCCCGTGTACGTGATCCGCACAGTGCCGCAGCAGACGGGCAACTGGACGGCGGGCCTGGGCGTCAAGCTGCTGTTGTCGAACGGCATGACCATCACGCTGGACTACAACAGCAATCTGAATATCGATAGCGGACGTACCCAGTCGGTGATGTTCGGTATCGCCATGCCGCTCAAGTAATCAGTCAGCCTTCAGGCTAGCCCTGATCGCCGGCCCGGAGTCCATCCGGTCCGGCGATTTTTTTTGTCACAGCGACCAAGGATGGTCTTCTGCGCCGGCGACGATGCCGCCCAGCACGGACTGGTCGCGTTCCGCGTGGCTCTGGCGCAGGAACACGGGCAGGTCGGCAGCCAGGCGGGCGAAACGGGCATCGCGGCACAGGGGGCCTGCGCCCAGCGCCCGCGTGGCCAGGTGCAAGACCAGGGTGGCGGCGTCTTCCGTTGCCAGGCGCAGGCGCAGGGCCAGTCCCATGGCGTCGCGTTGCGGGTGCTGGTCGATTTCCGCGGCGCCTTCGCGCAGCAGGGCGCCGGTGGCGCGCAAGACGCAATCGATTTGTCCCAGCTGCGCCAGGCGGACGGGGTCGGGCGCGGCGTGTTGCGCGCGCGCATGCAGGTGGCTGGCGACGGCGCAGGCCGCGCCATACCAGGCGGCGGCGATGCCCGCGCTGCCATGCCAGTAGCCGGGCCGCTGCAGATAGGCGCCCGGCGCGCCCACGGGAAAGGCGCGCGCGGCAGAAAAAGTCACGTCGACGCTGGCGCAGGCATGCATGCCGACGGCTTGCCAGCCTTCGTCCGTGACGAGCACGCCGGGCTGCGACAGGGTCACCGAGGCCAGGCAAGCCTGGCCAGCGTCGTTCCAGCAGCTGATCAAAGCATGGCTGAGGCCCTTCGCCCCGGCACACCAGGCCTTGCGTCCGTCGAGCACATGGCGGCCCTCGGCCGTTTGCCGCAAGCGGACGCGCGCGCCCGGCAGGTCCGCGCACCAGACGCCCCAGCTGCTGCCGGCCGGCACGCCGGAGCCGCCGATTTCCGCCAGGATGGCGAGCGCATCGGTATGGCCTTCATACAGCTTGAGCAGGGAGAGGTCGACGGCGGCGATGGCGGCCAGCATTTGCCAGCGCTGCAGGGTGGCGCCGTGGCCGGGCAGGGGCAGCTGCTCCAGTCCCGCGTCGCGCAAGCGCCGCAAGCCTTCGATGGGGTGGAAAGCGCTGTCCTGAGGCTGCAGCAGGGCGTCCAGTGCAGCGTGGGAGGGCAGGGGAAAGGCATGGTGTGACATGGCAAGCTCCTGTTTTTCTACAGGATAGCTTTTTATTTTTGCAATGTCTGTTTGATTTTACACAGATACCCGCTCACGCTAGCGAGTCCATGAAGCGGCGGGCGAGAAGATGCACCGTGGCAACTGCAGGGCCGGGCGGCCCTGCAGCTGATCACGCGCTTATTTTTTCACGTAGTGCACGTCCAGGACATACACGCCCTTTTCCGGGTCCAGCACCACCGAGTACAGGTCGTTGCCGCGCAAGGACAGGCCGCCGGGGACGCTCAGCGCCGCGTGCATGCCCTCATCCCACATGCACGATTCGCCATTGTCCACCTTGACGCACCATTGCTGTTTGCCATCGCGCAATACATATTGCACGGTGGCGCCGCTGCGCTGGAAGGTATAGGCCGGCACCGACGAGGTGAACTTGTCGACGCGCAAGTTCGTTGCCGCGGCATTTTCCGCCAGCTTGATCGGCATGTCGGCTGTACCGTCCGGCTTGCCGGTGATTTTCGCGCTCATGCCGTCCGTCGCGACCACGGGGCCGGTGCAATCGGCCTTGAAGTAGGTTTCGCCGGTCGGCGTCAGTTCCAACGAACCGCTGCCGTCGCTCTTGAGCGCGACGACGAGCACTTGCCGGTCGTGATTGTCACACGCCGATTGCCACGTGCCAAGATATGCGGCCAGTGGCGAGGTGGAACCGGAATCGCCGGCAAGCTGCTGCGCCGAACTACCCCCACCGCCGCCACCGCAGCCGGTCAGGAGTGCCGCGGCCGAGCCGACCAATACTGCCAATAATTTTTTCATTCAGAGTCCTTTTTATCCGGCAGCGGTGCGTGCCGTCAACGCGGCCTGATTATAGGATTATTAATAGGAAGGAATTCTCACCGAATCTATCGCTGACTTGATTTGGATCATGTCGCGGCAATGCGCTGAAATGGTTTGCGGGAATGAAGGGAGGATGTGGTGTAACTGGTGCGCATTGCGCCGCTCACGCGGCGCAATGGCTGATTACTGACTGATTTATTGTTTTACATAGTGCATATCGAGCACATAAGCACCGTCTTTTTGCATCACGGTAAACAATTCGTTACCGCGCAAATAAAAGCCGCCGTTGTCACTTACTGCCTGTTGTATGCCGGTATCCGGGATGTCCGTGGTGTCGCCACTGCCATCGGTGATGCGCCAATTGGGTTTGCCATTGACCAGCACCGTGGTGACGGCCGGGCCCGTAATCTGGATGGTGTGGGCTGGCAGCGACGATACGACCTTGTCGATGCGGATGTCCGAGGCCGGGCTGTCCGCCGTCAGCTTGAGCTGGATATTGCCTGCGCCATCCGGCGTCGCGGTAATCTTTTCACTCGTGGTTTCCGTAAATTGCACGGGGCCGCTGCAATCGGCAGTGCTGAAGGTTTCATCGTAAGTCGATATTTCCAGGGCGCCGCTGCCATCGTTCTTGAGGGCGACGACGAGGCGCTGGCGGAAAGAGTCGTTACATGCGGGAGTCCAGGTGCCAACATAGGCGGCCAGGGCGGGAGGAGGCGGAGGTGCGACCACCACTGGAGGGGGCGCTACCACCACTGGCGGGACCGCTACGTCTGCATTGCCGTTAGCACTACCATTAGCACTACTGTTTCCGCCGCCACCGCAACCAGTCAATACCACTGTGCCCGATACCATTAATAAAGCCAATACTTTTTTCATCCGTGATTCCTGTAAATCTTCAACCGGCTGGAAGCGTGCCGTATACGCGGCGATATTATAAAGTACATGCGTATCTTATTTTTGTGAAATTTGAAATTGGCCGCAATGCCGGTATTGAAAATGGTCATCGGATAAATTCCGGCAGGAGCGGTAGAACATTCTCCTGGTGCTGATGCGGCGGGAAATAAAGGAAGGTAATCTGAAGTGCGGCCATTCAATGGCACCGAGGAGAAACAGGCGGGTGCCACGCCGAATCCGGCGCGAGGCAGGTATTGAGTTGGCCGTTTATAAAATTCGTGCCGGCGCCTGAATCTGGCGCCGGCCGCCGCCGGAAAGGTCCGGCTTAAAACTCTTCCCAGTCATCGCCTGCCGGCGCCTTGGCTGGCGCATGCTGTGCTGCTTGCGGCTTGGCAACACTCAGGCGTTTGGCTGGCGCGGCGGTCTTGGGCGTCACGGCGCGCGGCGCTGCTGGCGCTGCAGCCGGCGTTGCTGTCGACGTTGCCTGGCGCGCCTGCTCGCCCAGCTTGAACACGCTGACCACCTCGGCCAGATGGCTGGCCTGGTCTTGCAGGCTTTCGGCGGCCGCCGCCGCTTCCTCGACGAGGGCCGCGTTTTGCTGCGTCACGCCATCCATCTGCGCCAGCGCCTGGTTGACCTGGGCGATGCCGTCGCTTTGCTCGGTGGTGGCGACGCTGATGTCGGCCATGATGGCGGTGACCTTGCGCACGCTGTCGACCACTTGCTCCATGGTGGCGCCCGCTTCATCGACGAGCTTGCTGCCGGCGGCCACCTTGCCCACGGAATCGTCGATCAGCAGCTTGATTTCCTTGGCCGCCGCGGCGGAGCGCTGCGCCAGGTTGCGCACTTCCGTGGCGACGACGGCGAAACCGCGCCCCTGTTCGCCCGCGCGCGCCGCTTCCACGGCCGCGTTCAGCGCCAGGATATTCGTCTGGAAGGCGATGCCGTCGATGACGCTGATGATGTCGACGATCTTGTTTGACGAGTCATTGATCGACGTCATGGTTTCTATGACTTTGCCGACCACTTCGCCGCTCTTCTGTGCCACACTCGATGCGGAAGCAGCCAGTTGATTCGCCTGGCGCGCATGGTCGGCATTTTCCTTGACGGTGCCCGTCAGTTCTTCCACGGAGGCGGCCGTTTCTTCCAGCGAGCTGGCTTGCTGTTCCGTGCGGGCCGACAGGTCGTTATTGCCTTGCGCAATTTCCGCGCTGGCGCGTGCCACGTTGTCGGCACTGGCTTGCACTTGCAGCAGCACGGCGTGGATCTTTTCCACGAAGGCGTTGAAACCCTTGCCGATGACGGCCAGCTCGTCGGTGCCCTTGACTTCCAGCTTGACGCGCAGGTCGGCGTCGCCGCTGGACAGGTCCGTCATGGTGCGGCCCAGGGTGCGCAGGGGGCGTGTCAGCTGGTTGACGACGAGAATCAAAATGCCGGCCGTGGCTGCCGCGCACAGCAGGGCGACGATCAGCGTGTAGACCATCAGGTCGCGCGCCGAGGCGGTGGCCACGCTTTTCGGGAAATTCAATTCCACGCTCCACGGCGCGATGTCGGGGTGGATCTGCAGCGGCTGCAGCAAATGGATGTAGCCCTTGTCATCCTCGTATTCATACGCCTGGCCCTGGCGCACCTTTTCCAGGCCGGCGGCCGGCACGTCGTCCGCCTTCTTGCCCAGCCGTGCAGGCTCGGGGTGGCTGGCGTACAGGCCGCCGTTCGAGATCAGGGCCAGCTTGCCGCCCTCGATCACTTTCAGGTCGGCGAGGATTTTCGCCAGGCGCGTGAGCATGAAGTCGGCGCTGGCCGTGCCCTTGAAGCTGCCGTCGATCATGATGGGCGCCACCAGCGAAGCCATCAGCACATCCTTGCCGTCCACGGGGTAGATATATGGTTCCGTAAAGTAAGTCTTGCCGGTGCGCTTGGGCACGTCGTACCAGTCGTTGGCGCCCGCTTTCGGGTCGAAGACGATGGGCTCGACTTGCAGCTTGCCGCCGGCCCCACGCGTCCAGTAGGGCATGAAGCGGCCGCTGGCGTCGTAGTTCGGTTTCTGGTTGGCAAACTCCGCATCCTTGCCGTCGAGTGCGTTCGGCTCCCACGTCACGGCCGAGCCCAGCAAGTCTTCCGAGCTGGTCAACGTCGCCTTGGTCAGTTCATTGATCTGGTCGCGCTGCAGGGGCAAATTCGCGCCCTTGGTGCCGCGCATGGCGCCGGCCAGGCTGGACACGCTCGACAGGTTGCTGGCGATGCGCGCCTGCAGCGCACCGGCCACTTCGCGTGCCGACGTGCGCGCCAGGTCCAGCGCGGCTGCTTCGGCGCTGGCGCTGCTCTTGTAGCCGATCACGGCCGCCGTGACGCCGAGGCTGAGGACGGCGAGCGCGGTGGCGGCGACGCAGATTTTACTGTTCAGTGATAGTTGCATGAGGCTGTTCCTTGATGGGGAGGGGTATCGGTGTCTCGGGCGTCGCGGGTAGCGCGCCTAGAAAGTCTTGCTGACGGCCAGCACGAAGGTGGCCGCGGCCGGGTTCGAGGTGTCGAACTGGCCAGCCGCATTCGGGATGCCCAGCGTGTAATGGTCGTAGGCGTCGGTGGCGCCCCAGGCGCGCGTCACGGCGCCACTCAGGCTCCAGCCGCCGTCGAAGGCCCGCGTGACGCCCACCTTGGCATCGCGCCAGTTCCACATGGCATTGCCCGTGCCCGCCACGCGGCCATTGCCGGCGTGCAGGTTCAAGGTCCAGGCATTGCCCAGGTCGACATTCGCGCCCACGTCCAGGTAGCCCGTGCCGCGCGCATGCGTGATGCCGAAGAAGTCCCGCGTGACGGTATGGTTGTATTTGGCGTACAGCATGCGGTAGGTCAGGCCCAGCGACAGTTCGCCATAGTCGTACCTGACGCCTGTGGCGCGGTACACGGCGCCCGGATACTTGTAGTAATACGCGAGCACGCTGTAGCCCAGCTCGCCCACCGTGCCGCCGTAGCCGCCGTACAGATCCCATTCGACGCTTGCATCCTGGATATAGCGGTCGCTGACGGTGGAAGCCCAGGTGCCCAGCGACCAGCCGCTCGGGTGCGCGTAGTCGACGCCCGCCTGCAGGGCCGGCTTGCCCCAGGTCTGGCGGAAGCCGCGCGAAATGTATTGCGAAGTGAGGCTGGCATTGGCGCTGAAGGTGGCGCCAGTGCTGTCCGTGGTCTGGGCCTGCACAGGCAGCGCGGCCGCCAGCAGGAAGGCGCAGCCCAGCAAGGATGATCCGGGGAAATGGTGGTGCGATGGCATGGCAGTCAGCTCCGTATTTGCCGGCAGCGGCCGTCCAGGCGCGTTGCCCTGATGGTTGCAATAAAAATGCGGAATGGACTTTTGTGAAGGCAAGGCGAGGCCGTTTGCATGCTCGCCTGAACATGCACACATTCTCACCAAACGTAACTGAAAGGATAGGGGCTAGGGCTAGTGGAAGTCAATAAAGTTGCGCTACGGAAATCGTAAGTTGTTGTTTCCTGGCACTTTTTCATGCTCCTGTCACATTTCCGGCCTGCCCCGGCTGGCTGCCTGTTGCAAGCTGGCCTGCAAGCCTGGCAGGGCCGCATGCAAGGCTTGCAGGCTGTCGGCGTCCAGCCCGGCCTGCATTTCCACCCGGCCCGAGGGCTGGCCCCAGACGACCTGTGCGCTGAGCCGGGCGCCGGCGTCGAGTCCCGTGACGCTGACCAGCAGCGCGACTTCTTCCGGGGCATCCTCGGGCACGTCCGCGAGCAGGCAGGAAATGCCGAAATGATAATCCTGGAAGGCGCTCGCCGTGCCGCTGGAAAAGGCGAAGACGGACGCGAGCACCTGCGGCGCAGCGGCCGCAAGTGACGGCAGGGCGGCGCGAAACAGGGGCAGCAAGTCGTTTTCCAGCTGCAGTACCAGCGGATGAGTGTGGCTAAGGACGGTCATGGGCGGATGAAAGGAGTGGCGGCGCGCGATGGTAGCAGTTTTTGCTGCCGCCGTGCTCCTGTACTGGTCCTACCAGTGGCCTCAATCGTCATCGCTGGTGACGCGCGTGCGCACGAAATCGATGTGGCCTTGCATGGCCGTGCGCGCCTCTTCGGGCTGGCTGGCGCAGATGGCCTCGCACAGGGTGCGGTGCTGCGACAGCAGTTGCAGCGAAGTGGCCTCGTCCTGCTGGCGCAAGCCCGTGCCATTGATGGTGATGTGTTCGCGCAGCATGCCGATGATGCTGGTGTGCAAGTGCAGGAACATGGTGTTGTGCGACGCTTGCGCGATGACTTCATGCAGGCGTGCATCGGCCTGCGCCTCGCCGTGCTTGTCGTCGCTGGCGCGCGCCTGTTCCAGTTCGGCCAGCAGCGCCATGATTTGCGCGCGCTCGTCCACGCTGGCCCGCTGCGCCGCAAAGTAGGCCGTCGCCCCTTCCAGCACGCGGCGAAATTCCAGGATGTCGTCGCGCAGGGCGGGGTGGTCGGCCACCAGCTGGCTCCATGGCGACGCCATGCCCGTGCGCAGCTGATCCGTCACGAACACGCCGGCGCCGCGCCGGCTGCGCACCAGGCCCCGCGCCGCCAGCCGCTGCACCGCTTCGCGCACGGTGTTGCGCGAGACGGCATATTGCTGCGCCAGCAGGCGTTCGGCCGGCAACTGCGCGCCCGCCGGCAAGCTGCCGTCCAGCAGGGCGGTTTCCAGCCTGCGCATCACCATCTCGACCCTGCCCCGCGTTTGCATGCCTGTCGCCATCGATGTCTTCCGGTGTTGTTTTAAAGTGGTCCGAGCAATTTGAAGTGGCTTGCGGAAGCTGGAATTATGCGTGAACCAGTCATTCTTAACAACACACAGCGGCGCCGCAGCAACACACAGAGCGCCGGGGAGACACACTCATGCAGCCAGATCCGCGCCAGCCACGCCGCTATCCACCCGCACCGCTCCAGGTGTACCTGTTCGCCACCTGCCTGGTCGACCTGTTCGTGCCGCAGGCGGGGCTCGACGCGGTGCGCCTGCTGGAGCGGGAAGGCTTGCTGGTGCATTATCCGCGCGGCCAGAGCTGCTGCGGCCAGCCCGCCTACAGCAGCGGCAACCCGGAACAGGCGCGCGCCGTGGCCCGCGCCCAGCTCGACCTGTTCGCGCAGCCCTGGCCCGTGATCGTGCCGTCCGGCTCCTGCGCCGGCATGATGCGCCACCACTGGCCGCAGTTGTTCCAGGACGACCCCGTCGCCGGCCCCAAGGCGGCCGAACTTGCCGAACGCGTGTATGAACTGAGCGAATTTCTCGTCTGCGTGCTGCAACTCGATGTGGCCGGCCTGGCCCTGGCTGGCCCGCGGCAGGCCGATGAAAACGTGGTGCTGCACACCTCGTGCGGCGCGCGCCGCGAAATGGGCACGCGGGTGCACGGCGTGGCCCTGGTCGACGCCTTGCCCGGCGTGACGCGCATCGAACACCAGCGCGAATCGGAATGCTGCGGCTTCGGCGGCACGTTTTCACTGAAGCACCCGGATATTTCCGGCGCCATGGTCAGCGACAAGATCGCCTCGGCCTGCGCCACGGGCTGCGGCCGGCTCGTCTCGGCCGACTGCGGCTGCCTGCTCAACATCGGCCACGCCGCGCAGCACCAGGGCGCGCCGCTGCCCGTCGAACACCTGGCCAGCTTTTTGTGGCGCCGCACGGGAGGCGAAGCATGAGCGCCGCCCTGACTGCCCGCGAACGCATGCTGGGACGCCTGCGCGCCGCCGCGCCGTCCACGCCCGAGGCGGTGGACGTCATCGATACGGCCATCGACCAGCACTACCTGGCGCGCCGCGCACAAGCGCCGCTGTCGCCACGGGGCCGGATCGCCGCCCTGCAGGCCGCCCTGCAGGCCGCGCATGCGGAAGTCGATTGCGTGCGCGGCGATGCCTGGCCCGCCCTGCTGGCGCAGCGCCTCGGTGCGCATGGCGTGCGCCGCCTGCTGATGGATGCCGATAGCAGGGAAGGACTGGCCTTGCGGGCCGCCTTGCCGGACGGCGTCGAGGTGCTCTCTTTCGAGCGTCCGCTGGCGCAGTGGAAGGGCGAGTTGTTCGACACCGTCGACGCGGGTTTTACCGTCGCCCGTTCCGGCATCGCCGCCACGGGCACGCTGGTCATCGCGCCCGACGCGGCCACGCCGCGCACGGTGTCGCTGGCGCCGCCGCTGCACATTTGCCTCGTGTATGCGAGCACCCTGCATGCGGACTTGCATGCGGCGGCGCGCGCCGAGCGCTGGGTGGACGGCATGCCATCGAACCTGGTGCTGGTGTCGGGTCCCTCGAAAACGTCCGACATCCAGCAAACCCTCGCCTATGGCGCGCATGGCCCGCGCTGGCTGTGGGTGCTGATCGTCGATGACTTGCCAGCCCGTGAAGGAGGCCAGCCATGAACGCCAAGCCACTGCAATTCGTCAAGCCGGCGGACTTTCATGCGCGCGCCCGCGCCGCGCTGGACGACCCGAAGCTGCGCCAGAGCTTTCGCGGTGCCATGGATTTTTTGCAGGACAAGCGCACGGCGCAGTTCCCCGACGGCGACGAGCTGGAACGCCTGCGCGACCTCGGCGAAGCCGTGCGCCGGCACGCGCTGGCGCGCCTGCCCGACTTGCTGGTGCAGCTGGAAGACAAGCTGACGGCGGCCGGCGTGCAGGTGCACTGGGCCGAGGATGGCGAGCAGGCCAACGCCATCATCCACGCCATCGCGCAAAAGGCCAAGGCAACGCGCTTCATCAAGGGCAAGTCGATGGCCAGCGAGGAAATCGAGCTCAATCACTACCTGGAAGCGCGCGGCATGACCTGCCTGGAGTCGGACATGGGCGAGTACATCGTGCAGCTGGCCGGCGAAAAGCCGTCGCACATCGTCATGCCGGCCATTCACAAGACCAAGGCCGACATCGCCGGCCTGTTCGCCGAGCACATTCCCGACGCGCCCTACACGGAAGACGTCGACAGCCTGATTCAGACGGGCCGGCGCGCGCTGCGCCAGGCCTTCGTCGAAGCTGACATTGGCCTGTCGGGCGTGAACTTCGCGGCGGCCGACACGGGCACCCTGTGGCTGGTGGAAAACGAGGGCAATGGCCGGCTGACGACGTCCGTGCCGGACGTGCACATCGCCATCATGGGCATGGAAAAGGTGGTGGCCAAGCTCGAACATATCGTGCCGCTGGCGAGCCTCTTGACGCGTTCGGCCACGGGGCAGGCCATCACTACGTACTTCAACCTGATTTCCGGCCCGCGCCGCGCCGGTGAACAGGATGGACCGCGCGAAGTGCATCTGGTCTTGCTCGACAACGGCCGCAGCCAGGCCTACGCCGACGAGCAGCTGCGCGCCACCCTGCAATGCATACGCTGCGGCGCCTGCATGAATCATTGCCCCGTCTACACGCGCATCGGCGGCCACGCCTACGGCACCACGTATCCGGGGCCGATCGGCAAGATCATCTCGCCCCACTTGCTGGGACTAGCTGCGACGGCCGACCTGGCCACCGCGTCGAGCCTGTGCGGCGCCTGCGGCGAAGTGTGCCCCGTGCGCATCCCGATCCCGCAACTGCTGGTGCGCCTGCGTACGGAGGCCAATCGCAATCCCGGCGAGCAGGTGGCGCATCCGCTGCGCGGCCAGGGGGCCAAGTTCAGCCGCGGCGAAAGCCTGGTCTGGCGTTTCTGGAGCGGCGCCTTCGCACGCCCGATCAGTTATCGCCTGTTCCGCTGGGCCGCCACCCGGCTGCGCGCACTGACGCCGGGCAAGCAGCTGGGCTGGACGCAGCACCGCAAGCCGTTGACGCCGGCGCCGCGCAGCCTGGCCGACCTGCTCAACGCGCGCGGGCAGGAGGAGTAAGCCGGCCCCCGCAGCACCGAAGCACCGCAAAAAACACGCTACACACAATTACATCAAAAGCCGTTTTTTCAATCAACCCGCATCCACCGGAGGAGACCCGACATGCAAACCTGGACCCAACTTTATACACCGCTCGGCAGCCTGTGGCTGTCGTCCCTGGCGGCAGCCGTTCCCATCATTTTCTTCTTCATCGCCCTGGCCGCGCTGCGCATCAAGGGCCATGTGGCGGCTGCCGTCACCCTGGCGCTGGCGCTGGCCGTGGCGATTTTTGCGTACGGCATGCCCGTGCCGCAGGCGCTGGCGGCGGCCGGCTATGGTTTTGCGTATGGCTTGTGGCCGATCGCCTGGATCATCGTCACGGCCGTCTTCCTGTACAAGATCGTCGTGAAAACGGGGCAGATCGAGATCATCCGCGCCTCGGTGCTGTCGGTCACGGACGACCAGCGACTGCAGGTGCTGTTGATCGGCTTTGCCTTCGGCGCCTTCCTGGAAGGGGCGGCCGGTTTCGGCGCGCCCGTGGCGATCACCTCGGCCCTGCTGGTGGGCCTGGGCTTCAACCCGCTGTATGCGGCGGGCCTGTGCCTGATCGCCAATACGGCGCCCGTGGCCTTTGGCGCCATGGGCATCCCCATCATCGTGGCGGGCCAGGTGACGGGCATCGACCCGTTCCTGATCGGCGCCATGGCGGGCCGCCAGTTGCCGCTGCTGTCGCTGGCCGTGCCTTTCTGGCTGGTCTTCATGATGGATGGCGTGCGCGGCGTGCGCGAAGTGTGGCCGGCTGCCCTGGTAACGGGCGCCAGCTTTGCCGTCACCCAGTACTTCACGTCGAACCATATCGGGCCGGAGCTGCCGGACATCACTTCGGCCCTCGTCAGCCTGGTGTCGCTGACCCTGTTCCTGAAAGTGTGGCAGCCGAAGAATGCCAAGGTGGTCAACGCCGTCGGTGGCGGCGCCGCCGCGCTGTCCGGTTTTGGCGGCGGGGCAGGCAATGCGGACTTGCGCGGCAGCGGCAGCCGCGCCGCCTCGCCCTACACCTTGGCGCAGACGGCGCGCGCCTGGGCGCCGTTCGGCTTGCTGACGGCCATCGTCACCGTCTGGAGCCTGCCCGGCTTCAAGTCCCTGTTCGCCGCCGGCGGCGCGTTGTCCAGTCTGGTCGTCAAGATCCACGTGCCTTACCTCGATAAACTGGTGATCAAGACGATGCCGATCGTGGCGGAGCCGAAAGCGTATGACGCCGTCTTCAAGCTCGACCTGTTGTCGGCCGTGGGCACGGCGATCTTGCTGACGGCCGTGCTGTCGATGTGGATGCTGCGCATGAAGCCGCGCGATGGCATCAAGGCGTTCGTCGAAACGCTCGTGGAATTGCGCCGTCCCGTGCTGTCGATCGGCATGGTGCTGGCGTTTGCCTTCGTGGCCAACTATTCGGGCATGTCGTCCACCCTGGCCCTGCTGCTGGCCGGCAGCGGTGCCGCCTTTCCGTTCTTCTCGCCGTTCCTGGGCTGGCTGGGGGTGTTCCTGACGGGGTCCGATACGTCGTCGAATGCCTTGTTCTGCTCCCTGCAAAACACGACGGCGCACCAGATCGGCGTGTCCGACACCTTGCTGGTGGCGGCCAATACGACGGGCGGCGTGACGGGCAAGATGATCTCGCCCCAGTCGATCGCCGTCGCCTGCGCCGCGACTGGCCTGGTGGGCAAGGAATCGGACCTGTTCCGCTTTACCTTGAAGCACAGCCTGCTGTTTGCCGTCATCATCGGCATCATCACCATGCTGCAGGCGTACGTGTTCACCGGCATGATCCCGCATTGAGCGATCCGTAGAAATACGTAGTAAAACTAGATGAATTGATAGTAAAACGTGCAGATGGTCATGAAAATGACCTGATGCACTGCAGCATGACGACGCTTCCCGGCGTCGTGCCGGGCGGCCGTGTGTTGCCGCATACCCATCCCGTGCTCAAGCGCGAGGCGAGCAGGATGGGTCTGGCGATGGTCTTGCTGGTACTGCTTGCTTCCGGTTCAGTACATTAACGGCTCAGGCCGCTCATCCAGGTGGGCTGCGGGTTGGCACGGGCCAGTTCGCGCATGCGGTATTCCAGATCGTAGCGGTCGGTCGATTCAGCCAGGTAGGCTTCTTCATAAGCGCGTTCGCGGCGGTCGCTGCTTTGGTTCAGCCAGGCACCGACGCGCTTGGCGGCGTGGACGAGGGTGGCGACGATATTGCTGTTTTGCGTGGTGTGGTAAGTAAATGCGGTAGACATGGCAGACTCCTTGAGTGGCGTGCCGCGTTGTGCTGCACTGCAATATAAGTATAGCGATTCCAAGTTATAAGGCTACTTTTGATTTCAAATGTCAGCTATTCATTTTTCAAATAATGGTCGCGAAAGCTGCGCAATACGGGGCTTTAAGGCATAATGCCGGCGCAGGATCGTAGTTTTACTACAAGACGTTTTTGTCCTGGATGTTGTTTTCAGACGCAGCCCGCAGGCGTGCCGCGCCCACAAGACATCGTTCTGACGAGAAACGGTCGGCCGCACGCGCGAGATGCCATGCCTGCCCCGTATCGCTGATGGCAGTCATGGCCCACGCTGATATCTGCGTGGCGCTTGCGCGTCCTGGTGCTGCCCGGGTGGAAACGCTTCCATGCCTGGCGCGATCAACTTGGAATTGAAAAATGGAGAAGGTATGGAATATGTAAAGCAAGGCCAGGGCGTACCGTCCGCACGGGCCGGCACGCAAAACAATACAGGCGCCCTGATCATTGTCACGGTGCTGTTTTTCATGTGGGGATTGCTGACCTCGCTCAATGATGTGCTGATTCCCCATCTGCGCTCGATCTACACCTTGACGTATGTCCAGGCGATGCTGGTGCAATTCTGCTTCTTCGGCGCCTACGCCATCGTTTCGCTGCCGGCCGGCATGCTGATCAAGAAAATCGGCTATCAGCGCGGCGTCGTCGCCGGTTTGCTGATCGCGGCCGCCGGCTGCGCCATGTTTTACCCGGCGTCCACCGGCAGCTATGCGCTGTTCCTCTTGTCCTTCTTCATCCTGGCGGCCGGCATCACCGTGCTGCAGGTGGCGGCCAATCCGTACGTGACGGAACTGGGCGACCCGCAGACGGCGTCGAGCCGCCTGACCCTGACGCAGGCGTTCAACGCGCTGGGCACCACCGTGGCGCCTGCGCTGGGCGGCATGCTGATTTTGTCGGGCACCGTGCTGACGGTGCAGCAGTTCGACCTGCTGCCGGCGGCCGAACAACTGGCTTACCGCGCCAAGGAAGCCGCTTCCGTGCAAGGCCCGTACCTGGTGCTGGCCGCCACCCTGGTGATCCTGGCCGTGCTGTTCGCGCTGGCAAAATTGCCGAAGATTTCGCATGCCGACGATGCGGCCGCCGTGGCGCAGGATGGCCACAAGGTGTCGATCTGGTCGCACCGCCACCTGGTGCTGGGCGCGCTGGCCATCTTCCTGTATGTGGGCGGTGAAGTGAGCATCGGCAGCTTCCTGATCAACTTCCTGGGCGAGAGCCATATCGCTGGCCTCAGCCACGCCGATGCCGCCTATTTCGTCAGCTATTACTGGGGTGGCGCCATGCTGGGCCGCTTCGTCGGCTTTGCCGTGATGCGCTATGTCAGCCCGGGCAAGACCCTGGCCTTCAACGCCGCCGTCGTCATCGCGCTGATCCTCGTCGCCGTGTTCTCCAGTGGTCACACGGCCATGTGGGCATTGATCGCCGTCGGCCTGTTCAACTCCATCATGTTCCCGACCATCTTCAGCATGGCGCTGAACAAGCTGGGCGCGCAAACGGGTCAAGGTTCGGGCATCCTGTGCATGGCCATCGTCGGCGGCGCCATCGTGCCGTTCATCCAGGGCTTCCTGGCCGACCACATCAATTTGCAGCTGTCCTTCCTCGTGCCGGCCCTGTGCTACACCTTCATTCTGTACTTCGGCTGGAAGTACGCCAGCATGTACAAGGACGACGCCGCCAAATAAGCAAGGTGGCGCGATCAATCAAAAGGGTGGCCTCGGCCACCCTTTTTTTACGTCAGTGCGCGAACGGCGTGCCCAGCACGTTCTGGCACACTTCGAGCCAGGCGCGCGCCGCGTGCGACAGGTAGCGCCCGCTCCAGATATGCGCCACCTGCCACGCCACCTCCGGCCCGACGATGCGCACCGCTTCCAACGGTTCGCCTGCCAGGCGGTGGATGAACGGCTCGGGCAGCAGGGCCACGCCCAGGCCGGCCGAGGCCATCGCCACCAGCCAGTCCCATTGCCCGCTCTGGGCCGCAATCGTCGGCGTGAAGCCCGCTTGCGCGAAATGCTGGCGCAGGCTGCGCGTGAGCGCGAAATCATCCTTTAATAACACCAGCGGCAAGTCGGCCAGCGCCTTGAAGGGCAGTGTCGTGCGCTGCTTCTGGAATGTGCCCGGCTCGGCCAGGGCCCAGATCGGGTAGTTGGCCACTTCCACGGCCACGAGATCGAGTTCCGGGTCGGCCGGCAGCACCGTCATGCCGATTTCCAGCTCGCCCCCCGCCACCTTGCGCTCGATCTGCTGGCCCGTGTCTTCCTGCAGGGTCAGGCTGATGTTCGGGTGGCGCGCGCGGAAGGCTTTCAATACGGGCGTGAACAGCACGTTGATCATGGGCGGGATGCCGACCGTCAGGCTGCCGCGCTGCAAGGCCTGCGTGTCGCGCACTTCCAGGGTCAGCTGGCGCATATTGGCCAGCATTTCCTGGCCGTGCTGGTAGACGATGCGGCCCGTGTCCGTCAAGGTCAGCTTGCGCCCGTCGCGCACGAGCAATTGTGCGCCCACCTCGTCTTCCAGCTGGCGCACCATCTTGCTGATAGTGGACTGGGTCAGGTGCAGCGATTCGGCCGCCTGCGTAAAGCTCGACAGGCGCACGGTTTCGACGAAATAGCGCAGGGAACGGATATCCAAGAGGGGCTCGGCGTTGGCAGGGCATGAAAATATCGACTGGATATGACGAAATTAATTCATGCCATGCATGTAAGCGGGATTTTATACTGAATCCACTTATGGGGTTGGTGTATGACAGCCATCCAGTTTGAGAATATTAAGAATATCAGGAGCATCACGATGTACGAGGACCGTATCCGCCACCCAGGCTTGCTCAGCAAAATCATGAGCGCCGATGAGGCAGCCAAATTGTTCCACAACGGCATGCGTGTCGGCATGAGCGGCTTTACCCGTGCCGGCGACGCCAAGGCCCTGCCGCGCGCGCTGGCCGAACGCGCCCTGCAAGACCCGTTGAGCCTGACCCTGATCACGGGCGCTTCGCTGGGCAATGGCAGCGACGGCCTGATGGCTGAAGCGGGCGTGCTGGCGCGCCGCATGCCGTTCCAGGTCGACCCTGTGCTGCGCGGCAAGATCAACAACGGTGAAGTCATGTTCATCGACCAGCATCTGTCGGAAACGGCCGAGCAGTTGCGCTCGGGCAACCTGGCGGCCGTCGATATCGCCGTCATCGAGGCCACCGCCATCACGGCGGCCGGCGCCATCATCCCGACCATGTCGGTGGGCAACTCCGCTGCGTTCGCCCAGCAGGCCACGCAGGTCATTATTGAAATCAACCTGTCTACGCCGCTGGCGCTGGAAGGCTTGCACGACATTTATATTCCGCAAACCTTGCCGGGGCGCGAACCGATTCCCCTCACGCGCGTGGACCAGCTCCTGGGCAGCACGGCCATCGCCATCGACCCGGCCCGCATCGCGGCCATCGTCATCACGGACAGTCCCGACAGCCCGTCGAACGCCTTGCCGCCCGATGCGGAAACGCAGGCGATCGCCGGCCACGTGATCGCCTTCCTGCAAGGCGAAGTGGCGGCCGGGCGCATGGGCCCGGAATTGCTGCCCTTGCAGGCAGGCATCGGCACCATCGCCAACGCCGTGCTGCATGGCTTGATCGGCTCGCCTTTCCGCAACATGACGATGTATTCGGAAGTGCTGCAGGACAGCGCCATCGAGCTGCTCGACTCGGGCCAGCTGGCGTTTGCCTCGGCCTCGTCGATCACCCTGTCGGCCGCCGTGCACCAGAAGCTGATGGACAATATCGACCATTACCGCTCGAAAATCGTGCTGCGCCCGCAAGAGATCAGCAACCACCCGGAAATCGTGCGCCGCCTGGGCATCATCGCCCTGAACACGGCGCTCGAGTTCGATATCTACGGCAACGTCAATTCCACGCATGTATGCGGCACGCACATGATGAACGGCATCGGCGGTTCGGGCGACTTTGCGCGCAATGGGCAAGTGTCGATGTTCGTGTCGAAATCGGCGGCCAAGGGCGGGCGCATTTCCAGCGTCGTGCCGATGGTCTCGCATGTGGACCATACGGAGCATGACGTCGACGTGCTGGTGACGGAGTGGGGCTATGCGGACTTGCGCGGCCTGGCGCCGCGCGAACGGGCGCCACTGATCATCGAGCGCTGCACGCACCCAGACTACCGCGCGCAACTGCGTGCGTATTACGACGCGGCATGTCAGCGCGGCGGCCACACGCCGCACATGCTGGAGCAGGCGCTGTCGTGGCACACGCGCTACCAGGAAACGCAGAGCATGCTGGCAGCGTAGCAGCCGCTAACATCAGGATAGGGCGGTGCGGCACCGCGCCTGCCTTTTTTATTGCTTAGTACATATGCAGCGCCTTGGCGCCCAGGCCCAGCAGGGCAAACGTGGTGGTGGCCTGTATGCCCATGAACCACAGGAAGTGGGTGTGCATGTGCTTGCGGATGTCCCCCAGTTCCGTGCGCAAGGCGTGGCAGTCGCCGCGCAAGTCGCCGCGAAACTGCGTCAGGTCGGCGCGCAGCAACTGCGATTCGCCGCGCAACTCCGTGCGTACATTGTCGAGGCCGTCGCCAAGACGCTGTTCCAGGGTCTTGAACCATAGCCGGTCGTGTTCCCGGTCCGTTTCCAGTTTTGTCAGGCGCGCTTCCATGCGTACAGCATTGTGCGCGCCTTGCTGTTTGTCAAGCCGGTCCGTGGCATAGGCTTCGTTCATCTCGCCCTCCTTCGCGCGAGCCGCGCTGCACCAGCGCAGGCGGCTTCACTCCACTGTCCGCCTTTTCTGTCGGGACGGTTTGCGCTGGATCAAACGTCAGGAAGCCGGTGCAAAGCGCAAACGGATGCCTGCCGTGACGACGGCCAGCAAATCGTCGATATGCGCGTTCATTTCCGGGTGCGGCGTCCACGGGTCGCCCGCATCCATGACGATGCGCAGCGACACGAGGCCGTGCAGCGATTGCCAGAAGACTTGCGTCATCGTGTGCAGCGCCGGCTCGTCCTGGCGCACCTGGCCCGCTTGCGCCAGTTCGGTAAACAGGTGCAGCGCGTAGGCGTACGGATCCTGCTCGATATTGCCGTGTTCGACCTCGACGGCGTCGATTTCCGCGTGCGGCCGCAATTCCATGAAGATCAGCGAATACTCGTCCGGATGCTGGAAGCCGTACTCGATGTAGGCGCGGCCGACCAGGGCGATGCGCTGCCACGGATCATCGCTGGTGGCGCACGCCGTGCGCATGGCGCGCACCAGTTCCAGCAAATCCTTGTCCATGGCCTGGGCGATCAGGGTGGCCTTGTCGCGGAACAGGGCGTACACGACGGTGGTGGAAAAACCGGCCGCCTCGGCTACCTTGCGGATGGAGACGGCGCGCGCGCCGCCTTTCTTGATGAGATCTTTGACGACGTCGATGATGTGCTCGCGCCGCGCCTGAGCCTCGCGTAACTTTCTTTCCTGGATGTTAGTTAACTTCTTGTCCACGACTCTTTCCTGGCGACTCTATGAAAGCAAGAATTATAGGGGGGGCGACCGGGCGCCAATGTGTCAGCCGCTGTTACAAAGCAGTTTTTTGTCCGGTAGATGCAACAGCAGACCGATTTTTCGCGCTTTTGCCCGGCACTTTTCCATCGATGCCCCGGATTGGTGCATAAAACGCCGGGCCAGGCTTTGCGAACGGTGCCAAAGGGCGGAAAATAGCGGGATAGCTTACACTGCGTTTTTTAGCGCAACGGCGCCAGCCCACGAGGCAACGCCGGAACACTTACATTCGGACGGGATCATTACATGACCATTAAAATCAGCCAGAACTTCGACTCGGGCGCCATCGACGTGGTGAGCGCCACCAGTGCCGGCGCCATCGACCTGAACTTGCGCAAGGATAGCCACGCCGACATCCACCAGTGGTTCCACTTCCGCCTGCAGGGTGCGCGCGGCCAGGCGTGCACGATGCGTTTCCTGAACGCGGGCCAGGCCACCTATCCGGCCGGCTATGAAGACTACCAGGCCGTGGCCAGCTACGACAGTGAAAACTGGTTCCGCGTGCCAACGTCGTTCGACGGCCAGGTCATGACGATTTCGCACACGCCGGAACTCGACAGCGTGTACTACGCCTATTTCGAGCCGTATTCGTGGGAACGCCATCTGCGCCTGCTGGGCGAAGTGGCCGAGCATCCGCTGGCGCGCGTGTCCGACCTGGGCAGCACGGTCGACGGCCGCGACATGAACATGGTTACCATCGGCAATTCGCAGGCGGAAAAGAAAATATGGGTCATCGCGCGCCAGCATCCGGGCGAATCGATGGCCGAATGGTTCGTCGAAGGCCTGATCGACTCGCTGCTGGACGACGCCAACCCGATCGCGCGCAAGCTCTTGCAGCGCGCCGTGTTCCACATCGTGCCGAACATGAACCCGGACGGCTCCATCCGCGGCAACCTGCGCACGAATGCGGCAGGCGCCAACCTGAACCGTGAGTGGATGACGCCATCGCTGGAGTCCAGCCCGGAAGTGCTGTGCGTGAAAAACAAGATACACGAAACGGGCGTCGACATGTTCTTCGACATCCACGGCGATGAAGCGCTGCCGTACAACTTTGTGGCTGGCAATGAAATGCTGGAAAATTTCACGCCGGCGCAAGCGGCGCACCAGAAAGCCTTCATCGAGCGCTACAAGCAGGCCAGCCCCGACTTCCAGGACAAGTTCGGCTATGCCGCCAGCAAGTACAAGTCGGACATGCTGACCCTGGCATCGAAGTACGTCGGCCACCACTTCGGCTGCCTGGCGCTGACCCTGGAAATGCCGTTCAAGGAAAACGCCGACTTGCCGGATCCGGCCGTCGGCTGGAACGGCGCGCGCAGCGCGGCCCTGGGCGCGGCCATGCTGCAGCCTATCCTGCTGTCGCTGGATTGAACGGCGTTGTTCATGGGTATCGAGATCGAGCGTAAATTTTTGCTTGCCGGCGACGCCTGGCGGGGCCTGGGCCAGTCGGTCCTGCTGCGCCAGGGGTATTTGTCGTCCGCGCGCGAGCGCGTGGTGCGCGTGCGCATCGAAGGCGAGCAGGCGATGCTGACCATCAAGGGGGCGAACGTGGGCGCGACGCGCGGCGAGTGGGAGTATCCGATTCCGCTGGCCGACGCGGCCGAACTGCTCGACAGCCTGTGCGAACAGCCGCTGATCGAAAAGGTTCGCCACCGCATCGAACACGCGGGCATGATGTGGGAAGTCGACGAGTTCCTGGGCGCCAATGCGGGCCTGGTGGTGGCGGAGATCGAACTGGCCTCGGAAGACCAGCCGTTCGAGAAGCCCGACTGGATCGGCGCGGAAGTGTCGGGCGATGCGCGCTACTACAACGCCAACCTGATCCGCCATCCGTTTTCACAGTGGTAATGTTGGCCACAGAAATTGGAAAATCACGGCATTCATCGTCAGATTGAATGCCGCGTGCGCCGCCATCGCTGGCCATAGCGAAGCATGGCGGCGCCGTAACCATGCGAACAGGCAAGCTGTCGCAAACATCAGCGTCACCCACACCGCCGCCGAGGCCGCATTCAGCGACAGGCCGGCAGCCGTCATGCTCAAGCCATGATGGCACAGGTGTGCCAGGCCGAACAGTCCTGCTTCCACGCAGGTGCTGCTGCGCACGGACAGTTTTTCCTCCAGCGCCTTTTGCAGCACGCCCCGAAAGAAGATTTCCTCGCCGATAGGGCTGAAGATGCAAGCCGGCACGGTGATCATCAGGTGCAGCATCCAGATGCTTAGCCCCGCCGTGGGCGCCGTGCGGCGAAAGCTGGCCGCTATGCTGACAAACCAGTTGTCCGGCGTGGCGCCATACAGCAGCATGCCCAGGGCAAAGCACAGAAGCGCGGCTGCCGCGCCGCAGATCAAGGCCAGCGCATACGGCGCCTTGCCGGAAGGCGCTTGCAGGCCGATGTTGCGGCGTCCATGCGGCGACAGCAAGATCCATGGCAAGGCCGCCATCACGCAAAAACTCAGCGGCAGCATCCAGAACAAACCCAACGGACCCAGCGTGCCCATGACGCGCATGGCGATGAATGCGCTCGCCAGTAACATTGCCAGCATGGGAAACGATAGCGCCAGCAATGCTGGCCGCAGGGGAGAGAGCGAGACTGGGCTGGAAGGCATCGGCGGTCGGGGCGAAAAAAAGGCCGGAAGAAAACTTCCGGCCCCATGCTGCATTAATTAATGAAAATGCTCGGTACCTTGCGGCGTATCTTCCGGCATTTCCGCATGCGCCAGCTCGCCCACCGGGTCGGCAAACAGGGGCGCGCCGCAATCGTCGCAGTATTCGCCGACAAAACGTTCCGCGTGGCGCTTGATCTGCGTCACGCCGGCGGCGTTCAGATGCTCGATAATTTCATCGACGGGCGTCTTTTGCTTGTCCAGCGCGGCGATGCCGACCTGGATCAGGCCTTCGATCGGCGTGCCATCCTCGTCTTCCTGGCCGTACAAAGGCCAGACGATGCCGTAGATGACATCCGGCGCCTGGCGCAGGGTGAAGGCGATGCGGTACTCGTCCACCTGGCCATCGGCCGCTTCCTCGCCGAAACCGGCGATGACGGCGCGCAGTTCCGACGGCTCGATGGCCAGCGTGTGCGTCAGGTAGTGCACGGCGGCGCGTACGGAGACGGGGCGTATCAGCTTGTCCGCTTCGCGGCAGGCCACGTAGTACGCTTCCGGCAGCAGCAGTTCCAGGCCGCAGCCCGGCAGCAGGCGGGCAATCGTCGGCGTCGCCTGCGTGCGCCATTGTTCCAGGGCGGCGCTGCGCTCCTTGATGAAGTCGGGCTGGCTGGCCGGCGTCTGCCAGCGGAACAGGGGGGCGCCGCTTGGGGCTACCACGGCCACCAGCAGGTAGCGCGTATCGGCCAGGAAGGGCGCCGTTTCCGCCTCTTTGCTTGACGGCTTGACGGCCGTGCCTTTCAGGGCGGCCAGTGCCAGCTTTTGCGTCTTGGCATAGGTTTCGACGTGGCTGCGCGGCAACTGGTCGATCGAATACAGGGTCGGCGCCATGGCCATCTTCGTGCCGTCTGCCAGCAGGTGGGCGGCGAAATGCGCGGACAATACGCCGTGCGCGTCGCCGGCCATGGGGCCGGAGGCGATGGAAAAGCGCGTCCACGCGAGGATGGGCACGGCCACCAGCAGGGCGTCGTAGCGCACGTCTTCATGCGTGACGACGGTCGATTCGCTGACGGCTTCAACGCAGTCCATCAGCACGTCGTAGGCGTTCAAGTCTTCCTTGAACAGGCTGCCCAGGGTGTTGTCGATGGTGTCCTGGTGGCCGGTTTTGAGTAATTTCTGGAGCTGCGTATCCAGGCTGTGTTCCCAGGACCGCTCTTCGAGACGGCTGGCTGCCTGTACGATCGCCTGGGCAAAGGTGACCAGGCGCTGGCTGTCGGCAGTCAGTTTATGGGATGAATCTTTGGAAGGACGACGCATAGCGGGATAAGAGTCTCGGAAAGTGAAAAAAATGGATCAGTCAAACAATGATAAACCCTTATAACCGTATTGTAGAGGATTCAGCCGCACGCAATACGTAAGCTGTCCTTAGATCATGCCAATAGTCTGAATTTCAAGGAAAAACGGGGTGCCGGGACGAAAAAAAGCGCCGGTCGGAACCGGCGCTTTTATCTTACCTTACAGCTGGGCTGATTACTCGGCCAGCAGTTGACGCAACACGAATGGCAGGATACCGCCATGCTTGTAGTAATCGACTTCGATCGGCGTATCGATGCGCAGCAGGACTTTGACTTCCTGGCTCGAGCCGTCGGCGCGGTGGATCACCAGGGTAGCCAGTTGCTGTGGCTTGATTTCGCCTTCGAGGCCTTTCAGGTCGAAGGTTTCCTTGCCGGTGATGCCCAGGGTTTGCACGCTGTCGTCGCCGATGAATTGCAGCGGCAGCACGCCCATGCCCACCAGGTTCGAGCGGTGAATACGCTCGAACGAACGGGTGATCACGGCTTTCACGCCCAGCAGTTGGGTGCCCTTGGCTGCCCAGTCGCGCGACGAGCCCGTGCCGTACTCTTCGCCGCCGAAGACCATGGTTGGCGTGCCTTCAGCAACATATTTCATCGCTGCGTCGTAGATCGACATTTCTTCGCCGGAAGGCTGGTGGATCGTGATGCCGCCTTCGACTGCCGAACCGTCCGCTTTCGCAGGGATCATGCGGTTCTTGATGCGCACGTTGGCGAACGTGCCGCGCATCATGATTTCATGGTTGCCGCGACGCGAGCCGTAGGAGTTGAAGTCCGCTTTCAGGACGCCGTTTTCCTTCAGCCACTTGCCTGCAGGACCGTTTTCCTGGATCGAGCCGGCTGGCGAGATGTGGTCGGTGGTGATGGAATCGCCGAACACGCCCAGTGCGCGCGCGCCTTCGATGCCGGTGGCCACTGCCGCTGGCGTCATCGAGAAGTTGTCGAAGAACGGCGGTTCCGCGATGTAGGTCGATTTCGGCCAGTTGTAGACTTGGCCGGACACGGTGGTGACTTTCTCCCACAGCTTGCCTGGCGCGCCCTTGACGTCCGCGTAGTTGTCCTTGAACACTTTGGCGTTCATGGCGAACTTCATCATGGCCGAGACTTCAGCCGAGGTCGGCCAGATGTCGCCCAGGTAGATGTCCTTGCCGCCCTTGCCCTTGCCGACCGGTTCCGTCATCAGGTCGCGCGTCATGTTGCCGGCGATGGCGTAAGCGACGACCAGCGGTGGCGAAGCGAGGAAGTTCGAGCGGATGTTCGGGTGAATACGCGCTTCGAAGTTACGGTTGCCCGACAGCACTGCCGACGCGACGATGTCGTGCGTGGCGATGGCGGCGTTCAGCTCGGGCGTCAGATCGCCCGCATTGCCGATACAGGTGGTGCAGCCGTAGGCGGTTACGCCGAAGCCCAGTTTTTCCAGGTATGGCAGCAGGCCGGCAGCCGTCAGGTACTCGGTCACGACGCGCGAGCCAGGGGCCAGCGAGGTCTTGATGTGCGGAGCGACTTTCAGACCGGCTTCCACGGCTTTCTTGGCCAGCAGGCCGGCAGCCAGCATCACGCTCGGGTTCGAGGTGTTGGTGCACGAGGTGATCGCGGCGATCAGCACGTCGCCGTTCGACACTTTTACGCCGTTCGTCGTTTCGTACACGGCAGCCAGGTCGGCCGGGTTCTTGTTGAAGCCGTTTTCCGTCGTTGGCTTGGCGAACAGTTCGGCGAAGTTCGCCTTGACGTTGCCGATTTCGATACGGTCTTGCGGGCGTTTCGGGCCGGCCAGCGACGGAGCGACCGACGCCAGGTTCAGTTCCACCACGCGGGTGTAGTCGATGTCGCCCGCTTTTGGCACGCCGAACAGGTTTTGCGCCTTGAAGTAGCCTTCGAACGCGGCGATTTCAGCCTTGCTGCGGCCGGTGCCCTTGAAGTAATCGATGGTGGCTTCGTCGACTGGGAAGAAGCCCATGGTCGCGCCGTATTCCGGGGCCATGTTGGCGATCGTCGCGCGGTCGGTCAGGGTCAGCGATTCCGTGCCTTCGCCGAAGAATTCGACGAACTTGCCGACGACTTTCTCTTTGCGCAGCAATTCGGTGATGGTCAGGACCAGATCGGTGGCGGTGCAGCCTTCGCGCAGCGCGCCCGACAGGTTCACGCCGATGACGTCTGGCGTCAGGAAGTAGACCGGTTGGCCCAGCATGCCGGCTTCCGCCTCGATGCCGCCCACGCCCCAGCCGACCACGCCGATGCCGTTGATCATGGTGGTGTGCGAGTCGGTGCCGACCAGGGTGTCAGGGTAGTACACGTCGCCGGCTTTCTTGCCTGCGTGGTGCACGCCGCGTGCCAGGTATTCCAGGTTGACCTGGTGGACGATGCCGAAGCCTGGTGGCACGACGCCGAAGGTGTCGAAGGCTTGCATGCCCCATTTCATGAACTGGTAGCGCTCGTTGTTGCGCGAGAATTCCAGCTTCATGTTCAGGTCCAGCGCTTTCTTTTCGCGGTAGTGATCGATGGTCACCGAGTGATCGACCACCAGGTCGACCGGTACCAGCGGTTCGATTTTCTTCGCGTTGATGCCCATCTTGGCGGCCACGTTGCGCATCGCTGCCAGGTCGGCCAGCAGGGGCACGCCGGTGAAGTCTTGCAGCACGACGCGCGCCACTACGAACGGGATCTCGTCGGTACGCTCGGCGGTCGGGCCCCAGTTCGCCAATTGCTTGACGTGTTCTTCGGTGACTTTTTTGCCGTCGCAGTTGCGCAATACCGATTCGAGCACGATACGAATCGACACTGGCAGGCGGGAGACATTGATGCCCAGGCTTTTTTCCAGCGCAGGCAGGGAATACAGCTTGCCCTTCTTGCTATCCGAAATATTAAAGTCCTTGAGCGTGTTCAGAGTGTTGCGGGACATGACCTCTCCTTGTTGGGTATCGTCTATTTATTGATTATTCAAATTACAAAACATGACTGAGCCCCCGAAGAGGCCCTTGCTGCTCACATCAGCCGCCGGTCGCCGGCAGCACGCCCAGCGATGGCGCGGCCTCCACCACTGCCGCTGGCTTGGCTTGCTCCGCATCCTTGCATTCATTGGCCAGCTGGCGGCCCTGCTTGGAATCGAGCAGCATGCCTTTGGCCGGGATGCCGATCCAGACGAGACCATACAGACGGTTCTCGAAGCGGTTGGCGCCGGTGGTGGTGCCCACGCGGCTCAGGCGGTGCAGGCGCTTCTTCCAGCGCAGGGCGATGTGTTTGTCGTCAGTCGCATTGGTGTAGATGGTAATTTTATTACCAAGTTCACAATTGAAATCGGTGGAAGCGGAGCCGGCGGTATCCGGCTCATCGGATTCTTCCTTGTCGACCACCGACATGGCGAGCGGATGCGCTTCCTTGGCGGCAGCTTTGGCCTTGGTGGCCTTGGCTTTCGGCTTGGCCTTGACGGCCTTGGCTTTTGCCGGCTCCTTGGTATCCGTGGCGGCGAAGCTGGCCGGCGCCAGCGTGAGGGTCATGGCGCCCAGCGCGACGCTGCAGGCAATGGCTAATTTGGAGAGGGACATCGTGTAATTCCTGTCAGTTTTCAGTGGTGCTGGAAGAGGGGGCGTTGAGTAATGCAGCGGCCGCCTCGGGCAGGCCGAGGCCTGCCAGTTTGGCGCGTTGCAAAACGGTCCAATAATATCGGTAGCTGGCGCGGTCGTGCAAGCGGCCATTTTGCGCAATCGGTCCCCAGTTGGCGCGCAGCGCTTCATTGAGGATATTGCTGGCCTCGTTGACTTCGGACAGGCGCGGCGTGAAGGCCTTGATGATGGGCTTGATCTGGTCCGGGTGGATGCTCCACATGCGCGTGTAGCCGAACTCGGCTGTTGCGCGCTGGGCATCGTTGGCCACCACGGCCGAATCGCGCACGTCCGTCGTCACGTTGTGCGACGGCACCTTGCCGTGCGCATGGCAGGCGGCCGCCACTTCCAGCTTGGCGCGCACCACCAGCGGGTGCGTGAACTGGCCCGGCGTGCGCATGGCGGCGGCGGGAATGGCGCCGTAATGGGCCGAAACGAAATCCATGATGCCGAAGGACAGGCATTCGACCTGGGGCAGGGCGGCGATCGCATAGGCGTCGCGCAGCGCGCCATGCGTCTCGATCAGGATGTGCACGGGCAGGTTGTCGCGGCCGGCGCGGCGCGCGTGCAGGTTGATCAGGTCGATGGCCAGCATGGCATCCTGCACGCCGCCCACCTTGGGTACGGCGATATAGGCCAGGCGGGACGCGGCGCTGCAGATGATTTCCACGTCGCGCGCGAAAAACGGGCTGTCGACGTCGTGCACGCGCACGCCGATGCGGTTGAACTGGTTCTCGTCGCTGGCCAGCAGGCCGGCGATCATGTGGGCGTGGGATTCTTCGTTGCCGGCGCTGGCGCCGTCTTCGCAGTCGAACGTGATGTCGAACAGGGGGCCAAGCTCTTGTTGCAAAGCAATCGATTTACGCATCAGCTTTTCAGAGCCGGCGTAGTGGTCGCAAGCGGCGAGCAACAGCGGCTGGCGTTTGCCTTGGAATAAAACCTCGGAAGGGTGCATGCTTAAGGCATTTCTGCAGGTAAAAACTACTTGAGAAAACAGCCGCGCCGCGAATCTCGCGGGCGGCCTTCTTGGCGGGCGGCGCTCAGGCCGCGCCGCCAATACTGGACTTAGGCCAGCAGGTGTTTCACGCCTTCGCGCTCTTCGGTCAGTTCTTTCAGGGTCAGGTTGATGCGCTCTTGCGAGAATGCATCGATTTCCAGACCTTGAACGATGGTGTACTCACCGTTGTCGGTGGTGACCGGGAAGCCGAATACGGTGCCTTCAGGAATGCCATACGAGCCATCCGAAGGAACGCCCATGGTAGTCCACTTGCCGGCGGTGCCCAGCATCCAATCATGGATGTGGTCGATGGCGGCGTTCGCTGCCGACGCTGCCGACGACAGGCCGCGCGCTTCGATGATGGCCGCGCCGCGCTTGCCGACGGTTGGCAGGAAGGTGTTGGCGTTCCATTCCTGGTCGTTGATCAGGTCCTTGACAGCCTTGCCGTTCACGGTGGCGAAGCGGTAGTCGGCGTACATCGTTGGCGAGTGGTTGCCCCAGACGGTCAGCTTCTCGATGTCTTTCACGGCGGTGCCGGTCTTGGCAGCGACTTGCGACAGCGCGCGGTTGTGGTCCAGGCGCAGCATGGCGGTGAAGTTTTTCGCCGGCAGCGATGGCGCCGATTTCATGGCGATGTAGGCGTTGGTGTTGGCAGGGTTGCCGACCACCAGTACTTTGACGTTGCGCGAAGCGACGGCGTCGAGCGCCTTGCCTTGCACCGTGAAGATCTGGGCGTTCGCTTCCAGCAGGTCCTTGCGTTCCATGCCTGGGCCGCGTGGACGCGCGCCAACCAGGACGGCCACGTCGACATCCTTGAAGGCGGTCAGCGGATCGGAGTGGGCGGTCATTTCCGTCAGCAGCGGGAACGCGCAGTCGTCGATTTCCATCATCACGCCCTTGAGCGCCTTCTGGGCTTTTTCGTCCGGGATTTCAAGCAGTTGCAAGATGACAGGCTGGTCTTTGCCGAGCATGTCGCCATTGGCGATGCGGAACAACAGGGCGTAGCCGATCTGGCCGGCGGCGCCGGTCACTGCAACACGCATTGGGGTTTTAGCCATGATGAATCTCCAAAAATGGGAAAGAAAACGGGCTTGAAGCTGGGCTTACGCTTATCCGGAAAAACTATAATGATACCAAAACCGGCCCGCGCCACCGAATTGCTGGTGTACGCTGCCGTCACGCTTGTGCTGCACGAGGCCAGAGTGGCTGGCCGACAACATAAAACGCTGGCTCACAAGTTTTATCGAGGGCAGTTTAGGCCTCCGATCTCTATCTGTCAATCATATCTTATGTCTTATATAAGACAGATAACTGCGTGTGTTTTACTGGACGCGGGCAGTGATTTGTGTTGAAATGTCGGACTATGAATTCCGCCTCGTCCAATCTGACCAACAATGCCACTGCTGCAAGCGGGGCGGTCAGTCCGACCGCGGGCACCCCGGCCACGCCTGTTGCCGCAGCGGCCAGCACCGCCGCCGCCCCTGTTGCCAGCGTCAATACCACTGCCACCGCCGCCGTGCCAGCGCCTGCCGCGAATGCCTCGCCCACCTTCAGTCCTCTGTACCAGCAGATCAAGGCGCTCATCACGCAGAGCCTGCAATCGGGCGAATGGAAGCCGGGCGAACTGATTCCCAGCGAAGTCGAGCTGGCGGGCCGTTTCAAGGTCAGCCAGGGCACGGTGCGCAAGGCCATCGATGAGCTGGCCGCCGAGAATCTCGTCATGCGCCGCCAGGGCAAGGGCACCTTCGTGTCCACCCACCATGAGGCGCGCGCACATTTCCGCTTCCTGCGTCTGGTGCCGGACGAAGGCGTGCCGCATTATCCTGAAAGCAAGTTTATTGAGGTCAAGCGCGTGCGCGCGCCGGCCGACGTGGCGCGCCTGATGGACCTGAAGTCCGGCGACGCCGTCATCTTCATCAAGCGCGTGCAGTATTTCGACGGCGTGCCGACCATCGTCGAGGAATTGTGGCTGCCCGGCCTGATCTTCAAGGGTCTGACGGCCGAGCGCCTGGTGGAATACAAGGGCCCCATGTATGGTCTGTTCGAAACGGAATTCGGCACGCGCATGATCCGCGCGTCCGAACAGATCCGCGCCGTGTGCGCCGACGCGGGCGCCGCGCAATTGTTAAATATCGACCTCGGCACGCCCTTGCTCAGTTCCGAGCGCGTGTCGTTTACCTACGGCGACAAGCCGGTCGAACTGCGCCGGGGCTTGTACCTGACCAGTCGTCATCATTATCAGAATGAACTCAGCTGAAGCGGCGGGGCGCCCGCGGGCGTCCGAACAAGCAGCAAGGCTGAAGTGCATCGCTTGCAAGATGCCTGCCGCAAGGCGGGCAACGGAGACAACGGAAAGCGCAGCGACAGCATGGCCCGCCCCGGCGGGCCGTGTTTTGCCGGCGATTCTGTAATTAAATTACGTGAACTACGGAAAGTAGCGCGGTATTTTGTAGTAAAAAACCATTTTGGTTATATGTAACAATAGATATTGGTATGGGTTGCGAAAATCGGCGAAAATCGCGGCTTCAATATTTAGTTGAAATTCAAAGGGGAGGTTTTTGTTATGTCTGAAGCCGTAAGAGAAGTACCAAAAAAAGAACGGCCGCAATTCCGTAACATTCATGTTACCGAATTGTCGAACTACCGCATGGCTGTCGGCGCCATCGTCTCGATCCTGCATCGCATCAGCGGTTTCATCATTTTCGCCTTGCTGCCGTGCATCCTGTACATGCTGGAACTGAGCCTGCGTTCCGAAATGTCGTATGCCTACTTCCAGGGCATCGCCTCGCACTGGTTCGTCAAGCTGATCACCCTGGGTCTGGTCTGGGCCTTCCTGCACCACTTCTGCGCCGGCATCCGCCACCTGTTCATGGATGTGCACGTTGCCATCGAAAAAGATTCGGCACGCAAGACCGCGTCCTCCGTGCTGGTCGTGAGCCTGGTGCTGACGGCTTTGGTCGCTTTGAAACTGTTTGGAGTATTTTAAACATGGCAGACAATAATATCGGACCGAAACGCCTCGTCGTCGGTGCCCATTACGGCTTGCGCGACTGGCTGGCGCAACGCGTTACCGCCATCGTCATGGTGGCCTATGTTGCCATCCTGCTTATTTCTTTCCTGACCGGCAGCAACTTCAGCTATGAAGGCTGGGCTGGTCTGTTCGCACAGCAGTGGTTTAAATTGTTCAGCCTGGTGACCTTCGTCGCCCTGTTCTACCACGCATGGGTCGGCGTACGCGACATCTGGATGGACTACGTGAAAAGCGCTGGCCTCCGTCTGACCCTGCAAATTGCCACCATGCTGTGGTTGATCGCTTGTGCCGGCTGGACGGTACAGATACTCTGGAGTGTGTAATCGTGGCAGCATATAAATCTGCAATCCCTACCCGCCGCTTTGATGCGGTAATCGTTGGCGCCGGCGGTTCCGGCATGCGCGCGTCGTTGCAGCTGGCTGAAGCCGGTCTGAACGTCGCAGTTCTGTCGAAAGTTTTCCCGACCCGCTCGCACACCGTTGCGGCGCAGGGCGGTATCGGCGCGTCGCTCGGCAACATGGCCGAAGACAACTGGTTCTGGCACATGTTCGACACCGTCAAGGGTGGCGACTATCTGGGCGACCAGGATGCCATCGAATTCATGTGCCGCGAAGCACCGAAAGTCGTGTACGAGCTGGAACACTTCGGCATGCCATTCGACCGCAACCCTGACGGCACCATCTACCAGCGTCCATTCGGCGGCCACACGGCCCACTTCGGCGAAAAGCCGGTGCAGCGCGCTTGCGCGGCAGCCGACCGTACCGGTCACGCCCTGTTGCACACCCTGTACCAGCGCAACGTGCGCGCCCGTACGCACTTCTTCGTCGAATGGATGGCGCTCGACCTGATCCGTGACGCCGAAGGCGACGTGATCGGTGTTGTCGCGCTGGAAATGGAAACCGGCGAATGCATGATCCTGGAAGCAAAAACGACGGTCATGGCAACGGGCGGCGCAGGCCGCATCTTCGCCGCGTCGACCAACGCCTTCATCAACACCGGTGACGGCATGGGCATGGCGGCACGCGCCGGCCTGCCGCTGCAGGACATGGAATTCTGGCAGTTCCACCCGACCGGCGTGGCCGGCGCGGGCGTATTGATCACCGAAGGCGTGCGCGGCGAAGGCGGCATCCTGATCAACAGCGAAGGCGAACGCTTCATGGAGCGCTATGCGCCGACCCTGAAGGATCTGGCGCCGCGCGACTTCGTCTCGCGTTCGATGGACCAGGAAATCAAGGAAGGCCGCGGCTGCGGTCCGAACAAGGACCACGTGATGCTGGACCTGCGCCATATCGGCGCCGACACCATCGCCAAGCGCCTGCCGTCGATCCTGGAAATCGGCCACAAGTTCGCCAACGTCGACGCCACCAAGGAACCGATTCCTGTCGTGCCGACGATTCACTATCAGATGGGCGGCATCCCGACGAACATCCACGGCCAGGTCGTCACCCCGACCGGCCCGGATAATTCGGCCAAGGTTGTCAACGGTCTGTACGCGATCGGCGAATGTGCCTGCGTCTCCGTGCACGGCGCCAACCGCCTGGGCACGAACTCGCTGCTCGACCTGGTGGTCTTCGGCCGCGCGGCCGGCAACCACATCGTCAACAGCGGCCTGAAAGCCAAGGAAAACAAGCCTTTGCCAGCCGACGCTGCCGATTTCGCCATGGGCCGCCTGGCGCGCCTGGAAAACTCGACCGGCACGGAAACCGTGCAGGGCGTGGCGAACGACATCCGCGCAACGATGCAGAAGTACTGTGGCGTGTTCCGTACCGACGAGATGCTGAACAAGGGCGTCGAAGAAATCATGAAGCTTGACGAGCGCCGCAAGCACGTCTCCTTCAAGGATAAATCGATGGTCTTCAACACGGCCCGCGTGGAAGCGCTGGAGCTGGACAACCTGATCGAAACGGCGAAAGCGACCATCGTTTCGGCAGCAGCCCGCAAGGAATCGCGCGGCGCCCACGCCCAGGACGACCATCCGCAACGTGACGACGACAACTGGATGAAGCACACTCTGTGGTATTCGGAAGGCAACCGACTGGAATACAAGCCAGTCGTGACCAAGCCGCTGACGGTTGATACCTTCAAACCGAAACCACGTACTTTCTAAGGCTATACCATGGCACGCACTCTCAAATTCAAAATCTACCGCTACGATCCTGACCAGGATGCCAAGCCGTACATGCAAGACCTGACGGTCGAACTGAAAGACACCGACAAGATGCTGCTCGACGCGCTGCAGCGCATCAAGGCGGACGTCGATGACTCGCTGGCCCTGCGCCGCTCGTGCCGCGAAGGCGTGTGCGGTTCGGACGCGATGAACATCAACGGCAAGAACGGCCTGGCATGCACGACCAACCTGAACGAACTGTCGGAGCCTATCGTGCTGCGTCCGTTGCCAGGTCTGCCAGTCATCCGCGACCTGATCGTCGACATGACGCAATTCTTCAAGCAGTACGATTCGATCAAGCCTTTCCTGATCAACGATTCGATCCCGCCTGAAAAAGAGCGCCTGCAATCGCCGGAACAGCGCGAAGAGCTCGATGGCCTGTACGAGTGCATCCTGTGCGCATGCTGCTCCACGTCGTGCCCGTCGTTCTGGTGGAATCCGGACAAGTTCGTCGGCCCGGCCGGCCTGCTGCAAGCCTACCGCTTCATCGCCGATTCGCGCGACGAAGCCACCGGTGCGCGTCTGGACAACCTGGAAGACCCGTACCGCCTGTTCCGCTGCCATTCGATCATGAACTGCGTCGACGTCTGCCCGAAAGGGTTGAACCCGAACAAGGCGATCGGCAAGATCAAGGAATTGATGGTCCGCCGCGCGATCTGATCACCCTGATCGCGTCCGCTGGGCGCCGTTTGCGGGAAGAGGGTATCCTCTCTTGCCTGCAGGCGGCGCCTGCAAAGCAGCACCGTGCCGCAAGGCACACGTAAAGT
Source organism: Janthinobacterium sp. SUN206 (assembly GCF_030587305.1). Taxonomy (NCBI): domain Bacteria; kingdom Pseudomonadati; phylum Pseudomonadota; class Betaproteobacteria; order Burkholderiales; family Oxalobacteraceae; genus Janthinobacterium; species Janthinobacterium sp. SUN206. The sequence goes on along the minus strand of NZ_JAPWIB010000001.1, from coordinate 2,084,894 downwards.
GGTAAACCAAATGACAGAATCAATTTTGTCCTCGCATCAGGCCGACCCGGCCAACCGCGCCCGCCTGCGCTGGCGTTCACGCCGTGGCCTGCTGGAAAACGACATTATCCTGACCCGTTTTCTCGATGCGTATGAAACCGAATTGACCGATGAAGAAGTTGACGCGCTGACGCGTTTGCTGGATTTATCGGACAATGCGTTAATGGATCTGGTACTGGCCCGTAAAGAGCCGGAAGGCGAAGTCGATCTGCCGCATGTGCGCGCACTGCTGCAACGACTGCGCATTGCCTAGACGCCTGGGCGATATATTGCAAACGGTGCGAGTGGCGCGCTGTAGCACTGCCGAATTGCGGTGCGAATTGCAGCCAGAATTTTTGATTTTAATTTCGACTCACTCCCGAGAAGGAAGAGCCCATGAATATCTCTGACACAAAAGCTACCCTGTCGTTCTCCGATGGCAGCCCATCGCTTGAATTTCCAATCTACAAAGGCACGGTTGGCCCGGACGTCATCGACATCCGCAAACTGTACGCCGGTAGCGGCAAGTTCACCTACGACCCAGGCTTTATGTCGACGGCCGCCTGCAACTCGTCGATCACCTACATCGACGGCGACAAGGGCGAGCTGCTGTACCGCGGTTACCCGATCGAACAGTTGGCCGTCAACGCCGACTTCATGGAATCGTGCTACCTGCTGCTGAACGGCGAACTGCCGAACGCGGCGCAAAAAGCCAAGTTCGTCGACACCGTCACCAAGCACACGATGGTGCACGAACAGATGCAATTCTTCTTCCGTGGCTTCCGCCGCGACGCGCATCCGATGTCGGTCCTGGTGGGCACCGTCGGCGCGCTGGCATCGTTCTACCATGACTCGCTGGACATCAACGACCCGCGTCATCGCGAAGTGTCGGCCATCCGCCTGATCGCCAAGATGCCTACCCTGGTCGCCATGACCTACAAGTACTCGGTCGGCCAGCCGTTCGTATACCCACGCAACGACCTGTCGTACAGCGCCAACTTCATGCACATGATGTTCGCCAACCCATGCGAAGAGTACAAGGTCAACGACGTGCTGGTGCGCGCTCTGGACCGCATCCTGATCCTGCACGCGGACCACGAGCAAAATGCATCGACTTCGACCGTCCGTCTGGCCGGTTCGTCGGGCGCCAACCCGTTCGCCTGTATCGCTGCCGGTATCGCCTGCCTGTGGGGCCCTGCCCACGGCGGCGCCAATGAAGCGGCACTGAACATGCTGAAAGAAATCGGCACCGTCGAGAACATCCCTGCCTTCATCGCGCAAGTCAAGGACAAGAACTCCGGCGTCAAGCTGATGGGCTTTGGCCACCGCGTGTACAAGAACTTCGATCCACGCGCCAAGCTGATGCGTGAAACCTGCTACGAAGTGCTGCAAGAACTGGGTCTGCAAGACGATCCGCTGTTCAAGCTGGCGATGGAACTGGAAAAGATTGCACTGAACGACGAATACTTCGTGTCGCGCAAACTGTACCCGAACGTCGACTTCTACTCGGGCATCGTGCAATCGGCGCTGGGCATCCCCGTGTCGCTGTTCACCGGTATCTTCGCTATGGCCCGTACGATCGGCTGGATCGCCCAGTGGAACGAAATGATCGCCGACCCAGAGCAAAAAATCGGCCGTCCGCGCCAGCTGTTCGTCGGTTCGACCACGCGCGAAGTATTGCCACTGGACAAGCGCGCTTAAGTTACCGCGTATTGTTCTTGCCGGGCCTTGCGGCCCGGCGCACAAAAGCGAGCCTCGCGGCTCGCTTTTTTTATGCCTGTCCGCACCGCCGGCCGCAAGCCGGGCTGGTATGCTCAGGCCTGGCTTCAACAGAAAACATAACGCGATGAATGACGAAACATGCGCCCCCAGCGGCGTAGCCCTGGGCGATACGGCATTTGGCTACACCTTGTCGCTGATCGGCGGCAAGTACAAGATGCTGATCCTGTACGCGCTGGCGGAAAACACCGTGCTGCGGCATAACGAACTCAAGCGGCACCTCGGCGGCATTGCCTTCAAGACCCTCAGCGTGGTCCTGAAGGAACTCGAAGCCGATGCGCTGATCGTGCGCAAGGAATATCCGCAAGTGCCGCCCAAGGTGGAATATTCCCTCTCAAGCAAGGGTGCCTCGCTGATCCCCGTGCTGCATACCTTGTGCGAATGGGGTGAACGGCACCAGCCTGCCTGATCCGGATACGCCTGGTAAAGGGGATTTCTGCAGTCAAGTAACTTACTTTTTATACTGTATGGGTAATCAATGTGCGTACTTGTGGAAAGTACTCGCCATGGTTATGCTGTTTTTGCCCTTGCAGGCGCGCGGCCATGTGCTGCGCGCCTTGGGGCAGGGTACCGGCTTGCCTGCTTTTTTGTGCATGCGCGTCCGGTGCATCCATCCCATATTCAGGAAAGCAGCATGAAGAAAACCCTCGTTATCGTCTTCCATCCCTCGATCGACACCTCGGTCGCCAACAAGCGCTGGCTGCAGGAGCTGGCGCAGCATCCCGAGCGCTACACCCTCCACGACGTGCACCGGGCTTATCCGGATGGAAATATCGATGTGGCGCGGGAGCAGGCGCTGGTGGAGGCGCACGCCAATGTGGTCTTGCAGTTCCCCGTGTACTGGTTTAACTGTCCGCCCTTGCTGAAGCGGTGGCTCGATGACGTGCTGGCGTATGGCTGGGCCTACGGCACGGGCGGCGACGCCTTCAAGGGCCGCAAGGTGGCGCTGGCCGTCACGGCAGGCATTCGCCAGGAAGACTTCACGCCGGAAGGCAAGTGGAAGGTCACCCTGGCGCAGCTGCTGGCGCCGTTCGATGTCACTCTGGCGTATATCGGCGCCGACAACCGCCGCTTCTTTGCCTTCTATGGTGCGGAAGACGGGCCGAAGGAAGCGGGTTATGCCGGGCGGCTGGCGCGCAGCGCGCAAGAGTATGAACGCTTCCTGGCCGCTTTGTAAGAGCGCTGGTTCAGCCTCAGTTCAAGGCCGCTTCCAGCTGGTGCAGGGCGACCTGCCGGCCCTCCAGCTGCAGGCTGTCGCCCTCATAGGGTTGCGGCAGGACGATGCGGTGCGGCGCATTGTGCTTGAGGATGCCGCCCCAGTGGGCGACCCTGGCGCCGGCCTGGCGGCGTATCGCCTCGACCGTGGCGCCGCTGGCGAGGATATGGGCCTGCGGAAAAGCTTGCTGCAGCACGCCCAGGCCGAAATAGGCTTGTGGTTCGGCCGCGCTGATATAGATGGTGGTCAGGCGCTTGCCGCTGGCGGCGATGGTGTGCGCTAACTGCGCCGCATCGTCGCGCAGGAACTGGGTATTGACGAGGATGGCGTCCGCCACGCCGCTCAGCAGCAGCGAGGTGGACGGTGCGCGGCCCAGCACATCCAACTGGAAGGTCTCCAGCGTGCGGTAGGGGTGAAAGGGGAGGGCGGCGCGTGCAAGCATATTATTCTTTCAATATTAGATACTCTCTCGCATATTATCCTTTCGACCAGGCACGGGAAATAGGGTAGATTGCAATACTTAGTTGCATGAATCGGATGAATCAAGGAGTACCCGCATGGACCGCATCACCGCCGCACAAGTATTCGTCGCCATCGCCGAGCGTGGCAGCATGGTGGCCGCCAGCGACGCGCTCGACATGTCGCGCGCCATGGTGACGCGCTACCTGGCCGAGATGGAGCAGTGGGCGGGGGCGCGCTTGCTGCATCGCACCACGCGCCGTTTGAGCCTGACGGATGCGGGCGAGGCCACCCTGGCGCGCTGCCGGCAGATGCTGGAAGTGGCCGGCGCCATGGCCGTCACCTCGCCCGAGGGCTTCGACACGCCGCACGGCTTGCTGCGCATCACCTGCTCGCAATCGCTGGCGCAGACGGCGCTGGCCGGCGCAGTGACCGCTTACCTGCGGCGCTACCCGCGCGCCGCCGTCGACCTGCAGATGGAGAACCGCGCCGTCAATCTGGTGGAGCAGCGCATCGACCTGGCGATCCGCATCACGAACGCGCTCGAGCCGAACCTGATCGCGCGCCAGCTGGCCAGCTGCGCTTCGGTGGTGTGCGCCGCACCATCGTACCTGGCGGCGCACGGCACGCCGCGCAGGGCGGAAGACCTGGCCCTGCACAACTGCCTGACGTACACGTATTTCGGCAAGAGCCTGTGGCAGTTCACGCACGACGGGGAAGCGCTCACTGTTCCCGTCAGCGGCCGCCTGTCGGCGAATGAGTCGCTGGTCCTGCTGGTGGCAACGGTGGCGGGGGCGGGCATCGCCATGCAGCCGCGCTATTCGGCCGCGCCGCTGATCGCCAGCGGGCAGCTGGTGGAGCTCCTGCCCGCGTACCAGCCGCAGGACATGGGCATCTACGGCATCTACACCTCGCGGCAGCACATGTCGCCCTTGCTGCGCACCATGCTCGACTTCCTGGTGGAGTGGTTTGCCGGTGATCCCGATTGGCTGGCGGCCATCGCGGCGGCGCCGTTGCCGGGCAGACCAGTTGGACGCAAGCGGCACGCCGGCAGGGCTGCCGATGTGCTGTAAGCGCAACAGTGACAGGCTTGCAAGCCCGGGAAAATCAACAACACAGCTTACATTTGCTTGCCAAATAAAATTCAACTAGCGGTTGTTGCGTTACAATACCGCGTGCTATTCTAAATGACGGTATGCAGAATGCTGGTGCAATAAAAAAGCCCTTCCCCACAACTTGATGTGCAATCCGCTAACCGGTCAGGCCGTGTCGCGGAAGGTTAGATTAACCCGCTAATTCCTCGCGAAGCGCGAAGAAAGGTGAGCAATATATGCAGCAATTAACGACCAACTCCTACCTGTTCGGTGGGAATGCTCCGTACGTGGAAGACCTGTACGAGGCGTATCTGAACAACCCAGGCTCGGTACCCGATAACTGGCGTTCCTACTTCGACGCAATGCAGCACGTGCCTGCCGTCGATGGCACCAACAAGCCTGACGTGGCGCATGCCTCCGTCGTCGCCTCGTTCGCCGAGCGCGCAAAAGCTGGTCCGATCCGCACCGTGACCGCTTCCTTCGATGCTGAAATGGGCCGCAAGCGCGTCGCCGCCACGCAGCTGATCGCCGCTTACCGCTACCTCGGTTCGCACTGGGCCAACCTGGATCCGCTGCAACGCCAGGAACGTCCGATGATCCCTGAGCTCGAGCCGAGCTTCTACGGTTTCACCGATGCGGACATGGACACCGTGTTCAACATCAGCAATACCTATTTTGGCCCCGAGACCGCCACCCTGCGCGATCTGCTCAACTATCTGCGCGATACCTACACGCGTTCGATCGGCGCCGAATTCATGTACATCTCCGACCCGGCCGAAAAGCGCTGGCTGCAGGAGAAACTGGAAGCGATCCGCTCCACCCCGAATTTCACCCCAGAGAAAAAAATCCACATCCTCGACCGCCTGACCGCGGCCGAAGGCCTGGAACGCTATCTGCACACCCGCTACGTGGGCCAGAAGCGCTTCTCCCTGGAAGGCGGCGAAACCTTCATCGCCTCGATGGATGAAACCATCCAGCGCGCCGGCGAAAAAGGCGTGCAGGAAATCGTGATCGGCATGGCCCACCGCGGCCGCCTGAACGTGCTGGTGAACACCCTGGGCAAGGCGCCGCAGGAACTGTTCGAAGAATTCGAAGGCAAGCATGGCGACGACCTGCCTGCCGGCGACGTGAAATACCATCAAGGTTTCTCGTCCGACATCTCCACCGCAGGCGGCCCGGTCCACCTGTCGCTGGCGTTCAACCCGTCGCACCTGGAAATCGTCAACCCTGTGGTCGAAGGTTCCGTCAAGGCCCGCATGGATCGCCGCGGCGACGCGCAAGGCGCGCAAGTGCTGCCTATCCTGGTGCACGGCGATGCCGCTTTCGCCGGCCAGGGCGTGGTCATGGAAACGCTGAATCTGGCGCAAACCCGTGGCTACCATACCGGCGGCACGGTGCATATCGTGATCAACAACCAGATCGGTTTCACCACCTCGGATCCGCGCGATGCCCGCTCGACCCTGTACTGCTCCGACGTCGTCAAGATGATCGAAGCACCGGTCCTGCACATCAATGCCGATGATCCGGAAGCCGTGGTGCTGGCGACGCAGATCGCGCTCGACTACCGCATGGAATTCAAGAAGGACATCGTCCTCGACATCATCTGCTACCGCAAGCTTGGCCACAACGAGCAAGATACGCCGGCACTGACGCAGCCACTGATGTACAAGAAGATCGGCCAGCATCCAGGCACCCGCAAGCTGTACGCGGACAAGCTGGTAGCGCAAGGCGTGATTCCTGCCGATGGCGGCGACAAGATGGTGGCCGCCTTCCGCGACGCCATGGACGCCGGCAAGCACACCGTCGATCCGGTCATCTCGAACTTCAAGAACAAGTACGCCGTCGACTGGCTGCCGTTCCTGAACAAGAAATGGACCGATTCGGCCGACACCGCCGTGCCGATGACGGAACTGAAACGCCTGGCCACCCGCATCACCACCGTGCCGGAAGACTTCAAGGTCCACTCGCTGGTTGAAAAAGTACTGGGCGACCGCGGCACCATGGGCCGTGGCGAAATGAACCTCGACTGGGGCATGGGCGAACACCTGGCCTACGCATCGCTGGTATCGTCCGGCTACGCCATCCGCCTGACGGGCCAGGACGCCGGCCGCGGCACCTTCGTGCACCGCCACGCCGTCCTGCATGACCAGAACCGCGAGCGTTGGGATGCAGGTACCTACATTCCGCTGCAAAACGTGTCGGACAACCAGGCGCCGTTCACCGTCATCGACTCGGTGCTGTCCGAAGAAGCCGTACTGGCCTTCGAATACGGCTACTCGACCGCTGAACCGAACACCCTGACGATCTGGGAAGCCCAGTTCGGCGACTTCGCCAACGGCGCGCAAGTGGTCATCGACCAGTTCATCAGCTCCGGCGAAGTGAAGTGGGGCCGCGCTTCCGGCCTGGTCATGATGCTGCCGCACGGTTACGAAGGCCAGGGTCCTGAACACTCGTCCGCGCGTCCGGAACGTTTCCTGCAGCTGTGCGCAGACAACAACATGCAAGTGGTGCAGCCGACGACGGCTTCGCAGATCTTCCATTTGCTGCGCCGCCAGATGGTCCGTCAGTTCCGCAAGCCGCTGGTCATCCTGACGCCGAAGTCGCTGTTGCGCAACAAGGATGCCGGTTCGCCGCTGACCGACCTGGCCAAGGGCGGTTTCCAGACCGTCATCGGCGAAGTCGACGACAAAATCGATGCCAAGAAAGTCAAGCGCGTGGTCGCCTGCTCGGGCAAGGTCTACTACGACCTGGTCAACGCACGCAAGACCCGCGGCCAGACCGACACGGCCATCGTGCGCCTGGAACAGCTGTATCCGTTCCCGCACAAGTCGTTCGCTGCTGAACTGAAGAAGTTCCCGAACCTGGTCGAAGTCGTCTGGGCGCAGGACGAGCCGCAAAACCAGGGCGCCTGGTTCCAGATCCAGCACAACATCTTCGAAGGCCTGGAATCGGGTCAGCGTCTGGCTTACGCCGGCCGTCCTGCTTCGGCGTCGCCTGCTGTCGGTTACTATGACAAGCACTACGCCCAGCAAAAAGATCTGCTGGAAACGGCATTCTCGAAGCTGAAGGGTTTTATCCTGACCAAGTAAGTGGCAGGATGACGGGTGCCGTGCGTATGCATGGTGCCTGTTCGCATACATCGTGACGGAGCGCCGCCCTTGCTACGCAGGGGCGGCGCCGCAATAACAAAATAAACGGAGTTTTACATGGCACAAATCGAAGTCAAAGTTCCCCAGTTGTCGGAATCGGTTGCAGAAGCGACCCTGCTGGCATGGCACAAGAAAGTCGGCGAAGCAGTTGCGCGCGACGAAAACATGATCGATATCGAAACCGATAAAGTGGTGCTGGAACTGCCGGCGCCAGCCGCTGGCGTGATCGTTCAAATTATCAAGGCTGACGGCGCTACCGTCGTCGCCGGCGAAGTCATCGCCATCATCGACACCGACGGCTCGGCCAAGGTCAGCCCGATGGAAGTGTCGGCCGTGCCTGCACCAGCCCTGGCTGCCGCCGCACAAGACGCCGCTACCGCGTCCGCGCCAGCCGCTGCGACCAAAGGCGATGTCGCCATGCCTGCCGCCGCCAAGATCCTGTCCGAAAAAGGCCTGTCCGCTGGCGACGTCGCCGGTTCGGGCAAAGACGGCCGCGTGACCAAGGGCGACGCCCTGGCCGCTTCCGCCAAGCCAGCTGTCGCGCCACTGGCGCCAGCCGCTGCCAAGCCAGCGCTGCAACAAGTTGCCACGCCGTCGGCCGCCAGCCTGGGCGACCGCCCTGAAGAGCGCGTGCCGATGAGCCGCCTGCGCGCACGTATCGCCGAGCGCCTGCTGCAATCGCAATCGACGAACGCCATCCTGACCACGTTCAATGAAGTGAACATGCAGCCGGTCATCGACCTGCGCAACAAGTACAAGGACAAGTTCGAGAAAGAGCACGGCGTCAAGCTGGGCTTCATGTCCTTCTTCGTCAAGGCCGCCGTCGCCGCGCTGAAAAAGTACCCGATCATCAATGCCTCCGTTGACGGCAACGACATCGTCTACCACGGCTACTTCGACATCGGCATCGCCGTCGGTTCGCCACGCGGCCTGGTCGTGCCTATCATCCGCAACGCGGACCAGCTGTCGATCGCCGACATCGAGAAAAAAATCGGTGAATTCGGCGCGAAAGCCAAGGAAGGCAAGCTGACCCTGGACGACCTGACGGGCGGCACGTTCTCGATCTCGAACGGCGGCACCTTCGGCTCCATGCTGTCGACCCCGATCATCAACCCGCCGCAATCGGCCATCCTGGGCGTGCATGCGACCAAGGACCGCGCAGTTGTCGAAAACGGCCAGATCGTGGTGCGTCCGATGAACTACCTGGCCATGTCCTACGACCACCGCATCATCGACGGCCGCGAAGCCGTCCTGGGCCTGGTGGCGATGAAAGAAGCGCTGGAAGATCCTGCACGCCTGCTGCTGGACCTGTAAGCACTGTAGTCCCCCGGCGTAGCCGCCGGGGCAATGTAGCTGATACCCCTTGCCAGAAGACGCAGCTGGCTGATCTCAATGAAAGAGGATTCCCATGAACGTCTCTGAAGAAATCAAGCGTCTGCACGAGTTGCACCTGGCAGGTGCCCTGAGCGACGCGGAATTCGCGCAAGCGAAAGCCAAGCTCCTGAGCAATATCAACCTGGACAAACCGGACAACGCGTCCGGTGCCGCCTCCGGCCCCGCGAACGACCTGGTGCAGGAATTCAACCGCCTGCGCCGGTCGCGCAACGACCGCTGGCTCGGCGGCGTGTGCGGCGGCCTGGGTCGCGCTTCCGGCATGGAAGCGTGGATCTGGCGCCTCGTCTTCGTCCTGTTTACATTGACCTTCGGCTTCGGCGTGGTGATTTACCTTCTATTGTGGATTTTCGTACCAGACGAAGAGATTGGAATAACAAAACATGAGTACTAAACAATTTGACGTAGTTGTCATCGGTGCGGGCCCTGGCGGCTACATCGCCGCCATCCGCGCAGCGCAGCTGGGCTTTTCCGTCGCTTGCGTCGACGAGTGGTCGAACGCCAAGGGCGGCGCCGCGCCTGGCGGTACCTGCACCAACGTCGGCTGCATCCCGTCGAAAGCGCTGCTGCAATCGTCCGAGCATTTCGAACACGCGGGCCACAGCTTCGCCGAGCACGGCATCGACGTCGCCGGCCTGAAGCTGAACCTGGGCCAGATGCTCAAGCGCAAAGACACCGTCGTCAAGCAAAACAACGACGGCATACTGTATCTGTTCAAGAAGAACAAGATCGCCTTCTTCCACGGCCGCGCCGCTTTCGCTGCCGCCGCCGCTGGCACGTATGACATCAGCGTGACGGGCGAAGCCAACGAAACCCTGACGGCCAAGCACGTGGTCATCGCCACGGGTTCGAACGCGCGCGAACTGCCGGGCGCACCTTTCGACGAGAAATTGATCCTGTCGAACACGGGCGCACTGGCCATCGACGCGGTACCAGCCAAGCTGGGCGTCATCGGTGCCGGCGTGATCGGCCTGGAAATGGGCAGCGTCTGGCGCCGCCTGGGTTCCGACGTCACCGTGCTGGAAGGCCTGCCGGTCTTCCTGGGCGCTGTCGACGAGCAGATCGCCAAGGAAGCGTCGAAGCTGTTCACCAAGCAAGGCTTGAAGATCAACCTCGGTTGCAAGATCGGTGCGATCACGCCAGGCAAGAAAGACGTCACCGTGGAATTCGTGGACGCCAAGGGCGAAGCGCAAAAAGCCGTGTTCGACAAACTGATCATCTCGATCGGCCGTACGCCGAACACGAATGGCCTGGGTGCCGACAAGGTCGGCCTGCAGCTGGACGAGCGCGGCTTCATCGCCGTCGACGGCGACTGCAAGACCAACCTGCCGAACGTGTGGGCAGTGGGCGACGTCGTGCGCGGCCCGATGCTGGCGCACAAGGCGGAAGAAGAAGGCGTTGCCGTGGCCGAGCGTATCGCCGGCCAGCACGGTCACACCAACTTCAACACGATTCCTTGGGTGATCTACACCTCGCCGGAAATCGCGTGGGTCGGCAAGACCGAGCAAACCCTGAAGGCCGAAGGCATCGCCTACAAGGCCGGTACCTTCCCGTTCATGGCCAACGGCCGTGCGCGCGCGCTGGGCGACACCTCGGGCATGGTGAAATTCCTGGCCGATGCGACGACCGATGAAATCCTCGGCGTGCACATCGTCGGCCCGATGGCCTCCGAATTGATTTCCGAAGCCGTCGTGGCGATGGAATTCAAGGCTTCGGCCGAAGACATCGCGCGCATTTGCCACGCTCACCCATCCCTGTCGGAAGCGACCAAGGAAGCGGCACTGGCGGTTGACAAGCGCACGTTGAACTTTTAATTGTAGTTAGTCCTACGGGGGCGCTCGCGGATTTTTTCCGCCGGCGCCCCTGTGCGTTAAAGCGAATCCCATGAACGTAGAAGAGTTTTACCAGCACGCGCTGCAGAAGCGTGATTTCAAGGCCGATGCCGCCCAGCGGCGCGCGGTCGACCGCCTGCAGCTGTGCTATGACGAGTGGGTGGCCTACAAGGGCCAGCGCTCGAGCACCTTCAAGCGCCTGCTGAACCGTCCTGCCGTGCCGAAAGGCGTGTATATGTGGGGTGGGGTGGGGCGCGGCAAATCGTTCCTGATGGACAGTTTTTACTCGGTCGTGCCCCTGGTGCGCAAGACGCGCCTGCACTTCCACGAATTCATGCGCGGCGTGCATCAGCAGCTCGATGAATTGAAAGGCGTGGCCGACCCGCTCGACGAGGTGGCCAAGCGCATCGCCAAGAAATACCGTTTGATCTGTTTCGATGAATTCCACGTCTCCGACATCGCCGACGCGATGATCCTGTACAACCTGCTGTCGGCCCTGTTCGCCAACGGCGTGTCCTTCATCATGACCTCGAATTACGATCCGGACCTGCTGTATCCGGACGGCCTGCACCGCGACCGCATGCTGCCGACCATCGCGCTGCTCAAGGACAAGCTCGACGTGATGAACGTCGACGCGGGCGTCGATTACCGCGGCCGCGCGCTGGAGCAGGTGGAAAGTTACTACACGCCGCTCGGCGCGGAGACCGACAAGGCTTTGCGCGACGCTTACACGCGCATCGCCGAGACGGCAGACGAAGACGCGCGCATCCGCATCGAAAGCCGCGAAATCCATTGCCTGCGCCGCGCCGGCGGCATCATCTGGTTCGATTTCGCCACTCTGTGCGGCGGTCCCCGCTCGCAAAATGATTACCTGGAAATCGCCAGCCGCTTCCATACGGTGATATTGTCCGGCATACCGGCCATGTCGGCGGCGCAGTCGTCCGAAGCGCGCCGCTTTACCTGGCTGATCGACGTGTTTTATGACCAGAAGGTCAAGCTGATCATGTCGGCCGAAGTGCCGCCTGATGAGTTGTACACGAACGGCATGCTGGCCAACGAGTTTCACCGCACCGTTTCGCGTATCATCGAGATGCAATCGCGCGAATACATGGAAAAAGAACAGCGCGGCGCGGCCGACGCGATCGTTTGAGGCAGGGATAAGGAACATGATGGCAAATACACTATACAAGCTGGGTGCGGCGCTGGGCCTGGTCCTGGCGTTGTCCGCCTGCGCGCACCAGGGTGCCGCGGCGTTGGATGAGGTCGGCGCGCCGCAGGTGCCCGCCACCTTGTCGGTGGACGAGGCGGACGCCAAGCTGAAGCTGGTCGCCAGCGAGCGCGCGGCAGCGGAAAACGAGTTTGCCACGCGCGAACTGGAGTGCTACGACAAGTTTTTCGTGAATAACTGCCTGGACAAGGCCAAGGAAAAGCGCCGCCTGATCCTCGTGCGCCTGCGCGCCGTCGAAGCGGAAGCGAATTACTTCAAGCGCGCCGAGTCCGTGCGTTTGCGCGATATCGACCTGGCCCGGACGCAGGAAAGTGCGCGCCTGGACGCCGAACAGCGTGCCGCGGCCTTGCCCAAGCCCGTGAAAGTGGTCGCGCCCGAGCCGGCGCCGCCCAAGCCGGAAGGCAAGAGCGTGGCCGAGCGCGAGGCTGAGCACGCGGCGAAGGTGGCGAAGCAGGCCGCCGCCGACGCTGCCGAGGCCCCGCGCCGCGCCGCCCGCGAAGCAGCCTATTCGAAAAAACAGGCTGACGCCGTGGCGCGCCAGAAACGGGTGGCGCAACGCCTGGCCGAGCGCCAGGCCGAGGCGCAGGCCAAGGCTGCCAAGGCGGCGGCCGCCGCTGCCAGCACGCCGGCCGTTGCTGTACCTGTGCCTGTGCCGCCGGCCAAATAACGCTGCCGCGCAGGGGGCAGGCCGGAAAGGGCGTGCCCTAAGCCGCGCGGCAGGTTAAACTACGCCCACTGGCTGCCTGCGTACGCTGCGCGCGCCGGTTTCCCAACACCGTTACCAACACTGCCTGGAACGCAACACATGAGCGATGCACAGCAAATAGAGCGGCGCCTGATTGAACTCAACGTGGAACACCGCGACCTCGATGCCGTCATCGAGTTGCTGATACTCGATGGCCACCATGACGAGCTGCAACTGCGCCGCCTGAAAAAACGCAAATTGCAATTGAAGGATCACATCACCTTGCTGAAAATGCAGTTGGTGCCCGACGTTCCCGCCTGAGGGGCGCCAGTAGCGTCCAGTCCAGCCTTCACCTAAGTATATTTTGACCGATCACAATTTATTGCCCGCAAGCCCAGATGGCCAGCCTGCCGATCTGCCAGCCAGTCTGCCCGCCGAGCTCCAGGCGCCGCCTGGCAAGCACGATGCCGACATCGAGCGCCTGTTTGGCGCCGGCGGCCCGCTCGGTCCGGCCGTGGGCAGCTACAAGCCGCGCCGTTCGCAAACGGAAATGGCGAAAGCCATCGCCAGCGCCATCGACAGCCAGACGACCCTGATCGCCGAGGCGGGCACGGGCACAGGCAAGACCTTCGCCTACCTGGTGCCGGCCCTGATGTGGGGCGGCAAGACCATTGTGTCCACCGGTACCAAAAACTTGCAGGATCAGCTATTCCTGCGCGATATCCCCACCGTGCGCGCCGCGCTGCAGGCGCCCGTTTCCGTCGCCTTGCTGAAGGGGCGCTCGAACTATGTCTGCCACTATCACCTGGAACGCACCCTGCAAAACGGGCGCATGACGTCGCGCGACGACGTGGGCCACCTGCGCGAAATTTCGCGCTTCATCAAGATGACCAGCTCGGGCGACAAGGCCGAGCTGACCAAGGTGCCGGAAAACGCCATGATCTGGAACCTGGTGACGTCCACGCGCGACACCTGCATGGGCGCCGAGTGCCAGTATTACCAGGATTGCTTCGTCATGAAGGCCCGCAAGGAAGCCCAGCAGGCCGACGTGGTGGTGGTCAACCATCACTTGTTCTTTGCCGACGTGGCCCTGAAGGATACGGGCGTGGCGGAATTGCTGCCATCGGCCAACACCATCATCTTCGATGAGGCGCACCAGTTGCCCGACACGGCCACTTTGTTCTTTGGCAATACGGTGTCGACGTCGCAAATCCTGGAACTGTGCCGCGACGTGCTGGCCGAGGGCCTCGCGCATGCGCGCGGCATCGACTGGGCCAAGACCGTCACGGTGGTGGAAAAGGCGGCGCGCGACCTGCGCCTGACCTTCCCGCAGGATATCGTGCGCCTGTCCCTGCCGCAGATCGCCCCCTCGAGCGACTTTTTCCCCGCGCTCGACACCCTCAAGGATGAGCTCGACGGCATGGTGGCCGTGCTGGAAACCCAGGCGGAACGGGCGGAAACGCTGGAACAGTGCCGCGTGCGCGGCGTCGAGCTGGCGCAGCAGCTGAGCGGCTGGAAGTTCGATCCGAAAGCCAAGGTTGCGGCCGGCGAGGAAGCCGTGTTCTGGGTGGAAGCGTTTTCCAGTTCCTTGCAATTGCATAAAACGCCATTGTCGATCGCGCCCATCTTCAACAACCAGCGCGAAGGCACGCCGCGCAGCTGGATTTTCACGTCCGCCACCCTGGCCGTGAAAAACGACTTCAAGCATTTTTCCGAACAGATGGGCTTGACGGGCGAACCGTCGCACACGTGGCCGAGCCCGTTCGATTATGGCGAGCAAGGCTTGCTGTTCGTGCCGCAAAACCTGCCGCAACCGAATTCGCTCGGCTACACGGACGCCGTCATCGACTGCGCCTTGCCCATCATCGAGGCGGCGGGCGGGCGCACTTTCTTCCTGTGCACCACCTTGCGCGCCGTCAAGCGCGCGGCCGAACGGCTGGCCGATGAATTCAAGCAGCGTGGCCTGAACTTCCCCCTGTTCGTGCAGGGAGAAAAGGGACGCACGGAATTGCTGGACCAGTTCCGCGCGGCCGGCAATGGCGTGCTGATCGGCAGCCAGAGTTTCTGGGAAGGCGTCGACGTGCGCGGCGATGCGCTGTCGCTCGTGATCATCGACAAGCTGCCGTTCGCGCCGCCCGACGATCCCGTGCTGGCGGCGCGCATTGAAGTGATGGAAAAGCAGGGCAAGAACGGCTTCATGCACCATTCGCTGCCGGAAGCCATCATCAACCTGAAGCAGGGCGCGGGCCGCCTGATCCGTGACGAGGGCGACCGGGGCGTGCTGATGATCTGCGATCCGCGCCTCATTTCCAAGCCGTACGGCAAGCGCATCTGGCAAAGCCTGCCGCCGTTCAAGCGCACGCGCGACACCGCCGAAGTGGTTGAGTTCTTCCGCAACCTGCCCGCCAGGGGCGCCTAAGTCCTCGCTTAAGTCCTGCCTGCCGGCGCCATCCGCGCGCCGGCGTATTTCCCTTTGTTATCAATCACATGGCGTTTTTCGCGCGGCGCCCGCTTGCGCGCCCGGCATGCCAGAAATCGGCGCGATCGCGCCAGTTTCTGGCATTTTTCCTCATGTCCAGGACGCCAGACACATCTTTGCGCCAGCGCAAACAGGCTTGTTGCCGAGCGGTCTACAGTGAGCTCATGCCTTGCAGGGTCAAGGCGCGGCGATGGCAGGGCCGCACGGGGAACAGGGGGATGCCATGGAGATCCGCTACGGCTGTTTCTTGAGCTACGCGCACGGCCAATATGCGTTCATGAACAAGTTCAAGAATGACCTCATCGAGGCGTTGGCTTGCTATCTGGAACCGCACCTGGACCGCGAGGAAGTCCTGTTCATCGACAGCGAGCAACTGGGCGGCGGCGACGATATCGACTTGCGCGTGGCGCGCGCCATGTGCCAGAGCGTGTGCATGATCGTGCTGTACACGCCCAAATATGAAGCGCACGGCTACACGCGGCGCGAATTTGCCGCCATGCAATTGATCGAGCAGGAGCGGCGCGCCTGGTACGACTTGCCCAGCCACCTGATCATTCCCATCATCATGACGCGCCATCCGGACGGCTTGCCGCCGCAAATCACGGAATCGGGCCTGTACGTGGATTTTTCCGGCTATACCCTGGCCAGCGGCGACCTGAAATCGAATCCGCAATACCTGCCCGACATCGAACGCATCGTGCAGCGCATCGCCACGCATTACCACTTGCTCAAGCGGTCAACACCGCCCGGCCACGATTGCAGCCGTTTCGTGTTGCCCGCTATTCCGCCGGAATGGCGCGCCATTCCGCCTCCCCACTTTCCACGTTAATCACGTAAAAGGTCCTGTCATGGAATGCCAACGCCTCTCCCTGCCGCCTTTGAGCGCCCCTGGCGAAGTCGTCACCTTCTACTCCTACAAGGGCGGTACCGGCCGCACCATGGCCCTGTCGAACATCGCCGTGCTGCTGGCGCGCCGCGAAAACGCCAGCGTGCCCGTGCTGATGCTGGACTGGGACATGGAAGCGCCGGGCCTGCACCATTATTTCGAACAGCACGAGGAGCGACCGGGCGTGCTCGAGTTCTTCGAGGCGTGCCGCCAGCAGCTCGAGCGCATCAGCCTGGAAACGGCGGGCGCGCGCGCCGGCGGGCAGGCCAGGGGCCGGGAAGATGGGGGGCGCGAGGATGCGGCGCTGGCCCAGCGCGTGCTCGACGCCATCGACTGGCAGCAGTACGTGGTGCGCGTCGACCAAGGCAGTCCGCTGTACCTGATGCGCGCGGGGCGCTTCGACGCCAGCTACAGCGAGCGCCTGGCGCAGATGCGCTGGGATCAGCTGTTCGACAGCTGCCCGGCCCTGTTCCGCTGCTTCGCCGATACCCTGGCCCAGCATTTCCGTTACGTGCTGGTCGATTCGCGCACGGGCCGCACGGACAGCGCGGGCATCTGCACCACCTTGCTGCCGAAAAAGCTGGTGGTGGTCTTCACGCCGAACCGGCAAAGCCTGGAAGGCGTCGACGCGCTTGTCACGCGGGCCATCGAATACCGCCGCAGCCATGAAGACGAACAGCGCCCGCTGCTCGTGTACCCCTTGCCCTCGCGCATAGAAATGGGCGACGGGGCGCAGCGCGCCGAGTGGCGCCGCGGCGATGCGCACAAGGGCATCGCCGGCTTCCAGCCCATGTTCGAGCGCCTGCTGCGCACCTCGTATGGCTTGCCGCAGATCGCCCTCGACAGTTATTTCGACGAAGTCCAGCTGCAGCAGACGAAAACCTTTGCCTATGGCGAGCAATTGGCCGTGCGCATAGACCAGGGCGGCGACCGCTTTTCCCTCACGCGCACCTTCGAAGCCTTTTTGCACTGGCTGACGGGCGGCTACTTCCCCTGGCAATCGAGCCGTGAAATCGCCTTGCTGGGCGCCATCAGCGAAGCGCGCCAGGCCTTGCAGGCCGAACCGGGCCGCGCCGTGGCCCTGCCGCTGGCGCGCGACCTGGCGCGCCTGGGCGAGTTGTACCGCAAGGATGGCCGCAGCGGGCAGGCGCTCGATGCCTTCCGCCAAAGCGTCGAGATCCGCGTGCGCCTGTTGGGCGAGGAGCATCCCGACAGCCTGGCGTGCAAGAGCGGCATGGCGCGCCTGTTGCGCCAGCTGGGCAAGCTCGAGGAAGCCCGCTTCCTGGAAGAAGACGTGCTCGACGTGCGCGAACGGGTGCTGGGCAGCGAACATCCCGATACCCTGGCCGCCCGGGCCTGCCTGGCGAAAACCCTGTTGCTGCAGGGTGAACTGGCGGCGGCGCTGCTGCTGCAGGATGCGGTGCTGGCAAGCTATGCGCGCCAGCTGGGCGGCGAGCATCCGCTGACCCTGGAAGCGATGGATGGCCGCGCCGCCACCTTGCTGCGCATGGGCCGGCTGGCGCAGGCGCAGCAAGTGCTGGCCACGGTGGTGGCGGCGCGCGAGCGCCTGTTTGGCGCCGAGCATGGCGATACCTTGCGCAGCAAGCTGGCCCTGGCGCAGGCGCTGGGGCGTGAAGGCGACCTGGAAGGGGCGCGGCGCCTGTTCGCTGCCGTGCTGCAGGCGCAGGAGCGGCGCCTGGGCAGCGACCATGCGGCCACCCTGGCCACGCGCGATTTGCTGGCCGACATCGTCGCCGGGCAGGGCGACTGGGCCGGCGCGCGCCAGTTGCATGAAGACCAGGTGGCGGCGCGCGAGCGCACGCACGGGCTCGATCATCCGGAAACCCTGATGAGCCAGCGCAAGCTGGCCGAGGCACTGCTGCGGCGCGGTGAACTCGATGCGGCGCGCAGCGTGCAGGAGCAGGTGCTGGAAGTGCATGCGCGCCTGCTGGGCGAAGACCACCTCGATACCTTGCACAGCAAGACGCAACTTGCCGGCACCTTGCAGCAGCAGGGCGACAGCGCGGCGGCGCGCCTGCTGGAAGATGCCGTGCTCAGCGGCAGCGACCGGCTCTTGAACGCGCCCGTCACGGGACATGCAGACAGCGTGCTGGACGGCGCGCGACATTTGCAGGAAACCATCCTGGCCGGCCGCGCCAACGGGCACGAAGGGGCCGAGCCGGAGACCCTGGCCAGCATGATCTCTATGCTGCAAGGCATGATCGAGCGCGAACAGTATGCGCAGGCGGGCGAACTGGCCGAACATTTGAAGTCTTGCCTGCTGCGTCCGGGCGTGCCTGGCAAGCTGCGCAGGCGTGGCATGGCGCAGCTGAAAAGGATGTACAAATTACAAGGCGATTTGAATGCCTTGCTGGCCTTGCAGGAGGATGAAGTGCAGGCGCTGGAAGGGGCGCTGTCCGAGGCGCGCATCGAGCAGCGCTGATGCGGCGCGCCATGTCCGCGCGGCGGCACAAATAATGCTGTCTATCGGCGTGCGGTACGCGCAGTGTTGGCATTGCTTCAGGTAAAATCTCGTTATGAGAATTCTTATCAGTAACGACGACGGCTACCTGGCGCCTGGCTTGGCGGCCCTGGCCGATGCGCTCGCCCCTATTGCCGACATCGTCGTGGTGGCGCCCGACAGCAACCGTTCGGGCGCGTCCAATTCGCTGTCCCTGGACCGGCCCTTGTCCGTGCACAAGGCCGCCAACGGCTTTTATTTTGTCAACGGCACTCCCACCGACTGCGTGCACGTGGCGCTGACGGGCATGCTGATCGAGCGCCCCGACCTGGTGGTCTCCGGCATCAACAACGGCCCCAACATGGGCGACGACACCCTGTATTCGGGTACCGTGGCCGCCGCCACGGAAGGCTATCTGTTCGGCATTCCCGCCATCGCCTTTTCCCAGTCGCAGTTTGGCTGGGCCAACCTGGACGCGGCCGCCCGCGTGGCGAGGGAAATCGTCGAGCGCCAGTTTGACGCCCTGCAGAAACCGTATCTGCTGAACGTGAATATCCCCGCCATTCCTTACGAGCAAATGCAAGGCGTGGTGGCCACGCGCCTGGGCAAGCGCCATTCGGCCGAGCCCGTGATCCGCGCGCTCGACCCCCGCGGCCGTGAAATCTTCTGGATCGGCCCCGCCGGCGCCGCCAAGGAAGGCGGTCCGGGCACGGACTTCCATGCTGTTGAACATGGGCAAGTGTCGATCACGCCGCTGCAGATCGACCTGACCCATACCACCCAACTCGATGCACTGGCAAAAGGCCTGGCATGACCGCTCACGATGACCGACAACCATGACCGATAAGCCGCGCACCTTCCCCCTGTCCCTCGATTCGCTGGCCGGCAAGCCCGCCAGGCAGGGCGGGGGGCAGTCGCTGGCCCAGTCCAGGATCGCCACGCCGCAGACGGCCACGCAGAATGCGGCGCAGAGCGCGGCGCGCGGCGTTGCGCAGCCGTATGGCGCGCACGCGGCCATCGCGCCGTCGCGGGCCCAGGCCATCGCCAATGAGCGGGCGCAGCCGGCGGCGGTGTCGCCGCCGCGGCAAAATCCGCTCGTTTCGGAGGCCGTGCGCCGTGCCATGGTGGCGCGCATCGCGAAACAGGGTGTCAAGGACCAGGTGGTGCTGGACGCCATGCAAGCCGTGCCGCGCCACATGTTCATGGACGAGGCGCTGGCGTCGCAGGCGTATATCGACGCCTCGCTGCCCATCGGCCACCACCAGACCATTTCGCAGCCGTACATCGTGGCGCGCATGATCGAAGTGATGCGCCAGGGCGGGGCGTTGCAGCGCGTGCTGGAAATCGGCACGGGCTGCGGTTACCAGGCGGCGGTGCTGTCGCTGGTGGCAAAAGAGGTGTATTCGATCGAGCGCATCCGGCCCCTGCACGAGCTGGCGAAGGCGAATTTGCGCCCGCTGCGCGTGTCGAATCTGCGCTTGCAGTACGGAGATGGTATGCTTGGCCTGCCGCAGGCGGCGCCCTTCGACGGGATCATCCTTGCCGCAGCCGGCCTGGAAGTCCCGCAAGCCCTGCTGGAACAGCTGGCGCCCGGCGGGCGTCTGGTTGCGCCGGTGGGGGCTAAATTGCAACACTTACAACTCATTACCCGGGTGGGGAAAATGGAATGGACTAGCCAAACCCTGGAAGATTGCCATTTCGTACCTTTGCGCCCGGGCACCATATGATCCCCGGATCAGCTAGCAAGCAGGACATATAAATACATGCGAATGATTAAGAAAAGTAACATACTTCTATGTAGCATCACCTTGGCCGCGCTGTTGAGCGGTTGCGGCACGACGGGCGTCCAGGCGCCCGTCGTCGAGCGCCACCCCTCGAGCAGCAGCGCCGCCGCCAGCGATCCGCGCGACCGCGACCCGGCCTATTACACGGTCAAGCGTGGCGACACCCTGTTGCGCATCGCCCTCGAGCACGGGCAGAATTACCGCGACCTGGTGGCCTGGAATGACTTGAGCAACCCGAACGACATCAAGGTCGACCAGGTGCTGCGCGTGTTGCCGCCGAATGGCGACACGGGCGGCGCGCAAACGTCGGCCATCGTCATGCCGCCAGCGACGGAAGTCAAACCGGCCGCGCCTGTCGTACCGAAGAAAACGGGGCCGCGCGGCGAGAAGCGCGCGTATTCCGACGCCACCCTGGCCGAATTGCGCGCCGATGGCGGCATGGGCGACGCCAAGCCTGCGCCAGCCCCGGCGGCAACCGTCGCCGCCGCACCGGCCGCCGCCGCGGCAGCCCCTGCGGCATCGGCGCCTGGCGACGACAAGATCAGCTGGATGTGGCCTTCCGAAGGCAAGGTCATCGGCACTTTCGACGAAGGCAAGAACAAGGGCGTCGATATCGCCGGCA
Organism: Janthinobacterium sp. SUN206; assembly: GCF_030587305.1. Taxonomy (NCBI): domain Bacteria; kingdom Pseudomonadati; phylum Pseudomonadota; class Betaproteobacteria; order Burkholderiales; family Oxalobacteraceae; genus Janthinobacterium; species Janthinobacterium sp. SUN206. The sequence continues at coordinate 2,063,810 of NZ_JAPWIB010000001.1, read as the reverse complement.
AGGCGGGCCAGCAAGTGGTGGCCGCCGGCGCGGGAAAAGTCATGTATGCCGGGAGCGGAATCCGTGGTTATGGTAATCTTGTCATCGTGAAGCACAGTAATAGTTTATTGTCGGCGTATGCGCATAACCGCAGCATCCTGGTGAAGGAAGGGCAGAACGTCAACAAAGGCCAGGCCATCGCCGAAATGGGCGATTCCGATGCCGACCGCGTGAAGCTGCACTTTGAAATTCGCCAGCAGGGCAAGCCTGTCGACCCTTCGAAATTCCTGCCTAACCGTTAGGTAAAGCAATGACACACGCGCCGCACGACCAGCTGGACGATGACCCGGAACTGCCGGAAGACGGGGCAGACGAAGTCGTGACGGACGATGCCGGCGAACTTGACGGCATCGATGCCGTCGACGCGGGCGAAGGCGGCGAGGTGGCCAGCGTCAGCGTGCTGGTCGAAAGTGTCGATGAATTGAAAAAAGTGCTGGCGGCCGAGCTGTCGACCGATACTACCCAGCACTATCTGAACCAGATCGGCACGCGGCCCCTGCTGACGGCGGCGCAAGAGGTGCATTACGCCACCCTCGCCAAGCAGGGCAATTTCGAAGCCCGGCAAACCATGATCGAGCACAACCTGCGTCTGGTCGTGTCGATCGCCAAGCATTACATCAACCGCGGCGTGGTCTTGCTCGACATGATAGAGGAAGGCAACATCGGCCTGATGCGGGCCATCGACAAGTTCGAGCCCGAGCGCGGTTTCCGTTTCTCTACCTACGCCACCTGGTGGATACGCCAGAGCATCGAGCGCGCCATCATGAACCAGGCGCGCACGGTGCGCCTGCCCGTGCACATGGTGCGCGAACTGAATCAAATTCTGCGCGGCAAGTACCACCTGGAAGCCCAGCACCACGACGGCAAGGATGCCACCGCGGAAGACATCGCCCACCTAGTGGGCCGTCCCGTGGAAGAGGTGCAGGATATCCTGGCCCTGTCCGAGCACGCCACGTCGCTCGACGCGCCGCTCGACAACGACCCGCAATCGTCGCTGATGGACATGTTGCCCGGCGCCAGCGAAGACAGCCCCGACGCGCGCGCGGAACACCATGAAATGACGGTGCTGGTGCGCGACTGGCTGACCAAGCTGCCCGACAAGCAGCGCGTCGTCATCATGCGCCGTTTCGGCCTCGACAACGACGACCCGGCCACCCTGGAAACCCTGGCCGAGGAAATGGGCGTGACGCGCGAGCGGGTGCGCCAGATCCAGCAAGAAGCCTTGATCAAGCTCAAACGGGCTATGGCCGCACGCGGCGTCGTGCGCGACTCCCTGCTGTAGCAAGTCTGATAAAACGCCCATGGCGGCGTTGCATGGCCTCGCCGTACTGGCGTACTGTCTTCGGCCACGCGCCTTGCCCCGCGCATTTTCTCAGGCTTGCTGCCCGGTGAGGGCTTGAGCGGCTTTTGCCTGTCGCGATCTGCTATCATACGCCCCGCTCGCGGCGCCTGACCTTTCCCCCATTCTTTCAAGTTCCAGCGCGGCCCTGCGTCCTGGCCCACTCTTACCTATTGATCGCTATGCAAGAAAATATCATCGAAATCAAATCGCTCGACATGGACGCCCGTGGCGTTGGCCATATTGAGAACGAAGACGGCTCGCCGGGCAAGGTCGTGTTTGTCGAAGGCGCGTTGCCGGGCGAGCGCGTCAGCTTTGTGACGTTCAAGAAAAAGAAGAACTGGGAAATGGCCCGCATGACGGCGCTGCACCGCGAATCGTCGATGCGCGTGACGCCCAAATGCAAGCATTTCGACAATTGCGGCGGCTGCTCGATGCAGCACCTGGAGCCGTCGGCGCAGGTGGCGATCAAGCAGCGCGTGCTGGAAGACAACTTGTGGCATATCGGCAAGGTGCGTCCGCAAAGCATCATGCGCCCCATGTATGGCCCGACGTGGGGTTACCGCTACCGCGCGCGCCTGTCCGTGCGCCACGTCAAGAAGAAAGACGCCGTGCTGGTGGGCTTCCATGAAAAGAAATCGGCGTTCGTGGCCGACATGGATAGCTGCGAAATCTTGCCGCCGCACATCTCCGCCATGCTGCTGCCGCTGCGTGGATTGATTGCTTCGCTGTCCATCTTCGACCAGATGCCGCAGATCGAGCTGGCCGTGGGCGAAGACGTCACCGCCATGGTCTTGCGCATCATGGCGCCCTTGACGGCGGATGACGAAACGAAATTGAAGGCCTTTGCCGACGAATACGGCGTGCAATGGTGGCTGCAGGTGAAAGGCCCGGAAACGGCCGTGCCGTTCTATCCGCTGGACAAGCAATTGCACTACCTGCTGCCGGAATTCGGCGTCAAGATGCCGTTCAAGCCCGTCGATTTTACCCAGGTGAACCACCACATCAACCGCGTGCTGGTATCGAAAGCCCTGCGTTTGCTGGAAGTGCAGCCGACGGACCGCGTGGCCGACCTGTTCTGCGGCCTGGGCAATTTCACCTTGCCGCTGGCCACGCAAGGCAGCGAAGTGGTCGGTATCGAAGGCAGCACCACCCTGACGGAGCGGGCGCTGGAAAACGCGCTGGCCAATGGCCTGGCGGAAAAAACCTCGTTCTCCACGCGCAACCTGTTCGAAGTGACGACGGACGACCTGATCGCGCTGGGCAAGTTCGACCGCATCCTCGTCGACCCGCCGCGCGATGGCGCCATGGCCCTGTGCCAGGCGCTGGTCGGCCTGTCGCAAGTGCGTCCGGACCTGCTGCCGAAACGCATCGTGTATGTGTCGTGCAGCCCGTCGACCCTGGCGCGCGACGCCGGCATCCTGGCGCTGGAAGCGGGTTATGTGCTGAGCAAGGCGGGCGTGGTGAACATGTTCCCGCATACTTCGCACGTCGAATCGATGGCGGTCTTTGATTTGATCTGAGGGCACACCTGATAAAACGTCCATAGCTGCGTTGCCTTGCCTAGCCGTACTTGCGTACTGTCTTTGGCAAGGCGTCTTACCCTGAACGTAGAAAAACGTCCATAGCTGCGTTGCCTTGCCTAGCCGTACTATTCGTACTGTCTTCGGCAAGGCGCCTTGCTCTGAACGTTTTTCAGGCGCGCCGAGGCTATTCAGGGCGCTTGCACAAATTCTGCCTTTTCTCCTGACTCCACAGCAATACCACTTACAGCGTGTTATAAAACTGGTCTGTCTTTTCCTGATCCAGCGTCTTTTTTCATCCTTCCTCTGCCGTTTTTTTGCTTGTCCAGTAGGACAACGCGCCGTCCGTCTCCGCCGTGATGCTTTCTTTGTAAAGTGGTATTGCCCACTTTGAGGCCACTTCAAAACCACTTGACCGCCTATTTTTTCAGCAGCATGCTGTTCTTGCAACTGCAAAAAACAAAATCACAGGGTAGCTTTTTCATTGAAGCAGAGTGGTATTTCCGCAAACCTGAACAGGAGACAACGTGGAAAATTTAATACTCAAGAAAACGATCAGGAACATGATGGTATGTCTGGCCAGCGGTGGCGTGCTGGCGGCCTGCGGCGGCGGTGGTGACGCCGGCGCGCCGGCAGGTTCGCAATTGCTGGCGGCCAGCACGGTGGTCGCGTGCGTGCCGTGGCAAGAGGGCGGCACGTATAACGCGGGTACGGTGGTCACCTACCTGGGCGCCAACTACACGGCCCTGGTGACGCAGACCGATCACGTGGGCTCGGGTTGGAACCCCGTTTCCACGCCTAGCCTGTGGAGCGCAGGCGGCACGTGCGATGGCGGCACCACGCCAACTCCTACGCCGACACCGACCCCGACGCCCACGCCCACGCCGACACCGGCGCCTACCCCGAATCCGACGCCCACCCCGACGCCAACGCCAACCGGCGGCACGTGCGCGCTGGCGTGGGTGGCCGGCACGGCCTACAGCGCGGGCGCCACCGTCAGCTATGCGGGCACGAATTACCGCGCCAATTACTGGACGCAGGGCGATAATCCGTCGACCAGCAGCGGTGCCGCCGGCACGGGCAAGCCATGGACCAGCCTGGAGATCTGCAGCACCACGCCTACCCCGACGCCAACGCCTACGCCGACGCCAACACCGACCCCGACGCCGACCCCAACGCCTACTCCAACACCGACCCCGACCCCGACCCCGACGCCAACGGGCCGCGAAGTCGGTTCCTATTTCGCCCAATGGGGCGTGTATGGCCGCGACTATGAAGTGGCGAACGTGCATACCAGCGGCGTGGCCGACAAGTTGACCTTCATCAACTACGCTTTCGGCAATATCTATCCGAAAAACGGCGGCTATGAATGCGCCATGATCACCAAGACGGAGCCGGGCGCGACGAATCCGAATTCGCCGGATGCGGGCACGGGCGGCGATGCCGAGGCCGACTACATCCGCACGCCGAAGCGCACCGTCGATGGCCAGGCGATTCCTTGGGATGCTCCCTTGTCGGGCAACTTCCTGCAGTTGAGAAAGCTCAAGGCGGCGCACCCGAACTTGAAACTGTTCATCTCGCTGGGCGGCTGGAGCTGGTCGAAGAACTTCTCCGTCGGTTCCGCCACGGATGCGCTGCGCAAGCAGATGGTGCGCTCGTGCATCGACATCTACATCAAGGGCAACCTGCCGGTGCAGGGCGGTCGCGGCGGCGTGGGCGCGGCGGCGAATATCTTTGACGGCATCGACATCGACTGGGAATATCCGGTCGGCGGCGGCCAGCCGTACAACACGGTCAGCCCCAACGACAAGCGCAATTTCACCTTGCTGATGGCGGAATTCCGCGCCCAGCTCGATGCGCTCGGCGCCGCCAACGGCAAGCGTTACCTGTTGACGGCCGCTGTCGGTGCCGGCAAGGACAAGATCGACAACACGGAACCGGCCCTGTACTCGCAGTACATGGATTGGATCAACCTGATGACCTACGACTTCCACGGCGGTTGGGAAAACAGTACCAACTTCAACGCCCAGCTGTTTGCCGACCCTGCCGATCCGTCGACAGGCATGGCGCGCGAATACGTGGGCGACAAGGCGGTGCAGTACATGATTGCCGCCGGCGTGCCGCGCGACAAGCTGCTGCTGGGCATACCGTTCTATGGCCGCGGCTGGACGGGCGTGGCGCCGGGACCGAATGGCGATGGCCTGTACCAGGCGGCCACGGGCACGGCGCCAGGCACCTACGAGTCGGGCATCGAGGACTATAAAATCCTCGTCGCCAAGGCCGGCACGCGCTACTACCATCCCGTGACCAAGCAGCTGTACCTGTACACGGGGGCGGGCGGCCAGTGGTGGAGCTATGACGATCCGACCGTCATCGGCACCAAGGTGAAATACGTCAAGGACCAGGGCTTGCGCGGCGCGTTCTCGTGGGAACTCGATGGCGACGCGAATGGCGTGCTGGCAACCGAGGTGTGGAAAGTGCGGTAATGTTGATGTAGCGTAAGACGCGGCCGGATAGCCATGCTGTCCGGCCGCTTATTCATATAAAAACACGGGAGGCGGGCGATGGCGGCGGTATCGACATTCGGAGTCAAGCAGAAGCAGCAGCAGGAGCAGGAGCAGGAGCTGAGCCGCGAGTGGCGCAGCTGGATCGCGGAAAACCTCATGCTGGGCAGCCATCCGTCGGCGCTGATGCCGGTGCTGCAGCAGGCCGGCATCGCGGCGCCCCTGGCGCGCCGCGAAATCGAGCTGGCGCTGCAGAGTCCCTACCTGGCCGGCGCCGTGCGCCTGTCGAACCGCCTGGCCAAGCGCGACTGGGTGATCGACATCCAGCGCAAGCTGAACCACCTGCGCACCCCCGAGATTCCCCGCCGCGACAAGCTGTCCGCGCAGGAATTCCTGGACGAATACTATTCCACCAACCAGCCCGTCATCATCACGGGCATGATGGATGACTGGCCCGCCATAGCGAAATGGAGTCCCGCGTATTTCCGCGAGCATTACGCGCAGCGCGAAGTGGAAGTGCAGTTTGGCCGCGAAGCGGATGCCCAGTATGAAATGAACAGCGTGGCGCACAAGCGCAAGATGGCGTTCGGCGAGTACGCCAGCCTGGTCGAGACCAGCGGCGCGACCAACGATTTCTACATGACGGCGAATAACAATTCGCAGAACCGCCAAGCCTTGCGCGAGCTGTGGGACGATATCGGCCAGCTGCCCGAATACCTGGAGCAGGGTGGCGGGCCTACAGGTTTCCTGTGGTTCGGCCCGGCCGGCACGGTGACGCCGTTCCACCACGACCTGACGAACAACTTCATGGCCCAGGTCAAGGGGCGCAAGCGGCTACGCATCATGGCCGCCTGCGAGGTGGCGCGCGTGTACAACCAGCGCCACTGCTTTACGCCCGTCGACGGGCGCGACATCGACCTGCGGCGCTATCCGCTGATGGCCGACGTGCAAGTGCGCGAATGCGTGCTGGCGCCGGGCGAGATCCTGTTCCTGCCCGTCGGCTGCTGGCATTTCGTCGAAGCGCTCGACGTATCGATGACGGTGGCGTTTACCAATTTCAGATGGGATAACGATTTTTACAGCAAGTACCCATCGAATCACGACTTTTGATCGTGGCGCCGCATGGCGCGAACCTGCCGCGAACAGCCGCCTTACGGGCGGCTTTTTGCATGTTACGGGGCCATACTTGTATAAAATATTTCCATAAAATAATTGATTCAAATCATTTTGCAGCAATTATTTTGATATGAATGACCATGATGTTTCATTATCCAGATGGCGATGGCGGGCGGATAATTTTATGGCTGGCGCGGCGCCGGGCCGCTGATGGGCTTTGTCGGCGCGCGCCAGCACCGACAACCATCTGGAGGCGGCAGGGCATGAACACGCAGCACACGACACAAGCAGCAATGCAGTTGCAGCAAACACCGAAAATCACCGTGGACACGCGGCTGACGCGCGAAGCGGCCGAATTGCTGGCGAAGGCCGACATCCATTTGAATGGCCGCGCCGCCTGGGACATGCAGCTGCGCAAGCCGGGCGTGCCGGAGCGCGCCTTCGCCAGCGGCAACCTGGGGCTGGGCGAAGCGTACATGGACGGCGACTGGGATGCGCAGCAGCTCGATGAATTCTTTTGCCATTTGCTGCGCGCCAGGGTGGCCGACGATGTGCGCCCCATGCGCCTGGCGTTTCACGCGCTGTACGCGCGCCTGTTCAACTTGCAGACGGAGCGCCGCGCCTGGATGGTGGGCAAGGAACACTACGACCTGGGCAATGCCTTCTATGCGGCCATGCTCGATCCGCGCATGACCTATACCTGCGGCTACTGGAAGGATGCCGGCAACCTGGCCGAGGCGCAGGAAGCGAAGCTCGATTTGATCTGCCGCAAGCTCGGGCTGGAACCCGGCATGCGCGTGCTCGACATCGGCTGCGGCTGGGGCAGTTTCATGCGCTATGCGGCGGAAAAATACCAGGTGCAGTGCGTGGGTGTGACGATCTCGAAAGAGCAGGCCGCGTATGCGCGCGGCATGCCGGGCGGCGAGCGCCTGGACTTCCGCCTGCAGGATTACCGCGACACCGATGAAAAATTCGACCGCATCGTCAGCATCGGCATGTTCGAGCACGTGGGCCACAAAAACCACCGCACCTTCATGGAAGTGGCGCACCGCTGCCTGGAAGACGATGGCCTGTTCCTGCTGCACACGATCGGCAAAAATAAACGCCATTCCACGTGCGATCCGTGGATCGACAAATACATCTTCCCGAACGGCGACTTGCCGTCGCTGGGCCAGATCGGCGACGCCATGGACGATTTATTTGTGGCCGAAGACTTGCACAACTTCGGCGCCGACTATGACAAGACCCTGATGGCCTGGCATGCGAATTTCGAGCAGGCGTGGCCCCGCTTTGCCGCCCAGCTGGGCGAACGCTTCCACCGCATGTGGTCATACTATCTGCTGTCCTGCGCGGGCGCCTTCCGCGCGCGCGATTTGCAGCTGTGGCAATGGGTCTTGTCGAAGCAGGGCGTGCTCGGTGGCTACGAGCGTGTCAGTTGAGATGTGCGGCAACTGATATGATGGATTGATGGATATCAATCAAGCGCGTACCTTCCTGGAAGTGGCTTCCTGCGGCAGCTTCATCATGGCCGCCGAACGCATGCATGTGACGCAGACGGCTGTCAGCGCCCGCATCCGCACCCTGGAGCAGCAGTTGGGGCGCCAATTGTTCGTGCGCAACAAGGCGGGCGCGCGCCTGACGCCGGCCGGCGAGCGCTTCATGCGCCACGCGGCCACCATGGTGCAGGTGTGGGAGCGGGCGCGCCACCAGGTGGCCTTGCCGCCGGGGCGCGACGACGCCGTCAGCATCGGCTGCGAGTTGAGCTTGTGGCAGCCGTTGCTCGGCGACTGGTTGATACGCATGAGCCGCGACTGCCCCGAGATCGCCCTGCGCGCGGAAGTCGACAGTCCCGCGCGCCTGCTCGACGCCGTGCACGACGGCTCGCTCGACCTGGCCGTGCTGTACAACCCGCCCCAGCGTCCGGGCCTGGCCAGCGAATTGCTGGCCGAGGAAAAGCTGGTGATGGTGACCACGCGCGATGACGGCCAGATGCAGGCCGATACGTATGTGTACGTGGACTGGGGCCCCAGTTTCGCCGCCAATCACCAGGCCGCGTATCCGGAGCTGAGCAGCCCGCCCATCTCGATCTCGCTGGGGCCGCTGGCGCTCGTGTATCTGCTGGACGTGGGCGGCGCCAGTTACTTCCGTATCGGCAGCGCGCAACCCTATCTCGATGCGGGCCTCCTGTTTCGCGTGCGCGACGCGCCCGAGTTCTCGCATTCCGCCTACGCCGTGTATGCGGCCCAACGCGACAACCCGACCCTGGACCGCGCCCGCGCCTGCCTGCTGGAGGTGGCGGAAAAGGGCAAGTAGATGCGACAGGCGTAAAAAAGCCGACCCGAAGGTCGGCTTTTTGTTCAAGCGCAATGCTTATTCTTAGTCGCGGCTGCCGCCGGCGAAACCCAGGAGCGACAACAGGCTGGTGAAGATGTTGTACACGTCCAGGTAGATGCGCAGGGTGGCCGAAATGTAGTTGGTCTCGCCGCCGTTGATGATTTGCTGCACGTCATACAGGATGTAAGCCGAGAAGATGGCGATGGCGACCATGGAGATCACGATCGACAGTGCCGAGAGGCCCAGGAAAATATTTGCTACCGATGCCAGGATCAGCACGATCACGCCGGCGAACAGCCATTTACCCATGGCGGAGAAGTCGCGCTTCGAGACCGTGGCGATGGTCGCCATCACGGCCAGGATGGTGGCCGTGCCGCCGAATGCCGTCATGATCAGCATGCCGCCGTTCGAATAGCCCAGGGTGCGCGTCAGGATAGGCGTGAGCATCAGGCCCATGAAGAAGGTAAAGCCCAGCAGGACGGCGACGCCGAGGCCCGAGTTCTTGGTCTTTTCAATCGCGTACATGAAGCCGAATGCGACGGCCATGAAGATGATGAAACCCATGCCGCCGGTCAGCATCGGCAAATGCATCTGCACGCCGATGAAGGCGCCCAGCACGGTCGGGATCATGGACAGCGCCAGCAGCCAGTAAGTGTTGCGCAAGACCTGATGGCGGACTTGCTGCATGCCCCCCGACAGGTCAAAGGTGCGTTGCATGTTCTGATTCATAGTGCCTCCGTGTTGTCAATTCAAATTACTGCTTTGCCCAAGGATAGCATGAGGGCCGGAATTTGCCAAAAAAGCAGCTTAAGATTTCATTAAACTCAAGCGGCAGGGAAGGATGCCCCCTGCCTGTCTGGGTGATATGGGGTGGAGTATGGTAAAATCAAAGGTTGATTGAGTTATCAATTTACCGTTTTAAACCTTACTTTTTATTGGAGTTTTCACACATGGCAATCGAACGCACCCTGTCGATCATCAAACCAGACGCAGTTGCAAAAAACGTAATCGGTCAAATCTACTCCCGTTTTGAAAACGCTGGCCTGAAAATCGTTGCAGCACGCATGACCCAACTGTCGCGCGAACAAGCTGAAGGCTTCTACGCAGCGCACAAAGAACGCGGCTTCTTCAAGGATCTGGTCGACTTCATGGTTTCCGGTCCAGTCATGATCCAAGCCCTGGAAGGCGAAAACGCCGTTCTGGCCCACCGTGACCTGATGGGCGCGACCGATCCGAAGAAAGCAGAAAAAGGCACGATCCGCGCCGATTTCGCCGATTCGATCGACGCTAACGCCGTACACGGTTCCGACGCTGTCGAAGCTGCTAAAGTGGAAATCGCTTACTTCTTCCCAGAACTGAAGGCTTAATTGCCTTAGATAACGTTATTTCCTGGCGTTATCTGTGAAATAACTTATCACCCCCTGTTCCCGCTGCGCTGTGGAGCTTTCGCTCCGGATGCGCGCGGGGACGGATTTTTAGAATAGACATGATCATGAATACGACGACCCTCACCAACTTGCTGGACCTTGATCCCGCGCAACTCATCGCCTACTGCGCCGAGTTGGGAGAGAAACCGTTTCGTGCGAAACAATTGCAACGTTGGATACACCAGTTCGGCGCTTCCGATTTCGACGCCATGACGGACCTGGCCAAGTCGCTGCGCGACAAGCTGGCCACGCGCGCCGAAGTGCGCGCCCCGGCCATCATCAGCGACCACACGTCAACGGATGGCACGCGCAAGTGGCTGGTCAACGTGGGCAATGGCAATGCCGTGGAAACCGTGTTCATTCCGGAAGAAAACCGCGGCACCCTGTGCATCTCGACCCAGGCCGGCTGCGCCGTGAACTGCCGTTTCTGCTCGACGGGCAAGCAAGGCTTCAACCGCAACCTCAGTGTTGGCGAGATCATCGGCCAGCTGTGGATGGCCGAATTCGAATTGCGCCGCACCAAGGGCATCGAACCGGGCCCGAAAGGCGAGCGCCAGATCACCAACGTGGTGATGATGGGCATGGGCGAGCCCCTGCTGAACTTTGAGCCGACCGTCACGGCCTTGAAATTGATGCTCGACGACAACGCTTACGGCCTGTCGCGCCGCCGCGTAACCCTGTCGACGTCGGGCGTGGTGCCGATGATGGACAAGCTGTCGCAGGAAGTGCCGGTGGCCCTGGCCGTCTCGCTGCACGCCTCGAACGATGCCTTGCGCGACGGTTTGATTCCACTAAACAAGAAATACCCGCTGAAGGAATTGATGGCGGCCTGCAAGCGCTACCTGGAATTCGCCCCGCGCGATTTCATTACCTTCGAATACTGCATGCTGGACGGCGTCAACGACAGCGACGAGCACGCGCGCGAACTGCTGGCGCTGGTGCAAGACCGCGAGTTCGGCGTGAACTGCAAGTTCAACCTGATCCCGTTCAATCCTTTCCCCGAGTCGGGCCTGTTCCGCTCGAAAAACCCGCGCATCAAGGCCTTTGCCCAGGTGCTGATGGATGGCGGCATCATCACCACCGTGCGCAAGACGCGCGGCGACGATATCGATGCGGCCTGCGGCCAGCTGGCCGGCGAAGTCAAGGACCGCACGCGGGTGCAGGAACGCATGGAAAAGATGACTGAGTATCAACAAAAATTTGGCGCCAATTTCGGCAAGATCGTGGAAATCCGCTCCTGATGAGGGAAGGCATGGCTTACCAACGCTCGCTCGCTGTGGCCGCTGTTTGCCTGGCCGTGCTGCTGGTCGGCTGTGCTTCCGCTCCCGTCGATGCGGGCGCCGCCTTGCGCCAGGAGGTGCTGGCGAGTACGCAGGAGCGTGCCGCGCTGCGCTTGCAGCTGGCCAGCGCGTATTATGCGCAAGGCCAGCTCGACGTGGCCCTGGCGGAAGCGGAACAGGCCGTGCAACTGGCGCCGAACGATGCGCAAGCCTATGGCGTGCGCGCCCTGATCCTCGCGGCCCAGCGGCAAACTGTGCCTGCTGAGAAAGATTTCCTTTACGCTTTGCGCCTTGCGCCCCACAATCCTGAGTTGAGCAATAATTACGGCCTGTTTTTGTGCCAGACGGGACGCGCCGCGCAATCGCTGGCGTATTTCGATGCGGCCTTGGCCGATGCGGCGTATGTGTCGCCGGAAAAAGCGCTCAACAATGGGGGCGCTTGCAGCCTGGCCCTGAACGATTACCCGCGTGCGGGCGCATATTTGATGCGCGCCGTGCGCATCGCACCGGACGTGGCAGTGACGAACGCCGGCCTGGTGCGCGTGTATTACCAACAGCAAGACTACCGGCAAGCGGCTTATTATTTGCAGCGGCTCGGCAGGATAGCAACAATGGAGAGCCAGACGGCCGATGTGCTGTGGCTCGGGATCAAGGTGCAGCATAAGCTCGGGGATGCGGGTGCGGAAGCTGGCCTGGGGGCGCATTTGCGCAACCACCATTCCGGCTCCCCCGAATATGCTGCTTATCAAAATGGGGCGTTTGATGAGTGAGACAGGGATACCAATGAATTCAGAGTGGGCAGAAACGCCTCAGCAGCAGCCCCAGGGCAATCTTGCGTTGGCAGGCGCACAGTTGAAGGCGCAGCGCGAAGCGCTGGGCTGGCCGGTGGAACAGGTGGCCGACCAGCTCAAGCTGGCGCCGCGCCAGGTGATCGCGCTGGAAGAGGGCGACATGGCGGCTTTGCCGAACGTGGCCGTGGTGCGCGGTTTCGTGCGCGCCTACGCCAAGGTGGTGCGCCTCGACGCGGCGCCGCTGGTGGCCATGATCGAAGTCCATCCGGCGCCGGCGCAAGATCCGGCCGCGCCCGTGCGGCGCGAGATTTCCGCCACGTTTTCCGAATCGCGCTTCCCGTCGATGACGCAGCGTTCGTCGAACCAGACTCCCCTCTGGATCGCCGGCGCCGTGGCTGTTGTCGTGGCGGCCGCCTTTGGCGCCTATAAGCTCGGCTATGTGCCGACCAGCCTGCTGTCCGCGCATGTCGAGAAAGAAACGGCGCATGCGGAAGTGGGTCCCGTGGAAACGACCCTGATCAAGCCGGGCCAGGATTTGACGCCCGTGCAGTCGCCGTCCGTGCCCCTGATTTCCGTGCCGCCGCCGCCAGGCAACGATACGCAGACGGGTGCTCCGGCCTCCGCCATCGCTTCGGCGCCGGCCGCCGCCGTGCCGCCAGCAGCTGCGCCGGCAACGACGCCAGCATTGACGCCAGCATTGACGCCAGCGGCCACGGCCGCCGTCACGCCGCCGGCGGCTGCCGTGGGCGCGAATGCGCTGGTGCTGAAGGTGGAGCAGGATTCCTGGGTGGAAATTCGCCGTCCCGGCACCTCGCCGCTGATTTCGCGTATGGTCAAGGCGGGCAGCACGGAAACGTTCGATATCACCGGTCCGGCCACCTTGGTGGTGGGCAAGCCTGGTGTCGTGCAGGCAACTTTGCGCGGCGCCAAGCTGGACTTGCCGACCGTTGCCGGTGGCACGATTTCCCGTGTCAGCATCAAATAATTGCAGTAATCGTTCAAGCAAACTCAGAAGATAATATTATGGCTACCTCGAAAACAGCGATCGGCTCCGGTCCATCCGGCCGGCGCGACAGCCGCAAGGTGTTGATCGCGCACGGCCAGCGCCAGATATGGGTGGGCGGCGACGCCCCCGTGGTGGTGCAGTCGATGACGAACACGGATACGGCCGACGCCATCGGCACAGCGATCCAGATCAAGGAATTGGCGCGTGCCGGTTCGGAACTGGTGCGCCTGACGGTGGACCGTCCGGAGGCGGCCGCGGCCGTGCCCTATATCCGCGAGCAGCTCGACAAGATGGATATCGACGTGCCGCTGGTGGGCGATTTTCACTATAACGGTCATACCCTGCTCAACGATTACCCCGATTGCGCGCGCGCGCTGTCGAAGTACCGTATCAATCCGGGCAACGTGGGCAAGGGCGCCAAGCGCGACACGCAATTCGCGCAAATGATCGAAGCGGCTTGCCGTTATGACAAGCCGGTGCGCATCGGCGTGAACTGGGGCAGCCTGGACCAGGCCTTGCTGGCGCGCATCATGGATGAAAACGCGGGCCGTGCCGAACCGTGGCCGGCGCAAGCCGTCATGTATGAGGCACTGGTGACGTCGGCCATTGAAAACGCCGTGCGCGCCGAAGAGCTGGGCCTGGCGCGCGACAAGATCATCCTGTCGTGCAAGGTTTCTGGCGTGCAGGACCTGATCGCCGTGTACCGCGAGCTGGCGCAGCGCTGCGACTATCCGCTGCACCTGGGCTTGACGGAAGCGGGCATGGGCAGCAAGGGCATCGTCGCCTCGACGGCGGCCTTGGCCGTGCTGTTGCAAGAGGGCATCGGCGACACCATCCGCATTTCGCTTACCCCGGAACCGGGCGGCGACCGCACGCGCGAAGTCATCGTCGGCCAGGAAATCCTGCAAACCATGGGCTTGCGCAAGTTCGCGCCCATGGTGATCGCCTGTCCCGGTTGCGGCCGCACGACGTCGACCACCTTCCAGGAGCTGGCCGACAACATCCAGACGTATCTGCGCGAGCAGATGCCGGAGTGGAAAAAGTCGTATCCGGGCGTGGAAGCGATGAACGTGGCCGTCATGGGCTGCATCGTCAACGGTCCCGGCGAATCGAAGCATGCGAACATCGGCATCAGCCTGCCCGGCACGGGCGAGTCGCCGGCCGCACCCGTGTTTGTCGACGGCGAAAAAGTCGTCACCCTGCGCGGCGAACGCATCGTCGAGGAATTCCAGGACATCGTCTTGAATTATGTAAAGAGTCACTATGGAAACACGGTTGCCGTCTGAGCCTGATCCAATAAAAAAGTAAAGAAGAACACTATGTCCGAAAATAAGAAATTCGATAAAATTACCGCGGTGAAGGGCATGAATGACGTGCTGCCCGCCGATGCCCCGTTGTGGGAATTGTTTGAAAATACGGCGCAATCCGTGCTGCAAAGCTATGGCTTCCAGCAAATCCGCACGCCGATCGTGGAAGAAACGAAATTGTTCGCGCGCGCCATCGGCGCCGTGACCGATATTGTTGAAAAGGAAATGTATTCGTTCACCGATTCGATGAACGGCGACAACCTGACCCTGCGCCCTGAAGGCACTGCCGGCGTGGTGCGCGCCGTGGTCGAGCACAACCTCGTCTACGAAGGCCCGAAACGCCTGTGGTACAAGGGCCAGATGTTCCGCCACGAGCGCCCGCAAAAAGGCCGCTACCGCCAGTTCCACCAGTTCGGCGTGGAAGCCATCGGTTTCACGGGCCCGGATATCGACGCGGAAATCATCATGCTGTCGCGCCGCCTGTGGGATGATCTGGGCCTGGAAGGCATCCGCCTGGAATTGAACTCGATCGGCGACGCGGCCGAGCGCCTGCGCCACCGCGCCGACCTGATCGCCTACCTGGAAAGCCACAGCGAGCTGCTCGACGAAGAAGCCAAGCGCCGCCTGCATAGCAATCCGCTGCGCATCCTCGACACCAAGAACCCTGCCATGCAGGACCTGGTCAATGGCGCGCCGAAGCTGCTGGACTACCTGGGCGAAGAATCGCTGGCCCACTTCCACGGCGTGCAGAAGATCTTGAACCACAACAACATTCCGTTCACCATCAATCCACGCCTGGTGCGCGGCCTCGACTACTACAACCGCACCGTGTTCGAGTGGGTCAGCGACAAGCTGGGCGCGCAAGGCACGGTCTGCGCCGGTGGCCGCTATGATGGCATGGTGGAAATGTTCGGCGGCAAATCGACGCCCGCCGTCGGTTTCGGCATGGGCGTGGAACGTCTGGTGCTGCTGATGAAGGATGCAGCCGAGCCGGAAGCCCCGGCCCAGTGCGACGTCTACCTGGTGCACCAGGGCGAGCAGGCAGGCTTGCAAGCCTTCGTGCTGGCCGAGCGGATTCGCGATGCGGGCCTGGACGTTGTGCTACATTGCGCAGCGAGCAACGGCGGCGGCAGCTTCAAGACACAAATGAAAAAGGCGGATGCCAGCGGCGCGGCGTTTGCCGTGATCATGGGCGACGATGAAATCGCCAATAATGTCGCGACGGTGAAAGCCATGCGCGAAGCCGATGCCGGTGCGCAACAGAACACGGTGCCGTTCGACGATGTCGTCGACTACGTGGTGGACCAGATCATCGGCGACCACGATTGCGGCCATGACCACGGTCCTGGCGGCCACGTGCATCACCACCATTGATTTGAAGCAATACCGTTCTACCCTCGATCAACTACTCATTAAAACTGACGACCCATGGCATACGATCACGAAGAACAAGAACAACTGGCAACCCTCAAGGCCTGGTGGCAGCGCAATGGCAATCTGACCTCCTGGGTCCTGATCGTGGCGCTGGCAGGCTACAGCGGCTGGGCTGGCTGGCAGTACTACCAGCGCACGCAGGCTGCGCAAGCGGGCCAGCTGTACGACGAACTGCAGAACGCCATCGCCGCCAAGGACACGGCCAAGGTGATGCGCGCGGCCGGCGACATGCAATCGCGCTTCAGCGGCACGGCGTATGCACAGATGAGCGCCCTGTCCGCGGCCAAGGTGGCATTCGATGCGAATGACCTGAAAACGGCCAAGACCCAGCTGCAATGGGTGGCCGAGCATGGCACGGAAGAGTACAAATCCATCGCCAAGCTGCGCCTGGCCGGCGTCTTGCTGGATGAAAAAGCCTACGATGAAGCGCTGAAAGTGCTGGCGACGGCTTCCGTGGCGCAATTTGCCGGCGCCGTGGCCGACCGCAAGGGCGACGTCCTGGTGGCGCAAAACAAGCTGGCCGAGGCACGCACGGCTTACCTGGCCGCGCTGGCCGCGACGGACAAGAACAATCCAGGCCGTCAATTGATCCAGGTCAAACTGGAAGCGATCGGCGGTACGGTACCGGAAGACAAGGCCAAGGCTGACAAGGCTGCCGCCTGACAGGAACACTGATGGCGTGGCCGCGCGGCGTTGTGCGCCGCCGGCCTTGCCCTTACAAGTACAAGAAAAAGGTTGGATAACACTTATGCGTGTCACTGAAAAGCTGGTAGCTGCAAGTCTGTTGGCCCTGATGGCCGGTTGCTCGTCCTGGAACCCGTTCGCCTCGAAAGATCCGAAAGTCGAACCGGCCAAGCTGGTCGAGTTAAAATCGAGCATCGCCGTGCGCGACGCCTGGAAGTATTCGATCGGCAAGGCCGGCGTGTACGCGTTTACGCCTGCGCTGGCCGGCAACAGCCTGTACGTGGTCAATGCGGATGGCGCGCTGGCGCGCCTGGATGCGGCCAGCGGCCGTGAAACGTGGCGCATCAAGGCCGGCAGCGACATCACCTCGAGCGCCGGCAGCGATGGCGCGCTGGTGGCCGTGGGCGCCGCCAAGGGCGCCGTACTGGCGTTCGACGCCGATGGCAAGCAACTGTGGAAGGCACAGGCGTCCAGCGAAGTATTGACGGCGCCCGTCGTGGGGCAGGGCGTGGTCGTGGTGCGCAGCGTGGACAACCGCATCGTCGGCTTCGACGCCAAGACGGGCGAGCGCAAGTGGACGGTACAGCGCGCCACGCCGGCCTTGACCTTGCGCAATGCGCCGGGCATGGTGCTGGGCGGCGCGAATATCTACGTGGCCCAGCCGGGCGGCAAGCTGCTGGCACTGACGGCGGCTACTGGTGTGGTACGCTGGGAGATCGTCGTCAGCGAACCGCGCGGCGCTACCGAACTGGAGCGCGTCTCCGACATCGCCGGCACGCCGGTGGCGTTCGAAGGCGAAGTGTGCGTCGTCACGTACCAGGGCAAGGCAGGCTGCTTCGATGCCGCCACGGGCGTGCCGCGCTGGACCAAGCCGATCTCGTCCGATGTGGGCGTGGCCGTCGACCAGCGTTTCGTGTTTGTTGCCGATGACCAGGGCGCCGTGGTGGCGTTCAGCCGCGAAGGCGGCCAGAGCGCCTGGAAGAATGAGGCGCTGGCGCGCCGCCGCCTGTCGACGCCGGCCTCCTACGGCCGCAGCGTCGCCGTCGGCGACTATCAAGGTTATATCCACTTCCTGTCACGGGAAGATGGCGCATTAATAGGTCGTGTCAGCACCGACGGTAGCCCGATTGTTTCGGCTCCCGTTGTTGCCGGTTCGAATTTGATTTTTCAAACCCAATCAGGGACAGTGACCGCTCTCGCGGTCGAGTAATACAATGAAGCCGGTAATTGCACTAGTAGGTCGACCCAATGTTGGGAAATCGACTTTATTCAATCGTCTGACCCGCTCGCGCGATGCGCTGGTGGCGGATTTGCCTGGGTTGACGCGCGATCGTCACTATGGCGAAGGCCGTGTCGGCGAACGTCCCTTCCTGGTCATCGATACGGGTGGTTTCGAACCCGTCGCCAAGGAAGGCATCATGCACCAGATGGCACTGCAGACCAAGCAGGCCGTGGCCGAGGCCGACGTGGTGGTGTTCATCGTGGACGGCCGTCAGGGCCTGACCCCGCATGACAAGACCATCGTCGACTTCCTGCGCAAGAGCGGCCGCCCGGTCTTGCTGGTGGTCAACAAAAGCGAAGGCATGCGCTACACGGCCGTCGTGTCCGAATTCTATGAATTGGGCATGGGCGATCCGTATGCGATCTCGTCGGCGCACGGCGACGGCGTCAACGACCTCGTCGAAGTGATGCTGGACCTGGCGTTCGCGCAGCGTCCGGATGAGCCTGAAGAGCTGGAAAAGACCGACCGCGGCATCAAGATCGCCCTCGTCGGCCGTCCGAACGTGGGCAAGTCGACCTTGATCAACACCCTGCTGGGCGAAGAGCGCGTGATCGCCTTCGACATGCCGGGCACGACGCGCGATTCGATCGAAATCCCGTTCGAGCGCGATGGCCAGCAATACACCTTGATCGACACGGCCGGTATCCGCCGCCGCGGCAAGGTGTTTGAAGCGATCGAGAAATTCTCGGTGGTGAAAACCCTGCAGTCGATTTCCGAAGCCAACGTGGTCGTGCTGATGCTTGACGCGCAGCAAGATATTTCCGAGCAGGATGCGCATATCGCCGGCTTTATCCTGGAATCGGGCCGCGCGCTGGTCGTGGCCGTGAATAAATGGGATGGTTTGCAATCGCACCAGCGCGATGAAATCAAGATCGATATCGACCGCAAGCTCGATTTCCTGTCGTTCGCGCAAATGCATTTCATTTCCGCGCTGAAGGGCACCAACATCGGTCCGCTGATGAAATCGCTCAACGCCGCGTATGCAGCCGCCATGTGCGACCTGTCGACGCCGAAGCTGACGCGCGCCCTGATCGAGGCCGTGGAGAAGCAGGAACCGCGCCGCAAGGGCTCGATTCGTCCGAAGCTGCGTTATGCCCACCAGGGCGGCATGAACCCGCCTGTGATCGTCATTCACGGCAATGCGCTCGACGCCGTCGGCGATCCTTACAAACGCTATCTGGAAAAACATTTCCGCGATACGTTTGCGCTGGTCGGCACGCCGCTGCGTATCGAATTGCGCACGGGTAAAAACCCGTTCGCACGCACGCCAAGCAAGTAAAATTAAGTGCATATTAAGGCGCCGCAGAGATAATGCGGCGCCGACAGCCAATTCAATGGCTTTTGCACGGAAATAATAAAGTGTTAATGCGCCATGCGCGACAGCGATCGCGAAAACAGGTTACAGTAGCTATGACGCATCTTTCTTTCTTTGAAAGGTGTGAGAGCACTTGAAATCAAGCGAGTCGCCTCCAATTCTTACACAACAACATAAACAACGGAGCTGTTATGAGCAACAAAGGGCAACTGTTACAAGACCCATTCCTCAATGCATTACGCAAAGAGCATGTTCCTGTCTCGATCTACCTGGTCAATGGCATTAAATTGCAGGGCCATATCGAATCGTTCGATCAATATGTCGTATTGCTGCGCAATACGGTGACACAGATGGTGTACAAGCATGCCATCTCGACAGTGGTGCCGGCCCGTGCCGTCAATCTCAATATTGAATCTGAAGCGGAGTAAAGCGTTGAGCTTGACGGCCCAGCGCCTTTCACCCTCCATCGCCCCCGTCAGCGCCAGCGGCGCTGATGCGTTTGCATCGGCGTCGGCGTCCGCCACAACTCATCAGTTGCCATCATGCGCGCGGCACTAGTCGGGGTTGACTTCGGTCACAGCGACTTCGCCGCCAGCATGGAGGAACTCATGCTGTTGTCGCGTTCGGCTGGCGCCGACCCGATTTCCACCATCACGGCCAAGCGTTCCAGTCCGGATTCCGCGTATTTCGTCGGCAGCGGCAAGGCCGATGAAATTGGCGACGTCGTCGTCAACGATGGCCTGGAAATCGTCATCTTCAACCATGCCCTCTCGCCAGCACAGCAGCGCAATCTGGAAAAGCGCCTGAATGTGCGCGTGCTCGACCGTACCAGCCTGATCCTCGACATCTTCGCGCAGCGCGCCAAGAGCCACGAGGGCAAGCTGCAAGTCGAGCTGGCCCAGCTGCAGCATCTGGCCACGCGCCTGATCCGCGGCTGGACCCACCTTGAGCGGCAAAAGGGCGGTATCGGCTTGCGCGGTCCCGGCGAGACGCAGCTCGAGACCGACCGCCGGCTGATCGGCGACCGCGTCAAGGCCTTGCGCGCGCGCCTGGAAAAGCTGCACAAGCAGCGCGAAACGCAGCGCCGCGCGCGCGGCCGCAATCACACATTTTCCGTGTCCCTGGTCGGCTATACCAATGCCGGAAAGTCGACGCTGTTCAATGCCGTGACCAAGGCCGGCGTGTATGTCGCCGACCAGTTGTTCGCCACCCTCGACACCACCTCGCGCCGGGTTTACCTGGGCCAGGACGTGGGCAATGTGGTGATCTCCGACACGGTCGGCTTCGTGCGCGAATTGCCGCATCAGCTGGTGGCGGCCTTCCGCGCCACGCTCGAAGAAACCATCCATGCCGATTTGCTGCTGCACGTCGTCGACGCCGCGTCGCCGGTGCGCATGGAGCAGATCGAGCAGGTCAACCTGGTCTTGAAAGAGATCGGCGCCGATCATATTCCGCAAATCCTCGTGTGGAACAAGATCGATGCGGCCGGGCTGGAGCCTTCGGTGGAGCGCGATGAATATGCTACGATCAGTCGCGTGTTCGTCAGTGCGCAGAAGGGCAGCGGGCTCGACCTGCTGCGCGATGCGATAGTCGAGATGGCCAGGAAGGCGCCCGGTTCGGCCCACCTGTACCAGAACGATGAAGCACTGCAGGAAGATCAGTTTGACGGTCAGTACGACCAGCACGATGGCGCCGCCCCGGACCAGGACGAAGAGCCTGGCGAGGACGATAGGATTTCCACCCACTCCCAAGTCGGAACACGATAGTTATGCTTGTCTCCCTACTCAAAAAAACAGGCTTGAAGTTGTCCCTGAACGATCCCCGCTGGGGCAATCGCAAGGACGACGGCAAGAAAGCCCAAGAAGGCAAAAAGCCCGGCGAAGGTCCGCCGGACCTCGATCAGTTGTGGCGCGATTTCAATCAGCGCCTGAACGCCTTTTTCGGACAGAAGAACCGTCCCGACAACGGCGGCAATAACAACGGCGGCGGCGGTGGTCCGCGTCCCGACATGAAGGGCGCCGGCATCACCGCCGGCGTGGTCGGCGTGATCGCCGTCTTCATCTGGCTCGCCAGCGGCGCCTTCATCGTGCAAGAGGGCCAGAACGGCGTCGTGCTCACGTTCGGCAAGTACAGCCACACCACGCCGGCCGGTTTCAACTGGCGCTGGCCGTACCCGTTCCAGACCGACGAAACCGTCAATGTGTCGCAGGTGCGCACGGTGGAAGTGGGTTACCGCCAGTCGCTGCGCAACAAGCAGGCCAGCGAATCGCTGATGCTGACGGACGATGAAAACATCATCGACATCCAGTTCGCGGTGCAATACACCCTGAAAGACCCGGTCGCGTGGCTGTTCAATACGCGCGACCAGGAAGACACCCTGCGCCAGGTCGCCGAAACGGCGATCCGCGAAGTGGTCGGCCGCAGCAAGATGGACTTCGTGCTGTATGAAGGCCGCGAAAAGGTGGCGTACGATACGCAGCAGCTGATGCAGCAGATCCTCGACCGCTACAAGGTCGGTGCCGTCATCACCAACGTGACGATGCAGGCCGTGCAGCCGCCGGAGCAGGTGCAAGCCGCCTTCGACGATGCGGTCAAGGCAGGCCAGGACCGCGAACGCCAGAAGAATGAAGGCCAGGCTTACGCCAACGACGTCATTCCAAAAGCGCGCGGCGCCGCATTCCGCCTGATGGAGGAAGCTGCCGCGTACAGCGCGATGGTGACCGAGAACGCCGCCGGTAATGCCTCGCGCTTCAAGCAGGTGCTGGTCGAGTACCAGAAGGCGCCGGTCGTCACGCGCGACCGCATGTACCTCGAGACGATGCAGCAAGTGTTCAGCAGTGCCAGCAAGGTCATGGTCGACGCGAAGACGGGCAGCAATCTGCTGTACCTGCCGCTCGACAAGCTGATCGCCCAGACGGCTGCCACCGACGCTGCCGCTGCCGCCGCCCGTGCTGCCGCGACACCCGCAGCCAACACCGTTTTGCCACAGGAAGCCATGCCGACAGTAGAAGTCAATACGCGCCGCGACAGCCGCTCTTCGCGTGAACGGGAGAGCCGCTAATGAACCGTATCGTAGCCGCCCTGATCGCGGGCTTTATCGCGATCATGCTCTTGTCCTCGACCGTGTTCGTGGTCGACCAGCGTAAGTATGCGGTCGTCTTCGCCCTCGGCGAAGTCAAGGAAGTCATCAGCACGCCGGGCCTGTATTTCAAGCTGCCGCCGCCGTTCCAGAACGTGCTGTACCTGGACAAGCGCATCCTGACCCTGGATACGCCGGAGCCGGAACGCTTCATCACGGCCGAGAAGAAGAACATCCTCGTCGACGCGTATGTGAAATGGCGCATCGCCGATCCACGGCTGTATTTCCGCAGCTTTGGCGGCGATGAAAAGCCGGCCCGCAACCGCATGTCGCAAATCGTCAAGGCGGCGCTGAACGATGAAATCACCAAGCGCACCGTGCGCGAAGTGATCTCGGGCCAGCGCGGCAAGGTGATGGAAGCGATCCTGGCGAAGGTTTCGGCGGAAGCGAAGGCCATCGGCGTGGAAATCGTCGACGTGCGCCTGAAACGCGTCGACTACGTCGAGCAGATCAACAACTCCGTGTACGAGCGCATGAAGTCCGAGCGCGTGCGCGTGGCCAATGAGCTGCGTTCGACCGGTTCGGCCGACTCCGAAAAAATCCGCGCCGACGCCGACAAGCAGCGCACGGTGATCCTGGCCGAAGCGTATCGCGAAGCCGAGAAGATCCGCGGCGAGGGCGATGCCAAGGCGTCGCAGATCTATGCGGAAGCGTTTGGCAAGAATCCGGAGTTCTACAAGTTCTACCGCAGCCTGGAAGCCTACCGCGCCACGTTCAAGGACAAGGGCGACGTGATGGTGGTCGATCCGAGTTCGGAATTCTTCAAGTACTTCAAGGGTGGCGGCGCAGCCGGTCCGGCCAAGAAGTAAGGCAGCATCCAGACTGCTCCCGGCCGCAAGGTCGGGTGCGGCAGCAGCGGGGCCGGCGTGAATGCCGGCCCCGTTTTTTTGTGCCCGCCACGCTGTTGCGGGAAGGCGTAAAATGCGGTGTTTTTAGGGCTGTGCGGCAGCGTTTCGGACAACTTATCCCTAAAGGCCCGTGTTTTCGCGTAAAATATCAGGTTCGGCCTCTTGCCTGGCGCGCCCGCCGCTGCCTCGCATGATGCATTTTTTCAACTTTCTTCCGTATCTCGCTCCCTCATGCCGAATTGGCTTTTGCCCGAAAATATTGCCGATGTTCTGCCGTCGGAAGCGCGCAAGATCGAAGAGCTGCGCCGCCTCATGCTGGATAATTTCCGTCTGTACGGATATGAACTGGTCATGCCGCCGCTGCTCGAGTATCTGGAATCGCTGATGACTGGCGCTGGCAAGGATACCGACCTGCGCACGTTCAAACTGGTCGACCAGCTGTCGGGCCGCATGCTCGGCCTGCGCGCCGATATGACGACGCAAGTGGCGCGCATCGACGCCCACCTGCTCAACCGTGCCACCGTCACCCGCCTGTGCTACGCCGGCAGCGTGCTGCATACCCGTCCGTCGGGCCTGCACGCCACCCGCGAACCGCTGCAGATCGGCGCCGAGATCTATGGCCACGCGGGCCTGGAAGCGGATGCCGAGATCCAGGAACTGGCGCTCGCTTCGCTGGCACTGGCCGGTTTCGACGCGGTCCGCCTGGATTTGTCGCACGTCGGCCTGTTGCGCGCTATCATTGCGCAAGACGCCGCTGCCGTGCGCGACGAGGCTGCGCTGTACACCCTGCTGCGCGCGAAAGATGCGCCGGGCTTGCGCGCCCTGACGGCCGGCTACGACGCCGTGACGCGCGATGCGCTGCTGGCCCTGCCGAACCTGTATGGCGATATCGACGTGCTGGCGCGTGCGCGCGAAGTGCTGCCGCCGCTGCCGGGCGTGCTCAAGGCGCTGGCCGAACTGGCCGCGCTGGCCGGTTCCGCGCTGGGCCGCGCCGAAGTGGCGATCGACCTGGCCGACCTGCGCGGCTACCAATATGAAAGCGGCGCGATGTTTGCGCTGTATGTACCTGGCTTGCCGAACGCGGTTGCGCGCGGCGGCCGTTATGACCACGTCGGCGAAGCGTTCGGCCGGGCTCGTCCCGCGACCGGCTTCTCGCTCGATTTGCGCGAACTGGCGCGCCTGTTGCCGACCGCGGAACGGAAGCATTCGATCCGCGCGCCGTGGGGCAGCGCGCCAGAATTGAAGGAAAAAATCGCCGAGTTGCGCAAGGCGGGCGAGGTCGTGATCCAGAGTATGCCGGGTCACAGTAATGAACAAGACGAGTTCGAGTGCGATCGCGTGCTGGTACTTGCCGATAATGGTAGTAGCTGGATTCTTAAAAACTTAGGTTGAGTGATGTCAAAGAAAATTATGGCAAAGAACGTTGTTGTCATCGGCACCCAATGGGGCGATGAAGGTAAAGGCAAGATCGTCGATTGGTTGACCGATCACGCCCAGGGTGTGGTGCGCTTCCAGGGCGGCCACAATGCAGGCCACACGCTGGTCATCGGCGGCGTGAAAACCGCGCTGCAGCTGATCCCGTCGGGCATCATGCGCCCAGGCGTCGCCTGCTACATCGGTAACGGCGTGGTCGTTTCCGTGCCGGACGTGCTGCGCGAAATCGACAAGCTCGAAGCCGTCGGCGTCGAAGTCGCTTCGCGTCTGAAAGTGTCGGATGCCGCACCGGTCATCCTACCTTACCACTCGGCACTCGACCTGGCCCGTGAAGCGGCGCGCGGCGCGGCCAAGATCGGCACCACGGGCAAGGGCATCGGCCCGGCCTACGAAGACAAAGTGGCGCGCCGCGCCATCCGCGTCGCCGACTTGCTGAACGAAGCCCGTTTCGCCGAAAAACTGGCGGAAAACCTCGATTACCACAACTTTGTGCTGGAGCACTACCTGAAGGCTCCGCGCATCGATTATCAGAAGACCCTCGACGACGCGCTGGCCTATGTGCCGCGTCTGCGCCCGATGGTCACCGACGTGTCGAGCGCGCTGT
The DNA here is from genome assembly GCF_030587305.1 of Janthinobacterium sp. SUN206. NCBI lineage: Bacteria > Pseudomonadati > Pseudomonadota > Betaproteobacteria > Burkholderiales > Oxalobacteraceae > Janthinobacterium > Janthinobacterium sp. SUN206. The sequence continues at coordinate 2,038,404 of NZ_JAPWIB010000001.1, read as the reverse complement.
ACAAGGCGCACAAGGCCGGCGCGAACCTGCTGTTCGAAGGCGCGCAGGGTTCCCTGCTCGACGTCGACCACGGCACCTATCCGTTCGTCACCTCGTCGAACTGCGTGGCCGGCAATGCCGCCGCCGGTTCGGGCGTCGGTCCTGGCATGCTGCACTACATCATGGGCATCACCAAGGCGTACACGACGCGCGTCGGTTCCGGCCCGTTCCCTTCGGAACTGCCAACGGATGCAGGCGTCGGCCACCACCTGGCGCAAGTCGGCCATGAATTCGGCACCGTGACGGGCCGCGCCCGCCGCTGCGGCTGGTTCGACGCCGCCTTGCTGCGCCGCTCCGTGCAGATCAACGGCGTGACGGGCATGTGCCTGACCAAGCTGGACGTGCTGGACGGTATCGAAACCTTGAAATTGTGTACCGGCTACACCATCGACGGCGTGGCCACGGACATCTTCCCATCGGGCGCCGAAGAAGCCGCCCGCTGCGTACCCGTGTACGAAGAGATGCCAGGCTGGACGGAAAGCACGGTCGGCGCGAAATCGCTGGCGGCCCTGCCGGCAACGGCCCGCGCTTACATCAAGCGCATCGAAGAACTGGTCGGCGTGCCGGTGGACATGGTTTCGACCGGTCCGGATCGTGAAGAAACGATCGTGCTGCGCCACCCATTCGAGTAAGCTGCTGGACACAATCCGCCGCAAGGCGGATTTTTTTAATCACGCTAATAATAAGATTCCACTATCATGACTACCCCACAATCGAACGATCAACATCTCTGGGTCAACTGGGAAGAATACCACCGCCTGATCGAGCGCCTGGCGCTCAAGGTCTACGAATCGGGCTGGAAATTTGACCAGGTATTGTGCCTGGCGCGCGGCGGCGTGCGTCCCGGCGACGTGTTCTCGCGCATTTTTGATTTGCCACTGGCCATCCTGTCGACCAGCTCCTACCGCGAAGACGCGGGCACGGTGCGCGGCGACCTCGATATCGCCAAGTACATGACCATGACCAAGGGCCCGCTGGCTGGCCGCATCCTGCTGGTCGACGACCTGGCCGATTCCGGCGTCACCCTGGACAAAGTCACGCGTCACCTGAAGGAAAACTTCCCTGACGTGACCGAAGTCAAATCGGCCGTGATCTGGCTGAAAGGCTGCTCCGTCGTGCGTCCCGACTACTTCCTGGACGAACTGCCGCACAATCCGTGGATCCACCAGCCGTTCGAAGACTACGACGGCCTGCGCCCGCACCAGCTGGCGGCGTGGATCAAGAAGGGCGAAGCAGGCAAGTAATTTTGCGTGCACTCTTGCTAAAAAAAGACGATCGTGTATCGTCTTTTTTTTCGTCCAAGGAAATGCCATGACCATCTTGCACACGGCGCGCCTGCGCCTCGAACCCGTCACCGAGAAGCATTACGACGCCATGCACGCCATGAACTCGGATACCGAAGTGATGACTTACCTCAATGCGGGCCAGCCAGAGACGGAGGAACATACACGTGCCGCCGTTGCCCGCATCATGGGGCGCTGGGTCGAGTGGGGCTATTCGTGGTGGGCCTTGATCCGCACCGAAGATGAGGTGCTGGTAGGGCTGGCCTGCCTGCAGCATATCGGCGGCGACAAGGCGCAGCCGCACGAAATCGGCTGGCGCCTGGCGCGGGCCGGCTGGGGCAAGGGCTACGCCAGCGAGGCGGCCAACGCCATCGTCGCGCATGCCTTCGACGTCGTCGGCGCGCCCGAAGTGGTGGCCGTGGCCCACCCGGACAATGCCGCCTCGATCAAGGTCATGACGCGCCTGGGCATGCAGTACGTGGGCATGGAGCGCCATTACGACCTCGATAGCGTCGTGTACCGGCTGGTGCGCCCATGACGGCAAGGCCGAAGCCCCTGAAGCTGGGCTGCAGCTACGGCGTGCGCTTTTCGCCCGAAGGCACGCGCCTGGCTGTGCTGGGACGCGACCTGGTCCTGTGGGACGTGGCGGCGCGCCAGAAGCTGTGGCGCGGCAAATTCATCGCGCACATGTCGGACATGGCCTTTTCGCCCGACGGCAGCCGGCTGGCCATCAAGAGTACGACGGGCCAGATGGTTGTGGTGGATGCCCTCGCTGGCCAGTTGCTGCTGAACTTACAGAACAAGAAGGAGGGCGAAGGCTGCGGTCCCGCGTGGTCGCCTTGCGGGCAGTATCTTGCCGACGGCGGCTGGGATGGCCGCCTGCGGGTGCGCGACGCGCAAACGGGCGAGGTGCTCTTCATGCAGGCGCACCCGGGCGAGATGCTGCGCGGCATGTGGGCTATCGATGGCGGCCGGCGTTTGCTGCTCCTGCATGGCGTCAAATCGGTGGAAGAGGGGCAAGTGCAGCCGCCCGACTATTGCAGCGTGTGGGACTGGCCGCTGCAGGCGGGCGCCGGCCGCGTGGTGCTGTCGCTGCCGAAGCTGGCGTCGTGCGCGCCGTCGCCCGATGGCACGCTCCTGGCAGTGCTGCATTACGCTGACGCTCAAGAGTGTCTGTCCGTGCATGCGCTGGACGATGGCCGCCGGCTGGCCACGGTGGCCGTGGAGGCGGGCGGCGGCACGGGCGACGCCTTGCGCTGGCTGCCCGACGGCGGTGCGCTGGGCCGCATCGGCAAGGGCAAGCTGCTGTTCTACGCCTGGCCGGGACTCGGCGTGCTTGCCGAACACGCCATTGCCTATCCCTGCGCACTGGACTTCTTGCCTGGCACGCCATTGGGCGCCATCGGCTCCTGGGAGTCCGGCATGCTGACGGATCTGAATCTTCACAAGGAAACCGCATGATTACCTGTTACCTGCGTTACATCATCGACCCGTATAAATTGCGGGAATTCGAAGCCTACGGCAAGCTGTGGATACCGCTCGTCGAACGCTTCGGCGGCCAGCACCACGGCTATTTTTTGCCGTCCGAAGGCGCCAGCAACGTGGCGCTGGCCATGTTCTCGTTCCCCAGCCTGGCCCTGTACGAGCAATACCGCAGCGACTCGATGCAGGACGCCGAATGCCAGGCCGCCTTCCGCTATGCGGAAGAGACGCGCTGCATCGTCAGCTACGAGCGCAGTTTTTTCCGCCCCGTGTTTGCCTGAACGGGGTCAGTCGCGCTGCGGCGCGCCCAGGGGGAAGAGGTGGCGGTACGGACGTGCCTCCTCCACCGCGCGGGCGAACGAAGGACGGGCCAGCAGGCGCGCGCGGTAGGCGCGCAGCAGGGGCAGCGTTGCGGAAATCGGCTGCGTCCAGTCCGCATAGAACAGCGCGGGGGCGGCGGCGCAGTCGGCCAGGCTGAAGCGGTCGCCGGCGGCCCACGTCCTGCCGTCCAGGTGCTGTTCCAGCCAGGCGTAGGCCAGGTCCAGCTTTTCGCCGGCAAACGCGCGGCCTTCGCGGGTCTTTGCCGGGTCGCCAGTCAGGGCGGCGCCGACGGCATGCTGCACGGGTGTCATGACGTGCAGGTCGAAGTAGCGGTCGAGAAAACGCACGTCCAGCGCCTGCATCGGGTCGTCCGGCAGCAGGCGCAGCGGGCCCGGATGGGCCAGTTGCAGGTATTCGATGATAATGCTGGTCTCGGCGACGTTGCGCTCGCCGTCTACCAGCAGCGGAAACTTGCGCAGTGGCCAGCGCTCGAGCCATTGCTGCAGGTTTTCCGGCATCTCCTGCGCCAGGCAGCGGAAGGCGAACGGGATGGCGTTCTCGTACAGCGCGATGAGTACCTTCTGCGTGTACGAGGAAAAGGGATGGCCGTAGAGGATTAGCGACACGGTGGGAACTCCTGTCATTGTGAAAGGTTGGCAACACGCGCGTGTGCCAACGATAGTGCAATGACAGGATCAATGCAAGCGGTACGCGCCATTCCCGCTTGCCCGCGTGGCGCGCCCGCCTAGCCGAGGTTCGCCAGGTAGCGCAATCCCGTGATGCTGGGGAAGAAGCAATACACGCCGCCCCGCGTGATGACGCTGCGCGAGAAATGCTGCAGTTCGGTATTGCCGCTTCCCTTGGCGCCCACGCCGGGCAAGGTGAAGGAACTGTCGTCCGGGTCGTTGATGCCCAGGAACACGTCCTGGCCGCTGATGTTGAACGTGGCATCGCCCGCCTCGGGACCGGCCGGGCCGACGGCCGATTTGACGAAGGCATCGTCATTGTTCCATTGCTTCATCAGGAATTCAAACTGATTGCGCAGGCTGGCATTGATGAAATAGCCGACCAGGCCGCGCTGCTCCGCGATGGGTGCTGCCGGATCGTATTCGCTGCCGTAGGGCATGGCGCGCCGCACGATGCGGTGGTGGCGGGAGGGGGCGCCCACGACGGCTTCGTCGCGCGGATTGTTGCGCCGGATATGCGCGCCGATCGGGCATTTCAGGCCCAGCGTGTCATCGAGGTCCGGCTGCGCATCGACATAGTGAAAGCGGTTCAGGCTGGCGTCCGGCAGCACGGGGCCGGCCTCGTCCGGCCTGAGCACGAGCGGATTGCCGTTGCGCCAGCGCCCGCACATCTTGGCGGCCACCATTTCGGTCGTGAGCCCGGAACTGGCCGCGCCTTGGCTCAGGATGCTGTCGAACAGCGGCACGTCCTGCTCCAAGATGCGGAAGGCGGCATAACTTCCATTGGTGGACAGTTGCGGCGGCTGCACCTGGTAGGTGCCGCCGTTTTCATTCGGATAGCCGAGCAGGAATTCCCCCGTCTTGACGCTGTTGAGCGGGTCAGGGTCGTGCTCGCGCTTGCGCTGCGGGGCGCCATCGACGTCGGGCTGGGCGATGCTGTCGCGGTAGCCGAAATGCACGCGGTTGTCTGGCAGGGCCACGCCGTCGTGCGCATACAGTTCGCGCCAGCCGGCGGCAAAGGCGCGGCGTAGTGTGGCCGAGGTCGCCTGCAGCACTTCCGTCGATTCGCTGACCCATAGGCTCAGCAGCGCATGCACCTGGCCATGCTGGGTAGCCGGCCCCAGGTTGCCGAGCCAGTGCTCGGGGGCGCTGTCGCCCACGTCGCCCACGGCAGTGACGCTGGCCGGATCGGCCGCGCCCCGTTGAAATGCCTGGTCAAAGGTGGCGAGGTCGGTCGCGGCAACGCCCAGCGCCGACAGGCCGGGAGCGGTAAAGCTGAGATTCAGGAAGCAGGGTGGTTTGGGGTGGATGTGCCGCGCGGTGGTAATGGATGGCAAGCCGTCGCTGCCGTCGAGCAGGGCCGCGATGGTGCGCCGTGCCTGCGCCGCATCCGTGATGCTGAAGATGAAATGGCGCGCCAGGTTGACGCGGTAGCCGCGCAGGATCGTGCCTTGCACGTCGTCGTAATCGATGGTGGAATCGGCCATGCTGTCTCCGGGGGCTGGGGTGGTGGCTGGCAGGGTGGTGGGGCCGCTTGCGCAGCCCCGGCGTGGCTTTCGGCTCAGGTTCGGAATGCGGCGATGATTTTCTGGACGGTCTGCGGATAGGCGCTGTACAGGCCGTTATTGGGCACGTGCTGCGCGGCGTCGTTGGCCGTGATGAAGGCTTCAAATGCAGCCACATGGTTGGCAACGGGAATCAGCGCCTTGCCGCCCACGACAAATTGCAGCAGCGCGTCGAATACCTCGCCCAGTTGGCCCACGAAATCTTCGATGTAGTCGTTGAAGTTGCCGTCATACTCGGTGATCACGCCGATGACCAGGCTATCGGAAGTGCCCGCCGATTGAATGTTGGGCAGCAGGTTGGGCTGGGAGCGGTCAAGCAGGGTAAAGCGGGCAAAGTGCACGGTACCGATAGTGGTAAGGGCGGCATTGATCTTCGGTTGGTATTCCAGCAATGTTGCGGCGATGGCGGTCGGATTGGTGCCTGGCAGCGCCGGCATCATTAAGCACAGTGGATTTGCCATGGGAGGCTCCTCATTACGTGGTTGTCGGGACGACCGACACTACGCCGCGGCACCTGCTGCGTCAAAAACTATATTTTCGCATCTGTTGCTAAATACACACTGTTGCATCATGGTAAATGATGGGAAATGCGGTCTCATGTGGATAGTTGCCGAGCCTGGTCAGCGCTGGCGGGCACTCTGCCGCCAGGCTGTTCCGGCCTGTTTCAGGAAGCGCAAGTGGCGCCGCCGGCAAGCCGGCTTCCGTCGCCATTATTTTTGCAGGATGGGGTGCTGACGCTCCCGATTGCCACGCTTCAATCCTCGGCCTGGAATTCGCTGGCCGAGACGAACAGATCCCACGAGGCGATGAACAGGGCCGCCACCACGGGGCCGATGACAAAGCCGTTCAGGCCGAACAGGGCCATGCCGCCCACGGTCGACAGCAGCACCACGTAGTCGGGCATCTTGGTGTCCTTGCCCACCAAAACGGGGCGCAGCACGTTGTCGACCAGGCCGATGACGAAGACGCCGAAGGCGGCCAGGCCCGCGCCTTGCCAGATGGCGCCCGTGGCCAGGAAGTAGACGGCCACGGGCGCCCAGACGAGGGCGGCGCCGACGGCCGGCAGCAGCGACAGGAAGGCCATCAGCACGGCCCACAGCAGGGGCGCGGGCACGTCGAGGAACCAGAATGCCAGACCGCCGAGGGCGCCCTGAGCAATCGCCACGAGGATGTTGCCCTTCACCGTGGCGCGGATCACCGTGGTGAAATTGGTGAACAGGCGTTGCTTGTATTTGCGGCTCAGCGGCACGGCACCCTTGATGCGGGCCGACAGGGCCGAGCCATCGCGCATCAGGAAAAACAGCAGGTACAGCATGATGCACAGGCTGGTGAGGAATTCGAAGGTGTACAGGCCCACATTGATGGCTTTCACCGCCACCACCTGGCTCACCTGCGTGGCGCCCTCGGCCAGCTTGTCCTGCAGGCTGGCCAGGCTGGTCAGGTTGAAGCGGTCGAGCAAGTTGATCAGCCATTGCGGCAGCACCGCCATGATCTTATCGAAGAACATGGCGACCGTGATTTCCCCCGAACGTACCATTTCCACGACGCTGGCCGCCTGGTTCACCAGCGACACGGAAATGAGCGACAGCGGCAGGATCACGATGACGATGATCAACAGCAAGGTGAGCAGCGACGCCACGCCGGCGCGGCCCCTGGTTTTTCGCAGCAGCCAGCGGTACACGGGCGCGAACAGGATCGCCAGGACGACGCCCCAGAAGATGGCGCCCGCATAGGGCGCCAGTATCCAGCCGAAGCCGATGGTGACGACGCTCAGGAGGAGCAAGAACACTTTCTGGTGCAGCGTGAGGGTAGGCATGGGCGGTGGCGCTATGATCAGGGTTGAGTTGCCCCATCATAAGCGAGGCGTGCTGCGGCGCGCCATACAATTGTCGTGCTGCGTGCGCGAACGCACTTGGCGCCGGCGGGCTGGCAACGCGGTGGCGGCAATTCCAGTAAGCTGTCGTTCCAGGCGTTCCATCCCGGGCGTCTTGACTTCCTTTGACTGCAGGAGCGCGCGTGCTTGACCCCATTCACTTTTATGAACCCGTACAGGGCCATGGCTTGCCGCATGACCCGTTCAACGCCATCGTGGGGCCGCGGCCCATCGGCTGGATCGCCTCGCGCAGCGGCGAGGGCGTGCTGAATCTGGCGCCGTACAGCTTTTTCAACGCCTTCAATTACCATCCGCCGCTGATCGGATTTTCCAGCATCGGCCGCAAGGATACCTTGCGCAATATCGAACAAACGGGCGAATTCGTGTGGAACCTGGCGACGCGTCCGCTGGCCGAGGCCATGAATGCCAGCTGCGCGCCGGCGCCGCCCGAAGTCGACGAATTCGCGCTGGCCGGCCTGACGCCGGCCGCCTCGCGCCTCGTCAACGTGCCGCGCGTGGCCGAAAGCCCCGTGTCCTTCGAATGCCGGCGCACGCAGATCATCGAACTGCAGGGCGCGAACGGGGACGGTGTCGGCAGCTGGCTGGTGCTGGGGGAAGTGGTGGGCGTGCATATCGCGCGCCACCTGCTGACCGATGGCGTGTACGACACGGCCGCCGCCGCGCCGATATTGCGCGGCGGCGGTCCGGCCGATTATTTCGAAATCGGACCGGACAGCCTGTTCCACATGCTCCGGCCCAGTTATCCCTGAAGGAGCGAGGCGGGGCGCTATTGCGGCATGACGCAATGGCATGCGCGACCGGCCAGCCCCCATGCCTGGCGTGACATTTACTTGCCCAGGATCGACGCCACGTTGTCGGTGCCCGGTGCGCCGAACAGTTGCTGCTTGAGGATGTGCAGCTGGTCGCGCACCTGCGCCGCCTTTTCGAACTCCAGGTTCTTGGCGTGGTCGACCATCAGTTTTTCCAGGCGCTTGATTTCCTTGCTGACCTGTTTTTCGCTCATGGCTTCGAACTTCGCCGCTTCCTGCGCCACCTGCAGGGTTTCGCGCGCTTCCTGCGGGCTGTAGACGCCGTCGATCATTTCGCGGATCGATTTCTTCACGCCGATCGGGATGATGTTGTTGGCCGTATTGAAGGCGATCTGCTTGGCGCGGCGGCGCTCCGTTTCATCGATGGCGCGGCGCATGGAGTCCGTGATGCGGTCGCCATACAAAATCGCCGTGCCGTTCAGGTTGCGCGCGGCGCGGCCGATGGTCTGGATCAGGCTGCGCTCGGAGCGCAGGAAGCCTTCCTTGTCCGCGTCGAGGATGGCCACCAGCGACACCTCCGGCAAGTCCAGGCCTTCGCGCAGCAGGTTGATCCCCACCAGCACGTCGAAGGTGCCCAGGCGCAGGTCGCGCAGGATTTCCACGCGTTCCACCGTCTCGATGTCGCTGTGCAGGTAGCGCACCTTGATGCCATGGTCGCCCAGGTATTCCGTCAACTGCTCCGACATGCGCTTGGTGAGGGTCGTCACCAGCACGCGCTCGTCCTTCTTGATGCGCTCGACGATTTCCGACATCAGGTCGTCCACCTGGCTGCTGGCGGGGCGCACGATGATCTGCGGGTCGACCAGGCCGGTCGGACGCACCACCTGCTCGACCACCTGGTCGGAATGCGTCTTTTCGTATTCGGCCGGGGTGGCCGAGACGAACACGGTCTGGCGCATCTTTTGTTCGAATTCCTCGAATTTCAAGGGCCGGTTGTCCAGCGCGGACGGCAGGCGGAAGCCGTAGTCGACCAGGTTGGTCTTGCGCGAGCGGTCGCCGTTGTACATGGCGCTCAGCTGGCCCGTCAGCACGTGCGACTCGTCGAGGAACATCAAGGCATCGGGCGGCAGATAATCGACCAGGGTGGGCGGCGGTTCGCCCGGCAGCGCGCCGCTCAAATGGCGCGAATAGTTCTCGATGCCCTTCGTAAAACCGATTTCCGCCATCATTTCCAGGTCGAAGCGCGTGCGCTGTTCCAGCCGCTGCTCCTCGATCAGTTTATTTTCCTTGCGGAAAAATTCGAGGCGCTCGCGCAGCTCGTCCTTGATGGTTTCCACGGCGCGCAGCACGGTGGAGCGGGGCGTCACGTAGTGCGAACCCGGATACACGGTGAAGCGGGGGATCTTTTGCCGCACTCTGCCCGTCAGCGGGTCGAACAGCTGGATCGATTCGATCTCGTCGTCGAACATTTCCAGGCGCACGGCCAGCTCCGCATGCTCGGCTGGGAAGATGTCGATGGTGTCGCCGCGCACGCGGAAGGTGCCGCGGCCGAAATCGACTTCGTTGCGCGTGTACTGCATCTGGATCAGGCGCGCGATGACGTCGCGCTGGGCGACCCTGTCCTTGACGCGCAAGGTCAATATCATCTGGTGGTATTCGTTCGGATTGCCGATACCGTAGATGGCCGAGACGGTGGCGACGATGATGACGTCGCGCCGCTCCATCAGCGACTTGGTGCACGACAGCCGCATCTGCTCGATATGTTCGTTGATCGACGAATCCTTCTCGATGAACAGGTCGCGCTGCGGCACGTAGGCTTCGGGCTGGTAGTAATCGTAGTAGCTGACGAAGTATTCGACCGCGTTCTGCGGGAAAAAGTCGCGGAACTCGCTGTACAGCTGCGCCGCCAGCGTCTTGTTCGGCGCGAAGACGATGGCGGGCCGGCCCATGCGCGCGATGACGTTGGCCATGGTGTAGGTCTTGCCGGAACCGGTCACGCCCAGCAGCGTCTGGAAGGCCAGTCCGTCGGCAATCCCCTCGGATAACTGGGCGATCGCCGTGGGCTGATCGCCGGCCGGAGGGAAGGGCTGGTGCAGCTTGAAGGGGGAGTCCGGGAAAGAGATAATTGCGCTTTCCGCCTCGCTGGCGGTAGATAATTCGGGCATGTGAATCAGACCTTTGTTAGAATAGTGCTCTGCTGGCGGCCCTGGCGTTGTATTTTGGGGCGCTGTCTACAACTCCGCTGTGAACCTGCTTCCAATCGAATCCAATCTTATCATGACGAACCCAACTGTTTCTGCCAGTCTGTTTAGCGCCATCGAGATGGCCCCACGCGACCCGATCCTGGGCATCACCGAAGCATTTAACGCGGACCAGAATCCCGCCAAAATCAATCTGGGCGTCGGCGTCTATTATGACGACAACGGCAAAGTGCCTCTGTTAGCTTGCGTACGCAAGGCAGAAGCCATCCTGATCGAACAGGCCGCCCCACGCACCTATCTGCCGATCGAAGGCCTCGCCGCCTACGACAAGGCTGTGCAAGAACTCGTATTTGGCGCCGATAGCGCCGTAATTCAAGAGCGCCGCGCCGTGACCGTGCAAGCCATCGGCGGCACGGGCGCGTTGAAGATCGGTGCCGACTTCCTGCAGCGCTTCGCGCCGGGTGCCCAGGTCTACATCAGCGACCCGAGCTGGGAAAACCACCGCGCGCTGTTCGAGAACGCCGGTTTCGTCGTGAATAACTACACGTATTACGATGCCGCCACCCATGGCGTGAACTTCGACGGCATGCTGGCCAGCCTGAACGCCATGCCAGCCGGTTCCATCGTCGTGCTGCACGCCTGCTGCCACAACCCGACCGGCGCCGACCTGAGCGTGGCCCAGTGGGATCAGATCATCAGCGTGGTGACCTCGCGCGGCCTGGTGCCGTTCCTGGACATGGCCTATCAAGGCTTCGCCAACGGCATCGCCGAAGACGGCGCCGTGGTGCGCCGCTTCGCCGACGCGGGCGGCCCGCTGCTGGTATCGAACTCGTTCTCGAAATCGTTCTCGCTGTACGGCGAGCGCGTGGGCGCCCTGAGCGTCGTCGCCGCCAGCGCCGACGAAGCGGCACGCCTGCTGTCGCAGCTGAAGCGCGTCGTGCGCACCAACTACTCGAACCCGCCAGTACACGGCGGCAAGGTGGTCGCCACCGTTCTGGCCACGCCGGAACTGCGCCAGCTGTGGGAAGAGGAACTGGCCGGCATGCGCGTGCGTATCCGCGAAATGCGCAATGCCTTCGTGGAAAAGCTGAAAGCCAAGGCGCCAGGCCACGACTTCGAATTCGTGCGCCAGCAAATCGGCATGTTCTCGTACTCCGGTCTCACCAAGGAGCAGGTGGCGTCGCTGCGCGAGCAGTCGATCTACGCCGTCGACACGGGCCGTATCTGCGTGGCAGCATTGAATTCGCGCAATATCGACATCGTTATTGACGCGATCGCCAAAGTGCTTTAAGATCTTGCTTCTTCGGCGCTGCATGCAAGTGCGGCGCTGATGGCGGTAGAAAGTCGGCGATGGCCGTGTTTGTGAAGATGCGGTATCAGTCTTGCAAATATGGAACAAGCGACATATAATATTGCCTCTTTTCCCTGATAGCTCAGTTGGTAGAGCGACGGACTGTTAATCCGCAGGTCCCTGGTTCGAGTCCAGGTCGGGGAGCCAGAATTCGGAAGGCCACGTTGAAAAACGTGGCCTTTTTTGTTTTTGCGCCGCCGGTGCGCAGCTTGGGGCAAGATAAGATTTTCCCTATGGAAATCTGGACAGCGCCAAGTTTGGCCTATATAATACGGCCTCTTTTCCCTGATAGCTCAGTTGGTAGAGCGACGGACTGTTAATCCGCAGGTCCCTGGTTCGAGTCCAGGTCGGGGAGCCAGAATTCGGAAGGCCATGTTGAAAAACATGGCCTTTTTTGTTTTCCACCGCCGCCAGCGGGGCTTGCCTGTGCGTGATCGCGTTTTGCGCTATCCTGAATGCATCACTTCAGGAGCACCTTCCCATGACTTGTACCTCCGCCTTGCGCCACATCGTCCTGTGCGACTTCCTCGACGGCATCACGTCTGCCAAGCACGCCGAGCTCGTTTATGAGTTTTCCCAGCTGAAACACCGCATTCCCGGCGTGCGGCAATTCGAATGGGGGCCGAACGTCAGCCCGGAAGGCCTCGATGACGGCTTTACCGATTGCTTTACCCTGACCTTCGATGACGCCGCCGCGCGCGACGGGTACCTGACCCATGCGGCCCACCTGGCCTTTGTCGAGCAGCTCAAGCCATGGCTGGGCCGGGTGCTGGTCTTTGACTACTACCCGCAAGAGCATCCCGGCTGACCGACGGGCAAGGCGCAGCCGGGAAATGTACATTTTTCTCGGGGAAATCTGGACATCGTAAAATTTCCCCTATAGAATGCGGCCTCTTTTCCCTGATAGCTCAGTTGGTAGAGCGACGGACTGTTAATCCGCAGGTCCCTGGTTCGAGTCCAGGTCGGGGAGCCAGAACACGCAGTAGCAGAAAGCCCAGCCTTCACCGGTTGGGCTTTTTGCGTTTCAGGGTCGGCGCAGACGCCCGTGTCGCCTGCTCTTGATCCACCGCATGGACCACCAGGCATCTGGCGCTATGCTGGAAGAGACAAGGCGTTGGCGGCTCTGTCATCGCTTGCAATTTCCGGGAGGGGCTGACATGGATGACATCGCGCGCGCCGGACCGGCAACGATCGTGCTCGTGCATGGTGGTTTTGTCGACGGGTCCGGCTGGGAAGGCGTTTACCGGGTACTGCGTGACGAAGGCTGTCACGTTGCCGTTGTGCAAAACCCAACGCTATCGCTGGCGGACGACGTGGCCGCGACGGGCCGGGTCATCGCCGCAGTGCCTGGTCCCGTGGTCCTGGTCGGTCATTCGTATGGGGGCGCCGTGGTCACGCAAGCGGGGAACGATCCCAGGGTCAAAGCATTGGTCTACATCGCGGCGTTTGTGCCCGATCAAGGGGAGTCTGTCGATTCCTTGCTGAAGAATGCCCCGCCTGGCGCGCCGGTGCCGCCGATCTTGCCGCCGCACGATGGCTTCCTGCTGCTCGACCAGAAAAAGTTTGCGGCCGCCTTCGCCGCCGATGTGCCCAGGCACAAGGCCAACTTCATGGCGGCATCGCAAGTGCCCTGGGGGATGGCTGCCTTGACGGGCGTGGTCAGCGCGCCAGCGTGGAGGAGCAAGCCCAGCTGGTATCTGGTCGCAACCGGGGACCAGATGATTGCACCGGCGATGCAGCGCCAGATGTCGGAACGGGCGGGCTCGACGGTGGTCGAAGTTGCCGGCAGCCATGCCATTTACATTTCGCAAGCCCACGCGGTGGCGTCGCTGATCCGCAAGGCTGCGGCGAGCATTGCCGGCGACTAGGCCGGCAGTGTGCCGGCCAGCCTGTCGGCCCCCGAAAAGGGCCCCATGCCATGGGGCGTCGGATCAGGGCTTGGCAGTCGCATCCAAGGTCTTGATGATGGCTTCTTGAAATTGTACCGGTTCATCCTGGTGTATCTGATGCCCGGAATGCTCGAAGAAAAACAAGCCCTTCCTTGGCGCCTTCAAGGTGTCGAAATACGCTTGCGTGATCCTGGTCGAGGTCTGGATATCGTTTTTGCCGACGAAGAAATACACGGGGCAGTCAACACTCTTCAAGGTCTTGGGCAAATCAATGTTCATGACCTCGTTCCAGACGGGCGACCAGGTCTTTGACCATTGCAGAAAACCCGTCTTGAAACCTTCGCTCGTCGCAAATGCCTTGCCATCCTTGTAAAAAAGCCATTTCCGTAAATAAAACATGCTTTCGTCACTCGCAAACGGAAAACTGATGCTGTTCAGCTCCTGGCTGGCGACGGCATTGTCCTTGAAGTGCACTTTCAAGGCTTGCAGCAATTCTTTCTCGCTTTCCAGCTGGCTCACGACAGGATTCGACGCGAAATAGGCATGCAGCAGTTCCGGGTGACGCTTGACGATATCAAAGCCCAGGACGTTGCCCCAGGAACTGCCCAGCAAGTATATTTTGTCCTGCTTTAACTCCTTGCGCAGAAATTGGATGACTTGATACGTGTCCTGCTCCATCTGCCCGACGGACGGCTGCGTGGGGGAGGGATTCAGTTTCAAGGTTTTTCCGGCATCCCGCTGGTCCCATTGCACAATCGTAAATCTGCTTTTCAGGAGATTCGTAAAGGCATCCGCCCCCTTGATCATGGAGCTTCCCGGGCCGCCGGATAAAAACAGCAGCACGGGCTTGTTCGCGTCGTCCGTCTTGATTTCCACCACTTGCTTGATGCCGCCAATATCGGGTGTCAGGGTGGTGGTGACTTCCGCGGAAGCGGGTGTCGCTGCCGCCGTGGTTTGCGCCTTGCATGCGTAGAAGGGAATCAGGGCGGTCAAGAGCACTGCCAATGTCATTTTTTTTATCATGGTGTCAGGGTCGGTTTCAGGTTGCTTGCACCGGCGCATTCTGCGCCGCAGTTGAACAGCTAATTTATCGCATGGTTTCCAGCGGGTACGTCGGGATGTCTCCTCGTTAAAAAGTTGGGTTTATGAAAATCATTGACCTTGCCCGGCATGCAGCCGCAACGCTTCCAGCGCCAGATAAGCGGCTTGCAATTGCGCGGCGATGGCGGCCAGGCCGCTTGCCGCGGGCGCGGGCGGATCGCCGTGGTAAGCCGTGCCGTACTTCGCATGCACGCCGCCTTGCGCGCGCATCGCTTGCAACTGCGCCGCTGTAGGGGCGATGCCGAAGCGGGGCAATACATCGCTGAAAAGGATGTCGGGCAATTGCTTATAGTTAATTAATTGCAACTGGCCTGCCGCCGCGTGGGACCGGGCGGCGTTGAACAGGCTGGCCAGCACGAGGCCCGTATAGCCATCGAGATCGCCCGGCGCCAGCTGGTGCGCGGGCAGCGGCAGCTGTGCCGGGTGCAGCATGCCGGGCACCATCTGCGGGCCGCGCTGGCGCCGGTGCGAGGCCAGCACGGCCAGCGGTTCGCGGTAGACGAACAGGCAGGGCGTGCCGGGAAACGCTTGCCGCAGCAAGTCCAGGCTGTGGATGTGCCAGCAGTCGAACTTGATGAAGAAGTGCGTCTGTGCGCCGGAACGGCGCTGGCCCAGGGCCAGGATGGCCTGGCGCAGCAGGGCGATGCCGGCGGCCGGGTCGCTGCTGTCATGATGCAGGCGCAGCAGCGAGTCGATGACGGGCGGCTCGGACATCACTATGCATTGCGGCAAGGACGCCAACAGCTGGCTCAGCAGGGTCGAGCCGCAGCGCGAGACGTGGAAGATGAAGGCGTCGGGCGCCAGGCCATCGCCGAGCGTCGCCAGCGCCGCCAGCGGCGTGCGGCAGACGCGGCGCTCCCCGTGCGGCTGGCGCGCCAGGGTATTGACAAAGAAGGCGTCGCTGAAGGGTGTTTTTCCCAGCTCGCGCCAGCACATGGCGGCGTCCGCCCATGTTTCGCCCCGCTCCACGTACAGCGGATACCAGCCGCGCAGGTCCATGCCCTCGTGCCACGTTACCGTCTCGCCCCTGGCCAGCAAGCGTTCCTGCTGGGCCAGGCCCGGCGTGGCGCTCACGGCGCGTTCCCGTCGGCCAGGGCGGCCAGCGCGCTGGCCAGCGCCAGGCTGGCGGGCGAGGGCGATAGCCGCAACTGGGCGATGACGGCCCGCACATTGCCATCGTTGATGCTGGGGTCGCCATACCTGTGGGGCGCTTTCGGCACGAAGCCGGCCGAGGCGAACAGCGCTTCGAGCCAGGCATTGCTGATGCAGTCGAGCACGAGGTGGATGCGCGGCGTCGCGCCCCGGTTGTGCACCGCGTGCAGGCAGCTGGCATCCATGTACCAGGCGTGCCCGGCCGTGAAGTGGACGGTCTCACCATCGATGGTAAACAGCACCTGCGGCGAGGTGTGGATGGGGATATGGATGCGGACGAGGCCATCGGCCAGCGACATGCCGGCGTCGCGGTGCTCGCGGATGAGGGTGCCCGGCGCCAGCGCCATCAGGCGCGCGGCGTGAAGCTCGCATGCGAAGCTGGCAAGCACCTCGCGCAGGCAGGGGCAGCGCGCCAGTTGCGGCGTGGCGGCATAGGCGGGGCCGTTGACGGGCATGATATCGCCGGCTGCTCCGCCTGGCGAGCGCAGCGGTATGCAGCTCCAGCCCGTGTCGTAGGCGCCCGTGTTGAAATGGCTGATCCACTCGCCGGCGGCGAACTGGTCGCTGTCGCCCTGCATGCGCGCCACGTCGAAGCGCAGCGGCAGTTGCAGCCAGGTGCTGGGCGGATTCGGCGCCGGCACTATGGCGCGCTCCATTCCAGTTGCTCCTGCACCTCGTTTTCCCCGCGCAGGCGAAAGCCCAGCCGCTGGTACAGTGCGCGCGCGGCGGCGTTGCCCTTGTTGACGGCAAGGTGGATCTGCCATTGCTCCGCAGCGGCTTGCGCCTGCAGGCCGCGCAGCACGGCGCTGCCGGCGCCCTGGCCTTGCGCGGCGGGCAGGATGGCGATGTCGACCAGGTGCAGCACCTGATTCCGGCGCTCCAGGATCAGGCGGCCGATGGGCGTGTCGCCGTGCTGCAGCACCAGGTACACGGCGTGCGGATACGTCTGGCGATAGCCGTGGCTTTGCATGCGCTGCTGCATGGCGATCAGCTGTTCGATGACGGCGGGCGCGGCCGGCATCTGGCGCAGGTCGTCGCGCGTGGAGCCGTACAGCGCGGCGGCAAAGCCTTCGTCGTCATCGCGCTGGACGCGCAACTGGTAGGGGGCGGGCAGGCTGGCGAGGGCGGAAAGCGGCAAGGCGTGCATCGGTGCTCCGGTAGGTGGTTGCGATGGCGGCAAATGAGCAGGCATGTATTTATTTGCTATGCTGCCAATTTTTCCGCGTACTTGCAATCATTTCAAGGAGGCCGCCATGCATTCTGTCTTTATCCCGCCTCGCCCGTGGAGTCGCGCGTGAATCCGGCGCGCGCGGAACTGGCCGCCATTGCGGCCGCGCTGTGCGATCCGCAGCGCTCCCTGGCCAGCCTGGTCGGTGAAACGGTGCAGCTGCGCCAGCTCGTCGAGCGCCATTCGCGCCTGTCCATGGACCGGCAGGACGGCTTGCGCGATGGCGAGAGTTTTCTGCCCAGCGGCTGGGCCATCTCGCCCGTGCAGGCGGGACTGTGCGCGCGCGAGCCGTACCGAAGCGCCGCTTTCATCCAGGGCCTGGCGCTGGCCGTGCGCGAGCGCCTGGACGTGAGCGGCGGGCAGCCCGTGCGGGTGCTGTATGCGGGTTGCGGCCCGTTCGCCCTGCTGGCCTTGCCGGTGATGGCCGTGCTGGATGCGCAGTTGGTGCAGTTTTCCATCCTCGACGTGCATGCCGAGACCCTGGCGTATGCGCGCGACCTGATCGCAGTCCTGGGCCTGGACAGCCACGTCGCCGAGTACCTGTGCGCCGACGCGGCCGCCTGCCGCATTCCTGCCGGCGCCATGCCGGACGTGATCGTCAGCGAAACCATGAATACGGCGCTGGGCAAGGAGCCGCAGGTGGCCATCCTGCGCAATCTGCACGCGCAAGCGCCCGCGGCGACGCTGCTGCCGGCGGCCGTCACCGTGCACCTGGGCCTGGACCGGCGCGCGCCGGATGCGCCGTGCACCGACTGGGGTCGCGTGTTCACCCTCGATGCGGACGCCTTGCGCGCCTGGCAGGATGAAGGGGGCGACAGCTTGCCGGCCGCCAGCATCCGCCTGCCCGAGGTACTGGAACAGGCGCCGCGATTGCTGACGCGCATCCGCGTGCATGGCGACATCGTCCTGGGCGACCATGAGTGCAGCCTGAACCTGCCCCTGGCCTTGCCCGGCAAGCCCAGCCTGGCCGGCGGCAGCGTGCTCGACTTCCATTACCGCCTGGGCAGTCAGCCGGGACTGGCGTTTTGCCTGCGCAGAATGCCTGAATCCATACCGGAATTGCCCAGGGCAGTGTCTCAGTAGTAGTACTACATTGGCAGACTATTTACTTCTGTAGGATAATATGGAACCGGTTCCATCTATGCGCAAATGCAATGTAGCGCAATCATCGAAGTCAATAAAATAACAAGTCTTGCGGGAGTCTCATGAACCATCCAGGCACTGAACCATCTGCAACATCCGTTTCATCCCTTCCTCGCGTCAGCCGCCGCCACGCCCTGATCGGCCTGGCCGCGCTGCTGGCGCAGGCCGGTTTCTGGAGCAATCCCCTGTCCGCCGCCATGTCGGCGCCGGCCAGCGCTCCGGCGCCCGGCTTGGCGCCCGCCACCATGCTGTTCTACACCTTGTCGCAAACGATCACGGGTCACCGCGACCTGTCCGCCGCGACGGCGGCGCGCATCGAGCAAGCCATGCGCACCAACGTGCCCGGCTTCGCCGACCGCTTGCCGCAGCTGGGCGCGCTGCTCGTCACGGGCCAGGAAGCCAAGGCCCTGCTGGCGGCCGCCAGCGCCGCGGACGCCAGCCTGCGCGAGCTGGCGCTGGCCATCGTTGCCGCCTGGTACACGGGCACTGTCGCCGGCCATCCCGCGCAGGGCACGAAGTCCATCGTCGTCGCGTATGCGGAAGCGTTGATGTACCGCACGGTGGCCGATGGCCAGGTCGTGCCGACCTACTGCAATTACGGCCCCCTGTGGTGGCTGAAGGCGCCGCCCGCCGTGGGCGTGTCCGCGCCCGTGGCGCCAAAACCCGTACCGGCCCCGGCCACCACCGGCACTCCCGAAACCAAAGGCAAGCAAGCAAAATGAAATCACCCCAATTCAAGAGTAATGGCGACGTCGTCGCCGATGTCGTCATCGTCGGAACCGGCGTCGTCGGCGCCATGATGGCCGACCAGCTGGCCGCACAGGGTCACTCCGTGATCATGCTGGAAGCGGGCTTGCGCATCGAGCGGGGCCAAGCCGTGGAAAACTGGCGCAACATGCCGTTCGAGAACCGCGTCGGTTCCGATTTCCAGGGCCTGTATCCGCAGGCGGACAACGCGCCCGCGCCGCTGTATTTTCCAAAAAACAACTATGTGGAATTGTCCGGCCCCAGCGGCAGCAGTTTCCAGCAGGGCTATCTGCGCACGGTGGGCGGCACGACCTGGCACTGGGCCGCGTCGTGCTGGCGCCATTTGCCGTCCGACATGCGCATGAAAAGCGATTACGGGGTAGGGCGCGACTGGGCCATCTCCTACGATGAGCTGGAACCGTACTATTGCCGCGCCGAGCAGGAAATGGGCGTGGCCGGCCCCAACGATCCCGCGCTGCAGTCGCCCAGCGAGCGCAGCGCGCCGTATCCGATGGACATGGTGCCCTGGGGCTATGGCGACAAGCGCTTCGCCGAAGTGGTCAACCCGCACGGCTACCGTTCCGTGCCGATTCCGCAAGGCCGCTCGACGCGCCCATGGCAGGGACGCCCGACTTGTTGCGGCAATAACAATTGCCAGCCGATCTGCCCCATCGGCGCCATGTACAACGGCATCCACCACGTGGAGCGGGCCGAGCTGAAGGGCGCGGGCGTGCTGGCCGAGGCCGTCGTTTACCGCATCGACACGGACCAGAACAACCGCGTGACGGCCGTGCACTGGTATGACGCGAAGAAACAGTCGCACATGGCGACCGGCAAGGCCTTCGTGATTGCCTGCAATGGCATTGAAACGCCCCGTTTGCTGCTGCTGGCGGCGAACCAGAACAATCCGAACGGCATCGCCAACAGTTCCGACCAGGTGGGCCGCAACATGATGGACCACTCGGGTTTCCACTGTACCTTCCTCGCCAATGAACCGATCTGGACGGGCCGCGGCCCGGCGCAGAGCAGCTGCCTGGTGGGGCCGCGCGACGGCGCCTTCCGCGCGCAGTATTCGGCCAACAAGATGATCTTGAACAATATCACCCGCGTTGGACCTGCTACCCAGCAATCCTTGAAGCTGGGCCTGGTGGGCAAGGACCTCGACGATGAAATCCGCCGCCGCGCCGCGTTCGGCGTAGACCTGTCGATCAGCCTGGAGCCGCTGCCGGAAGCGCATAACCGCTTGACTTTGAGCAAGACGCGCAAGGACCCGCTGGGCCTGGCCTGCCCCGACATCTACTATGACGTGGGCGACTATGTGCGCGATGGCGCGAAGGCCGCGCATGCGCAGCTGGAGCACATCGGCAAGCTGTTCGGCGCCGTGGAATTCCATATCACCGACAGCCTGAACGCGAATAACCACATCATGGGCGGCGTCATCATGGGTTCCAATCGCGCCGATTCCGTGGTCGACGGCAATTGCCGCGCCCACGATCACGCCAACCTGTGGCTGCCGGGCGGCGGCGCCATGCCGTCGGCCAGCGTCGTCAACACCACCCTCAGCATGGCCGCGCTCGGTTTGCGCGCGGCGGACGACATCACCCGCACCCTGGCAAGGGAGGCAGCATGATGCGCCGCCTGTCCTTCGCTCTCGGCCTGGCCTTGCTGGCCGGCGGCGCCATCGCTGCCGTGCCTGCCTCGGCGCCGCCCGTCACCCTGACGCCGGACCGTCCCGCCGCGCCGGCGGCCGCCAAGCCCGATGCGCGCCTCGAGCGGGGCCGCTACCTGGCCATCGCCGCCGACTGCATGGCTTGCCATACGGCAGCGGGCGGCAAGCCGTACGCGGGCGGCTACGCCATCGATTCGCCCCTGGGCACGATTTACGCGACGAATATCACGCCTTCGAAACAAGGCGGCATCGGCCGCTACACGGAAGCCGACTTTGCGCGCGCGCTGCGGGAAGGCGTGCGCGCCGACGGCAGCCATCTGTATCCGGCCATGCCCTACACCAGCTATGCGCAGCTGACGGATGCGGACGTGGGCGACCTGTATTACTACTTCATGCAGGCCGTTCAACCCGTCGACGCGCCGGCGCGCCAGACGGCCTTGCCATTCCCGTTCAATGTGCGCTTGTCCATGCTGGGCTGGAATACCTTGTTCCTGGACAATAAACGCTTCGTGCCGGACCCAACGAAAAGCGCGCAGATCAACCGCGGCGCCTACCTGGCCGAAGGCCTGGCGCACTGCAGCGCCTGCCATACGCCGCGCAACGCGCTGATGGCGGAAATCGGCAGCCAGACCCTGGCGGGCGCGTCGCTCGGTTCCTGGCATGCGCCGAACATCACGTCCGACAAGGTCAGCGGTATCGGCGCGTGGACGGATGCGGAACTCACGGCTTACCTGAAGACGGGCCACGTGGAAGGCAAGGGGCAGGCGGCGGGGGGCATGGCCGAAGCCATCCAGAACAGCCTGCAGTTTTTGCGCGACGACGACGTGGCCGCCATCGTGGCCTGGCTGCGCACGGTGCCGCCCGTGCGCGCGCCGGGGCAGACGCAAGCCGCCTTCAGCCATGGCAGCGCCGCCAGCGAAGAGCCGCTGCTGCGCGGCATGGCCAGTTCCACCGAGCGCCATTCGCTCAACAGCGGCGCGATCCTGTTTTCCGGCTATTGCGCCAGCTGCCATTCGGCCAGCGGCGCCGGCAGCACGGGCCAGGCCTATCCCGCCCTGTTCAACAACACGGCGACGGGCGGCAGCACGCCGGCCAACCTGGTCTCGGCCATCTTGTTTGGCGTCGAGCGCAAGATCGAAGGGGAAGAGCACGAAGCGTTCATGCCCCGTTTCGACCAGCGTTCGTATGTGCAACCCTTGACGGACGAGCAGATCGCCGCTATCGCCAATTACGTGCTGAAGCAGTATGGCAACCCGGATGTGTCCGTCACGCCCGCGTATGTGGCGCAGGCGCGCAGCGGCGGCGAGAAACCCGTGCTGGCGCGGGCACAACCGTTTATGCTGCCGGGCGGCATCGTGGGAATCTTGTTGTTGATCGCGCTGTTTGTGTGGCTGCGCCGGCGCCGCCAGCGCAAGGAATAAGTGTCGAAACGGCGGCGAATATGAACGTTGGGCGCAACTTGCAGTAAAATGCAGGCTGAAAAATGGTTACGAGCAATCGTAGCCATTTTTTATTCTGGCCCGATCCCGGCAATTGTTTTCGTCTTATTTGAAAATTGACAATGTCCCACTCCCTGCATCACCAATTTTTGCGTTTCGCCGCCGTCGGCGCTTCCGGCACGGCCGTGCAATACAGCGTGCTGTGGGGCGGCGTGGAATGGGCCGGCATCAGCGCCGCCGCCGCGTCCGGCATCGGCTACATCCTCGGTTCCGTCGTCAACTACCTCCTCAATTACTTTTTCACGTTCAAGAGCGACAAGGGCCATGGCGAGGCGGCCAGCAAGTATTTCACCCTGCTGGGCATCGGCTGGTGCATCAATACGGGCCTGATGTGGCTGCTGGTACACCAGCTGGGCTGGTATTACTGGCTGGCGCAGGTGCTGGCGACGGGAATCGGGCTGGTCTGGAATTTCGCGGGCAGCCGCTGGTGGGCCTTCAAGCCGGCCGGCGCAGCGGGAAAGTAGTCATTTCGTCATAAAAAGAGGCGCACTGGCCATACGCAGGCGCCCGGTTTTACCAAAACAAGGGGTTAATCATGCAGTTCCTGGAACGCTATTTCAAACTGAAGGACAACGGCACCAATGTGCGCACGGAGCTGCTGGCCGGCCTGACCACGTTCCTGACGATGGCCTATATCATCTTCGTCAACCCGTCCATCCTCGGCGACGCGGGCATGCCGAAAGACTCCGTTTTTGTTGCCACCTGCCTGGCGGCCGCCATCGGCACCCTGATCATGGGTCTGTACGCGAACTATCCGATCGCGCTGGCACCGGGCATGGGCTTGAATGCGTATTTCTCGTACACGGTGGTCAAGGGCATGGGCATGAGCTGGGAAGTGGCGCTGGGCGCCGTCTTCATTTCCGGCTGCCTGTTCATCCTGGTCAGCCTGTTCAAGGTGCGCGAGATGATCATCAACAGCATTCCGCCCGCGCTGCGCACGGCCATCACCGTCGGTATCGGCTTGTTCCTGGCGATTATTTCCCTGAAAAGCGCCGGCGTGGTGGTGTCGAACCCGGCCACCATCATCGCCCTGGGCGACTTGCACCAGGCGGCACCCATCTTGGCCATCCTCGGCTTCTTCATCATCGTCGCGCTGGACCGCCTGAAAGTGCCGGGCGCCATCCTGATCGGCATCCTCACCATCACCGTCGCCAGCTTCTTCTTTGGCGGCAACCAGTTCAACGGCATCGTTTCGACGCCGCCCGCCATCGAGCCGACCTTGTTCAAGCTCGACATCATGGGCGCGTTGTCGATCGGCATCGTTAACGTGGTGCTGGTATTTTTCCTGGTGGAATTATTCGATGCGACGGGCACCCTGATGGGCGTGGCCAACCGTGCCGGCTTGTTAAAAGACGGCAAGATGGAACGCATGAACAAGGCCTTGCTGGCCGACAGCACGGCGATCGCGGCCGGCGCCTGCCTGGGGACATCGAGCACCACGGCCTTCGTGGAAAGCGCTGCCGGCGTGCAAGCGGGCGGCCGCACGGGCTTGACGGCCGTGGCCGTTGCATTGTTGTTCCTGGGCAGCCTGTTCTTCGCCCCGCTGGCACACACGGTGCCGCCGTATGCGACGGCGCCGGCGCTGCTGTACGTGGCGTGCCTGATGCTGCGCGAACTGACTTTCATCGACTGGGATGACAGCACGGAAAGCATTCCTGCCGCCATCACGGCCTTGATGATGCCATTTACGTATTCCGTGGCCAGCGGCGTCGCCTTCGGCTTCATCACCTATGCGGTATTGAAACTGTTGACGGGCAAGGGCAAGCAAGTGTCCGTGGTGGCTTACATCATCGCCGCCATCTTCCTGTTCAAGTTTATCTACCTGGGCGAATAGCGGGGAGGGCAGGGCCGGAGCCGCGCGTCCGGTACTGCTATCGAAAAAGCGGCAATCGCAAAAAGGCCGCCCGTGCATCCGCAGGGGCGGCCTTTTTTGATGACGGGGCCTACATCAGCAGCGCGGCCACCAGGTCTTTCCTGTCGTCGCTGGCGCTGCCGTCGAAGCGCAAGGCCGCTTCCACGTGCGACAGGTGCTCGACCATCAGGCGCGCCGCCAGGTCCGCGTCGCCGCTGCGCGCCGCCTCGAGAAAGCGGCCGTGTTCGTCGTACGAGCAGGCGGCGGCGTGGCCGGACTGGTACAGCATGGTGATGAGCGAGCTGCGGCCCACCAGTTCGCGCACGATGTCGCGCAGGACGGCGTTGCCGGCGATATCGGCCAGCAAGACGTGGAAGTCGCCCAGCAGCTGCGAACGCAGCGGCGTCGCTTGCGCCAGCGCCAGGCGTTCCGTCTTCAGGTGGCGCTCCAGCATCCGGTAGTCGGCAGGCTTGGCCCGCGCGACGAATTCGCGCGCCAGGGCCGCTTCGATGACGCGCCGCGCGGCAAAGATGTCGCGCGCTTCCGCCTCGGTCGGCTGGCTGACGAAGGCGCCCTTGTCGGGCACCATGCGGATCAATTTATCTTTTGAAAGAATGAGCAGGGCGGCGCGGATCTTGGTGCGGCTGACGCCATACAGCCGGCACAGCGCTTCTTCGCGCAGCCGGGTACCGGGCGGCAATTGGCGCGCCACGATGGCGGCCGCCATATGCTCGGCAATTTCCGCCGAGCTGTCGCCGCTGCCGGGTTTGTCCACCAGGGTTGCGCTTGATTCTGTCATGTCGGGTGAGAGCAGTAAGCCAGGGGCAAGGTGAGCTTGCAAGCGCATGTCCGCGCGGCGGCGTGGTTGACGCCCCGTTGCCGGCATGCCGTTGTGCGCCTTCCATATCGGCAAGGCCTGGCTATTCTACTATCTTGCGTAGCGCCGCGCAGACGGGCGCAGCCATCCGGCGAGGCTGGCCTGCCGGCGACCTGTTTTGCTGCTCATGCAGCAACCATGTCGTAACGACTGGACATGGGAAATTTTGACGTATATAATTCGGCCTCCTTTCCCTGATAGCTCAGTTGGTAGAGCGACGGACTGTTAATCCGCAGGTCCCTGGTTCGAGTCCAGGTCGGGGAGCCAGAACAAGCAGCAGCAAAGGGCCACGTGGCAACACGTGGCCCTTTTGTCATGCGCGCACGGTTTTCCGTTCACGCTGGCCATGCCGTGTTAGCGGCGTGCGCGACGCCGGCCCGCTGCTGGCAGGGGGCGCGCAACGTTTCCCGGATCAGGGATCGACAAACACGTCGAAACGCACCTTGAGCGGGCTGCCCCACGAGATTTCCACCCAGGCCCGGAAGCCGCCGTTGTATGGCGCAATGTTGTACACGGCCATGCGGGCGGCGCCAATGAAACGGTCCTGGGCAGTGGCGCCGTATTCGCTGATGTTGAGGAAGACGCGCGAATTGGCTTTCACGTTGGCATTGGCGAAGTTGACCGAAGGATGCACGCCGTTGGCCGTCCACGTGTAGTAGGTGGTGAAGGCGGCGGGGCTCAGGTTCAAGTCCTGCGCGGCCGCGCCTTTGGCGCTCTGGCCTTCCTGTTCCATCGGCAGCTCGGTTTCTTCCAGTGCCAGGTTGCTGCCGGTGCGATGTTCTACTTTCATTTCCATGATGTACTCCTGATCGATAGTTTGGACGCCGCGCCTGTCGTCGTGCGGCAAGACGCCCTATCTGTTGCCGTGACGGCCAGTGTCACGTCCTGGCTGATAAGGTAGCCGCCTGCTCCATGCTGTGGGAGTAAGCTATTCTAGGCAAACGCGCGGGCAAAAAGGGGGCGGCGCCACCGGAAAAACGGCGCTCGCTTGTGCTGGCGCAAACACCTTGCAGGCAGGCGGCAAGATCTTTTCCCGTAGGCTATTTTTACGGGGCGCCACGCATGCCGCGCAGGACAATGGCACAATAGGCCCAGCCGACCTGCCGATGCGGAACCCGTTGCGAGCCTAGCCCATGCCGATACTGAACCTGAGTGCCGAAACCGATATCTATTACGAATTGATCGAAGGCGACCCCGCCAAGCCCTGCCTGGTATTCCTGCACGAGGGACTCGGTTGCTGTGCGATGTGGAAAGATTTCCCCGCGCAGCTATGCCAGGCGACGGGGTGCCGCGGCTTGCTGTACGACCGCCACGGCTATGGCCAGTCGTCGCCGCTGGCGGCGCGCCGGCAGCTCCATTATTTGCACGATTACGCGCTGTGCGAGCTGCCGCAAGTGCTGGCGGCACTGCTGCCGGGACAGGATCATTTTCTCGTCGGCCACTCCGATGGCGGCAGCATCGCCCTGATCTATGCGGCGCAGCAGCCGCCCCGCTTGCGCGGCATCATCACCGAAGCGGCGCACGTGTTTGTCGAGGGCATCACGCTCGAGGGCATCCGCGTGGCGGACGCGGCGTTTGGCGCGGGCAAGCTGCGCGCGCTGGCGAAATACCATGGCGACAAGACGGAGACCATCTTCAAGGCCTGGTCGGATACTTGGCTCAGCTATGGTTTCCAGTTCTGGAACATCGAGTACCTGCTGCCTTCCGTCGAATGCCCGGCGCTGGTGGTGCAGGGCAGCGAGGACCAGTACGGCAGCGCGGCCCAGGTCGACACGATCGTGGCGCAGGCGCTCAACGCCGTGCCCGCCATGGTCGAGCAGTGCGGCCATACGCCGCACCAGGAGCAGCCGCAGGCATTGCTGGCGCTGATGGAAGGCTTTTTGCAAGGCCGCATGGACGCGGCCACGCATCCAAGACACACATGAGTTCCTCAATGGCAGGCGGGATCGCTGTCCCAGCGGCCCGAGCAGATGCGCGAGCGGCACAGCATGCCTTCGATCAAGCCCAGCTGCTTGCAGCGCCGTAACAGTTCCGCCGTTTCCTGTTCCTGCTCCTGCTCCTGCTCCTGTTCCTGTTTCTGCCGGCGCAGCACCACGTCGCGCACGGGCGCCGCCGTGCCTTCTTGCCGGTGCGCATGGGCCACCATCGCCGTCAGCAAGGCGACGTCGCTGTCGCCGGGCGCGGCAGCCGGCCTCGCTCCTTGTGGTCGCGCGGTCGCCTGGCGCAAGGGCGGCGGCGTCTTGCGCGGCGCGTTCGCGGCCGCCGCCTCGGGCAAGGGCGGTGCCGCCGTATTGACGATGGTGGCCGCCTGCGCCGCCTGTGGCGGCACCGTTGGCGCCGGCATTGCGGGCGGCGCCATGGCGGTGGCGGGCGCCGCCGGCCGGGGCCGCGGCAAGACCTCCGTATCGTAGGCGAACACGGCCGTGATCAGCACCGCCAGGCACAGCGCGCCAACGGCCCCATGCCGCCAGCCGGGGCGCCAGCGCAGGGCCGGCATGGCTGCGGGCGCGGCGACGCCGTGTTCGAGCTGCGACAGGATGCCCTTGCCTTCGATGCGCGCGCCAGCCGCGCCGGCCTTGCCCAGCAGGTCGGGACCGCGCGCCTGGCCATCCCCGGTTTTCAGTAAAGACAAAATATCACCTCCGCAGTGGATCAAATTCGACTGACCTTGATGTAAACCGCGCTCATGCGGGCCGCGGACGCCTACGATCTAGCGATACCGCCGAGCACGCTGCCCGGCCCCGCCGATTCCCCGTCACGGAGCGCCCCATGTTCGTCGCCCTGGTCCTGATGTATTTCTTGCTCGCCTGTTTTGCCTGCTGGCTGCTGCTGTTTCCCGGCGGCCGCGCCATCGTGCTGCACACGCTCGTCAACCTGGGCTGGCGCATGCAGCGGCGCGCGCAGCACTTGAAGGGCGGCAGCGGCGCGCAGTGGCAGCGCGTGCAACGCTACACGGGCTCGGGCATGGCGCGCGCCTGGCAACTGCTGTGGCGGCACCGCTGGCTGAGCCTGGCGGGCAGCGTGCTGGTCATCGTGCCGCCGCTGCTGGCCTGGCTGTCCAGCGACCGCATCGCGCTGCGCGGCTATGTCGACCAGCAACACGTCATCAATGACCAGGTCAGCGACTTGCTGAAAGGCGAGCAGCTGGTGCCGCCGCCGGCCTTGCCGCCGCTGCTGTTTTCCACGGCGGAAGTGACGCAGCTGCGCCCGCTGCTGGGCGGCGCCAGCCGCAACTGGCAATTGCTCGACCACGATTTCGCGCAGCGTTTGCTGCTGGTCTTTAAGATCATGAAGGACGTGCATGGCTACGACATGGTCTTGCTGGAAGGCTACCGCAGTCCCGCGCGCCAGGACCAGCTGGCGGCGGCCGGCCCGAACGTGACGAACGCGAGGGCGTTTCAAAGCTATCACCAGTATGGCCTGGCGGCCGATTGCGCATTCATGCATGAAGGAAAGCTCATCATTTCTGAAAAAAATGCCTGGGCCATGCGCGGCTACCGCTTATATGGCGTGACGGCCGAATCGGTGGGTCTGCGCTGGGGCGGGCGCTGGACCATGATGGACTTCGGCCACACGGAATTGCCGCAACCGCGCGTGCTGGGCAAGTAAGCCGCGCCAGCCATTCTAGCGCCGGGCGGCGGCCGGATTTTCACAGCTGCAAGCTTGCTTGCGCAGCGTCAAGGGCACAGCGGCGCCTGCCGCGCGCTGGCGCCTGGTACTTGTCATATGTCAACAAAGGCGCGCCGCATTGCTGTCAGCATGGGCCGACTCCGCCTCGCTGCGCGGCGGCGTTCCTCCTGCTTTGCGACCTCACCCTGGGCTCATCATGCTGCGACGAATCTGGCATTTCCTCACCGACAGCCGCAATCTGACCATCCTTGGCTTCGTGGCGCTGGCCGTGTTCCTGTACCTGGGCGCCGAAGTGCTGGAAGTGGCGCTGATCTGGGCGCTGGCCTTGCTGTTGCTGGCCTTTGTCACCTGGCTGGGCCTGTGGCTGTGGCGCCGGCGCCGCGCGCGGCGCGATGCGCAGGCGCTGGGCCAGGCCATCCTCAACGAGGCCGAGATCGCCGCCGCGCAAGCGGCCTCGGCGTCGACAGCCAGCAGCACGCAGCAGGGCGAACTGGGCGCCGTGCGCACGGGCATGCTGGCCGCCATCGAAACCATCAAGACGTCCAAGCTGGGCATCAAGTCGGGCGCCGCCGCCCTGTATGAATTGCCGTGGTACATGATCATCGGCAATCCGGCCGCCGGCAAGAGCAGCGCCATCCTGCATTCGGGACTGCAATTTCCCTTCGCCGACGGCAAGATCGTGCAAGGCGTGGGCGGCACGCGCAACTGCGACTGGTTTTTCACCACGGACGGCATCGTGCTCGACACGGCGGGACGCTACTCCGTCGTCGACGAGCACCGCGGCGAGTGGTTCGGCTTTCTCGACCTGCTGAAAAAATACCGGCGCAAGGCGCCCATCAACGGCATCCTCATCGCCGTCAGCATCGCCGAACTGCGCGGCGACCCCGATGTCGGCATGCAACTGGCACGCAGCCTGCGCAAGCGCGTGCAGGACGTCATCGAACGCCTGGAAGTGTTCGCGCCCCTGTACATCGTGTTTACCAAGGCGGACTTGATCGCCGGCTTCACGGAGTTTTTCGCGGATGCCGAACGCAGCGAGCGCGAGCGCGTCTGGGGCGCCACCATGCCCTACCAGCGCAAGCTGCCGACGGCCGACTTGCTGGCGTTCTTCGACCAGGGTTTCGATGAATTGCACGACGGCTTGACGGAGCTGAGCCTGGCCAACATGGCGCACCGGCAACGCAAGACGATGGCGCCCGGCGTCTTCACCTTTCCGCTCGAATTCGCCGCCATCAAGCCGGCCCTGCGCGCCTTCATCGCCACCCTGTTCGAGGAAAACCCGTTCCAGTTCCAGCCCGTGTTCCGCGGCTTTTACTTTACCAGCGCGCTGCAGGAGGGCGAGCCCGTCAGTGCTTCCTCGCAGCAGGTGGCGCGCCGCTTCGACCTGGCTTTCGCGCCGGCCCCGGCCACCGTGCCATCGGGTGCGCGCCAGCATGGCTATTTCCTGCTGGAGCTGTTCCGCAAGGTGATTTTTGCCGACAAGCACTTGGTGGCCAACTATGCCAACCGCGCCAGGCTGCGTTTCAAATATGCCGTGTTCTTTGCCGCCACGGTGTCGCTGGGCGCCTGCCTGGGCGGCTGGAGCTGGTCCTACCTGGGCAACCGGCAACTGGTGGCCAACGTCGAGGCCGATCTGAACAAAGTGGTGAAGCTGCAGGAGCGGCGCCTGGACTTGCAGTCGCGCCTGGAAGCGCTGGAGATCTTGCAGGACCGCATCGAGCAGCTGGAAGCGTACCGCACGCAACGGCCCTGGTCCTTGCGCCTGGGCCTGTACCAGGGAGATTTGCTCGAACGCAAGCTGCGCGAAGAGTACTTTTCCGGCGCGCGCCAGGTCATGCTCACCCCCGTGGCGGGCGCGCTGGAAGCGCTGCTGTTTGAAATGAACGCCAGCGCGGACCAGTTGCAGCCCACGGCGCGCACGCCGCAAACGCCGGCCGCCGCTTCCGTCACGCCTTCCGCCGCGCCGCGCAGCGTGCAGTACCAGGCGGCCAGCGCGACGAACGTGGAAGATGCCTACAATGCGCTGAAAACCTATCTGATGCTGGCCGATAAATCGCATGCGGAAAGCAGCCACCTGAACGACCAGCTGACGCGCTTCTGGCGCGGCTGGCTGGAGGGCAACCGGGGCGCCATGCCGCGCGAACAGATGATACGCAGCGCCGAACGGCTGCTGACGTTTTACCTGGCGCAGGTCGGCGACCCGTCCTGGCCGCGCATCGAGCAAAAGCTGGCGCTGGTCGACCAGGCGCGCGAAAACCTGCGCCGCGTGGTGCGCGGCATGCCGGCGCGCGAGCGCGTGTATGCGGACGTCAAGGCGCGCGCCTCGACGCGCTTTCCCGGCATGACGGTGGCGCGCATCGTCGGCGAACAGGATCAGTCGCTGCTGGCGGGCAGTTACGCCGTCTCCGGCGCCTTTACGCGCCAGGCGTGGGAAAAGTTCGTCGAGGGCGCGTTTCGCGACGCCGCCAACCGCGAGCTGCAAAGCGCCGACTGGGTGCTGAAAAGCGCTTCCACCGACGACCTGACCCTGGAAGGCAGTCCGGAGCAGATCGAGAAAAACCTGGTGGCCATGTACAAGGCCGATTACGCGCGCGAGTGGCAAAAATTCGTGCAGGGCGTCGCCGTCGCCGACCTGAAAGGCTTCGACGGCGCCGTGCAGGCGATGAACCGCCTGGGCGACCCGCAGTCGTCGCCGGTCGCCAGACTGCTGACGACGATTTACGAGGAAACCTCGTGGGACAACCCGGCGCTGCAAAATGCCCAGTTGCGCAAGGCCGAGCGAGGCATCGTCGCCTGGTTCAAGGAAACCGTGCTGCGCCGCGCGCCGTCGCCGCTGACGTCCAGTCCCGGTCTCAATGCGCAGCTCGACCCGGCCCGCCTGGACAAGCCCATGGGCCCCGTGGGCCGCGAATTTGCCGGCGTGGGCAAGCTGGTGGCGGCCAGGGACAACAATGCGTCCCTGATGCGCGCCTACCTGGAAGCGCTGTCGAAACTGCGCAGCCGCTTGAACCAGCTGAAGAACCAGGGCGATCCCGGGCCGGGCGCGCGCCAGTTCATGCAGCAGACCCTGGAAGGCAGCGGTTCCGAACTGGCCGACGCCCTGAAACTGGTCGACGAGCAGCTGCTCACGGGGATGAGCGACGCGCAAAAGCAGGCGATCCGCCCCATCCTCGTGCGCCCGCTGATGCAGACCTTTGCCGTCATCGTCGCGCCGGCCGAACTCGATATCAACAAGACCTGGGCGGCGCAAGTGTATGAGCCGTTCCAGAAATCGCTGGCGAACAAATATCCGTTCGCGCCCACGGCGCGCATCGAGGCGAGCAACCTGGAGATCGGCCAGTTCTTCGGCCCGGAAGGCCTGGTGGCGAAATTCGTCACGACGTCCATGGGACCGCTGGTGGTGCGGCGCGGCGACGTGCTGGCGCCGCGCACCTGGGCCGACATGGGCATCAGCCTGTCGCCGCAGGTGGTGGCGCGTTTTCCCGGCTGGATCGCGCCGCTGGGCGCGGGCGGCGTGGTGGCCACCTCGACGGCGGCGCAAACCGTCTTCCAGATCCAGCCGTCGCCCGCGCCGGGCACGCTGGAATACACGGTGGAGATCGACGGCCAGCAGCTACGCTACCGCAACACCCCGGCGCAGTGGACGAACATGGTGCATCCGGGCCCGCAGGGCGCGGCGGGTGGGCAGGGGGCGCGCATCACGGCCGTCACCTTCGACGGGCGCACGGTGGAACTGTTCAATGAGCCGGGCCAGTTCGGCTTGAAGCGCATGATCGATGCGGCGGCCAAGAAGCGCAAGGATGGCGGCGTGTTCGAACTGCGCTGGGCGCGCGGCGAGGTGGCCGTGGCGGTCGACCTGAAAATCACCAGCAGCGCCGAGGCGGCGGGCGCCGGCGCGGGCGGGACTGCGGCGCTGCAGGAGCAGGGTTTTCGCGGCATGCAGCTGCCCGAGACCATCGTCGGCACGCCCGGCGCTTCTACCGCGCCCGCGCCGGCGATGGCCGCCGCTCCGGCCGTTGCTGCAGTGGCAGCGGGAGTGGCGCCATGATGCGCGCGCAACAGCAGGTACGCCTCGGCTATTTTGGCAAGATCCCCGCGCGCGGCGATTTCATCAAGGCTTGCGACAATCACGCGCTGGTGCAGCTGCTCGACGACTGGCTGGCGCAGGTGATGAATGCCCTGACGGTGGAGCCGCGCTGGAAGCTCAATTACGACGCCTTGCCGCCGCTGCGCTTTGCCTTCGTCGGCACGCGCAGCCGGCGCGCCATCGCCGGGCGCCTGGAAGCGAGCAGCGACCAGTCGCTGCGGCGCTTTCCCTTCATGGCCATGGGCGCGCTGGAAGTCGATGACGCGGAAGCCTTTGTCGCCTGCAGCCCGCTGGTGCTGGCGCCCCTGTGGCAGCGCGTGGAGCAGCTGTCGCAAGGCATCGTGGCCAGCGCCGAACCGTTGCCGGCCCTGCTGGCGCTGGCCGGCAACGTGGTCGACATCGAACCGGCCGCGCCACGCCACGCGGCGCGCCTGGCCGCCTTTTTGCAGGCGCAGACGCTGCATGGCCTGCAGGCGATGCTGGCTTCGCCCGCGTTTCCCGTGACGGTGCGCGAATTGCTGCTGGGCCTGGGCCTGCTGCTGCGGCCCGTGCGCCAGAGCGGCTTGCCGCGCCTGGAGAAAAGCCTGGTGCTGCCGTTGCCGCAGGACGCGCAGCTGCGCGAACTGGTGGCCAGCTTCTGGCTGCATCTGATCGCGCCCTTCCTGCGCCAGGCCGACTTCGAACTGGCGCTGTTCTTTTCCCACCTCGACGAGGCGCCCGTGCTGGTGATCGGCTTTTGCGGCGCCGATCCGCACGGCTTGCGCGCGCTGATCGATCCGCAGGCCGGCTGCGAACGGCTGATCGTCTTCGACCAGCTCGACTGGGTCGAGGAGCAGCTGGGACACGATGCGGCGCTGCGCCGGTTTTCCGCCTGCCTGCAGCAGGAGCAGCTGTCGCTGCGCTCGGCCTGCGCCATGTTTGCCGATACCTTTGCCTGAAGGATTGCGATGAAATCTCCCGTCATTTTCCTGCTGCCGCTGCTGCTTGCCGCCCCCTCTTGCCACGCCCAGGCGCAAGCGCCCCAGACGCCGATGCCGGGGCAGATCCTCGTCACGGGCACCCTGGCCGACGAGGCGGGCAAGGCGGCCGTGCTGGCCCGCCTGCGCGAACTGTATGGCGCCGAGCGCGTGGTCGACCAGATCGCCATCGGCAACGTGGCCGTGCCGGCCAACTGGAACGGCTACGTGCAAAAGCTGATCGCGCCGAACCTGAAGCTCATTTCACGGGGACAGATCAGCATCGACGGCAACAACGTCAGCGTGCGCGGCGAAGTGGCGAACGAGGCGCAGCGCCAGCAGATCGCCAGCGACATCGCCACCAGCCTCAATCCCACTTACATCGTCAACAATGGCTTGCGGGTCAAGGCAGCCGAGGCCGAGCAAGGCTTGCTCGATGCGGCGCTGGACAAGCGCATCATCGAATTCGACAGCGGCAAGGCGTCCATCACGCCGGCCGGCCTGGCCATCCTCGACGAGATGGCGGCCGCCATGCTCAGGCTGCGGGGCCGCAAGGTGGAGGTGATCGGCCACACGGACGACACGGGCCTGCGCGCCAGCAATGTGGCCCTGAGCCAGGCGCGCGCCGAAGCCGTGCGCGCCTACCTGGCCGGCAAGGGCGTCGTCGCCGATTCGGTGCTGGTGTCGGGCCAGGGGCCGGATCGCCCCGTGGCCAGCAACGCCACGGCCGATGGCCGGGCGAGAAACCGGCGCATCGAGTTCCGTATTGCGCAATAGATTGGCTTGACACCTCACAGAACCGTAGCGAGCGGATGAGAGTTGTGGCCGAGAAGCGCAGGTGTGCGAATGCACGGGGACGCCGAGTCATTGAGCATCGCAGGCCGCAAATCTCGACGCGCAGTAGGTTCTGTGAGGTGTTCAGGGCAGGGTGATTGTCAGGTGCGCGGGGCGCGGCGCCAGCTTGACCAGGTCCGCATACGCGGCCAGGGTCGTTTGCGTGCCGCGCGTCAGATGTGTTTTCAGGCCCAGGTAGGCGCAGATGGCCAGCAGGGCGAAAAAGCTCGACAGCGCCCACAGCGGCACATCGCTGCCGCGTTTGTTGACCACCTGGTCGGGGCGTTCCGCGCGCGGCGCGAAGCCGCGGCTCTTGCCCTTGATGTGGGCGATTTCATCGCCCAGGCGCGCCGTCAGGTAGCTGAGTTTTTCGCCGCCGTCGATCGCATACTTGCCCTGGAATCCCAGCAACAGGCACATATGGAAGACTTGCAGCGCCTGCACGCGCATGGCGCCCTTGCCGCGCAGGGCGTCGAGGCGGTCGAAAAAATGTTCGCCGGCCAGCTGGTCGCCGAAGATCAGCAGCTGCAGCGGGCGCCGCTCCCACTGCTTGCGCAGCGTGAAGGGCGAGGCCAGGATGATTTCATCGACGGCCGCGCAGAACGCATATTTGGCCGCCTCGATATCGTCGCCGTCGGCGCGGATCTTTTTCGCCTCGCGTTCGAAGTCGTCGAGGAAGGCCGTGATGCGGTCCATGAAGCCTTGCTCGTCGCCGGGCGCCGAACCGTGCTTCAGCATGAACAGCATGTAAAAGCCTTCATGCATCAGGTCCAGCAGGGCGCTGCCGGCATGGCGGGCGCCGGCAGGGGCGGGGCCGCGTGGTCCCAGCAGGGAAGGCGCCGCGCGCCGTTCGATGAGCTGGCTCATGCCGTCACCGCGATCAGTTCCAGCTGCAGGTCGCGTATGCCGGCCGGCACGTACACGGAAATCGATTGCGCCTTGAGCATCTGCTCGTACAGCGCGCCGCGGTTTTCGATCGCAAAATAATAGGTGTCGGGCCGCACGGGGATGGCGGCCGGCACTTGCGGCGCATGCGACAGTTTCAAGCCGGGCATGGCCGTGAGCACGCATTTTTCCACGTCGTCGGGCGCGCCCACCTTCACGCGCAGCGGCACCACTTCCACCAGTTCGATGGCCGGCATGGCGGCGCGGATCGCCAGGTACAAGGTGGTGTGCTGGTCGATCTTGCCCGAATCGAGCTTGCCCAGGTAGTACGACGGTTGTTCTTCCAGCAGGGCGATGGAAAAATACTTCGACGAAATGACGGTGTCGAGCAGTTCGCGGATGATGCCGTCGATGGCGTCGAAGCAGGCGCCCGGCTGCGCGTGGTCGTAGGCGGGCAGGCTGGCCAGCGTGTAATGCTTGGAGTAGCTGAGCAGGCCGCCCGCCAGGCCCAGCAGCGCTTCGTACAGGCGCTCCGGATGCAGGGCCGGATGGCGCACGTAATGCATCAGCGCGGCGGCGGCCGTGCTGACCGTGTGCAGCAGCCAGAACGAGGACACGTCGCCGGAGCGGAATTCGATCACGTTGCGGCTCGGTTCGCGGTGGTGGCCGTGCAGCGCGCTCACTTTCGCCTGCAAGGCGTCGAGCAGGTGTTCCAGCACGCCCCGCAGGCGCGGCGCGCCGGCGATCGCCAGGCTGGGCGCCATGAACGAGGGCACGGGCTCGAAGCCGCCCGACACCGTGCGCCGCAGGGCGATCAGCGGCAGGCAGTCGTAGGAGCCGCGCGCCTCGCTGTCGGGAATCAGGCGCACGGTCTTCTTCAGGTAAGCCACGTCGGCCACGGCGGACTCCGTGAACAGGTCGGGCGTGGCGCGCAGCGCGTGCGCAAAGCGCGTGGCCGCCGGCGTGCCCGCCGTTGACGCCTGCGCCGTGTAATTCATGCCTTCGCCATTGAGGATGGGCAGCGCCGCGTAATACGTCACTTCCTGCACCGCCGGCGGCAGCGCTTCCAGGTCCACGGGCGGCGGCAGGGTATCGCTGCCCGTTGCGCCGTCGCCCAGCGCCTCGAACACTTCGCCGTCGCGGAAGATCGCCGACAGGGCTTGCAGGCGCAAGGTGCCCGTCTTCAGCGCCGCCAGGTCCCACTCCATGTGCGCCACGCCCCACAGGTAGGGATGCAGCGCGCTGGCCGTGTGATGCAGGCGCGCTTCGTGATATTGATCCTGGCGCTGGAAATGCTGCGGCCGCAGGAACAGGCCCTCTCCCCACAAGATTTTCGCTGCCATGCCCATTGCGTTTCTCCTTGAATGTGTGGCGTGCCGCTGCCGCCGTTACTGCGTTAGCGGCAGCGCAGGGTGGACAGCGGCGCCGTGCCGCCGTCCATGCCGGCCACGCTGAGCGCGCAGGCGTGCAGGCCGACGGTGATGCCGCCGCGTTCCGCGTCGGCGGCGGCAAAGGTGGCGCGCCAGCGCTGCGCCGCAGGCGCGCGGAACAGGGCCACGACGCCGATGAAATACGCTTCCTTGCTGACTTTTTCCTGCACCTCGTAGCGCTGGCCCGGCACCAGCAGCACTTCCTTCACTTCCATCAGGTCGGCGCCCAGCGCCATCTTTTCGCGCTGCGTGTCGAGGAAGCTGTCGTACGGCGCCTGCTCGAAGGCAGCGCTCTGGCGCAGCTTGTAGATGCGCGCCACCAGCGCCAGCGGCCGGCCGTCGGCATCCGTGTTGAGGCGCTGCGCCGCATGCAGGCGGATGCTGACGTTGCGCGGCGGCTTTTGCGCGTCGGGCAGTTCGGGCGGCGGCTTGGCCGCGCCGGCCATCTGCAGCGCCGCGTTGGCCAGGGTGCCGATGGCGCCGCCCGCGCAGCCGGCCAGCGGCAACGCCAGCAGCAGTAGCGCGGTGGTGCGGGCCAGGCGGCGGAGCGGGGCGTCAAATGGCATGGCTGCTCTTTGCAAAGTGAGGAATGGAAATAAATGTGCTGCAGTCATTTAAACGCATGCAGGGGCGACCCGCTTGCGCTGGCGCAAAATCGGTCAGCGATCAAGACAATTACTGCGCCAGATCAGGTTTCATGTCGCTGTACGCGGCTGTGATGTGGAACTTCTTCTTTGCTGATTAATCTCAATCTGGCAAAAAAATTGGCGATCAATAATGGCCTCCACCAAGGCGCCGCCCATCTTTCCCAGCGGTAGCGTCCTCCACGTGAAGGAATGCCCCGATGAAGCCAGCCACCGTGTTGCCCCGTATTGCCTGCCTCGCCAGCGCCTTGCTGCTGGCCGCCTGCGCCTCGCCGGACCAGCCGGCGCCGAAGAAACCTGCCGCGCCGACCCTGGCGCAAGTGATGAGCGACGCCGATGCGGCGGCGCGCGCCGGCCAGTACGAACGGGCCATGACCTTGCTCAAGGGCGGCGGCAGCAGCTACCCGGCCGACAAGGCGCCGTGGCTGCAAATGGCGCAAATGAAGTTCGACCGCGGCCAGTACGGCGACGCCATCGGCCATGCGCTCGAAGCGCTGGAGCGCGATCCGGACGACAAGGTCGCCAACAGCATCGTCGCCGTCAGCGGCTTGCGCCTGTCCGGCAAGGCGCTGGCCGACCTGTCGCGGCAAAACAATCTGAATGGCTCGCTGCGCTCGGAAGCGCAGGACCTGGCCAAGCTGCTGCGCGCGAGCATCGGCGAAGACGTGCTGGTGCCGCCGGCCAAGCGTCCGCCGGCGGCCGGCAAGCGCACCGCCGGTTCCGGCACGCCGGCGGCGAAGGGCGCGGCGCAAGGCAGCACGGCCGACCCGTTCAGCGGCCTGAAATAAGCCGGCATTCCCACCATCCCCTGAGTAAAGGAAGCGACATGCCCAAGTCCGACAGCGTGCAAAAACGCCTGAAGCAGATACGCGCGCCGCGCGTGCAAATGACCTACGACGTCGAAATCGGCGACGCGATTGAAAACAAGGAGCTGCCCTTCGTGGTCGGCGTGCTGGGCGACTTTGGAGGCAATCCGGACAGCGAAAAAAAACGCCTGAAGGACCGGAAGTTCGTCGCCCTCGACCGCGACAACTTCGACGAAGTGCTGGCCGGCGTGGAACCGGTGGCCCGTTTCGCCGTGCCGAACCGCCTCGGCGAGGAGGGCGGCACGTTCGCCGTCGATCTGCACTTCCGCTCGATGGACGACTTCCGCCCGGAATCGGTGGTGCGCCAGGTCGCCCCCTTGCGCAAGCTGCTCGAGGCGCGCACCAAGCTGGCAGACCTGCGCAACAAGCTGGCCGGCAACGACAAGCTGGAAGACTTGCTGACGGAAGTGCTGAACAACACGGACAGCCTGGCCACCCTGAAACCGCAGTTCCCAGCGCAGGAGGATTGAGATGAGCGCCCAGGCAGAAGCCCCAGAATCCCTCGCTGTATCCGCACACGATGCGCCGGCCGCCACCGACTTGCTGGACCAGATCGTCGAGCAAAGCCGCGTCGCCAAGTCCGGCGCCGAACATGCGCGCGCGCGCGACCTGATCTCGGAACTGGTGGCGCAGGTGCTCGACGGCACGGTGCTGATGTCCAGCAGCCTGTCGGCCACGCTGGATGCGCGCGTGGCGGAAATCGACCGCCTGATCTCCGCCCAGCTCAGCGAAATCATGCACGCGGCGCCGTTCCAGCAGCTCGAACAAAGCTGGACGGGGCTGCGCTACCTGGTCGGCAATTCCGATACGGGCACGCGCCTGCAGATCCGCATGTTCAACGCCACCAAGCGCGAACTGGTGAAGGATTTCCAGGCCGCGCTGGAGTTCGACCAGAGCAGCATGTTCAAGAAGGTGTATGAAGAGGAATTCGGCACCTTCGGCGGCGCGCCGTTCGCCGCGCTGCTGGGCGACTTCGCCATCTCGCGCCAGCCGGAAGACATGTATTTCGTCGAACAGATGTCGCACATCGCCGCCGCCGCCCATGCGCCGTTCATCGCTTCGGCCGCGCCGGAACTGTTTGGCCTGGAAAGCTACGGCGACCTGGGCAAGCCGCGCGACCTGGCCAAGGTGTTCGACACCATCGAGTACGCGAAATGGAAAGCCTTCCGCGAATCCGAGGATGCGCGCTATGTCGGCCTGACCTTGCCCCGCTTCCTGGGCCGGTTGCCGTTCAATCCCGTCGACGGCACCACGGTGGAAGGTTTCAATTTTGTCGAGGAAGTCGACGGCAGCGACCACCACAAATACCTGTGGTGTAACGCCGCGTATGCGTTCGGCTGCAAGCTGACGCGCGCCTTTGCCGACTACGGCTGGTGCGCCGCCATCCGCGGCGTGGAGGGCGGCGGCCTGGTGGACGACCTGCCGACCCACACCTTCAAGACGGACGAGGGCGACGTGGCCCTGAAATGCCCGGCCGAAGTGGCGATCACCGACCGCCGCGAAAAGGAATTGAGCGACCTGGGTTTCATCTCGCTGGTGCACTGCAAGAACACGGCGTACGCGGCGTTCTTCGGCGCGCAGTCGGCGCAGAAAAGCCGCAAGTACAACAGCGACGCGGCCAATGCGAACGCGGTGCTGTCGTCGCAGCTGCAGTACATCTTTGCCGTCTCGCGCATCGCCCATTACATGAAGGCCATGATGCGCGACAAGATCGGCAGCTTTGCCGCCGCCTCCAACGTGGAGGATTTTTTGAACCGCTGGCTGATGCAGTACGTGCTGCTCGACGATAACGCCAGCCAGGAACAGAAGGCGCAGTTCCCCCTGCGCGAAGCGTCCGTGCAGGTGCATGAAGTGCCGGGCCGGCCCGGCGTGTACCGCGCCGTGTCCTTCCTGCGGCCGCACTTCCAGCTCGATGAATTATCCGTTTCGCTCCGACTGGTCGCGGAGTTGCCGAAGTCGACCAATTCCTGATCCACCTCTCTTTCAACCACAGGAGCACACCATGGCAATCGATGTATATCTGCAGATAGACGGCATCAAGGGCGAGTCCACCGATGACAAGCACAAGGACTGGATCGAGTGCAAATCGGTCAGCTGGAGCGTCGAGCAGCCGAAGTCCGCCACCGCGTCGACGGGCGGCGGCCACACGGCCGAACGCTGCGAGCACAAGGACATCGTCATTTCCAAGCTGGCCGACCTGGCCTCGCCGGTGCTGCTGCAGACCTGCTCGGCCGGCAAGACCATCCCCAAGGCGCGCTTCGAATTCATGCGCGCCGACGGCCAGGGCGAGCGCGTCAAGTACTTTGAAATCGAAATCGAGAATGTGCTGATCGGCGCCGTCACGCCGAACGTGGAAGAGGGCGACATCCTCGGTGAACACGTCGGCTTCAAGTTCTCGAAAGTGAAGTGGAAATACACGCAGCAAAAAGTGACGGGCGGCGCCGGCGGCAATACCTCGGGCGGCTGGGACCTGGCCGCGAACCGCGTGGCTTGATCCATCCTCGCGCGGCGCGCGGCGGCCACCTGCGCCTGCGCCGCGCCGACTTTTCAGGAGAGCGCATGGACAGTTATGTACCTGGCCTGTTCGACCGCCTGATGGGCGATGGCGGTGCGGCGGCGGCCGGCGTGGCGCCGCGCCTGTCGCTGGAACAATTGAAGGATGCGGTGGCGCGCGACCTGGAAGAGCTGCTCAATACACGCGTGGCCCTGCCGCCCGGCGCGCTCGACGCCTATCCGGAATGTGCGGCGTCCATCGTCAACTATGGCTTGATCGATTTCGCCGGCATGTGTTTGTCGAGCAGCGACGACCGCGCCCGCATCTGCGCCGCGCTGAAGGCCGCCATCGAACGCCACGAGCCGCGCCTGCGCAATGTGCGCGCCCGCCTGGAACGGGAAGCGGGCGCCATCAACCGGGTCGGCTTCGTCATCAGCGGCACCCTGGCCGTGAGGTCCGGTGGCGAGACGGTCAATTTCGACGCCGTGCTGCAGCCGTCGTCGCTGCGCTATTCGATCAACCGCAAGGGAGCCGCCGCATGAGCAACAACTTGAAAACCCTGATCGCCAAGCTGAATGACACGGCGCGCACGGCCGCCACCCGCGCCGCCGCCATCTGCGTGGGACTGGGCCAGTATGAAGTCGATATCGAACACCTGTTCCTGGCGCTGCTGGAGCAGGAGCGCAGCGATTTCGTCACCATCGCGCGGCGCAGCGAAATCAGCCTGACGGCGCTGGAGGCGGACCTGCGCCGCGAAATCGGCGGCTTCCGCACGGGCAGCGCGCGCACGCCCGTGTTTTCGCCCCACTTGCCGCTGCTGTTCGAACACGCCTGGCTGATCGCCTCGCTGGACACGGCGCAGCCGGGTCCTATCCGCAGCCGCCATCTGCTGTTGGCGCTGCTGACGGAGCCGGAACTGTCGCAGCTCGCGTACCGCGGCTCGAAGCTGTTCGCCCGCTTCAGCGTGGAGCAATTGAAGCACCATCCGGACAAGCTGACGGCCGGCTCCGGCGAGGAGGAAAGCGCTGGCGTGCCGCGGCTTTCCGACACCGGCGACGATCCTGTTGCTAGCCTGGCCAGCAAAACCCCGGCGCTGGACCAGTTCACCACCGACCTGACGCAGCTGGCGCGCGACGGCAAGCTCGATCCCGTGATCGGCCGCGAAGCGGAGATACGCCAGGCCGTCGACATCCTGCTGCGCCGGCGCCAGAACAATCCTATTTTGACGGGCGAGGCGGGCGTGGGCAAGACGGCCGTGGTGGAAGGCCTGGCCTTGCGCATCGCCGCCGGCGACGTGCCCGAGGTGCTGCAGGGCGCGCATATCCACGCGCTCGACATGGGCTTGCTGCAGGCCGGCGCCAGCGTGAAGGGAGAATTCGAAAGCCGTTTAAAAAATGTTATCGACGAGGTGACGAAAAGCCCGCATCCGGTCATCCTCTTCATCGACGAGGCGCATACGATGATCGGCGCCGGCGGCCAGGCGGGGCAGAACGATGCGGCCAACCTGCTCAAGCCGGCGCTGGCGCGCGGCGCCCTGCGCACCATCGCCGCCACCACCTGGAGCGAGTACAAGAAGTATTTTGAAAAGGATGCGGCGCTGGCGCGGCGCTTCCAGGTGGTGAAGGTGGAAGAACCCAGCGAAGACATCGCCTGCGCCATGCTGCGCGCCATGGCGCCGCTGATGGAGCGCCATTTCGGCATCCGCGTGCGCGACGCGGCCATCGTCGAGGCGGTGCGCCTGTCGCACCGCTACATCAGCGGGCGCCAGCTGCCCGACAAGGCCATCGGCGTGCTCGATACGGCGTGCGCCAAGGTGGCGCTGGGCCAGCGCGCCACGCCGGCGCAGCTGGAAAACGCGCACCGGCGCCAGGAACGCGTCGGCGCTGAAATCGCCGCCCTGGCCCGCGAGGCGGCCGATGGCGAAGTGCCCGGCAAAGCCGGCGCCGCGCGCCTGGCGCAGCTGCGGCGCGAGCATGACGACGGGCAGGCGGCGGTCGCGGCGCTGGCGCAGCGCTGGGAGCGCGAAAAGGCGCTGGTGGCGCAGATCGGCGAGCTGCGCGCGCAGCTGCGCGGCGAGCGGCCGGGCGAGATCGGCGCGGCGCGCCTGCTGGCGCTGAAGGACGAGCTGGCGGCCCTGCAGGGCGACGCGCCGCTGTCGCCGCTGGAAGTCGATGCGCAGGTGGTGGCCGGCATCGTCGCCGCCTGGACCGGCATCCCGCTGGGGAAAATGCTCAAGGACGACATCCGCACGGTGCTGACCCTGGACGGCGCGCTGCGCGAACGGGTGCTGGGACAGGACCACGTCATCGAGGCCGTGGCGCAGCGCGTGCGCACGGCGCGCGCCAGCCTGGACGACCCGGACAAGCCGCAAGCCGTGTTCCTGTTCACGGGGCCGTCCGGCACGGGCAAGACGGAAACCGCGCTGGCGCTGGCCGACTTGCTGTATGGCGGCGAGCGCAAGCTCATCAGCATCAACATGAGCGAATACCAGGAAGCGCACAGCGTGGCCGGCCTGAAAGGCTCGCCGCCCGGCTATGTCGGCTATGGCGAAGGCGGCGTGCTGACGGAAGCCGTGCGGCGCCAGCCCTACAGCGTGGTGCTGCTCGACGAGGCGGAAAAGGCCCATCCCGACGTGCTGGAACTGTTCTTCCAGGTGTTCGACAAGGGCGTGCTCGACGATGCGGAAGGGCGCGAAGTCGATTTTCGCAACACCATCATCATCGCCACCTCGAACCTGGGGTCGGGCGCGATGATGGCCGCCTGCCTGAACCGGGCGTCACAGGACTTGCCCACGCCGGCCGCGCTGGAAGAATTGGTACGACCGCAGCTGGTGGCGCACTTCAAGCCGGCCTTGCTGGGGCGCCTGAAGGTGCTGCCCTTCTATCCCCTGAACGACGCGGTGCTGGCCGAGATCATCGCCCTGAAGCTGGCGCGCATCGGCGCGCGCATCGCGCGCAACCACCAGGCGCAGTTCAGCCATGACGCGGGCCTGGTCGACGCCGTGCTGGCGCGCTGCACCGAGGTCGATTCGGGCGCGCGCAATGTCGACCAGATACTCAATGGCAGCCTGCTGCCGGCGATCGCCGAAGCGGTGCTGGCGCGCATGGCCGCGGGCGAGCCGGTCGCGTCGATACGCGTCAGCGCGAACAAGCAGGGGCAGTTCAAGTACACGATCCGATAATCCACCTTCCGGA
The DNA here is from genome assembly GCF_030587305.1 of Janthinobacterium sp. SUN206. Taxonomy (NCBI): domain Bacteria; kingdom Pseudomonadati; phylum Pseudomonadota; class Betaproteobacteria; order Burkholderiales; family Oxalobacteraceae; genus Janthinobacterium; species Janthinobacterium sp. SUN206. Next base: position 1,994,656 of record NZ_JAPWIB010000001.1, on the reverse strand, counting down.
GAGCGCCATGTTCAATCTGGAGCAGTTGCTGCACCCCGTCAGCGCCGTCAGTCCCTGCGGCGACGACCTCACCTTCAGCCAGGAGCTCGACGCCATCGCGCGAGCGCGCCAGCACGACGACCCGAGCCTGGACCAGGGCGAGTGGGTGACGGCGCTGAAGGAAGCCGACTGGCCCTTCGTGGCGACGCGCTGCGAACAGCTGATCGCGGCGCGCAGCAAGGATTTGCGCATGGCCGTGTGGCTGGCCGAGGCGCACGCGAAGACGCGCCACTTCCGTGGCCTGGGCGATGGCTACGCGCTGCTGGCCGGCCTGTGCGAACGTTACTGGGATGGCCTGTATCCGCCGGCGGAAGAGGGCGACCAGGAACAGCGCATCGGCAATGTCTTCTGGCTGCTGTCGCGCACGCCGCAACTGCTGCGCGAGATCCCGCTGACCGAGGGCGCCGACGGCCTGTATGCGCTGCAGGACTTCGATGCGGCGCGCCAGCGCGCGGCCGCCGGCGTAGCGCAGGGTGCGGCCGAGCAGGGCTGGGGCGACGCGCGCCACGACGAAGGGGCAACCTTGGCGCAGATGGAGGCGGCGCGTCAGCTGAACACGCGCGCCTTTTCCGACGGCTTGCTGGCCGATGCGCAGTACTGCATGCAGTCGCTGCTGGCGTTCGAGCGCAGCGTCGATGCGCGTTTCGGCGCCGACGGCCCGAGTTTCCGCGCCGCGCGCGAAGCGCTGGAAAACGCCATTCATTTCATCGCGCCGCTGTCGCCTGGCGCGGATTTTATCGGTGCCCCGGCCGCCGCCGGCCAGGCCGCCGGCGAGGGCGGCGGCGCCATCGTGCAGCGCCAGCAGGCGCTGGCCCAGCTGCGCCAGGTGGCCGATTTCTTCCGCCGCACGGAGCCGCACAGCCCCGTCGCCTACCTGGCCGAGAAGGCCGCCAGCTGGGGCGAGCTGCCGCTGCACCTGTGGCTGCGCGCCGTCGTGAAGGATGCCAACACCCTGGCGCAGCTCGATGACATGCTGGGCACGAACAGTGCAAACGGGTGATGGCGCTGACCCCTTCCATGCTAATCTTCGGGCATGTCCAGAATGCTCATCTTGCCTGCCGCGCTATGCCTGTTCATCGCCGCCGGCGCGCGGGCCGGCACTGCGGTGCCGCTGGTGATTTACGGCGACGACGACTATCCGCCGTACTCCTACGTTGAAAACGGCCAGCTGAAAGGTATTTATACGGAGATCGTGCGCGAAGCGGCGCAATCGATGCCGCAGTATGCGGTGCAGCTGCGTCCCGTGCCCTGGAAACGGGGCTTGCTGATGCTGCAGACGGGCGAGGCGTTTGCCCTGTATCCGCCGTATTCCTGGCGCAGCGAGCGGCCGTATGTGCGCTATTCCGTGCCGCTGCTGATGGAGCAGCTGGTGGTGCTGTGCAACCAGGACGTGCTGGCCAGGCGCAAGCTGCGGCAATGGCCCGCCGATTACGGCGGCCTGCACATCGGCGTGAACGCGGGTTTCCTGCCGGGCGACGCGGGGTTGATGGCGTCCTTGCGCGCTGAAAAAATCGTGCTCGATCCCGCCAAGGGCACGCGCACGAATTTGCTCAAGCTGATGCGCGGACGCATCGATTGCTATGTCAGTGACCGCCTGTCGGCGCAGTGGGAATTGCAGCGCATCCGGCGCGAAGGGCCGCCGGGCACGCCGATGCAGGCAATCGAGGAAACGGCGCAGCTGGCCAGCCAGCAAGGCCACCTTGGTTTTACGGCGCAGCGGCCTGCCGCCTACCCGTATCGCGATGACTTTATCGCACAATTCAATGCGGCCATCGTGCGCATGCAAAATAGCGGCGCGATCCGCCGCATCGTCGACCGCGCATTGCAACCCTGACGCTGCCACCCTGATTCACCCGATGGAGAAGACCATGAAAAAATTGTTGTTTCTGAGTGTGCTCGTGCTGGCCGGCTGCGTGGGCCGCCCCGACAATATTGTGCCTGTTGGTCACTTCGACACGACCCGCTATCTGGGCAAATGGTATGAGATCGCGCGCCTCGACCACTCGTTCGAGCGGGGCCTGAGCCAGGTGACGGCCGATTACAGCCTGCGCCAGGATGGCGGCCTGAAAGTGCTCAACCGCGGCTACAAGGATGCGGATGCGAAGTGGAAGGAAGCGGAAGGCAAGGCGTATTTCGTGGACAAGAAAGACGTGGGCTACCTGAAAGTGTCGTTTTTCGGCCCCTTCTATGGTTCCTACATCGTCTTCGACCTCGACCAGCAAAATTACAGCTATTCCATGATCAGCGGCCCGGACAAGTCGTACTTCTGGCTGTTGTCGCGCACGCCCACCATGGACCCTGCCCTGCAGCAGCGCCTGATCGAGAAAGCCGGCAGCCTGGGTTTTGACACGTCAAAATTGATCTATGTGAAGCAAAACTGACCTTGCTTGCCTGCCGCCCGTTCGTGGCGGCATAGCGCCTTCTGGTTGTTGCTTTTCTGCATGTTATTTCTTGCAATACCACTCTGATTCACTCACAATCTGCTCCAAAGTAGTGCGCTGCGGCGCGCTGCCATTCCGGTGGCGACGTTCGCGTTGCGCCACCGCTCGTGATTGCCGCACGGCAGATGCCTGCTATATTGGTACGTAGCAGTAGGTCGGTTTCGTGGCGTCTGTGCATCGTTTTCTTCAGATAGGAATCACGCAATGAAAAACCTCAAAATCGGCGTACGTCTCGGTGGCGGTTTTGCCGCCGTCCTGTTCCTGTTGACCAGCCTGACCGTGGTGGGCATCGTGCAGATGCAAAGCGCCAGCAAGGAAACCGATGCGCTCGTCAACGTCAAGGTGCGCAATGAGCGCCTGATCGCCGAGTGGACCAAGGTCATCGAGGTCAACGCGGCGCGCACGGCGGCCGCCTGGAAAGTCAGCGATCCCGAACACCAGAAGCAGTTTGAACAGGAAATGGCGGTCTCGTCTGCACGCGCCACGGAAATCCAGAACGATATCGGCAAGAGCGAGCTGAACACGGACGAGCAGGCGCTGTACCAGGAAGTATTAAGCACGCGCAAGGCCTACACGGAAGTGCGCAAGAATGTGTTCAAGGCCAAGAATGTGGGCGACCTGGAACTGGGCAAGCGCCTGTACGAAGGCGACATGGCCGTCAAGCGCGACATCTACCTGGCGTCGCTGAAGAAGCTGGAATTGCTGGAAGCCAAATTGCTCGATGAAACGGCCGCGCAAATCCGTTCGCGCTACGAAAATGGCCGCATGCTGCTGATCTCGCTGGGCGTGGTGGCCATCTTGCTGGGTATCGCCTGCGCCTACTGGATCACGCGCTCGATCACGCGTCCCATCACGCGTGCCGTCGAGGTGGCGGAAGCCGTTTCCGCTGGCGACCTGACCAGCCATATCGTCGTGGAAAGCCGCGACGAGACGGGGCAATTGATGCATGCGCTGAAAAACATGAACGATAAACTGGTGAGTATCGTGGGCCAGGTGCGCGCCGGTACCGAATCGATCAGCACGGCGTCGAGCGAAATTGCCGCCGGCAACCTGGACTTGTCGTCACGCACGGAAGAGCAGGCCAGCTCGCTGGAAGAGACGGCGTCGTCCATGGAAGAGCTGACCTCCACCGTGAAACTCAATGCGGACAATGCGCGCAGCGCCAACCAGCTGGCCATCGACGCCTCGCAGATCGCCAGCAAGGGCGGCGTGGTGGTGTCGGAAGTGGTCAGCACCATGGGCTCGATCAACGATTCCTCGCGCAAGATTGTCGACATCATCAGCGTCATCGACGCCATCGCCTTCCAGACGAATATCCTGGCCCTGAACGCGGCCGTGGAAGCGGCCAGGGCCGGTGAACAGGGCCGCGGCTTTGCCGTCGTGGCCTCCGAAGTGCGCAACCTGGCGCAGCGTTCCAGCGCGGCAGCCAAGGAAATCAAGGGCTTGATCGACGATTCCGTGCAAAAGGTCGAGGCCGGTTCGCAACTGGTGGACAAGGCGGGCCGCACCATGGACGAGATCGTGCAAAGCATCAGCCACGTGACGCAGATCATGAACCAGATCACCGACGCCAGCGATGAACAGCGCGCCGGCATCGAACAAGTCAACCAGGCCATCGGCCAGATGGACCAGGTGACGCAGCAAAACGCGGCCCTGGTGGAAGAAGCAGCCGCGGCGGCCGAATCCATGCAGGAACAGGCGGCCAGGCTGGCCGAGGTCGTGGGCGTGTTCAAGCTCGATGCCACGCAGCAATATGCTGCCGCCCGTAGCAGCCCGTCCGTGACGGCGCCTGCGCCAGTAGCGGCTGCCACGCGGCCCGCCACGCAGCCCGCCATGCGACGCGCGCCAGCATCCCGCGCGCCAGCACCCACCGTGACTGCGACCTCGCCGGACAAGGCGGCGCAAGCGGACGCGGTGCGCGCACGCACGCCGAAGACGCCGGTGGCCTCCGGCGCCGACGAATGGGAAGAGTTTTAAGCACGGATTCTTAAGCGCAGTTTCCCCCTTGGCATGGCGCGGGCGCTACAATCGCGGCTTGAAGACAGCCGCGAACGCGCTCCGCCATGACCACCCGCCGTACCTCCAGCCCTAGCTCAAATCATCCCGCCAGCCATCCCGCCAGTCCTGGCGCTGCATCGTCTTCCCTGGCTGAACCGGCCAAACGCGCGCGCTGCCCAGCCTGCCTGCGCGCCGTCTCCAGCTGCATCTGCCGCTGGATCGCCCCCGTTTCCCACGCGGTGGAAGTGCTGATTCTGCAGCATCCGCTGGAAGTGCACAATGCCAAGGGCAGTGCCCGCCTGCTGCACTTGAGCCTGCCGAACAGCCGCATGCTGACGGGCGAGCAGTTTGCCCCCGATACGCTCGCCGAATTGCTGGCTGACAAGCACAATGTGCTGCTGTACCCGGAGACGCCCGGCGACCGTTCGCTGGGCATCGCCCCGCCGCCGGCGCTCGACCCTGCCAGCTTGCTCGATCTTGCCCGCGTGCGGCTGGTGGTGCTGGACGCCACCTGGCGCAAGAGCCGCAAGATGCTGTATCTGAATCCCCCGTTGCAACAGCTGCCGCGCCTGCCCCTGCGCGACACGCCCGCTTCCCATTACCTGATCCGCAAGGCGCACGCGCCAGACCAGTTATCGACCCTGGAAGCGACGTGCTATGCCCTGATGCAGTTGGAGCAGGACGCGGCCCGCTTCGTTCCCCTGATCGCGGCATTTGACGGCTTTGTCGCACAGCAGTTGAGCTATGTCATGCCGCACGGTGAAAAAGCTTGAAACGGCATCACGCCAGCCCTTGATCTTGCCCGCGCAGCGGCATAGTATACTGTACGTATATACAGTTGATGGGGCCGTTCATGAAAGCAATCATTCCAGAGCACGATGACAGCTTCGCCGGGCAAGCCATGTTGCCGCCGCAATCGCTGAAAGCCCACAAGGGCCGCGGCGCCGTGTCGAACCTGCAAGGGCGCTACGAGGTGCACGCGCGCGGCGGTTTCGATGATGGCTGGGGCGTGGGCGGCCTGGATGAGGCGGCCGGGGAGGCGGCGCCTCCCACCTGGAAGACGCAGGTCAGCGACGAGCAGGCGCGCACCATTCTCACGCGCAACGCTTCGCCCGACTTGCCGTTCAATGTTTCCTTGAATCCGTATCGGGGTTGCGAACACGGCTGCATTTATTGCTTTGCCCGCCCCACGCACAGCTATCTGGGCCTGTCGCCGGGCCTGGACTTCGAAAGCCGCATCTATGCCAAGGTGAACGCCCCCGAACTCTTGCGCCGCGAACTGGCCAAGCCCTCCTATGTGCCCGAACCGATCGCCCTGGGCGTGAACACGGATGCGTATCAGCCGTGCGAGCGCGAACGGCAACTGACGCGGCGCGTGCTGGAAGTGCTGCACGAGTGCGACCACCCCGTGGCGCTGATCACGAAATCGTCGCTGATCGAGCGCGATATCGACATTCTGGCGCCGATGGCGGCCAGGCGCCTGGCGGCCGTGGCCGTCACTGTCACCACGCTCGACCCGGCCATCGCGCGCACCCTGGAGCCGCGCGCGGCTGCTCCGGCGCGGCGGCTGCGCACCATCCGCACCCTGACGGAGGCGGGCATCCCCGTGGGCGTGAGCATCGCGCCCATCATCCCGTTCGTGACGGAACCGGAAATCGAGCAGCTGCTCGAAGCCGTGCGCGACGCGGGCGCCATCCACGCCCATTACGTGGTGCTGCGCCTGCCGTGGGAAGTGAGCCCGCTGTTCCAGCAATGGCTGGAAGCGCACTTCCCGGAACGGGCCCAGCGCGTGATGAACCGGGTGCGCGAAATGCGTGGCGGCAAGGATTACGACAGCGCGTTCGGTACGCGCATGCGGGGCGAAGGCGTGTGGGCTGACCTCATCCGCCAGCGCTTTGAAAAGGCCGTGCACCGGCTGGGCTTGCACGGCAAGGGCGGCCGCTTCAAGCAGCTCGATTGCACGCAGTTCCGCCGGCCGCTGGTGGTGCCGCCGCTGTGCGCAAAAGTAAAAAAAGGCAATGCGGGGCAGCTGGATTTGTTTTAGCGCAAGCAGTGCGGGGCGCGCGCTTGTGCGTTGACACGGGCACGCGCAAAGGCATGCGCGCTGCGCGAAACAGGCGGACTTGGTGGCGAGTCGCATCGCCGTCCTGCGTCCGTCGTGGGTGATGCCGGCAGGGGGAGCGGGCGACGAGAAACTCATCGCCCGCAGGCATGCCGGGCTTAGCCGGAACGGCTCGATCTTGCTGGCTTGATCAGCAAACGGTGGCGTTGCAAGCCATCAGGCAGAGTTGCTGTGCGGTGCCGCTCAAGGCGCCGCAAGCCGCTTTGCACAGGGTGCAGGGAATGCTGGAAGGGGCGACACCCTGGCTGATGGCGGAGATGCTGGGGCTGCGTTGTACGGCTTTGGCTTGCAATGGCAGATTGTTCATTTTAAAACTCCTTGTGGTGGCGCCGCCGCGGGCAACGGCAATGGGTGTGCGTACCGAAGTACGGTGCTGATCGTTTCCCGCCAACGACCGTATGCTGAAGCGCGTGCACGCATCGCTGCGCCCACGAGCCCCGACAATTCAAATGCTGTTGACGTCAGCGTTGCGACCAGTAGCGCACTGCGCCGACGCTGACCGGTATCACATCGCTGACGTCGACGGCGAAGCGGGCGACCGTGTTGGCTACCTGCAGGTTTTCCGGGTTGAAGAAGGTCATGATGATGTCGTAGCACTCGGAGCCCGGGCGGCACACGGGACTCTGTTGCACGACGATGGTATCGAGCTGCATGCCCGTGGTCTTGGCCAGCATTTCCGCCGCTTGCATGGCATTCGTGGCCGAGAAGTTGAGCGCGCGGTCCATGCCCGTGACGCCCAGGTTGCGGAAGTCGTAATAGATGCGGTTCAGGAAGTTTTCCAGGCGCGCGCCCGTGTTGCTGCTGTTGATGTCCAGGCTGTCCTGCACCGCCATCAGGCTGTCGATCAACTGCGGCACATTCCAGCTGAACATGCCCCGGATGGCCGGCTGGATCACGGGAACGACCTGGCCGGACATCAGCCTGGCGGCGCCCGAGATTACGCCGGGAAACGAATTCATGACGACCAGGCCATCGATGGTGCCGACATAGGCCTCGAACAGCAGTTCATAGGTCATGTCGGCATACGGACCGACGGGGACGACCGCGTAAATCGGCGTGGCGTCCAGGTTGACGGTCCAGGTCAGCGATTGGCGGAAATATGGCTTTGCGCGCAGAAATTCGATCAATTGCTGCGGATCGCTCGGATTGTTCCTGTCCGATGGCATGGCCTGGACGAAGGAATCGCGGCGCGCTTCGCTGCCGAAGTCGACGCCCAGGTTGCCCAGCGCATACACCAGGGTCGGGCCCTTGGCGCTGCCGCCGCAGCCGCAATCGGAGGCATCGATGCCGGAAGCGGCGATGCCTTGCCGCGTCGCGCCGGAAGGGCCCGCAAGGTTGGCCAGGGAGGGGGTTTCCAGCATGGGAATGCTGAGCGGATGCGCCTGCGCGGAAGTGTCGGCATTGGCTGGGCTCGCTTCAATCACAGTATCGTCTGACATTTCAATTTTCCCTTTTAATAATAGTTGAGTGGCGCCCGGCACATTCAATGTCCCAGTCAGGAGGCGGCGACAGTCCAGCTCGCCATTGGTGTTGCAACGCGTTGCGCTTTGCAGCAATGCGCTGCAAACTCCACGAGGGTCAGGACGATCCCCATGTTGGTGTTGCCGGCATAGCAGCAAGGCTGCGATGGCCGAGACGATCGGGGTGGCAAAGCTGGTGCCGCTGCTGAGCCGCACGCGCCCTGCGGGCGCGGCGCCGAGGATGTCGGTGCCGGGCGCCATGATGCCGCGCGCGCGATAGGCTTCGCCCCAGTTGCTGTTGGGCATGGGCGCGCCTTGCCGGTCCAGTGCGCCGACGACCAAGGTGTATTTGATGGAGGCGGGAATATGCAGGCAATCGCAGCCGTCGTTGCCCGCCGCGGCGATCAGCAGGACGTTGCGTTCATGGCATAGCTGTATGGCTTTTTGCAGCAGGCCGTCGGCGGTGCCGCTGTCGGACAGTTCGCCGCCGCTGACATTGATGATGTGCGCGCCGTGCTCGACGGCCTGGGTGATGGCGCGGGCCAGGTCGAGCTGCGTGCATTGCGTCAGTGCGCCGTCGGCGCGGTCGGCAAAGATGGGCAGGATCAAGCCCCGACAATGGGGAGCCAGGCCCGTGACGGGACTGCCCGGTTGGCCAAAGATGATGCTGGCGACATGGGTGCCGTGTTGCGATGCCCGGCCGTTGCCGCTGGCACCCGTGGCGAGTGTGTCGAGCGTTTGCAGCCTGGCGCCGGCAAAGCAAGGGTGGCTGGTATCGACGGGACCGTCGAGCACGGCGATGCAGATGTCGGCACAGCCGGTGTTGCCATCCTGCAAGGCAGCCAGGCCGTGCAGCAAGCCATGATTGGCCAGGCTGTCGTGGGTGGTGGATACTTCCATGGTCGTCGGCACGCGGTGCTCCTTGCTGGGTCCTGGAGGGCGGGCGGCGCACCGCTTGAGGTGCTCCGCCCGCCTGCTGCGGCGCCTGCTGCTCCAGCGCCGATAGCATGATCTTTAGCAAGGGACGTGCCAGAAGGCCAAGTGCTTGATTTTTAAAGGATGGGGCGGATTTGCATTGTCGTGCTGCAATAATGTTGGCGGATATCGTCCACCCTTGTTGAGCGGGATGGACGAAAACGGCAGGCGGCAAGGACGGGGAGGGCGCGCCCGGGACACGGCATGGCGTGACGCGGGCGCGTGCGGCGGTTCAACTATCCTTGCTGTAGCAGGCGCGGCTGGGCCGCAGGCGCATGCGCACGAGGGACACCAGGAAGCTGAAGCCTGCCTGGTTCGGATCGATGACCGGCACATAGGTGTGCAGCGCGTCTTCCAGCAGCGCGCTGACGCGCGCGGCGACGCCGACAAATCCTGTGCAGCCCAGCAAGATGGACTGGGCGCCGTCTTCCTGCACGGCCCGCATGGCGGCCTTGAAGGTTTTTTCGACCACCGTGTCCAGCTTGCCGAGGTCGGCGACGGAACAGTCGATGGAGCGGATGGAGGCGAAGCTGTCCTGCAAGCCGTAGGTCTGCATGTGGCCCTGCTGCATGGCGAGCGTGCTGGGCAGTATCGTCATGATCGACAGGCGCTGGCTGAGGGCCAGCGCGGTAAAGGCGGCGGGCGGGAAGCCGCCGAGGATGGGGATGTCGATCACTTCGCGCGCTGCTTCCACGCCGCACATGTCGAAGTCGCTGAGCCAGATGCCGTCATAGCCTTCGCGTTCGATTTCCCTGGCCAGCTGCACCACCGGATAGCCGTTTTGCAGCCAGTCGACGCGGTATTCGATGCAGTCGTTCCCAGTAGAAATATTGCGCACGGACACTTCGACATCGGGCGGCATCACGGGCTCGATGGCGTCGAGCAGGCGCTGGTTGTAGATGGACGTGGCCACCGGCGCCACGATGCAGATGCGCAGCGGCTTCATGCGGCGCTCCCTGCCGCTGCGCCGGCGTTGCCAGTGAGCGGCATGTAGGGTCCCAGGTAGCCGATGGCGTTGATCAATTGCATGAAGCTGTCGAGTATCAGGCCGTCCCGTTCCCGCAATGCCGGATGGGCTTGCAGGCCCAGCAGCGTCACCTTGCGCTGCATCAAGGCCGGGTTGAGCGTGCCGTCCGGTAGCAGCAAGTCGCCATTCGAATACACGGCCTGGCCATCGCCCTCGACAAAGTAACTGATGGTGTCGGGCGCCATGCAAAGGGGCGTGCTGCGGCTGCTGTCCCAGGCCAGCAGCGATTCGTTCTGGTACAGGACCGTGCAGAGCCGTTCACCCGCGCGGATGGTGATCTTGCCCAGGTCGAAGCCATTGCGCGAGTCGACTTCGGCGGCGACGAACGTGCCCTGTGGAAACAATGGCCAGGCGCGCATGTCGCATTGCCGCGCAAGATAATCGACCACTTCCTCCGCGCTGCGCAAGCGTCCTGCCTGCAGTTCGCGGCCCAGGCGCAGGGCGCGTCCCAGGGTGCCGCGCACGGGCAGCGCCCGGGCCAGCTCCGCCGGCGCCATGATCCACATGGCCAGGCCGCCGAACTGCTTGAAATCGGCCTGCGAGACGATGGGGCGCATCATCTGGTCGATGATCGTTGCCACGTCTTGCTGGTGGGCATGGGCGCCGTTCACGCCCTGGCTGGGCTGGACGTCGAGTTCCACGCGCAGCCCCGTCTGGCTGACGAGGAAGGCGGGGCGCGGATTGACGTGCGCGGCCGCATACGTCAGCTGGGGCAGCGAGGGAACGGCGCGGCCGGCCCCGTCGGCGTCGATCACGGCCAGGCCCAGGCGGGCGGCGACCAGGCAGGCGACGAGAAACCCCAGCGCGCCGCTCTCGGGCGGCGCCAGGTAGGCCAAGGTGCGATTTTCCAGCGCCAGGCGCTCCCTGACGGCGAGCACGGCATCGACGGGACCCTGCGGGAAATGGGCGCCATTGATCGCCACGGGCGAACCCAGGTAAGCGACCATGACCGTTTCGCCAGCGGTGGCTTCGTCGACGCCGACCACGCGCACCTGGGCGTCCGGATAATAATCGCCGGCGTGGAACTGGGCCAGCAGGCTGCGCGCGGAAGCGAGCGTGCCGCCGCCGCCGCTGCCGAAGAAGCAGGCGCCCAGCAACAGCGATTCAAGGTCATCGTGGTTCAGCACATAGCTCATGTTGCGGGTCCTCAGGTTGGCATGGCATGGAAATGGCTTGCGCCAGGACGGCCTGCAACTGCAGCGCCTGGGCAAACCGGGGAAAAGCCGTGTCGCGTTCCACGCCGCGCAAGGCGCGCGTGAGGTGATCGAGTGCTTCGTGCCGGCGGCCGCGCTGCAGCAGCAGTTGCGCCAGTCGGGTCGCCACCAGCAGGCTGCCGGCCGCGGCGCCCAGCGCCTTGGCGGTCGACAGCGCACTGCCCAGTTCGCGTTCCGCGTTGTCCAGGTCGCCCACCGCGATCCACGTCCGGGCATGCATGTCGAGCAATTCGACCAGGTAGGCCCGTTCGCCATGTTCCAGCGCCAGTTCGATGGCGCCGTGCAGCAGTTGCCGGGCTTGCGATGGCTGGCCTGCCGACAGCAGCAGTTCGCCCCGCTTCCAGGCCTGGAATGAATGGAAGAGCATGCCGCCTTCGCACAGCATGTATTGCTGGTAGCCGTCGGCGATGCGCTGTTCGGTCTGCGCATGGATGTTGCCTGTTGCCAATGCGCAGGCATGGAATATCTGCCCCACCCCCAGGTAGAATTGATAGCCGTATTCGCTGGCGACGGTTTGCAGGTCCGCCGCCAGGCTTGCCAGCCGGACCCAGTCCTCGAACATGCAGGCCAGCCACGCGGCGCCTTGCAGCGCGATGGCGCGATGGAAGGGGTGCGGGTTGTCGGCGCCGCCGCGCAACGCCAGGTGTTCCATCACCGCGCGCGCGCGGCGGAAGGCGCCGCTCTGGAAGCAGGACAGGCCTTCGAACGTGGTCGACAGCGCGGCGATGTCCAGGCCCTGTCCGCCCGTGTCGGCCGCTGCCGCGCCGCACAGCAGGTGCCCGCGCGCCAGGCAGGCCAGCGTCTCGCGGTAGTCGCCGAGCCAGAACAGCGTGTTGGCCAGGGCCAGGTGGGCCTGCGACAGCAAGTCCGTGTCGCCTATCGCTTGCGCCCGCTGCAGCATGTCTTGCGCCGTTGCCCGCGCCGCCACCAGGTCCAGCGCCATCAGTTGCGAACTCCAGATGCCGAACCGCAGGGCGGTGATTTCCACCTCGTCGCCCAGCGCCGCCGCTTCCTGCAATGCCTGCTGGTAGCAGGCGAGCGCTTCGGTGCTTTGCCAGCCGCTGATGCCGCGGTGTGAAATCGCCAGCCAGCGGTGCAGGTCGCAGCTCAGGCGGCGCGCGGTGCAGGGATGCGCATCGGCGGCCAGCAAGGTGAGGCCGCGGCGCAACACTTCGATGGCCTCCTTGAAGCGGGCCGCCTCGATCAGCGCGCGTCCCTCCAGCAGGCAGACGCGGGCGAAATTGCTGCGCTCCTCGTCGCCATGCACGCGGCGTTCGATGACCTTGCGGTTGATGCCCAGGTGGCGGGCCGCGGTCGTCTTGTTGCCATCGGCAAGGCGCATCGCATAGTCGATCAGCAATTGTTCGGCGGCCGCCAGCTTGTCGTCTCCGTCCAGCCGCATGAGGGCTTCCGCCAGCAGCGTGTGATCGGCGTCCTGCGGCCTGCCCGCCGACAGGAAGGCTTCCAGGCTGTGGGCGTCGATCAGCGCAGATTCGGCCAGTATCGACAGCCGTTCCACCAGGTTGCGCAGTTCGCGGATATGCCCGGGCCAGGCATGCCGGCCCAGGCGTTCCATGGCGGTGGCGGTAAAGCGGATGGGGCGCTTTTGCTGCCCGGCAAAGTGCGCGGCGAGGGCGGCGACGTCGCCGCGGCGCTGGTCCAGGCCCGGCACGTCGAGTTTCAATACCGCCAGCCGGTAATACAAGTCTTCGCGGAAACGGCCCGCCTGCACCATCGCGGCCAGGTCGCAATGGGTGGCGGCCACGATGCGGCCGTTGAACGGCTGGGTATCGCCGCCGCCCAGCGGCCGGAAACAGCGCGATTCGAGCACGCGCAGCAGCTTGCTCTGTACCGCCAGCGGCAATTCGCCGATTTCATCGAGAAACAGCGTGCCTTGTCCCGCCTGGGCGAAAAAACCGGCGCGGCTGCTCAGCGCCCCCGTAAACGCCCCCTTGGTATGGCCGAAGAGTTCGGCATCGATCAGGTGTTCCGGCAGGGCGCCGCAGTTGAGATCGACAAAGGGCGCGCCGGGATCGCCGCTTTGCCGATGCACGAGCTGGGCGATGATTTCCTTGCCGGAACCGGTGGGACCGCTGATGAGCACCGTGCAGCGGGTCGGCGCCACGGCGTCGACCATGCGCAGCAGGCGCTGGAAGATGGGGGAGCTGCCAATGACGTTCAGCCCGCCCCCGAGGCCAGCGCGGTGCAGGGGGGCTTGCACAGGAGCAATGGTGCCCGTCCCGGGCAGAACGTAATGCGGCTGCCTGCCATGCTGTTGCAGCATAGACCTGTCGGACATGGTCGTCTCGCTCCGATGAATTCGCTCCGATCGTGCAGGGCCATCATTTTTGTTTTGCCCTGCTGCCTCCTGACGCGTGCCATTGCCCTACTCGGGCATAAAGGAATCGCGCGTTCCGATTATGGGCGTTAATGAAACGGCGATAGTCGCCAATTGTCACAATAAAAAGATTTTCATCGCTTGCATCATGCAAGCCGGCGGCCCGCTGCAGATCACTGCGCGGCAGGCGGCGCATCCTTCAATTGCGCCAGATGTTGCTCGATGGCAAAGACGTGCGGATCGCTCTTGCCCAGCTCGCGCAGGGCGCTGGCCAGATGCAGCAGGTAGTCGCTGTTCGGGCCGCTGGGGCCGCTTGATCGGGCGATCTGGCGCGCGATGTCCAGTTCCGGCGCGGCGCCGAGGAAGGCGGCGTTTTCCTCGTTGGCGATGTACACCAGGCCTTCGGCCTTGCTGCCATCGTCGAAGGTGATCTCGGTGGCCAGGCGCAGGTAGCCGTTCTTTTCGCGGTGGTCGAGGTGGGCGAAGACTTCGGGCGTGATCAGGTAGGCCATGCCGTCGCACACGGCGCCCGCCTGCGGCACGATGGTGGCGACCCGGCCCGGCGCCATCGGCGTGCCCCGGTGGTCGTGCGAGCCTTGCCAGAAGCGCCGCGTCCAGCCTTCGATGCTGGCGGGGCGCCGTTCGATATACGGAAAATCGGCCTTGTAGATCAGCGAGCCATAGCCGAACAGCCAGACCTGCGCATGGCCGTCGAATGTGGTCATGCGCTGGTTGATGGCGATGGTGGCGGCGTCGATGGCGGACAGGTCGGGCTGGGTCATGGTGCGGGCGGTGAGGGGGCGATGCGCGATTATAAAACGGCGCCAGCCGGGCCGCCCGCTCCCACGTTCCACTCGTGCGTCTCGACAAAGCGGAACAGGAAGGCCATGAAGCTTTCGGCCGCCGGCGACAGCGAACGTCCCGTCTTCGTGTAGACGAAAAAGCGCCGCGTCAGTTCCGGTTCGTGCAGGGCGCGCATGTGCAAATTGTATAGTTTGACCATCGGTTCCGCGTACGGCAGGCACACCGTGATGCCCAGGTTGGCGCTGACCATGGCCAGCGCCGTCGTCATGAAGGTCACTTCATTGTAGGGATTGAGCGACAGCTCGCGAAACGCGCCGTGCATGTCGCGCAGCAGGCGTTCCGTAAATTGCCCCTGCAGCGAAATGAACGGGTAGTCGCCCACGTCGGCCCAGATGACGCGTTCTTTCTGCCGCAGCGGATGCTGCTCGGGGTAGACCAGCACGAAGGGCATTTCGAACAGCACTTGCGCGGCGATTTCCGCCGTCGGATCGCGCTCGGGGCCGATGCCGAAATCGACTTCGCCGCTGAACACGCGCGCCGAGACATTCTCCACGGGGCAGTCGACCAGGCGCAGCTGCACGTCCGGGTGCGCCTGGCGGTAGGCGGCGATCACTTCCGGCAGCAGGGTGCACGCCATCATCTGCGGCGCGGCGATACGCACCATGCCCGTTTTCAGGGCCTTGCGCTGGGCGATGCCGGCCATGGCGCCGTCGAGGTCCTCGATCATCTTCTCGAACAGCGGATACAGCTCGCGGCCGATTTCCGACAGCTGCGTCTTGCGCGTGCTGCGCTCGACCACGCGCACGCCCAGCACGCTTTCCAGTTCCTTGATCAAGCCGCTCAAGGCGGACTGCGTCACGTGCAGGTATTCGGCGGCCAGGGTAAAACTGCCCGTCTTGGCCAGCGCCACGAAGGCGCGCATCTGTCGCAGGCTGGGACTCATAAGATAATCCGATAAATCGATGGTTAAAAATTGTTTGTATGATAGCTGTAACTGGATTCTAATGGTGAAAAGCTGAAAAACATCGCGCCCAGGGCGCCATCCATCGGAGACAGACCGCATGAAAATCAAGCAAATCCACCACGTCGCCTACCGCTGCATCGACGCGAAGAAAACCGTCGAGTGGTACGTCAAGCATTTGAACATGAATTTCGTCCTCGCCATCGCGGAAGACCTGGTGCCGTCGACCAAGGCGCCAGACCCGTACATGCACGTGTTCCTCGACGCGGGCCAGGGCAATGTGCTGGCCTTCTTCGAGCTGCCCACGCAGCCGCCGATGGACCGCGACCGCAATACCCCGGCCTGGGTGCAGCACCTGGCGCTGGAAGTGGGCAGCATGGAAGAACTGCTGGCCGCCAAGGAGCGCCTGGTGGCGGGCGGCATCGAGGTGCTGGGCCCCGTCAACCACGCCATCTTCCAGTCGATCTATTTCTTCGATCCGAACGGCCACCGCCTGGAGCTGGCGGCCAACGTGGGCACGCCGGAAATGATGGCCAAACTGGACGCCGTCAAATGGGAAATGCTGGAAGAATGGTCGCAGACGCGCCGCGCACCGAAGCACGCCGCCTGGATGCACGCGCCGGCCGACGCCTGAGCGCAGCAGATTGACTGCTGCAGACCGACACTCTCTGACCAATACACCGAACCAGGAATACCATGAAACTCGCAACCCTGAAAAACGGCAGCCGCGACGGCGCCTTGATCCTCGTCAGCCGCGACCTGCGCCAGTACCAGCGCGTGGCCGCCATCGCCCCCACCCTGCAGGCGGCGCTCGACAACTGGGACGCCGTCGCGCCCAAGCTGGAACAGGCGTACGCCAACCTGAACGCGGGCCAGGCGCCGGACGCGCAGCCGTTTGATGCCAATCAGTGCCACTCGCCGCTGCCGCGCGCCTACCAGTGGGCCGACGGTTCCGCCTACATCAACCACGTGGAGCTGGTGCGCAAGGCGCGCAACGCGGAAGTGCCGGCCTCGTTCTACACGGACCCGCTGATGTACCAGGGCGGCTCGGACAGCTTCATCGGCCCGCGCGACCCCGTCTTCGCCCTGTCGGAAGAGTGGGGCATCGACCTGGAAGCGGAAGTGGCGGTGATCACGGGCGACGTGGCCATGGGCGCCGGCGCGGATGATGCGGCGACGGCGATTCGCCTGGTCATGCTGGTCAACGACGTCTCGCTGCGCAACCTGATTCCGGGCGAACTGGCCAAGGGTTTCGGTTTCTTCCAGTCGAAGGCGGCCAGCGCGTTCTCTCCCGTCGCCGTCACGCCCGATGAACTGGGCGCGGCCTGGGCGGACAGCAAGCTGCATTTGCCGCTGCTGGTGGACTTGAACGACAAACCGTTCGGCAAGCCGAATGCGGGCGAAGACATGACCTTCAATTTTGCGCAACTGGTCGCCCATGCGGCGAAGACGCGCGAACTGGGCGCCGGCACCATCGTTGGCTCGGGCACCGTGTCGAACAAGCAGGGCAACCTGTTTGGCTCCAGCATCGAGAATGGCGGCGTCGGTTACTGCTGCCTGGCCGAAGTGCGCATGTATGAAACCATCGAACACGGCGCGCCAAAGACGGCGTACCTGAAGTTCGGCGATACGGTGCGCATCGAGATGCGCGACGCGGCCGGCGCCAGCATCTTCGGCAGCATCGAGCAGACCGTGGCCCTGTACGCTGGCGCCACGCGCGCCTGAGGAGGCCGCCCGTGAAGCTGTACACCTACTTTCGCAGTTCGGCCGCCTACCGCGTGCGCATCGCCTTGAATCTCAAAGGCATCGCTTACGACAGCATTCCCGTGCATCTGCTGCAGGATGGCGGCCAGCAGCTGCTGCCCGCCTACCGCGCCGTCAACCCGTCGGCGCTGGTGCCGGCCCTCGACGACGACGGCGCCATCCTGACGCAGTCGCTGGCCATGCTCGAGTATCTGGAAGAGACGCGCCCTGGCGTGCCCTTGCTGCCGGCGGACCCGCTGGAACGGGCGCGCGTGCGCGCGCTGGCGCTGGCCATCGCTTGCGACGCCCATCCGCTGACGAATCTGCGCGTCCTGAAATACCTGAAAGGGACGCTTGGGCTGTCGGACGAGGTCAAGCAGGAGTGGTACCGCCACTGGATGGCCGAAGGGCTGGCGGCCGTGGAAGCGCTGCTGGCGCAGGGCGATCCTGCCGGCACGGGGCTGTTCTGCCACGGCGACAGCCCGACGATGGCCGATTGCTGCCTGGTGCCGCAAGTGTTCAATGCGCTGCGCTTTGCCATCGACCTGGCGCCGTATCCGCGCGTGGTGCGCATCCATGCGCTTTGCGCCGGCTTGCCAGCCTTTATTGCGGCGCACCCGTCGCAGCAGCCTGACGCCGAATAGCAACACACGGCGCCGTGCGGGAAGCCCCGTCTGGCAACAGGCGGGGTTTTTTTATGCGTGCTTGATTTTGATCAGTCAATGCCAGCTTGCCGGTGCGCTACAATTTGCGTTTGCCCAAATACTTCACGTCCCCATGACCGCAACAACCGTTCCTGCCAGCATCACCGATGCCCTGTCCCTGGCGCACGCTTCCTGGCGTCCCATCCTGCTGCGCGGCTTGCAGGCCGTGATGGTGGCTGATCCCGCCTACCTGCCGGCGCTGGCCGCCGACGATTACCTGCCCACGCAGGGCCGGCTGTTCGCCGCCTTTGCCTTGCCGCTGGCGCAGGTGCGTTACGTGCTGGTGGGTGAGGGGCCGTATCCGCGCGCCGACAGCGCCACGGGCGTGTGCTTCATGGATGGCGCCGTCGGCAGCCTGTGGTCGGCCACGGGGCTGTCGAAACCCGTCAACCGCGCCACGTCCCTGCGCAACTTCATGAAGATGCTGCTGGTGGCCGATGGCCAGCTGCAGGACGGCGACACGTCCGGCGCGGCCATGGCGCCCGTGGCGGCGGCCGCGCTGCAAGCGGACAGCGGCGTGACCCAGACCTTGCCCGACTTGCAGCGCAAGATGACGGAACAGGGCTTTTTGCTGCTCAACGCGGCGCTGGTGTTCCGTTCCCACGTGCCGCCCGTGCAGGATGCGCGCGGCTGGCTGCCCTTCCTGCAGGCGGTGCTGGAAGCGCTGGCGCAGCAGGGCGGGGCGGTGCAGCCGCAACTGGTGCTGTGGGGCAAGATCGCAGAGCTCATCAAACGCTTGCCGGTGGCGGCATCCTTGCCGCAGGTGACGGCGGAACATCCGTATAATCTGTCCTTTATCGGCAATCGTGACATGCAGGCCTTGTTTGGCCCG
Organism: Janthinobacterium sp. SUN206; assembly: GCF_030587305.1. Classification (NCBI taxonomy): domain Bacteria; kingdom Pseudomonadati; phylum Pseudomonadota; class Betaproteobacteria; order Burkholderiales; family Oxalobacteraceae; genus Janthinobacterium; species Janthinobacterium sp. SUN206. The sequence goes on along the minus strand of NZ_JAPWIB010000001.1, from coordinate 1,975,998 downwards.
ATGCAACTATTGCGTGCTTGAGCTTGAATCATCGCCTGTCTGGCGGAAGTGCGGGGAATATGCAAATCAGTAACGTGGAAGAATTGAAGGCGTGGATCGCGGCGGGCGGCGTGCCCGACTATCTGTATTTCTGGGGGCACACGCCGGCGCAGCCGCAGGTGCCCGACAAAAGCTGCTTCAGCCAGTGGTTTCCATCGCCGTTCAGCCTGGCCGGCGTGACGTATGCGACGGCCGAGCACTACATGATGGCGCAAAAGGCTGCCCTGTTTGGCGACACGGCTGTGCAGGCGCGCATCGTGGCGGCCGAGCGGCCGTCGGAAGTGAAGAAGCTGGGACGCGAAGTGGCGAACTTCGACGCCAGGGTGTGGGAAGCGGCGCGCGCCGGCATCGTTTTCGATGGCAACTTTGCCAAGTTCTCGCAAAAGGCTGCGCTGCGCAAGTTTTTGCTGGGCACGGGCGAGCGCGTCATCGTCGAAGCCAGTCCCGTCGACCGGATATGGGGCGTGGGCCTGGCGTCGGACAATCCGCGCATCCTGGACCCGGCCCGCTGGGACGGCTTGAACCTGCTGGGGTTTGAACTGATGAAAGTGCGGACCGCTTTGCGGGGCTGAAAATTGACGCTGCACCCGCCCGTGACTTCCCGACTGTTGTTTTCCTGATGCCGCCGCGCCTGGCGCGGCCGGCCATGCCCCTTCCAGCCCTGTGGTCATCGAGGGGCGCTCTGACAAACCCCGCCGAATTTGTTATACTTGACTAAATCATTCAACTACTCGGGGTTTGAGGAGTTGAAAAGCCGCAATATTTTAAACCAGTTGACCAGAGGATGTATGCGTCTGACTACAAAAGGCCGTTTTGCCGTGACAGCGATGATCGATCTTGCCCTGCGCCAGGGCAAGGGACCGGTCACCTTGTCCGGTATCAGCCAGCGCCAGTCGATTTCCCTGTCCTACCTGGAGCAGCTGTTCGGCAAGCTGCGCCGGCATGAGATCGTCGAATCGATCCGCGGCCCAGGCGGCGGCTACAGCCTGGCGCGCCGCGCCGACAAGGTGACGGTGGCCGACATCATCATCGCCGTCGACGAACCGCTGGACGCCACGCAGTGCGGCGGCAAGGAACATTGCCATGGCGCCGACGCGGCCACGGGCGCGCGCTGCATGACGCATGAATTGTGGTCCACACTCAACGAAAAAATGGTCGATTATCTGGATTCTGTGTCCTTGCAGGACCTGGTCGACCAGCAGAGACAAAAGAATGCCGAGCAAAGCGTGATGGTGATGCACCGTAACCACGCCGCCCTCGGTTGATAATGACAAAAATACCAGTTGCTGATTGCAGGAGTTATTGATGAACGCCCCAGAAAAAAACGTAGGCCAAGTGCACTTTGAAACCGCACCGCATTTCCCGATCTACATGGATTACTCGGCCACGACGCCGATCGATCCACGCGTCGCCGACAAGATGATTCCTTACCTGCGCGAGCAGTTCGGCAATCCGGCATCGCGCAGCCACATGTATGGCTGGACGGCGGAAAAAGCCGTGGAAGAGGCACGCGGCCACGTGGCGGCCCTGGTGAACGCGGATCCGCGCGAAATCATCTGGACCTCCGGCGCAACGGAAAGCAACAACCTGGCCATCAAGGGCGCGGCGCAGTTCTACAAGACCAAGGGCAAGCACATCATCACCGTCAAGACCGAGCACAAATCGGTGCTCGACACGGTGCGCGAACTGGAACGCATCGGCTTTGAAGCGACCTACCTGGAACCGCAGGACAACGGCCTGATCACCGTCGAGCAGCTGGCCGCAGCCGTGCGCCCGGACACCATCCTCGTGTCGGTGATGCTGGTGAACAACGAAATCGGCGTGATCCAGCCGATCGACGAGATCGGCGTATTCTGCCGCTCGAAAGGCATCATCTTCCATTGCGACGCCGCGCAAGCGACGGGCAAGGTCGTCATCGACCTGCAAAAGACCAAGGTCGACCTGATGACCTTCACGGCGCACAAAACCTACGGCCCGAAAGGCGTGGGCGCCCTGTACGTCTGCCGCAAGCCGCGCGTGCGCCTGGAAGCGCAGATGCACGGCGGCGGCCATGAGCGCGGCCTGCGTTCGGGCACCTTGCCGACGCACCAGATCGTCGGCATGGGCGAAGCGTTCCGCATCGCCAAGGAAGAGATGGACAGCGAAATCGGCCGCATCCAGGCCTTGCGCGACCGCCTGGCCAAGGGCTTGCAGGAGATCGAAGAAGTCTACATCAACGGCGACATGGAACACCGCGTGCCGCACAACCTGAACGTCAGCTTCAACTACGTCGAAGGCGAGTCGCTGATCATGGCGATCAAGGATATCGCCGTATCGTCCGGTTCGGCCTGCACCTCGGCCAGCCTGGAACCATCGTACGTGTTGCGCGCCCTGGGCCGCAGCGACGAACTGGCGCACAGCTCGATCCGCTTCACCATCGGCCGCTTCTCGACCGAGGAAGACATCGATTTCGCCGTGAACCTGCTGAAATCGAAAGTACACAAGCTGCGCGACCTGTCGCCGTTGTGGGACATGTTTAAAGATGGCATCGATATCAATTCGATCCAATGGGCTGCCCACTAACCAATACCCTGGCCCTGTTGGACAGGGCCGGCAAGAATATTTAAGGAGCATCAAAATGGCTTACTCGGACAAAGTACTCGATCACTACGAAAACCCGCGCAACGTAGGCGCTTTCGACAAGGGTGATGAAACCATCGGCACCGGCATGGTAGGCGCGCCTGCCTGCGGCGACGTGATGAAACTGCAGATCAAGGTCGGCGCCGACGGCCTGATCGAAGATGCGAAATTCAAGACGTATGGCTGCGGTTCGGCCATCGCCTCGAGCTCGCTGGTGACCGAATGGGTGAAAGGCAAGACCCTGGATCAGGCGCTGGCCATCAAGAATACGCAGATCGCCGAAGAGCTGGCCCTGCCGCCAGTGAAGATCCACTGCTCCATCCTGGCGGAAGACGCCATCAAGGCGGCAGTGCTGGACTATCAGACCCGCCATCCGGCCGCGTAGAGCACCTGAGAAAACGCCCATGGCTGCGTTGCATTGCCTTGTCGTACTAGTCGTACTGCCTGCGGCAATGCGCCTTGCCCTGAACGTTTTTCAGGCACTCTAGAATTTGTTGGATTTTGATACCTGTTCCCATGTGGGAACAGGAGCGGAGAAATACATGATCACACTGACCGAAAAAGCGGCGAAACACATCAACCGTTATATCGAACGGCGCGGCAAGGGCATGGGCTTGCGCTTTGGCGTGCGCACCACGGGTTGCTCGGGCCTGGCCTACAAGCTCGAATATGTCGATGAAGTGGCGGCCGAAGACAGCGTCTTCGAATCGCACGGCGTGAAAGTCTTCGTCGACCCGAAAAGCTTGCCTTACATCGACGGCACGGAACTCGATTTCGCGCGCGAAGGCTTGAACGAAGGCTTCAAGTTCCACAATCCGAACGAAAAAGACGCCTGCGGCTGCGGCGAGTCCTTCAGGATTTAAACAGCTGGCAAGACCCCGGTCGGTGCGCTGTACCCATCGATTGCGGTACAGCGACCACCGACCATTATGCAAAACCACTTCGAATTATTCCAGTTGCCGGCGCAGTTCTCGCTCGACATGAGCGCGCTCGACGCGGCCTACCGCGACGTGCAGGGCAAGGTCCATCCGGACCGCTTCATCAATGCCAGCAGCGCTGAAAAGCGCGTGGCGATGCAATGGGCCACGCGCGCCAATGAAGCCTATCAAACCCTGAAAAGTCCGCAAAAACGCGCGCAATACCTGTGCGAACTCAATGGCGTCGACCTGCAGACGGAGTCGAACACGGCCATGCCCGTCAGTTTCCTGATGCAGCAGATGGAATGGCGCGAAGAGCTGGGCGACGCCCGTGCCGGCAAGGATGCCGACGCGCTCGATGCCCTGGACCGCCAGTTGCGCGGCGAACGCAAGGCCTTGCTGGCCCAGGTGGCGGCCCAGCTGGACGCGGCCGACTACGCGAATGCCGCGCAAAGCGTGCGCGCCCTGATGTTCCTCGACAAATTCGGCGAGGAAGTCCGTTTTGCCTATGAGGCCATCGAGGCTTGACCAGGCGATCGCTTGACCGGCGTGCCAAGCGCCAGTCTGGCCCGCGACTTATAATGCGCGTCAGGCATCAACTGCATCACGCAAAAAATTAATCGAGGCACGAATACAATGGCACTTCTGCAAATTTCCGAACCAGGCATGTCGACCGCGCCGCACCAGCACCGCCTGGCCGTCGGCATCGACCTTGGCACCACCAATTCCCTGGTCGCCACCGTCCGCAACAGCATTCCCGAGGTGCTCAACGACGAAGACGGGCGCTCCCTGCTGCCCTCCGTCGTGCGCTACCTGCCGAACGGCCACGCGAACATCGGCTACAAGGCCCTGGCCGCGCAAACCACCGACCCGAAGAACACCATCGTTTCCGTGAAGCGTTTCATGGGCCGCGGCCTGGCCGACATCGCCTACGCGGAAAACCTGCCCTACGACTTCCAGGACACGCCTGGCATGGTGCAGCTGAAAACCGTGGCCGGCGTGAAAAGCCCCGTCGAAGTGTCGGCGCAAATCCTCGCCACCCTGCGCCAGCGCGCGGAAGATTCGCTCGGCGACGACCTGGTGGGCGCCGTGATTACTGTACCAGCGTATTTCGACGATGCACAGCGGCAAGCCACGAAAGATGCGGCGCAATTGGCCGGCATCAATGTCTTGCGCCTGCTGAGCGAGCCGACGGCCGCCGCCATCGCGTATGGCCTCGATAACGCGTCCGAAGGCGTGTACGCCGTGTACGACCTGGGCGGCGGCACCTTCGACATCTCGATCTTGAAACTGAGCAAGGGCGTGTTCGAAGTGTTGTCCACGGGCGGCGACTCGGCCCTGGGCGGCGACGATTTCGACCGTCGCCTGTTCTGCTGGATCAGCGAGCACGCCAAGCTGGCGCCGCTGTCGGACGAAGACACGGCCATCCTGATGGTGAAGGCGCGCGAAATCAAGGAATTGCTGTCGACCAAGTCGGAAACGACGATCGACGCCAAGCTCAATTCGGGCGAAGAAATCCATCTGCGCATCACGGCAGCCGACTTTGCCGCCATGACGCAGCACCTGGTCGTGAAAACCATGAACGCCATCAAGAAAGCCTTGCGCGACGCGAACGTGGATGCGGACGACGTCGACGGCGTGGTGATGGTGGGCGGCGCCACGCGCATGCCGCACGTGCAGCGCGCCGTGAGCGAATTCTTCCACACGACGCCGCACGCGAACATCGACCCCGATAAAGTGGTGGCGCTGGGCGCCGCTATCCAGGCGAATTTGCTGGCCGGCAACCGTGCCGCCGGCGACGACTGGCTGCTGCTGGACGTGATCCCGCTGTCGCTGGGCATCGAAACCATGGGCGGCCTGGTGGAAAAGATCATCCCGCGCAATTCGACGATACCGTGCGCGCGCGCTCAGGAATTCACGACCTTCAAGGATGGCCAGACTGCCCTGGCCGTGCACGTGCTGCAGGGCGAGCGCGAACTGGTCAGCGATTGCCGTTCCCTGGCGCGCTTCGAGCTGCGCGGCATTCCGCCGATGGTGGCGGGCGCCGCGCGCATCCGTATCACGTATCAGGTCGACGCGGACGGCTTGCTGTCCGTGTCGGCGCGCGAACTGCGCTCGGGCGTGGAAGCGTCGATCAGCGTCAAGCCGGCCTACGGCCTGGGCGACGACGATATCGCCCGCATGCTGCAGGATTCGTACACCTCGGCCGACGTCGACATGGTGGCGCGCGCGCTGCGCGAAGAGCAGGTGGAAGCGGAACGCATCCTGCTGGCCACGCAGTCGGCGCTCGATGAAGATGGCGGCTTGCTGGATGCAGACGAACGCGCAGCCGTCGACGGCTTGATGAGCAAGGTGCGCGACGCTATTGCGCAATCGCAAAGCGGCGCCATCGACCACCAGGCCCTGAAGCTGGCGATCGAGGCGCTGGCCGACGGCACCGAGGATTTCGCCTCGCGCCGCATGGACCGCAGCGTGCGCACGGCTCTCACCGGCAAGTCCCTGGACCAGGTCGTATAAAACCAATTGAACAGCGGGCCGCGCACATGCCGCGGCCGCGCACCGAATGACAGACTGAAAGAAGACACCATGCCACAAATCGTTATCCTGCCGCACGCCAAGCTTTGCCCGGACGGCGCCGTCATCGAAGCACCTGCCGGCAAGTCCATCTGCGACATCCTGCTGGAAAACGACATCGACATCGAGCACGCCTGCGAAAAATCGTGCGCCTGCACCACTTGCCACGTGCTGGTGCGTGAAGGCATCGAATCGCTGAACGAAGCGACGGAACTGGAAGAAGACATGCTGGACAAGGCCTGGGGCCTGGAAGCCGTGTCGCGCCTGTCCTGCCAGTCCATCGTGGCCGAGGCCGACCTCGTCGTCGAAATCCCGAAATACACGATCAACCAGGTCAGCGAAGGCAGCCACTAACATGAAATGGTCCGACATTCACGTGATCGCCGAGGCGCTGTACGATGCGCATCCGGACATCGATCCCCTGACCGTGCGTTTCACCGACCTGCACAACTGGGTGGTGGAACTGGACGGCTTCGACGATGACCACACGCGCGGCGGCGAAAAAGTGCTCGAAGCGATACAGATGGCGTGGATCGATGAAGCGCGCTAAGGGCGCGGCAGCCGCCGCCACCGCAGTCGCCGCGCCGAAAGACGTCATCACCGCCGCCAGCAACATGCCCGAAATCAAGGATGGCCAGTCGGTCGCCTTGCTGCAGGAATTGCACATCCTGACGCGCGACGGCAAGATGAACCAGGACAGCCGCCGCAAGTTGAAACAGGTGTACCACCTGACGCAATTCATCGAGCCGCTGCTGCGCGAAGTGCAGCTCGACCACCCTGGCGTGTCGCTGGTCGATCACGGTGCCGGCAAGTCCTACCTGGGCTTCATACTGTACGACCTGTTCTTCAAGAACGGCAACGACGGTTCGCACATCTACGGCATCGAGACGCGCGAAGAACTGGTGCAGCGTTCGCAGGAGCTGGCGAAGAAATTCAAGTTCCCCGGCATGTCGTTTTTGCCGCTGTCCGTGGCCGAATCGACGGAATCGACCTTGCTGCCGCAGCAGATCGATATCGTCACGGCCTTGCACGCGTGCAATACGGCCACCGACGACGCCATCCACTTCGCCTTGAAGAAAAAGGCGAAATTCATGGTGCTGGTGCCATGTTGCCAGGCTGAAGTCGCCTCCGTATTGAAGAAGAACAAGGGCAAGAGCCTGGGCAAGAGTGTTTTGACGGAATTGTGGCGCCACCCGCTGCATACGCGCGAATTCGGCAGCCAGATCACCAACGTGCTGCGCTGTTTGCAGCTGGAAGCGCATGGCTACCAGGTCAGCGTGACGGAACTGGTGGGCTGGGAGCATTCGATGAAGAATGAACTGATCATCGCCAGCTACAAGAACTTGCCGCGCCAGCGTCCGACGGAACGCTTGCAGGAAGTGCTGCAAACCCTGGGCCTGGAAGAGATGGGGCACCGCTTCTTTGCCGAAGAGCTGGCCAAGGCGGGCGCGTAAAGTATCCGCAGGGCAAAGTATCCGCAAGGGCAAACGAGGGGAGGAGCGGGTCGGTTACAATACCGGCTTTCTCCTCCTCTTGCTTTTTGCGCCTCCTCCATGACCACACCTATTGAAATGCCCACCGTCCGCCTGGCCAAGCGCCTGTCTGAAGACGTGCCCTGTTCGCGCCGCGAGGCCGAGCTGTATATCGAGGGCGGCTGGGTGACGGTCGACGGCGTGCTGGTGGAAGAGTCGGGCGCGCGCGTGGCAGACAACCAGGAAGTGGTGCTGTTGCCGAACGCGACGCTGGAAGAAATGCCGCCCGTGACGATTCTGCTGCACAAGCCGGCCGGCATCAACGGCGGCGTGGGCAGCGAAGGCAAGCCAGCCCTGAGCTGTTTGCGTCCCGAAGAGATATTCACGCCGGAAAACGTGGCGCCCAGTTCCGTCACGCGTTTCCTCAAGCGCCATTTGATCGGCCTGACCATCACCAATCCGCTCGACACCATGGCGTCCGGCCTGCTGGTATTCACGCAGGATTTCCGCGTCGCCCGCAAGCTGGTCGACGAAGCGAAAACGGTGGAGCAGGAATTCATCGTGGAAGTGGCCGGCGACATCATGGAAAACGGCCTGGCGCTGCTCAATCACGGCTTGCCCTTCAATGGCAAGCCTTTGCCGCCGATCAAGGTCAGTTGGCAAAATGAAACGCGTTTGCGTTTCGCCCTGAAAAACGTGCAGCCGGGCCAGATCGCCCACATGTGCAAGATGGTGGGACTGGACGTCGTCGCCATGAAGCGCTTGCGCATCGGTCGCATCCCGATGGGCGCCATGCCCGTGGGGCAATGGCGTTACTTGCAGGGTTACGAACGCTTCTAAAGCTGCGGCGCCACGATGGAATGGCTTTCTGCAAAGCTTTTCCATAGCCGTTCAGCAATATTCAAGGCGATGGTGTCGGCCTTCTCTTGCAAGGCCGCATTGCCCATGCTCTCGGTCGTGGCGAAGAACAGGGTCAGCCAGCGGCGGAACATGCAGGGCGTGAGGTGTTCCATTTGCGCGTGCTGGGCCAGCGGCTTGCCGTGGTAGCGCATGGTGCCGCGCAGCAAGCCTGACCAGAAATCGACCAGTGTGGCCAGGTGGGCATCCCAATCCTTGACCTCGGCGGCAAAGATGGGGCCCAGCATGGCATCCTCGCGCGCGGCCGCATAAAAGGTGTGGACGAGATGCTTGACTTCGTCTTCGCTGCAGACTTCCTCGCGGTAGGGAGCGAAGCGTGTGTGGGGGAGGGGGGCGGTAGTATTCATGGCATGCCATGATCGCAGAGCCCCCGTGGCGCTTCAATGACCCAGGTCAAGCCGCGTAAAAACTCAGGCGGCGACTTTCTTCGGCTTCTTCGCCGGCGCTGGCAATTGCACGATGTGCGTGCCCGCCAGCTTGTCGTGCAGAAATTGTCCATTGCCCGTGAACAGGGCCGTGCTGGACCACGCCAGGATGCCGGCACCGATGGCGCCCAGGGCTGTCCAGTGCTGCAAGTCCAGCAGATACGACACCAGCAGGGCTGGCAGCAGCCACATCCACGACAGGACATAGCGGTAGGCGGCCACGCGCAGCGGCACGTGGGCGTGGCCCGGCAGCACGACTTTCAGGCGCCACGTCTTCATGGCCAGGGTTTGCCCTTCGCGGCTCCACTGGTGGATGAAATACGCACCCATGACGAGGAAGGCCAGGCACTGGCGCATGTGTTCCGTCAACGGCGTATGCGCACCCTGCACGGCCAGCTCGAACAGCAGGAAGGGCAGGAACAGCACGGCCAGGGCCAGCAGCGACTCGTACACCATGGAAATCAGGCGGCGCTTGATCGTGGGATGGGAAGTGATGCTGGCGGCAGGCGTGCTATTTGGCATTGGTTGGCAGTGGGGCAGGCGTAATGGATGGCGTAACAGATGGCGTGACGGGCACGGTGGCGGGGGCCGCGGCGGGATCGCTCGGCATGGCCGTCGCTGCGGGAGCGGGCGGCAGGACGGGCGCGGCGGCCGCAGGCGCTGCCGGCGTGGCGGGCAGCAGGATCGGGGCCGGCTTGCTCGTATTCGAATTGATCGCGGGCACTTTTTCCAGCGGCTTTTTCGGCACGAGTTCCGTCGCCAGTTTTTTCTTTTGATCTTCCGGCAATTGCTGGTATTGCTCCCATTGCGCGGTTTTTTGACCAGGATCAATCTTCTTCGTGCGCGTATAGTTTTCGCGCACGAGGCGGCGCTGTTCCGGCGTCAGCTTGATCCATTCGCGCATGCGTTCATGCACGCGGGTTTGCTCGTCCGGCGTCATGGAGGCGAAACGGCTGGCGATATCGAGCCATTTCTGCTTGCGCAAGGCTTCCAGCTTGTTCCATTCGCTCGCCAGCGGCTGCAGGGCTTCCTGCTGCGCGCGCGACAGCTTGTTCCACGAGGGATTCTCGCCCGTCTTGGGCGGCGTGCCGCCCTTGCCGGCCGTGCGGGGCGAACCGGGCTTGGCTGTCGAGGCCGGCGCGGGCGCCACCACGGGTGCGGCTGCCACGGGAGGGGCGGCGGGCGCGGCATGTTGCTGCGCGCCTACCCAGGCGGCGCCAGCCAGGGCGCAGGCACCCAGGCCGATGCCGCCGGCCAGCCAGCCTTTGCGTACGCTCGAGCGTGTCATTATTGCTCGCGTTTCGTCAGGTAGGCGTTGAAGCCATGGTCCATATAGGCGGAAAGCGGCAATTCGTCCGACAGCACGGCGGCGTCGATTTCTGCCAGTTCGGCAATATGTTGTTCTTGCTCAAACTGATAGATGCCCACCATGCCGCCGACCAGCAGCAGCAGGGGGATGATCACGCTCATGCGGCCCAGCCACGACAGCGGCTCGACAAACAGGCTGCTGGCCACGCCGGCGAACACATTCTGGCGCACGGCGACGGCGGCAGGCGCGTCCGCCTTCTTGCGCGACAGGGCCAGCTTGCGTGCCGCTGCCAGGCGATCGGTGGCCGATGCGGGCAGGTCGTCGAGTTTTTCGTTCAGTGCATGGCGCACTTTGTAAGCGAAATTGAGATCGTCGGTGTTCATAATTTAATTCCCTTGGCTTTCAGCGATTCGGCGAGCGTGTGGGTAGCTCTAGAGCAATGTGTTTTCACGCTACCTTCGGAGCAACCCATCGCTTCCGCTGTTTCAGCCACATCCATGTCCTGCCAATAACGCATGAGGAAGGCTTCGCGTTGACGTGACGGCAGTTTTTGTACCTCCGCATCAATCAAATCAAGGATTTGCGCGCGCTCGACCTGGTCGGCCGAGGATTCGGCGGCGCTGGAGCCCTGTTCCGATTCATAAGTGTCAAGTATATCAAAATCCTCATGCTCGTCGCCCGAGGGCTTCATGCCGGAAAACAGGCTGACCCAGGTGTTGCGGACTTTTTCGCGGCGGAAATAGTCGAGGATGGTGTTTTGCAGGATGCGCTGGAACAGCATCGGCAGTTCGGCGGCCGGCTTGTCGCCGTATTTCTCGGCCAGCTTGATCATGGCGTCCTGCACGATGTCGAGTGCCGATTCTTCCTTGCGGACCGCGTAGGCGGCTTGCTTGAAGGCGCGCCGCTCGACATTTTCTAGAAAGTCGGATAATTCTTTGTCTGTTGCCATGCGGTATGGGGGATCTTAGCGGCTGCGGGTGCGGTGGGCGAAATGGGGGCGGGTATGCTTTTTGCAACCCCGTGCATGCTAGCAAAAAATGTGCGTTTCCGCAGAGTTTTTGCACTCCGTGCGCGCAAAATGGCCTTTCGGCTGACATTTTCCTTGACCATAATGGTGCGACGCGATACCGTATAGGACGCTTTGAACACCCCAAAGCCCTATGGTCAGGTCGCGACCGGCACACAAGGCCATCCGCGGCAAGACGCGCTTTCATTTGTAGGCAGTTTGTTCTAACCCGCGCCACAAGCGCGAGCGGTTCGTACAGGCGCCACAGAAACTCCGGCCAAACGAGTTGCGTTAAGCGTTGTTTTGTAAGGTATCTATGGGTGCCCAAAGAAATTGCGTGACCGCATGAAAAGGGAAGCAGGAGCACTGTCGCGCACAGCGAACTTCGTCAGGAAAGAACATCCGATCAATCTCCAATGGACCTTGAAAGGAATGTTTCATGAATACCGAAGCAGCAGCAGGACCAATTACGGGCGCAGAAATTGTCGTGCGCTGTCTGGCTGAAGAGGGCGTCGAGCACGTCTTTGGATACCCGGGCGGAGCCGTACTCTACATCTACGACGCCATCTTCCAGCAAAACAAATTCCAGCATATCCTGGTACGCCACGAGCAGGCCGCGATCCACGCCGCCGATGCCTATTCGCGCAGCTCGAACAAGGTCGGTGTCGCCATCGTCACGTCCGGTCCGGGCGTCACGAATGCCGTCACGGGCTTGTCCACCGCGTACATGGACTCGATTCCCATGGTGGTGATCTCCGGCCAGGTGCCGAGCCACGCCATCGGGCAGGATGCGTTCCAGGAATGCGACACGGTCGGCATCACGCGCCCCGTCGTCAAGCACAACTTCCTCGTCAAGGACGTCAAGGACCTGGCAGCGACGATCAAGAAAGCTTTCTTCATCGCCCGTACCGGCCGTCCGGGACCCGTGCTGGTCGATATCCCCAAGGATATCAGCATGCACAAATGCCATTTCGACTATCCGAAGGAAGTCGAGATGCGTTCCTACCGTCCCGTCGACAAGGGCCACTCGGGCCAGATCCGCAAGGCCGTGCAGCTGTTGCTGCAAGCCGAACGCCCGATGATCTACACGGGCGGCGGCGTGATCCTGGCGAACGCCTCGGCTGAGCTGAACAAGCTGGTCGACCGCCTGGGTTTCCCTTGCACCAACACCTTGATGGGCCTGGGCGGCTACCGCGCCTCGAGCGAGCAGTATGTCGGCATGCCCGGCATGCACGGCACCTACGAAGCGAACATGGCGATGCAGAATTGCGACGTCCTGATCGCCATCGGCGCCCGCTTCGATGACCGCGTGATCGGCAATCCGAAACATTTCGCCTCGCATCCGCGCAAGATCATCCACGTGGACATCGATCCCTCGTCGATTTCCAAGCGCGTCAAGGTCGATATTCCCATCGTCGGCAACGTCAAGGACGTGCTGATCGAGTTCCTCGCGCAGCTCGATGCGGCCGAAGCCAAGCCGAACGTCAATGCCTTGAGCAACTGGTGGAAGCAGATCGCCGAATGGCGCGGCCGCGAATGCCTGAAGTACCCGACCTCCGACCTCGTCATCAAGCCGCAATCGGTGGTGGAAAAGGTGTTCCAGATCACCAAGGGCGACGCCTTCATCACGTCCGACGTGGGCCAGCACCAGATGTGGGCTGCGCAATACTACGGTTTCGACAAGCCGCGCCGCTGGATCAATTCCGGCGGCCTGGGCACCATGGGTGTCGGCTTGCCGTACGCCATGGGCGTGCAGATGGCCAACCCGGACGCCACCGTTGCCTGCATCACGGGCGAAGGTTCGATCCAGATGTGCATCCAGGAATTGGCAACGTGCAAGCAGTACCACTTGACGCCAAAGATCATCATGCTCAACAACCGTTTCCTCGGCATGGTGCGCCAGTGGCAGGAAATCGATTACGGTTCGCGCTATTCCGAGTCGTACATGGATTCGCTGCCTGACTTCGAGAAGCTGGCCGAGGCATATGGTCACGTGGGCATGAAAATTGAAAAACCGGGCGACGTCGACGGCGCCCTGAAAGAGGCGTTTGGCATGAAAGACAGGCTGGTATTCATGAACTTCATTACCGACCAGTCCGAAAACGTGTGGCCCATGGTGAAAGCCGGCAAAGGCTTGTCCGAAATGATGCTCGGCTCGGAGGACCTCTAATCATGCGCCATATTATTTCTGTCTTGCTGGAAAACGAAGCGGGCGCCCTGTCGCGCGTGGTGGGCCTGTTCTCGGCACGCGGTTACAACATCGAAACGTTGACCGTGGCGCCGACGGAAGACTCGACCCTGTCGCGCATGACCATTGTCACCAGCGGCTCGGACGACATCATCGAGCAGATCACCAAGCACTTGAACCGCCTCATCGAAGTGGTGAAGGTGGTGGACTTGACCGAAGGCCAGCATATCGAACGCGAGTTGATGCTGATCAAGGTTCGTGCCGTGGGCAAGGAGCGCGAGGAAATGAAGCGCACCGCCGATATCTTCCGTGGCCGCATCATCGATGTCACCGAAAAGACGTACACGATCGAATTGACCGGCAACAAGGTCAAGCTCGACGCGTTCATCGATTCGATCGACCGCGCCGCCATCCTGGAAACCGTCCGCACGGGTGGTTCCGGCATCGGCCGCGGCGAACGCATCCTCAAAGTATAAAAATACAAGCAGCTCTACGCGGCCCTGGCGCCGCATTTAAAACAACAACGCATCATCAAATTATAGGAAATACCATGAAAGTTTTTTACGACAAAGACGCTGACCTCTCCTTGATCAAAGGCAAAAACGTTGCCATCATCGGCTACGGTTCGCAAGGCCACGCACACGCACAAAACCTGAACGATTCGGGCGTCAACGTCACCGTCGGCCTGCGCAAGGGCGGCGCGTCGTGGACCAAGGTCGAGCAAGCCGGCTTGAAAGTGGCGGAAGTCAACGACGCCGTGAAAGCGGCCGATGTCATCATGATCTTGCTGCCGGATGAAAACATCGCCCAGGTCTACAACGAAAACATCGCCCCGTTCGCCAAGCAAGGCGCCGTGCTGGCCTTCGCCCACGGCTTCAACGTGCATTACGGCCAAGTCGTGCCACGCGCCGACCTGGACGTGATCATGGTCGCGCCGAAAGCCCCGGGCCACACCGTGCGCGCCACCTACACCCAGGGCGGCGGCGTGCCTCACCTGATCGCCGTGTACCAGGACAAATCGGGCATCGCCCGCGATATCGCCCTGTCGTACGCGTCGGCCAACGGCGGCGGCCGTGCCGGCATCATCGAAACGAATTTCCGTGAAGAAACCGAAACGGATCTGTTCGGTGAGCAAGCCGTGCTGTGCGGCGGCGCCGTGGAACTGATCAAGGCCGGTTTCGAAACCCTGACGGAAGCCGGTTACGCGCCTGAAATGGCGTATTTCGAGTGCTTGCACGAACTGAAGCTGATCGTCGACCTGATCTATGAAGGCGGCATCGCCAACATGAACTATTCGATCTCGAACAACGCCGAATACGGCGAATACGTGACCGGTCCTAAAGTCGTGACGTCGGCCACCAAGGATGCGATGCGTCAATGCCTGAAAGACATTCAAACGGGCGAATACGCGAAGAGCTTCATCCTGGAAAACAAGGCAGGCGCACCGACCCTGATCTCGCGCCGTCGTTTGACGTCCGAGCACCAGATCGAAGAAGTGGGCGCTAAACTGCGCGCCATGATGCCTTGGATCGCGAAAAACAAGATGGTCGACCAGTCGAAAAACTAAGCATTTTTTGCTGATTCACCATAAAAAAGCCGGCGCAAGCCGGCTTTTTTATGTGCGCCGGCGCCTGGCAGGCAACATCCGTTACAATCAGGCCCATTCAACAATACCGTCAGCCTCATGCTTGTTTTTTCTAAAGTTTTTGTCGGGAATCTTCATGTGGTCAAGCGCCCCGTCGCGGTTGCCGTCAGCTGCTGGTTTCTGGTCATCGGCTCGCTGTTGGCGCTGGTATCGGCTTTCCTCGGCCGCCACGACCCCGCCATGCTGGCCGCAATGGGGGACGGCGCGATTCCCGCCGAAGTGCAATACGCGATTTTGCTCTTCAGCCAGGGCATCACCCTGGTGGCGGCGCTGGCCATGCTGCAACGGCTGCGTGGCGCGCGCACGGTGTATCTGGTGTGGGGCGTGATCGACATTGCGCTCTGCCTGGCGACCTTGCCGGTCAAGATGGACGTCTTGCCTGGCGCGCTCATGTTCGCCGTCATCTGCGCCTTCCTGTACAGTCCGAAATCGAATGCCTGGTTTTCGCCACGCAAGGCGGCTAATGATGCCTGCATGACGCCAGCCTGAGCATGGCTGCCTGAACACGGCTATTTCCCTGCGCACGCCGTCGCGGCGTTTGCGCTACAATTCCGCCCTTCCTTTGCAGTTTCATATAGCTGCATCTGTTTCGGTATCTGCCGACCGCAACGCGCATTACCGCTATTTGATAGCACGCCAGGCTCGTTGAGGCGCTGCCTGCGCAACCCGAGGTACCCACATGACTGACCGTATGACCGCCGCCGTGCCTGTTTCAGGCCCTGCCGGCACTGCCATTTCCCGACGCTTTCCGCTGGCCGCCTTGCTGGCGCTGGCGATGACCAGCTTTATCGCCATCCTGGCCGAAACCTTGCCCGCCGGCTTGTTGCCGCAGATTTCGCAGGGCCTCGGCATTTCCGAAGTCATGACGGGTCAGCTCGTTACGGTGTTTGCGATCGGCTCCATCCTGACCGCCATCCCCCTGACCGCCATGACCAGCGGCTGGCGCCGCCGCAAGGTGCTGCTGCTGGCCGTCGGCGGCTTCCTGGTCTTTAATACCATGACGGCGCTGGCGCCCAATTACATGGTGGCGCTGGCTTCGCGCTTTCTGGCCGGCATGGCGGCCGGGCTGGCCTGGGGCTTGATGGCCGGCTATGCGCGCCGCATGGTCAGCGTGGAACAGCAGGGCAGGGCGATGGCCATCGCCATGATCGGCACGCCGCTGGCCCTGTCGCTGGGCGTGCCGCTGGGCACCCTGATGGGCGGCGTGCTGGGCTGGCGCAGCATCTTCGGCATCATGTCCGGCCTGGCCGTGGTGCTGGTTGCCTGGATACTGGTGGCCGTGCCCGATTATCCGGGGCAAAGGAATGGCGAACGCCTGTCGATCCGCCAGGTGTTCATGACGCCGGGCGTGCGGCCGATCTTGGCGGTGATCGTCGCCTGGATGCTGGCGCATAACATTCTGTATACCTATATCGCGCCGTTCCTGGCGCCGTCCGGCTTGCGTCCCCGCATCGACCTGGTGCTGCTCGTGTATGGCGTGGGCTCGCTGGCCGGCATCTGGCTGGTCAGCCAGTTGATCGACCGGTGGCTGCGCCCGCTCGTGCTGGGTTGCCTCGCCGCGTTGGCCTGCGTGGTGGTCGCGCTGGGCCTGGCGATGGACTCGCCGGCCGTCATCTATGTCAGCATGGCCATCTGGGGCGTCACCTTTGGCGGCGCCGGCACCTTGCTGCAGACGGCGTCGGCCGACGCGGCCGGCGACGGCATGGATGTGGCGCAGGCGATGGTGGCGACCATCTGGAACGTGGCCATCGCGGGCGGCGGCCTGGCGGGCGGCGTGCTGCTGGACGGCTATGGCGCGGCCTCGTTCCCCTGGGCCATGCTGGCCTTGCTGCTGGTGGCCTTGACCATCGCCTGGCGCGCGCGGCGTTACAGTTTCAAGCCGGGCCGGCGCAGCGGCGGCCCGGTGGCGGGCCACTAATAACATTGTTATTTTGAATGACGGTGTATTGAAATGTGAGCAGATGTGACTGGCAAGCACATTTTGTGACGATTTGTTAATTTGCGCCACAGGAATGAATGAGGCGTTAGAATCTACACAGTTTGACAAGTTTCTCAAGCGAAAGAGGTGGCAACAGCCACCCCTTTCGCGGGCTGTCAGCCATATTAACTACCTAGGAGTACCCCATGACCGTGATGAAATCCGTCCTTGTTGCCGCCGCAGCCACCGTTGCCCTGAGCGCACAAGCCCAATCCCTGCCGACCAACGGCACCCTGGTGGTCGTACCCGCGTTTGGCGAAGTCAAGCATGTCAATGACCAGGTGGTCGCTACCCTGGCCGTCGAAGAACAGGACAAGGACAAGGCAGCCGCCGCGTCGCGAGTCAACCAGAAGATGAACAAGGGTATCGCCATCGTCAAGCAGGCCGATCCTTCTGCCGCGCTGAAATCGTATGGCTATTACACCTATCCCGTGTATCCGGAAGAGCGCCCATTGCCAGCCGGCGCCGTGGCCAAGCCACGTTTGCCGACGGCCTGGCGCGTGGGCCAGTACCTGGAAGTGACGACGGCCAATCTGGCAACCCTGCCAAAAACCGTGTCGGCGGCGCAAGGCGTGCTGACCCTGAATGGCTTGAATTTCGGCCTGAAGCCGGAAACCATCCGCCTGCTGGACGATCAGCGCATCGCCGCCACGTATAAGAACCTGAACGAACGCGTGGCCGCCATCGCCAAGGCCATGGGCCGCAACGTTTCCGACGCCGTGCTCGATACGGTGGACTTCGAAGGTTCGGGCAACTATGTCACCGAAAACCGTGCTGCCGCCGCACCGATGATGATGCGCAGCGCCAAGATGGCCGAAGACAGCACCGTCGCCGAACCGAGCTTCGAGCCGGGCGAAACGACGCTCGACATGCGTGTCGTCGGCAAGGTCAAGTTCAAGTAAGTGCATTAGCGTGGAAACAATTCCGCGTTAGACTGTTTTAAAAATCATGGGGCTGTTGGCCCCATGGTCGTTTTTGCCCCATTATTTTTCAGGAGAACACCATGACCGTCATGAAAACCATGCTGGCCGCCGCTGCCGTTACCGCCGCCGCTACCGTTGCCATGGGCGCACAAGCCCAGGCCTTGCCCACTTCCGGCACCCTCGTGGTGGTGCCCGCCAACGGCGAAGTGGTGCATGCGAACGACCAGGTGACCGTCACCCTGGCCATCGAAGAGCAGGACAAGGACAAGGCCGCCGCCGCCTCGCGCGTGAACCAGAAGATGAACCAGGGCGCCGCCATCGTCAAGAAAGCCGATCCGCAAGCCGTGCTGAAGACCCAGGGCTACTACACGTATGCCGTGTACCCGGAAACGGCGCCGCTGCCGCCAGGCGTCGCCGCCAAGCCGCGCGTGCCGACGGGCTGGAGAGTGGGCCAATACCTGCAGGTCACGACGACCAACCTGGCCGCCTTGCCGAAAACCGTTTCCGCGGCGCAAGGCGTGCTGACCCTGAACCGCCTGAACTTCGGCCTGGCGCCCGCCACCATCCGCAAGCTCGACGACCAGCGCATCGCCGCCGCGTACAAGAACCTGAACGAACGCGTGGCCGCCATCGCCGGCGCCATGGGCCGCAACGTCAATGACGCCGTGATCGACACCATCGATTTCGAAGGCTCGGGCAATTACGCGCAGCGCGTCAGCGTGGCCGGCGCGCGCAACATGAGTGCCGACGCCATGGGCTATGGCGGCAACCAAGTGGCCGAACCGAGCTTCGAGCCAGGCGAAACGACCCTCAACATGGGCCTGGTGGCGAAGGTCAAGTTCAAATAAGGCTAGCTTCGGGATCAATATTGTCAGCTTGACGCCGCCACGCTTTTCTTTGGCGGCAGCTCCTCTATAATGGCAATATCGGCGGGCGCATGGCGAGACAGTCATGCGCCTGCCATCTGGCACCGATTCCCCCGCAGTACACAAGATATGGAACAACATGGCAAACTTCCCCCGTCGTAGAGGCAAGAACGGCACCCCCGCAGCATCCAAAGCGTCCCGCTTCAGCAAATTCGTGCGCCAGCCGGTGACCGATGGCACTGGCAAGAAAACCTTGCGCCGCCGCGGCATCTATCTGTTGCCGAACGCCTTCACGACGGCAGCCCTGTTTTGCGGTTTCTACGCCATCGTCATGGCCATGAACCAGAAATTCGAACACGCGGCCTGGGCCATCTTCATCGCCATGATCCTCGACGGCCTCGACGGCCGCATCGCGCGCCTGACGAATACGCAGAGCGAATTCGGCGCCCAGTACGACAGCCTGTCCGACATGGTGTCCTTCGGCGCCGCGCCCGCGCTGGTGATCTACGAATGGTCGCTGCGCGGCATGGGCAAGCTGGGCTGGCTGGCCGCCTTCGTGTATTGTGCCGGCGCCGCCTTGCGTCTGGCCCGTTTCAACACGAATATCGCCGTGGTCGACAAGCGCTTCTTCCAGGGCTTGCCCAGCCCGGCGGCCGCCGCCATGGTGGCCGGCTTCATCCTGTTGATGAACGACCTGGAATTTGCCGGCAACCAGCTGGCCTGGGTGTCGTGGGCGATCGCCCTGTTTTCCGGCCTGACCATGGTCACCAACGTGCCGTTCTACAGCTTCAAGGATGTGAATTTCCGCAAGTCCGTGCCCTTCATCGTGGTATTCCTGCTGGCATTGTTCTTTGCGCTCATCTCCATCGACCCGCCGAAAGTGCTGTTCCCGATTTTCGTCGCCTATGGCCTGTCCGGCTACGCCGTGTTCTTCTGGCGCATGGCGAAGGGCAAGCCCGTCAGCATTATCCAGACCGACCCCGAGCATTGATGCGCTGAGTCGGTAGCGTCGCCAGTCTTCAGCCAGCCAGGAGCAGCCATGAGCACCAGCAACCGACTCATCATTTTTGACACCACCTTGCGCGACGGCGAGCAATCGCCGGGCGCCTCCATGACGCGCGAGGAAAAGCTGCGCATCGCCAAGCAGCTCGAGCGCCTGAAGGTCGACGTGATCGAAGCGGGCTTCGCCGCCGCCTCGCAAGGCGACTTCGAGTCGATACGGGCGATAGCCGGCGCCGTGCGCGAATCGACCATCTGCTCGCTGTCGCGCGCCAACGACCGCGACATTGCCCGCGCCGCCGAAGCGCTGGCGCCGGCCGAGCGCAAGCGCATCCACACTTTCATTGCCACGTCGCCCCTGCACATGCAGATGAAGCTGCGCATGACGCCAGAGCAAGTGCTTACGCAAGCGCAAAACGCCGTGCGCTACGCGCGCCAGTTCACGGACGACATCGAATTCAGCCCCGAAGACGGCAGCCGCTCCGACGAGGATTTCCTATGTCGCGTGCTGGAAGCCGTGATTGCCGAGGGTGCCACCACCATCAATTTCCCCGATACGGTGGGCTACGCCGTGCCGGAAATCTTTGGCGCCACCATCAAACGCTTGCGCGAACGCATCCCGAACTCAGATAAAGCCATCTGGTCTGTCCATTGTCATAACGACCTGGGCCTGGCTGTGGCCAATTCGCTGGCCGGCGTCATGATAGGCGGCGCGCGGCAAATCGAATGCACGATCAATGGCCTGGGCGAGCGGGCCGGCAACACGGCGCTGGAAGAAGTGGTGATGGCGCTGCGCACGCGCGCCGCCTATTACAACTTGACGGTGGGTATCGACACGACGCAGATCGTGGCAGCATCCAAGATGGTGTCGCAAATCACGGGCTTTGCCGTGCAGCCGAACAAGGCCGTCGTCGGCGCGAACGCCTTTGCGCACGCGTCCGGCATTCACCAGGACGGCATCTTGAAGGCGCGCGAGACGTATGAAATCATGCGCGCCGAAGACGTGGGCTGGACGGCCAACAAGATCGTGCTGGGAAAATTGTCGGGCCGCAACGCCTTCAAGCAGCGGCTGCACGAGCTGGGCATCGCGCTGGAATCGGAAGCGGACATCAATGCCGCCTTCATCCGCTTCAAGGAGCTGGCGGACCGGAAATCCGAAATCTTCGACGAAGACATCATGGCCCTCGTCAGCGAGGAACAGCAGGCGCAGGAAAGTGAGCACTACCGTTTCATTTCACTGACGCAGCAGTCGACGACGGGCGCCGTGCCGCATGCGCGCGTGGAATTCCTCGTCGGCGGCAAGCAGCTGAGCTGCGAAGGGCGGGGCGACGGCCCCGTCGACGCCACCGTCAACGCCATCGAAAGCGCGGCCGCCAGCGGCGCGGAGCTGGTCTTGTTCTCCGTCAATGCCATCAGCACGGGCACGCAGTCGCAGGGCGAAGTCACCATGCGATTGTCGCGCGACGGGCGCATCGTCAACGGCGTGGGCGCCGACCCGGACATCATCGTCGCATCGGCCAAGGCGTATCTGTCGGCGCTGAATAAACTGCATGCCAAGGATGAGCGCATCGACCCGCAGCCGTAAGTCGGGGGTCAGACCCGCCGGGTCTGACCCCAGAATTTGATGCTCACCGTACCAGAGTACGGTTGCGCTTCTTAGCTACCTCTCTCTTCCGCTCGCTACGGTGTTATCAGGCGTTGTTGCACAGGTAATGAATCAGCGGAAGAAGCGCCGCTCTTCCTTGGCCGGATCGGGGCCGTTCATCATCATGCGCACGATGCCGTCGTGGTCGAAGTGCACGTGCATCATGGAATCCCACACGCCCGATTCCTTGTAGCGGTAGGACCAGACGTGCAGTTTCGGCAGCGACAGATACGACGTTTCCGTCGGGCGGCCCAGGGTGTGCAGCACGTCTTGCTGGGTCGATACGCCCACCTTGATGCGGGCAAAGCCCGGCGTGTCGAGCACTTGCTCGTAGGAAATGAGCTTGTCGTCGGGGCCGAAACGGGCCATATACGTGTACTGGCCGTACGGGCCCGTCGCGTATTCCAGTTCCGCGCCCGTGGGCAGCTGGTAGATGTTGCTTGGCCGGCCCAGGCGCGCTTCCACGGCGGCGCGCGGTTCGCCCGGTTGCGGCGGCGGGACGTTCCAGCTGGCGCAGCCGGCCAGGACGGCAAACAGCATGGGTGTTGCTAATTTGAGCAGATTTTTCATGTTTGACCTCCTGAAATGCAGGAAAACCCTATCATGCACCGAGAAAAGCGCGCACGGCAGGATACAGGCGGGCATTTTTCCGATATACTTGCGCGTCTGGTTGGCAGCATAGGCCAGTATTTTAATAATCGTAGTTCACGGTGGATAGGGTTCAGACTCTGTGCACCGCATGTGAAAGGTTTATCATGACAGTAGAAAACATCAACAAAGCCGCTATCATCGCGGACAACGCACGTGGTCAAAACGACACCGGCTCCCCTGAAGTGCAAGTTGCACTGCTGACAGCTCGTATCAACGAACTGAACGGCCACTTCAAAGCCCACTCGAAAGATCACCACTCCCGCCGCGGCCTGATCATGATGGTCAACCGTCGTAAGAGCCTGTTGTCCTACCTGAAGGCTAAAGACGCTACCCGTTATCGCGACCTGATCGCTAAACTTGGTCTGCGCAAGTAATTTTTGCCGTACAAGGTTTATACAGAAATGCCTGCGCCAGTTCGCTGACGCGGGCATTTTGTCATTTGAATTCCGGATTTATGTCGAGAAGTACAGTATTCTCTACCGATATCATGTTTTAAAAGTAAAGTAGCAAAGGTGGCAACAAGTAAAGGCAGCATTTTTACGCCGCCTGTGGTGAGGTGAACGACAGCCCCTGAAAATCTGTCGGCAATTAGAAAAGGGATACCCCATGTTTAACAAAGTTACGAAAACCTTCCAGTACGGTCAACACCAAGTGACCCTGGAAACCGGCGAAATCGCACGTCAGGCATCCGGCGCAGTGCTGGTGTCGATCGAAGATACCGTCGTTCTGGCAACGGTGGTGGCACGCAAAGATGCCAAGCCAGGCCAGGATTTCTTCCCTTTGACGGTTGATTATGTTGAAAAAACCTATGCTGCCGGTAAAATTCCGGGCGGTTTTTTCAAGCGCGAAGGCCGTCCTTCCGAAAAAGAAACACTGACATCCCGTTTGATCGACCGTCCTATCCGTCCGCTGTTCCCGGAAGGCTACCTGAATGAAGTGCAAGTCATCATTCACGTGTTGTCGGTCAACCCTGAAATCGATCCGGACATCGCCGCCATGATCGGCGCATCGGCTGCCCTGTGCGTATCGGGCGTGCCTTTCAACGGTCCTATCGGCGCCGCGCGCGTCGGTTACGCCAATGGCCAGTACATCCTGAACCCGACCGTCCAGCAACTGAAAACGTCGGAAATGGACCTGGTGGTCGCCGGTACCGAAACGGCCGTGCTGATGGTCGAATCGGAAGCGAAACAGCTGTCCGAAGAAATCATGCTGGGCGCCGTGGTCTTCGGCCACGACCAGATGAAAGTCGTCATCGACGCGATTCACGACCTGGTGCGTGACGGCGGCAAGCCGGAAGTGGAATGGGCGCCTGCGCCGAAAAACGAAGCACTGATCGCCCGCGTCGCGCATTTCGCCAACGCCAAGATCAATGACGCGTATCAAACCAAGGACAAGCAAGAGCGTACGGCCAAGCTGAAAGCGGCGACGTCGGAAGTGATCGCCGACCTGTCGGCCGAAGCGGCTGCCGCCGGCGGCGCGGCTATCGACAGCGCTGAAGTCAACAACATCCTGTTCGACATCGAAGCGAAGATCGTGCGTACGCAAATCCTGGACGGCGAGCCACGCATCGACGGCCGCGACACGCGCACCGTGCGTCCGATCTCGATCCGCACCAGCGTGCTGCCGCGCACCCACGGTTCGGCCCTGTTCACGCGCGGCGAAACGCAAGCGCTGGTCGTCGCCACCCTGGGCACCGCCCGCGACAGCCAGAAGATCGATGCGCTGATGGGCGAGTTCACCGATTCGTTCATGCTGCATTACAACATGCCTCCGTTCGCCACCGGCGAAACGGGCCGTGTCGGTACGCCAAAACGCCGCGAAATCGGCCACGGCCGCCTGGCCAAGCGCGCGCTGATCGCCGCCCTGCCAGCAGCTGAAGAGTTCAGCTACTCGGTGCGCCTGGTATCGGAAATCACGGAATCGAACGGTTCCTCGTCGATGGCTTCCGTGTGCGGCGGCTGCCTGGCACTGATGGACGCCGGCGTGCCGATGAAGGAACACGTGGCCGGTATCGCCATGGGCCTGATCAAGGAAGGCGGCAAGTTTGCCGTGCTGTCCGACATCCTGGGCGACGAAGATCACCTGGGCGACATGGACTTCAAGGTAGCCGGTACCCGCAACGGTATCACGGCGCTGCAGATGGACATCAAGATCATGGGCATCACCAAGGAAATCATGCAAGTGGCACTGGCGCAAGCCAAGGAAGGCCGCGAGCACATCCTGGGCGAAATGCAAAAAGCCATGCCGCACGTCAAAACCGAACTGTCCGATTTCGCACCGCGTCTGATCACGATCAAGATCAACCCGGAAAAAATCCGTGACGTGATCGGCAAGGGCGGCGCCGTGATCCGCGCGCTGACCGAAGAGACGGGCACCCAGATCGACATCAGCGACGAAGGCGTGGTCACCATCGCTTCCGTCGACGCCGCTGCCGGCCAGGAAGCCAAGCGCCGCATCGAAGAACTGACCGCTTCCGTCGAAGTGGGCAAGACCTACGAAGGCACCGTGCTGAAACTGCTGGACTTCGGCGCCATCGTGCAAGTCATGCCAGGCAAGGACGGCTTGCTGCACATCTCGCAGATCGCCAACGAGCGCGTCAACGCCGTGGCCGATTACCTGAAAGAAGGTCAGCTGGTGCGCGTCAAAGTGCTGGAAACGGATGACCGCGGCCGTTTGAAACTGTCGATGAAAGCTGCCGAAGGCAACGAAGCGCCAGCCGCTTGATGTCCTTCAGGTTCGCCTGAGTGCGGCTTCGGCCGCATGCTCAAAAACCGCCGGCGCGCAAGCCCTGGCGGTTTTTTTATGCGCCGCGTTTGCGCTGTATCGAAGGCGTGTGCCGCGTTGCCCGCCTGTCTGCACCGGCCTTGATCCAGCGCGTATCGGCCGCCGCTGCTCTCTGTAGATTCGGCATGGGATCTTCCCCTGAACGAGTCTTCCAAGGAGATGCAGCATGCGCACATTCTGCGGGCTGGCCGCCGCCTTTCTGCTTGCCGTCGCGCCCGGTGTCCGGGCGCAGCTGGACAGCGCACCGACGCCGGTGCCGTTACCCATCCCTATCGCCGCCGCATCCGCGGCCATGCCGGTGCAAGACCTCGACGCCTTGCGCGCCGTGCATGCGCGCGAAATCAATGACCTCAGCACCTTCAGGACGGCGGGCTTGCAGCGCGAAGCCATCGATCCCTACCTGGACAGCGCGCCGGGCCAGCAATTTCTGCGCGAACTGCGCGCCGCCGATCCTGCCGCCCCGGCCGAGACGATTTACGCGCGCGCGGTCGAGCAGCTCGCCTCCGGCAGCACCTTGCCCGATGTGCAAGCCATGTCGGCCGCGCTGGTGAAGATCGTGCCGCATGGCCAGAATGTGTCGCCGTACTCGCCGTATTTCACCACCAGCGCGCAATTGCAGCTGGCTTCGGGCCAGTGCGCCAGCCTGGCCGACTGTTTCGGCTTGCCCTTGAAGAGCGAGGCGCCGCTGTATGATGTGTATCAGGTCATGCCCAAGGGTACCGTCAGCGTGTTCGTCAGCCAGGTGGCGCCGACGGAAGAGCTGGGCGGGCTGGTGCGGCGCCGTGGCGGGGCGCAGCAGTATCTGCTGCCCAACCGCAGCCTGTGGTCGGCCCCCGTGCTGATCGGCACGATCAAGAATTGAGGAGAGATGATGGATCAACCGCGCCTGCAAGCCCATGCCGCCGAACTGGAACAGTTGTTGACGCGCCTGGCGCCCGCCGATGGAGAAGTGGCCGACCTGCGCAGCGCGCTGGAGCCGCTGCTGGCCCTGGCGGGCAGCGGCGCCTTGACGACGCCCCTGCCGTGGGGCGATATCCCCGGCGGGCGTTATTTCACGGAAGGCGGCTTGCGCCGTTACCCCGAGCTGGAGCAGGCATTCGCCCGTTTCCGCATCGAGGCGACGGGCGGCGAATCGCCGGCCCTGCGCAAGCTGCGCGGCGAGATCTGATTAATATATGGTATCAATTGTTGTTTATGGGTAATTGACTGTCAGTATTGCTTGACGACAAAATCTTATTCCCTGACCATGGCGCATCCCTCCCGATTTTCTCTTTTTTATTGGATGCACCATGTTGTCCTCCCTTAAGGCGCGGCTGATCGCCATCGCCGTTTCCATCGTCGTGCTGGCCATGCTGGCCGTCGCCATCGCCAACTTTTTCACTACCCGCTCCAGCACCCTGGCCGCGCTCGACACGCAGATGCTGCAGTTGTCGCACAGCCATGCCGCGGCCATCGCCGAATGGCTGCGCTCCAAGCAAGCCGTCGTGGGCTCGCTCAAGCAGGGCGCCACGGCGGCCGATCCGCTGCCGGCCCTGAAGGCGGCCGAGCAGGCCGGCACCTTTGACATGGCGTATATCGGCTTTGCCGACAAGCACGCCGTCTTTTCGCAGGAGCGCAAGCGCGCCGCCGACTACGATCCCACGGCGCGGCCCTGGTACAAGCTGGCGTCCGAAGTGGGCGGCCCCATCATCACGGCGCCCTACATCGGGGCCAGCACGGGCAAGCTTGTGGTGACGTTTGCCGAGCCGCTGGGCGGCAAGGGCAGCGTGACGGGCGTGATGGCGGCCGACGTGATGATGGATGCGGTGGTGCAGAACGTCGCCTCGATCAAGCCGACGGCGTCCAGCTATGCCTTCCTCGTCGATGGCGGCGGCAAGATCATCGCCCACCCGGACGGCAAGCTGACCCTGAAGCCGCTGGCCGAGCTGGACCCGGGCCTCAGTGCGCAGGCGCTGGCCGACATCGAAAAGAGCGGTGACGGCGCCGCCATCCGCCTGGGCGAACGCAATGGCATCTTGCATGTGAGTAAGGTGCCGGGCAGCGACTGGCTGCTGGCGACCGTGCTTGACCGTGCAGAAGCGACGCAAGCCTTGAGCTCCATGCTGCGCGCCTCGGCCTTGACGGCCTTGCTGGTGCTGGCCCTGGCCGCCACGGTCTTGAGCGTGCTGGTGGCGCGCGCCCTGCGCCGCCTGGGCCTGGTGCGCGACGCGATGGAAGCGATCGCCACGGGCGACGGCGACCTGACCAGCCGCCTGGATGCGGAAGGCACGGACGAGCTGGCGCAGATCGCCAAGGCGTTCAACTTGTTCGTCGAAAAGATCGCCACCGTGCTGGTGCAGATCCGCAGCATCAGCACCCTGGTGCGCAGCGAGTCGGCCGATATTGCCGCAGGTAATGCCGACCTGTCCTCGCGCACGGAAGCACAGGCGGGCGCGCTGGAAGAAACGGCCAGTTCGATGGATGAGCTGACGTCGACCGTCAAGCAGAATGCGGAAAACGCGCATGCGGCCAATGAGCTGGCCGTGTCCGCCTCGGAAGTGGCGGCCAAGGGCGGCCGCGTGGTGCAGCAAGTGGTCGGCACCATGGCCGGCATCCAGGAAAGCTCGCGCAAGATCGTCGACATCATCGGCGTGATCGACGGCATCGCCTTCCAGACGAATATCCTGGCCCTGAACGCGGCCGTCGAGGCGGCGCGCGCTGGCGAGCAGGGCAGGGGCTTTGCCGTGGTGGCGTCCGAAGTGCGCAACCTGGCGCAGCGGTCTGCCGGCGCGGCAAAGGAAATCAAGGAATTGATCGGCGATTCGGTGGAGAAGGTGGATGCGGGCGGGCGCCTCGTCGATGAGGCGGGTCAGACCATGGACCAGGTGGTGGCGTCGGTGCAGCAATTGACGACCATCATGAGCGAGATCACGGTGGCCAGCCGCGAACAGAGCGCCGGCATCGGCGAAATCAATACGGCCGTCACGCACATGGATACCATGACGCAGCAAAACGCGGCCCTCGTCGAGCAAGCCGCCGCTGCCGCGGAAAGCCTGCAGGAGCAAGCCGTGGACCTGGCGCAAGCCGTCGGCATGTTCCGCCTCGGTGATGCGGGTCCTGCCGCCGCGCCCGCGCCCGTGACCCGCCTCAAGGCGAAGCCGGCCGTTCGTGCTGCCGCGCCGCGCGCGCCAGCCCGCGCGCTGTCGCCGGCCAGGCCCGTCAAGGCGGCCAAGTCCGGCGCCGACGAGTGGGAAGAGTTTTAAGCACGCAGCAGTAAATCGACGTTCATCCGCGTTTTTGTCAGGCCAGCCTGCCAAAAGCGCAGTTCGTCGCAATCGGCGTGTCTGCCGGGGGCGGTATGGCTATAGTGACACCATACCGCAAGCCCACTGCCAGACACCCGAGGAGATTCAAATGAACGTCGCTAAAAACATGGAAGTCATCGCCGTTGCCGCCGCCATCCTGCTCGGCGCCAGCTGCTACGCCATCGCCCCGGCCGCCCCGGCCCTGCAAGTGGCCAGTTCCACGGCCACCCTGGCCGCGCCAGCGAACAAGGCGGCCATGCAAGTGGTGGTGGTCAAGGCCAAGCGCTTGACCGCCTTGGAAAAAGCCCGTTTTGCATAATTGATTGTCAGCAATTTTTGCTGCTGCTACAGTGGCAGCCAGCGGCGATGCGCGCGAGTCCCACGAGGGCGCCGCGACACATAAAAACAAGATACCGAGGATGCACTACATGAAAAAGACACTGCAATTGGCGCTGCTGTTCCTGGCGACTCTGGGCCTGGTGCGCGGCGCGGCCGCCGAGACCCGCTTGCTGGAAATGCGCAACATCGACGCCCGCGTGGTGCGCGTCAAGCTCGATGGCGTGATGGAAGTGCGCATTCGCCAGGGCAACGTGCCTTCGCTGAGCATCACGGCCGACAAGCGCTACATCGCCGATGTCAGCACGGCGCAAAGCGGCGATACCCTGCACATCGAAACGGAAGTGCGCGGCTTCAAGATCGGCCCTTCGTCGATCCGCGCCGACCTGGTCTTGCCGAATTTGCGCGAGCTGAGCTCGGAAGGCTTCGGCAGCACGGACATCACGGGTTTCAAGGGCGAGGAACTGACCCTGTCGCTGGAAGGGGCGGGCAGCATCAAGCTGGTGGGCGACTACCGCAAGCTCAATGCCAGCCTGGGCGGCGTGGGCAGCATGCAGATATGGATCGGTAACAATGAGCGGGCCGAGCTGGACTTGCAGGGGGCGGGCTCTGTCGTGCTGGGCGGACGCGGACGACTCTTGAAAGCCAGCCTGGGCGGCCTGGGCAGCCTGAATGCGCAGCAATTCGAAGCGGACGCCGTGAACCTGGAATTGAGCGGCCTCGGCAACGCCACGGTGAATGCCCATACGAATGCCAAGCTGAACTTGAGCGGGCTCGGTTCGGTGGTGGTGTACGGCAAGCCGGTCAACCGCGATGTCAGCGTCGAGGGCCTGGGCAAAGTTAGCTGGAAGTAAAAGCATCCTGCCGCAGGCCGTATTGGCAGGACAAGAATAAGTAGTCAGACCACATCCCATTCCGATGAAAAAACTGATCATTACATTACTCATGCTGTTGACGATACAGCTACCCGCGCGGGCTGGCTTCGCCGAAGGCGCCAGTGCCTACAACAACAAGAATTACGCCTTGGCCTACAAGGAAATATTGCCCCTTGCCAAGACCGGCAACGCCGATGCCCAGCATTTGCTGGGCTTGATGTATTACATGGGACGGGGCTTGCCGCAGGATTACAAGCAAGCCATGTTCTGGCACCGCAAGGCGGCCGAGCAGGGCAAGGCCGACGCCCAGTATGTGGTGGGTGCCATGTATTACACGGGCAACGCCGTGCTGCAGGATCATAGGCAAGCCGTGGGCTGGTTCCGCAAGGCGGCCGAGCAGAACCATGCCGAGGCACAGCAGGTGCTGGGCCTGATGTACCGCTACCACATGGGTGGCGTGCAGCAGGACAATGTCATCGCCTATATGTTGTGGAATCTGGCGGCCGCGAATGGCAACGCGAATGCGGCCGACCAGCGTGCCGCCGTGGTGCGCAAGATGACGCATGAGCAAGTCGAAGAGGGGCAAGCCCTGTCGGCGAAATGGAAGCCGGGCACGCCCTTGCCGCGCCAGTCGAAAACGGGCGCCGGTTAAGACGGGGCGGTGGTCTGCAGGGGAGGGCGGCTTGGCGTACAATCGCCGTTTTCCCTTGAGAGAGTCCCGCCATGCGTGCAGTTGCCATCAGCCAGCCAGGTCCCGCCGACGTTTTGCAGATCGCGGAACGTCCCATGCCGCAATATAAGGCGGGCGAACTGCTGATCAAGGTGCACGCGGCCGGTATCAACCGCCCCGACGTGCTGCAGCGCCTGGGCAAGTATGCGCCGCCCGCCGGCGCGTCCGACTTGCCGGGCCTGGAAGTGGCGGGCGAAGTCGTCGATGGCGATTTCACCAATACCGCGTTCAAGAAGGGCGACCTCGTCTGCGCCCTGGTGCAGGGCGGCGGCTATGCCGAATACTGCGCCGCCCCAAGCGGCCAGTGCCTGCCCTTGCCGCAAGGCTTGACGGCGCTGGAAGGCGCGTCCCTGCCGGAAAACTTCTTTACCGTCTGGAGCAATGTCTTCGACCGCTGCGCGCTGCTTGACGGCGAAACGTTACTGGTGCAGGGCGGCACGTCCGGCATCGGCGTGACGGCCATCCAGCTGGCGGCCGCCCTGGGGCATCGCGTGTTCGCCACGGCGGGCAGCGACGAGAAGGCGCGCGCCTGCGAGGCGCTGGGCGCCGAACGGGGTATCAACTACCGCACGGAAGATTTCGTCGCCGTCGTCAAGGAATTGACCGGTGGCAAAGGCGTCGACGTCATCCTCGACATGGTGGGCGGCGACTACCTGCCGCGCGAAATCGATTGCCTGGCCGACGATGGCCGCATCGGCCTGATCGCCGTGCAGGGCGGCACCAGGGCGGAACTGGACCTGGGTAGCTTGCTGCGCCGCCGCCTGACGGTGACGGGTTCCACCCTGCGTCCCCGTTCCATCGCCTTCAAGGCGGCCATCGCCGGCCATTTGCGCGCGACCGTCTGGCCGCTGATCGAGGCGGGCAAGATCAAGCCCGTGATCTATCAAACTTTCCCGTTGGAAAAAGCCAACGAGGCGCATGCCTTGATGGAGGCGAGCACGCACGTGGGCAAGATCATGTTGCAAGTTGCCTGAAACGGGGCACTGCCTGTTTGACCGGCATCGGTGCCGGAGTTAGAATGACGGGTTATTAGAATTTAGGCTACTATGCGTCGCAAACTCGTCGTCGGAAATTGGAAAATGAACGGCAGTCGCACCTCGAACGCGGTGTTATTGTCTGAAATAGTTGCTGGCCTGGCTGCCTCTGGCGCCGCCAGCGCCGTCTGTGTGCCTGCGCCGTATCTGGCGCAGTGCCAGGCGCAATTGGCAGGCACGGCCCTTGGCTGGGGCGCGCAGGATGTGTCCGCGCACGCCAGCGGCGCCTACACGGGAGAAATCTCGGCCGCCATGCTGCAGGATTTCGGTTGCGGCTATGTGGTGATCGGGCATTCCGAGCGTCGCGCCTACCATGGCGAGAGCGATGCGCAGGTGGCGGCCAAGACGGTTGCGGCGCTGGCGGCGGGCATCACGCCCATCGTCTGCATCGGCGAAACCCTGGCGCAGCGCGAAGCGGGCCAGACCAATGCCGCGGTGGCGCAGCAACTGGGCGCCGTGCTGGCGGCGATTTCCGCCGACGACGTGGCGAAACTGGTGCTGGCCTATGAGCCAGTCTGGGCCATCGGCACGGGCAAGACCGCCACGCCGCAAATGGCGCAGGACGTGCATCAGGTATTGCGCGCCCAGCTGGTGGCAAAGAATGCGGTAGCGGCCGCCGGCGTGCAAATCCTGTACGGCGGCAGCATGAAGCCGGAGAACGCGAAAGAATTGATGGCGATGCCGGATATCGATGGCGGTCTGATCGGTGGAGCAGCATTGAAGGCGGCGGATTTCCTGGCGATTATTCACGCCGCTGATTGAATTACTTTAAACTAAGAATGGAATTGCAATGAACATGATGTTCAATCTGGTAGTGGTAGTACAGGTTATTTCGGCTTTGTCGATTATCGCGCTGGTGTTGTTGCAGCACGGTAAGGGCGCCGACATGGGTGCCGCCTTCGGTTCGGGCGCCTCGGGCAGCCTGTTCGGTGCGACGGGTTCGTCGAACTTCATGTCGAAATCGACGGGCGTTGCCGCCGCGATCTTCTTCGGCGCCACCCTGGCCCTGTCGCTGATGGCGAATCAACGCGCCACCACGGTCGGCGGCGGCGTGATGGATAAAGTCGTCAAGCCAGTGCCGGTCACCGGCGCGGGCGCGATCCCGACGACGGTGCCAGCGGCAGCTCCGGCTGCCAGCGCTCCGGCAGCGGCGGCTCCGGTTGCCAGCACCCCGGCCGGCGCGATTCCGAAGTAATTCTGTATCAGCTCGATACCTCATCGAGAGTAATTCTCATTACGGGCAGATTATTGCTCAATGTTTTAGCAGTGCGGCAGGAAAAAATCGTGGCGCGCTGGAAGATGTAAAAATTTATCGTTTTTATCTGTGTTTTGATGCATTTGTGCATTAACTTTAGCGGCAAAGCAGAGTAGAATACGGGCCTTACCGCCGACGTGGTGAAATTGGTAGACACGCTATCTTGAGGGGGTAGTGGCGAAAGCTGTACGAGTTCGAGTCTCGTCGTCGGCACCAGAAATCAGAAGCCAGCAACGGCGCACGAGCCATGGCTCGTACAAAGTTGCTGGCTTTTTTTACGAGGATGTGTCGTTCGATCCTGGTCTTAGCTTTGATTGGGGTCGTGCGTTAGATACGCTGCAAATGATCGCAGCGTCCTCATTTAACCGATCGTTCAATATAAGCTCATCAATCGTGAACCTCGAAAATTACTTCCCCGTCCTGCTGTTCATTATTATCGGCCTTGGTGTCGGTATCGCTCCCCAGCTCCTGGGGCGCCTGTTAGGCCCTAACAAGCCCGACGCAGCAAAACTCTCCCCGTACGAATGTGGCTTTGAAGCATTCGAAGACGCGCGCATGAAATTTGATGTGCGCTACTATCTGGTCGCAATCCTGTTTATTTTGTTCGATCTGGAAACGGCATTCTTTTTCCCATGGGGCGTTGCAATGCGCGACCTGGGCTGGGCCGGTTTCGTCACGATGATGGTGTTCATCGCTGAATTCGTGGTCGGATTTTGGTACATTTGGAAGAAAGGTGCCCTTGACTGGGAATAAGCCATGGCTATTGAAGGCGTATTAAGCGAAGGTTTCATCACCACCTCGGCCGACAAGCTGATCAACTGGGCGCGCACCGGGTCTATGTTCCCGATGACGTTCGGTCTGGCCTGCTGTGCGGTCGAAATGATGCATGTGGGCGCAGCCCGCTACGATATGGACCGTTTCGGCGTCGTGTTTCGTCCGTCGCCGCGTCAGTCCGACGTCATGATCGTTGCCGGCACCCTGTGCAACAAGATGGCGCCGGCCCTGCGCAAGGTCTACGACCAGATGGCAGAGCCACGCTGGGTCATCTCGATGGGTTCCTGCGCCAATGGCGGCGGGTACTACCATTACTCCTATTCCGTGGTGCGCGGTTGCGACCGCATCGTGCCCGTCGACGTGTATGTGCCTGGCTGTCCTCCGACCGCTGAAGCCTTGCTGTACGGCATCATGCAGTTGCAGAACAAGATCAAGCGTACCAGCACGATCGCACGCTAACGGGGCCGCTTCAGATTATGACAACACATTTAGAAGTATTGCAAAACGCCCTCGGCACTGCCCTGGGCGATCGCGTTAGCACGACGGTTGCGCTGGGGGAAGTCACCCTGGTCGTCAAGGCCGAGGACTACCTGGCCGTGATGCAGACCCTGCGCGACGATCCGACCCTGCATTTCGAGCAATTGCTCGACCTGTGCGGCGTCGACTACTCGACCTATGGCGACGGTAGCTGGGATGGCCTGCGTTTCGCGGCCGTGTCGCACTTGCTGTCGGTCAAGCACAACTGGCGCGTGCGCGTGCGCGTGTTCGCGCCGGACGACGACATGCCGCTGCTGCCCTCCGTGGTCGGCATCTGGCGCGCCGTCAACTGGTACGAGCGCGAAGCATTCGACCTGCTGGGCATCCTCTTCGAAGGCCACAACGACTTGCGCCGCCTGCTGACCGACTACGGTTTCATCGGCCATCCGTTCCGCAAGGATTTCCCCGTCTCCGGCTATGTCGAGATGCGCTACGATCCGGAACAAAAGCGCGTGATTTACCAGCCCGTGACGATCGAGCCGCGGGAAAACGTGCCGCGCGTGATCCGCGAAGAACATTACGGGATGAAATAATGGCTGAGATTAAGAACTACACCCTGAACTTTGGGCCGCAGCATCCGGCCGCGCACGGTGTGCTGCGCCTGGTGCTGGAGATGGATGGCGAAGTCATCCAGCGCGCCGACCCGCATATCGGCCTGCTGCACCGCGCCACCGAAAAGCTGGCTGAACAGAAGACCTACCTGCAATCCGTGCCGTACATGGACCGTCTCGACTATGTGTCGATGATGTGCAATGAACATGCGTACGTGATGGCCATCGAAAAGATGCTGGGCCTGGAAGTGCCGCTGCGCGCGCAATACATCCGCGTCATGTTCGACGAGATGACGCGTATCCTGAATCACCTGATGTGGCTTGGCACCCACGCGCTGGACGTCGGCGCCATGGGCCCGTTCCTGTATTGCTTCCGCGACCGCGAAGACTTGTTCGACGCCTATGAGGCGGTATCGGGCGCGCGCATGCACGCGGCCTACTACCGTCCGGGCGGCGTGTACCGCGACTTGCCGGATGCGATGCCGCAGCACAAGGCGTCGATCATCCGCAACGCCAAGGCCATCGGCAAACTGAACGAAAACCGCCAGGGCTCGCTGCTGGACTTCATCGAAGACTTCGCGCGCCGTTTCCCGAACTCCGTGGACGAGTACGAAACCTTGCTGACCGACAACCGTATCTGGAAACAGCGTACCGTCGGCATCGGCGTGGTCTCGCCGGAAGATGCGCTGGCCATGGGCTTTACGGGCGCCATGCTGCGCGGCTCGGGCGTGCAGTGGGACTTGCGCAAGAAACAGCCGTACGAAGTGTACGACTTGATGGATTTCGATATTCCTATCGGCACCAACGGCGATTGCTACGACCGCTACCTGGTCCGCGTGGAAGAGTTGCGCCAGTCGAACCGCATCATCAAGCAATGCGTGGAGTGGCTGCGCAACAATGAAGGTCCTGTCATGACCAGCAACCGCAAGGTGGCGCCTCCGGGCCGCGTCGACATGAAGACCAACATGGAATCGCTGATTCACCACTTCAAGCTGTTCACGGAAGGTTTCCACGTGCCGCCAGGCGAGGCCTACAGCGCCGTGGAACATCCGAAGGGCGAGTTCGGCGTGTACCTGGTGTCCGATGGCGCCAACAAGCCGTACCGCATGAAACTGCGCGCGCCAGACTACGCCCACTTGCAGTCGCTCGACGAGATGGCGCGTGGGCACATGCTTGCCGACGCCGTGACCATCATCGGGACGCAAGATATCGTGTTCGGCAGTATTGACCGCTAAGAGGCAAAAAGTATGTTGTTATCAGAGCAATGCTATAAGAAAATTGACCGCGAGCTGGCCAAGTACCCGGCCGACCAGCGTCAGTCGGCCGTCATGGCCGCGTTGGCCCATGCCCAGGATGAACTGGGCTGGCTGGCGCCGGAAACCATGAAGGAACTGGCCGATTACATCGGCATGCCGGCGATTGCCGTGCAGGAAGTGGCCACGTTCTACAATATGTACAACGTGAAACCCGTGGGCAAGCACAAGATCACCGTGTGCACCAACCTGCCATGCGCCCTGTCGGGCGGCGTGCGCGCTGCAGACTACCTGAAGCAGAAACTGGGCATCGATTTCCGCGAAACCACCCCTGACGGCCAGTTCACCCTGGTTGAAGGCGAGTGCATGGGTGCTTGCGGCGATGCGCCTGTCTTGCTGGTCAGTAATAAAACCATGTGCAGCTGGATGTCGAACGAGAAAATCGACGCCATGCTGGAGGAACTCAAGAAATGACGTCACTCCACAACCGCCATATCGATCCATTGATCCTGAAGGATCTGGATGGCAAGAACTGGCATTTGCAAGATTATGTGAACCGCGGCGGCTATAGCGCCCTGCGGCGTATCCTGGAAGAGAAAATCACGCCGGAACAGATCATCGCCGACCTCAAGGCTTCGTCCTTGCGCGGCCGTGGCGGCGCGGGTTTTCCTACCGGCTTGAAGTGGAGCTTCATGCCGCGCCAGTTCCCGGGTCAAAAATACCTCGTCTGCAATACAGATGAAGGCGAACCGGGCACTTTCAAGGACCGTGACATCATTCGTTACAATCCCCATGCGCTGATCGAAGGCATGGCCATTGGCGC
Organism: Janthinobacterium sp. SUN206; assembly: GCF_030587305.1. Classification (NCBI taxonomy): domain Bacteria; kingdom Pseudomonadati; phylum Pseudomonadota; class Betaproteobacteria; order Burkholderiales; family Oxalobacteraceae; genus Janthinobacterium; species Janthinobacterium sp. SUN206. The sequence continues at coordinate 1,939,588 of NZ_JAPWIB010000001.1, read as the reverse complement.
TTATGCGATGGGTATCACCGTCGGTTATAACTATATCCACGGTGAAATCTTCCAGGAATACCTGCGTTTCGAAGAAGCGCTGGAAGAGGCGCGCGCCGCCGGTTTCCTGGGCGACAAGATCATGGGCAGCGAGTTCTCGTTCCAGTTGCATGCGCACCATGGTTATGGCGCCTACATCTGCGGCGAAGAAACGGCCCTGCTGGAGTCGCTGGAAGGCAAGAAAGGCCAGCCGCGCTTCAAGCCGCCTTTCCCAGCCTCGTTTGGCCTGTACGGCAAGCCGACGACGATCAACAACACGGAAACCTTCGCGGCCGTGCCTTTCGTGCTGAACATTGGTCCAGAGAAATACCTGGCGATGGGCAAGCCGAACAACGGCGGTTCGAAGATCTTCTCGATCTCGGGCGACGTGGAAAAACCGGGCAACTACGAAGTGCCGCTCGGCACCCCGTTTGCGACCCTGCTGGAACTGGCAGGCGGCATGCGCGGTGGCAAAAAGATCAAGGCCGTGATCCCTGGCGGTTCGTCCGCTCCGGTGATCCGCGGCGACATCATGATGCAGACCGACCTGGACTACGACTCGATCGCGAAAGCCGGTTCGATGTTGGGTTCGGGCGCCGTCATCGTGATGGACGAAACACGCTGCATGGTAAAGGCGCTGGAACGCCTGTCCTACTTCTACTTTGAAGAATCGTGCGGCCAGTGTACGCCTTGCCGTGAAGGCACAGGCTGGATGTACCGCATGGTGCACCGCATCGAGCAGGGGCAGGGTCGTCCAGACGACCTGGACATGCTCAACTCGATCGCCGACAACATCCAGGGCCGCACCATTTGCGCGCTGGGCGATGCGGCTGCCATGCCGGTACGGGCCTTCATTAAGAATTTCCGTGAAGAATTTGAATATCATATCGAGCACAAGCATTGCTTAGTGCCCGCATATATCTAAGCTGCGTCAGGTAACGATCACCATGGTTGAAATCGAAATAGACGGCAAAAAAGTCGAAGTCCCTGCTGGTAGCATGGTGATGGACGCCGCCAACAAATTGGGAACCTACATTCCGCACTTCTGCTATCACAAGAAATTGTCGATCGCAGCGAACTGCCGCATGTGCCTGGTCGAAGTGGAAAAGGCGCCCAAGCCTTTGCCCGCTTGTGCGACCCCGGTCAGTGCCGGCATGATCGTGCGCTCCGCCAGCGATAAAGCTGTGCAGGCGCAAAAGTCGGTCATGGAATTCTTGTTGATTAACCACCCGCTCGATTGCCCTATCTGCGATCAGGGCGGCGAGTGCCAGTTGCAAGACTTGGCAGTGGGCTACGGCAAGAGCGAATCGCGCTACAAGGAAGACAAGCGCGTCGTGCAGCCGAAGGAAGCCGGTCCGCTGGTGTCCATGCAGGAAATGTCGCGCTGCATCCAGTGCACCCGTTGCGTACGCTTTGGCCAGGAAGTGGCCGGCGTGATGGAACTGGGCATGATCGGCCGCGGCGAACATTCGGAAATCGTGTCCTTCGTGGGCCAGACGGTCGACTCCGAACTGTCGGGCAACATGATCGACCTGTGCCCGGTCGGCGCACTGACCTCGAAGCCGTTCCGCTACAGCGCCCGTACGTGGGAACTGTCGCGCCGCAAATCGGTCAGCCCGCATGACGGCCTGGGCGCGAACCTGATCGTGCAAGTGAAAGCTGGCAAGGTCAAGCGCGTATTGCCGCTGGAAAACGAAGCCGTCAACGAGTGCTGGATCTCGGACAAGGACCGTTTCTCGTACGAAGCGCTGGACAGCGCCGAACGCCTGACGTCCCCGATGCTGAAACAAGGCAACGAGTGGAAAGAAGTCGATTGGCAAACGGCGCTGGAATACGTGGCGCACGGTTTGAAAAATATCAAGCACGAGCATGGCGCCGACGCCATCGCCGCGCTGGCAACGCCGCATTCGACGGTCGAAGAGCTGGTCCTGCTGCAAAAAGTGGCCAACGGTCTCGGTTCCGAGCACGTCGACTTCCGCCTGCGCCAGACCGACTTCGCGCTCGACGCAAGTGTCAAACCTTGGCTGGGCATGCCGATCAACGAATTTGGCCAGATCAAGCGCGCCTTCGTCATCGGCTCGTTCCTGCGCAAGGATCACCCATTGCTGGCCACGCGTCTGCGCGCGTCCGTCAAGGGCGGCGCCAAGCTGTCGATCCTGCACGCCTCCGACGATGATCAATTGATCACCATCGCCAACAAGATGATCGTCGCGCCTGGCGATTGGCTGGCGGCCTTGTCGGAAGTGGTCGTTGCTGTTGCTAAAGCGAAAGAAATCGCCGCGCCAGCCGGTTTCGAAGCGGTGAGCGCTTCGGACGTGGCCGTCGCGATTGCCGCCAGCCTGATGGCTGGCGACAACGGCGCCGTGCTGCTGGGTAATGCGGCAACGCAACACCCGCAAGCGTCGCAACTGCATGCTGCCGCGCAATGGATCGCCGAGCAGACGGGCGCCAAGCTCGGTTACCTGACGGAAGCGGCCAACACGGTTGGCGCGCACCTGGTCGCCAAGCCGCGCGCCAACGTGCAAGCAGCGTTTGCCGTGCCGAAGAAAGCCTACGTGCTGCTGCACGCCGAGCCGGAACTCGATGCCGCCAATCCACAAGCGGCCCGCGCCGCCCTGGATGGCGCCGACATGGTCGTGGCCATGTCCGCCTTCAAGCACGGCATGGATTACGCCGACGTCTTGCTGCCGATCGCCCCGTTCGCTGAAACCTCGGGCACCTTCGTCAACTGCGAAGGCCGCGCGCAAAGCTTCAACGGCACCGTGAAACCGCTGGCCGATACCCGTCCAGCCTGGAAAGTGCTGCGCGTCCTGGGCAACATCCTGGGCCTGGCCGGTTTCGACTACGACACGTCCGAAGCGATCCGCGACGAAGCGTTTGGTGCCGGCGTGACCGATCTGTCGGCACAGCTGAACAACATCGCCAAGAACGCCCCGGAAGCGGCAGCGTATGCACCGGCCTCGCCGGCGCTGCAACGCATCGCCGACGTGCCGATCTACTTCGCCGACGCGCTGGTACGCCGCTCCGAACCGCTGCTGCGCACGGTCGATGGCGCCGCGCCGCAAGCGCACCTGTCCCTGGCGCTGGCTGACAAGCTGGGCATCAAGGCGGGCGACAAGGTCAAAGTGGCGCAAGGCTCCGGCAGCGCCATCCTGGTGGCGGCACTCCATGCCGGCCTGCCAGCCAATGTGGTGAAAGTGTCGGCGGCGCATGCCTCGACGGCTAGCCTGGGCGGCATGTTCGGTGACATCACAGTTGAAACAGCAGAGGGGAAAATCTGATGGCTCTGCCTGAATTTGTAAACGTCATCAACAGCAGCGGCCAGGATTTGCTGGGCGGCTCCTGGCCGTTCTTCTGGACCCTGATCAAGATCCTGTGCGTGCTGCTGCCGCTGATGGGCCTGGTTGCCTACCTGACCTTGTGGGAACGCAAGCTGATCGGCTGGATCCAGATCCGCGTCGGCCCGAACCGCGTGGGTCCTTTGGGCTTGCTGCAACCGATCGCCGATGCGCTGAAACTCTTGTTCAAAGAGATCATCATCCCGTCCAAGGCCGCCAAGGGCCTGTTCGTGATCGGCCCGATCATGACCATCATGCCGGCCCTGGCCGCCTGGTCGGTCGTGCCGTTCGGCCCGCAAGCCGTACTGGCCAACGTCAACGCAGGCTTGCTGATGCTGCTGGCGATTACCTCGATGGAAGTCTACGGCATCATCATCGCCGGCTGGGCCTCGAACTCGAAGTACTCGTTCATGGGCGCCATGCGCGCTTCGGCACAGATGATTTCGTATGAAATCCCGATGGGCTTCGTGATGGTCATCGTGCTGATGGTCTCGGGCAGCCTGAACTTCATCGACATCGTTGGCGGCCAGCAAATCGGCTTCTTCGCCGACAAGGGCGTGAACTTCCTGTCGTGGAACTGGTTGCCGCTGCTGCCGATGTTCGTCATCTACCTGGTGTCGGGCCTGGCTGAAGCCAACCGTCACCCGTTCGACGTCGTCGAAGGCGAGTCGGAAATCGTGGCCGGCCACATGGTCGAGTACTCGGGCATGGCCTACGCCATGTTCATGCTGGCCGAATACGCCAACATGATCCTGATCGGCGCCCTGGCTTCGATCATGTTCCTCGGTGGCTGGTCCGCACCATTTGCTTTCCTTGAGTTCTGGGGTGGTTTCGGCGGCTTCTTCTGGTTGTTCGCCAAGACCTTCTTCATCGTGTCGGTGTTCATCTGGGTACGCGGTACTTTCCCACGCTACCGTTATGACCAGATCATGCGCCTCGGCTGGAAAGTGTTTATCCCGTTGACGCTGGTCTACCTGGTCTTCGTCGCTGCCTGGATGCAGACATCCTGGAATATTTGGAAGTAAGAGAGTGCATACGAATGGATAAGGTAAAAGATTTCTTCAGCAGCCTCTTGTTAGGCGAGCTGATCAAGGGCATGGCGTTGACAGGCAAGTACATGTTTTCGCGCAAGATCACGGTGCAATTCCCGGAAGAGAAGACACCGATCTCGCCGCGTTTCCGTGGCTTGCACGCGCTGCGCCGCTACCCGAACGGCGAGGAACGTTGCATCGCCTGCAAACTGTGCGAAGCGGTTTGCCCGGCAATGGCCATCACGATCGAATCGGAACAGCGTGACGACGGCTCGCGCCGCACCACGCGTTACGATATTGACTTGACCAAGTGCATCTTCTGCGGTTTCTGCGAAGAGTCCTGCCCGGTCGATTCGATCGTCGAGACGCAAATCCTGGAATACCACGGCGAGAAACGCGGGGATTTGTATTACACGAAAGAGATGTTGCTGGCCGTAGGCGATCGTTATGAAAATGACATCGCCGCTGCGCGCGCCGCCGACGCACCTTATCGCTGATGGATGCGCCGCAGCTGACCAGCTGCGGCGCGCCCCTCGTTCATCTGTACGTCTATTGGGTTTTTTATGGACTTTAAAACAATTTTGTTTTACGCCTTCGCGCTGATCTTGATTCTGGCAGCGACGCGCGTCATCACGGCCCGTAATCCGGTCCACGCAGTACTGTTCCTGGTACTGTCCTTCTTTTCCGCAGCGGGCATCTGGATGCTGCTGCAAGCTGAATTCCTGGCCATCGTGCTGGTATTGGTGTATGTCGGCGCCGTGATGGTGCTGTTCCTCTTCGTGGTCATGATGCTCGATATCAATATCGACCGCATGCGCGAAGGTTTCTGGGGCTATCTGCCTTTGTCCGTGACGGTGGGCGTGATCATCGTGCTGGAAATGGCCGCTGTCCTGTGGCACGGTTTCCGCAACTTTGCGCCTAGCATCGCTCCGGTGAACGTCAATCTGGGCGGCACCAAGGAACTGGGCCTGCTGATCTACACGAAATATGTGTTCGCCTTCGAGATCGCCGCCGTCGTGCTGCTGGTGGCCATCGTTGCCGCGGTCGCACTGACTTTGCGCAAACGCAAGGACACCAAGCATTTTGCTCCAGGCGATGCGGTACGCGTCAAGCGCAACGACCGCCTGAAGATCATCAAGATGGACGCGGTCGTCGAGCGTCCTGCGGCTGAGCCGGAAGTTAAGGAGGCACCATGACATTATCGCTCACACATTTTCTGGTCCTGGGCGCGATCCTGTTCGCAATCTCGATCGTCGGTATTTTCCTGAACCGCAAGAACATCATCGTATTGCTGATGGCAATCGAATTGATGCTGCTGGCGGTGAATATGAATTTCATCGCGTTCTCCCATTTCATGGGCGACGCGGCCGGTCAGATCTTCGTTTTCTTCATCCTGACGGTTGCCGCCGCTGAGTCGGCTATCGGTCTGGCTATTCTGGTGGTGATGTTCCGTAATCTGGATACCATCAACGTCGAAGACCTGGACAGCCTCAAAGGCTGATGTTTTTCAGACTCGATCTCTCGAATAATAACGATTAAGGTTCATCATGGCGGGGCAACTCCTCAACCCTAACCTCCTTCTTGCCGTACCGCTGGCGCCGCTGGCCGGTGCCGCGATTGCAGGCTTGCTTGGCACCCAGTTCCTGGGTAATTTGGTCGGACGCAAGACGTCGCATACCGCGACGATCCTGGGCGTACTGATTGCGTTCATCCTGTCCGTGCAGACATTGCTGGCAGTGATGGATGGCGCGACATTCAATGGCACGATCTATAACTGGATGACGATCGGCACCCTGAAGATGGAAGTGGGCTTCCAGATCGATTCGCTGTCGGCGATGATGATGTGCGTGGTCACCTTCGTCTCCCTGATGGTGCATATCTACACGATCGGCTACATGAAGGATGACGAAGGCTACAACCGCTTCTTCGCCTACATCTCGCTGTTCACGTTCTCGATGTTGATGCTGGTCATGGCCAACAACTTCCTGCAACTGTTCTTCGGTTGGGAAGCAGTGGGCCTGGTTTCTTACCTGCTGATCGGTTTCTGGTACCAGCGTCCGACGGCCATCGTGGCCAACATGAAGGCTTTCCTCGTCAACCGCGTGGGCGACTTCGGCTTCATCCTGGGCATCGGCCTGCTGCTGGCCTACGCCGGCACCATGAACTACCAGGAAGTGTTCGCCAAGAAAGACGAACTGGCACTGCTGAGCTTGCCAGGTACCGACTGGGCCCTGCTGACCGTTGCCTGCATCTGCCTGTTCATCGGCGCGATGGGCAAGTCGGCGCAGTTCCCGCTGCACGTGTGGCTGCCTGACTCGATGGAAGGTCCTACCCCGATCTCGGCACTGATCCACGCCGCGACGATGGTGACGGCCGGTATCTTCATGGTTTCGCGCATGTCGCCGCTGTTCGAACTGTCCGACACGGCACTGTCCTTCATCCTGGTGATCGGCTCCATCACGGCGCTGTTCATGGGCTTCCTGGGCATCATCCAGAACGACATCAAGCGCGTCGTCGCTTACTCGACCCTGTCGCAGCTCGGTTACATGACCGTGGCGCTGGGCTCGTCCGCGTACTCCGTGGCCGTGTTCCACCTGATGACGCACGCATTCTTCAAGGCACTGCTGTTCCTGGGCGCCGGTTCCGTCATCATCGGCATGCACCATGACCAGGACATCCGCAACATGGGTGGCCTGCGCAAATACATGCCAATCACCTGGATCACCTCCCTGGTCGGTTCGCTGGCCCTGATCGGCACGCCGCTGTTCTCCGGTTTCTACTCGAAAGACAGCATCATCGAAGCCGTCGAAGCGACGCACATCTGGGGCGCTGGCTTTGCCCAGTTCGCCGTGCTGGCTGGCGTCTTCGTTACCGCCTTCTACTCGTTCCGCATGTATTTCCTCGTCTTCCACGGCAAGGAACGTTTCGGCCAGGCGCATGCCCACGGCCATGACGACCATCACGCACCGAAAGCGGCCCATGGCGCGCACGGCGACGCACATGACGACCATGGTCATGAAGAAGAGGAAGATGACCACGGCCACCATGGCCTGGAACCTGGCCAGAAGCCGCATGAATCGCCGTTCGTCGTGTGGTTCCCGCTGGTGATGCTGGCGATTCCTTCGCTGATCATCGGTTACCTGACGATCGGCCCGATGCTGCATGGCGATTTCTTCAAGGGCGTGATCTTCGTTGGCGAAAACCATCCAGCAATGGAAGAGTTGTCGCATGAATTCCACGGCGCAATGGCGATGGCGATCCACGGCCTGTCGACGGCACCGTTCTGGCTGGCATTGTCCGGCGTGGTGGCAGCCTACTACTGCTACATGGTCAACCCGCGTGTACCGGCCTGGTTCTTTGCCAAGTTCCACGCGATCCACACCCTGCTGGACAACAAGTACTACATGGACAAGTTCAATGAAGTCGTGTTCGCCGGCGGTGCCCGCTTGCTGGGTAATGGCCTGTGGAACTTCGGTGACAAGAAGCTGATCGATGGCCTGCTGGTCAACGGTAGCGCCAAGGTCGTCGCCTGGCTGTCCTCGCTGTCGCGAGTGTTGCAGACCGGCTACATCTATCACTATGCATTCGTGATGATCCTGGGCGTGCTGGGCTTCCTGATCTATTTCCTGCCATTCTGGCCCGCTAAGTAAGCTGACCTGATAAAAGAATACTGAGAACCATGATGCAGTCTACGATTTCTACACTACCTCCTTACCTGAGTCTGTCGATCTGGGTGCCGATCATTTGCGGCGTCCTGATCCTGGCTCTCGGCCGTGACAGCAAAGCGGGCTTTACCCGCTGGCTGTCGCTGGCCGGCGCGGTGCTCAGCATGCTGTGCACCTGGCCCCTGATCCAGCATTTCGACAACGCCGCGCACGGCATGCAATTCGTCGAAAAAGCACCGTGGATTGAAACCTTCAATATCTGGTACTCGCTGGGTATCGATGGCCTGTCCCTGTGGTTCGTGCCACTGACGGCCTTCATCACCGTCATCGTCGTCATTTCCGCTTGGCAAGTGATCGAGAAGCGCATCGCCCAGTACATGGGCTCGTTCCTGATCCTGTCGGGCCTGATGATCGGCGTGTTCTGCGCGCTGGACGGCTTGCTGTTCTATTTCTTCTTTGAAGCAACCCTGATCCCGATGTTCATCATCATCGGTATCTGGGGCGGTTCGAACCGTGTGTACGCGTCGTTCAAGTTCTTCCTGTACACCTTCTTCGGTTCGCTGCTGACCCTGGTTGCCATCATTTACCTGCGCAATGTGTCGGGTACTTTCGACATCCTGGCCTGGCATGCGTTCAAGCTGACGATGAATGAACAGATCTTCATCTTCCTGGCCTTCCTGATGGCGTTTGCCGTCAAGGTGCCGATGTTCCCCGTGCATACGTGGTTGCCGGACGTCCACGTGGAAGCGCCTACGGGCGGTTCCGCCGTGCTGGCCGCCATCATGCTGAAACTGGGCGCCTACGGCTTCCTGCGTTTCTCGCTGCCGATCACGCCGGACGCCAGCCACTACCTGTCGGGCTTCATGATCGCCTTGTCGCTGATCGCCGTCATCTATATCGGTCTGGTTGCCCTGGTGCAAACCGACATGAAAAAACTGGTCGCCTATTCGTCGATCGCGCACATGGGTTTCGTCACCCTGGGCTTCTTCATGTTCAACGACATCTCGGTGCAGGGCGGTATCGTGCAGATGGTCTCGCACGGCTTCATCTCCGGCGCCATGTTCCTGTGCATCGGCGTGCTGTATGACCGCATGCATACCCGCAACATCGCCGACTACGGCGGCGTCGTGAATCGCATGCCGAAATTTGCCGCCTTCTTCGTGCTGTTCTCGATGGCCAACTGCGGTCTGCCAGCGACGTCCGGCTTCGTCGGCGAGTTCATGGTGATCCTGGGCGCGGTGAAATTCAACTTCTGGATTGGTCTGCTGGCTGCAACGGCACTGATCTGGGGCGCGGCGTACTCGCTGTGGATGGCCAAGCGCGTGGTGTTCGGCAAGATCAAGAACAAGCATGTGGCCGAATTGACCGACATCAACAAACGTGAATTCTTCATGCTTGCTGTGCTGGCCATCGCCGTGCTCGTGATGGGTCTGTACCCAGCCCCGTTCACCGACACGATGCAAACCTCGGTGACTGATCTGCTTGCCCATGTCAAAGCCGGCAAGCTGCTGCCTTAAATAGAAGACCGATAACATGACTAATGCACCTAATCTGGTACCGCTGTACGCGGAAATCTTTCTGCTGATCGCCACGTCGGCGCTCTTGCTGATCGATATGTTCTTGCCTGCGGCGAAGCGTTCGATCACTTACGTGCTGGCCTTGCTGACCCTGGCCGGCTGCGCCTTGCTGACCGTGGGCGACTTCAACGCGGGCACCACCGTCTACACGTTCAATAACATGTTCGTGTCGGACCCGATGTCGCAGTTGCTGAAACTGTTCTCCTACGGCGCCGTGGCGCTGACCCTGATCTACTCGCGTGCCTACGCCACCGACCGCAGCATGCTGTCGGGTAACCTGGGCGGCGAGTTCTACGTGCTGGCCCTGTTTGCACTGCTGGGCCAGATGATCATGATCTCGGCCAACAACTTCCTGATCATTTACCTGGGTCTGGAACTGATGTCGCTGTCGCTGTACGCACTGATCGCCTTGCGCCGTGACAATGCCAAGGCCACGGAAGCGGCCATGAAATACTTCATCCTGGGCGCACTGGCTTCCGGTTTCATGTTGTACGGTATCTCGATGCTGTACGGCGCCTCCGGTACCCTGGACCTGGGCGAACTGCGCGTGGCGCTGGAAAACGGCAAGACCAACGGCACCATCATGGTCTTCGGCCTGGTGTTCCTGGTAGCCGGCCTGGCCTTCAAACTGGGCGTCGTGCCATTCCACATGTGGGTGCCTGACGTGTATCAAGGTTCGCCGACGGCAGTGACCCTGCTGCTGGGCGCGGCGCCGAAACTGGCCGCCTTCGCCATCACCCTGCGCCTGCTGGCCGAAGGCTTGCTGCCGATGGCGCATGACTGGCAGCAAATGCTGCTGGTGCTGGCCGTGATGTCGCTGGCGATCGGTAACTTCACCGCGATCGCGCAAACGAATTTGAAGCGCATGTTGGCGTACTCGACCATCGCACAAATGGGCTTCGTTCTGCTGGGCTTGCTGTCCGGTACCGTGGATGCACCGAACAACACCCTGAACGCGGCTGGCGCAGCCACCGCCTACGGCGCCTCGATGTACTACGTGATCACCTATGTGTTCACCACCCTGGGTACCTTTGGCGTGATCATGTTGTTGGCACGTAATGGTTTCGAAGCAGACGAACTGGCCGACTTCAAGGGCCTGGGCAAACGCAGCCCGATCTTCGCACTGGTGATGACCCTGTTCATGTTCTCGCTGGCCGGCGTGCCGCCGCTGATGGGCTTCATGGCCAAGTACTCGGTGCTGGCATCGGTATTGGCCACGGGCCAGCTGTGGCTGACCATCGCCGCCGTGCTGTTCTCGCTGATCGGCGCCTTCTACTACCTGCGCGTCGTGAAGATGATGTGGTTCGACGAGCCGACCGACAGCAATGCGCTGGTCGTGCATGGCGACATGCGCGTCGTGCTGGCCCTGAACGGCGTGTTCGTCCTGGCGCTGGGTGCGATGCCTAACAGCATCCTGGCTGCCTGCGCAACCGCCATCACCAAGACCCTGGCGTCCTGACCGATGGATGTCACCGTCTCGAGCTGGCTGGTGATCGCCCTGGGCATCCTGGGCGCCAACCTGCCTTTCCTGAACGAGAAACTGTTTGCCGCCGTGCCCTTGAAAAAGGCGGCGCAAGCAGACGGGGGCAAAGGCTGGCGCAAGCCGCTGGCGCTGCGCCTGCTGGAGATGGTGATTCTGTACTTCATCGTCGGCGCCGTGGCGTTCGCGCTCGAAGCGCGCATCGGCAACGGTTTCCCGCAGACGTGGGAGTTCTATGCCATCACGGGCTGTCTGTTCCTGGTGCTGGCTTTTCCAGGCTTTGTCACCCGCTACCTGCGCAAACGACATTAGCCCCATCGACCGAAAGCGGCGCCTCTGGCGCCGTTTTTTTTTATTGAGCATAATCAAGGTATGGATACTGAACGCATGGATATGAATTTAACTGAGACCAAGGTGGACGGCGAGCTCGTCTACCAGGGCGGCTTCCTGCGCGTGCAGCGCGATCGGGTTGCGCTGCCGGATGGCAAGATCACGGCGCGCGAATTCGTCCTGCATCCGGGCGCCGTCGTCATCCTGCCGCTGCTCGACGATGGCACGGTGCTGATGGAACGCCAGTACCGCTATCCGCTGGACCGGGTCTTCATTGAGTTTCCCGCCGGCAAGATCGACGCGGGCGAATCGCACCTGGCTTGCGCCCAGCGCGAGTTGCTGGAAGAAACGGGCTACACGGCCAGCGACTGGCAATTCGTCTCCACCATCCACAACGCCATCGCGTATTCGGACGAGCACCTGGAACTGTTCCTGGCGCGCGGCCTGGTAGCGGGCGAACGCCAGCTCGATGAAGGCGAATTCCTGGAAACGTTCACGGCCACCGTGCCGCAGCTGCTCGACTGGGTCAAGGATGGCACGATCACGGACGTGAAAACCGTCATCGGCATCTTCTGGCTCGACAAGATTACCAGCGGCGCCTGGCAGCCGGCTTGATCCTGCGCATGCGCACGGCGATCTTCCTGTTGCTGGCGTCGGCCAGCCTGGGCGCACACGGGGCGGCGCGCACGCCGTTCCAGGTGCGCTGCGAAGACACGATCAGCAAGACGGTGTCCGTGCTGACGGCGCAGCAGAACGGCTACAGCATCGACACGCATCTGCCGTACAAGGCCCTGACCGTCATGAAGGGCACGGCGCGCGCCAACACCTGGGTGCTGGGCTTGACGAAGACCGAGTCGCAGGTGCGGATCGCCCTGGCCGGCCCCATGCTGCAAGACCCGGCCAGCGGCTACGAATGCGTGGCGCCGCAGATTACCGTCACCCTCACGTATGCGCCCGTGGTGATCTACATCGGCCGCGAATTTGCCCCCGGCACTTGCGCGTATGATGAGATACTGGCGCACGAACTGCGGCACATGAAAACCTATATGGAACACTTGCCGCGCGTGGAAAAGACCGTGCGCGCCGCGCTGGCCAAGCGCTTCGAGGCGCGGCCCCTGTATGCGCCCAGCGGCACGGCCAAGGCGGCGCTGGCGCGCGAGATCGACACGGGCTGGTTGCCGTACGTCAAGGCCGAAATGCGCAAGGTGGAAATTTTGCAGGCGGCCATCGATTCTCCGCAGGAATATGCGCGCCTGGGCAAGGCGTGCAATGGTGAGATCCAGAATATCCTGGCGGGCAAGACAGCGCCCGCCAACTAGACAAGGAATGGCATGACAGCAGCACCGAATCGCCCCCGTTATTTTGCCCTGATCCCCGCCGCCGGCGTGGGCGCGCGCATGGAAGCGGGCAGTCCCAAGCAATATTTACCTATCGCCGGCAAGCCCATGCTGCGCCACGCGCTCGACGCCTTTCTCGCCAGCCCCCTGATCGCGCATACGTATGTCGTCGTCAGCGCCGAGGATGGCCAGATCGACGCCGTCGTGCCGGGGCAGGGCGCAGCCTCAGGCGTCACTGTGCTGCGCTGCGGCGGCGCCACGCGCATGGAAACGATACTGAATGCCCTGCAGGCACTGCACGGCAGCATAGCCGCCCACGACCAGGTGCTGGTGCACGACGCGGCGCGCCCTGGCCTGACGCCGGCGCTGATCGCAAAACTCATCGCCGAAGTCGCGGACCATCCGGCCGGCGGCTTGCTGGCCTTGCCCGTGGTCGACACCGTCAAGCGGGCAGGGCAGAACAGCCTGTCGGCGCAGACGGTGCCGCGCGACCATTTATGGCTGGCGCAGACGCCGCAGATGTTCAGCTATGCGCTGCTGCACAGGGCCCTGTCGCAAGCGCCCGATCCGCAAGCGATCACGGACGACGCCAGCGCCGTCGAAGCGCTGGGCCTGGCGCCCAGGCTGGTCGAAGGCCACCCGCGCAACCTGAAGGTGACCTTGCCGCGCGACATACACACGGCCGAACTGTACTTGGCCCATCCTTGAATCCTGAACAGAAAGACCGCATGACGACCATCACCACTCCCGTACTGCCTTTCCGCATCGGCCAGGGCTATGACTGCCACGCGCTGGTGGAAAACCGCGACCTGATCATCGGCGGCGTGAAAATCCCCCATCACCTGGGCTTGCTCGGCCATTCCGACGCCGACGTATTGCTGCACGCCATCACGGACGCCATCTTCGGCGCCGCCGCGCTGGGCGACATCGGCCGCCATTTCCCCGACACGGATGCGCAATTCAAGGGTGCCGATTCGCGCACCCTGCTGCGCGAAGCCGTGCGCCGCGTGCAGGCGACCGGTTATATCATCGGCAACATCGACGCCACCATCATCGCCCAGCGCCCGAAAATGGCGCCGCACATCGCCGCCATGTGCGCCAACGTGGCCGACGACCTGGGCGTGAGTGTGGGCCAGGTCAATATCAAGGCCAAGACGAATGAAAAACTGGGCTACCTGGGCCGCGAAGAGGGTATCGCGGCCGAAGCCGTGGCCTTGCTGCTGCGCGCCTGATACGCCACCGACCATCGACCACTGACAGGAGAGAGCATGTTCCAGCTACGCCGTACCAGCATCCTGCTTGCATGGGCACTGGCCGCCGCGCCAGCGGCCCACGCCGAACTGCAAGCGACGGGCGAACCGCCCGCCGCGAAACAGCCATGGAAGGCCGTTACCGTGGCCGAAGGCGTGCGCCAACCGTGGGGCATCGCCTGGCTGGGCGAGGGGCGCGCGCTCGTCACCAGCAAGCAGGGCACCTTGCATCTGCTGAATGGAAAGACTTTTACCGACGTGGCGCTGGAAGGCATGCCCAAGGTGTTTACGGGCGGGCAGGGCGGCTTGCTCGATATCGTCCTGCACCCGCAGGATGCGGGCAAGGCGCAGCAGCGCGTCTACATGACGGTGTCGACCGGCAACAATGACGCCAACCGCACGACCGTCGTGCGCGGCGTGTTCGACGGCAAGAAAGTGGCGGGCATCCAGACCCTGTTCAAGGTCGCTACGGACAAGAGCGGCGGCCAGCACTTCGGCTCGCGCCTGCTGTGGCTGCCGGACGGCACTTTGCTGATGAGCGTGGCCGATGGCGGCAACCCGCCGCTGCGCATCGGCGACCGCCTGGCGCGCGAGCAGGCACAGAATCTGGCCACGCACCAGGGTTCCATCCTGCGCCTGACGGAAGACGGCAAGCCGGCGTCCGGCAATCCGCTGGCCGCCAAGGGCGCCTTGCCGGAAATCTGGTCGTATGGGCACCGCAACGTGCAGGGCCTGGCGCTCGACCCCGTTTCCGGTCGCGTATGGGCCACGGAACACGGTCCATACGGCGGCGACGAGCTGAACCTGGTGGTGGCGGGCGGCAACTATGGCTGGCCCCTGCAAAGCTATGGCGCCGACTACACGACGCATGAGCCCGTCGGCAAGCACGAAGTGGCGGGCATGCTCAATCCGAGCGTGGCCTGGGTGCCGTCGCCGGCGCCGTCCGGACTGGCTGTCTACACGGGCGACAAGATTGCCGCCTGGCGCGGCAGCATCTTCAGCGGCGGCCTGGCGGCCAAGGATATCCGCCGCATCGCCGTCGATGCCAGCGGCAAGGTGACGGGGCAAGACCGCCTGGCCATCGGCGCGCGCGTGCGCGACGTGCGCCAGGGGCCGGATGGCTACCTGTACGCGCTGACCGATGAAGACAACGGCCGCCTGTTGCGCATCGTGCCGCAGTAGCACGGCAGGCGCCCACTTCGCTTAAGATGGCGCCTTTACTTCATTCAAGGTGGCGGCATGGCCCGTGATACTTATGCATACCGGCACGTCGCCGTCGAATCGCGCGCGATTAATGGCCGCGTGGAAATCCGCCCCGTGCCGGGCCAGGCTTTTTCGCCCGAGCTGGCCGTGCAGTGCTCGCGCCGCCTGGTCGACCTGCAGCGCTACCCGCTGGGCAGCCGCTTTCTGCTCTTTGCCAAGCTGACGGACCGCCTGGGCGGCACGCCCTTCCTGTATGCGTATCACGGCGACGCGGATGTGGTGATGACGCCGGCCGAAGTGACGAAATTCCTCGGAGAATTCCGCCGCGGCCGCATCTGATTCCTACGAGGCGATGCAGGCCGCGCCGGCCTTGGCGCCGGCCTGCGGCTTGCCGAAGATGGCGATCGTCAAGCCGCAGCCGAGGGCGAACAAGCCGCCGAGCAGCATCGCGCTGGACACGCCCAGCCGGTCGACGGCCATGCCCCCCAGCAAGGCGCCGGACGCCAGCGACACTTGTACGATGGCAACGAAGAGCGCGCTGCTGCCTTCCATCAGCTCCGGCGCCGCCTTGAACATCCACGTCTGCACGGCGATCGGCATGGCGCCGAAACCGAAACCCCAGACGGCCACCAGCAGCATGGCGGTAAGCGAATGGCTGCCGAACGCGGCCAGGGCCAGGGTGGACACGCCCAGCACGGCGCCCGTCGCCATCAGCGCGGCCCGTTCGTAGCGGCCGGCGGCCCAGCCGCCCACGAGGTTGCCGATGAAGCCGGAAGCGCCGTACACGAGCAGCATGGCGCTGACCGTGCCGGCCGCCAGGTGCGAGATTTGTGTGAGGAAAGGCGCGATATACGTGTAGGCGGCGAACTGGCCTGTGAACAGCATGGCCGTGGCGATCAGGCCCAGCCTGGCCTTGCGGATGCCGAAAATCATCGGCAACTGGCGCAGGCGGATGGCCTGTGTCGGCGGCAGCTTGGGCAGCAGCAACAGTTGGCCGACGAAGACCAGCACGGCAATGGCGCTGGCCGCGCCGAACGCGACCCGCCAGCCCACCAGATCGCCCACCAGCGCGCCGGCTGGCACGCCCGCCACCGTGCCCAGCGAGACGCCGGCGAAGATGATGGACATGGCGCGCGAGGCATGCTGCGGCGCCACCAGGCGCGGGCCGATGGCGCTGCCGATGGCCCAGAAGCCGCCCACGCCCACGCCCAGCATGGCGCGGCCCAGCAGTATCCACGCATACGAAGGGGCCAGCGCCACCAGCAGGTTCGAGGCCACCAGCAGGGCCGTCAGGGCCAGCAGCACGATGCGGCGGTCCAGGCGGCCCGAGCCGACGGTGACGAAGATGGCGGCAAACGCGGCAACGATGCCGGGCGTGGTGATCATCAAGCCCGCCTGGCCCTTGCTGATGGCCAGTTCGGCGGCCATGGCGGGCAGCAGGCCGACGGGCAGGAATTCGGACGTGACGAGGGCGAAGGCGCCGATGCCGACGGATAAGACGGCCAGCCACGGCGCCACGGTGGTATCGTCGTCAGTAGCGTTGGAAAGTGTATGCATGAGAGGTTCCTGAAAAGCCGAGAGGTTTTTAACCGGTCGGTATATAATCAGGGCAGGTGGACATTGTTGTCAATAATTTTTTACCGAACGGTATGAAACAAGATAAAAAAGAAGAGGCGGTCAAGGCGAAAACGGGGCGGCCACGCACGTTCGACGCGGACGAGGCGCTCGATTGCGCCATGAAAGTATTCTGGGAAAAAGGCTATGAAGGCAGTTCCTTGCCGGAATTGACGAAAGCCATGGGCATGAACCGGCCCAGTTTGTATGCCGTCTTCGGCAACAAGGAACAATTGTTCCACAAGGCGCTGGAACGCTACAGCGATACGCGCATGCGGTTTTTCGATGCGGCGCTGGAACAGCCGACGGCGCGCCAGGTGGTGGAAGCCTTGCTGACGCAATATGTCGACGCGCAAACGATGCCGGACGGCCCGCACGGCTGCATGGGTGTCAATGCGGCGCTCGCCTGCAGCGACGATGCCTTGCCGATCCGCGATGAATTGTTCGCGCGCCGGTTGCGCGGTGAAATCAAGCTGCGCGACCGCTTGCGGCGCGCGAAGGAAGAGGGGGATTTGCCGCCCGATTCCTGCCCGGAGCAGCAGGCGCGTTTTGTCGTGACCCTGTCGCAGGGCATGGCCATCCAGGCGGCGGCCGGAGTCTCTCGCGAGCAATTGCAGCAGATGGTGGGCTTGCTGCTGCGCAATTGGCCGATGTAACTACTCCGTCGGGGCGATGGTCTTGGCCAGGTCGCTGGGCGCCTTGCGCCGCCAGGCGGCCGTCAGGGCGGCGGCCAGCATGTCCAGCTCGGCATCCGCCAGGCGTACCGTGATGCCGGCCAGGCGTTCGCCCCACCACAGCTTCTCGCAGCCGGACGGCGTGATGACGGTGGCGATATGCGCCGCTTCCGCATCGAGCAGCACATTGATGTGCTCGTCATCGGGCAGGGTGGCGAAGATCTTCCCGCCCACGCGGAAGGCCGGACGGTCGTGGTGTTCTTCCTCGGTGGCGTCGGGAAACGACAGTGCCAGATAGCGTAGTTCTTCCAGGTCGACCATTCCTCTTTCCCCCAGTTCGGATAGATAGCAGCGTGACTACATTTTGCCATGCTGTTTCGCCGCGTGGTGCAGCGGCATGCGAAAAGAAATGCGCAAGATGCGACACTGGCGCGCGTGCTTGTGGCGCTTGCGCGACAGGTCCTGCCAGCGCGCCAGGGGTAAAATGCCCATCCCGGCAGGCTTGTTCAGCCTGTTTCAAGGTACTTATCATATAAATATCTTACATGGCTAAAAGAAAAATACTTTTCTTCTAGGGAATTTAAGATAGAATAGATTCAACGTTTCACCTGACCCGTCAATTGTCTGGTTTTGTCCCGGGAACCCGAACCCTTTCCAGGACGCTTGCAGTGCCGCCATGGCACGCCGCAAGTCCGCGAAGTTTTGCGGAAGCCACGCCCCCGACCGCTCATTCTTGCAATTCTTGCGCTATGCCGACACGCCTCAATGCAGCGTGTATTCAGCTCAAGCGCCTTCACGCCTGTTGCGCCCGTTGAATACTTATTGACTGGATACCCATTATGAAAAACTTGCCTAAAATCGCTTTGTCCCTGATCGCCGTTGGTGTGTTTGCCCACGCGAACGCCAGCACCATTACCGTTTCCACCGGCTACTCGAATGCCGGCGCGCAAGCGTCCGCCGCCGCTTACCAGTCCGTTGTGAATGCCGCCGTGGCCACGCCGGGCGCCGGCTATGGCACGACGACGATTGCCAGCTACAACAATGTCACGAATAGCAGCCTGTTCGGCAGCGGTTCGAATATCGCCTTCAAGTCGGTGATCAACTTTGGCGTCAGCGCGGCCGATGCGGGCGCCTGGAGCTTCCGCAGCGGCGTCGACTTCGGCAAGGGCGGCGCCCTGTTCCTCGACGGCGTGGCGCTGGACTTCAAGAGCAGCGACCTGTGGTGGGCCGGTAACTACAATAGCAGCAGCCAGTTCCTCGCCGGTTCGGGCACCTTGGCTGCAGGCAATCATACCTTGAGCATCTTTGGCCTGGAAGGCTGCTGCGATGGCGGCCAGCAAGTCCAGTTCAAGGCGGGCAACAACAATTTCGCCAGCTTTTCCAGCACCGACGGTCTGGTTTCGGCCGTGCCGGAACCAAGCACCTATGCCATGCTGCTGATCGGCCTGGGCTTGCTGGGCTTCACGGCACGCCGCAAGCAGGAAGCCAAGTTTTAAGCGCACATCCCGAGCGCACGTAAAAAAGCCCGCCGCTCCGTCAGGATGCGGCGGGCTTTTTTTATGTACGCACTGTCAGTCGCCGCTGTCTTCGTCTTCGTCGGCGCCCTTGGCCGCCTGGCCGCGCTCGGCATCGACGGCGCGCTGCAGGCTGGCCGCGTCGCGGAAGAAGGCATCCGTCGTGTGATCCGGGCTCAGGCGCAAGGCTGGCGGGTAGATCACGGACATGTAGGCCTCGTCGGCCAGGCGGCCGCTGGCCTGCAGGTTGCTCAGCAGGATCAGGGTCGAGCCGACGATGGCCAGCACGACGGCGACGAGGCCGAAGCGGCGCGGATGCTGCGGCTTGATCGTGCACAAATGGTAATAGATCATCGCGCATACAATGACGATGAACATATGCCGTCCGTAGCGCGTCAGCACTTCCAGCGACAGCGCATACGCCGTCACATTGCTGCCCAGTTCCCACACTTCCATGGCCAGCAAGCCGCAGCCGATGATGAACAGGTGGCGGCCGAAACGCGCCCCATGGCCAAACAGGCGGTTTGCCACGGCCCAGATCGACGCCCACACGAGGCCGCCGGCCAGCGCGTAGGCGATGATCATCAGGTAGGAAATCGGTTCGAAGGCGTCCGCGTCGCTCAGCCAGTTGCTGAAGGCGGCCGAGGCGCCGATCATGGCCAGGCCGGCGATGGCGGGGCGCAAGCCTTCCCAGTCGTGCCGGGTCGTGTCGCCCAGTTCGGGCGCCACCGGGTGGTCGCTGGCGCGCACGCGCAGGCGCGTGTGGCCCAGGCGCACGATGCTGTTGCCCGTCATGGCCACCTGCAGTTGCCGCTGGCCCCGGTGGATCACGCCATTCTGGCTGCCCAGGTCGCGCAGCAGCAGGCCGCCTGCGCCGTCGTCTTCGACGATGGCGTGCGCGGCGGCCGCATGCGCGTCGTCGAGGATGAAGTCGTTGTCGTAGCCGCGCCCGATGCGGATCGGCAAGGTGGCTATGCGCTGGCGTTGCCGCACCTCGCCATTGTCGGCGAGGATTTCGATGAAGTATGGTGCTTTCATGGCTTGCGGCGGCTTTCCCGCGACAGCGCTTCGAGGAAGGTGCGCGTGACGCGCATGCCGTTGGCGTAGGACACGCCGCGCGCGTCGATGCGGCTTTGCAGGCTCATGAGTGGCTCATCGGTGCTGGCGGCCAGCAGGGCAAAGTCGTACAGGCCGGTAAACTTGCGGTAGGCGCGCACGCACAGGACGGCGCGCAGGGGCAGGGTGGTGTTCTTGACGAACTGTTCGGTGCATTGCGGGCCCGTCAGGCTGGCGCTCTTGTAGCTGCCGAAACTTTCATTCTTGAACGAAGCGCTGGCCAGTTCGGAAAAGCGCAGGGCGCCCAGACCGCTGCTGCGCAAAAATTCGTGGCGCATCGACACTTGCCCCGTCTGCAGGGCGCCGGAGATGAAGATGGCCGATTCCATGGCGCAGCTGGTGTTGTCGAGCATGTAGGGCTTGTCGGACTTGACGTTGGAGCGGCCCCAGCAGCGCATCTGGTCCGATTCGCGCACGGGCACGCGGTACGGTCCCATGGCTTTCAGGCTCAGGGGCGTGTCGAGCAGGCGCGCCAGCATGACTTCCTGGTGCGCCAGCAGCTGCGCCGTCACCAGCGGCTTGAAGTCTTTCGGCGGCTTGCCTTGCTGGGCCACCTTGGCCAGCAATTGCTGGGCATAGCGGGCCGGCACGAGAAAACTGACGAGTTCGCCATCGAGGCGCTTCGACACGTTCACGCCGGCCACGTCGCCGCTGGCCGTCACGCTGGGGCCGCCGCTCATGCCGGAATTGATCGGTCCCGTAAACATCAGCTGATCGTAGAAGCTGCGCGTGACGACGCCGTTGTACGAGCCTTCCGAGATGGCGAAGCCCAGGTCCAGCGGATTGCCCATCGAATACAGGTACTGGCCCTGGGTCAGGGGCGCCAACCCTTCCGGCATCTTGAAAAAGCCCCTGCCATGGCGGTTCACGCGCAGCACGGCCAGGTCGTGCAGCACGTCGACGGCCAGTAATTCCACATTGCCGCGCTGGCCGCCCGTGTCGACCCATTCGCCCACGTAGGTGTCGGGATCGAGGGCGAACTGGGACACCACATGATAGTTGCTCACCACCAGGTCGCCCGTGCCGATCAGGAAGCCGGAGCCCACGGACGATTGCGTGCGGCCATTTTTCAGCAGCACGCGCACTTGCAGGATGTCGGCGCGCGCGGCCGTGTACAGCTTTTGCGCGGCAGACGAGGGCGGCGGCAGGGCCGCATGTTCCGTGGCGGCGGGCGCGGCGGTGGCCGGCGGCGGCTTGATGGGGGGAGTCGAAGCGGTGGTGGCTGCGGCAGGCGCGGCAGGTACAGGCGCCGCGGCCGCGTGGGCGCCTGCGGCAGCGCACAGGCTGGCCAGCAAGCAGGCGTAGTTAGATAATTTCATGCATCCTTTGTGCGTGAGCAGGAGCGCGGCCGGCGCGGCGCGGTATCGCGCACGCGCCGGCCCGGGGGACTACAGGGCGCCGTCTTCCAGCGCCGGCGCCGTTTGCGGCGTCATCATGTGACCGAGCTTGCTTTGCTTGGTATTCAGGTAGTGCTGGTTGAAGGCGTTGCGGTTGACCAGCAGCGGCACCCGTTCGGCCACCGTGATGCCCAGCGCTTCCATGGCGGCGATCTTGCGCGGGTTGTTCGTCATCAAGCGCAGGCTGTGGATGCCGAATTGCGCAAACATGGGCTTGCACAGGGTGTAGTTGCGCGCGTCGGCCTTGAAGCCCAGCTGTTCATTCGCCTGCACCGTGTCGGCGCCCGCTTCCTGCAGGCGGTAGGCGCGGATCTTGTTGATCAGGCCGATGCCGCGTCCTTCCTGGCGCAGGTACAGCAAGATGCCGCGGCCTTCTTCGGCGATGCGTTTCAAGGCGCCCTCGAGCTGGGCGCCGCAGTCGCAGCGCTGCGAAAACAGCACGTCGCCCGTCAGGCACTCGGAATGCACGCGCGCCAGCACCGGTTCGCCGTTGCCGATATCGCCCAGCACCATGGCCAGGTGTTCTTTACCAGTGGCGTGCTCGACAAAGGCGTGCAGGGTGAACTGTGCCCACGGCGTCGGCAGTGCGCAGGAAGTCGTGTAATCCAATTCGCCTGTCGCCAGGAGGTCTGCGCCGCTTTGCATGGTTGTGCTCATATAGGTAATTGTCAAAAATAAAAGGCGCGCGACACCACTCCGGTGCCGGCGCGCCCTGTCATCATACCAAAAAGCAGGGGAAGCCATTTCCCCTGGCTGAGATTTGAAAGCTGGAATGCCTGGTGATATTGCTCTAATTGCGGCCGGATCAGCCTTTTACAAGACGGCCGGCCTTGCCGAAGCCCCGCTCCACCAGCAACAGCATGCCGCCGAAGATGGACAGGTTCTTCAGGAAGTTCGTCAGCTGGTCCTGGAAGTGGGCCGCGTCCGCGCTCCAGAACGCGTGGAAGATCACGGTGGTCGGAATCAGGAACAGCGCCAGGGCCAGCGCCGCCCAGCGCGCCTGCCAGCCCGTGATCAGCAGCAAGCCGCCGCCCACTTCCAGGGCGATCACGCCCACCAGCAAAATATTGGCGATTGGCAAGCCCTGGCTGGCCATGTAGCCGGCCACCCCCGCGAAGGCGCCGATTTTCAGCAAGCCCGAGACAAAGAACAGCACGCCAAGGGCGGCACGGCCGAGGGGGAGCAGCAGATCAGTGTTATTTTTCATAGTAATCCAATTGTTTTTATCAAGATTTGAGGTTGACTTGCGGTGCCTGGCAAAACCGTAGCGAGCGGCAGTGATTTGTGGCTAAGAAGCGCAACCGTACTTTGTACGGGGGCGCCGAGCCGGTGAGCATCGCAGGCCGCAAAGCGCGACGCGCAGTAGGTTTGGCCAGGTGCCATCATTTAGGCAGGTCGAAGAGGAGGAATTCCGCGTCCTCGGGTTGCGTGATGATCACAGCCGCTTCCTGCGTCAGCTTCAGCGCATCGCCCGCTTTCAAGGGCGTGCCGTTGACCACCAGGCTGCCGCGGATCAGGTGCACATAGGCGAGGCGGCCTTCTTCCAGCGCGTGTTCGGCCTGTTCGCCTTCCTGCAGGATGCTGGCGTAGATGGCCGCATCCTGGTGGATCAGCACGGAACCCTGGCGGCCGTCGGAGGAAGCGATCAGGCGCAGCTTGCCCCGTTTGCTGTCCGGCGCGAAGTGTTTCTCTTCGTAGCTGGGCGGAATGCCCGTCACGTTCGGCTGGATCCAGATCTGCAGGAAGTGCAAGCCATCCGTTGCCGAGTGATTGAACTCGCTGTGGCGCACGCCGCTGCCGGCGCTCATGCGCTGCACGTCGCCGTAGTGCAGGACGGAGCCGGTACCCATGCTGTCCTTGTGTTCCAGCGCGCCGTCGAGCACATACGAAATGATTTCCATGTCGCGGTGGCCGTGCGTGCCGAAACCCTGGCCTGGCGTGACGCGGTCTTCATTGATCACCAGCAGGGGGCCAAAGCCCATGTGCAGCGGATCGTGGTAGCTGCCGAAGGAAAAGCTGTGGTGGGAATTGAGCCAGCCGTGGTTGGCGGCGCCGCGTTCTTCGCTGTGACGAATCTGTAACATGGTGGACTCCGTTTCTATAAGTTAATGTGCGATAATTTCGAAGGACCGTTGCCTGGCGCTACGCCGCGGCTCTTTTCTGCCCTTCGCTGTACGATGGAGAAAGTATAGGCCCCTGTGTCGGGAAAGAAAAACGGAAAATCTTGCGACCTATGATCGAAAAAATCGAATGTTAAGACTGAGCCTGGAAGCCCTGCAAATCGTCGACGCCATCGACCGCCGCGGATCGTTCTCGTCGGCCGGCAAGGAGTTGCACAAAGTCCCGTCCACCATTTCCTATACGGTGGCCAAGCTGGAAGACGACCTCGGTGTGCAAGTGTTCCAGCGCAACGGCCCGAAAGTCATGCTGACGGCGGCCGGCCAGGAATTGCTGAAAGAGGGCCGCTACCTGCTGAAGGCGGCGCAGGACCTCGAACACCGCGTGCGCCGGGTGGCGTCCGGTTGGGAAACGGAATTGTCCATCGGCATCGATTCCATGTTTTCCGCCGTGGCCCTGGCCGACGACGTGCGCGCCTTCTATGACGTGGCGCAGCAGACGCGCTTGCGCCTGTCGCAAGACACCCTGTCGGGCACGTGGGAAGCGCTGCTGGACCGGCGGGCCGACTTGCTGGTGGGCGCGCCTGGCGACGGGCCGGCGGGCGGCGGCTATATCGCGCAGCCGATCGGCATGCTCGACTTCGTGTTTGCCGTGGCGCCCACGCATCCGCTGGCGCAGGTGCAGGAGCCCTTGTCGCGCGGCCACCTGCAGCAGCACCGGGCCGTGGTGGTGGCCGATTCGGCGCGCCAGATGGCGCCGCGCACGGTGGGCCTGCTGCTGGGGCAGGATGCCTTGAGCGTGCCGAACATGCAGGTCAAGTTCGACTACCAGGTGCTGGGGCTGGGCTTTGGCTTCCTGCCGGGACCGTGTGCCCGCGCCGCCATCGCGCGTGGCTTGCTGGTGGAAAAGGCCGTGGAAGAGCCGAAACCGTCGGAAACGTTTTACCTGGCCTGGAGAGTGGGCGAGGATGGCGCGGCGCTGCGCTGGTGGATGGCGCGCATGCGCGAACCGGATGTGTTTGCCCGCCTGGCGCAGCATCTGCCGGGCCATTCGGCGTAGGTCTTAAAATGTTGACATACGCCAACATTTTTAAGTTACCATATTCACAGTATTTCCGCCCGACCTCCACGCCCCACAGTGGGATTTTGATGATTACACACACCGCAGCGCCCCTGATCTGTTCCCCTGACCTGGCCCTAGAGTGGGGTTGCCATGCTTGAGGCGAAGGTTGCGCTGTGCCTGCGCCTGGCCCAGGATGCCCGTGAACAGGCTGGGCTGCAGCAGGCTGCCACCCTGGCGCGGCTGGAGGAGGAGCTGGAGCGGCTGCGCGGTGCCAGCCGGCCCGTGGTGCGCGTGGCGCCCCCCGACGCCTTGCTGGAAATCGATCCCGACGGCTTCTTGATCGGCTGGAACCATGGCGCCGAGCAGATGTTCGGCTATTCCGAGCTGGAAGCCCTGGGCCAGCACATCCTGTTCCTGTATCCGGAAGACGACGCGGAAGCGAGCGTGCTGGAATTGCATTTCACGCAGGGCGACGTGGCCACCGATGTGCGCCGGCGCAAGAAGTCGGGCATGGTGACGTGGCTGCGCATGCACCGCCACGTGATCCACGACCAGGCGGGCAAGGCGTGCGGCATGGCCGTGCGCCTGTCGGCCATGAGCGAGCCGCTGTCCGACGTGGACAAGGTAAGGTTGCACGCACGCATCATCGAAGACAGCGAGCAAGCCGTGCTGATCACGGATGCGGAAGAGCGCATCGTCTCCATCAACAGTTCCTTCAGCCGCATCACCGGCTATTCGCCGGCCGAAGCCATCGGCCGCACGCCGGACTTGCTGCGCTCGGGCGTGCACGATCCCGATTTCCGCGCCAAGGTGCGCGCCGCCATGCGCGGCCACGGCTCCTGGCGCGGCGAAATCATCGGCAAGCGCAAGAATGGCGAACTGTTCCCGCAAGACGTCACCATCAGCGTCGTGCGCGACGAATTCGGCGAAATCAGCCACGTGTTTTCCCTGTTTTCCGATATCTCCGTGCACAAGGATGCCGAGGCGCGCATGCAGCGCATGGCCAACTACGACAGCCTGACGGGCTTGCCCAACCGCTGCCTGCTGAACCAGCTGGTCGACCAGGGCCTGGCCGAGGCGAAACGCCAGGGCACGCATGGCGCGCTGATGGTCATCGACATCAGCCGCATCGGTTCCATCAGCGACACGCTGGGCCATGAAGTGGGCGACCAGCTGGTGATCGCCATCGGCCAGTTGTTCCGCGGCGCCCTGCGCGACGCCGACATCCTGGCGCGCGTCGACAACAGCAAGTTCGTCGTCGCCCTGTTGCATATCGAAAAGCGCGAACACGCGGCGAACGTGGCGCAAAAGCTGCTCAATTTGCTGGAAGCACCGATCAATATCGATGCGCACGCCCTGCACGTGGGCGCCAGCATCGGCATCACCGTGTATCCGGAAGACGGCCTGGAAGCGCCGGCCCTGTTCCGTTTTGCCGACGTGGCCGTGGCCAAGGCGGGGCAGACGATCGAATCGACCTTCCTGTTTTACCGCGAAGACATGAACCGCCGGGCCAAGGAACATTTGCGCCTGGAAAGCGAAATGCGCCTGGCGCTGGGCGACAAGGAACTGGAATTGCATTACCAGCCGAAAGTGAGCCTGGCCAGCGGACGCATCGTGGGCGCGGAAGCCTTGCTGCGCTGGAAGCATCCGATGCGCGGCATGGTCTCGCCCGGCCTCTTCATCCCCGTCGCCGAGGAAACCAGCCTGATTCTGGAGCTGGGCACCTGGGTGCTGGACGAGGCGTGCCGCCAGATCCGCAGCTGGGAAGACCGCGGCCTGCACATGCCGGCCATCGCCGTCAATCTGTCGGCGCGCCAGTTCGATGAACAGTTGCCGGCGCGCATAGCCGCCGTGCTGGAACGCTACGGCGTGCGGCCCGACCAGATCATGCTGGAAATCACGGAAAGTCTGTTGATGCGCGGCGCCGACAAGGTGATCGACATCATGAACCAGCTGGTGGCCATGGGCCTGGCGCTGGCGCTGGACGACTTCGGCACCGGCTATTCCAGCCTGGCCTACCTGAAGAAATTCCCCATCAGCACCTTGAAAATCGACCGCTCCTTCGTCATCGGCTTGCCCTTCGAGGAAAACGATTGCGCCATCGCCCGCGCCATCGTCACCATGGCGCAGCAGTTGCGCCAGGAAATCGTCGCCGAAGGGGTGGAAACGGCCGAGCAGATGCGCTTCCTGCGCGAACTCGGCTGTGACCAGCTGCAAGGTTATCTGTTCAGTCCGGCCGTGCCGGCGGCCGAATTCGAGCTGATGCTGGGTGAAGGCCGGCAATTGCGGCTGGAAGAACTGGCGCTCTAAGCGCCACCCAGCTGCACTTTTTCCAGCAGATAATCGAGCATCACGCGCACCCGCGCCGGCACTTGCAAGCCCGGTCCCACGAAGACGGCGTGCACGATTTCCTTGTCGCCCGGGTTGTAGTCCTGCAGCACGGGTAGCAAATCGCCTCGCTCGATGTCGCGCAGCACGTGCTGGCGCGAAAAGCGTCCCAGCCCCATGCCGGCCAGCACCAGCTGGCGCATGCTTTCGCCATCGCTGACGCAGGTATTGCCCTGCGGCGCCACCTGTATCGATCCGCCCGCGCCATCGAGGAAGGGCCAGGTTTCGTTCTGGCAGCGGAAGTTAAACGCCAATAAATTGTGCTGCGACAACTCCTACGGCGTGCGCGGCAAGCCGTGGCGTGCCGCGTAGGCAGGCGACGCCACGACGACCATCGCGTCTTCGCCCAGTTTGCGCGCCACCAGGTTCGATTCCTTCAGCTTGCCCGTGCGGATGGCGATGTCGGTGCGGTCTTCCAGCAGATCGACGATGGCGTCGCTGACGACGACGTCGAGCACGATGTCGGGATAGCGCTGCGCGAACTCGGGCAGGATGGGCAGCAGATGGCGCACGCCGAACGGCACGAAACAGTTGATGCGCAGGCGCCCGCGCGGCGCCGCCCCTTGCGATGCTTCGCGCTCGGCGCTCTCGATATCGTCGAGGATGCGCTTGCACTGGATAAAGAAGGCGTCGCCCTCGGGCGTGGTGTGCAGCTGGCGGGTGCTGCGCTGGAGCAGCCGCGCGCCGAGCCGCGCTTCCAGTCGATTGACGAGCTTGCTGACGGCCGACGGCGTCAAGGCCAGGCGGCGCGCGGCGGCGGAAAAGGCGCCCGTTTCCACCACGGCGGCAAACACGGCCATTTCGAACGCGCGGTTGATGTCTTGCCTGGCCATTATTGAATCCATTTCACAGGTGTTTCCATTATTGGAGTCTATATCAAAAGCGTTTGCATCGATACACTGGCTGGCTTGAACTCTGCCGGAGAAATACCATGACCACCGCAAACCCTGTTTCCACTTCAGCCAGCAAGATGCCGCCCGGCGTGCTGGCGCTGGCCGTCGGCGCCTTTGCCATCGGCGTGACCGAATTCATCGTCGTCGGCATCTTGCCGACCATCGCGAAAGATTTGTATATTTCCATCGAATCGGCCGGCTCGCTGGTCAGCCTGTATGCGCTGGCGCTGGCCATCGGCACGCCGCTGCTGGTGCTGCTGATGTCGCGCCTGCCGCGCAAGGCTGCCCTGCTGGGGCTGATGAGCGTGTTCCTGGCCGGTAACCTGCTGGCCGCCTTTTCGCACACGTTCGAACTGTTGCTGCTGGGGCGTGTCATCACGGCCGTGGCGCACGGCACGTTCTTTGCCATCGGTGCCACGGTGGCCGCCAGCCTCGTCACCAAGGCGCAGGCGGGCAGGGCGATTTCCGTGATGTTTGCGGGATTGACCCTGGCCATGGTGATCGGCGTGCCGTTCGGTAGTTTCCTTGGCAACTTGATGGGCTGGCGTCTGCCCTTCTTTGCCGTGGTGCTGCTGGCCGCGCTGGGCCTGGCCGCCATGGCGCGCTGGCTGCCGACCGGTTTGCAGCAGGGCAAGGGCGGCAAGGCCATGACGCAGCTGGCGGCGCTGGGCAGCGGCCCCATCCTCACCATGATGGCGGTGACGACGTTTGGCTTCGGCAGCAGCTTTGCCGCGTTCACGTTTATTACGCCCATCCTGACGGATGTGACGGGGTTTTCCGCCACCATGGCCAGCGCCTTGCTGATCGTGTTTGGCGCCGCCACCTTTGCCGGCAACCTGGCGGGCGGCTACCTGACCAGCCACCTGGGCTGGCAAAAGGCCTTGCGCGCGATGCTGCTATTGCTGGCCGTCACGCAAGCGGGCGTGGCGCTGAGCATCAGTTCGCCCTGGATGATGACGGTGATGCTGTTCGTCTGGGGCGTGTTCGCCTTCGGCCTGTCGCCCGCCCTGCAGGCAGGCATGCTGGCCACGGCCGAGCGCTACACGCCGCACGCCGTCGATTTCGCCTCGGGCCTGAACATTTCCGCGTTTAACCTCGGCATTTCCTTCGGTTCCATGCTCGGTGCGCTGATGGTTTCGCGCCAGCTGATGGCGTCGTCGCCCTGGGCCGGCGTGGCCGCCGCGCTGCTGGCCCTGCTGCCGCTGGCCTGGCTGGCGCGCAAGAACCTGGCGTCGCACGTGGCGGGCGCGGCCGCGCACTGAAGTTCAGGTATGCACGGCGACGGCCGGTGCCGCTTTCTTCATGCGCTGCGCCATGTAGGAGCTGCCCATCGACGCGGCCATGATCATGGCGATGGCCAGCCATTGCGGCGCGTCCAGCCGTTCGTCGAGCAGGATGAACGCCAGCATGGCGGCCACGGCCGGTTCCATGCTGCTCATGATGCCGAAGGCCTGCGGCGTCAGCCGTTTCAGGGCCACCATTTCCAGCGAGATCGGGATGGCGCTGGAAATGAGCGCGACGCCCAGGCCCACGCCCAGCACGACGGGTGAGAGCAGGGCGACGCCGCTATGCATCACGCCGACGGGCACGACCACCAGCGCGGCCATGGCCAGGCCCAGCGACACGGAGTGGCCCGCATGCAAATGGCTGGCGCGCTTGCCGAAGACGATGTACGAAGCCCAGCAGACGGCCGCGCCCAGGGCGAACAGCACGCCCGTGGGATCGAGATTGCTGACGTCGTGACCCAGCGGCAACAGCAGCGCCAATCCCGCCACGGCCAGGGCCACCCAGACGAAGTCGAGCGGGCGGCGCGAGGCCAGCAGGGCCACGGCCAGCGGGCCGGAAAACTCGATGGCGACGGCGATGCCGAACGGTATCGTGCGCAAGGCCATGTAGAAGCACAGGTTCGTCAGCCCCAGCGCCGCGCCGTACAGGGCCACCGTGCGCAGGTCGGCGCGGCTCAGCTGCCAGCGCCACGGGCGCCAGAACAGCAACAGCAGCAGCGCGGAAAAGCCCACGCGCACGGCCGTCGTGCCTTGCGCGCCCACCAGCGGGAACAGGCTGTGCTTGGCCCACGACGTGCCCAGTCCCAGGCAGGTGACGGAACCGAGGATGGCCAGCAGGGGAATCAAGGAGGAATAGCGGCGTAATGGCATGGTGATAAATGGCTTGATATCGAAGTGGTGAAAGTTTATTGTGTCTGCTCCGATATTTGCACTGCATTTTGACCTTTATGACGCAACTTTCGCTCACGCCTGCTGTCGCCCTTGACGCCTTCGACCTGGCCATCCTCGATATCTTGCAGCGCGATAACACGACCTCGCAGCGCGAAATCGCCCAAGCCGTGCACTTGTCCGCGCCGGCCGTGCAGCGGCGCATCCGCCGCCTGCGCGAGAGCGGGGTGATCCGCAAGGAGGTGGCCGTGCTCGACGCCAGCCGCCTGGGCCGTCCCCTGATACTGACGGTGGAAGTGCATTTGCACGACGAGCATCCGCTGCGCACGGCCGGCATGCGCGCCCGCATCATGGCCGAACCCGCCATCCAGCAGTGCTACGGCATCACGGGCGAGGCCGATTACCTGCTGGTCATCACGGCCAGCAGCATGGCCGAATACGAGGCGCTGACGGAACGCCTGTTCGGCGGCGACGACAATATCCGCCGCTACCGCACGTCGGTGGCCTTGACTTGCCTCAAGATGGGCTTGCATGTGCCGCTGACATAGAACAAGGGCCAGGCAGATGAGCATTTCTAACCAGATACAAGCGGCCATGCTGGCCGCCATGCCCGCCAGCATGCGCGCCGCCGTGGCAGGGTACGACTGGGCGCGCGACAGCGTCGGTGAGTCGGACGCTGCCGTCTACCGCTTGCAGGGCAGGGATGGCGCGCCGGACCTGTTCCTGAAACACGGCACGGGTGCCGCCGCTGCCGAGCTCGCCGACGAACTGGCGCGCCTGCGCTGGCTGGCGCAGTACCTGCCCGTGCCGGCCGTGGTGCAATTTGCCCGCGCGGCAAGCCCGGAACAGGCATGGCTGCTGACGGCGGCCATGCCTGGCAACACGGCGTGCCAGGTGCTGGAAGACAATCCTGCGCTGGGTCCCGCCGTGGCCGACGCGCTGGCGGCCTTCCTGCGCCGCCTGCACGCGCTTCCCGTCAGCGACTGCCCATTCGACGCCAGCCATGCCGTGCGGCTGGCCCAGGCGCGCCGGCGCATCGATGCGGGCTTCGTCGATGCCGGCGATTTCGATGCCGAGCGGGAAGGCTGGACGGCGCAGCAAGTGTGGCTGGCGCTGCAAGACTACCTGCCGCTCACCCCCGACCTCGTCGTCACGCATGGCGATTTTTCGCTGGAAAATATCCTGATGCACGATGGCGCCGTCGTCGGCTGCCTCGACGTGGGCCGGGCGGGCGTTGCCGACCGCTATCAGGACCTGGCCATCGTTTGGCGTGCTCTTGGTGAGTTGGACGCCGCGCTACCGCCAAGGTTTGTTCAGCACTATGGGATCGTTGATATCGATCAAGGCAAGCTGCAATTCCATTTGCTGCTCGACGAGCTGTTTTGAATGCAGGCAGTCATCACGGCTCTTCGCGCTCGGCGTCGCGTTCGCGGCAACTCAAGGATGCGTAATGGCCCTTGGGCAGCGTGGCCTGGATGGCCACTTCGCGCAGGTTTTTCCGGATATCGACGGGGTCGGTCAGGGTGCAGCGCTGGGCGCGGGCGAACGCCTGCAGCTTTTGCGTGCTGCCGTTGACCTTTACCGTCACGCCGGCCCCGGGGCTGACGCAGCAGCCTATGTATTGCGTGATGTATTCCTCTTCGATGAGCACCAGTTCGTGTCCCATGAAGCTGGCCGGTTTCTTGAGCAGGTAATAATCCGTGTAGTCGAAGCGCTGGTTGGGGCGCTTGCCGATAAAACCTTCGCGCATGTAGGCGGCGATGGCCTTGCCGGAGGTGCCCACTCGCTGCGTCGTGCCCTTTTTCAGGTGCAGCGCATGGATCAGGCCGTTTTCGAGTCCCCCGTCGGCAGCGGCAGCAGATGCTGCAGCGGCGGCGCTGGTGCAAGTGGCGGCGGCGAGCAGAAGAGCGCCGAGCAGGCGGCGGGTGCGGTATTCAGGCATGGGAATGATTCCTTGCATATATTTCACGGGTGGAGGAGAAGAAGCGCAGTGTAGCCCACGCCGGCCTGGGCGCGTGGCACAATGCGTGATCTGCACGCCACGTGCCACTCACCCCAGGACTTTCATGACCCGCGCCATCCTTGACCAAGCCCAGATCCATTCTGC
Source organism: Janthinobacterium sp. SUN206 (assembly GCF_030587305.1). Classification (NCBI taxonomy): domain Bacteria; kingdom Pseudomonadati; phylum Pseudomonadota; class Betaproteobacteria; order Burkholderiales; family Oxalobacteraceae; genus Janthinobacterium; species Janthinobacterium sp. SUN206. Next base: position 1,907,302 of record NZ_JAPWIB010000001.1, on the reverse strand, counting down.
CGCCCGCCCTTTGATCGGCAGCAAGCACAAGGACATCGTGCGCGAAGTGCAGGCGGCCATCGCCGCGCACCAGGTGGTCGTCGTCGGCATGGCGCTCAATCCGTTTCCGCGCAAGGCGCGCAAGATCCTCGACGTGCTGGGCACGCCCTACCAGTACTTGCAATACGGCAGCTATTTGAACCAGTGGCACCGCCGCAATGCCCTCAAGATGTGGACGGGCTGGCCCACGTTCCCCATGGTCTTTGTCAACGGCGTGCTCATCGGTGGCGCCAGCGAGCTGCACAAGCTCGTGGAAAACGGCGAGTTCAGCACCATGCTGGCAAAGAAAGTGCGCGAGTTTTAAGCGCTGTCTTACTCGCCCGGCCGCCACGGCGACTTGCGCGTGCGCAAGGGGTCGAGCAAGCTGCGCAGATCGTTGTGGTCGAGCTCGTACATCAGCGCAATCAGACTGCCCAGTTCGCCCGAGGGAAAGCCCTCGCGCGCGAACCAGCCCAGGTAGTGGCCCGGCAAGTCGGCCAGCAAGCGTCCCTGATATTTCCCATATGGCATTTCGCGCGTGACCAGCAGCGCCAGTTTTTCTGAATTCATGGTGGTGACCCCGTGTGGATGCGGCCAGTGTAGCAGACCGCCCTATTGTTGATTTGCAAGCAACTATCTTCTGTCTGATGAGGTATTTTTCGAAACAAAGAAAACCCCGATACTGCATGCCAACATCATTTATCGGAGTTTGCCATGCCCATTGCCTTGCTCGCGCTGACCCTCAGCGCATTTGCCATCGGAACCACGGAGTTTGTCATCGTCGGGCTGTTGCCTACCATCGCCGCGGACCTGGGCGTCAACCTGCCATCGGCCGGCTTGCTGGTCAGCCTGTATGCGCTGGGCGTCGCCGTCGGCGCGCCCGTGCTGACTGCCCTGACGGGCAAGATTGCGCGCAAGACCTTGCTGCTCTCGCTGATGGTCTTGTTTACCTTGGGTAACTTGCTGGCCTGGAAATCGCCGGGTTACGAAACCCTCGTCATCGCCCGCATCCTGACGGGGCTGGCGCATGGCGTCTTCTTTTCCATCGGCTCGACTATCGCCACGTCCCTGGTGCCGAAAGACAAGGCGGCCAGCGCGATCGCCATCATGTTTACGGGCTTGACCGTGGCCCTGGTGACGGGCGTGCCGCTGGGTACATTCATCGGCCAGCATTTCGGCTGGCGCGAAACTTTCCTCGCCGTTTCGGCGCTGGGCTTGATCGCCTTTGTCGGCAGCCTGCTGTACGTGCCATCGACCATCAAGCACAGCAAACCGGCCTCGCTGCTGCAGCAAGTGCAGGTGCTGGGCCAGCCGCGCCTGCTACTGGTGTACGCCATGACGGCCGTCGGCTATGGCGGTTCCTTCATCGCCTTCACGTATTTGGCGCCGATTCTGCAGCAAGTGTCGGGTTTCAGCGCCGGCGCCGTGGGCGTGGTGATGCTCGTGTATGGCGTCTCCGTGGCGTTCGGCAATATCTGGGGCGGCAAGCTGGCCGACAAGAAAGGCCCCGTCAGCGCCCTGAAACTGATCTTCCTGCTGCTGGCGGCCGTCTTGTTGCTGCTCACCTTCACGGCGCCGCATCCCGTGCTCGTCGTCATCACCGTGCTGCTGTGGGGCGCCGTGGCTTTCGGTAACGTGGCTGGTTTGCAAGTATATGTCGTGCAGCAAGCGGAACATTTCACGCCCCGTGCCGTCGATGTGGCGTCCGGCCTGAATATCGCCGCTTTTAATCTGGGCATCGCCGGCGGCGCCTGGGGTGGCGGCCTCATCGTGGAACACCTGGGCCTCGTGCACACGGGCTGGATCGGCGCTCTCGTCGTGCTGGGCGCATTCGGCTTGACGGCCCTGAGCGGCCGCCTGGACCGTTTGAACCCGATCTCCGTGCGGCCCGCTGGCGCAAAAGCGATGCGGGCGACGGGGCATTGAGAAGCGGGGCGTCCGCTTGGCGTCGCTTCCACGGTGCAGCTTGCCTGTAATCAAGCTGAAATATTTGTCGTTTATGCTCCGGCCTCGTATTCCAGCAGGTCTGTCCCACGATATTTATTTATAACGGAAGAAACAAAAAATGTCGAATTACGCCCCTGAGTCCTCACGCCGCCGCCTGTTGCAACTGTTTGCCGGTGCCCCCATGCTGCCTTTGGCCGGCTTGACCGGCGTCAGCGCTTTTCTGTCCGGTTGTGGCGGCAGTTCGGATAACGACGTGCCAGCGGTGACGCCGCCAGTCGTTCCTGCCGCGACGTTTACCACGGCGGAATTCACCGGCATGGCCGCGCCACTGGCGAGTTCGCCTGCCGCGCTGGCCACGACCACCGTCGGCTCCAAGCTCAAGGTCAATTTCAGCGATGGCAGCAGCAACAGCTATAACCTGGCGTACCAGCCTTTCTTCCTGACGGGCGACCGGGTGCCGGACGGCAAGGGCGGCACCGTGATCGCGGGCGGCTACTTCGACATCAAGAACCAGCCCATCATCGACAGTTCGGTGCCGGGCAAGGAACGCCAGTTCTTCTCGGATTCGCCGGACGGCAGCTCGATGCTGACGGTGGCCAACGCCAGCGTGAGCGGCGTCAAGGGCAAGCCGGTGTTTGCCGTGGTGCAATTTGAATACAACTCGCTGAACCAGGCCGGCGCCTCCACCTATGGCACGCTGCCGTCGCCGATCGCCGTGCTGAGCCTGGACCAGGACCAGACCACCGGCAAGCTATCGCTGGTGAAATACCACAACGTCGATACCTCGCTGGTGAAGGGCCTGTGGATTACCTGCGGCGCCAGCTTGTCGCCGTGGAATACCCATCTGTCGAGCGAAGAGTACGAACCCGACGCCTTCGACCAGGGCCTGGGTGGCCAGACCTTGGCCGTGCTCAAGGAATTCAGCAAGAACGTCTTCGGCGATACGACGACCGCCAATCCGTACGACTACGGCCACCTGCCGGAAGTGTCGGTCAACCCGGACGGCACCGGCAGCATCAAGAAGCACTATTGCCTGGGCCGCTACTCGCGCGAACTGGTGCAGGTGATGCCGGACCAGCGCACCATCCTGGGCGGCGACGACTATACGAATGGCGGACTGTTCATGTTCGTGGCCGACAAGGTGGCCGACCTGGCCGCAGGCGGCACCCTGTACGTCGCCAAATACACGACCCAGCTGACCGAGACCACTACCGGCAAGCTGCAATGGGTCAAGCTGGGCCATGCGACGCACGCCGAGATCAAGGCGCTGGTCGACGGCGGCATCAAGGCCACCGACATCATGGATTCGACCCTGGCCGATCCGTCCGACGCCAGCTACACGAAGATCGTGCTGAACAAGAAAACCGCCTGGGTCAGGGTCAAGGCCGGCCAGGAAAAAGCCGCCGCCTTCCTGGAAACCCACCGTTACGCGGCCCTCAAGGGCGGCAGCATGGCCTTTACCAAGAACGAAGGCACGACGGTCAACGCCAAGGACAAGATTGCCTACTCGGCGTATGCCAACATCCAGGATTCGATGGTCGAAGGCGGTTCGGGCTACGTGGCCGGCCACAACGTCAAGTTCAAGAAACTGGTGGCGGGCGCCGTCGTGTCGCACAAGCTGACGGGCGGACAGAAGGATGACACGGGCGCGGCGATCGACAGCGAATGGGTGCCAAGCGAGTCGACCCTGCTGATCGCGGGCGAAGACATCGCGGCCGATGGCCTGGGCAACACGGCCAACCCGGCCAAGATCGCCAGCCCCGACAACCTGAAGTTCTCGGAAAAACTGCGCACCCTGTTCATCGGCGAGGACAGCGGCAACCACCTGAACAACTTCCTGTGGGCGTATAACGTCGATACCAAGAAGCTGGAGCGCTTGCTGTCGTGCCCGGCGGGCGCGGAATCGACGGGCCTGCATGCGGTCGATGAAATCAATGGCTGGACTTATGTGATGAGCAACTTCCAGCATCCGGGCGACGAGTGGAGCCGCTTCCCCGCCTTGCCGTCCGCGCTGAAGGACCAGATCAACATCATCATCAACACCAACTACAACAGCAAGGCCAGCGGCGCTGTCGGCTACCTGACGGCGGAACTGGCGCAGGTGAAACTGTCGAAATGATGCGCGTCAGCTGACGCCGCAGCGGGCACGCAGGGCAGGCAGGCGCAGGCCTTCCCTGCCGGTGCGTGCCCCTCGCCATCCGCTCCGTCCCTTGACGTTGGTGACGGGGCGTTGGGCGTGGCGGCGCCCGGCGGACGGCTAACTTGCTGGCAGAAAACAGCAAAACGGGGGAAAATGGCGCTTCCCTTCCTTTAGCGTCCCCCATCATGTCCGATATTGCAGCTTCGCCGCCAGGCCTGCGCGCCGCCATCAATCCGAAACCGCTGGGCGTCGCCCTGTTGCTCATCCTGATCGGTGCGTGGTACCTGGCGCACACCGTCGGCATCAACCAGGCCGCGCTGTACGTGGTGGGCGCCTTGCTCGGCATCACCCTGTATCACGCGGCTTTCGGTTTCACGTCCGCCTGGCGCGTCTTCATCGCCGACGGCCGCGGCGACGGCTTGCGCGCGCAAATGCTGATGCTGGCCGTGGGCGTGGCGCTGTTTTTCCCCGCGTTGTCGGCCGGCACCCTGTTCGGCACGCCCGTCGCGGGCCTCGTTTCGCCCGCCGGCACGTCCGTCATCTTCGGCGCCTTCATCTTCGGCATCGGCATGCAGCTGGGCGGCGGTTGCGCGTCCGGCACCTTGTATACAGTCGGCGGGGGCAGCACGCGCATGCTCATCACCCTGGCCGCCTTCATCGTCGGCTCCGTGATCGGCACGGCGCACATGCCGTTCTGGACTTCATTGCCGCAGCTCAAGCCGATTTCCCTCGTCACGACCCTGGGCCTGGCGCCCGCGCTGGCGCTGAACTGGATCGTTTTTGCCTTGATCGCCGCCATCACGGTCTTCGTTGAAAAGCGCCGCCATGGCAAGCTCGTCGCCACGCCCCTGCGCCCGGCGCAGGCGTCGCCCTGGCTGCACGGCCCGTGGCCGCTGGTGGCGGGCGCCGTTGCGCTCGTCGTGCTGAACTTCGCCACGCTGGCGTTGTCTGGCAAGCCGTGGGGCGTGACGTCGGCGTTCGCCCTGTGGGGTGCCAAGGCGGCCTCCGTGGTCGGTATCGACACGGCCAGCTGGGCTTACTGGTCCACCAAGGCGAATGCCGCCGCCCTTGCCGCGCCATTGACGCAAGACAAGACTTCCGTGATGGACATCGGCATCGTGCTGGGCGCCATGCTGGCGGCCGCGCTGGCCGGCCGCTACGCGCCCGTGTGGCGCATTCCGCGCCGCTCGCTGATCGCCGCCATCGTCGGCGGCTTGCTGCTCGGCTACGGCGCGCGCCTGGCCTATGGCTGCAACATCGGCGCCTATTTCAGCGGCATCGTCTCGGGCAGCTTGCACGGCTGGTTGTGGCTGGTGTGCGCCTTCCTGGGCAACGTCATCGGCACGCGTTTGCGTCCGTGGTTCGGCCTGGAAGTGGAAAAAGTCAAACCGACCGGCTGCTGACGCCTGATTGCCTGGGGGCATTGCTGTACGCTTTGTTGTATATTGCTGCCCCTGTTCACCTTTGCCGCCAGCGCAACATCCATGTCCCCAGTCATCCTGTTTGCCGTCGTCCTCGCATATTTCCTGATCTTGCTGGGCGTGGCATGGCGCACCTCGCGCCATGCCACCAACGACAGTTTCTTCATCGGCAACAAGGACAGCAACTGGATGCTGGTGGCCTTCGGCATGGTGGGCACGACCTTGACGGGCGTGACCTTCATCAGCGTACCCGGCGCCGTGGGCAGCAACGGCTTCGGCTATATCCAGCTGATGATCGGCTATGTGCTCGGTTACCTGGCCATCACCTTCATCTTGCTGCCGCTGTACTACCGGCTGCAGCTCACGTCGATTTACCGCTATCTGGAATTGCGCCTGGGGCGGCGCTCCTACCAGAGCGGGGCGGCGTTTTTCATCGTTTCGCGCCTGCTGGGCGCCACGGCGCGGCTGTATCTGGTGGTCAATATCCTGCAGGCAACTATTCTCGACAGCTTCGGCGTGCCGTTCTGGCTGACGGCGTGCGTCGTGCTGCTGCTGATCCTGATCTACACGTATGAAGGGGGCGTCAAGACCATCGTCTGGACCGATACCCTGCAAACGGCGTGCATGCTGGCCGGTCTCGTCATCTGCAGCGTGTTTTTGCTGCGCGAGATGGATTTGTCGCTCGTCGACAGCCTCGAACGCATGCGCGCGCAAGGCCTCACGCGCATCTTCACCACCGACCCGGACAGCCCCGCCTACGTGTGGAAGCATATTCTTGCCGGCATGTTCATCACCATTGCCATGACGGGCATGGACCAGGAAATGATGCAAAAGAACATCTCCGTGCGGACCCTGCGCGACTCGCAAAAGAATATGCTCAGCCTGACCGTGGTGCTGACCGGCGTGCTGCTGCTGTTCCTCTTCCTGGGCGGCTTGCTGCACCTGTACGCGCCGCTGGCCGGCGTGACGGCCACGGGCGATAAATTGTTCCCTGCGGTGGTGCTCGGGCATTTCCCCGCCGTGGTGCAGCTGATTTTCTTCATCGCCCTCATTTCCGCCCTGTTTCCCAGCGTGGATGGGGCGCTCACGGCCTTGACGTCCACCTTCTGCATCGACATCCTGGGCTTGCAGCGGCGGCAGGATTTGAGCCCGGCCGTGCAGATGCGCTGGCGCCGCAAGGTACACCTGGGCTTTGCGGCCCTGTTCTTGATCCTGATCATGGCCTTCAAGTGGCTCGATGATCCCAGCATGATAGGCGTGATCCTGAAGCTGGCCAGCTATACCTACGGTCCGCTGCTGGGCTTGTTCGCCTTCGGCCTGCTGAGCCGGCGCGGCGTGCGCGACCGCTGGGTGCCTTTGGTGGCCGTGGCCGGGCCGCTGCTGTGCGCGCTCATCGAGCAGGAGCAGGCGCTGCTGTTCGCGCATTACCGCCTGGGCCTGGAATTGCTGATACTGAATGGTTCCCTCGTGCTGGGCGGCCTGTTCCTCATTTCCACGCCGCCAGGGCAGGGCGCCCAGGGCGCGCAATACTTGTCAAAATAAGACGAATCCCAAGGCGATCGCGGCCATTTTCAGCTATATTGATTTCCTTTAGGTACATAACCTCACGGAGCATCAATGTCACTCAACCCCTTCCCGCCGCTGCGCCGCGGCTTCGGCGCATTCTGGCGCGCGCTGGACGCCACCCGCCGCGCGGTCATCAATCTGATTTTCCTGCTGATCGTCATCGCCATCCTGATCGCCATCTTTGGCGGCGGCGCCAAGCCCCTGGCGGAAAAGACCACTCTGGTGCTGGACTTGCAAGGCCCGCTGGTCGAGGAAACCCCGGGCGGCGTGCGCGAAGCGGTGCTGGCCAATGTCAGCGGCGAAGTCAAGAAAAACGTGCAGCTGCGCGACGTGCTGGCCGTGCTCGACACGGCGGCCAAGGACAAGAACATCGGTTCCATGGTCATCCTGCTCGACGAATTGCAGGGCGGCGGCCTCGCTTCCCTGCGCGAAGTGGCGGCCGGCGTGGAACGCTTCCGCGCCACGGGCAAGAAAGTGACGGCCTGGGGTTCCAGCTACAACCAGCGCCAGTACCTGGTGGCGGTCAAGGCCGACGAGGTCTTCCTGCACCCGATGGGCGGCGTCATGCTGGAAGGCTTTGGCCGCTACCGCAATTACTACCGCGACGCGCTCGACAAGGTCGGCGTGACGGTCAACCTGCTGAAAGTGGGTACGTACAAGAGTGCGGCCGAGCCTTTCATCGCCAATGGCCCGTCCGAAGCGGCGGCCGAAGCGGACCGCTACCTGAACAACGGCCTGTGGACCACCTACACGACGGACGTGGAAAAGGCGCGCAAGCTGCCGGCCGGCGCCATCATGCAATCGATCGATGCGCTGCCGGCGCTGATGACGGCGGCCGGCGGCGACCTGGGCAAGCTGTCGCTGGACGCCAAGCTGGTCGACGGCCTGAAAACGCGCGACGAACTGCGCCAGTTCATGATGGCGCGCGGCGCGAAGAACACGGAAGGCACGAATTTCCGCCAGGTGAACTACACCGACTACCTGGCGCGCCTGCGCCCCGTACACATCGGCGACGCCGTCGGCGTGGTCATCGCCTCCGGTGAAATCGGCGACGGCATCGCGCCACCGGGCGCCATCGGCGGCCTGTCCACCTCGCGTCTGATCCGCCAGGCGCGCGAAGACAAGTCGATCAAAGCCGTCGTGCTGCGCGTCGATTCGCCGGGCGGCAGCGCCTTCGGCTCGGAATTGATCCGCCGCGAACTGGAACTGACGCGCGCCGCCGGCAAGCCGGTGGTCGTCTCGATGGGCAATGTGGCCGCTTCGGGCGGCTACTGGATCAGCACCTCGTCCGACGAAGTCATCGCCGACGCGGCCACCATCACCGGTTCCATCGGCGTGTTCGCGATTTTGCCGACGGCCGACAAGGTGGTGGAAAAGCTGGGCATCCACACGGCCGGCTCGCCGACCACCTGGCTGGCCGACGCGGGCAACCCTTTGCGTCCGCTCGACCCCCGCTTTGCGCAAGTGATCCAGGGTTCGATCAACCACGTGTATGGGGACTTCCTGAATCTGGCCGCCAAGGCGCGCAAGACGACGCCGGAAAAGATCAATGAAGTGGCGCAGGGCCGCGTCTGGACGGGCTTGCAGGCCAAGGAACGCAACCTGGTCGACCGCATCGGCAGCTACGGCGATGCGCTGGCGTCGGCGGCCAAGCGCGCCAACCTGGGCGCCGACTACCGCGTCACGTACCTGGAGCAGGAAACGTCGAACGTGGACCGCCTGATCGGCATGTTCGGCTCCAAGGCCATGGCCTCGCTGGGATTGGGCGAGCACGTGAAACTGGGCCTGGCCGGCACGGGCTTGCCGGCCGACGCGGCGCTGGGCATGGCGCAGGACCTGAGCTGGCTGTCGGGCATCACGCGCGAGCACAAACCGTTCATGGCCCTCACGCATTGCCTGTGCGAGGTGCCCCTGGGCGGCAAGTAACACCAGCATAGACAAGCTACCCAAGCCGGCTTCGCCCGGCTTGTTTCATATGCAGGACAGCGATGAGGAGCAAGGCATGGCAAGCGACATGAACGAAAAAACCGGCACGGCCATCACCATCCGCCCCTGCGCCAAGGGCGACGAGCTGGCGCTGGCGTTGGTGGGGCAAGCGACTTTCCTGGAAGCGTTCGCCGGCATCCTCGATGGCGCCGACGTCATCGCCCATTGCCAGCGCCAGCACGACGCACAGCTATACCGCGACTGGCTGGCGCTGCCGGCCATGCGGCTGTGGCTGGCCGAGGCCACGCCGGGCGGCGCGCCCGTCGGCTACCTGGTCCTCAGTCCGGCCAGCCTGCCGGTGGCCGACCCGCGGCCGGACGACCTGGAAATCAAGCGCATCTACCTGCTGCACCGCTTCCAGGGCCAGCGCGTGGGCCAGCGCCTGATGCAGGCGGCCGTGGAACAGGCGCGCGCCGGCGGGGCAGGGCGGGTGCTGCTGGGCGTGTACGCGGAAAACCACGATGCGCTGGCGTTTTATGCGCGCTGCGGCTTTGCGCAGGTGGGCCGGCGCACCTTCCGCGTGGGCCGCACCGACTATCAGGATGTCATCCTCGGCATGACGCTGTAAGCGCCAACGGCCTGCGCGGCGCCAGGTCAAGCCGGCTGGCGGGAGATTTGTAGCGAGTTTGTATCTGCATGCGAGTCGCCCGCGCGCCGCCGGCGCCGGGGCGCGACGCCCCGCAAGCCTGATTCTTCCACCGTTCTCCCACAGGGGCGGCGTGCCCGCGGGCACGCCCGATCCTCCCACGCCTGGCTGGCTGTGTGTAATTGTTTCAAGTAGAAATGAAACAGTTACATGACTATGCTAGAGTCGTTTCACGCTAGGGAGCGATGTTTTTTCAGCTGACTTTCAGCTCTTGACTCCCCCGGCTTTGTACCGAAACAACCCCGAAAAACGGTCGTCCGGCCTGAGTGTGTTCCACCTCGGCCGGCGCCACAGACTCGCCGTGCCAGCGGCCTAGACAAGGATAAGCGATGGATTCGCAGACTACACCCAACACCCCGCGGCGCAGCCGCCGTTCGAAAATCGTCGGCACGGTCATCGCGCTGGCCGTGATGGCTGCGCTGGGGGGCGGTGCCTGGTACCTGACCCATTCGGGCGTCAGCGCGCAGCCCGGCGCCGGTGGCCCCGGCGGGCCGGGAGGCCCGGGCGGGCGCCGCGGCGGCCCTTCGACCACCGTGGGCGTGGCCACGGCCGTGAAATCCGACTTGCCCGTGGTGCTCGATGCGCTGGGCACGGTGACGGCCGCGTCCACCGTGACGGTGCGCCCGCAAGTGTCGGGTATTTTGAAGGAGCTGAAATTCAAGGAAGGCGGCATGGTCAAGGCGGGCCAGGTGGTGGCGCAGATCGACCCGGCCCAGTTCGAGATGGCGCTGATGCAGGCCACGGGCCAGCGCCAGCGCGATGAAGCGCAGCTGGAAAACGCGCGCCTGACCCTGAAACGCTATCAAACCCTGCTGGGCCAGGATTCCATCGCGCGCCAGGACGTCGACACGCAGGCCGCCCTGGTCAAACAATTGGAAGGTACCGTGATGACGGACCGCGCCGCCGAAGGCACGGCCAGGCTGAACCTGGGCTACACCAAGGTGGTGTCGCCGATCAGCGGCCGCGCGGGCTTGAAGGTGGTCGATATCGGCAACCTGGTGAGCACCAGCGACACGGGCGGCGTGGTGGTGGTGACGCAGCTGTCGCCCATCGACGTGGAATTTTCCGTGCCGCAGGATAAGGTGCAGACGATCCAGGAACGCCTGAATGGCGGCACGGCCCTGGCGGCGCTGGCGCTGGACCGCACGCGCACGCATACCCTGGACAAGGGCAGCCTGACGGCGCTCGACAACCAGGTCGACGTGCAGACGGGCACCGTGCGCGCCAAGGCCCGCTACACGAACGACAAGATGGCCCTGTTCCCCAGCCAGTTCGTCAACGTGCGCCTGGAACTGGGCAACATCACGGGCGCCGTGCTGGTGCCCGTCACGGCCTTGCGCCACAGCAACAACGGCGACTTCGTGTACGTGCTGAAAGCGGACAAGACCGTTACCGTGCGCATGGTCACGCGGGGCCAGGCGACCACCGACATGGTGGAAATCCGCGCCGGCCTGGAAGCGGGCGAGCAAGTCATCACGGAAGGCGCCGACCGCCTGAAGGAAGGCGCGAAAGTCACCCTGGCGGGCGACAAGCCTGCCATGGGCGGCGCCGGTGCCGCCGGGGCGAACGGCGAACGCCGCCACCGCCGCCAGCACGCTGACGGCGCGGCCAGCGCATCGGCGTCCGCATCGGCATCCGCATCCGCGCCAGCCACAGTGCCAGCTACTGCGCCGGCGAAGGGCGCAGCGCAATGAGTCCATCGACTCCCTTCATCAAGCGCCCCGTCGCCACGGCGCTGCTGATGCTGGCCATCGTGCTGGCGGGGCTGGTCGGCTTCAAGTTCCTGCCGCTGGCCGCCTTGCCGCAGGTGGACTTCCCCACCATCCAGGTGCAGACCCTGTACCCGGGCGCCAGTCCCGAAGTCATGGGGCAGACCGTGACGGCGCCGCTGGAGCGCCAGTTCGGGCAGATGTCCGGCTTGCAGCGCATGAGTTCCACCAGCGCGGCCGGCGTTTCCATCATCACCCTGCAATTCACCCTGGGCCAGACCCTGGACGTGGCCGAGCAGGAAGTGCAGGCGGCCATCAACGCGGGCGGCTCGCTGCTGCCGACCGACTTGCCGGCGCCGCCCGTGTACGCGAAGATCAACCCGGCCGACGCGCCCGTGCTGACCCTGGCGATTACCTCGGACACAATGCCGCTGACGCAGGTGCAGAACATCGTCAACACGCGCCTGGCGCTGAAGATCAGCCAGGTCAATGGCGTGGGCCTCGTCTCGCTGTCGGGCGGCCAGCGTCCCGCCGTGCGCATCCAGGGCGACACCAAATTGCTGGCCTCGTACGGCCTGGGCCTCGACAGCCTGCGCACGGCCATCGCTGCGGCCAACGTCAACAGCGCCAAGGGCAGTTTCGACGGTCCCACGCGCTCGTTCACCATCAACGCGAACGATCAACTCGTCACGGCGGAAGATTACAAGCGCCTGATCATCACCTATAAAAACGGCGCGCCCGTGCGCCTGTCCGACGTGGCGAATGTCGTCGACAGTGCGGAAAACACGCGCCTGGGCGCCTGGTCCGGCAAGCAGCCGGCCATCATCCTGAACGTGCAGCGCCAGCCCGGCGCCAACGTCATCAAGACGGTCGACGCCATCAAGGCCCTGCTGCCCGACCTGCAGGCCAGCCTGCCGGCGGCCATGAAGCTCGACGTGCTGAGCGACCGCACGACGGGCATCCGCGCCTCGGTCGAACACGTGGAAATGGAACTGCTGCTGTCCGTGCTGCTGGTGGTGCTGGTGATCTTCGCCTTCCTGCACAGCATGCGCGCCACCGTGATCGCCAGCCTGTCCGTGCCGATTTCGCTGATCGGCGCCTGCGGCGTCATGTATCTGCTCGGCTACAGCCTGAACAACCTGTCCCTGATGGCGCTGACGATCGCCACGGGCTTCGTCGTCGATGACGCCATCGTCATGATCGAAAACATCGCCCGCTACATCGAGGAGGGCGAAACGCCGATGGCCGCCGCCCTGAAGGGCGCGTCGCAGATCGGCTTTACCATCATCTCGCTGACCGTGTCACTGATCGCCGTGCTCATTCCCCTGCTGTTCATGGGCGACGTGGTGGGCCGGCTGTTCCGCGAATTCGCCATGACCCTGGCCATCACGATCCTGATTTCCGCTGTGGTGTCGCTCACCCTGGTGCCGATGATGTCGGCGCGCTGGCTGAAGAGCCACGCCGATGAAAAAATCAGTGCCACGGGCCAGCGCATCCAGGCTTTCCTCGACAAGGTGATCGTGCAGTACGACCATGCGCTCGTGTGGGTCTTGAAACGCCAGGGCCTGACCCTGCTGGTGGCCCTGGCTACCCTGGTGCTGACCGTCATCCTGTACATCACCATTCCGAAGGGACTGTTCCCCACGCAGGACACGGGCCAGCTGCAGGCGCGCATCGAAACCTCGCAAGCCGTCTCGTACGAGCGCATGGCCACCTTGCAGCAGGCGGCCGCCAGCGCGCTGCTGGAAGACCCCGCTGTCGATACCTTGAGTTCCCTCGTGGGCGTCGATGCGGCCAACAATACCATGCTGCATACGGGTAGCATGCTGATCAATCTCAAGCGTCCGCGCAGCGGCAGCCAGGACGAGATCATGGAGCGCCTGCGCGACCGCGTGGCCAAGGTGGCCGGCGTGACCCTGTATCTGCAGCCGACGCAGGATCTGACCATCGATGCGGAATCGGGGCCGACGCAATACCGCGTCTCGCTCGAAGGGGCCGACACGGCCACCGTCACCGAGTGGGCCGGCAAGCTGGCGGCGCGCATGCGCGAAAAAACGCAGCTGCGCAACGTCGTCACGGATGCGGGCGCCACGGGCGCCGCCGTCACCGTGGGGATTGACCGCGACAGCGCCGCGCGCATGTCCGTCACCACGGCCACCGTCGACGATGCGCTGTACAACGCCTTCGGCCAGCGCATTATTTCGACGATTTTCACGGAAACCAACCAGTACCGCGTGATCCTCGAAGCGCAGCCGGGCATCGTCACGACGCCGTCCGACCTGTCGGACCTGCAGGTGCGCACGGGTTCGGGCAAGTCGACGCCGCTGTCCGCCTTTGCCAGCGTCAGCGAAAAACAGGCGCCGCTGCAAATCACGCACGTGGCGCAATACCCGGCCACGACGCTGGGCTTTGATACGACGCAAGGCGTGGCCCTGGGCAGCGCCGTCGACGCCATCCGCCAGGCGGCGAAAGACATCGCCTTGCCGCCATCGGTGACCTTGACCTTCCTCGGCGCGGCCGGCGCGTATGAAAACTCGCTGTCGAACCAGCTGTGGCTCATTCTGGCCGCCGTCGTCTGCGTCTACATCGTGCTGGGCGTGCTGTACGAAAGCTATATCCACCCGCTGACGATTTTGTCGACCCTGCCGTCGGCCGGCGTGGGCGCCTTGCTGGCGCTGATGATTTCCGGGCAAGACCTGGGCGTGATCGGCATCATCGGCATCATCCTCCTGATCGGCATCGTCAAGAAGAACGCCATCATGATGATCGACTTCGCCATCGAAGCCGAGCGCGATGAAGGGAAAAGCCCGCAGGAAGCCATCCACCAGGCGGCGCTGCTGCGCTTCCGCCCGATTTTGATGACGACCCTGGCGGCCCTGTTCGCGGCCGTGCCGCTGATGCTGGGCTGGGGCGAGGGCGCCGAGTTGCGCCGTCCGCTGGGCCTGGCCATCTTCGGCGGCTTGATCGTCAGCCAGGTGCTGACCCTGTTTACCACGCCCGTCATCTACCTGGGCTTCGACCGCCTGGGCCAGCGCTTCGCGCGCAAGACGCCCGGGGTGAAGCTGGACAAGCCGGCCGATAACGCGGGGAGCGCCGCGTGAACCTGTCCGAACCGTTCGTCAAGCGCCCCATCGCCACCGTGCTGCTGACCATCGGCATCGCACTGGCGGGGATCGGCGCCTTCTTCGTGCTGCCTGTCTCGCCGCTGCCGCAGGTCGATTATCCGACCATTTCCGTCAGCGCCAGCCTGCCCGGCGCCAGCCCCGCGACCATGGCCACGTCGGTGGCCACGCCGCTGGAACGGCGCCTGGGCGTGATCTCGGGCGTCAACGAGATGACGTCGTCGTCGGGCACGGGCTCGGCGCGCATCAATCTGCAGTTCGACTTGAACCGCAAGATCGATTCGGCCGCGCGCGAAGTGCAGGCGGCCATTGCCGCCTCGCGCGTGGACTTGCCGGCCACCCTGCGCAGCAACCCGACCTACCGCAAGGCCAATCCGTCCGACGCGCCCGTGATCATCCTGGCGCTGACGTCGAAGACGCGCACGCCGGGCCAGATCTACGACGCCGTGTCGAACCTGGTGCAGCAAAAGGTGGCGCAAGTCAAAGGCGTGGGCGACGTGGAACTGGGCGGCGGCTCGCTGCCGGCCGTGCGCGTGGAACTGCTGCCGTACCAGCTCAATCACTATGCCGTATCGATGGAAGACGTGCGCGCGGCCATCCAGGCCAGCAACGCCAACCGCCCGAAAGGGGCGATTTCCGGCGACGAGCGCAGCCTGCAGATCTATTCGGGCGCGGCGACGGCGTCGGGCGGGCGCAGCGCCGCCGATTACCGCAGCCTGGTGGTGGCCTGGCGCGACGGCGCCGCCATCCGCCTCGACGACGTGGCCGAAGTGGTCGACGGCGTGGAAAACAACAATACCCTGGGCCTGTTCAATGGCGACCCGGCCGTCATCGTGCTGATCACGCGCCAGCCCGGCGCCAACGTCATCGCCACGGTGGACGGCGTGCGCGCGCTGCTGCCGCAACTGCAGGCGCAGCTGCCCGGCGACATCAAGCTGCAGGTGGCGTCCGACAGCACCAATTCCATCCGCTCGTCCCTGCACGAGATCGAGTTCACGCTGATCTTGTCCATCGTGCTCGTCGTGCTGGTGGTCAGCGCCTTTTTGCGCAGCGTGCGCGCCACCATCATCCCCGCCGTGGCCACCATCGTCTCGCTGCTGGGCACTTTCGGCGTGATGTACATGCTGGGCTTTTCGCTAAATAACCTTTCCTTGATGGCGCTCACGGTGGCCACGGGCTTTGTCGTCGATGATGCCATCGTGGTGCTGGAAAACACGCAGCGCCACATCGAGGCGGGCATGGACCGCTTCAAGGCGGCCCTGCTGGGCGCGCGCGAAGTGGGCTTTACGGTACTGTCGATCAGCCTGTCGCTGGTGGCCGTCTTCATCCCGCTGCTGTTCATGGGCGGCCAGGTGGGGCGGCTGTTCCGCGAATTCGCCGTGACCCTGTCGGCCGCCGTGATGATTTCGCTCGTCATCTCGCTCACCACGACGCCGATGATGTGCGCCTGGCTGCTGAAAAGCGGCGAGCACCACAAGCCGCCAGGCGTCGTCGCGCGCTGGTTCGAACGGGGTTTCGAGCGCATGCTGAACGTGTATGAACACTGCCTGGACTGGGCCCTGTCGAGCGCCGCTCTCGTGATGACGATTCTCGTGTTCGTCGTCGGCCTGAACGTGTACCTGTTCGCGGCCGCGCCCAAGGGCTTTTTCCCGCAGCAGGACACGGGCCAGATCAACGGCGGCATGCGCGCCGACCAGAGCATCTCGTTCCAGGCCATGCAGGCCAAATTGCGCCAGCTGGTCGACATCATCAAGGACGATCCGGCCGTCGCCACCGTCGTCGGGTTCACGGGCGGCGGCAGGGCGGGGGGCGGCTTCATGTTCATCGATTTGAAGCCGGCCTCGCAGCGCACGGACAAGGGGCAAGCCGTGATCGCCCGCCTGCGTCCGCAGCTGGCCAAGGTGACGGGCATTTCGCTGTTCCTCAACCCCGTGCAGGATTTGCGCATGGGCGGGCGCTCCAGCAATTCCACCTACCAGTACACCCTGATCAGCGACAACCAGGCGGACTTGAAGAAATGGGCGGCGAAACTGGCCGACCAGATGAAGCTGCAGCCGGCCCTGATCGACGTGGACACGGACCAGGCGGAAAACGGCGTGGAAACCTTTGTTTCCATCGACAAGGACCGCGCCACGCAGCTGGGCGTGCAGGTGAAGGATATCGACAATGCGCTGTACAACAGCTTCGGCCAGCGCCAGGTGGCGACCATCTACGATGAGCTGAACCAGTATCACGTGATCATGGAAGTGGCGCCGCGCTACGCGCAAAGCCCGGAAGCGCTGCGCTCCGTGTACGTGCCCGCGTCGAATGCGGCCACCGTCGCCGCCACCGGCACGACGGCCGCCAGCGCCGCCGCGGCCAGCACCAGCGTGGCCGCGACGACGTCCAATACGACGGCGGCGCGCGATCCGTCCAGCGGCTCGGCCTTGAGCACCACCCTGGCGAAGATGGTGCCGCTGTCGTCGTTCAGCAGCTTCGCGGAAAGCTCGACGGCGACGTCGATCAACCACCAGGGCGGCGAACTGGCGACCACCGTGTCGTTCAACCTGGCCGACGGCTATCCGCTCAGCGACGGGCAGGCTGCCGTGGCCCAGGCGGAGTCGGAAATCGGCATGCCCGTGAACGTGCGCGGCAGCTTCCAGGGTTCGGCGAAGAGTGCGCAGGACAGCAACAAGGAGCAGCCGCTGCTGATCCTGGCGGCCATCGTGGTGATCTACATCGTGCTGGGCATCCTGTACGAAAGCCTGATCCACCCCGTCACCGTGCTGTCGACCTTGCCGTCGGCGGGGGTGGGCGCCGTGCTGGCCTTGCTGCTGTTCCGCATGGAGTTTTCCATCATTGCCCTGATCGGCGTGTTCCTGTTGATCGGTATCGTCAAGAAAAATGCTATATTGATCATCGACTTCGCGCTGGAGGCCGAGCGTTCGCGCGGGCTGACAGCTGTGGAAGCGGTGCGCGAGGCTTGTTTGCTGCGTTTCCGCCCCATTCTGATGACCACCCTGGCGGCGGCGCTTGGCGCCTTGCCGCTGGCGATCGGTTTCGGCGAGGGGTCAGAGCTACGCCAGCCCTTGGGGGTCGCCATCATCGGCGGCCTGATTGCCAGCCAGTTACTCACATTGCTGACCACCCCGGTGGTCTACATCCTGCTCGACAAGCTGCGCACGCGCAGCGCCGACGAGCAGCAATTGAGCCGCATTCCTGGGCCAGATAACCCGAGCACACAATCATGAAGCAAGTAAAACCTGTCGTATCGACCGTCCCTGCACGCCACCTGCTGGCACTGGGCGTGGCCACCGCCGTCCTCCTGCTGGCCGGCTGCGCCGTCAGCCCCGCGTATGAAACGCCGACGGCCGCCGCGCCGCAAACGTTCAAGGAGGCGGCCGGCTGGCAGCCCGCCGTGCCGGCCGACACCCTGGAGCGGGGACCGTGGTGGACCCTGTTCGGCGACGCCCAATTGAACCAGCTGGCCGAAGGCATCGACATCTCGAACCAGAACGTGGCCGCCGCCATCGCTTCCTACGAGCAGGCGCGCGCGCTGGTGCGCGAACAGCGCGCCTCGCTGTTCCCCACCGTGAACCTGACGGGCAGCGGCGCCCGCTCGGGCGGCGGGGGCGAGCAGCAGACGAACAACAACTTCAAGGCCGCCATCGGCGCGTCGTGGGAACCGGACGTGTGGGGCAAGCTGCGCGCCGGCGTGACGGGGGCGGACGCCAGCGCCAGCGCCAGTGCGGCGGACCTGGCCGCCGCCCGCCTGTCGGCGCAGGGCGAACTGGCCACCAATTACTTTTCGCTGCGCCAGAGCGATGCGCAGATCGCGCTGCTGAATGCCACCATCGATGGCTACAAGCGCGTGCTTGACATCACCAGCAACCGCTTCAATTCGGGCATCGCCGCCAAGTCCGACCTGCTGCAGGCGCAGACGCAGCTGGCCAATGCGCAGATCGACCTGTCCAGCCAGACGCGTTCACGCGCGCAGCTGGAACATGCGATCGCGATTTTGCTGGGCAAGGCCCCGTCGGACTTCAGCCTGGCCGTGGCGCCGTGGACCCTGACCGTGCCCGAAGTGCCGTTGGGCGTGCCGTCGACGCTGCTGCAGCGCCGTCCCGACATCGCCGCCGCCGAGCGCCGGGTGGCCGTGGCCAACGAGCAGATCGGCATCGCCCGTTCCGCGTATTACCCGAGCCTGAACCTGACGGGTTCCTACGGTTCCGGCGCCAGCAAGGTGGGCGACCTGTTCAATGCCTCATCGAGCCTGTGGTCGCTGGGCGTGTCGGCCGCGCAAACCCTGTTCAACGCGGGCGCCACCACGGCCAGCGTGGATGCGGCCAAGGCGGGACACGAGGCGGCCGTGGCGCGCTACCGCCAGACGGTATTGAGTGCCTTTGGCGCCGTGGAAGACCAGTTGTCGGCCACGCGCGCGCTGGCCGAACAGCTGGCCCTGCGCCAGCAGGCGTCATCCGCCGCCGACCAGGTCGAGCAGCAGATGCTGAACCGTTACAACGCGGGCCAGGTCGGCTATACGGACGTGGTGACGGCGCAAGTGACGGCCCTGTCGGCGCGCCGTTCGCTGGTGCAGGCGCAGGCGGACCGCCAGACGACGGCCGTGGCCCTGATCCAGTCGCTGGGCGGCGGCTGGCACGTGCCGCAGGCGCAGTAAAGGGGACGGCTAGGGGGCAGCCTGGCGCAGGGAAAAGCCCTGCGCCAAATTCGTGTTTTGCCGCGCATCTTGAGTGCTAGAATGCAAGATTATCAATTCCCAGCCTGACGCTTTGGCCGTGGCTGCACTCTTGCAGAAGATGACACGCAGTAAACACAGCAATGCTTCCGTCCCTGAAGTGGCCACCATCGTTTTCCCCGTGGTGGCCATCGGCGCATCCGCCGGCGGACTCGATCCCATCGTTGCCTTCCTGGCGAACGTGCCGCAGGAGAGCGGGATTGCCTATGTGGTGATCCAGCATCTT
Organism: Janthinobacterium sp. SUN206; assembly: GCF_030587305.1. NCBI lineage: Bacteria > Pseudomonadati > Pseudomonadota > Betaproteobacteria > Burkholderiales > Oxalobacteraceae > Janthinobacterium > Janthinobacterium sp. SUN206. The sequence goes on along the minus strand of NZ_JAPWIB010000001.1, from coordinate 1,887,786 downwards.
GATCCCACGCAAAAGGCCATGCTGCCGGAACTGCTGCAGCGCGCCACCAGCATCCCCGTCACGGAAATCACGCACCAGGCGGAGTTGCGGCCCAACCATATCTATGTGATACCGTCGAATGCCGACCTGGGCTTGTCCAAGGGGCGTTTCGTGCTCAGCGAACCGGTGCAGCTGCGCGGGCACCGCTTGCCTATCAATATCTTTTTCGAGAGCCTCGCAAGCGAGCTGGGCGAACTGGCCGTGGGCGTGATTTTTTCCGGCATGGGCAATGACGGCACGCGCGGCTTGCAGGCGATCAAGCAGGCAGGGGGGCTGACCCTGGCCCAGCATCCGGACACGGCCAAATTCGACATGATGCCGCAAAGCGCGATTGCCGCGGAAGTGGTGGACCTGGTCGACTTTCCCGACAAGATGCCGGACAAGATCATCACCTATCTGTTTCGCAGCAGCTTCCTCAGCCTGCCGGGCCATGAACCGAACGGGCGCAATTCCTTGCAGGAAATTGTCGCCTTGCTGTCCGAACACACGGGCAACAGTTTTACGGATTACAAGATCAACACGGTGCTGCGGCGCATCGAGCGGCGCATGAGCTTGTATCAAATGACGTCGATGGAAGAATACGTGCCGTACTTGCGCGCCAATCCGGGCGAAATCGACTTGCTGTTCAAGGAATTGCTGATCGGCGTGACGAGTTTCTTCCGCGACCCGAAAGTGTGGGAATACCTGAAGATGGTCGCCTTGCCGCAATTGCTGGCGGCCCATCCGGACGGACGCGCGTTCAAGGCCTGGGTGCCCGCCTGTTCCACGGGCGAGGAAGCGTATTCGCTGGCCATGGTGTTCCATGAAGTGGTGGCCAGCATCAATCCGCCGTCGAAGTACAGCCTGCAGATCTTTGCCACCGACCTGTCGGCCGACGCCATCGACCGCGCGCGCCAGGGACGCTTTCCGCACAGCATCAGCAGCGACGTGTCGGCCGAACGCCTCGGGCGTTTCTTCTTGCGCGACAAGAACGATTATCACGTGAAGAAAGAGATACGCAACACGATCATCTTTGCCCAGCAAAACATCATTTCCGACCCGCCGTTCACCAAGCTCGACATCCTGTGCTGCCGCAATCTGCTGATCTACCTCAATGCCAAGTTGCAGCAGCGTTTGATACCCCTGTTTCATTACGCCTTGAACCGCGACGGGATTTTGCTGCTGGGCAGCGCCGACACGCCCGGCCATTTTTCCGACCTGTTTTCACCGCTGACCACGTCGACCCGGCTGTACCGCCGCCTCGACAACCTGGCGCGTCAGCGCCTGCCCACGTATTTCCCCACCAAGGTATCGTTGGCATCCCCCCCTACACCTAGCGACACGAGAGAAGTCAGCATGACTGGAAAGATTCAATCCCATGTCGAGCAATTATTGCTCCAGAAATATTCACCGGCTGCCGCGCTGCTGAACCAGGATGGCGACATCCTGTACATCAACGGGCGCACGGGCGCCTTCCTCGAACCGGCAGCCGGCAAGGCCAACTGGAATATCCATGCGATGGCGCGCGAAGGCTTGCGCTATGAGCTGGCTGGCCTCATCAAGGAAGCCTTGCAGAGCGAGAGGGTGGTGCGCCTGAAGGGGCTGGTGGTCAAGGATCACCTGGGACAGTCGCTGGGCGTCGACCTGAGCGCGGAAGCGCTGAGCCAGCCTGAATCCTTGCGCGGCATGGTGTTTGTCACGTTTGCCAGCGCGCCGCTGGTGGCCGAGGCGCGCCGCGGCCGCTCGCCGAACCCCAAGGTGCTGGAACTGGAACAGCAACTGGCGCAGGCGCGCAATGAAATCCAGGCCGTGCGCGACGAGATGCAGACGTCGCGCGAGGAACTCAAATCGGCCAACGAGGAACTGCAGTCGACCAATGAAGAGCTGCAATCGACGAACGAAGAGCTGACCACGTCGAAGGAAGAGATGCAGTCGCTCAACGAAGAGTTGTACACGGTCAATGCCGAGCTGCAATCGAAGGTCGATGATTTGTCGCTGGTCAATAGCGACATGAAGAATCTGCTCAATAGTACCGATATCGCCACCATTTTCCTCGACAGCGACCTGCGCATCCGCCGCTTCACGGCGCCGGCCACGCAAATCTATAAGCTGATCCAGACGGACTTGCGCCGCCCGCTCAGCGACATCGCCAACGACCTCGATTATCCGGGCCTGGAAGACGATGCGCTGGAAGTGATCCGCAGCCTGGTGTTTTGCGAGCGGCAAGTGGAAACCAAGACGGGGCGCTGGTACAACGTGCGCATCATGCCGTACCGCACGATCGAAAATGTGATCGATGGCGTGGTGGTGACCTTCATCAACATTACAGAGTCGAAACTGCTGGAAGCCCAGCTGCGCCAGATCCAGTCCGGCGCCGTGGCCGGCGGCAGTAGCGGCGAGCACGTGTCATGAGCGAACCATTCGACGGCAGCGCGCCGGCCCGCCTGAGAGAGCAGGCGGAGCAATTGGCCGCGGAGCAGCGCCAGCCCGCGCCGCAGTCGAATGAAGACGTGATGCGTCAGTTGCATGAGTTGCAGGTCAGCCAGATCGAGCTGGAAATGCAGAGCGCGGCCCTGGCCGAGCTGGAACAGCTGAAAAATGAATTTGAAAGCAGCCGCGACCGTTATGCGCAGCTGTATGAACAGGCGCCCGTCAGTTACTTTTCGCTGGCGCGCGAAGGCGTGATCACGCGTGTCAATGTGGCAGCCTGCGGCTTGTTGCAACGCGACAAGAACCGGCTGCTGGGACGGCGTTTCGAGCAATTCGTCGCCCCCCAGGCGCAGGGCGGCTTCCGGCGCTTCCTCGACGCCGTCTTCACCGGCGGCGCGCGCCAGGTGCTCGAAGCGCCGCTGTTCGAAGGCGAAGCGGGCGGCATGTGCGGCATGGTGCGCATCGAAGCCAATTACGATGCGGACAGCGCCACGGCGCGCATGCTGGTGACGGACCTGGGCGACGAGCACGCGCGCGAATCGGCCTTGCGGCGCGCCTTCGTGATACTCGACAGCATACGCGAAGGCGTGCTGGTGACGGACAGCGCCAACCGCATCATTTCCGTCAACCCCGCGTTCACCACCATCACCGGTTACCAGGCGGAGGAAGCCATCGGCCGCGATCCGTCCTTCCTCGGCGGCGGCACGCATCTGCCGCATTTTTATGAAGCCATGTGGCGCAGCCTGCACCAGGATGGCAGCTGGTATGGCGAACTGGTGAACCGGCGCAAGAATGGCGAGCGCTTCGTCGAATCGCTGTCGATCACGCCGATGCGCAGCCCGGATGGCGCGATCAGCCATTTTGTCGGCGTGTTTTCCGATATCACCGAGCGCAAGCTGGCCGAGGCGGACTTGCGCGAACTGCACCGCGAGCTGGACCAGCGGGTGGTCGACCGCACGGCCGAATTGCTGCGGGCCAATCAGCACCTGCAGCTGGAAGTACACCAGCGCGAGCGGGCACAGGAAGCCTTGCGCGATGCCGAGCGCTTCTTTCACGCCACCATCGATTCCCTGACGGACCGGGTGCTGGTGCTGGACCGGTCGGGCCGCGTCGTGCATGCCAACCAGGCTTGCCTGGCCTTCGTCGGGCAAACGCCGCAGCCGCTGCACTACCTGGAATTTTGCGACACGGACCCGCGCTGGCAGCGCAGCGCCGGGCGCGAGCTGGCCGCCGGCATCCGCTCCGTCATCGCCGGTAACGCGGACACGTTTGCGCTCGAGTATGAGTTTGCCACGCGCTCGGGTCCCCGCTGGTCGCAGGCCAGGATCAGCCGCTTCCTCGGCGAAGGGCCGCTGCGCGTGGTGGTGGCGCACACGGACATCACCGAACGCAAGCTGATGGATGGCGCCCTGCGCCAGTCGCATGCGCAGCTGCGCCAGCTGGCGCTGCACCTGGAAACGGCCAAGGAAGACGAGCGCAAGCGCATTTCGCGCGATATCCACGATGAACTGGGGCAAAACCTGCTGGCGCTGCGCATCGATATTTCCATGCTCAGCGCGCGTACGGAAGGCTCCCATCCGCGCCTGCACCGCCGGGTCGGCGCCGTGCTCAGCAATGTCGACACCACCATCAAGAGCGTGCGCGGCATCATGAACGAGCTGCGCCCGATGGCGCTGGACCTGGGCTTGCAAGCCGCCATCGAGTGGCAGGTGGGCGACTTCCGCAAGCGCAGCGGCGTTGCTTGCCAGCTGCTGATACGCGACGAGGCATTGTTTTCCGCCATCGGCAGCCAGGTCGAGATCGTGCTGTTCCGCATCGTGCAGGAAGCGCTCAGCAACGTCATGCGCCATGCCCAGGCCAGCCAGGTCGAGATCGAACTCAGTTCGGATGCCTGCGCCGTGTACGTGGCCATCAGCGACAACGGCATCGGCATCACGCCGCAGCAGCAGCGCAAGAAGCAGTGCTTTGGCCTGATCGGCATCGCCGAGCGCGTGACGGCGCTGGGCGGGCAGTTCGAGGTCGGTGTGCCGGCCTCGGGCGCCGGTTGCCGGCTGGCCCTGCAGATCCCCTTGCAGGGGACGGGGCGGCCGGCCGCCTGATACAGAAATTGCAATGGGATAATTTTTGCCGACTCAGGCCGCCTGGACAGGCTATACTTTCGCCTGCTTTTTATGGAGGAGCAAATCTTGTTCAAGACAATCGTATTACCAGTCGCCTTGCTGGGCGCGTTCGCCGGCGCACACGCTGACGAAGGGCAGTGGCAACCACACCAATTGCCGCAGCTGAAAGCCGAACTGAAACGGGTCGGCATCGACATTCCTGCAGAAAAACTGGCCGACCTGAGCAAGCACCCGATGAGCGCCATCGTGTCGCTGGGCGGCTGCTCGGCCGCCTTCGTCTCCGACGCCGGCCTGGTGGTGACGAACCACCACTGCGCGTATGGCGCCGTGCAGCGCAATTCCACGCCGGAACACAATTACATCACCGACGGCTTCCTGGCCAAGACTCGTGCTAGCGAGCTGCCGGGCGGTCCGAACAGCCTCGTGTATGTGACGGACAAGGTGGAAAACGTCAGCGACCGCGTGCTGAAAGGCTTGACGGCCGACATGAGCGGCCGCGCGCGCCACGAAGCCGTGGAAAAGCGCATCAAGGACCTGATCGCCGAATGCGAAACGGACAAGATGTACCGCTGCTCCGTGCCCGCCTTCCACCGCGGCCTCGAGTACTACCGCATCCGCCAGATGATGATACGCGACGTGCGCCTCGTGTACGCGCCATCGGACAAGATCGGCAACTTCGGCGGCGATACCGACAACTACGAGTGGCCGCGCCACACGGGCGATTACTCGTTCCTGCGCGCCTACGTGGGCAAGGATGGCCGTCCGGCCGACCCGTCGCCCGACAACGTGCCGTACCAATCGAAGGATTTCCTGGTGGTGTCGGCCGAAGGCTTGAAAGCCGGTGACGGCATCTTGCTGGCGGGCTACCCCGGCCGCACCAGCCGCTACAAGCTGCCGGCGGAAATCCGCTTCGCGCGCGATACGGCCTTCCCCCTGAAAGTATCCGAACTGCAAGCGGATCTGGCCGTGATGGCCGACTCGACGAAGGGCGACGCTGCCGCTGCCGTGCGCTATGCGAGTGTGGTGAAAAGCATCAACAACGTGCTGAAGAAAACCCAGGGCTTGCTCGACGGTTTCGCCCGCAAGGACATCGCCGCCATCAAGGACGTGCAGGATGCCGAGTTCCGCGCCTGGTACGCGAAACAGCCGAACGTGTCGCCGACCCTGCTGGCCGAACTGGACGCGGCGATCGCCAGCGACATGGCCTTGAGCGAAGAAGAGTTCGCCTGGAGCGTGGCCACCAACAGCGACTTGCTGAAAAGCGCGCGCACCATCTACCGCCTGTCGCTGGAGCGCCAGAAAGCGGACGCCGAGCGCGAATCGGGCTTCCAGCAGCGCGACCTGGCCTTCATCAAGGCCCGCCTGGCCCGCCTGGAACAGTCGTATGTCAACAAGGTTGACCAGGCGCGTTTTGAAGCCGGTCTGAAGCGTTACGCGCAACTGGCGGCGAAGAGCCATCCGCAAGGCCTGGACGCGCTGCTGCCGGCGCCAGGCGCCGTGGCGGCCCTGTATCAGCAGACGCAACTGGCTGACACGGCCAAGCGCCTGGCCTGGCTGGAAAAGGACCAGGCCGCTGTTGCCCAGTCCGATGACGCTTTCATGGCGCTGGCCATCAAGCTGCAGCCCGTCGAGGCGGCGCTGGAAGAGCGCCGCAAGGAAATCGACGGCAACCTGGAACGCGTGATTCCGCAATACATGCAAGCCGTGATTGCCTGGAAGAAATCGCAAGGCAAGCCGGTCTATCCTGACGCCAACTCGACCCTGCGCGTCACGTATGGCACGGTATCGCCGTACTCGCCGCGCGATGGCATCACCAAGGGGCCGTTCACGACCGTGGAAGGCATCGTCGAGAAAGTCACGGGCAAGGCTCCGTTCGAAGCGCCGCAAGGCTTGATTGACGCCGTCAAGCAAAAACGCTACGGTCAGTTCCGCGACCCGGCACTGGGCACGGTGCCCGTCAACTTCCTCACCAGCGCCGACACCACGGGCGGCAATTCCGGCTCGGCCGTGATGAACAAGCGCGGCGAATTGATCGGCCTGAACTTCGATTCGACGTATGAATCGATCACCAAGGACTGGTACTTCGACACGGCCATCACGCGCGCCATCCACCTCGACATCCGCTACATGCTGTGGGTGATGAAGGAAGTGGACCACGCGGATAACTTGCTGCAGGAAATGACGATCAAGTATCCGAAGGCAGTGAAAGCTGCCAAGAAATAAGCTTCAGCTTGCGCTAGCGCAAAGCCGCATCCGCCGCAGGGCCGATGCGGCTTTTTTGCGGCCGCACCGTACGCGCGGCCGGCGCCTGCCGCATCGGTTGCGCCACGTATAATTCCGATCACTTTCCACTCTTATTTTTTCGACAGGCCCGCCATGCCCCCGACTCCCGCTTTACCACTTGATTGGCAGACATTTGAAACTGCCTACGACGTCGAAGAAACCTGCTTCAAGCTGGCCAGCGCGTCGCTGGCCTTGCTGGGCGCGTCCCCATTCAAGGACCAGGCATTTTCCGCCTTTGCCTTCAACGCCGTATCGTTCCCCTCCCTTTCGCTGAGCCTTGACACTGATCCCGCCAACCGGGAGCGCGATTACTATCCTCCGGACTGGTCGAACGAGTGCATCGAAGTCGACGTGCCGGAAATCGGCCAGCTGTGGGAGGAGGGCTATGCAAGGATCGAAGGCGCGCTGCTCGAGCTGATCGACGCTGCCGATGACGAACTGCTCGATGCCATCGAGGAGGGCTATCTGCACAGCCTGAGGAAAACCATGGTGCGGCTTGAAACGAGCCATGCGTTCGAGCAGATCAAGACCTGCCCGCGATTCTGGACCGTCGTCACGCAAATCGACGCGGATACGGAGGAGGAGGAGCGGCTGCTCGACCAGGTGCGCCAGGGTCTGCCGGCGTGAGCCTCCGCCGCTATTGCAAGCCGCGCGCTATAGCAGGGCTTGCCAGCGCCTGACTTCCGCGTCCGTCAGCATCGGCCCCCAGCCGCCACGCAGCGCCGCATCGTGCTGCACATAGTGCGCAAGCGGCGGCGCCGCCACGCCATGCCTGGCACAGATTTCAAGCACGGCTTCCAGCTGGCGCCGGCTTGCCGCAAGGTCATCGCCATGCCAGGTACAGGCGCTCGTTTCCAGCACATGCCCGACAAGTTGCTCCAGCGCGCCGAGCAGGTGCCCGGGCAGCGCCATGCGCAGGTCGTCCGGCCAGGGATCGCCCATGCCCGTCACTGCCAGGCCAGCAAAGCCGCGCTCCCAGGTGGCAAAATCCCCAGGCGCGAGCTGCGCCACCTTCCACACGTGGCCGGCGAACGCGGACAGCGCGGGGTGGTGCAGGGCATGCTGCCGGCAAAAGCGTTGCAGGCACGTGAGCGCAAGGCATTGCCTGGCAATCACGGAGAGCGTGTCTATCGATATGTCATGCATGAATCATCAGTTCCTGAAGGTGGCACTTGCCGATAAGCGAGTCAATTTGGCTTTATTGCGGTTGTCCCGCCTGGCAAGGCAGCTGCCGCAGCGCCTCCACGGGCAACTGAAAAAAGCGCGGCACCATGGCGGGCGACAGCTCGTCGCCGCCGTCCGCCATGGCCAGGCGGCCACTCAGCAGCAGCATCACGTAGCCGTGGCCCAGCGACCAGCCGGCGCTGGCGGCGGCCTTGTCCCAGCGCGCATCGAGGCCCGCTTCGCGCACGGCCGCGCCGGCCGTCTGCAGCACGTACTGGAAGCACGCCTGCGCCGCGTCCTGCAAGGCGGGGAACTGGCGCACGTCCTGGTGTTCGAACATCAGCCGGTAATGGGCCGGCGCGGCCAGGGCGAATTCGATGTATTGCTGGCCCAGCAGCTGAAAACGCTGTTCGGAAGGCAGGCTGCCCTGCGGCGGCAGTTCGGCTTCCCATTTGGCGATCAGGCTGGCGAAGCCGGCCGCCGCCACGTCGGCCAGCAAGGCTTCCTTGCTGGGAAAGTGGCGGTACACGGCGGCGATCGACACGCCCACCGTGCGCGCCAGTTCGCGCAGGGAAAGGGCGGCGTCGTGCTGTTGCGCCAGTTGCGCGATGGTGGCGGCGACCAGGGTGTCGCGCAGGTTGCCATGGTGATAATTGCTGTTCGTGCTCATGTTATGTTATCGCTGTTCACATTGTCGTGTATGATGGCCATGTTATCACTGAACACATGGAGAGCACATGCAAGAGATGAACAATGCGGTACGCGCCGTGGCCTTGCCGCCGGGCGCCAGCATCGCCCCCTTGTACCCGGGCAGCCACTTGGCCGACGCGTATGCCGTCGAGTTGCCGACTGCGCAGGCGCGCCAGATGGACATGGAAAGCCTGGCGCGCGTGCTGCTGGGCAGCCAGCCGGGCTGGGCGCGCAAGCTGATGGTGGTGCGCGACGCCATCGTGGCGCGTTTCGGCATCCGGACGGCCAGGCAGATGGAAGCCAGGCCTGGCAAGCGCATCGGCATCTTCCGCATCTTTGCCGTCAGCGACGATGAAATCATCGTGGGCGAGGATGACAGCCACCTGGATTTCCGTTTGTCGGTGCTGCGCAACCGCGACGCGGGGCGGCATGGCAGCGTGACCATGTCCAGCGTCGTGCATTGCCATAATCGGGTGGGGCGCGCCTACATCCTGGTGATCCGGCCCTTCCACAAGCTGATCGTGCAGCGCTCGCTGGCGCGCGCCGTCAAGGGCGGCTTTGCCTGAGCGGGGGAGGGGGCTGGCGGTGCGGGCAATCTTGCTTATTCATGGCTGGTATTGCATACTGCACCACCAGCCTCATCACGATTCCCATGAACGATACGCTTCTCCTGCTGGGTTTTGCCACCACGCCGCTTGAACTGATTTCCTTTGTCCTGGCATTGACAACCGTTGCGCTGAACATCCGCCAGAATCACTGGGCGTGGCTGTTCGCCATCATTTCCTCGGCCGCCTACGGTTTCGTGTTTTTCGAATCGCGCCTGTATGGCGACATGGCCTTGCAACTGCTGTTCATCAGCGTCTCGTTCTGGGGCTGGTACCAGTGGCTGCATCCGGCCAGCGGCGGCAAGACCCTGCCCGTGACGCGCCTCGACGGCCGCGGCTGGCTGGCATGCGCCGTCGGCTGGCTGGTGGGCTTCCTGCTCATCGCCTGGCTGCTGACGACGACGGACACGGACGTGCCCCATGCGGACGGTTTCCTCACGGCAGGCAGCCTGGTGGGACAATTCCTGCTGTCGCGCAAGAAACTGGAAAACTGGATCGCCTGGATCATCGTCGACGTGCTGTACGTGTGGCTGTATGTGCACAAGGGCCTGACCCTGACGGCCGTGCTGTATGCGTTCTTCGTCGTGATGGCCGTCATCGGCTTGCTGGCGTGGCGAAAGTCGGCTCCGGCCGCGCCGAGCGCGATGGTCCTCAAGTGATGGAGCGTTGCGTGCGCGTGGCCATCCTGGGCGCGGAATCGTCGGGCAAGTCGACCCTGGCGGCGGCCCTGGCCGAGCGCTATGGCAGCGTCTGGGTGCCCGAGTATTTACGCGAGTTTGTGGAAACGCAAGGCAGGGTGCCCGTGGCGGCGGATCAGTATGGTATTGCGCGTACGCAAGTCGAACGCGAAGCGGCCGCTGCCGCCCAAGCCCGCCACTTCCTGTTTTGCGACACGACGCCCTTGATGACGGTGGTGTACAGCCGCCATTATTTTCACGGTGCAGATGCGCAACTGGCGGCGCTGGCCGATGCCACGCAGTACGATCTGACCCTGGTCACGGCACCCGACAGCCCCTGGGTGGCCGATGGCTTGCAGCGCGAGTCGGAAGCCGTGCGCCAATTGATCTACCGCTACCTGCTCGATGAGCTCGACGCGCGCGGCATCGTCTACCACGTGCTACGCGACAGCCTGGAGGCGCGCCTGGAACAGGCGGCGCCTTTGCTGCAGCAGGCGCTCGCTGCGGCGCCTGTCATTTCCCTCAATTAGAAGTCAAACTGCGCCGAGACCTTGAACGTGCGGCTGGCGCCCGGATACAGATAGCCATCCGATTCCGGCGTCACGTCGCGCCAGTAGAACTTGTCGGCCACGTTGTTGACGGTGGCGCGCAGCACGGCGCGCGTGCCGGCGATGCGCGTGGCGTACGCGGCGCCCAGGTTGAACACGTTGTATGACGGCACGAAGGTCGTGTTGCTGTACTCAAACGCTTTCTTGCCCGCATACTCCCAGCTGCCATTCACGCTCAAGCCCGCCACCTGTTGCACGGCGTAATCCGCATGCACGGCCGCCTTGAAGGCCGGCACGTTGGGCACGCGCTTGCCGTCGAGGTCGGCATTGCCCGTGCCTGACTGCTGGCTGTTCAGGGCCGTCACGGACGCGCCCAGGCTCAGGCTGGACGATGCCTTGCCCTGGGCCGACAATTCCAGCCCCCGGTGCTGGGCCTGGCCTTCGCGCACGAAGTTATAGGCGGTGTTGTCGACGTACTGGTTGAATTCCAGGCCCTTGCGGATCTGGAACAGGCTGGCCGCCAGCATGAAGTCCGGCGTCACATCCATCTTCACACCCAGTTCGACCTGCTTCGAGCGGCTGGGCGACAATTCCACGTTGGCATTGAGCGCCTTGCGGTCGGCCGTGCCGCCATGTTCCATGCCTTGCGAATAGGCCGCATACACGGAGAGATTGTCGAGCGGGGTGTAGACGAGCGAGACGTTGGGCAGCAGGAAATCGTGCTTGGCGCGGATTTCCGTATCGGCCTTGAGTACATACTGGTAGCCGTCGACATTGATATGGCGCAAGCCGCCATGCAGCTTCCAGTTCGGCGCCAGGCTGACGATGTCCTGCACGAAGACGGAGTTTTCCGTGTCCTTGCGCACCAGGCGTACGGGGCCTTGCACGCCCGTCGACATGTCGACGATCTGCGGGCGGTAGATGTTGCTCACGCCGGCCCAGTCGTACACGTACAGGCCGGCGCGGTCCTTGCGGCGGAAGGTCGAGACGCCGGCCGTGAATTCATGGCGCAGGGAACCGGTGGCGAACTTGCCCTGGATCATGGCTTGCGCGCTCAGCGGTTTTTTCGTCTCGCCCAGGCTGCGGTAGTCATACACGTCGAAGTCGCCATTGCCGCAGAAGCCGGGGTACAGGTCTTGCGCGCTGCAGCCATACGGGAAGGCCGTGTAGTCGTCGCGCTTGAACGAGTGCTGGTTGGCCGACAGGGTGGCATGCCAGTCGTCATTGAACGCGTACTGGAAGCGCAGGCCGAGATTGCTGGTGACGGTTTCCACGGGGCGCGTCCACGGCTGCAGGTTGAGCATGGCGTCGGCGCTGATGCCGGTCGGCAAGGTTTTATTGTTCAGCAGCTGGAAGCCGGGCGCCGTGGCCTGCGCCTTGTCCTGGTAGTCGGCATCGATTTGCAGCAGGGCTTGCGGCGAAATCTGCCAGTCGAAGGCGCCGGAAATGAACTTGCGGTTGCCGTCCGCGCCCTTGATGTAGGAGCGCAGGCGCTCGGCGGCCACGTTGACGCGGTAGCCGAAGCGCGTGTCTTCCAGGCGGCCGCCCAGGTCGATGGCGCCGTATACGGTGCCGCGCTCGCGCGTTTCCACGGTGACCGTGCGCAGCGGGGCGGCGGTGGGGCGCTTGACGATGAAGTCGATCACGCCGCCCGGCGCGGCCACGCCTGCCTGCAAGCCGGCCAGGCCCTTCAGCACTTCGATGCGTTCCTTGTTTTCCAGCGGGATTTGCGTGTCGCCAGGAATGGCCACGCCATCCTTGCGGTAGCTGGAATTGTTATCGAGCTTGAAGCCGCGGATGGAAAACTGTTCCGCATAGCCGACGGCGTTGTAGGCATCGTTGATGCTGGTGTCGAGCTTGACGGCATCGCTGAGATTGCGGATCTGCAAGTCCTGCATGTCTTTTTGCGAAATGACGGTGACGGATGCCGGCGTCTGCAGCAGCGGCGCGTCACTGAAGCCGCCCACGGAGGCGCGCTTGGCGGCCGGCGCCTTGCTGGCCGTGACGACGACTTCGGCCATGCTTTGCGCCTGCGGGTCGGCTGCGTCGGAAGCCAGGGCGGGCGCGGCAAACGCGTGCAGGATGGCCAGGGTCAATACAGAAACAGATAAATTCGGTGTGGACATAGATTGCTCGTGGTTCAAGCCGTCTCTGTAAAAAGAGCACGGCAGGCTGCTTGTTCGGCTGGCGCCAACGCAGGAGCTATCAAAGGAGGGAGGTACTTTGCGCTTTCCTTCGCTGGCATTATCCAGATCAGGTACGAAGGGTATCTCTCACCCGGATTACTGCTCCAGGACCCCTAGCGAAATGACAGCTTAGCATGAACCACGGCCAGCTGTCCCACCCGGCTGACCGTTTTACAACAGTGTGGCTGGAATTTGTAAACTGAGCTACAGACTGAGTTCCAGCACCTTGCGGCTGACGGCGGGCGTCACTTCGCGCTGTTCGCCCAGGGCCGTCATGCCGTGCGCTTCCAGGGCGGACACGACGGCGTCCACGCTGGCGTGGTTGAGGCCGTAGTCGGCCAGGCGCGTCTTGACGCCCATGTGGCGGAAGAAGAATTCCGTGCGCGCGATGGCGGCTTCGATGCGGCCATCCTCGTCGCCGCCGTCCAGGCCCCACACGCGGGCCGCGTATTGCAGCAGCTTGGCGCGCTTGGCTTGTTTGCGCACGCGCAACATGCTGGGCAGGATGATGGCCAGGGTTTGCGCATGGTCGAGCTCGTACAAGGCCGTCAATTCGTGGCCGATGGCGTGCGTGGACCAGTCCTGCGGCACGCCCACGCCGATCAGGCCGTTCAAGGCCAGGGTGGCGCTCCACATCACGTTGGCACGCACGTCGTAGTCGTCCGGGTGCGACAGGGCTTTCGGGCCTTCTTCGATCAGCGTCAATAAAATGCCTTCGGCGAAGCGGTCTTGCACGGACGCGTTCACAGGGTAGGTCAAATACTGTTCCATCACATGCGCAAACGCATCGACGACGCCATTGCCCACCTGGCGCAGCGGCAAGGTGAACGTCTTCGACGGGTCCAGCACGGAGAATTTAGGATATACCTTGCGGCTCATGAACGAGCGCTTTTCTTGCGTGGCCTTGCGCGTGATCACGGCCGAGCCATTCATTTCGGAACCCGTGGCCGGCAAGGTCAATACGGTGCCGAAGGGCAGGGCGGCTTCGACGATCTTGCCCCCTTTGGCCAGGATGTCCCAGGCCACGCCTTCGTGCAGGGCGGCCGCGGCGATGAACTTGGTGCCATCGACCACGGAACCGCCGCCGACGGCCAGCAGGAAATCGATGCGCTCGCTTTTCACCATGGCCACGGCCTGCATCAGGGTTTCATAGCTGGGATTGGGTTCGATGCCGGCAAATTCCAGCACCGTATGGCCGGCCAGCGCCGCCTTGACTTCATCGTAGACGCCGTTCTGCTTGATGCTGCCGCCGCCATACGTCATGAGCACTCTGGCCTGGGGCGGGATCAGCGCCGTGATGGCGGCGATCTGGCCCTGGCCGAAAAGGATTTGCGTCGGATTGTAAAAGTCGAAATTGAACATGGGGCTCCTGCCGCTGAGGTTTAGGCTGTTGCTGATCCATGATTATGGCCGAATGGGTGGAAACGTGCCGTGGACGCTTGAGCTTTTCGTCCGCGCGGTGGAGAATGCAGCCGATGTCACCACCACGCGAAAAGGAATGCGCATGACCACCGTCCCACTGGAAGAATCCGGCTTGCCGGCCACCGCGCTCGACATGCACCGCGCCATCGGCGCCACCATCGCCGCACTGCAGGCGCTGGACTTGAACAGCCAGCGTTTCGAGGCGTGCACGGACCCGGAACTGCGCCGCGTGCTCGCGCACGCGGGCGACACCAGCCGCAAGGAAGCGGCCATGCTGCTCGAATGGATGCGCCGCCGCGACGCGCGCCTGGACACGGCCATGAAGGAAGCGCTGTTCAAGGCGGGGCCGATTGTTGCCCAGTATCACTATGACGAGAAAATATTGTAACTATTGGTTTGTTGCTGTGGCGTACCATGCGCCACTTTCGCATCGCTTCGCGTAGACTGTGCCCCTAATTAAATTTAACGTCGGATAGCAGCGGCTGTCCGGTGTATTTCAGGGGGCTTCAAGAAATGAGATCATTACCATACCGAGAAGGCAGCTGGTTTGCCGTGCCCTTGCCGGGCGGCGGCTATGCCGTCGGCGTGGTGGCGCGCAGGGCGCCTGCCGGGCGCATCATGCTGGCGTATATGTTCGGGCCGAAGCGCGACAGCTTGCCCACGCTGGAAGAGCTGGAAGGCTTGCGCCCGGAACAGGCCGTGCGCCGCCTGCGCACGGGCGACATGGCCCTGCTCAACGAGCGCTGGCCCCTGCTGGGCGACAGCCGCCACTGGGAGCGCGACGCCTGGCCCATGCCGGCCTTTATCCGCCGCAATGAATCCTTGCAGCGCGCCTGGCGCGCCAGCTATGCGGATGCCGACCCTGCCAAGCTGAACCGCGAGGAATCGATTCCCTTCGATACGCCGGGCATGGAAAGCGATTCCCTGTACGGCTATGGGGCGACGGAATTGTTGATGAATAAATTGCTGGCGCAGGAACAGGCGTCCGCCTGAGCGGCAGGGAACGGCACAGCTGTACCGTTCCCGTTCGGTTATGCCGCTGGCAAGCTGATCTGAAACGCGAGGCCGCCGCCTTCGCGGTTGCGCACTTGCAATTCGGCGCCATGGCGCAGCAGTACGCGGTCGACGATGGCCAGACCTAAGCCTGCGCCATTGGCCTGACCACGCGCCGTGTCGAGGCGGGTGAACGGCTTCATCAGCTGCTCGATCTTTTCCGCCGGCACGCCCGTGCCGTGGTCCTGCACCTCGATGATCACCTTTTTCGCGCCGTGGCTGGTGCGCACCTGGCAGGCGATGTCGATTTCCGTCACGTCGCTGTCCGGCGTCTTGCCATAGCGGCGCGCATTCTCGATCAGGTTGTTCAGCACGCGGCGCAGGTCCGTGGGATTGCCCATCGCATGCGCGCCGTCGGCGATGCTGGCGTTGATCTTCACATCCGGCAGGCGCATCGCTTCGCGCGTCATGTCGTTGAGCAAACCGCTGAGGTCGACGTCGGTAAAGCTCGACGCCTCCGTCGGCCTGGCATAGTCGAGGAACTGGCCGATGATGGCGTCCATTTGCCCGATATCGGACTGGATGCCTTCGCGCGCCTCGTCCGACAGGTTCGCCATTTCCACTTCCAGCTGCATGCGCGCCAGCGGCGTGCGCAAGTCGTGCGAAATGCCCGCCAGGATCACGGCGCGGTCCGATTCCACCTGTTTCAGGTCGTCGACCATCTGGTTGAAGCTGCGGTTCGCCTCGATGATTTCGATCGGCCCCTTTTCCGGCAGCGGCGCCGGCTGCTTGCCCTTGGCGATGTCGCGCGCGGCCGCCGTCAAGCGCGACAGCGGCAGATTGATCAGGCTGGAAATGATGGCCGCGCCCAGCAGGGACAGCAGGGACACGAGGCTGGCCCAGCCCAGCCACTGGAAGCCCGTCAGGCCGCGCAGGCGCTCGCGGTCCAGCATCAGCCAGTACTCGTCGTCGTCGATCTTGAAGCTGACCCAGAAGCCGGCCACGCCGTTGACGCGCGCGGAAAAGCGCGTGTCCTTGCCCAGCTTGGCCTTCACCAGCGCCTCGATGTCGGGCATCAGGTAATTGTCGGGCGGCGGCTCGATGCGGTCGTCTTCTTCCAGCGAGAAGATGCGGATGCCTTCATTGCTGACGAGGTCGAACAGCAGCTCGCGCCGCAGTTCGGGCGCCGAGTGCGTCAAGGCCGCATGCGTGATGGTGACGACGGAAATGATCTGGGCGGAAATCTGCTGCGCCTGCGGCTCGCGCTGGATGAAGGAGATCATGCTGAACCACGCGATCATGCTGACCGTGGTCAAGGTGCCGAGCAGCAAAAAGGTGCGCCAGAACAAGCCGCTTTTCAGCCGCGCCAGGCTGATATCGGGAAAAAGCTTCATCATGCCTCGCCAGCGATCAGCGCGGCTGTCCGTCCGGGATGAAGACGTAGCCGAGGCCCCACACGGTCTGGATGAACAGCGGGCTCGACGGATCTGGCTCGATCAGCTTGCGCAGGCGCGAGATTTGCACGTCCAGGCTGCGGTCGAACACTTCGTATTCGCGGCCGCGCGCCAGTTCCATCAGTTTTTCGCGCGACAGGGGCTGGCGCGCATGGCGGGCAAACACTTTCAGCACGGAAAACTCGCCCGTGGTCAGGGGCACCGTTTCGCCATTCTTTTTCAGGGTACGCGTGCCCAGGTCCAGCACGAAGTCGCCGAATTCGAAGGTTTGCGGCGTTTCCGACGGCGCGCCCGGGATTTCATCGGGACCCTTGCGGCGCAGCACGGCGCCGATGCGGGCCACCAGCTCGCGCGGATTGAACGGTTTCGGCAGGTAATCGTCGGCACCCATTTCCAGGCCCACGATGCGGTCCACGTCTTCGCCCTTGGCCGTCAGCATGATGATCGGCGTCTGGTCGCCCGCGCCGCGCAGGCGGCGGCAGATCGACAGGCCGTCTTCGCCCGGCAGCATCAGGTCGAGCACCAGCAGGTCGTAGCGTTCGCGCAGCCACAGCTTGTTCATGGCCGTCGCGCTCTCTGCCGTAAAGACATTGAAACCCTGTTCGGTCAGGTAGCGGCGCAGCAGGTCGCGCAGGCGCACATCGTCATCGACCACCATGATTTTTGCCTGGTGGCCGTGGATCGATTGCGTTGGTGTGTTGCTGCCGGAAGTGGAGGTTGTGGTCATTTAGGGTGTCGTGTTATCTTATATTAGTTGCTATAGTAACGCCTCGCGCGGCGTCGGCAAGGGGCTGTGGCGACCCATTACAAAGTGTTACAAACTTTACCCAATTACTCTTACTGCACCGTGTAAAGCATCATACACTGGGGCCACAGTGGAAATCAGCTTTAAGTTTATACGGCATCGCGGAAGAGGAACTCAATGAATATCTTTACTAAAAAAATTCACGCCGCTCCCAGCGCAGCTATTGCCGCACGTACAACTGTGCTGTCCGCATTTGCCGTTTGCTCCGTGTTTGCCGCCAGCCTGGCGTCAGCGCAAAACCAGCCGCCGCCACGCCGTGACGACCAGCAGCAAATGCAGGCTCAGCGGTATGAACAGGTACAGCGCACCAGCAGCAATGATACGCGACTGCGCGAACAGCGTGACGCACGCAGTTTCGACACGCGCGCCGAAGAGCAGCGCCGCGCCAACGAAGGCGCCGACGCTTCGCGCCGCACGGGCCGCATGACGCCCGACGAACGGCGCGACCTGCGCCGCCAGATCAACGAAGTGGGCCAGGATATCTATTCCAACCCGCCGCGCCGCTAGGCAGCCATCCCCCCTCCGACAGGGCCATCTCGCAAGACATGGCCCTGTTTGCATCTGGTCGCATGCATTGTTGCTCAGTCAGGCACACGGCCCCGCCCCGTGATATTGTTCTAGTGCACGGAGGCAATTCTTTGAAATGGCTGCTGGGGGAGGCAAGGCGTGAGCGACGACGACACACCCGTTCCGGATGCGGTCCCCGCAGGCGGCTTGCCGCACGGCCTGGTCCAGCGCGACGAGGGCGTGTTCCTGGACCTGTCGCTGGCGCCGGCGCAGCTGCGCGCCGCCGTCGACCAGCTGTTCCAGTCGGGGCAGTTGCTGGCGGGTCTCGATTACGGTTTGTTCCTGCTGACCCTGTTCCATGCCCCCGCACCCCGCGCCGCGCCCAAGGGCGACGCCTTGCTGCGCATCGCCGTGCGCGTGGCGCCATTCCCGCCCCAGCGCCGCGCCCTGTATAAACAGGTCAAGATCCGGGGCGACAGCGCCGAGTTTTATTTTGAAACCTTGCCTGCCGACGCGGATGGCCAGGCGCCGGCGCGCCGCGAGTTTGACGAGCTGGTGGCTGACTTGTGGTGCAAGGGCGTGCACTACGGCATCGATAGCGTGGCCGTGCGCGCCATGCTCGCCAGCGGCAAGGCCGAGCGCATCACGGTGGCGCGGGTGCTGCCGCCGCAGCCGGGGCGCGACGCCCAGCTGGTCGAAGTGTCGCAAGGCATCCACCGCGACGATGCGCCGCGCGAACGCTCCGATGGCCGCCTGGATTTGCTCAGCTTCAAGAACCGCTTCCCGCAAGTGAAAAAGCACGCGCGCCTGCTGCGCCTGCTGCCGGGCACGCCCGGCTTGCCTGGCTATGACCTGGCCGGCAAGGCGCTGCCGCCGCCCGCGCCGCTGGAGCTGGACCTGGCTGCGGTGGCGGGGCCAGGCACGTCGGTCGAGTATTTCAGCGATGGCGCTTTCGTCGTCGCCACCATGGATGGCTATGTGAATGTTGATGAGCACGGCAAGATGTCGATCGAAAACAAGATCGTCAGCCGCGAAGGCGTCAGCAGCCGCACCACGGGCAATCTGAAGCTGCGCGCCGCCTACGAGGAGTACGGCGAAGTGCAGGAGCAGCGCCAGCTCGACGGCAGCGACATCACCATCCATGGCGACGTGTATGGCCATCTGCACTCGCATGGCGGGTTGATATGGCTCAAGCGCAACCTGGTGGGCGGCACGGCCTTCAACGAACACGGCGACGTGCGCGTCGAGGGCGTCGCCTCCGGTTCCGTGCTGCAGGCGCTGAGCGGCGAAGTGCACGTGAAGCGGGCCGAAAGCTGCGTCATCGCCGGCACGCGCGTGGTGATCGACAGCGCCAGCAATTGCGAGATCATCGCCGACGAGGTCGTCATCGAACTGGCCGAAGGCTGCGCCGTGGCGGCGCGCACCATCCGCATCGGCAGCGCCGGTCCCCGCAGGCAGGTGGAAATGCTGCTGTTCCCCCTCGTGCCCGACTTGAGCGCGCTGGAGCAAAAGATCGGGGAAAGCCTGGCGAAGGCGGCGCAATTCCTGCAGGTGCAGCACAAGCGCCAGCAGGAAATCGATGCCATCGCGCAATTGCCCGAGGTGCGCAACTACCTGACCCTGGCGGGCCAGCTGCGGCGCGGCGAATTGCAGCTGCAGCCAACGCAGCAGCTGCAGTACGACAAGCTGGCCGCGCGCATCGCTCCCGTGCTGAAGGAGGTGGCGCGGCTGCGCGTGGAAGTGAAACAGTCGGAAATCCTGCACGCGCAGATGCTGGCGCTGGTGGAACAATTGCGCCAGGAGCGGCAGGCGACGGCGGGCCAGTCGCGCTGCACCCTGGGCCTCGTCGATGGCGAGACGACGGTGCGCGCCCTCGTCGTGCCGCCCGGACCGGCCAAGGTCTACGACCGGCCGCCGAAGGAAATCAAGGCCTTGCTGCGCAGCGCCACGCCGGCCACGCAGCCCGTGTTCGCGGACAGCACGGGCAGCCTGGACTGGACCTACCAGCCGCCACTCTGATCAGTCGATAACTTTGCCGCGGGATTGCTTGAGGACGCTGTGCGTGCTCTTGCTGTCGAGGCGGCGCCGCTGCGAGCTGCGCGTGGGCTTGGTGGCGCGGCGCACGGCGGGCAGGAAAGTCACGCTGTCGATGATTTCCTGCAAGCGCCGCAATGCCTCTTCCTTGTTCTGCTCCTGGCTGCGCGACTGCTGCGCCTTGAGCACCAGCACGCCATCCTTGCTGATGCGGCTGTCGCGCAGGGCCAGCAGCCGTTCCTTGTACGCTTCCGGCAGCGACGAGGCGGCGATGGGGAAGCGCAAATGGATGGCGCTGGACACCTTGTTGACGTTCTGCCCGCCCGGGCCCTGGGCGCGGATGGCGGAAAATTCAACTTCAGCGGGGTTGACGAGGTGTTGCATGGCCTGCCTGTTGGGGGATGATGTGGGTATTGTAAGGGAAGATGGCTGCGCCGGCGCAAGGCGGGGCGCCGAGGTCAGGCTGGCCTTCCGGGAAAGTTGAGTTTTCTCAACGCCGCCTGCGGCGATGCTGGTTAGCATGGGGCCAACGTTGCGCCACTGCGCATCCTGGCAGCGCTTACCGGATGAAAGGAACACCATGCAGCCCACGACCACGCCTGGCGCCGCAACCGCGCAATACCTGACGCAGTACTTGAGCTTCCGGCTGGGCGGCCTGGAATACGGCCTCGATTACCGTTGCGTGCGGGAATTGCGCCCCCTGAAGGAACTCGACCGTTTTTCCTCGGAAGGGGAAGTGCTGCACAGCGTGGCCGTCTCGCGGGGCGTGATCATTCCCATCGTCGACATGCGCGCCGCGTTCGGCAGCGCCCACGGCGCACCCGACCCGGCCACCGACGTGATCATCCTGCAGCTGAGCAATGGCGTGATGGGCATGGTGGTCGATGGCGTCACCGATATCGTCAGCCTGGCGCCCGCCGACATCGCCGCCGTGCCCGGCCTGGGCGAGACGGAAGCCGATTACCTGCTGGGCCTGGGCACAGTGGCGGGTCGCCGATTGATCCTCGTCGACATCGACCGCCTGATGGCGATCCGCAGCCCCAGCCCCATGCAGGCGGCATAAAAAAAGACGACCCGGAAGTCGTCTTTTGTCGCTACTTGCTTAACCGAGCTTTTCGAGTTGATCTTGCAAGTCCAGCCATTCCGCTTCCAGCTGCGCCAGGTCCTTGGTGAAGAAGGTCTGGTCGGCCAGCAATTGCTTCAGCTTGGCCTTGTTGGCCGCGTCGTAGATGGTCGGCTCGCCCAGCTTGGCGTCGGTTTCCGCCTTTTGCGCATTGCGCTTGGCGATCTGCTCTTCCTGGCGCTTGATCTTGTTTTCGATCGGCTTGCGCAGGGCGGCTGTTTTCTGGCGCTCTTCCGCTTCCTTGCGCTTGTCGCGCACGGGCGCGGCAGGGGCGGCAGCTACCGGCGAAGGTACGGAAGACGTCACGGGGAAGTCCGTCTTGTTGGCCTTGCCGGCGGCCGGCAGCACGTCCGTGCCTTTGCCCAGCTTGGTCTTGAACAGCCAATCCTTGTAGTCGTCCAGGTCGCCGTCGAACGGTTGCAGCTTGCCGTCGGCAACGATGATGAATTCGTCGGTGGTGGCGCGCAGCAAGTGGCGATCATGGGAAACGACGACCAGCGTGCCTTCGAACTGGGCCAGCGCTTCCGTCAGCGCTTCGCGCGTTTCCAGATCCAGATGGTTGGTCGGTTCATCGAGCAGCAGCAGGTTCGGACGCTGCCAGACGATCAGGGCCAGCGCCAGACGGGCTTTTTCGCCGCCCGAGAACGGTGCGATCGAGGCGGTGACCATGTTGCCGGGGAAGTTGAAGCCGCCGAGGAAGTTGCGCAGTTCCTGCTCGCGCACGGTCGGGGCGATCTTCGCCAGATGCCACAGCGGCGATTCGTCGTGGCGCAGCATTTCCACCTGGTGCTGGGCGAAGTAGCCGATGTTCAAGCCCTTGCCCATGGTGGCGTCGCCCGTCAGCGGCATCAGTTCGCCGGCGATGGTCTTGATCAGGGTCGATTTGCCGGCGCCATTCTGGCCCAGCAAGCCGATGCGCTGGCCGATCTGCAGCGAAAACTTGATGCCGTTGACGATGGTTTTATGCGTGATTTCGCCCGTCGCTTCGTTCTCGATCTTGTAGCCCGCATCGACGTCTTCCATCACCAGCAGCGGGTTCGGAGCCGACAGCGGCTCGCGGAATTCGAACGAGAATTCGGCGGCGGCGCGCAGTGGCGCCAGTTCTTCCATCTTCGCCAGCGCCTTCATGCGGCTTTGCGCCTGGCGGGCCTTGGATGCTTGCGCCTTGAAGCGGTTCACGAACGATTCCAGGTGGGCGCGCTTGCGCTGCTGCTTTTCCAGCGCGCCGGCGGCCAGGATCATCTGCGCCGCGCGTTGGCGCTCGAAGCTCGAATAGTTGCCCGAGTAGCGTTTCAGCTTGCGCTCGTCGATATGCACGACCACGTTGACGACTTCGTCGAGGAAGTCGCGGTCATGGGAAATGATCAGCAAGGTGCCGGCGTAACGCTTGAGCCAGTCTTCCAGCCAGATGATGGCGTCCAGATCCAAGTGGTTGGTCGGTTCATCGAGCAGCAGCAGGTCGGACGGGCACATCAGCGCTTGCGCCAGGTTCAGACGCATGCGCCAGCCGCCGGAGAAACTGGCCACCGGTTGCTGCATCTGGTCCAGGGTGAAGCCCAGGCCCAGCAGCAATTGCTCGCCGCGCGATTGCACGGTATACGCGTCGGCATCGGCCATGGCGCTGTAGATTTCGCCGATGGCGATACCGTTTTCCGACGTGGCAGGCTCCGACTCCAGGCGCGCCAGTTCCGCTTCCAGTTTGCGCAGGGTGACGTCGCCGTCGATCGCATAGTCGAGCGCGGCACGGTCCAGCGGCGGCGTTTCCTGCGCCACGTAAGCCACGCGCCACTTGGCCGGGAAATCGATCTCGCCCTGGTCAGGGTGCAATTCGCCACGCATCATGGCGAACAGGCTCGATTTGCCCGCGCCATTGGCGCCGATCAGGCCGATCTTGTCGCCCGGATTGAGGGTGACATCGACTTGTTCGAGCAACGGTTTGATGCCGCGCATCAGGCTTACTTGTAGGAAACGTATCATTTTTTTCTTTGTGTTGTAAATTAAGGCGCTGCGCGCTGACGCCAGCGCTTATACCAGCTTGAGCTGCTCGGCCGTCAGCAGGAAGACCATGTCGTCGCCTGCGCTCGTCGTCAGCCAGGTCAGGCCCAGCTCGCCGAAGGCCGCTTCCGCGTATGCGCGTTCGTTGCCGATTTCAATCATCAGGATGCCGTCATCCGTCAGGCGCTCGGCCGCGCCGGCGATGATCTTGCGCACCAGGTCCATGCCGTCGCTGCCGCCGTCGAGGGCGATTTGCGGTTCGGCCAGGTATTCCTGGGGCAGGGCGCCCATCGACGCGGAATTCACGTATGGCGGGTTGCTGATGATCAAATCATATTTCTTGGCCGGCACGTTCGTGTACAGGTCCGATTCGATCAGGGTGACGCGGTCCTGCAATTTGTACGTGTCGACGTTGCGCTTGGCCACGGCCAGCGCATCGGCGGAAATGTCTACGGCGTCGACCTGGGCGTTCGGGAAGGCGTCGGCCATCATGATAGCCAGGCAGCCAGAACCGGTGCACAGTTCCAGGATGTTTTCCACGGCTTCCGGTTCCGCCACCCACGGCGAGAAGTATTCAGGGATCAGCTCGGCGATGAAGGAGCGGGGCACGATCACGCGCTCGTCGACGTAGAAGTTGTACGTGCCCAGCCAGCCTTCCTTGGTGATGTAGGCGGCCGGCACGCGGTCGATGCTGCGGCGGTCGATGACGCTCATCACGCTGGCCACTTCCGACGGCAGCAGCTTGGCGTCGAGGAACGGTTCGAGCTTGTCGAGCGGCAACTTCAACGTGTGCAGGATCAGATAGGCTGCTTCGTCGAACGCTTCGGCGCTGCCGTGGCCGAAAAACAGCTTGGCGGTGTTAAAACGGGTAACGGCGTAGCGCAGCAGGTCGCGTGGCGTGGAAAA
Source organism: Janthinobacterium sp. SUN206 (assembly GCF_030587305.1). Lineage (NCBI taxonomy): Bacteria > Pseudomonadati > Pseudomonadota > Betaproteobacteria > Burkholderiales > Oxalobacteraceae > Janthinobacterium > Janthinobacterium sp. SUN206. Next base: position 1,863,826 of record NZ_JAPWIB010000001.1, on the reverse strand, counting down.
CGGGTTCGGGGTCATGGCATTCTCGAAAAGACGGTGTTCTGGCCCGCCGTGACGGGCCTCGGTATTCTGGTTCAGACGGGCAGCAAATGCTCCAGGGTGCGCCGGTAAATATTCTTCAGGGGATCGATGTGGCGCAGTTCGATGTGCTCGTCGATCTTGTGAATACTGGCATTGGGCGGCCCGAATTCTATCACTTGGGGGCAGATTTGCGCGATAAACCGGCCATCCGAGGTGCCGCCCGTGGTCGACAGCTCCGTCGTGAGGCCCGTTTCTTCCAGGATGGCGGCCGACAGCGCATCGCTCAAGGTGCCGCGCGGCGTGAGGAAGGGCAGGCCGCTCAGGGTCCACTGCAAATCGTATTGCAAGTCATGCCGGTCGAGGATGGCGTGCACCCGTTTCTGCAATCCCTCGGCCGTGCTGGCCGTGGAAAAGCGGAAATTGAAGTCGATCACCATGTCGCCCGGAATCACGTTGTTCGCGCCCGTGCCCGCGTTGATATTCGACATTTGCCACGAGGTCGGCAAGTAATACTCGTTGCCCGCATCCCATTTCTCTTCGACCAAGTCGGCCAGCGCCTGCGCCGCTTCGTGGATGGGATTCATTGCCAGGTGCGGATAGGCAATGTGACCCTGCACGCCCTTGATCGTCAAACGGCCCGACAGCGAACCGCGGCGGCCGTTCTTGATCATGTCGCCCAGTTGCGCGCTCGACGTCGGCTCGCCCACCAGGCAATAGTCGATCTGTTCGCCGCGCGCCTTCAGTTGCTCGCACACGATGACGGTGCCGTCCGTGGCCGGGCCTTCCTCGTCGCTGGTGATCAGAAAGGCGATCGAACCCGTGTGCTCGGGCGTGGCGGCGATAAATTCCTCGCAGGCAATTACCATGGCGGCGATCGAGGTCTTCATGTCGGCCGCGCCACGGCCGTACAGCTTGCCGTCGCGGTGCGTGGGAATGAAGGGCAGCGAACGCCATTGCTCGACGGGGCCGGTCGGCACCACGTCCGTATGGCCGGCAAAGACGAACACGGGCGACGTCGTGCCGCGGCGCGCCCACAGATTGGTGACGTCGTTCGACTGTATCGTTTCGCAGACAAAGCCCAACGGCGTGAGGATGTCGATCAGGTGCTGCTGGCAGCCCTTGTCGTCGGGCGTGACCGAGGACAGGGCGATCAGTTTTTCGGTCAGGGCAAGGGTTTTGGAGGTGGTCATGGGTAAGGTCGTGCCGGCAACATCGTTCCGGTTGTCAACTAAGTATGGTTACAGCGAGAAAAGGGTCTTGTATTGCGCATCCGAAAACGCCACGCTGAACTGGCCATCCTTGTCCAGTACGGGGCGCTTGATGATGGACGGGTTTTCCAGCATCAGCTCCAGGGCGCTGGCCGCGTCGGTGATCGATGCTTTGCGCTCGTCGGACAGGGCGCGCCACGTCGTGCCTTTCTTGTTGACCAGCACGTCCCATGGCAATTGCGCCAGCCACGCCTCGACGGTGGCGTGTTCCAGGCCCTGCTTCTTGAAGTCGTGGAAGGTGAAATCGAGTTGCTGCGCGGCCAGCCAGGTGCGGGCCTTTTTGACGGTATCGCAGTTGGGGATACCGTAGAGTGTAATGGTCGTCATGGGTAGGGCTAAGGGGGTATGAATGCGGTTCGCTTGATCGCGGCGCTTGCGCTGGCGCGATATGCGATGTTAGCCGACATTATACAGTCGATGCACAGTCGATGCGGCAGTGCAACACGCCCCAGTGATTTCCCTTACACGGGCCGTGGCGCCGCCTTGCCCGATTCGGCCGGACCGAAATGCAGGCCCAGCCGCAGGGCCAAGGCGCGCAGGGCGCCGCTTTCCTGCAGGTGCAGGGCCAGCGCAATGTGGCCGTCGGGGCGCACCAGGTAGGCTGCGTCGCGGCCCAGGCCGGCCAGCTTGGCGGCGACATTGAAGGTGTAGCAATGCACGGGCAGTTTCAGCACGCGCGCTTCGTCCAGCAGTTCGGGCGCCGCTTCGCCATAGATGTGCAATTGCCAGTCCATGCTGCGCAGGGCCGTGAAATTGTCTTGCGTGCCGTCCGAGAACCACGGCAGGCGGTCGCCGCCGCGCAAGTATTCCGCGTGGCCCGCGGACAGGGCGCTGTCTTCATAGCTGATCTGGATTTGCGACACGGTCCGGAACAGCAAGCGGCGCGCCCGCCCGAAGCCGGAGAGGAAGGGCAGCGCGTGCGGCACCAGCCAGCGGCGCAGGAATTGCCCGGCGATGCCTTGCGCGACGATGGCCTGGAAGGCGCGGTCGGTGGTGGCGACGAGCTTGCGGGCAAACACGATGCGCTCGCTTTCATAGGTGTCGAGCAGGGCGTCGTTGCTTTGTCCCCGCAGCTTTTGCGCCAGTTTCCAGGCCAGGTTGACGGCGTCGCCCAGGCCCGTGTTCATGCCCTGGCCGCCCACGGGGCTGTGCAGATGGGCCGCGTCGCCGAGGATGAAGCAGCGCCGTTCGCGAAACTGCGCCGCCACCCGGTGATGCACTTTATACGTGGAAAACCAGTTCACGTGCTCGACCTGGATATTCAGCAAGCTTTCCACCTGTTCCCGCACGTCGTCGAAGACGGGCGCCGGCGCGCCTTCCGGCTTGTCTGGCAGGATGCCGATCAGGCGCTGCATGCCGCTGGTGCGCACGGGCAACATCAGCGCAAAAGAGTTCGCGCCCAGGTGGGCGTGCAAATCCGTGTTGTTGCCGGCCACTTGCGCATCGGCCACGTAATACAGGTGGTCGTAGGTGCCGCCGGAGAACGCGAAGCCGGCGATCTCGCGCACCTTGCTGCGGGCGCCGTCGCAGCCGCAAATATAATTAAACGTGCAATATTGCCGTTCGCCATTATTGAGCAGAATGGCTTGCACTTCGCTATCGTCCTGCGTCCACAGGTCCAGCGTGACGTTCCATTCCACATGCACGCCGGCCGCGGCCAGCTTGCTGATAAGAAAGCGTTCATGCTCGTCCTGGGGCAGGCTCAGCACGAAAGGATAGGGGCTCAGGCCTTCGCCGATCTCGCCCAGCGCCAGTTTCACCAGCTCCTCGCCGCCTTCGTGGATGTGCATGGCATTGATCTTGATGCCCAGGTGCACCAGCTCGTCGGCAAAGCCCAGCTGCTGGTAAAACTCCAGGGTGCGCGCATGCACGGCCATGGCCCGCGACGCCTGGCCCGGTCCGCTGTTTTTATCGATGATGCGGCAATCGACGCCATGGCGCGCCAGGCGCAAGGCAAGCATGAGGCCGGTAGGACCGGCGCCGACGATCAATACGGGAGGAGTATTCATGCCATCCAGTATAGGACAGGATGGGTGATGGCTGCGCGACGATTGAAGTTGCTATCTGGAAATGAAAATGTCCCGCCGGGGCGGGACATTCAGGGGGCTACGTGCGCCTTGCGGCGCAGTATTTAGATGCCGCGCAAGAGTTCGTTGATGCCGGTCTTGGCGCGGGTCTTCGCATCCACGCGCTTGACGATCACGGCGCAGTACAGCGAGTACTTGCCGTCTTCCGAAGGCAGGTTGCCCGAGACCACGACGGAGCCGGCTGGCACGCGGCCGTAGGTGACTTCGCCCGTGGCGCGGTCGTAGATCTTGGTCGACTGGCCGATGTACACGCCCATCGAGATGACGGAGTTTTCCTCGACGATCACGCCTTCGACGATTTCCGAACGGGCGCCGATGAAGCAGTTGTCTTCGATGATGGTCGGGTTCGCTTGCATCGGTTCCAGCACGCCGCCGATGCCGACGCCGCCGGACAGGTGGACGTTCTTGCCGATTTGCGCGCAGGAACCGACGGTGGCCCAGGTGTCGACCATGGCGCCTTCATCGACGTAGGCGCCGATGTTGACGTAGGAAGGCATCAGCACGACGTTCTTGGCGATGAAGCTGCCGCGGCGGGCGACGGCTGGCGGCACCACGCGGAAACCGCCCTTGGCGAAGTCTTCCTTGGTGTAGTTGGCGAACTTGGTCGGGACCTTGTCGTAGAACTGCATCGTGCCGTCCGATGGCAGCACGACGTTGTCTTCCAGGCGGAACGACAGCAGCACGGCTTTCTTGACCCACTGGTTGACGACCCAGTCGCCCGAGGTTTTTTCCGCCACGCGGATGCTGCCGTTGTCCAGGCCATTGATGACGTGGGAGACGGCGTCGCGCAGTTCGGCCGTGCCGTTGCCCGGATTGATCTCGGCGCGGTTTTCCCAGGCCTGGTCGATGATGTTTTGCAGTTGTTGGCTCATGATGATGTCTTATTAGTGAGTTAATGCGGATGCGGAAAGCTGCTGGCAGAATTTTACTATGCGTAAGGCCGCTTCCAGCCCTTCGGCCGTTTCGGCCACGAGGGCCATGCGGATGCGGTTGCGGCCCGGATTGATGCCGTGCGCGTCGCGCGCCAGGTAGCTGCCAGGCAATACCGTCACATTATATTCGGCGTACAGGCGTTGCGCGAATTCGGTGTCGGACAGGCCCGTGCGGCTGACGTCGGCCCACAGGTAGAAGCCGGCGTCCGGCAATTGCACGTCCATCACCGATTGCAGCAGCGGCGTGATGGCGTCGAACTTGGCGCGGTACTTGGCGCGATTTTCCTCGACATGGGTTTCGTCGTTCCAGGCCGCGACGGAGGCCGCCTGCACGGCAGGGCTCATGGCGCCGCCGTGGTAGGTTCGGTAGAGCAGGAATTTTTTCAATACTTCGGCATCGCCGGCGACAAAGCCCGAGCGCATGCCCGGCACGTTCGAACGCTTCGACAGGCTGGAAAACACCACCAGGCGCGCATACGGGCGTAGGGTGGTGGACAGGCCCAGCATGTGCGCCGCCTGCAGCGCGCCCAGCGGCGGCGTGTCGCCGTGGTAAATCTCGGAATAGCACTCGTCGGCGGCGATGACGAAATCGTAGCGCTCGGACAGGGCGAACAGATGTTCCCAGTCCGTCAGGGTAAGCACGGCGCCCGTCGGGTTGCCTGGCGAGCACAAAAACAGCAGTTTGACCTTTTCCCACACGCTGGTCGGTACGCTGTCGTAGTCGCAGCCGAAATTGCGCGCCGGGTCGGAATTGACGAAATACGGTTCGGCGCCGGCCAGGTAGGCGGCGCCTTCATAGATCTGGTAAAACGGATTCGGGCTGATCACGAGCGAACCGGCGGCCGGATCGATCACCGTTTGCGCCAGCGCAAACAACGCTTCGCGCGAACCGTTCACGGGCAGGATTTGCGTGGCAGGATTGAGCTTGGGGATGCCATAGCGGCGCTCGAGCCAGCCGGCGATGGCTGTACGCAAGGCTTCCGAACCGATGGTGGTCGGATAGCTGGCCAGGCCATGGATATTGTCGACCAATGCCTGCTCGATGAAAGCCGGCGTCGGGTGCTTGGGTTCGCCCATGCCCAGGCTGATGGGCGCATACTCGGGATTGACCGTCACGCCGGCAAACAGCTGGCGCAGCTTTTCAAAGGGATATGGCTGCAGTTTAGCAAGAAGTGGATTCACGGAACGGACCAGGGCAAGAGTGGAAAGACGATGTTGCTCAGCGATTGCTAGGCGATTGCTTGGCGCGGCAGACTTGATGCCGGTCAAATAATGAGCCGCGTCTTTCATTATAGCCGCCCTCGCGGGGCCGCTGTGCAAGCGGCATCGGCGTGAGGGCTGCCCGGCCTGCCACGGCATGCCGCAGCGGGGAGTGCCATGCCATGGCGCGGCAAGGTAAAATACGCTATGTCTACCTTACTTCCCACCCTGCTTGCCATTGAAACCTCGTCCGAACTCGCCTCCTGCGCCTTGTTGCGCGGCGATGTCGTCCTGTCCCGCGCGTCGTCGGGCGTGCGCACCCATTCCCAGTCCATCTTGCCGATGGTGCAGGAATTGCTCGCTGAAGCGGGCGTGACCCTGGCCGACGTCGACGCCATCGCCTATGGCTCCGGCCCCGGCTCGTTTACGGGCGTGCGCACGGCTTGCGGCATCGCGCAAGGCCTGGCCTATGGCGCCAGGCTACCCGTCGTGCCCGTCGTCACCCTCGACGCCATGGCGCTCGCGTGCCATCAGCAACATGGCGCGCAACGCATCGTGACCGTGCTCGACGCCCGCATGGGCGAAGTGTACTGGGCGCAATATGATTACCAGGATGGCTTGCAGATTGTTGCGCCACCGGCCCTGAGCGCACCGGCCGGCGTGGCGCCGCAAGGCGATGTCGCCGCTTGCGGCAACGGTTTCAGTGCATACGCCGAAGCGCTGGCCCCGCTGCCGTGCGCCGCGACTGCCGACGCCGCCATCATGCCGCACGCCGTGCAAGTGGCGCAGCTGGCGCGCATCGCCTTTGCGGCCGGCCAGTTCGTGACGGCGGCCGAGGCGCAGCCTTTGTATTTGCGCAACAAGATCGCCTTTACCAGCGCGGAACGGCAAGAGATGCAACAGGCCAAGGCCGCTGCGGAGTCCGCGCAATGAGTGTGGCGGACCAGGACCGCGCTGCCGGCTGGGACTTGCTGCGCCTCGACTATCAGCCGATGGTCGAAGCGGACCTGGTTGAGGTGCTGGCGCTGGAGCAGCGCGTGTATCCGCATCCCTGGACGCACGGCAACTTTGTCGATTCGCTCAAAAGCGGATATCCGGCCTGGGTGCTGCGCGACGTGGATGGCACCCTGCTCGGCTACTTTTTGCTGATGCTGGTCGTCGACGAGGCGCACTTGCTCAACGTGGCCGTCGAAGGCGCGATCCAAGGCCAGGGGCTGGGCCGCTTCCTGCTGAACCAGTCCTGCGCCTGCGCGCGCCAGCTGGGCATGGAATCGATGCTGCTGGAAGTGCGCCCGTCGAACGTGCGCGCGCTCGATATTTACCAGCGCTATGGATTTGAACAGATCGGCCGGCGCAAGGGATACTATCCGGCCAGTAACTCGCAACGTGAGGACGCCATCGTGATGCGTTATACCTTATGAGCCGCAGCGTCGTTTTCCTCGATGAAATGGGCGTCGGCCCCCTGTGGCGCTTGCGCCAGGGTGGCGCGCCCGAGGCCGCTGAAGCGGCTGACGTTGCCGAGATCGTGGAAGCAGCAGCGGCACCGGTGGCCGCCGTGGTTGAAGCTGCCGCGCCGCCCATACCGGTAGCGGAGGTTGTTGCTGAGGTGAAAGCCGTTGACGTTGCTGCGCCTGTCGCTCCCACTCCTGCCACGCCTGCCGCCACGCCTGCCGCTCCCGCCGCATCTGACGATACGGCCTGGTTCGACGATGCGCCGCCACCGCCGCCCGCCAGACAGCTGAGCGATGCCGATATCGCCGCCCTCGACTGGGATGGCTTGACGGCGGCCGTCGCCAAGTGCGCGCGCTGCGACCTGTGCAAGACGCGCAAGGGCGTCGTCATGGGCCGCGGCGACCGCCAGGGCGATTGGCTGATGCTGGCCAGCAGCCCGTCGCGCCTGGAAGAGCGGGAAGGGCGCGCCTTGCCGGGCGAGCAGGGCAAATTGCTCGACAATATGCTGAAAGCCATCGCCGTCGATGCGGATAGCGATGTGTACATCACGCACTTGCTCAAGTGTCGTCCGCTCGACGAGGGGGGGCAGGAACGCTTGCCGACAGAAGCCGAGTCGGCCGCCTGCCGCCCGTATTTCGAGCGCGAACTGGCCCTGCTGCAACCGCGTACTATTTTGACGCTCGGCTCGATGGCCGCCGCCGGCATCAATCCCGGCGAGAAACCCGTGCGCGGCACCGTGCGTCAGCTGGGGAAGGCCTCCGTCGTGGCCACTTTCCACCCGGAAATGCTGCTGCAGGACGAGACGGGCAAGGCCAAGGCGCGCGCCTGGGCCGATCTGTGCCTGGCGAAAAGCACGCATGGTGATTCGCACGGTGAGTGATGCCGCCGCTGGCGCATTCCAGGCTCGCTTCGAGCGCCGCTGGGGGCATCTGACGCACCCCCGCGTGCGTGCGCTGGCCTGGCTGCTCGACTCGCCCGACTTGCTGGACCCGGCCAGCTCCCACTGGGGCGGGCGCATCGCCAGCCTCGCGCCCGTCACGCCTTCTGTTGCCGCTTGGCTGGGCGCGCTGCAAGACGATCCGTCGCCGCTCGATGCGGCGCTGGGGCCGAAATTCTATTCCCGCCTGGGCCTGTACGCTGAAAAGCTGCTGGCCTTTTATTTTGAGCAACACGGACTGCTGCAAGCGCATGGCTTGCAAGTGCAGGTGAACCGCAACGACACGGTGGGCGAGTTCGATTTCCTGCTGCGCGATGGGGCGCAGGGTGACGCGTTGCTGCACTGGGAATTCGCCACCAAGTTCTACCTGCTGGAAGGCGCGCCCGATCCCGGTGTCTTCAATCACTTGATCGGCCCCAACCTGGCCGATACCCTGGGATTGAAGATGCGCAAGATCCTCGACAAGCAACTGGCCTTGTCCCGCCATCCGGCCGCGCAAACCCTGCTGGCGCAGCCCGTGCGGGCGGCGCAGGCGCTGGTCAAGGGCTGGCTGTTTTATGCCCCGGACGCCACGCCCGGCCTGGACGGTATTTCCCAGGATCATGGACACGGCTTCTGGTGCGCGCCCACACAATTGCCGGAACGGTGCTATGTCGTGCTGCCGCGCTTGCAATGGCTGGCGCCGTTCAAGGGCCGCGACGTGGAAGTGCTGGACGTGGAGGCCTTGCGTGCGCGCTTGTTTGATCTGGCGCAACCGGTGATGGTGGCCACGGTGGATAATGTCGAAGGCTGGGAAGTGGAGCGCACGCGTGGTTTTGTCGTGCCGCCTGACTGGACGGAGCAGGCTGCCGCGCGGCGGCTGGCCGGCATGCTGCCAGCGTAATGCCGGGGGCTGATCCGCTGGGTCAGCCCCCCGAAATTAATGCTTTTGCTCGCCAATCAAGGAAAGATTGTCGTGCTCGGCCTGGTTCAGCTTGTGCTTGCGCATGATCATGTACATGGTGCCGGCGACGAACAGGCCGAACAGGGTGATGATGATGTTCAGCGGCAGGTGCAAACGGATCATGATCGAATACACGGCCAGCATGGTCAAAATAGACAGGTTTTCATTGAAGTTTTGCACGGCGATGGAGTGGCCTGCGCTCATCAGCACGTGGCCGCGGTGTTGCAGCAGGGCATTCATTGGCACGACAAAGAAGCCGGACAGGGCGCCGATCAGTATCAGCAGCGGGTAGGCGATCCATACGGAATGTACTTGCGTCATCATCATGACGATCACGCCCATGGCGATGCCCAGTGGAATGACGGTCAGCGATTTGCGCAGTGGAATGAAGCGGGCCGACAGCACGGCGCCGGCGGCCACGCCGATGGCGACCACGCCCACCAGGCTGGTCGCCTTGTCGAAAGGCATGTTCAAGGATTGCTTGGCCCATTCCAGCACGATCAGCTGCAAGGTGGCGCCGGCGCCCCAGAACAGGGTCGTCACGGCCAGGGTGATCTGGCCCAGCTTGTCTTTCCACAGGATGGAATAGCAATTGGCAAAATCGGTGATCAGTTTGATAGGATTGCGTTCCTGGTGCGGATATACGCAGCCCGTGTCGGGAATCTTCAGGTTGGCCAGGGTCGCCAGCACATAAATGCCGACCACCACGCACAGGGCCGCTTCCGTCTTGTTGGTGATGCCCGTGTCGATCAGGGGGAAGTCGAAGGACAGCAGCATGTCGGACACGTGGCCGCTGACGAGCGCGCCGCCCATGACGGTGCCGAGGATGATGGAAGTGACGGTCAAGCCTTCGATCCAGCCATTCGCCGCCACGAGCTTTTCCGGCGGCAGCAGTTCCGTCAGGATGCCGTATTTGGCGGGCGAGTACACGGCCGCGCCAAAACCGACGACGGCGTAGGCCAGCAGCGGGTGTACGTGGAAGAAGACGAGGGCGCAGCCGAAGATCTTGACCATGTTGGCGATGAACATGACCTTGCCTTTTGGCAATGCATCTGCGAAGGCGCCGACAAAAGCGGCCAACAGCACGTAAAACAGCACGAACGACAGTTTGAGCAGCGGCGTGATCCACGCCGGGGATTTCATGGACACCAATAAATCGACGGCGACAAAAAAGAGGGCGTTATCTGCCAGCGAGGAAAAGAACTGCGCCGCCATGATGGTATAAAAACCACGATTCATTCTGGATTGCCTGAAATCATATCTGGCTTGCTTTATACCACGAAAAAACGGCAAACCCCAAGTTTGGAAGGGGCCGCTTTGCATACTCTTGCCTAAGCGAACCTTAATTTTTCTGCCGTAGAAAAATACACATACATGTGAGCATTTTATAAATGATGTCCTCTGCATACGACCTTGGGTGTCTGCCGTGTCCGCGTACGGTGCATCCGGTAAAATACGGCTTTCCCACCCGCCGTGAACGATGCATATGCCCAGGCCCCTTCTCGCCACCATCCATCTCGATGCCATGCAACACAATCTGGCGCGCGCCCGTGCCGGCGCCCGCGGCGCCAAGGTGTGGGCCGTCGTCAAGGCAAATGCCTATGGCCACGGCCTGGAACGGGCCATGCGGGGCTTTGCCGGGGCCGATGGCCTGGCGCTGGTCGAGGTCGACTACGCCGTGCGTCTGCGCGAACTGGGCTGGACCAAGCCCATCTTGCTGCTGGAAGGCTTTTTTGACGCCAGCGATTTGCCCGTCATGGCGCAATATGGCTTGAATGGCAGCGTGCATTGCGAGGAACAGATCGCCCTGCTGGAGGCGGCGCACTTGCCGCACGCCATCGATGTGCACTTGAAAATGAATACGGGCATGAACCGCCTGGGCTTTACGCCGGACGCCGTGGCGGGGGCATATGCGCGCCTGCGCGCCATGCCGCATATCGGCACGATCACCCTGATGACGCACTTCGCCAACGCGGACGAGGCGGCGCCCACGCGCTTGCCCCTGGAGCAGCAGATGCTGCGTTTCGAAGCGGGCGCGGCCAGCATTGGTGTACCCTTGCCGCGCAGCCTGTGCAATTCGGCCGGCGTGCTGCTGCACCATCTGGACAGCGACTGGGTGCGCCCCGGCATCATGCTGTACGGCGGCACGCCCAGCGGCGCTCCCGGCGGCACGTCCGCGCAGGCGTTCGGCTTGCTGCCCACCATGACCTTGCGCAGCAGCATTATCGGCATCCAGGATATCGCCGCCGGTGAAGTGGTTGGGTACGGCAGCCGCTACAAAGCGGCCGGCAATATCAAGGTGGGCGTGGTGGCGTGCGGCTATGCGGACGGCTACCCGCGCCACGCGCCCGAAGGCACGCCCGTGCTCGTCGACGGCGTGCGCACGGGACTCATCGGCAGGGTGTCGATGGACATGCTGATGGTCGACCTGACGCACGTGCCCGGTGCAAAAGTCGGCAGTGCCGTCACCTTGTGGGGCCAGGGCATGCCGATCGACGAGGTGGCCCTGGCCGCCGGCACCATCGGCTATGAGCTGATGTGCGCACTGGCGCCGCGCGTGCCCGTGGTCGAAGCGACACAGTGACGGCGGCCCGCTGTTTGTATATACTGTATATATAGACAGCAGTTTCACCTTACCCGGGCAAAGTACACCATGGCAAAAGTCAAGACCATCTACACCTGCAGCGATTGCGGCGCCATCAGCAACAAATGGATGGGGCAGTGCACCTCGTGCAACCAGTGGAATACCATGGTGGAAACCCTGCCCGAGACGGGCGGCAACAACCGCTATTCGAACCCGCAGCACATGTCGCTGGCGCAGACGGCGCCCGTGCTGTCGCTCGACGATATCGACGCCATCGACGTGCCCCGCTTCGGCACGGGCATCGAGGAATTCGACCGCGTGCTGGGCGGCGGCATGGTGGCGGGCGGCGTCGTGCTGATCGGCGGCGACCCCGGCATCGGCAAGTCGACCCTGCTGCTGCAGGCGCTGGCCAATATGTCGCACCACAAGCGCGTGCTGTACGTCAGCGGCGAGGAATCGGGCGCGCAGATCGCCTTGCGCGCCAAGCGCCTCGTCATCGACGCCAAGGAACTCAAACTGCAGGCCGAGATCCAACTGGAAAAGATCCTGGCCACCTTGAACGACCTGAAGCCGGAAGTGGTGGTGATCGACTCCATCCAGACCGTGTATTCGGACGCGCTCAGCTCGGCGCCTGGTTCCGTGGCGCAAGTGCGCGAATGCGCGGCCCAGCTCACGCGCGCGGCCAAGCAGACGGGCGTGACCATCATCCTGGTGGGTCACGTGACGAAAGAGGGCGCGCTGGCCGGTCCCCGCGTGCTCGAACACATCGTCGACACGGTGCTGTACTTCGAGGGCGACGCCCATTCCAGTTTCCGCCTCGTGCGCGCCATCAAGAACCGTTTCGGCGCCGTCAATGAACTGGGCGTGTTCGCCATGACGGAAAAGGGCTTGAAAGGGGTGTCGAACCCGTCCGCGCTGTTCCTGTCGCAGCACGACAACCAGGTGCCGGGCTCGTGCGTGATGGTGACGCAGGAAGGTACGCGCCCGCTGCTGGTGGAAATCCAGGCCCTCGTCGATACGAGCCACTTGCCGAATGCGCGCCGCTTGTCCGTCGGCCTGGAGCAGAACCGCCTGGCCATGCTGCTGGCCGTGGCGCACCGCCACGCGGGCATCGCCGCCTTCGACCAGGATGTGTTCATCAACGCCGTGGGCGGCGTGAAGATCACGGAACCGGCGGCCGACCTGGCCGTGTTGCTGGCTATTAATTCGTCGATGCGCAACAAGCCGCTGCCGCGAGGGCTGGTGGTGTTTGGCGAAGTGGGGCTAGCCGGCGAAATCCGTCCCGCGCCACGGGGCCAGGAGCGCTTGCGCGAAGCGGCCAAGCTGGGCTTTACCTTGGCCGTGGTGCCCAAGTCGAACTTGCCCAAGCAAGTCATCGAGGGCCTCAAGGTCATCGGCGTCGAGCGCATCGACGAAGCGTTCAACAAGTTGCGCGACCTGGAGTAAAAGTTGGTATGGTTTAAATGCCAAGCTTGAGACAAGTCAAACAAAATTTCCGTTTAGAACTATAATATTTGTCCGATGGATGCGCCTCGCGCATCCGCATCGACAATGCATAGATAGAGAAGCGGAATACAGTGTCAGTTGAGCAAAGGCAGGGCGCACGCAAGATATTGCGTGCCAAGGCAATGTTGGTAATGGATGGCGCGGGCCCCGTGGCGGCGCGCACCCTCGATGTGGGGCCGGGCGGCATGTCGGCCGTCATCGCGGAACCGGTGCCGACAGGCAAGAAGGGCAAGGTGCTGTTCGAATTGTTTTACGATGGCGCGGCGCACATCATCGAGGCGCGCGTGACCGTCTCGCACTGCATTTTCAGCAGCGCAGGTTTCAAGGTGGGACTCACTTTCCAGCAGCTGGACATGGCCGTCAGCAGCGCCATTTCGAAATTCATGCGCTGAGGCACGCCCGAAGATAAACGGCAAGTGATTGCGCTAAAATGGTGCATATGGGTTTGCAGTCAGGAAAAACCTGTTCTGTTCGCTGTTTTGATATTCCGGTAATACTGCATAATTATCAACCAGAAGAGGGACCTTGCCGCGCCACGCGCGCCTGCCGTCCGTTTCCAGCGCAGCACGGTCAGGACCTGAACCGTGCGCCATGACCTTACACCCGACGGGAACGCCTACCATGTTTAATTCGACCATCAACAGCAGGGCCTACACCAATAACACGCAGCAGACGACGCAGGGCAATATCTCGGCCGATGTGTATGCGAAGGTGGAGCGCCAGATGCAGTCGCAAAACACGGGCGTAGTCAAGCTCAACGCCAGCCTGGCGCGCGACCAGGCCAAATTCTCCGGCCTGGGCCAGCTGCAATCGGCGCTGGCGAAATTCCAGACCGTGGCCAAGAACATGGCCGGCAGCGGCCTGGCCACGTCGGCCACGTCCAGCAGCAAGGATGTGCTGAGCGCCACCACTACCGACAAGGCGGTCAGCGGCAGCCATGAAATGAACGTCAAGCAACTGGCGCAGGGACAGACCTTGCTCAGCGGCGCGCAGAAATCCTCGAGCGCGGCCATCGGCACGGGTGCGCCCGCGCTGGTCAAGATTGAAGTGGGCTCGGCCGACGGCAAGCAATTTACGCCCGGCAGCGGCAAGATCATTGCGGTGACCATCGACAGCAGCAACAATAGCCTCGACGGCATCGCCGCCGCGCTCAAGCAGCAGGGCGTCGACGCCAGCGTGGTGAAGGGCGCCGATGGCTATTCGCTGGCCATCAATGGCAAGAGCGGCGCCGACAGCAGCATGCGCATCAGCGTGTCCGGCGACGCGGCCGTCAGCAATCTGCTCAGCTATGCGCCCGGCGCCGGCAAGGGCATGCAGCAAACGGCCGCCGCGCAGGATGCGCTGCTGACCGTTGACGGCAAGGAAATCAAGAGCGCCACGAATACCCTGACGACGGCCGTCGAGGGCGCCACCATCGAATTGAAGAAAAAAGGCACGACCGACCTCGTCATCGCCAAGGACAGCAGCCAGATCGCCAGCAACGTGGCCAGCTTCGTCACGGCCTACAATGAACTCAACAGCAAGCTGCAGAGCCTGCAGCAGGGCGACTTGAAGTCCGACACGGCCCTGGGGCAAGTGCGCTCGCAGATGGAACAAGTGCTGCGCACGGCCAGCACGGGCGTGCCATCGTCGGTGCTGGGCAGCGCCGGCGTGACCCTGGGCAAGAGCGGCGAGCTGGTGCTCGACGACAAAAAACTCAAGGCCGCCATCGCGGCCGATCCGGACGCCGTCAGCAAGATGTTCACGAATAACGGCAAGGGTGTGGCGGACCAGTTCGCCAGCAAGATCGGCGAGCTGACGGGCGAAACGAGCATCATCCGCAAGGAAGTGCAGACGGTCGGCAAGGACATCACGACGCTCACCAACAAGAAAGCCGTGCTGGCCAAGGCGCTGACGGCCCAGGCGCAGGCGCTGGTGAAAGCGTATTCCGCCCAGGAACAGATGGGAACGAACTCGGCCTTGCCGGGTTATACGGGCAAGAATTCCCTGTTCGACTTCATGGCTTGAGAGCGCACCGCTAAAGCGCCCATGGCGGCGTTGCATCGCCTTGCCGTGCCAGCGTACTGCCTGCGGCGCTGCGCCTTGCCCTGAGCGCTGTATCGGCGCGCTTTCCAGTTGGCTAGATTCTGTCGCCCTGGGCAAAGAAGGCCGACGGCGAACTGCCGAAAGTCTTCTTGAACATGGCGGAAAAGGCCGACTGGCTGGCGTAGCCCAGTTCTTCGGCCACTTGCGACAGCGGCACGCCGCGCGCGATCAGGGGCGCCGCGTGCGCCAGGCGCACTTGCTGGCGCCACTGGCCAAAACTCATGCCCAATTCCCGTTCGAACAGCCGCGCCAGGGTACGCTCCGAGGCGCCGACCTGCTGCGCCCAGTGTTCCAGGGTCTGGTTCAAGCCCGGTTTCTCGATCAGGCTGTCGCACAGGCTTTTCAGGCGCTTGTCGCCCGGCAAGGGCACGCGGATGGGGCGCGTGGCCGAGCGTTTCAATTCGTCGAGGATCAGTTCGGCCAGCAGCGCTTCGCGCGCCGGTTCCTGCCCCGGATCCAGCTGTTCCAGCGCCATGATCAGCTGGCGCAGCAAATTCGATACTTCCAGTACCTTGCAGTCGTGGCCCGCAAAGGGCGCGCGCGCGGCATGGATGCACAGGGGGCGCAAGCGGGTCTTTTCCAGTATCGTGACGGCATGCTCCACGTTGGGCGCGATCCAGATGGCGCGCATGGGCGGCAGCACCCAGCTGCTGTTGTTGGCGGTGATGCGCAGCACGCCTTCGAGCGCCATCGTGACCTGGCCCCAGGGGTGGCTGTGCGGCAATAAGAATTCATCGGGTTGCAGGTCGCGCGCGATCATGGTCACGGGAATGGTGGCGCTGGGCGCTTCCCGTGGCGGACACATGCGGGTATGGTGGAGGATAGGTACACCCATCAGCTTGGCCTTAATTCGATAAATTATGTCGTTCTGTCGGAAAACAGACGATGGTATTTTGCATACACTTGAGCTTCACCAGTATAAGACAGGGTATGACATGATAACAACTAACTCGGCATCCGGACTTCCCACCTTGCGCGGCGATGCGCGCGTCATCGCCCTGGTGGGGCTGGCGCATGGCGTGTCGCACTTTTATCACCTGATCCTCGCGGCCCTGTTCGTCTGGCTGAAACCCGCCTTCGACCTGTCGTATGCGGAACTGGGCTTGCTGATGACGGTGTTCTTCATCATCTCGGGCGTGGGGCAGGCGCTGGCCGGCTTTGTCGTCGACCGTTTCGGCGCCCGTGCCGTGCTGTTTTCCGGCATTTTCTTGCTGGGCGTGTCGGCGCTGGCCCTGTCCACCGCCCACAGCTATGCGGCGCTGATGCTGGGCGCCATGCTGGCCGGCATGGGCAACAGCGTGTTCCATCCGGCCGACTACACGATCCTCAACCAGCGCGTGTCGGCGGCCCGCGTGGCCTACGGCTTTTCCGTGCATGGCATCAGCGGCAATATCGGCTGGGCCCTGGCGCCCCTGTTCATGACGTATGTCGCCACCAACTACGACTGGCGGGTGGCCTTGCAATGCGCGGCCGTGCTGCCGTTCGGCGTGCTGCTGATCCTGTTCCTGAACCGCCACGCCATCCGCCCCGAACCCGTGAAACAGGCCGCGCCGGGCCAGGCCGTGGGCGGCGAAGGCACGCTGGACTTCCTGCGCCTGCCTGCCGTGTGGATGTGCTTTGCCTTCTTCTTCATTACCGCCATCGCCCTGGGCGGCATCCAGAGCTTTGCCAGCGTGGCCCTCGTCAAGCTGTACGGCATGAGCCTGGCGCTGGCCACGAGCGCCTACACGGCCTATATGCTGGCCTCGGCCGTGGGCATGCTGGCCGGCGGCGTGGTGGGCGCGCGCAGCAAGCAGCCGGACCGCAACGTGGCGATCGCCTTTGCCGCCGCCGCGCTGCTGGCCGTGCTGCTGGCCATGGCCGTCGTGCCGGCCTGGGGCGCGGTGGTGCTGATGGGCGCCATCGGCCTGATGTCGGGCGTGGCGGGGCCGTCGCGCGACCTGATGATACGCGCGGCGGCGCCGAAGAATGCCACCGGGCGCGTGTATGGCGTCGTGTATTCGGGCCTCGACAGCGGCCTGGCCGTAGGGCCTTTGTTCTTTGGCGCGCTGATGGATGGCGACCATCCGGCCATGCTGTTCGTCTTCATCGGCCTGTTCCAGGCGCTGGCGATCGCCACGGCCGTGGGCGTGGGCGGCAAAACACGTGCCGCGGCGCTGCAAAAGGCATAGAATCGTTGCCATCTGCCATGAAAGGAATCCCCATGACCTTTGCCACCACCGACCTGTGCGACGACTATGCAGCCATGCTGGACGATGGCACCCTGGCCGTGCTGCCGCCCGTGTACCGGGCCTTCGGCCAGCGCGTGCGCTTCAGCGGCCCCGCCACCACCTTGCACGTGTTCGAGGACAATGCGCTCGTGCGCAGCACCCTGGAAACGCCGGGCCAGGGCCATGTGCTGGTGATCGATGGCGGCGGCAGCCTGCGCCGCGCGCTGGTGGGCGGCCAGCTGGGCGTGCTGGCCGAAAGCAACGGCTGGGCTGGCATCGTCGTCGATGGCTGCATCCGCGACAGCGAGGAAATCAATGTCTGCCAGATCGGCGTGCGCGCCCTGGCCACGCATCCGCGCAAGAGCAACAAGACGGGCGCCGGCCAGCGCGACGTGCGCGTGCAGATCAGCGGCGTGGCCGTGCATCCGGGCGACTGGATCTATGCGGATGCGGATGGCATCCTGGTGGCGCGGCAAGAGCTTGATTGAGGGTCGTCCTCTGGAGGAAGGGGGAGGTGCCTGAAGACGTTGCAAATTGCTCACATTAAATATATTTTTGCAAAGTTCTTGGATTTTCATCCTGGCTGCGATATGATTTCACTTAAGGTAACTTTAATGCCAATAAGGCAAGGAAATCAACTCATGAAAATCGCCACCATCGCAGCCGTTGTCGCCCTGTTTGCTGCCGGCACCGCCAGCGCCAGCCCTGTCAACCTGATCACGAATGGCAATTTTGAAACAGTTGCTTCCGGCTATACCTTCGACAGCGGCTTTAAAGTCGTCAACAGCGGTTCGTCGGCCATCACTGGCTGGACCGTGGGCGCCAGTTCCGTCGACCTGATCCGCAATGCGTATAACGCCATCAACGGCTACAGCGTCGATTTGCTGGGTACGCCAGGTCCGGGTTTCCTGTCGCAAAATTTCAGCGTCGTTGCCGGCCAGACGTACAGCCTGACCTTTGACATGGCGCGCAATTCCGGCGGCCCAGCAGGTCAGGGCGTGAGCGTCAATTTCGGTGGCGTGGTGGGGGATTTCTACTCGACGGCCGCCGCCTCGAACACCTTGTACAGCAACACCCTGAGTTTCACGGCCGCTTCCACGGGTCTGGCGACCCTGTCGTTTGCCAGCGCCGCCAAGGCTGGCACGCCGTTCGACAATTACTCGGGCGCCGTGATCGACAATGTTTCCGTGATGGCCGCCGTGCCTGAACCGGAAACCTACGCCATGCTGCTGGCCGGCCTGGGCCTGATGGGTTTCCTGCGCCGCCGCAAGGCCGGCAAGTAATTCCAGCTTTGCGCCACGTCAAAACCGCCTGCTGCGTTGCACAGGCGGTTTTTGTCATTTTGGGGGCGGCGCGTAGCCCGCATCGGGCAAACAGCCGCCGCGGCGGTATTTAGCTGACTGCATCGGCATTGCCGCGCAAGGGGCAGTCCGCCGCCTGCGGTTCCATCCGCCGCGCCAGTTCGCCGCGCAGCTGCGTCAAGCCGGCGATGCGCGCATCGATGTCGGCCAGCTTGCGCGCCAGCGCCGCGCGCAGCAGGTCCGCCATGGCCGGATCGCCTGCGCCGGCCAGCAGCGGCATGTCGGCCTCGATTTCCGCCAGCGTAAAACCCAGCTGCTGCGCCGTGCGCAGGTAGCGCAGCCAGTCCGCCGCCTCGGGCGGGTAGTCGCGGTAGCCATTCGCGCCGCGCCGCGCGCGCAGCAAGCCCCGCTTTTCATAGAAGCGCAGGGTATCGCGGCTCAAGCCCGTCGCCTGCGCCATCTCGCCGATCTGCATGGAAATATTCCTTCATAAAATGCTTGACCATGGAGTGTACTCCAGCCTTGAGAATGGATGCTTTCCATACACAGGAGTTGCCATGTTGTCCGTTTCCGCCTTCCGCCGCGTGGTGCGCGCCAGCGCCATTTACGATGTGCTCATGATTGCCCCGTTTACCACGCCGTGGACGTTTTTGCTGCTGCGCGAGCACTTGAACGCCATCAACCTGGCCCTGGGCGGCGCGCCACTGCCAGTGTTCGAACCCTTGCATTTGCTCATCAGCAGCTTGCTGGGCAGCGTGGTGATGGTCTGGTCGGTGCTGCGCATGCTCGATCCGCAGCCGCGCTTCGGCCGCTATGACGCCGTGGCCCGCTACCTGTTTTCCACCTGGATGGCGTGGGCCTTGCTCATGACGGGCCAGCCCCTGCTGTGGCTGTTCCTCGTGCCGGAGCTGGCCTGGGGTCTCGCGCAAAGCTTGCCGGTGCGCCGCAGCGAGGGTGGGCGGGAAGGGCGCGCGCGCGAATCGCTGTTGAGATGACGATAACGAAATGCAATAATGGCCGTGCTCGCAGTGCAACAATGACTGCAATGAACGACTATTAAGGGAATGACTATGCAGCAGGATGCCGCAGGAAAAAACATGGCGTTGCTCGATCCGGTGGTGGCGCCGCGCATCGCGGTGACGCGCCTGGTGACGGGCCTGCTGCAAGGCTTGCTGCTGTACTGGCTGTACAGCACGGCGCAAGACAAGGTGTGGCCCGCCACGGAAGCCTATCTGCTGGGCCCGTTGATGCTGATCAGCTTGCTGTTGCCCATCTTGCTGGTGTCCAGCCTGGGTCACATGTCCCTCAAGCGCATCGCCCTGTGGATGGCCGGCGCGGCCGTCGTGCTGGCCGTGCTGGCCTGGCACGACGTGGCGCGTGGCGCTGAGCACGTGATTTGGGGCAACTACAAGCCGGGCGCGCCGCTGCGCGTGATTTCGGCCCAGCTGTTCGGTTTTTGCGTGGTGGGGTTTTATATCGCCCACGCGCTGGTGCTGGCCAGCGCCCAGGATGGCCGGCGCATCGCCCGCTACCCGACCTACTTTGAAATCGCCTGGAAGCTGGGCATCCAGTTGCTGTTTTCCCTGCTGTTCGTGCTGGGTTTGTGGCTGGTGCTGTGGCTGGGCGGGCAATTGTTCCTGCTGATTAAGCTCAGTTTCCTGAAAAAGCTGCTGGGCCAGGCCTGGTTCGTGATTCCCGTCATCTGCTTCGCGTTTTCCTTTGCCATCCACATCACCGACGTGCGCCCATCCATCGTGCGCGGCATCCGCACCTTGCTGCTGGTGCTGCTGTCGTGGCTGATGCCGATCGCCGCCGTGCTCGTCTCCGGTTTCCTGCTGACCTTGCCTTTCATCGGCTTCGAGCGCCTGTGGGCCACGCGCCATGCGGCGTCCGTGCTGCTGGGCATGGCCGGCGTGCTGGTGGTGCTGATCAATGCCGCCTTCCAGAACGGCGAAGTAGGCCATGGCGTGGCGCGCGGCATCCGCCTGGGCACGCGCCTGGCTTGCCTGCTGCTCCCGTGGGTGGTGGGCATCGCCATCTATGCGCTGACCTTGCGCGTGATGTCGCACGGCTGGACGTCCGACCGCCTGATCGCGGCCGCCTGCCTGCTGGTCGCCACCTGCTACGCGGCCGGCTATGCCTGGGCGGCCAGCAAGTATGGCGACTGGCTGCACCTGATCGCCAACGTCAACGTGGCCACCGCCTTTGTTACCCTGCTGGTGCTGTTCGCCCTGTTCTCGCCGCTGGCGGACCCGGCGCGCATTTCCGTGGCCAGCCAGATGGCGCGCCTGGACAGCGGCAAGGTGGGCGTGGACAAGTTCGATTTCGAATACCTGCGCTTCCAGGGCGCCCGCTATGGCCAGGCGGCCTTGCAGGAATTGACGAAACGCACGACGGGCCCGGATGCGGCCATCGTGCGGGCGCGCGCCGACGCCATGCTCAAGCGCCAGAACCGCCTCGACGAGACGGGCGCGCTGAGCGACGTGTCGATCAACCTGACCCTGCGTCCGGCGACGGCGAAGCTGCCGGACAGTTTCCTGCGCCAGGACTGGACGCAAGTGGGCCCCGCCTGGCGCCTGCCCGCCTGCTTGAAGCGGGCAGGGCCGCAGTGCGACGCCTACCTGCTCGATTTCGATGGCGACGGCAAGCAGGACGTGTTGCTGATCAGCAATGATCCGCGTGCCTCGTCGGTGTTGCTGGCGGAAAAAGAAGACGGCAGCTGGACGGCGCGCGGGCAAATCCCCACCGATGCCCTGCGCTGCAAGCCCCTGCGCGAGAAGCTGCAAGCGGGCCAGTTCCAACTGGTGCCGCCGAAGGTGCGCGAGCTGGAAGTGGATGGCCAGCGCGTGCCGATGACTTTGTATACGCCGGAGGACGAGGTCAGCTGCCCGGACGAAACGACGCCGGCACCGTAAATGGCAGGAGGAGGGCGCGCAGCGGGGCTTGCAGCGCCGGACGACACCGCCAGCTTGCCCTGAAGGCAGCAATGTCGTGCACTGCATCATTCCGACGGTCCCGTATCGGCGGAAGCTGCGAATGACGATGGCCGGCCGGAGGCTGCCACTGAAGCGTTGAATCTGACAGCGCTGGCCGAGCCACCCTTCTGGCGAGAACAGATCGGATGGAAGCGGATGCTGTTTGTTTTCCTCATCGAGGTGATTTGATTTTTCTGCAATATGTTGCGCAATATATTGTATGATTGGATTTCACCGAGGGGGAACATCAGAATGCGTTATCACTTATGTCTGCTTCAAACGCTGTCGGCCTTGTCCATCCTGTGCGCACCGGGCGCTTTTGCCGGGGAGCCTGGCCTTTCGCGCAATGAAAAGAGCGAGATCATCGCCTCCCTCAATAGCACCTTGAATGCAAACTACGCGTTTCCGGACATCGCAAGAAAAATTGCGCCGGTGCTTCAGGAGCATCTGACCAAGGGCGATTATGACTCGGCGACGACGCAGGCAGAGTTTGCGAGCAAGCTGACGGACGACCTCGTCAAAGTCAGCGGCGACCTGCATTTCTTCGTGGGCGCCGACCCCAAATGGATCGCGGAATTCAAGGCAAAGGCCAACCCGACGCTCAAGGCCAAGATACGCAAAGAAGAATTGAGCAGGCTGGAGGAGACCAATTTCGGTTTCGACGAGGTCGCTCGCCTGAAGGGAAATATCGGTTATCTACGCTTCAGCTATTTTGCCGATCCGGAACTTGCCCATGATACGGCGGCGTCCGTTATGCGCTTCGTCGGCAATACGGACGCCCTCATCATCGATTTGCGCTATAACAATGGCGGGCATCTGGAAATGGCGCAGTTTCTGGCGAGCTATTTCTTCTCCAGCGAGAAAGACCAGCTGCTCTTTGACTATTACTATAACGAGGATGGCAAGCGTATCCAGCGCGGGCAATGGGTGTTGCCGGGCCTGCCGGGCAAGCGCATGGTGGACAAGCCCGTCTATATCCTGACCGGCTCCACGTCGTTTTCCTCCGCAGAATGGTTTTCCTATGCGATGAAGAAGCTCGGGCGAGCGACACTGATCGGGGAGCGCACCGCCGGCGGTGCGCATCCGGTGGCCCGCAAGCCGCTCAACGACGATTTTTTCGTGCAAGTGCCGATCGGCCAGATCCAGGATCCCGTGGAGCATGGCGATTTCGAAGGAACCGGCGTGCAACCCGATATTCCAAGCCCGTCCATCCGCGCGTTGCCTCTGGCGCACAAGCTGGCGCTTGAACATCTGGCGAAGACCGATGACGCCAGGCGAACCGAACTTGCCTGGCTGCTCCCCAGCTTGACGGCAGCGATCGAGCGCCCGCATGTCGATGCCGGGCTGTTGACGCAAGCCGCCGGAAAATATGAAGGCCGCCAGATCGTCCTGGACAAGGGCACGCTCTACATTATCTGGCGCGACCGGTTTCGGGTCGCGCTGGAGCCGATCGGTCCCGACCTGTTCGCGGTGGAAGGCGTGTCGGATTTTCGATACCGCTTGAATGTTTCGCGCGGGAAAGTGACGGCGCTGGAACGCGTGAACCAGGACGGCGGCATCCAGAGGTACAAGCGCCTTGACTGAGAAGACACCTCACCCGGCCGCGATCGATGACGCCGTGTTTCTCGGCCGCGCCGTCGAACGGCTGAGCGTCCTGATCGCTGAGCAATCCCAGACCGTCTTCGACACGATGGGGATCGTCATCCCGGTTCGTTCGTGTTCGCTGATGACTGTTCTGGCGACGCTCGGCACGGCCTCCGCCTCGGACCTGGCGCGCGAACTCGGACATTCGCACCAGCTGGTCATGCAAAAGATACCCAAGCTGCTCCGCCTGGGCCTGATACAGCATCGGAACGATGACAATGATGCCCGGCGACGGATATTCATGCCCACTGATGAGGGTTTGTCGCAGCTGGCGAAATTCGGGCAGTGCACGGTGCTGATACGGGCGGCCTATGCCGGCTTGTTTGCCGAGGTGGGGGACGTGAGGCAATTCGTGGATCGGGCCGCCGATGCCCTCCACGCGAAGCCGCTGGACAAACGCATCGATTCCCCGGGCTGACGCAGACGGTGTTTGCTTCAGGCCGCGAGCAGAGCTTTCCGCATGCTTGTCCGGGCGGGGGGCCGCTGTAGCAGTCGTTCGACTGATACAGCATGTGCTTGTATGGGTCGCCTTGTGCCTTGTCCCTGGCGTGCCGCGCTTCTAGACTGGGGCCTTCTCCACGCTGCGACTGCCTGCCATGACCGAACTCTTGCCCCTGATGAGCTATTGCTTTGTGATGTCCGCCACGCCCGGGCCGAACAACGTCATGCTGGCCACCACCGGCGCCAATTTCGGCTATCGCGGTGCGCTGCCGGTGATTCTCGGCATCCAGGCCGGCATCTTCGTGCAGACCGTGCTCATGTGCGTGGGCCTGGGCAGCGTGTTCGTCGCGTATCCGATGGCGCAGCAGGTGCTGCGGATCGCGGGCGCGCTGTACCTGATATTCCTGGCCTGGAAGCTGGCCGGCGCCTCGGTGGCGGGAAGCAGCGCGCCGAAGGCCGTGTCGTTTGCGCAGGCGGCGCTGTTTCAGGCGCTGAACCCCAAGAGCTGGCTCAAGGCGGTCACCATGGCGTCCGTCTTCATGCCTGCGCAGGGCAACATGCTCGCCAGCGCGCTGCTGGTGTCCGCGACCGGCACCGTGGTGGGCACGCCGTGCAACGCCATGTGGGCGCTGTTCGGCGTCTCGATCCGCAGCGTGCTGAAAGCGCCCCGCAACCAGCGCATATTCAATCTGGCGATGGGGGCCGTCCTGCTGGTCCTCGCCGTGCTGTTTTTGCGCTAGACTGCCACCCATGTTCGCCATCGACCGCTCCTCGCCCATCGCCCTGTTCCAGCAGATCGAGGCCGCATTGCGCCAGCAGATCGCGCAACGCGTCCTGCCCGGCGGGACCAGGCTGCCGTCGATCCGCCAGCTTGCCACGCAGCTCGCGGTGAGCACCAACACCGTGGTGGTGGCGTATGACAGGCTGGTGGCCGCAGGCGTCATCGATACGCACGGCACGACGGGCTTCTTCGTCTGCACGCCAGCTGACGCCGGCAGCGCCATTCCCGACGAGGTGGCGCTGGAAGCAGGCCAGGAGCAGGAGCCGGTCTGGCTGAGCCAGCAAGTGAACGACCAGCGTCCGGGCGTGATATTGGCCAGCAGCGGAGCCTTGCCGCCCACCTGGCTGCAGGATGCGCTGCCGGCGGCCGCCGTGCAGCGTGGCCTGGCGCGCAGCGCGGCCGGCATGGCCTCGCGCTGTCCGCCGCAAGGGCTGGCCGAACTGCGCGAGCAGATCGCGCTGCTGTTGCGCGGCATCGGCGTCGCCGCGGACGCCAGCCACATCCTCACCACGTTCGGCGGCACCCATGCAATCGATCTGATCTGCCGCACGTTTTTGCAGCCCGGCGATACGGTGCTGGTGGAAGACCCCGGATATTTCCTGATGTTCGGCAGGCTGCGCCAGGACGGCGTGCGCCTGGTGCCCATCAGGCGCCGCCCCGATGGCCTCGACCTGGACGAGCTGGAAGCGGCCTGCCGCGCGCACCGTCCGCGCCTGCTGTTTGTGCAGACGGCCTTGCACAACCCCACCGGGTGGAGCAGCAGCGCCGCCAACCTGCACAAGGTGCTGATCATGGCGCAGCAGCATGGCTTCCTGATCGCCGAAGACGACGTGCACGGCCATTTTCAGCCCGGCCACAGCACGCGGCTGGCATCGCTGTCCGGACTGGACGGTGTGATCTACTACTCCAGCCTGTGCAAGGCGCTGAGCCCGGCCCTGCGCATGGGCTACCTGGCCGCGGCGCCCGCCTTGCTCAAGCTGCTGATGCGCACCAAGATCCACGCCATCATGACTTTGCCTGCGCTGAACGAATACGTTTTGCTGGAAGTGCTCAAGGCCGGCAACCTGCGCAAGCACCTGGAGCGGCTGCAACGCAAGATCATGGTGGCGCGCAACGCCAGCACGCGGCAATTGAGCGCGGCCGGCGTGCTGTTCGAGCAACCCGGCGACGCCGGCATTTTCCTGTGGGGCAGCATGCCCGAAGGGCTGGACGTGGACTTGCTGGTGCAGGACGCCTACCGCAACAAGATCCTGCTGATGCGCGGCGCCGCGTTCTCGGCCAACGACACGCCCGACCAGCACATCCGCTTCAACGTCGCCTTCAGCCAGTATCCCCGCGTGAGCGCCTACCTTGAAGAGCGCCTGCGCGCGGTGGCTGGCGCACGCTCAAGCCTGGCCCGCGCCAGCGGCGCCGCCAGCCTCGGCGGCAAGCCCTGAGCATGGTCTGCGCCTTTCCTTGTCATTTATTGATATTCTGGAGGGGCTCTTTTTTCGTCAGCGTGTCAATTTGGTATGCCGCCCCCCCGTCGCCGGGACGGCGCACCGGTTGCCCATTCCACTTTCACCAGGGAAACAAGGAAGCGCCATGAACAAACAGATCATCCTCAACCTGCCCGTGAAGGACCTGGAGAAATCCAGGGCCTTCTTTTCCGCCCTCGGCTTTACCTTCAATTCCCGCTTCAGCGGCGAGAACGCGGCCTTCATGAACATCGTCGACGACACCATCCAGGCCATGCTGACGACCGAAACCTTCTTCCAGTCCCTGATCGGCAAACCGGTGGCGAAGGCAAAAGAGGCCAATGAAGTGGTCATTTGCCTCAGTTGCGAAAGTCGGGAAGAGGTGGACAGCCTGATCGCCAGGGCCAAGGCCGCCGGTGGCCGCATACCGCATCCGCCGGAAGACCATGGTTTCATGTACGACCAGGGCTTCGAGGATATCGATGGCCACCTGTGGAACCTGGTCTGGACGGCGCCGGAAGCCTGACGCGCCGAGCAAGCGGAACAGGCCGTATCAGTTTTTCGTGCGCACCTGGCGCACGTGGTTTTCCAGTTCGCTGAACGAGGGGCGTTCCGTGGCGGAAATGACCTTGCGGCCGAATTCCACGGCCAGCGCCGGCGCATAGCCGTTCAGGCTGGCCAGCAAGGTCACTTTCACGCACTGATACATCTTTGCCGTTTCATGGTGCTTGCGGCGCAGCAAGCTGGCCAGCGGCGCGATGAAGCCGTAGGCCAGCAGGATGCCGATGAAGGTGCCCACCAGCGCCTGCGCGATCAGCACGCCCAGCTCGGCCGGCGGCAAGCCGACGGAGGCCATCGTGTGTACGACGCCCATCACGGCGGCCACGATGCCGAAGGCGGGCATGGCGTCGGCCAGCTGCGAAATCGTCTGGATCGGCATTTCCGCATCTTCATGGTGCGTCTCGATCTCGTTATCCATCAGGTTTTCGATCTGATAAGCATCCATATTGCCCGACACCATCAGGCGCAGATAATCGGTAATGAATTCCAGGATGTGCTCGTCACCGAGCGTGTACGGGTATTTCACGAAGATGGGGCTGCGGTACGGGTCGTCGATATCGTCCTCGACCGACATCAAGCCTTCCTTGCGGATCTTGCTGAGGATTTCATACATCAGCCCCATCAGTTCCATATAGCGGGCCTTCGTGTATTGCGAGCCGTGGAACAGGGTGGGGATGGCCGCGAACGTGGCGCGGATGGCCTTGGCGTCGTTGCCGACAAAGAAGGTGCCCAGCGCCGCGCCGCCGATCATCAGCAGTTCCAGCGGCTGGAACAGGGCCGCCAAATGGCCGCCCTGCATGGCGAAGCCGCCGAAGACGGAAAACAGCACGACGAGAAATCCGAGTATGACTAGCAAAACCTACTCCTTCATAATATTGCCATATCGCAATATTGTAGTGTAACCCGATTTGCCTGCGGTAGCCGCGTCCGGCTGCAGCTGCTGGATGAGAAAATTGATAAAAGCGCGCACTTTGGCGGGCAATTGGTGACGGCTCGGATAATAGGCGTACAGGTCGGCCGGCGCCAGCGCGTAATCGTCCAGCACAACGCGCAGGCGGCCGCTGTCGAGGTAGCGGGCCAGGTCCCATTCCGAGCGCAGCAGGATGCCGTGCCCGTCCAGGGCCCAGCCCAGCACCACGTCGCCATCGTTGCTGGCCACCGTGCCGCGCACCTTCACAGTGTGGGTGGCACGCCCTTTGCTCAAGCGCCAGATGCCGTAGGCGTCATCGTTTTGCCGGTGCACGATGCAGCGGTGCTGCGCCAGCTCGTCCGGGGTGCGCGGCGTGCCGTGTGCCTGCAGGTAGGTGGGCGAGGCGCACAGGAAGCGCCGGTTCGACATGATCTTGCGGGCCGACAAACGCGTGTCGGGCAAGTCGCCGAAGCGGATGCCCAGGTCGTACGCCTGCTCGACCAGGTTGATGGGGCTGTCCGTCAGTTGCAGCTGCACTTCCAGCTGCGGGTGGCGCAGGGCGAATTGCGACAGCAGGGGCGCGATCACCGTGCGGCCGAAACCCAAGGTGGCATTCACGCGCAGCAACCCCTTGGGTTCGGCGCTGCCGCTAGCCAGCGACTCTTCCATGGCGCGGATATCGTCGAGGATCTGCCGCGCCTGCTGCAGATAACTTTCGCCGTCGCCCGTCAGGCTGATGCGCCGCGTGCTGCGGTTCAGCAGGCGCACGCCCAGGCGCTGCTCCATCAGCTGCAGGCGCTTGCTGACGGCGGGCGGCGTGATGCCCAGCTCGCGCGCCGTGGCCGACAGGCTGCCCAGCTTGGCCAGCAGCACAAAGAAGGCCATTTCCGTGGTGGCGTCGCTTTTCATTATTAACTTCAAGTGAAAAATGGTTTAAATTGCTATCAATTATACGATTACGTATCGCGGTTAAGCTGGCGTCACCATTCAAACACAGGAGACCCGCATGAAAATCGTCGAGATCCGCGAAAAGACCATCCCCATCTCTTCCCCCATCCGCAACGCCTACATCGATTTCACCATGATGACGTTAAGCCTGGTGGCCGTCGTCACGGATGTGATGCGCGACGGCAAGCCCGTCGTCGGCTACGGCTTCAATTCGAATGGCCGCTACGGCCAGGGCATGCTGATGCGCGAGCGCTTCATCCCCCGCATCCTCGACGCCGATCCCGCTTCGCTCGTCACGGCGGATGGAAGCAATTTCGACCCGCACAAGGTGTGGGATTGCATGTACACCAATGAAAAGCCGGGCGGTCACGGCGAGCGCTCGGTGGCCATCGGCACCATCGACATGGCCATCTGGGACGCCGTGGCGAAGATCGAGAACAAGCCCCTGTTCCAGCTGCTGGCCGAGCGCCACGGCACGGGCGTGCCGGACAAAAAAGTGTTCGTGTATGCGGCCGGCGGCTATTACTACCCGGGCCAGAGCCTGTCCGCCCTGCAGGACGAGATGCGCAGCTATATCGACCGCGGCTACACGGTGGTCAAGAAGAAGATCGGCGGCGCTTCGCTGGACGAAGACTTGCGCCGCATCGACGCCATCATGGACGTGCTGCAGGATGGGCAAAAGCTGTGCGTGGATGCCAACGGCCGTTTCGACCTCGACACGTCGATCGCCTACGCCAAGGCGCTGCGCCAGTACGACCTGTTCTGGTATGAAGAGGCGGGCGATCCGCTCGACTTCGAGTTGCAAGCGACCTTGCGCAGCTATTACGACAAGCCGATGGCGACGGGCGAGAACCTGTTTTCCATGCAGGATGCACGCAACCTGATCCGCTACGGCGGCATGCGCGCCGACCGCGACTGGCTGCAGTTCGACTGCGCCCTCAGCTACGGCCTGGTGGAATACCTGCGCACCCTGGACATGCTGCAGCAGCACGGCTGGTCGCGCAGCCGCTGCATCCCGCATGGCGGCCACCAGATGTCCCTGAATATCGCGGCAGGGCTGGGCCTGGGCGGCAATGAATCGTATCCGGACCTGTTCCAGCCCTTCGGCGGCTTCCCCGACGGCGTGCGCGTCGAAAACGGCCACATCACCATGCCGGACCTGGTCGGCATCGGCTTCGAGGGCAAGGCGAACCTGTATGCGGAAATGCGCGCGCTGAGCGGGCTGTAGGCTCAGGCCGGCGCCTGGCGTTTCATCTGCGCGGCGGGGCTGCTCTTCTCCCAGCGGAACAGCCACATGATGATCAGCTTGGTCGTGGCGCTGACGCAGGCCAGCAGCAGCAGGGGCCAGCCTGTCGATAATCCCATGACGCAGGCAAAGAAGATGGTGCTGGCATCCATGGCGAGGATGAACTGGCTCATTTTCAGGGACACGGCGCCCGTCTTGCCCGAGCGCCAGATCAAGCGGATCTGGTGCGCGTAGCCCTGCGCCAGCAGCACGGTGACGGCGACGAGCAGGCCTTGCGAGATTACGCGCTTTTCATCGCTGAAGGTGGGGCCGAAGGCCAGCCCCGCCATGCCCGCGCCCAGCAGCAGCGCGCAGGCCAGCAGCGCATGGCGCGATGTCAAGCTGCGGCGGTCGCGGTGGATTTCATACAGGATGGCCAGCGCGATCAGCGAGGCGACCAGGCGGGGCCAGACGATGTAGTGGTTGAACGGCGTGATCGAGTAGCCGTACACAAAGAACGCGCAATACGCGAGGAAGCTGACGGTGAACTGGTTGATGGACAGGATGTCGGTCGTCTTGCCGGCGCCGATGCCGGCATCGCGCTTGCGCTGCCAGATTTTTTGCAGCTGCGACCACAGCCCGTACAGGCTGACGACGATGAAGAGGGAATTGAGGCTGCCGGCAAGGGCGTACAGGGAAGGGGGCTGCAAGGTATCTCCTGGGAAAGCCAAGGCGCCGTTGCCGTGACAGGCCGCCTTGTCTATACATTTTATTTTGGCAATATGCTCTCATGAAATAAATTAGCAGGCAAGCAATGATTGCGCCGTCGGGGCCTGTTGCCGCGGCACTTGCCTGAACGTACCTGTTCCTGCGCTTGGCCCTATAATTGCGGCATGACTTTCTTATCACATCGTGCCCGCTCCGTGCTGGGCAGTATCGGCAAAATGGCCGTTTCCCTGATTCTCCTGTTGACCGCACTGTGGGGCGCGCTGGCGCTGTGGTACCAGTTGTCCGGCGGCACGGCCGCGCAAGCCATCGGCGCGCTGCTGTGGGGCGCGCTGGGCGTGGCCAGCATCGCGCTGTGGTGGACGCGCGGCGATGCGCGCGTGCTGCTGCCATATGCGGCCGGTTTTCTCCTGCTGCTCCTGTGGTGGAGCCTCATCACGCCGAAACAGCAGCGCGTGTGGGCCGACGACGTGGCGCGCAACGTCACGGGCACGGTCAAGGGCAGCACCGTTACGCTGGACAATGTGCGCAATTTCGACTGGCGCAGCGACGACGACTACACGGTCAAGTGGGAACAGCGCAGCTACGACCTCGACGAGCTGCGCACGGTGGACACGGCGCTGTCGTACTGGACGGGGCCGTACATTGCGCACACCCTGATTTCGTTCGGCTTTGCCGACGGGCGCTTTTTGACGTTTTCCATCGAAATCCGCAAGGAAAAGGGCGAGAGCTTTTCCGCCATCGGCGGTTTCTTCAAGCATTTCGAGATGAGCCTGATCGCCGCCGACGAGCGCGACATCCTGCGCGTGCGCACGAATGCCCGGGGCGAGGACATGCATCTGTACCGCGTGATGATGCCCAAGGCGGCCATGCGCTCGCTGTTCCTCGCCTACCTGGACGAAGCGCAATCGCTGAAGAACCAGCCGCAGTTCTACAACACCCTGACGGCCAACTGCACCACCATCGTCTTCGAGATGGTGCGCCGCATCGTGCCGGGCCTGCCGCTCGACTACCGGCTGATGGCTTCGGGCTACCTGGACCGCTACCTGTTCGACGTCAAGGGCCTGGTGCCCGGCCAGACCTTCCAGCAGCTGCGCGATGGCGGCCACGTCACGGCGCGCGCGCGGGCGGCCAACGACGACGCGGACTTTTCGCATGCGATCCGTCGCGGCATGCCGGGCTACGATGAAACGGGCCACCCGAAGCTGCAAATGCCCAGGCAGTAATCAACTTGCAGCACAACGTCCAACCAAACCGTAGCGAGCGGAAGGAAGAGGTGGTCGAGAAGCGGAACTGTACTTTAGTACAGTGAGCATCGCAGGCCGCCTATGCCGACGCGCAGTAGGCTTGGTTGGGCGTTATCTGTCATTGCTTTATACTGTCGCTATCCCGACCGGCCGCACATTGCGGCCGGTCTCACTTCATGACTAAATAATAAGAAGGCCCGCTATGCCATTTTCCTCACTGGGTCTGATTCCCGCCCTGGTCCGCGCCGTCGACAAGGCCGGCTATGCCGCGCCGACGGCCATCCAGGCGGCCGCCATTCCCGCCATCCTGCGCGGCAGCGACGTGCTGGGCGCGGCGCAGACGGGTTCCGGCAAGACGGCCGCCTATGCGCTGCCGCTGCTGCAGGCGCTGATGGCGCCCGTTTCCGGCCCGCGCCAGGTGCGCGCGCTGATCCTCGTGCCCACGCGCGAGCTGGCGGCGCAGGTGGGGCAGACGGTGCACGCGCTGGCCAAGCCGCTGCCGATCAAACTGAAGATTTCCGTGCTGTTCGGCGGCGTGTCGATCAATCCGCAGATGATGGACTTGCGCGGCGGCGCCGATATCGTCGTCGCCACGCCGGGCCGCCTGCTGGATCTGGTGCGCCAGAATGCCGTCAAACTGGGCGGCGTGTCGCTGTTCGTCCTGGATGAAGCCGACCGTTTGCTCGACATGGGTTTCAGCGAAGAAATCAACGCCATCCTGGCGCTGCTGCCCAAGCAGCGGCAAAACCTGTTCTTCTCCGCCACCTTCCCCGAGAACGTGCAGGCGCTGGCCGACGGCCTGCTCCGGGAACCCGTGCGCATCGAAGTGGCGTCCGAACCGCAGGACAAGCCCGACATCGTGCAGCGCGCCATCACGGTGGACGTGCCGCGCCGCACGCAGCTGCTGCGCTACCTGATCCTGCAGCAGCAGTGGGAGCGCGTGCTGGTATTCGTCGCCACCAAGTACGCGGCCGAACACGTGGCCGACAAGCTGCAGCGCGCGGGCCTGCACGTGGGCGCCTTCCACGGCGAATTCAGCCAGGGCACGCGCAGCCAGCTGCTGGCCGACTTCAAGGCGTGCCGCTTGCAGGTGCTGGTGGCCACCGACGTGGCCGCGCGCGGCATCGACATCGCCGGCTTGCCGGCCGTCGTCAACTATGACTTGCCCCGTTCGGCCGTCGACTACACGCATCGCATCGGCCGCACGGGCCGCGCCGGCGAAAGCGGCACGGCCATCAGTTTCGTGACGGCCGATACGGAAGCGCATTTCCGCCTGATCGAAAACCGCAACGACTTGCGCATTGTGCGCGAAGTGGTGGCCGGTTTCGAGCCGACGGAACTGCCCGCGCCCGTGCATCCCGTCACCGATACGGTCAACGGCGGCGTAAAGGGCGCGCGCAAGAGCAAGAAGGACAAATTGCGCGAAGCCGCGGCCCTGGCGGCGAAGGCGGCCGAGGGCAATTAAATCCACCTTATGTGCGCTAGCCGCTTGAACGGCCACGTTTCCCGGACTAAGATTGTGTTTCTATAAAGCAAGGGGACGTGCATGCACAGGATCATGATCAAACGGGCGGCCGCTGCCGCCTGCCTCGCGGCGCTGGCCGCTTGCGCCGGCATGGGCGGCAACCATGGCACGTCCGGCATGCAGATGCCGGGCAAGGCGCCGGCCGATGCCGCCGTGGCCGCCACCTGGTACAACCCGCCCAGCGAATTTCCCGGTATTTGCCTGACCCAGTTCAAGGATGGCAGCCTGCGTTTCGACGGTGGTTTCGCCTTCTTCAATCCAGGCCGCTGGGCCTACGATGCGGCCACGTCCGAACTGCGTTTGCAGCTGGCGCCGACCCCATCGCTGGAACTGGCGCACGCGCAAACGGTGCTGCACCAGAACCTGCTGAGGGTTGAGGCGGCCAGGAACACGCTGGTGTACGCCGTGAAAGCCGATACGCAGGCCATCGGCCTGGGCGGCTTTGTGTTTTACCGCGACACGCCGTGTCCGGCACGGCGCGGATAAATGCCGGATAAGTGCCATAGAGGAATATTTAGTCGTATAATTTCAAGGCAGGCTGGCTGCCGCGCAAGACTCTCCTGCGCGGCAAATCCCCCCTCCAGGCAAGCTCCGATATCGCCGCGGCGATGAGAGGATGGTCCGATGGATGTGCACGATGAGCATGGTATGCCAGGGACTGTGGCGGCGGACGCCGTGGCGCCGCCGCGCACCTTGCTGCTGGTCGATGACGAGCCGAATATCCTCGCTTCCCTGAAGCGCCTGCTGCGGCGCGACGGCTACCATATTTTGACGGCCGCCAGCGGCCAGGAAGGGCTGGAAGTGCTGGCCAGCCATGCCGTCGACGTCATCGTGTCGGACCAGCGCATGCCCGGCATGCTGGGCGCCGACTTCCTGCGCAAGGCCAAGTTGCTGTGTCCACAGACCATCCGCATCATGCTGTCGGGCTATACCGAATTGCAGGCCGTCACGGACGCCGTCAACGAGGGCGCCATCTTCAAGTTTCTTACCAAGCCCTGGGAAGACCATCAGCTGCGCGAGCATATCGCCGAAGCGTTTCGCCTGAAGGGCATCGACGACGACAATGTGCGCCTCAATGCCCAGCTGCGCGACGTCAACCAGGCGCTGGCCGCGGCCAATGCCGCCATGCAGGCGCTGGTGTGTCAGCAGCAGCACCAGATCAGCCGCGATGAAGTCAGCCTGGGCATCGCGCGCGAAGTGCTGCAATTCCTGCCGCTGCCCGTGATCGGGCTCGACGAGGACGGCATGATCGCCTTCATCAACGGGGCGGCCGCGAACCTGTTCGAACGGGGCGCGGCCTTGCTGGGCAACGAGGCGGCGATCGTCTTGCCGCAGCTGTTCGACGGGCAGGGCACGCCCCGCCTGGCCGCCATCGATGGCCAGCCGTATGTCGTGGCCGTCCATCCGATGGGCTTGCATTCGCGCTCGCGCGGCAGCCTGGTCACCCTGAGTCGTCATGGAGCAGGTACATGAGTATAAGCGTGAGTACAAGCGGACGCGAGATTTCCATGGAGCAGGCGCAGGAAGGCATGGTGCTGGCGCAAGCCTTGAATGACGCCAGCGGCGCCGTGCTGCTGGCCCAGGGCGCCACCCTGACGGCGGCGAACTTGACGGCCTTGCGCAGGCGCAATGTGGAGCGCTGCCACGTCGTCATGGACGAGGAGCCGGACCCCGCCGCGCAGGCGCATGCCGAGCAGGAACGGGCGCGCCGCCTGGAGCGGCTGGCCGTGCTGTTCCGCGCCACGCCGCCCGATTCCGCGGGGGCGGAACTGCTGGCGCTGCTGCAGCGCTACCGCCAAGGGGGCGCGGTATGACACGCCTCAGTTTTGAACATATCATCCGCCAGATACAGGAACTGCCCTCGCTGCCCGTGGTGGTGCTGGAACTGCTGTCGAGTATGGACCAGGACGATACGGACGTGCATGTGCTGGCGCAAAAGATCGAACTGGACCAGGCCCTGGCGGCAAAGACCTTGCGCATCGCCAACTCCTCGTTCTACGGCATGCAATCGAAGGTCACCAGCATTCCGCAAGCCGTTTCCGTGCTGGGCTTTCACAGCATCCGCACCGTCGTCACGGCTTGCGCCCTGACGGGCAGCTTCGCGCCCGTCAGCGGCGGCTTCGATTTCCAGGCGTTCTGGCGCCACTCGCTGGCCACGGCCATCGCCGCGCGCCTGCTGGCGCCGCACTTGCGCGTCAATCCGGAAACGGCGTTCACGGCGGGACTGCTGCACGACCTGGGCACCCTGGTGCTGGTGACGCGCTTCCCGGCCGAGCACGCGCTCGTGCGCAGCCACCGCCAGGCGCAGGATTGCCAGATGGCCGAGGCGGAACTGGCCGTCATCGGCATCGATCACGCGCAGGTGGGCAGTGCCCTGGCCGCCTACTGGAAGTTTCCCGCCGCGATACAGCAGGCGGTGGCCGACCACCATGCCATCGACCGCCTGGACGCGGGCGGCTTGCCGCTGGCCGTGCACCTGGCCAATGCCGTCGCCCTGGCGCTCGACCTGGCCGGCGTCGACGATGCGCTGGTGCCGCCCCTGTCGCCCACGGGCTGGCGCAGCGTCGCCCTGGACGAGCCGGCCTGGCTGGCGCTGCTGCGGCAAACGGAACACACCTTCGATGAAATGTCGCGGATCATGCTGGCATGAACAGGACAGAGGCCATGGACACAGAAGCAGGGCAGGCACTGCCGGCCAAGCCGGAACGCCGCAAGACCGATTCCATCGCGCTGTCGGCGTTTTTCGACGGCCATCCCGTGGCCACGTTCGCCATCGACACGGACCACGTGATCACGCACTGGAACAGCGCCTGCGAACAGTTGACGGGCTTCACGGCCGCCGAGATGGTCGGCACGCGGGACCACTGGAAGGCGTTTTATCCGCAGCCGCGCGCCTGCCTGGCCGACTTGCTGGTGGCCGACGATATCGCATTCGGCGAAAATGAACTCTATCTTGGCAAGCTGAAGCGCTCTTCCGTGATCCCCGGCGCCTACGAAGCCGAGGATTTCTTTGCCGACATCGGCCCCGACGGCCATTGGCTGCATTTCACGGCGGCGCCCCTGCGCGACCGCCAGGGCTGCCTGGTGGGCGCCATCGAAACCCTGCGCGACGTCAGCGAGCGGCGCCTGGCGGAACTGGCGCTGCGCAAGGCGCACGACAACCTGGAACACCTGGTGGCCAAGCGCACGGCCCAGCTGGCTGCAATGAACGAGCGCCTGGCCGACGATATCCGCCAGCGCCAGATCGCCGATCTGGAGTTGCGCGAGCGCAACCTGGCCCTGACGGAATTGAACAGCAAGCTGTCGCTGGCCCAGCAAAAGCTGCTGCAGTCGGAAAAGCTGGCGTCGATCGGCCAGCTGGCCGCCGGCGTGGCGCACGAGATCAACAATCCCATCGGCTATGTGTTTTCCAACGTCGGCACGCTGGAAGGCTACCTGGACGACCTGTTTTCCATGCTGGACGCCTATGAGGAAGCGGAACCGGCCGTCGCCGACCCCGTGGTGGCGGCGCGCCTGCGGGCGCTGCGCGAACAGATCGACCTGGATTTCCTGCGCACCGACATACCGATGCTGATGGGCGAATCGAAGGAAGGCATTGCGCGCGTGCGCCGCATCGTGCAGGACCTGAAGGACTTTTCGCGCACGGACGCGCACCAGGAGTGGGTCTGGGCCGACTTGCGCCAGGGCATCGATACCACGCTCAATATCGTGAACAACGAGGTCAAGTACAAGGCCGACGTGGTGCGCGAATATGCCGACATTCCCGATATCGAATGCCAGCCTTCCGAGCTGAACCAGGTGATCATGAACCTGGTCGTCAACGGGGCCCACGCCATGGGCGAGGCGCGCGGACGCATCACCCTGCGCACGGGCAGCGACAACGCCACGGAAGTGTGGATCGAGGTCGAGGACACGGGCGGCGGCATCGCGCCCGAACACCTGTCGCGCATCTTCGACCCCTTCTTCACCACCAAGGCCGTCGGCAAGGGCACGGGGCTGGGCCTGTCGCTGGCCTACACGACGGTGCAGAAACACCACGGCCGCATCGACGTGCGCAGCGTCATCGGCCGCGGCACCACCTTCCGCATCACCTTGCCCGTGCGCCAGGCGCAGGCCGTGGCACCATGACCGAACAGGACAGCATGAGCACCAGCACCGCGGCCGCGCCGCCACCCACCATCCTGTGCGTCGACGACGAACCGAATATCCTGTCGTCGCTGCGCCGCCTGTTCCGTCCGCACGGCTACCGCGTGCTGACGGCCGAGAGCGGCGCGGCCGGCCTGGCCCTGCTCGACAGCGAGACGGTGGACCTGGTCATCTCCGACATGCGCATGCCGCACATGGATGGCGCGCAATTCCTGGCCCAAGTGCGCCGGCGCTGGCCCGGCACCATGCGCTTGCTGCTGACCGGCTATGCCGACATCCAGTCCATCCTCGACGCCATCAACCAGGGCGAGATCTACCGCTACGTGACCAAGCCCTGGGACGAGAACGATATCGTGCTGGTGGTGCGCCACGCGCTGGAACGGCGCGCGCTGGAAGAGGAAAAACGGCGGCTGGAAGCGCTGACGGCCAGCCAGAACGTGGAACTGCAGGCGCTCAACGCCAGCCTGGAAGCGAAGGTGGCCACGCGCACGCAGCAGCTGAAACTGTCGCACGACGAGGTGCAGGCGGCCAACGAGCGCCTGAAGGCCACGTTCGTGACGACCATCAAGGTGTTTTCCAACCTGATCGAGATGCGCGGCGGCAAGCTGGCTGGCCATGCGCGGCGGGTGGCGGAGCTGTCGCGCAAGCTGGCGCAGGCGCTGGGCCTGGAAGGGCAGGAAGCGCGCGACGTGTTCATCGCGGCCCTGCTCAAGGATATTGGCAAGCTCAGCTTGAGCGACGATGTGCTGGAATTGCCGGCCAGCGCCTGGACGGGCGAGCAGCTGGCCGCGTTCCGCAAGCATCCGCTGCGCGCTGAACAGCTGCTGATGGCGCTGGAGGAATTGCGCGCCGTCTCCGTGATCCTGCGCTCGCAGCTCGAGCGCTTCGACGGCGGCGGCTTTCCCGATGGCCTGGTGGGCCTGGCCATTCCGCTGGGCGCGCGCATCCTGGCGCTGGCGTCCGATTACGACGGCTTGCAGATCGGCGCCATGGTGCAGCGCAGCCTGCGCGCCGACGAGGCCCGCAGCCTGATCTACGACAGCGTCGGCAAGCGCTACGACCCGGCCGTGGTGGCCGCCTTCCGCGGCATCATGGAAGAGACGGAACCACCGGCGCGCGACCTGACGGTGCTGTCGGGCCAGCTGGAGCCGGGCATGGTGCTGTCGCGCGACCTGATCAGCCGCGACGGCCTGATGCTGCTGGCGGCCGAACACGTGCTGACGGCCCGCGTGATCAGCCAGCTGCTCGACTTCGAAAGCAAGAATGGCGGGCGCCTGAGCATCCGCGTGTACGCGCCGCCGAAAGATGCCTAGGCGTTCGTGGCGCCCGGCGGCTGCAGCGGCAGGTGCACGGTAAAGCGCGTGCCGCGGCCCACTTCCGAGGCCACGTCGATGCGTCCGCCGTGCTTGTTGACGATGCCGTACGACAGCGACAGGCCCAGGCCCGTGCCGCTGCCCACGGCCTTGGTGGTGAAGAATGGCTCGAAGATGCGGTTCAGGTGCTCGGGCGCGATGCCGGCGCCCGTGTCGCCGATTTCCACCCATACCCAGTCGTCCGCGTGACCGGTGCGGATGCTGATCACGCCGTCGCTGCCGATGGCCTGGCCCGCGTTGACGAGCAGGTTCATGAAGACCTGGTTCAGCTGCGAGGCCAGGCATAGTATCGGCGGCAGCTCGCCATAGTGTTTCTCGATGCGCGCCTTGTATTTCAATTCGTTGGCGACGATGTTCAGGGTGCTGTCCAGGCCCGCATGCAGGCTGGCCACTTGCCAGTCCGTCTCGCCCACGTGGGAAAAATCCTTCAGCGCCTGCACGATGTCGCGCACGCGTTTGAGGCCATCCATCGATTCGCGCACCAGGTCGCCGATGTCGTCCTGCAGGAAGGCCAGGTCGGCCTGCGCGCGCACCTGGGCCACCCTGTCTGCCAGGGCGGGGCCGTCGAGCGGCTCGTGCATTGCCGCCTCGTATTGCGCGATGACGTCGAACAGGGTGGCGACATAGCCTTGCAGCGAACTCATGTTCGAATTGACGAAGCCGATCGGGTTATTGATTTCATGCGCGATGCCGGCCGCCAGCTGGCCGATGGACGCCATCTTTTCCGATTGCAGCAGCTGGTCGTGCGCTTCCTGCAACTTGCTGATCAGTAGTTGCTGCTCTTCGCCGCGCGCCTGCAGCATCGCTTCCATGCGTTTGCGTTCCGTGATGTCCGTCAGCGAGCCGATCACCTCGAACGGCACGCCGTGCTCGTCGCGCACGAGGCGCAGGCTGTCGTGCATCCACAGATAGCTGCCGTCGCGCACGCGAAAACGGTATTCATAGGCGCGCGCGCCTTCGACGAAGATCTGCGCCAGGCTGGAAAAGATGCCGGGCGCATCGTCGGGGTGGATGTGGTCGAACCAGAAATTGGGGTCGGCCACCATTTCCTCGGGCTGGTAGCCCAGTACATTGAGGGCATTGTTGCTGACGAACGTCATCTTGAAGTCGCCGCTGGGCACGGTGCAATAGATGATGGAGGGGGTATTGTCGAGCAGGTATTGCAGGCGCACGGCCGTGGCGGCCGAGGCGTCATCGCCAGGCGCCGACCCGGCATGCCGGCCGGTATCGGGAGTGGAAAGGTCGAAATCCTCGAACTGCATCGTCACACCTCGCTGCCTGCACGGCCTTGATGTCATCCCCGCTCGATTATGCCTGATTCTGCCTGCCCTGGGCCGCCAGCGGCGCGCTCAGGGGGCCAGCGGCTGCTCGACGATCGCCATGCGCCGCGCGATGCGCTGCGCCGCCTGCGTATCGCCCGCCTGTTCGGCGCGCAGGCGCTGCACGCCCAGCCACGCCAGCAGCGGACGGCGCCAGCCCTGGTCCGAGGCCGTGGCGACGGCCGTATCGAGCAGCTCCGGCGTGGCGCGGCTGGCGCGCAGCAGCACGCCGGCCGCCACCAGCTGCGACAGCGGGTCCTTGATGGCGGCCACGGCGCTGGCGGCGGCCGTGTCCGAGCCGGCGCCGGCGGCCGCCCGCTGCGCTTCCGGCAGCAGGGCGACGTCGGCCGTTTGCGCCTTGCCGGCCAGCCAGGCCGCATACGCGCGGTCGGCGGCTGTCGCGTCGGCTTGCAGGGCGTCAAAGCCGGCGCAGTCCTCGAAGGCCAGGCTGGCCACGCGCGTGGCGCAGCGCAGCAGTTCGATGCGCGCCACGAGTTCGAGCTTGCCCGTGCCGGCCACCTGGCTGCGGGCGCGCCGGAATTCCGTCTGTTCGACGAGGGCGTTGCCACTCAGGTAAGCCGCTTGAAACCGTTCGACGGAACTTTGCGCATTCATTTTCCAGTCCGGCACGGGCGGGCCGCTGGAGCAGGCGGCCAGCGCGGCGGACAACAGCGCGGCCAGGGCAGGCCGGAGGATATTGATATTTATCATGGCAGTTTGATCTCCGGATTGCGCTTGAATGGCCACTTGCGGTTGATTTCATTGACCAGCTGCTCGACCTTGCGCAGATTGCTTTCCACGTCCGCGCGCAGCGGGCCCAGGTCGGCCGTGGCCGCCTTGGCGTTGGCGCCCACGGCTTGCGCCTCGACCAGCACGGCGTCGACTTTTTTCAGGCTGTTGCGCGTGTCGGCCAGCAGGGCGTTCAGCTGCACGATGGTTGCCTGCGCATCCGTCATCACGCCCTTGTCGCCGAAGACGCGCGTATCGGCATTGGCCACCAGGCCATCCGTGCGGCGCGCCAGCTGGTCGGCCGTGACCAGCAGGGCGTTGGCCCGCTCGATCAGCAGGCGCGACTGCTTGTCGTCGCCCGTCAGCAAGCCCATGGCCCCGCCCGGACCGCTCAGCTTGCCCGTCACGGCCTGCACGTTGCGCATGGTGCCGTCGAGCGCGGAATCGCTGCCCGTCAGGTTGCCCAGGTTGTTCAGCAAGTCCTTGGCGGCGGCCAGCAGGCGGGGGATTTCCGCCGCCATGTCGCCCACCAGCAAGTCGCGCGTGGCGTCGTCAGGCAGGGGAGGGTCCGTCAGGATGCCGCTGTAGGCGCGCAACTTGGCGCCGCCCACGATGCCCCGTTCCAGGGTGAAGATGGAGCTAGTGCGCAGCCAGTGCGCATCTTTGCGCGGCACGTCGATGATGACGCGCGCGCGCCCGTCCGGCGCCAGCTCGATGCGCTGCACGCGGCCGATGGGAAAGCCGGAAAAGGTCAGGTCGGCGCCCACGCCGACGCCGTCCGAATCGTCGGCCGTCAGCACCAGCGTCTGCGTCGCTTCGAAGGCGCCGCGCGCATACATCAGGTAGACGACGGAGCCGACCACCAGCACGAACATGAAGACGAGCAAAATGGCCGCCTTCAGTTCCGCGTGGCGCACGGGCGGCGGGGCGGGCAGGACGGCATCTTGCGCGACACCGGCGGGCGCCGTCACGTCGACCTGGTCGGGATTTTGGGGTTGGCTCATGGCTTCTGGCTCTCGTTTGGGTGGTTCGGGGATGGCTGGCGGCGGCGGGCGGGGCATCAGTAGTAATTGCCCATCAGCGAAGCCACTTCGACCAGCAGGATGACGGAAAACAGGCGCAGCATTTCAGACAGGCCATGCGCGGCCCACAGGCGGTTGCGCCGGCCGTGCGGCTCGTCCGGATAGTAGGACGAGGCCAGCGGGATCAGGGCCACGGCAAAGCTGAAGAAGATGACCTTGAGCATCAGGATCAGGGCCACGGCCGGATTGAAGATCTGTCCCACGACGCGCGTATAACCCTGCAGCGCCCACGGCGTAAAACCGTAGATGGTGATGTAGGCGAGGATCAGCGACGTGACGCAGCTGACGATGGCCAGCATCCACACGGCAAAGATGCCGGACATGACGCGTGGAAAGTATTCGCGGCGCAGCAGGTCGACGCCCTGGCGCTGCATGGTATCGAGCATGCCGGAAGAGCGCATTTGCGCAAACGCAATGCCGTCGGGCAAAGTCAGGCGCAGCGCGACGAACAGGGCGGCCGTCAGTGGGATCAGTTCCAGCACCAGCACGCGCACCACCATTTCCAGCGCATAGCGCGACAGGCCATAGCTTTGCGCGCTGACGACGACGATGCGGATGAGCACCAGGCTGACGAGCGCGCAGGCGACGCTGAACCACACGAGGTTCGGCGCCGTGTTCGTCACGAGGCGGTGCGCGAGGATGGGGCGGTTGTCGCGGTTATAGCTCGACGGCGACAGGGCCAGCGAAAACACGAGGATGGCGAAATGCAGCATGCGCCACCAGCTGACCAGCCAGGCCATGGTGGCCCGGTGCAGGCGGCGCAGGCTGATGATGAGGGAGACGGATAGGGTCATCATGGCATCTTAACATCAGCCCGGCCCGGCAAGCACGGCTAGCGTGCGCGGCTATCCGAACAGGGCGAAGCCGGCCATCACGACCATCAGTACGGCGATGTATTGCATCGGAATCCAGAACAGGGTGTGGCGTTTGCGCAAGATGACTCTTTCCTGCGTGGCCGGGTCGATCAGTTCGCGTCCTGGCGCGTTGTTCAGGCGCACGCCCGCATACCAGCTGGCGGCGGCCGCCAGCAGGAAGGCCAGGGCCAGGGTCCACGTGTGGCTCTTCGTGTATTCCTCGCCCAGGGTGGCGCCAAACAGCGCTTGCGCAGCCACTACGACGATGAAACAGATCAGGGGGGCGAGTATGCCGAAGCCTTGCCAGATAAGCATAAAAATTCTCCAGTGGATTGAGGGAACCCGCGGCGGCGTGCCGGTGGCTGTGCCCGGCGGGGCTGCGGATTCTATCAGACTTATCAAAAAGAAAGTTTCTTATCGGCACTATTGTGCGCGGCTGTCATGCGGCGCTGGCGGTGGCCACGCTGGCGATGATGGCGTCGGCCGCCGCGCGCACGCGGGCAGAGCGGTTCAGGTCGGCATGCATGACGAGCCACACGTCGTAGCTTTCCGCCCGCTCGGGCCAGATGCGCACGAGCAGCGGGTCGATATCGCCCAGGTGGGTGGCCAGCTCGGCCACGCCCAGGCCCGCGCGCGTGGCTTCCTGCAGCATCGCCGCCGAGTTCACTTCCATGGCCACCCGGGCGTTGGCGACGGATTCGCCGGCGAGCTTTTCCGCGTGACGGGGCGCCACGGAATGGTGGTAGATGACGATGTCGTGTCCGGCCAGCGCCGTGCCGCGCACGGGTTCGCCCCGCTGCGCCAGGTAGCTTGTTGAGGCATACAGGCCCAGGCTGCGCTTGACCAGGTGGCGCGAGATCAGGTCCGGGTCGGTGGGACGCACGGCGCGCACGGCCAGGTCCGCTTCGCGTCGCGTCAGGCTGGCCAGCTGCGGCGCCACGTGCAGCACGATGCGGATGTCCGGGTGCGCCGCGTGCAGCCGCTGCATGGCGCGGATGACGAAGTGGCTGGCCATGGTGTCGGTGGTGGCCACGCGCACCAGGCCGGACAGGCGGTTGTCGACGCCCTGCATCTCGCGTTGCAGCTTGTCGGCCGCCCGTTCCATCGCTTCGGCCGCGTTCAAGGCCAGCTCGCCGGCCGGCGTGGGCACGTAGCCGGACGGCGTGCGCAGGAACAGGGTGGCGCCCAGCGAGCTTTCCAGCGCGGCCAGGCGGCGCCCGCACGTGGCCTGGTCGATGCGCAGCAGGGCGGCCGCACCGCGCAGGGTGCCGGCCCGGCCGATGGCGAGAAAGATGCGCGCGTTATCCCAGTCCATAAGCCCAATCCATGGTTTGTTTTCCTGTCGTTATTGTGATGCATTTTTGCATCATGGTGCCGATTTTATACCTGTTTACTGCATTCCTCAACACTCGCATAATGACTGCCCCCCGTCCCTGCAAGGAAATACCATGCCTGCCCCCACACCACTCCTGCTGACCCTGGCGTTCGGCTTCGTCATGGCCATGCTCGACGTCACGGCCGTCAACGTGGCGCTGTCCGATATCGCGCTGGACCTGGCCATACCGCTGACGGGCCTGGTGTGGGTGGTCGATGGCTACACCTTGACGTTTGCCGCGCTGCTGCTGGCCGGCGGCGCGCTGGCCGACCGCTACGGGCCGAAAGCCGTGTACCAGGGCGGCCTGGGCGTCTTCATTCTCGGTTCGGTGCTGTGCGGCGCCGCGCCCGACGGGCATTTTCTGACGGCCGCGCGCCTGCTGCAGGGCGCGGGCGCGGCCCTGTTCATGCCCAGTTCGCTCAGCCTGCTGACGCACAGCTTTGAAGACGAGCGCGAACGCACGCGCATGCTGGGCGCCTGGTCGGCGCTGGTGGGCGTGGCTGGCGCGTCCGGCCCCCTGAT
This sequence comes from Janthinobacterium sp. SUN206, assembly GCF_030587305.1. Lineage (NCBI taxonomy): Bacteria > Pseudomonadati > Pseudomonadota > Betaproteobacteria > Burkholderiales > Oxalobacteraceae > Janthinobacterium > Janthinobacterium sp. SUN206. The sequence goes on along the minus strand of NZ_JAPWIB010000001.1, from coordinate 1,819,463 downwards.
CGGCGGCATCCTTGTGCACCAGTTCGGCTGGCGCAGCGTGTTCTGGGTGAATGTGCCGCTGGGCGTGCTGGCCATCGTCATGGCGCAGCTGTTGCTGGCCGCGCCGGCGCGCCAGCCGCGCGATCTATCGCTGTTCAGCCATGCGCTGGGCGTGGCGGCGCTGGCGGGCCTCAGTTTCGTGCTGATCGAAGGTCCCGTGCTGGGCTGGCTGTCGCCGGGCGTGCTGGCGGCGGGGGCCTTGACGGTGCTGTCCGCCGGGCAATTGCTGCGGCGCGAGCGCAGCGGCAGCCACCCGCTGTTGCCGCGTGCACTGTTTCACAGCAGCAGCTTTGGCGCGGCCAATGGTGTGGGTTTTTTGATCAATTTCTGCGTGTTCGGCCAGCTGTTCTTGTTGAGCTTGTTTCTGCAGCAGTCGGGCGGCGCCGATGCCTTGCAGTCGGGCTTGCGCCTGCTGCCCATGATGGCGGCCTATACGGTGGGAAATTTTATGGCGGGAAGTATTGCGGCGCGTCATGGCACGCGCTTGCCCATGCTGCTAGGCTTGCTGGTAGGCGCTGGCATGGCCTTGCTGCTGATGGCCTTGCGTCCCGGCACGCCCTATTTCCTGCTGGCGCTGGGCACGGCCGTGATGAACGTGGCCATCGGCATCGCCATTCCCGCCATGACGGCCACCGTGATGGGGGTGGCCGGCAAGCAGCATGCGAACAGCGCGGCGGCGGCCTTGAATGCGAACCGGCAAATCGGCGCGCTGGTGGGCGTGGCCCTGATCGGCAGCATCCTGCACATGGTGCCAGACTGGTCGCTGCGTCTGCCGCTGGCATACGCGACGATCGCCGTCGCGTATGGCCTGGCGGCGGGCCTCGTCTACCGCCACGTGCATTTGCCGAAGGCCGTGGCCGCCTGAAGGCTGGCCTGACGGCTTATTGCCCGCGCGTGCTGCGCCACTCCACCAGTTCTTCGATGGTCAGGATCGGCATGCCGTGCAGTTCGGCGAAGCGCTCGATATCGTCGCCGCGCATCATGGTGCCGTCCGGGTTCATCAGTTCGCACAGCACGGCGGCCGGATTCAGGCCCGCCATGCGCGACAGGTCGACGGAGCCTTCCGTGTGGCCACGACGCTCGAGCACGCCACCGGGCGCGGCGCGCAGGGGGAAGACGTGGCCAGGACGCACCAGGTCGGCGGGCTTGGCGTTCGGCGCGATGGCCGCGCGGATGGTGGTCACGCGGTCGGCGGCCGACACGCCCGTCGTGACGCCGTCGCGCGCCTCGATGGAGACCGTGAACGGCGTGCCGTAGCGGCTGCCGTTGTCGGACGACATGGGCGGCAATTCCAGCGCGCTGACAACGTCCGTCGGCAGGCACAGGCAGACGATGCCGCTGCATTCGCGGATCAGCAGGGCCATGGTTTCGTTCGTCAATTTTTCGGCCGACAGGATCAAATCGGCTTCGTTTTCACGGTCGAAATCGTCGAGCAGGATGACGGGAATGCCGGCGCGCATGGCGGCCAGGGCGGATTGGATGCGACCTTCCAGGTCATTGGAAAGCAGGGTATAGCTGTTGACTAACATGGTGAAACGCTCCTCGCATAGGCGAAAAACGCTGCAGGGCAAGCGAATAGACGCAACTGGCCGCATCGCCGTGGCGATGGGACATCACACTACTGCACATCTTCTTTCATCCGGACTATACCGTCGGCTCTGGAGTCTCACCAGATCTGCTGACCTCGCCAAGCGGTGCCTGGAAAGCGCTCGCGGGCTTGACCGTTGCCGGTCTTACCGCCGGTGGGGAATCGCACCCCGCCCCGAAGACGTTGTTGTGCCGGTCCACATGACCGGCGGCAACACTTTAGCACAATTGAAAAAAGATGGCAGGGCACTGTTGAGTTTGTCATTCGACAAAGTTGCCCGGGGAAAGCAGTTTTTCCTAAGCTGTTTTTAATGGCGGAAACAGGATTTCAGTGTAAGGTATGCCTACTGAATCTTACCGTTGAGAATACATGAAGCTGAGTAAATTACGCCTGATCTCGGGCGCCGTCTTGCTGGCGTGCGCCTGCATGGCCCAGGCAGAAATCCGTTTGAGCGATCCCTTGCCGCTGGCACCAGAAGTTACCGTCGGAAAATTGCCGAACGGCTTGACCTATTACATCAAGAAAAATGCCCGTCCCGCGCAAAAAGTGGAATTGCGCCTGGTGGTGAAAGCCGGTTCCATCCTGGAAGATGACGACCAGCAAGGCCTGGCCCACTTCACGGAACACATGGCCTTCAATGGCTCCACGCATTTCAAGCGCAATGAGCTAATTTCCTATTTGCAATCGATCGGCGTGAAGTTCGGCGCCGACTTGAACGCCTACACGAGTTTCGATGAAACCGTGTACGTGCTGCCGATTCCGACAAACAAGAAGGAAAACCTGGAAAAGGGTTTTCTCGTGCTGGAAGACTGGGCGCATGGCTTGAAATTCAATCCGGCCGACATCAACAGCGAGCGCGGCATCGTGCTGGAAGAGGCGCGCCTGGGCAAGGGCGCCAGCGACCGCATGAACAAGGTGCTGTATCCGAAACTGCTGAATGGTTCGCGCTATGCGGAACGCATGCCGATCGGCAAGGAATCCGTGCTGAAAACGTTCAAGCCGGAAGCCATCAAGCGTTTCTACAAGGATTGGTACCGTCCCGACCTGATGGCCGTCGTGGTGGTCGGCGACGTGGAGCCGAAACAGGCTGAAAAACTGATCCAGCAGCATTTCGGCAAGCTGAAGAACCCGGCGAAACCGCGTCCGCGCCTGTATGCGGAAGTGCCGCAGCGGGCGCAAACGGAAGCGCTGGTGATCACGGACAAGGAAGCGCCGGACGACGCGGTCTTCATCCGCTACCCGATCCGCGCCGCGCAGGAACCCGTCACGATTGCCGACTACCGCCGCCAGATGATCGAAAACCTGTACGGGCAAATGCTCAGCGCGCGCATGCAGGAGTTGACGCAGCAGGCGAACCCGCCGTTCATCCAGGGCGGCAGCAGCATGGGCAAGCTGGTGCGCGGCTATGAATCGTTCAGCGCGTATGCCTTGCTGGGCAAGGGCGGCGTGCAGCCGGCCGTCGATGCGCTGGTGCAGGAAGATGAGCGGGCGCGCCGCTTCGGTTTCAGCCAGGATGAGCTGGACCGCGCGCGCAAGAACATGCTGCGCAATTACGAGCGTGCGTACAGCGAACGCGACAAGTCCGATTCGAGCGGTTTCGTGGCCGAGTATTCGCGCAACTTCCTGGAGCAGGAAGCCATCCCCGGCATCGCCAATGAATTGCTGTACGCGCAGGAACTCTTGCCGCAGGTGACCTTGCAGGAAATCAACGAGACTGTGGCCAAGGTGATTCCCGACCAGCAAAAGAAACTGGTGGTCTTCATGGGCGCCGAGCCGAAAGCGGGCGATGCGGCCTCGGTGGTGCCGACGCAGCAGCAATTGCTCGACGCCGTGGCGAAAGCCGAGCAGCAAACCATCGAGCCGCGCACGGAAAAAGTGCTCGCCAGCAAGCTGATGGACGGCCCGCCGGCCGGCGGCAGCATCGTCGCGGAAAAGTTGAACAGCGCCATCGGCGTGACGGAACTGACCTTGGGCAATGGCGTGCGCGTGCTGCTCAAACCGACGGACTTCAAGAATGACCAGGTGCTGATGGGTTCGACCCGCTTCGGCGGCCAGTCGCTGTTCGGCGACGCCGACATCTACAACGCCCGCTACGCCAGCGCCGTGGTCGGCAGCATGGGTTTGAAAGACCTGGCGCCGCTGGACTTGCAAAAAGTGCTGGCCGGCAAGACGGTCAACGTGGGCGCTTCGCTGGGCGAGCTGAGCGAAGGCTTCGGCGGCTCGGCCAGCAGCGCCGACGTGGAAGCCATGCTGCAACTGGTGTATTTGTATTTCCACGACGTGCGCAAGGATGCGGGCCTGTACCAATCCTTCATCGGCAAGCAGCAGGACCTGGCGAAAAACAGCATGGCGCAGCCGGAAGCCGTGTTTTACGACGCCATCCAGCACGCCATGTTTGGCGACAACCCGCGCGTCGATGGCGTGCCGCGCGTGGCCGATTTCGACAAGGTGGGCCTGGACCGCTCGCTGGACATCTTCCGCCAGCGCTTTTCCAGCGCGCGCGACATGACCTTCATCTTCACGGGCAGCTTCGAGCTCGACAAGATCAAGCCGCTGATCGCCAGCTACCTGGGCACCTTGCCCGTGGCCGAGGTGCCGCACGCCTACCGCGACGTGGGCATGCGCCCGGTGACGGGCGTGGTCAAGAAGGATATCTACATGGGTAGCGAGCCGAAGAGCACGATTTCCATCACCTTCAATGGCGACGTGGCGTATTCGGACGAGCAAAAGCTGACCCTGCAGGCGCTGGGCGAGGTGCTGAACCTGAAAGTCATCGAAGTGCTGCGCGAAAAGATGAGCATGATCTATGGCGGCGGCTTCGAGACGTCCATGGGCCAGCATCCGTATGGCCATTATTCCGTGGCCCTGAACTTGCCGACGGGACCGGAAAACGTGGACAAGGTGATCGCCGCCGCGTTTGCCGAAATCAACAAGATGAAGACGGACGGGCCATCTGCGGCGGACCTGGAAAAGGTCAAGCTGAACTGGATCACGCGCCAGCAGAAATCCTTGCGGGAAAATAATTACTGGATGAACCAATTGATGGGTTCGGTAACGCAGGGTCGCGATCCCGCGTACCTGCTGCGCTACGAGCAGCGCGTGCGCGCCCTCACGCCGCAAGCCGTCAAACTGGCGGCGCAGCGCTACCTGGACATGCACAATTATGTACAGGTAGTACTGTATCCGGAACGCAAGAACGTTGCAGCCAAGTAAGCTTCATTGTCGAACTGCGGGAGCGGCAAGGTGGCGAAGCTGTTAAACTGCCGCTGATGGATGTGATCGCAATTTAACAAGCAAGGACTGTACGATGGCTAAGAAAGAAGAACTCGATCCGGAAACCCTGGAATTGATCAACTGGTGTATCGAGGTCGAAGGCTTCCTCGTGGCCGGCGGCGCCACTGTGGCGCAGGCGCAGGACCATATCGAAGAGCAGGTCGAGTGGTTCACCGACCAGTTCTACGACGGCTTGACGCCGGAAGAGGCGGCCAAGGAAGCCTTGGCCTGACCTGTCAGTCAGACTTCAGCAAGACATATGCGGGCGGTGCCTGCCGGGCATCAGCCTGGTAGCGCCGCCCGCTTTGCTTTTCTGAAAAGATTTCCACATGGAAATTGTTTATAATTCCACATTTTATTCTTTACCCAGGCTCCCATGACTCTCCGTTCGCGCATTCTCCTCCTGTGTTTCAGTACCTTGCTGGGCATCGTCCTCATCGCTTCCTTCTCCCTGTATTCGCTGCGCCAGACCATGATGGCGGAAAGGGTCGAGCAATTGACGGTGCTGGTGGAATTGGCCAATGCCTCGGTGGAAAAGGCGTATGCGCTGGAACAGTCGGGCAAGCTCACGCGTGAGCAGGCCCAGCAGCAGGCCAAGCTGGCCATCGGCAGCTTCGTCAAGGACGAAATGTATTATTTCGTGCGCGATTTCAGTACGGACTTGCTGTACGTCCACCCCAATCCTGCGCGCATCGGCACGCCGCAAAAGAACATGAAGCAGTCGGGCGACCGCTACCGCGTGGCCCTCGCCACCAGCCGCATCGGCCTGGTGCAGGCGGATGGCACGCGTCCCGGCGTGAAGGATCCGGTGGCAAAAATGTATGCCGTGGTGAAATTTGCGCCATGGGATTGGCTGATCGGCACGGGCACGTATATCGATGACATCAACCACAAGTTCTGGGCCCAGGCGGGCGTGCTGCTGGCCATCGGCGGCGCGCTGATGCTGGTGGTGGGCGCCCTGGCGGCCCTGATGCTGCGCCGCATCCTGGGTCAGCTCGGTGGCGAACCCGATTATGCAGCGGCCATCGTGGCGCAAATCGCCCAGGGCGATTTGACGACGCAGATCGATACGCGTCCCGGCGATACATCCAGTCTGTTGATGGCGATCAAGGCCATGCGCGATAACCTGGCGCACCTGGTGAGCCAGGTGCGCAACGATGCGGAATCCATTTCCACGGCATCGGGCGAGATCGCTTCCGGCAACCACGACCTGTCGGCGCGCACGGAGCAGCAGGCGGGTTCGCTGGAAGAAACGGCGTCGACCATGGAAGAAATGACCTCGACCGTGCGCCAGAATGCGGACAATGCGCGCCAGGCCAACCAGCTGGCCATTTCTGCCTCGCAAGTGGCGAGCCAGGCGGGCGGCGTGGTGAGCCAGGTGGTCGACACCATGGGCGCCATCAACGCCTCGTCGAAAAAGATCGGCGACATCATTGCCGTCATTGACGGCATCGCCTTCCAGACGAATATCCTGGCCCTGAATGCGGCCGTGGAAGCGGCGCGCGCGGGCGAGCAGGGCCGTGGTTTCGCTGTCGTCGCCAGCGAGGTGCGCAACCTGGCGCAGCGCTCGGCCGCCGCCGCCAAGGAAATCAAGCAATTGATCGACAGTTCCGCCGAGCAAGTGGGCGCCGGCGAAAAACTGGTGGCGCTGGCGGGCGAGACGATGGAAAAAGTTGTTTCCAGCGTGCAGCATGTGACCGATATCGTGGCCGAGATTTCCTCGGCCAGCGCCGAGCAGAGCGCCGGCATCGAACAGATCAACCAGGCCATCGTCGAGATGGACAACATGACGCAGCAAAACTCGGCCCTCGTCGAGCAGGCGTCGGCGGCGGCGCAGGCGATGAACGAGCAGGCGGCGGGGCTGGCGCAGATCGTCAGCGTGTTCAAGGTGGGCGCAGCGGCGCCGGCGGCGGCAGCGCTACAGCGCAGCGTGCCTGCGGCGCGGCGCCTGACGCGCTAAGCGCTTTTTTCTGTCATTGGGGAACTTAACCCCGGCTCACCTGTCCAACTTTCTTCGTCCGCAAGGGATGCACAGAAGAGGTGAGCATGACAGACGGTTTTTCGTATCACGCGGCGTTCGCCCGCAACCTGGGCTGGGTCACGCAAGCGGAGCAGGACAGCTTGCGCGGCAAGCGCGTGGCCATCGCCGGCATGGGCGGCGTGGGCGGCGTGCACTTGCTGACCCTGGCGCGGCTGGGCATCGGCGCCTTTCACATCGCCGATTTCGACACCTTCGATATCGCCAATTTCAACCGCCAGGCCGGCGCCATGGTGTCCACCCTGGGCCAGCCCAAGGTCGCGGTCTTGGCGCAGATGGCGCGCGATATCAATCCCGAACTTGATATTAAACAATTTCCAGACGGCATACACGACAGCAACCTGGCCGAGTTCTTCGCCGGTGTCGACCTGTATGTGGACGGCCTGGATTTCTTCGCCTTTCCCGCGCGCCAGGCCACCTTCGCCACTTGCGCCCGCCTGGGCATTCCCGCCATCACGGCCGCGCCGCTGGGCATGGGCACGGCCGTGCTCAGCTTCCTGCCGGGCGGCATGACGTTCGAAGAATATTTTGGCTGGGGCGACTTGCCCGAGGAAGAAAAAGCCCTGCGCTTTCTCGTCGGGCTGGCGCCGGCCGGCTTGCATGCTCGCTACCTGGTCGACCCGTCGGCCATCAACCTGAAGGAGCGGCGCGGGCCGTCGACCATCATGGGCTGCCAGCTGTGCGCGGGCGCGGCCGCCACGGAAGCCTTGAAGATCCTGTTGAAGCGGGGCAAGGTGATGGCGGCGCCGCACGGCATGCATTTCGACGCCTACCGCAACAAGCTCGTGCATACCTGGCGTCCTGGCGGCCACCGTCATCCGTTGCAGCGCCTGACGATGGCCATCATCCAGCGGCGCCGCGCTGCACAGGGGGCATAAATGGCGCAAGCACCGCAGATCGATCCCGTGCTGGAAAACATTCTCGAGCAGGCGCGCTGGGCGCCCAGCGGCGACAACACGCAGCCGTGGCGCTTTGAAGTCGTGGCGCCGCGCCATGTCGTCGTGCACGGTTTCGATACGCGCAGCCATTGCGTGTACGACCTCGACGGCCATCCCAGTCAGCTGTCGCTGGGCGCCTTGCTCGAAAGCATGGCTCTGGCGGCCAGCAGCCACGGCTTGCGCATGGAAGCGCGCCGGCGCCTGTCCATGCCCGACACCCTGCCTACCTTCGATGTGCGCCTGGTTGACAGCCCCGGCATGCCGCCCGATCCGCTGGCGGCCTTCTTGCCGCAGCGCAGCGTGCAGCGGCGCCGGCTCAGCACGCGCAGCTTGCGCGCCAGCGAAAAGGCGGCGCTGGCGGCCAGCTTACCGTCCGGCTACGGCGTGCAGTGGTTCGAAGGCAGGCGCGCGCGCCTCGCCTGCGCGCGGCTGATGTTCGACAATGCGAAGCTGCGCCTGACCATGCCGGAAGCGCACAAGGTGCACCGCGACGTGATCGAGTGGGGTGCGCGCTACAGCACCGACCGCATCCCGGAGCAGGCGCTGGGCGTCGACGCGATGACGGCGCGCCTGATGCGCTGGGTCATGCACAGCTGGCGCCGCGTGGAGTTCTTCAATACCTGGCTGGCGGGCACCGTCGCGCCGCGCCTGCAGATGGACTTGCTGCCGGGCCTGTATTGCGCCGCCCATTTCGTGCTGCTGGCTGACGCGTCGCCGCGCCACATCGACGATTACGTGGCGGCCGGGCGCGCCATGCAACGCTTCTGGCTGACGGCCACGCAACTGGGCCTGCAATTGCAGCCGGAACTGACGCCGCTGATCTTCGCCCGCTATGTGCGCGAACGGCGCGCCTTTTCGCGCACCGATGGCCTGCAGGAGCTGGCGCAGGCACTGGCCGTGCGCTGCCAGGCCGTGCTGGGGGCGGCCGCGTTGGATCGGGCCGTGTTTCTCGGGCGCATAGGCGCCGGCCCGGCGGCCAGTGCGCGCTCGCTGCGCCGTCCGCTGCAAGACTTGCTGGTGGCGCCAACGGCGGGCCAGTGAGGCGCGCGTGACGCCCCGTCAGCGCCGCCGCCGGGGCGCCAGGACGGCCAGCGCCAGCAAGCCGGCCGCCAGCAACGGCAAGGTGCCCGGCAGCGCCATTGGCGTGACGCCTGGCACATAGGCCAGTTCGGAACTGTTCAGCATATTCAACACCAGCGTGTAGCTGCCGGCCGCCAGCCTGTCCGTGACGGCGCCGTACTGCCCGCCGCACGCCGTGCCGACGCCCGTGCCCGTGGGGGCGCCGCAGCCGCTGGGATCGTAGGTGAACACGCTGCCGCTGGTGAGCGGCGTTTGCGCGTAGCCCGTGTTGAGGCTGGCCGCATCGGCCAGTTCGGTGCCGCCCAGGATGCCGGAGCCGAGCTTGCCGTCGGGTGCCCAGCTGAAGACGATCTGGCCATGTTCATCGATGATGCTGAACGTCATCGCCATATTCGTCGTGGCCGCCGAGCCCGTGCCGGCCAGCGCGTCCAGGTACAGCTGCATGAAGGGCAGGGCCTGGAAGTCGAAGGCCAGGGTCGCGCCCGGTTGGCCGACGACGAAATTGACGGTCATCGCGGTGCTGGAACCGTTGCGCCCCGAGGCGTCCGCGCTGCCGCCGCCCGCCAGGAAGGTTTCTGCCGCGTTCACGGTATGCGTGCTGGTCGAGCCCGGTGGGAAGGGGGGGATTTGCGAGGCGACGATTTGCGCTTCGCCGCGCGCATACGAAGCATTGCCCATGCCTTGCGGGGTAAAGTCGTTCTCTCCCTTGCTGACGGCGCCGCGTTTCGCCTGCGGCGCGTCGATCTCGTTGCTGCCGCCATTGATGACGCTGCTGCCATTGAGCGTGGCGGTCGTGCGTGACAGGTCGATGTTGCTGAGCAGGGTGACGGAGCCGGAGGGATTGCTGATGACCAGGCCAAAGACGCTGGTGTACGAATAGCCGTAGGCGGCGGCGCCGGCAGTGCCGCTGCTGGCCAGCAATAGCAAGCTCAGCAGGAGCATGGGCAATCGGGTACAAGAAAATGTAGTCATGAAAATCCTCATCTCCTGGTCGGCCGGGTTGTAAGGAAAACCGACAGGCTTGCCACATGAAAAAGGCGAGGAAACTCCCTCGCCTGTGCATCCCCCTGTTGCCTGGTTCAGGCGCTGACCTTGCGGCGGCTGGCATAGCCCAGGCCGGCCAGGCCCAGGCCCAGCAGCGCCAGGGTGCCCGGTTCCGGTGCCTGCTTGACCAGGTCCACGCTCTCCACCGCATTCAAGGTCAAGGTGTAGTTGCCGGCCGCGAGGGCATTGCTGACGGCGTTGAAGTTGCCGCCGCAAGTCGTGCCCACGCCGGTGCCGCCAGGCGTGCCGCAACCGGTGGGGTTATACGTAAACAGGTTGCCGCGCGTCAGGAAGTTGGTCGCCAGGCCGGTGTTCAGGTTGGCCGCATCGGCGTTTTCCGTGCCACCGAAGATGCCGGAGCCGACGACGCCATCGGGCGTCCAGTTGAAGACGGTCGCACCGGTCGAGTTGGTGATGGTAATGGTCATCACCAGGTTGGCCGTCGCGGTGGACAGTTGTCCCACTGTGCTTTGCAGGAAGACTTGCATGAATGGCGAGGAGAAGAAGTCAAAGCTCAGCGTTGCCGTGGGCGAACCGACGACGAAGTTGACGGAGAAGCCCGTGGTCGAGCCGTTGCGGCCGGACGCGTCGGCCGTGCCGGCTGGGCCGGCCAGATGGGCCTCGGCCACGTTCACCGCCTGCGTGGAGGTGGAGCCGGGCGGGAACGAGGGAAACTGCGTGCTGACGATCTGCGCATCGCCGCGCGAGTAGTTGCCCGAGGCGCCTTGTTGCGTGAAATTGTTTTCCCCTTTGGTCACGGCGCCGATGGCGGCGCGGGGCGAGTCGAGCAGGCCGGGGCCGCCATTGATGACGCTGACGCCATTCAGGGTGGCCGTGGCGCGCGAGATCGTGGTGCTGTTCAGGGCGGTGATCGAGCCCGTGGCGGCGACGATCTGCAAGCCGAAGATGTTGTTGTAGGCGTAGCCGTAGGCGCCCGCCTGTGCGCTACCGGCGGCGCACAACATGGTCAGTGCGGCTGCGGCCGGAAGCAGTTTCAGTTTCGAGAGTTTCATTGTATTCACCTCGTGGTTGAGTGAGTCTGGAAGTGTTGCCTGAGTCCTGTCTGCAGGTGCTCATGGCCAGACTTAAGCGACTTCCATGCCAACGCATGAGGTTCTTTTGAAATCAAGGACTTGGCGTGCTTTTGTTGACGTGCTGCAGGTGTTGCCGGACTCTCTGTAAGAAAAGCCGACGCCGCCCGTCAAGGCTGGCCGCCTTGCGGCGAAGACCCCAGCAGGGCGTGCAGATGGGGCAGCAAGCGTTGCCCTGGCACATAGTCGCGCATGGCCGTGGCCAGCTGGCGCGCCGCCAGCCTGGCCCGGCCATCGTCGAGCATGCGCGTGGCGGCATGGCGCAGGGCGGTTTCATGGAAGCGGTCGGCGCGCAGCAGCAGGCCGGCGCCGGTCCCCGCGATGCCGTGCATGTTGAGGAATTGGTCGAGGTTGCTGGCGATGCCGATGACGGGCACGCCTGCCGTCAGCGCCTGCTGGCTGGTGGGGCTGCCGCCGTTGCAGATCACCAGGCTGGCGCGCCGGGCCGCCGCGTCGCCCGGCAAGAAGGGCGCGACGTGGGCATTCGGCGGCACGGCATCGACGCGGCCGGTGCCGGCCGTGGCCGCCAATACGGTGACGGGCAGGGGCGCCAGCGCGTGCAGCACGCGCGGCAGCAATTGCCCCTGGCCGGAACTGCCCAGGGTGACGTAGATGATGGGTCGTCCACTGCTCAGTTCCGGGCGCTGCCACCAGTCCGGCAAGTCGAGCGGCGGCGCCCAGATGATGGGGCCCAGGTAGTCGTGCGTGGACGGCATGGCGTGCGGCGGGAACAGTTGCGGAATATCCGCATACACGGTGCGGTCCGCATCCGTATAGATGCGCCGCAGGTCGCTGCCCAGCGACGGCAGGCCATGGCGGCGGCGCACGCGGTTCAGCGGCACGGCATGCGAGGCGAAGGCCAGCGGCCGGATCAGGCGGAACAGGGGGGCTGCCAGCCAGATGGGCAGCAGGCGGGTCAGGGGCAGGCTGGGCACCGTGTAGTGCTGGCGCACGTACGGACTCCAGTAGGCATTGCTGACGGTGAGGTAGGGAATGCGCTGCAGGCGCGCGCTGACGGACAGCGACAGGCGGAAGTCGCCGATCACGAGATCGGGCTGGACGGTATTGAGCAGGCGCAAGTCGTCTTCCACATATGCGTGCAGGGTGCTTTCCGTGTAGACGGGCTTGCCGTGCGCCAAGGCCTGTAGGAATTGCAGCGATGAAATACTGTCGATGCGCCAGCGGCGAAAGGGCGCCTGCTTGAAGCAAAAGTCATAGCCATCGGCGCAGGCAAAATGCACCTCATATTTGTCCTCGTCGAGTCCCTGGGCCAGGCTCAGGGGGCGGCCGACGTGGGCCAGGGTCACTGCCTCGGCCATAAAGAGGATTTTCTTGCGCGCCATGGGGATTGCTTGCATTCGCAGGTGAGAGACCTGTTAGGTTGGAGTGGCGCCGCGCCGTTTAGTTCCCGCAGCGGCTTGCCACTGGCGGGCGCCAGGATTTGGCCGCATCGGCTAGAGTGGGGCAAAGGAGGTCACATGCAAACCCAATTCCGTCCTGCCCTGTTGCGTGCGCACAGCACGCCCGAACCCGATATGCCGCCACCGCCGGAAGGCGATCCCGTCACGCCGCCGCCGGAAACGCCGCCCCACATCGAGCCCGTGCCCGTCGAGGAGCCGACGCCGCCGCCGCCGCCCGTGAAAATGCAGTGACGGGGCGCGGTGCACCGCCGGCATGGCGGTGACGGGGAGATGCGCGCCGCGTTTATTTCCGATCGGAAATGGACTGCGCGGTGGCCGCCAGCGCCACGCCATTTAAACAACAAAAACGCCAATAAATGTTGCCGAGTGGATACAAATCAAGCTCTAACTGTCGAGTGTCATGCGGCCGTCACGATTCTGTTCTTATAATGAGACATCATAAAAATTCTTGTACAGGAGACCATCGTGGGCAATTCCTTGCATAACAAAATTTACCTGGGCCGGCGCCCTGTGATCACCAGCAAAAACCTCGTGGCGCTGGCCCTGGCGGGCGCCGTGGCGGGTTGCGGCCTGGCATGGCTGCTGCTGCGCAGCTACAAATAACGGTCGTCGCGCCCGTGTTTCCGCCGCCTGGCCGCCTGGCGGGCGGCGGTAGATTCACGTTGCCTGTTGCCGATGCGCAGCGGGGCGCGTACCATGGGGGCCGAACACCTGGCCTTTTATGGAAAAGTAATGAAGAACGAGAAATTAACGACCGATGAATATGACGCGCTGGAGCAAGTTGCACGCGGCATCAAGACCGAGCGCCCCAGCGCTTGCGTTGCCCGCAATGCCAAGCGCCTGTCCGGCCTGAAGCTGCTCAGCTATGCACGCGATGGCCGTTTGTCCATCACCGAGAAAGCACAACAACTGCTGTTCCTGCGCCGCTGCATCATGGGGCTGCGCGCCGTCGCCACCGATCCGCTGACCAAGCTGGACTCGGACGTGGCTTATTTCCTGGGCAAGAAAGCCCACATCGTGGCGCGCGCCGAAGGCGAGGGCCACGACATTTCCGACAAGGGCCGCGACTCGCTGGCCGACATCGATACCCTGGGCCTGTAAGTCCCGCTACCGGCCCCTGGGGCCGGTTTTCACATCTTCCCTCACTTTTAATTTCCCCCTTTGGAGAACACTTTGGACAGCGCGATGAACTGGTCGGCCCACGAACTGACGATGACGGTCTTGATGACGCCCGATATGGCCAACTTTTCCGGTAACGTGCACGGCGGCACCATCCTGAAGTACCTCGACAGCGTTGCCTATGCCTGCGCCAGCCGCTATTCGGGCAGCTACGTGGTCACCCTGTCGGTGGACCAGGTGATGTTCCTGCAGCCTATCCACGTGGGCGAACTGGTGACGTTCCTGGCCTCGATCAATTACACGGGCACGACGTCGATGGAAGTGGGTATCCGCGTGGTGACGGAAAACATCCAGCAGCGCCTGGTGCGCCACGCCAACAGCTGTTATTTCACGATGGTGGCCGTGGATGCGAACCGCAAGCCCGTGGCCGTGCCGCCGCTGGCGCTGGAGACACCGGAACAGCAGGTGCGCTTCGAGCAGGCCAAGCTGCGCAAGCTGTCGCGCCAGAAAGTGTCGAAGAAATAAAGCGTTGCGGGCATAAAAAAACGGCCACCAGAGCGATCTGGTGGCCGTTTTTCATTGCATGCCTAGAGGCAATGGCAAACCGTGATTAACGGTCGCCGTAGCTGCGGCGTGCGCCGTCGGTGCTGCGCGGGTTGGAGCCCTTGTAGCCGCCGCCGGTGCTAGGTGCGCCGTCTTTACGCGGTGCGCCCGGCTTGCTGAACGTGCGTTGGCCTGGCTTCGCGCCGCCACGGTTGTCGCCTGGTTTCCAGCCGCCTGGACGGGCGCTCGAACGTGGTGCCGATGCCGTTTTCTTTGGCTCGAAACCTTCGATGACATTGACCGGGATCAATTGCTTGGTGAAGCGTTCGATGCGCTTGACGTTCATGCCTTCAGCGTGGTTCACCAGCGAGATGGCCAGGCCATTGCGGCCAGCGCGGCCGGTACGGCCGATGCGGTGGACGTAGTCTTCCGGGAACTTCGGCAGATCGTAGTTGAACACGTGGGTGATCGTCGGCACGTCGATACCGCGGGCGGCAACGTCGGTGGCAACCAGCACTTTGACCTGGCCGCGGCGCATGCCGTCCAGGGTGCGGTTACGCGCGCCCTGATGCATGTCGCCGTGCAAGGCGGCAGCCGAGAAACCGGCGATGTTCAGACGGTCGGCGATGGTGTCGGCGTCACGCTTGGTGGCGGTGAACACAACAGCCTGGTCCAAGGTTTCGTCGCGCAGCAGGTGGTCCAGCAGGCGATTCTTGTGCGACAGGTCGTCGACGAAGTGGACGCGCTGCGTGATGTTTTCATGCTTGTTGCTCGAGCTTGCCACCTGGATGACCAGCGGGTTTTTCGTGATGCGGCGGGCCATGTTGCCGACCACGCCATCGAGCGTTGCCGAGAACAGCATGGTTTGACGGCCTTCCGGCGTCGCTTCGACGATCTTTTCGATGTCGTCGATGAAACCCATGTCCAGCATGCGGTCGGCTTCGTCCAGCACCAGGATTTCCAGTTGCGAGAAGTCGATCTTGCCCGAGTCCATGTGGTCGATCAAACGGCCAGGGGTCGCGACCAGAATCTCAGGATTCTTGGCCAGCAATTGCATCTGTTTAGGGTAAGGCATGCCGCCCAGGATCGACACAGCCTTGATGCGGCGGATGCCGGTGCTGTACTTGTCGGTGTTGGTCGTTACTTGCAGGGCCAGTTCGCGCGTCGGCGTCAGCACCAGCATTTTTGGCTGGGCAGCCTTGAAGCGTGGACGCTCGCCGCGGGCGCGCGATGCTTGCATTTCCTGGTTTGGCGTCTTGCCGGCGGCGCTTTGTTCGGCGCTGGCCAGTTTGTGCAGCGACGGCAGCATGAATGCTGCGGTCTTGCCCGAACCGGTCTGCGACGAGACCAGCAGGTCACGGCCTTCGATCGCGGCTGGAATCGCTTGCGACTGTACCGCGGTTGGCGCGGTGTAGCCCGATTCGGTCAGAGCGGCGAGGATGGACGGATGCAGGCCTAAGGATTCAAATGTCATTCTTTTTCTTTCGTGAAAATCAGCGTTCTTGCAAAAAGCAGAACGCAAAATAGCAACGCCAACCAAAACGAAATGACTCAACTAGAAAGAAATTTCGGCACAAAAGCTTTGCGCCGGGACGGTGTCAGGTGCGACACACAAGGCGGGAGGGCTTTATTAAGCGGCATCCTGTGGATGCGCTAAGGCTTGCGAAGCTGCTAAGTTTGTAGTGCATGTAACTGCGGTGTTGCCATCGCTTCAAGGAAACATATTGCAGCGCACAACGACACTATACCGTATTTGCTGCCGTTTTGCACGGCTTAAATGGGAAGAAACGACAGTCCTACCACGTTTTGCTCATGTTTCCTATGTGAAATCAGTAAGAATACGTAGTTTTCTTCCGTTTAATGGAGCATGGCCACGATGTCGGCGGGCAGCGGCGGCGCCTGTCGCGTTTCCCTGGCCAGGTTGATTTGCCGGGCCGCTTGCGCCACGTCGACCAGGCTGCGTTCCAGCTGGTAAGTCCCCTTGGCCTGCAGCCAAGCCAGCACGTCGGCCAGGTGCCAGATGGTGGCGCTGCCCTCATGCACGGGCGCGGGGAAGCTGTGGCGGTGTTTGTTCATCAGCTTGTGCAGGTTTTGGCGAGACAAGCCCAGCACTTGCGCCACGTCCGTCAGTCCCACGAAGTCGGGGGCGGCCTCGGCCAGCACGGCCCCGGGCACGATGGCTTTCACATCGGCCATGGCGCTCAGCAGTGCTTCGCTGGCATTGCTGGCCTCGCGCGTGAATTCCAGCGCCAGGCGGCCCGCTTGCCCGATGCCGGCCAGGGCATCGTCGCAACCGCCGCCGCCCAGGCGCTCGGCCAGCGCATCGAGGTCGGTTTCGTTGTCGGGCAGGCGGTATTTGAGAGTAAAGATGTAATCCATGATGGCTACCCCCTGGATTTGCGTTGCATGCAGTCGTGTATCAGCTTATTGAAAGTGCAATTGTCGACCACCCGCCGTATCGCCTGCGCATGGTTGCCGGGATTTTTCGGCGTGCTCCAGATGCAGGCGATGCAGAATTCGCCGCAGCGGCAGCTGGCATCGTTGTAGGGGCAGTAGATCTTGCCCCAGGCATGGCTGCCACCCACCTCCACGCGCCAGCCCTGGTTTTCCGCGTGGCGCAGCGCCGCTTCGATGTCCTTCTTCGGGTGCGGGGAGCGCGCCATGCGATGCCTCCAATGTAGGTCGATATTCTATGGTTGTCAAGTGACAACCGCAGAGTATCGGCTGCCACCGCATTACTCTACTTCGGGATTGACTGCCATCACTTGCGAAAAGCCGCCATCGACGTAGGTAATTTCACCCGTGATGCCCGACGCCAAGTCGGACAGCAGGAAGGCGGCCGTGTTGCCGACTTCCTCGATGGTGACGTTGCGTCGCAGCGGGGCGTGTTCGGCCACAAAGCCCAGCAGCTTGCTGAAATCCTTGATGCCGGACGCGGCCAGGGTCTTGATGGGGCCGGCCGAGATGCCGTTGGCGCGGATGCCGCGCGGGCCCAGCGATTCGGCCAGGTAGCGCACGGACGCTTCCAGCGATGCCTTGGCCAGGCCCATGGTGTTGTAGTAGGGCACGGCGCGCACGGCGCCCAGGTAGGTCAGGGTCAATACGCAGGCGCCCGGATGCAGCAGGGGCAGGGCGGCCTTGGCCATGGCGGGAAAGCTGTAGGCGGAAATATCGTGCGCGATGCGGAAACTGTCGCGCGACAGGCCGTCGAGGAAGTCGCCGGCGATCGCTTCGCGCGGCGCGAAACCGATGGCGTGCACGAGGCCATCGAGGTGTTCCCAGTGCTGCGCCAGGTCGCTGAAGACGGCGCTGATCTGTTCATCGCTGGACACGTCGCAGTCGAAGACCAGTTCGCTGCCGAATTCCGCCGCAAATTCCGTGATGCGCTCCTTGAAGCGTTCGCCCACATAGGTGAAGGCGAGGGTGGCGCCTTCGCGGTGGCAAGCCTTGGCGATGCCATAGGCGATGGAGCGGTTCGACAGCAAGCCCGTGATGAGGATTTTTTTGCCTTGCAAGAAAGCCATGACGACTCCTGTCTGGGTAGGTGGGCGGGTAAGGCGGATGTGCAACCGGCCGCGACAGCAAAGCTGTGGCGGCCGGTGAGGTAGGTCAATACAGCTCAGGCAATCAGTGACGGGCCTTGGCGCGACTGTTGCCGCCGCCGCGCTGGATGCGTGGTTTCACCAGGGAAATTGGCGCGGCTTGCACCTTGCCTCCCTTGGCGGCGCGGCGCAGTGCCTTGGCGGCCCGTTCCGGACGGTCCGCTTCCAGCAGCATGGTGGCGCTGTCGGCGATTTCCTGGGTGATGTCCTTGTTCATCGTGGCCGAGGTTTTCGGCACGAGGATGGTGGAGCCGGCGCGCAGGCTGGTGCGCTGTGGGATATTGTTGGCCTGGCGCAGCACGTCGGCCGTGGTGCCGAATTTCGACGCCAGGGTTTCGATGCGTTCGCGCGCATTGGTGATCTTGTGCGTCGTCCAGCTCGACAAGGCATGGCCCCATTGCGCCAGGTTGGTGGTGAACTTGGCGGCGTTTTCTTGTGGCAACAGAATCTTGGTCTTTTCGCCGCCGATGATGACGGGGCGGTTAAATTGCGGATTCAAGGCCTTGAATTCATCCATCGACAGTTCGGCCAGCTGGGCGGCGACGGTGATGTCGATGTCGCTGGTCTTGTCGATGGCCGTGAAGTAGGGCTGGTTGTCGACCACGGGCAGGGTCAGGCCGAACTGGGCCGGATTGGCGATGATGTTTTTCACCGCTTGCAGCTTGGGCACGTAGTTGCGCGTTTCGGCCGGCATCAGGTCGGCCAGGCTTTCGAAGTCGGTTGGCTTGCCCAGCGCCTGGTTTTTCTTGATGGCGCGCTGTACCGAGCCTTCGCCCCAGTTGTAGGCGGCCAGGGCCAGTTGCCAGTCGCCAAACATGTCATACAGGCGCTGCAGGTACGTCAGGGCCGCATCGGTCGAGGCCAGCACGCCGCGGCGCTCGTCCTTGAACATGTTTTGCTTGAGGTTGAAATCGCGTCCCGTGGCGGGCACGAATTGCCACATGCCGGCCGCATTGGCGCTGGAGAACGCTTGCGGGTTGAAGGCGGACTCGATGAACGGCAGCAAGGCCAGTTCCGTCGGCATGCCGCGCTTTTCCAGTTCCTGCACCACGTGGAAGATGTAGCGCGAAGCGCGCGCCGTGGTGCGGGCGATGTAGTCGGGGCGGGTGGCGTACCAGTTGACGTGATTGGCCACCAGCTGGTTATTGATGTCGGGAATCGCATAGCCGCTGCGGATGCGGCCCCAGACGTCGGCTTCGCGCAGCGGATCGGAATTGTCGCTGAGGTTTTTCAGCAGGCGGTCGGTCTTTTGCAGGCGGTTGTCGAGGGTGGGGAGTTTCGCCGTGACCTGGGCGGTCATCGGGATCAGGGCAGGTGCGGCGGCGGCGACTGGCGCGTTATCGCTCTCAACACCGGCTTCGTACGCCTGGCTGAGGGCGGGCGCAAGCGCCAGTGCCAACGCCGCCAGGACGGTAGATTTAAAGGAGTTTTCGTGCATAGTGTTCCATTGTTGTCGTCGGAGAAACATCGGACAGACCCATGATCAAGCAGCGAGTGTACGTATATCCACATGCAGGAGTCAAGAATTATGTCAGCATGATGACAGGAAATAAGCGGCAATAAGTGGGATACGGCTGAGTTTCCATTCGCAAATGCTGTCATTATTGCAAATTTAATTTGCCCAATGCGTGATTCGGCCGCTGTTATAGCATACATGGCGAAGAGGCTGGCGCAAGCTTGGACAGCGCCGGGCATGAGGCTGCGCAAAAGTGCGTACAATTTGGCTTTGGCCGGCCATTCGGCTGCCGGCCGCCATATTGATAGAGAGTTAAGTATATGAACACCCCGACGCGCCACGACGACGACAACGCCGTCATCATCGCCAATACCGTTGCCTGGCTGGAAAAGGCCGTGATCGGCCTGAACCTGTGCCCGTTCGCCAAGGCCGTGCACGTCAAGAAGCAGATCCGCTACGTGGTGTGCGAATCGAGCAATCCGGAAGATTTGCTGGCGCTGCTGATGGACGAGCTGCAAATCCTGGCCGACACGGATCCCGAGCAGATCGACACGACCTTGCTGATCCATCCATATACCCTGAACGATTTCCTCGACTACAACGAGTTCCTCGATGTGGCCGACGCGGCCGTGGAAGACATGCACCTGGCGGGCGAACTGCAAGTGGCCAGTTTTCACCCTGCCTATCAGTTTGCCGAGACGTTCGAGGACGACATCAGCAACTACACCAACCGTTCGCCGTACCCGACCCTGCATTTGCTGCGCGAAGACAGCATCGAGCGCGCCGTCGAGGCATTCCCGGAAGCATCGGAAATTTTCGACAAGAATATTGCCACACTGGAAGCGCTGGGCACTGAAGGCTGGGAAAAGCTCGGCTTGCCGAAGGTATCCTGATGGCGGACAAGGAATTGCCGCCGCGTCCCGATACGCCCTGCGTGGCCGTGTGCTCGACAACGTTCGATGAAATCTGCCGCGGCTGCGGCCGCAGCGTGGTGGAAGTGGCCCACTGGGTGTCGATGACGGATGAAGAGAAGGAAGTGGTGTGGGTGCGCATCCTGGCGCAAGGGTATCCGCGCAGGAATACATGACGTGTTTGTGTTGCCGAACCCAGCGGCAAATGCTGGGGTCAGACCCGACGGGTCTGACCCCATATTTCAGCGCTAGCGATCAATAACTACCAATAAAATCTTTTTTGCCCACTTCGATGCCATTGTGGCGCAGGATGTCGTACGCCGTCGTGGCGTGGAAGAAGAAGTGCGGCAGCGCGTAGTGGAACAGGTAGGTCTGGCCCGTGAAGTGCTTGGTCTTTTCGCCGCTGCCGGTGGTGATGGCGCGCGTTTCGCTGCCGTCGATGTCCGCCTGCGGCAGGCTTTCCAGGAAGGCGATGGTTTTCACGATGCGCGCTTTCAGCTCAGCAAAGCTCTGTTCGCTGTCTTCATACGGTGGCACGGCCACGCCGGCCAGGCGCGCGCCGCAGCCCTTGGCGAAGTCGGTGGCGATCTGGATCTGGCGCACGAACGGCAGCATGTCCGGGAACAGGCGGAATTGCAGCAGGGCGTTCGGGTCGATTTTCTTGTCTTGCGCGTGCGTTTCCGCCTTGTCCAGGATGGCGGCCAGGCTGCCCAGGATCTGTTTGAAGACGGGGATCGAAGCGGAGTAGATGGAGAAGGTCATGATGGTTCCTCTAGGTAAAGTGGCGCGATGATAGCAAGCTGCGCGCTTTTCTGCTGGCGCCGGCCTGGCGCGCCGGCATGCGTGTGGTTTTTCAACCCTGTTTATATGACATCAGGTAGCCGCCGGCGCGTGTTTGTTGGTGACTTTTCCCGCTTTTTGCATGCATAATTGCTCCTGATAAAGATTCGTCCCGCCTCGCCACCCGATTCCCCTGTAAAGTCAATGATCGCCCGCCTGATCCCTGTTGCCCTGTTGCCGCATGTTTAATTCACCTTCTCAGCGCCTGCGCGCCAGCCTGCGCGTGCTGTATGGCTCGTCGATCTATGGCGCCTTGCTGCTGGTGGTCTTTGGCGGGCTGGTCGTGCCCGCCATCTTCGGCAGCTATGTGCTGGTCGGCGTGCATGAGCGCCAGTCGGCGCGCACCAGCCTGAACGAGGCATTGCAGCGCAATGCCGACATCCTGGCGCTGGGCATGCAGGAGTCGCTGTGGAACATGAATGCGGAATCGGCCCACTCGCTGGTCGAGTCGGTGATGCGCGACCGCTCCGTGCTGCTGGTGAAGGTGCTGGGGCAAGGCGACACGGAATTCATCCGCCTGCGGGCGCCGCAGCGCCCCGTGGGCAATCTGTACCGCGCCGAGCGCGACATCCTCGTGCGCGGCGAACGCATCGGCCACGTCGTCGTCGAAATGGACGATGCGCGCAGCCAGCAGGAGCTGCGCGAAAAGCAGATCTCCTATATTTTCGTGCTGGGCGCACAGCTGGCCGTGTCGATGGCGCTGATCGTGCTGTTCCTGAACCGCCGCCTGTTGAAACCCCTGCGCCGCCTGACGCGCTTTTCCGACCGCCTGTCGCACGGCGATTTCGACACGCCGCTGGCTTCGCACAGCAATGACGAACTGGGGCGCCTGACGGCCCAGCTCGAGCAAATGCGCGCGGCCATCGGCCAGCTGTTCGAGGACGTGGGCCAGCGCGAAGAGCGCTTCCGCACCATCGTCACGCAGGTGCCGGGCGCCGTCTTCCGCTACCGGCCCGACGGCCCCATCGATTTCGTCAGCGACGCCATCGAGGAAATTTCCGGCTATTCGGCGCGCCAGTTCATGCGCGGCACCACGCATGCCTGGGCCGACCTGATCTGCCCGGAAGACCGCCGCGAGCACCGCCGCGCCGTGCGCCAGGCGGTGGCCGAGGTGCGGCCGTATGCGCTGGAATACCGCATCATCGACGCTTTCGGCATCGAACGCTGGGTGGCCGAGAATGGCCAGCCGCAGGCGGGCGAGCAGGGCGTTATCTGGGTCGACGGCATCATTGCCGACATCAGCCAGCGCAAGCACCACGAGATGCGCATCGAAGCGCTGCTGACGGAGCAGAGCGCGATTCTCGACAACGTGATGTTCGGCGTGATGTTCGTGCGCCACCGCCGTATCATTTCCGTCAATCGCCGCTGCGAGGAGCTGTTCGGCTACGACCATGCCGAGATGACGGGCCGTTCGACGTCCATCGTGTTTGCGAGCGCGTATGACTTCGAGGACGCGGGCGAGCGCCAGTATCCGGCGCTGGCCCAGGGCGGCGATTTCAGCGAGGAGCGCCAGTACAAGCGGCGCGACGGCAGCCTGTTCTGGGCGCTGGTCAGCGGCTGCGCGCTCGATCCGCTGCGCCCCAATGAAGGCAGCATCTGGGTGTATGCCGACATCACGGCGCGCAAGGAAGCCGAGGAAAAGCTGCGCCTGTCGGCCACCGTGCTCGAACATATTGCCGACGGCGTGATGGTGGTCGATGCCAGCGGCATCATCGTCACCGTCAATCCCGCCTTCACGCAGATCACCGGCTATGCCGAGGCCGAGGCGGTGGGCCAGCACTCGTCGCTGACACGCTCGGCGCGCCACGACGCGGCGTTTTACCAGGCCATGTGGGATGAGCTGAAGGCCAGCGGTTTCTGGCGCGGCGAAATCTGGCACCAGCGCAAGAACGGCGAACTGTACCTGGAGTGGCTGACCATCAGCGCCGTGCGCGACACGCACGCCACCACCACGCATTACGTGGGCGTGTTCAGCGACATCACCCTGATCAAGGAGTCGCAGGAAAAGCTCGACCACATGGCCCACCACGACCCGCTGACGGCGCTGCCGAACCGCCTGCTGTTCCACGACCGCCTGCAGCACGCCTTGCTGCGCGCCGCGCGCGACCAGGAGCAGCTGGCCGTGCTGTTCATCGACCTGGACCGCTTCAAGAACGTCAATGACACCCTGGGCCACCATGTGGGCGACGAATTGCTGCAAAAGGTGGCCGGCCAGCTGGCGGCCCGCCTGCGCGAAGGCGACACCCTGGCGCGCCTGGGCGGCGATGAATTCATCGTCCTGCTCGAACGCGTCGACGGCGAGTACGGTGCGACGCAAGTGGCGGAAAAGTTGATGACCATGTTCGACCAGCCCTTCACGGTGGCCGACCATGAACTGTTCGTCACCTGCAGCGTGGGCATCAGCCTGTATCCGGACGATGCGCTGGACTTGAACATGTTGATCCGCAATGCCGACGTGGCCATGTACCAGGCCAAGGCGCGCGGGCGCAACGGCTACCGCTTCTATGCGCCGTCGATGACGGGCGAAGGCGTCGAGCGCCTGCGCCTGGAAACCTTTTTGCGTCGTTCGATCGAGAAAAACGAGATGTTTCTGAATTACCAGCCGCAGGTGGAAATCGACACGGGCCGCCTGGTCGGCGTCGAGGCGCTGGTACGCTGGAACCATCCGGAACTGGGCCTGGTGCCGCCGGCCCGCTTCATTCCGCTGGCCGAGGACAGCGGTTTCATCAACCAGCTGGGCAAATGGGTGCTCGACGAGGCGTGCCGCCAGATGATGCGCTGGCAGGCGCAGGGCTTGCACGTGCCGAAGATGGCCGTGAATCTGTCCGTAAAACAGTTCGAGCGGGGCAGCATCGCCGGCATGGTGGCCGACATCCTGACGGAAACGGGCCTGGAGCCGCAGCGCCTGCAGCTGGAAGTGACGGAATCGGTGATCATGAACACGGGCGACGCGCTGGGCTTCATCAACGATTTGCACGCCATCGGCGTGGGCCTGGCCATCGACGATTTCGGCACCGGCTATTCCTCGCTCGCGTATCTGAAGCAGTTGCCCGTGCAGACGCTGAAGATCGACCGCTCCTTCATCAAGGATATCTCGACGGACGTCAACGACGAGGCGATCGCGATCGCCATCATCCAGCTGGGCAAGAGCATGCAATTGTCCGTGATTGCCGAAGGCGTGGAGACGGAAGAGCAGGCCGCCTTCCTGCTGCGCCATGGCTGCAAGCTGGCGCAAGGTTATTTTTATAGCCGTCCGGTGCTGGCACAGGATATGCTGGAGCGCTGGACCGATCCGCTGGATCAACCACTAACCAATTAAAGGGTATCCCATGGCCGGAGAAAAAAACACGTCGCGCCGCCGTTTCCTGCTCGGCGGTCTGGGTCTCGGCGTGGCCGGCGTGGGCGCCCTGGTGCTGGGCTGGGGCGTGCTGCCGCCGCGCCAGCGCCTGCATGGCAGCGCGCCGCTGCCGCTGCAGGATGGCGCCGTGGCGCTGAACGGCTGGCTGGCCATCGGCACGGACGGCACGGTGACCCTGGCCATGCCGCGCAGCGAGATGGGGCAGGGCGTGCACACGGCCTTGCCGATGCTGGTGGCCGAGGAACTCGACGTGCCTTTGAGCAGCGTCAAGCTGATCCAGGCGCCCATGGACAAGATCTTCGGTAATGTCGCCATGCTCAAGGATAGCCTGCCGTTCCACCCGGACGACCAGGGCCGCCTGAAGGCGCTGGCGCAGTGGACGGTGGCCAAGGCGGCGCGTGAGCTGGGCGTGGTCGTCACGGGCGGCTCGTCGAGCGTGAAGGATGGCTGGGGCCCCATGCGCGAAGCGGGTGCGTCGGCGCGCGCCATGCTGGTAGGCGCCGCCGCCGCGCTGTGGCAAGTGTCGCCCGGGCAATGCCGCACGGAAGATGGCGCAGTGCTCCACCCGGATGGGCGGCGCGCCAGCTACGCCAGCCTGGCGCAGCGCGCTGCCGGCGTCGACCCGGGCACGCCCGTGCTCAAATCCCCCAAGGATTTCAAATTGATCGGCCAGCCGGCGCCGCGCCGCGACACGCCGTCCAAAGTCAATGGCAGCGCGCGTTTCGGCATCGATGCGCGTCCGCCCGGCATGCTGTATGCGGCCCTGCATCTGCCGCCGCGCCTGGGCGACACCCTGGCCGCGTTCGACGCGGCGCCCATACTCGCCATGCCGGGCGTGAAAAAGGTGCTGGACCTGACGCCGCACCTGCCACAGCGCGGCACGTCGGTCACCTCGTGCGCCGCCGTGGTGGCCGACACCTGGTGGCGCGCGAAACAGGCGGCCGCCGCCTTGCCGACGCAGTGGAAGGCTGGTCCGCAGGCGAACCTGTCCAGCGCCGGCGTGTATGCGGAGTTTGCCCGCCTGTTGGATAGCGAGGCGGGCCATGCGTACCACGCCAGCGGCGAGGTGGAAAGCAAGGCCGTGCAGGGTTTGCGCAGCGTCAAGGCCGAGTACCGCGCGCCATTTCTCGCGCACGCCGCCATGGAACCCGTCAACTGTACCGCGCAAGTCAAGGATGGCAAGGTGATGTTGTGGGTGTCGACGCAGGCGCCCGGCATCGCCGTCGACGTGGCGGCGAAGGTGGCCGGCGTCGATGCGAAGGATGTGACGATCGAGGTGCTGCTGCTCGGCGGCGGTTTCGGCCGCCGCCTGGAAGTGGATATGGTGGCCCAGGCCGTCGCCATCGCGCTGCAGTGCGGCGGCGCGCCCGTGCAGCTGGTGTGGACGCGCGAACAGGATACGCAGCACGATATGTACCGTCCCGCCGCGCTGGCCCGCTTCGCGGCCCGCCTCGACGAACACGGCCGCATCGCGTCCTGGGACAACAAATCCGTCAGCGCTTCCATCACGCACCAGTTCTTGCAGCGCAATTTCGGCTTGCCCGGTGCGGGGCCGGACAAGACGACGGCCGAAGGCGAATTCGACATGCCGTATGAAATCGCCAACCAGCGCATCGCCCACGTGATCGCCGACAGTGCCGTGCCGGTAGGCTATTGGCGCTCCGTGGGGCATTCGCACAATGCATTCTTCAAGGAAAGCTTTATCGACGAACTGGCGCATGCGGCGGGGCAGGACGGCGTCGCCTTCCGCCGCGCCATGCTGGTGAAGCATCCGCGCCACCTGGCCGTGCTCGATGCGGCCGTTGCCAGGGCGGGCAGTCCTCCGCCCGGCCATGCGCATGGCGTGGCCCTGCATCAGTCGTTCGGCAGCATCGTGGCGCAAGTGGCGCAAGTGTCCGTGGAAAACGGAGAAATTCGCGTGCAGCGCGTGGTGTGCGCCATCGATTGCGGCATTGCCGTCAATCCGAACATCATTGCCCAGCAGATGGAGTCTGCCGTGCTGTTCGGCTTGTCCGCAGCGCTGGGCGGCGAGATCACGTTCCAGGAAGGCAAAGTGGCGCAAAGCAACTTCCACGATTATCCCGTGCTGCGCATGGGGCAAACGCCCGAGGTGGAAACCATCATCATTGCCAGCGCGGAACACCCCGAAGGCGTGGGCGAGCCGGGCACGCCGCCGATCGCGCCGGCCGTGGCCAATGCCGTGTTCAGCTTGACGGGAAAACGGCTGCGCAGCCTGCCGCTGCGCCTGGGCTGATCTTACTGATCGAGTGTCGCGGCCAGCATGTGGCGCAAGTTGCAGTCGCGCTGCCAGTCGCGCCGTTCCTGCGTGCTGGTCGACAGCCGCGCCAGTTCCTCGACGCCGAGCGCCTGCTGCGCCTGCACCATGCGGTGCGCCAGGCCGCCGTCGGGCAGCACGGTGCCGAAGAAGGCCACGTTGTCGTCGTGCTGGATCAGCAGGGTGGGGAAGTTGTCGATGTCGAGGTCGCCCACCACGTCGGCCTGGTCTTCGATGTCGACCCAGACGAAGACGGTGTCCGGGTGGCGCGCGGCCAGTTCCTCGAACGTGGCGCGGTAGCTGCCGCAAGTGCCGCACCACAGCGCGCACAGGCAGGCCACCGTCCAGCGCGGGCCGGCCAGGGCTGCCGCGACGTCGGCGCGGTTATCGGTCGTGAGGGTCAGGCTGTGCATGGTCGTATCTATTCAGTAGGGCGATGGGCGCCGGGCGCCCGATGCGCGTATTCTACCGCGCCCGGCGACGCCAGTCGCGGGAATGCATGAGCTTGTTTATCCGTGTTTTTTGATGCAACGCACCTTTCTGGTGGATAATGCTGGTAATTGCGCGCTGATTACGCTGGTCCATGCTGTTTCCTGGCCCCGCAGCCTGACCCCTCCAGTCTGTTTTCATGCCCTGCCCGGTGTCAGCGCTCCCGCCTTTATTTATTTTTATTATGGAATTAGCCAGCTTATGTTGAGTTACCGCCACGCCTTTCACGCGGGTAATCACGCCGATGTGTTGAAACATTATGTGCAGATTCAGTTGTTGCAATATCTGAATCAAAAAGATACCGCCTATAGTTATATCGATACCCATTCCGGCGCGGGCGTGTATGCGCTCGACGGTGGCTATGCGTCGAAAAATGCCGAGTACGAAACGGGCATCGCGCCCCTGTGGGACCGCACAGACTTGCCGGCTTCGCTGGCCGAGTACATGAAGCTGATCAAGGAAATGAATCCGAGCGGCAAGATGCGCTATTACCCGGGTTCGCCGTACTGCGCCGACAAGGTCAGCCGCGAGCAAGACCGTCTGCGCCTGTTCGAGCTGCATCCCGCCGACGCCAAGATTCTGGCCGACAACTTCCGCAAGGTCGAGGCGCATGCGCTGGCCCAGGGCGAGCGTCCTACCGTGCGCGGCAAGCGCGTCATCATCACCAAGGCGGACGGCTTCCAGAGCCTGAAAGCCCTGCTGCCGCCGCCATCGCGCCGCGCGCTGGTGCTGATCGACCCGCCGTATGAAGACAAGATGGATTACCGCAAGGTCAAGGACACCCTGGCCGACGCCCTCGTGCGCTTCCCGTCGGGCATGTATGCCGTCTGGTACCCCGTACTGCAGCGCATGGAATCGCGCCAGTTCGCCGACAAGCTGAAGCAATTGCCCAGCTCGGACTGGCTGCACGTGACCCTGACGGTGAACACCCCGTCGCCGGACGGCTTCGGCTTGCACAGCAGCGGCATGTTCATCTTGAACCCGCCATACACCCTGGAGCCGATGTTGCGCGAAGTCATGCCGTACCTGGTGAAGGTATTGGGCCGCGACGACGGCGCCAAGTTTGTATTGGAAACGGGCAAGGGCGGACAGAAGAATACGGGCACCAGAAGAGTGTAATCCTGCTTGTCTTGGTAGTACTGTAATAAAAAACGCCACGGGCAATATACCCGTGGCGTTTTTTATGGGCGGGAGTTTACTGTCCCAGCAGCAAGAACACGGTCGGTTTCTTGTGGAAGTCCGGGGCCTTGCCGGCAGCCAATTGTTTCTTCCACTGTCCGCCATTCCACGTTTGCACGCTTTCCGTGTCCAGACTCAGGTCGGTGGCGACGCAGATCAGGGTCGATGGCGCGCATTGCGCCACGAGGGCGTCGAGCATGGCGGCGTTACGGTACGGCGTTTCGATGAACAGCTGGGTCTGCTTTTCATTGCGCGAACGCCCTTCCAGTTCTTTCAGGCGCTTGGCGCGCAGGGCCGCGTCCGTGGGCAGGTAGCCGTTGAAGGCGAAGCTCTGGCCGTTCAAGCCGCTGGCCATCACGGCCAGCAGGATCGACGACGGACCCACCAGCGGACGCACTTTAATGCCGTGCTGATGCGCCAGGCGCACCAGGTCGGCGCCGGGATCGGCCACGGCGGGCACGCCCGCTTCCGACACGAGGCCCGCGTCGCGCCCCGCCAGCAGGGGCGCCAGCAAGCCGGCCAGCGCTTGCGCCGGGGTATTCACGTTGAGTTCGGAAATCGTGATTTCCTGCAGCGGCTTGGCCAGCGGATGCTGGTTGCCGATCAATTTCAGGAAGGCGCGCGCCGTCTTGGCGTTTTCCGCAACAAAATAATCGAGCTGCGACGTGATGTGCCGTACTTGCTCCGGAATGATGTGGGCCAGCGGGTCGGCCGGGCTGTCGGACAGGCCGAGGTGGTTGGGAATCAGGTACAGGGTGCCGGTCATATTCTTATTGTCGGTAAATTAAAGGGTGAAAAACGTGACGCCTGCCTTGCGCAGCATGCCGGTGAGGGCGATCAGCGGCAAGCCGGTGAGGGCGGTCGGGTCGGTGGTGGCGATGCGTTCGAGCAGGGCGATGCCCAGGCCTTCGTTCTTGGCGCTGCCGGCGCAATCGTACGGCTGCTCGATGCGCAGGTAGGCGTCCAGCTCGGCATCGGGCAAGTCGCGCACGGTGACGAGGGTCTGGACATCTTCCACCTGCGCCACAGGCACCGCCTGGCGCCCGTCCAGCAGGCACAGTGCCGTGTGGAACACGGTCTGGCGTCCGCGCATGGTTTGCAGTTGCAGCAGGGCATTCGCATGGTTGCCGGGTTTGCCGATCTGCGCGCCATCGAGGGTGGCGACCTGGTCGGAGCCGATGACGAGGCTGCCAGGATGGCGGTCGAGCACGGCCTGTGCCTTGGCCTGGGCCAGGCGCAGGGCCGTGGCGCTGGGGCTTTCGCCTGGCAGGGGGCTTTCGTCGAGATCGGGCACGGCGACTTCGAAAGGCAGGCGCAGGCGTTCCAGCAATTCCTTGCGGTAGGTCGAACTCGATGCAAGAATCAAGCGCAATGGGGCGGAAGTTGGTATCATTCGGTAGTGGATGGCGGCCGGCATGGCCGCGCTGGTCAATGTCAGTGGAATTTCACGCAAATTCCAGGGCGCAGAGCCCCTGACTGAGGCTCCATGCGGCATGACGGTGTTAATGAAATTGTCATGTTTATGGCAATGATTGCGTCAAAAAAGATGCTTAGCCTTTGACTCCGTGCTAAAAACCCTGTTATTATCGCAGGTTTTCCGGGGAAATTTTCTACCAATGAATGCTTTTGTGATCGACGCCTTTGATTTTTGTCGTATCAGCGGGAGCCGCGAGGGTGTAACTCCTGTCGCTGAAATGACCCGGTTGACCAAGGATTGTGCAGATAATTCCGGCGAGATCGCCTGGAAGATCGTCGGCGGCACCAGCAAGCT
The DNA here is from genome assembly GCF_030587305.1 of Janthinobacterium sp. SUN206. NCBI lineage: Bacteria > Pseudomonadati > Pseudomonadota > Betaproteobacteria > Burkholderiales > Oxalobacteraceae > Janthinobacterium > Janthinobacterium sp. SUN206. Next base: position 1,789,408 of record NZ_JAPWIB010000001.1, on the reverse strand, counting down.
GGGCTACCCGCAACTGACCTTGTCGGTCAACGGCACCGTTCAGCTGGTTTGCCAGCGCTGCCTGACTCCGTATGCTTACGCGATAGATTCTTCGACTGTTCTGATGCTGGGCAAGGATGACGAGCACGCGGACGAGATCGAAGAAATCATCAACGATGAAACGATCGACGTGATCGTCGGCAGCCGCAGCATGGATGCCGCGGCCCTGATCGAAGATGAAGCCTTGCTGGCCCTGCCGCAGGTACCCAAACACGACGTCTGCCCCGATACGGCGCAGCTCGATGCTCTCAAGACTGAAAAGAAATCGCCGTTCGCGGCACTGAAAGACTTGAAGCCAGAATAAAGTAGTGTAAGAAAGGAAGCTTTAAAAAAACCGTAGCGAGCGGCCCAATATCGTCTTGAGTAGCGCAAGCGTACAGAAGTACGCTGAGCAACGCCGAGGCGATAGTGGGACGCGCAGTAGGTTTTTTATGCTTCCTGTAAAGAACGTGTCAAACGCGTGTAGTAATCGAGTATGGCAAGTGTAGTGAAATGTAATTGTAATAAACGATGTCGGTCCGGGCTATTTTCGGGTAGTCTTTGCCGCTGGGATACTCGATTCGCATGTATTTGCTAATCGATTGTGCTAAAATTTTAGAACTTATGTATTAGGAGTCATCATGGCAGTTCAACAGAACAAGAAAACCCCTTCCAAGCGCGGCATGCACCGTTCGCACGACTTCCTGGTCGCGCCGCAATTGAGCGTCGAGCCAGTTACCGGCGAAACACACATGCGTCACCATATCAGCCCTAACGGCTTCTATCGTGGCCGTAAAGTGTTGAAGACCAAAAACGACGAGTAATCGACGTTTTTGTTGGGTAAGATGAAAGCGGTGTTGCGTGGTTATTCGGCGTGGCGCCGCTTCTTCTTTTTTATCGGCTGCAATTCATCTTGCGCACCCGTCATTTTGAATCAAGCTTGCTCAGGCGGTGCATGACATGCTGCGCCCTGCATATGCTCCAGTCCGATTCACATCTTGCCGCACGCCCGCAGCGGTATTGAATCAACACAAATGACAATCAAAATTTCTATCGACTGCATGGGCGGAGATCACGGTCCCTCAGTCACTATCCCCGCAGCAATTTCCTTCGTAAAACATGAGCCTGAAGCCGAACTGATCCTTGTTGGATTGGAAGACGTGATCCGTGCCGAACTGAAAAAACATAAAGCCGACACGCATCCGCGCCTGTCGGTATTGCATGCCTCCGAACAAGTTACCATGGACGATCCCCTGGAAGTGGCCCTGCGCCGCAAGAAGGATTCCTCCATGCGCGTGGCCATCGAACAGGTCAAGAACGGCGTGGCGCAAGCCTCCGTTTCCGCCGGTAATACGGCAGCCCTGATGGCCGTGTCGCGCTATGTATTGAAAACCATGTCCGGCGTCGACCGCCCGGCCATCTGCAGCATCTTGCCGAATCAAAAGAACGGCCCCACCTACATGCTGGATCTGGGCGCCAACGTCGATTGCGAACCGCATCACTTGCACCAGTTCGCCATCATGGGTTCCGTGCTCGTGTCCGCCATGGAAGGCATCGCACGCCCCACGATCGGCTTGCTGAACGTGGGCACGGAAGATATCAAGGGCAATGAAGTGGTGAAGCTCACCTCGAAGCTGCTGCAGGCCGACCACGAGCGTGGCGCGCTGAACTTCTACGGCAACGTGGAAGGCAACGATATCTTCAAGGGCACGACCGATATCGTCGTCTGCGACGGTTTTGTCGGCAATGTCACCCTGAAGGCCATCGAAGGCCTGGCGCGCTTCATGAAAGACGTGCTCACTTCCGAATTCAAGCGCAATCCGATTACCATGCTGGGCGCGCTGATCGCCCGCGGGGCCCTGAAAGCCATCGGCAACCGCTTGAATCCATCGCGTTACAACGGCGCCAGCCTGCTGGGCTTGCGTGGTCTCGTCTTCAAGAGCCATGGCAGCGCCGATGCCTATTCCTTCGAATGGGCCTTGCGCCGCGCCTTTGATGCGGCAAAAAATGACGTGCAAGCGCACCTGGCCAGCCTGATCGCCGAGCTGATGCCGCGCACGCCAGTACCGGACGAACCTACATCAACAAGCTCTACCATTTAGTGGACGGGTATTTGCATGACTGTTTTTAGCAAAACTTACAGCAAAATTATCGGTACCGGCAGCTACTTGCCGGAGAAGCGCGTCACCAACCAGGATCTGACCGAACAGCTCGCAGCCAAGGGCATCGAGACGTCGGATGAATGGATCGTGTCGCGCAGCGGCATTTCGGCGCGCCATTATGCAGCGCCGACGCAAAACTCCTCGGACCTGGGCGTGGAAGCGGCCAGGAAGGCCCTGGAAATGGCGGGCCTGAACGGCAACGACCTGGACCTGATCATCGTCGCCAGCTCGACCCCCGATTTCTTCGGCAGCTTCCCCAGCACCGCCTGCATCGTGCAAAACAAGCTGGGCATCACGAACAACTGCGCCGCCGTCGACGTGCAAGCCGTCTGCAGCGGCTTCGTGTATGCGGTGGCCACGGCCGACAGCTTCATCCAGTCGGGCATGCACAAGAACGTGCTGGTGATCGGCGCCGAAGTGTTTTCGCGCATCCTCAATTTCGACGACCGCGGCACTTGCGTGCTGTTCGGCGACGGCGCTGGCGCCATCGTCATGACGGCATCGAAAGAGCCGGGCATCCTGGCCACCAAGCTGCACGCGGACGGCCGCCACTCGAACATCCTCAGCGTGCCGGGCAGCCTGGCTGGCGGCGCGCTGGACGGCAGCGCCTTCCTGTACATGGATGGCCCGGCCGTGTTCAAGCTGGCCGTGTCCGTACTGGAAAAAGTTGCGCACGAAGCCCTGGAACATGCCAACATGACCTCGGACCAGATCGACTGGCTGATCCCGCACCAGGCGAACATCCGCATCATGAACAGCACGGCCAAGAAACTCGGCTTGCCGCTGGACAAGATGGTCGTCACCGTCGACCAGCATGGCAACACCTCGGCCGCCTCGATTCCGCTGGCGCTCGACATCGCCGTGCGCGATGGTCGCGTCAAGAAGGGCGACAACGTCATGATGGAAGGCGTGGGCGGCGGCTTTACCTGGGGCGCCGTGCTGGCGCGCATGTAATCCCGCAACATTATTAAAAAAACGGAGTCGACATGACACAATTTGCATTTGTTTTCCCAGGCCAAGGCTCGCAAGCGATTGCGATGCTCGACGGTTTCGCCGGCAACCCCGTGGTTGCGCAGACCGTCGCCGAAGCGTCGGACGCCCTGCAATTCGACCTGGGCAAGCTGATCGCCGAAGGTCCGAAGGAAGAACTGGATCTCACCACCAACACGCAACCGGTGATGCTGACGGCGGCCGTGGCCTTCTACCGCGCCTGGCTGGCGGCCGGCGGCCCCGTGCCGACGGTCGTGGCCGGTCACAGTCTCGGTGAATACTCGGCGCTGGTCGCCGCCGGCGTCATTTCCTTCAAGGATGCCGTGCCGCTCGTGCGTTTCCGCGCGCAAGCCATGCAGGAAGCCGTGCCCGTCGGGCAGGGCACGATGGCTGTCGTGCTGGGCCTGTCGGATGACGACGTGCGCGCCGCCTGTGCGGAAGCGGCGGCGGAAAACCCGGCCCTGGTGGTCGAGCCCGTCAATTTCAATGCGCCAGCGCAAGTCGTCATCGCCGGCCACACGGCTGCGGTCGAGCGCGCATGCGAACTGGCCAAGGCCAAGGGCGCCAAGCGCGCCATGAAACTGCCCGTCTCCGCACCTTTCCATTCGTCGTTGCTGAAGCCCGCGTCGGACCGCTTGCGCGAATACATGGCCGGCCTGACTTTTTCCGCGCCGCAGATCGCCCTGATCAACAACGTCGACGTGGCCATCGTCAACGACGTGGCCGGCATCAAGGATGCGCTGGTGCGCCAGGCGGCCAGCCCCGTGCGCTGGGTGGAAACCATGCAAAAGGTTGCCGCGGATGGCATCACGCAAGTGATCGAATGCGGTCCGGGCAAGGTCCTGATGGGCCTGGCCAAGCGCATCGACCCGGTGCTGGTGGGCGACGCCATCGTCGACCAGGCTTCGCTGGAACGCATTTTGACGCAGCTCAAATAAACATCAGATCGCGGCAGGCTGCCTGCCGCGGTTGCTCTTAAGGATACTCATGAATTTAGCAAATCAAGTCGTGCTGGTCACGGGCGCCTCGCGCGGCATCGGCCGCGCCATCGCCACCGAACTGGGCAAGCAGGGCGCCACCGTGGTCGGCACCGCCACCTCGGAAAGCGGCGCGCAAGCGATCACCGATTACCTGGCCGCCGAAGGCGTGGCGGGCAAGGGCCTGGTCCTGAACGTGACCGATGCGGCGCGCTGCGCGGCCGTCGTCGATGAAGTGCAGAAAACCTACGGCAGCCTGTCGATCCTCGTCAACAACGCGGGTATCACGCAAGACCAGCTGGCCATGCGCATGAAGGATGAAGAGTGGGACAGCGTCATCTCGACGAACCTGTCGGCCGTCGGCCGCCTGTCGCGCGCCGTGCTGCGTGGCATGATGAAAGCCAAAACTGGGCGTATCATCAACATCACGTCGGTCGTGGCTTCGTCGGGTAATCCGGGGCAAATGAATTACGCGGCGGCCAAGGCCGGCGTGGAAGGCATGAGCCGCGCCCTGGCGCGCGAAATCGGCAGCCGCAACATTACCGTGAACTGTATCGCGCCGGGCTTCATCGATACCGACATGACCAAGGCTCTGAGCGAAGAGCAGCATGCGGCCCTGTTGACGCAAATTCCCCTGTCCCGCCTGGGCAAACCGGAAGACGTGGCAGCGGCCGTGGCCTTTTTGGCCTCGCCGCAAGCGGCGTATATCACGGGCACGACCCTGCACGTGAACGGCGGAATGTACATGAATTGATGTGAAAGGTAGACAGGGCGGGCGTTTGTGGCATGATTCAACGGTCGTTTTTGTCTATAATCGCATCTTTTAGCAGCAGCTTCGGTTGAATTAGCAGCAGACACCGAAATTAGTATTCGGACGCGCAAACCTGATAAAATGCGCGCACTTTCCGTAACACACACTTTGGAGCCATAACATGTCGGATATCGAACAACGCGTTAAGAAAATCGTCGCTGAGCAACTGGGCGTTGCAGAAGCAGACATCAAAATCGAATCCTCCTTCGTCGACGACCTGGGCGCCGATTCCCTGGACACCGTGGAACTGGTGATGGCCCTGGAAGACGAATTCGAAATGGAAATCCCTGACGAACAAGCTGAAAAAATCACCACCGTGCAACAGGCGATCGACTACGCCACCGCACACGTCAAGGCCTAAGCCTGTCTGACCGACTTCAGGAGAATCGCTTGAGCCGTTCTAAAAACCGTCGTGTTGTTGTCACCGGCCTGGGTTGCGTTTCACCAGTCGGCAATACTATTGCCGAGGCGTGGGGCGCAATCATTGAAGGTAAATCCGGCATTGCCACGATTACCAAGTTTGATGCACAGCCATTCACCACGCATTTTGCCGGTGAAGTCAAAGGTTTCAATATCGAAGAGTACATCTCCGGTAAGGAAGCCCGCCATATGGATACCTTTATCCATTACGGCATGGCTGCAGGCATCCAGGCGATGCAGGACTCCGGCCTGGAAGTGACCGAAGAAAACGCCGAGCGTATCGGCGTGATCATCGGTTCCGGTATCGGCGGCTTGCCGCTGATCGAGGAAACCAAGTCCGAGTACGAAAAGCGCGGTCCGCGCCGTATCTCGCCATTTTTCGTGCCTGCCTCGATCATTAACATGATCTCTGGCAACCTTTCGATCAAATATGGTCTGAAGGGCCCGAACCTGGCGATCGTTACAGCGTGCACCACCGGTTTGCACAGCATCGGTGCCGCAGCGCGCATGATCGAGTACGGCGATGCCGACGTCATGATCGCCGGCGGTGCCGAATCGACCGTGTCGCCGCTGGGCCTGGGCGGTTTCGCTTCGGCACGTGCCTTGTCGACCCGCAACGACGATCCGGCAACGGCATCGCGTCCGTGGGATGCCGACCGCGACGGCTTCGTGCTGGGCGAGGGCGCTGGCGTCATGGTGCTGGAAGAGTACGAGCACGCGGTGGCCCGCGGTGCCAAGATCTATGCCGAAGTGCATGGTTTCGGGATGAGCGCAGATGCTTATCACATGACCTCGCCGCTGGAAGATGGTAGCGGCGGCAGCAAATCGGTGATCGCGGCCCTCGACAACGCAGGCTTGAACGCGGATCAGATTCAGTACCTGAACGCGCACGGCACGTCGACCCCGCAAGGCGACGTGGCGGAAGTGATGGGCATCAAGCGCACCTTCGGTGATCACGCCAAGAAACTGGTCGTCAACTCGACCAAGTCGATGACGGGCCATTTGCTGGGCGGCGCGGGCGGTCTGGAAGCGGTGTTTACGGTCCTGGCATTGCACCATCAGGTGTCGCCTCCGACCATCAACATCTTCAACCAGGATCCGGCGTGCGATCTCGATTTCTGTGCCAACACGGCGCGTGATATGAAGATCGATTATGCAGTGAAAAATTCGTTCGGCTTCGGCGGCACGAATGGCACGCTGATTTTCGGTAAAGCGAAATAAGCAGGAACTTTCAAGCGCTCGCTACGGTCAAATCGTAGTGAGCGCTGATTCGCCGCCAACGTTCGTTGGCGGCTGAATTTGCCCGGCATGGTGCCGGCGCGCCTTTTTTCTCCCATGAACTATGTCGATCGCGGTAGCGGCTGTCATTCGCACGCCTGTCTGTTTGCGCCTGTTGCAAGCGGTGCTGGGACTGTGCGCCTTGCTGGCCGCCTGGCCCTTGAGCGGCCTCTGGCGCAGTCTGCCCGCGTCCGGCCAGCTGGTGGGCGGCTATGCGCTGGGCTGGAGCGGTGCCTTGCTGAGTGCGGCTGGCGGCGTGTTTTTGCTGGCTTTGCTGCGCCGGCGCAGAAAGCCGCAGGCGCTTGATATTTCGCCGGTCGGGCAGTTGCGGCTGGCGGTATATCTGGAGCATGGCGCGGCGCCGGATGCCGGTGCTGCCGGGCTGGTGCAGCCGGCCGGGCCGGGGCCTGTGGCGGCGCCTGGGCTGCGCCTGTTGCCGGGCTCGACCCTGTGGCCGTCGCTGCTGGTGCTGTGCCTGGCGGATGCCGCCGGACGGCGCACGGCGGTGCTGGTGCAGCGCGGCGGCAGTTGCACCGCCTTCCGCCCGCTGGCCGTGGCTTGCCGGGCGATCGCGGCGCGGAACAGGGAAGAATAAAAGTGGGACGAACACTGAACTTCTTGCAGCGGGCCAACTCTATATCCATACAGGCGCCCACGCTGCATGACTACAGGGACATCGGGCGTGAGGACAGAGCGCGAGTATGATCAGTTGCTGGTCGAGCGGGTGCAGGCTGGCGACAAACGGGCATTCGATGTGCTGGTATCGAAATATCAGCGCCGCTTGATGCGCCTGGTGTCGCGCCTCGTGCATGACCCGGCGGAGGCCGAAGATGTGGTGCAGGAAACCTTTATCAAGGCATACCGGGCGCTGCGCCATTTTCGCGGCGAGGCCGCCTTTTATACCTGGTTGTATCGCATCGGCATCAACACGGCCAAGAATTATCTCGTCACGCAGGGGCGGCGCGCCGCCACATCCAGCGATGCCGACGCCGAGCAGGCGGAGTCTTTCGATGACGGCAATAAATTGCGCGACAACAATACGCCCGAATCGGTGCTGGCCAGCAAGCAGATTGCCGCCACCGTCAATGCGGCCATGGATGTGCTGCCCATCGAATTGCGCACGGCCATCGTGCTGCGCGAGATCGAGGGCCTGAGCTATGAAGAAATATCGGAGATCATGGCGTGCCCCATCGGCACCGTGCGCAGCCGGATTTTTCGCGCGCGCGAAGTGATTGCGGAGAAATTGAAGCCGTTGTTGGACATGCCGATTGACAAGCGCTGGTAATCTGGAGAGTATGAGGTTGGCATGGCTGCGCCCGGTTTCCGCACCGATCCTCTTGAAATGGCAGGACCCATCATGGATACGCATACACGATTGCACGAGACTATTTCCGCGCTGGCCGATGGCGAGCTGGCGGCGAGCGAACTCGAACTGGCGTTTGCCGCCCTCGATACGCCATCGGGACGGCAAGCCTGGGATGCCTATCGCCATATCGGTGAGGTGCTGCGCTCGGAGCAGTACGGCCATGCGCTGAGCGCCCAGTTCGATGCGCGCCTGGCCAGCCGCCTGGCCGCGGAGCCGGCACCCGAAGAGTCCGCTGCCCATGCGGAACCGCTGCCGCCCCTGGCCGCCGGCATCGTGCCGCCTGGCGTGGCCGAACCGCTGGAGGCCGGGCCGCTGGCGCAGCGCTAGCGGGCGCCTCGTCCATCTTATGCCTGGCTTAACCTTCCCGTCGCCCCCTTGACACTGGCCTTCCGTACGATTGACACTGTGCGCAGGCAATATCTTGCTTTTGCGATATATTGTTGCATTGTTTGCCATGCGCGCTGTCAGGTGGGTTTGCCCCTGGATTTCCGTCATGACGGCCAATCATGCGCGCAGGCAATCGCCTGATCCGCGTTTTGAACCGTTTATATACTCGAAAAGATCCTTTCCATGAAAAAAAACATGTGTGCCGCCAGCAAGTCGTTTTCAGTGAAGACGCTTTCCGCCTTATTGTTCGGGACGGCTGGCGTCTTCCTTGCTCCCACCATGCTGGGCCTGGCGCCACAGGCGCAGGCCGCTGTGCCGGCCGTGAAACTGCCTGATTTCTCGGACCTGGTCGACGCCGTCGGCCCGGCCGTGGTGAATATCCGCACCACCGAACGCCTGAAAATGGGCGGCGCCGGGGCTGGCGTGGGCGGTCAGGATGAGCAGGAAATGCAGGAATTCCTGCGCCGCTTCTTTGGTGGCGCCATGCCCGCGCCGCGCCAGCAGGCGCCCCGTGGCGGCCGCCGCGCCGTGCCGCAGGAGCAGGAAGTGCAGCGCGGCGTCGGTTCCGGCTTCATCATTTCGGCCGATGGCTACGTGCTGAGCAACGCCCACGTGGTCGACGGCGCCGACGAGGTGTATGTGACCCTGACGGACAAGCGCGAATTCAAGGCCAAGGTGATCGGTGCCGATGCGCGCACCGACGTGGCCCTGCTGAAAATCGAGGGCGCCAACTTGCCGCGCCTGACCATCGGCGACTCGAACAAGATCCGCGTGGGCGAGTGGGTGATCGCCATCGGCTCGCCATTCAACCTGGAAAACACGGTGACGGCCGGCATTATTTCTGCCAAGTCACGCGATACGGGCGATTACCTGCCCCTGATCCAGAGTGACGTGGCCGTCAACCCCGGCAACTCCGGTGGTCCGCTGATCAATATGCGTGGCGAGGTGATCGGCATCAATTCGCAGATTGCCACCTTGTCCGGCGCCTACAATGGCATTTCGTTTGCCGTGCCCATCGATGAAGCCATGCGCGTGGGCGAGCAGCTGAAAAAGACGGGGAAAGTCGTGCGCGGACGCATCGGCGTGCAGATCGGCGAAGTGAGCAAGGACGTGGCGGAATCGCTGGGCTTGCCGAACGCCAAGGGTGCGCAAGTGTCGATGGTGGAGCCGGGCGGGCCGGCCGACAAGGCGGGCATCAAGCCGGGCGACATCATCCTGAAATTCAACGGCGCGCAGATCGAGCGTTCCTCCGACCTGCCGCGCCTGGTAGGCGGCGCCGCCGTCAACGGCAAATCCACGGTCACCGTCTGGCGCAAGGGCGCGCAGCAGGACATTCCCGTCACCGTCGTCGAGCTGGAAAGCGAGAAAACGGCGAAGAAGGGCGCCAAGGAGCCGGAAGCGCAAGCCGTCAATGCGCTGGGATTGAAAGTCAGCGACGTGCCGGCCGCGAAGAAGCAGGAGCTGAAGATCGAGGCGGGCGTGCTGGTCGACGATGCCGATGGCGTGGCGGCCCTGGCCGGCTTGCAGCCTGGCGACGTGATCTTGCAATTGAACAACGTTGCCGTGAAAGACGCCAAGCAGTTCAATGCCCTGGTGGCCAAGCTCGATCCGAAAAAGTCGTCGGCCGTGCTGGTGCGCCGTGGCGACGTGGCGCAATTCGTTTCGCTGCGTCCGTCTGCCAAGTGAGTTTCTGATTCCATCCGCATCCCGGCTCCGGCCGGGATGCCTTTCCCTTTTCTTCATGCACTTCACCCTCTATTCCCGCAGTTATTGCCATTTGTGCCAGGACATGCTCGACGCCTTGCTCCTGCTGCAAGCGCCCGGAAAGCCGTTCACCGTGGACGTGATCGATATCGATGCGTCGCCCGACGCCTCGCTGCTGGCCCGTTTCGACGAGCTGGTGCCGGTGCTGTTCGGTGACCTGGCGCAGCCCGAGCTATGCCATTATTTCCTCGATGAAGCAGCGGTACGGCGCTGCCTGGCGTAGCTTAAATGGCAATATTGACACTGCATTGCACCATTATGGTGCTGAAAACAGCCGAAAATGTCGGCTTGGCCCGGTGCCGGCCTCATAAGACGGGCTTTCTACTCTGAAATCCGGTAAAATGGGGAGGTCGAAAAAGCTACTGTCCGAGGCAGCAGCTTCTGTCGCTTCAAAAGCGCTCGCCTGGGCATGCAGATGTCCTGCTCGGAGCGCTTTTTTCATCATGAGTGGGGCGCCTGGTTCTGGCCCTGTTTGGCCCGGACATGATTCCCCTGATTCCTGTTAAAGCAGTGTCGTCAACTTCGCACTTATATTAGTTAATGAACAACATACGCAATTTCTCCATCATCGCCCATATTGACCACGGTAAATCGACCCTGGCTGACCGCATCATTCAATTGTGCGGCGGCTTGTCCGACCGCGAGATGGAGGCGCAGGTGCTCGATTCGATGGATCTGGAGCGCGAGCGCGGCATTACCATCAAGGCGCAAACGGCGGCCCTGCACTACAAGGCGCGCGATGGCCAGATCTACAATCTGAACCTGATCGATACGCCAGGCCACGTCGACTTCAGCTATGAAGTGTCGCGCTCGCTGTCGGCGTGCGAAGGCGCGCTGCTGGTTGTTGACGCGTCGCAAGGCGTGGAAGCGCAAACCGTGGCCAACTGCTACACGGCGCTGGACCTGGGCGTGGAAGTGGTGCCCGTGCTGAACAAGATCGACTTGCCGAACGCGGATCCTCCGAGCGCCATTGCCGAGATCGAAGACGTGATCGGCATCGACGCAGGCGACGCCGTGCATTGCTCGGCCAAGACGGGCTTCGGCGTGCTGGACGTGCTCGAGCAGCTGATCGTCAAGGTGCCGCCGCCGAAGGGCGACCCCGATGCGCCGCTGCAGGCGCTGATCGTCGACTCCTGGTATGACGCCTATGTGGGCGTGGTCATGCTGGTGCGCGTCATCAACGGCACCCTGAAACCAAAAGACAAGATCCGCCTGATGGCCACCGATTCGGTGCAGCTGGTGGAAGACATCGGCGTGTTTTCGCCCCGTTCGCATTCCTTGCCGCAATTGTCGGCAGGCCAGGTGGGCTTCATCATCGCCGGCATCAAGGAATTGAAAGCGGCGAAAGTGGGCGATACCGTCACCCTGGCCAACCGTCCTGCCGCCGCGCCGTTGCCTGGCTTCAAGGAAGTGCAGCCGCAAGTGTTCGCCGGCCTGTTCCCCGTGGAAGCGAACCAGTACGACGCGCTGCGCGACTCGCTGGAAAAACTGAAATTGAACGACGCGGCCCTGATGTACGAGCCGGAAGTGTCGCAGGCGCTGGGCTTCGGCTTCCGCTGCGGCTTCCTGGGCTTGCTGCACATGGAAATCGTGCAGGAACGCCTCGAACGCGAATTCGACATGGACCTGATCACCACGGCACCTACCGTGGTGTACGAAGTGATCCAGCGCGACGGCACCATGATCAACGTCGACAATCCGTCGAAGATGCCCGATCCGTCGCGCATCGAGGAAGTGCGCGAGCCTATCGTCACGGTCAATCTGTACATGCCGCAGGAATACGTGGGCTCCGTGATCACCCTGTGTATCGGCAAGCGCGGCATCCAGATGGACATGAGCTACCACGGCCGCCAGGTCAAGCTCGTGTATGAAATGCCGATGGCCGAGATCGTGCTGGACTTCTTCGACCGCCTGAAATCGACATCGCGCGGCTATGCCTCGATGGATTACGAGTTCAAGGAATACCGCGCGGCCGACGTGGTCAAGGTCGACATGCTGATCAACAGCGAAAAAGTCGATGCGCTGGCCATCATCGTCCACCGCTCGAACAGCCAGTACCGTGGCCGCCAGGTGGCCGCCAAGATGCGTGAACTGATTCCGCGCCAGATGTTCGACGTGGCCATCCAGGCGACCATCGGCGCGAACATCATTTCGCGCGAGAACGTGAAAGCCTTGCGCAAGAACGTGCTGGCCAAGTGCTATGGCGGCGACATCAGCCGCAAGAAAAAATTGCTGGAAAAACAAAAGGCGGGTAAGAAACGCATGAAGCAAGTGGGTTCCGTGGAGATCCCGCAAGAAGCATTCCTGGCAATTTTACAAGTGGATGGTTAATACATGAACCTGCAAGTGATTTTAGGAAATTTCGCTTTAATCCTGTTCGTGCTGATGGTGTTGACGGGCCTGGTCTGGTGCCTGGATGTGTTTTATCTGTCCAAGCAGCGCCGCAAGGCGGCCGACCTTGCCCTGGCCGAGTTCGATGCGCGCCAGTCCAAGCTGGCCGCCGAGGGCATCAAGTCCGATGCGGGCGGCAGCCGCGCCACCATCGAGGCGGCCCTGTTGCGCCAGCCGACCTGGGTCGAATATTCGGGCAGCTTCTTCCCCGTCATCGCCCTCGTGTTCTGCCTGCGCTCGTTCCTGTACGAGCCATTCAAGATCCCGTCGAGCTCGATGGTGCCGACCTTGCTGGTGGGCGATTTGATCCTGGTCAACAAGTTTACTTATGGCATTCGTTTGCCGATCGTCAACAAGCGCATCATTGAAGTCAACGATCCGCAGCGCGGCGACGTCATGGTGTTCAAGTACCCGAAAGATATGTCGCAAGACTATATCAAGCGCGTGATCGGTGTGCCCGGTGATAAAATCACCTATGAAAACAAGCGCTTGACGGTCAACGGCAAGGAAGTGCAATACACGCCGCTGGACGACTACCTGGACGACGAAAGCACCGTTTACCACAAGCAGCTGGAAGAAAACCTGACGGGCGTGAGCCACCGCATCCTCAACGACGAGCCCGCTCCTACGTTGAACTTGCGCGAAGTCAAGGATTTCCCGCACAAGGAGTCGTGCGACTACAACGAAGACGGTTTCACTTGTGTGGTACCAGCAGGAAACTACTTCATGATGGGCGACAACCGCGACAATAGCGCGGACAGCCGCTACTGGGGCTTCGTGCCGAACGAGAACATCGTCGGCAAGGCTTTCCTGGTGTGGATGAACTTCAGCAATCCGAAAAGAGTGGGCGGCATACACTAAGCCGTCCCTATGGCTGCCGCGCCGATTCCCCGCGCGGCGGCCAGCCGAATTACTCAGATGACACAGAAACAACAATGAATCTTCAGTTATTGCAAACCCGTTTAGGCTATACGTTCCAGGATGCTGGCCTGTTGCAGCAAGCCTTGACGCATCGTAGCCACAGCAGTTTGCATAACGAGCGGCTGGAATTCCTCGGCGACTCCATCCTCAACTGCGTGGTCGCTTCCATCCTGTACGAACGCTTCAAGTCCATCGACGAGGGCGACCTGTCGCGCCTGCGCGCGAATCTGGTGAAGCAGCAGTCGCTGTATGAAATCGCGCAAAAGCTGGAACTGTCGCAATTCCTGCGCCTGGGCGAAGGCGAGCTGAAATCGGGCGGTTTCCGCCGTCCGTCCATCCTCGCCGATACCCTGGAAGCCTTGCTGGGCGCGATTTTCCTCGACACGGGCTTCGACGCCGCCAGCACGGTGATCCGCGCCTTCTACATCCCCATCCTCGACTCGGTCGATCCGCAAACCTTGGGCAAGGATGCCAAGACCCTGCTGCAGGAGTTTTTGCAAAGCAAGAAAATTTCGCTGCCACAATACAACGTGGTGGCTACCCACGGCGCCGCCCACAGCCAGGAATTCGAGATCGAATGCCTGGTGCCGAAATTGAACATCCAGGTCTACGGCCGTGGCGGAAGCCGCCGCGCCGGTGAGCAAGCCGCCGCCAAACTGGCGCTCGACGTGGCCGAGCAGGCGCTGTTGAAGTCGCCAGCCGCCAGCCGCAAGCCGAAACCGCGCGCCGCCCAGCTCAAGCTGGCCGGCATTGCCACCATCCAGAGCGACGACGCGGCAGCCCCTGCTGCCCCGGCGATCGCCGCTCACACTAAACAGAATCGACACTAGCATGACAGCCACCAAAATGCCCGACAACTTCCGCTGTGGCTATATCGCCATCGTGGGCCGCCCGAACGTGGGCAAATCGACCCTGATGAACGTGCTGATCGGCGCGAAGGTCAGCATCACTTCGCGCAAGGCGCAAACGACGCGCCACCGCATCACGGGCATCCAGACGGTGCCGGACGCGCAATTCATCTACGTCGACACGCCGGGCTTCCAGACGCGCCATTCGAACGCGCTGAACAAGACGCTCAACAAGACCGTCACCAACACCCTGATTTCCTCGGACGTGATCTTGTACGTGATCGAGGCAGGCACCTTCGGCCCGGCCGACCAGCAAGTGATGGACCTGCTGCCGAAGGAAGTGCCGTGCATCCTCGTCATCAATAAATCGGACCGCGTGAAGGACAAGGCCGTGCTGCTGCCGTTCGCGCAAAAAATCGCCGCCATGCGCGACTTCGCCGCCATCGTGCCCGTCTCGGCCAAGCTGCACTTCCAGCTGGAAGGCTTGCAGGACGAGATCAAGCGTTTCCTGCCGGAAAACCAGCCTATCTTTGGCCCGGACGACATCACGGACCGCAGCGAGAAATTCCTCGCCTCGGAAATCGTGCGCGAAAAACTCTTCCGCTTCGTCGGCGACGAACTGCCGTACACGAGTACCGTGCTGATCGAGAAATTCGAACAGGAAGGCGATCTGCGCCGCGTGTTTGCCGCCATCCTGGTCGAGCGCGATACGCACAAGTCCATGATCATCGGCAACAAGGGCGCGCGCCTGAAGGAAGTCTCCACCCAGGCCCGCCTGGACATGGAAAAGCTGTTCGGCGGCCCCGTGTACCTGGAAATCTGGGTCAAGGTCAAATCGGGCTGGGCCGACAACGAGGCGGGCTTGCGCGCCTACGGCTACGAGTAATCCGCAACCCGGGGGCGACGCCACACGCATGAGCACCACCACGCCAGCGCTGCACGATCTTGCGCCAGCTTCATCTGCTGCATCCGCACCTGTCCCCGCGTCGGCGGCCATCGCGCCGCCGGCCGCAGCTCCTGTCACTCCTGCCGCGCCGCGGCGCAGCCGTCCGCCCGCGCGCGACGGACGCATCACGGGCCAGCCAGCCTTCGTGCTGCACAGCTATCCGCATAAAGAAACCAGCCTCATCGTCGACGTGTTTACACGCGAATACGGCCGCATCGCGCTCGTCGCCAAGGGCGCCAAGCGGCCCCATTCGCAGTTGCGCGGCGTGCTGCAAACCTTCCAGCCCCTGCAGGCGGGCTGGACGGGCAAGTCCGAGCTGCGCATCTTGACGGGCGCCGAATGGGTGGGCGGTATGTTGCCGCTGGAAAAGACCGCCTTGCTGTGCGGCTTCTATTTGAACGAATTGCTGGTCAAATTGCTCGCGCGCGACGATCCGCATCCCGTCCTGTTCGACCACTACGTTGCCACCTTGAATCAACTGGCGCACAATGAGCCGCCGCCCATCGTGCTGCGCAAGTTCGAGCGCGCCCTGCTCAAGGAAACGGGCGTGGCGGCCGACCTGACGCGCTGCACGGGCACGCGCCAGGCCGTCGAGGCGGGGCAGGTCTATGTGGTCGACCCGGAACGGGGGCCGCGCCCGGCGCGCGCCAGCGATGCCTGGCCCAGGATCACGGGCAAGACCCTGCTCGACATGGAGCGCGAAGATTATCTGGACGCGGCCACGCAGGCGCAAAGCAAGCTGCTGATGCGCTTTTTGCTGGCCCATCAACTGGGCGGCGCCACCTTGAATACGCGCCAGATACTGATCGATTTAATGCAGCTGTAGCTGCGGTTTGCAGCAGGACAGCACTTTACGGATACCATCACTATGAGCTTTTTGCAGCCTTCCGGCCCCGTCATCGACCTGGGCGTCAATATCGACCACGTGGCCACCTTGCGCAATGCGCGCGGCACCGCCTACCCGGACCCGATCCGCGCGGCCCTGCTGGCCGAACAGGCGGGCGCCGACGCCATCACCCTGCATCTGCGCGAAGACCGCCGTCACATCAAGGATGCGGACGTGATCGCCATCGCCCCGCAATTGCTCACGCGCATGAACCTGGAAGCGGCCGTCACGCAAGAAATGATCGACTTCGCCTGCCGCATCAAGCCGGCGGACGTGTGCCTGGTGCCGGAAAAGCGCACGGAAGTGACGACCGAGGGTGGCCTGGACGTGGTGCGCTATTTCAAGGAAGTGCAGGCGGCCGTGCAGCAGCTGCAAGGCGAGGGCATTCGCGTGAGCCTGTTCATCGATGCCGATGAGCAACAGATCGCCGCCGCCGCCGAGCTGGGTGCGCCCGTGATCGAGCTGCACACGGGCCGCTATGCCGATACGCAAGGCGCCGAGCAGCTGGCCGAGCTGGAACGCATCAAGGCGGGCGTGCTGTTCGGCGTGGGGCGCGGCTTGAAGGTCAACGCGGGCCACGGCTTGCATTACACCAACGTGCAAGCGATCGCCGCCATTCCCGATATTGCCGAGCTGAACATCGGCCACGCCATCGTCGCGCACGCCGTGTTTGTCGGCTGGGAAAATGCCGTACGCGAAATGAAGGCTATCATGGTGGCCACGCGCATCGCCGGCAAGGCATAAGCGCGCACAAAGGAGGCAGCATGATCTACGGCATCGGTACCGATATCTGCAAGATTCCCCGCATCGAGGCGGCCCTGGCGCGCCACGGCGAGCGTTTCGCGAAAAAGATACTGGGGCCGCAGGAGCTGGAAAAGTTCCGTGCCCGCAGCGCCAAGAATGCCGTGCGCGGCGTGCGTTTCCTCGCCACGCGCTTCGCGGCCAAGGAGGCGTTTTCCAAGGCCATCGGCCTGGGCTTGCGCATGCCGATGACCTGGCCCGCCGCGCAGATGCTGAACCATCCCAGCGGCAAGCCGATGATCGTCTGCAGCGGCGTGCTGGCCGAGTTCATGGAGCAGCACCGCCTGAGCGCGCAAGTGACCATCAGCGATGAAGAAGAATATGCGGTCGCGTTCGTGATCGTGGAACAAGCAGGGTAACTATAAGTGCGCCATAAGTGCGCAATGAGCCAGCAATGACCGAAGCAAGCCCAGAATCTTCCTTGGCGGAAACGCCGCCCGACCCGCGCGCGCAGGTGCTGGCCACCGTCGCCAAGCTGCCGAACTTACCCGGCGTGTACCGCTATTTCGACGCCGCCGACAAGGTGCTATACGTCGGCAAGGCGCGCGACCTGAAAAAGCGCGTCTCCAGCTATTTCCAGAAGAACCTGGCCAGTCCCCGCATCGCCATGATGGTCGAGCGCATCGCGCGCCTGGAAACGACCGTCACGCACAGCGAAGCGGAAGCCTTGATCCTGGAAAATAACTTGATCAAGGCGCTGCAACCGCGCTACAACATCCTGTTCCGCGACGACAAGTCGTACCCGTACCTGAAAATCACCAATGGCGATGCGCCGCGCATGGTGTATTACCGGGGCGCGGTGGACAAGAAAAACCAGTATTTCGGGCCGTTCCCCAGTTCCTGGGCCGTCAAGGAATCGATGCAGATACTGCAAAAGGTTTTTCTCATCCGCACCTGCGAGGACAGCGTGTACGCCAACCGCACGCGGCCCTGCCTGCTGCACCAGATCGGCCGCTGCAGCGCGCCGTGCGTGGACCTGATCAGCAAGGAAGACTATAAGAACGACGTGGAAAATGCGGCGCGCTTCCTGCGCGGGCGCCAGAGCGAGGTGATGGCCGACCTGGAAAAGAAGATGCACGCCTTTGCCGCCGAGCTGAAGTTCGAACAAGCCGTGGTGGTGCGCAACCAGATCGCCTCGCTGTCGCGCGTACTGCACCAGCAAAGCATGGAAACGACGGGCGACGCCGATGTCGACATCCTCGCCGTGCTGGTGCAGGGCGGGCGCGCCTGCGTCAACCTGGCCATGGTGCGCGGCGGGCGCCACCTGGGCGACCGCGCCTACTTCCCCAGCCAGCTCAGCGATGCGGCTGCCATTGCCGAGGAGCCGATCGAGGTGGAAGTGCTGGCCGCCTTCCTGGCGCAGCACTACACGGAAAAATTCATTCCCGGCACCCTGATCCTGAATATCGAATTCGACCAGCCGGCCCTGATGGTGGCGCTGATGGAGCAGTGCGGCCACCGCATCAACCTGATCTTCCAGCCGCAGGGGCAGCGCCGCCAATGGCTTGAGATGGCGCAAAAGGGCGCCGAGATTTCGCTTGCGCGACTGTTGTCGGAGCAGGGCTCGCAGCAATCGCGCACGCGCGCGCTGGCGGAGGCGCTGCGCCTGGAAACGGAAGACCTCGACAGCCTGCGCGTGGAGTGTTTCGACATCAGCCACACGCAAGGCGAGGCGACGCAGGCGTCGTGCGTCGTATTCCATCACCACGCCATGCAGAACGGCGAATACCGGCGCTACAACATCAACGACATCACCCCCGGCGACGATTACGCGGCCATGCGCCAGGTCCTGATGCGCCGCTACGAGAAAGTGGCGAATGGCGATGGCGTGATGCCCGACGTGGTCTTGATCGACGGCGGCAAGGGGCAGATCGAAATGGCGCGCCAGGTGTTCGCCGAGCTGGGACTCGATATCAGCTTGATTGTCGGCGTGGCCAAGGGGGAAGGGCGCAAGGTGGGCCTGGAAACCCTGCTGTTCGTCGATGGCCGCGCGGCGCAGGAGCTGGGCAAGGAATCGGCGGCACTGATGCTGATCGCGCAAATCCGCGACGAGGCGCACCGCTTTGCCATTACGGGCATGCGCGCCAAGCGCGCCAAGACGCGCCAGACCTCGCGCCTGGAGGAGATAGAAGGCATCGGCGCCAAGCGCCGCCAGAAGCTGCTGTCCCGCTTTGGCGGCTTGCGCGGCGTGGTCGATGCCAGTGTCGAGGACCTGATGTCGGTGGAAGGGATTTCCACGCAACTGGCAGAAGAAATCTACAAGCAGCTGCACTGATGATAGAGCCGCCTGGTCCGGTGCCGCGGCAACCGGACTAGGCTAATACCCTGTGGCCATGTAGACTAGTGGCGCTTTCTTCACGCTTTCCTCATGTTCAATTTACCCGTCGGCCGATTGCTCTCTTATGCCTTTTAATATTCCCATCCTTTTGACCTGGCTGCGCGTGGCCCTGATACCGCTCGTCGTCGGCGTGTTTTACTTGCCGCCGTCGATGCTGCTGCATGGCGACCAGAACCTGGTTGCCACCCTGGTCTTCATTGTTGCCGCCGTCACAGACTGGTTCGACGGCTTCCTCGCGCGACGCTGGAACCAGACTTCGGCCTTCGGCGCCTTCCTCGACCCGGTCGCCGACAAGCTGATGGTGGCGGGTGCCTTGCTGGTGCTGGTGCAACTGGACCGTGTCAATGCCGTGCTGGCCTTCATCATCATCGGCCGCGAAATCACGATTTCCGCGCTGCGCGAATGGATGGCGCAGATCGGCGCCTCGAAGTCGGTAGCCGTCAGCTCGATCGGCAAGATCAAGACGGCCGCGCAAATGACGGCCATTCCCTTGCTGCTGTACCACGAAGTGATCTTTGGCGCGATCGATACCCATGTGTGGGGCGAGAAGCTGCTGTGGATCGCCTGCGTGCTGACGGTGTGGTCGATGTTTTACTATTTGCGCCTGGCGTGGCCTCTCATCAAGGAAAAGGCTGGAAATCTGCACTAAGAACAGGCAGGCGGCTGCTTTGTGCGGAATATTTTGCAAAAGACCAGATATTGCCCGTTGACAGCCCCTGTAATCCCTCTATAATGCTGGCCTGTTGTTGATGACGCGGGAGTAGCTCAGTTGGTAGAGCGCAACCTTGCCAAGGTTGAGGTCGAGAGTTCGAGACTCTTCTCCCGCTCCAGTTTTCTGGATCGTGTCATAGGTAAAAACAGCAGATGCAGTAAAAAGTAGTACTGGCGATGTAGTAGAGCTTCTGATACAATGTTGTCCACTGCGGGAGTAGCTCAGTTGGTAGAGCGCAACCTTGCCAAGGTTGAGGTCGAGAGTTCGAGACTCTTCTCCCGCTCCAGTGAATGCTGGATCAGCAGTAAAGCAGCACTGGTAAACGGTAGCAAAAGGCAGTAAAATAGCGGTTCGTATGCGGGAGTAGCTCAGTTGGTAGAGCGCAACCTTGCCAAGGTTGAGGTCGAGAGTTCGAGACTCTTCTCCCGCTCCAGCGAAAGCTGAAGCAGTACAGCAAGAATGGCAGTAGCAGAAAATAGAAGCTCCAATGCGGGAGTAGCTCAGTTGGTAGAGCGCAACCTTGCCAAGGTTGAGGTCGAGAGTTCGAGACTCTTCTCCCGCTCCAGAATTCTAAAGGGAAGCTAAGCTGGCTTCCTTTTTTTATCCGCCGCCATGCGCGGCGCGATTATGCGGTAACCAAGCTCCAATGCGGGAGTAGCTCAGTTGGTAGAGCGCAACCTTGCCAAGGTTGAGGTCGAGAGTTCGAGACTCTTCTCCCGCTCCAGTTTTCAAGGTGGGCCGCAAGGCGCATCCAAGCAGTTCCTCTGGCGAGGTAGCAAAGAGGTTATGCAGCGGCCTGCAAAGCCGTTTAGACGGGTTCGATTCCCGTCCTCGCCTCCAGATGAAAAAAATAGCCCACTTTCGAGTGGGCTATTTTTTTGTCTGCGCTTTGGCCAGACTTTTGCCGATGGCGCATCTTGTATAATGCCGGCAAGCTCAGCCGCGCCGCCTGGCGCCTTGATGAACCTCCCCCTTTCCGCCATACCGATGTAGTCACTGACGACTTTCCTGTTCCGTTCGACCTCAGCGCCGCGTTTCTGTGACGCCCGCTGGCATGGCCGCGCCTGATTATTCTCCATCCGGCCGGCATTTTCCTGTTCCGACTTTGGATACGCATCAATGATCAACACAACTTTTCGGGATGAGTGGTACTCGAACCTGCAAAAAAACGTCTTGGCGGGCTTGACCACGTCATTTGCCCTGGTGCCAGAATGCATCGCCTTTGCCCTGGTGGCGCAGCTCAATCCCCTGATGGGCCTGTATGGCGCCTTCATCATCTGCGCCATGACGGCCATCTTTGGCGGACGTCCCGGCATGATTTCCGGCGCCGCCGGCTCCATGGCCGTCGTCATCGTGGCGCTGGTGGCGCAACACGGCGTGCAATACCTGCTGGCTACCGTGGTGCTCGGCGGTATCTTGATGGCGTTATTCGGCATCTTGCGTCTGGGCAAGCTGATTCGCATGGTGCCGCATCCCGTGATGCTGGGTTTTGTGAATGGCCTGGCCATCGTCATCGCCATGTCCCAACTGGAACACTTCCGCCAGGCCACGCCGCAGGGCGAAGCCTGGCTGCAAGGCACGCCCTTGCTCGTGATGGGTGGCCTGGTGCTGCTCACCATGGCCATCGTCTACGTGCTGCCGCGCCTGACAAAAGCCGTGCCGCCGGCGCTGGTGGCCATTCTGGGCGTGGGCGTGCTCAGCCATGTTTTGCACCTGCCCACGCGCACCCTGGGCGACCTCGCGCATATCGCGGGCGGCTTGCCGGCCCTGCATTGGCCTGCCGTGCCGCTGGACATGGCCACCTTGCACATCATTTTTCCGTATGCGGCGCTGATGGCCATGGTGGGTTTGCTGGAAACCTTGCTCACTTTTAATCTCACGGATGAGATAACAGAAACGCGGGGGCAGCCGAACCGCGAATGCATCGCTCTCGGCGCATCGAACGTCGTCTCGGGCCTGTTTGGCGGCATGGGCGGCTGCGCCATGATCGGGCAGACGATGATCAACCTGAGTTCCGGCGGCCGCTCGCGCCTGTCGGGCGTGACGGCCGGCGTGATGATCTTGCTGTTCATCCTGTTCCTGTCGCCGCTGATCGAGCGCATCCCGCTGGCGGCCCTCGTGGGCGTGATGTTCGTCGTGGCGCAGCAGACGTTTGCCTGGGGTTCCTTGCGCGTGCTGGGCAAGGTGCCGTTGCAGGATGCGCTGGTGATCGTCGCCGTGACGGTGATCACGGTATTCACGGACCTGGCGATGGCCGTGCTGTGCGGAATCGTCATCGCCGCCTTGAATTTTGCCTGGCAACATGCGCGCGACATGCGTGCCGACATCGATGACAGCACGCAAGGCATGCGCGTCTACTTGCCGCATGGCACCCTGTTTTTTGCTTCCACCACGCATTTCCAGGAACTGTTCCAGGCAGCGTCGGACCCGGCCCGCGTCATCCTCGACTGCCGGCACCTGCACATGGCCGACCACTCGGCCATCGCCGCCATCGAATCGCTGTATGAGCGCTATGACAGGGCAGGCAAGCATCTGCAGGTGACGCATCTGTCCGCCCGCAACGAGGCCTTGCTGCAGCGGGCCGGGGTGGATGTGGGCGTGGCGTAAAATATTGGATTGCTGAATGTCTGTGGAGTGTGAATGCTGTCGAACGAACAAGAACAATTATTGCAACAAAGCCAAACGGCTTTTGACGCCTACTATGACGCGCTGGGCGCTTCGCTGGTGAATTTCGTCGAGCGCCTGGGCATCCAGCCGGCGCACGAAGTGTTGACGAACGCGGCCGAATACCTGCCGTACATCGATGCGGCCATGCGCACCATCGTCATTCGCGACGAGAGCTGGCAGTGGGTAAAAACCATGCTCGGCTACTTTATCGGCGAGTATTTCGTGCAAGGCCATGCGGGTTGCTGGTATGTGGAAACGCGGGCGGAGTCGCCGTATTTCTGCCGCATCATGGTGGGCGGCTTCGAGCATGGCATGCCCGTGGACGCCGCCATTGATCCGGAAGCGCTGGCGCTGGAATTTCTGGGGCAATCCGCGCCGCGCGAGCTGGCGGCACTGATCACCCAGGCGCAAGCCCGCGCGGCGTGATGCCGCACGGCTTGCAGAAGCGGATTTAAAACTCTTCCCACTCGCCTTCGGCCGGGCTTGTTGCCTTGCTGCTGGCGCGCGTCGCGGGCAGGCGCAGGGCGGGGGCCGTAGCCTTGCGAGCCGGTGCGGCTGCTGGCGCTGCGGGCGCGCTGCGTTGCGCCGCCTTGGTGCTGAAACGGTCGGTCGCGGCTGCATTGGCGTCCAGGCGGAAGACGCTGACCACCTGCGCCAGTTCGCTCGCCTGTTCCTGCATCGCTTCGGCCGCCGCCGAGGCTTCTTCCACCAGGGCTGCATTTTGCTGCGTTACCTGGTCCATTTCGGAAATGGCCTGGTTGACTTGCTCGATGCCCGCGCTCTGTTCTTCGCTGGCGTTGCTGATCTCGCTCATGATGGACGTGACGAAGCCGATGCTTTGCACGATTTCTTCCATCGTCTTGCCGGCCTTGTCGACCAGGTCCGTGCCCACGTCGACTTTTTGCACGGAGTCGTCGATCAAGCCCTTGATTTCTTTTGCCGCCGCTGCCGAGCGCTGCGCCAGGTTGCGCACTTCCGTGGCGACCACGGCAAAGCCGCGACCCTGTTCGCCGGCGCGCGCCGCTTCCACGGCCGCGTTCAAGGCCAGGATGTTGGTCTGGAAGGCGATGCCATCGATGACCGAGATAATATCGACGATTTTCTTCGACGAGGTATTGATCTCGCTCATGGTGGCGACCACTTCGGCCACCACGGCGCCGCCGCGGCTGGCGATGCCGGCCGCGTCGCCAGCCAGTTTATTCGCCTGGCGCGCATTGTCCGCGTTTTGCTTGACGGTCGAAGTCAGTTCTTCCATCGACGAGGCCGTTTCTTCCAGCGAACTGGCTTGCTGTTCCGTGCGCGACGACAGGTCCTGGTTGCCGGCGGCGATTTCCGCGGAGGCCGTGGCGATGGTGTCGGTACCGCTGCGCACCTGGCCGACGATGCCGACGAGGCTATCGTTCATGGTTTTCAGGGCATGCATCAGCTGGCCCGTTTCATCGCGGCCCTGGGCCGTGATGACGCTGCTCAAGTCGCCCGCTGCCACGGTTTCCGCCACTTTCACGGCGGCGCGGATGGGGCCGGTGATCGAACGCGTGATCCACCAGGCAAAGCCGATGCCCATCAGCACGGCCAGCACGCCCATGGTGATCAGGAAGATGCGGGTGCCGCTGTAAGCTTCGATGATGCTGGCGCCGACGCCGTCGGCCGCCTTGATCTGCATGCCGGCAAAGCGCTTCACTTCGGCCAGGTAAGCCACGGTGATGGGCGCGACTTCCTTGTCGAACACGATCTTGGCGCCCGCCACGTCGCCGTCGGCCTTCATCTTGAAGGCGCGTGCGCGCGTCGTCACGTAGTCGGTGCGCACCTTGCGCACCACCTTGAACTGCTCGATCACGGCCGGGTTGAGCAAGGACGCGATGATGTCGTCCTGCAGCTTGCTGGAACGCTCCGCATCGACCTTCAAGTCTTCCTCGATCTTGGCGCGCACGACCGGATCGGTGATCTCGAACGAGGCGACGCCGCGCACGCTGTTCAGTTCAATGATCTTCGACCATTCGGCCACCATGCGCTGGTTCTTGATGCTGGTATTGATGAGGCGATAGGTCAGGTCGCTGGCCGTTTGCATGCGCACGAGGGCGGTGATGGTCAAGGCGGCAAGCAACAGCAATACGACAGCAAAGCCGACGCCAAGGCGGCTGCCGATGTTCAGGTTTTTCATGTAATTCCTAACAGTTTAATAGTCATGATCGCCGCCGCCAGCAGGGGCGGACAGGCGCCGCAAGGCGCAGGGGATCGGGGTCTTCGGGTGCCGCGTGATAGCTGTGCGGCGCGCCACGCTGAGCGTGGCGATGGAGGTAAAGCAAGGGGCATATCGGTCAGGCTGACCGCTGCCCAGCAAGCCGCAAGTATAGCATTGACGCAGGGAAATAGTTTCTGGCGGCAATTTTAATTATTTTTTGATATTGATTTCCTGTTGCTTTTTTACGTCAAGTACCTAGTTAATAAGTACTATCACTTACATTCATCCTTACTTTTCCCATCGCTGGCTGATAAAATACTAATGATAATCATTCGTATTAAAACTTCGACCAGGGAATTGTATGCAGCAACAGCGCAAGCCAGGATGTAAACCGATCACCATCGCCGTACTGGGCGCCTTGACCTTGGGCGCCACGCCACTGGCGGCCTGGGCACAGGAAAGCTTGCCCGCCGTCACCGTGACGGCGTCGAAGGACAAGGATGGCTACGTGGCCGCCACCTCCGCCAGCGGCACCAAGACGGAAATGGCCTTGCGCGACGTGCCGCAAACGATCAACGTGGTGCCGGCCGCCGTCATCCGCGACCAGAACGCCATGTCGATCCAGGACATCATGAAGAACATCCCCGGCGTGGGCTTGTCGACGGGCGACGGCCAGCGCGACCAGGTGTTCATCCGCGGCTTCACGGCCATTGGCGACCAGTTCGTCGACGGCTTCCGCGATGACGCGCTGTATTTCCGCGACCTGTCGAACGTGGAGCGCCTGGAAGTGATCAAGGGACCGGCCGCCGTGCTGTACGGCCGCGGTTCCTCGGGCGGCCTGGTGAACCGCATCACGAAGAAGCCGGGCGTGGACATCGCGGATGTGGCCCTGAGCTTGACGAACACAGCAGGGCGCCGCGGCGAAGTCGACGTGGGCCGTGTCGGCGAGACGGTGGACTGGCGTGTCACGGGCGCGCGCGAATTGTCGGACAGCTACCGCGACCAGCAATTCATCAACCGCACGGCGCTGGCGCCGTCCGTGGCCATCCGCCTCTCCAGTGCCACCAAATTGCTGCTGCAGGGCGATTACCTGGAAGACCGCCGCCTGAC
Organism: Janthinobacterium sp. SUN206; assembly: GCF_030587305.1. Taxonomy (NCBI): domain Bacteria; kingdom Pseudomonadati; phylum Pseudomonadota; class Betaproteobacteria; order Burkholderiales; family Oxalobacteraceae; genus Janthinobacterium; species Janthinobacterium sp. SUN206. Next base: position 1,763,433 of record NZ_JAPWIB010000001.1, on the reverse strand, counting down.
GGACTTCGGCATCCCGTCCTACCACGGCCGTCCCGTGGCCGTCGATGCGGGCACATATTACGGCGCCGCCAACGCCCGCGATGCCGACTTCAGCCAGTCGCGCGTGGTGTCCACGGCCGCCACCCTGACGCACAAATTCAGCGATAGCTTGTCGCTGCGCAATGCCTTCCGCTACTACGACTATCACCTGGACCGCAACAACACGAATATTTCTGGCAACGTCAACGAAGTCAAGGGCACGATGAGCCTGGGCCACGCCAAGCTCAACCGCGACGAGAGCGGCTGGTTCAACCAGACGGAACTGACGCAAAAGCTGGTCACGGGCACCATGCGCCACGAAGTGCTGTACGGCGCCGAATTCGGCAAGCAAAACAAGGATGCCAACAGTTGGGCCGCCATCGCTGTAACGACACCTGCGAAGCCCGTGTCGATCTTCAATCCTGTTCTGCCCGTCGTCGATCGCAGCAAGCTGGGCGCGCGCAGTGATACCTTCGGTACCTACGACACGGCCGCCGCTTACGTGCAGGACGCCATCAGCTTCAGTGACGAGTGGAAGGCGCTGGCCGGCTTGCGCTACGACCGCTACAAGCAGCAGTCGCGCCTGGCCAATGCGCTTGGCGTGACGACGGCGGATTTGTCGCGCACGGATTCGGCCTACAGCCCCCGCGCCGGCCTCGTCTGGCAGCCGGGCGCGACGCAATCGTACTACGCCTCGTGGAGCCGTTCGTTCCAGCCGAGTGGCGAGAACTTCGCCCTGGCCGCCAACAATGCCGACCTGGCGCCGGAAACCACGCGCAACACGGAAGTGGGCGCCAAGTATGACCTGTGGGGCGGCCGCGCCAACGCCACCGTGTCGCTGTTCCGCCTGGAGCGCGACAATATCAAGACCAGCGACCCGATCACGAACCGCATCGTGCCCGTCGGCACGCAGCGCACGGATGGCCTGGAACTGACCTTCAACGCGGACTTGCACGATGGCTGGAAAATGATGGCCGGCTACGCTTACCTGGACGCCACCATCACCGATTCCATCGCCAAGGACAAGAGCGTCAATGTGCCGGGCGGCACCGTCGCCAGAGAAGTGCCGGTCAAGGGCAAGCGCGCGACCTTGACATCGCGCAATACGGCCAACCTGTGGCTGACGAAAGACCTGGGCCACGGCTTCACGGTGGGCGGCGGCGCGAACGCCGTCGGCAGCCGCTTCGCCAATCCGGGCAACACGGTGGTGCTGCCAGGCTATGTGACGGCCGACGCCATGGCCGCGTACCGCACGGGCCGCTATGAAGTGCAGCTGAACGTCAACAATATCGGCGACACGCGTTACATCGTGTCGGGCCACGGTTCCAGCCCGAACCTGAGCTTGCCGGGTGCGCCGCGCAATGTGGCGCTGACCTTGCGCTACAGCCTGTAATTTGGCCTGGCAGTTCGGCCGCATCCCCCAAAACCCGCTCGCGAGCGGGTTTTTTTTCGTGGGTGGGTAGCGATGTGCAAGCGTGCCGGGCAGGCTGGCATTGTTTAGAGGGAACGTTCGGTATCGTCAAATTAATATTGACTAAAGGCAATTTTTTCCAGCGGACTAAGCCTTGTCGGAGTTTGAGGGGTAAAATACTGTCATACGGCACAGGCATGGTGCTTATATCTTAGTGATATGACACTACCACGACGCCGTATGACTTTTTATTTACTCACATCATAGAGGCCTGAATATGGTTCAGATGTCCAGGCGCCAGTTCCTTCGGGTAACTGGCGCGACCATTGCTGGTTCCAGCCTCGCCCTGCTCGGTTTCGCACCGGGCCAGGCGATGGCGGAAGTGCGGCAATACAAGCTGTCTCGCACCACCGAGACACGCAATACCTGTCCCTACTGTTCGGTAGGATGTGGCGTCCTGCTGTATGGACTGGGCGACGGCGCGAAAAACGCCGTCTCCAGCATCATCCACGTGGAAGGCGATGCCGATCACCCGGTGAACCGCGGCACCTTGTGCCCGAAAGGCGCCAGCCTGGTCGACTTCATCCACAGCCCGAACCGCCTGAAAGTGCCCGAGTACCGCGCACCGGGCGGCACGGAATGGCAACCGATCTCCTGGGATGTGGCGCTCGACAAGATCGCGCGCCTGATGAAGGATGACCGCGACGCCAACCTGATCGAAAAGAATGCCGACGGCAAGACCGTCAACCGCTGGCTCTCCACCGGCATGCTTGCCGCGTCCGCCGGCAGCAACGAGGTGGGTTACCTGACCCACAAGACAGTGCGCAGCATGGGGATGCTGACCTTTGATAATCAGGCGCGTGTATGACACGGACCGACGGTGGCAGGTCTTGCCCCGACGTTTGGCCGTGGCGCGATGACGAATCATTGGGTCGATATCAAGAATGCCGATGTGATTTTGGTCATGGGCGGCAATGCAGCAGAAGCACACCCTTGCGGATTCAAATGGGTAACGGAAGCGAAGGCGCATAACAAGGCCAAGCTGATCGTTGTCGATCCGCGTTTTACCCGTACCGCATCCGTGGCAGATTACTACTGCGCCACGCGTACCGGCACGGACATCGTCTTCCTCGGCGCGATCATCAATTATCTGCTGACGAACGACAAGATCCAGCATGAGTACGTGCGCAACTACACGGACATGCCCTTCATCGTGCGCGAAGACTATGCGTTCGAGGACGGCCTGTTCTCGGGTTTCGACAAAGAAAAAGGCAAGTACACCAACAAGGCCACCTGGGATTACGAGATCGGCGAAGATGGCTATGCCAAGGTCGACCCGACCCTGGAACACCCGCGCTGCGTCTACCAGATGATGAAGAAGCACTACGCGCGCTACACGACCGAGATGGTCGAGCGCACGTGCGGCGTGTCGGCCGACAAGTTCCACAAGGTGGCGGAAGCCCTGGCTTCGACCGCCGTGCCGGGACGCGCCGGTACCATCCTGTACGCGCTGGGCTGGACGCACCACTCGACGGGCGCGCAAACCATCCGCACGGGCGCCATGGTGCAGTTGCTTCTGGGTAATATGGGCATCGCGGGCGGCGGCATGAACGCCTTGCGCGGCCACTCGAACATCCAGGGTCTGACGGATCTGGGCCTGATGTCGAACCTGTTGCCAGGCTACATGACCTTGCCAAACGAGTCCGAGCAGGATTTCGACGGCTATATCGCCGCGCGCGCCACCAAGCCGCTGCGGCCGAACCAGCTCAGCTACTGGAGCAATTACCGCAAATTCCACGTCAGCTTCATGAAGACGTGGTGGGGCGACTTTGCCACGGCGGAAAATAACTACGCCTTCGACTACCTGCCGAAACTCGACAAGCCGTATGACTTGATGCAAGCCATCGAGAACATGCACCAAGGCAAGATGACGGGCTATATCTGCCAGGGCTTCAATGTGCTGGCGTCCGCGCCGAACAAGCAGAAGGTCACGGAAGCGCTGTCGAAGCTGAAGTTCCTCGTCATCATGGATCCGCTGGCCGTGGAAACGGGCGAATTCTGGAAGGCGCACGGCCAATACCACGAAGTCGATCCCACCAAGATCATGACGGAAGTGTTCCGCCTGCCGACCAGCTGCTTCGCCGAAGAGCGCGGTTCGCTGGTGAGTTCCTCGCGCGTGCTGCAGTGGCACTGGCAGGCGGCCGAACCGCCGGGCCAGGCGCGCAGCGACCTGGAGATCATGTCGGGCCTGTTCTTGCGCATGCGCAACATGTACAAGAAAGAAGGCGGCAAGTTCCCCGATCCTATCGTCAACCTGACGTGGAATTATGCGCAGCCGCATAACCCGCAGCCGGAAGAAATCGCCCGCGAATTCAATGGCAAGGCGCTGGCCGACTTGTACGATCCGAAAGATCCGACCAAGCTGCTGGTGAAGAAGGGCGAGCAGCTGGCCTCGTTCGCGCAATTGCGCGACGACGGCACGACCACCAGCGGTTGCTGGATCTTCGCCGGCAGCTGGACCCAGGCGGGCAACCAGATGGGACGGCGCGACAATAGCGACCCGACGGGCATCGGCCAGACTCTGGGCTGGGCCTGGGCGTGGCCGGCGAACCGCCGCGTGCTGTACAACCGCGCTTCGTGCGACTTGAAGGGCAAGGCTTTCGACCCGACGCGCAAGTTGATCGAGTGGAATGGCACGAACTGGAGCGGGGCCGATATTCCCGACTTCAAGGTCGACGAACCGCCGGAAAACGGCATGGGTCCGTTCATCATGCTGGGCGAGGGCGTGGCGCGCTTCTTTGCGCGCGGCGCCATGGCCGAGGGGCCGTTCCCCGAGCATTACGAGCCGTTCGAAAATCCGCTGGGCTACAACCCCATGCATCCGAAAAACCCGCAAGCGACCAGCAATCCGGCCGCGCGCGTGTTCGCCGATGACCGGAAAATGTTCGGCACGCATGAGGAATACCCGCATGTGGCCACCAGCTACCGCCTGACCGAGCATTTCCATTACTGGACCAAGCATGCACGCCTGAATGCCATCATCCAGCCGCAGCAATTCGTCGAAATCGGCGAAGAATTGGCCAAGAGCATCGGCGTCGTTGCCGGTGGGGAAGTGCGCGTCAGTTCCAAGCGGGGTCACATCATCGCCAAGGCCGTCGTCACCAAGCGCATCAAGGCTTTGATGATCGAGGGTAAGCCGGTGCATACCGTGGGCCTGCCGCTGCACTGGGGCTTTACGGGCGTGGCCAAGCCGGGGTATCTGATCAATACCCTGACGCCGGGCGTGGGGGATGCGAATTCGCAAACGCCGGAATTCAAGTCCTTCCTCGTGAAGGTGGAAAAAGCATGATGGGAGCTCAATAATGGCACTGCAATCCTTAGATATCCGGCGCCTGTCGGCTACCACGGTAACGCCGCCGCAAGCACGCAGCCCGGTGACGGGCACCGTGGCCAAGCTGATCGATGTGTCGAAATGCATCGGCTGCAAGGCTTGCCAGACGGCGTGCATGGAATGGAACGACTTGCGTGACGAAGTCGGTGAAAACCATGGCACCTATGACAATCCGACGGACCTGACGCCGCAATCGTGGACGGTGATGCGTTTTGCCGAACACGAAAACAACGACGGCAACCTCGAGTGGCTGATCCGCAAGGATGGCTGCATGCACTGCGAGGACCCGGGCTGTTTGAAAGCCTGTCCGGCGCCGGGCGCCATCGTGCAATACACGAACGGCATCGTGGATTTCCATCAGGAAAACTGCATCGGCTGCGGCTATTGCGTGGCCGGCTGTCCTTTCGACGTGCCCCGCATTTCGACAAAGGACGACCGCGCCTACAAGTGCACGCTGTGCTCGGACCGCGTCGCCGTGGGCCAGGAACCGGCTTGCGTGAAAACGTGCCCGACGGGCGCCATCGTCTTCGGCACCAAGGAAGACATGAAGGTGCATGCGGAAGAGCGCATCGTCGACCTGAAGTCGCGCGGTTTCGAGAATGCGGGCCTGTACGACCCGCTGGGCGTGGGCGGCACGCACGTGATGTACGTGCTGCACCATGCCGACAAGCCGAAGCTGTATTCGAACTTGCCGGAACGTCCGCGCATCAGCCCGATGGTGGGCTTCTGGAAGGGCTGGTCCAAGCCGCTCGCGGTGGCCGGCATGGCCGCCACGGCGCTGGCTGGCTTCTTCCATTACACGCGTGTCGGTCCGAACGAAGTGAGCAAGGACGAAGAGCACGAGGCGCTGGAAGAGGCCAAACGCATCCGGGAGGAAGACCATGAGCCACAGTGATCTGCATGATGGAAAGCTGCGTGACAAGGATGGCAACCCGCTGATCCAGCGCTACGACCCGAACGAGCGCACGAATCACTGGGTGACCGCCATCACCTTCGTCATGCTGGCGCTGTCCGGCCTGGCCATGTTCCATCCCTCGATGGCGTGGCTGGCGAACCTGTTCGGCGGCGGGCAATGGACGCGCATCCTGCATCCGTTTGCCGGCCTGGTGATGTTCGTCTCGTTCGCGATCCTGGTGGTGCGCTTCTGGCACCACAACAAGTTCGAGGACGGCGACAAGCAGTGGCTGAAACAGATGGGCGACGTGCTCAACAACCGCGAAGAAAAGCTTCCGAAGATCGGCAAATACAATGCCGGCCAGAAGATCCTGTTCTTTGTGCTGCTGGCCTGCATGGCGGGATTGTTGCTGTCGGGTATCGTGATCTGGCGCGCGTATTTCGCGTTCTACTTCCCGATTCCCGTCATCCGCGCGGCCGCCTTGCTGCACGCCGTGTGCGCGTTCGGCATCATCTGCGCCATCATCGTGCACATCTATGCGGCCCTGTGGGTCAAGGGTTCGATCGGCGCCATGGTGCGCGGCACCGTCACCTACGGCTGGGCGCGCAAGCACCACCCGAAGTGGTTCGAGGCGGTGATGCGCAGTACAAAAGACTAAGTTCTTGCGATTGATGCCACCGGCATTACCCGGGGTCAGTCCCAGGACTGACCCCTTTCTTTTTATCGATTAAAATACTTTCGAAACACAGCCGCATCCGCCGGATGGGCTGGCCAGCTACGCTCGGCCTTTTTTGATGGGAAAACTCCATTGGTACAACGCATTCTTCAGCCAGGCGAAATCGAAGGCCTGGACCACAACGCGATTCCGCGCCTGCTGCTGCCGCAGCCTGACAGCCTGTTCAAGGCGCGTGCCTCGCGCCTGCGCGAATTGGCGCAGGGAAACATCAAGGGCATCCCCGTCGACGCGGGCATGCAGGGTTACCTGGTGCTGATGGCCGCGCTGGCCGACGCGCAAGCCGCCGTGGTGGGAAAACTGGCGCCCGGCGCCGTGCCTGCCGCCGACCCGGACGCGCTGCGCCGCGCGATGCAGCACCGCATGCCGGTGCTGCCCGTCAACGGCGCCCGGCCGCCCGTCTGGCGCGACATATTCGCCAGCCTGCTCGATGAACTGGCCGCCACGGCGGCAAGCCAGCCGGCCCTGTCCGGCGGCCTGACGCAGGTGCTGGCCCAGCTGCGCGCGCTCGATGCGCCAGCGCTGGACGCCTGCGCCGACGCCGTACTCGATGAAAATGGCGATAACCTGAACCCCATGCATGCGCCGTTCGTCGCGGCCGCGCTGCAAATTTTATGGTCGGTGTCAGCCAGCGAACTGCGCGCCGCGCGCGTGCCGGACCTGGAAACGGGCACCCTGTGCCCCGTCTGCGGTTCGCACCCCGTCGCCAGCGTGATCCGCATCGGCGGCGGGTCGCAGGGCTACCGCTATCTGCACTGCGGCATTTGCGAAAGCGAATGGCATATGGTGCGCGTGAAGTGTTCGACCTGCGAACAGAATGGCAAGATCGCTTACCAGGGCCTGGACGCTGCCGATGCGGCGCCGTTCGACCCCGTGACGGCAAAGGACGACAAATTGCCGAACAAGGCGAATGATCCGAAGAAGGTGGCGCGCGCGGAAACCTGCGACGATTGCCATACCTACCGCAAGGTCTTCAACCAGGAACACGATTACAACGTCGAGCCCCTGGCCGACGACCTGGCCAGCCTGATGCTCGACCTGCTGGTGGGCGAAGCGGGCTACCAGCGCGCCAGCGGCAATCCGCTGCTGTGGCTGGGGAAGGGCGACAGCAGCGAGGGCCAGCCAGCATGACGACGGGGCAAACCGTGCGCCTGCCATCGGTAGACCGTATCCTGGGTGACGCGGCTTGCCTGGCCCTGATTGCACACTATGGCCGCGCGCAAACCCTGGCCTGCGCGCGCGCCGTGCTGGCCGAACTGCGCAGCACGGCCATGCTGGCCGGTGCAGTCTGCGAAGAGGGCGCATCGATCGCCGCCATCGCCGCGCAGATGGCCGAACGGCTGCAGGCGCAATCGCGTTCGCAGCTGCGCGCCGTCTTCAACCTGACGGGCACCGTGCTGCACACGAACCTGGGCCGCGCGCTGCTGCCCGACGCCGCCGTGCAAGCCGTGGTGGAAGCGTTGCAGTGGCCGATGAACCTGGAATTCGACCTGGACACGGGCAAGCGGGGCGACCGCGACGACCTGGTCGAGGAATTGCTGCGCGAATTGACGGGTGCCGAAGCGGCCACCATCGTCAACAACAATGCGGCCGCCGTGCTGCTGATGTTGAACACCCTGGCGCAGGGCAAGGAGGTGGTGGTGTCGCGCGGGGAGCTGGTGGAAATCGGCGGCGCCTTCCGCATCCCCGACGTGATGACGCGCGCGGGCGCCGTGCTGCGCGAAGTGGGCAGCACCAACCGCACCCACCTGGCCGATTACGCGAACGGCGTGAATGCAGATACAGCCCTCTTGATGAAGGTCCATTGCAGCAATTACGCCATTACCGGCTTCACGAAAAGCGTGGAGCTCGACGAACTCGTGCCGCTGGCGGCACAACACTGCGTGCCGACGGCCGTGGACCTGGGCAGCGGCACCCTGGTTGACCTGGCGCAATACGGTCTGCCGCATGAAACGACGGTGCGCGAAACCATCGAGGCGGGCGCCGACCTGGTCACCTTCAGCGGCGACAAACTGCTGGGCGGCCCGCAATGCGGCGTCATCGTCGGGCGCGCCGACCTGATCGCGAAGATCAAGCGCAACCCCCTGAAACGCGCGCTGCGGGTCGGCAAGCTGACCCTGGCCGCCCTGGAGCCCGTGCTGCGGCTGTACCGCGCGCCGGACTTGCTGGCCGAACGGCTGACCACCTTGCGCCTGCTGACGCGTCCCGCCGCCGCCATGCGCGCGCAGGCGGAGATACTGCTGCCGCTGCTGCAGGGCGCGCTGGGCGCCGCGTACGCAGTCACGGCCGAAGCGATGAGCAGCCAGATCGGCAGCGGCGCCTTGCCCGTCGACCAGCTGCCCAGCTTTGGCCTGGCCATCCGCAGCGCGCCAGGCTCGCGCCTGAGCAATCCCCTGGGCGCGCTGGAGCAGCGGCTGCGCGCCTTGCCGTGCCCCGTGATCGGGCGCATCGGGCAAGACACCCTGTGGCTCGACTTGCGCTGCCTGGAAGCGGCGCACGAGACGGCCTTCATCGCGCAGCTCGACGAGTTGTCCGCATGATCGTCGGCACCGCGGGCCATATTGACCATGGCAAGACGACGCTCACGCGCGCGCTGACGGGCGTGTACACGGACCGCCTGAAGGAAGAGCAGGCGCGCGGCATCTCGATTGAACTCGGCTACGCCTATCTGCCGCTGCTTGACGGCACGGTGCTGGGCGTGATCGACGTGCCGGGCCACGAAAAATTTATCCGCACCATGGCTTCCGGCGTGACGGGCATCGATTTCGCTTTGCTCGTGGTGGCGGCCGACGACGGTATCATGCCGCAGACGCACGAACACCTGGCCATCTTGCAGCTGCTGGGCGTGACGCGCGGCGCCGTGGCGCTGACGAAGGTCGACCGCGCCGACAGCGCCCGCGTGGCGCAGGTGGAAGCGGACATCGAGGCACTGCTGGCCGGCACGCCGCTGGCGGGCAGCCCGATTTTCCCCACCGCCGCCAATCTCGACGGCGATGCCGGCGTGGCCGCCCTGCTGGCGCACCTGACGCAGGTGGCGCGCAGCTTGCCGCAACGCGACGAGCGGCGCTTGTTCCGCCTCGGCGTGGACCGCGTGTTCACCTTGTCGGGGCAGGGCACCATCGTCACCGGCACGGCGCTGGCGGGATGCGCGCGGGTGGGCGACATGCTGCAGCTGGCGCCCGGCGGCGCGCCAGCGCGGGTGCGCAGCATCCATGCGCAGAACCGCGCCGCCGGGACGGGCACGGCGGGTCAGCGCCTGGCGCTGAACCTGGCCGGCATCGACCGCGAGCGCATCGAGCGGGGCAACTGGATCGTCGCGCCCGAGCTGGCGCAGTGTTCCGAACGCCTCGACGTGGAACTGACCCTGCTGCCCGACGCGGGCGTGCAATTGAAAGCCTGGTCGCCGCTGCACGTGCACCTGGGTGCCGCACACCAGCTGGCGCGCGCCGTCATGCTCGATGGCGAAACCCTGTCGCCGGGACAGACGGGCAGAGTGCAGCTGGTGTTCGATGCGCCCATGCACGGCGTGCCGGGCGACCGCTTCGTCGTGCGCAATGCGCAAGCGACCCAGACGGTGGGCGGCGGCATGGTGCTCGATCCGTTCGGCCCCGCGCGCAAGCGGCGCAGCCCGGCCCGGCTGGCGTGGCTCGATGCGCTGGCCGCGTTCGTCGCGCACGGCGACTATGCGGCCCTGCTGGCGCAAAGTCCGCTGGGGCTGCGTGTATCGCTGCTGGTGCGCCTGTCCCTGCTGCCGGCGGGAGCCCTCGCGCTGCCGCCCGACACGCGGCGTATCGCCCTGCGCGCCGGCGACGCCCTGCTGCTGGCGCCGGATGCGTTGCTGGCGCTGGAAACGCGCGTGCTGGCAGCCCTGGACGTCTTCCACGCGCGCGCACCCGACGAGGCGGGACCGGAACTGTGGCGCCTGAAACGCATCGTCGACGCCGAGATGGAAGACGCCTTGTGGAGCCACCTGGTCGAAGGCTTGCTGGCGCGCGGCGAGATCCTGGCGCGCGGCGCCAGCCTGCATTTGCCGACGCACAGCGTGGAACTGACGCCGCAGGAGCAGGCCATGGCCGAACCCTTGCTGGCCGCCCTGGAGCAGGGGCGTGCCGATCCGCCGTGGACGCGCGACCTGGCGCGCGGCTTCGGCCTGGCCGAGGATGAAACGCGCCGGCTGTTGCGCAAACTGGCCAAGGCAGGGCAGATCAGCCAGGTCGTGCACGACCTGTTTTATCATCAGGCGGCGCTGGCCGAGCTGGCGCAACTGGTGCGGCAACTGGCGCACAAGGCGGAAGAGGATGCAGGCTTGCCAGCGGGCAATGGCGCCGTGGGCGCGGCCACGTTCCGCGACGCCAGCGGCCTGGGCCGCAAGCGGGCGATCCAGGTCTTGGAATTCTTTGACCGCGTCGGTTATACTCGCCGTGTTGGCAATGGGCATCTATTGCGCCCGCAAGCGCTGTGGTCCTACACCGCGGCCTTGCCCAACAGCTAAGTACTAGCTCAGGCACCGCGGAAAGCACACTCATCCGGTGATGTGGCCGGGCTTCAAACCCGGTGGAGGGCGTCAGACGTTCTCCCGTAGGTTCGACTCCTACTGTTTTCCGCCAGTTATTCTTCCTTCCCCCTGCACGGTGATCGTCCCGGCGTTGGCCTGTTGTCACGTTGCGGTAAATAAGTGGTGTTATTGATAATATGCAACGATGCCAGGGTGAGCCGATGGTAACATCGGCTTGTATCCCCTGTGGCAGATGAAAGCAAGCATGAAACAAGCAAGCATGGCGTGGCTGCTGGCAGTGGCGCTGCTGATGCCGGCGCTGGCCGCGGCGGTGGACGTGCGCATCGTCGGCGAGCATTTGCCGCCGTCGAGCATGATGGAAGGCAATGTCGTCGTCGGACGTGAAACGCTCAAGGTGCGCGACATCATGGCGCGCGCCGGTCTTTCCTACAGCATCGAACTGCTGCCGTGGAAGCGCGCGTATGCGCAGGCGCTGCGCGAAGCCGACACCTGCATCTTTTCCACCAGCCGCACGCAGGAGCGCGAAGCGCAATTTCGCTGGATCGGGCCCCTGAACGAAGCGGAATGGATACTCTACGGCCTGGCCGAACGGCATTTGGCGCTGCGCACGCTCGATGATGCGCGCGGCCTGGTGATCGGCACGGTGCTGGGCGACGCGCGCGACGATTACCTGCGCCAGCGCGGCCTGAACGTGGCGCCCGTGACGCAGGAGTGGCTCAATCCGCAAAAGCTGCTGCTCGGACGCATCGACCTGTGGGCCGTCGGCATGGCGGTGGGCAGCAAGCCGTTTGCCGGCAAGGAGTGGGAGGGCAAGGTGGTGCCGCTGCTGACCTTCAACCGCGTGCAGACTTACCTCGCCTGCAACAGGCAGTTGCCCGAGGCGCAGGCCTTGGCCATGCAGCGGGCGGCGGCGGCCATGCGCCGCGACGGCAGCATGGCGCGCGAACATATCCGCTAAGGTCCGCTTCAGCTTTCCAGCCACTGGCGCACGCAGTTGCGCCCCTCGCGCTTGGCCTGGTACAAGGCCTGGTCCGCGTGGCTGTAGGCCGTTTCGAAGGCCGTGCCGGCGCGGTTCCAGCTCAGGCCCACGCTGACGGTGATGGCGCGCGTGATGGGCGCCGCATGGCGCTGGCGGCCGACGCTCTCGCAGATGCGCTGCGCCACCTGCGCCGCGTCGTCGCGCGAGGAAGTGGGCCAGACCACGGAAAACTCTTCGCCGCCGACCCGGCCGATGGCCGTTTCCTGTCCCAGCAGTGCCTTCAGGCAGTCCACCACTGCCTGGATCACGCCGTCGCCGGCCGGGTGGCCGAAGTCGTCGTTGACCTGCTTGAACAAGTCGATGTCGAGCACGATCAGCGCCATGTCGCCCTGCGCCAGGCAGCGCGAGGCGTGGTCGATCACGGCGCCGCGGTTCAGGGCGCCCGTCAGCGGGTCGTGCGTGGCGCGGTATTCGAGCTGGCCGGCCAGGGTTTGCAATTGGCGGTTCAGCAAATGCATGTCGCGCTCGGCGCGGTCGCTGCGGCCGATCAGGCGCCGCGTCTCGCGCATCAGCCGTTCGTAGTGATTGATCAGTTCACCGAGCACGCGCCGCTGCGCCTCGCCGCTGGCGTGAGTATCGGCGTGCATGCGGCGCGCGGCAGCCAGCGCCGCCGCTTCCACGGTGAACAGGTCGGGCTCCAGGTCGGACTCGGAGATGGCGGCGCGCATGCCCTAGCTGCCCTGCACGGGATGGTCGTGGAAGTCCAGCGCCGTAAAGTCCTGCTGCAGCTCCTGGCCGAATTCCAGGATGGTGTCGTCGTCCTCGTCGTGATACCAGTTCAGGCGCACCTGGTTGCCATCGACGGCCGCCTGGTTCAGGGTGTCGAACAGGGTAAACAGCATCTTCGTGCTGGAGCTGTTGAAGTAGGCCAGCGAGACGTTGACGGTGATGGCGCTTTCGCGGCAGCCTTCCAGGTAGGCGCGCACGGCGGCGATCAGCGGGCCATAGAAGGCGGCTGCGTTTTCCGGATACGACTCGCCCTTGATCGACAGGGTGTGCTGCTCGAAACGGAAGTCGATTTCGGGCGAACTCGGGGTCGCGGCGATGAACAGTGGTGACGGTAATTGCATATGCTTTCCTGAGTCGGCTCTTTCAAATGATGGCTTTGATGCAGAAGATGGTGTGGCCCGGCTCCTGGGGATCCTGGACGAATTCGAATTCCAGCGGCTCGCTGGCGTCGCGCGCCATGGTCAGAAAACCCAGGCCCGCGCCCTTGCTGTCGGCCGGCGCTTCCTCGCGCAGGGCCTTCTTGTACGCCAGGCGGATTTCTTCCATCGTCATGGTGTGCAGCGGCTCCAGCCGGGCGCGGATCTGCGCCACGTTGTCCGTCGAGACGGGGTTGGCGCACAGGAGAAAAAAGCTGTCGCCGCGCGTGCCGATGCAGAAGGAACCACGCCGCATCTGCTGGTCCAGCTGCGCATCGGGCGTCAGGCTGTCGGCGGAATAGTGCATGATGTTTTGCGACATCTCGATGAACGAGGAAAAGATGCGCCGCCGCGTGGGCCCGGCCGCGCCGGCCGTGTCCAGGCGCGCCTTGATGGTTTCGGAAATGGCGCTGACCACGTGCTGCGAGAAATAGCCCACGTAAAAAAAGATGATGTTGCGCTTGCGCGCCACATCCCAAAACTCGTTGAATTCTTCGTACAGCACGTCCGTGCTCCTGGCTAGCCGGTGACCCGGTTTCTTGTTGATAAGGTGGCTCGATGGCGCCCAACTACAGGCGAAAACAGAAAAAGGTCAGGTCGTCGCGGCGCGGCTGCTTGCCTTGCCATGCCGCGCTGTCCTGCAGCAGCGCCGCCGCCACGTCGCCGGCGGGCGCGTCGCGCTGCGCCAGCAGCTGTTCGCGCATGCGCCGCTTGCCGTAGGCGATGTCGCGCGCGCCGCCGATCTGGTCGAGCAGGCCGTCGGTGGTGAGGAACAGCAGGCTGCCGGCGGGAATGTCCAGCGTCTCGTTGTGCCAGCAGTAGCCGGCCGGCGTGTCGACATAGCCCACGCCCATGCGCGCGCCATCGATGGCGCGCACGGCCTCTTCGCCCGGCGCGACCACGTGCAGCGCCAGTTTCGCCCCCGCGAAACGCAGGCTGGCGCCCGCCGTGTCGTAGCACAGGAAGGCGCAATCCATGCCGTCGTTCGAGCCGGCGTGGCCGGTGGCTTCGCCGCTGCTGGCGCCGTCCTGGCCCAGCAGGGTCTTGATGGCGCGGCTGACGGCGCCGATCAGGGCGGCCGGATCGTGCGGCCCCAGCTCGCGCAAGGCCTGGCTCAGGGCCGACGAGGCGATCAGGGTCATGAAGGCGCCCGGCACGCCGTGCCCCGTGCAGTCGGCGATGGCGGCAAACCAGCCGCCCGCGTGGCGCTCGAAAAAGTAAAAATCGCCGCCGACCACGTCGCGCGGCTGCCATTCCAGGTGCGCGTCGGGCAGGGTGGCGCGCAGTTCCGCATCGGAGGTGCGCAGCAGCGCGCGCTGGATCACGCTGGCGTAATCGATGCTGTGCATGATTTGCCGGTTCTTTTCCGCCTGCATGGTGGCGACCACGTTCATCAGCTGCAAGCCGAAGCCCACGCCGGCCAGCGCGCCATCCTCGGTGATGATGAAGCCGTCGGCCAGCGCCTTCTCGCCCGCTTCCACGGCGCGGAAGGTGAGGTCTTCGATGCTCATGGCGCCGTCGACGATCAGCGGTTCCTTGTCCATGAAGGCGATGCAGCTCTTCTTGCCGTACACCTCGTGATAAAAGGGCTTGGACATCTGCGACATGAAGATATTGCGGCTGATCAAGCCGATGGGCTTCTGCTGCTCCGTGACGGGCAGGCTCATCATGTCGCGCCGTTCCGTGAACAATTCCAGCACGGCGAAATTGCTGGCGTCGGCCTGCACGGATTCCGTGGGAATGCACAGATCAAACGCCACGGACGTGCGATAACGGGGAAGATGCAATCGAGAAGCGTTGAACTCCACAGCGGCTACCTTTACATGACGATCGGACCCTTGTTGTCGCGACGGCAAGGCGACTGACAAACAGGCAATATCATCATGGTAGCCTTGGAATATGACGGCTTGATTACCAGCTTGTCAAAACCGTATGCAAGATGGCTGCATGGCAAGCAACTTACAGGCGCCGGGCCAGCGCCTGTGCCTGGGCCAGCCAGCGCGCGCGCTGCGGCTCGGTGGAATCGAGGAGGGGGCCGAAGCTGGCCACCCTGACGGGCTTGATGCCGCAAAATTCGAGCGTCGTCTTGCGCAACTGGTGGATGCCGGGCATGCGATAGACCCAGCGGAAATACCAGGGCGGCGTATCCATCGTCACCAGCAGCTGCGCCGTGCGGCCCTTCAGCAATTGCGCCGGGAAGGCCTTGCCGGGGCGGTACTTGAAAGCGTAGCCGGGCAGGAAGACGCGGTCGACGAAGCCTTTCAGCAGGGCTGGCGCGCCGCCCCACCAGATCGGGTAGGCGAACACCAGGTGTTCGGCCCACCTGATGGCTTCCTGCGCGGCCAGCAAGTCCGCTTCCAGCGGCTGCACCTGGCGGTAGCCTTCGTGCAGGATGGGATCGAAGTCCAGCTGGCCCAGGCGCAGCTCGCGCACGGTGTGGCCCGCGCTGCGGGCCGTGGCGGCATAGGCTTCGGCCAGGGCGGCGCAAAAGCTGTCGCCCGACGGGTGGCCGAGGAGTATCAAAATGCGCTTGGGTGTCGTCTTGGTCATGGTGCAGGCTGTCCGTTAAAGAAGAGCTTGCATGCTAAAGCCTGCCCCTGAGGGCAGAGTCAAGCGGCCGCTTGAAGGTATTGGTGCGCCAGGCAGTCGTGGATTTCCGTGTCGATGTCGGCCAGTTGCGCGTCGAGCTGGCGCAGGCGGGCGATATCCTGCCGTATCTGCGTGCGCTTGGCGGCGATGTGCTGCGACAGGGCGGCCCAGTCCGTATCGTCGCCGGCCAGGATGGGCAGCAGTTCGGCCAGGCGGAAGCCCAGCGCCTGCGCCTGGCGTATGAGTTTGACTTGCGCCAGGTCTTGCTGCGTGTAGACGCGGTAGGCGCCGGCGCGGCGCACGTCGCCCAGCAAGCCCAGCGCTTCATAGTGGCGCAAGGCCTTGGGCGAGGTGCCCGCCAGGCGGGCGATTTCTCCGATGTACATGGGTGATCCTTTCTCAAGCTTGAGCGAATCTTACCGTATGGCAGCGGCGCCCAAACGGCCCAGGCATCTTCAGGCCCGGCGCGGCGGCACTTTCTTCGCCGTGCACTCGGCGCAAGTGCCGTACAGCGACAGCGCGTGCTCGTGCAGCACGAAGCCCCGCTCGGCGGCGATCTCGTTCTGGCGCAGTTCGATGCCTTCGTCGACGAATTCATCGACCTTGCCGCAACCCGTGCAGACCAGGTGGTCGTGGTGCTGCCCTTCGTTCAGTTCGAAGACGGCGTGGCCCGATTCGAAATGCCGGCGAAACAGGATGCCCGCTTCGGCAAACTGCATCAGCACGCGGTAGATGGTGGCCAGGCCCACGTCGATCTTTTCAGCCAGCAAGAGTTTGTAGACATCGTCCGCACTCAGGTGCTTGATCGTGCCTTCTTGAAACAGCTGCAGAATCCGCAAGCGGGGGATGGTCACTTTCAAGCCCGATTCACGCAGTTCCCTCAATATATCCATGTCTCCCATTCCTTTTTGTAGTCGCCCGAGCGAGGTATTGCATTATATCGCAAATGATAATCATTACCATTCTCATGTGTGTGCTGTAAATAGTATGCCGCGCGGGCGGGCGGCAATCCAGTGACATCGGCGCAAGTGGCGCTTGCGTGGCAGGCAACTGATGCCAGCAGTATTGGTTGCTGATGAAAAGTGGCGGTCGAATCGCTATACTGTGCAGCAAGGAATAACAATGGAGGGAGCATGGACCGATTTGATGCGATGCGCATCTTTACGCGCATCGTCGAACTGCGCAGTTTTACGCAGGCGGCGCATGACCTCGGCTATCCGAAGGCCACCGTCACGCATGCGATCAAGCAACTGGAAGCGCGGCTGCGCGTGCGCCTGCTGCAGCGGACCACGCGGCAAGTCACGCCTACGCCCGATGGCGACGCGTATTACCAGCGCTGCGTGCGCCTGCTGGCGGACCTGGAAGAAACGGAAGCCGTGTTCAGTTCGGCGGCGCAGCAACCGGCCGGCAAGCTGCGCATCGACTTGCACGCGACCCTGGCCATGCACTTCGTCATGCCCGTGCTGGACCGGTTCTGCACCCGCTATCCGCTGATCGAACTGGAAATCGGCATGGGCGACCGCCTCGTCGACCTGGTGCGCGAAGGCGTCGATTGCGTGCTGCGCGTGGGCGAACTGGGCGACTCGTCGATGGTGGCGCGCCGCGTGGCGCTGCTCGACCAGGTGACGTGCGCCAGCCCCGCCTACCTGGCCGCGCACGGCACGCCGGAGCATCTGGCGCAGCTGGATGGCCACCGCGCCGTCAATTTCTTTTCCGCCCAGACGGGCAAGGTCTGGCCCTTCGATTTCAAGGTGGAAGGCCAGCGCCGCAGCGTGGCCTTGCCGGGCACCGTGTCCGTCAACAATGCTGACGCGTATCACGCCTGCTGCCGCGCGGGCATGGGCTTGATCCAGGCGCCCCGTTATCACCTGGAGCGGGCGCTGGCGGCCGGCGAACTGGTGGAAGTGCTGCGGGACTGGCGGCCCGACCCGCTGCCCGTGTCCGTGCTGTATCCCCACCACCGGCAATTGTCGCCGCGCGTGCGCGTGTTTGCCGACTGGGTCGCCAGCCTGTTTGCCGACGTGCATTGATGCGCTGCAATGCGGCAATTTTTGACTTGGGCAAAGGAAAAAATCCCTCTGGTGATGCCATCTAGCACTATTTGATGTGGATCAAAGTTTTTGTTGCACTGCACTCTTAGACTTCGCAGCGTTACTTAACGACAGAGGAAAACATAATGAAAACGTCCGCAACTGCAGCAGCAATCGTCCTGGCCGCCATCGGCGCATTCGCCGGCAACGCAATGGCACAGGAAAGCCCATGGCTGGTCCGTGCGCGCGCCGTGCATATCGATCCGGCCGATAAATCGACTCCTGTTGGTGGCCTCGGTGCATCGGACCGCTTGACGGTCAGCAGCAAGACGATTCCTGAAATCGATATTTCGTACTTCTTCACCCCGAATATCGCTGCCGAGCTGATCCTGACCTACCCGCAAAAGCATGACGTCAAGCTCGATGGCGGCCAAGTCGGCACCTTCAAGCACCTGCCGCCGACCCTGTCGCTGCAATACCACTTCATGCCTGAAAAACAGTTCAGCCCTTACGTGGGTGCCGGCGTGAACTACACGAATATCTCGGGTGTCAAACTGCCCGGCCTGCGCCTGGAACACGACAGCTGGGGCTTCGCGCTGCAAGCCGGTGTCGACTACAAACTGGACAAGAACTGGTCCTTGAACTTCGACATCAAGAAAGTGCAGATCCGCAGCGACGTACTGACCGCTGCTGGCGGCAAGGTCAGCGAAGTCAAGATCGATCCTATCCTGATCGGCGTAGGCGTCGGTTACCGCTTCTAAGCAGTGATGGCGCCCGGGTGGCGCGCAGAATAAAAAAAGACGGCCAGGTGTGAACCTGGCCGTCTTTTTGTGTGCAGCGCCTTGCTTTCGCCTTATTTTTTCAGCGTCTTTTCCAGCGCCAGCTGGTAATCCGTCTTTTCGTAGCCGGCCAGGTATTTGTTTGTCGCGTCGAGGAAGGCGCGCGAGCGGTAGGCCGCTTCCAGGTCCTTGACCCATGGCTTGGCCTTGTCGGCAGTGCGGATGGCCACCAGGTTGATGTAGCTGTCCGAAATCTTTTCCACGCTCAGGGCCGACGTCAGCTTCATGCCGGCGGCCAGGGCGAAGTTGCCGTTGACGAAAGCGTAGTCGGCGTCGGCCAGCGAACGTGGCAGCTGCGCCGCTTCCAGCGGCACCAGTTTCAGCTTCTTCGGGTTTTCCAGCACGTCGCGCTCGGACGCGCGCAGCGGGTCGACGTTCGGTTTCAGCTTGATCCAGCCCATCTTGGCCAGCATCACCAGCGCGCGCGCCTGGTTGGTCGGGTCGTTCGGCATGGTGATGGTGGCGCCGTTCTTGACTTCCGCCAGCGTTTTTTGCTTGCCGCCGTACAGGCCGATCGGCATGGTCGGCACGGTGATCAATGAGCTCAGTGGCAGCTTGTTATCGGTGGCGAACTTGGTCAGGTAGACGATGTGCTGGAACACGTTGGCGTCCAGCGAGCCTTCGGCCAGTGCGTAGTTCGGCTGCACGTAGTCGTTGAATTCCACGATCTTGACCTTGTAGCCCTGTTTTTCCAGGATAGGCTTGATGCCCAGCTTCAGCTGGTCCGAATACGGGCCGGAGCTGGTGCCGATGACGAGTTCTTTCGGGTCCTTGGCGTGGGCGGCGGTGGCGAAGGCCAGGCTGGCAGCGGCCAGGAGCAGGTTGCGGCGAATGTGGTTCATGCTTTTCCTTGTACTGAAATACTGAATATGAATTAACGTTTGTCGAGGCGCTTGGCGATGCGCGTGCCGGCGAACTGGATGGTTTGCACCAGCACGATCAGGATGGCCACGGTGGCGACCATGATGTCCGTCTCGAAGCGGTAGTAGCCGTAGCGGATGGCCAGGTCGCCGATACCGCCGCCGCCCACCACGCCGGCCACGGCCGAATACGACAGGAAGCTGATCGACAGCACGGTCAGGGCCAGCACCAGGCCGGAACGCGCTTCCACCAGCAGCACGCGGAAGATGATCTGCATTTCCGACGCGCCCATGGCGTGCGCCGCCTCGATCACGCCGCGCGGCACTTCGCGCAGGTTCTGTTCCACCAAGCGCGCCAGGTAGGGAATGGCGGCGAACGACAGCGGCACGGCAGCGGCCAGCGGGCCGATCGAAGTGCCCGCGATGATGCGCGTAAACGGCGTCAGGGCGACCAGCAGGATGATGAAGGGGAAGCTGCGCACGGTATTGACCAGCCAGCCGAGGATCATCGACAGCGGACGGTTTTCCAGCGACTGGCCTTCCGAGACGAGGAACAGCAAGATGCCCAGCGGGCCGCCGATCAGGATGGCGGCCGTCAGGCCGATGCCCAGCATGGTCATGGTCTGGCCCAGCGCCACCCAGATTTCCGGCAGCAGGTTGATGACGTTATTGATCGATTCTTCAAACATGTGTTGCATCCTTCCATGCGGTGGCTTCAAACGCCTCGGTGCCGTAATAAGCCAGCTCGCGTCCCAGCGCCGTCTTGCGCGGGGTGGCCGTGTCGCTCAAATCGAATTGTTCGGCGATGGCGCCGCTTTCCACGACGGCGACCCGGTTGCAGATGGCGCCCAGCACCGACAGCTCATGGCTGACGATGACGATGGTCACGCCCAGGCGCGCATTGATGTCGCGCAAGGTATCGAGCAGGGCGCGCGTCGTTTCCGCGTCCAGCGCGGACGTCGGTTCGTCGCACAGCAGCACGTCGGGGTGGCTGGCCAGGGCGCGGGCAATCGCCACGCGCTGTTTCTGCCCGCCCGACAATTGCGCCGGATAGCTGTGCAGCTTGTCGGACAGGCCCACCAGCGCCAGGCATTCCTCGACGCGGGCGGCGATGTGCTCGCCCTTGGTGGTGCCATGGATTTTCAGGGGGAAGGCGACGTTGTCGAACACGCTGGCGTTTTGCAGCAGGTTGAATTGCTGGAAAATCATGCCGATATTCTGGCGCGCGTCGCGCAGTTCGCCCTTGCTCAAGCTGGTCAATTCGCGCCCGGCGACCGTGATGCTGCCGCTGTCGGGACGCTCGAGCAGGTTAATCAGGCGCAGCAAGGTCGATTTGCCGGCGCCGCTCTTGCCGATCAGGCCGAAAATATCACCGGGATAGACTTCCAGCGTGACCGATTTGACCGCGTGGAATTGTTCGCCCTTGGGCAGCGCGAAGGTCTTGTTTGCGCCATCGATGCGAATCACCGGCGTACGGTGTGGTGTGGTCATGCAGTGTTTCCTTTTTTATTGGACCGTGACAGGCGCGCTTGCAGGGGCCAAATCGCCCAGCCTGTTACGTCGGTTGCGTAGTATACCTCCGATCGTGTTATTACTCCTACGACAGAATCTTGCTTTGAATATGCAAATAATGTCTATATGGGTGTTTGGCGAGAGTAAAAGCGGTTTTTACGCGATCAGCCGATGGAAAATTCGACGGGAATCGATAATTCCAGCGGCTCCGGCCGTTCCTTGGGAATGCGCGGCAGTGGCGCCGCCCGTTGCAAAGTGTCGAGCGCGGCCTGATCCAGCGCTGCGGAACCGGAACTGCGCTCGATGGCGGCCGCCAGCACCTGCCCGTCGCGGTCGATGCGGCAGCGCAGGTACACCACGCCCTGTTCCTGCTTCGCGCGCGACGCCGTCGGATAGCGGCGGAAGCGCTCCATGCGCGCCAAAACCTTGCCTTCCCAGCTCGATACGCCGCTGCGCAGCTCCTGTGGCGCGGGCGGCAGGGCGGGCGAGGGAGGCGCCGCCGCGACAGACGCCGTGGCCACCGGTGCCGGCGTGACGGGGGCAGGGCGCACCTCGGCGACGGCTGCGACGGCCTCGGCTTGAGGCGGCATGGGCGCGGCATCCGGCTGCGGCGGCACGAATTGCGGCAGGGCTGGCGCTGCTTTTTTTGCAAGGGCGCGCGACGGCGCGGCCGCGGCGCTGGCCTGTTCAGCAAGATTCTGCTCCAGAGGGCGGGGCGGGGCGGCGGCCGGCAGGAACAGCAGCATGGCCGGCTGCGCGGAGTCGGGCGCGATGGCCAGCACGGGCGCTGCCGGCGCGCGGTGGTACACGGCCCATCCCAGCAGGGCGCCATGCATGGCGAAGACCGTGGCGATGGTCAGCGGCTTGTGCCAGTCCGCCGGCGGCGTCTTTTCCGGCGCCGGCCCTTCCGGGCGGCGCAGCAGATAGATGATGACGGCGATTTCCATCGTTGCCACGAGGACGATGACCCACCAGGGCGGATGGCCGAGGCACATGGCGACAAAGCCGATGGCCATGCCCAGGCAAGCGAGGACCTTGCCGCGCCGCGACACGGCGCGGTGTTCACGCCACTGGCGCAGCGGCGCGCCGAAGCGCGGGTGGTGCAGCAGCCAGTGTTCCAGGCGTGGCGAGGCGCGGCTGAAGCAGGCCAGTGCCAGGATCAGGAAGATCGTCGTCGGCATGACGGGCAGCAGGGCGCCGATCACGCCCAGCGCCACCATCAGCATGCCGGCGGCCGTCCAGGCCCAGCGGCGCAGCCGTGCCGTATGCGCTTCCGCGCCGGCCTGGATTACTGGCTCTTCCATCAGGCGCAAGCCTCCACGTGGCCATGCATGCGCAGGAAGGCGGCGCGCGCGCCGTCGATCACGCGCGCTTCACCGGCGGCGTCAAGGACGGCCGTATCGAGTACTGACGTAAAATCGCGCCAGTGGCGCGCGCGTCCGTCCGGATGGCCGGCCAGGTGGCGCGCGCCGTGATGCTCGTCCAGGCCGATCTTGCCGGCCAGCTTATACAGGATGGCCGCGCCCAGCTTCGAGCCTTCGCTCACGTACAGCCAGCCCAGCGCCGTGGCCAGGTCCAGTTGCGCGTCGAACGGCGGCGTGGCCGCATCGGCCGGCAGGACGGTGCCCAGGTCGCTCAGGTCGGCCGCGATGCTGGCGTAGCGGCGGCGCTGTTCCAGGTCCGGCAGCAGGGCGGCCAGCTGCGCGTTGTCGTACAGCGCGTCGACATCGCGCAGGAACGCGTACTGCGCCTGCAGGAAGCGCGCGTAATTGTCGCGGCTGGAAAACGGCGCGCTGGCCATGATGCGCTGGTCCAGCAAGTCGTGGGTGGCCATGGTGTCGGCTTTCAGGCGCTGGCTGCGGCTAGGGGCCGCGTTAATCGGAACGGTGTTCAAGGTGCTGCTGGTGTCGCTTGCTGCATGCATGGAATATCTGCTCTCTATTATAAGGATGAATCAAATCAGAAACGAAGGCCAAGCGTGACGCGCGCCGTGCGGCCCGGCCCCGGCATCAGGCTCAGAGTCAGCGGATCGAGGTAGTAACGGTCCGTCAGGTTGTCCACCGCCACGTCGACGGTGGCGTTGGGCGTGATCTTGTAGCTGGCGAACAGGTCGGCCAGGGTGTAGGCCTGCGTCAGCACCTGCGGCGAGGTGCCCGTCCACGACTGCCACACGGCCTTGTCGTCCTGGCGCGCCAGCGGATGGCCGACGTGCGTCAGGCGCGTGCCGACGGTGAGTTTTTCCTGCAGCCAGCGCGTGCCCAGGGTCAGGTTGGCGCTCAGCTTGGGCTGGATATGGTTGCTCACGTAGGAACTGGAAAAGCCGATGGGCGAGCAGTCGGGCGTGTTCCAGATATCCGATTCCCACTTGCTGGCCTTGCGCAAATAGGCCGCCGTGGCCGCGTCGCAGATCAGGGTCTTGCGGTTCCATGTGCCGGAAAAATCGGCGAACACGCTACCCCGGTCATATGACGACTGCAGTTCGATGCCCGAGACGCTGTATTTGTCCGTGTTCGCCATCGAGAAATTCTGTGCGTAGGCCGGCAAGTCGGGAATCGGGCGGCGCGTGATGTAGCCGTGGGTGACGTTGTCGAAATAGGAGATGCGCAGGCGCAGCTTGTCGGCGGCGCTCCATACGCCATCCTTGACCACGCTCACGCCCACTTCGCGGTTGTGGCTGCGTTCGGCGTTCAAGGGCGACGAATACGTGGCCGAGAAGCCCATCGTCGATTCGTACAGGCTGGGCATGCGCAAGCCGCGCGCATCGCGCAGGAACAGGCTGACGCTGTCGGACAGGCGCGCCGTCAGCGCAAACGTGGGCGCAAAACCGTGGTCCTTGCGGCGGATCGGCGTGCTGTACTTGAACAGGCCGGGGATGGCGTCGCGGTAGACATAGCCATTGCCGCTCCACTGGTCCACCTGCGAGACGTCCAGCGGCACCGGCGCGGTGCCGTAGTTTTCCACCATGCCGCCCACCAGCGCGGGATTGGTGGCGGGCGTGAACCGGCCCTGCGCATCCTGGTACCACTTCGCTGCGCCGATCTGATCGCCGTCCTTGTCCCACATGGTGACCCATTGCCAGCCTTGCGGATGGTATTGCTGCTCGGCGCGGCGGTTGCGGTCGCGCGTATCGAAGCGCTGGAAGCGTCCGCCCGCCTCGACACTCAGCCAGTCGCGCGCCTGCCACTGCAGCGAGGCGAAGGCGCTTTGCTCGTGGCGTTTGCCGTTGCGCAGGGTGTGATTGGCGTTCAAGTCATCATCGAGGATGCGCACGCTGTCGGCCGGGCCGATATCTTCATTTTGCAAGGACAGGCCGTAATCGAGCTTGAGCGTGCCTATGCCGGTGGCGAAGCGCGAGGTATTCGTCAGGTCCGCGCCGACGCGGCGCGCCTGGTTCTTTGCCAGGTACAGCACTTCCACGCATTCCTTGCATTCGTGGTCGCCCGGATTGGTCTTGCCTTCCAGCGGATTGCTGAAGATATCGCCGTTGCGCGACTTGCTCTGCATGTCCGTCAGCCACAGGTTGGCCTTCAGGTCGATCAGGTTCTGGCCTTCCGGCTTCCATTCGTAGCGCGCCGTCAGCGCGTTCGTGCGCACCTGGCTGGGGTCCCATTGCGGGATGCTGCCGGTGCTGTTGCGGTAGATTTGCGAGGGCATGATTTCGCCATAGCTGCTGTCGAAATAGCGGTAGCCCAGCTCCAGCTTCTGTTCGTGCGGCAGGCGCAGGTTGGCCTTCAGCAGGGCCGAGGTGGTGCGGTTGGCCGTGTTCAGCACTTCGTCGCCTTTCTTGAAGAACTGCGTCACGCCATCGTCGCCACCCCATGCATTGGGCAGCTGATAGCGTTCGAAACCGCGCGTGCCGGAAAAATAATTGCCGATGCTGCGCTGGCTGATGGCGGCCACCAGGTCGTAGTCGTCCTGGCGCGTGGCCACGGCGATGCTGCCAAAGCCGCTGCGCGGGTTGCCCAGCTTGTTGCGGTGCGTGCGCGGCGCGCTGCCGAAATCGTCTGGCGCCGAGACGCTGTTGTCCTGGATGCCGCCGCGCAGGCGCACGCCCGTGCGCTGGCCCGGTCGCAGGATGTCTTCGGGGCGCAAAGTCTGCATGCTGACCATGCCGCCGATGGCGCCCGCGCCTTGCGCCGACAGGTTCGGCCCCTTGTCGATGCGGATGGCGCTGATCAGGTCAGGGTCGATGTAGCTGCGGTCGGCGATACCCGCGTAACCGCGGTAGACGGTGGACGATTGCAGGCTGCCGTCGATCAGCACGGGCACGCGGCCCTGGCCCTGCATGCCGCGCACGTTGACGTCGACGGCGCCGCTGTTGCGGCTGTCTCCCACCTGCACGCCGGCTACGCCCTTGAAGATGTCGGCCGGCGAGGTGCCGCGGAAGCGTTCGATCTGTTCGCGCCCGATGTAGGCGGACGAGGCGGACGTGACGTAGGGCAGGTCGGCCGGGTCCGTGTCGTCCGTCTCGAACGTGCCGCTGCCGCCCTGGCCATTCACGCGCAGGGTGCCGATCTGCACGGCGCCTGCGGCGACGGGGGCGGGCGCGCTGATGATGATGGTCGTGCCGCCTTGCAGCTGCGCCTGCAGGCCGCTGCCGGCCAGCAGCTGGCGCAGCGCCTCGGGCAGCGAATGCCGGCCTTGCAGCGGCGCGCTTTGCCGTCCCTGCGTCAGGCGCGCGTCGGCCAGCAGCACCATGCCGGCCTGGCGCGCCAGTTCGTTCAGCGCGCGGTTCAAGGGCTGCGCGGGGATGTGCCATTCGACCTGCGCCACCGGCGCGGCGGCGGCATGCACGGCGGGCGTGGCGAAGGCCAAGCCGATGGCCAGGAAGAGGGGAGACAGGCGGGCGTGCAAGGGATGGCGCGGTGGAGTCATATGCATGTTTTTCCTATGGTGATGTGGTGATCCTTCATAGTTAAAACGAATGAGTCTCATTTACCCTGACGTGCGGATGCATTTTATTTCGCTGCATGTGGACTACATCAGCGGGCGAGAATGTGCAGCTTGCCGTCCTGGCGCAGCAGGCGCACGGGCAAGGCCAGGGGCAGGGCGGCGGCAAACTGCGCCGGCAGCTTCGCGTCGAAGCTGCCGTTCAGGCGCAGGCCGGCCAGGGCCGGATCGTCAAGCACGAGGCCCGAATCGCCATAGCGCTCGAATTCGGCCAGCGCCTCGGCCAGGGTGGCGTCCTCGAAATCGAGGCGCCCGGCACGCCAGTTGCCCACCGCTTGTGCGCTGACCCTGGCCAGCGCTTGCACGCCCTGCGGCGTGACGGTGACCGTGTCGCCCGCCCGCAGCACTTCGGCATGCGCGCCGGCTTCGCTTTCCACGCGCACCGTGCCTTGCGCCACGCTCACCTGGGTCGTGGCGCCCACGTGGCGCACTGAAAAATGCGTGCCCAGTACCGTCGCCGTCGCCGCTCCCGCGATGACCTGGAACGGACGCGCAGGGTCGGCCTGCACATGGAACATGGCCTGGCCGCGCAGCAGGCGCACGCTGCGCCGGTCGCGGTACAGGGCCACGTCGACGGCGCTGCCGCTATCGAGTTCGATGCGGCTGCCGTCGGGCAGGACTTGCGTGGCGAACTGGCCGCGCGCCGTGCTGTAATCGTGCTGGAAGCCGGGGCGCTGCAGATGGCCGGCCAGCGGCCAGGCCAGCAGGCCGCACAGCAGCAGGCAGCCGCCGGCCAGCGCGCCGCGCGGCGGGAAAGAGGCCGCCTGGCGCAGCCGCCGCAGCAGCGATGACGGCGCGCCCGCCGCCGGGACGGGCTGGCTGAAGGCCGCCACGCGCTGCGCCGGCAGGCTGGCCAGCAGCGCATCGGTGCGGACCAGCGCCTGCCAGGCCTGCTGGTGGCGCGGGTCCGCTTCCAGCCATTGCTGCAATGCCGCCAGTTCGTGCGCGGCCAGGCCAGCATCGCGGCGCAGCAGCCATTGCGCCGCCAGGAAGTCGATGTCGTCGGCCGTCGTGTCTTGTGATGTCATGTGCTGTTTCATAGCGTATCCCGCTCGGGCAAGCCTTTTTTACAGGCGAGCATGCCGTTGATGATGTGTTTTTCCACCATGTTGACGGAGATACCCATCTGTGCGGCGATCTCGATCTGGCTCAGGCCGTCGAACTTGTACAGCGCGAAAGCCTGGCGGCAGCGCGGCGGCAAGCCCTCGATGATGAGCAGCAGGCGTTCCATGGTTTGCCGGTCGTGCAGCCGTTGCTCGGGTTCATCGGCGCGCGGCGCGCGCAGCTGCATGTGCGGCTCGTCGAGCGCGTCATGGGGCCGCCTCTGGCGCAAACGCTGTTCGTCGATGGCGATGTTTTTCGCCGTGACGTACAGCAGGGCGCGCTGGCCGCTGTCGGGTGGCGTATCGCCATGCAGGGCGCGGGCGCCGCCTTGCGGCTGGCGCGCCAGGAGGCGGGCATAGGCTTCCTGCACCACGTCCTGGGCCTTGTCGCGGCATCCCGTGGAGCGCGAAATCAGGCGCAGCAATTCCTGGTAATAGCGTTCAAGCACCGCGCATGTCCCCGTGATCAAAGCGCGCCATGATAGCAAGCCCATCAAATAATAACAAGAATCATTCTCATTTATGATGTAATCTGAGGCGCCGGATAACGCTGGATATTTTTGGCAATGCAGACAATAATCGGCAGCAGAAGGCGCTGTCACAGAGAATATCGCCATGTATTATCGATTTTATCGATGCTAACTAGGTATATTTTCCGTTTTACATCGATCTTCATGCCATGCATAATCTGTTGCAACTGAAGCCAGACAATCAGCCGCATGCGCCAGTCGCCTGCAGCTGGTTGCGGTTTTGACATCCTCCACTTTCTGTTAGGAACCTACAATGAAAAAACTGCTCGCTTTTATCGCCGCCGCCGGCTTCTCGCTGTCCGCCGTTGCCGCTCCTGAAGTCTATGTCATCGATGGCAGCCACACTTTCCCCCGCTTCGAGTACACCCACATGGGCTTCTCGACGCAGCAAAGCCGTTTCAATAACACCACCGGCAAGGTCACCCTGGACCGCGCCGCCAAGACGGGCGCCGTCGAAGTGCTGATCGACACCAAATCCGTCGACACGGGTTCGACCCTGTTCAACTCGCACATCCAGGGCGAAGATTTCCTCGACACGGCCAAGTTCCCGGTCGCCACCTACAAATCGACCAAGTTCAATTTTGACGGCGACAAGCTCGCTTCCGTCGACGGCAACCTGACCCTGAAAGGCGTGACCAAGCCAGTCACCCTGACCGTCACCTCGTTCACCTGCGCCCCGCACCCGATGCTGAAAAAAGACGCTTGCGGCGCCAATGCCACGGCCAAGATCAAGCGCTCGGAATTCAACGCGGGCAAATATGCGCCAGCCGTCAGCGATGACGTCACGCTGACGTTTGCCATCGAAGCCATTAAGCAGTAATTGTTGGCTGCATGATGCAAAATGGCGGCGGACTTCGGTCCGCCGCCATTTTTTTATCTGCTTGCCCCTGCCATCACGCCAGGTGATGCACTTCCTGTTGCCCATACACGGGGGTGGTCAAGCCTTCCATGCGCGCCTTCAGTTGCAGCGACAGGTACTGGGAATAGTGGCGCGACTGGTGCAGGTTGCCGCCGTGGAACCACAGCGCTTGCTGCTGCGTGGGTTTCCACATATTGCGCTGCTCGCCCTCCCACGGGCCCGGGTCTTTCGTCGTGTCTGACCCGAGTCCCCACACCTTGCCCACCTTGTTGGCCACCTCGGGCGAGATCAGGTCGGCTGCCCAACCATTCATGGAGCCGTAGCCGGTGGCGTACACCACCAGGTCGGCCGGCAATTCCGTGCCATCGGACAGCACGATGGAATGGGCTGTCAATTCCTGCACGCCGACGCCGCTTTTCAGCTTGATCTTGCCCTCGGCGACCAGCTCCGAGGCGCCCACGTCGATGTAGTAGCCGGAGCCGCGGCGCAGGTACTTCATGAACAGGCCCGAATCGTCGTCGCCGAAATCGAGCATGAAGCCCCGTTCTTCCAGGCGCGCATAAAAGTCCGCGTCGCGCTCGCGGATGGCCTTGAAGACGGGCTTCTGGAAGTCGGCCAGTATCTTGTACGGGATCGAGGCGAACGTCAGGTCGGCCTTGGCCGTCGTCATGCCGGCGGCCAGCGCCCGTTCCGAGTACAGGTCGCCCAGGGCCAGGTCCATCAGGGAATCGGACTTGACGATGTGCGTCGACGAGCGCTGCACCATGGTCACGTCCACGCCCGCTTCCCACAGGGCGGCGCAGATATCGTGCGCGGAATTGTTCGCGCCGATGACGACCACCTTCTTGCCGACATACGCGTCCGGCCCCGGATGCTGCGACGAGTGCTGTTGCTCGCCCTGGAACACGTCCATGCCCTTGAACTTCGGCATGTTCGCCTTGCCCGACATGCCCGTGGCCAGCACCAGCTGCTTCGGTTTCAGGGTGACGGGCTGGCCGTCGCGCAGCACTTGCACCGTCCACTCGCCGGACGCTTCGTCGAAGCTGGCCGATTCGCAGGAAGTCGAACCCCAGTAGTTCAGCTCCATCACCTTGGTGTACATTTCCAGCCAGTCGCCGACCTTGTCCTTGGGCGTGAAGACGGGCCAGTTGTCGGGGAAGGGAATATACGGCATGTGGTCGTACCAGACGGGGTCGTGCAGGCACAAGGACTTGTAGCGCTTGCGCCAGCTGTCGCCGGGGCGCGCATTTTTCTCGATGATGATGGTGGGGACGTTCAATTGCCGCAGGCGCGCGCCCAGCGCGATGCCGCCCTGGCCGCCGCCGATGATGACGCAATAGGGCTGGCGTGCGTAGCCCAGTTCCTTTGCTTCCTGCTCGCGGTGCTCCAGCCAGCTGCTGCGGTTGGTGCGCGCGCCGTGTTCCGCGCCCATGGGCCGCCGGCCGCCCTTGGCTTCCTCAAAACCCTTCAATTCGCTCATGGTGGTGAGCAGGGTCCAGATCTTGCCGTCGCGGATGCGGATGAAACCCACGCCGCGCGCCGCCTTCGTTTCCACCGTGATCCAGCTTTGCAGCACGCCGCCGGCCTCGCTGGCGTGTTCGCCGTCGGCGATGCGAATGGAGAGCGGCTGCACGGCGCCCAGCTGGGCGGCCAGCATGGCGGCGATCTGCTCGCGGCCTTCCAGGGTTTTCAAATTCCAGGTAAACAGCACCAGGTCGCGCCAGTAGCCGTCCTGTTCGAACAATTGCGCGGCGCCCGTGCTGTCGCTGGCGCGCAGCGCGCCTTCGAGCTGCTCCAGGATGCCGGCCACGGCCAGGTCGTGCGGGTTGCTATCGGTTTGCATCGTGTCTCCTCCAAGTCTGCTGACTTTATGATGGGATGCGGCTGTGTTGCCGCTGACGATGTTGTAACACTGGCGTTCCGGCGCCGCATTGCGCAGCGCAGCATGGCTGAAGTTGAGACGGAAATCTCAGCTTTTCGGACGGCTACTGGCGGTGCGGCGGCACGATGTGCAGTTGTTTGAGACGCCGGTACAGGGTGGCGCGCGAAATGCCCAGCATGGCCGCCGCTTGCAGCGGGCGCCATTTGGCGGCGTTCATGGCGTGGGCGATGCGCGTGCGTTCGGCCTGTTCCGGCGCGGTGTATGCCAGTGCGTCCGGCGCGACAGGCGCCTCGCGCGTGGCGCGCACGCCGGCCTGGCGCAGCGGTGCGCGCACGCGGGCGTGCAGCCAGGTGCTGCCTCCGGCCAGGCGCAAGGACAGCAGATTGTGTCCCGCGCGCGCATCGAACAGCCGCTCGGCGCGCACTTCCAGCACGTCGCCGACGGGACGCGGCAGCGTGTCCAGGCCCCCGATGACGTCGCGCGCGCAGCGGTTGGCGGCGACGATGTCGCCATGCTCGTCGATGGCGAGCAGCATCTCCGGCTGCACTTCCACGAAGTGGCGGTTGCGGTGCGCCAGCAGGATGCAGCAATGGCCGTAGGACTTCAGGAAAAAGCCGTCCTCGATCAGGGTCGCGCCTTGCCGCACCAGTTGCCTGACCAGGCGCTGGCTGTCGCGCGCGTCGGGGGAAGTCAGCGCCGAGGCATCGAGCACGCCGATCAAGTCGCCGTGCGGCGAAAAGATCGGCGCGGCGCTGCAGGTCAGGCCCGTGAACGCGGCGCGAAAATGGTCGGTCTTGTGCACGGTGATGGCTTCATGGTCGAGCAGCACGGAAGCGATGCCGCACGTGCCTTCCTCCTCTTCCGACCAGCACGAACCGGGATACAGGCCCGCCTTCTTGAAATCCTTGCGCTGGTCCGCATCGACCGCGTAGTCGATGGTCACGCCGCGCGCATTGGCGAGGATGACGCAGTAACCCGCTTCGCGCACCATGGCGTGCAGGCGCGGCAGGCACTGGCCCGTGGAGCGCAGAAAATTTTCTTCGGATTGCTGGATGGCGCGCAGCTCGGCGCCCGTCAGGATGCGCGGCCCCGTGGTGGAGGCGGGGTCGAGCCGGTAGTCGTCCAGCGAGCGCCGGTACGACGACGCCAGCCTGGCCGTATCGGCCCCTGGATTGACGATGCGGCCGGCGATCAGGTCGCGCACGCGGTCGATATGGCTGGTCTGGCGGACGTAGGGCATGGCGCTCTCCGGTGTCTCGGTATTTTTTATGGTATGCCCGTTTTTAGCACGAAGCGCCGGCACATGCATGCCGCATTGCAGCATGGGACTGCCGTGAGACGTTCGTCTCACCACAGCCGCGCCGCACAATAGGATGCTTTACAACAATAAAAAAGAGCATCTCTGATAACATTCGCTCAAATTGACAGTCAGCCAGCGCAAGGGATATCTATGGCAATGCAAACGATGTTCCTGGCACGCAGAACGATGATGCTGGCCTTGCTGGGAGCGAGCGCCTCCTGCGGCGCCGCCGGCCAGCTCGATCCCGATGGCCAGAGCAGCCTGGAAAAGGAAGTGGCCCGGCGCGCCGCCGTCGAACCGGCCATAGTCGCCAGCTGGCAAATGACGCGCTCCGTGGAAGCGGGCGTGCAGGTGGCCGGCGAAAACAACTTGTTCTGGAAGCTGTCGAATACGCCCGCGCGTAATCCCGGCTTCGAATTCAACCCCTATTGGTACGAGTTCTATGTCAAGCCGGCCCTTGGCTTCAAGCGCAATCTGGGCGACGGCAAGCAGCTGTATGCGCGCGTTTCCGCCGTCGGCTCCGGCACGGCGCGCCATGATCCATTCGGCGCCGGCGATACGGGCCGCATCTCGATCGAGGAATTCGTCGCCGGCATCCGCATGCCGCTCGGCGGCACGCGCGCCATGCTCGACCTGTCGGCCGGCGCGCAAAATTTCACGCTGGGCACCGGCATGCTGATCGCCAATGGCGGCTCGAACGGCTTTGACCGTGGCGCCCTGAAACTGGGGCCGCGCAAGGCTTTCCAGAATTCCGTGGTGGCGAAAGTAAGCCAGGATGCGTTCAGCGCCCAGGCGTTCGATCTCGACCCGAATGAAAACCCCGACAACGATTCGGGCACGCGCGTCGTCGGCGTTGATTTCAGCTACGCGCCCGCGAACGACCGCAAGGCCGGCATTGCATATGGCAAGGTGCCCCGTTCGCATGCCGCGTATCCGCAGGCGGCGCCAGGCGGCATCGGCGCGCCGCTGGCCGTGCCCGAAGGCCGCAAGGACTTGCAGTTCGTGTATGGCTACGCGCGCGTTCCCGTATTGCCCACCGTGCTGCCGAAGGGCTGGTTCGGCGTTGACGCCGCGCGCGAATGGAACACGCGCGAGCCGATGCGGGCCTGGGGCTGGCGCACGGAAGGGGGCTTTTCGCTGCCCGACGTGGCCTGGACGCCGAAGTTCACGCTTGGCTACCAGAGTTTTTCAGGCGACGATCCGCGCACGGCGCGCAACGAGCGCTTCGACCCGCTGTTTTTCGAAGGCACGCCGGGCGCCTGGGCTTCGGGCAGCAAGGCGACCTGGGTCTTCGTCAATGCCAACGTGAATGCGCTGCAGGCTACCATCGAGCTGCACCCGACGCCGAAAGATACCGTGACCGCCTACCTGGCCCAGGTACGGGCCAACCAGATGGGCAGCCCGCTGCAGTTCGGCCAGGCCACGCGCCTCGACGTGCCGGGCGACGCGCCCGTGGTGATCGCCGGCGTGCTGCGTCCGATGCTGGCGAACGATGTCTTCGTCAAGTACGTGCGCGTGGTGAACCCGAATACCTATCTGACCCTGGGCTTCAGCGCCTCGTTCGCGCAGTCGGGCGTCAACCAGCTGGTGAATGGCCAGGCCAGGACGTGGACGGGCTGGCTGGCGAACGTCGTATGGGTCTATTAAGTATTCTGTCTATCAAGGAGAGCATCACATGAACAATTTCCCCAGCATGAAACGCCTGGCCCTGGCCGCAGCCTGCCTGGCGCTGGCCGCCGGCGCCCATGCGGCAGAAGCGACGGCGCCGCTGTCGGCCGCCGCCAGCGACCCGGCCACCTTGCAATGGATGGTGGGCGCGCCGCCGCCGGCCGATAAGATCATCCGCTTCGACGATGGCAGCTATTTCACCTTCCCGCAGCTGCGCTGGAGCGTGTCGCATTTCCGCCAGCTGATGCCGACGGTGGAAGTGGCGCGCGGCCTGAAAGCGCCCGTGCCCTTGCCGCGCGCGCTGCGCAAGGATATCGACAGCCTGCGCTTCACGCCCCTGGGCGCGACGGAAACGATGACCTGGGAGCAGTCGCTGGGCGCCAACTACACGGACGGCATCGTCGTGCTGCACCGGGGCCGCATCGTGTATGAGCGCTATTTCGGCGTGCTGAAGGACAGCGGCCAGCATGGCGCCATGTCCGTGACGAAGTCCGTGATGGGCACCATCGGCGCGGCCCTGGTGGCCGAAGGCAAGCTCGACCCGAACAAGAAAGTGGCCGAGTATGTGCCGGAACTGGCCAAGTCCGCATTTGGCGACGCCACCGTGCGCCAGGTGCTCGACATGACCACGGGCCTGAAATTCAGCGAAGATTACGCCGACCCGACAGCGGAAGTGTGGCAGCACGCGGCGGCCGGCAATCCGCTGCCCAAGTCGAAGGATTACACGGGGCCGCGCAGCTATTTCGAGTATTTGCAGACGGTGCGGCACGAGGGCCGGCATGGCGAGGCGTTCGGCTACCGCACGGTGAACTCCGACGTGCTGGGCTGGATCATCGCCCGCGTCACGGGGCAGAACGTCAACGCGTACCTGTCCGAACATATCTGGCAAAAGCTGGGCGCTGAACAGGATGCCTACATGAGCGTCGATTCGACGGGCACGCCGTTTGCCGGCGGCGGCTTGAGCGCGGGCTTGCGCGACCTGGCCCGCTTCGGCGAAATGCTGCGCAACGATGGCCGCTACAATGGCCAGCAAATCATCCCCCGCGCGGCTGTCGCGGATATCCGCCGCGGCGGCGACAAGCAGCTGTTCGCCAAGGGCGGCTACGATTTGCTCAAGGGCTGGAGCTACCGCGACATGTGGTGGGTCACGCATAACGACCACGGCGCCTACATGGCGCGCGGCGTGTATGGCCAGCGCATCTACGTCGACCCGAAGGCGGAAATGGTGATCGTGCGCTTCGCCTCGACGCCGACGGCAGCCAATGCGGCCAATGACCCGACCACCACGCCGGCCTTCGAAGCGCTGGGCAAGCTGCTGCTGGCCAGGCCGAAGTAGGGTGCCAGGCTGACCCTTGCCAGCCGTGCGGCGAAACGGGCACAACTGCAATATACTGTCCTTTCGTCACTACTTGTTGCTTGAGTGATAATTTATTCGTTGCGCGCAAGGAGCAGGCACCGTGGAAACCAGCCAGCCGGATCAACCGCACCTGCCGCTCTGGCGGCGCCTGCTGTGGCCGGTTACCCAGCTGGGTTCGGCCTTCAAGCTGACGGGCACGCACCTGCTGCACCACGTGATCGGCGCCAGCCTGATCGCCTCGCTGATGCTGGCGCTGGAAGGTTTTCACGTGCTCGAATGGCTCGATGCGGCCATGCTGCGCGCCAGCGCGGCGCAGGAGCAGTTGCTGGACCGGGGCAAGGACCCGGGCGCCGCCTACCGGCCCGGCATCATCGAAATCGACCAGCCCGCGTTCGAACAGGTCTTCGACGAGCGCGAACCGCTGGAACGCACGCGCCTGGAGCAATTGATCGCCGGCGCCGCTGCGCGCGGCAGCCAGGTGCTGGCCATCGACCTGGACCTGGCGCCGGCCGTGTACGAACAGCACAAGGCGGGCGAGCGGCCGCTGGACCGCCTGCTCGACCGGCTGGCCGCCGATGGCCGGCAACTGGTGCTGATCCTGCCCGAGCAATCGGACGAGAATGCGAACCTGCCCTGGATACGCGCGCGCTGCGCGGCCGGCATCCACTTTGCCAGCCCGCGGATCCGCGAACGCATGGGCGCCGTCACGCGCATCGAGCTGAAAAGTCCCGTGCTGGCGGCCGTGGCCTTCGAGCTGGCGCATGGCGCCGATGAACAGGAGCAGAAGCAGCCCATGCCGGCCGTCCTGTCCGAGCAAAAGCAAGGGCTGGCGCTGGCGGGCCGCGTGTGCCAGCTGGCGCGGCGCTCGGGCAGCGAAAGGGACTTGGCGCGCTGGGCGTTCGAACCCGTCATCCACGGCGACGCCAAGGATGCGGCAGAGCAGAACGCCGTCACGGCGCCGTTTCATCCGGCGGCCGTGGCGCCGGCATTCCTGAACCCCACGCGCACGCGCGTCAAACTGATCGAAGGCCAGGCCGGCGTAGATGCCGGGGCGTTGCGCAAGAACGTCGTGTATATCGGCAGCACGTATGATGTGCGCGACCGCTATACGACGGCCGAAGGCGAGCAGGCCGGCCTGCACCTGCATGCGGCCGCCCACACGTCGCTGGGCATCGGCACGGCCGACGTCAATAAATATGCGGTGTTCGTAGCCGATATCGTCATCGGCGTGCTGCTGGGCTGCCTGTTCGGCGGCCTGTGGACCCTGTACGGCCGCGCCGAACTGGCCATCGACAAGCGCATGGAAGACCACGATTTCAGCCGCCTGCACCGCATGGGCACCCTGGCGGAATTCTATGGCATCCGCCTGATGCTGGCGCTGGTGTGGGCTTCGCCGTTTGCCATCGGCGCGCTGGCCATCTACCTGTCGCGCGGCTTGCTGGAGCTGGGCTGGTGGGTCAATCCCGGCCCCCTGATCGCCGGCATGTTCCTGCACGCGATGTCGCTGCGCGACGAAGCCCACCATCCGCACGAGGAAGTGCCGGGCTTGAACGTCTGGGCCCAGCTGCGCCGCACGCATCCCGGCATCGTGCTGGTGCAGGCGCCGCTGGCGGTGGTGTTGCTGGTGGTGGCGCTGGTGTAGCGAGATGGCAGTTGATTAATTGATCAGCTTCAACCCCGGCGGCAGCGCCTCGCCCAGCATGCGCTTGGTGTTCGCTTCGTCCAGCTGCGTCACTTCGCTGACCATCGCTTGCCACAGGGGCGTGGCGCCCACGGCTTTCAGGCGGGCGAGGATGGTGGCGCGCAGTTCGTCGGCGATGTCGCGCGAGCGGTCGCCCGTCATGCGCGCCAGGTGGGTGGCGGCGAAAGCGGCCGGTTCCACCTTTTTCCAGTCCAGCGCCAGCAGCACCTGCAACCATTCGGCCACGGTGGCGCTGTCGACCACTTCGTGCGCGCTGCCGTGGAAGGGCTGGCGCGCGCCGACCCTGGCCAGCGCCCACAGGGTGTTCGTGTCCGCCGCTTCCCCCTTCTTGCCGGCTTTCTCCAGGCGTTTCAGCAGCCAGGCGCCCACTTCCGCCTTGTAGGCGCCAGGGATGCGCTCCAGCGAGGCGCCCAGGCGCAGCATGTCGTCGTCGCTGCCGTTCACGAGGGTGACGGGGCGGCTGCCCCGCTGGGCCGCATCGGCTTGCAGGTTGAAGGCGAAGTCGTCGAGCAGGCGCAATTGCTGCTCCGTGTTCAAGCCGCCGGCCACCCGGCGCCACAGGGTCCACCATTCGGCGCACACCTGGCTATCCTTGTGGTGCTGCACGCCCGTGTCGAACATCGCCCACAGCTGCTCGATGCGCCACGGGTCCAGCGCATCGCCGTAGCCGGGACGCAGGCAGTAGCCGGCCAGATTCAGCCAGACCCGCTCATGCTCGGCGGAGCGGCGCCGGCCGCGGGCGCGCAGCAGGAGGGTGTCGAACAGCTGGCGCAACAGCGGCGTATCCCAGCTTTCGCGCCCGCCCAGCCCCCGTTCCAGGTGCTGGCGCAGCTGGCGTACTTCCTTGACGTCGACCTTTTGCGCCCTGCCGCCGAAAATGCGCTCGATTTTCTCGATGGCTTCCTTCATGCGCGGCGACACGGCTTGAGCCTCGCCACCGCCTTGCTCTTCCTTACCAGCGCGCAACTGGAATTCCAGCAGCCAGCGCGCACAGGCATCGGCTGCGGCCACGCAATGCACTTCCAGCGTACCCACTTCCGTCATCACGGTGGCCAGTTGCACGGTGATGTCGCGTTTGTCGTTACCGCCGTCTTTGGCGTGCAACACGCTGGCCAGCGGCGGCAGGCGCAAATACTCGCCGTCGTCCAGGTCGACGATCTCGCCCAGCTGCGGCGGCGTGCCCGCCTCAAAGAGGGACGTGGCCAGGTGGAAGCGCACGGGCCGGCCCAGGCGCAAGGCGAACAGGCGCTCCGTCAGGCGGATTTCTTCGCCGCTGGCGCTGCCACGGGGCAGGATGCAGACGGCGCGGTG
This sequence comes from Janthinobacterium sp. SUN206, assembly GCF_030587305.1. Taxonomy (NCBI): domain Bacteria; kingdom Pseudomonadati; phylum Pseudomonadota; class Betaproteobacteria; order Burkholderiales; family Oxalobacteraceae; genus Janthinobacterium; species Janthinobacterium sp. SUN206. The sequence continues at coordinate 1,725,793 of NZ_JAPWIB010000001.1, read as the reverse complement.
GTCCTTGCCCGCCTCGCCCAGCACGAGGAAATAGCTGCGCGGCGAACCGCCGCCGATGCGCGGCGCCTGGCCGCGCCGGGCCAGCGCGTAGGCGACGGCGCCACGGGCCACGGCCACGTCGGGATTGTCATTGTGCAGGATGGTCAGCGGCTGTCCGCGCCAGTGTGCCAGGGTGTCGGCCAGGCGGCGCGCCAATGCGTCGGCACGGAATACGCCGCCATTCAGCAGCAGGGTATCGGGCAGTGCGCCGGTATGCTGCTGCAGAAAGCTGGCCAGGTGGCGCGTGATGGCCGCGTCCTGCGCATACGGCAGGCCGAATTCGACGATGCCGGCGCGGCCCTTTCTGGCCACCTCGCTCAGTTCCACCTTCGGGAAGAAGCCATCGACCACCATGGCCGCCACTTCCTCGCGCGTGACGTCGACGGAACGGCTGCCGCCGATCAGGCGCGAACCGGCACCCAGCAGGGTGACGGTGGTTTTCTCCGGCGCGTCGGCGGAGAGCAGCAGCTCCTTGGCGGCGCGGCAGCGTTCCATCAGCTGCGACAGGCGCGCGGCCGACAGCTTCATGCCGCCTTCCTGGCCGGCGGCCAGGCGCGTTTCCACCAGGTGGGCCAGCGCCAGGTCCATATTGTCGCCGCCGAGTATCAAATGGTTGCCTACGCTGCTGCGCGTGAGCTGCGGTTCGCCGTCGTCATCGAAGGCCACGTCGATCAGGCTGAAATCGGTGGTGCCGCCACCCACGTCGCAGACTAAAATGCGGCGCGTGTCGGCCAGGTCTGCGCGCAGGGTGGCGCGCTGGCGCTGCAGGAAATCGTAGAAGGCCGCCTGCGGTTCTTCCACCAGGCGTAGCGCGGGCAAGCCCGCCATGCGGGCCGCTTCCAGGGTGAGTGCGCGCGCACCCTCGTCGAACGAGGCGGGGATGGTCAGCACCAGTTCCTGGTTTTCGAGGAGAGCCTGCGGGAATCGGTGGTTCCAGGCGGCGCGCACGTAGGCCAGGTAGCTGGCGCTGGCCGCCACGGGCGACACTTTCGCGACATCGGCATCCGCGCCCCAGGGCAGGATGGGCGCCTGGCGGTCCACGTTCGCGTGCGACAGCCAGCTCTTCGCGCTGGCCACTAACCGGCCCGGCACCTGGGCGCCCAGCTGGCGCGCCAGCATCCCCAGAACTGCATGGTCGATGTCTTGCTGCGGCCAGGGCAGCTGCAAGTCGCCCGCCGCCAGTTCGCCGGCGGCGGGATGGTAGCGCAAGGAAGGCAGCAGGGGGCGTGCGCCCACTTCGCCGGGAGCGACCAGCTGCTCGATGGCGAACAGGTTTATTCCTGCCGGCGCATCGCCAGCCGCCGCATACGCGACCACCGTGTTGGTGGTGCCCAGGTCGATGCCGACCAGGAAGGCCGGCTTGCCCACAGCGCTGCGCATGCCTATTGCTGCGGCGTGCCGCGCACGTCGAATTCCACTTTCCAGCGCTCGGCGCCGTCAGGGGAAACGGCCAGCAGTTCCAGGGTGCCCGCTTCCGTCACGCGCGCGTGCAGTGTCACCTGCACCACGTCGCCGGCCGATCGGCCTTCGGCGGACAAGGTCGCCTGGATTTCGCTCAGTTCCTGCAATTCGTCGGGACCCCAGAAATCGAGCAAGTCGCCGATCTGGTCGTTGCGGCGCGTGGACGAGGCGAAGAAGCGGAAGTGCACGGGTTCGCCCACCACCAGGCCGAATTGCTGGCCCGGCAATTCCAATTCGCTGCCTTCTTCCATGCCGAACGGCGCCACGCACAGGGCCTGGATCGGCGGTTCCATGCCGGGGATGGCGGGCATGGCCGATTCGATGGCGACATAGAAGGAACTGGCCGTGCCGCCGCGGATGCGCACGCCATGGCCGCGCCGCACGTAGCTGTAGTAGGCGGCGCCGCGTGCCACGGCCAGGTCCAGGTCGGCCCCGGCCAGCATGCGTGCCGGTTCCGCGCCTTCCATGTACAGCCAGTCGTTGACGGTGGCCATGATGCGCTGCACCAGCAGGTCGGACTTGAAGACGCCGCCGTTGAACAGCACGGCCGTCGGGTGCAGGAAGCTCGCGTCCTGCGACTGGCGGCCCGCGAAGCCTTCCAGTTCGGACGTCGCCGCCACTTGCCGGCCCAGGAAGGCGGCCAGGTGGCGCGTGATGGCCGCGTCCTGCGCATACGGCAAGCCCAGTTGCGTCAGGCCGGCGCGCGTGCGCACGGCAGGACGGCTCGACGCTTCCACTTGCGGGAAGAAGCCGTCGAGGATGAAGGTGGACACTTCCGCGCGCGTCAGTTCCGTGCGGATGGAGCCGCCGATCAGCTTTGAGCCGCGGCTCGGCACGACGATGGGCGCCGTTTCCAGGCCGCTGTCGGCCAGCAGGCTTTCCTTGGCGCTGCGGCAGCCATAAGTGAGCGCGCGCATCTGCCAGGCGTCCAGCTGGGTGCCGTTGGCTGCCAGCTTGCGGGCCACCAGGTGGGCCAGGGCCAGGTCCATATTGTCGCCGCCCAGCAGGATGTGTTCGCCGACGGCCACGCGGTGCGGTTCCAGCACGCCGTCGCGTTCCAGCACGGCGATCAGCGAAAAGTCGCTGGTGCCGCCGCCCACGTCGACCACTAAAATGATGTCGCCCGGCTTGACTTCCTTGCGCCAGCGGCCTTCGCTGGTCTGGATCCAGCTGTACAAGGCCGCCTGCGGCTCTTCCAGCAGGGTCAGCGAAGCGTAGCCGGCCGCCTGCGCCGCTTCCATCGTCAGCTCGCGCGCGGCCGGATCGAACGAGGCGGGAATGGTGACGGTGATTTCCTGCTCGGCGAACGGTGCTTGCGGGTGGGCGTTGTCCCACGCCTGGCGCAAATGCGTCAGGTAGCGCGTGGCGGCCGTGATGGGCGAAATGCGCGCGACTTCCGCCGGCGCATCGTTCGGCAGGATGGCCGCGCGGCGGTCCACGCCCGGGTGGCACAGCCAGCTTTTCGCGCTGGAGACGAGGCGGATCGGCGTGGTGGCGCCGCGGCTGCGGGCCATTTCACCGACGACGAACGGCGCTTCGGCTTCCTCGGTGACCCAGGGCAGGGCCAGGTCGCCCGCCGCCACTTCATCGGCGTGCGGCAGGTAGACGAACGACGGCAGCAGCGACAATTCTTCGACGGTGCCCGGCGCCGACAACTGCGGCACTTTCAGCACGCCGTGGCTCGATTGCTCGCCGTCGCTCTCGACCAGGTTCACATACGACAGGGCGCTGTGGGTGGTGCCCAGGTCGATGCCGATGGCGTAGCGCGGGCTTGGGTTGGCTTGATCGTTCACAGTTCCACCTCGGCTGGCGCCAGGATGGCCGCGTCGTGCTGCTCGCTCAGTTTCGGCAGGCGCACGCTGGACGCGCGCCAGCCGCGGTGGCTGAGGGTGCCCGTGAACGGCGCGGAACCGACCACGTTGCCCGTCAGGCGTACTTGCGCAGAATCAAAGCCTTCCTGCAGCACGATGCGGCTGCCTTCGGCTTCCTGGCGCACGGCCTCGATGGTGAAGTATTCGCGCATGACCTTGGCGCAGCCTTCATGCACGACGCGGGCGGCCGCGCCGATGTCGGCATCGGCATGGCTGCCCAGGTTTTCCTGGGTAAAGTCGATCAATCGCGCTTCGCGTTGCAGCAAGGCCAGCAATTGCAGGGCGGCATCGGGCGTCGCTTCCTTCAAAATGACGGGCGCGGCGGCCGGCGTCGGCACGGGGGCGGGCGCCGGAGCCGGGGCCACTGGCGCCACCGGGGCGGCTTCGGGCAAGGACAGCTTTTCCACGCGGGCCGCATAGGCGGCGTCCGACAGGGTGCTGAAGAAGGTGCCGAAAGCCAGCGGGACTCGGCGCCAGAACGATGGGTGGGACGATGAAGTGCTCATAGGGAACTCGTTTCTCTGATCTGTAGGGAGGCGTCGGCGGCGGGGGCCGCTTCGCAAGGTAGTGCCATGTGCGGGGCCAACAGGGCCGGCTGCGTTTGCCCGCATGATACCAGCTACCGGGCCGCCGCCAAAGTCGCCGCCCCCCTGGCAGGCAGGCCGAAGCGTGGATTTTCTTTGTTCTTGCGCAAGGAAACGTTCGATTTCGTGCCGCTTCGACTAGAATCGCGCATTATCTTTTTGCATGACCTCGATGCCATGTCTACCGACTTTTCCCTGTATTTAGCCAGCAGCACTTACATCGACAGCGACCATCCAGCCGTGCGCGCCAGGGCGGCCGCGCTGGCGGTGGGCGCGGTGGGCGACGCCGCGATCGCGGCCCGCTGCTTTGCCTTCGTGCGCGACGAGGTCGCCCACAGCTGGGATTACCAGCGCAATCCCGTCACCTGCCGCGCGTCCGACGTCTTGCAGCATGGCACGGGCTATTGTTATGCGAAGAGCCATCTGCTGGCCGCGCTGCTGCGCGCCAACGGCATTCCTGCCGGCCTGTGCTACCAGCGCCTGGCCGTGGGCGAGGTGGGGCCGCCGTTCTGCCTGCATGGCTTGAATGCCGTGTATCTGCAAGACTTCGGCTGGTACCGCATCGATGCGCGCGGCAACAAGCCCGGCGTCGACGCGGCGTTTGTGCCGCCACGGGAACAGCTGGCCTTTCCCGTGCTGGCGCCCGAGGAACGCGATTTGCCGGAAATCTGGCCGGCGCCGTTGCCGCAGGTGATCGCCTCCCTGACGGGCCATGCGACGGTGCAGGAAGTGGCGGCGCATCTGCCCGATGTCGAGATGCTTCCGTTGAACAAGTAATTCATAGAAAGAAACCATGAAAAAAATCCATATGGGTCTGATTGGCCTGATGCTGCTGGCCGGTTGCGGCAGCAAGGGCGAGAGCGGCGGGCAATCGAGCGCCGCGCGTCTCGATGGCAAGGAAAAGGGCAGCGAGTTTCTTGCCTATGAACATAATGTCAGCGTCGATACGCACGAGGCGCAAGTGCGTCCCCTGTATGAAAAAGTGGTCGCTGCCTGCAAGGCCGATACGGAAAACGGCTGCCTGCTGCTCGATTCCAGCGTCGACAGCGGCCGCTACGTGCATGCGCGCATCAGCATGCGCGTCAAGCCAGCCGGCATCAAGAAGCTGGTCGCGCTGGTCGCGGCCGAAGGCGACGTCACCAGCCAGGGCACCAAGGTGGAAGACCTGGGCCGTCCGGTGCTCGACAGCAAGAAACGCCTGGAAATGCTCAAGCAATACCAGGCACAGCTGCAAGACCTGGAAAAGCGCTCGGGCACCAACGTCGATGCCCTCATCAAGGTGACCAAGGAGCTGGCCACCGTGCAAGTGGAGCTGGAGCAGGCGACGGCCGCCAACGCGCTATTGATGCAACGCATCGATACGGACTTGCTGAACGTGGCCATCAGCGCCGAAGGCAAGCAATCGTTCTGGCGCCCCGTCAAGCGCGCGCTGGGCAATTTCACGGAAAACCTGTCGGAAGGCGTGGCCAACGCCATCACGGCCATGGCCTACATCCTGCCGTGGCTGATCGCTTTCGTGCTGCTGTTCCCGCTGGGCCGCAAGGGCTGGCGTCGTTTGAAAGGCGTGCCACGCAAGAATTGATGCGGGTTACGCACCGTTTTACGGCAATTTGAAACCTGGCTGCACAGTCCTTGTGCAGCCAGGTTTTTTTTCGTGCGGCGCCGGCCCCGTGCACCATGGCGGACGCCCGCTGGCGCTGGCATGCATTCTGCTTTAACAACATCGCAGGCCCAGCTCGACCCCCACGAACCCATCACAGGAGTCCCCATGTCACGACGCATCATCCTGAAAGCGGCCGCCGCCGGCGCACTGGCCCTGGCCACCTCCACTTATATGCAGGCAGCCTTGGCCGCCGATACGATCAAGGTGGGCATTTTGCACTCCCTGTCGGGCACCATGGCCATTTCCGAAACGTCGCTCAAGGATGTGGCGCTGATGACGATTGCCGAAATCAATGCCAAGGGCGGCGTGCTGGGCAAGAAGCTGGAAGCCGTCGTCGTCGATCCCGCATCGAACTGGCCCTTGTTCGCGGAAAAAGCGCGCCAGCTGGTGGCGCAGGATAAGGTGGCTGTCGTGTTCGGCTGCTGGACGTCCGTGTCGCGCAAGTCGGTGTTGCCCGTGTTCAAGGAACTCAACAGCCTGCTGTTTTACCCGGTGCAATACGAGGGCGAGGAGCTGGAAAAGAACGTGTTTTATACGGGCGCCGCGCCGAACCAGCAGGCGATACCTGCCGTGGAATACCTGATGAGCAAGGATGGCGGCGGCGCCAAGCGCTTCGTGCTGCTGGGCACGGATTACGTGTATCCGCGCACCACCAACAAGATTTTGCGCGCCTTTCTGAAAAGCAAAGGTGTCAAGGATAGCGATATCAGCGAGGTCTACACGCCGTTCGGCCACGCCGACTATCAAACCATCGTCGCCAACATCAAGAAGTTTTCCACGGGCGGCAAGACGGCCGTCATTTCCACCATCAATGGCGATTCCAACGTGCCGTTCTACAAGGAACTGGGCAATGCGGGCTTGAAAGCCACGGACGTGCCCGTCGTCGCGTTTTCCGTGGGCGAGGAAGAGTTGCGCGGCATCGATACCAAGCCGCTGCTCGGTCATCTGGCGGCCTGGAATTATTTCGAATCCGTCAAGAATCCCGTGAATACGGCCTTCATCAAGCAGTGGAAAGCGTATGCGGTGGCGCAAAAGCTGCCGAACGCGGGGTCGGTCGTGACGAACGATCCGATGGAAGCGACCTATGTCGGCATCCACATGTGGGCGCAAGCCGTGGAAAAGGCGAAATCGACGGACACGGACAAGGTGATCGCCGCCATGGCCGGCCAGAGCGTCAAGGCGCCGTCCGGCTTTACCCTGACCATGGATGCCACGAATCACCACTTGCACAAGCCCGTGATGATCGGCGAAATCAAGGCCGATGGGCAATTCAATGTCGTGTGGAAAACCAAGGAAGCGATACGCGCCCAGCCGTGGAGCCCGTTTATCAAGGGCAATGAGGGCAAGCAAAAGTTATGAGCTGGCGGCAGAAAGGCCGGGGTCAGTCGCTTCGCGATCGGAATTTGTCCCATTGGGACGAATTCCCCCGACGGGACTTGGCGTCCCCGTCTGACCCCAGATTTTCGCTTGGGCTGAAGTAACGATGAGAGGTCTTTCCGCATGCGTCTGCTACGTCGTATTTTGCTATTAGTTTGCCTGTTGCCGTTGTCTGCGCAGGCCGCCATCCCTCCCGACTTGCTCAAGCCGCTGGCCGGCGATGATCCCGACGCCCGTGTCGCCGCCGTCGCGCAGATCGCCGCCCTTGCCACGCCCGAGGCCGCCCGTGTGCTGCAAGCCTTGCAGGACGACGCGTTATACGCCACGCCCGACGGCAAGGTGTATATCGTCGACGGCGAGCAGGCGCTTGACCCGGCGCTCGGCAAGAACGTGCCGCTGCCGGACGGCATCGATGGCGTGATGGTCAACAACCGCTTGCGGTCGGCCGTGGCAGGCGCCTTGTCGGGGCTGAAACTGCTGGCGCCGGAACGGGCCGAACGGCTGGCGGCCGCGCAAGCGTTGCAAAAGGCCGTCGATCCCGCGCAGCTGCCCCTGATCCGCACCGCCTTGGCGCGGGAAAGCGATGCGGAAATTACACAGATATTGCAGGTGCTGATCGCCAGCGCCAACCTGCATGCGCCCGACGTCGCCACGCGCAAGGCCGCCGTGCAGGCGCTGGCCGGCAGCAGCGATGCGCGCCTGCTGCCCGTGCTGCAAGCCATGCTGGAGAAAGGGCCAGATGGCAAGGCCGGCGAACCGGACGAATCCGTGCAACTGGCCGCCATCGAGACCATGCGCCAGATCAAGGGCAGGGTGGCGCGCATGGAGTTCGCCGGCAATGTGTTTTACGGCATTTCGCTGGGCAGCGTGCTGCTGCTGGCGGCCCTGGGCCTGGCCATCACGTTCGGCTTGATGGGCATCATCAACATGGCGCATGGCGAACTGCTGATGATAGGCGCTTACACGACGTATCTGTGCCAGCTGTTTTTCCGCCACTTCCTGCCTGGCGTGCAGGACTGGTATTTGCTGACCGCCTTGCCTGCCGCTTTTTTCGTCTCTGGCCTGGTGGGCGTAGTGCTGGAACGCACGGTGATCCGCTGGCTGTATGGCCGGCCGCTGGAAACCTTGCTGGCCACCTGGGGCATCAGCCTGATCCTCATGCAGGCGGTGCGCACGATCTTTGGCGCGCAAAACGTGGAAGTGGCCAATCCGGCCTGGATGTCGGGCGGCGTCACCGTGCTGGGCGGCCTCGTGTTGCCGTACAACCGCCTGGCCATCATCGCCTTTGCCATCGTCGTCGTGGTGGCCGTGTGGTTGATCTTGAACAAGACGCGGCTGGGCCTGTTCGTGCGGGCCGTCACGCAAAACCGGCGCATGGCCGATTGCGTGGGCGTGGCGACGGGCAAGGTGGACATGCTGACCTTCGGCCTCGGTTCCGGCATCGCGGGGCTCGGCGGCGTGGCCCTGTCGCAGCTGGGCAACGTGGGGCCGGACCTGGGCCAAAGCTACATCGTCGATTCCTTCATGGTGGTGGTGCTTGGCGGCGTGGGCCAGCTGGCCGGCACCGTGATCGCCGCGCTGGGCCTGGGAGAAGTGAACAAATTCCTCGAACCGGTGGCGGGCGCCGTGCTGGCGAAGATCGCCATTTTGATATTCATCATCATTTTCATCCAGCGCCGGCCGCAGGGCCTGTTTGCCATGAAGGGACGCAGCGTCGAATGATTACCTCCCATCAAATCAAGCCTGGCCTGTTCACGCGGCCCGTGTGGCTGGCGATTGCCGCCTGTACATTACTGGCCGCGTTGTTGCCGATTTTTAACCTGGCGTTTGCCGAAGGGCATGCTTTGCACGTGTCCGCCTATACGGTGGCGCTGGTGGGCAAGTTCATGTGCTACGCGCTGGCCGCGCTGGCGCTGGACCTCGTCTGGGGCTACACGGGCATATTGTCCCTGGGCCACGGCGTGTTCTTTGCCCTGGGCGCGTATGCGCACGGCATGTATCTGATGCGCGCCATCGGCGACCAGGGCCAGTATCACAGCAGCTTGCCCGACTTCATGGTCTTTCTCGACTGGAAAACCTACCCCTGGTACTGGGCCTTCACGGAACATTTCTGGTATTGCATGGCCCTCGTCGTGCTGGTGCCGGGCGTGCTGGCCTTCGTGTTCGGTTACTTCGCGTTTCGCTCGCGCATCAAGGGCGTGTATTTTTCCATCATCACGCAAGCGATGACGTATGCCTTCATGCTCTTGTTCTTCCGCAATGACACCGGCTTTGGCGGCAACAACGGTTTCACGGATTTCAAGACGATATTGGGCCACAGCATCACGGCGCCCGCCACGCGGGCCGTGCTGTTCCTGCTGACCCTGGCCTTCCTGCTGGCCGCTTTGGTCGGTGCGCGCGCCATCGTCCGCTCGAAGCTGGGCCGGGTGCTGCAGGGCGTGCGCGACAGCGAGGCGCGCTTGATGTTCCTCGGCTACAACCTTCTGTGGTTCAAGCTGTTCGTGTGGACCTTGTCGGCCGTGCTGTGCGGCATCGCCGGCGCCCTGTACGTGCCGCAGGTGGGCATCATCAACCCGTCCGAAATGTCGCCGGCCAACTCCATCGAGATGGTCGTGTGGGTGGCCGTCGGCGGACGCGGCACCTTGCTCGGCCCGATTTTGGGCGCCTTCACCGTGAACGGCTTGAAAAGCTGGTTCACGGCCGCCATGCCGGAACTGTGGCTGTTTGCGCTGGGCTTGCTGTTCATCGTCGTCACCCTGTTCATGCAGCAAGGCATGCTGGGCGTGTTGAGCAAGCTCAAACGTAAAAAAGCCGCCGTCGTGGCAGAGGAGGCCGCATGAGCATCCGCATGTTGCCCGGCATGGCCAGCGCGGAAGCAGGCCCCACGTATGCGCGCGTGAAGGGCGAGGGCGTCGACACGACGCATGGCGCCATTTTGTATCTGGAAGATATCAGCGTGTCCTTCGACGGTTTCAAGGCCATCAACAAGCTCAGTCTCGATATTTCCGTGGGCGAATTGCGCTGCATCATCGGGCCTAACGGCGCCGGCAAGACGACGATGATGGACGTCATCACCGGCAAGACGCGGCCCACGTCCGGCACGGCCTGGTTCGGGCAAACGATGAATCTGGCGGCCATGACGGAAGCGCAGATCGCCCACGCGGGCATCGGCCGCAAGTTCCAGCGTCCCACCGTGTTCGAGCAGCACACGGTGTTCGACAACCTGGAACTGGCGATGAAGATGGACAAGCGCGTGGCGCCCACCCTGTTTGCGCGCCTCACGTCCGAGCAGGCAGGCAAGATCGAAGCGGTATTGCGCTTGATCCGCCTCAACGGCCACGAAGCGCGGCCGGCCGGTTTGCTGTCGCACGGGCAAAAACAGTGGCTGGAAATCGGCATGCTCCTGATGCAGGAGCCGCAGTTGATTTTATTGGATGAACCCGTGGCCGGCATGTCGGACGCGGAAACGGCGCGCACGGCGGAATTGCTCAATGAATTACGGGGCAAACATTCGATCATGGTGGTCGAGCACGACATGGGCTTTGTGACGGAAATCGCCCGGCAAGGCATCGTCACCGTGCTGCACGAGGGTTCCGTGCTGGCGCAGGGCCGCATGGACGAGGTGCAAGCCGACGAGCGGGTCATCGAAGTCTATCTGGGAAGGTAATAGGGGAGATCGCAGACCATGCTGGAAGTGCAACAGTTAAATCAATACTATGGCTCCTCGCACACCTTGCGCGGCATCAATCTGTCGGCGCGCAAGGGCGAGTGCCTGGCCTTGCTGGGCAGGAATGGCGTGGGCAAGACGACCTTGCTGAAATGCCTGATGGGCGTGCTGCCCGTGGCGCAGGGCCAGGTGGTCTTCAATGGCCGCGACATCACGAAGCTGGCGCCCCATGCGCGGGCCAAGCTGGGCATCGCTTACGTGCCGCAGGGGCGCGACATCTTTGCGCGCCTGACGGTCGAGGAAAACTTGCTGATGGGCATGGCGGTGAGGCGGGGCAGGCAAGCTGCGCGCATCGATCCCCACGTGTATGAACTGTTTCCGGTATTGAAAGAGATGCTGCAGCGGCGCGGCGGCGATTTGTCAGGCGGGCAACAGCAGCAACTGGCCATCGCCCGCGCCCTGCTGGCCGAGCCGCAGTTGATCATCTTCGACGAGCCTACGGAGGGCATCCAGCCGTCCGTCATCAAGGATATCGGCAGGGTCATTTCCTTGCTGAAACAGCGCGGCGACATGGCCATCGTGCTGTGCGAGCAATATTTCGATTTCGCCCGAGAATTGGCCGACGAATTCATCGTCCTGTCGCGCGGCAGTGTCGTGGCCAGCGGACTGGCAGAACAGATGGATGGCGAGGAGGTGACGCGGCACCTGGCGGTCTAGCAACTACACCAGCTGCAGCCACCCCAGCACGGCGCCGGCCGCCAGCAGCCATAATAAATGGATCTTCGTGCGCCAGATGATCAGGCCAGCCACGATGGACAGGGTCCACAGGGGCCAGTCGGTGCGCCATTGGTGGTTGGCGCCGCCCAAAATCATGCCCGTGGAAATCAAGAGGGCGACGACGATGGGCGCCATGCCTTGCTTGAAGGCGCGCACGGGGCGCAGGTCGCGGTTGCGGTAGCCCCACTGGGCTGCCACGTAGGTGAGGGTGGTGCTGGGCAGCATGATGCCCACCATCGTGATGAACACGCCAAGCCAGGCGGCCGTGTAGCTGCCCGCGTTCATGCCCACGTTCCAGCCCATCAGGGCGACGAACAGCACGTTCGGGCCGGGTGCGGCCTGGGCGATGGCGATCGATTCATTGAATTGCGCCTGCGTCAGCCAGCCATGCTGCTCGACGAGGAAACGGTGCATTTCGGAAGTGGTGGAAATGGCGCCGCCGATCGACATCAGCGACAGCATCAGGTAATGGCCGAACAGGTTCAGCCAGTCGCCCGCGCTCAATACCAGTTGCAGGGGCGGCGTCATGCGGACAGCTTTCGATACGTGAGCAGGCAGCCGATGCCGCCCAGGCCCAGCAGGATGTACAGCAGGGGCCAGCGGAAGATCGCCACCATCAGCACGCCCAGCACGGTGATGGACAAGGTCAGCCACAGGGGCAGCGGATGCCTGACCAGCGCGGTCGCCAGTTTCACGCCCGTGGCGGCGATCATGCCGGCCGAGACGGCCGCCATGCCGCGCAGGGCGCCCGCCATCTGCGGATTGTCGCCGAAGCGCGTGTACAGCACGCCCAGCACGAGCACGATGACGAGGGGCACGGCCAGCATGCCGGCCAGCGCCGTCAGCGCGCCTTTCAAGCCGAAATAGCGTCCGCCCACCATCAGGGACAGGTTGACGACATTCGGCCCCGGCATGATTTGCGCCACGGCCCAGTCTTCCAGGAATTCCTCCTGCGTCAGCCAGCGCTTGCGCTCGACCATCTCGCGCTGGATCACGGCCAGCACGCCGCCGAAGCCTTGCAGGGCCAGCCAGGTGAACGAGAAGAACAGGTCGGCAAGCGAGGCGGGTTGGGGGCGGGGGAGGTCGGGCTGGGTGGCGGCGGGGGCAGGCATGGCTGATTATCGCCGTGGCTGCTCGCGCTTGTCCATCGCTTTCGGCTGCGGTTGTGCCTGGAAGAAAAAAACCGTGGCTCATGTTTCCCTGCCATTGACATCGAGAGTTTATCGGCAATACTTTTATCGGCACCATGATCGCTGTCCCTGTCCGCGCTGTCGCGGTTCGCACCGCTACGCCGTCTCCCCCCCTCCGTACCCTTCGCAGGAGTTGTCCATCATGCCTCAATCCACAGAAACGCTGCATATGCCCGTCAAAACCGTGGTGCCGCATGCCCGGGTCGACCAGAAGATGTGCGATATCGTCAATCTGGGCATCGCCGTGCAGGCGGCCTTCAGTACCTTGTGCGCACTGGAATACCTGAAGTCATACAATGTCGCCCCGGAACTGATCGAGCGCGTGCTGCTGCACCCGGAGCAGCGCCGGCAGACCGTGCATTGAGTATCCGCACGGCAACTGTGTTGCCGGCGGCCGCGATCCGCTGTTGTCGGATTGATCATTACGGCTCAGTTATGCACAAATGATGAGTTAACGAAATTGGCGAAATAATTTTCTTGTGATTATGTGTGAGTTTCTAAGTGCTTGATTTTAATGAGTTTTATTTTTGCTGTTTGATTGAGCAGTTTATTGAAAGCCGCACGGGCTGTGGCTTTGAAGGCTGTCAATAGGCGCTTATCCACAAAGATATCCACAGTCCGTGTGGATATCTGAAAAAGCGCTTAACAATCCGCCACTTAGGAAATTGACGCCGCTCAGCCCATGCAATCGGCGGGCAAGATGGGCCGGAATGGGGCATGCCGCAAGCCTGTATGCCTATCCAGTGCTCTTGTTTTTATGACTGAAAGTAGCGGCGCAGGGTCAGGGCGTGCCGCCGGCCGGCGCCGCTGGTGTGTCGCCGCACTGGGCCAGGGCGGCGGCCAGTTCGGCGACCTGTTGCTGCGCTTCGCGCAAGGTGGCGTAGGTGCGCAGCGAGGCGATCACGGTGGTAAACAACTTGCGCGTGGTGAGGTCGGTCTTGCACCAGAAATCGTTGATGTCGTAGTCGATGATGATGCGGTGTTCCAGCGCCTGGCCGGGCTGGCCCGTGCGCAGGATGATGCGCACGGCGCTGTTGTGCAAGTCTTCGCGCACCTGGCGCGCCACTTGCAGGCCGGCATCCTGGGTTTCCATGATGACATCGAGCAGCACCACGGCGATATCTTGTGTGCCGCGCAGCAAGGCCAGCGCCTCGGCGCCAGAATACGCGTGCAAAAAGCTCAGCCGGCGGCCCTGGAAGCTGGCCTGGCTGAGGGCGAACTTGGTCACCACATGCACGTCGACATCGTCATCGACGATCAGCACGCGCCAAGGCGCCGCGTTGGCGGGTTCCGCCGCCGCTTCCGCCCGTTCCAGCGGTTCGTCGACCAGCCAGTCGGGTTCGTCCGCCCCCTTGGCGGAATTATCGCTATCCATATTCATGCGTTTATCCACCGTTGATCGTCGTCGCTACTCCACACTATGCCAGTCTGCGGGGTTTGTCAAAACAATGCTGTTCAAGCAAGACGGCCTGGGCCAGGGATTGCCAATGCACCGCAAAATATATTTTCATGGTGACAGAGAAAGTTTGTTCTAGCGCAAACTCCTGATTGCAAGTCATTGATTTCATTGGGGTAAAAAATTGCCTGTGAAATCAGCAAATTGTTGAAACCCGCATCAATACTGGTGTTGCGGCTTGTCAAGAGGGGCTTATCAACAACTTTATCCACAGTTGCTGTGGATATCTAAAAAAGCCGTGCAAAAACCGGGGCTTAGCGCCCGTTCGTGCGGCTGGGTGCAAGCATTCATGCGGCGAGCCCGAGGCCGCCCAACTGGGCAAACGCCTGCAGGAAGCGCTGCTTGGCTTCGGCCGGACCCATGGCCTCGATTATACCGGGCAAGGGGGCGATGCCGTCAAGGTAAGCCCAGCGCTCGGCCGAGTGCGGCATCAGGTCGCGCTTTTCCGTCGCCAGCGCGATCAGGTCGGCCCGTTTGATGGGGGCGTAATCGGAAAAGTCCAGGCCATAGGTGGCGGCGATGATGGCGCTGACCTTGTCTTCCAGCACGGCAAACTCCGGCAACAGCACTTTCAAGGGCTTCACCATGTCGCCCAGGTAGGCTTCGGCCGCGTCGTGCAGCAGGGCGGCCAGGCGCAAGGGGGGCGGCACCAGTTCGGCGACGATCAGGCTGTGCTGGGCAACCGAGTAAAACACTTGCGTCTGTCCATTGAAGCGGCACTGGTAAGCGAGGCCGTGGGCGATGTCTTCGATGGCGACCTTGTCGATATGCGGGCGCAAGGGATAAAAACGGTTGCCTGAGTAAGTGGATACGTAGTCGGTAGTAATCATTTCTGGATCAGCTCGCCTGCTTTGCACGGATGATCCATCCTACACCCGATGGCCGCCGCTTGCCTCCCGCCCGTCCTTCGCCCTTCCGGCCGAGCCTATGCATCTTGGCAAATCCTTTAATTTATTTCATATCATTCATTGATATTTCTCAAATACACTGTAGAAATCTTGTTTGACTGAAACTTAAAGGGGACAGGGCAATGACGGCGACACCTTCGGCAAGACCTTCGTATATCTATCAGGGCGGTTCGGTGATGATGCACTCGCCGCTGCAATTGAAACAGTCGGAAATGTACGGTTATTTCGTCAGGGGCGAGCTGGCGAAGCTGCAAGCGACCGTGAATACCACCCTGAACCAGGTGGCGGGCAGCAAGATGAGCCTGAAAGCCCTGTCGCCGTATGTCATGCTGACGTTTACGCGCGTCAACCATGCGGACTCCGCCAACCCCGTCGACCAGGCCAAGGGCTGGATCACGGAAGTCGACATCGTCACCTGGATCATGGTCGGCCAGATGGATGCCCAGGGCAAGCTTGCGCATATCTATTGGTACCCATGCCACATTTTCGTCGATGACGCGATGGCCCTGATCAACGGGCGCGAGCTGTTCGGCTATCCGAAATACCTGTGCGACTACGAGATTCCCGCCGCCGGCAGCGAGCCGCTGCGCTGTTCCGTGGCTGCCAAGGGCTTCCAGCATTTTTCGCCGGAAACGAAACTGGCCCTGCATCCATTGCTGGAAGTCAACGCCACCGTGCAGACGGGGCAGCACAAGCCCATCAACAGTTTCCTGGAACTCATCGAGCAGGCGTTCCAGATTTTCCTGTCCATCCCCGATTTCTTTGACATGGACCAGGCCGGCTGGGCCGATGTTTTGTCGCTGCTGCGCAACCCCCGCATCGACCAGATTTTCCTCAAGCAATTCCCCGACAGCGCGGGCGTGAAAGCCGTGTACCAGGCCCTGGTGGCCGCGCCCGCCGAGATCAACCGCCTGCACAGCGCGCGCCTGCTCGGCTATGAGTATGAATGCACGCTGCACGCCTTCGACAGCTTCCCGCTGGACCAGACCCTGGGTCTCAAACTGGGGCCGCAGGCGGCGATATTGCCGTTCCAGGTGAATTTCGACTTCACGGCCATGCCGGGCGAGGAGCTGGTCGACAATTCCCGCATCGCGCCGGAAAAGATCGCCATCCTCGGTGGCGGCGTGGCGGCCATGACCACGGCGTATTATCTGACGAACCAGCCGGGCTGGCAAAACCGGCATGCCATCACCGTCTACCAGCTGGGCTGGCGCCTGGGCGGCAAGGGGGCCAGCGGGCGCAATGCGCAAGCGGGCCAGCGCATCGAGGAGCACGGCCTGCACATCTGGTTCGGCTTCTACGCGAACGCCTTCAAGATGATCAAGGAAGCGTACGCGAGCCTGGAGCGCCCGCCCGGCGCGCCGCTGGCCACCTGGCGCGACGCCTTCAAGCAGCACGATTACGTGGCCCTGTCGGAAGACGTCAAGGGGCAGTGGCGCAACTGGTCCATCGTCTTTCCCACCTTGCCGGGCGAGCCGGGCGAGGGCGGCGAAGACATCACCCTGTGGCAGATGGCCATCGCCATGGTGGGCTGGATCGAGCAGTGGATACGCCAGATCCGGCAGGTGGCGGACGCGGATGCGCGCATCGTCCGTGCCAGCGCCTCGCAGGGCGAGGGCGTGTGGCCGGGCTGGCTGCGCCGCCTGGCCGATGAAGTGGTGGGGCAAGCCGACGAGCTGGGACTGGACGTGGGCCTGTCCGTGGGCGCGCTGGCGGCGCTGGTGGCCGACCTGGCGCCGGACTCCACGCGCCACGACCAGGCCCGCCACCAGCTGCTGGCCAGCACCCTGAACGGCATCCGCGCCTGGCTGCGCCTGCGCTACCGGGCCCTGATCGATGGCGACGACGAATTGCGCCGCCTGTTCATTTGCCTGGACCTGGGCATCACGGTCATGAAGGGCATGTTCCAGGATGGCGTGTTCAAGAACGGCTTCGACGTCATCAACGATATCGATTTCCGCGACTGGCTGCGCAAGCATGGCGGCGACGAGCAGTTCAGCGTCAACTCGGCGCCCGTGCGCGGCTTCTATGACCTGGTGTTCGCCTACGAGGGCGGCGATTTTGCGAAACCGAACATCGAGGCGGGGACGCTGTTGCGGGCGATGGCGCGCATCGGCCTGGCCTACAAGGGCGGCATCATGTTCAAGATGCAGGCCGGCATGGGCGACACGATCTTCACGCCGCTGTACCAAGTGTTGAAAAAAAGGGGCGTGGAATTCAAATTCTTCCAGCGCGTGGAAGAACTGGTGCCGGGCGCGGGCGACATCGACAGCATCCGCATCACCGAGCAGGTGCAATTGAAAGACCCCGCCGCCGGCTATGCGCCGCTGGTCGACGTGAAAGGTCTGGCGTGCTGGCCCAGCGCGCCCGATTATGCGCAGATCGAAGCGGCGCAGGCGGCGCTGCTGCAGGAGAAAGAGGTCAACCTGGAATCGTACTGGAGCGACTGGCCGCAGCAGTACCGGCAAGCGTTCGGCCGCGCGCTGCCCGCCACGGTATTGAAGAAGGGCGTCGACTTCGACAAGGTGGTGTTCGGCATTTCCATCGGCTCGCTGCCCGCCCTGTGTCCGCAACTGCTGGCGCAAAGCCCGGCCCTGCAACTGGCGGCCGACAAGGTGAAAACCGTGGCTACGCAAGCCTATCAGGTATGGCTCAACAAGGATTTGCGTCAGATGGGCTGGACCACGCAACCGAAGGGCCAGCAGCCCGTGCTGTCGGCCTTCACGGAGCCGTACGACACGTGGGCGCCGATGGATCAATTGTTGGCGCGCGAGGATTGGCCTGCGGGACTGGCGCCGAAAAACGTCTCCTACTTTTGCAGCGCCTTCCCCGTCGACAGCTATCCGCCCGTCACCGACACGGATTTCCCGGCCCGCTGCGCGGCCAGGGCGAAGCAGGGCGCGCTGCACCAGCTGGAGCACGAGATCGGCGCCCTGTGGCCCGAGGCGGGCGGGCCAGGTGCGTTCCCGTGGCAATGGCTGGTGGACGCCAAGGCGGCCACGGGCGCGGCCCGTTTCGACAGCCAGTACTGGCGCGCCAACGTCGATCCGTCCGAGCGCTATGTGATGTCGGTGGTGAACAGCACGCAGTACCGGCTGGCCACCGACCAGTCGGGGTTCAGCAACCTGTTCCTCACGGGCGACTGGATCAGGACGGGCATCAACGCGGGCTGCGTGGAGGCGGCCGTGATGGCGGGCATGCAGACGTCGCGCGCCATGACGGGCTATCCGGCCGTGATCCAGGGCGAGACGGATTTTTAGTGATTTCGCTATGATGGCGTTTCATTGTTCCCTGCGCGAGCGAATCATGCAACGCCTGATGCTGTTGTTTCTGATCTGTATCAATCTGCACGCGGTCGCCGCGCCGCCCGGCGCGATCGTGCTGTGGCCCGGCGCGCCGCCCGGTGGCGCGGCGCCTGGGCCGCAGCGCGACAGCGCCAAGGGTTCCATCACGCAGGTCGAACAACCGTATCTGATCGCGCACCGCCCGGCGCAGCCGAACGGTATCGCCATGCTCCTGGTCAGCGGCGGCGGCTATGCGCATATCGAGGCGGGCAAGGAGAGCGGCCCCACCGCCCGCTGGCTGCAGGCGCAGGGCGTCACGGCGTTTGAACTCGGGTACCGCCTGCCGCAGGAGGGGGGAGGCGTCAGCGCGCCGTTCCAGGATGGCCAGCGTGCCATGCGCGTGATCCGTGCGCGCGCGGCCGAATGGGGCATCGACCCGGCACGCATCGGCATGCTGGGATTTTCCGCCGGCGCCCACCTGGCCGGCATGACGGCCGTGCAGCCCGACGCGGCCCGCTACGCGCCCGTCGATGCGGTCGATGCCGTCTCCGCGCGCCCCGACTTTGCCGTGCTGCTGTATCCCGTGCTGACCATGCAGGCGCCGTTCGACACGACGCATGCGAAAAAGCAGTTGCTGGGACGTCGCCCCGCGCAGGCGGCGCGCGACGCGCTGTCGGTGGAACTGCACGTCGATGCGCGCACGCCGCCCATGCTCATTGCGCAGGCGCTCGATGACCCGATTGCGCCGCCCGAGAACAGCCGGTTGATGGCGGCCGCCCTGCGCCGCGCGGGCGTGCCCGTCGAACTGCATTTGTTCCAGCACGGCGGCCATGGCTGGGGCCTGGGCAAGCCGGGCAGCGAGCCGGCCGCCTGGCCGCAGCTGTTGCTGGCGTGGCTGCAAGCGCACGGCTGGATGGCTCAGCCGGCGGGCTGAGTTTCCAGGTCGCGCCGCGCCACGCTCAGCGCCTCCTGCAACTGCGGCAGGAACTGTTCCACGTTATCGAGCTGGCCGTTCGAGGCCAGGGTTTCCATCTGGTGGCACAGGCCGTGCAGGGTGGGGCGGCTCAGGTAGCCGGCGCTGCCCTTCAGGGCGTGGAAGGCGGCGGCGGCGGCGCTGGCGTTGCCATCGCGCACGGCGTGGCAAGCCAGGTCCAGGCGCCGCGGCGCTTCCGTCAGGAACGCTTGCGCGATGCGCTGCAAATGCTGCGGCGACAGGCCGGCCAGCGGCAAAATGTGCACGGGCGCCGTCATGGGATCGGCCGGCGTCTCCGCCTGCGCCGTGTTGGCCTCGTCCAGGCCGAACTGGCGCGCCAGGCTGTCGTCCCCGATGGGCGCGGCAGGCGGCAGCGCGTGGCCGCGCGCCAGCAGCAGGTCGATGAGGGCGTCGATTTTCTCGAACAGCAGCGCTTCGTCGACGGGCTTGCTGAGGAAGTCGTCCATGCCGGCGGCCAGATAGCGTTGCCGGTCATGTTCGCTGGCGTTGGCCGTCAGCGCGAGGATGGGGATGTGCGCGTCGGGAATGGGGAATTCGGCGTTGCCGCCGTCGCGGATCAGGCGCGCCGCCTGTTCGCCATCCATCAGCGGCATGCGGCCATCCATCAGCACGCAATCGTAGGCGCCCGCACCCAGCGCGCGCAGCGCCTGCTCGCCGTTTTCCACGATGGTGACCTCATGCCCCATGCTTTCGAGCAGGGTGCCGATGATGATCTGGTTGGTGCGCACGTCTTCGGCACACAGGATGCGCAGGCGGCAGGCGTGGCGCGCGTGGCGTGCCGGCCGGCGCGCGTCGGCCGCCGGCGCGCTGCCTGGCGTCAGCGGCAAGGTGAAATGGAAGCGCGAGCCGATGCCGATGCGGCTTTCCACGCCGATCGTGCCGTTCATCAGTTCGACCAGCTCCTTGCAGATGGCCAGGCCAAGGCCCGTGCCGCCGTAGCGCCGCGTGGTGGAGTGGTCGGCCTGCTCGAATTTCTGGAACAGGCGCGGCAAGGTGTCCGCGTCGATGCCGGGGCCCGTGTCGCTGATGATGAATTCGATCTCGCTGCGGCCGTCGCGGCGCGGCGGCGTGCGGGCGCGCCGCACTTCCAGCAGCACTTCGCCATTCGCCGTGAATTTCAGCGCATTGCCCAGCAGGTTGATGAGGATTTGCCGCAGGCGCGTGGGGTCGGCGCGCACGTAGCGCGGCAAGTCCAGCGCCAGTTCGCGGCGCAGCAGCAGGCTCTTGGCGTCGGCCTGGCCCTGCACGATGCCGGCCGCGTCGCCGATCAGCGCCAGCAAGTCGAAGTCCACGGTTTCCAGGGTCAGCTTGCCCGCGTCGATCTTCGAGAAATCGAGGATGTCATTGAGAATGGTCAACAGCGACACGCCATTGTGCAGGCCTATGCGCAGGTATTCCTGCGTGCGGCCTTTGACGGACTGGTCGCGCAGGGCGAATTTCAGCATGCCGATCACGCCGGCCAGCGGCGTGCGGATGTCGTGGCTCATGGCGGACAGAAAATCGATGCGGTGGCGGCTGACCACTTCCGCGTGTTCCTTGGCTTTCAGCAGGGCGTCGTTGCTGAGGGTGAGCGCCAGGGTGCGCTCCTGCACGCGCTGTTCCAGGTTGTTGCGCAGCAGGCGGATCTGGTCGGCCAGGGCAAAGGCCAGCAGCAAGCCGTCGAGCGTGCCGCCGAGCAGGGTCACCAGCTGGGCGTTGGCCACCATGGCCGGCATCAGGCCCAGGTTGGCCGGCAGGATCAGGAAGCCGGGCAGCATCAGGGCGACGAAGGCCAGCACGAAGAAGCGCGCCGGCTGGTAGCCGCGGCACCAGACGACGATGCCGCAGACGAGCGCCAGCAGCATCCAGATGCTGATGACGATGGTGGCCAGCGTGTGCGCATACGACAGGGCGAAGAAGCAGCTGGGCAGCAGCAGCAGGGGCAGCACCAGGTTGACCTTGCTGATGCGGTGCAGCAGGGGCGAGTAGTCGCGCAGGCGCAGGAAATGCGTGTAGAACAGGGTGCTGAAGACGGGCAGCAGGAAAAACGGCACGTAATGCAGCTGCAGCAGGCGCCAGTCGAACAGGTCGGCAAAGACGTGGAAGGTCATGGCCCAGGCCAGACCATAGGTCAGCACGTACAGCGCGTAATAGGCCGAGGCTTTTTCCAGGGTGATGGAAAAGATGAAGAAATTGAACAGGCCCAGCGCCAGCAGGGCGCCGATCGACGCCACCATCAGGAAGTTTTCCTTGCCCACCAGCTTGCGGTAATCCTGCTGCGTCTGCACGCCGAACAGCGGCGCGCGCGCGTAGTAGGGGCTGGAAAAGCGGATCAGGATGTCATACGTGGCGCCCGGCGCCAGTTGCACGTTCCTGCCGTAGTGCAACAAATATTCGTGCGGACGCTGGTAGCCCGTCAGCAAGGTCTGCGGCGCCGTCTGCGGCCCGGGGCCATACACGTACACGTCGACCAGGTCGATCAGGGTGTCGTTCGGGTCGATGACCCAGGCCGTTTCGCCGCTGTCGTTGCGCACCTGCGCGTGCAGCCAGTAGGCGCCGCCGAACAGGTCGACCTGGCTGGCCGGGCGCTGGTGCGCCAGCCAGGCGGGCAGGGCGGCCGCATCGGCGGGCGCGGCGTCATTTCCGGCGAGAAACAGTTGCCCACCGTTGCCCAGGTGCTGGATGCCTTGCTTGCTCAGGGGCAAGGGCGCCGCCTGCGCCCCACCCGCCAGGCCCAGCAGGCCGATCAGCAGGCCGAACAGGAGCGGCCAGCCGCATAGCCAGGCGCAGACGCGGGAGCTGGAAGCGCGGTGGCGGGAAAGGGGCGGGTGGGCTGGCATCGATGGGTTTGGTGATGGTCGCGCGGGAAGCGGCGGCAACGCCGTTTGCTGTGGAGTGCCCATTTTAATCGACTCTTGCTGGCATACGGGCAATTTCATGTCCTGCCGGCATGACGCCCGCTCCGGTATCATGGCGCCTTTGCCCGCGAGATATTCATGCTCAGTCCCGACCAGTTCCTGGCCTTCCTGGCCGCCGCCGTCCTCATTACCGCCAGTCCCGGCCCCGACAACCTGATGGTGCTGGGCGTGGGCATGTCGCGCGGGCGCCGCCAGGGCATGGCGTTCGGCCTGGGCTGCGCCCTTGGCTGCCTCACGCACACCGTGCTGGCGACCATCGGCGTATCGGCCCTGCTGGCCGCCTCGCCCACGGCCTTTGCCGTGCTGAAAGTGGCCGGCGGGCTATACCTGGTGTGGCTGGGCATCGGCGCCTTGCGCAGCCGCGGCGGCGCCAAGGTCGATGGCGCGGCGGCCTTGCCGGACGAATCGCTGCTGCGCCTGTTCGGCAAGGGTTTGTTTGCCAACAGTATCAATCCGAAAGTCGTGCTGTTTTTCCTCTCGTTCCTGCCGCAGTTCATCGTCGCGGGCCAGGGCAATGCCAGCTGGCAAACGGCGCAGCTGGGCCTCGTCTTCACGGCACAGGCTTGTGTGCTGTTCGGCCTGCTCGGCTATTTTTCCGGCGCCGTGGGACACTGGCTGAACCGCCGCCCGCGCGCCGGCCTGTGGCTCGACCGCGTGGCCGGCACCATCTTCATCGGCCTGGGCTTGCGCCTGATCTTGGCGCGCTGAGTTCTTGCCTGGCGGTAATGCGAAACGCCAGTTCCATCTGATCCTGCACGGCCATGGCGCCGCCCAGGACGGCGAAGGGCACGATGCCGAAGTCGCTCTGTTTCAAGAGCAGGCTGCCGCTGGCCTGCAGCTGGCGGCTATCGGCCGTTTCCTCAATCCGCACCGGCAGCTGCAGCGTGCGCGTCACGCCATGCAGGGTGATGTCGGCCTCGAGCACTTCCTTGTCGCCCGTGCGGCGCGCCTCGATGTTCACCCACGGATAGCGTTCCGCCTCGAGCACGCGCACCAGCATGTTGTGGCGCGTGCCCGCGATGGCGTCGGCCGACGGCGTCGTCGTCAAGCCGGCCGCCTGGCGCAGGCCGGCTTCATCCACACTCATCTCGTCGAGCCGGAAGCGGAAGTGCGCGCGTCCCGGCGCGGGCGCCACCACGCCCTGCAGGCTGCGGCTGGCCACCACGTGGTCATGCCCGAGCCGCGCCAGCGCGCCGCCGCGGCGCACGGTGATGGTCAGCAGGGATTCCTGCGGGGCGATGTGCAGGATGCGCACGCCCGGCTGTTGCCAGGGCGGCGCCTGCATGGCCGGCACCGCTGCCGGCGCGGCCGGGAGCGAGGCGGCGGGCGGCGGGGTGAACGGGCTGCAGGCCGCAAGCAAGGCGCAGGCGCAGGCCAGCAGCAGGCGGCGATAGGCGTGGGGCATCAATGAGGACTCCTGGCAAAGGGATGGCGGTGGCGCAGGGCGCGATGGGGCGATAGTAAGCGATCCGGGCACCGGTGCGATAGCCGCGACGCATGCGCCCCCGTTTTGCAAGACCAATTCCTTCAGTCGCATGCCAGCTCTTGCAGGGAAATGGACGTAAATGCAATGGAATTGGTATTAACAGCAGGCGCCAGAAAATGAATGTGCGGCAGTGCAAAATCGAATGGCGGAATTGCCGCGCATGCCGGGAAAAGGCATATTCGAATTAATGCTGTTAATTAGCATTAATAGTTTCTTTTGAAAAACAAACTACGCGTTTGATAGTTTCGCATGATTATGTAAATGATAATTTAAATATAATGTCGAGCTAATCAGTATGCGGTAAAAATAGAATGTCGGCGTGTCTACACGATGAATTCGATGAATGTGTTGTGAAATATCAACGAGATAATTTAATTTCATTGTTGGAAACAAAAAAACCACTGTTGTCGTACGCTTGAAGTGTTACTTGTTCATATAATCATGACAAATAAATGTCATTTTTATATTTGTCTGCATCTTGCAGCGGTACATTTCTTAGCGAACAACATGATCAAAACACACCAGGAAACGGCAGGCCGTTCCGGCCGCCACGCAGCTTTTTCGTCCGCCGGGCGCTATCTGGGGATGCTGGCCGCGCTTGTCGGCCGCGCCCGCCTGCCTCATTTTTCCAAGTGTCATGTTGCGCCGCTGGCGCTCGCTTCCCTGCTGCTGGGCGCCGCCGCGCCCGCCGCCGCACAGGTGTTATGGGAGGATTACCGCGGCATCGAGCGGGTGCCGGCCAATCCGCCCGCGCCCAATTACAACAACGGCTTCAACGCGGGCAGCACGGGCCGGCTCGCCAGTCTGGCGGCGCTGGCCGCCAATCCCGCCGCCAACGCGGCGCGCACGGGGACGTCGGCGCAGCTGGACTGGGCCAATGGCACGACCGCCAATCCCGGGCAGCTATGCAACTTCGATACGCAGCAAACGTCGGCCGCCTGCCGGGCCTGGATCATGGGCCGCGTGATGTACACGCTGGTGGTATTTCCCCAGGCGGGCAATTACAAATTCAGCGTCGCGCACGATGACGATGTGAAGGTGGATTTCTCGACCCAATATTCGACCAATTACCGCAATACCGTGTACAACGTGGCCGTGGGCAGCGTGGCCGAATATTCGAATAATGAAACGGATTTCCAGAATTTGGCCGGCAATTTCAATAGCGCCACGCCCGGCGGCTGTTATCTGGCCCGCGTCCTGTGGAATAACGTGGGCGGTATCAATTATTTGCACATGCGCTGGACGCGTCCTGACAATGTGACGGAAATTATTCCTGCTGCGCAATTGCGCGATCCCGGCCTGGCCAGTTCCTATGCCGACTGTACCAATAGCAAGACGGACCTGGCCGTCAGCAAGGTGGGCCCGGCGCAGTTTTCCGTCGGCAAGCCCCTGAGCTACACCATGAAGGTGTGGAACCGCGGCCCGGCCCTCAGCACGGGCGCCACCTTCAGCGACGTGCTGCCGGCCAGCCTGAGCAACGTCAGCTGGACCTGCGCCGCCAGCGGCAGCGCTTCCTGCGGCACGAAAACCTCGGGTGCGGGCAGCAACAACGTGAGCATTACCATGGGCAACCTGCCCGTGAATGGCGCCGTCAGCGACCCTGCCGCGGGTGCCTACCTGACGGTGACGATCACGGCCACGCCGGGCGACGCCGCCAGCATCGTGAATACGGCCAATGTGACCGTTTCGCCCAACGAAACGGATAGCGATCTGAGCAACAACAGCAGCAGCACCACGGCCACGGTCAGGACGAATACCTTGACGGTGCTCAAGGTGCTGGCGCCGGTCGGCGACAGCGGCCTGTTCATCATGAATGCCAATGGCACGGCAGGCGTGCAGGGCGGCAACGGCGCCACGGCCAGCGCCGTGGTGCGCGTGGGCAACCTCGTCACGTTTGCGGAAACCGGGGGCACGGCCACCGTGCTGGCCCAGTACCAGAGCAGCTACAGTTGCGTGCGCACGGATACGGCGGCCGTCATTTCCAGCGGCGCGGCCAACGCGGGCAATTTCACCATGCCCGAGGCGCCCGTCACGTGTACCATCAGCAACCGCCGCCTGCAGGCGGACATGCAAGCCGTCACGACGGTGCCGGCCGGTCCCTACAATGCCGGTTCGCCCGTGACGGTGACGGGCGTGTGCACGAACAACGGCCCCGACAGCGCGGCCGCGCCCACCTGTGTGATGAGCGGCTTGCCCGCCGGCGCCACGGCCAGCTGCAGCGCGCCCGTGTCGCCGTTCATTCCCGGCTCGCGCATCAATTGCAGTTCCACCTTCAACCTGCCCGCCAGCGGCAGCCTGACGATCACCACCACGGCCGGCGCGAGCACGCTGGACCCCATCCCCGCGAACAACGTCGACAGCGACAGCCTGGGCATCGTCAGCCCGCTCGTGCGCGTGCAAAAAAGCGTCGACAAGACCAGCGCCTTCATCGGCGACACGGTGCAGTGGACCTTGACGGCGAACAATACCGGCACGGGCGCCACCACGGCCATCCTGACCCTGAGCGATACCTTGCCAGCCAACCTGGCCGGCATCGTCGTCACGCCCACGGCGCCCGCCACCTGCGCGCCGCTGGCCGGCAATACGCTCAGCTGCAGCGTGCCGGCCGGCCTGGCGCCGGGCGCCAGCGCCGTGGTCAGCCTCACTGGCGTGCCGACGGCGGCCGGCAATTTCATCAACAGCGTGGCGCCGTCCGGCGGCAATGGCGCCAGCTGCGCCACGGCGGGCGCCTGCCAGACCACCACCGTGGTCAGCAAGGCGCTGGTGGACGTCACCACCACCCTGAACGGCTTTCCCGGCTCGACGAATGCGGGCGATGCCATCAGCGGCACGGTCACCTACCGCAACATGGGACCGGGCGCGGCGGAAAACGTCACATACACGCTGCAATTGCTGCCTGGCTTGACGGGCGTGTCCGTCGGCGGCGTGACGGGCGTGTACAACGCGGGCACGGGTTTCATCGTCCTGTCGGGCCTGCCGCCGAACCTGGCGGCCGGGCAGGGCGTCACCTTCAATCTCAGCTATACGCAGCCACCCACGAACAGTTCGTTTGTCACCAGCGTGATCGGCACCTCTTCGGTCGAAGTGGCCAACGATTTGCCGAATACGGCCACCGTGATGGTGCCGGGGCCGAACGTGCGCGTCACCAAGGTGGCCGACAAGCTGACGGCCAACGTGGGCGAAAACATCACGTGGACGATTACGGCCAGCAATACGGGCAATATCGCCAACCAGGGCGTCGTGAGCCTGGCCGATCTGCTGCCGCCCAACCTGGTGGTGACGAACGTGGTGGCGGCACCCGGGGTGACCTGCCCGCCGCTGGCGGCCTGGGTGGCGTCGAGCACCCAGACGTGCACCATCGCCGCCGGCCAGCTGCCGGCCCTGAACGGCAGCCGCAGCGTCACCATCACGGCGCATGCGACGGCGGGCGGCAGCCTGGCCAACCGCATCATGCCGGCCGGCCCCGATAATCCATCCTGCGCCACGGCGGAGAATTGCCGTACGGTCACTGCGATCACCAGCCCCAAGGTGGCGGTGACGAAAACCGTCGACCACGCCAGCATCAATATCGGCGCCAGCCTGACCTGGAGCGTCACGGCGACCAATAGCGGCGATGGCGCGAGTACCGCGGCCATCACGCTGACCGATACCTTGCCGGCCAACCTGACGGGCGTGAACGTGGCGCTGGTCGGCAGCGCCACCTGCGCCGCGCCGGTGGGCAATACCCTCACGTGCACGGTGCCGGCCGGCCTGGCCGCGAATGGCGGCGTGGCCGGTTTCACCGTCACGGCCCAGCCTGCTGCAGCGGGCACCTACAACAACAGCGTCGTGCCGTCCGGCGCCGACAACCCGGCCTGCGCCACGCCTGCCGCCTGCGCCACCACCAGCACGGTGACCAGCCCCAGCGTGGCCGTGACGAAAGGCGTCGACAGGACCACCGTCAACCTCGGCGACACCATCACCTGGACCCTGAAAGCCATCAACAGCGGCAGCGGCCCCACGAATGGCCCGATCACCCTGACCGACACCTTGCCCGCCAACGTGGGCGCGCTGCAGATACTGCCCGTGGCGCCCGCCAGTTGCGGCGTGCCCGCCGGCACCACGCTGACGTGCACGGTGCCGCCAGGCCTGGCCAGCGGCATGCAGGCAACGGTGACCATCAAGGCCGTGGCGAATGCGGCCGGCACGGTGGCCAACAGCCTCGTGCCGGGCGGCGTCGACAATCCAGCCTGCGCCACGCCGGGTGATTGCCAGACCACCACCACCGTTACCAGGCCGAACGTGGCCGTGAAGAAAACCGTCGACAAGGCCAGCATCAACGTGGGCGACACGCTCACGTGGACCTTGACGGTGAGCAATAGCGGCACGGGCGCCAGCACGGGCGCCGTCACCTTGGCCGACACCTTGCCGGCCGGCCTGGCGAACGTCGTCGTCAGCCCGCAGGCGCCCGCTACCTGCGCGCCCGTGGCGGGCCAGAACCTCGCATGCAGCGTGCCGGCCGGCCTGGCTCCCGGCGCCTCGGCGAAAATCGTCGTCAGCGCCACGGTCACCGTGGCTGGCGCCGCCGTCAACAGCGTGCTGCCATCGGGTCCCGACACTCCCGCCTGCGTGCTGCCCGGCGATTGCGGCACCACCACCACGGTGGTCAAGCTGCTGGTCGACGTCACCACCACCCTGAACAATTTCCCACCGAATACCCTGGCGGGCGACATGATTTCCGGCACCGTCACCTACGCCAACGTGGGACCGGGCCCGGCCGAAGGCGTCACGTACACCCTGCAACTGACGCCCGGTTTGAGCAATGTCACCCTGACGGGCGCCGTTGGCAGCTACAATCCCGCCACGGGCGTCGTCACCCTCAGCGGCTTGCCCGTGGGCCTGGCGAATGGCCAGAGCACCAGTTTCAACGTCAGCTACACGCAGCCGGCCGACAACCTGTCGATGGTGACGTCGAGCATCGCCACCACCTCGGTGGAAGTGGCGAACCACTTGCCGAACACGGCCACGGCAACCGTGCCCGGCCCCATCATTCGCGTGACGAAACTGGCCGACAAGACGACGGCCAACGTGGGCGAGACGATCACCTGGACCATCACGGCCACGAATACGGGCAGCCTGGCCAACCTGGGCGTGCTGACCCTGACCGACATCCTGCCCGCCAACGTGGCGGTGCTGTCCGTCACGCCGGGCGCGGGCGTCAGCTGTCCGCCGCTGGCCAGCTGGCTGGCCAACAGCGCGCAAGCGTGTACCGTCGCGCCAGGCCAGCTGGCCGCCGTGAATGGCAGCCGCAGCATCACCATCACGGCCAGGGGCACGGCCGGAGGCAGCCTGGGCAATAAAGTGCTGCCGAGCGGGCCAGACAATCCTGCCTGCGCCCAGGCCGCTTCGTGCCAGACGACCACCACCATCCTCAGCCCGCAAGTGGCCGTGCGTAAAACCGTCGACAAGAGCAATATCAACGTGGGCGAGGCGCTGACGTGGACGATCGCCGTGGCCAATACGGGCACGGGCGCGACCATGGGCATCGTCACCCTGACGGACACCTTGCCGGCCAACCTGACCCTGTGGCAAGTGTTGCCCGCGTCGCCCGCCACGTGCGCGGTGCCGAGCGGCAACCAGCTCGTGTGTTCCATTCCCGCCGGCATGGCGGCGGGCGCCACGCTCAATATCGTCGTCAAGGGCGTGGCCAATGCGGCCGGCGCCTATGTCAATACGGTGGTGCCGAGCGGTCTTGATAATCCCGTCTGCCCGCAGCCCGGCGATTGCAGCACCACCAGCACGGCCGTGAAACTGCTGGTCGACGTGACCACCACCCTGAACGGCTTTCCTGGCAGCACGCATGCGGGCGACACGATCGCGGGCACCGTCAATTTCAGCAATATCGGCCCCGGCCCGGCCGAAGGCGTGACGTACAGCCTGCAACTGGCGCCCGGCCTGGCCGGCGTCAGCATCGGCGGCGTGACGGGCAGCTACAACGGCGGCTCCGGCCTGGTGACCTTCAGCGGCGTGCCCGCCACCCTGGCGGCGGGGCAGGGCTTCAGCTTCCAGCTCAGCTACATCCAGCCTGCCAGCAACCTGTCGACCGTGGTCAGCCGCATCGCCACGACATCGGTGGAAGTGCCGAACGACCAGCCCAACGTGGCCACCGTCACCATGCCCGGTTCCATCATTCGCGTCAGCAAGACGGCCAACAAGGCCGTGGCGAATGTCGGCGAAGAAATTATATGGACGATTACGGCCAGCAACACGGGCAGCCTGGCCAACCAGGGCGCCGTGATCCTGACGGACTTGCTGCCAGCCAATATCGTCGTGACGAATGTGGCGCCCGACAGCGGCGTCACCTGTCCGCCGCTGGCCAGCTGGGTAGCCAACAGCAGCCAGAGCTGCAGCGTGGCCATCGGCCAGCTGGCGGCCGGCAACGGCCAGCGCCAGATCGTGCTGACCGGCAAGGCCAGCGCGGGCGGCAACCTGGCCAACCAGGTCATGCCGAGCGGTCCGGACAATCCAGCCTGTTTCCAGGCCAACAGCTGCCAGACGCAGACCACCATCACCAGCCCCAGCCTGGCGCTGAGCAAGAGCGTCGACAAGCTGGCCCTGAATATCGGCGACAGCCTGACGTGGACGGTCACCCTGGCCAATAGCGGCACGGGGGCCAGCACGGCCGTCGTCACCCTCACCGACACCCTGCCTGCCGGCCTGGCGAATATCGTCGTCACGCCCGCCGCGCCCGTCACCTGCGCGCCGCTGGCCGGCAATGTGCTCACGTGCAGCGTGCCGGCCGGCCTGGCCGCCGGCGGCAATGCCACGCTGCAAGTGACGGCGCGTGCCGCCGCCGCTGGCAGCCTGGTGAATGGCGTCAGCGCCAGCGGGACGGACAACCCCGTCTGCCTGCAGGCGGGCGATTGCAGCACCACCAGCACCGTCAGTTCGCCGCTGCTGCACGCCAGCAAGACGGTCGACAAGACGGCGGCCAACGTGGGCGATACCCTGACGTGGACCTTGACTTTGCGCAATACCGGCACGGGACCGAGCACGGCTATCGCCACCCTGGCCGATACCCTGCCTGCTGGCTTGGCGAACGTGCTGGTGACGCCGGTGGCGCCCGTCACCTGCGCCGCGCCGGCGGGCAATGTCGTCAACTGCAGCGTGCCGGCCGGCCTGGCCGCCGGCAGCGCCGCCACCGTCAAGCTGAGCGCCACGGCGACCCTGTCGGGCAGCCTCGTCAATGCGCTGCTGCCGGGCGGGCCGGACAATCCCGTCTGCGCCGTGCCCGGCGATTGCCAGACCACCACGGTGGTGTCGAAACTGCTGGTCGACGTGACCACCACCCTGAACGGCTTTCCCGCCAGCAGCAATGCGGGCGATGCCATCCGCGGCGTGGTGACGTTTGCCAACGTCGGGCCGGGCGTGGCGGAAACGGTGACTTACAGCCTGCAACTGGAAGCGGGCCTGGGCGGCGTTTCCGTTAGTCCCGTCAGCGGCGCGCCCGGCATCAGCGGCGTCTACAACAGCGCCACGGGCTTGTACGTGCTGAGCGGCTTGCCGGCCACCCTGATCGCGGGGCAGAGTGCCAGTTTCAACCTGTTCTACACCCAGCCGGCCAGCAACAGCTCGCGCATCACCAGCGTGGTGGGGACCAGTTCCACGGAAATCGTCAACGACTTGCCGAATACGGCGACGACGAACTTGCCCGGTCCCGTGATTCGCGCCAGCAAGACGGTCGACAAGGTGAACGCGGCCGTCGGTGATATCCTGACCTGGAGCATCACGGCCACGAACTCGGGCAACTTGCCGAATCAAAACGCCGTCGTCATCGCCGACGTGTTGCCCGCCAATATCGTCGTGCTCGGCGTGACGCCCGATGGGGGCGTGAGCTGTCCGCCGGCCGCCAGCTGGACGGCAGGCAGCGTGCAGTCATGCACGATTGCGGCAGGTCAATTGGCCGCCGGCAATGGCAGCCGCAAGGTCGTCATCACGGGACGCGGCACTGCGGGCGGCAGCCTGTCGAACCGCGTCGTGCCCAGCGGCGGCGACAATCCTGCCTGCGATACGGCCAGCGCCTGCCAGGCCACGACGACCCTCGTCGCGCCGCAAGTGACGGTGCGCAAGAGCGTCGACAAGGGCAATGTCAGCGTGGGCGACTTGCTGACCTGGACCATTACCGCCAGCAATGGCGGCACGGGCGCGACCAAGTCCGCCATCGTGCTGACCGACAACCTGCCAGCGGGCGTCAGCGGCGTGCAAGTGCTGTCCACGCAGCTGGCCACCTGCGCGCCCGTGGCGGGCAATATCGTCACGTGCAGCGTGACGGCCGGCCTGGCGCCGGGCGGACAGGCGCAAGTGGTGCTGCGCGCCACGGCCAGCGCGGCCGGCGTGCTGCAGAACACGGTGTTGCCTGGCGGCCCGGACAATCCTGTCTGCGCGCAGGCGGCGGACTGCACCACCACCACCACGGCCATCAAGCTGCTGGTCGACGTGACCACCACCCTGAACGGTTTCCCCGGCACCACCAGCGCCGGCGACCAGATCAACGGCATCGTCAGCTACAGCAACGTGGGTCCCGGCATGGCCGAGAACGTGACGTACAGCCTGAAACTGGCGCAAGGCCTGATGGGCGTGACCCTGAGCGGCGCGGCCGGCAGCTATGACGCCGTCAGCGGCATGCTGACGGTGACGGGCTTGCCCGCCAGCCTGGCGGCCAATGAAGTGCACAGCTTTGGCCTGTCGTATATCCAGCCGGCCAGCAATGTGTCGACCATCGTCAGCATCATCGCCACCAGCTCGACGGAAGTGCAGTACGACTTGCCGAACACGGCCACGGTGACCATGCCTGGTCCCGTGATTCGCGTCAGCAAGACGGCCAACGTCGGCAATGCCAACGTGGGCGACAGCATCATCTGGACCATTACGGCCATCAACAGCGGCGGCGTGGCCAACCTGGGCGTGGTGACCCTGGCGGACATCCTGCCGCCGAACCTGACGGTGCTGGCGGTCAACGCGGATGCGGGCGTGACGTGCCCGCCACTGGCGAACTGGGTGGCGAACAGCGTGCAAAGCTGCAACATTGCTGCTGGCCAATTGGCTATCGGCAATGGCACGCGCAGCGTGCGCGTGACGGCCACGGGCACGCTGGAAGGCGTGCTGTCGAACCGCGTCATGCCGAGCGGACCCGACAACCCGGCTTGCGCGCAGGCGAACAGCTGCGAATCGAGCGTCGTGCTGACGGGACCCAAGGTAGCGGTGCGGAAAAGCGTCAACCGCGCCAGCGCCAATGTGGGCGACACCGTCGTATGGACCATCACGGCCAGCAACACGGGAACCGGCCCCACGCGCGCCGTCATGACCCTGGTCGACACCTTGCCGGCCGGCCTGGCGAACGTGGTGCTCACGCCCGTGCGCGCCACTTGCGCGCCCGTGGCCGGCAATGTGCTCACGTGCAGCGTGCCTGCCGGCCTGATCGGCAATGGCGGCGAAGCCAGCGTGGAAGTGTCGGCGACCGTCACCCAGGCGGGCGCGGCGCTCAACCGCGTCGTGCCGTCCGGGCCCGATGCGCCGCTGTGCTTGTCTCCGGCCGATTGCCAGACCACCACCAACGTCACCAGCCCCAGCGTGATGGTGAAAAAAGTGGCGGACAAGGCCAATGCCAGCATCGGCGACACCGTCAGCTGGACCATCACGGCCACCAACAGCGGCAGCGGCGCCACCACGGCGGCCATCATCTTGACGGACGACCTGGCTGCCAGCCTGGCCGAGATCGTCGTCACGCCCGCCGCACCGACCACGTGCGCGCCGCTGGCGGCGAATAAACTCGTCTGCACGGTGCCGGCCGGCCTGGCGCCGAACGCCGTGGCCGCCGTCACGGTGAGCGCGAAAGTGGCGGCCAGCGGCACCCTGAGCAATACCATCGTGCCCGCCGGTCCCGACTTGCCGCGTTGCGCACAGGCATCCGATTGCACGGCTGTCACGGAAGTGGCGAATCCCGCCATCGGCGCGGCGCTGGGCGTGGGCAAGGTGACCCAGCTGTCGGCCAAGGTCTTCAACGTGCCATACACGGTGGTGGTCCGCAACGTGGGCAAGGGCGCGGCGCAAAACGTGCAGGCGCTCGACAGCCTGCGCGCCGCCTTCCCTGAACCGGTCGCGTGCCGCATCGTCGCGCCGCCTGCCGCGCCCGCCATTGGCGGCAGCCGGCAGCTGGCCGTCAATCCGGGCTTTACGGGCGGTTGCGGCGGCAGCGACTTGCGTTTGCTCAATGGTGATGCGGCCTTGGGCGAGGGCGAGTTGAGCGTCATTACTTTCACCGTGGAAATCACGGTGCAGGATACGACCTTGCCGCAGTACAACAACAGCGTGTTTGCCAGCGCACTGGGCGGCAATGTCGCCAACGGAGGCGGCGCCATCAGCGTGCCGCCCGCCCCGGCGGCAGGCGTGATCGCCGCCAACCCCACGTATACGCCGCCCGTGGGCAGCCTCGTGTTCGATGCGTCCAACAATGGCGGCAGCCATGCGGGCGCCGCGGCGACGGCGGCGGAGGTGGCCGCGCTGGCGGACAAGGTCGATCCCAACCGCAACGGCAATGCGTCGGATACCGTGGGCGGCGTCGCCTTCACGGGCGAAGACACGCCCACGCCCGTAGTGTTGCTGCGGCAAGTGGTCGATGTCATCAAGGCCGTGTCGGCGCAGCAGCAGGTGGATGCCAGCAAGTTCGAGATCAGCTACACGGTGCAGGCGGCCAACCGCTATCCTGCCGGTTACCCGACCTCGACCATGGTGCAGGTGGCGGAAAACCTGAAGGCCGTCTTCCCCACGGCCACCAGCGTCACCTTCAAGCCGGGCAGCCTGGCCGTCACGGCGCGGCCCGCCGGCGCCACGGCTTGCGCGGCGAATGCCGACTTCAACGGCGCCACCGTGTTTGGCTTGCTGAGCGGCCAGGGCGACTTGCAGCCGCAGGAAAGCTGCAACATCGTCTTCACGGTACTGGTCGACTTCGGCAGCGTGGCGGCGATTCCCACCGTGCCGCAATTGAACCAGGTATATGCGAGCACCATGCCGGGCACGGATGGGAGCGGGCGCAACATCGGCCACAGCTACAGCGGCGCGGGCGGGATCAGCACGCCGGTGGCGCCGGCCAGCGTGCTGGCCCTGGCCAGTTCGGCCGACACCTTGCTGCTGCCGGCTACGCCAGGCGCCACGCCGCCCAGCTTTACGCCCGTCGTGTTCAACACGAAGGACAAGCCGATGTTGTTGATAAGCAAGAGCGTCAACAAGACCCAGGCCGAGATCGGCGACAGCCTGCAATACACGATCGAGGTGAAGAACACGGGCCTGGCGACGGCGTTCGGCGTCAGCGTGCTCGATAAACTGCCGGCCGGCTTCCGCTACATCGACGGCACCACCACGCGCAACAATGTGCTGCAGCCCGATCCTTCCGGCAAGCCCGGTCCCCAGCTGAGCTTCAAGCTGGAATCGCTGGCCCCGAACGCCAGCGCCAGCTTCCGCTATCGCCTGCGCGTGGGCGTCGGTTCGCTGCAGGGCGACGGCATCAACCGGGCCCAGGCAACGACCACCAACGGCCCGCCCTCGAACGAGGCGCGCGCGAAAGTGAAAGTGACGGGCGGCGTATTCACGACGGATGCCTGCATCGCCGGCAAGGTGTTTGTGGACTGCAACAACAACCACGTGCAGGACGGCGAGGAACTGGGCATCCCGGGCGTGCGGCTGTACATGGAGGATGGCACGAACTTCACCACGGACGTGGAAGGCAAGTACAGCTATTGCGGCATCACGCCGAACAGCCACGTGATCAAGGTCGATGGTTCGACCCTGCCGCGCGCCAGCCGCATGATGGAAGCGTCGAACCGCAACCTGGGCGATCCGCACAGCCTGTTCCTCGATACCAAGAACGGCGAGCTGCTGCGCGCCGACTTCATCGAGGGTTCGTGCTCGAATCCCGTGCTCGAGCAAGTCAAGGCGCGCCGCGCGCAGGGCGAGGTGCGCAGCGTGGAAAGGGAGGGCGGTAAGGGAGGGGGCTTGAGTTTCAGCAGCCAGCCGGCCGCCGCGCCGGCCCAGGCAACGGACAGCGCCAACCAGCCTGTCGTCGCACCGCGCGTACCCGCCGCCGCGCCAGCCGCAGGAGGTAGCCATGCGCAATAAGCCTCTTCCACCTTACTTGCCGCTTGCCAATGCTGCTAAAGAGAAACAAGCCATGAAGAGAACTCTCCCCGCGCCCCGGCGCATGGCGGCCGCGCTGGCCCTGCTGGCCTTGCCGGCGGCCAGCCTGGCGCAACTGCCCTTGCCGGACCGTGCGGCAAGCTCCGTCGTGGCGGCGCCATCCTTCCTTGCCGGCAAGGTGGGCGCCACCGATTACGCCATCAACCGGGGCGTGGCGCGCATCGCCGTCGAGACGGACGTGAACGGCGTGCCGGCCGATGGCCAGAGTCCCGTCAAGGTGACGGTGAGCCTGTTTGACGAGCAGGGCCAGCCCCTGGCGGGCAAGGCCTTGCTGACCATCGAAGCCAGCGGCGGGCGTATCCTGCTGCCCGGCGCCCGCACCGATGAACTGGGCCCGGAACGGCGCGACGCCGACAAGGTCACGCCCGGCACGCAGCTGGCGGTGGAAAACGGCGTGGCGACGTTCGGCCTGCTGGCTCCCGCCACGCCGCAGGACGTGCTGCTGCGCGTGTCGGCCGGCAGCGTGGCGGCGCAGGGCACGATCAGTTTCTTGCCGGAATTGCGCGACATGCTGGCCGTGGGTTTGATCGACGGCATCATCAGCAAGCGCAGCCTGTCGAGCAGCGACATTGCGCCGTCGCGCTTCAATGACGGTTTCGAGCGCGACATCCAGCGCTGGAGCCGTGCTTTTAATAATGGCAAGGCCAACGTGGCAGGCCGCGCGGCGATGTTTTTGAAAGGAACCATCCGTGGCGACGCCTTGCTGACGGCCGCCTACGATTCGGACAAGGATACGCGTGCGCGCCTCTTGCGCGATGTCAATCCGGAAGAGTTTTATCCCGTGTACGGTGACAGTTCCGTGCGCAATTTCGACGCCCGCTCCAGCGACCGTTTATATGTGCGCATCGACCGGCAAAAAAGCTATGTGCTGTACGGCGACTTTGCCACGGGGGACGGCTTCAGCCAGATGACGGGCGGCGGCGCCGTGGCGAACTTGCAGCAGAGAAAACTGGGCCAGTACAACCGCACGGCCACGGGCGGCCGCGGCCACTATGAACAGGATGGCATCGTCGCGAATGCGTTTGCCATCAACGATAGCCTGAAGCAGGTGGTCGAGGAATACCGGGCGAACGGCACGTCGGGGCCGTTCGCCGTGCGCAACAACAACGCCATCGAAAACTCGGAAAAGATCGAGATCGTCGTGCGCGACAAGAACCAGAACGGCAATATCGTGCAAGTGACGCAGTTGCGCCGCTTCGAGGATTACAGCTTCGAGCCGTTCAGCGGGCGCATCCTGTTCAAGCAGGCGATCCCCGCGCTGACACCGAATGGCGACCCGCAATCGATACGCATCAGCTATGAGGTGGACCAGGGCGGCGAGAAATTCTGGACCGTGGGCGTGGATGGGCAAGTGCAGCTGGGCAAGATGGTGTCGCTCGGCGGCTCGGCCGTGGAAGACAGGAATCCCTTGTCGCCGTACAAATTGCATAGCGTCAACGCGGGCTTGCGCCTCGGCGAGCACAGCCTGCTGGTGGTCGAGGTGGCGCGCACCACGTCCACCAGCTACAGCGCGGGCGGCAGCATCTACACGACGCCGTCGGGCCAGGCGGGCGAGTTGCGCGATGAAGTCAGCGGCAATGCGGCGCGGATCGAGTTGCAGCACAAGGATGAGAAGCTGGAAGCGAAAGCCTTCTGGAGCCGTTCCGACCAGGATTTCAATAACACGGCGGCCGGCATCACGGGCGGGCGGGGCGAGGCGGGGCTGAAAGCGGGCTACAAGCTCAGTCCCGCCGTCACCGTGTATGGCGAGGCCATCCGCAGCGACGAGCGCAGCACGGATGCGCGCCGCGATGCACAGCGCCTGGGCGTGGCGTGGAATGCCAGCGAACGCTGGCTGCTCGACGTGTCCATCCAGCACATGAAGGAGAGCGGCGGCATGCCGTCGACGGCCGGCATCGCGCCGAATACGTCGCCGCTGGGCACGGGCTTGAATCCCACGGGCGGCTTCTTCGGCAACGGCACGGCGAACACGGCCATCGACCCCGTCACGGGCGGCAGCATCACCACGTTTGCGCCCATCAATCCCGGCGTGGGCGCGGGCGCGACGGTGCCGCTGGACGCCACCACCGTGCGCCTGGGCGCGCAATACAAGGCCACGGACCGCTGGACCCTGAATGGCGACGTGGAAAAAAGCATAGCCGACGCGGAC
The DNA here is from genome assembly GCF_030587305.1 of Janthinobacterium sp. SUN206. NCBI lineage: Bacteria > Pseudomonadati > Pseudomonadota > Betaproteobacteria > Burkholderiales > Oxalobacteraceae > Janthinobacterium > Janthinobacterium sp. SUN206. The sequence continues at coordinate 1,687,762 of NZ_JAPWIB010000001.1, read as the reverse complement.
CAGCACCGCTACGGCCTGGGCGCGCAATACCAGCTGGCCGAACGCAGCCGGCTGTATGCGCGCTATGAAAACCAGACGGGGCTGGCGTCCGCGTATTCGCTCAATCCGGCCGACCGCAGCACCAGCTTTGTCGCCGGCGCCGATACGGGCTACATGCCGGGCGGCACCGTGTTCGGCGAGTACCGCATGCGCGACGCCATGGATTACAGCCTCATCAACCAGCGCGACTTGCAGCTGGCGTCCGGCTTGCGCAACACGTGGAACCTGGGCGAAGGGCTGGCGGCGAACACGAATGTGGAATACCTGAAAGTCATGAACGGCCAGCAACAGCAAGCCGTGGCCGTGGCGGCAGGCTTCGACTATGCCGTCAATCCCCTGTGGCGCGGCTCCGTCAAGCTCGAGTACCGGCGCCTGTTCGACAGCGACATCGCGCCGGGCAACCAGCGCCAGGATCAATGGCTCAATACCATCGCCTGGGCGCGCAAGCTGAGCCGCGACTGGACTTTGCTTGCACGCAACTACCTGCTGTACACGCGCAACAACGACGACGCCAGCGGCGCGCCCGTGGGCAATGTGCTGCAGGACCGGGCGCAACTGGGCTTTGCGTGGCGTCCCGTCGACGACAATCGTTTCAACGGCCTGGCCCGCTATGAGTACAAGACGGTGCGCGACCAGTCGCAGATCGATGGCGACAATTACCGCGCGCATATCGTTTCCACGCACCTCGATTACCACCCCAGCCGTCCGTGGTGGTTCACGGGCAGGGTTGCCGCCAAGCACAATAACGACAGGAACCTGCCCGCCGGGCAAGAGAAATACACGGCGTGGCTGTTTTCCGGGCGCACCGTGTACGACATCAGCAAGAACTGGGACATCGGCGTGCTGGCGGCCGTGATGGGCAGCCCGCAAGGGGGCAGCCGCCAGTGGGCCAACGGCGTCGAAGTGGGCTATCTGCTGGCGCAAAACCTGTGGCTGTCGGCCGGCCACAACTGGTCGGGCTTTTCCGACCGCGACCTGACGGGCGCCGACTACACGGCCCGCGGCCCCTATTTGCGTCTGCGCTTCAAGTTCGATGAAAACTTGTTCAAAGGTAAAGACGCCACCATCAACCGCACCCTGGCCCGGCCATGAAAGCTACCATGACTCCTTCACTGATACCGACGATGACACCGACGATGACACCGATGATGACCACGACGATGAAACTGCTGCCGCTCGCCGGCCTGCTGGCCATGGGCCTGGCCCGGGCGGCCACGCCGACCCTGCCGGCGGCGCCGCTGGCCATGCCCCAGCTGCGCATCAGCGACCAGGCCGTTTCTGCCGACCAGCAGGCGTACCGGCTGCTGCAGGAGCGCATCAAGAAGCTCAACGACGGCGGCGTGCGCGTGGGCGACTATTACCTGTCCAAGGCGCAATGCTGGCTCGACGTATCGTTCCACGAATACACGCGCAACGACCGCTCGGCCTTTCCCCTGCAGGCGCTGCAGGAATCGGCGAAGATTGTTGCCGCGCTGGAAGACGGCAGCACGCCCAATCCCGGCGATGCGACGCCGCTGGTGAACGACGCCACGCGCTTGCGCGACGACCTGTGGGCCGGCTTCGGCAAGTTGCGCGCCTCGCCGGGCTTCGCCTGCGCCGCGCAAAAGGTGGCGTGCGGCGAAGTGGAGCTGGCGCATGCGGGCAATGAATACAAGCAGCAGGGCTGGCGCCACGCGAACCCGTACGTGCAACTGGCCGAGGATGCGCAGGCGGCCGCCCAGTCCGCCGCGGCATCCTGTCCTGCCGACCAGCCGAAGCGGGTAACGCCGCCGGACATCTTGCCGCCGCGCATCGAGCATGAGCGCATCACCCTGGACATGGACGCCCTGTTCCGCTTCGACAAGGCGGGCGCGGCCGACGTGCTGCCGCAGGGCATCGAGAAGATCCGCGACCTGGCGGCGCGCCTGAAGCAGGGCTATGTGCAGATCGATACGCTGTCCGTGACGGGGCATACTGACCGCCTGGGCTCGGACAGCTATAACCAGGCCTTGTCCGAGCGGCGCGCCTTGACGGTGAAACAGTTGTTGCGCGAACAGGGCATCGCCAATGTCATCAGCGCGTATGGCAAGGGCAAGGCGGAACCCGTCGCCGCTTGCGAGAAGGTGGCGCCGGGCGCGGCCCTGATCGCCTGTCTGCAGCCGAACCGCCGCGTGGAGATCGAGTTGACGGGCATCAAGAGTTCCGCAAAGGAGGGCGGCGCACCTTAGCGCTACGTCATAAGGCGGTCATATGCCGCTGTTATGATGCTTTTGTTGGCACACAGCATGCGGTGCGCAAATCACTACGTTCCGGGAGCGATAGGATGCAGGCATGACTCAACAGCTTAGCCGGTGAGCTCAACCATCGGCACCAGACAGGCCGGCGCAGCGTGAAATTGCTGCGATGGCAAGGCATGCAGGGTGAAAGCGGGAAAATGAAGGGGCTTTAATGAAGTCCTAAGCCTGACTTAGTGAAGGGCTGGCATAGTGGATACATGGCGCACGGAAACCCCGGGCGCAAGGTTGCCGGACACCTCAATGACCGGCACGATTTCCACTTTTTCATGTGTTTTCCGTTTTATCCCTGCGCTCTGAAACAGCGTTTCAACCGGCTGCCGCGACTTGCGAAGCCGGTTTTTTTTGCCCGGATTTTCGTGCAGGGCCGGAAAATGCCCGGCGCCGCCATACTGCGGCGCCGGGCGCGGGCGCTTAACCCGTTTGCTTGGCCAGCCATGCGTCGACAGCCGGCAGGCGCTCGGTACGCACCTTGATACGGTACTTGATGCCGGCCACGGAACTGTCGGCGTCGCCGCGCGCGCTGGCCGGCAGGTTGGCCTGCGCATACGCTTCCAGCTTGGCGATCATTTCCGGCTGCGCCGAGCCGGCGGCCAGGCGGGGGAAGTAGCGGCTGCGCGAACTGGCGTCGATGCGCGCATTGACTTGCTCCAGGTGGGCCAGCGCGAAGTCGAACGCCAGTTCCGGATGCCTGCGCGACACGCGCGAAATCATGGCCGGGCTGTTGGTCACGCCAGGTTCATCCGTCAGCGCCAGCGCCAGCGCGCGCTGCGCCAGGGCCGCGTCGTCGGTCGAGGCCAGCAAGTCGTACAGCTGGTTCTTGACCAGCGGCGTCTTTTCCTGCTGCGCCCTGGCGTGCAGCTGTTCCCAGGTGGCGGCGTCCGCATGCTGGGCCACGACACCCAGGATGGTGCGGCGCAGCGGCGCGGGCATGGCGGACGGATCCTGTTCGCTGGCCGCGTAGCGGCGGCGCGCTTCCGCGATCACGCCGGGCTCGCCCATGTCGCCGAGGATGGCAATCAGGCGGCCGCGCAGGGTCGCCACGCTCGATGCTTCTCCCGCGCGCGCTTCCCAGCCCGTCTGCGCCATCATCGGCGCCAGGCGCGCCATGGCAAAGCGGCCGAAAGCCTGCTGGCGCGCCGTGTCGCCCGCATACTGTTCATACAGGCCGTTCAGCGCGCCGGCCACGCGGCCCAGCACTTGCGGGTCGGCCGACAGCGGCGTGGCCTTCACCAGTTCCAGGAAAGCGGCCGGGTCTTGCAAGCCCGCCATGCCCAGCGACTGGCTGTCCGCCAGCAAGCCCAGCTGGTCGATCGGCGCCAGGCGCGCGAAGCTGCCCGCCAGCGCGTGCGTGCCGGCCGGCGCATACAGGGTGCGGTAGTAGCCGCTCTGGCCCGCGTTCACCAGCAGGGCGCCGCAACCGGGCACGTTCAGGGTGGCCTTGCCATTCTTGACCAGCACGCGGGCCAGCTTGCCGTTGCCGACCGTCGACGCGATGACGGGCACTTTCCACGACAGCGGTTTCTTGTCCGGCTGGTCCTTGGAAAATTCCGTCTGCGTCAGGGTCACGCGCGTATTGCCCTTCCTGCACACGGCGTCGCCCACGGTGATCATGGGCACGCCCGGCTGCAGGGTGAAATCATGGGCGATGGCGCTGACAGGCTTGCCCGCGGCCGCGTCGACTTCGCGCCACAGGTCGTCGGATACCGTATTGCCATACGCATGCTTGCGCATGTAGCTGCGCACGGCCGTGCGCCACGTGTCGGCGCCCACGTACGCTTCGAGCATGCTGATCACGGCCTTGCCCTTTTGATAGGTGATGCCGTCGAAGGCCTGGCTGGCCTGTTCCACGGTGGCGATGCGCTGCACCACCGGATGCGTGGTGCGCAGCGCATCCTGGCTCATGGCCGATTCGCGCCCGCCCACCTTGGACAGGGTCGTGTTCCATTCCGGGTGCAAACGCTCCGTGGTGCGGCTTTCCATCCACGAGGCAAAGCCTTCGTTGAGCCACAGGTCGTCCCACCAGCGCATGGTGACCAGGTCGCCGAACCACTGGTGCGCCATTTCATGCGACAGGGTGGTGTAGATGTTTTCCTTGTCCGACTGGGTCGAGATGGCCGGGTCGAGCAGCAAGCCATATTCGAAGGTGAACACGGCACCCCAGTTTTCCATGGCGCCGAAGAACTGGCTGCGGCCCGGCGCGGCGATGTTGTCGAGCTTGGGCAGCGGGTAGCGCACGCCGAAATAATCGTTGTATTCGCGCAGCAGGGCGGCCGACTCGTCGAGCGCGAAGCGGCTTTGCGCCAGCGCGCCCTTCTTCGTGATGACGCCCAGTTCCGTGCCGTCGGCCATCTTTGTCGCCCGCTCGAAGTCGCCCAGGCCGAAGAACAGCAAATACGTCGACATGCGCGGCGTGGTGGCGAAATATACGTGCTTCATGCCATTGCCCAGCTCTTCGCTGCTGGCGATCGGCATGTTGCCGACGGCCATCTGGCTGCTCGGGACGACCACGTCCAGCGCGAAGGTGGCCTTGTAGTCCGGTTCATCCCACGACGGCAGCATGCTGCGCGCGTCCGAATTCTCGAACTGCGTGTACAGCGCGCGCTGGCGTCCTTGCGGCGTGTCGTAGTCGAGCGAGAACAGTCCCGTGGCCTGCGTGCCGATCTTGCCGGTGTAGTCGATGCGCAACAGGTACTCACCCTTGGCCAGCGGCTCGGCGAAATGCACGGTGGCCGTCTGCTTGTCCGCGTCGATATCGATCTTGCGCGTCATCTGCTTGCTGCCGCCCGCGCCTTCGATGGCGGCGGCGGCAAACGCCAGGTTCAGGGCATTGAAAGTGATGCTGGCCGTCGGCGTGTCGACGGCCACCTTGATGGCGGCTGCGCCCTTGAAGGTGGAGGCGGCGGCGTCCGGCGTGATCGACAGGATGTAGTGCAGGGGCGTGACGCCGCGCGGCAGCTGCGTGGTGGTGCCAGGGGAGTGGCTGGCCGAGGCGTATTTGGCGGCGGGTGCGGCGTGGCCAGGGGTAAAGGCCGTGACGGCGGCCAGGGCCAGGACGGCGGCGGCCAGTTGGCTGCGGCGGAAACGCGGAGTCGGTGTGCGATGCATGGTATGCCCTTCGTTCATGGGTAAAACGCCGGCCGGCCGGGTAGGCTGCGAGCGTTGATGGCGGTTGGGGGACATCGCTGGAACTGGAAGCCAGCGTTCCCGTACAGCAATCTAAGTGGAAACGGGGGCAAAGTCAACGCGCCGGGAGCGCCGCACCATGGCGGTGCGCTGGTATGATGGGCGCCTGACCGCCTTGCCACAGGCCGGTGCCGCACCTGATTGTCAACCACCCTAACGAGACGAGACTTGCACATGAAACTGTATATCAGCCCCCGCACGCCGAATCCACGCCGCGTCACCATGTTCATCGCCGAAAAAGGCATCACCGGCATCGAGGAAGTGGCGCTCGACCTGATGGCGGGCCAGCACCGCGATCCCGCCTTCCTGGCGAAAAACCCGCTGGGCCGCGTGCCCGTGCTGGAATTGGCGGACGGACGCGTGCTGACCGAGACGCGCGCCATCTGCACCTACCTGGAAGGCTTGCAGCCGCAGCCGAACCTGATGGGCGAAGGTTTCGAAGAGCGCGCGTTCATCGAAATGGCCGACCGCCGCGTGGAACTGCATTTGTTCAGCGCCGCCGCCAACTGGGTGCGCCACGGCCATCCGGCCCTGGTGGCGCTGGAAAACCCGCAGTTTCCCGATTTCGCCACGGCGCAGGCGGGCAAGCTGCGCGAGACGGCGCAGTGGCTGGACCAGGTGCTGGCGCAGCAGCCGTACATCGCCGGCGAGCGCTTCACCATTGCCGACATCACGGCCTTCTGCGCGCTGGAGTTTGCGCGCGGCCTGATGAAGTACCGCCCCGGCGCGGAAGGCTTGCAGCACCTGCAGGCCTACCGCGACCGCATCGCCGAGCGCCCCAGCGCGCAGGCGAAGTAGGCCCATGAAAAAAACGCCTGCGCCGGAATCCGGTGCAGGCGTTCTGTCTTGCGGGGGCCGTCAGGCCGGGTTTATCGACTTCCTTACTTCAGCTGCTCCAGCAGGAAGGTGTAGGTCAGTGCCCACATCAGCGCCTGCTGGTCGTTATTGGCGGCGCCCGCATGGCCGCCTTCCGTGTTTTCCCAGTACAGCACGTCGTGGCCTTGCTCTTCCATCTTCGCCACCATCTTGCGCGCATGGCCGGGATGGACCCGGTCGTCGCGCGTCGAGGTGGTAAACAGCACGCGCGGATATTTCTTGTCCTTGAAGACGTTCTGGTACGGCGAGTACTTGCTGATGTACGCCCATTGTTCCGGCACGTCTGGGTCGCCGTACTCTCCCATCCACGAGGCGCCCGCCAGCATCTTGTTATAGCGGCGCATGTCGAGCAGCGGTACCTGGCTGACGACGGCGTTGAACAGGTCGGGACGCTGCACCAGCACGGCGCCCGTCAGCAGGCCGCCATTGCTGCCGCCCATGATGCCCAGGTGGCGCGGACTGGTGACCTTGCGCTGGATCAAATCCTGCGCCACCGAGATGAAATCGTCATACGCGCGCTGGCGGTTTTCCTTCAGCGCCGCCTGGTGCCAGCGGGGGCCGAATTCGCCGCCGCCGCGGATATTGGCCAGCACGTACACGCCGCCTTTTTCCAGCCACGCGATGCCCGTGGTGCCGCTGTAGCTCGGTTTCAGCGACACTTCGAAGCCGCCGTAGCCATACAGCACGGTGGGGTTGCTGCCGTCGAACTTCGTCTTCTTGCCCATGATGGCGAAATACGGCACCTTCGTGCCATCCTTCGACGTCGATTCGAACTGCTCCACCTTGTACGGCGCCGCGTCATAGTAGGCGGGCAGCGACTTGATCTTGGTCCGCTTGTCGCTTTGCGCCGTGGCCAGGTACAGGGTGGTGGGGTTGAGGAAGTCGGTCACCGTCAGGAAGTACTGGTCCGAGTCGACGGGATCGAGCGCGCTGACGGCCAGGGTGCCCAGCTTGGGCGCATCGACGGCGCGGCGCTGCCACTTGCCGTTCACGTGGCGCAGTTCCGTCAGGCGGTTCTTGACCTTGTCCAGGGTGGTGACGAGGATGGCCGATTTCGTCGCCGTGACATTGTCCAGCGACGACGTGGCCGTGGGCGCGTACAGCACTTCCAGCACCTGCTTGCCCTGCATGAAGGACTTGAAGTCGGTCGCCAGCAATGAGCCTTGCACATAGGTCTTGCCGTTGACTTTCCAGTCCGAACGCAGGGTGATGACCAGCTGGTCGCGCACCGTGAAGGCCGTCGCATCGTCCGGTTTCGGCACCTTCTTCAAGTCGGCGCCGTCGCGCAGGAACATTTCGCCGCTGTAGAAATCGATTTGCCGCTCGATGAACTGGTGTTCGTGGCCGGGCGTGAAATCCTTGTAGGCGCCCGCGCTCAGGTCGTCGGCTTTGGCTTCATACAGCGTTTGCGCCTGCGCCAGCGGCGTGCCGCGCTGCCACTGCTTGATGATGCGCGGGTAGCCGGAGCTGGTCATCGAGCCGGGGCCGAAATCCGTGGAGACGAACAGGGTGTCCTGGTCGATCCAGCTGGCGCTGCCCTTCGCTTCGGGCAGGGTGAAGCCGCCGTCGACGAAGGCGCGCCTGGCCACATCGTATTCGCGCACCACCTTGGCGTCGCCGCCGCCGCGCGACAGGGAAATGAGGCAGCGTTCGCCCTTTGGATACAGGCAGGAAGCGCCGCCCCAGACCCAGTTTTCACTCTCGCCGGCGGCCAGCTGGTCGAGGTCGATCACGGTTTCCCACGCGGGTTCGGCCTGCTGGTACTGCGCCAGCGTGGTGCGGCGCCAGATGCCGCGCACGTGCTGGGCATCGCGCCAGAAGTTGTAGTAATACTCGCCTTCCTTGCTGACGTAGGGAATGCGTTCCTTGGAATTGAGGATGGTTTTCAGGCGCGCCTGCAGGGCGGAAAATCCGGGCTGGGCTTCCAGTTCCTTGGTGGTGACGGCATTGTGCTGCTTGACCCAGGCCAGCGGCTTGTCGCCGAGGACGTCTTCCAGCCACAGGTGGGGATCGGTGTTGGCGGCGGCGGGCGCGGGGGCTTGTGCATGGGCAATGCCCGCTGCGGCCAGGCCGAGCAGCATGCTGCTGGCGAGAATGCGATATGACGACATGTAGGGTTCCTGGTTGGTCCGATGGAGGCCGCGTTGCAGGCAAAACGGCGCAGCCATGGTGCCATGGATTGCTGTGAGGAACCAGTGTCTATGGGCGACTACTTAAAAAATAGCATGCTTTTCCAATATTGTTTGCTGGAATGGACGCCGGCCGCAGAATCTGCGGCGTGTCGCGCCTTTCAGCATACGCCAGGCCCGATCAGCGAGGTCAAGGTGAGCCGCGTCGGTTCGACATCGCCGCCGTCGCAGTGATAGATCCACAATGCCTCTTTGTCGCGGCTGTCGATGAACAGGATGCGCGTATTTTCCTCGCCGATGGCCAGGCAAGCCGCCAGTTCGGCAAGGCTGAACGGTGCTGCCTGCTTCGACCCGATTCCCGCCGCTTGCGCCAGGGCCTGCGCAAAGCCGGTCAGTTGCCTGACTGCCAGGTAGCTGGTTCCATCCACATCGACGTCCTGGCACAGCGCGTCCAGGCTGTACAGCGTGAAGGGCTCTTCGTCCTTGAAAATCGCCACGCCGGGTAGTGACTTTGCGCTACGGAGGTGCGCGAGATAGGCCCGGGGCACGGTCACTTGTTCCCTGGCCAGCAATTTTTCCAGCTGCTTGCTGCTTTTCTTCGCGACTTTGGCGGCCCTGGGCGCAGCCGTCTCGCAAGCCTGGGCTATCCAGGCGACCGGATTGAACTGGAACATCCTTGCACATGCGGGGCAGTGCAGGAACATGAACGTCATTTTCTTGCCGATGGCCGTGTTTAAAAACGCAGCATCCGGGGCATCCATGGCGCTGCTGTCGAAGCGGCGCCCGCAGTCGCCGTCGTAGGGACACGTAATCTCGGTCATGGCGTAGCGTGTTTAGGCATTGAAGTCTTTCTCCATCCGTAAAGCGATTGCTTCTTTTTCTTCGGGAAAAGAGGCGCCGGGATTTTTCTTCCAATAGGCAAGGCCCTCGTTCAGTGCCCACAGGGCTTTTTCCTGCTGGCCCGCCATCAGATAAAAATCGCAGGCCCTGGCATGCGCGTCTTGCGCTTCGACCAGGCTCAGAGCGGCATTTTCCCAATTGGACAGGCGCTCAAGCCAGGGCAGGGCCAATGTGTGCAGATTATGCCGCAGGCAGTGCATGACTGTCGCACTCCGGGCCGGATCGACGAGCTGGTGATGCGCTTCGCCTTCCACGCTCGCGCATTGCCAGTGCGGAATATTCCAGTCCGCCACGGCGCCAACGATGGGATTGGCAGGTTCATGACCGTAGCGCGCCTTGTGCCACGAGGCGTAGGATCTGGACGAAACCTGATAGTGGCTCCAGAATGCCACGCAGACATGCTCTTCATTATGGCGGTTGGCCTGGAAATGGATGGTCTGGACGAATTCGTTCCGCGCGCGCTTGAAGGTCAGCTGGCCTGGCGAGAACTTGAAGCCCGCTGCGGTCAGCGGCTCCAGCAAGAACGCTTCAATATTGGCGATGATCAGCGCTTTTGGCTTCATTCCGTTTCCTGGCATTCGTCGGTTGCGCCGCCTTGCTGTCAACATGCTGTCCAAACGGCGCTGCCATGTTGCCATAGATCAGCGCCAGCGCACCTTGCGGCGGGCAATCGTGCGAGGGGAAAACCTGCCGCTATTTTTCCTGCACGCTTCCGGGGGCTGTGTGCTGGCCAGGCAGCCTGGCCACTACCTTGATCTCGAACTGGAAACCATACAGCCACGTCACGCCAACGGCCGTGACGGTGGGGTGGGGAGCTTCGCCCCAGTAACCGGCTTGCACGATATCCCAGATGCGCTGGAAGTTGGCCTGCGGGTCGACGATAAAGATGGTCACGTCCTGCACGTCGTCGAACGAGCAGCCGGCCGCTTGCAAGATGGCATTCAGGTTGTCGAAGGCGCGCCGGACCTGGGCTTCGAGCCCGGGTTCGGGCGAACCGTCTTCGCGGCTGCCGACCTGTCCCGACACGAACAGCAGGCCGTTGGCGCGCACGGCGGGCGAATAGCGGTTCTGCTCATACAGGGCTTGGCGGCCCGGAGGGAATACGACGTCGCGTTTCATCAGCTTTCCTTTGTCGATGCAGCGAAGTTGCTGCCTGGAGAACACTTTATCTGCTGCCAGCCTGCTGATAAAGCGGCCAGAATCGCCTGCACTGTTTGTATAATCCAAACAATCGGGTGGCGGAGGTGTGGATGGACAAGTTGGATACGATGCGGGCATTCGTGCGGGTGGTCGAGACGGGCAGTTTTACGCGGGCGGCCGCGACCTTGCATATGAGCCGCACGACGGTGACGCAGCTGGTGCAGCAGCTCGAGGCGCGGCTGCGCCTGAAGTTGCTGAACCGCACCACGCGCAAAGTCAATGTGACGGCCGATGGCGCCGCCTACTACGAGCGCATCGTGCAGGTGCTCGACACCCTGGAAGAAATCGAAACGAGCTTGCCGCATGCCGCTGCCTTGCCGCGGGGCCAGTTGCGCGTGGACGTGCCCAGTCCGCTCGCCGCTTTGCTGCTGGTGCCGGCGCTGCCCGGGTTTCATGCGCGGTATCCCGATATTGTGCTCGACATGGGCGCCAGCGACCGCATGGTCGACGTGATCGGCGACAATGTCGATTGCGTGATACGTGGCGGTGACATCACCGACCAGTCGCTGATGGCGCGCAAGCTGGCCGACTTGCCGCTGGGCGTGTATGCGGCGCCTGCCTACCTGCAATGGGTGGGCACGCCCTTGCATCCGCTGGACTTGCAGGACAGCGCGCACCGCATCGTGCGCTTTCGCTGGGGACGCAGCGGCAACGGCTTTCCGTACGTGATGCACCGCGAGGGCAAGAGCGTGAAGATCCACGGCCAGTACGTGCTGTCGATCGACGATGGCAACGCCTACCTGGCGGCCGGGGTGGCGGGGCTGGGCGTGCTGTGGCTGCCCGAGTATATGGCGCGGCCGCACGTGGCCAGGGGCGAGCTGCTGCCGCTGTTCCCCGCATGGACGGTCGACGCCATGCCGCTCCATCTCGCCTATCCGCCGAACCGCCATGTCAGCAAGAAACTGCGCGTCTTCATCGACTGGGTCGCCGAACTGATGGCCCGGCATTCCGCCCCCGCTGTCACCGTCACGGCAACTGATTGACCCACACGGGCGCCGACCAGACGATATTGCCGTCGTCCTGCGTCAGCCGCGCGTAATAGAAGTGGGGGCCGGGCGCCGGCGTGAGGGCGAACTCGGCCTGGTCCGATACCTGTGTGACGGAGCCATTGCTTCCCGGCACGCCGTGGAAGATGGCAACGGCGGCCGCTTGCCGCCCCGCGCTGTTGCTGAAGTTGATGGCCAGGTGCAAGGGACCGTGGTTGTCGAAGCGCTCGCCCATCAGCTTGCCGTTGGCCGTGAACAGCAGTTGCGCGTGCTTGTCCATGGTGGCAAACACGCGGCGCGCGCGCAGCGCTTCGAGGAAGCCGTCGCGTGACACGGGCGTGCCGGCGGCAGGACTGGCCACCAGCACGGCCGTACGGTTGCCGTAAGCGGCGCCCCAGTTGGCGCAGTGGTTGTCCTGGTTGCTGCTGAAGGCCACGTGGTAGCCGGCCGCCAGGGCCCGGTTGCAGGCCGCCTCGTAATTGCTGCGCCGCGTCTCCGTTTCCTCGTCGTTGGTGGAAAAAGCGGACGTGTTCATGACTTCGCACAACACCATGGCCGCGTCGCCATCCGGCGTGTAGCCCAGCGGCTGGCCATCGACGAGAAACTGGCCCGCATAGGCAGGGTGGTTGAACTGCCCGATCCAGCCCCGTTCGCGCATCAGCGCGTACAGGCCAGCGTAATCGCTTTTCGGCGTTTCCACGTCGGCCAGCAGCTCGCCCAGGGCATTCCTTTCCCAGCCCAGCAGCTGGTCGCTATTGAAGATGTTCAGGTGGCCACCCTTGTTGATGACGCCCCATTCCATGCCGTACAGGGCCAGGAAGCCGGGATGGGCGGCCGTATACGCGGCCGCTTCGGCCAGCCCCGTCTGGTACAAGGCTATCGCTTCGGCAGGGATGGCAGCGGCGTTGGTGCCATCGGAACCGTCATACATATGGTTGTGCTCGGATGTCAGCAGGGCGTCGAGTCCATGTTGCTGCGCATATTTGTAGGCATCGATGGGACCGAAGGGCGCCGTTTGCGGTTCCTGCGCGCCATGACAGGCATCGAGCGCCGCGCCGCCGTCGCTGTGGCGCGTCTGGCTGTGCAGGTTGGCGTAGACGATGCGGTACGCAAGCTGACCATCCAGGCTGGGCAGTTGCTGCAAGCCCGCCTGGAAGGCGGGTACCCTGGGCGGCGCGCCGGCCCCCCGCTGCACCTGGATGTGCCATTGCTGTTCCACCTGCGCTTCCTGCGGCGTGCCGGCATCGGCCACGGCCAGCAGGCGCAGTTCATATAAACCGTCCGGGACCGGCACGCGCCGTGCGCGCGCATCGGCGTCGGCGCGGCCATCCCAGGGCAGGGCGATGCTCTTGCCGCCGGCCCTTACCTGTTCCGTGCCCGACCAGTGCCGCAGCAAGGCGCCTTGCGGCCCCGGACCGGACAAGGTCAAGGTCCAGCTCACCGCATGCGCGCGCCCCTCGTCGGGATAGGCGAGGCGGACCAGAAAGGTGCGTGCCTGCGTTGTCCGTGCCCCGGGCGCGGCGCGGAAGGGCGCGACGACAGTGGCGTCGAGTTCGCTGTGCTCCTTCGGCTCTTGCGCGGCGACACTGTTGCTCCACGTTATGAGCAACACGCCAGCACACACGCAAGCGAGCCATGGCGGCCAAGGCGGCCGCCAGCGACGCAGTGTCTTGAGCATCGTGGCCTCCCGCAACTGCTTCAGATGGTAAGTTAGACAAGAGTTGCCACGTGCCGGTTCCCGCATGCACCAGCAAGTGGCGTGCTTGCACCGTGATTGGCCATGATCTGGCGCAAAGCCAGTGCAAATGGCGCCGCGTACCCCTGCAAAAGCTGGCACGGCGCTTGCTACACAAGAGATACGGATCAACGGCGATCCCCTGAATAAACGCACAACGGTCCAACGACGGACCACATGGACAACGGCGTCCGCCCAGGCTGATTTTTTTGATCGGCGGGGGCGGGCGCCGTTTTGTTTTATCAACGGGATACTTCGGGAACCATCATGGCCAGCCAAAAAGCAACGCGCATTGCGCTCTTCTCCCTCGCCACACCGCCCATGCGCGCATTCCACCTGACGTGGATGGCATTTTTCGTGTGTTTCTTCGCCTGGTTCGCCTGCGCACCCCTGATGCCTGTCATCAAGGGCGAGTTCGGCCTTTCCTTGGCGCAAGTGGCAAATATCAATATCGCGGCCGTCGCCATCACCATCCTCGTGCGCCTGATCGTGGGGCCCTTGTGCGACCGCTACGGCCCGCGCAAGACCTACACGGGCTTACTGCTGCTGGGCGCCATACCCGTGCTGGGCGTGGCCGCGTCGCAAAGCTATGAAAGCTTCCTGTTCTTCCGCCTGGGCATCGGCGCCGTCGGCGCCAGCTTTGTCATTACGCAATATCACACCTCCGTGATGTTTGCGCCCCGCGTGGTGGGCACGGCGAATGCGGCCGCCGCCGGCTGGGGCAATGCGGGCGGCGGCGCGGCGCAGGCATTGATGCCCTTGCTGCTGGGCGCTGTGCTGATGCTGGGCGTGTCCGAATCGATGGGCTGGCGCATCGCGCTGCTGGTGCCGGGCGTGCTGATGCTGGTGATGGCTGCCCTCTACTGGCGCTATACGCAGGATTGCCCGGAAGGTAATTACGCGGACTTGCGCGCCGCTGGCGTGGCTATCGAGGGTGGAAAGGCCGGACATGCTCCGGCCGGTGGCTGGGACAGCTTCAAGGCCGCCAGCGCCAACTACCGCGTGTGGCTGCTGTTCGTCACCTACGGCGCCTGCTTCGGCATCGAGATTTTCATCCACAACATCGCCGCCGTGTACTACGTCGACCATTTCGGCCTGTCCTTGAAATCGGCGGGACTGGCCGCCGGCAGCTTCGGCTTGCTGGCCCTGTTTGCCCGCGCGTTGGGCGGCTGGATGTCGGATAAATTGGCCCTGCGCGGCAATTTGAACAGCCGCGTGACCCTGCTGTTCATGCTGATGATCGGCGAAGGCGTGGGCTTGCTGTGGTTTGCCAAGGTCGACAGCGTCACGTATGCCGTCATCGCCATGCTGGTCTTCGGCCTGTTCACCCACATGGCGTGCGGCGCGACCTATGCGCTGGTGCCTTTTATCGACAGCCGCGCGCTGGGCGGCGTGGCCGGCATCATCGGCGCGGGCGGCAACGTGGGCGCCGTGGCGGCCGGTTTCCTGATGAAGGGCACGGGCGATATCCGCCAGACCTTGATCATCCTCAGCGCGCTGGTGGTGATCTCGGCCCTGTGCGCCATCGCCGTGCGCTTTACCCGCGAAGCGGCCGAACCGAACATGGCCGCGGCCTGAGGAGACAGCAATGAACCACCCCTTGAACATCGTCGTCCTTGGCCATGGCATGGTCGGGCATAAATTCCTCGAACGCCTGGCCCTGGAAAACGCGCCGCACCTGCACGTCACCGTGCTGTGCGAAGAACCGCGCCCCGCCTACGACAGGGTGCATCTGTCCGAATTTTTCAGCGGCAAATCGGCCGACGACCTCTCCTTGGTGGCGCCCGGCTTCTTCGACAAGGGCAACGTCGTGCTGAAGCTCAATGCGCGTGCCGTGTCCATCGACCGCGCGGCGAAAACCGTCACGGCCAGCACGGGCGAAGTCTTGATCTACGACAAACTCGTGTTTGCCACCGGCTCGACGCCGTTCGTGCCGCCGCTGCCGGGCAAGGAGCGCGACGGCTGCTTCGTCTACCGCACCATCGAAGACCTGGAAGCCATGCTGGCCTGGGGCGCCCAGTCCCGCACCGGCGTGGTGATCGGCGGCGGCCTGCTGGGCCTCGAATGCGCGAAGGCCTTGCGCGATCTGAAGCTGGACACCCACGTGGTGGAATTCGCGCCGCGCCTGATGGCCGTGCAGGTGGACGAGGGCGGCGCGCGCGTCCTGCGCCGCAAGATCGAGGAACTGGGCGTGACCGTGCACACGCAAAAAAATACCCTGGCCATCGTCGACGGCGAGGCGGCCACGCACCGCATGCAGTTCGCCGACGGCAGCCACCTGGAAGCGGACATGATCGTCTTCTCGGCCGGCATCCGCCCCCGCGACGAACTGGCGCGCGCCTGCGGCCTGGACGTGGGGCCACGCGGCGGCATCGCCATCGACGACAGCTGCGTCACCTCCGACCCGGACATCTACGCGATCGGCGAATGCGCGCTGTGGGGCGGTCTGGTGTTCGGCCTGGTGGCGCCCGGCTATGAAATGGCGCGCATCGCGGCGCGCCACGTGCTGCAGGAGGAAGAAGGAGAAGCGGGCGAAGCATCGTTCAAGGGCGCCGACATGAGCACCAAGCTCAAATTGATGGGCGTGGACGTCGCCAGCCTGGGCGACCCGCACGGCAATGCGCCGGGCAGCCGCTCCTACCAGTTCATGGACGAGCGCAAGCAGATCTACAAGAAAATCGTCGTTTCCGACTGCGGCAAGTACCTGCTGGGCGGCGTGATGGTGGGCGACGCCAGCGAATACGGCACCTTGCTGCAGATGATGCTCAACAAGATAGAGCTGCCGGCATCCCCCGAATTCCTGATCCTGCCGCAGGCGGACGGCCAGCAAAAGGTCGGCCTGGGCGTGGACGCCTTGCCCGAATCGGCGCAAATCTGCTCGTGCAACGACGTGTCGAAGGGCGCGCTGTGCGCGGCCGTCGCCGGGGGAGCCACCAGCATCGGCGCCTTGAAAAGCTGCACGAAAGCGGGGACGGCCTGCGGCGGCTGCGTGCCGCTCGTGACGCAGATCATGAAGGCGGAAATGCAGAAGCAGGGCCTGGCAGTCGACAACCACGTGTGCGAACACTTTGCGTACTCGCGCCAGGAATTGCACCACTTGGTGCGCGTGGGCAAGATCCGCAGCTTCGGCGCGCTCCTGGGCGCGCATGGCCAGGGTTTGGGGTGCGACGTGTGCAAGCCCGTGGCGGCGAATATCCTCGCCTCTTGCTGGAACGATTTCGTGCTCTCTCCTGTGCACGCCAGCTTGCAGGACAGTAACGATTATTTCCTTGGCAATATCCAGAAGGATGGCACGTATTCCGTCGTACCCCGCATGCCGGGCGGCGAAGTGACGGCCGACGGCTTGATCGCCGTGGGCATGGTGGCGAAAAAATACGGTCTCTACACGAAAATCACGGGCGGCCAGCGGGTCGACCTGTTCGGCGCGCGCGTCGACCAGTTGCCTGCCATCTGGGAAGAGCTGATCGCGGCCGGCTTCGAGTCGGGCCACGCCTACGGCAAATCCTTGCGCACGGTCAAATCGTGCGTCGGCTCCACCTGGTGCCGCTACGGCGTGGCCGACAGCGTGGGCTTTGCGATTCAGCTGGAAAACCGCTACAAGGGCTTGCGCACGCCGCACAAGATCAAGTTCGGCGTTTCCGGCTGCACGCGCGAATGCGCCGAGGCGCAAGGCAAGGATATCGGCCTGATCGCCACGGAAAAGGGCTGGAATCTGTACGTGTGCGGCAATGGCGGCATGAAACCGCGCCATGCGGAATTGCTGGCGTCCGATCTCGATGAAGCCACCCTGGTGCGCTACGTCGACCGCTTCCTGATGTTTTACGTGCGCACGGCCGACCGCCTGCAGCGCACCAGCGTGTGGCGCGACAACCTGGAAGGGGGCCTCGATTATCTGAAGTCCGTCGTCGTGGCCGACCGCCTGGGCATCGCCCACGAACTGGAGGCGGACATGCAGCACGTGGTCGACACCTATGCGTGCGAATGGAAAGCGGCCGTCACGGACCCCGCCGTGCGCCAGCGCTTCCGCCATTTCGTCAACAGCGAAAAGAACGATGAAAACGTGGTGTTTGTCGAAGAGCGGGGCCAGATCCGGCCCGCCACGCTTGACGAACGCCGCGGCACCGTGATCCCCATCCTTGCCGTGGAGGCTTGAGCCATGAATGCGATGAATGAACTTTCCGGCGCCACCGCCGACAACTGGGTGGCCATCTGCCCCTTGACCGACATCGTGCCCGACACGGGTGTGTGCGCCTTGCTCAATGGGCGCCACGTGGCCGTGTTCCGCGTCGGCGACGCCGCGCCGCGCGTGTACGCCATCGACAATATCGACCCGAACGCGGGCGCTTCCGTGCTGTCGCGGGGCCTCGTGGGCAGTATCGGCGAGCGCGTCGTCGTCGCCTCGCCCATCTACAAGCAGCATTTCGACCTGGCCAGCGGCGAGTGCATCGAAGCGCCGGAACACTCGGTCGCCGCCTGGCCGGCGCGCGTGTTTGCGGACATGGTGTGGGTGGCCCTGTGAATCCGCCAGTCAGGGCCACTGCGCGTCCCTCGCTGGTCGTCGTCGGCAACGGCATGGCCGGCATGCGCACGGTCGAGGAACTCTTGAAACTCGCGCCGGACCTGTACGACATCACCGTGTTCGGCGCCGAGCCGCACGGCAATTACAACCGCATCCTGCTGTCGCCCGTGCTGGCCGGCGAAAAAACGGTGGACGACATCATGCTGCATACGCGCGACTGGTATGCGCACAACGGCATCACCCTGCACGCGGGCGACCCCGTCATGCGCATCGACCGCCAGGCGCGCACGGTGCAGTCGCTGTCCGGCATCACGGTTGCCTATGACCGCCTGCTGCTGGCCACCGGTTCCACGCCCTTCATCGTGCCCGTGCCGGGCCACCAGCTGCCCGGCGTGATCGGTTTTCGCGATATCAGCGACGTCGACACCATGCTGCAGGCGGCGCGCACGCACCGCCACGCGGTGGTCATCGGCGGCGGCTTGCTGGGGCTGGAAGCGGCCAACGGCTTGCAGCGCCAGGGCATGGACGTCACGGTGGTGCACATGAGCGGCGCGTTGATGAACCAGCAGCTGGACGCACCTGCCTCGATGCTGCTGAAAACGGCGCTGGAAGCGCGCGGCCTGCGTTTCCTGATGCAGGCGCAAACATCCTCCATTCTGGGCAGCACCCGCGTGGAAGGCGTGCAGTTTGCGGACGGCAGCAGCATTCCCGCCGACCTGGTGGTGATGACGGCCGGCGTGCGCCCTAACATCGCGCTGGCGCAAGCGGCCGGCCTGCACTGCGAACGGGCCATCGTCGTCGACGACTGCCTGCAAAGCTATGACCCGCGCGTGTACGCCGTGGGTGAATGCGTGCAGCACCGGCGCGCCACCTTCGGCCTGGTGGCGCCCATCTGGGAGCAGGCGCGCGTGTGCGGCGCGCACCTGGCCGGCGCGGGCCACCGCCGCTACGTGCAGCAAGCCAGCGCCACCAAGTTGAAGGTGACGGGCATCGACCTGTATTCAGCCGGCGACATCATCGGCGGCGAAGGCAGCGAAGACCTGGTGCTGCGCGATCCGCGCCGCGGCGTCTACAAGCGCCTGGTGGTGCAGGGCAGCCGCCTGGCCGGCGCCGTGCTGTATGGCGACGTGCAGGACGGTCCCTGGTATTTCGACCTGATCCAGCAGCGCCGCGATATCAGCAAGCTGCGCGCCCATTTATTGTTTGGCCAGGCGCTGTGCGCCCAGGCCGCCTGACAGCGACCAACAGGATACTTTCATGATTAGCTGCACGCCCGTGAAAACCACTTGCCCGTACTGCGGCGTCGGCTGCGGCGTGGAAGCGACACGCCTGCCCGACGGCGCCATCCGCATCGCCGGCGACACGGCCCACCCGGCCAACCTGGGCCGCCTGTGCGTGAAAGGCTCGGCGCTGGGCGACACCCTGGACCTGGAGAACCGTTTGCTGCAGCCGCAGGTGCGCGTCGACGGCGTGCTGCGGCGCGCTTCCTGGGACGCCGCGCTGGACCAGGTGGCCGGCGGCCTGCGCGCCATCATCGCCGAGCACGGCCCCGACGCCGTGGCCCTGTATGTCTCGGGCCAGCTGCTGACGGAAGATTATTATGTGGCCAACAAATTCATGAAGGGCTATGTGGGCAGCGCGAATATCGACACCAATTCGCGCCTGTGCATGTCGTCGGCCGTGGCGGGCCACAAGCGCGCGTTCGGCGAGGATATCGTGCCGGGCTGCTATGACGACCTGGAACTGGCCGACATGGTGGTGCTGGTGGGCTCGAACACGGCCTGGTGCCACCCGATCCTGTTCCAGCGCATCGCCCGCATCCGCGAAACCCGGCCGCACATGAAACTGGTGGTGATCGACCCGCGCCGCACGGCCACCTGCGAGCTGGCCGATTTGCACCTGCCCGTGAAACCGGGCACCGACGTGTGGCTGTTCAACGGCTTGCTGTGCTATCTGGCGCGGGAAGGCGCGATCGACGACGCTTTCGTCACGCAGCACAGTGCGGGTCTCGACGACGCGCTGGCGGCCGCCCACGTGGATTGCGGCGACCCCTTGCAGGTGGCGGCCATGTGCAAGGTCGACCCGCACGCCTTGCTGGCGTTTTACCAGGCGTTTGCCGCCACGCGCAAGGTCGTCACCGCGTTTTCCCAGGGCGTGAACCAGTCATCGAGCGGCACGGACAAGGTCAACAGCATCATCAACTGCCATCTGGCGACGGGACGCATCGGCCAGCCCGGCATGGGGCCGTTTTCCCTCACGGGCCAGCCGAACGCCATGGGCGGGCGCGAAGTGGGCGGCCTGGCCAACATGCTGGCCGCGCACCTCGACCTCGACAAGGAGGCGCACCGTGAGGCAGTGCAAACCTTCTGGGACTCGCCGCGCATGGCCAGCAAGCCTGGCCTGAAGGCCGTGGAACTGTTCCACGCGATCGAGGCGGGCAAGGTGAAAGCCGTGTGGATCATCGCCACCAATCCGCTGGTCAGCATGCCGGACGCGGACCAGGTGCGCCGCGCGCTGGCCAAGTGCGAACTGGTGGTGGTGTCGGACATCAGCGCCGGCTCGGACACGAATATCCATGCCGACGTGCTGCTGCCAGCCCTTGGCTGGGGCGAAAAGGATGGCACGGTGACCAATTCCGAGCGCCGCATCTCGCGCCAGCGGGCGTTTCTGCCGGCGCCCGGCGAAGCGCGCGCCGACTGGGACGTGCTGTGCGACGTGGCGCGGCGCATGGGCCATGCCGGCTTCGATTTCGCGTCGCCGCAGGCCATTTTCGACGAACACGCGCGCCTGTCCGCCTTCCGCAACGAGGGGGAATTGGCGCGCCTGTTCAATCTGTCGCACCTGACGGCGCTGAGCGCCGCGCAATACGACGCGCTGGCGCCGCAGCAGTGGCCGCAGGGCCAGGCGCGCCTGTTCGGCGACGGCCGCTTCGCGCATGCGGACGGGCGCGCGCGCTTCATTCCCACGGCGCCGCGCGCGCCGCGCAACATGCCCGACGAAGACTATCCGCTGATCCTGAACACGGGCCGGGTGCGCGACCAGTGGCATACGATGACGCGCACGGGCAAGGCGGCGAAACTGTCGGGGCACGTCGCCGAGGCCTTCATCGACCTCCACCCGCAGGATGCGCTGCTGTACAGCGTGCGCGAAGGCGAGCTGGCGCGCATTTCCAGCGCCTGGGGCGCGATGGTGGCGCGCGTCGTGCATGGCGGCGGCATCGCGCGCGGCCAGGTCTTCGTGCCCATCCACTGGAGCGACGCGAATGCGTCCGACGCGCGCGTGGGCGCCGTCGTCAACCCCGTCGTCGACCCCGTCTCGGGCGAACCGGAATTCAAGCACACGCCCGTGCGCATCGAGCAATTCCGCGTGCACTGGCATGCGTTTGTCCTGAGCCGCACGCCCTTGAACCTGGACGGCGTGGCGCACTGGACGCGCATCCAGGGCGAGCAATTCCTGCGCTACGAACTGGCCGGCCGCCAGCGCATCGACGACCTGGGCGCCTGGGCGCGCGCGCTGCTGGGCGTCACGGACGATGACGCCGACTGGCTCGATTACGCGGACGCCAGCGCGGGCGTGTACCGCGCCGTGCACCTGGACGAGGGGCGCATCGCGCAATGCGTGTATGTCTCGCCGCGGCCCGACCTGCCGTCGCGCAGCTGGCTGGCTGGCCTGTTTGCGCACGCGCAGCTCGATGCGGCCGACCGCGCCGGCGTGCTGCTGGGCCAGCCCATCGGCAAGGGCATGGACGCCGGCCCCACCGTGTGTTCGTGCTTTGGCGTGGGGCGCAACACCATATGCGCGGCCATCGTGGAACAGAAGCTGACGACGACGGCGCAGGTGACGGCCTGCGTCAAGGCGGGCGGCAATTGCGGCTCCTGCGTACCGGAGATACGACAGTTGCTGCTTGAGGCGCGCAGCGCGGCCTGAAAATCTGTCCTTTCCGGCACGGCTTTGTTATATTGCCAGCTCTATAACAGAGAGGCAGTGCGATGACAGAAGTGCAACACCCGACGGTCTGGCTGACGGGCTTGAGCGGCGCCGGCAAGACCAGTATCGCCCTGTCGCTGGCGCAGGCGCTGAAGGCGCAGGGCCGCGCCGTGGCCTTGCTCGACGGCGACCAGCTGCGCCATGGCTTGAACCGCGACCTGGGTTTTACGCCCGAAGACCGGCATGAAAACATCCGCCGCGTGGCCGAAGTGGCGCGCCTGATGAACGGCGCGGGCTTGACCGTCATCGCCGCCTTCATTTCCCCCAGCCGCGCCGACCGGGCCATGGCCGCCGCCATCGTCGGCACGGCGCATTTCATCGAAGTCCACGTCAGCACCCCGCTGGCCGTGTGCGAGGCGCGCGACGTCAAGGGCCTGTACGCGAAGGCGCGCGCGGGGCAGATCGCCGAATTCACGGGCGTGTCCGCTCCCTACGAAGCGCCGCTGGCGGCCGCGCTGACCCTCGACACGGGCGCCCTGGCGCTGGAAGAGTCGGTCGGGCGTCTGTGCCGGTATTTGCAGCAGCTGCCGTGACGACCTGGCGCAAATGGCTGCGCCGGCACTTGCCCGCCAGCCTGAAGGCGCGCATGAGCGTGGTCGTCTTCCTGCTCGTGCTGGGCGCGGTCGCCTCGCTGGCGCTGGCCACCCTGGCCGTGGCCGAGCGCGGCATGCGCGACGTGACGGGGCGCCAGCAGTACGTATCGCTGTCCAGCGCCGCCGTCTTCATCGATGAAGAACTCGACGCGAAGCGCAATGTGCTGCGCGCGATGGCGGACAGCCTGGCGGCCGGCGGCGCGCACGACGGCGCCAGCCTGCAGCGCTTCCTGGCCGCGCAAACGGTGCTGAGCAAGGAGTTCTATTCGGCCGGCGTGGTCGGCATCGACGGCGTTGTCCTGGCCAGCGTGAGTCCCTTCAAGCCGCAGGCGGGGTTGAACGTCAAGGGCCGTCCTTACTTCGAACAGACGCTGGCGACGCGGCGCTCGGTGATTTCCGCGCCGCTCAACGGCAGCATTTCCGGCATGCCCATCGTCGTGGTGACCCAGCCCGTGTTCGACGCGCAGGGCGGCGTGCGCTATGTGCTGGCGGCCAGCGTGAACCTGCGCCAGCCCGATTTCCTGGGGCGCCTGGGCGCGCTCAAGCCGGGTCCGGGCGGCTACCTGTACATCATGACCAGCGCAGGCGTGATCGTCGAGCATCCCGACAAGTCGCGCATCATGCAGCATATCGAAGCGCATGGCCCCATCAGCGTACCGACGCGGCGCGCCATGCAGGGTTTCGAGGGCTGGCTGACGGGCACCACCTCGCAAGGCGTCGATGCCCTGTTTGCCTACCACCGCATCGCCTCGACGGACTGGATACTGGCCTCCGTCTATCCCATGAGCGACGCGTTCGCGCCGCTGCACGCCATCCGCAGCAAGATCCTGCTGGCCGCCGTGCTGCTGGCAGCGCTGGCGGGCCTGGCCGGCTGGCGCGTGGTGCTGCGCCTGTTGCAGCCTTTGGCGCGCCTGCGCCACCAGGTGCATGAGATCCGCCGTCATCGCCTGGGCATCGATGTGCTGCAAATCGAGCGGCGCGACGAGATCGGCGACTTGAGCCGCGACTTTTACTCGCTGGTGGCCGAGCGCGAAATCGCCGAGGCGCAGACGCGCGGCAGCGAGCGGCGCCTGAAACTGCTGACGGACCACGTGCCCGTGGTGATCGTGTATATCGACCGCGAGCACCGCTACCAGTTCATCAACGCCACGTTTGAAAAATGGTTCGGCAGGTCGCAGCGGGAAAGCCTGATGCAGTCGATCCGCGACGTGCTCGGCGAAGAGGCGTATCAATTGCGCGAAGCCTACCTGCGGCGCGCTTTCGCGGGCGAGGAGGTCGAGTATGAATTTACCATCGGCGGCGAAGGGGAGGCCGGCCCGCGCGCCTTCCAGACCAGTTACGTGCCGGACGTGGGCGAGAGCGGCGCGGTGGAAGGCGTGTATGGCCTGATCCACGAAATCACCAAGACCAAGGCGGTGCACACGGCGCTGCAGTCTGCCGCCGCCACCGATACCCTGACGGGCATCGCCAACCGGCGCCGCTTCGACGAACAGCTGGCGCAAAGCATGCAGCGCACGCGGGCCGCGCGCGCGCCGATGGCGCTGGCCTATCTCGATATCGACCGTTTCAAGGCCATCAACGACAGCCTGGGACACAAGGCGGGTGACGAGGTGCTGAAGGAATTCGCCGCGCGCCTGGTGCGCAGCGTGCGCGCCAGCGATCTGGTGGCGCGCCTGGCCGGCGATGAATTCGTGATCATACTCGACGGCGTGAACGGCGCGGCCGAAGTGCGCCAGGTCGGCGCCAAGATCCTCGACGCCATCCGCCAGCCCTTCGCGCTGGCCAGCGGCCCCCTGCCGGTGACGACCAGCATCGGCATCGCCATCTTCCGCGAAGGCGCGCTGACGCCGGCGCAGTTGCTGGACCTGGCCGACCAGGCCCTGTATGTCGCCAAGGGGCAGGGCCGCGATGGCGTGGCGCTGCTCGAGGCGGCGCCGTAGGTTTTACTTACAGGGTGGCAGTCCAGTGGTCGAGCTGCTGCGTGGTGGCCGTCACGCCGCCGCAGACGATGACGAGCACCTTGCGGTAGGGCGCCAGTTCCGGCGCCTTGCCGTAGACGGCCGCCAGTGCCGCGCCGCAGGCCGGCTCCACCACCAGGCGCTGGTCGGTGATGAAGCGCTGGCAGGCGTCGACGGCGGCCCGGTCCGACACCACCACGCTGTGCAGCAGGCGCGTCTGGCTGATGGCAAACGCCTGCGCGCAGACCTGGCGCGCGGCCAGCGACGTGGCGATGCTGCTCACGGCCGGCAGGGCCACGTGGTCGCGCGCGGCCACGGCCGCCGCCAGCGAGGCCGCGCCTTGCGTTTCCACGGCCACCAGGGCCACGTCATCCCAGCCATTGCGCTGCAAGCCTTCGGCCACGCCGGCCAGCAAGCCGCCGCCGCCCACCGACAGCACCACGGCGTCCGGCTTCAGGCGCGCGCGCGCCACTTCATCGATCATGCCCGCGTGACCCTGCCACAGCAGCGGGTCGTCGAACGGATGCAAAAAGGCGTCTTGCGGCGTGAGCATCGACTGCGCCAGCGCGTTCGCTTCCTGCCACGCGGCGCCGTGCACGATGACTTCGGCGCCTTCCTGCGCGATCAGGGCCCTGGCCCGTTCGCTGGTCGTTTCCGGCACGACGACGATGACGGGGATGCCCAGCTGGCGTCCCGCATAGGCGACGGCGATGCCGGCATTGCCGCCGGAAGAGGAGATGAAACGGCTGGCGCCGCGCCGCGCGTATTCTTCGCAGGCCAGGCCGATGCCGCGGATCTTGAAGGAGCCGGGCGGCTGCAAGGCTTCGAGCTTGAGCCAGATGGCGCGTTCGCTGTGCAGGCTCAGGGCGCGCGAGTTGAGCAAGGGAGTTTCGATGTGCAGGGCCATGCGGGTTCCTGGTAAACGGTCAGGCCAGCATCATAGCCGAAGCGCCCGCGCCACCGCGTCACCCTTGCTGATACATGACTGCTGCTAGTTCAGCGGGGCGTTCTTGAGCTGGTGCGTGCGCGCCACTTCCTTCATCGCTTCGAGCAGGTCGTCGCGCAGCTGGCGCGGCAGCTTGCCGAAGAATTCCTCGTCGTTCTGGTCGGCCATCCCGGCCAGCACGGGCACCAGCGCCTCGCCTTCCGTGGTCAGTTCGATTGAATGCTGGCGGCGGTCGGCCAGCAGGATCGACTTGCTGACCATGCCCTTGCTTTCCAGGCGGTCGATCAGTTTCGATACGGCGCCCTTGCTCATGCCGGACACTTGCGCCAGCACCGTGGGCGAGGTGCAGCCCAGGCGGAACATTTCGCGCAGCACCACCCATTCGGAGACCGTCACGCCATTGGCCTCGGCTTTTTTCTGGAAGCTGTGGGAAACGTGGTTGGAGACGAAACGCAGCCAGTAACCGAGATGGGCTTCCAGCTCGCTGACGGGGACGCTGTTCGGGTGGGCGGCTTGCGGCATGGCGGCCGTTTCAAAATTATGGCTCATTTCTTTTCCTTCACTGGGCGGCGTTGCCGGCATGGTTAAGGCCTTCACGCTTGCTGTCGAGTGGTTTGTTTGGGAACAATCATCGTGCTTGAGGTATTTCTAACACTGTTTTCACAGGAAATCACTTACCGGCAAAGAGTTTTTCCTTTTTTCTTGCTCTGGATAGATAAAAAACAATATCAAGCGAATAATCGTATTGCCAGAGAGGAAGATTAAAAAAATAACTCATGTTGCATCAATGGTAACAGGATTTTTGCCGAATTGATAAATATTTCATATCATTCCGTGTGCTTGCCCACATACGACGTATTGCCCACGCGACAGTGCGAGGTTTTGATGCAGAAATGCGGCCCGCTCAGGCCAGCACCACCTTCACGCCCGCTTCGCGCAGTACTTCGGCAAAGCGGGGCGGCGGCGGCGCATCCGTAAACAGGATATCGACTTGCGCCAGGTCGGCCAGCCGCACCAGCGCCTTGCGGCCGAATTTGTGCTGGTCGGCCACCAGCCACACTTCGCGCGACTGCTCGATGATGGCTTGCGCCACCTTCACTTCGCGCGCGTCGAAGTCGCGCAGGCTGCCATCCTCGTCGATGCTGGAAATGCCGATGATGCCGATGTCGACCTTGAACTGGCGGATGAAGTCGATGGTGGCTTCGCCCACGATGCCGCGGTCGCGCCCGCGCACCACGCCGCCGGCCACGATGACTTCGCAGGCGGCGTTGTCGGCCAGGATGGCGGCCACGTTCAGGTTGTTCGTCACTACGTGCAAGCCCGTGTGCCGTCCCAGCGCGCGCGCCACTTCCTCGGTCGTCGTGCCGATATTGATCAGGAGTGAGCAGCCGTGCGGCACTTGCGCGGCGACGGCGGCGGCGATGCGCCGCTTGGCCTCGCTGTTGAACACTTGCCGCTGGCTGTAATCGATGTTTTCCACGGACGAGGGCAAGCCGACCCCGCCGTGGTAGCGGGCCAGCAGGCGCGCTTCTTCCATCTGCTTGACGTCGCGGCGCACGGTTTGCGGCGTCACGCCCAACTGCTGGGCCAGCTCTTCGACGGACATGGTGACCTTCTGGCGCACCACTTCGAGCAGGCGGCGCTGGCGGGGATTCAAAATCATGGGCTTGTCTCTTTAAAAATCAAAAACGAACAGAAACGAACAAATAGTGATGAAAATATGTTGCTATGAGTTCGCATTCTGGCGTATCTTATTCATATTGCATGCGTATTACTAGATGGTGATCTTAACGACAGTCGCCGGCGATGCCTAGTCTTTCCTCGCCGCCCTTTCCCCGACAGACACGGAGTCCCGATGGCCGCAGCACAGCAAGGTGTGGAGACAGCGATGGCATACGACGTGCTGGTGGTGGGCGGCGGCATCAATGGCGCCGGCATCGCGCGCGACGCGGCCGGACGGGGCTTGTCGGTGCTGCTGTGCGAAAAGGACGACCTGGCCGCGCACACCTCGTCCGCGTCCACCAAACTGATACACGGCGGCCTGCGCTACCTCGAATACTATGAATTCGGCCTCGTGCGCAAGGCGCTGATCGAGCGCGAAGTGCTGCTGCGCTCGGCGCCGCACATCATGTGGCCGCTGCGCTTCGTCATGCCGCACGCCAAGGGCCAGCGCCCGGCCTGGCTGATACGCGCCGGCCTGTTCCTTTACGACATGCTGGCGAAGCGGGAAATCCTGCCGGCCTCCAGCGGCATCGACCTGACCCGCCACGCGACCGGCACACCGTTAAAACCCGAGTTCAAGCGGGGCTTTGTGTATTCCGACGGCTGGGTCGACGATGCGCGCCTGGTGGTCCTGAACGCCATCGACGCGGCGGACAAGGGCGCGCAGGTGCTGACGCAGACGCGCTGCATGGCCCTGTCACGCGACGGTGCGGGCGGGGACGCTGCCTGGCTGGCCACCTTGCAGCACGCCAGCGGGCGGCAGAGCACGGTGCGCGCGCGCAGCATCGTCAACGCGGCCGGGCCGTGGACGGCCGAGTTCCTGCAACAGGCCGCGCCCGGTGGGCAGGGCCGGCATTTGCGCCTGATCAAGGGTAGCCATATCGTCGTCAAGCGCCTGTTCGAGCATGATCATGCCTACATCTTCCAGCATCCGGACGGGCGCATCGTGTTTGCCATTCCGTATGAGCACGATTTCACCCTGATCGGCACTACTGACCTCGACTATCACGGCGACACGGGCAAGGTGGAAATCGATGACGAGGAAATTCGTTACTTGTGCGAGCTTTCCAGTTACTATTTCAGCAAGTCAATCTCGCCGGCCGACGTGGTCTGGACGTATGCGGGCGTGCGCCCGCTGGTGGAAGACGCGGCGGCCGACGCCAAGGCCGTCACGCGCGATTACCGCTTCGAGCTGGACCAGGAAGGTGCGCCGCTGCTCAGTGTTTTCGGCGGCAAGATCACCACCTTCCGCAAGCTGGCCGAGGAAGCCATGGACATGCTGGCGCCCTTGCTGGGCAATACGCTGCCGGCCTGGACAGCCAGCGCCTGCCTGCCCGGCGGCGACGTGTTCGGCATCACGCCGCAGAACCGGTCCGTGCGCGAGTTCGGCCAGTTCGTGCAAGGCTTGCAGCGCGAGTACGCGTGGCTGCCGGCGGCGCTGGTGGCGCGCTATGCACGCGCCTACGGCACGCGCATCCACGTGCTGCTCGCCGGGCGCAGGGATGTGGCGGCCATGGGCGAGGAAATCGCCGCCGGCCTGTACGCGGCGGAAGTCGATTATCTGCGGCGCCACGAATGGGCCGTCAGCGCGGCCGACATCCTGTGGCGGCGCTCCAAGCTGGGCCTGCACCTGCCGCGCGCGACGGCGGACACGCTCGATGCCTGGCTGTTGCAGCACCCTTTGCCGTAAGCAGCACACGTTGGCGACCGCGCCCCGCAGAGGGTGCGGCGAAGAACAAGAAACCATCACTGGAGGAGAAGCGCGTGCAACTGGTACTGGACAAGATCAGCAGGAAGCAGGGGGCTGACGACTTTTTATATCCGATGTCGCTGGCCCTCGTGCCGGGCGCCATCAACGTCTTGCTGGGCACCACGCGTGCCGGCAAGACGACCCTGATGCGCGTGATGGCGGGCCTGGACAAGCCCAGCGGGGGCACGGTGACGGCCGATGGCGTCGACGTGACGGGCGTGCCCGTCAGCAAACGCAACCTGGCCATGGTGTACCAGCAATTCATCAACTATCCGGCCTTCACCGTCTACGACAATATCGCTTCGCCTTTGCGCTTGCGCAAGGAACCCGAGGAACAGATCCGCACGAAAGTGCTGGCGCTGGCCGAGCGCCTGCACATCACGCCGTATCTGCAGCGCACGCCCGGAGAATTGTCCGGCGGCCAGCAGCAGCGCACGGCGCTGGGGCGCGCGCTGATCAAGGATGCGTCCTTGCTGCTGCTCGACGAGCCGCTCGTCAACCTCGACTATAAATTGCGCGAGGAATTGCGCCGCGAATTGACGGAACTGTTTTCCGGCGGCAGCACGACGGTCGTGTACGCCACCACGGAACCGCTGGAAGCGCTGCAGCTGGGCGGCCACGTGGCCGTGCTGCACGAGGGCCGCCTGCTGCAGCAGGGACCGACCCTGGACGTGTTCAATGCCCCCAATTCCATCGACGTGGCGCGCACCTTCAGCGATCCGCCCATCAACCTGATCCCCGCGCGCGTGGATGCGCACGGCGTGGCGCAGGCGGCCGACGGCCTGGCCATCCACCTGAGCGGCGCGCAGCGCGCCCGCCTGGGCGACAGCACGGAGGTGATCCTCGGCGTGCGCGCGCACAGCCTGCATCTGTCGCCCCAGTCCGATGGCGACGTGCCCATCGCGGCGCAGGTGGACCTGGCGGAAATCAGCGGCTCGGAAACCTATGTGCATGCGCGCCGCGGCGAGCTGGCCCTGGTGGCGCAGCTGGGCGGCGTGCACAACCTGGAGATCGGCAGCGCCTGCACCGTGTATTGCCAGCCGCACGCCTTGCTGATCTTCGCGCAAGACGGCGGGCTGCTGTTTGCTCCAGAACAAGGAGGAGCTTGACATGGCGCGCATCGAACTGGTCGACCTGGCCCACGCCTACAAACCGAACCCCACGGCGCCAAGCGACTATGCGCTGCGGCCCATGAGCATGGAATGGCATGACGGCGGCGCGTATGCCTTGCTGGGGCCATCCGGCTGCGGCAAGACGACCTTGCTCAACATTATTTCCGGCCTCGTGAAGCCGTCGCATGGCAAGGTGCTGTTCGACGGCAAGGACGTCACGCAACTGCCGACCGAGGCGCGGAATATCGCGCAAGTGTTCCAGTTTCCCGTCATCTACGACACCATGACCGTGCACGACAACCTGGCGTTTCCGTTGCGTAATCGCGGCTGGAAAGAGATGGAAGTCAAAAAGCGCGTGCAGCAGGTGGCGCAGATGCTGGAATTGACGGGCGACTTGAAATTGCGCGCCAGCGGCTTGTCCGTGGACGCGAAGCAAAAGATTTCACTGGGCCGGGGCCTCGTGCGCCCGGACGTGGCTGCCGTGCTGTTCGACGAACCGCTGACGGTGATCGATCCGCATTTGAAATGGCTGCTGCGCCGAAAGTTGAAGGAAATCCACCACGAACTGAAATTGTCATTGATCTACGTCACGCACGACCAGGTGGAAGCGCTGACCTTTGCCGACCAGGTGGTCGTCATGACGCAGGGCGAAGTGGTGCAGACGGGTAGCGCGCAAGCGCTGTTCGAGGAACCGGAACACACGTTTGTCGGCTATTTCATCGGTAATCCGGGCATGAATTTGCTCGATTGCACCCTGGACGATGGCGGCGTGCGCGTGGCGGGGCAGGCGCTGGCCGTGTCCGCCGCCGCCCGCGCGGCGCTTTCCGGGGCGCAAGGGAAAATCACGGTGGGCGTGCGGCCCGAATTCGTCGAGTGCGTCAAGGCGTATCCGGGAGAAGAGGGGGGCGACCATTGCCTCGACGCCACGGTCACGGCCGTGCGCAACATGGGCACGCATTACCTGGCGGAATTCCAGCTGGGCGGCGCGACGGTGGCGGCCAAGCTGCGCGCCATCGACGCCGTGGCCGGGAATGCCGTGCGGCTGCGCTTCCCACCGCAACGTACCTTGTTCTATGTCAACGATAAGCGGGTGGCCTGATGATACATAACGGTAAAACCGATAACAACCGCCGCGCCTGGCTATTGATCTTGCCTGTGCTGCTGTGCGTGGCCTTTTCCGCCATCCTGCCGCTGATGACGGTGGTCAACTATTCCGTGCAGGATATTCTGAGTCCCACGCAAAAAGTGTTCGTGGGTACGGAGTGGTTCCGCATGGTCATGCTGGACGGCGACTTGCACAGCGCCTTGCTGCGCCAGCTGCTGTTTTCCGGCTCCGTGCTGGCGATCCAGATTCCGCTGGGCATCTTGATTGCCCTGTGCATGCCGGCCGATGGCTGGAAGGCGTCGCTGGCGCTGGTGCTGATCGCGCTGCCCTTGCTGATTCCCTGGAACGTGGTGGGCACCATCTGGCAAATCTTTGGCCGCGGCGACATCGGCCTGATGGGCTATAGCTTGAATCAATTGGGCTTAGCCTACAATTACAACGGCAACTCGCTCGACGCGTGGCTGACGGTGATGGTGATGGATATCTGGCACTGGACGCCGCTCGTCGTGCTGCTGTGCTATGCGGGCTTGCGCGCCATTCCCGACGCGTATTACCAGGCGGCGCGCATCGACGGCGCTTCGCGCCTGGCCGTGTTCCGCTACATCCAGCTGCCGAAACTGCGCAATGTGCTGATGATCGCCGTCTTGCTGCGCTTCATGGACAGTTTCATGATCTACACGGAGCCGTTCGTGCTGACGGGCGGCGGTCCCGGCAATGCCACCACCTTTTTGTCGCAATACCTGACGCAAAAGGCCGTGGGCCAGTTCGACCTGGGGCCGGCGTCCGCGTTTTCCCTGATCTATTTCCTCATCATCCTGCTGTTCTGCTTTGTGCTGTACACGTGGATGCAGCGCGTCGGCACGGGAGACCAGAAATGATGCACAAGAAAATGAGCAGCGCCATCCTGATCGTATTCCTGCTGGGCTCCTTGCTGCCCATCTACTGGATGCTCAATATGTCGCTCAAGACCAACGAGGAAATCGTCGGCGTGCTGAGCCTGTGGCCCCAGCAATTGACGTTCGCCAACTATCACACGATTTTTACGGACCGTTCCTGGTACAGCGGCTACATCAATTCCATGATTTACGTGGCCTTGAACATGGTGATGTCCGTCACGGTGGCCTTGCCGGCAGCGTATGCTTTCTCGCGCTACAACTTTGTCGGCGACAAGCATCTGTTCTTCTGGCTCTTGACCAACCGCATGACGCCGCCCGCCGTCTTCCTCGTGCCGTTCTTCCAGCTGTATTCGACGGTGGGCTTGATGGATACGCATCTGGCCGTGGCGCTGGCGCACATGGTCTTCAACGTGCCGCTGGCCGTGTGGATATTGGAAGGCTTCATGTCCGGCGTGCCGAAGGAAATCGACGAGACGGCGTATATCGACGGCTACAGCTTTCCCCGCTTCTTCATCCGCATCTTCTTGCCGATGATCAAGTCTGGCGTGGGCGTGACGGCCTTCTTTTGCTTCATGTTCAGCTGGGTGGAACTGTTATTGGCGCGCACCTTGACGTCCGTCAATGCCAAGCCGATTGCCGCCACCATGACGCGCACTGTGTCGGCGGCCGGCATGGACTGGGGCGTGCTGGCGGCGGCGGGCGTGCTGACCATCGTGCCCGGCGCGCTGGTGATCTGGTTCGTGCGGCATTACATAGCCAAGGGTTTCGCGATGGGGAGGGTGTGACATGGAAAATACCGATAGCACAGCCAGCCTGTTCGGCTGGATGGCCTGGACGCCGGAAGTGGCCATCTTCTTCATTTGCATCGGCTTGATGCTGGCCGGCATGACGGTGTGGCAAATCCGTTCGCCCAGCATCGAACGAAAAGGTTTCCTGCCGATGCCGACGACGCGCGGCGACCGTTTGTTCATCGGGCTGTTGACGGCTGCGTATGTCAATCTGGCGTGGGCGGGGTTCACGGAAATGCAGCAAGCCATCGGGGCTGGCATCAGTTTTGTAGTGTTGTTGGTGGTAATGCGTTGGGGATAAGTCGTAGATGAGAATACCGGCCCGCCACCGCAGGCCGGATGACAACTAAAAAGGAGATTCACGATGAAATTGAAGTTCACGGTCTTCGCGGCTGCGGCCATGCTCGTGTCGAATGCGGCCCTGGCGGACGCCAAGCAGGCGCAAACCTGGATCGACAAGGAATTCCAGCCATCCAGCCTGAGCAAGCAGCAACAGCTTGCTGAAATGAAATGGTTCATCGATGCGGCGGCCAAGCTGAAGGCCAAGGGCATCAAGGAAATTTCCGTGGTCTCGGAAACCATCGACACCCACGTCTACGAATCGAAGACCCTGGCCAAGGCCTTCGAGGAAATCACGGGCATCAAGGTGCGCCACGACATCATCCAGGAAGGCGACGTGGTGGAAAAGCTGCAAACGTCCATGCAGTCCGGCAAGAGCATCTATGACGGCTGGATTTCCGATTCCGACCTGATCGGCACCCACTACCGCTATGGCGCCGTGGAACCCTTGTCCGACTACATGGCCGCCAAGGGCAAGGAATTCACGAATCCCGGCCTGGACTTGAAAGATTTCATCGGCATCAGCTTTACGACGGCGCCCGACGGCAAGGTGTATCAATTGCCCGACCAGCAATTCGCCAACCTGTACTGGTTCCGCGCCGACTGGTTTGCCCGCAAGGATTTGCAAGCCAAGTTCAAGGCCAAGTATGGCTACGAGCTGGGCGTGCCGCAAAACTGGTCCGCGTATGAAGACATCGCCGATTTCTTCACGAATGACGTGAAGGAACTTGATGGCAAGAAAGTCTACGGCCACATGGATTACGGCAAGAAAGATCCTTCGCTGGGCTGGCGCTTCACGGATGCGTGGCTGTCGATGGCTGGCGCGGCCGACAAGGGCATTCCGAACGGCATGCCGGTCGACGAGTGGGGCATCAAGGTGGCGGCCGACAAGTGCACGCCGGTGGGCGCGTCGATGTCGCGCGGCGGCGCCACCAATTCGCCGGCGGCCGTGTTTGCGCTGACGAAATACATCGACTGGATGAAGAAATACGCGCCGCCGCAGGCGAACGGCATGAATTTTTCGGAATCGGGCCCCGTGCCGGCGCAGGGTGAAATCGCCCAGCAAATCTTCTGGTACACGGCGTTTACGGCCGGCATGACGAAACCGGGTTTGCCAGTGGTCAACAAGGACGGCACGCCGAAATGGCGCATGGCGCCGTCGCCGCACGGCCCGTACTGGAAAGAGGGCATGCAGAACGGTTACCAGGACGTCGGTTCCTGGTTCCTGTTCAAGTCCACGCCGGATGACCGCAAGGCGGCCGCCTGGCTGTACGCGCAATTCGTCACCTCGAAAACCGTGTCGCTGAAGAAATCCATCGTCGGCCTGACGTTTATTCGCGATTCCGACATCCGCCACGATTATTTTACAAAGCACGCGAACGAGTACGGCGGCTTGATCGAGTTTTACCGCAGCCCCGCCCGCGTGGCGTGGACGCCGACCGGCAACAACGTGCCCGACTATCCGAAGCTGGCGCAGTTGTGGTGGAAGAACGTGGCCACGGCGATTACGGCGGAAAAAACGCCGCAAGCCGCCATGGATAATCTGGCCGAGGAGATGGACCAGGTCATGGCGCGCTTGCAGCGGGCCGGCATGAAGGCGTGCGCACCCAAGCTCAATCCGAAGGTCGATCCGAATCAGTATCTGTCGGACCAGCATGCCCCATGGAAAAAGCTGGCAAATGAAAAGCCGAAGGGTGAAACGATTGCCTACGATAAATTATTGCAGGCTTGGAAAGAAGGCAAGGTAAGGTAGTCGTGTAAGCTTCTGCCGGGGCTGTCCCGAGGGCACGGAGCGAATCGGCTCCGTGCCTGTTTTTACCCGATTTTCGCACCACCAGACAATGACCAAATACATACTTGCTTTAGATCAGGGCACCACCAGTTCGCGCGCCATTTTGTTCGATCATGCGGGTCGGCCGCACGCCAGCGCGCAGCGCGAGTTTCGCCAGATTTTTCCCCAGCCGGGCTGGGTCGAGCATGATGCGAACGAAATCTGGGCGTCGCAAGAGGGCGTGCTGCAGCAGGTCTTGCGCGACAGCGGCGTGGCCGCTTCCGACGTGGCCGCCATTGGCGTGACCAACCAGCGCGAAACGACGGTGCTGTGGGAGCGCGCCACGGGCGAGCCCGTCGCCAATGCCATCGTCTGGCAAGACCGCAGAAATGCGGCTTACTGCGAGCAACTGGTCGAGCAGGGCAAGGCGGACTTGATCCAGCAAAAAACGGGTCTGGTGCTGGACGCCTATTTTTCCGCCACCAAACTCAAATGGCTGCTCGACAACGTTCCCGGCGCCCGCGCGCGCGCCGAGCGGGGAGAGCTGGCTTTCGGCACCGTCGACAGCTGGCTGATCTACAAAATGAGCGGCGCCCATTTGACGGACACGAGCAACGCGGCGCGCACCATGCTGTTCAATATCCACACCCTGCAGTGGGACACGGATCTGCTGGCGCTGCTGGACATTCCCGCCTCCCTGCTGCCCGACGTCGTGCCATCGAGCGGCGTGGCGGCGCACACGCATGCCAGCTTGCTGGGTATCTCCGTGCCGATTGCCGGCATCGCGGGCGACCAGCAGGCCGCCACTTTCGGCCAGGCCTGTTTGAAACCGGGCATGGCAAAGAATACCTACGGCACGGGTTGCTTCATGCTGATGAACGTGGGCAAGCGC
Source organism: Janthinobacterium sp. SUN206 (assembly GCF_030587305.1). NCBI lineage: Bacteria > Pseudomonadati > Pseudomonadota > Betaproteobacteria > Burkholderiales > Oxalobacteraceae > Janthinobacterium > Janthinobacterium sp. SUN206. The sequence continues at coordinate 1,652,060 of NZ_JAPWIB010000001.1, read as the reverse complement.
CCCTTGCCATCGAAAAACCGGCTGTTGACGACGGTGGGCTGGAGCCTGGGCGCGGGCAGCGACCAGACCGATTATTTACTGGAAGGCAGCGCCTTTATCGCGGGCGCGGCCGTGCAATGGATGCGTGACGGCATCGGCATCATCCGCGACTCGTCCGAAGTGGAAGCCTTGGCCACCAGCGTGCCCGATTCGGGCGGCCTCGTCTTCGTGCCCGCGTTCGCGGGCCTGGGCGCGCCGTACTGGGACCCGTATGCGCGCGGCACCCTGATCGGCATCACGCGCGGCACGGGCAAGGCGCACATCGCGCGCGCGGCGCTCGAAGGCGTGGCGTACCAGAACGTGGATGTGCTGTCCGCCATGCAGGACGACGCGGGCATCGCGCTATCCGAGCTGCGCGTCGACGGCGGAGCGGCCCGCAACGACATGCTGATGCAGTTCCAGGCCGACATATTAAATGTGCCCGTGGTGCGCCCCGTGGTGACGGAAACAACGGCCCTGGGCGCCGCCTACCTGGCGGGCCTGGCCGTGGGTTTCTGGGACTCGCAGGAAGAAATCGCCGCCCAGTGGCAGGTGGGACGCCGTTTCGAGCCGGCCATGGCGGCCGACGAGCGCTTGACGCGCTTGCATAAATGGCAGCGCGCCGTGGAACGGTCGCGCGACTGGAGCGAGTGAAAACGCGTGCTCAGTGGCGCATGAAATACACGGCATAGCCCACGGTTTCGCGCGGCACGGAATACAGGTCGCGCAGCTCGAAGTAGGGCGCGTGCACCTGGCCGCTGACGACGATGCCGCTGCGCTCCAAAGCCAGGCGGAAGCGGGGCACGTGGAAGTATTGCGTGGACACCATGGCCGTGCTCCAGCCGTGCTCGCGCATTAGCGTTGCCGTATTGCGGGCCGTGGCCTCCGTGGTCCAGCCTTGATTATCCTCAAGGATGGCGTTGGACGGCACGCCGCGCGACTGCAGGTAGCGGGCCATCGATGCGGCCTCGTCAAAACCTTCCTTGCCCGTGGCCCCGCTGACGAGGATGCGCGGCGCCCGGTGTGCCTGGAATTGCTGGAGCGCCACGTCGAGCCTTGCCTGCAGGCGGGGGTTGGGCGTGCCGTCGGGCAAGATCGTATTGCCGGGCACGACGATCACGTCGGCGGGCGCCAGCTTGTCGTTGAGTCCGGCCAGCACCAGGGCGGCGGTGGCCAGCAGGAACACGCCAACAGCGCTTGAACCGAGCACAGTTATTTTTCGCATAGAGCATCATCAAGTAAGGAATGGACGCATGATACCCGTCCATTCCCGCCAGCGTCAGTTCGCCTGCGCCTTGCGCGCGCGCTGGTTCGACAGATAAATATTGTCCTTTTCCAGCGGCTTGCCTTCGCGCACGGCAGCGAGCCAGTCCTGCGTGCTGACGACGGCGGCGAAATTCGAGTGGAACACGGCGCTGAACACGCGGTGGATTTCCTCGGCGCTGGCCGTGCCGCCCGCGTTGCTATACGGCAGGGTGCCCGTGGCGTCCTGCAGGAACTCGACCTGCAAGCCGTCGTGCGCGGCGTGGAAGATCGTGGCGGCGTCGCAATTGTGCGTCATGTAGCCGACCACCGTCAGGGTGTCGATGCCGTGGCTGGCCAGCCAGGGCTGCAAGTCCGTGCCCGCGAAGGCGCTGCCCATGACCTTGTTGATGCGGTGGTCGGCGGTAAAGGCGGCCACTTGCGGATGCAGCTGCCAGCCGTCGCTGCCCTTGGCAAAGATGGGGGAGGCTTCCGGCGCATCGTGCTGGACGACGATCACGGGCACGCCGGCGGCGCGCGCGGCAGCCATGGCGGTGACGATGTTGGGCAGGGAAATATCGACGGACGGATATTCGATGGGCATGTCGCCCGTAAAGTATTCATTTTGCACGTCGATGACGAGCAGGGCGCGGTGTGGGGCGGTGGAAGCGTGGGTGGTCATGGTTACTCCTGGAACGGTTGAAAGAGGATGGACTTCCTCGATAGCGCCATTTTCAAGCCGCGCGCCGCAAATAAAAAGTGGCCCGAAGGCATATGTGCGATAAAATCGGGCCATGCCTACCGTTCCTGCGCCTTCCTCCCCCTTGAGCGTGGCCGTGATCGCCTTCGACGGCATGACGCCATTCCACTTGTCCGTGCCTTGCCTCGTGTTTGGCGCCCAGACGGACGAGGCCGACCTGCCGCCTTTCCACGTGCGCGTGTGCGCCGCCGATCCCGTGCCCTTGCGCACGGCGGCCGGCTTCGGCATCACGCCCGAGTTCGGCCTGGAAGGGCTGGATGGGGCCGATATCGTCATCATGCCGGCCTGGCACGACGATTGCCGCGATGCGCCGCCGCCCCTGGTCGCGGCGTTGCAGGCCGCCAGCCGGCGCGGCGCGCGCATGGTGGGGCTGTGCCTGGGTGCGTTTCCCCTGGCGCAGGCGGGTTTGTTGGATGGCAAGAGCGCAGCCACGCACTGGGGCATGGCGGAGCGGCTGGCGGCCCGCTATCCCATAGTCAGGGTAGACCGGGAAGTGCTGTACGTGGACGATGGCGGCGTGCTGACGTCGGCCGGCGTGGCGGCCGGCCTCGATTGCTGCCTGTATCTGCTGCGCCAGCTGGCGGGCGCCGAGGTGGCCAACCGGGTGGCGCGCCGGCTGCTGGTGGCGCCGCACCGCCAGGGCGGGCAGGCGCAATTCATCGAGCGCCCGCTGCCCGTGTCCGGCAGCGAAGGGCGCTTCGCCGAGGTGCTGGCTTGCGTGACGGCCAATCTGGGCATACCCCACAGCATCGATGCGCTGGCCGAACGGGCCGCCATGAGCCGGCGCAACTTTACGCGCCATTTCCGCCAGGCGACGGGCACGTCGTTCAAGCAGTGGCTGCTGAACCAGCGTCTTGCGCATGCGCAAGGCTTGCTGGAAAAGAGCGGGGCCTCGATCGACGTCGTGGCGCAGGAGGCCGGCTTCGGCACGGCCCTGTCCTTGCGCCAGCACTTTCGGGCGAACCTGCAGACGTCGCCTTCGGCGTACCGCAAGCTGTTCCGGCAGCAGCTAGGCCAGCTCGCTTGACCAGAGCAGCGCCGGGTCCCGGCTGCCTTGGGGCAGCAGCGCGCTGACGGCGATTTGCCGCGCAAGGAAGGCGGCCGGCTCGAAGGCATGGCGCTCCTGGAAGGAGACGGTTTCCGCGCTCATCAGTTCGGCATAGGTTTGCATCAGGGTCGCGGCGCAAACATGCTTGCCCTGCGCCAGGTAGGCATCGATGGCGGCCAGCAGCACGGGGTAATCCGCATTGTCCTTGCTGCCGCCAAAGTTGAACGACAGCTGTCCGCAGGCGCGCCAGATGGGGTCTCGTTCATTCTGCGGCACCGGCTGCGTGCGCAGCCATTGCAAGGCTTTCAAGGGCGGGCCGCCGAACGAGGGGGGCGAGATGATGGCCTGGATCGCCACCTTTACGGCGTCGTCGATTCTTCCCGCGCGCACATACTGGCCGTGCAGCAGCGCCAGCGCATCCGTATATTCGGGCAGGAGGGCCAGCGCCGCTTCCAGCAGCGCGATGGCCACGTCCGGGTTGCGCTGGGCGATATGCTCCTTGGCCGCCAGGAAGGCGGCGCGCGGCGAGGCGGGGTCGTCGGCCAAGGTGGGCGGCGCCACGTAGCCTACTTCGTCTTCGTCTTCAGCATCGCCGGCTGCCGCGTGGGCGCGCAGGAAAGCGGCCAGGCTGGAAAAGTGCGGCTGGATGCGCCATTCGTCATGCCACGTTTCGACGACGATGGGTTCGGACGCTTCGCGGCCGATGGGCCAGTACAGGCCGAACGTGTCGCCATTGCCCAGCGCGCCTTCGAAGAAGGGATTGAAGCCGAGCGGCGGGTAGGGTGCGCTGTGTTGCCAGTCTTGTTCCACCGAGGTGTGGGCGAGTTGTGCAGGTAGTAGCATGGAAGTGGCAGAGGAAAAAACGTCAGTGTAGAGCAAGCGGGCGCTACTGGCGCGCACCGTCGGAGCGTGTGGCGGCACGCCAGGCCTGGAGCATTGCCGTGCTGATAATCGCCATGCTGATAAAATAATTGCTTCTTCGCCCAGGCCGGCCCCATGTCCAGCACCCCCCATCCTGCCATCGACCTCAGCTTTCGTAGCTACGCGGAAATCGGCGCGCCGAACCGGCATGACTTCGTGCAGCTGGTGCTGCCCCTGCACGGCCAGTTGCTGCTGGATATCGACGGCAAGCAGGGCAAGGTAGATGCGCAGCAGGGAGTGGTGATCCCGGCCAAGACCTGGCACGCCCAGCATAGCCGGGTGGCCAACCACTCGATCATTCTCGACGTGGATGCGGCGGCCGTGGAGCAGGGCAGCTGGGGCCGCCTGCTGGAGCGGCCGTATGCGGCGCTGGGGCCGGGTGCCCGCAAGCTGATCGAATACCTGGGCATCATGGCGGGGCAGCAGGCGCTGACGCCGGCCGTCATCCAGGGCTGGACACCGCTGCTGCTGGACACCTTGCTGCAGACCGCGCCGCAGGTCCGCTCGCGGCTGGCCGCGCTGCTGGCGCGCGTGCAGGCCGAGCCTGGCTTGCCCTGGTCGACGGCATCGATGGCGCGCTTTGCCAACCTCAGCGTCAGCCGCCTGCATGCACTGTTCCGCGAAGAAATGGATACCAGTCCGCATGCCTGGCTACAGCAGCAGCGGATAGGGCGGGCCTGCGACTTGCTCACCGCCAGCGACGCCAGCATTGCCGAGATCGCGCTGGCGGCCGGATTTTCCGAGCAGAGCGCGCTGACGCGGGCCATGCGCGACAGCATCGACGCCACGCCAGCCGCTTACCGGCGCCAACGTCGCGAGAACCGGTCAAAAACGCAGTAGATGGCGCCAAGAATGGGCGCGCCGCAGCGGCCACAATCTCCTTTTCGGGAGATTGAATATGTTGCAAAAGAATAAGACACGCCTGGGCATGCTGGCCGGTATCGCTGCGGGCGCGCTGTGGGGCCTGGTGTTCCTGGCGCCGGCGCTGCTGCCCGCGTTCCAGCCGCTGGAATTGTCGGTGGGTCGCTACCTGGCCTACGGCCTGATCGCGGCCGTTCTGGTCGCGCCGTCGTGGCGGCGCCTGCTGCGCAGCCTGGGCTGGCGCGAATGGCGGGGCTTGATCTGGCTCAGCCTGACCGGCAACATCATCTATTACGTGCTGCTGGCCAGCGCCGTGCAGATGGGCGGGGTGGCCATGACGTCGATGGTGATCGGCCTGCTGCCGCTGGTCGTCACGTTCGTGGGCAGCCGCGACCGGCATGCCGTGCCCCTGCGGCGCCTGATTCCTTCGCTGGTGCTGAGCGCGGGCGGGCTGGCCTGCATCAGCTGGCAGTCGCTGGCGCATCCGGGCCACTCGTCCCTGCTGGGGTTGCTATGTGCGCTGGCGGCGCTGCTGTCGTGGACGGTGTATGCGGTTGGCAACAGCCGCTGGCTGGGGCGGCTGCGCTCGGTGTCGGCGCAGGAGTGGAATCTGCTGACGGGCGTGGTCACGGGCGCTGCCGCGCTGCTGCTGGCCATTCCCGTCGCGCTTGCCGCACCGGCCCAGCATGGCACCACGGCGTGGCTGCAGTTTGCCGGCGTCGTCACGGGTGTGGCGCTGCTGTGTTCAGTCGTCGGCAATGGCTTGTGGAACCATGCCAGCCGCGTCCTGCCGCTGACCTTGATGGGACAGATGATCGTCTTTGAATTCCTGTTTGCGATGCTGTACGGCTACTGCTGGGAGCAGCGCTGGCCCACGCTGGCCGAGGCGGCGGCCGCCATGCTGTTGCTGGCAGGCGTGGCGGCGTGCGCCGCGGCGCACCGGTCGCAGCGGACGGCCAGCGCGGCGACGGCCCGGGCGGCATAAGGCGCGGCGCGGGCCAGGCCCTTCAGTCGCGTTCCGGCACCGGCACGTTAAAGCCGTTCAGCGTCGTCGATACCAGTGCGTACAGGCCCACGAGGTAGATCAGCTCGTTGATGCCATGCTGGCCGAAGGTGGCCAGCGCCAGGCGGTACAGCGGCTCCGGCAGCGTGCCGCCACGGCTGAGCGCGTAGGCCAGGTCGTAGGCCACGCTTTCCTGCTTGTCCAGGTCGAGCGGCTTGACGTCCGCTACCAGCGTGGCGAGGCGCTCGGCAGGCATGCCTTCGCGTTCCGCGACGGCGATGTGGGCGTAGATTTCATAGGCGGCGTTGTAGCGCGCGCCAACCACCAGGATGGCAATCTGGCGCACCTTGTCGGGCAGCGTGGCGTTGGCCGTCATGGCCAGGGTCAGGTTCCAGATCGCCTTGCCGATGGCCGGTTCGTGCAGCCACGGATTCCACGGCCCCATCAGGGCGCCATCTTCGCGTACGGCGATGAAATCGTTGAAATTGCTGGTGATGCCTTTGCGCATATCGTCGTACAGCGGCTGTTGTTCTTGTGTCAGGTCTTTCGGAGCGATCAGGGGCAGGCGCATGGAAACTCCTTGCAGGGTAGGTGGGCGGTGGGCGGCGGGAGCCAGCAGCCAGTATAGCCATCTGGCTGGCGGCTGCCTTACGCTGTCGCACACGTGCGCGGCCTGCGCCTACCTGCGCGGCTCGTGGATGCGGAACTTCTTGACGATGCCGGCCTGGTCGAACATGACGGCCACTTCGCGCGTGCCTTTTTCGCCCAGCAGGGGGATCAGCCGCGTCACGCTGGGCGTCTTCAGCTGGTTCTTGTAGACCCAGACTTCATAGCCGGGATCGAAGCTGACGACGGTGGCGTTGCCCAGGGCCGCGTCGAGGTCGAGGCGGGTGGTCTTGCCGACCTTGATGTTTTGATAGATGGCGCCATTGTCCGGCGCACGGTTGACCTTGTATTCACTGGCGGTGCACATGGCCACGGCCAGGCCCGCGAGGCAGGAAGCTGCCAGTTTTATCAATGTGTTCATATGGACTCCCAGTGTGCATCACTGCTTCCAATCTCAGAGGGGACGGGCGTGATGTCAGGAGGGAGTGTGCTTGTGTCGCCGCGAATGTGCTACAAGATTATACAAAGGTGCAAAATTTGATGCTGTCGGTACCGGCAGGCGGTACCTTCAGCGATTTTGCAGTACGTCGGTCGACAGCGCCAGGGTTTCCTTGATTTCTTCCATCACCACATAGCTCTTCGATTGCGCGGCACCCGGCAACTGCAGCAGCATGTCGCCCAGCAACTTGCGGTACTCGGCCATTTCATGGATGCGCGCCTTGATCAGGTAATCGAAGTCGCCCGACACCAGGTGGCATTCCTGCACTTCGGGAATCTGCAGCACTTCGCGGCGGAATTGCTCGAAGGCGGACGCGGATTTTTGATTCAGCGTAATCTCTACAAAGACGAGCAGCTTGGCGCCCAGCGCGGCCGGGTTCACCTTGGCGTGGTAGCCCGTGATGACGCCGTCGCGCTCCATGCGCTTGACCCGTTCGATGCAGGGCGTAATGGACAATCCCACCTGTTCGCCCAAGTCTTTCATCGAGATGCGGCCATCCTGTTGCAGGATGCGCAGGATGTGGCGATCCAGCTTGTCGAGGCCACGTGCCGATTCTTTAAGGATTCTCATGATTTATTGCTGAATATCTCGATTTATACGTGAACAAATACTGGCTCTTTCCCAATATGATAGCGGTTAATCTGGCGTCAGCCTAAAAAAATATAATGAGGAAACTATGCGTATTGTGATTCTGGGTAGCGGCGTCATCGGCGTCACCAGTGCTTACTATCTGGCCAAGGCAGGACATGAGGTGACCGTCATCGACCGCCAGCCGGGCCCGGCACTGGAAACCAGCTTCGCGAATGCGGGGCAAATCTCGCCCGGCTACGCTTCGCCATGGGCTGCGCCCGGCATTCCCCTGAAGGCCGTGAAGTGGATGATGCAGCGCCACGCGCCCCTGGCCATCTCGCTCGACGGCAGCGCCGCCCAGCTGAAATGGATGTGGCAGATGTTGCGTAATTGCACACCGGAAGCGTATGCCGTGAACAAGGAACGCATGGTGCGCCTGGCTGAATACAGCCGCGACTGCTTCAAGGTGCTGCGCGCCGAGGCCGGCATCACGTATGAAGGCCGCCAGCAAGGCACGATGCAATTGTTCCGCACCGAAAAACAATACAACGACGCCGCCAAGGATATCGAAGTATTGAAAGACGCGGGCGTGCCGTACGAAGTGCTGCAGCGCAACGAACTGTCGCGCGCCGAGCCGGCCCTGGAAGCGGTCAAGGATAAACTGTTCGGCGGCTTGCGCCTGCCCAACGATGAAACGGGCGATTGCCAGCTGTTTACCACGCGCCTGTCCGAGATGGCCGAGGCGCTGGGCGTGAAGTTCCGTTATGGCGTGTCCATCGATGCATTGCTGACACAGGGCGACGAAATTGCTGGCGTGCAATGCGGCGCGGAAATCGTCAAGGCCGATTCCTATGTCGTGGCGCTCGGCTCCTACTCGACGGGCTTCATGAAGCCGCTGCTGGACATTCCCGTGTATCCATTGAAGGGCTATTCGATCACCGTGCCTATCGTTAACGCGGCCAAGGCGCCCGTGTCAACCATCCTCGATGAAACCTACAAGATCGCTGTCACGCGTTTCGACGACCGCATCCGCGTGGGCGGCATGGCGGAAATCGCCGGCTATAACCTGAACCTGAACCCGCGCCGCCGCGAAACCCTGGAAATGGTCGTCAACGACCTGTTCCCCGGCGGCGGCAACACGGCCGAGGCTACCTTCTGGACGGGCTTGCGCCCGATGACTCCGGACGGCACGCCGATCGTCGGCCGCACGCCGTTGCGCAATCTGTTCCTGAACACGGGCCACGGCACCCTGGGCTGGACCATGTCCTGCGGTTCCGCGCAATTGCTGGCCGACCTGATGTCGTCGAAAAAGCCGGCCATCCTGGCCGACGACCTGTCCGTCAGCCGCTACAGCGGCGCGCAGGGCAATGGCAAACTGCAGCACGCGGTGGCTTGAGATGGGGGCCAGCATGCCTCCCAAGGAACGTAGCGGCGCCATCCTGACGGTGGACCTCGATGCCGTGCGCGCCAACTACCGCTTGCTGCGCGACAAGGCGCACCCGGCCGCCTGTTCGGCCGTCGTGAAATCCGACGCGTATGGCCTGGGCGCCGCGCAAGTGGGCGCGGCCCTGTATGAAGAAGGGTGCCGCCATTTCTTCGTGGCCCACCTGGAAGAGGGCATCAGCCTGCGCCCGCACGTGGCGCCGGACGCGTCCATCTTCGTGCTGCACGGCCCGCCCGTCGGCACGGAAGGCGAATTCACGGCCCATGGCTTGACGCCCGTGCTCAACAGCGAGCCGCAGGTGGCGGGCTGGCGCGCGCATGCAAAAGCGCTGGGCAGCACCCTGGACGCCATCGTGCAGGTGGATACGGGCATGTCGCGCATGGGCTTGTCGCCGCAGGAAATCGACGCCTGGCTGCTGGACCCGCACTTTCTTGACGGCATCAAGGTGCGTTACCTGATGAGCCACCTGGCGTGCGCCGACGAGCGGAGCAACCCCATGAATGGCGAGCAGCTGGCCCGTTTCATCGCCATCCGCGCCCGTTTGCCGCAGTACCGCGCCAGCCTGGCCAATTCCTCGGGCATCTTTTTGTCGCCCGATTATCACTTCGACCTGGTGCGCCCGGGCGCGGCCCTGTACGGCATCGGACCGCAGGGCGGCGAACCGAATCCCCTGCGCTCGGTTGTGCGCCTGCAAGGCAAGGTCTTGCAGACGCGCACGATCGCCGCCGGCGACCACGTGGGCTACAGCCGCCGCTACACGGCCAGCGAGCCGCGCCAGGTGGCGACGGTGTCCGTCGGCTATGCCGATGGCTGGCTGCGCAGCATGAGCAATCAGGGCCTGGCCATCGTCGACGGCGTGAAAGTGCCGCAGATCGGCGCCATCTCGATGGATTCCATCACCCTCGACGTGAGCGCCATCGCCGGCGACCGCGTCGCGCCGGGCAGCCTGGTCGACCTGATCTGCGCCGAACACCCGGTCGACGCCGTGGCGGCCATGGCCAATACCATCGGCTACGAGGTGCTGACGAACCTGGGCGGGCGCTATTACCGCGAGTACCGGGGCCTGGCTGGCGGCGCACGCTAAACAGCGCAAACCCCATGATTGTGTGGCAAGATAGTCCTGCAGTGAAGTTCACTCCAGGGCTATTTTTTCACCATCATCGGGGATATATATGAGTCAATATAACGTTGCTATCATCGTCGGCAGCCTGCGCAAGGATTCCTTCAACCGCAAGCTGGCCGACGCCATCATCAAGCTGGCGCCGCCCGAGTTTTCCTTCAAGCACATCGAGATCGGCGACTTGCCGCTGTACGACCAGGATGACGACGGTGCGCAGTCCGAGCAGGTGCTGCGCCTGAAATCGGAAATTTCCGCATCGCAAGCCTTGCTGTTTCTCACCCCCGAATACAACCGCTCGATTCCCGGCGTGCTGAAAAACGCCCTCGACCAGGGCTCGCGCCCGTACGGCCAGAGCGTGTGGGGCGGCAAACCGGGCGCCGTGCTCGGCGTTTCCGTCGGCGCCACGGGCACGGCCCTGGCGCAGCAGCATTTGCGCAATGTGCTCGCCTACCTGGACGTGCCGCTGCTGGGACAGCCTGAAATGTTTATCCAGGCCAAGGAAGGCCTGTTCGACGAGCATGGCGGCATCGGCCCGGCCAGCCTGGGTTTCTTCCAGGGCTGGATGCAGCGCTACGTGGACTGGGTCCGCAAACACGCCATCCACGCTTGATGCATGTCAAGGCGGCAACGCTCGGCGTTGCCGCTTGTACACATTCTTTGACCATTGATGCCAAGATTTCAATATTGGCACGGGTGTCTCGGTATAATGCGCCCTTTCTTTAGCGCAATACTTCTTCTTGTCGACCCCATGTGGACTAAACCTGTTCTGCGCATGAATTTGCGCCGCTTGATCGTGCTCGTGGCCTTTACCAGCGCCCTGGTGTCCCTGGCCAATACCTTCTATGCCAGCTACAGCGTGCAGCGCCAGCTGCTGATCGATACCACCCTGGAAGCGAACCACGCCTACGCCAGCAAGCTGGCCAGCACGGCCGAGGACTTCCTGCAATCGGCGCGCCAGCAACTGGCCTACAGCGCTAGCGGGCTGCCTTCGCGCATGGGCGACGAGCAATGGCTGACGGACGAGGCGCAACGCCTGCGCCTGCAAACGAACAGTTTCAATTCCGTGCTCATCGTCGATGCCCAGGGCAAGGTGCTGGGCGTGTCGCCGGAAACCCTGGCCCTGAAAAACCGCACGCTCGATTCGGCCGGCGCGATCCAGGCGCTGCGCGAGCGGCGCCCGCTGGTGACGCAGCCGTATGTGTCGTCGGCCGGCAACCTGGTCGTGTTCATTTCGCATCCCATCCTGGGCAAGGATGGCCGCTACCTGGGCTACGTGGGCGGCAGCATTTACCTGAAACAGAAAAACATCCTGTACACCATGCTGGGCCAGCATTACTACCGCGACGGCTCCTACCTGTACGTGGTCGACCAGAACCGGCGCCTGCTGTACCACCCGGACCCCGACCGCCTGGGCGACGTGGCCGGCAGCAATGACGTCATCGACGCCATCATCGCCCAGCAGGGCGGCGGCAACCGGCGCATGAACAACAGCCTGGGCGTGGACATGCTGGCCGGCTACGCCATCATGCCGTCGACGGGCTGGGGCATCGTGGCGCAGCGCCCGACGGCCATGACCCTGGCCCCGCTGAACCAGCTGATGGCCAACACGGTATGGCATTCCCTGCCCATCGCCTTGCTGAGCCTGCCATTCATCTGGTGGCTGGCCAGCCTGATTTCGCGCCCCCTGGTGCAGCTGGCCGAAGGCGCGCGGCGCATGGATGCGCCCGGAACGGCCGAGCACATCGCCGCCATCCGCTCGTGGTATGTGGAGGCGGCGCAAATCAAGAAAGCCCTGCTGAAAGGCTTGGCATTGTTGCAGAACAAGATCGGCAAGTTGAAGACCGACGTGCAGACGGACCCGCTGACGGGCCTGTCGAACCGGCGCGGCATGGCGGCGGCGCTGGAAGGGTGGCAGGCGCAGGCGCGGCCGTTTTCCGTCATCGCCATCGACATCGACCATTTCAAGCAAGTCAACGACCGCTGGGGCCATGCCGTGGGCGACGAAGTCATCCTGCGACTGGCGCAGCTGATGCGCGCCTGTTCGCGCGATGCCGACGTGCTGTGCCGCAATGGCGGCGATGAATTCATCATGCTGCTGCCCGATGCCGACCTCGACGTGGCCATGCAGGTGGCCGAGCGCTTGCGCGCCAAGGTGGCCGCCGCCGTGATTCCCGGTGCGGGCCTGGTCACGATATCGCTGGGCGTCGTGTCGTCGGAACAGGAAGCGGGCAGCACGGACGCCGTGCTGCGCGCCGCCGATGCGGCCCTCTACGTGGCCAAGGAAAACGGCCGCAATTGCGTGGGCATCACGGAGCCCGCCTGACGCGCTTTTCCGTTGGACCGGCTTGACCTTGTCATTCGGTAAACGTCAAACTGATCCTATGTTTTCTCCCGTTTCTGAGTCTGTTATGTTTTACCCGGAAAGCCTAGAGTGGAGGCCTGGGTAAAACAGACGTCACACGTCGGGAAGGCAACACATGTTAGGGCTTACGGCACTGGAACTGGCGCGCGTCCAGTTCGGCTTCACCATCTCGTTCCACATCATTTTTCCTGCAATCACGATCGGCCTGGCCAGTTACCTGACGGTGCTGGAAGCGGCGTGGCTGCGCACGCAGGACGGCGTGTACCGCGACCTGTACCATTTCTGGTCGAAGATTTTCGCCGTCAACTTCGGCATGGGCGTCGTTTCCGGCCTCGTCATGGCGTACCAGTTCGGCACCAACTGGAGTTTCTTTTCCGATTACGCGGGCAGCATCACGGGGCCGCTGCTGGCCTATGAAGTGCTGACGGCCTTCTTCCTGGAAGCGGGCTTCCTCGGCGTGATGCTGTTCGGCTGGCACCGCGTGGGGCCCGGTCTGCACATGTTCGCCACGGCCATGGTGGCGCTGGGTACCCTGATCTCGGCCACGTGGATCATCGCCTCGAACAGCTGGATGCAGACGCCGCAGGGCCATGAAATCATCGACGGGCGCGTCGTGCCCGTGGACTGGCTGGCCGTCATCTTCAATCCCTCGTTCCCGTACCGGCTGCTGCACATGAGCGTGGCCGCCTTCCTCGCCACGGCCTTGCTGGTGGTGGCGTCGGCCGCCTGGCATTTGCTACGCGGCAATGACAATGTGGCCATCCGCAAGATGATGACCATGGGCTTGTCCATGCTGCTGGTCGTCGCGCCCATCCAGGCCGTCATCGGCGACGTGCACGGCTTGAATACCCTCGAGCACCAGCCGGCCAAGCTGGCCGCCATGGAAGGCCACTGGGAAAACACGGGCAACGAAGGCACGCCGCTGATCCTGTTCGGCTGGCCCGACATGGCGCGCGAAGAAACCCTGTACAAGGTGGAAATCCCCCGTTTGGGCGGCCTGATCCTCGCACACGACTGGAATGGCACGATTCCCGCCCTGAAGGAATTTGCGCCGCGCGACCGGCCCCCTTCCGCCGTCGTGTTCTGGTCGTTCCGCCTGATGGCGGGGCTGGGCATGCTGATGATCGCGCTGGGCATCTGGAGCGCATGGTTGCGCTGGCGCAATACCTTGTGGCGCTCGCGCCTGTTCCTGCGCTGCGCCCTGTGGATGGGACCGAGCGGACTGGTGGCCATGCTGGCCGGCTGGTACACGACGGAAATCGGCCGCCAGCCGTGGACCGTGTACGGCTTGCTGCGCACGGAAGACGCCGTCTCGGCCCACGGCGCCACGCAGCTGGGCATCACTTTGCTGTTGTTCATCGTCATCTATTTTGCCGTGTTCGGCACGGGCATCGGCTACCTGCTGCGCCTGATCCGGGTGGGGCCGCAGCCGCAGGAAGGGGAGAGCGTCGAGCATGGCGGCCCCGGCCAGGAACGCACGCCTGCACGGCCGATCTCGGCCGCGCATCTGGAAGAGCAAGCGCAAGGAGGACATTCGCATGGGCATTGATCTGCCACTACTGTGGGCCATTATTATCTTGTTCAGCATCATGATGTACGTGGTGATGGACGGTTTCGACCTGGGCATCGGCATCCTGTATCCGTTTTTCCAGGACAAGAGCGAGCGCGACGTGATGATGAATACGGTGGCGCCCGTCTGGGATGGCAATGAAACCTGGCTGGTGCTGGGCGGCGCCGGCATGCTGGCGGCCTTTCCGCTCGCGTATTCCGTCGTGCTCAGCGCCTGCTATCTGCCGCTCAGCTTCATGCTGATGGGCCTGATCTTCCGCGGCGTGGCCTTCGAATTCCGCTTCAAGGCGCGCGAGCACGAGCGCCACGTGTGGGACAAGGCCTTCATCGCCGGCTCGGTGGCGGCCGCCTTCTTCCAGGGCGTGACCCTGGGCGCCTACATCCAGGGCATGCCGGTGGTCAACCGCAGCTATGCGGGCGGCGCGCTGGACTGGCTCACGCCGTTTTCCCTGTTCACGGGCGCCGGGCTGGTGGCGGCGTATGCCTTGCTGGGCAGCACCTGGCTGATCATGAAGACGCAGGGCGGCCTGCAGGCGCGCGCCGTGCGCCTCACGCGCGTGCTCGTGTGGCTGCTGCTGGGCGTGATCGCCGTCATCAGCGTCTGGACGCCGCTGGTCGACCCGGCCATCGCCGCGCGCTGGTTTGCGCTGCCGCAATTGTTCTGCTTCCTGCCCGTGCCGCTGCTGGTGCTGGGCGCGGGCTGGCTGCTGCTGCGCTCCCTGCGGCAGGGGCGGCAGGCGGCGCCGTTCCTGTGCACGCTGGCGCTCGTCTTCCTCGGCTATACGGGCCTGGGCATCAGCGTGTGGCCGCACATCATCCCGCCATCGGTCTCGATCTGGGAAGCGTCGTCGCCGCCGCAAAGCCAGGGCTTTACGCTGGTGGGCGCGCTGTTCATCATTCCCGTGATCCTGATGTATACGGTGTGGTCATATTATGTGTTTCGTGGCAAAGTCCTGCCGGAAGATGGGTATCACTGATGCAAGGACAACAGACATGGTGGAAACGACTGGCCTGGATGGCCGGCCTCTGGCTGGCCAGCGTGGCGACCCTGGGCTTGGCGGCCTGGGCGATGCGCCTGCTGATGCGGGCGGCGGGGATGGGCCGCTGATGGCGGACGGGCAAGCATCCGGCATCCGCTGCGAGGTCGGCGGCCGGCGCCATCCGCTGGCCTTCCTCGGCTGCCGCGGACTCAATTACGGCCAGCACAGCGCGCTGCCGCTGCATCCGTTCCGCCTGAGCGTGCCGGAAACGGCGCTGGCCGGCCTGCTCGACGAGCCGTTCAACAGTTTTCTCCAGACTTGCCGCGAAGACGATTTGCAGTACGAGGAAAGCGACTTGCCCGAGCTGATGCATGCCGGCTATCCCGACATCACGGCCATGCTGGCGGGCCACCGGCCGCTGCTGGCCGGGATGCTGCTCGACTTCATGATCGGCGATGTGATGGATGCGATCGGGCGCGCCAGCGGCTACCGGCCCCTGCACGCGCGCTACTGGGGCGATGTCGAGGCGGCGGACGGCCGCGCGTACTTCACCGTGAATCAAGTGCAGACCGTGTCGTTTGCCGATGGCCAGGTCATCTTCGAAGGGCAGGGCTACTACGGCGTGTACGTAATCTGGCTGACGCATGGGCAGCGAGCGTGAATAGGGACTTGACCTTCCTCATGTGGGAAGGTTTATAGTGGTGTCATGAACCGTGCCTTTTCCCGCTTTCTCGCCCGCTCGCTGCTCTGGCTGCTGGCCGTCACGCTGCCCATGCAGGGCTTTGCGTCGGCCATGCGCAGCTGCTGCGTGGACGAGCTGGCGGCGGTGGTCACGGTCGCCGTCGAGGCAATGTCTACGCCCCAGTGCCACAGTATGGCCGACATGGCCGACATGCTGGTGGCGGACCAGCCGATGAAAATGGTCATGGACGATGGCGGCGCCATGCACCATGGCCACGATTGCAGCAACCATGGCGCTTGCACCGTGGGCGCCGCGGCGCCGCCCGGCATGCCGCCCCTGCATGCCTTGACCCTGCGCGCGCCGCCCCCGGCGCTGGCGCCCGATTCCCTGTTCGCCGGGCATATCCCGTCCGGTCCCGAACGTCCCCCGAGAAGCACGCGCTCCGCCTGACCGCCCGTTGAACCTGGCGGTGCCGCCGTCGCACGTCCCTGCAGCTTGTATCGTGCACCGTGTTCCGGCCGCGCCAGCGTTCCAGTCGCGCGCCCGCCGCGCCATACCCTGCTCTTCAAGGAATACCATGAAATACCTGTTCAGCTTTGCGCTGGCTGTGCTGCCGCTGGCCGCCGCAGCGCAGTCCCAGCCCGCCCCGCAAGAGGCGCAAGCCTCCGTGCCGGCCACCACTTACCGCTCCGCCTTCGCAGGCTACCGTCCCGCCGCCGAGGATGACGCCACGCCCGACCAGGCCTGGCGCGCCGTCAACGACAAGGTCGGCAAGGCTGGCGGCCACATGGGCATGATGAAGATGGGCGGCCACAAGATGGAAGGCCATGCCATGAAGGGCCACACGATGCCGATGGATAAGCCCAGCCCCAAGCCCGATGCCCAGCCGGCCCCGCAACTTCAGCACGAAGGACACTGACATGCCACGTTTCACCAAATCAACTTGCCTCACGCCGCTGGCGCTGGCGGCCGTCCTGCTGCTCAGCGGCTGCGCCAGCTTCAGCGCCGATGGCGGCATGCAGGCCGTGTCCGCGCTGGCCGACGCCCGCACGGGCGCACCCGAGGCGCTGGCCGACAAGGGCGGCGGGGAAAAACTGGCGACCTTGCTGGCCCAGCCCCTGGACGCCGACAGCGCCGTGCGCATCGCCCTGATGAACAACCACGGCATGAAAGTGGCGCTGGCCGAACTGGGCGCGTCCGAGGCGGACCTGGTGCAGGCGGGGCGCTTGCGCAATCCCGGCCTGTCGTTCGGCCGCTCGCATGGCAGTCACGGCAATGAAATCGATCGCGGCGTCAGCTTCGACCTGGCCGGCTTGCTGACCATGCCGATGCGCGTGAACATCGAACGGGGCCGTTTCGAGCAAGCCAAGCTGCAAGCGGCCGGCAGCGCCGTGCAACTGGCGTCGGATACGCGCCGCGCCTACTTCAACGCCGTGGCTGCCGTGCAGACGGAACAGTTCATGCAGCGGGCGCTGCTGTCGGCCGAGGCGGGCGCCGAACTGGCCACGCGCTTGCAGCAGGCGGGCAACTGGAGCCGCCTCGACCAGGCGCGCCAGCAAGTGTTTTACGCGGACGCCGTCGGCGACCTGGCCCGCGCGCGCCACCAGGCCACGGCCACTCGCGAGCATCTGACGCGCTTGCTGGGCCTGTGGGGCAAGCAGACGACGTTCACCTTGCCGTCGCGCTTGCCCGATTTGCCGGCCAAGCCAGCCGAGGCGGGCAATATCGAGGCGCAAGCCATGGAGCAGCGCCTCGACGTGCAGATGAGTAAACTCGACGCGCACGCCACGGCCAGCGCGCTGGGCCTGTCCAAGGTGACGGGTTTCATCAACGTGCTCGACGTGGGCTACACCAACAAGAGCACGAGCGAGGCGCCGCGCGAAAACGGCTACGAAGTGTCGCTGGAGCTGCCCCTGTTCGACTGGGGTTCGGCGCGCAATGCGAAGGCGCAAGCCATGTATGAGCAGTCGCTGCAGCGCACGGCGGGCACGGCCGTACGGGCCCGCTCGGAAGTGCGCGAGGCGTATTCCAGCTACCGCACGGCCTACGACCTGGCGCGCCACTACCGCGATGAAGTCGTGCCGCTGCGCAAGACGATTTCGCATGAAGTATTGCTGCGTTACAACGGCATGCTGGCCAGCGTCTTCGAACTGCTGGCCGATGCGCGCGAGCAAGTTGCCAGCGTCAACGGCGCCATCGACACCCAGCGCGATTTCTGGATTGCGCAAACTGAATTGCAAGGCGCCATCAATGGCAGCGGCCCTGCCAACAAGGAATAATGATGATTACACGTAGAAACTTTTTCATGAATGCGGGCGCGGTCGCCCTGAGTGCGGCAGCGGTGAGCCGCGTGGGCGCGGCATCGTTGCCGGAAGCCGTCAGCATGGCCGGCGCGGAGACGAAGGCGCCGCCACCGCCGCCGAACGGACGGCCGTACAACCCCGTCATCACCCTGAATGGCTGGTCCTTGCCTTGGCGCATGAACAACAACGTCAAGGAATTCCACCTCGTGGCCGAACCCGTCGTGCGCGAACTGGCGCCCGGCATGATGGCCAATCTATGGGGCTACAACGGCCAGTCGCCCGGCCCCACCATCGAAGTGGTGGAGGGCGACCGCGTGCGCATCTTCGTCACCAACAAGTTGCCGGAACACACGAGCGTGCACTGGCATGGCCAGCGCTTGCCCAACGGCATGGACGGCGTCACGGGCCTGACCCAGCCGGGCATTCCTCCCGGCAAGACCTTCGTCTATGAATTCGTCGCCAAGCGGCCCGGCACCTTCATGTACCACCCGCACGCGGATGAAATGACGCAGATGGCCATGGGCATGATGGGTTTCTGGGTGACGCATCCGAAAGACCCGAACTTCATGAAGGTGGACCGCGATTTCGTCTTCTTGCTGAGCAACTACGACATCGACCCCGGCAGCTACACGCCGAAGATCATGACCATGACGGATTTCAATCTGTTCACGTTCAATAGCCGCGTCTTCCCCGGCATCGACCCGATGGTCGTGCGCCAGGGCGACAAGGTGCGCGTGCGCGTGGGCAATCTGACCATGACGAACCACCCGATCCACATGCATGGCCATGAATTCGAGGTGACGGGCACGGATGGCGGCTGGACGCGCCCCGAATCGCGCTGGCCCGAAGTGACGACGGACGTGGCCGTGGGCCAGATGCGCGCCGTCGAGTTTACTGCCACGGACCTCGGCGACTGGGCTTTCCACTGCCACAAGTCGCACCACACGATGAATGCCATGGGGCACGACGTGCCCACCATGATCGGCGTCGACCACCAGGGCGTGGCGGCGAAGATCAATCAATTGGTGCCCGGCTACATGGTGATGGGCGAGCGGGGCATGGCCGACATGGGCGAGATGCAGATGCCGATCCCCGACAATACCTTGCCGATGATGGCGGGCGACGGCCCCTTCGGCGCCATCGGCATGGGCGGCATGTTTACCACGGTCAAGGTGCGCAAGGATCAAAAAACCGGCGATTACCGCGATCCGGGCTGGTACAAGCACCCGGCCGGCAGCGTGGCCTATGAATGGACGGGCGCCTTGCCGGAACCCGTGCGCGGCCAAGGCACGGGCAAGCTGCCGGCCAAGGGCAGCGTCGAGATGACGGTGCGCAAGCCGGCCAGCCATAGCGGACATTAATTGTCGGCATTTCCGAGATGACAGCGAACGGCTTGCCTAGCATGGCAAGCCGTTTTGCATGTTGCTATAAATCAAGGAATTGTTGTTTGGTGACAATCCGAGCATTTTTTTCCGTGTTTTTTCTTTATATTCAAGCCAGTACGCTCCAGTTGCATCGAGTATCGGCCAGTCTATGGGAGAAATCATGTTGAACCGGATGAAGGTGGGAACGCGCTTGCTGGCGGCATTCTTTTGCGTCGCGCTGATGGGGGCCATCGTGGCCGGCATCGGCATCTTCAACATGGGCAAGATCGATACCATGGCGGGGCAGATGTACAACCATGAACTGTTGGGCTTGTCGTACATCAAGGAAGCCAACATCGCCTTGATCAAGGTGGGCCGCGCGCGCAGCAATTTCTTGCTGGCCACGACCGCCGAGGAGCGCGCCACGCGCCAGGCCGATATCGCCAAATTCCTCGAGTTGAATAAAAGCTATTTGGCCAAGGCGGAACCGCTGTTCGTCACGCCGGCCGCCAAGGAACTGTTTGCCCGCTTCGCCGCCGTCGAAGCGGAATATATCGCCACCATGCAGCAGGCGCTGACCCTGGCCGCGGCCGAGCCGCTGGCCCAGCGCAGCGCGCAACTGACCGAGCTGCTCAACAAGACGCGCCAGCATGCCGATGAACTCGACGGCGTGCTGGACAAGCTGTCGCAGCAGAAGGAAGAGCGCGCCAAGGCTGCTTCCGAGCAGGCGTCCGGCGTGTATCAGGCCAGCCGCAGCTTCATGATCGCGCTGGTGCTGGGCAGCGTGGCGGCAGGCCTGGCGCTGGGGGCGCTGATCACGCGCGGACTGACGCGCCAGCTCGGTGGCGAACCGGCGTATGCCGTCAAGATCGCCGGCGCCATCGCCGAGGGCGACCTCACCGTCGATATCCGCACGGCCAGCCACGACAGCGCCAGCCTGCTGTTTGCCATGAAAACCATGCGCGACAAGCTGGTGGGCATCGTCAGCCAGGTGCGCTCGGGCACGGACACCATCAACACGGCCTCGGGCGAAATTGCCCAGGGTAACCTCGACTTGTCGTCCCGCACGGAAGAGCAGGCCAGTTCGCTGGAAGAAACGGCGTCGTCGATGGAAGAGCTGACGTCGGCCGTGCGGCAGAATGCGGACAATGCGCGCCAGGCCAATGCGCTGGCCGGCGCCGCGTCCGACGTGGCGGGCAAGGGCGGCGCCGTGGTGGGGCAGGTGGTGCAGACGATGGAATCGATCAATGCTTCGTCGCGCAAGATCGTCGACATCATCAGCGTCATCGACAGCATCGCCTTCCAGACGAACATCCTGGCCTTGAACGCGGCCGTGGAAGCGGCCAGGGCGGGCGAGGAGGGGCGGGGATTTGCCGTCGTCGCATCCGAAGTGCGCAACCTGGCGCAACGCTCGGCCAGTGCCGCCAAGGAAATCAAGATTCTGATCGGCGACTCCGTCGAGCAGGTGGAAATCGGCTCCAGACTCGTGCATGACGCGGGCAAGACGATGGATGAAGTGGTCACCAGCGTGCGCCAGGTGGCCGACATCATGCAGGAAATCACGGCCGCCAGCGCCGAGCAAAGCGCCGGCATCGAGCAAGTCAACCAGGCCGTGCTGCAGATGGATCAGGTGACGCAGCAAAACGCGGCCCTGGTGGAAGAGGCGGCGGCCGCCGCCGAATCGCTGCAGGACCAGGCGCAAACCCTGACGGAACTGGTGGGCGTGTTCCGCCTGCATGCCCAGGCGCAACAGATGGCCGTGCCGGCGTCCAGCAATGTCACGCCGCTGCGCCGGCCGGTGCCGGCCGCCAGGCAGGGCGTGCGGCGCCTGGCCTGAAATGGGGCGGGTCCGGGCGCAATCGGCGCGGCAGTGGTAGGCTGTCGTTATTGCGCGTTTGCCACTTCCGGGTTTCCCATGCCGTCTTCTTCCCTGCCGCTGTTGTGTTTCTCCGTGTTATTGCTCTCCCTGCCGCCGCTGGCGCAGGCGCAGGAGGGCGATCCCGTGCTGCCGTACCGGCCTTCCGTGGCCAGTCCCGCCCAGCTGCCTGTGCCGGGCCAGCTGGAATTCGAGGCGGGCGGCCTGCTGTCGAAAACGGACGACACGCGCCGCGCCAGCCTGCCGTACACGTTCAAACTGGCGTTCAGCCCGGAATGGGGCGTATTGCTCGAAGGCGAGGGCTTCGTGCGCGCGCGCGACGACACGGGGCGCCGCGAAACGGGCGTGGGCGACACGACGGTCGTGCTCAAGCGCGCCTTTTTGCTCGACAGCGCCACGGCGCTGGGCCTGGAACTGGGCTGGAAGTTGCCCACGGCCAAGGACAGCATCGGCAGCGGCAAGAGCGACGTGTCGCTGAACGGCATTTTCAGCCGCGACCTGGGCGCCGTGCACATGGACGCCAACCTGAACGCCACGCGTCTGGGGGCATCCGACCCGCATACCGGCAGGGTGCAAACGGGCTGGGCGACCTCCTTTTCCACGCCCGTCAGCGAGCGCTGGGGCGCCACGGCGGAAGTGTCGGGCACGCGCTTGCGCGGCGCGCCGGCAACGGCGCAGCTCTTGCTGGCCGCCACCTACAGTCCCACGCCGCGGCTGGCCATCGATATCGGCATGGCGCGCGGCTTGACGGCGGCGTCGCCGGACTGGTCGCTGTTCAGCGGCGTGGTCGTGCCTTTAGGCAAGCTGTGGTGAGATTGCCACGGCAATCCTTATGTGTCCTTGCGAACAAACAGTTGGTTGCACAAGGTCTACAATTGCGGCATAACTGATAAAAGGAGTGTCCCCATGAAAACCCTGATTCTTGCCGCCGTCTTGCTGTCGGCCGCTACCGCTGCCGTCGCCCAGGTGGGCGTCTCCGTCACCGTCGGCCAGCCGGGCTTTTACGGACGCATCGACATAGGCGACTATCCCGCGCCGCAATTGATCTATGCCCAGCCCGTCATCGTGCAGCGCCCGCAATACTATTCGGCGCCCCCCATCTATTTGCGCGTGCCGCCCGGCCATGCGAAACACTGGTCCAAGCACTGCCGCAAGTATAATGCCTGTAACCAAGAGGTATATTTCGTCCAAGATAGTTGGTATAACAACCAATATGTGCCCCGTTACCGCCAGCAGCATGGCGACCATGGCCGTCCCGACTACCGGGACCATGACCGTGATCGTGGCCATTACGACAAGCATGATGACAAGCGCGATAAACATGAAGGCAAGCGCGACAAGCATGATGACAAGCCAGGCAAGGGCCATGGCAATGGCAATGGCAACGGCAATGGCAATGGCAACGGGCACAGGGATTAACAAGCAGGAGGATCTTTGCATAGTAAAATCGTTATCGTAGGGGGAGGTGCAGGCGGCCTGGAGCTGGCCTGCAAACTCAGCCGCAAGCTCGGCGCCGGCCAGGTCACCCTGGTCGACAGCCGCCTGTACCATATCTGGAAACCGTCGCTGCATGAAGTGGCGGCCGGCACCCTGGACATTCATCAAGAGGGCCTGTCGTATCAGATGTTGGCGCATGACAATGGTTTTACCTATGTCTATGGCCCCCTGATCGCACTCGACGCCGCGTCGAACAGCCTTACCGTGGGCGCCATCGCCACGGACAAGGATGAGCAACTCTTGCCGCAGCGCACTGTCAGCTACGACCAGCTGGTGCTGGCCGTGGGCAGCACCTCGAATTACTTCGGCGTGCCCGGCGCCCAGGAAAACACGATTTCCCTGAATGCCACGGAAGACGCCGAACGTTTCCGGCTGACCCTGCTGAAACTGCTGGCCATGGCCGAACAGCGCCAGGGCGACGCGGGCCATCCCGGCGTCGACATCGTCATCATCGGCGGCGGCGCCACGGGCGTGGAACTGGCGGCCGAATTGCGCGAAGCGAGCGGCGTGTATGCCGCGTATGGTTTCCAGAATCTCAACGCCATCAAGGATGTGCGCATCACCCTGCTCGAAGGGGCGCCGCGCATCCTGGCGCCGCTGCCCGAGCGCGTTTCCATCGCCGCTTCGAAATTGCTGCACCAGCACGGCATCACCGTGGTGACCGATACGCGCGTCACCACCATCGAAGCCGACAAGGTGACGGTGGCCAGCGGCACCAGCTATGCGGCCGACATCTGCGTGTGGGCCGCCGGCATCCGCGCGCCGGAATTCCTGTCTACCCTGGGCTTGCCGACCAACCGCGCCGGCCAGCTGGAAGTGACGGGCATGCTCAACGTGCAGGGCCATGCGAATATCTTTGCGCTGGGCGACTGCGCCGCCTGCATGGGGCCGGACGGCAAGCTGGTGCCGCCGCGCGCCCAGGCTGCCCACCAGCAAGCCGATTACCTGCTGAAAACGTTCCTGCTGCAAGCGAAGGGCAAGCCGCCGCAAACCAAGCCGTATGAATACCTGGACTACGGTTCGCTCGTGTCCTTCGGCCGCACCACCTCGGTTGGCACCCTGATGGGTTCGCTGAAGGGCCTGAGCTGGTTCGTCGAAGGATTTGTTGCGCGCATGATGTATGTGAGCCTGCACCTGATGCATCACAATGCCGTGCTGGGCAGCGTGCGCACGGCCGTCATGGCCATGGGCCGCTTCCTGATCAAGCGCAGCACGCCGCAAGTCAAGCTGCACTGATCGCGCTGTAGTAAACGGTTTGCGCCGGATCAAACAAGGGGCCTTGCGGCCCCTTTTTTATTTGCCGCGCGCGGCAGGCGCCGCTTCGCAACGGCCCCGCGTCATGGGAAAGTCGATGGTGGTGAATTTGCCCTTCAAGGTGCCGACGATGCTGGCATGCAGGATGCGCTCGCTGTCGCGGCGGTAGATGATGCGGCTCGGAAAATCGTTATCCAGGTTGGCGAAGATGAATTCATTCGGCTTGTCCTGGCGCAGCAGGTTGAAGATCACGGGCGGCTGTCCCGACGGCTGCACGATGTAGGCCAGTTGTCCCGGTTCCGTGAGGCGGATCTGCACGAATTCAAAGGCCGTCGTCTTGCCGCCCTTGACGGTGCGGCTGGTGCCGAGGATGGTGCCGCCGGCGGCCGCGCTCCATTGTTCGCCGGAACCGGGTTCGGCACCGTCGACGTTCCAGCAGCCGGCCAGCCAGGCCAGCTTGTCCACGGTTTCCGGCGGCGGCACGGTATTGTCGGCGGCCTGGGCGGCGCCCATGGCCAGCAGCGCTGCCAGCAAGGTCGTTGCGAGTCGTTGCATGCCATCTCCTGTCGTTGCGATGTTAGCGGTCACTGGGGCACGCCGGCGGCGCGCCTGCCCAGTGTAGCCGATGCTGGGCTGCACACGGCAAACACTTTATACTCGGGAAAGATGCCGACCGTCACCACCATCACGCCAAGGACAATCATGCACGATACTTCCACGCAGCCGCGCGGCGCCGTAAGGCCGGGCCAGTTCGACGACCGCTACCTCAGCCTGAAAAGCCTTGGCCTGGACCCGGAGCAGCTCGATTTTTACCAGCTGCTGCTGGCCTGCAGGGCGAAGGGGGACGCCGGGGAAAGCCTGCGGCAGGTCGTGCGTTTCCGCACGGATGGCTATGGCAAGTCCCGCTTCATCAGCGGCCTGGACGCGTTGCCGGCGCCGCTGGCCACGTTTCCCCTGTGGCGTGCCGAGCTTGACGGCTGGCCCGGCGAACTGGCGCGCGAGGACTTGCTGGCGCGGGCCAGTGCAGCGCTGGAGCAGCCGGCCGGCGTCTTTCTCGCCTCGGCCGGCTGGCGCACGGCATTGCCCGACATTTGGCAAACCCTGCTGGTGCTGGGATGGCGGCAGGCGGGTTCCCCGGCCGATGCCGCCCTGGCGGCCCAATTGACGGATGTGTTGCGTGTTGGACATTTCTTGCAGGTGCTGGAAGGCGATCGCGCCAGCCTGGCCGGGCATGGCGCGCGCCGCGATGTGCTGGGGGCGCAACTGCTGTTGCCGGAAGAGGGCATGCCGCTGCCCCGTTGAGGCGGGCAGGGCGCCCGCTGCGGGAAATTATTCTTTTGGCGTAATGCGCGGCAAGACGACGGTCAGGGCCGTGCCGCCTTGCGGATTGGCCGTCAGGCTCAGGGTGCCGCCCAGGTAATGCACGCGCTCGCGCACGGAGCGCAGGCCGTGCTTGCTCATTTCGACGGGCTCGTTGGCCGGCAAGCCGCTGCCGTTATCCTTGACCGTCATCATCAGCGCCTCGTCATTGTCGTCGATGATGATGTCCACCTGCGTGGCGTGGGCGTGCGCGGCGATGTTGCCGAGCGCTTCTTCCAGGGTACGCAGCAGGGCCACGCCCACGTTGCGCGGGCAAATCAATTCATCTTCGGGCAGGCTGCAGCGCACGGTGATCTTGTGCTGTTCGGCAAATTGCGCGGCCAGCTCACCGAGCGCGACATTTACGCCGAGAAACTCGAGCTTGTCGTTCCACAGCTTCATCTGCATCTGGCGGTTGGTCTCGATCACATTCAGCAGCAATTGCTTCATCGTTGCCGCGCGGTCGAGCAAGGCGGCTTCCTGCGGCATCTTTTGCGTCAGCAGCGACAGGTGCATGGTGAGCGCCGTCAGCGAGGAACCGAGGCTGTCGTGCAGCTGGCGCGACAGGGCGCGCCGTTCATTGTCCCAGCTGGTGTTGACATGGCCGAGCAGTTCGCTGAGGTCGGCGGCGCGTTCCGCATCGGCCTGGGACGCTTCCTTGTTCGGATCTGTTTGTGCGGACATAGCGCCCCGTGAATGGTGAAAGGTGAGGACCAAATTCAAGTTGTGGATCATACATGAGGATTTCATCGCGGGGCGCATGGATGAAAAATTTCTGTCTTTTCGGCAATTTTAATCTCCTTCCATCATTTTTATGTGATAGGCAATATTATCGTTTGCGCCAGCGGGCACCGTTCCCGTCGTTACGTACGGCTGCGCACATACCGGGGCGCGGCACGCTGCCATAGTGGGGCTGTGCCTCCCCCATGCAGCACTGGCCCGCTTACCGAAACGAAAGGACATGCCATGAATATCGATACCATCGTCGACAAGGAATACCTCGACAAAAGCTTCCGCGACATCGTCAACGCGCCCATCAGCGCCCTGCGCGGCGTCAGCGCAAAAGACGCCAAGGCCTTGCAGCAGGCGTTTGGCGTGACCACCGTGCGCGAATTGTCCAACCTCAACTTCGTCAAATGGGCCAGCGCGCTGGCCATCCTGGCCGATGAAGAGGGCATGAGCGGCGAAGAGCGGGCCAAGGAAGAATTGCTCGACGACGCCGTGGAAATGACCTTCCCCGCCAGCGACCCGATCTCCGTCGATGCGGGCATCACGCGCATCGAAGTGTCGCCCGACACCGTCAATGCGCAAACGGACCACCAGCATGCGGGCCAGCATGAAGTGACGGCTGGCAAGAAATAAAGCCTGCAGGACATGAAAAAACCGGCTGGCCGCAAGGCTTGCCGGTTTTTTTTACGCGCCGCACGGCGTCACGGTCAGGCGATCGATGGAATGCTGCTTTTCTGCATGTTGACCTGCGCCGCGATCACCTCGTGCGGCGTGCAGCAAAAGCGGTTCTTGCCGGCGCGCTTGGCTTCATACAGGGCCGTGTCCGCCGCGCCGAGCAGGGATTCGACGGTGCTGGCGTCGTCCGGGTAGATGGCGATGCCGATGCTGGTCGACAGGCGCAGGGTCAGGTCGTTGATGAAATACGGCTCGGAAATGACTTCGATCAGCTTGGCGGCCGGTTCGCGCGCGTCGCCCTTGCCGGCCAGGTTGCCCAGCACGATGACGAATTCATCGCCGCCGATGCGCGCCACCGTGTCTTCCTTGCGCGACGCGCCCACCAGGCGGGCCGCCACCATTTTCAGGATCTCGTCGCCATAGCCGTGGCCGTAACTGTCGTTGATGGCCTTGAAACCGTCCAGGTCCAGGTACAGGATGGCCGACTTGCCGCGGTTGCGGGCCGATTGCTGCAGCGTATGCTCGATGCGGTCTTCCAGCAGGCGCCGGTTCGGCAAGCCCGTCAGCGGATCGTGCAGCGCCAGTTCCTGCTGCTGCTTGCTGTATTGCGCCAGTTCCTTGTACAGCAGGCGCACTTCCAGCATGTTGTGGATGCGCTTGTGCACTTCCATCAGGTCGAAGGGCTTGCTGATGAAGTCGCGCGCGCCCGCTTCCAGGGCGGCGATCTTGAAACTCGGTTGCGCCGTGAGGGCCAGCACGGGCAGGTAGCCGCCATGTTCGATTTCTTTCAAGCCTTTCATGACCTGGAAACCATTGAGTTCCGGCATTTGCAGGTCGAGCAAGATCAGGTCGTAGCAATGCTCCTGGTGCAGGGGGCAAACCTGTGCCGGACGCATGGTGGCCGTGACGTTGGTATAGCCGGCATCGCGCAGGATTTCCAGCATCAGGTCGACATTGTCGGGTGAATCGTCGACGACCAAAATTTTGGCTTTCAAAATCTCATCTTGGCTGGGCATGTAAGGTCTCGGTTATACGGTCTATGCAACGCTGGCTTCTACCGCAGATGATGGGCTGACGGCGGTGGAAAAGATAGTAGCGCCTTGCAACAAGATAGGGCGCACAACTGCGCATGAACTCGCTTCTGCCGTTCTCCCCGGCCAAGGTCGCCGCTTCCAGCCTGCCGTGCAGGTGTGCTTCTGCATTTCAGTGTAGCAAACTTCAGCTTAGTTGCTTGTAGGACAGTGCCGCGTCTGAAAGTAGGAAGGCTGACCCATGAAAATAGTCATTTTGTACTGCACTATTTATTTCTTTGCATCATCTTTTTAAGATGGTGTTTTGCGCTCCCGTCCCGGGCGCGCAGCGGCCAGCTGCGCCACGGCCGCCACCAGTCCGGCCGGGTCGAGCGGCTTCGAGATCCAGGCCTGGAAGCCGCTGTCGAGCGCCCGCTGGCGATCTTGCGGTTGCGCAAACGCCGTCAGCGCCAGCGCGGGCAGCCGGGCCAACTCCGGGGCGGCGTGCGCGCGCACTTGCGCCAGCAAGTCGAAACCGTCGGCGTAGGGCATGCCGATGTCGCTGACCAGCACATCCGGGCGCACCTGCTCCAGCAATTGCAGCGCTTGCGCCACGCCGCCGGCGCCGTGCACTTCGGCATTGTTGTCGCGCAAGATGCGTTCCGTCAGTTCGCGTGCGTCGGCGTCGTCATCGACCAGCAGCACCTTGACGCCGCGCAAGTCATGGCTGGAGGGCGGGGCGCTGCCCGCCTGGCGCGCGGCGGCCGGCGTGCCCAGCGGCAGGCGCACGGTAAAGCTGGCGCCCTGCATGTCGCCGGCGCTGCTGACGGTGACCGTGCCGCCATGCTGCTCCACCAGATGCTTGACGATCGCCAGTCCCAGCCCCAGGCCGCCGTGCCGGCGCGTGGTGGAGGCATCGGCCTGGCGGAAGCGGTCGAACACGTGCGGCAGGAAATCCTTCTTGATGCCGACGCCGTTGTCGGCCACCGTGATGGACAGGCGCGACGCCTCGCGGCGCACGCCGATATCGACCCGCCCCCCTTGCGGCGTGAACTTCAGGGCATTCGACAGCAGGTTCCAGATCACTTGCTGGATACGGCTGGGGTCGCCCGTGATGGTGCCCGCATCGCTGGCGATGTTGCAGTGGATGGCGATGTGCTTGGCGTCGGCCGCCGGGCGCAGGGTTTCGATGGCCGAGGCGATGATGCTGGCGGGCGCCAGGGTTTGCAGGTCGAGCAATACCTTGTCGGAGGTGATGCGGCTCATGTCGAGCAAGTCCTCGATCAGCTGCGCCTGCGCGCGCGCATTGCGTTCGATGCTTTGCAGGCCGCGGTGCAGGTCGGCCTGGTCGCGCGTGCCGCGCCGCAGCACCTGGGCCCAGCCGAGGATGGCCGACAGGGGCGTGCGCAGCTCATGCGACAGGGTGGCGAGAAAATCGTCTTTCAGCTGGTTCGTGCGCTCGGCTTCGGCGCGCGCCTCGCGTTCGCTGTCGAGCAGTACCTTGCGCTCTTCGGCGGCCCGCGTGGCGGCCGCGTACAGGCGCGTATTGTCGAGCGCGACGGCGGCCTGGGCCGCGATGGCCGAGACGATGCGTTCGCTGCGCGCGCTGAACATGCCCGCCTGCGGATGACCGAGCAGCAAGCGCCCCAGCAACAGGCCCGAGCGGGAGCTGACGGGCAGGCTCAGGCAGCTGCGCAGCGGCGGCGCGCCATCGGCGCTGGCATCGGGCGCGGCCAGCAAGTCGTTCTGGCGCATGGCCGGCCCCTGGCGCAGTTCGGTGGCGATGGCATCGGCCTGGCGCATGCTGATGCCGTTGACGGCGCGCGCCGAGGGCAGGGGCGCGGCGCTGTCGGGAATCTCGCCCGCATCGTCATAATAGAAGGCGCCGAAGCGCGCGCCGCTGATGCGCGTGGCTGCATCGACGGTTTCCTGCAGCAGGGCGGGCAAGTCGAGGGTGCTGGCCAGGGCCGCCCCTGTATTGTTGAGCAATTCGAGCACGCGCGTTTCATCGCGCAAGGCTTCCTGCGCGCGCTTGACCTGGTCGACGTCGGTGCTCGTGCCAAACCAGCGCAGCAGCTGGCCGCCCCGGTCGCGCACGGGATTGGCGCGCGTCAGGAACCAGCGGTACTGGCCGTCGGCGCCGCGGATGGGAAATTCCATTTCGAAGGGCGTGCCGTCGCGCAAGGCGGCCTTCCACGCGTGCAGCATGGGTGGCAAATGCTGTGCGTGATAGGCGATGCTCCAGCCGTCGCCCGCCATCTGTTCGGCGCTGGTGCCCGTGTAGTCGTGCCAGCGCTGGTTGTACCAGGCAATGGTGCCGTCGAAGCTGGCGATCCAGGCCAGTTGCGGGATGGAATTGGCCAGCGCGCGCAAGTCTTCCTCGCTGTGGCGCAAGCTTTCCTCGGCCGCCTTGCGCTGGCTGATGTCCTGGATGTACGTGGTCAAGCCATCGCTGGAAGGGAAGATGCGCACTTCCAGCCAGCGCCCCAGCGGCCGGTACAGCAGTTCGAAGCTGCAGCTGTGCTGCTGCGCCATGGCGCGCCGGTATTGCACTTCCAGCTCCGTCCCCTGCAGGGCGGGACAGGCTTGCCACAGGCTGCTGCCCGCCAGGCTGGCGCCGGGCGGACGCTGCGGTGCGAGCATGTCGGCGCCGCGCGTATTGATATAGCGGATGGTCCAGTCGCGGTCGAGCAGGCAAAAGCCATCGGTGATGCTTTCCATTAAGTTTGCCAGGCGCTCGCCGGAGAGGCTCAGCGGCGCTGATGGGGGCAGCAGATCTTGCGTGCGGTCAGGCTTGGCCATCGGAAATCCTGCAACAGTGAGTCTGCCGCACGGGCTCTTGCCCCGCCGGGCCGCCGCCGCTAAGCTCAGTTAAATGGGTCATGATGGTCAATGCCCGCGCCATGAATGAGGGGAGGCACAAGCGCCCCTGTCTGGCTGGTATTGTAGCCCCAAGCGGCGCAGCGCCACCGCACGCTTGCGCGTTGCCTGCAGATAGCACTGGACAGGCTGGAAAGCAGTCCCTATAATCCCGCTTCTTTCGAGACAGCAACTTCTCGATTCGCTGGAAGCTCCTGTGAAAGCAGAAGTGTCCATCGATAAAAAGGCGTCAGCTTTTTAGCAGTGAAAAGGTAGTCGATCATGCGGGGCGGTATTCTGCAAAATCAGCTAAGCGATTGAAAAATCGAACTTTTCAAAGCGAAATGAATACGCTATAATGTTTGCCTGCGCGGCTGTAGCTCAGCTGGATAGAGTACTTGGCTACGAACCAAGGGGTCGTGGGTTCAATTCCTGCCAGCCGCACCAGAATACTGAAAATCAGACTTTGCCTGGTTTTGTTGTAACAAGTTTCACCTCCATGTCGTTCGTGGAATGTTGTAGAAGTTTTGCGGCTGTAGCTCAGCTGGATAGAGTACTTGGCTACGAACCAAGGGGTCGTGGGTTCAATTCCTGCCAGCCGCACCAGTATTGCCAGTATCGGGTTTCCCGTGCTGATGAAAGTTTCAAGCTTCGCGCCGTCCGGCGAAGTGTGTCAGAGTTTGCGGCTGTAGCTCAGCTGGATAGAGTACTTGGCTACGAACCAAGGGGTCGTGGGTTCAATTCCTGCCAGCCGCACCAGTATTTGCAGTAAAGGAAAACCCGGAAAGTTCGCTTTCCGGGTTTTTTTTCGTCCGGCGCAACTGCAGCGGGCCGCCGACGGCGCGGCCTGCCGCAGTTGCGCCAATATCCCATCAATTCGGATACGGCTGGCCCGAGGACGCCTGGTTGCCCAGGACGATGGTGGTCACCCACAGCCCGCCATTCGTCACGGGGCCGGTGAACTTGAACAGCGAGCCGCCCGATTGCGCCGGGTCCGCCACATTCGACGCCAGGCTATTCAATCCCGAGGTCGTGAAGGTGCATGCGGTTTCTTGCCCAACAGCATTTTGTTCCGCGTTCAGCACGGGCGTGGCGCCATTGAACAGGTACAGGCCGCAATTGTCCATTTTCGATCCGTAGGTGGCGGACTGCGTGTAATTGAAGGTCACCGCGCCATCGAGCAGGGTGGCGGCCGGGATGGACGACAGTTTCGCCGGCGTGATGCTGGTGATCGTGGCGAACAGGCTGGCCTGGTTTGCCCGGGCAAACGCTTTCGACAGGGGCACCGCATTGATCTGGAACGGGAAGGCGCTGACGGGGCCGTTCGCTGTTTTCAGGGTCCAGACATACACCTTGCCCGGCGCCACTTTCGTCTCGTCGATGCAGGCCGTGCCGGCGCCCAGGCCCGGCGTGCCGGCGGGCAAGCTGGCCAGGTCCTGGCAGCTCTGGATCGCTTCCGCGTTATTGTAGAAAGCGCTGGCAGCGCCATTGCTGTCGGCAATCCGCATGTGGGTGTAGCCCGTGGCTGGCAGGATCAGCTGCAATTTGCTGCCGGCCGTGCCCGGTGTCTGGAAGTCGCCGAATGTCGTCAGGCCCGGTCCCCGCACGTCGATCTTGTTGATGGCCGGATTGTCCTGCAGCACGGTGTCGAGCTCGACGTGCGCGGCCCATTCGCGCGCAAAGGTGGCCGCGCCCGCACCGTCGAGGCTGCGCTGGATGCGCGCATTCATGTGCATGTCCAGGTGGCCGCTGCCGGCCAGCTTCCAGCCGCCGGCACAGGCGCTGGTATCGCTCGTCTTGACCAGCTTCCAGTTGAGCATGCCCGCATCTGTTCCTATGCGCAACTGTACCCATGCGCTGCTCGGCTTGCCTGCGGTGAAGCCGATGGCTGTCGCCCCGGCGCCCAGGCGATTGTTGATGAAGTCGGCGACGCGCGATGTCGAGGTGCTGCTCGACGACGTCAGCGTGGCGATTTCATCCGTGCTCAACGGTTGCATGTTGACGCTGGCCAAGCCCAGCGCTTCGATGGTCAGCCCGGCATGAGCGGCCTGGTCGGTGCTGGTCAGGGCCGACACGATTTCCGCCTGGCCCACACCCGTCCCCATATTGAAGGCGCTGTCGATGAACGGCGACACGGCCGCCGTCGACGGCGCGACGAAGCCCGTCTTCGGATACAGGGCGCTGAGCGAGGCCATGCAGGCGCGGATTTCCGGCAAGACGCTGGCCGCGGCGTTCGCCTTGAGCAAGTCGGCATCCGATGGCGGCGTCGCTGCGGGGATGGTGGCGGCGCCGCCGGCGGCGGCAGGCAAGGTCACGCTGCCCAGCGTGCTGTTGGTGGCAATCAGGGTGACCGTCGCCATGGCGCCTTGCGCTTCCGCGGGCGCGACGAGAATCTGGTCCAGCACGGCATCCATCCCCGTGCCGTTGGCAACAAAGGCGCCCGTCAGCGGATTGGTGTTGCTGGCGTTAATCGGTTTGATCATGGCGACGACTGCGGCGATGGCCGCATCGAGCCGTTGCTGGGTCGCGGCACTGGCCAGCGCCGCGGTGCAGGCGGCCGGGACGGCATTGGCAACGGGCGCGCAAACGCTTGCCAGGGTGGCGCCGCCGGGCTGACCCGACGCCGTGGAAACGATCAGGTCGGTCAGCGGCGTGATATTGACGGTTTGTCCCGCTGTCGTGGCGATGGAATTCATGGTCACTTGCTTGCCGCCGGCCGTGCCGGTGATGCTGAGGAGAAAGGGCGCCGTCATGCCGCCCACGTCGAGCGTGTATGCCCCGCCGGCGCCGGTACTGACCGCCACGGATACTTTGCCCTTGCTATCGATGGCAATCACGCTGCCCGCGACGGGCGCGCCGACGGCGGCGGTGCCGCTGAGCGTCGTGGCTGGCGGCGGTACAACGGGCACGACGGGAGGGATGGGTGCAACGGGGGCGACCGGGTCGGCGGGGGTGCTGCTGCCGCCGCCGCACGCGGCCAGCATGAGGGCGGCCGCGCAGGCGGCAGCCAGAGGCAATAATTTGTGCAAGTTCTTCTTCATGGTATCCCCTTAGTATTTTTATTAAAATTACTGCTAGTAAACATTCTCAAAGTTTTCCATGAATTGCAATTTATTTTTCTTGGATGTATTAATAATGCGCAACAAGTAACAAAGCTGTCGGTTTCGCGCCGCAGTCTGGAAAGAAATGTGATGAAATGAGCAAGAGTGCGGCGTGCGTGTGCCGCCGCAAGACAGGAGTGGCCGCCAATTGTGAAATATCGCCGCCACGGCTTTGCCATTCTGCAAAGCCCTGCTATAATCTTGTCTTAGGCGGCTGTAGCTCAGCTGGATAGAGTACTTGGCTACGAACCAAGGGGTCGTGGGTTCAATTCCTGCCAGCCGCACCAGAATATCGGGGGTCAGATTGTAAAATCTGATCCCCTTTTTCGTTTCCGAATGGATTTATGCTGCGCCTGTGGCGCCGCGCCGGTATTGCTGGCGAAACGCGCGCGGCGTCACCTGCCTGGCGGCGCGGAACTGGCGGTTGAAATGCGCGAGGTTGCGGTAGCCCGCCTCTTGCGCGATGACGGCGATGGCCAGATTGCTTTCGATCAGCTGTTGGCAGGCGCGGCCGATGCGCAGCCGCGCCAGGTACTCGCCGGGCGTGCAATGCGCGTGGCGCTTGAAACAGCGGTGGAAGGCGCCCAGCGACAGGGCCGCCCGCTGCGCCAGCGTTTCCAGTGCAATCTCTTCCCGGAAATGCGCGTGCATGAAGTCAAACACGATTTCCATGCGCTTTTGCTGGCCATCGGCATGCACCGGCGCCAGCGCTTCCGAGGCCAGCGGCTGCGCACCGCCATCGCCAGCCAGGTCCAGCAGCACGTCGAGCAGCAGCGGCAGGCGCTGCGGTACGGGCAGCGCATTCAATTGCAGTAGTTTCTCTGCGCTGCGCGCGCTCGTTGCCGGCGAAAAATGCAGGGCGGGGCCGGCGCGGCGCGCCAGTTGCCGCACGCCGTGCAACTCCGGAAAACAGGCCGCCAGCTGTTCCACCCATTCCAGCGAAAACCACACGACGACGGCCAGCATCGGCTGCGTGCCGTCGATGCGCTCGCTGGCCGACCAGGTGTGCGGCAAATTCGGTCCCAGCAGCACCAGGTCGCCCGGTTCGAAGTCGCCCAGGTGGTCGCCGATATAGCGTTGTCCCCGCGCATTGACCGTCAGGGTCAGCTCGAATTGCGGGTGGTAATGCCAGAGGAAGGGAATCGCATCGAGTTCGCGCCACAGCAAGCCCCAGGAGTGGCCCGTCGGAATCGTGACTTGTTCAAATAAAGGCGTCATTGTGACGTTTTAAGGAGGGTGGTGGTCAGGATAGTATCAGTTTTGGTTGCTGCGCACGCATTTTACGCGGCACTGCCGGAGCACAATCTGTCCACACCAACACAGGAGACAGTGATGCAAAACCGATATCAATACGGCGAAGACCGTCCCGGCAATCCATCCGTGGCTTACACGGAACAAACCCAGTTGCGCGACATACAAAAACAGCTGCCCCTGCGCGTGCTGTCCAACAGCGATTTCCTGCACTGGCAAACCTACGGTTACGTCATCGTCAAGGATGCCGTGACGCCGGAACAGGTGCGCCGCACGACCGATTTCCTGTGGGAATTCCAGGGACTCGACCAGCACGACCCCTCTACCTGGAATCGGGACCAGTTGCGCGACCACGCGATGAAAGAGCTCAACGGTTCCGGCATGGTCGAGGCCTATCACAACCAGACCCTGTGGGATAACCGCCAGACCCAGCGCGTGTACGACGCCTTTGTCGACATCTGGGACCGTCAGGATTTGTGGGTGACCATCGACCGCGCCAACCTGAACACGCCGAACAATGGCAAGCGCAAGTTCGGCGGCTTCATCCACTGGGATGCCGACACCACGCTCGACCCGCTGCCCGTCAACGTGCAGGGCGTGCTGGCCCTGTCCGACACTTCGCCCGACAGCGGCGGCTTTCAATGCTACCCGGAACTGTTCAACAATCTGCTGGCGTGGCGCAAGACCGTGCCGCAAGACCGCAACCCGTGGCAGCCGGATCTGGCGACGGTGCCGTATCCGATGGAATTCATCGCCATGAAGAAAGGGGAGTTGTTGATCTTCAACAGCCTGCTGGCGCACGGCATCCGCCCGAATACATCGACGGATCAGGTACGCCTGGCGCAATACATTTCCTTCACGCCAGCCCAGGAAGACAATCAAGCCTTGCGCGACTGGAGAGTGCAAAGCTGGCGCGAGCGCAGCGCGCCGCAAGGCTATGCATTCCCTGGCGATCCCGAGGAAAAGGAACAGCTGCGCTATCCGCAGGCGCAGCTGACTGCGCTGGGCGAGAAGATCCTCGGCGCGCGCGGCTGGTAAACGTCGCGCCGCGTCCGATGGCATTGCCTGCCGGATAGACAATTGCCGGCAAATGCACGATCATGGCTTGACTTGCCATCGACCGAGGAAACGCATGAGTATCATCACCTGCATCGAAGACTTGCGCGTGCTGGCCCAGAAACGGGTGCCGCGCATGTTTTACGACTACGCCGATTCCGGTTCCTGGACGGAATCGACGTACCGCGCCAACAACAGCGACTTCGCCAAGATCAAGTTCCGCCAGCGCGTGGCCGTCAACCTGGAAAACCGCAGCCTGGCCTCGACCATGGTGGGCCAGCACGTGTCGATGCCGGTAGCCCTGTCGCCCACGGGTTTGACGGGCATGCAGCATGCGGATGGCGAAATTCTCGCGGCCCAGGCGGCCGAGCAATTCGGCGTGCCGTTCACCCTGTCGACCATGAGCATTTGCTCGATCGAGGACGTGGCGGCGAACACGACGAAACCGTTCTGGTTCCAGCTGTACGTGATGAAGGACCGCGAATTCATCAACCGCCTGATCGACCGCGCCAAGGCCGCCAAGTGCGGCGCGCTGGTATTGACGCTGGACTTGCAGGTGCTGGGCCAGCGCCACAAGGACTTGCGCAACGGCTTGTCGGCGCCGCCGAAACTCACCATTCCGAATATCCTCAACATGGCCACCAAGCCGCGCTGGGTGGCGGGCATGCTGGGCACGAAACGGCGCGGCTTCGGCAATATCGTCGGCCACGCCACGTCCGTGTCGGACATGTCGTCCCTGTCGGCCTGGACGCAGCAGCAGTTCGACCTGAGCCTGTCGTGGGCGGACGTGGAATGGATCAAGCAGCGCTGGGGCGGAAAACTCATCATCAAGGGCATCATGGACCCGGAAGACGCGCGCCTGGCCGTGGAAAGCGGCGCCGATGCGCTGATCGTTTCGAACCACGGCGGACGCCAGCTCGATGGCGCGCAATCGTCGATCGAAGCCTTGCCCGCCATCGTCGACGCCGTCGGCAGCCAGATCGAAGTGCACATGGACGGCGGCATCCGCTCGGGCCAGGACGTGATCAAGGCCGTGGCGCTGGGGGCGAAAGGCGTGTACATCGGCCGCCCCTTCCTGTACGGCCTGGGCGCCATGGGCGGGCCGGGCGTCACCAAATGCCTGGACATCATCCGCAACGAACTGGACCTGACGATGGCGTTTTGCGGCTTGCGCGATTTGCAGCAGGTGGATAAGAAAATCCTGCTGCCGGGGACGTTTTAAGTGGCAATCCGCACGACATGAAAACCTTCGGCCTCTGAAGGCGGCACGAAATGGCGCGTGATGGCGTCAAACTCGGCGTCGCTGGTGGAAAACGGGTGCAGCCCGCTGGCATTGCGCTGGCGCAAGCGCGCCTTGCATTCCTCATCCGTCACGTCCAGGTAATGCAGCACGTGCGGCGTGCCCGCCTGCTGGAACAGCTCGCGCATCCAGGCGCGGCTGGCCGGCGTATTCGCGGGAAAATCGAGGACGACGGACGCGCCCGCCTGCAGCATCTGCAGGCACAAGGGGGCGATGGCCGCGCGCAGCCGCGCCGCGCAGGCCGCGTAGTCGGCCAGGCTGGCGATCTGGCCCGGATACAGCTGCGCCAGCAAGCTGTCTTCGCTGATGCGCACGGTGTGCGGCGCCTCCGCAAGGCGGGCGGTCAGGGTGGATTTGCCCGAGGCAATCTTGCCGCACACGAGGTGCAGGGTGGGGGAGGCGGTGGTGCTGGAGGTAGGGGACATGGTCGCTCGCTAGAAAGAAATAATGCCTGCGAGACGTCTTGATCTATTGCTGCAAATCAAAGCCGCCTCCCGGGCGGCTTTGGCAATCTCAGTCCTGCCAAGCCACCATCGGTCGAATGGCGGCAATAATCGATGGCAGGGGCGGGAATGGCGATTGCATGACTGAACGATGCCATGGAATGGCGGGCGCTGTCAATTGTCCAGGCGCGTCCACGGCTCGCGGAACGCGGCCGCATCGAGCGGCTGGGCATGCGGGTCGTCGTGCTGGAACAGGCCGCCGATCAGCATATCCTGGATGGCGCCCGTGAAACCGCCGTATGGCGAGGCACTACCCCACTGGCGTTGCGTGTGGGCAAAGACGACGGCGTCTTGCTGCGCCGCCAGCTGCGTCAAGGCGTGCCGCAAGGCGGCGGCCGCTTCCGGACCCATGTCCGTGGCGATGGCGCACACCAGGCGCTGGCCAAATTGCAAGGGCTTGCCTGCCAGTCCCAGCAGCGACTCATTGGCCAGGGCGAGGAACACATCGGGCGCCTGGTCGTCCTTTTCGCAAATGGTCCAGGTGGGCGCCCACGCTTCCAGGCTCATGAAGCGGGCGTCGCGTGTTTCCGGCGTGTGCGTCCACTTCGCGTGCGACTTGTCGTCCCAGCCCAGGCGGCCAAAGGAAATCGGCTTGCCCTTGGGATTGTATTGATGGCTGCGCACGCCGGGCTTGCCCCTCGTCCGCGCTTGCGCCATGAGGCCATCGAGGCCGGCGGCAAACGGCATCCATTGCGCCGCATCCCATAGCGGCGCCGCAGCGGGCGCGGCCAGCAGCAGGAATACTTCGTAATCACGTGAAAAAAACGCCATGCAGCTTCCTCGGCAAGTGGGTGGAAAATTGTGTCGCAATATTATAGTGGCGCTTGCGACAGGGCGGCGCGCTGGCTGGGGCGCAGCAGGTAGACGCCGTACAGGCACAGCGGCAGCACGGCCAGCAGGGCGATATACGGCAGGATCGATGCGCCGTCTTCGGCCGGGTTGGGCAAGGTGGCCGTCACGAGAGCGTAGTCCCACAAGCCATGCACGAGCACCATGGGCCAGATGGAGCGGGTGCGCAGGCGGATGGCCGCGTAGCCGACGCCCTGCAAGGTGGCGGCCACGGCTTGCCACAAGGCGCCGCTGACGTCGCCCGTGGCCAGACCGTTGGCCGTATGGGCCAGGCCGAACAGTGCCGAGGACATCAGGACGGCGGGCCAGACGGCGTAGCGCTCCAGCATGCCTTGCAGCAAGATGGCGCGGAACATCAGTTCTTCCGAGACGGCCACCAGGGCCGCATTGCAAGCGACGATCAGCAGCACGCGCGGTTGCGGCCAGCCGCCGGCCCAGGCCAGCAACAGCATCAGCAGCGCATACAGCAGGGGCGGCGAGACGAGCCACAGCGTTTTCCATGGCTGCGGCGCGCACAGGCCCGCCGCGCGGCGGCGGCTTGAGGCCAGCAGAAGCGCCAGCGCGAACAGGGCGGCCAGCGCCCACGACAGGCCGATGCGGCCGGTGACGGCGGCGCCCGGCAAGGCATAGCCGGCCGCTTCCAGCCAGCGGCCGCCCAGGCTCAAGCCCAGCCAGATGGCCAGTGCGATGAGGGTGACGGGCATGGTGAGGGCGATTCTAGGGAAGGGCATGGTTGGCTTCGGTGTTGGCCGCGTCGGCTACTGCGTACATGGGCGAATCATGAAGTTGCATCAATGATATGGTGGAAATATTGCCATACTACATTAAAAGCAGGCGTACAAAATTGCCACATCGTTATAGTTGCATGGAATAATAAGCATTCGTCCGTTTGCCGCCAGACTGGAGAGCCATGACCTACAGCAAGACCATCACCACTGAACGATTGATCCTGCGCAAGCCGCAGCCGTCCGATGAGGCGGCGCAGTTCGCCATGCATTCCGACCCCGAAGTGATGCGCTATTTCAGCGAACCGCCCTGGGAAGACACGGGCCGCGCCACGCGCCAGATTGCCGAGGACATCGCCGCTTTCGAGAAAGAGGAATTCTTCCGCTTCGCCGTCGAGCTGAAGGCGACGGGCGAATACCTGGGCAGCTGCAGCCTGTTTTCCGAGCACCGCCAGAACCGCCGCGCCGAGATCGGCTACGCGCTGGGCCGCCCGTACTGGGGCAAGGGCTATATGCACGAAGCGCTGTCGGCGCTGCTGGAATTCGCCTTCATCGAGCGCGACCTGAACCGCCTGGAAGCCGATATCGAC
The DNA here is from genome assembly GCF_030587305.1 of Janthinobacterium sp. SUN206. Lineage (NCBI taxonomy): Bacteria > Pseudomonadati > Pseudomonadota > Betaproteobacteria > Burkholderiales > Oxalobacteraceae > Janthinobacterium > Janthinobacterium sp. SUN206. Next base: position 1,612,074 of record NZ_JAPWIB010000001.1, on the reverse strand, counting down.
CCGCACAACGCCGGTTCGGCCAGCGCCCTGGAACGCCAGGGTTTCAACAAGGAAGGTTTTTTGCCCGAACGCTGGATCGTCGGAGGCCAGGTCAGCGACTCGGCGCTGTATGGCTTGCTGCGCCGCGAGTGGGAAGCGCGGCGCCAGGGCGCCGCGTGAGCGGACAGGTTGGCGACGCGTTCCAGCAAACGCCAGGCCGCAGCTGAGGAGGATGCCAGGCGATGAAAGCTGCTGATTTGCCCGCTTCAGGCCACCCGCTGGTGACCTTGCGCCCGCTGGAATACAGCGACGCGTCCGCCTGGTATGCCTACCTGGCGGACCCTGCCGTCGTGGAGCACACGAGCTGGAACTTGCAGTGCGCCGACGATTTGCAGGCCAATTTCGATGACTATGCCTCGGCCCAGCCATCGTCGTCCCTTCGTCTGGCCGTCGTGCTGCGCGACGGTGGCCGGCTGGTGGGCACGATTGGCTTCAATGCCATTTCCCCGCAGCACCGCACGGCTGAAATCGCCTACGATCTTGCTCCTGCCGTGTGGGGGCAGGGCGTGGCCACGTCCGTCGTGAACGCTGTCGTGGACTGGGGTTTCCAGTGCCTCGGCTTTCTGCGCATCCAGGCCACTGTGCTGGAAAGCAATGAACGTTCGGTCCGCGTGCTCGAACGCTGCGCTTTCGAGCGGGAGGGCTATCTGCGCTGTTACCGGCAAGTTCGCGGAAGATCCTGCAATTTCTGGCTGTATGCGCGCATTGCCGGCGTGCGATGAACAAGCTACCCTTGAGTATCCTGCTGGTGGAAGACCACCTGGCCATCGCGCGCCAGGTGCTCGATTTCCTCGATGGCTTGCGCTGGCAGACGGACCATGCGGGGACGGGTGCGCTGGCCGTGCAATTGGCCACGCGCAACAGCTATGACGTGGTGCTGCTGGACCTGAACCTGCCCGACATGGATGGCTTGCAAGTGTGCCGCGCCATCAAGGCGGCCGCGCCCAGCAAAGTGCCGATTTTGATGCTGACGGCGCGCGATGCGTACGAAGACAAGGCGCGCGGCTTTCGCGATGGCGCCGACGATTACCTGACCAAGCCGTTCGACTTGCGCGAAGTGGCCTTGCGCTGCGAAGCGCTGGCGCGCCGGCAGCAGTTGCACGTGCACCAGGAAATGCGCGTGGGTCCGTTTACCTTGCAGACGCGCGCAGGGCGCGCCCTGTTTGGCGACGCACCGCTGCCATTGACGCAGACGGGTTTTAAAATTCTGTTGCTGCTGTGCCGCGAATACCCGCACGCCGTCTCGCGCTCGGCCTTGCTGCAGCAACTGTGGGGCAGCCAGCCGCCCCACAGCGACGCCCTCAAATCGCACATCTACGCGCTGCGCAAGCAGCTGGAGTTGCTTGGCGGGGCTGGCGCGGCAGGCATGCTGGTGACCATACCGCAGCTGGGCTACCGCCTGGCCTTCGACGCTGCGGCATCGCCATGAGCCAGTCGATCCGGCAGCGCCTGTTTGCCGCCCTGGCCGGCTTCACCATCCTGCTGTGCCTATGCTACACGGGCCTGGCGCTGGTGATTGCGTATGTGACGGAAGACATGCTGGTGCAGCGCCTGCTCGAGCGCGAAGCGGCGGCCGTCAGCATGCGCTGGCAGCAGCACGATAAGCTTACGCCTTCTGGCAGCGACCTCATCACGGTTTATGGCAGTTACCTTGACTTGCCTCAAGCGGTGCGTGCGCACGTGCCGCCGTCCGCCCCGCGCGGGGAAGTGTTTACGACGACGGGCCAGCATTATCACGTGCTGGCGCTCGATATCGTTGCCGGCGGCCAGCCGCAGCGCGCATACCTGCTGGCCGACGTGGCGCCCGTGCTGGTGGTCTCGCGCCTGGTGCGGGAAGTGGGCGGCGTCGTGGCTGGCGTGGCGCTGGCGCTGATCGGCCTGGCGCTGCTGCTGGCGTACTGGCTGGCGCGGCGCCTCGTGCTGCCCTTGCAGAGATTGGCCCAGGAAGCGCGCCGGCTGGCGCCCGGCGGCGCCGTCCATTTCAGCGAGCGCGACCGCCCCGACGAGATCGGTTTCCTGGCGCGCCGCCTGGAAACCACCTTTGCCGAATTGCAGGCGGTGTTGCGGCGCGAACAGGCATTTGCCCGCGACGTCAGCCATGAATTGCGCACGCCGCTGACCCTCATGCACAACACCCTGGCGCTGGACGATGCGCCGCCGCTGGGCAAGCAGGAGCAGGCGCAGCTGCGGCAATCCACGCACGAGATGCGCGCCACCATCGACGTGCTGTTCGCGCTGGCGCGGGCCGAGCAATTGCCGGACGACGTGGTGGAGTTGCGCGGCTGTATCGAGCAATGCCTGCTGCGCCTGCTCGACGAACACCCTTGGGATGCCAGCCTGCTGACCCTGGACTTGCCGGAGCGGCTGGAGGTGGTCGGCAATCCGCAACTGATCATGTTGCTCCTGAATAATTGCCTGGCGAATGCGTTGTTCCATGGCGGCCCCGATAGCCGCATCGGTATTGCGTTTGCACAAGGTTGCCTGAGCATCCAGAATACCGTGCAGCCGGGACAAGCGCCACGCATCCACGGTTTCGCGCACGGCCAGAACCTGCTGCTGCGCCTGGCAAAAGCCATGCACTGGGACATTGCTTTCCATCCGGGCGCGACGCAGTTCCGTGTCGCCATCGTGCCGGCCCGGGCGCAATAAAGTCGGTGGATTTCACCGCGATTTCACCTGCCCTTGCATATGCTGGCTGCTCTTTTACTTAAGGGAAGCCCATGAAAATCGCCGTCAGCCTGTTCATCCTGTCCTGCCTGTCCATGCCCGTGCTGGCCCAGGTGCAATCGCTGCAGCTCAAGGACGACAAGCGCCGCTACATTGTCTACACGCCGGCTGCGTATCAAAGCCAGCCTCAAAAGACCTTTCCCGTCGTCTTCAATTTCCATGGCGGCGGCATGAGCATGGCGGAACAAATGCTGTACACGCAGATGAACAGGGCGGCCGAGCGGCACCAGTTCATCGTTGTGTATCCGCAAGGTATCAAGCAGGATTGGAACGTGGGCTTCGGCATGGATTACCTGGCGGGCACGGACGATGTCGGCTTTACGCAAGCGATGTTGAGCAAACTCAAACAGGATTACCGCATCGACGAACAGCGCGTGTATGCCACGGGCCTGTCGCGCGGCGGTTTCTTTGCCCTGCGCCTGGCGGCCGAGCTGCCGCAGCAGTTCGCCGCCGTCGCCTCGGTGGGGGCGCCCATGCCGGAACCGGTACGGCAGCATCACAGGAAGACGGACAAGGTCGGCATGCTGCTGATACAGGGCACGGCCGATAAGGTCGTGCTGTTTGAGGGCAAGGCCGCCAGCTATCTGTCGGCGGAAGATACGTTCGATTACTGGCGCCAGCACAACGGCATCGAAGGTGCCAGGCCGCAGCCGCGCCTGCTTCCTGGCCCCGCTGGCGACGCCACGCAAGTGAGCTGGCTGGAGCAGGACGCCGCTGGTGCCAGCGTGGTCTTGATCACCGTCAAGGAGGGCGGCCACACGTGGCCGGGCGCCGATGCCTTCAACGTCGGCCTGCCCATAGGCAAGACCACGCGCGGCATCGATGCGAATGAGGTCATGTGGGGGTTTTTCAGCCGCCATCGCCGTTGACGCCATGCTAGGATGGCGGCGCATGGCGTAACCATCAAGCAACGGGAAAGGCAGGCACAGTGGCATTATCAACAGCAGGCATCGCGGCCATGGCCGCGGCAATCTTTGCCAAGCCCGGCGCGGCCGTGGCGCAGGCGTATTCGCAGATGGAACGGGAAACGCTGTATTTCCACTCGCCTGCCGAGCTGTGCGCGTATGCGGCCAGGCTGGAAGCCGAAGGGGCCGGCGAGGTGTTCCTTGCCGTGCATTACCCGGACATGGCCGGGCACTTTGCCCCGTGCCGTATCGCCCTCGACCCGGCCAAGTGCGGCGGCCTCACCTACCGTTACGTGTGCGAAGGCTGGGGCGTCATCCGCGTCTACCTGCGCCTGTCCAGTGGCAAGGGACTGGCGTCGCATGTGAGCGCCAATTCGCAGAAGCGCGCGGAAAAATGGCAGCCCCTTTACCCGGACTTTGGCCAGACCGATGCCTGGGACTGGGCCGCCGTGGGCCGCCATGAACGCCGCCTGATCCGCGTGCTGAAGCAGGCCGTGGCGCACGATGCGGCGGCAGGAGGCTCGTCATGACAGGCGTGACGCCCATCCACCCGGCCGCCATCTTTTGCCGTTCCCTGGCGCAGCTTTCCGCCATGCTGGACAAGACCGGCACCGCGCCGCACATGCTGGCGGCGCGCCTGCACCCCGACATGCTGCCATTCGCCCAGCAAGTGCGCGCGGCCGTGAGCTTTTCCCTGCGCGGCTGCTGCCCGCTGGCAGGGTTGGATGTAGCTGATTTCAGCGCCGCCGCCAGCCTGCAGGAACAGATCGCACACACCATGCGCTACCTCAAGGACATTCCCGTGGAGCGCTTCGACGGGCCGCCAGACCGCATCTGCCGCGACCGCGCCGGCTTCGCCGACATCGCGCTGCCGGCCGGCGAGTATTTGAACCTGTACATCCTGCCGAATTTCTACTTTCACTTCAGCATGGCGTATGCGATCGCGCGCAGCGCCGGCGCGGCCATCGGCAAGGGCGATTTCGATGGCTATCACGCGTATGCGCCGGGGTTTTCCTTCGAGCGGCCTGCCGCGCCGTAGTTCCTATAAGCCCGCGTCTTTCCACGACGCCAGCCCCAGCCGCTTCAACAGCCGGCCCGACAGCCCGCAGCTCCAGCAACTGATCTGGATTTGCCGCTGCCGCGCCGGGTCCGCATGCCAGGCTTGCTCGGCGTAGTCGAGCAGGGCGTCGCTGAGGGCAGAGTTGTCGGCGACGGGCGGCAGGCGCGACATCAATTCAAGCACGCCGTGGGTAGCCTCCTTGATCTGCAACAAACCTGCCAGCAGGGCGCGCAGGACGGCGCCGTCGATGTTGCTGCTTGCTTGCGTGAAACGTTGCTGCCAGCACGGGCTGCGCGCCTGCCACAGGGCCAGCAGCGCAGGCACGTCGGCGGACTGCAGTTGCCCGATCAGCTCGTCCGCCTCGAGAAACAGATCGAGGCGGTCGTATTCATCGTCGTCGCTGCACAGCAGTTCATCCAGCTCGGTTATCAGACTCATGCCACCACGTTCGTGGGCGCACCCCGTTCGAACGCTTCCACGTTGCCGATCAAAATGTCGGCCAGCTTCTGCATGGCTTCGCCGCTTGCCCAGGCCGTGTGCGGGGTGAGGATGAAGTTGGGCAGGCGCAAATTGAGCAGCGGGTTGTCGGGCGGGGGCGGCTCCTTCGATAACACGTCGAAACCGGCGCCGGCGATCACGTCGTTCGTCAATGCCTCCGCTAGCGCAGCTTCATCGACGAGGCCGCCCCGCGCCGTGTTGATCAGCAGCGACGTGGGCTGCATGCGCGCCAGTTCCTTTGCTCCGATGATGTTGCGCGTCTTGTCCGTCAGCGGCAGGTGCAGGCTTAGCACGTCGGAACTGGCCAGCAATTCGTCGAAGCCCACTTCCTTCACGCCATCTTCATTGATGGGCGAACGGTTGTGCACGATCACCTGCATGCCGAAGGCGCGGCCCAGCTGGGCCACGGACTTGCCCAGCGCGCCATAGCCCAGCAAACCCAGGCGGCTGCCGGCCAGGTCGCGGATCGGGTGGCCGAACAGGCAGAAGCGGTCGGACGCCTGCCACAGGCCCGCTTCCACGTCCGCGCGGTAGGCGATGAGCTGGCGGCGCAGGGCCAGCATCAGGGCCAGCGTGTGTTCGGGCACGGTGGCGCGCGCATAGTCGCGGATATTCGCCACGACGATGCCCCGTTCGCGGCAGGCGGCCAGGTCGAGGATATCCGTGCCGGTAGCGGCCACGGCGATCATTTGCAGGTCCGGCAATTGCGCCAGCTCGGCCGCGCGCAGCGGCACCTTGTTCGTGATGGCGATGGTGGCGCCTTGCAGGCGAGCCACCGTCTGTTCGCTGCCCCTGGTGTGCGCATGTTCTTCCCAGCTGTGGGCGAAGGCGGGCGGGCGCACGGTGGCGATCAGGCTGTCGCGGTCGAGAAAGACGATGCGGTGCGGGTGCGGCGATGTGCTTGCTGCGGTCATGGCTGGGCCTCGGTCTGGGTGGCGCGCGCGCTGGGAAGGCTGCTCTTGCCCTTGAGCTGCGTGGCCGGGTGGTTGGTAAACATGTCGGCGACCCATTCGACAAACACGCGCACCTTGGCGGACAGATGGCGGTTGGGCGGATAGATCACGTGGATGGGCAGCGGGTCGGATTCCCATTCGCTGAGCAATTCCACCATTTTGCCTTGTTCTATCAGGGGCGCAAGCATGAAATGCGTCATTTGCACGATGCCCAGGCCCGCCAGGCCGGCGGCCGTGTAGGCATTCGAATCGTTCAGGGCGATATGGCTGGGCATGGCGATCTGGATGCGGTCGCCGGCGCGCGTGAAATCCCAATCGAAGGTTTTACCGGTCTTGGCGGAGAAGAAATTCACGCCCCGGTGCTGCGCCAGGTCGTCCGGATGCAGCGGCGTGCCGTGCTGCGCCAGGTAGCCGGGCGAGGCGCACGTCATGAAGTGCAGCACGCCGACCCGGCGCGCGATCAGGTTCAGGTCGCCCAATTCGCCGCCGCGCACGGCGCAATCGACGCCTTCCTCGATCAGGTCGACGGGGCGGTCGCTGCAGCCCAGTTCCAGCGAGATGTCCGGATAGCGGGCAAAGAAATCGGGCAGGGCGGGGATGATCAGTTCGCTGGCCAGGGCCGTGGGCGCATCCACGCGCAGCCGCCCGCTGGGGCTCAAACGCGTGCGCGACAGCGATTCCTCCGCCTCGCGCACGTCCGACAGGATGCGCACGCAGCGTTCGTAATACGCGGCGCCATCGGACGTGATGCTGACGTGGCGCGTGGTGCGGTTGAGCAACTTAACCGACAGGCTCGCTTCCAGCGACTGGATCAGGGTCGAGACGGTGGCTTTCGGCAGCTGCATGTTTTCCGCCGCGCGCGTAAAGCCGCCCGCATCGACGACTTGGATGAAAACTTCCATGGCTTGCAGCTTGTTCACTTGATTCCTTATCACTTTATGCTTGATTATTCATAATCCTGAACAATCAATTCGTCATTGCACTCTTTATCAGATTGTAGATCAAGTCTATAGTTGTTGTACTGCAGCATAAATGTAGATGCCGCAGGAAGTTCACAGGAGAAAAATCATGGGTCATCGGAATGGAATCTTTGCAGTGCTCGCTCTCGCTATGAGCTCGCTCGCTTTGGCCGCGATGGTATCGACGGATGCATACTCGATGGCGGCGCAAAGCGAAGCCAGCGGTTATAGCGCCCTGACCCATGAAGTGGGCGGCGTCGCCCTGTTGTGCCTGAACGACACGGTGCTCGATGCTGCGGTACCGCCGGTGGTGGCGCAATGAGCTTTGCCGACACCGCTGCCGAACTGGCGCCTGGCCAGGCGCTGAAGATACGTGACATCCAGGTGCAGGGCGCGCAGGATGCGCTCGGCGCGCGCGTCTATACGGCCGGCGTGCCGGGCGCCAAGCAGCCGAACCTGATGGTCTTCTTCCATGGCGGCGGCTTTGTCGACGGCGACCTGGACGACGCGGACGACTTCCTGCGCTGCCTCGTGCTGAGCAATCCCGACCACGTGGTGCTGGCCGCGAACTACACCTTGGCCCGTGTGCGGCCATTTCCCGCCGCCGTGGAAGACGCGCATGCCGTGCTGCTGTGGGCAAAAAAGAACAAGTCCAAGCTGGGCTGGACGGGCAAGCAGATGGTCGTGTCGGGCATCGAGGCGGGCGCCAATCTGGCCGCCGTATGCGCGATGATGTCGCGCGACCGGGGCGGACCGCCCCTCGCGGGCCAGGTGCTGATCATGCCCATGCTCGACCCCGGCCTGTCGACCTGCTCGATGCGTTCCTTGCCGACCTGTCCCGACCTGGCGGAAGTGGCGGACCAGTGCGCCGCCGCCTACCGCGGCTACCTGCCGAATGCCGCTGACCGTACCCACCCGTACGCGTCGCCATTGCAGTCGAGCCGCCTGAAGAACCTGCCGCCAGCCTTGATCTTGTCCAGCGAAGACGACCCATTGCGCGACGAGGCTGAACAATACGGCAGCAAATTGATCGCCTGCGGCATCAAGACGACCGTGCGGCGCATGGCCGCCGCGCCGCTGCAAGACGCCACCGCCCGCAATGAGTGCGCGTGCAAGGTGCAGGTATTGAGCGAAATTAGCAGTTTCGTCGCCGGACTGGGGCAGGAGCCCGAGTCATGACGCCGCCATCCGCGGCACCGCAAAAAAACTTACACTAATCAGTTTACTTTTTGAGTTTTGGTTGCTACACTACGCAGTGTAGTTCCCTTCCTGCCTGAGTTGTGCGTTCGCACAGCCAGCTTCGTCGTCCCCGTCCGCTTTTAAGCAGCTGGCGGCCTGTTTACCTTTGATCGAGCGCCGTCGGGCGCCATGGCACCACCATTCACTTTTTAAGCTGGGTTGCTTCCTGCCGCCCATACCATTAGAAATTTTCATAAAACAGGGAAATAAAATGAAAAACGTTCAACAATTTTCCACTCTGCTGAAGCCCCTGGCTGCCTCGCTTGCGCTGGCAGGACTGGTGGCCGTGAGCCTGGCTGGCTGCGATTCGGCCAATAGCAAGGTGCCCGACGCGCCAGCGGCCGGCGGCCCGCCCATCTCGGCCGCCGCCGTGGTAGAAAAACAGATCACGGAAACGCAGGAATTCTCGGGCCGCCTGGAAGCGATCGAACGCGTGGAAATCCGTTCGCGAGTCGGCGGCTTCATCACGGCCGTCAACTTCAAGCCGGGCAGCGAAGTCAAAAAAGGCGACGTGCTGTTCGTCATCGACCCGCGCCCATTCCAGGCCGAAGTGTCGCGCGCCGAAGGCACGGCTGCCTCGGCCCGCGCCAAGGCGGAACTGGCCAAGCTGGAACTGTCGCGCGCTGAAAAGCTGCTGGCTGAAAAAGCCATCGCCCAGCGCGAATTCGATGAAAAGGCATCGGGCTTGAAAGAGCTGGACGCAAATGCCCGCTCGGCACAAGCCGCGTATGAAGCTGCCAAGCTGAACCTGTCGTACACGCAGGTGCAGGCGCCGATCAGCGGCCGCGTCAGCAAGGCGGAAATCACCGTCGGCAACCTGATCGACGCTTCCGCCATCCTCACCTCCGTGGTGTCGACGGACCGCATCTACGCCAGCTTCGACGGCGATGAAGATACGTATCTGCGCGTGGCCGGCACGGCGCAAAAGGGCACGCCCGTCACCGTCAAGGTGGGCCTGGCCAACGAAACGGGCTTCCCGCACGAAGGCAAGCTGGAATTCGTCGACAACCAGCTCGATCCGGCCACGGGCAGCGTGCGCATGCGCGCCACCTTCGCCAACGCCGAGCGCCAGCTGGTGCCGGGCCTGTTCGCGCGCATCCAGCTCGACGGCGGCAACGGCCCGCAGGCGCAAAGCACGGCGCTGTTGATCAGCGACCGCGCCGTCGGCACGGATCAAAGCCGCAAATATGTGTACGTGGTGGGCGCCGACAACAAGGCCGAATACCGCGCCGTCAAGCTGGGCCCGAATTCGGACGGCTTGCGCGTGGTGCGCGAAGGCTTGAAGGCGGGCGAAAAGATCGTCGTCAACGGCTTGCAGCGCGTGCGTCCCGGCGCACCGGTGACGCCGCAGATGGTGGCCATGGATTTCGACCCGACCGCGCCTGTCGCTCCCGCAAAACCTGAAGTAAAAGACGCCAAGATCGCCGCGAAAGCAGCATCGACTTCCAAGGAATAAACATGAATTTTTCCCGCTTTTTCATCGACAAGCCGATTTTCGCGGCGGTGCTGTCGATTGTCATATTCGTGGCCGGGCTGCTGTCGATTTTCGGCCTGCCCATCTCCGAATATCCCGACGTCGTGCCGCCATCCGTGGTGGTGCGCGCGCAATACCCGGGCGCCAACCCGAAAGTGATCGCCGAAACCGTGGCCGCGCCGCTCGAAGAGCAGATCAACGGCGTCGAGAACATGCTCTACATGTCCTCGCAAAACACGTCCGATGGCGCGATGATGCTGACCGTGACCTTCAAGATCGGCACCAACGTCGAGCAGGCCGAGACGCAGGTGCAGAACCGCGTGCAGCGCGCCTTGCCGCGCCTGCCCGAGGAAGTGCGCCAGATCGGCGTGACGACCGTCAAATCGTCGCCCAACCTGACCATGGTGGTGCATCTGGTCTCGCCGAACAAGCGCTATGACGACATGTATCTGCGTAACTACGCGGTGCTGAACGTCAAGGACCAACTGGCACGTCTGCCCGGCATGGGCGACATCCAGATCTTCGGCGCCGGCGACTATGCCATGCGCATCTGGCTCGACCCGCAAAAGGTAGCGGCGCGCGGCATGACGGCCAATGACGTCGTCGACGCCATCCGCGAGCAGAACGTGCAGGTGGCTGCCGGTGTCATCGGCGCTTCGCCGGCGAAAAACTCGGACTTCCAGCTGACCGTCAATACCCAGGGCCGTCTGCAGACGCCCGAGGAATTCGGCGCCATCATCGTGCGCACGAATGCCGACGGCGCCGTCACGCACCTGAAGGACGTGGCGCGCGTGGAAATGGGCGCCAACAGCTACTCGCTGCGTTCGCTGCTGAACAATAATCCTGCCGTCGGCATGGGTATTTTCGAAGCGCCGAACGCCAACGCGCTGCAACTGTCGTCCGACGTGCGCGCCAAGATGGACGAACTGAAGAAAGACTTCCCGCAAGGCGTGGAATACCGCATCGAGTACGACCCCACGCAGTTCGTGCGCTCGTCCATCGAAGCCGTGATCCATACCCTGCTGGAAGCCATCGCCCTGGTGGTGCTGGTGGTGATCATCTTCCTGCAAACCTGGCGCGCCTCGATCATTCCGCTGCTGGCCGTTCCCGTGTCGATTGTCGGTACCTTTGCCGTGATGCTGGGCTTTGGCTTCTCGATCAACACGCTGTCGCTGTTCGGCCTCGTGCTGGCCATCGGTATCGTCGTCGATGACGCCATCGTGGTGGTGGAAAACGTCGAGCGCAACATCGAGGAAGGCTTGTCGCCGCGCGACGCCACCATCCAGGCCATGAAAGAGGTGAGCGGTCCTATCGTCGCCATCGCCCTGGTGCTGTGCGCCGTGTTCGTGCCGATCGCCTTCGTGCCCGGCCTGTCCGGCGAGTTCTATCGCCAGTTCGCGCTGACCATCGCCATATCGACCGTGATTTCCGCTTTCAGCTCGCTGACCCTGGCGCCAGCCCTGTCGGCCGCGCTGCTGAAGCCGCACGATGCGCCGAAAGACGCGCTGACGCGCGGCATGGACATGGTCTTCGGCCGCTTCTTCGCCTGGTTCAACCGCTTCTTCGGCCGCGCTTCGCACCGCTATGAAGCGGGCGTGAAGGGTGTCCTGGGCCGCAAGAGCGCGTCGCTGGGCGTGTATGCGCTGCTGGTCGTTGCCGCCATCTTCACCTTCAAGTCCGTGCCGGCCGGCTTCGTACCAGCGCAGGACAAGCAATACCTGGTGGGCTTTGCGCAATTGCCTGACGCCGCTTCGCTGGACCGCACGGAAGATGTCGTGCGCCGCATGTCCGACGTCATCAAGTCGGTGCCTGGCGTCGAATCGACCATCGCCTTCCCCGGCCTGTCGATCAACGACTTCACCAACGCGCCGAACGCCGGCATCGTGTTCGCCACCCTGAAGCCGTTCGATGAGCGCAGCAGCAAGGAATTGTCGGGCGGCGCCATCGCGGCCGAGATCAACAAGCGCCTGGGCGGTATCCAGGACGCCTTCATCATGGTCTTCCCGCCACCGCCCGTCAACGGCCTGGGCACCATCGGCGGCTTCAAGATGATGATCGAAGACCGCGGCAACCTCGGTTACGACGCGCTGTACAACGCCACCCAGTCGCTGGCCGCGAAAGCGTACCAGACGCCGGAACTGGCGGGCGTGTTCTCTGGCTACCAGATCAACGTGCCGCAGCTGTTCGCCGACGTCGACCGCGTGAAAGCCAAGCAGATGGGCGTGCAGCTGCAAACGATTTACCAGACCTTGCAGATCAACCTCGGTTCGCTGTACGTGAACGACTTCAACCAGTTTGGCCGCACCTACCAGGTGCGCGTGCAAGCCGATGCCGCGTTCCGTTCGCATGCCCAGGATATCGCGCAGCTGAAAGTGCGTAATGACAAAGGCGAAATGATCCCGCTGTCGTCGTTGATGCGCGTCAAGGATAGCTATGGTCCGGACCGCGTACAGCGCTACAACGCGTATGCTGCAGCCGATTTCAATGGCGGCGCCGCGCCTGGCGTGTCGAGCGGCCAGGCGCAAGCCGCGCTGGAACGCATCGCCAAGGAAGTGCTGCCGCAGGGGATTTCGTATGAGTGGACGGAGCTGACCTACCAGGACATCTTGTCCGGCAATACGATGATCTATGTCTTCCCGCTGTGCGTGCTGCTGGTGTTCCTCGTGCTCGCCGCCCAGTATGAAAGCTGGACCCTGCCGCTGGCCGTGATTTTGATCGTGCCGATGTCCATCCTGTGCGCCTTGCTGGGCGTCAAATTGACCGGTGGCGACAACAACGTGTTTACGCAGATCGCGCTGTTCGTGCTGGTGGGGCTGGCGTCGAAGAATGCGATCCTGATCGTGGAATTTGCCCGCGAACTGGAAGAGCATGGCCGCACCGTCGTGCAAGCGGCGCTGGAAGCGTGCCGCCTGCGCCTGCGTCCGATTTTGATGACGTCGATCGCCTTCATCATGGGCGTGGTGCCCCTCGTGTTCTCGCACGGCGCCGGTTCGGAAATGCGCCATGCGATGGGCGTGGCGGTGTTCGCCGGCATGCTGGGCGTGACCTTCTTCGGCCTGTTCCTGACGCCCGTGTTCTATGTACTGCTGCGCACCCTGGCGCAGCGTTTTGAGAAAAAACCAGCCGATGCTGCCGCCAAGCCTGCCGCCGCGCCAGCATTGAACCTGGAAGGAGATATATATTGAAAACCAAGGAAATCATCTGGCGCGTCAAGCCTGTGCTGACCGCCATGGCCGCAGCCGTGCTGCTGGCCGCCTGCGCGGCGCCCGAGTTCAAGCAGCCGCAGATCGAGACGCCTGCGGCGTTCAAGGAAGCGCAAGCCTTGCCCGCCGTGCAGACGGCGGCCGACGGCACGCGCTGGAAGCAGGGCGTGCCAGCCGAGCGCCAGGCGCGCGGCGAGTGGTGGCTGGCCTTCAATGATCCGGCCCTCACAAACCTGATCAACGAAGCCACGCAGGCCAATGCCAACCTGGCCGTCGCCGCCGCCCGCGTCAAGCAGGCGAGGGCGATTGCCGGCATCGCCGAAGCGGACCGCATCCCGCAAGTGGGCGTGAACGTGGGTGGCCAGCGCAACCGCGCTTCCGCCGTGTCGCTCGGCTTGCCGAACGGCGCGCCGGTGGCGGCGACCAACGTCTACCAGGCGAATCTGACGGCCAGCTACGAAGTCGACCTGTTCGGCCGCGTGGCGGCTAACGTCAGCGCCTCGCGCAGCGATGCGCTGGCCGTGGAAGCGACCTATCGCTCGGTGCTGCTGTCCTTGCAGGCCGACGTGGCGCAAACCTACTTCCAGCTGCGTGCCACGGACGCCGAACTGGCGACATTGGCCCAGACGGTGCGCCTGCGCGAGGAAAGCGTGCATGTGAACCAGCGCCGCTACGACCTGGGCGACATCGGCGAATTCGATCTGTCCCGTGCCCGCACGGAGCTGTCGACGACGCGCGCCGAAGCCATCGGCCTGCAGCGCCAGCGCGCGACCAGCGAACATGCGCTGGCCGTCCTGCTGGGTAAACCGGCCGCCAGCTTCACGGCGACCGTCAACCCGCTGCAGGACAGCGGCTTCCTGCCCGTGATCCCGGCCGGCATGCCGTCGTCCCTGCTGGAGCGCCGTCCCGACATCGCGTCGGCGCAGCGCACCATGGAAGCGTCGAATGCGCGCATCGGCGTGGCGAAATCGGCCATGTTCCCCGCCTTGACCTTGAACGCTTCCGGCGGCGGCGCGTCCGATACGTTCTCGGACATCTTCAAGTGGAGCAGCCGCTCCTGGCTGCTGGGCGCCCTGATGTCGATGCCGATCATCGATGGCGGACGCAATAAAGCTGCCGTGAGCCGCAGCGAAGCGCAGCTGGAAGAGTCGGTGGCGACGTATCGCCAGAGCGTGCTGGTGGCGTTCGCCGAGGTGGAAGACAACCTGGCCGGCCTGCGTATCCTGTCGGGCCAGACGCAGCAGATCGACGAAGCCGTCGTTTCGGCGCGCCGCTCGGCCGACCTGGCGCAAAAGCTGTACGACGCGGGCCGTTCCAGCTACCTCGATCTGCTGGATGCGCAGCGCAACCTGGCGGCCATCGAGCGCAATGCCGTGCAATTGCGCGGCAACCGCGCCGTCACCACGGTGGCGCTGATCCGCGCCCTGGGCGGCGGCTGGGGAGATGCCGAGCCGCAGGTGGCGGCCAACTGATTTCCGGCACCGCGGGCTGGCATGTCCGGCCCGCGGCAAGGAAAACATCGTCAAAACGGCGTCGTGCGCTTGCACGGCGCCGTTTTTTTGTTTTCAGCGAGTTGAATCCGTTTGCGGCAAGGCCGCGTAAGTACTCCTGCAATCACGCAAACGCAGTCATCCAGGAGATACCATCATGCGCACCTTTATTCCCGCAGCACTGTTTGTCACCGCCTTTACTTCCCTGCTGGCCGCCAGCGCCCCGTTTGCCGCCGACATGACGACCATGGTGGGCGGCCAGAGCATGTACCCGAGCAAGGACATCGTCGACAACGCCGTCAACTCGGCCGACCACACGACCCTGGTCGCTGCCGTCAAGGCGGCCGGCCTGGTCGATACCTTGAAAGGCAAGGGCCCGTTCACCGTGTTCGCGCCGACGAATGCGGCCTTCGGCAAGCTGCCGGCAGGCACCGTCGACACCCTGGTGAAACCGGAAAACAAGGCGACCCTGACGAAAATCCTCACCTACCACGTGGTACCGGGCAAATACGACTTCAAGGCGCTGGCGAAGGAGATCAAGATGCATGACGGGAAGGCGACCCTGCCCACGGCCAGCGGGGGCAAGCTGATGTTCGCCATGAACGGCATGCACAACATCGTCGTGATGGACGAGGGCGGCAATAGCGCCAACATCAGCACCTATGATGTGTATCAATCGAATGGCGTGATCAATGTCATTGACACGGTCTTGATGCCGAAATAAGCGGACGAAAGAGAGTACGAAATAGCGGACGAAAAAAAAAGACAGGGAAACCCCTGTCTTTTTTGCCTGCATGGCGCCGATTACTTGGCTGGCGCTGCTGCTGGTGCGGAAGCTGCCGCTGCGGCCGGAGCTGCTGGCGTTGCCGGTGCTGCTTTCTTCGCCTTGTGATGCTTGGCTTTCTTGTGCGCGGCCGGTTTGACGGCGGCTGGTGCTTCAGCCTTGGCTGCCGGTGCGACGGCGGCGGCAGAAGCTGCTGGAGCGGCCGGTGCTGCAGGTGCGGCTGGCGTCTGGGCGAAAGCGGCGGTGGCGAACAGGCTGGCGATCAGGGTGGCGATAACTTTTTTCATGATGAAATCCTATAAGGTAATGGTGCGAATAAAAATCGGGTGCTGATGGACTGGATTACTTGCTTGCTGCAGGCGCTGCTTCAGCGGTGGCCGACGCCAGTTTGGCATCTGCCTTGGCCTTGGTTTTTTTCGCAGTGTGATGCGCCTTGGCCTTGGTGGTGGCAGCTTCCGTTTTTGCGCTGGCGACTTCCGTTTTGGCGGCGACGACAGCTTTCGCTTCCTTGGCATCCGCTTTCACGACGGCTTGCGCTTCCTTGGCGTCAGCCTTGACGACGGCCTTGGTGTGGGCTGCTTCCACTTTGGCGGGAACCGAGGCTGCGGGAGCTGCTGGCGTTTGAGCAAAGGCAGCGGTTGCGAACAGGCCGGCGATCAGGGTAGCGATTACTTTTTTCATGGTGCAGTCCTCAGTGGTGGTTTGTCTGGTATGTCTGTTGGTGCCGGGATGATTCCCGTGTCACTGAGCATAAAACGCGCCCCCGGACGCTTGCGTTGACGGTCATTACAATCGCTTACATCTGCGTGGCATCCGCGGCCAAAATGGCTTTCAGGATGTCTTCCGAACGGCGCTGCCCGTAGCCCTTGCCGTACGCGCTCGATGCGATGCTCACCACCATGCGGCGCGCCGGTATCACATAGATCTTGTTGCCGCCATTGCCCGAGGCGAAATGCACGGCGATCTTTTTCCCGGCCACGTCCTGCGTCTTCGCGTACCAGAAATAGCCGTAGCTGTCGGCATAGCGGTCGACGGCGCCGATGGCCACGCGCGGCGCCAGCGCTGCCTTGAGCCAGGCGGCGTCGATCACTCTCTTGCCGTCAAATACGCCGTCGTCCAGCACCATCTGGCCGATTTTTGCCGTGTCGCGTGCGCGCAGCGACAGGTTGCCCTGGCCTTTCGGGTGGCGTGCCACGTCGCGGCCCCAGCTCCAGCGCGTGATGCCCAGCGGCGCGAACAGCGCCTTGGCGGCGTAGTTTTCCAGGTCGGCGCCGCTGGCGTTTTCCACCACGCGCCCGGCAATGTACGAACTCAGCGAGTTGTAGCGGTAGATGCTGCCCGGCTTTGTTGCGGCCGGCACGCCGCGCACGAAGGCGGCGGGGTCGGGCGCTTCATCGAGCTTGTCTTCATTGCCGGGCGAGTGTTCGTCTTCATCGAAGGCGGCCAGGCCCGAACGCATGGTCAGCAAGTCGTCGAGGACGACCTTGCCCGCCGGGCTGGCAGCGACTTCGGGCCAGTAGCCGCCCACCGTTTTTGTGGTCGCCAGCTGGCCGCGCGCCACGGCCGCACCGACCAGCAGCGCGGTGATGCTCTTGCCGGCCGAGCGGATGTCGTGCAGGGTGTCGGCCGTCTCGCCGTTGTAATAGCGCTCGGCGACGATGGCCCCGTCGCGCAGCACGACGACGGCGCGCAAGTCGCCATGGCTGTCGCGGTCCTGGGCTTGCAGGACTTGATCGAGGGTGGCGGGGGCGCTGTCCTGCGCCAGGGCAGGGCATGACAGGAAGAGGGCACTCAATAGTGAGAACGGCAGGCGGCGCATGGACAGCTTTCGTGGCGATGGTCGGATAGCCAGTGTCGCCCAATTGCGCCGTTTTGTCGCGCGCAAGCTGGCCTGTTCGATGAAGTTTGCGTGAAGGCGCGCCGCACGAGCGCCATGCAAAAAGGACAGCCGAAGCTGTCCCTGGTACGCGAAGTGGCCACGCAAGCGCAGACCCGGCGGATGCGCTCCCGTGGCTACATTTGGCTTACTTTGCCGGTGTGGCAGCAACTGCGGCGTCCGCTTTTGCCGCATCCGCTTTTACTTTGGCTTTGGCGGCCTTGTGATGGGCCTTGGCCTTGGTGGCTTTGGCGTCGGCCTTGGCGCTGGCGACATCGGCTTTCGCATCGGCGGCGACGACCGCTTCCTTGGCGTCCGCTTTCACGACAGCCTTGGTTTCCTTGGCTTCTGCCTTGGCGACGGCTTTCGTGTGGGCCGCTTCCGCCTTGGCGGGAACCGACGCTGCCGGGGCGGCAGGGGTTTGGGCGAAGGCTGCGGTAGCGAACAGGCCGGCGATGAGGGTAGCGATAACTTTTTTCATTTTATTTTCCTGGCGAGTGATAAGTGATGATGTGTCGATGATTACTTGGCGGCTGCTGGCGCTGGTACAGATGCTGGCGCTGCAGCGGTGGCCGAAGCCAGTTTTGCGTCGGCCTTGGCCTTGGTTTTCTTGGCTTTGTGGTGCGCTTTGGCCTTGGTGGCAGTTGCTTCCGTTTTTGCGCTGGCCACTTCCGTTTTCGCGGCGACGACGGCTTTCGCTTCTTTTGCGTCCGCTTTCACGACGGCTTGCGCTTCCTTGGCGTCGGCTTTGACGACAGCCTTGGTGTGCGCCGCTTCCACTTTGGCGGGGACCGACGCTGCCGGGGCGGCAGGGGTTTGGGCAAAGGCTGCGGTAGCGAACAGGCCGGCGATCAGGGTAACAATTGCTTTTTTCATGGTGCAGTCCTCTGTGGTGGTTTGTCTGGTATGTCTGTTGGTGCCGGGATGATTCCCGTGTCACTGAGCAGAAAACGCGCCCCGAAAGGTTATGGTTGACCTTGTTTACACTTTCTTACAATCAGGTGATTTAAGCGACGTTCATTGAAGAAGGTGGCATGAAAATGCAAAAAGACAGCCGAAGCTGTCTTTTTGTGTGGCGCTGAAAATGCGCGGAGGGACTTACTTGGCTGCTGCTGCGGTTGCTTCAGTCTTGGCTTCGTCAGCCTTGGCTTTGGCTTTTTTCGCTTTGTGATGGGCTTTTGCCTTGGTGGCGGCTGCGTCGGCCTTGGCGCTGGCGACATCGGCCTTGGCATCGGCGGCAACGGCTGCTTCTTTCGCATCGGCTTTGACTACGGCCTTGGTTTCCTTGGCTTCCGCTTTTGCCACTTCCTTGGTGTGCTTGGCTTCGGCCTTGGCAGGCACGGCTGGCGTTTGAGCAAAGGCTGCGGTAGCGAACAAGCCGGCGATCAGAGTAGCGATTACTTTTTTCATGGTGCAGTTCCTCGAGAAGTGGGGTTGTAGTTCAGGAGATGCATTTCCCCTGTCACTGGGCCAAAAACGCGCCGTAAGGCAATCGCGTTGACAACGATTTGATCTAATTACAAACACTTACATTTGCCGGGGCGAGCGCTCTGTTAGCTGGCGTACCGCGCCAGGTGCCGCGGCGGCCCAGACTCAAGGCCACGCGCCGTTCCGGGGACGGTGTCAAGCTCAAATGCGGGCTGTGCCAGGAATTCGTCACCGGCGGCGGCCCGATCGACAGGGAGAAGACGATGCAGAACACATCCACGCCGGACGGCGCCTTGCCGGCCAGTTTCAGGGTCAGCCATGCGGACCGGGTCATCGACAGGGACAGCGGCGCCAGGAAGATCGACCTGGTGCGCTATTACGCGCTGGTGGGCAGGCTGATGCTCGTGCATCTGCGCGGCCGGCCCGTGTCGCTCGTGCGCGCGCCGGCCGGCGTGGGCGGCGAGCTGTTCTTCCAGAAACATGCGGAGTCGTCGGCCATGCCCGGTGTCAAACAGCTCGATGCCCGGCTGGATCCCGGACACCCGCCCATGCTGGCCGTGGCCAGCCTGCAAGGCTTGCTGGCGGCGGCGCAGTGGAATGTGGTGGAGTTTCACACGCAAAATGCGCTGGCCAGCGCCTACGACACGCCGAACCGCCTGGTGTTCGACCTGGACCCGGGCAAGGGCGTGGCCTGGCCCGCCATCCGGGAAGCGGCCGTGCTGCTGCGTGCCTTTTTGACGCAGCTGGGCTTGCCCGCGTTCCTGAAAACCAGCGGCGGCAAGGGCTTGCACGTGGTCGTGCCGATCCGCCCGCAACACGACTGGGAGACGGTGAAGGCGTTTTCGCAAGCCATCGTGGCGCACATGGCGCAGCACATCCCGACGCGTTTTGTCGTCAAGAGCGGTCCCGCCAACCGGGTCGGCAAGATTTTCATCGATTATTTGCGCAATGGCCGGGGCGCCACCACCGTGTGCGCCTGGTCGGCCCGCACGCGTTCCGGGCTGGGCATCTCCGTGCCGCTGGCCTGGGAGGAACTCGACCAGCTGAAAGCGGGCGACCAATGGACCGTGGGCAATGTCCACAGCCGTCTCGACGTGGGCAACGCGCCGTGGGATGGTTATGCGCGCAGCGCGAAGGGACTCGATGCGGCGATGAAAAAGCTGGCCTTCAGTCCTCTTGCCTGAACGGCAGGACGGCGCGCGCCAGCTGCAGCGCTTCCTCGATGGCCGCATTGAGCAGGGTGATTTCGACGGGCTTGGTCAGGTAGCGGAAAAACCCCGCGGCTAGGCCATGCCGGATATCGCCCTTCATGGCATTCGCCGTCAAGGCGATGACGGGGATGTGCGCCGTGCGCGTATCGTTGCGCAGGATGCGCTGCGCCTGGTTTCCATTCATGCCGGGCAGGTTGATATCCATCAAGATCACGTCGGGGCGGCGTTCCAGCGCCAGCGCGATGCCCTGGCGCGCATCGGTGGCTGAGATCAAGCACAGGTGGGGCAGGAAGCTGACGATGTCTTCCACCAGGCGCAGGCTGGCCGGATTGTCTTCCACGTACAGCAGCAGCGCCTGGCCGCCGGCATCGTCCCCGGCGTCGACGGCATCGCCGGCGGCTACGGGCAGGCATTCCGTTTCCGCCTGCCCGGCGGGCGGCGCAGCCATCGTATCGAGTTCGATCCAGAACACGCTGCCCACGCCGAGGCAGCTGTGCACGCCCATGTTGCCGCCCATCAGCTCGACCAGGCGCTTGGTGACGACCAGGCCGATGCCCGTGCCTTCCTCGCTGCCCGCCTCCTGTCCCAGGCGGTTAAACGGCTGGAACAGCTCGGCCATCTGCGCATCGTCCAGTCCCTTGCCCGTGTCGCGGATGGCGATGCGCACGCGTTGTGCCTCGGGCTGCGAGACTTCCAGCTCCACCTTGCCGGCCGGACGGTTGTACTTGATGGCGTTTGACAGCAGGTTCAGCAGCACTTGCTTGAGGCGCGTATGGTCGGCCCTGAGCGTCAGCGCCTCGCAGGCCGGAAACACCAGGTGAATCTGGCGCTGCTGCGCCTGTTCTTCCACCATCACGCGCACTTCCTCGATCAGCGCGGGCAGCGTCACCGCTTCCATCGACAGGCTCAGGCTGCCTGATTCGATCTTCGCCAGGTCGAGGATTTCATTGATCAGGGTGAGCAGGTGGCGGCCCGAGGTGACGATGTTTTGCACGAAGGTGCGCTTTTGCAGCGCGGTCGCGGGCAGGGCTTCATTGGCCAGCAGCTGGGCGAAACCGAGGATGGCGTTCAGCGGCGTGCGCAATTCATGCGACATGCTGGTGAGAAAGCGGTCCTTCGCCTGGCTGGCCCGTTCGAGTTCGATTTTCTGTTCGTTCAGCGTGCGCTCGATGCGCTTGCGCTCCGTGATGTCGCGGATGGCCGACGAGACCAGCACGCCTTCCTCCGTTTCCAGCGGCGACAGGCTGATTTCGACGGGAAACTCGGTGCCGTCGCGGCGCAAGCCGTACAGTTCCAGGCCCGCGCCCATGGAGCGGGCGCGCGGCGCCGCGGAAAAGGACTGGCGGTGATGCGGATGATCGTGTGCATAGCGGGCCGGGATCAGCACTTCAACATTGCGCCCGAGCAACTCCGCGCGCGAGTAGCCGAACAGGCGTTCCGTTTGCGAGTTGACGAGCACGATCTCGCCATCGCCGTTGACGATGACGATGGCGTCCGGCGCCGATTCGAGCAAGCCGCGGAACTTTTGCTCGGCCCGGCGGCGGTCGCTGACGTCGCGGATGGCGCTGATGACGAAGGTGCCGATTTCCGTCTGGATCGGCGACAGGCTGATTTCCACGGGGAATTCGACGTTGTCTTTGCGCAAGCCCAGCAATTCCAGGTCGGCGCCCATGGTGCGCGTGCGCGGCTGGTCGAAATAGCGCGCGCGGTGCCCCACGTGGGCATGGCGCAGGCGTTGCGGCAGCAGGCTATCGATTTGCCTGCCGCTCAATTCGCCTTCCGCATAGCCGAACAGGCGCTGCGCCTGCTGGTTGGCCAGCACGATGGCGCCCGTCGCATTGACCATGATGACGCTGTCCGGCGTCGATTCGAACAGCACGCGGTAGCGCGCGTCGACGAACTGGGCGTCGCGCGCCGCCTTCAGCAAGGTCGTGTCCTTCATGGTGGAAATCAGGTAGCGGGGGCCGTCCGGTGCGCGCTGTGCGGCCTGGCAAGCCACGTCGACGTAGATGAGCTCGCCATCCTTGCGCCGCCGCAGCGATTCGCGGTCGTAGCTGCCGTGCAGGGTCAGCTGCTCGGCGATCAGCGGGCCAGCTTCGGCCTGTCCCGGCAGCGAGATCAGTTCCCACAGCGTGCGGCCCAGCGCTTCGTCGCTGGCATAGCCGAAAATGCGCTGCGCCCCCGCCGTCCAGCGCACGACGACATGGTCTTCGCTCGTGATGACAACGCCGCCAGGGGCGCCGCTGAGGATAAGCTGATCTAACTCGGCATCCATTTTTTCCGCACGCATGACAGGGCTTGCCGGGCGGCAGGCTGTGTGCATAACGTAGCGAGAAGCTTGACCAAAGTCAATGCATTTATCTTCCTGGCGATGCTGCCGCAGCGGGTGCGTGGTTCAGGCCGTCTTGTGCAAGTTCCCGCGCGCCATCGCTCAATCCCCTGCGCTGCCGGTGACGGGCAGGACGATGCCGCTGATATAGCTGGAACAGGCGGGGGAGGCCAGGAAGACGTAGGCGGGCGACAGTTCCTCGGGCTGGGCCGGGCGGCGCATGTCCGTGTCCGCGCCGAATTGCCGGATGTCCTCGGGCGACTTGTCGGCCGGGTTGAGCGGCGTCCACACGGGGCCGGGCGCGATGGCGTTGACGCGGATGCCCTTGTCCAGCAAGTTGCCGGCCAGCGCCATGGTGAACGCATGGATGGCGCCCTTGGTGGTGGAATAGTCGAGCAAGTGCTTCGAGCCGTGCAAGCCCGTCACGGAGCCCGTGTTGATGATGGACGCACCGCGCTGCAAGTGGGGCAGCACGGCCTTGGCCATGTGAAAGTAGCCGTAGACATTGGTTTTCATGGTGAGGTCGAAGCGTTCCTCGCTCAGCTCCAGCAGCGATTCGGCGTGTTCCTGGAAGGCGGCGTTGTTCACCAGCACGTCGATATGGCTGAACTTGTCCAATACCTGGCTGACGGCTTGCTGGCAAAAGCCCTGGTCGCGCACGTCGCCGGCAATCAACAGGCAGCTCTGGCCTTCCGCTTCCACGTAGCGCTTCGTTTCGTGGGCGTCCGCGTGCTCGTTCAGGTAAATGATGGCGACATCGGCCCCTTCGCGCGCATACAGCACGGCCACGGCGCGGCCGATGCCCGAATCGCCGCCCGTGACGATGGCCACCATGCCGGCCAGCTTGCCGCTGCCGCAGTAGTCGGGCGCCAGGAAACGCGGTTTCGGCTGCATCTGCGCCTCGCTGCCGGGCTTGTCCAGGTGCTGGGCGGGCAGGGGAGGCGCCGGGTGGCTGCGGCTGCCCGTCTGCACGGGGGATTTGCTGTCGCGTTTATCTTGCCTGGCGGCATCTCGGCTGTCCTGCTCCTGCTGGATGCTGCGCTGCAAATTGCCGGCGGACTGGTCCTTGTTCTCGTTCATGCTGGCCTCCCTGGAAACGACTATCCAGTATCGGCGCGGCACCCGCATCGCACGGTGCGCTTGCTAACAGAGTGGCGCAAACGGGCGCAAAGTTATATGATGGTTGACATAAATGTGGGAGGGCAGCATGAAAGTGAGCAGGGAGCAGGCGGCGCTGAACCGCGAGCGCATCGTGGAGGTGGCGGCAAGGTTGTTCCGCGAAAAGGGCTATGACGGCATCGGCGTGGCCGACCTGATGAAGAACGCGGGCCTCACGCATGGCGGCTTCTATGGCCATTTCGCGTCCAAGGAAGACTTGATGATCGAGGCGTGCCAGTATGCCTTGAATAAGTCGCTGGAAGGCTGGCGGACCAAGGTCGCCAGCGACCCGCAGCGGGCGCTGCCGGCGATTATCGACAACTACCTCACCCCGAAACACCGCGACCAGCCCGGCGGCGGCTGTCCGGCGGCGGCCATGGGCGTCGACGTGGCGCGCATGTCGCCCGGCGCGCGTCCCGCGTTTACCCAGGCCACGCAGCAGCAGTTCGCTTTGCTGCAGGGCTTGCTGCCCGACGGCGCGCCGGATTGCACGCAGGAGCGGCGGCGCCAGCAGGCCATCGCCACGTTTGCCGCCATGGTGGGCGCCATGGTGCTGGCCCGTTCCGTCGATGACGAGTCCCTGTCGGCGGAAATCCTCGACGCCGTGAAGGCGCAATTGCTGCAAGACTGATCCCGTGCCCCCTGTCAGCCGGCCTCGTCGCATGATAGGCTTCGGTTTTCAGATTTCGGGATCATTCATGCTGCTCTGGCTCAGGCAATACCGGCGTCCTCTGTTGGCCGGAGACATCACCGCCGGTATCGTGGTCGCCATGATGATGGTGCCGCAAGGCATGGCTTACGCGCTGGTGGCCGGCTTGCCGCCCGTGGTGGGTATCTACGCCAGCATCCTGCCGCCCGTGCTGTACGCCCTGTTCGGCAGCAGCATGACGCAATCGGTGGGCCCCATGGCCATCGTTTCCCTGATGACGGCCGCCGCACTGGCGCCGCTGGCCGACCCCGGTTCCTCCCTGTATATCGTGCTGGCCGCCCAACTGGCTTTCATCAGCGGCCTCGTCCTGCTGCTGTGCGGCGTGCTGCGCCTGGGTTTCATGGCCAGTTTCCTGTCGCGCCCCGTGATCAGCGGTTTCAGCAATGGCGCCGCGATATTGATCATCTGGGGGCAGATCACGCCCTTGCTGGGGGCAACGCTTCCCCACTGGCATGCGCCCAGCCTCGTGCTGGGATTGTCCGGCCTGCTGTTCCTGTGGCTGGCCAAGCGGTACGCGTCGCGCCTGCTGCGGCGCTGCGGTCTGAACCCGGTGGCGGCCGACGTGGGCGCGCGTCTGGCGCCGATGGCGCTGGTGCTGGCCGGCATCGCGCTCGTCGCCTATGGCGGCCTGGAAGCGATGGGCGTGCAGACGACGGGCCACGTGCCCAGCGGCTTGCCGGGCCTGAACCTGGCGACCTCGAGCGCCCA
This sequence comes from Janthinobacterium sp. SUN206, assembly GCF_030587305.1. NCBI lineage: Bacteria > Pseudomonadati > Pseudomonadota > Betaproteobacteria > Burkholderiales > Oxalobacteraceae > Janthinobacterium > Janthinobacterium sp. SUN206. The sequence goes on along the minus strand of NZ_JAPWIB010000001.1, from coordinate 1,587,324 downwards.
TTGGCGCACTTTGCTGTCGCCAGCGCTCTTGATCGCCTTCATCATCTTCCTGATGAGCATGTCCGCCGCACAGACCCTGGCGCAAAAACGGGGCGAAAAGCTGCATACCAACCGCGAACTGCTGGGCCTGGGCGCGGCCAACGTGGCCAGCGCGCTGTCGGGCGGCTTTCCCGTCACGGGGTCGATTTCGCGCTCGGCCGTCAATTTCCAGGCGGGCGCCAACACGCCGCTGGCCAGCATCATCACGGCCGGCTTGCTGGCGCTGGCGCTGGTGGCGCCCACGGGCTGGCTGGCCCTGCTGCCGCTGCCCGTACTGGCGGCTACCATCATCTTTGCCGTGTCCAGCCTGCTGGACTGGGATACCTTGAAACTGTCGTGGCGCTACGACCGCAGCGATGCGGTGGCCCTGTTGGCGACGACGGCCGGCGTGCTGGTGCTGGGCGTGGAAGCAGGCGTGGTGATCGGCGTGCTGTTGTCGATGGGCACCCTGATCTGGCGCGCCAGCCGCCCGCACATCGCCGTCCTGGGGCGTATCCCGAACAGTGAGCACTTCCGCAACGTGGAGCGCTATGAAGCGCAAACCTTGCCGGACGTCTTGCTGTTGCGCATAGATGCGGGCTTGTTCTTCGGCAATGTCGAGGCCGTGACGGAGAGGGTGGAAGACGAATTGCGCGGCCACCCGACGGCGCGCCACCTGGTGCTAGTGCTGTCAGCCGTCAACCAGATCGACAGCACGGCCTTGCTGGGCTTGATCGAACTCAATAGCGCGCTGGCCAAGCGCGGCATCAGCCTGAACCTGGCCGAAGTGAAGGGACCCGTGATGGACCGTTTGCGCCAGAGCAGTTTATTGAAAGACTTGAGCGGCAAGCTGTACCTGAGCACGGCGCTGGCGACAAACGATTTGAGCGGGAAAAAGAGTGGAGAACCGGCATGACGATGGAACTGAATCTGCATGGCGAACCGCGCGCCGTTGACACCATTGCTGCGCTGGAACAGGCGCTGCAGGAGGCGCGAACTCTGGCCCAGTGCGAACTGTGGCTGACCCTGGCCACGGATGCGGAACAGGGCCCGGCCCTGTGCATGCTGCGCAATGGCGGCAATGCCTGGCTGATGTATCTGTCGGGACAGGACGACCTGAGTTTTCACTCGCTGGGCGACGAAGAGGCGGACGGCGGCTGCAGCTACCTGTTGGCCAATGGCCAGGTGGACGAGTATCCGGAAGCGTGGTGCGTGGAGGTGGAAGAATGCCAACGGGCGTTTGTTGCGTTCTTCAAGACAGGCGGGGCGCGGCCGGCCGCCATCGCGTGGGAGGCGGATTGACATGCCGCAAACCATCATCGCCGATATCGACAAGGACTTGTTGGCCGCGCTGGACGCCAGGGCAGAGTTATTGACGCTGCACGCCATCCTGCTGCGCTACCGCGCCAGCGGCGTGAAGGCCGCGCAAGTGGCGGCCTTGCTGCAGGAATTGCGTCCGTCTATGGAGGACGGCGCGCCGGAAGGGCCGCTGGAAGACGTGATACTGGACGCCCTCGACATGGTGACGGGCTGGTGCACGCCGCAGCTGCGGGTATGGGACGAGGCAGGGGACGAGCATGCATCCTGACAAGTTCAAACAGGTGGCGGGGCTGCCGTCCGCCGAGCGCCATGCCTACTTTGTGCGCAAGGTAGCCGATACGCAAGAAGTGTGGGGTTTGCACCATGACGGCTGGGCCACGGCGCAGCTTGACGGCAAGGTGGCGATACCGTTCTGGCCGGAAGCGGCATTCGCGCAAGCGTGCGCCAGCGGCGACTGGGAACATTTCCAGCCGCGTGCCATCGCTCTCGATGATTTTCTGGCTAAATGGCTGCCCGGCATGGCGGAGAATAAACAGCTGGCTTTCGTGTTTCCCGTGCCGCAAGGCAGCGCCAGCATCGCAGAGCCTGCCGATTTGCTGAGCGATGTGCAACATGAATCAGAGCAATATGAATGAGGAACGCCTGGACGCCTGGTATGACGGCTCGGCCATCTGCCTGATCGCCGTCGGCGCGCAAGGCGACCCGCTGGACCTGGGCGGCGACGAGGTGCGCGCCCTGATCGCGAAACTGCAGCAATGCCTGGCCGAGTCCGAAGCCGGCCAGGACTGAAGGCTCAGGCGGCCGCCAGCGCCTTTTCCATCGCCACGCTGGCCAGGCTGATGCCGCTGGGGTGCGCATACGCTTCCTCTCGCAAGGAAATAAACCCTGCGGCCCGGTAAAACGGCACGGCATTGAGCGATGCGGACAGGTGCAGACGCGCAATGCCGCGCCCGCGCGCCAGCTGCTCCAGCGCCGCCAGCAGCCGCTTGCCGATGCCGAGTCCCGCGCGCGCCGGATCGACGAACACGGCCTCCACTTCCTGCTTGTCCGCATCGAGCATGGCGTAGCCGGCAATGGCTTCTCCCTGCATCGCCACGACGCCACCACCCGCGGCCAGCATGGCGGCATACGCCCGCGGCACAGGTGTAGCCGTCCACGCAGTAATTTGCTCCGGCGCATAATGCGTGGCGCAACTGACGCGCACGGCCACCGTGCGCAGGGCCCACAGGGCATCGATATCGGAATCAAGGGCGGGACGCAGGGTGATGGTCATGGACGCTTTCCGGGCAAAAGGCCATGCTAGCGCAATGGCTGGCAGCACGCCAGCAAGAGTTCATGCTGCGCTCAGCCAGCCGTCACTGCGCCGGCTTGTCCGGATCGATATAGTAGGACCCCGGCGGTGCACCCGGTACTTTTACCCGGAACTTCAGGCCGGACAGCAGCTTGTCCCACAAGGCGATAGCCTCCTCGTCGCTCAGCGATGATGCTTCGGCGGCACCGACCATGTTGTGGGCGACTTTGGTGTACATCTTGACTTCCAGTACGGACGGATTTGCGATGTCTTTCGGTTTGCCTACCAATGCCCATTCAAAATCATGGACACCATCGGTACGCCGTATCAGCGACTCTTCGCCTTTCCAGTGTTGAACGGTGCGCTTGCCTTCGCGTAGCAAGGTGCGCTTGGGATAATTGCTCCCCTGTATATCTTTTGCACTTTGTATGCGGTTAAGCAAAGATAACTCTTCCCGTTCCTCTTTCTCAAACTGTTCGGGTGGATAATCGCCGTATGCATCCTTGTTTGAGCTGATGGAAAAACGCACATCTGGAAGACTTGGAATATAAATACCTGCACTATCGATTTCTTGCGTCTTATATAATTGTTCCGCCAAAAAACCATGTTCGAGGCAAAGCCCGGGATCTTCAGGAACCTCCTCTTCATCACGCAATCGAATATTTTTGGCGAGAATATGCTGACGTTTAGCCACATCTTCCTCTCGTTGCCCATTCGATACGGCATCTCCTGCGATGAATGTGAAATTCCCTTTGGTGATATAGGTTCGAAAAAAGAAAAGATTAAATTCCTTGGCTATGCTGCTTTCATAATAGCGTAACTGCCAGCTATTTTCGATGGGGCCTTCTTTTTTGTAAGTTATTTCCGCAGTTTCATCTTTAAAATATATTCTTTCTATGTCCTCATTAATTATAGATGCGACTTTTTCTGAGTTTGCTTCAATTATGTTAATATCCCCACTTCCAATTATTAATTTTGTTCCTATTGGAACTTTCAAGGCATAGCGACCAAAGCACAATAGTTTTGTTTTTGAAAATATGGTTGTCAGGCGATCATTTAATTTTACAGTTCCAGGCACGATTTCCTCCTTGTCTGTGTAGGTTTGTGTGCAAGCGTTTATTGAGGATGTAATAATTGTGAAAATAAATATTTTTCTAAATAGGGTTTTCATTTCAAGACCAATCTGATTTTTTTGCGATCTGAACTATGGAATAAATCATCGATGCCAAGACTTTTTTGTCTGCGTAGCTATCCTGATGTTTATAGCCGGTGCCTTCTTTCTGCCCGTGGCGGAAAAGATTGCCTTTAATATGTTGAGCTGAATGGGTTGCGGGAACAGTGTCGTCGCCGGGTGATGCCGCTGTTTGTAGTTTTAGTTTCAATACGCGTGATCCAGCTTGAACGGTCAGTGTTCCCTTCGCATCGTCACTAAGTAATTTCCATTTTTCTGCCGAAGGGACTTGATCTTTTTTTGAAAAGTCAAATAGTCCTTCATTCATTCCGTCAATGACTTTGAAAACTATTTCTCCGTAACTAAGAAATTCTTTTGAGTCGCAATAACTGGCATAGGTTAAGTTGTGAAATGAATTTTCTATTGATTTTGAAAAAATAGAAGCTTCTGTTAATCTTTTCTTTACATTTCCCAAACCGCCGCCTCGGCCATCAGGGATATTTGCGGGATTTATCCATAGTGGATTGATCAGGCGCCACCAGTTACCGGCCGGCTGCAGATAAATACTTTCTAATGCCGTTTGTTTGTCAGAAGGCCAGCTCCACAGTACTTGGTCTTTTGCATCGATCACTTTAAGCCAGTTCGAACCATAGGCTGTGCCTGGCATCATTTCTAATGGAGCAGGTGCGTTCGCCAGGACGGCTGTGGCATGTTTGCCATCGATACCAAGAATTTTTGCTTCGACGTCCGCCTTAAAGCCAGAATTTTCCTTGAATCCGAACCGCATGCGTTTATACGCGCCTGCTGCGCCTGTCGATGGCATGACGTTGTGATAAATACCTAGTATATTGATATTTTTGTCATTAACTAGGTTGCCATAGTTTGGATGTATCAAGGCACGCGCTAATAACCCGCCCATACTATGCGTGACCAGGATTACTTCTTTACATTTAAAACCGCATTTCTCGTATCCTGCGACAAGACCACGTATTCGCTCCGCAATGACTTTTGCGGAGTCTGCATTGCTCTTCAAGAAATTGTAGCCCATGGCATGAACGGGGTACCAGCACGGAGCTATTGTTTTAAGATCTGCCTCGGTAATGGTCGCGCCAGAGGATGCCCCAAATTCCTGAGGATTTTTCATCAACAGCGATGTAATTTCAGGATGTGAACTTTTTTCACTTTTTGATGATTTTTGTCGCCAGTTAGGTAATACTTCTCCTTTTTTTATTATGTTGTTCATGAAAAATTCTGTAGTTTTTAGCATTTCTCCATAGGCGCCGGTAAAAAGTACTTCACTCCAACCTCGCCAACGGGCAATTTGTGCCGGTGTTTCACGCACATCCGGAGAAAGGTAGGTGTCCAGTACGCCTGGTGACTTGTAGGATGCATTTTCTGCTCGTTTTTTCTTGCTGATAGTAATTAATGGCGGAACTTCAGGAAGATCATGCGGAATGTTTTTATGCCGTGTATCAGAAGTCACTGTAATGCTTCCACTAGGTTCAAATCTACCTTTGTTTTCGGTGTATATATAGTATTCAACCTCGGTTTCATTTGGATCTAGGGCCATTTGGCGCTGCGCCGGTGATGCAGTTCTAAACCACCCGCCAATTCCATTGCCTTCGACTGCATTAATTTTTCCTACAGCATCCAACATATCATCTGGCCTCCAGGCGATGTTGTCGGTTTTATCCAGTTCTTTTTGACGTGTCTTGCTCATGCGTAAATTGCTACCCATAACCCCAGGTAGAAATATGATAGGAATTATTTTCTTGGGTGGAATAGTTACGTCATGACGAATCGTATCTTTTATTTCAGTCAGATTAACTGTGTATTCCGCCCATCCGCCAACAGTCTGCCGAAACTCGCCTTGGTGATTGCCGTGCTTATTCAAGTCCGTATCGTCACTCATGGAAGTTCTCCCTTGTAGCGTATTGTGTAGCTATCCATGCCATCCCCTTTCTGTACAGGGGTGTGTCCATCACTGCTACTCTTTTCGCTGATTTTGTGGCCATCTTCGCGTATTAACTCAAAAGCTATATCAGGGGCAGGTGTACCATCGACTTGCAGTAGCCGCACGGCCTGATCAAAACGGGTTATTGGCCTCTCATTAAATTCCTGCGACACGCTCTTTGGCGCCAAGGTTTCCAGGTTGCCGTTGAAGAGCACAGGGGCGGACGTAAAGAACTGCACTTTGTCGCTGATTTCCAGCATGTGGTTGGCGCCGTGCAGGCGTACGCCTTTCTTGCCCTTGATGTTGACCCAGTCCGCTTCGCTGATCAGAGACAAGACTTTCTGGGCGAGGATTTCCACCTCGTCGCTGTGGGCCTGGATGGACACCTTGCCGCTGGCGGCGATCAGTTTCATGCCAGCCTTGTGCACGAACAGGCTGAAGGTCCTAGCGATGCTGGCAAACAGGCTGTCGCCGCTGGCGAGTGAAATATTCTTGCTGCTGGTGAGCGCCACATGCTCGCTGGCGGCCAAGTGAATCGACTGGGCCGTGCTCAGCTCGATGCCGGCCGGACTGGCCAGCAGTAGATGCGGTTCGGACAGCTCAGGGAAATCGCCGGCGCTCCCCTTGATGGCAGCGTTTTGCCGCTGGATGGATTCGGCCACGGCGCCTTGTTGTGCTGCGCTGTCTTGCGCGCCGGCGTCGACGGCCATGCTGGCCAAGCCTTGCTGTAATTGGCGTGCTTGCGCCAGGCGAGCCTGTGTTTCGTCGAGTTGTTTGACCGAGCCACCGCCTGTCGACGTTTCGGTAGTGATCAGCATGCCTTTGGCCGCGCGCAGGGCGCCCCAGGCGTTGCTGGCCAATTCAAAACCCACACCGCGCGCCTCCTTGCGGCCTGCGTTGTCGTCGATGCGGGTGATGTTGCCCAATGAAAGCCGGCTATCCTGGTGCTCGCTGCGCAGCTGCGCCTGGATCGCCCCCTTGGTATCGTCGAGCACGAGATGGTTGGCGCTGCGGGCGCCCAGTTCGCGGCTGCGCAAGCCGGACAGGGCACGTTGCTGCGGCAATTGCCACGGCGGCGGATTGGCGCTGTTGTAGACTACACCAATGACGATGGGGTGGTCGATATTGCCGTCCTGGAATTGCACGACGACTTCCTGGCCCACGCGCGGCAAGGCGATTTGCCCCATTTGCGGTCCCGCCATCGGCATCATGACCCGTATCCATGGGGAACTGTGCTCATCGAATTCACCCAGGCGGTCCCAGTGGAATTGCAGGCGTATGCGTCCCAGTGCATCGGTATGGATTTCCTCCCCGGCCGGCCCGACGACCAGCGCCGTCTGCACGCCGGCAACGATGCATGGCGTGCTGTTGTAGCTGCGGCCCGGCCGCCAGCGGATGTCCCGACGTGCGCATACCAACTTGTTGACATAGTGGGAAGGTGTGCCGGGGCCAACCTGATAATTATTGCTGGCGCTATGCACGACTGACAGGATCAGGTACTCGCGTTCGGCAATGCTGTCAGGGCGTTCCTGGCCGGGCTGGCAGCGTTTTTCCTCGGCGCTGAAATGTCCATCGAGCCGGAAACAAAGGCCTGGCTGTGCGCCACGGTGATTGCCGGCCGCCTCGAAATACTGGCGCAAATGGTCGCTTTCTTCCATGCGGCGTTGCGCCAGGGATTCTCCCTCATCGATATTCTTATAGCCATAGGCGCCCGTGTTTTCATATAGCTCGTGGGCAAATACATCACCCTGGCGATTCAGGGAGTAGCCGCTGGCAAGGCGCGGTTGGGGATTTTTATAGTCGAAACTGGCCAAGGTCAGCTGCCCGGAGCCGAGCCGGCGCACGGCTTGCCACTGTTGCAGGCCATCGTCTTCCATGGAACCCGACTCGGAGTGGAAATGCATGGCGCCTTCGCCGGATGCCGTGGCGATCATGTCTGCCAAGGTGCTGTTGTCTGCGAGCCAAAGCGTATGGCCATCGGCGCGGTGCTCGTACCAGTAATGCCAGCCCAGCGCCTCCCAGCGCCGGTGCAGGTGGTTGTAGTCCGTTTCATTGTGCTGGTTGGCGCAGGTGATCTGCGGATCGGCGCCATGGATGCTGGTTTTCCAGTCGCGCTGATCGTAATGGGCAAAGGTCGTCTCGGTCAGCTGCATCACGCTTTGGCCATGAAAGGACACGTTGTCCTGACGCAGCCGGGCGAAGGCCAGCCATGGTTGCAGCACCATGCGGTACCACGCAAAGCCGCCATCGGCGCGCAACAAGCAAAACTCGCCCACGTAGCCGTTAAAGTGGCGCAGCGTGCCATCGTCGCGCACCATGGAAATGGTGACCATGCGGCCCATCATGGCTTTGAGCGCAATATGCGCGTCATCGGACAGCAGTTCGGCCTCGAAACGGAAGTCGCGCGACACCTCCTCCCTGGCCGTCAGCGAATTGACCAGCAGGATGGCGCCGGCTGGCCCATCTTCATGGGGGAACTCGATCTTCAGCAGGCGCCGGTCTTGCGCGGCGAGGTCGATGGCCGACAGTGCCGCCTGGATGCTTGCATGCATGGCCTGCCTCCGTTACAGGGATGTGATCAGGTGGGCGCCGCAGGCGGTGGCATCGCCGTCATAGGCGTACGGCTTGCCCATGTGTTTTGCGCCGGCGCCATCCGGCGTGATCGGAAAACTGCCCTTGCACTTGGGGCAGAACGTTGTGTCGTCAGCCAGCGCCGCAGTCTTCCCCATGACGGTGCTGCCGGACGATGCGCTGGTGACCTTGCCACCGTGATCGGTTGCGTCTCCGAGCCGGATGACGCCGCGTCCCGCATGTTTCATGCTTGCCTCACTTTCCAGGTGTGAGCTGCTCAAGCCAGCTGCAGCAAATAGCGCACTTCCGCGCCGTGTACCTTGTTTTGTGCTGCCTGCAGGAATGTCGTCCAGCCCAGGCGGCGCCTTTCCGCAGGGTTGGAGCTCAGAAGCAGGGGAGTAATGCATGGCGGACTCAATATCAGCCGTATTTCAAATTGCAAGTCCGGTACGCCAAACAGCGCCAGCATCTTTGCCAGTGCCACCGCCCCTGCACTGCGCGGCAGGAAGCGTTGCAGGCCGGCGGGATCCAGCGGGCCGATATGCAGGCACACGCGCATGTCATGGCGCCAAAGCCGCAGGCCAAGCGTTGCGCCGCGCGCCAGGGTAAAGTTGACATTGCCTAGCAGGCTGCGGCGGTTTTTTTCCAGGTAGTCCCAGCTACCGACAAATTGTTGCAGGACGACTGGTACGCCGCAGTACTCGGCCAGCACGGGGCCGATCGCTTGCGCGGAGACGGGGCGGCAGCGCAGCAGACCCGCGTACCAGGCCGCGACATCCTGCGTCACGGCATCAGTTTCGCCACTCGACGGCAGCGCAGCGCGCCGCACCCCGGCCAGTGCCGTCAGCAAAGGCAATTGTGCATCCGCTGCCCGGGTCTGCATCGTGGATTCCAGTCGATACTTTTCCCACGCCTGGTAATACAGCGCGACCATGCGGTGCGAAAAGATATCGAGGAAGGCCGAGACGCCAGCGTCTTGGCCCGACAAGCGGTAGGCGGCGATGCGTTCCGAGTGGTGCATGGGCAAGGTGCCGCCGACGCCCAGAAAACGCATGAACGTCGGTATCAGAGTCAGCTGTTCATTGTCGTCAAGTGAAAGCCGTTCGATTTCACTGGCCGGAAAATTCAACGACAGGCTGTTCTTGAAGCGCAGCACCTGGTCGAAGGCTTGCGCATGGGACACGTTCTGCTGACTTAGCCAGCACAGCAGAATACGCACCGCCTGCACGAACTGGTAGCGGTAGGGCTCGGCCAACAAGCCGAGCATTACACCAGATTCTGCAGTCCGCTTCTTGGTTTGCATCGGATCAGCTCCTCTCCGCTTTGCCTTGACAGCGCCACCAGTTCGATGAAACTGTTGATTTGCACATACAACCCAAGGAAATGATCGATAACCTGCACAAACAGGTATATGCCGCTGCCGACGAACGCTTCCTCGTCAAGTGTGATGCGTACCTCCACGCCATGCGCCAGCGAGGTGCCGCGCTTGTGTCGCAGCCATGTCGTGGTCGGCGAGTGCGACAGCGCGACGATGCCGCCGATCTGGCGTTGCGAGCTTGCCGATTGGGACAGGTCATACAGCGTCAGCATTTCACGTAGTGCCGGCAGGCCCTCCTGGACCAGCGCGTGATGATTCAGCGTCAGGTGCGAAATCAGTCGCCAGTGCAAACCCGCGCCCGGCGAGAAGCGGCGCGGCTGGCTGGGGCGTCGCAGCATGTGCAGTGCAGATCCGCCGCCGCACGGTTGCAAGTCTCCTTGCGGCTGGCCGTATTTGAGTGCAAGGGGAAGATCGCGGTTACTGCAGGTCAGCGACAGCGACAGGCTGGCCTTTTCATGGATCAAGGGATTGAAGTCGCTATCGACCAGCGTGATTTTCTTTTCGTGGCCAGGACTGTTGATGGCCAAAGCCATGTCGTGGCGTACGACCCAGTAATGGCCCTGTTGCGCCGCGCCCTCGCCATGGCGCAGGCTGTACAGCGGGCGAAATTCGGTCAGCGTGCTTTCCCCTCCCCGTTGGCGCAGCAAACGCACAGCATCGACAGTGACGACTTCGTATCCATGGGCATGGGTGGCATGGGCTAGCACGGAGTAGTCGGTTTTCTGCCGGGTAACGGCGATAGGCACGCCTTCTTGGCGGAAGAGATTGACCGCCGGACTGCAGCCCAGCCTTAAGTTTTCGCTGGAAATACTGGACAACATGCGCGCCGCAGCGGAATCGGGTCGCAAACCGGCCATGCACAGATGCAGGGTAAAGCGCTGGCAACCAGGCGGCAGGGCCGCACTCAGCGCCGCGATATCGATGTCAAAGAAGTTGAATTTTTCCGGATACGCAAAATACTCGCACAGGATGCGGTAGGCCGGCTGCGAACGGGCACCGAAAGGTATCAAGGCATCCGTGTCGCCGAAGCCGACGGGCGTCAGAGGCAAGGCGGGCAAGGCTATCCATTGCACCGCGTCAATTGATACAAAAGCACAGACGGTCTGCATGAACAAGGCATCGCGCAAGGCGGCGGAAAAAGAAGCTTCGCCATCGATGAAAACGCGCAGTGATGCGGGCGCCGTATCGAGATGCCGGATGCCGATGTTCAGCGAGGAACTGGCCGATGCTGGCAGGCGCACGCCTGGCGGCGCCTTGATCATCGCATCGAAAACTGCGCTTTCCAGTACCGATACTCCTGTCGTCATGTCGTAGACCGTCTTGAAGCGGCAGCGCACGCCGCGCACAGGCGTTGCGTCCATTTCACTGCCGGCCGACAGGCGCAAGACACCCGCTCCAGCAGCTATGGTGGGCTGGTGCACGATAGTGCACGATGGAAAGGGGCGCAGATAATGGGGGAACAAGGCTTCGAACAAGGCTTCGGTAAATTGCGGATAGTCGTCATCGAGTCGTTTCGAGATACGCGCCGCCAGCATGGCCACCGATTCGATCAAATGTTCGACGTGCGGGTCTTCGCAAGATTCGCCGGACATGTGCAATTTGCCGGCGATTCTCGGATAGCGTTCGGAGAACTCACGGCAATGTCGCCGCAGCATCACCAACTCGCGTTCGAAATACGGCAGCAAGTCCTCCATCTCTCATTTCCTGTGTCTTTGCGGCGGAATGGCCAGTATCCGAGCGTTTGCTCAAAGGTAAATTGCGTTTGCGCAAATAATTGAACAGGGTTGCTGCGCAACATCAATAACTTCCAGGCTGGCAACATCAGACTGGCAAGGTAGCAGGATTCCAATGGTCAACATGGAGAACGCAATGACTTTGCCATCCAAATTACTTTGGTCCGAAGGGCTGGCTATCGGTCCCCAGCAATTCCAGCAGCTGGACCGCTACCATGAAGCGCGCCTGCAGCGTCTGGTTTCATTGATTAATCCACATTTGTGGGGTGTGCATGGCGTCTGCTGGAATGCGGACGCACTTGCCAACAATAGCCTGCGGGCGGATGCCATGTCGCTCGTCTTTCAGGATGGAGAAGTCTTTGAAGCACCGCTTGGCGATGTATTGCCCAGTGCGGTTGACCTGTCCAAGCTACCTTCCAGCGAACATAGTTTTACGTTTTATGCCGCGCTGCCCGTATTGCAGGCACATGGCGGCAATTTGCATTCTGCGGGTGCGCGCTATGTCCAGGTGGATATCGAAACCCCGGATCTGTTCAGCGAGGCAGTCAGCATAGACGTGGCTTACCTGAAGAAACGTGTGTACCTGCTATCGCAACTGGACCCCCTGCATGATTACCTTGCCATCCCGGTGATCCGCTTGTACCGCGCTGGCAACGGCGGCTTTGAAGTCGATACTTCCTTCATTCCACCCGGCCTGACCATCAGCGCCGAGTCTTCGCTGCAGAAAATGCTCGAGTCACTGATCGACCGCATGGGCGCGAAAATCGAGGCGCTGTACAGCCGTCACCGTCAGCCCGGAAAAAATACGGTTGAATTTCATGGCGGGGATGTTTCCTCGTTCTGGATGCTCAATACCTTGAGCACGGCCAGCGCCACGCTCAGTCATTGCGCCAGTTACCGACGCCACCATCCCGTGTATCTGTTTGAGAAATTGATGGCGTTGGCCGGTGGCTTGATGACGTTTTCGAAAAAATACACACTGGGCGACTTGCCGGCCTATTGTCACGATGACGCCGCTCCCGGTTTCGGCAAGCTCGATGGCATCATTCGCGACCTGATCGATACTGTGCTCCTGTCGCGTTACTTCCCGATTGCGCTGTCCAATGACACGCAACAAAATACCCACTATCACGGCTTGCTCGATGCCAAGCGGATTGACCGCCAGACCGAACTTTATCTTGCGGTAAACGCCGATATGCCGGCGCTGGAATTGGTCGCCACGGTGCCGTTGCAGTTCAAGATTTCATCTCCGGACAATATCGAACTATTACTCGGCCGTGCCCTTCCGGGTGCCGAGTTGCGCCATATGGCCCAGGTTCCTGCCGAGGTGCCAATACGGCCCAATACGTATTACTTTTCGATCGATAACAAGGGCAGTATTTATGACAGCATGATCAAGGCCCAGGCGATTGCGATTTATGTGCCGTCTGGCATAAAAGGGTTAAAGCTGGAATTGTTCGGTATCAGCGGCACCGCCGCGTAACGATGGCTGGCGTTACGCGAGGGTGTATTGTCAAAAGATTGCCCTAAGGAATAGACTTGCCCCTGCAGTTGACGTTATCATGTTTTTGTAAGTGTCGGTGGCTGAGCAGTCAGCGCATAGTTGAAACATGGTGACAGGCGGGGGTGAGCATGGGCATGGCGAAGGATGCGTGAGGTGCCTGGCGGCGGGCTGGGCAGGGCAGCGGTGCGCCGCTGTGGCTGCGCATTGCTGCTGGTATGCTGTGTTGCCGCGGCCCCGGCCGCCGTGCCGGCCGCGACGCCGGACTTGGCGGCGCCGCACCAGGGGCAGCGCGTGCTGTTTCTCAACGCTTACGATTACGGCCGTGCCGGCGTGGAATCGTACACGCGCACCTATGTGGCCGCCATGGCCGCCGCGGGCCTGGCCAGCGAAGACATCATGGTCGAGCACCTGAACCTGAATACCCAGGGCGACCCGGCGCTGCGCAATGAGATGCGTGATTTGTTGCTTTTAAGATACACCAAGATGATGGGCCGCAAGGCCGACCTGATCATCGCCATGCAGCAGCCGGCGCTCGATTTGTTGCTGTCGGACCTGGCGCCGCTGGCGCGCGGCGTGCCCGTGCTGGCGATCAATACCTCGGGCAAGGCCTTGCCGGCCGGCAGTCCGTCTTCCATCTGGCAGCAAAAGGCGAACGTCGATTTTGCCGGCACGCTGGCGCAAGCCATGGCGCTGTTCCCGGAGACCAAAACCATCGTCATGGCCGTCGGCGCCAGCGAGGCCGACCAGGCCCTGAAGCGCAACATGCAGCAGGCGGCGCAGGCGTGGCAGGGCAAGGTGACCATGCGCTACCTCGATGACCTGACCCTGGAACAGATGCGCGCGGCCGTGGCGCGCTTGCCCGCCGATACGCTGCTGGTGGCGGGCAATGTCAACCGCGACGTGGACGGCAATATCGCCACGCCGGTGCAGTTTGCCGCCCAGCTGGCGCGGCTGGCCAATGTGCCCGCCTTTGGCATGTATAACGCGACGGTCGGCAAGGGCATCCTGGGCGGCTCCATCCTGCACATCGAGCGGGCCGCGCAGCAGGTGGCGCAGATGTCGCTGGCCGTGTTGGCCGGCAAGGCGCCTGCCGCGCCGGGCGCCTTGCTGCCGCCGGCGCACCCGGTGCCCATGTATGACTGGGAACAGCTGCAGCGCTGGGATGCGGATATCAGCCGGCTGCCGCCGCACACCCTGTTCTTCAACCGTCCGCCGCAGCTGTGGCACGAGCACCGCGTCGCCGTGCTGTCGGCCGGCGCCGTGTTTCTCGCCATGGCGTGCATGCTGAGCGCCTTGCTGCTGCAGCGCCGCCGCCTGCGCCGCGCCGAGAGCGATGCGCGCGAAAGCGAGCAGCGCTTCCGCATCCTCGTCGAGCATGCGCCCGAAGCCATCGTCGTGTATGACCTGGACCTGGACCGCTTCATCGACGCCAACAGCAGCGCGCAGCGCATGCTGGGGATGTCGCGCGAAGCGCTGCTGGCGCGCGGGCCGTTCGACCTGTACACGGGCGAGCAGCCCGATGGCCTGCCGCTGGGACTGATGATGGAAGAGCATCTGCGCCGCGCCATGCTGGGCGAACCCATCCTGGTCGAGCGCAATGTGCGGCGCGCCGACGGCAGCATCTTTCCCTGCGAAGTGCGGCTGGTGCGCTTGCCGATGGAAGGGCGGCGCCTGGTGCGCAGCGGCATCGTCGACATTTCCGAGCGCAAGCACAGCGAGCAGGAACTGCTCGGCTACCGCGACCATCTGGAAGAGCTGGTGCAGCAGCGCACGGCGGCCCTGTCGGTGGCAGTCACCGAGGCCGAATCGGCGAACCGCGCGAAAAGCGTCTTCCTGGCCAACATGAGCCACGAATTGCGCACGCCCTTGAATTCCGTGATCGGCTTTTCGCAGATGATGGCCGATTCGAGCAGCATGTTCGAGGAAGAAAAGCATAACCTGGCCATCATCAACCGCGCCGGCCATCATTTGCTGACCTTGATCAACGATATCCTGGAATTGTCGAAGATCGAGGCGGGCCGCATGCAGCTGCAAGCGGGGCCCGTGGACTTGAACGGCTTGCTCGACGAGGTACTCGAGATGGTGCGCATGCGCTCCGGCGACCAGGGCATCGCGCTTCGGCTGGAGCGTTCCGGCGTGCCGCCGCTGGTGCGCCTCGACGGCGCCAAGCTGCGCCAGGTGCTGCTCAATTTGCTGTCGAATGCGCTCAAGTTCATCGAGCAGGGCAGCGTGACCCTGTCGCTGGCCTGCCAGGCAGACAAGGATGGGCAAGTGGCGCTGGCGTTTGCCGTGCGCGATACGGGCAGCGGCATCGCGCAAGAGGACCTGGAACGCATCTTCGAACCGTTCGTGCAGGCCGACAGCGCCGTGGCGCAGGCCGGCACGGGACTGGGGCTGACCATTTCGCGCGAATTCGTGCGCCTGATGGGCGGCGAGCTGCGCGTCGAGTCGACCTTGGGGGCCGGCTCCGTGTTCCACTTCGACTTGCGCGCCCCCTGCGTGCAGTGCCCTGCCGCCGCACCGCTGGCGCCGGGCCGCGTGGCGCGCCTGCCGGCGGGCCAGCGCGGGCGCACGGTGCTGCTGGTCGACGATGACGACAACTGCCGCAAGCTGCTGGCCGGCTTGCTGGCGCCGCTGGGCTTCCAGCTGCAGGAGGCGGCCGGCGGCGTGCAGGCGCAAGCCATGCTGGCGGCGCAGCGCTACGACATCGTGCTCAGCGACTGGCGCATGCCGGACATGGACGGCCTGACGCTGACGCGCTGGCTGCGCGCGCAACCGGCGCTGGTGCAGCCGCGCCTGGTGATCATGACCGCCTCCGCCTTCGAGGAAGAAAAGCAGGAGGCGCTGGCCGCCGGCGCCGACGGCTTCCTGCGCAAGCCGATTGAACAGGAACACCTGTTCGCCATGCTGGAGCAGCAACTGGGCGTGCGCTTCCAGCGCACCGCCGCCGCGCCGCCGCGCGTGCCGGCGGCCGCCTTCGACCTGCAGCAGGCGCTGGGCCAATTGGGCGCGGCCGAACGGCAGGCGCTGCTCGAATCCGTGCGGGCCCTCGATTTGCGGCGCAGCGCCATCGTGCTGGCCGGCGTGGCGACCAGCCTGCCGCAGCTGGCCGCGCACATCGCCGCCATGCTGGAACAGCACCAGTACCAGCCGCTGTGCGCCTTGCTGGCGCAGCTGGCCAGCGAACCGCAGGGCGAAGACGCATGACGGTTCACGCATCCAAGGGCGCGCGCCTGGGCGGCGTCTCCATCGTGCTGGCCGTCAGCGTGGCGCTGACCTTTGTCGTCACCGCGCTGCTGCTGGTGTTTGCCGTGCTGTTTTACCAGTCCGAACGCGAGCAGCGCTGGCAGCAGCTGCACCGCAGCCTGGCCCTGAGCGCCGACCAGCTGGCCGTGGCCATCGAACTGCCCTTGTGGAATCTCGATGAAAAGCAGATGCAGGCCATCATGCGCAGCACGCTGGGCAAGCGCGATCTGGTGGCCAGCTCCCTGACGCCGGGCATCGGCAAGGAAGCGCTGGTGCTGCGCCGCACCGCGACCGGCGCCATCGGCAGTTTTTCCTCGCTGTCCGCGGAACCCGGCTGGCTGGTGCAGCGGCGCCCCGTGACGATGGGCGGGCAAGTCATCGGCAACGTGGCCGTGTATGCGACGCCGGCCCTGCTGCACGCGCAGCTGCGGCAACGCGCGCTGGGCATCGGCGCCATGATCGTGGCGCTCGACGTGATCCTGGTGGCCAGCATCTGGCTGCTCATGTGGTGTCTGATGCTCAAGCCCCTGAAGGCGATCGGCCAGTATGCGGCCGGCGTCCAGGCAGGGCAGAGCGAAGCGGCCGGCACGCCGCCGAAAGCGTGGTTCCTGGGCGAGCTGCGCACGCTGTACCGTTCCATCCGCGACATGGTGGCGCTGCTCGACAGCCGCTACCGCGCCTTGCAGCGCAGCGAGGAGCGCGTGCAGATGGCCACCGGCGCGGCCAGCATCGGCATCTGGGACTGGAACGTCATCAACGATGCCTTGCAGTGGGACGAGCAGATGTATGCGCAGTTCAAGGCCGATGCGGACAGCGCGATGGCGCCGGCGGCGATCTGGCGCGCGGCGCTGATGCCGGACGACGTGCCGGCGGCCAAGGAGGCCCTGCGCGCCGCGCTGAGCGCCGGCCAGGCCTTCACGCACGAGTACCGCATCCTGTGGCCCGATGGCGCCATCCGCTACATCAAGGCCGATGCCGTGATCTTCCGCGACGGGCAGGGGCGGCCCATGCGCCTGGTGGGTTCGAACTACGACATCACGGCGCACCGCGAGGCCGAACTGGAACTGCTGCGCCACCGCCATCACCTGGAAGAACTGGTGGCCGAGCGCACGAGCGCCCTGTCGGTGGCCGTCAGCCAGGCGCAGGCGGCGAACCGCGCCAAGAGCACCTTCCTGGCGAACATGAGCCACGAACTGCGCACGCCCTTGAATTCCGTGATCGGCTTTTCGCGCCTGATGGCCGCCTCGCCGAACATGCAGGACGATGAAAAGCGCAACCTGGCCATCATCCACCGCTCCGGCAATCATTTATTGACGTTGATCAATGAAATCCTCGAACTGTCGAAGGGCGAGGCGGGGCGCCTGCACGCGCAGACGGCCGTGGTGGCGCTGGCGCCCCTGCTGCAGGAAGTGATGGACATGCTGGGCATGCGCGCCGAGCAGCAGGGGCTGGCCTTGCGCCTCGATTGCGCCGATGTGCCGGCGGCCGTGCTGCTTGACGCGACGCGTTTGCGCCAGGTGCTGCTGAACCTGATGTCGAACGCCGTCAAGTTTGCCGGCGGCGGCGAGGTCGCCTTGCGCGTGCGCGGCGAGCGGCGCGATGACGCCACGTGGCGCCTGTCGTTCGCCGTCAGCGACACGGGCATCGGCATCGCCCCGGAAGACCAGCAGCGCATCTTCGAGCCTTTCGTGCAGGCCGACAGCGCGGGACCGAAGGATGGCACGGGCCTGGGCCTGGCCATCTCGCGCGAATTCGTGCAATTGATGAAAGGCGAACTGACGGTGGAATCCATGCCGGGGCAGGGCGCCACCTTCCGTTTCAGCATACCCGCGCAGGCGGCCGAGGCACCCGTGGCGGCGCCCGTGCCGTTGCCCGTGGCGCCGGCGCCCGAGGCGCCGCCTGCATTGCGGGCGCAAGACTTGCTGCTGCTGGCAGGGGAAGAGCGCGCCGCCTTGCTGGTGGCGCTGCGCGAATTGAACCTGGCCAGGGTGGCCCTGTTGCTGGGCGCCTTGCCGCCGGCGGCCGCGCCCGTGCTGGCGCCGCTGCAGGCGATGCTTGACCAGCATCAATACCGTCAGCTGTGCGACTTGCTGGAGAATGAGGGCGCGCTGGCGCACGCTTGAAAAGTGTGGGCTGACAACATCGGATTCGCTGAAAAGACGGACTAAGTGCCGCCGATGGATGGTGCTAAATTGCAATAAAGATTATGATGATAGTACGTAGTTCATCGCAAAGAAATGTCTTGTCCAGCGCGGCAACGGACCGCCGCGCCTCATCCAAAGCTGAGAGAACTGCTACATGCACCGCGATTTTTCGGAAGTGAATTCGAAGGGCGAAGTACTGATCGTTGAAGATACGCCGGCTTCGCTGAAGCTGTTGAGCGATTTGCTGGGCGGCGCCGGCTATGCGGTGCGCCAGGCGCCGAACGGCGAACTGGCCCTGTGGACGGCCCAGGCGCGCCCGCCCGAGCTGATCCTGCTCGACGTGCGCATGCCCGGCCTCGACGGCTTTGAAGTGTGCCGCCGCCTGAAGGAGATACCGTCCCTGCGCCAGGTGCCGGTGATCTTCCTGTCGGCCCAGTACGACACGGACGACAAGGTGCGCGGCTTCGCGCTGGGTGCCGTCGATTTCATCGCCAAACCCTTCCAGGCCGAGGAAATCCTGGCCCGCACGGACGCCCACGTGCGCCTGGCGCGGGCGCAGCTGCAGCTGGCGCAGGAGCGCGCCAACCTGGAACGGCGCGTGGCCGAACGCACGGCCGAACTGGAGCAGGTGGCCAGCACCTTGGCGCGCGAAGTGCAGATCCGCCGCGCCAATGAAGAATTGCTGCGCCTGTCGGGCCAGGTCTTCGAAGCGACGCAGGACGCCATCCTGATCACCGATCCGGCCGGCGTCATCGTCACGGCCAATCCCGCCTTTACGCGCATCACCGGCTACGCGGCGCAGGAAGTGGTGGGCACGGACATTTTGCGCCTGCACGCCGAATACACGGGCGAGGCCGTGCTGCTGGCCCTGCGCCAGGGCTTGCGCAGCAGCGGCTGCTGGTCGGGCGAGGTGCAGACGCGGCGCAGGAGCGGCGACACCTATCCCTGCCTGCTCAGCGTCTCCACCGTGCACGGCCCCGACGGCGCCGTCGTCAACTACATCGGCGTCTTCCTCGACATCAGCGAGCGCAAGGCCGAGCAGCATCTGATCGATTTCCTCTCCTACCACGACGCGTTGACGGGCTTGCCGAACCGCGTGCTGCTGCGCGAGCGCTTCGAACAGGCGCGCGCGAACGCCCTGCGCGACAGCCAGCAGGTGGTGCTGATGTGCCTGGATCTGGACCGCTTCAAGAACATCAACGATTCGCACGGCCAGGCCGTGGGCGACAAGGCGCTGCAAGTGGTGGCGCGTTTCCTGTCCGGCTGCGTGCGCGAAGGCGACACGGTGGTACGCCAGGGCGGCGACGAATTCCAGATCCTGCTGCAGGACGATGCCCTGCTGGGGCGCACGCTTGCGCTGGCGCAAACCATCCTGGCCGGCTTGCGCGAGGAACTCAGCGTCGATGGCGAGCGCCTGGCGCTGACGACCAGCATCGGCATCGCCATGTGCCCGGCCGACGGCGACAGCCTCGACGACGTGCTGCGCCACGCCGACACGGCCCTCGTGCGCGCCAAGGAAATGGGGCGCGACCATTACGCCTTCTTCACGGAGCGCATGGGCAGCGACATCCGCGCCCGCCTGGCGATGCAGCAGCAGCTGCGCGGCGCCATCGGCCGCGATGAATTCGAAGTGCACTACCAGCCGCAGATGTGCTTGCGCACGGGCGCCTTGCTGGGCGCGGAAGCCTTGCTGCGCTGGGATAACCCGGTGCTGGGCAAGGTGCCGCCCGGCCTGTTCATCGCGCTGGCCGAGGAATATGGCTCGATCACGGCCATCGGCGAATGGGTGCTCGAAAGCGTCTGTGCGCAAATCCGCGCCTGGCACGACGCGGGCCTGGGCAGCATCAAGGTGGCCGTCAACCTGTCCGGCAAGCAGTTCGCGCAAGACCGCACGGTGCCGTTCGTCGAGGCGGCCTTGCGCAAATACGCCATCGCGCCCGCCTGCCTGGGCATCGAAATCACGGAAAGCACGGTGATGGGCGACCCGGACAAGGCGGTGGCGGCCCTGACGCGCCTGAAGGATATCGGCGTGGGCATTTCGCTCGACGACTTCGGCACCGGCTATTCCAGCCTCGGCTACCTGAAACGCTTCCCCATCGACGTGCTGAAGATCGACAAATCGTTCGTCGACGACGTCACCACCAGCAGCAGCGATGCGGCCATCGCCCGTTCCGTCATCTCGCTGGCGCACAACCTGGACATGCGCGTCATCGCCGAAGGCGTGGAAACGCGCGAGCAGGTGGATTTTTTGACGGAACACGGCTGCGACGAAATGCAGGGCTATTATTTCAGCCGCCCCCTGGCCGCGGAAGCCTTCACGGCCTTGCTGCGCGAACGGCGCGTGCTGACGGTGGCGCCGGCAGCCGTGTCGGCATAAGCACACCCCGCGCCGCGCCTGTACTGTAATTGCACTGATATGGTGCGGGCGCCGCAATGCGGTGCATGATTCTCACGTTTCTTCCCTCTGACGCTGGCATGCATCCTGCTTTGTAAATCGTTATTTACACGATTGCAGTGCATGCCAGACAGCCCACATTTCGCAACGCCTTCTGCCGCCAGCGCGCACAGCGCCTGGCAGGCGCATTTGCGCCTGGGCTTTGCGCTGCACGATGGCGTCAGCCGTCTCGTAGAGCGCACGCACAGGGGCCCCCTGCGCGTGCAAAAGCCCCTGTATCCGGAAGGCGATGCCGTCTGCCACGCCATCGTCATCCATCCGCCCGGCGGCGTGGTGGGCGGCGACCAGCTGGCCGTCGACGCCACGGTGGGCGAGGGCGCGCACGCCTTGCTCACGTCGCCGGGCGCCGCCAAGTGGTACCGCGCGAACGGCCATGTCTCGGGCCAGCACCTCGTGCTGCGCGCCGGCAGCGGCGCCGCCATCGAGTGGCTGCCGCAGGAAAGCATCTTCTTTGACCAGGCTTGCGTGCGCCTGCGCCACGAGGTGGAACTGGCGCCGGACGCCGGCTACATCGGCTGCGACATCGTCTGCCTGGGCCGCAGCGCCTCGGGCGAAATGTTCAACACGGGCAGCATCAGCCAGCAGGTGCAGATACGCCGCGGCGGCAAGCTGCTGTGGTGGGAGCAGGGCGTGCTGGCCGCCGGCGGCGCCCTGATGGTCAGCCCGCTGGGACTGGGGGGCCACACGGTGTGCGCCACCCTGATCGCCGTCGGCATGCCCGTTTCTCCCGCCGTGCTGGCGGCCGTGCGCGAGATCGCCGTGCCGGCCGGCGCCGCGTTTGGCGCCACGCACATGAAAGCGCTGGTGGTGGTGCGCCTGCTGTGCGGCGACAGCGAGGCGGCGCGCCGCATCATGCTGGCCGCCTGGCAGCTGCTGCGTCCCGCCATGCTGGGACGCGACGCCGTCGTGCCCCGCATCTGGAACACTTAATCAGGAAAGAAGCGCAAGGAAAACCATGGACCTGACTCCCCGCGAAAAAGACAAGCTGCTCATTTTTACGGCCGCGCTGCTGGCCGAACGGCGCCTGGCGCGCGGCTTGAAGCTCAATTATCCGGAAGCGGTGGCCCTGATCAGCGCCGCCATCATGGAAGGCGCGCGTGATGGCAAGTCGGTGGCGCAGCTGATGTCGGACGGTACAAAAATTCTGTCGCGCGCCGACGTCATGGACGGCATCGCCGAGATGATCCCCGATATCCAGGTGGAAGCGACTTTCCCCGACGGCAGCAAGCTGGTGACTGTGCACCACCCGATACCGTAGTTTTTCGAGCGGCCAGGGCGCCACCCGCGCCGTGGCTGTTTTTGCGCCGGCGACCGGCCGGCAAGCATAACGCGATCTTTGAAGGAGCCCCTCATGACCCCAGGCGAATACAAATTGGAAGAAGGCGAAATCAGCCTGAATGCGGGCCGCGCCACGGCTACCGTGGTGGTGGCCAACCGGGGCGACCGGCCGATCCAGGTGGGCTCGCATTTCCACTTTTTCGAAGTCAACCCGGCGCTGGCTTTCGAGCGCTGGCGCGCCTACGGCATGCGCCTCAATATCACGGCTGGCACGGCCGTGCGCTTCGAACCGGGCCAGCAGCGCACGGTGGAACTGGTGGCGCTGGCGGGCGAGCGCAAGGTCTACGGCTTCAATGGGGCAGTGATGGGTGAACTGCAAGACACTCCACCGGGAAAGGATTGAGATGGCCAGCATTCCCCGCAGCGCATACGCCGAAATGTTCGGCCCCACCAAGGGCGACCGCATCCGCCTGGCCGACACGGAACTGTTCATCGAGATCGAGCATGACTACGCGATCTACGGCGAAGAGGTGAAATTCGGCGGCGGCAAGGTGATCCGCGACGGCATGGGCCAGTCGCAGCGCTGCGCGGCCGAGGTAATGGATACCGTCATCACGAATGCCGTCATCCTCGACCATTGGGGCATCGTGAAAGCGGACATCGGCCTGAAAAACGGCCTGATTTTCGGCATCGGCAAGGCGGGCAACCCCGACATCCAGCCGGGCGTGACCTTGGCCATCGGCGGCGCCACCGAGATCATCGCCGGCGAAGGCATGATCGTCACGGCCGGCGGCGTCGACACGCACATCCACTTCATCTGCCCGCAACAGATCGAGGAAGCGCTGATGAGCGGCGTGACTACCATGCTGGGCGGCGGCACGGGGCCGGCCGTGGGCACGGCCGCCACCACCTGCACGCCGGGGCCGTGGCATTTGCACGCCATGCTGGCGGCCGCCGACGCCTTCCCGATGAACCTGGGCTTCATGGGAAAAGGGAACGTCAGCCTGCCGCTGCCCCTGGAAGAGCAGGTGCGCGCGGGCGCCATCGGCCTGAAACTGCACGAAGACTGGGGCAGCACGCCGGCCGCCATCGACAATTGCCTGTCGGTGGCCGACCGCATGGATATCCAGGTGGCGCTGCACAGCGATACCCTCAACGAGGGCGGCTTCCTGGAACACACCTTGGCGGCCTTCAAGGACCGCACCATCCACACGTTTCACACGGAAGGGGCGGGCGGCGGCCATGCGCCCGACATCATCGCCGCCGTCGGGCAAGCCAACGTGCTGCCCTCGTCGACCAACCCCACGCGCCCATTCACCGTCAACACGCTCGACGAGCACCTGGACATGCTGATGGTGTGCCACCACCTGGACCCGGCCATCGCCGAAGACGTGGCGTTCGCCGAGTCGCGCATCCGCCGCGAAACCATCGCCGCGGAAGACATCCTGCACGATATCGGCGCCATCTCGATGATGTCGTCCGACTCGCAGGCGATGGGGCGGGTCGGCGAAGTGATCATGCGCACCTGGCAGACGGCGCACAAGATGAAGGTGCAGCGGGGCGCGCTGGCGCCCGACACGGCGCGCAGCGACAATTTCCGCGCCAAGCGCTACATCGCCAAGTACACGATCAACCCGGCCATCACGCATGGGATCTCGCACGTGGTGGGTTCCATCGAGGCGGGCAAGATCGCCGACATCGTGCTGTGGAAACCGGCTTTCTTCGGCGTCAAGCCGTCGATGATTTTAAAAGGCGGCATGATCGCCGCCGCGCAGATGGGCGACCCGAACGCCTCGATTCCCACGCCGCAGCCCGTGCACTATCGCATGATGTTCGGCGCCTTCGGCGGCGGCCTGAAAAAGTCGTTTACGTTTGTCTCGCAGGCGGCCTACGAGCTCGATATCGGCCACCAGCTCAAACTCAATAAATCCGTCATCGCCGTGAAGAACATGCGCGGCTTGCGCAAGCACGACATGGTCCACAACAGCGCCACGCCGCACATGGAAGTGGACCCGGAAACCTACGCCGTGCGCGCCGACGGCCAGCTGCTCGTGTGCGAGGCGGCATCCGTATTGCCCATGGCGCAGCGTTATTTTCTATTTTAAGCGGGAGACAAGCATGCTCACTTTGCATACCAAACTGACGGCAGACGATCATCGCGCCGCCGTCGCCCAACTGGTGCTGCCCTACGACCAGCGCGAAAAATGCCGGCTGCGCGCCGTGCTGTCGAATGGCGAGGATGTCGCCGTGTTCACCGTGCGCGGCACGGTGCTGCGCGACGGTGAGCGCATGACGGGGCCGGAAGGAACGGTGGTGCAGATCGTCGCCGCGCGCGAACCGACCTATCTGGTGCAGTGTGCGGATGCGCATACCTTGCTGCGCTGCGCCTTCCACCTGGGGAACCGCCACACGCAGGCGCAGGTGGGCGACGGCTTTTTGCGCATCCGCAAGGACGTGGTGCTCAAGGAGATGCTGGAAGGTTTACAGGCGACTGTGACGGAAGAAAGCGCGCCGTTCGAGCCCGAGGCGGGCGCGTATGGCGGCGGCCATGGCCACCACGATGGTCACGGCCAGCACTTGCTGGCGCCCGTGCCGCTGCGGCAGAAGATCCACCGCCCCGGTGACACTGCATGATGCAGGCGTCGGCCCTGCTGCATTTGCTGCAGTTCGCCAGCCCGGCCTTGCCGATCGGCGCCTACAGCTATTCGCAGGGGCTGGAAGCGGCGCTGGAGTCAAACCTGGTGACGGATGCGGCCACGGCGCGCGAATGGATCGCCCAGCATCTGGCGCAGGTGGTGGCGCGCTGGGAGGCGCCCCTGTGCTGGCGCTTGATGCAAGCCTTCGAAGCGCAGGATCTGCACGCCGTGCAGCGCTGGAGCGAGCGTTTCATCGCTTCGCGCGACACGGCGGAATTTCGCGCCGAAACCATCCAGATGGGCTATTCGCTGACCAAATTGCTGGCCGAGCTGGGCGTGGCCGACGGCGTGCTGATCGACATGCTGCAGGGCCAGCCGGAGGTGGCCCTGCCCACCGCGTATGCGTGCGCCGTGGCGGCGCTGGCCATTCCGCGCGAAGAAGCGTTGCTGGCCATGCTGTTCGCGTGGGCGGAAAACCAGGTGCTTGTCTGCGTGAAATCCGTGCCGCTGGGGCAGGTGGCGGGCCAGCGATTGCTGCTGTCGCTGCGGCCCGACCTGGAAGCGGCGGCCCTGACGGCGCAAACCTTGCAAGACGACGAGATGGGCAACTGGGCGCCCGGCCTGTCGCTGCTGTCGATGCGGCATGAAGTGCAGTACAGCCGGCTGTACCGCTCCTGAACACTACCACGAGAGACTACAACATGACATCGATTACCTCAAACCCCCTGTGCGTCGGCATCGGCGGCCCCGTCGGCTCGGGCAAGACGGCCCTGTGCGAAATGCTGTGCAAGGGCATGCGCGAACGCTACGACATGGCCGTCATCACGAACGACATCTATACCAAGGAAGACATGGAAATCCTGCTGCGCGCCGATGCCTTGCCGGCCGAGCGCCTGATGGGCGTGGAAACGGGCGGCTGCCCGCACACGGCCATCCGCGAAGATGCGTCGATCAACCTGGAAGCCATCGCGCGCATGCAAGCAGACTTTCCGAATCTCGACTTGATCCTGGTCGAATCGGGCGGCGATAACCTGGCCGCCACCTTCAGCCCGGAATTGTCGGACTTGACGATTTACGTGATCGACGTGGCTGGCGGCGAAAAGATCCCGCGCAAGGGCGGGCCCGGCATCACGCGTTCCGATTTGTTGATCATCAACAAGACGGATCTGGCGCCCTACGTGGGCGCCAACCTGGACATCATGGCGCAGGACGCCAGGCGCATGCGCGGCGAACGTCCCTTCGTGTTCACCAACCTGCGCAGCGGCGACGGAGTGCAGGTCGTTATCGACTTTATCCGCGAGCAAGGTTTGCTCGATCAACCAGGCAAGGAGCTGCAATGAGCGCAAGACTGATGAAGAAAACGGCCGCCGTGGCGGCGCTGTGCCTGCTGGCCTTGCCCGCCATGGCCCATCCCGGTCATGGCGAGAACGCCGGCTTCCTGGCCGGTTTCGCCCATCCGTTCACGGGCATCGACCATTTGCTGGCCATGCTGGGCGTGGGTATCTGGGGCGGCCAGCAGCGCGGCGGCCTGGCCCAGCCCGCCACTTTTCTCGGCATGATGCTGCTGGGCGCGCTGGCCGGCATGGTGGGATTGACGGTGCCGGGGCTGGAAACGGGCATCGCCGCCACGGTGGCGCTGGTGGGGCTGGCCATCGCGCTGGCGCTGGCCTTGCCGAACTGGCTCGGCATGGGCCTGGTGGGCGTGTTTGCCTTGGCGCATGGCAATGCGCATGGCCAGGAATTGCCGGCCGCCTCGGCCGCGTGCGGCTTCATGCTGGCCTCGGCTGTCTTGCTGGGTACGGGACGTTTCCTGGGCCAGGTATTGGCCGAGCGCATGCTGCGCGTGGCCGGCGTGGCCTTGACGGCCGCCGGTGTGGTGTTGATGGGACTGAATTAAGAACCGGGACGGCGCTCCGACAGCACGATGGGCGCCGCCTTTTCCGGATGCAAGCCCTGGTGGCCCGCATATACGGCGGCAATGGCGGCCATGTCGGCATCCTTGTCGCCCGTCAAATATAAATGGTCGACGACGCCCAGCACCTTGTTCGGATAGTCGATGTACACCAGCAGCAAGGGTACCTTGGCCGCCACGGCCAGGTGATAAAAGCCGCTTTTCCAGTTCGGACGGTAGCTGCGCGTCGCTTCCGGCGTGATGGCCAGCCAGTACCAGTCGGCGGCCAGCATGCGTTCGGCCTGGCGGCCGATGGTGCCGCTGGTGGTGCTGCGGTCGACGGGTTCGCCGCCCAGGTAGCGCAGCACCTTGCCCATGGGGCCGCGGAACAGGGAATCCTTGGCCAGCCAGCGGAAAGGCAAGGACAGCGCCCATTTGCCAAACAGGCCCACCATGAAATCCCAGTTGGACGTGTGCGGGTAGACGACGGCGATGCCGCGCGGCCCCGGTAGGGGACGGAAGCGCATGCGCCAGCCAAACAGGTGCAGCACGCGCAGCGCGCAACGCTGGTGCCAGGTCGGCAAGTCGCCCGCTTGTACAAATAAATCGTCCATTGATACCCTTCAGTGACACTGTTCTTAATGGGATGGCGCTGGTGGCCATTTTCCTTGAAGCAAAATTCTGCGCAGGCATTCTATACGGGGCTGGCGATGGCGACAAGCAGCCGAGGCCGCTATTCATGCGGTGTCGGGGCCGTTGCTGCTGCTATTTTAACGATGCTTGACCTCCGTGTCGGGCACTAAATGCGCACAATGTGGTCAAAACTTCATGCAGTGTTGATCCACCCGACAGGGAGCCATGGCATGAAAAACAGCATCGACGAGGTGAATGGGGAGAATGTGCGAACGGACAAGGTGATGGCCGAGCTCGTCGAGCGGGGCGTCGCCTTCCACCACGCACTGGGGCGGACGGTGGCGACAGCGTATTTGCGCGAGCACGCGGTACCGGTCGAGGTGATACGTCGCGTCTTCAGCAGCGTGCAGGCGCGTCGCCCGGCCCGGCCGGCACGGCGCCGATGGCGCTGAAGGTGAGGGAACGGCGCGGCGGCGTCAATAAAGAAGCGAAAAAAGCGGCGGACGCGGCGATCGTCACGCAGTCAGTGCGTTGGTATCGTCGCGTCCGCCGACAGGGGGAATGGGCGGCGCAGTGCCGCTCAGGGGGCTTTCAGGGTGCCGCTCAGCTTGCCGTTCAGGCTTGTGCCGCCAGCGCCGGGTAGTCCGTGTAGCCGGCAGCGTCCGGCGCGTACAGGGTGTCCGGGTTCAGCGGATTCAAGGGCGCGTCGCTGTGCAGGCGGGTGGGCAGGTCGGGGTTGGCGATGAACCACAGGCCAAAGGCGACGGCATCGGCTTCGCCCTTGGCCAGCAAGGCTTCGGCCGCCGCCTTGTCCATTTTCTCGTTGGCGATGTACACGCCGCCGAACTCCTGCTTCAGGTACGGGCCCAGGCGGTCTTCGCCCAGCGCTTCGCGGGCGCAGATGAAAGCGATGCCGCGTTTGCCCAGCTCGCGTGCCACGTAGCCGAAGGTGGCGCGCGGGTCCGAGTCGCCCATGTCGTGCGCATCGCGGCGCGGCGCCAGGTGCATGCCCACCTTGTCGGCGCCCCAGACTTCGATGCAGGCGTCCGTCACTTCCAGCATCAAACGGGCGCGGTTTTCAATCGAACCGCCGTAGTTGTCGGTGCGCAAGTTGGTGCTGTCTTGCAGGAATTGGTCGAGCAAATAACCATTGGCGCCATGGATTTCCACGCCGTCGAAACCCGCTTTTTTTGCATTTTCGGCGCCCAGGCGGTAGGCCGCCACGATGCCGGGAATTTCTTCCGTATCGAGCGCGCGCGGCGTGACGAACTCCTGTTTCGGACGCACCAGGCTCACGTGGCCGGCCGGCTTGACGGCGCTGGGCGCCACGGGCAAGTCGCCATCGAGGAAGACGGGGGCGGAAATGCGGCCCACATGCCACAGCTGCAGCACGATCAGGCCGCCAGCGTCATGCACGGCCCGGGTGATGTGTTTCCAGCCTTCCACCTGTTCCTCGGACCAGATGCCCGGCGTGTCGGCGTAGCCCACGCCCTGCGGCGTGACGGCCGTCGCTTCCGAGATGATCATGCCGGCCGAGGCGCGTTGCGTGTAGTACTCGGCCATCAGGGCGTTGGGCACGCGGCCCGGATTGCCGGCGCGCGAACGCGTCAGCGGCGCCATGATGATGCGGTTTTTCAGTTGCAGACTGCCAATGGTGATGGGGTCGAATAAAGTTGCCATGATTATCATTTCCTTGTTGGGGCCGGTCGAGCGGCATTGAGACGGAGTTATCGAGATGAAAGCTGTGCTTACAAACCTTGCTGCATGTGATCGAGAAAGGCCTGGATGGTGGCTTCGTTGCGGCTGAAGAAACTCCATTGGCCCACCTTGGTTGCGGAAATCAGGCCCGCCTTTTGCAAGCTGGCCAGGTGCGCCGAGACCGTCGATTGCGACAGGTTCAGGCGGCGGTCGATCAGGCCGGCGCACACGCCCAGGTGCAGCGGGTGGTCCTGCTCCTGGAAATACTGTTCCGGCTCCTTGAGCCATTGCAAAATCTGCCGGCGCACCGGATTGGCCAGCGCCTTGTGGATGGCGTCGATATCCATATTGTTTCTCCTGAACATACAATTCGCTTTTCAGCGATGCATATATCGTATTTTCCAAATTCTAATATCGCAATATTACGATATAAATGAAAAGCGTGCTGGCGGCGCGCGTTTTTGAACGGATTCAGGCGGGAAGGGGATTGCGCTGCAGCACGGCCGGGCCCGTCAACACGATGCGCACCAGGTCCACCTGGCGCTGGGCGCCGGCCTTGGCGGTGGCGCTCTTGATCTGCGTGCGCGCCGTGTGGATGGAAATGCGCTGGCGTTCGGCGTATTCCTGCAGGGAATAGCCGTTGACGAGCGCTTCCGTCAAGCGCGCCTCGGCCACCGTCATGCCATAGAAATTGCGCAGGGTGGCGGCCAGGGAGGTGATCAGGTCGCTGCTATCGCTGAGAAAGACGGCGATGGCGCTGGCCGAGCCGAACGGACTGTGCCAGGAGGGCAGGGGCGTGACGCGCAGGCGCAGCTGTTCGCCCGTCAAGCCGCTCAGGTTGAGCACGCCGCCGGGACCGCCAGCCGCCGCCGTGCCCGTTTGCGCCGCCTCGTGCAGCATGCGCCGCAGCGCGCCGTTGTCCGCTTCACGCGGGCAATACAGGGGCGCGCCTTCGCGCAACTGCAGCAGCCGCGTCGCAACCGTCATGGCCAGCGCCCGCTCGTTGGCGTACAGCAATTGCGACGTGGCGTCGAGCAGCAGCACGCCAAACGGCAGCAATTCCAGCACCTGGGTGGAACTCCGGGACAGCACTTCCAGCCGGCGCAGCTTGCGCTGCAGGGCAAAGGCCGTCTGCAAATGCGGCATCAGGCTGCGGATCAGCGCCAGCTCGCCCGCCTCGTAGGCGCCCGCCCGTTCGCGGCGCACCACGGTGACGTTGGTGGAGCGCTCGGCGCGCAATTCGACGATGGCCGCCGCCGTATAAAAGATGTCTTGCGGGCGCAGCCAGTCCGCCCAGTATTCGGTTTTCTTCAGGCAATGGTCGGGAAACAGCATGGAGCCGGTGACGACGGCGCCTTCGTGGTGCAGGGTGGCGTCTTCCAGCCAGACATTGCGCGCGCCGTAATAGCTGGCAAAGCTGGCCATGGCATCCGTTTCGAAGCCATAGGTGGCGGACAGGCCGCTGCCGGGCAGCTGGACGTCGACCGAGCGGTTGCTGAAATCATTGGCCCAGATCAAACCCGCGTGCGATTTCAGCTGGCGTGCAAAGGCGGCTAGGAAATCTTGCCATTGGATATGTTGTGTGGCCGCTTCATAGATCAGGGTAATCAGTGCCTGGCTGGCGACGGCAAGCGATGGCGTCATTGGCGATCCTCATGGCGGCAAGCGGTGGACAAGGTATGGCGCGGGCGGCCTTGGCAGCGGCCGCCCGGCTTCCCTAGCGCGATTCCAGCCAGCTTTTGCCGCCGGAGGTGCACGTGCTGAGGCTGGCGTACTGGCTCACATAGTTGTAACCGCTGCCGCAGCCCCCTTCGCCGGATTTGACGGGGCCGTAGCAAGCGCCTTCATAGCTGAGCTTACCATTGACGGTGGTGCTTTTGACACAGAAATTGTAGTTGCTGGCCACGGTGTTGTTGGGCAAGGTGGCGCCGTTGTTTTGCCCGCAGCCGAGTTCCTTGCTCACGGAGCGCGCGTAGTCGACCATTTTCTGGTACGTGCCGCTGTAGTAGGTATCCGCCTTGGCCTTTTCGCCCTGCTTGCAGGCGGCGATCACGCTGTCATAGCCGGAATCGGCCTGGGCGTAGTTGCCCGATACCTGGATGCCGCAGGCGCTGGCCTGCTTGCGTTCCGTATCGCTGATCAGATTGTTGTACTGGCAGGTGGACGAGGTGCCGCCGCTGGCGCTGGTGGAGCCGCCGCCCGAGCCACTGTCGGCGCTGCCGCCGCCACCGCAGGCGGACAGCATGAGGCAGCCGAGCAAAGTGACGGCAAAGGTGGTTGGATGTGCTTGCATGATTTTCCCTGTGGACGGTGACTTGCCACCATGTGTCTGGTGGTATCTTTGCTACAAGGAATTGTATCGGGCATGTTTTTTGGAAACATCACCCATTTGGGGTATGCGCCGGCGGCACGGAGTGGGGTAGGGCGGCTGGCTGGCCGCCCCGGCGGGGATCAGGCGAAGTGGAACAGCAGCAAGGCGATGACGGCAGGCACCGTTTGCAGGTAGAGGATGCGCGTCATGACGGTGGCCGCGCCCCATGCGCCGGCCACGGCGATGCACGCCAGGCCGAACACGGTAAACGCATGGGCAATGGCCGCGTCCGGGTGAAAAAAGCCCAACGCCAGCGCCGCGACGAGAAAACCGTTGTAGCAACCCTGGTTCGACATGGCGGGACGCACGATCTCCGCTTTTTCCTTCGACAGGCCAAACACCTTGCGCCCGCGCGCATCGAACAGCACGGTTTCCAGCAGCACGATATACACGTGCAGCAGCAGGATGAGGGCGGTAAGAATCTGGGCCAGAAGTAGCATCATTGTTCCCGAGAGTGAATGGATGCGGCAATTATGCGGCCATCAGCATGTTTTTTGGCAACTTTCGATTGGAGCGGCCGCACTAGAAAAATGTGCTGGCGGCAAGCCTTTTCACCCGATGGTATACTTTTCCTTTTGCTCCTGTGGGGACGACCCCGCTCGATGACGGGGCTGCATGGCGGGGACGACCCTGCCGCCTCAGGAGAGTACGATGGCGTGGATTATTTTGGTATTGGCTGGTTTGCTGGAAATCGGCTGGGCCATCGGCCTCAAATACAGTGCCGGCTTTACCCGCCTCGTGCCATCCGTGCTGACGGCTATTTCCATGCTGGGCAGCGTGGTGATGCTGGGCCTGGCCTTGCGTACCTTGCCGCTGGGCACGGCGTACGCCATCTGGACGGGCATCGGCACCGTCGGCACGGCCATCTTCGGCATCATGGTGCTGGGCGAGCCGGCCAGCGCCGCGCGCATCGCCTGCATCGCCCTGATCGTGTCGGGCATCCTGGGCTTGAAATTGCTCAGCCCTCAATAAAGGATGCCAGCATGAGCCTCGCCATGACGTATTTCTACCTTGCCATCGCCATCATCGCCGAAGTGATCGCCACCAGCGCCTTGAAGGCGTCCGAGGGCTTCAGTCGCTTGTGGCCCAGCGTCATTACCGTGCTTGGCTACAGCATCGCTTTCTGGTGCCTGTCCCTGACCTTGAAGGTCATTCCCACCGGCATCGTGTATGCGATCTGGTCGGGCGTGGGCATCGTGCTCATTTCCGCCGTCGGCTGGTTCTGGTTCAAGCAAAGCCTGGACACGCCGGCCTTGATCGGCCTGGGGCTGATCATTGCCGGCGTGCTCGTCATTAACTTGTTCTCCAAGTCCGTCGGGCACTAAGAGCCTATCCCAGTAGATGAATACATCCCCTGCTGGCGCCCCTCAGAAGCGGGGACTGCGTTGATCGTCGTCGCGTGGCTCGCCACGCGTCCTCCTCACGCCTTGTCCGCGCTCCTGATGAACTGCCAGCAGATGACGCTCCCTACTGGAATAGGCTCTAATCAAAAGCTGCTGGCAACCCGCGCCAGGTAATACCACTCCGCATTGGCCGCCGCATTGACGTCGGGGAACAGGATATAGGCGTCGAATTCGGCCGTCACGGGCGTGCCGTCCGCGCGCACGCCGATCTGCTCGCCCTGTTTGACCTTGTCAAAGCTGGACCAGGTCTTGATGAAGCGGTCGCTTGCATGCAGTTTGTCGTGCACGACGACCATGTTCAGCGCTTCCATGTCGGCGTCGGCGATGGCTTCCGGTTGCGGCACGTCAATGAAACCGAGGAAAGCCAAGGTGTTCATGATGGCGCGGTAAGCGACATCCGGTGCGGCCGGGTCCGCGTGCTGGCCGCATTCCAGGGTGAGGGCGTAACCGCCCGTTGAGCGCATGTATTCCGTCGTGCCCACGCCGTAGCGCAAGACCAGGCCCACCTGGTCGCTATTGCCCAGGCGGCGCTGCACTCCCTGGCCATACGCATGCAGCCAGCCGTCGACGAAGCGGCGCACGCCCAGGCGGCGCGCCAGCGCGCGTTCCTTTTCTTCATGTTTAAAAGGTTGCAGCGGGCCGTCGTTGTTGCGCGGTCCCACCATGACGAAGGGTTGGCTGTCGGCATTGAACGAGTGCAAGTCGAGCAGCACGTCATGCTGGCCCAGCAGCGGGCACAGCCAATTGGCGATGCGGTCTTCGAAATCTTGCGGATTGTCGTTTGGGAACAGGTTGCGGTTCAGGTTGCGGTCGCCGCTGCGCACGCCCTTGGCGTAAGCGAGCGGGTTGGTGATGGGCACGAAGGTGACGCTGCCGGCCACGATGGACAGGGCGCCGCTGTCGAGTTCAGCCATCACGCGGTGGATGCCCTTGGTGCCGCAGGTTTCATTGCCGTGCACGGCGCCGGTGACGATCAGGCGCGGGCCGCTGCCCTGGCCCGTGTAGTTGATGGACTTGAAGTGGAGTGCGCTGCTCATGCTGGACATATCCTATTGGTATCAGGGAAGGGAAAGCGGGGTCGGCATATTTTAGCGGGATTCGCGGCAGGTACCCGTAAAAATGTCGCCAGGAATGTACCCATCGCCCACCCCGGCATGGCATGATCGGCGCCAATGTTGTTTTCCCTTGCCGATTCCATGACCAGTACGTCCCATCCTTCCCGCCTGTACGGCCTCGACACCTTGCGCGCGCTGGCCATCGTGCTGGTCTTCATGAACCATTATTTGTTGTTCGTCAGCGAGGGCGGGGCGTTTGGTTTTTGGGGAGAAATCGGCTGGACGGGCGTGGACCTGTTCTTTGCCCTCAGCGGCTACCTGATCGGCAACCAGATCTTTGCGGCCTTGCGCAGCGAGCACGGCTTTTCCTTGCCGCGCTTCTATGCGCGCCGTTTGCTGCGCACCTTGCCCAGTTTCTATGCCGTGCTGGCCCTGTATTATCTGTGGCCCGCGTTTCGCGGCGATAGCGCGCTACTTCCCTTGTGGAAATTCCTGACGTTTACGCAAAACATCAATCTGACGCCGGGCACGGCGTTTTCCCATGCGTGGTCGCTGTGCGTGGAAGAGCAGTTCTACGTGCTGCTGCCGGCCGTGGCGCTGGCGATCGCGGCTTGCCGCAAGTCCCTGCTGTGGGCGTGGGTGGCCGTGGCCGCCAGCTTTATCGTCGGCATGCTGCTGCGTGCTTATCTGTGGGATGAATATGTGCACGTGCCGCGAGGCGGCCTCGGCTATTACAAATACATTTATTACGCGTCGTGGTGCCGTTTCGACGAGCTGGTGGCGGGCGTGGCGCTGGCGCTGCTGAAAAACTACCACCCTGGCGCCTGGCTGCGCCTGACATCCTATGGCAATCGCACCTTGCTGGCGGGAATCTTTGGCACGGCGCTGATGTTTTACGTGTTCGTCGCCGATCACTATGGTTATTGGGTGACGGTGTTCGGCTATCCGGCCCTGGCCGCCAGTTTTACCTTATTGCTGATCGCCGCGCTGAGTCCTGCCAGTGCTTTGTATCAATTGCGCGTGCCGGGCGCGGCCAGCCTGGCCCTGTGGTCATATGCGATTTACCTGCTGCACAAGCAGCTGTGCATCCTGCTGCGGCCCTTGTTGCAAGACGTTGGCCACGGGCCGGACGGTGCGCCGGCGATACTGGTCAGTATCGCTGTCAGCATCGTCACGGGCTGGCTCTTATATAGATTGGTGGAAACGCCGTTCATGCGCTTGCGGGCGCGCTATGTGCCTGCCAATCACGCGTGACGATTACATGTCGATCACGTCCAGTCCCCGCGGTGTGTCCACCAGTAATTCCAGGATGGCATGCACGCGCAGGTTCGTCTCTTCATGTGCAGTGTTGAAGATCAGGGCGCGCAGGCCA
Source organism: Janthinobacterium sp. SUN206 (assembly GCF_030587305.1). Classification (NCBI taxonomy): domain Bacteria; kingdom Pseudomonadati; phylum Pseudomonadota; class Betaproteobacteria; order Burkholderiales; family Oxalobacteraceae; genus Janthinobacterium; species Janthinobacterium sp. SUN206. The sequence goes on along the minus strand of NZ_JAPWIB010000001.1, from coordinate 1,552,202 downwards.
GGCACGGCTTCCATGATGTGCTCGCTGGCGTAGGCATTGATCAATAACAAGACCAGGTCCGTGGCGCCCGCGCCCGGTTGGCGCCGCAGCCGGTCGTGGATCACGTTCAGCAGCGCGCGCTGCATGCGCGGCGTGGGATTGGTGATATAGGCGAAGACGCTCGGCGTGTTGGCGATGGCTGCGCAGAGGCGCCGTTCCATCTCGTCGGGTTTTACGTCGGAGGCGATATCGAAATACGCGGCATCCCAGCGCGTGCGCGCATACGGGTGGCCGGGCGGGAAAGAGTCGGCCGTTTCAAAACCGCAGATGCGGCTCAGGGTTTTCAGCCAGGCGAATAGGGTGGAGTTCATGCCGCGATTCTAGCGGCATTCCGCGTGCGCCGGGCCCTCTCCATATAAAGGGGGCTGACGCCCGGAGAGTGATTAAAGTTTCCTGTAAAAGAGCCCTTGTCATTCTGGGAAAGCCTCTCTATAATGCTGGTCTTCGGGGCGGTTAGTTCAGCTGGTTAGAATACTTGGTCGACATCCAAGGGGTCGGGGATTCGAATTCCTCACCGCCCACCAGAATTTAGCAGTAAGCAGTTTTCAAGAGTTTTAAGCTGGCGCAAGCCGCAAGCGGTCATTTGAAATACAATGATCAACAAAAGTTTTACGGGCGGTTAGTTCAGCTGGTTAGAATACTTGGTCGACATCCAAGGGGTCGGGGATTCGAATTCCTCACCGCCCACCAGAATGCAGTTAGAGAGAAAGGTAAAACCGGTTATGACACCGCGAACTACTACCAAGCTTTGGGAGTGACGCTAGTCGAACGGGTTTCCTTTGTCTCAAGAAAGTGAAAAACGCGGCTAGTCCGCGTTTTTTTGCGTCTGCGTTTTCCTTTCAGTTATTTACCCATCACATTGCAGTTTTACCTGGCGCCAGCGCCGATATGGAGATCAATATGCTTACAATCCGACTTCCCGATGGTTCCGCCCGTCAATTTGACGGCCCGGTCACCGTGGCCCAGGTTGCGGCCAATATTGGTACCGGCCTGGCCAAGGCTGCCCTGGCCGGCAAGGTCGACGGCAAGCTGGTCGATACTTCCTATCTGATCGAGCAAGACGCGGAACTGGCGATCGTGACGGACAAGGACGCCGATGGCCTGGAAGTGATCCGCCACTCGACGGCCCACTTGCTGGCGTATGCCGTCAAGGAATTGTTCCCGGAAGCGCAAGTGACTATCGGTCCCGTGATCGATAACGGTTTTTACTATGACTTCGCCTACAAGCGCCCGTTCACGCCGGAAGACCTGGTCGCGATCGAAAAGAAAATGGCGGAACTGGCCAAGAAGGATGAGCAAGTCACGCGCAAGGTTGTCGCGCGCGACGAAGCCATCGAATACTTCAAGGGCATCGGCGAAGCCTACAAGGCTGAATTGATCGGTTCGATCCCGGCCGACCAGGAAGTGTCGCTGTATTCCGAAGGCAAGTTCACGGACTTGTGCCGCGGCCCCCACGTGCCATCGACGGGCAAGCTGAAAGTCTTCAAGCTGATGAAGCTGGCTGGCGCCTACTGGCGCGGCGACTCGAAAAACGAGATGCTGCAGCGTATCTATGGCACGGCCTGGGCCAAGAAGGAAGACCAGGAACTGTATCTGCATAACCTGGAAGAGGCGGAAAAGCGCGACCACCGCAAGCTGGGTAAACAGCTCGATTTCTTCCATTTCCAGGAGGAAGCGCCAGGCCTGATCTTCTGGCACCCGAAAGGCTGGTCGATCTGGCAGCAAGTCGAGCAATACATGCGCAATGTGTACCAGGTCAATGGCTACCAGGAAGTCAAGGCGCCGCAAATTCTCGACCGTGGCCTGTGGGAAAAAACCGGCCACTGGGATAATTACCGTGAAAACATGTTCATCACGGAATCGGAAAACCGCGCCTATGCGCTGAAACCGATGAATTGCCCTGGCCATATCCAGATTTTCAACAATGGCATGCGCAGCTACCGCGACTTGCCATTGCGTTACGGTGAATTCGGCCAATGCCACCGCAACGAGCCGTCGGGCGCCTTGCACGGCATGATGCGCGTGCGCGGCTTTACGCAGGACGATGGCCACATTTTCTGTCTGGAAGAGCAGATCGCCGGCGAAGTGACGGCGTTCCACCAGCAGGCGATGGATGTCTACACGGCTTTCGGCTTTACGAATATCGACGTGAAACTGGCGCTGCGCCCGGATAACCGCATCGGTACGGAAGAGTCGTGGGATTTCGCCGAGGAATCCCTGCGTTCGGCCCTGCGCGCCTGCGGCGTGGAGTGGACGGAATTGCCGGGCGAGGGTGCATTCTATGGTCCGAAGATCGAATACCACCTGAAAGACAGCCTGGGCCGCGCATGGCAAGTGGGTACCGTGCAGATCGATCCGTCGATGCCGGGTCGCCTGGGCGCCGAATATGTGGCCGTGGATAACACGCGCCAGGTGCCCATCATGCTGCACCGCGCGATCGTCGGCTCGCTGGAACGTTTCATCGGCATCCTGATCGAACACTATGCGGGCGCCATGCCGCTGTGGTTGTCGCCGGTGCAAGTGTCGGTGTTGAATATTTCCGACGCTCAAGCCGATTATGTACAGGAAGTTACAACAAAACTGCGCAAAGCGGGGCTGCGCGTACAGGCTGATTTGCGTAACGAGAAGATTACCTATAAAATACGTGAACATTCCGTACAAAAATTGCCTTACATCTTAGTAATTGGCGACAAAGAGCGGGATGCGAATACAGTGGCCGTGCGGGCGCGGGGCAATGTCGATCTGGGCGTCATGTCCGTCGATGCCCTGATTGAGCGACTCAAACATGAAGTCGACACCAAGGCCTGACGAGGAAACTCGCTGCACGACCGTCTTACAAGATTTTTAAAGGAAATTACAATAGCTACTGACAAGTCACATCGCATCAATGGCGAAATCACTGCCCCTGAAATGCGTTTAAGCGGGGTCGATAACGAGCCACTCGGTATCGTAAGTTTGGCTGAAGCCTTCCGCCTGGCGGAAGAGGCAAACGTCGACCTGGTGGAAATTGCGCCTACCGCGCAGCCACCGGTGTGCCGTTTGATGGACTACGGCAAATTTAAGTATTCGGAGCAAAAGAAAGCTCACGAAGCCAAATTGAAGCAAAAGATCATCCTCGTGAAGGAAGTCAAATTCCGTCCGGGGACTGATGATGGTGACTACAATATCAAGTTGCGTAATCTCATCAAGTTCCTCGAAGATGGCGATAAAACCAAGATCACCTTGCGTTTCCGCGGTCGTGAGATGGCGCATCAGGATATTGGCTTCCGCATGCTGGAACGTCTGAAAGCCGATCTGGAGCCGTACGGCCAGGTCGAGCAGTTCCCGAAGATGGAAGGCCGCCAAATGATCATGGTTCTTTCGCCTAAGAAGAAGAAGTAAGATACAATAGCGTTTTACTGTGGGTGGAAACTGCTCGCGCCGGCATTGGCGCGGTGTCAAACCCCAGGCAGAATTTGCGCGGCCCGGTCAGCAATGTCCGGGCCGCGTGAACTGTAGTGGACTCGCATCCGCTGCACAACATGTGAAAGCAGGCATCTAAGCGCAGCGTCGTGTTGCCACCTGCAATCCTGTTATAAATGGAGCTGTCCGTAAGAGGACAGATTGCTATGCCTAAAATGAAGACCAAAAGCTCCGCGAAAAAACGTTTTCGCGTGCGTCCAGGTGGAACAGTCAAGTCGGGTCACGCGTTCAAACGCCACATCCTGACCAAGAAAACCACCAAAAACAAACGTCAGTTGCGCGGTACCCGTAACATCAACGCATCGGATGTCACATCCGTCATGCGCATGATGCCGACTGCTTAATCTCACACTCAATTTAAGGAGTTATTATGCCTAGAGTAAAACGTGGGGTTACAGCTCGTGCCCGTCATAAGAAGATTCTTGTTCAAGCTAAAGGCTACCGTGGTCGCCGCAGCCGTGTATACCGTGTTGCCAAGCAAGCAGTTATGCGCGCTGGCCAATACGCTTACCGCGATCGCCGCAACAAGAAACGCGTTTTCCGCCGCCTGTGGATCGCCCGTATCAATGCCGCTTCCCGTGAGCATGGCGTAACGTACAGCGTATTCATGAACGGCTTGAAAAAAGCAAATATCGAACTGGACCGTAAAGTCCTGGCCGATATGGCTGTGATGGACAAGCCAGCATTCGCTGCGATTGTCAACGCAGTTAAAGCAAAAATCGCTGCGTAAGCATCGGTCATTGCACAACGTCATCCGTAGGGTGACGTCATAAAGAGCGGGGCAGGGGTTTTAACACCTTATGCCCCGTTTCCGTTTTTGATTGTTGGATTTTAGATAACTGAGTCCAGAATTGATGTCCAAAACAGGAAATGCCGCATGAACTCCCTAGAAGAACTCGTCGTCTCGGCCCAGGCTGACTTTATCGCCGCCGCAGACGCTGCCGCACTTGAAAACGCCAAAGCCCGCTACCTGGGCAAGACTGGCCAGATTACTGAAATGATGAAGGGCCTGGGCAAGCTGGACCCGGACGCGCGCAAGGCGCAGGGCGCCTTGATCAACGCCGTCAAAGTGCAGATCGAGGACGCGCTGACGGCGCGCCGTGATGCACTGGCCGATGCCCAGATGCAAGGCCGCCTGAACGCCGAAGCGATCGACGTGACCCTGCCAGGCCGTGGCCGCATGCCCGGCGGCATCCATCCCGTGATGCGCACGTGGGAACGTGTCGAGGAAATCTTCCGTTCCATCGGTTTCGACGTGGCCGACGGCCCCGAAATCGAGAACGACTGGACCAACTTCACGGCGCTCAACAGCCCGGAAAACCATCCAGCCCGTTCCATGCAAGACACTTTCTACATCGACGGCAACGATACCGATGGCAAGCCCTTGCTGCTGCGCACGCACACGAGCCCGATGCAGGTGCGCTATGCGCGCACGCACACGCCGCCGATCAAGGTCATCGCGCCGGGCCGCACCTACCGCGTCGACAGCGACGCCACCCATTCGCCCATGTTCCACCAGGTCGAAGGCCTGTGGATCGCCGAAGACATCAGCTTTGCCGACCTGAAGGGCGTGTACCTGAACTTCGTCAAGGCCTTCTTCGAGACGGACGACTTGCAAGTGCGCTTCCGCCCGTCGTACTTCCCGTTTACGGAACCGTCGGCCGAGATCGACATCGCCTTCGGTTCGGGCCCGCTGAAAGGCCGCTGGCTGGAAGTGTCGGGCGCCGGCCAGGTGCATCCGACCGTGGTGAAGAACTTCGGCCTCGATCCCGAGAAATTCATCGGTTTTGCTTTCGGCTCCGGCCTGGAACGCTTGACGATGTTGCGTTACGGCATCAACGACCTGCGCCTGTTTTATGAAGGCGACTTGCGTTTCCTGAAGCAGTTCAACTAAGCATTGTTCCGTTTGATTCATGGCGCTTGAGCGCCTGTGCGCTCGCGCTGTGAGCTTTGACCCTTTGAAGGCTTGATTATGCAATTTTCCGAAAACTGGCTCCGTACCATGGTCGATCCGAAGATGACTTCGGACGAACTGGCCCATCTGCTGACCATGTCAGGTCTCGAAGTCGAGGACGTCGATCCTGTCGCGCCCCCGTTCTCGAACGTGGTGGTGGGCCTGGTCCTGGAGATGGAAAAACATCCGAACGCGGACCGCCTGAATGTGTGCCAGGTCGACGTCGGCACGGGCACCATGCTCAACATCGTTTGCGGCGCGCCGAACGTGCGCCCTGGCTTGAAAGTAGTGTGCGCCATGGCCGGCGCCGTGCTGCCGCCTGGCGCCGATGGCAAGCCGTTTGAAATCAAGGTAGGCCAGCTGCGCGGCGTCGAGTCGCAAGGCATGTTGTGCTCCGCGCGCGAATTGAAATTGTCGGAAGAAAACGCCGGCCTGATGGAGTTGCCGGACGACGCGCCGATCGGCCAGAATTTCCGCGATTACTTTGCGCTCAACGACTTGAAATTCACCATCAAGTTGACGCCGAACAAGGCGGACTGCCTGTCCGTGCTGGGCGTGGCGCGCGAAGTGTCGGCCTTGACGGGCGTGCCCCTGAATGCGCCGCAGTTCCGCACCGTGCCTGTCACCAGCGATGAAGTGTTGCCAGTGAAAGTCAGCGCGCCGGACCTGTGCGGCCGTTTCACGGGCCGCGTCATCCGCGGCTTGAACGCCCGTGCCGCCACGCCGGACTGGATGAAGCAGCGCCTCGAGCGCAGCGGCCAGCGTCCGCTGTCGGCCCTGGTCGACATTTCCAACTATGTCATGCTGGAACTGGGCCGTCCCAGCCACGTGTTCGACCTGGCAAAGATCCACGGCAGCCTCGACGTGCGTTGGGGCCAGGCGGGCGAATCCGTCAAGCTGTTGAACGGCAACACCATCGCCGTCGACGAGTGGCTCGGCGTCATTGCCGATGAGCAGGAAATCGAATCCTTGGCCGGCATCATGGGCGGCGACGCCAGCTCCGTATCGGACGATACGGACAGCATTTACCTGGAAGCGGCTTTCTGGTGGCCGAACGCCATTCAAGGCCGCGCCCGCCGCCTGAATTTCTCGACCGATGCGGCGCACCGCTTCGAGCGCGGCGTCGATTTCGCCACCACCGTCGAGCACATCGAGCGCATCACGGCCCTGATCGTGGAAATCTGCGGCACGCCAGCGACCACCGTCGGCCCCGTCGACGACCACGTGGTGAACTTGCCGCAACGCCAGCCTGTGTCGATGCGCACGGCGCGCGCGCAAAAAGTCATCGGCGTGCCGCTCAACGATGAGCTGATCGCCGATATCTTCACGCGCCTGGCCCTGCCATTCACCCTGGCGGACGGCGTGTTTTCCGTGACGTCGCCCAGCTACCGTTTCGACATCGAGATCGAGGAAGACTTGATCGAGGAAGTGGCGCGCGTGTACGGCTTTGAAAACATCCCGACCTTGCCGCCCGTGGCAGCGAACGTGATGCAGATTGCACCAGAAAATACCCGCTCCTTGTTTGCGGTACGTCATGAGCTGGCCGACCTGGGCTTCCAGGAAGTGGTTAACATGAGCTTTGTCGATACGGCATGGGAGCGCGATTTCTCGGGCAACACGAATCCGATCAAATTGCAGAACCCGATCGCCAGCCAGATGAGCGTGATGCGCTCCTCGCTGATTGGCAGCCTGATCGCCAATGTGCGCTACAACCTGAACCGCAAGACGAACCGCGTGCGCATTTTCGAAGTGGGCGCCATCTACCAGCGCGACGACAGCGTGCAAAACGGTCCCCTGTCGGTGGCCGGTTACGCCCAGCCGAAGCGCGTGGCGGCCATGGCTTACGGCGCGGTGGCCGACGAGCAGTGGGGCCAGGCTGCGCGCACGGTCGACTTCTTCGACGTGAAGGCGGACCTGGAAGCGCTGTTCGCGCCGCTGGTCTTGCGTTTCAGCAAGGCGGAACATCCGGCCCTGCATCCGGGCCGTTCGGCCAACGTGGAGCTCGATGGCAAGGTCATCGGTTTCATCGGAGAACTGCACCCGCGCTGGATGCAAAAGTATGACTTGCCGCTGGCGCCTGTGCTGTTCGAAGTCGATGCCGCTGCCCTGACGCAACGAGTCGTGCCCGTGTACCAGGAAATCTCGAAATTCCCTGGCGCCAGCCGCGACCTGGCCGTGGTCGTCAAGCAATCGGTGGCCGTGCAGGATCTGCTCGACAGCTTCCACGCCGCCGCCAAGTCGAGCCCGGCAGCGCGTATCGTGCAAGCCATTGTTTTATTTGATGAATATCGTGGAAAAGGGCTGGAAGCGGATGAAAAAAGCCTTGCTTTCCGGATTAGCTTGCAAGATACTCAAAACACCCTGCAAGACGATGTCGTCGATGGCCTGATGGCTGTCCTGATCGATGCGGCCAAGCAGGGCCACGACGCGAAACTGCGTTCGTAATTACCGGACTGGCCGTCGCCTTGCGTGACGGCCTTTCCGTCGTCAACCGTAGACGAGCTTGCCATGTGGCGGGCTCGGGCGCACAGAAAAGGCAGGGCAGGAAAATTAATAACAGCGACGTTGATTCCGCCGTACTGCAGTCCGCACTGGCCGCAGATCTGCATCGGGCCATGCTGGTTGCCAAAGTGCGCCAGGAAGCGGAAAAAGATTTACCCACCTTGACCAAGGCGGAACTGGCCGAACTGTTGTTCGAGCAGGTGGGCCTGAACAAGCGCGAAGCGAAGGATATGGTCGAGACCTTTTTCGACGAGATCCGCAATGCGCTCGAACGGGGCGAGGCCGTCAAGCTGTCCGGTTTCGGCAATTTCCAGTTGCGCGACAAGCCGCAGCGGCCGGGCCGCAATCCGAAGACGGGCGAAGAGATTCCCATCACGGCGCGCCGCGTCGTGACCTTCCATGCGAGCCAGAAGCTGAAAAGCATGGTCGAAGAGACCAGTCCGCTGGCACGTGCTGCCTGAGTGAGTGGCGATGAACGAGCGCATCAGTAAAACCGAGTTGATCGCCTTGCCGCCCATTCCGGCGAAACGCTATTTCACGATCGGCGAGGTGAGCGAGTTGTGCGGCGTCAAACCGCATGTATTGCGCTACTGGGAGCAGGAGTTTTCCCAGCTCAAGCCAGTCAAACGACGTGGTAACCGCCGTTATTATCAGCACCATGAGGTGCTGTTGATACGCCGCATCCGCGAATTGCTGTACGAGCAAGGCTTTACCATCAGCGGTGCCCGCAATAAGCTCGATAGTCGTGGCGCTTCGCATGCCATCGCCGACGACCTGCCGGTGCTGCCGGCCGTGCCCGTCGCGCCGCAGGAAGCGCCGCTGGACCGCGTGTGGATACGCAATGAATTAATTGCGATTTTAAACTTGCTAAAATAAGATTTGTACCAATATAGGTGGGGTTGTCCGGTAGCAGTTGACTGAGTTGACTATACTGCATGGGCGCTCGGCCTTGGCGCTGACGCTACCGTACTGCGCGCCATATTTTGAATATAATGTTAATGTTGCGTTTTTGTTAGTGACGCTAAGCCGGAGCAGCGTTCAGGTTCCGGTAGTCTTTCCCAGGCCAGGAAAATTTAAGGGGAAACAATGATACGCGTTGCCATTTGTGATGATCACCAAATAGTACGAGCTGGATTCAAACAGATTTTTTCGTCGTCGAGCGATTTCAGTGTGGTGGCGGAAGCCGGTACGGGGCGCGAAGCGCTCGATATCGCCCGCCGCGAAATTTGCGATGTATTGCTGCTCGATATAGCCATGCCCGATCAGAGCGGCATCGATACCTTGCGCACGATCCGCCAGGGCCAGCCGGAATTGCCCGTGCTGATACTCAGCGGCTATCCCGCGCAGCAATACGCATTGAACCTGTTCAAGATGGGCGCGAATGGCTATCTGAACAAGGAATGCGAGGCCGACGAGCTGATGACGGCCGTGCGCACCGTGTTCCAGGGGCGCCGCTATGTCAGCTCCACCGTCGGCGAGTTGCTGGCGCAATCGTTCGACCGCGACACGAATGCCGCGCTGCACACGGAATTGTCGGACCGCGAATTCCAGGTCTTCCTGCGCCTGGCGCGCGGCGCCACCGTGTCCGATATCGGTGTCGCCTTGTCGCTGAGCATCAAGACGGTGAGTACTTACCGTACGCGCATCATGGAAAAAATGGGCTTGCAATCCAACAGCGACTTGACCTATTACGCAATGAAAAACAATTTGCTTGACTAGCGCTGCGGTGCGATCATGGAAACATGATCGCTCAGCCAGCCAGCCGGCACGACTTGTGCAGTGCAGCAGTTTGTGGCGAGGACTATAATTGGCCGGCGCCGGCGCTCTTTCCCGCGCCGAACCTTGCTAAGGATGCACATCAGGATGTATTTCACCGCTGAACCGGCCCCGAATCACCGCCTGCCCCTCTACAAGACGATCCTGTGCGTGACTTGCGCCTTGCTGCTTGTACTCAATGGTTTCAGTCTCTATCATAATCTGCAGTCGCTGAAGGGCACGAACGCCTTGCTCAGCCAGAGCGCCCGCGTGGCGGATCGCCTGCAGTATTTGAACGTGCTCGTGCTCGATGCGGAAAGCAGCTTGCGCGGCTATTTCATTTCCGGCTCCGAAACCTATCTGGGGCCGTCGAAGACGGCGACCACGGAAATTGAAAACGAATTCAACGAGCTGCAAACCTTGCTCGCGGGCAGTCCCACCCAGCTGAAAAACCTGGGCCAGCTGAAAAGCTTGATCCGTCGCAAGATGTCGATGTTGCAACAGTCGATCGATGTCTACAAGCAGGGCGGGCTGGCCGAGATCGTCAACATTTCCCGCGTGACCGATGACCGCGCCACCATGGACGAGATCCGCCTGCAAGTGGTGATCATGACGCGCGAGCAGAATGAAGCGTTGTCTTCCGGCAGCGCCGCCTTTTACCATGAGTACCAGAAAGCCGTGCTGCTCGGCATCGGCATCAATGCCCTGGCCATCCTCGTGCTGATCATGTTTTACCAGCTGGTGCGGCGCAGCTTCCAGAATCGCGCGGCCGTCGAGTATGCACTGCAGAATGCCAACGACACTCTGGAGTCGACGGTCAGCAAGCGTACGGAGCAGTTATCCGTGCTGTCGCGTCATTTGATCAGCGTCAATGAAGTGGAAAAGGCGCGCCTGGCGCGCGAATTGCACGATGAACTGGGCGCCAACCTGACCTCGATCAGCATGGACCTGGGCGCCGTCACGCAGCAACTGGCGCACACGCAGCCGGAACTGGCCGCGCAATTGCGCCGCGCCAAGGCCACCTTGCTGGAAACGGTGGAACTCAAGCGCCGCATCGTCGAAGACCTGCGCCCCAGCCTGCTGGACAACCTGGGCCTGTGCGCCGCCATCGAAAGCTATTGCGAGGATTTTGCGCGCATGAGTTCCGTGCGCTGCGAAACGGACGTGGCCATCAATATCGACAACCGCGAAGCCACCCTGACGATTGCCCTGTTCCGTATCGTGCAGGAATCGCTGACCAACATCCTGAAATATGCGCGCGCCGGCATGGTCAGCGTGACCTTGAAGCGCAATGAGCACGGCCTGGTGCTGCGCGTAATCGACGATGGTATCGGCATCACGGAAGATGCGCTGCAAAAACCCATGTCGCACGGCTTGCTGGGCATGCGCGAGCGGGCCTTGTTGCTGGGCGGCACTCTCACCGTGCGCCAGGGGCCGGAAGGCAAGGGCACGTGCGTGGAAGCCGTGATTCCCCTGCCGCTGACGCCGGAGCCGGAAGACATCGATGCGGATGCCGAAGCGTAATGGACGTTGATGCAAGAAAAATGGCCGGGCATGCAGCCCGGCCATTTTTTTATCTGTCTTGCCTGATCAGCAGCGCATCAGCAGCGTGATACGTCGCGCAGCAAGCGGTCGTATTCCGTCTTGGCCACCTTGTAGCACTCGCCCGCATAGCATTCCAGGCCGGCGCGGTCCAGCACCGTGATATTACCGCGGCGATAGTGGATCAAGCCTTCTTCCTGCAGCTTGCCGGCGGCGGCCGTGATGCTTTCGCGGCGCACGCCCAGCATGATCGAGATCAACTCTTGCGTCACTTTCAATTCGTTCGATGGCGAACGGTCCAGGCGGTCCAGCAGCCAGCGGCACAGCTTTTGCTCGATCGAGCTGTGACGGCCGCCGACGGCGTTCTGCGCCATTTGCGCAAACAGGGCGTTGGTGTAGCGCATCAGCAACTGGGGCAGGGCGCCGCCCTGGTTGAAGGCGTCGCGCAAGCTTTGCGTCTTCAGGCGGTAGCCGTAGCCGGCGCTTTGCACAACAGCCGTGCACATGGCGCGTTCGCCTGCCAGCAGCGAGGCACCCGCCACGCCTTCATGGCCGACGACGGCGATTTCCGTCGTGGCGCCGTCTTCCATGACATACAGCAAGGAAATGATGGCGGTGGTAGGGAAGTAGCTGTATTCCAGGTTGTTACCGTAGGCATACAATTCCTTGCCGAAAGGCAGTTCCACCAGTTCCAGGTCTTCGAACAGCGATTCGAGCGCGGCGCGCGGCAGGGCCGCCAGCAATTCATTTTGTTGGGCACTGCTGAGGCTAACCCGCGACGCAAGCTTGATTTCCCGACCGGCCGCAGGCATGGCGCGCGGCAGCAACTGGTTCTTCTGGACCGGGGCGATAAGTTGAGTATGGCTCATAGTATTCCTCACAGGCTTTTTACATCGGAGTGCGACTGCCGCGTTGCTGGTCAAAAAAGTTGCTGCATCCATCTGGGAACAGCGTTTTTTTCGACCGCGCGGTGCAGATCGCGATGTAGCTACTTTAAAAGCTTATGTAAGTGGCGAACATAAGATTAGCAGTCGCCACTTTGTAGTCTCTTTTGAGGCGAAATTGTAGTCCTTGTCCTACGTGCACACTTTTGACTAGCTAGCCTTGCGCCGTTCTGCGCGATTTTGTGATATGACGCGCGGCTTGTTGGCGCTCCACAGGCCGGCCGGACGCACGCTGGGCAAGCCGTCGCGCACGGTTGCGGCGGGTGTCTGGCGCACGTTTGGCGCCTCGTGCTCCCCCAGGCGGAAGCGGCTGACGGCCTGCGTCAGCGCCTCGCCTTCCTGGTGCAGGCGCTGCGAACCGGCGCGCGCCTCGTCGACCAGGCTCGCATTCTGGCGCGTCATGTCGTCGATTTGCGCCAGCGCGCCGTTGATGCGGGCGATTTCGCCATTCTGCTCGGCGCCGGCGCTGCTGATGCGCCCGATGACGACGGACACTTGCTGCACCGCGTCGACGACTTGCCGCATGGTGCTGCCGGCCGCGTTGACCAGGTCGCCGCCCGCGTCCACGGTGGCCACGGAGTCGCCGATCAGGCGCTTGATCTGCTGCGCCGCTTCGCTGGAGCGCTGCGCCAGGCTGCGCACTTCGGACGCGACGACGGCAAAGCCGCGTCCCTGTTCGCCCGCGCGTGCCGCTTCCACGGCCGCGTTCAGGGCGAGGATATTCGTCTGGAAGGCGATGCCGTTGATTACGCCGATGATGTCGACGATCTTGTGCGAGCTGGCCTTGATCGAGGCCATGGTCTCGACCACGGCGCTGACGGTCTCGCCGCCGCGCAGGGCCACTTCGGCGGCCGACGCCACCAGGGTGCGCCCCTGTCCTACGTGGGCTTCGTTGCGGCCCACGGTGGCCGTCAGCTCGCGCATCGAGTCCACGGTGGCGCCCAGCGCGTCCGCTTGCGTGGCCGTGTGGCCGGACAGGGCCGCGTTGCCCTGGGCGATATCGGCGCCGGCCGCGGCGATGACGGCCGCGCCGCCGCGGATTTCCTGCACCAGGGTGGCCAGGCCATGCGTCATGGCGCCGAAGTCGCGCACCAGGTCGCCGATTTCGTCGTGCGCCTGCGAGGTGATGCGCTGCGACAGGTCGCCCGCTGCCGCGGCGCCCACGGCCACGCGCAATTGCTGCACGTCGCGCGCGAAGGCGGCATAAAAGCCCGCGCACAGGTAGGCGGCGGCCAGCAGCACCAGCAGCATGGCCGCCAGGATCAGGGCGCGGCGCGCCTCGTCGCGGGCGATGCGCTGCGCCAGCAAGCCGTCCAGCGCGGCGGCGGAGGCGCCGGACAGCGCGTGCAGGGCGTCGATGGCTTGCATGCCGGCCGCGTGGAATTGCGCGCCCGACGTCTGGTCGTAGGAATTCGTCACTTCATTCTTCGTGCGTTCGAGGAAGGCCAGCGCGGCCGGCACGGCTTTCAGGGCCGGCTGCAGGCTGGCGCGCAATTCCGGCTTGGCCGCGATGATTTCGTCGAAGCGGGCCGGCAGGCGTTCCAGTTCGTGGCGCGCGATCAGGGCGTTGGCGTTGACGAGTTGATCTTCATTCGCCTCGAACAGCCCCGTGTCGATGTAGGCGGCGCCGCGCCCGCCGATGTCGGACAGGCTCTCGGCCAGGTCGGGCAGGGTGGCGGTGAAGGCGGCGCTCAGGTGGTTGGCGCCCGCGTCCGGGTCCAGGCTCAGGTGCGAGCGGTCGGCTACCAGCTGGCCCAGCTTGGCCGCCTGGCGCAGCAGCGCCGTGTGCGCCGCGTAGCTGTCGCGCGCCGCGAGGCCCGTCTGGCGGCCCAACAGGGCTTGCCACTGTTTCGTCAGTTCGGCCGCCTGGGGCAGGCCGGCGCCCGCCGGCAAGCGCGCCAGGGCGGTCAGCGCGGCCGTGATGCGCGCATTCAGGGCCGTGTTGTCCATGCCCGCCTTGCCGCTCAGGCGCAAGTGCTCGAGGCCGCGCCGCTGTTGCAGCAGTCGCGTGCCTTCCTGCAACTGGCGCACATAGGCCACGCCCCGCTGCGCATCCTGCGCCTGGGCCAGCGACTTGCCCAGTTCCGAGATCAGCAGGGTGGTTGCCAGCGCCAGCGGCAGCAGGAAGACCAGGCAGACAAGCATGAATTTGGGCAGCAGGCGCAAGCGCTGCATGAGGCGGATGGCGGGGGTGAGGAGCATTTTCATCGGGTTTCCAGGGTAGGGTGACAACATTTCTGCAGTGCAATGTTGCCTGCGGATTGTGACCCCTTGATGAAGTGCGCCGCGATGCGGTCAGTTTTGCCGTTCGCCAGAGTGAAGCAGTTCACACGGAAGGCCGATCCTTCTGTAAAATCGAGGGTTTTTTGCGAGGGCCATATTATGGTCACCAATATGGCCAACGAGAACGACATCAACACCCCCGATTCCAGCGACAGCGCAGACAACGCCGCAGCGCCAGTGAGCAGCAAGGCGCCGGCCGTGATCGCGCGCGAAGTGCAGCGCCGCCGCACCTTCGGCATCATTTCCCACCCGGATGCCGGTAAAACTACCCTGACGGAAAAACTGCTGCTGTTCTCGGGCGCGATCCAGATGGCCGGTACCGTCAAGGCGCGTAAATCGGGCCGCCACGCGACGTCGGACTGGATGGAGATCGAGAAGCAGCGCGGCATTTCCGTCGCTTCCTCGGTGATGCAGTTCGAATTCCGCGACCACGTCGTCAACCTGCTCGACACCCCGGGCCACCAGGACTTCTCGGAAGATACCTACCGCGTGCTGACGGCGGTCGACTCGGCGCTGATGGTGATCGATGCGGCCAAGGGCGTGGAAGCGCAGACGATCAAGCTGCTGGCCGTGTGCCGCATGCGCAATACGCCGATCGTCACCTTCATGAACAAGATGGACCGCGAGACGCGCGATCCGCTCGATCTGCTCGACGAACTGGAATCGGTGCTGAAGATCCAGTGCGCGCCCGTCACCTGGCCTATCGGCATGGGCAAGAACTTCCGCGGCGTGTACCACCTGCTGAACGACGAAATCATGCTGTTCAAGGCCGGTGAAGAGAAGGCCGACGGCGCCTTCGAAATCATCAAGGGCATCGACAACCCGCGCCTGCAGGAGATGTTCCCGCTTGAGATGGATCAATTGCGCATGGAAGTGGAACTGGTGCACGGCGCGTCGAACCCGTTCAACCTGGAAGAATTCCTCTCCGGCGTGCAGACGCCCGTGTTCTTCGGTTCGGCCATCAACAACTTCGGCGTGCGCGAGATACTGTCCGCGCTGGTCGACTGGGCGCCGGCGCCGCGCGAGCGTGACGCTACCGTGCGTTCGGTGGCGCCGTCCGAGCAGCCATTTACCGGTTTCGTCTTCAAGATCCAGGCCAACATGGACCCGGCCCACCGCGACCGCATCGCCTTCCTGCGCGTGTGCTCGGGACGTTTCGAGCGCGGCATGAAGGTCAAGCACTTGCGCCTGGGGCGCGAGATCAAGGTGTCGAACGTGGTGACCTTCATGGCTTCCTCGCGCGAACAGGTGGAAGAGGCGTACGCGGGCGACATCATCGGCTTGCCGAACCATGGCAACATGCAGATCGGCGACAGCTTTTCCGAAGGCGAGATGCTGACCTTTACGGGCATCCCGTACTTCGCGCCAGACTTCTTCCGCTCGGTGCGCATCCGTAATCCCTTGAAAATCAAGCAGTTGCACAAAGGCTTGCAGCAGCTGGGCGAAGAGGGCGCGGTGCAGGTCTTCAAGCCGGTACAGGGCGGCGAGCTGGTACTGGGCGCCGTCGGCGTGCTGCAGTTCGAAGTGGTGGCCAGCCGTTTGCTCAACGAGTATGGCGTGGACGCCGTGTTCGAGGGCACCAGCATCAGCAGCGCCCGCTGGGTCAGCTGCGACGACAAGCGCATCCTGCAGGATTTCGAAAATGCGCTGGGCCACAACGTGGCCTACGATGCGGCCGGCAACATGGCCTATCTGGCGACATCCGGCGTGAACCTGCGCCTGACGGAAGAGCGCTGGCCGAAGCTGACATTCCACGCCACGCGCGAGCATTCGGCCAAGCTGGCCTGATGACTCTGAGGTAGCGACGAGGGGCAGAACCACTGGTTCTGCCTTTTTTTACGCCGGCAGGATCGTGCGCGTACTCCAGTCGCGCCGTTCCAGCAGCAATGCCGTCAATTGCGCCGCCGTCATCGGACGCGCGAAGAAGAAGCCCTGCACGTTGTCGCAGCCCGCTTTGCGCAAGAACTCCACCTGCTGCAGCGTTTCCACCCCTTCGGCCACCACTTTCAGGTGCAGGCTGTGCGCCATGGCGATGATGGCCGTGACGATGGCTTCGCCCTCGCCGGGCAGGTCGTGCACGAAGCTGCGGTCGATCTTCAGCTGGTCGATGGGCAGGCGTTTCAAGTACGACATCGAGGAATAGCCGGTGCCGAAATCGTCGATCGACAGGTGGATGCCCGTTTCCTGCAGGCGCCGCATCAATTCCACGTTGGCGTGGACATTGTCCATCAGGACGCCTTCCGTGATTTCCAGCTCCAGCAAGCCATGCGGCAGCTGCGTTTCGTCCAGGATGGCGCGGATATCGTCCATCAGGCCCGGATCGCGCGCCTGGCAAGCCGACAGGTTGACGGCCACGTGTTCCAGTGAATCGAGCAGACCCGCCTTGCACCAGGCGGCTGCCTGGCGGCAGGCGCTTTGCAGCACCCAGCGTCCCAGGTCGACGATGATGCCGCTTTCCTCGGCCACGGGGATGAATTCGGCGGGACTCAGCTGGCCCATGTCGCGGCAATGCCAGCGTATCAGCGCTTCCACGCCGACGATGCGCCCGCTGCGCAAGTCGATCTGCGGCTGGTAGTGCAAATACAGTTCCTCGTTCTGCAGGGCGCGGCGCAGGTTCGCTTCCATGCGCAGGCGGCGCTGGGCGCGCAATTCCATTTCGGCCTTGAACACGGCGTAGCGGTTCTTGCCCTGGTGCTTGGCGTGGTACATGGCCGTATCGGCGTTGCGCGTCAGGGTGGCCACGTCCTGCGCGTCGAACGGATACAGGCTCACGCCGATGCTGGCGCTGACGTACAGCTGGTGGCCTTCGAGGGCGAACGGCGCGGCCAGCACGGCGAGGATCTTGCGCGCCACGCTGGCCATCTCCGAGGCGTCGTCGGCCGGTTCCACGATGACGACGAATTCGTCGCCGCCGATGCGGCAGATGATGTCGGTGCCGCGCAGGATGGCCACCAGGCGCTCGGACACGAGCTTGAGCAGCTGGTCGCCGCAGTGGTGGCCCAGCGTGTCGTTGACGATCTTGAAGTTGTCCAGGTCCAGCAGCAGCAGGCCCACGCTGCTGTCCTGGCGGTCGGCGCGCGCCAGCGCATAGGCCAGCGCATCGTTGAATTCATGGCGGTTCGGCAGCTGCGTGACGGGGTCGACGTGGGCCAGGTAGTGCAAATGGCGCTCCGCATGCAGGGCGGCGGTGCGCGTGCGGCGCACCATCAGGAAGGTCAGGCCGAACGCGCACAGGCAGACCAGCAGGGTGAAGGCGGCAAATTGCGCCAGGCTGGCGTACAGCGGCGCCAGGCTGGCGCGCAGGTACAGCGCGCCGCCGCCGGGCAAGGCCGTCAGGATGGCAGCGCTGCCGTCCAGGTAATCGATCTGCAGGCCGTTGCGCGGCGCCGTGGGCGCGGTATCGCTGCCGCTGCGCGCGTAGCGGGCAAACGGCGTGCCATAGGGGCTGTAAAGCAGTGCTTGCCGGATATGCGGGGCGGCGGCGAGGGGAGCGAGGAGTTGTTGCGCTGCAAGACGATTATCCTGGCGCATGGCCTGCGTGGCGGCAGGCGCCAGCATGTCGGCCTGGATGCGCAGCGTGCGCTGGAAGGATGCCTGGAGGGAAAACAACTGGAAGAGGATCAACAGCAGGCTGGCCATGGCTAGCATGGCCGCCGCGGCCAGCAAGTTCAGCCTGGCTATGCGGTCGCCGCGCAATTGCGCCGACGGCAGCATCAATGGCGCCATCATGACGCTTTCTCCTGCCGGCCCCGCTTGCCGCCGCCCCGTGTGATCCCGCCTCGCCCTGCCATACTTTACGTTCCAGTCTGATGAAAACCGAAGTGAGCCGGAACTCTCGACGTGTTGTTAAGGCCGACATATTGTCATTTTGCAGCGTGAAAGTACAGGGCGCGCGGCAATTTTGTCTGCATGCCACAGGCCGGTGGCAGCAGGCTAAGTAGGTCGTAATAAATTATTGTGATTTCTGAGTTCCATAACCGGCGCTCTGCGGCGTTACCCGCTGCTGGCAGTGCCTGCACTGCGTCGCAACGGGCGCCTTGCAGCGCATCCGGTTCTGTTCGTCATAACTTCACAATAATTTCCCGCGACCTACTTAGGCGACAAGTCAGGCGGAAAAGGTGGGGCGTGTCTTTCTAATAATAATCCAAGCTGAATTTTAATCCTTTTTTTGCCGGCTGTTTTTTTCCTTTAAAAACATGCTGACAATAAACAAAATGCCATCAAGAATAACTTCAATGGCCCCGGCATCGCGGCGCGGATTAACTTTTTGTCCGCATAAGCCATTGCAAGTCATTGATTTTAATAATTTTTAATGAAGAATGCGAGAACGCTATGGCCTTGCTCCGCGAGTTCGTCCATAATCCGCAGATGATGGACGTCCTGATGCTGTTTGTTTTGTCTGCCGCGGCCAAGCAAGCTGCCGCCAGCAAACCCGGACGTCGCCCTAATGATCAATAGTGAGGATATCTTGGAAAAAAAACCAAAAATTATTTTGTCGTCACAAGACCTGGAACGACTGGAAGCGTTGTTGTATGCCTTGGGTAATAATCTGTCGCCGGACAAGGCCGCCTTGCTCGACGAACTGGGCCGCGCCGAGGTGCTCGAACCGCAAGAGATTCCCCCGACCGTCGTGACCATGAATTCCACCGTGCGCTTCACGGTGGAAAACAAGGAGGAATTCTGCCTGACGCTCGTGTATCCGAAGGATGTGGAAGGCCAGGCCGACCGCATTTCCGTGCTGGCGCCCGTCGGCAGCGCGCTGCTGGGCCTATCCGTGGGCGACAGCATCGCCTGGCCCATGCCGGGCGGCGTGGTGAAGGTCAAGATCGAGGAAATCGTTTACCAGCCTGAACGGGCTGGCGAATACCACCGCTAAGCGTAGCCAGCAGTAATGGCGGACGGCGCCCGCCGTTCGCTTGCCAGGCCGTGCCGGGAGCGGAGCTAACTGTTCCTCTGCACGCGCACCACCAGCCATCCCGCCACCACCGTGAACGTGACGATGATGGCGACGATGATCCAGAATCCCTGCGGATGCTGGGCCAGCGGAATTCCCCCCACATTCATGCCCAGCATGCCGGCGATGATATTGATCGGCAGGGCCAGCACGGTGACGATGGTCAGCACGAACAGGCTGCGGCTGTTTTCCTCGTTGACGCTGGCGGCGATCTCTTCCTGCAGCAGCTTGATGCGTTCTTGTAGCGAAGACATATCGCTGAGGACCACCGAAAACTCCTCCGTCGACTGGCGCAATTCCAGGCTGTCCAGCTCCGACACCCACGCGGGCGGGCGTTGCAGCAGGCGGAACAGGGCAGCCGGTTCCGGCGCCAGCAGGCGCTGCAGCCGCACCAGCACGCGCCGCATGGCGCCCAGGTCTTCGCGTTTCGGCACCAGGCGCCCGGCCAGCAAGTGATCTTCGATATCGTCGACCCGCGCCACGGCGTCGCGCACGATGTTGACCAGCACGTCCGCCTGGTCGCGCAACAGGTGGATCAGCAGCTCCACCGACGAGCGGATCGGCTCGTGGTTCTTGATGACGGCCTGGCGCAGGCGTTCGATCGACTGCAGCGGCGCGCGGCGCGCCGTGATGACGAGGTTTTGCGCCACGCTGGCCCACATGGTGGAAATGTCGGACGCCTCGAACGAAAAATTGTGCACCACATCGTTGACCACGGCGATCAGGGTGTTTTCCGCCTGTTCGATACGCGTCGAGCGGGAACCCTGGTGCAGGGTTTCATAGAATTCGTCGGCCAGCTGCGTGTGCGTCATCAGCCATTTTTCGCTGGCCGCATGCGACAGGTTGAAATGCAGCCAGACGAATTCCTGCGCCGGGCGCGCCGTGCCATCGGCCAGCCAGGCCAGCGCGGCCGTCGAATCGAGCGCCAGCGGCTGCGCCTCGCGGCCAAACAGGAAGCCCCAGACCAGGCCCGAGGTGTCCGAGCCGTAGGTGAAACCGGCAGTTTCCATCGCCATCGTGAATCTTTCTCGTGCAGTGTGATTGATCGTCGCGCGATTTTAATACACGGATGTGTCGGGAAAATGACAAGGCCACCGCGAGCGGTAGCCTTGGTGCTGACTACAGCCGAGTATTAGCTGCGGTTCGGGTTGTCCGGACGCCGGTCGTCGCGGTTCGGCACGCCGTCATGGTCGCGGTCGTGGCGGTTGCCATTGTCGCGGTCATAGCGGTTGGGGATGCCGTCGCGGTCGCGGTCGCCGTTCGGGCCCCGTGGCGACCAGCGGCCTTGCTCCATCTGCCAGCGGCCGTCGCGCTGGTTCCAGGCGGGCGGCGCATACGCATAGCCGGGGCGTTCGGCGATCCATACGCCTGGCGTCCAGGCGTAGCGCTGGCTGCGCCATTCCCAGTGGCCGGGCGCCCAGATGTAGCCGTGGCGGGCGCGCGGGATGGCTTCGCGGCGCGGTGGCGGCGGGGCGATGCGGATCTCGTCGTAGCGCACGGGCTGCACTTGCGCGGCGACCCAGCCGCCACGGTCCAGGCGCCAGCGGTTGTTTTCCTGTATCCAGGCGGCGCGGCGGTACTGATTGCCGCCCCGTTCGCGCAGCCATTCGCCATTGTTCCAGACGTGGCGCTGGCCATCCCAGTTCCA
The DNA here is from genome assembly GCF_030587305.1 of Janthinobacterium sp. SUN206. Lineage (NCBI taxonomy): Bacteria > Pseudomonadati > Pseudomonadota > Betaproteobacteria > Burkholderiales > Oxalobacteraceae > Janthinobacterium > Janthinobacterium sp. SUN206. The sequence goes on along the minus strand of NZ_JAPWIB010000001.1, from coordinate 1,531,119 downwards.
GTAGCCGGGCGCCCAGACATAGCCGGCGCGTGGCGCTGGCACGCTTTCAAACCGTGGCGGAGGCGGGGCGTTGCCGACGACAATGCTGACGCCGAGCTGATTCTGGGCCATGGCCTGCGCGGGCAGGAAGGCCGCGGCGCTGATGGCAAGCATGGCTGCTGCGTAGAGTGTGATGGGTTTCATGGGGTGCTCCATTTCGGTGATTGCGTGAAATGGACTATAGGCGCTTGCCGGCGATTTTTCGCCTTTGATTCAACTTATTACAATTGACACAATGCTGTGTGTCCGTGTATCCGTGGCGGATACAAATCAGATGCCTATGGCGGCCTGGCGCGGCGACTGTCCGCAGTGCGCCAGGCGGCGTGGTGTCAGCATCGGCGGCTCACAGGGTGCTGGCGGTGGCGTTGCCCAGCAAGGCTTGCCGTTCCTCGATCAGCGAGATTTTCTTTTCCTGTTCCGTCATGCGCTTGGCACTGACCACGACGACGGGGATGGCGCCCGCTTGCGCCACGTCGGCAGCCTTGGCGGCCGATGGCTGCATGAAGCTGGCATAGCTGGCACCGCAGGCGATGGCGACGGCGACGGTGAAGATGGCTTCCATGTTTTTCAAGGCTTTCATGATGTTTCCTTTCGGGTGGCGGGTGGGTATGCATGCACTGTAGCCAGGCGCGGGCCGCTGCGCCATGCGGATGCGACCAGCCGTGGTTTTGGCGGGATGGCCTGCAAAAAAACGGCGCTGAAATGCCTGCGCACGGGGCTGGCAAGCCGACCGCTTGAATTGAGGCCTAAATTGCCCTGTATCCGGGCATATGAATGTAATTGCCGCGTGGCATTATTTGATGCTGCACACTGCCGCGCGCGGCAAGTGCAGGGCCAGCTGTCCTGCTAGAATCGGCATGGCGGTCCCGTCGCGTGGATAAAAATATCATCAGGAGTCACACATGTTCCAATTGTTTGGTTTTGGCGGCGCCCGCTGCCCGCGCTGCGAGCACAAGAACGGCGCTGCCGCCGGCTATTGCGCGCAATGCGGCTTGTCGCTGGGGGCACCCGACAGCGACGCGGTGCTGCATGCCAATCAATGGCATCTTGCTGATGGGCAACTTGCCCTGTTCTTCGGCGTGCGCGAACTGTCCTCGCTGTTCGGCAGCGCGGCGCGCCGCCTGCGGGTACCGGCCGAGTCGCGCGCCTGGATCGTGCAATCGGACGCTTTCACCTTGATACCGGCCGGCGACTACGACAGCGCCGCCTTCTTCGCGCGCCTGCCCGCGCTGCTGCCGGCGCGTCCGGCCGAAGTGCTGATCGCGCGCGCCGACGCCGTCAGCCTGGAATTCGACTTGCCCGGCCTGGCCAGCACGGAGTTGCTGAACGTCGCCGCGTCTCTGCGCGTGGATATCGCCCTGGGCCAGCCCGACGCGTTCGCGCGCCAGTTCATGCGCGCGCCGGGCGCCGTCACGCGCGCCCACCTGCACGCCTTGCTGCTGCCATCCGTGCGCCAGATCGCGCTGGAATTCATCGGCAGCCGCGCGCTGGGCGAGATGGACGCGAATGCGGACCTGCGCCCGGAATTGAACGAGCGCCTGCAATCGGCCCTGACGCAGCGCCTGGCGCCCAGCGGCTTGGCCGTGGCGCGCGTGGAAACCCTGGCGCTGCGCCACGACAAGCGCGAAGGCGACGCTGGCGCCAGCATCGGCACCCTGTGGCTGGGCGGCTTGCCGGCGCAGGAACTCGAGCAGCACAGCCTGGAGCGCATGAAGCAGCTCGACCAGCTGTATGACGAGGAAGAGTGGCAGCGCATCCGCCGCGAGGAACTGGCGGCGCGCCATGCGCACCGCCGCGCCGAACTGACGCAGGACGCGACGGTGGAAAAGGCGGAACTGAACCACCAGGAAGCGGAGCGCCTGCAAGCGCTGCGCGGCCGCCAGATCGACCTGTACGGCCGCATCCTGGAAGCGAAGTCGCGGCGCCAGGCGCTCGACCATGGCGCCGCGCTGGCGCTGGGCGAGCTGGAACAGGAACTGGCGCAGAAGGGCGCGCAGCGCGCCGACGAAACGGCCAGCTGGGAACACGTGCGGGCGCTGGCCGCCATCAAGATGCGCAGCGAGCTGGAACTGTCGCAGCTGCATGGGCGCGAACAGATCCAGCTGGCGCAGCAGCGCTTTACGCATCAGGTGCACTTGCAGTCGATTGCGCAGCAAGTGGAAAGCGCGCTGCTGATCGATGACGAGACGGGCCGCCGCACCCAGTTGGCGCGCCTGCGCCAGGCGGAAGCGGATGCGGCCCAGCGCGAGGCGCAGCTGGAGGCGGAGCAGCACCAGGCCGCCTGGCAGGGCCTGATGCTGGCGAATGCGGCGCGCAAGCGCGAGGCGGAGCGGGTGCAGGAGTGGGAAGAGCAGATGCAGCTGGCGCGCCAGCGCGAATTGCTGCGCGCCGAGGCGCACAAGGATGAAGCGGCGCAGGTGCAGGCGGCGGAAATCGCGGAAAAAGTGGCGGCGCTGCGGCGCGGCGGCGCGCGCGAAGACGCCATCGCGCAGCAGGAAAAGCTGCTGCGCACCATCGAAGCCGACGGCGTGCACGCGCGCCAGCTGCAGCAGCAAGCGCAGCTGGCCCAGCTCGACGCGCTGGCCATCGAGGAACAGCGCCAGCAACTGCGCCAGCTGGAACAGGAAGCGCAATGGCAGCGCGACTTGCTGGCCATGGCGCAGCAGCGCGAAAGCGATTACGCGCGCTGGAAGGGCGAGTACGAAGCCCTGCTGGCGCAGCAGGCGCATGCGGCCGAACTGGCGCGCATCGACATCGACCGCATCGAGAAAATCGGCTCCCTGAGCGACACGGGCAAGGTGGCCATGGCCGCGGGACAGAACGCGGCCGCGCTGGCGCAGGTGCTGAAGGTGCAGCTGCAGGCGGGCATGAGCGCCGAACAGATCCACGCGCTGGCGGCGCTGGCGGCGGCCGAGAACAGCGTTTCTCCCGCCGAGGCGCTGCGCATGGCGCAGGACAGCGCGGCGCAGGAGCGCAGCTACCTGGAAGGCCAGGCGGAACGCGAACGGCGCCAGCGGCTGGACTTGATCAACCTGCAGAACGCGGCGCACGCGCATGGCCTGTCGGCGCAGGCGCAGCTGGGCGTGGCCGTGGCGCAGGCGCTGCAGCCAGGCGCGGCGTCTGCTGCCGGCGCGCCGCTGCGCTGCAAGAACGGCCATGCGCAGCGCGCGGGCCATCCGGAAGATAAATTCTGCGCCGCCTGCGGCGTCGCCTTGCAGCCTTGATGGAAGCGTTTTACCCCAGATGATGCAAAAAGCACGAGACAAACTGCGGGAACTGCGCGCCCTCCACGACGACGGGCTGCTCAGCGAGCAGGAATTTGAACGCCGCAAGAACGCCATCCTCGACGCCGAGTACGCGCCGCCAGGCGCCGCACCCGTGGCCGCGCCGCTGCCTGTGCGGCAGGGCACGGAGCTGGGCTTCATGACGGGCCAGGAAATCGGCCCGCAAAACCGCCGCTACCGGCTCGAACGCCTGATCGGCACGGGCGGCATGGGACAGGTGTGGCAAGCCACCGACCTGGCCACGCACGCGGAGCTGGGCAGCAGCGAAATGGTGGCGCTGAAGATCTTGCCGCCGCAGCTGACGCAAAGCGCCACGCACGCAAAGCTCTTGATCGAGGAAGCCACGCAGGCGCGCAAGCTCGCGCATGAAAACATCGTGCGCGTCTACGAGTGGGCGCAGGACCCGGCCACGGCCAGCTATTTCATCATCATGGAATGCCTCGATGGCGAAGACCTCGAACACTATCTGGGCCGCCAGGGCGCGCTGCCGCTGGCCGCCGTGCAGCAACTGCTGCACCCGGTGGCCGAAGCCCTGGCGTATGCGTGGGAGAAGCACAAGCTGGTGCACCGCGATATCAAGCCGGGCAATGTCTTCCTGACGGCGAAGGGCGACGTCAAATTGCTCGATTACGGTATCGCGTCGCGCGTGCGCAATGCGGACAGCAGCCTGGCGCTGGAGATGCCGAATGCGGGCACGCACGGCTACCGGGCGCCCGAGGCCGGCGCCAACCAGCGCCAGCCCAGCCCGCGCCTGGACGTGTATGCCGTGGCCGTGATGATCTATCAGATGCTGGAAGGGCGCATGCCGTTCGACGATACGCGCAGCGCCAGCCACCTGCCGTCCGCGCCGCAGGCGCTCAACGCGCAGCAGTGGCAAGTGCTGCAGAACGGTTTTTCGCTGACGGCGGAATTGCGGCCGCTATCCGTGCAAGCCTTGCTCGAAGGGCTGGAGCGGGCAGCTGGGCCGTCGCCCGAAGAACTGGCGGAACAGGCGCGCCAGCAGCAGGCGCGCCTGGCAGAGCAACAGCAGCAGGCGGCGCTGGCTGCGGAACAGGCCCGCGAGGCGGCGCTCAAGGAGGCGCGTGCGCGCCAGGAAGAGCTGGATCAGCGCCGCAAGGCGGAAATCCAGGCGGCCGCGCTGGAAAAGCAGCGGCAGGATAAGCTGCGCCGCGAGCAGGAGGCGCAGCGCCATTTCGAAGCGGAAGAGGCGCGCAAGCTGCGCAAGGAAGCGCTGCGCGGCCAGTTGCGCGCGCGCCGCGAAGCCGATGCCGCCACGGCCTTGCAGGAACACCAGGAATTGCAGCGCAAGGCCATCGTCGCCAAGGCGGAGGCGGCGTATCGGGCCGAGCAGGAACGCGCGCGCCGCGAAGAGGCCAGCCGCGCCGCGACCGCGGCCGTCCCGGCGCCGGCATCCGCGCCGGCACCGGAACCGGAGCCGGAACACGCGGAACCGGTGGCCAATGCCGAAGGCATCTTGCGCGATGATTGGCTCGATGGCTCGGGACAGGGGCCGGAACTGGTGCTCATTCCCAGCGGCCGCTTCCAGATGGGCGCGCACGAGACGGAGCACAAGGCGGCCATCCAGGCCGGTTCGCAGCAGTCATGGCTGGACCGCGAAACGCCGCAGCACTGGGTCGGCATCGAGCGTCCGTTCGCGCTGGCCCGGCACCCCGTCAGCGTGGGCGAATGGCGCGCCTTCGTCAAGGCGACGGGATGGGCGGGCGGGTCGGAAACGGACTGGGATAATCCCGGCTTCGTGCAGAACGACCAGCACCCGGTGGTCGGCGTGAGCTGGAATGACGCGCAGCTGTACCTGGCGTGGCTGTGCGAGCGCACGGGCCGGCAGTACCGCCTGCCCAGCGAGGCGGAATGGGAATACGCGTGCCGCGCCGGCACGCGCACGGCGTTCAACGTGGGCGACACCATCAGCACCGAGCAAGCCAATTACGACGGCTTGTACGTGTACAACGGCGGCCCGCGCGGCGTGTACCGGGGCGGCACCACGCCGCTGGGCACGTTCGCGCCGAATTCCTGGGGCCTGTTCGACATGCACGGCAATGTGTGGGAATGGGTGCAGGACGTGGTGCACGACAATTACGAGGGCGCGCCCGTCGACGGCAGCGCGTGGGAAGAGGGCAGCGACAGCAGCCGGCGCATCCTGCGCGGCGGCTCCTGGCTATACCATCCGCGCTATTTGCGCTCGGCCCTGCGCAACGGTTTTTCCACCGTGCTGTCGAACGACATCGTGGGCTTCCGGGTGGCGCGCACGCTGGACCAGGCCGGGTAGGCCGGGATTGCCATATTGACCATCTTGACGGATACTTCATGCACCTTGACCGTGCCGGAGTGTCGAAATGGCCTGCCGTCATGCGTCCGCTGCTGGCCATGCCCAACCTCGATGCGTTTGCCGTCACCTTCGGCGCCACGCAGCGCATCCGCCTGGAAGAGGAACTGATGGGCGAAGCCGTCAAGGATGCGCAGCGCAAGGCCGATGCCATGGCGCGCGGCTTCGGCAAGCGCGCGGGCGCCGTGGCCGGCATCTCGTCGGACCAGCTGAAAAACCTGGGCAGTGCCGTGGGCCTGGTGCCGTCCGACCGCTACAACCGCGCGAACAGCCGCCAGCGGCAAAATCCCGACGACATGCTGATGGTCACCAGCCTCAAAATGGCGCAGACGGTCGACGCCCTGTTCCGTATCAAATGACCAGGTAGCAGGGGCACAGGCTGCGCAAAGCGGGCAAACGGTGTAAATTGTGGCTTTCCAAACGCACCAAGGAACGCCATGACCATCAAAGCCATCCGCGACCAGTCGCAACCCATGCGCCACATCGTGCACGTGCGCGACCACATCATTTCCGCCGACGCTTCGGTGGCGGAAGGGGGCGGCGATGCCGGTCCGTCGCCGCACGACCTGTACGACGCGGCCCTGTCGGCCTGCAAGGCGCTCACCGTCGTCTGGTACGCCAAACACAAGGGCATCCCGGTGGAACACGTGGAAGTGAGCACGGAGCGCGATGCCAGCGAAGAGCGCAAGGGCGTGTACCGCCTGGCCGCCACCCTGCACCTGACGGGCGAGCTGACGGATGCGCAGCGCGAGGAATTGCTGGCCGCGGCCGGCAAATGCCCGCTGCATAAATTGATGACGGCCGTGACCACCGAAGTGACGACGGTGCTGGCATGAGCGCGGCCATCCTGAAAAGCCACGAGAAGGACCTGGGCGGCGGCTTCGTCGTACGGCGCCTGCTGCCTTCGGCAGTAAAACAGGCCGTCGGCCCCTTCATTTTCTTTGATCATTTCGGCCCCATCGACGTGGCGCCCGACGCCAACCACGACGTGCGCCCCCATCCGCACATCGGCCTGGCCACCGTCACCTACCTGTTCGAGGGCGCGATCGACCACCGCGACAGCATCGGTTCGTACCAGCGCATCGAGCCGGGCGCCATCAACTGGATGACGGCCGGGCGCGGCATCGTGCATTCGGAGCGCACGCCGCACGACCTGGCGGGCCAGCCGCACCGCACGCACGGCTTGCAGCTGTGGGCTGCGCTGCCGAAGGCGCACGAGGAAGACGAACCGAGTTTCACGCACACGCCGCAGGCCGACATTCCCGTCGTGCCGCTCGATGGCGCCGTCGTGAAAGTGTTGATCGGCACGGCGTTTGACCGGACCTCGCCCGTGCGCACCTACATGCAGACGCTGTACCTGGACGTGGCGCTGGAGGCAGGCAAGGAGCTGCGGCTGGAAGGCTTGCCGGCGGAAGCGGCCATTTACCCGATCAGCGGGGAAGTGCTGGTCGATGGCGTGGCGCTGGTGCCGCACACCATGGCCTTGCTGGAAGCGGGCGCCGTGCCTGTCGTGACGGCGGGCAGCGGCCCGGTGCAGTTCGTCGTCATCGGCGGCGAGCCGCTGGACGGCCACCGCTTCCTGTTCTGGAATTTCGTCTCGTCGAGCAAGGAACGCCTGTCGCAGGCGGCCGACGACTGGAGCGCCCAGCGCATGGGGCAGGTGCCGGGCGAGACGGAATTCATCCCGTTGCCGAAGGCGCCCCTGCGCCCGGCGACCTGAGTCCCCCTTAGAAACGCGCGCGCAAGGTCAGTTGCGCCTTGCGCGGTTCGCCGTAGAAATTGCCCCACGCAGGTGCGCTCACCGTCTGGTAGTAGCGTTTGTCGAGCAAGTTCGTCACGGACAGCGACGCCGTCCAGTTGCGGTCGATCTGGTAGGCGGCGCGCGCGCTCCACAAGGCGTACGCGCCTTGCGCCACCTTCACGTCGCGCGTGGTGCGCGAACTCTCCGTCTGGAAGTTCACGCCGCCGCCCACGCTCCACTTCTGCAGGGCGCCGGGCAGGCGGTAGTCGCTCCACGCGCGCAGCATGTGGCGCGGCGAGTAGGTGCTGGCGAACATCACGCCCGCATTCGACGTCTGCTCCAGGTACTTGAAGTTGTTCAGGGTATAGCCGGCGAACAGCTGCCAGCCCGGCGCCACTTCGCCGCTGATTTCCGCATCGACGCCTTCGCTGCGCACCTTGCCCGCCGAGAAATAGCACTCCGTGCCGGACGAGCAGGTATTCACCAGGTCGAGTTCCGCGCGGTTGCGCTGCTCGATGCGGAACAGCGCCAGCGAGGTATTGACCTTGCCGTCGAACAGTTCACCTTTCACGCCCACTTCCAGGTTGCGGCCTTTCAGCGGGTCGAGCAGGGCGCCGTCGGCCGTGCGCTGGTTTTGCGGCTGGAAGATGTCGGAGACGCTGGCATAGCCTGACCAGCGCTTGTCGAACGCGTAAATGACGCCGCCATACGGCGTGACGACGCCGTTTTCGCGATACGGGTCGATATACACCTCGCCTGTGTCGCGGTACACGCTGCTCGCTTTGTAGTTCGACACGCGGGCACCCGCCACCACGGTGAGCGGGTCGCTGACGCTGAAACGCGCCACGCCATACGCGCCCGTCTGCGTCATGCTCGTCAGGCTGTGGGCACCGCCATACTTTTCCTTGCGTATCCAGGCATCGCTCGGTTCCGCCACGCCGTGATTGGGGTGCAGCGCGCTATTGGGCAGCTTCATCATGGCCAGGCTGTAATCGCTGTCGCTTTCCAGCCGGTTCGTGCTGATGCCGGCGCTGAAGCCGTGGCGGCGGCCGAAGGCGTTGAATTTGCCATCGAGCGACAGGTCGACACCCTTGTTGGTGGTGCCGTAGTCGAACACGCCGGTATACATCATCATGCCGGCCAGGGTGGCGGGATGGAGCGCACCCAGGCTGAACATGTATTTCACGTCATGCTGTTCGCGCGTGTAGTTGGCGCTGGCCTTGAGCGACCAGTCGGCATCGAAGCGGTGTTCGAATTCGGCGAAGGCGGCCGTCTGGCGGCTGTCCCAGCGATTCCAGTCCGCGCCCAGGAAGGTCGAGCGGGGCAGCTTCGGGTCGCTGCCATCGAGGTAGCGGGGCATGCCGGAGAAAAACGGCGTCGACTTCAGCTTTTCGTAGCTGGCGCCCGTCGTCAGCTTGCTGCCCGGCGCCAGGTCGAATTCCAGCACGCCGTACAGGACGTCCGTGCGGCTGTCGGCCACGTCATAAAAATAATCGCGCTGGTCATGCGCGGCCACGGCGCGGCCGCGGATGCTGCCCGACTCGTTCAAGGGGCCGGTGACGTCGACTTCGCCGCGCACGTCATTCCAGCGTCCCGCGCTGAGCGCCAGCTGCACCTGCTTTTCCGCCAGCGGGCGCTTGCGCACCATATTGATGGCGGCGCCCGGCGAACCCGTGCCCTGCAGCAGTCCCGTGGCGCCGCGCACGATTTCCACCCGGTCCAGCATGGCCGTATTGCTGGTAAAGCTGTTCGCCTGGGGGTAAAACATGGCGCGGTTGACGCCGTCGAACTGGTACGTTTCGACCATGAAGCCGCGCGAATACACATAGCGCCCGCCCATGGGGCTGTCGTACATGGTGATGCCGGTGGTATTGGCCAGCACGGCGTCGATGGTATTGAGGTTCTGGTCGTCCATCTTTTGCCGCGTGACGACGCTGACGGATTGCGGAATCTCGCGCAGGGTTTGCACGCCCTTGCCGACGGTGACGGCGCGCGCCGCGTACGAGTTGCTGTGTTCACTGACGGGATCGCGCTCCATGCTGGCGCTGACCGTCACGGGCGCCATGGTCTTTTCCGCGCCGCTCGCCGAGGCGGAAGGCACGGCCGCCAGGCGCAGCACATAGGCGCCGTTCGGCAGCTGCACGGCTTCCATGCCGCTGCCGGCCAGCACCTGGGCGAACCCCTGCGTGACGTTGAAGCTGCCGCGCACGCCGGGCGAGCGCAGGCCCCGCGTCTGCGCGGGATCCGTCGACAGGCTGACGCCGGCGGCGACGGCGAAGTCGTTCAGGGCAGTGGCCAGCGGGCCGGCCGGCACGGCGTAGGCTTGCGGCGCCGTGGCGGCGGTCTGGCCTTGCGCCAGGGCGGGCGCGGCGATGAAGGCGGCGGGGGCGGCGCAAGCCATGGCGAGGACGGCCAGGCGGATGGCGCGCGCGGCGGGATGGAGGACGGGGGTGGTCAGCTGCATGCTCGGTCTTTCTGCTCAGAGGGATAAGAAAATGGCCAATGAATCGGCTTCTTACTTGTCAAGCCGAAGCAGCGCATCGAAACACCAACCCCAAACGCAAAAAAACTGAAAATAATTATGCCGGCCGGGCCGATACCGTGGCCCAGTAGCGCGTGAAGTACGTCACTTGCAGCCCGTGCGAGGCGCACAGGCTTTCCAGCACGGCGTCGATATCGTCGAGGCGGTAGGTGCCCGTGACGGGGCGCCGCGCCACGGCGGCATCGCAGGCGAGACGCCCGCGCCGGTAGCGCGCCAGCTCCGCCACCAGCTGTTGCAGCGGCCAGTCGGCGGCCACCAGCATGCTGCGCAGCCAGCTGTCCTGGTGCGCGGGCATGCTCAATACCTCATCCGCGCCGGTGGCGCCGAAGCGCAGCTGCTGCCCCGCTTCCAGGCGGCGCACGGCGTCCGGGCGCGCCGCGCAGCGCACTTCCACGGCGTGCTCGAAGACGCTGACGGTGCTGCCATCGTCGTCGCAGCGTATGCCGAAGCGCGTACCCAGCGCGCGGATCACGCCGTGCGGCGTATCGACGAGGAAGGGGCGCGGGTCGGGCGCCGTCGTGATCATGATTTCGCCACGGTGCAGGCGGATGCGGCGGTGCGTGGCGCTGTAAGCGACATCCAGGGCGCTGGCCGTATTCATCTCCAGGCGCCCGCCATCGGCCAGCGTGACGTGGCGGCGCTGGCCCGGCGCCGTGCGCAAGGACGCCGTCAGGGCTTGCCATGGGCCGGATTGCCAGCCCGCCTGGCCCAGCGCGATGCCGCCGCCGGCCGCCACCAGCAGGGCAAGTATCTTGGCGGCCGCGCGCCGGCGCTGCTGCGCCGCCTGCAGCGCCGGCATCGCCAGTGCTGCCGGTATCGCGCCCAGCTGGCCGTCCATGCGCCGCAGCAGGTCCCAGGCCCGTTCATGCTCGGCGCTGGCGTCGCGCCATGCCTGCACGTCGGCCGGGTCGGCGCTGCCGCACTGGAGCTCCACATGCCAGTGGGCGGCGGCGGCCAGCACCTTGCGGGCGATGGGGGCGGAAGGTGAGGTCGCGGGGCCGAACATCAGGCGGCCGCCAGCATCAGGCATTCCGTGTAGGCGCGCACCAGGTGTTTTTTCACGGTCGGTAGCGAGATGCCGAGGCGCCGGCTGATGTCCACGTAGCTGAGTTCTTCGATTTGGGCCAGCAGGAAGATGGTCCGCGTGCGCGCCCCCAGGCCGTCGAGCAGGCGGTCGACGGCGAGCAGGGTTTCGATGATGATGGCGTGCGTTTCGGCGCACATCGATGCTGGCTCGGCTTGCTGCGCCAGCGCTTCCAGGTAGGCCTGCTCCAGCGCCTGGCGGCGGTAGCGGTCGATCAGCAAGCCGCGCGCGATCGTCGCCAGGTAGCCGCGCGGCTCGCGCAGCGGTGCCGCCTCGCGCTTGCCCAGCAGGCGCAAAAAGGTGTCCTGCGCCAGGTCGGCCGCCTCGGCGCGGTTGCCCAGCTTGCCGCGCAGCCAGCCATACAGCCAGCCGTGGTGCTCGCTGTACAGGGTGCTCAGGTGGCAGGTATGGACGGGACTGACGGTGCTCACTGCGTTCTCCAGGCAAGGGAAGGGCTGGGCTGACGGAACGCGCGGTGCCGGCTGGCTGGGCTGTTTGAGAATGATACTCATTATCACATTGCCACGCCGCCGGCGTCAATTGGCGTCGCCGCCCAGGCGCCAGCGTAGCTGCCATTGTTGCAGATTTGCCCAGGCTGTCTGCAGTGCCCCAGCGGACCAGTGCAGCAGGCCCTCAAGCGCCAGCACGGTGCGGCGCAGGTGGATGCCGTCAAAAAACACGTGATCCGCCACGACGGTGGCGGCCAGCCAGGCGGCGATGATGACGATGATGTCGTGGCGGCCGCTTTTCCACCAGCGCAGCGAGTGGCGTCGGAAGATCCACGGCACGCCCAGCGGATTGGGCCAGTCGGCCAGCAAATGCATGATGCCGCCGGCCGCAAAGCCGAACAGGGGCGGCGCCCACAGGTGGTGCGGCAATTGCATCCAGGTATAGACGAGCAGGGCGATCCACGCCAGTCCCCAGTGCGTCCACGTGCGGTGCGTGATCCACAGCCGGTGCGTGCGCGCCCACCAGGCCACTTCCAGCCAGTCCGGCGCCGTGCCGCCCAGCGCGCCCATGACAAAGGCGAGCATGCTCAGCACTTGATAGGGGCCGCCGGCGCCAGCGTGCGCGACCAGGGCCGCGGCGATCACGCCGGCAGCCCAACCGGTCGCGTGATGCGCTTTGTTGGAAGCCATAGGAAATGTAAAACGCCGTGCGGGCGCTGTGTGAAGTGCAGGGAAATATTAACTGGATGAATATACAGTATGCAAGGGCGGGAAGGGGTGCTATTTGCAGAATATCTGCGATTGAATTGTTAAATTGTGTGTCGGAATAGCCTGGCCAGCGAACTCGGCAACTCATGCCGGCCGGTCAAGTGTGTTGTGTAGAGGATAATGCAATCGGCGCCGGGCGCGCTATGCTGAAAGCAGTGCTGCGTTTTGAAGAGGTTTCGCCATGAAAATCCCACGCGAATTACAGATTCCCGCCATCGTGTTCACGCTGGAAGCGGTATTTATACTCGGCCTGTCGATGATTTTTCTCGTGCTCGTGCCGCGCTAGCGTCCGAAAAAAGGCCATAGCTGCGTTGCACTGCCTTGCCGTACATTCGTACTGTCTTCGGCAGCGCGCCTTGCTCTGACCATTTTTCAGACGCTAGCGGTCAGGTGGCGGGAGGCGTTGTATCAGGCAGTTTGCATGGTGCTATCGCACAGGGCTGCGCCTTCGGTGCGGATGATCCAGCATTCCGGATACGGTTCGCTGGCGAAGCGGTTGTGCCGCGCGAAGCCGCTGAGCTTGTCGAGCGCGGTGGCGGGCGCCAGCGCGGTTTCCTTGCCGCTGGCCGTGTCCAGGTGCCAGAAACCGCCATTGCGGTGGAATAGCACGGGCAGGCAGCTGGCTTGCGGCGTGGCAAGGTGGCTGGCCGGCGCAGGCTGGGCTTCCGGCAGCAGCAGGTAAAAACACTCGGCACGGGCGCCGTGGTCGATGCGGTGCAGGATCACGCCGTGCGCGAGCAGGGCCGTGACGCTGAGTACGACGATGCCCTTGATGCTGGCAGATAATTCGATGCGCATGCCCAGGCGCAGGGCCACGGGCTTGTGCTTGCCGGGCCACACGCCATCGAGCAGCACGCCGTAACGCGACACGTCCTCGATTTCAAAGCCTTGCTGGCCGCGCCGGATGATGGCGTGGCGGCCCGACAGGCGGCGCGTCAAGCCATTGTTGTCCTGGCCGTCGGGGCTGAAATGGCTGAGCAGCACATCGGCTTCCGGGTCCACCAGCTCAAAACGCCCCAGCATGCACTCCTCCAGCGCGAACAGGCGGATCTGGCGCTGTTCGCCCGCTTCCGGCGCCGCATTGACGAGGCAGGCGGCCTGGCTCGGGTGCGGATGGCAGTGGCTGGCGGCGGGCAGGTCGACTTCGATCAATTCCTCGTCCCAGGCGATGGTGGTAAAACCCATGTCGATCTTGCCCTGCGGCGCAGACAGATCCACATGGGCGATGCCGGCATTGCGCGCCGTCACGTCGAGGTTGCAGCCGTCGCCGCCCGTCACGCGGGCGATCGAGGCGTCGTCGGCCATCACGCGCACATTCTTGTGCGTGCTGAGGAAGATCTGGTGGATTTCCGTCAGGGTCGCGTCGCGTCGCGGCACGAGGATGACGAAGGTGCACACCCATTTCTGCGCCACGGCGCCATCGACGTGGCTGTGCACTTCGACTTCGATCTGGTATTGCCCGTGTTCCTTGTTGCGTGAGGAAAACTCGACAAACACGGGACGCCAGTCGCCGCGCGTGGTGCGCACGAAATCATGCTGGACGGCACCACGCGGGATCAGGTCCGAGCGCAGGCGCAAGGTCAGCTGCGGCGCGCAGGCGGCGCTCATGCCGCGCAATTCCATTTTCAGGGTTTGCCGTCCGCCTGCCGCGCGGGGATCGAAGCCGCTGATGTGCAGGTGGGCTTGCACGGGCTGGTAGGCGGCGTGGGCGGCGGCGGTAACGACGGCAGGCGAGGCCGCTGGCGTGGAAGCCGGCATAGTCGCAGGAATGCGGGTGGGCAGCGCTGGCGCGGTTGTGCCCGTCAGCGGTGCGGTAACAGCGTCAGCAGCAGGGGCGTGCGGAAGCGCCGTTGCCGATGGCTCGGAACGGGCGCTGCGCAGTGCGGTCAACAGGTCGTAGCTGCTGGAGGCGGTCGTCGCTTGCGGGTGGTTGCCCGCGCAGACTGTTTCCCCAGGCAAGACCCAGAACGTACAGTGCGGGTGCTCCGGGTTGCTGCATTTTTTCATGACATTCTGACTCGAATCGAGCGGGGACATTTTGCCCTCTGTTATACATGAGAGCTTACGCGCTTTTGCGCTTGCTTGGCAACTTTCACGGCAGCGGAATGCGCTCTTTTTGTCCAAATTCATGTCCCTGGTCACACCTCGCAATACATGTCATGGAAACTATTGCTCAAAAACATATTTTATGTCTTTCTGGATATGTTATTTTGATATTGTATGAAACAGGTTTTCAGCCATGCGCGTGGACGCCGGTCGCGCATGGTGATGCCCGCGGCAAGAGCTGGAAGGCGTTTTGTATTATGCTGGCACAGCCGTTCCCCCGATGCCGCCCGACTTCGAAAGACGACCATGCCTGCCCAACGCCCGCTCCAGCTTGCCATAGCCTATGGCGCCACCTTGTGCGTATTCCTGGCCATCGATGCGCTGTGGCGGCGGTGCTGATGAAACCGGTGTACGCCGCGGCGCTGGGGCCGCTGCTGGCGGAGTCTCCCCGCTGGGCGCCGGCGACGCTGTTTTATCTGCTGTATGTGGCGGGATTGCTGGTTTTCGCCATTTTGCCGGGCTTGCGCGCGCGCCGCGGGCGCACGGCGGCAGTGCTGGGCGCGCTGCTGGGCCTGCTTGCCTATGGCACCTATGATTTGAGCAACTATGCGACCTTGCGCGACTGGCCGCTGGCCTTGACGGTGATCGACATGGCCTGGGGCGCCGTGCTGTCGTCCGTGTCGGCGACGGCCGGCTACCTGGCAGCTAGCCGGCTGGGGCGGTGAATTCCGCATCGAAGCGCAGCGCCAGCACGGTAATGTTGTCGCTATGCAAGCCTTTGGGCGGATGCGAGAGGAAGTCGTCGAACAGGGCGCTGACGGCCTGTGCCGCAGTCTTGCCGGCGCACAAGGCGGGCCAGCGGGCCGTGAGGGCCAGCGGGTCCTCGCAGGCCCAGAAGCCGTCACTGGCCAGCAGATAGTGGGCGCCGGGGCGCACGCGCAGCACGCGGCGGTCGCCCAGGTGCGCGAGGAAGGGCGGCAAGATGGCCGCATCGAGGCCGCGCAAGGGCTTGTCGAGCTGCAAGCTGTCGCCGATGGCATTGCCTAAAATGAATGCCTGCGAGATTTGCGGGTGGTGTTCGCCGTGCACGGCGGCCCGCCAGCGCGCCTCGTCGAGCGCGCCGCGCATGGCGTATACGGTGGCCGGCACGTGGTCCACGGTGAGGATGCTGGCTGTCCCGTCGGCAATTTCGTACAGGCGCGAATCGCCCACGTGATACAGCAGCGGCGCTTCGCCGGGCGGCACCTCCAGCAGGGTCAGGGTGGTGCCGGGCGGACGCGCCTGGGCTGGCGCGGCCTCGGCAAAACTGTCCTGCAGCCGCGTGTGCAGCGCGTCGAGCCTGGCCGCCAGGCTGGCCGTGTCAAGGCAGGCGGGCATGGCCAGCAAGCCTTGCACGGCCGCTTCCGCCGCTTCGCGCCCGTGGCCGTGGCCGCCCATGCCGTCGAGCACGGCAGCGCGCACATGGCCGCGCGGCCAGCCTGGCACCTGGCAGTGGAACGGCGCCTGCCGCGACAGGCAGACGGCGTGGCCGCCGGCATCGATCAGCAGGAAATTGTCCTGGTTTTCGCGGCGCGGCAGGGGGCCGGCGCCCACGCTGGTGCCGGCGGCGGCGTCGAGCCAGGGGCCGAAATCGAGCTCGTCTTTGATTAAATGCATCGGTTGGTGCGGTCCAGGCGGCCAGCAATGTTGATCATAGGACACAGCTTAGCCGATATTGTGCAGGGGCGATACCTTGCCTTTCACGCAAAAAAACCTGCGTCAGCAGGCTGGCGCAGGTTTTTCATGGAGCAAGTACAGGGCGCTGCTTAACGGCGATGGCCCCAGCCACGGCCATGGTCATGGTAGTCTCCGCGGTCATAGTAGTCGCGGCGGCCATGGTCGCGGTAGTAGCCGCGGCCCGGTTGCACGTAGACGACAGCCGGCGGGCCGTAGTAGCGTGGTGGCGGCGCGTAATACACGGGTTGCGGGGCGGGGGCGTAGTACACGGGCTGCGGCGCCGGCGCATAATAGGTTTCGCGGTAACCGCCGCGATAGCCGCCACGGTCGTAATAACGGTCATTCGTGCTGATGCTGTTGCCGACGGCCGCGCCCAGCACGCCACCGACGATCGCGCCATTGCGGCCGCCGGTGCTGTTGCCAATGGCCGCTCCGACAACGGCGCCTGCAACGGTATTGAAGTCGCGGTCACCGGCGACTGCGGCCGAAGACACAGCCACTGCCGCTACCATTACCGCACCCAGGAGTTTCTTGTTCAACATGGCATTTCCTTCCATTCCGGCGAGATCACAATGATCTGCATGGACTGGACTATATCTGCTGTCGCAACCGTGTTCCATGTCTAATACAACTTATTACAATCCTGCCCCGGCCGTAACAAGTCAGCGCAGGCGCGCCTGCCATTCCGGACGCAGCAGGCTGTACATTTTGACATCGCGCATCACGCCATTGATAAAGAAGGCCTGGCGCAGCAAGCCTTCCTGGGTAAAGCCGTTCTTTTGCGCGATGCGCTCGGAACCGATGTTCAGCGGGTCCATCAGCAGCTCCAGCCGGTGATACGGATAGGCGTTGAACAGGTAGTCGACCAGCAGGCGCGTCGCTTCGCTGATGTAGCCGCGTCCATCCCGCTGCCGGTCGAACAGGCGGTAGCCGATCTCGCGCGAGGCTGGCGTGCGGCTCTTGAAGTGCGTGATCGTGCCGATGATGTGCTGGGCGTGATCTTCGATGAGGAACAATTCGCTGTCCTCGGTCACGAAGCCCGATTGCAGGAAGTCGCGCCGCATGGCTTCGGGCGACTTGAATTGCATCGAGAAAAACTCGCCGCGCGAGGGCAGGTCGTTGACGAGGGAAATATAGGTATTCAGGTCGGCGGCCTGCAGATGCCGGACGGTACAGAGTGTTCCCTTGAGCATGGCGGTTTCCGGTAGCGATCACGATTCTGATGGTAATCGACTCTGGGGGGCGAGGCAATCGATCCCGTAAAAGTTGCTGCAATGACAGAATAAATACGCTATCGTAGAAAAAGTCGCGCCTTGCCCATGGCCACGGCGTACCCGCTTCGACCTCGTAGACTGGATTTGAACACATGCATAGCATCCTGACTGGCGCGCCACTGCGCCGTTCCGCCGTATCCCTTGCCCTCGGCTGCATCATCAGCGCCGGCGCCTTTGCCGCCGCGCCGGGCAATGCGCCGCAAGCGCTGGCGCAGGTGCGCGACACCGCGCTGCAAAGCGACTGGGCGTACGCCCGCCTGGCCGACATGACGGATCTGATCGGCCCGCGCCTGTCCGGTTCCGCCGGCGCGGCGGCCGCCGTGCAGCAGGTGGCCGACACCATGCGCCGGCTGGGCGCCACCGTCACCTTGCAGCCCGTGAAAGTGCCGCACTGGGTGCGCGGCGTGGAAACGGCGGAAATCGTCGATTACGCGGGCCGTCCGCAGGGCGTGTCGCAGCGCGTGGTGCTCACCGCCCTGGGCGGCTCCGGCGCCACGCCGGCCGCCGGCCTGACGGCGCCCGTGATCATCGTCAAGAGCCTGGATGAACTCAAGGCGCGCGCGTCGGAAGTGAAGGGCGCCATCGTGCTGATCGACACGCCGTTCGACCAGGAGATGGCCGAGCGCGGACTGGCCGGCGTCACCTATGGCCAGGGTTCGCGCGCGCGCTTCCTCGGGCCGAAGGCGGCGGCCGACCTGGGCGCGGCCGCCGCGCTGGTGCGCTCGGTGGGCGGCGCCGATTTCCGCATCCCGCACGCGGGCGCCACGGGCCTGGACGAGAATAAACGCATTCCCGCCGCCGCCGTCACCGTGGAAGACGCCTTGCTGATGGGCCGCCTGGCCGCGCGCGGCCCCCTGAAAATGCACCTGACCCTGACGCCGCAAAACCTGCCGGAAGCGGACAGCTACAACGTCATCGCCGACTGGCCGGGCACGGACAAGGCCGACGAAGTGGTGGTGGTTTCGGGCCACCTCGATTCCTGGGACCTGGCGACGGGCGCGCACGACGACGGCGCCGGCGTCGTGGCAGCCATGGGCGTGGTGGAAACCCTGAAAAAGCTCGACTACCGTCCGCGCCGCACCATCCGCGTAATCGCCTGGATGAACGAGGAAAACGGCGGGCGCGGCGGCCAGGCCTATTTCGAGGCCCACAAGCAGGCGCTCGGCAAGCAGTACGCGGCCATCGAGATGGATAGCGGCGCCGGCCGCCCGTTCGGCATCCTCGCCAGCGTGGGGCCGAAGTCGGAAAAACTGTTCGCGCCCCTGCGCGCGGCCCTGCTGCCGATGGGCGCGCATGCCTTCACGCGCCGCGACGCGCTGGGTACGGGCGACTTGCACCGCCTGGAAACGGGCGGCGTACCGAGTTTCGAGCCGCTGGTGGACAGCCACAGTTACTTCCACTACCACCACACGGCGGCCGACACGCTGGACAAGGTCGACCCGGAAAACCTGAAGCGCAACGTGGCGCTGATGTCGTCGCTGGCCTGGTTCCTGGCCAATATCGACGGCGAGATCGGCCGCGCGCCGGAGCAGGCCGAGTAAGCGCCAGTGCTGGCGCCGGCAACTTGGCGCCAGCAATGCATGCCAAGGTAAACACCATGTCGCTACCCGATCTGAATCTGTTGATCACCCTCGATGTCCTGCTGGCCGAAGGCAGCGTCACGCGCGCGGCGCGGCGCTTGCGTTTGAGTCCATCGGCCATGAGCCGCGCCCTGGCGCGCCTGCGCGAGACGACGGGCGATCCGCTGCTGGTGCGCGCCGGGCGTGAACTGGTGCCCACGCCGCGCGCGCTGGAGCTGCGCGCAAGAGTCGCCCCCCTGCTGGGCGAAGTGCTGGCCGTGCTGGGGCCGGCGCAGCAGCTGGATCCGCGCCAGCTGGCGCAAACGTTTACGCTGCGTTCGAGCGACGGTTTCGTGGAAAATTTCGGCCCGGCGCTGCTCGCGCATATCGGCGCGCAAGCGCCAGGCGTGCGTCTGCGCTTCGTGCAAAAGCTCGACCGCGAAAGCGTGCAGCTGCGCGAGGGCAGCATCGACCTGGAAACGGGCGTGATCGGCAGCCTCACCAGCCCGGAAGTGCGCACGCGCAGGCTGTTCGGCGACCGTTTCGTGGGCGTGGTGCGCAGCGGCCATCCGCTGGCGCAGGGCGACATCAGCGCCGAGCGCTATGCGGCCGGCCGGCACGTGCTGGTGGCGCGGCGCGACCAGGAGACGGGGCCGATGGACGACGCGCTGGCGGCGCTGGGATTGCAGCGCACGATCGCCAGCATCGTCGGCGGCTTCACGGCGGCGCTGGCGCTGGCCGCCGGCTCCGACCTGATCGCCACCGTGCCTGAACGGCATACGGGCAATCTGCGCGCCGGTATGTTCAGTTTTGCGCTGCCGCTGCGCATGCCCGACCTGACCGTGTCGCTGATGTGGCATCCGCGCATGGATGCCGACCCTGCCCACCGCTGGCTGCGCGGCTGCGTGGTCGACGCTTGCGCGGCCCGGATCAATGCCGGCTGACGCCGCCGGCGCGCCAGCTCAGGGCCAGCAGCAGCCGGACAGGGTGGCGCCGCAGGCCAGGGCCAGCAGCAACAGAGGGACAGGCAGGGATGGGATTGCACGGGTGCGTATCATGCGGAGTCTCCAGTTTTGCTCAGGGTGCGGCCAAGCACGAAAATGACCAGCGCGGCGAGTATCAGCGCGCTGGCCACGCCAAAGGTGGCGTGCATGCCGCCGATCATGGCGGCTGGCCGGGCGCTGGCGATATCGCCGGCGCCGGCAGCGAAGACGGCGCCCATCACGGAGGCGCCCGTGACGAGTCCCAGATTGCGCGACAGATTGAGCATGCCGGAAATGACGCCGCGCTGCTCGGCAACGATATCGCCCATGACGGCCGTATTGTTGGCTGCCTGGAACAGCGCATAGCTGGCCGTGAGCAGCATGATGGGCGCGACGTAGCCGGGAATGCCCAGGCTGGCGGGCAGCAGGGCCAGCGCCAGGCAGGCGGCGGCCGCGCCGCACAGGCCCGCGCCGCCCATGCGCTGCGCGCCGTAGCGGTCCACCAGCCAGCCGGACGGCACGCCGCAGAACGCCGCCACCAGCGGCCCCGCCGCCAGCACCATGCCGGTAACGGCTGTGCCCAGGCCCAGGCCGCGCGCCAGGTAGAAGGGGCCGACCACCAGCGTGGACATCATCACCGTCGCGACCAGCATGCTGGTCGCCAGGCCGGCGCCGAGCGCGGGCGCGCGCAGCATGGCCAGGCGTATCAGCGGCGCCGGCGCCTTCAGCTCGACCCGGACGAACAGGATGGCGCCGACGCAGGCGGCCAGCAGCAGCGCCGCGTTGCGCACGCCGAAATGGCCGCGGCCCAGGGTCATGGCCAGCGCATAGGCACCCAGGGTCAGCGCCAGCAGCGCAGTGCCGCGGTGGTCGAAGACGGGCCGTTTGGCGTGCGCGTCGCGCTGATCCGCCGGCAGGCAGCGCCAGGCCAGCAGCAGCGCCAGGCCAGCCAGCGGCACGTTGACGAGGAAAATGGCTTGCCAGCCGAAGCGCGCGATCAGCAGGCCGCCCAGCGCGGGGCCCAGCGTGGTGCCGACTGCGGACATGGTGCCGAGCAGGCCCATGGCGCTGCCCGTCCTGGCCTTGGGGACGGTGCTGCCGACCATGGCCATGGTCAGCGCCATCATGACGGACGCGCCCAGGCCTTGTAGGGCGCGCGCGGCAACCAGCAGCCACAAGGTGGGCGCCAGCGCGCACAGGATGGAAGCTAGGGCAAACAGCGCGATGCCGGCCAGCAGCAGGCGGCGCCGGCCGACCATGTCGCCGAGGCGGCCCACGCTGACGATCAGCGCAGTGATGGCCAGCAGATAGGCGAGCACGATCCATTGCACATCCTGGAACGGTGCCTGCAGGGCCCTGGCCATGTCGGGCAGGCCGACGTTGGCGATGCTGGTGCCCAGCGCGGGCAGCAGCATCGCCAGGGACAGGCTGGCAAGCGCGCCGCGCACGGGCATCGTGGCGCTGCCGGCCTGGGACGCCTGCTGGTTGGGTGGAGCGGGTTTTGACGGTGCATGCATGGCGTGGCTGATCCTCGAATGGGGTCATTACATGGTATCGAGGGATCTGGCATGGCGGAAGGCGCATCATTTGCATTGTGTTATTGCGTTTGACGCCATATGTGCGGCGCGGCCGGGCCGCCTGGAAGCTCGCTGCGCGCCGGCGGCCAGTACTTCGGACCTTATTTCGAGTAACCCTGCAAATTGTCCGCCGTGTCATGCCGGATGCCCCACCACGGCAAATACGCATTGTTTTCGCCGCGCGCGCGGAACCACGGTTTGTCGTGGGCGATGGGCCGTACCGTGGCGGGCGGCAAGACCAGCACGCCCGTGACGCCGTCAGGATCGCTGGTGCCCGCCACCAGCACGGGCTGGCCCACATGGTTCGCATGGGCGATACCCAGGGCGACATTGGTCAGCGCCGTGCCGGCGCCCATTTCGTCCAGCAGGGCCGGCGTATTGAAAGTCTGCGGCAGGAAGTCGAATCCTGGGACTTCCAGACTCAAGGCCTGCGCCAGCCGTGCCAGCCGGTCGGATGACGTGGGCAGGGTTTTATTGGCATCGTGGATGACGTAGCCGATGTCTTCCGCCGTCTTGCCGCCATGGCGCGCCGCCTCGGCAAATACCGCCTGCCACGCCTGGACGGTGCGCGGCGGCTTGTCCTTGCCCGCTTCAAAATCGGCTACCTTGCGCGTGGCCGGATAAGCTATCCACGCCAGCGCCGCGCGCTCCGTCTTGCAATCGGGGCCGGCCAGCACCAGCAGCACCAGGTTTTCATTGATCTGCATGGTCTTCGGCCGGCTCGGCGCATCCCAGTTCATCACCCACACGGTTTCCTTCGGATGCGTTTCCAGGTAGGCCAGCGCGGCTTGCAGGGAGGTAAAACCCGCGTTGTTGCCGCCCAGGGTGATGCGCACGTCGGGTGGGGTGGCGCGGGTCCAGAGGGTCGGGAAATTGACATTGCCGATGCTGAAGGTGTCGATAATGCGTTCGCGTGTAGTGTTTCTTGCCTCTTCTGGGTCCAACTTGCCCGCAGGCAGGGCATATTCGACGCGGATGCCTGCCAGTTCGCGCCAGTTCTGTTTTTGATCTTTGGGATAGACTCGATAAAAGTAGGTGGGGCTGGAGTAGTAAATGTCATGAAATGGGCTGGTTAATTTCCGCACATATTTATAGTGATAGCCCTTGAACGTTTCCGTGCCATCGATATCGTGGGCAATGGGGGCGACTGGCTGCAAGGTGCTGAAACCCCTGTGATACGTCCTGACCATATCGTCATTCTTGTTGGGTTTGGCCAGGCCGAGCGTCCAGAGCAGCTGCCACTCGGTGGGATAGTCGAGCCGCTGCAGCGGATTGAGCCACTGCAGACCCACCACTTGTGCCCGGAAGGGAACGTGAGCCGTGGTTTTTGGGAGGCCTTCTTCTTTCTGCGCCGGCTTCACGGCGCAGGCTGTCAATAGCGCAAACATGGAGCTGGCGGCCAGCATGGGCAGCGCGAGGAACTGTTTCATGAAGTCTCCAGGTGAATGGACATGCTGGTGATCGGCATAGCCCGACCAGATGGACCAACATGCCAGGAAAATGACGCAGAGAAACGTGGCGATGGCCCAGGTCAGTCGCTGGCGCGGCGTGGCAATGAATTTATGCACCGTCAGTCCTCAGCGCAAAGTTGGTGGATGCCGGAAGGTAGTGGCGTTGCGCTTGGGATTGAGGAAGCCGTCATCCGTCAATTCGCGCGCGTAGGTGGCGGACTGCATCTGTCCGGCTGCCGGGCCCGGGATCGCCAGATCTTCGTCGCGGCGTCTCAGGCGCGCATTCAGGCCGGCGCACAGCCCTTGTTCGGCTTGCTCATACCATTCGCCATCGGAATTGACGCCATGCACGAAGATGACGATGCCGGGACGGGGCAGGCGCGTGACGGCCTGGAGCAGCGCATGGCTGAACAAGGTCGTGCCTTCGGCTTCGGCGAGCAGGATGCAATTGCCAGCTAGCGTAGGGTCGGGCGACATGCGGGCGCTCCGTCAACGTTAAAGATGAAAAGCGGCGCCCAAGCGAACTCAGGCAATCTGCACTGTATGCGGATTGCCTGAGGTGGGACTTGCTTGGTGTCAAGAAAGGAAGCGCGGCGGGCGGGGAATGCCGGGGGAATCAGATCGCGTTCAGCGGTATTTTGAGGTAGCGCACGCCATTGTCTTCCGGCTCGGGCAGCTTGCCCGCGTTGATGTTGACCTGGATGGCGGGCAGGATCAATGTCGGCATGTCCAGGGTGGCGTCGCGGCTGGTGCGCATGGCCACGAATTGTTCTTCCGTGATGCCGTCGCGCAAGTGGATGTTGCCGGCGCGCTGTTCGGCCACCGTCACTTCCCAGCGCGGCGCGCGGCCGTTGGGCGGGTAGTCGTGGCACATGAACAGCCGCGTCTGCGGCGGCAGCGACAGCAGGCGCTGCGCGGAGCGGTACAGCAGCGCAGCGGAGCCGCCGGGAAAGTCGCAGCGGGCCGAGCCCACGTCCGGCATGAACAGGGTGTCGCCGACAAACACGGCGTCGCCGATCTGGTACGCCAGGTCGGCCGGCGTGTGGCCGGGCACATGCAGCGCGCGCACTTCCAATGCGCCGATATGGAATACCTGGTCGGGCGCGAACAGCTGGTCGAACTGCGAGCCGTCGGCCTTGGCCGCACCCTGGTGGTAGACGGCGGCGAAGGCCTGCTGCACCGTCTGGATGGCGGCGCCGATGGCCACGTCGCCGCCCAGCTGCTGCTGCAGGTAGGGCGCGGCGGACAGGTGATCCGCATGCGCATGGGTTTCCAGCAGCCAGCGGCACTGCAAGCCGTGCTCGCGCACGAAGGCGATCACCTTGTCGGCCGAGGCGGTGGATGTGCGGCCCGCCTTGGGATCGTAGTCGAGCACGGAATCGATGATGGCGCAGTCCCGCCCATCGGCCTCATACACGATATAGGTGACGGTGGCGGTGGCGGGATCGAAGAAAGCTTGGATTTGTGGAGTCATCACGGCGGCAAGGGAGGGCAATGGGCGGACAGGGAATGGCATTATATCGCCAGAGTTCGCTAAAAAAATGTTGCAAATTAACATTTAACATGCGAAAAACAGATAAGGAAGCAGGCATGCGGCCGTCACAGCCGTGCGCACCCCGGCGCTTGCAGCATGGTAACCTCATTCTTCCAAGGAGGAATTCATGAACGATATCACTGCACGCAGCGAACAGTACCGCGGTTTTACGATTTCCGTGACCCCGCAAAAGGATAACGACGATTTATGGGATTTTACCTACCGCCTGCAGCGCGAAGGCGAGCCGGAAGCGCAGGCGATCACGCGCAGCCGCACCCTGGGCGGCTACGCGGCCCCCGAAACGGCTTGCACGGCGGGCCTGCAAGTGGCCAGGACGGAAGTCGATAATCTGCTGCGCCCTTGAGCCAGCGTAAATCGTTTAGCCCGAAAGTGAGCCTGACCACGGCTGGCGCGTGAAACACGTCGCTGCCAGCCGCGCTTCATGCTACGATTTCCACTATTGAGTCAGTCACGAAGGAGGCACCCATGGATAGCAGTTCTAAAATTCACTATAAAGGCTGGGAAATCGTTCCCTTGGCCGTGCCCACCACCGACGGCAAATGGTCGGCCAGTTGCGACATCGAGCGCGCCACGGCCGAAGGCCTGGAAGTATTCGAAGGCTCGACCATGCAATTCGTGCGCGACGACGAGGAGGGCGCCATTGCCGCCGCCTGCGAAGAAGCCGTGCGCCAGATCGACAACATCATCGCCAACCCGCTGGTGCGGCTGGCCTAGTTCTTTACTCTTTCAGTGTTCCCGCAGCCGGCATCCGCCGGCTGTTTTTTTTGCGCGCGACCGGCGGCGCCTGTGCCTGCCCCCATCTTTTCAGTCAGCGGTGTTGCATGTTTCAATGCTATGTTTCAAAATGAAATTATGAAGCGATAATGAAACATCGCACAGGACAAACGTGACATCGTTGTTCCCTGGCGTGACAGTCCCGGAGCAGCGCTGGCTGGCCCCTTGTCGCCTGTTTTCACTCTGCCGTCACGTGTTTTTCGCCAGGCCGCGTCGGCCTGGCACGGCATTTGCAATACTGATGTTCATAGCCACTCCGTGAAACATTCGGGACCATCCGAAACCCATAAGGTGAACACATGACTCAATACTCCGCAGGTGCCGCATTCCGCAAGGCCGTCCAGGAAGAATCCCCGTTGCAAGTCGTCGGCGCCATCAACGCCAACCACGCCTTGCTGGCCAAGCGCGCCGGCTATAAAGCCATCTACCTGTCCGGCGGCGGCGTCGCGGCCGGCTCGCTGGGCTTGCCCGACCTGGGTATTTCCAGCCTGGACGACGTGCTGACCGACATCCGCCGCATCACCGACGTGTGCGACCTGCCGCTGCTGGTCGACGCCGACACGGGCTTCGGTTCTTCCGCCTTCAACGTGGCGCGCACGGTGAAATCGATGATCAAGTTCGGCGCGGCCGGCCTGCACATCGAAGACCAGGTGGGTGCCAAGCGCTGCGGCCACCGTCCGGGCAAGGAAATCGTGAGCAAGGAAGAAATGGTCGACCGCATCAAGGCGGCTGTCGATGCGCGCACGGACCCGAACTTCGTCATCATGGCGCGCACCGATGCGCTGGCCGTCGATGGCCTGGAAGCGGCGCTGGAACGCGCCGTCGCCTGCGTCGAAGCGGGCGCCGACATGATCTTCCCGGAAGCCATCACGGACCTGGACATGTACGCCACGTTCGCCAAGGCCGTCAACGTACCGATTTTGGCCAATATCACGGAATTCGGTGCCACGCCGCTGTTCACCCTGGACGAACTGCGCAGCGCCCACGTGGGCCTGGCCCTGTATCCGCTGTCGGCCTTCCGCGCCATGAACAAGGCGGCGGAAAACGTCTACCAGGCGCTGCGCCGCGACGGCACGCAAAAGAACGTCGTCGACACCATGCAGACGCGCATGGAGCTGTATGAATCGATCAATTATCACGATTTCGAGCAAAAGCTCGATGCGCTGTTCGCCGCGCAAAAGAAATAAGTAAAGAAAAGTAAAGAAGCAGGGGCCGCATGCCGGCCCCGCAGTGATGCAACCGAGACTAGTCAATTTTTGGAGAAATCAATGAACGCACCGCAAGCCGCCACTTTCAAGCCTAAAAAATCCGTCGCCCTGTCCGGCGTCACCGCCGGCAATACGGCGCTGTGCTCGGTCGGCAAGACCGGCAACGATTTGCATTACCGCGGCTATGACATCCTGGACGTGGCCGACAGCTGCGAGTTCGAGGAAATCGCCTACCTGCTGGTGCACGGCAAGCTGCCGACAGCCGCTGAACTGAAAGGCTACAAGGCCAAGTTGAAATCGCTGCGCGGCTTGCCGTCGGCAGTGAAACTGGCGCTGGAAGCGCTGCCGGCCGCCGCCCACCCGATGGACGTGATGCGCACGGGCGTGTCCGTGCTGGGCTGCACCCTGCCGGAAAAAGACGACCATAACGCCCCGGGCGCGCGCGACATCGCCGACCGTCTGATGGCGTCGTTCGGCTCCATGCTGCTGTACTGGTACCACTACAGCCATAACGGCAAGCGCATCGAAGTGGAAACGGACGACGACTCGATCGGCGGCCACTTCCTGCACCTGCTGCACGGCGAAAAACCATCGGCGTCGTGGGAAAAAGCCATGCACACCTCGCTGATCCTGTACGCGGAACACGAATTCAACGCCTCGACCTTCACCAGCCGGGTCATCGCCGGCACGGGCTCGGACATCCACTCGGCCATCACGGGCGCCATCGGCGCGCTGCGCGGCCCGAAACACGGCGGCGCGAACGAAGTGGCGCTGGATATCCAGAAACGCTACGACAACGCCGATGAAGCGGAAGCGGACATTCGCGAACGCGTGGCCAACAAGGAAGTGGTGATCGGCTTCGGTCACCCCGTCTACACGATTTCCGATCCGCGCAATAAAGTCATCAAGGAAGTGGCCCGTTCGCTGTCGCAGGAAGCCGGTTCCACGAAAATGTTCGACATCGCCGAGCGCCTGGAGACGGTCATGTGGGAAATCAAGAACATGTTCCCGAACCTGGACTGGTTCTCGGCCGTGTCGTACCACATGATGGGCGTGCCGACGGCGATGTTTACGCCGCTGTTCGTCATCTCGCGCACGTCGGGCTGGGCTGCCCACATCATCGAGCAGCGCATCGACAACAAGATCATCCGCCCGAGCGCCAACTACGTGGGTCCGGAAGACCTGGAATTCGTGCCGATCAAGGACCGCAAATAATGAGCACCAACATGAACACCTTGCACCGCAAATCCTTGCCGGGCACCCAGCTAGACTACTTCGACACGCGTGCCGCCGTCGATGCGATCCAGCCAGGCGCCTACGCCACCTTGCCCTACACCTCGCGCGTGCTGGCGGAAAACCTCGTGCGCCGCTGCGACCCGGCGACCCTGAACGCTTCGCTGAGCCAATTTATCGAACGCCGCCGCGACCTGGACTTCCCGTGGTTCCCCGCGCGCGTCGTCTGCCATGACATCCTGGGCCAGACGGCCCTGGTCGACCTGGCCGGCTTGCGCGACGCCATCGCGGCCCAGGGCGGCGACCCGGCCCTCGTCAACCCCGTCGTGCCGACGCAGCTGGTGGTGGACCACTCGCTGGCCGTCGAATGCGGCGGTTTCGACCCCGACGCCTTCGCCAAGAACCGCGCCATCGAAGACCGCCGCAACGAAGACCGTTTCGACTTCATCGACTGGACCAAGAAGGCTTTTAAAAACGTCGATGTGATTCCGCCGGGCAACGGCATCTTGCACCAGATCAATCTTGAGCGCATGTCGCCCGTGATCCAGGTACAAAATGGTGTAGCCTATCCCGATACGCTGGTGGGCACGGATTCGCACACGCCGATGGTCGATGCGCTGGGCGTGATCGCCATCGGCGTGGGCGGCCTGGAAGCGGAAAGCGTGATGCTGGGCCGCGCCTCGTGGATGCGCCTGCCGGACATCATCGGCGTCAAGCTGACGGGTAAACCGCAGCCGGGCATCACGGCCACCGACACGGTGCTGGCGCTGACGGAATTCTTGCGCAAGCAGAAGGTCGTCTCGTCCTATCTGGAATTCTTTGGCGAAGGCGCTGCGCACCTGACCCTGGGCGACCGCGCCACGATTTCCAATATGGCGCCGGAGTTCGGCGCCACGGCCGCCATGTTCTACATCGACGCGCAAACCATCAAGTATTTGAAACTGACGGGCCGCGACGACGAACTGGTGAAACTGGTGGAGCTGTACGCCAAAGAGACGGGCCTGTGGGCCGACAGCCTGGTGGACGCGCAGTATGAGCGCGTCTTGAGCTTCGACCTGTCGTCCGTCGTGCGCAATATCGCCGGCCCGTCGAATCCGCACAACCGCGTGCCGACGTCGGAACTGGCCGCGCGCGGGATTTCCGGCGTGGTGGAAAACGAACCGGGCAAGATGCCGGACGGCGCCGTCATCATCGCGGCCATCACCAGCTGCACCAACACGAACAACCCGCGCAACATGATCGCCGCCGGTTTGATCGCGCGCAATGCGAACCGCCTCGGTTTGACCCGCAAGCCATGGGTGAAATCGTCGCTGGCGCCCGGCTCGAAAACCGTGGAGCTGTACCTGCAGGAAGCGGGCCTGATGCCGGAGCTTGAAAACTTGGGCTTTGGCGTCGTGGCGTTTGCCTGCACCTCGTGCAACGGCATGTCGGGCGCGCTCGACCCCGTGATCCAGGATGAAGTGGTGTCGCGCGACCTGTACGCCACGGCCGTCTTGTCGGGCAACCGCAACTTCGACGGCCGCATCCACCCGTACGCGAAACAGGCGTTCCTCGCCTCGCCGCCGCTGGTGGTGGCTTACGCGATCGCCGGCACCATCCGCTTCGATATCGAGAAGGATGTGCTGGGCCATGATGCGGATGGCAAGCCGATTCTGCTCAAGGATATCTGGCCGTCGGACGAGGAAATCGACGCCATCGTCGCTTCCAGCGTCAAGCCGGAGCAGTTCCGCAAGGTGTACATTCCGATGTTCGCCGCGCAGGCGGACGACGGCATCAAGGTCAGCCCCCTGTACGACTGGCGTCCGCAGACGACATACATCCGCCGTCCGCCGTACTGGGAAGGCGCGCTGGCTGGCGCGCGCCCCTTGAAAGGCATGCGTCCGCTGGCCGTCCTGGGCGACAACATCACCACCGACCACCTGTCGCCGTCGAACGCCATCATGCTCGATAGCGCGGCCGGCGAATACCTGGCGAAAATGGGCTTGCCCGAGGAAGACTTCAATTCCTACGCCACGCACCGGGGCGACCATCTGACGGCGCAGCGCGCCACGTTTGCCAACCCGACCCTGAAGAACGAGATGGTCATCGAGGACGGCAAAGTGAAAGCCGGTTCGCTCACGCGCATCGAGCCGGAAGGCAAAATCTCGCGCATGTGGGAAGCCATCGAGGTGTATATGGAGCGCAAGCAGCCATTGATCATCATCGCCGGCGCCGACTATGGCCAGGGCTCCTCGCGCGACTGGGCAGCCAAGGGCGTGCGCCTGGCCGGCGTGGAAGCCATCGTGGCCGAAGGTTTCGAACGCATCCACCGCACCAATCTGGTGGGCATGGGCGTGTTGCCGCTGGAATTTTTGGCTGGCGTGAACCGCAAGACCCTGGGCCTGGACGGCAGCGAAACCTATGACGTCGTCGGCGAGCGCACGCCGCGTTCCACCTTGACCTTGCTGATCCACCGCAAGAACGGCGAAACGGTCGAAGTGCCCGTCACCTGCCGTCTCGATACGGCGGAAGAGGTGTCGATCTACGAGGCGGGCGGCGTTCTTCAGCGCTTCGCGCAGGATTTCCTCGAGTCGTCGAAGGCAGCGTAAGCAGTTCGTCATTCACCGGGTGGCGCGCAGGCGCGCGCTGCCCGGCTTTCCAGGAAACCCTATGACCCACGTACCCCAAATCAAAATCCCCGCCACCTACATGCGCGGCGGCACCAGCAAGGGCGTGTTCTTCCGCCTGCAGGATTTGCCGGCCAGTGCGCAAGTGCCGGGCGCCGCGCGCGATGCGCTGCTGCTGCGCGTGATCGGCAGCCCCGACCCCTACGGCAAGCAGATCGACGGCATGGGCGGCGCCACCTCCAGCACCAGCAAGACGGTGATCCTGGCAAAAAGCGCCAAGCTTGACCACGACGTCGACTACCTGTTCGGCCAGGTCTCCATCGACAAGCCATTCGTCGACTGGAGCGGCAATTGCGGCAACCTGTCGGCCGCCGTCGGCTCGTTTGCCATCGCCAGCGGCCTGGTGGACGCCGCCCGCGTGCCGCAAAACGGCATCGCCACGGTGCGCATCTGGCAAGCCAATATCGGCAAGACCATCATTGCCCACGTGCCCATGACGCATGGCGAAGTGCAGGAAACGGGCGACTTCGAACTCGATGGCGTGACTTTCCCGGCCGCCGAAGTGAAACTGGAATTCCTCGATCCGGCGGCAGACGAGGAGGGCGGCGATGGGGCCAGCTCGGCTATGTTCCCTACCGGCAACCTCGTCGACGACCTGGAAGTACCCGGCATCGGTGTTTTAAAGGTCACGATGATCAACGCCGGCATCCCGACGATTTTTTTCGATGCGGACGCCATCGGCTACACGGGCACGGAACTGCAGGACGCCATCAATGGCGATCCGGTGGCGCTGGCCCGCTTCGAAACCATCCGCGCGTATGGCGCCTTGCGCATGGGACTCATCGCGCATGTCGATGAAGCGGCGAAACGCCAGCACACGCCGAAAGTGGCATTTGTCGCCAGGCCTGCCGGCTATGTCTCATCCAGCGGCAAGCAGGTGGCAGCGGGCGAGATCGACTTGCTGGTGCGCGCCATGTCGATGGGTAAATTACATCATGCCATGATGGGCACGGCCGCTGTCGCCATCGGCACGGCGGCAGCCATTCCCGGCACCCTGGTCAACCTGGCGGCCGGTGGCGGTCCCCGCAACTCGGTGCGCTTCGGCCACCCGTCCGGCACCCTGATGGTGGGGGCGGAAGCGGCGCTCGTCGATGGCGTGTGGAGCGTCACCAAGGCCATCATGAGCCGCAGCGCGCGCGTGCTGATGGAAGGGGCCGTGCGCGTTCCCGGCGACGCATTCTAGTCTGCGCAGCACGCACCTGGACTCGGCCTGTCCGTGCACCTGCCGATAGATAGATACTTTTGCTGGTAAAAAAACTGAGCGGCAAGGAAAATGGCAGGGCGCCAGCCGCGATGCGCGTTAGCGTGTCGCGGATGTTGGCGGCCTCCCATGCTTCCTGACCGGTGAACAGATGTTATTTAACTCCTACGTCTTCCTTTTTGCTTTTCTACCCATCACGGTGGCGGGATTCTTCATCCTGGGCAGACGCAGCCAACTGGGGGCCGCCGCGTGGCTGGCGGGAGCATCGCTGTTCTTCTACGGCTATTGGGATTACCGCTACCTGCCGCTGCTGCTGGGCTCCATCCTCTTCAACTACGGTTGTGCGGCCTTGCTCGGCGCCAGTCCGCCATCGGGCCGAAAATGGCTCGTCACCGCCGCCATCGGCGCCAACCTGGGCTTGCTCGCTTATTACAAGTACGCGGGATTCTTTGTCTCCAGCCTGGCGGAATTGACGGCGCAACCGATGCCCGTCCTGCACGTGGTGCTGCCTATCGGGATATCGTTTTTCACGTTTACCCAGATCGCTTTTCTGGTCGACACCTATCAGGGCAAGGCGCAGGAAAACCGCTTTGTCCACTATCTGCTGTTTGTCACGTATTTCCCCCATCTGATCGCCGGCCCCGTATTGCACCACAAGGAGATGATGCCGCAGTTTGCGGACAAGCGAATTTTCCGTCTCTCGGCCAGGAACGTCGCTATCGGCTCGACGATTTTCTTCATCGGCCTGGCCAAGAAAGTACTGATCGCCGACAGCATCGCCCCGTATGCGGCGCCGTTGTTCGACAACCCGGCCGCGCCCTCGCTGCTGGTCGCCTGGGGCGGGGTATTGGCGTATGCCTTCCAACTGTACTTCGATTTTTCCGGCTATTCCGACATGGCCATTGGCTTGTCGCGCCTGTTCGGCGTGCGCCTTCCCCTGAATTTCGACTCGCCCTATAAATCGCGCAATATCGCGCAATTCTGGCGCCGCTGGCACATGACGCTATCGCGCTTCCTGCGCGATTACCTGTATATCCCGCTGGGCGGCAACCGCTGCGGGCCCGCGCGGCGCTACCTGAACCTGATGATCACGATGGTGCTGGGCGGCTTGTGGCATGGCGCTGGCTGGAATTTTATCGTCTGGGGCTTTTTGCACGGCGCCTACCTGGCCATCCACAAGGCCTGGAGCGCGGTGGCGCAGCGCTTGCGCCTGCCGCTCGATAGCCGCGTCTGGAAAGTCGTGGCCACCCTCGTCACTTTTGCCTCCGTCTGCATTGCCTGGGTCTTTTTTCGCGCGTCGGACATGGCAACGTCGTGGCAGATACTGCAGGGCATGGCGGGCGCCCATGGCGTCGCGGCACCCGACGTGCTGGCCAGCCGTGTGCCGCCGCTGCAGCACCTGCTGGAGGCGACGGGGATGACGTTTTATCTGGGCGGTGGACGCCTGTTCGTCGAAACCTGGACGTGGATCGCCATCGCGGCGCTGCTGGCCTTTGCTTTCCCGAATACGCAGCAGATCATGCGTCGCTGTGGGCCTGCGCTGGACTTCCAGCGTGCCCACCCTGCAGGAATAACAGGCCCTGGCATGACGAGGCTGCTGACCTGGCGCGCTTCACCGGCGTGGGCTGCCGCCATCGCGCTGCTGGCACTGGCGAGCATCCTGGCCCTGAACCGGCCCGCCGAATTCTTGTATTTTCAGTTCTAGTGGAGAAGGAAAATGACAAGAGCATCCTATAGGCGCTATCTGTCCACCCTGGTGCTGGTGCTGCTTTCCTGCGCATGCCTGGTCTGCGCCTTCGTGTACATTGTCGACCCCTATAATCTGTATGGCGCGGTCAGGCGCGAAAACTTTAACGCCGTCAAGCCTGGCCTGAGCCGCTACCAGAGCCAGATCAAGCACGCACACGCGCTGCGTCTGCAGCCAAGCTTCATCATCCTGGGTAACTCGCGCGCCGAGATGGGTTTCGATCCGCGTGCCGCCGCATTTGGCGCAATGCAGGGTGATGGCTATAACATGGGGATACCAGGCACTGCGATGGCCATGGCCATCAGCCAGTTCGCCCAACTGACCCAGGCCGGTATCAAGCCGGGGACGGTGATCGTGGGAATTGAGTTCATTGATTTTCTGAAGCCGGCTGTCGCACCTCCGGTGCGCACAGAGGCGTCATCAGGCCATGTTCCGGGATTCTGGCGTTTCGATGCCTTGTTTTCTCTGGCTTCGGTGAAAGACGCCGTGAAGACTCCGTTCATCCAACATGACAGGGCGGCATTCACTATCGCGCCGAGCGGCCTCAATCCCGCGCTCGACTATGGCGCCCATGCGGTCCGCGATGGGTATTACAAGGTATTCAAGCATCGGGCGCAGAAAAGTGCCGCCAGATTTGTGAAAATGTCGAAGGCCGATTTTGCTGACGGCGATTTTCAGGCGATGCATGATTTTTTGGTGGCGATGTCGGCCACGCAAGCCGATATCAAGCTGGTGATCTATCCGTATCACGCACAGATGCTTACCCTGTTCGAAGGGGCTGGCCTGTGGCCCCTGTTCGAGGAGTGGAAACAGCAGGTCGTGCTGGAAGTGGCCTCCGTCAAGAAACAATATCCATCGGCCCGCATCAGCGTGACCGATTTCAGCGGCTTTGGCCCTTACAACTGCGAGCCGATTCCTACCCAACAACAACGCCATGCCAGTACGCGCTGGTACTGGGAAGCAGGACACTTCAAGAGGGCACTGGGCGACATCGTCATGCAGCGTGTGATGACGCAAAAGGATGGGGCGCCGGTGGACGGCCAGTTCGGCATGCTCCTGACCGGTGCCACGCTGGCGGCGAACCGCGACAGGATCGCAGCCGAGCGCAGCGCCTGCGTGGCAGCGCAGCCGGACATGTTCCTTTTCTCCCAAAAACTGTTCGCAAGACCTTTGGAGGATGCACCAACAGATAACTAATAGTCAGCAGTACGCAAGCAGATAGTCCACATATCACGGCCGGGCCAGTTCGCCCAAGCCGGAGACAGATTGCACGCACACCGGAGGAGACATGAATTTCGCAGCATTTTATCAACGCTCGATCGACACGCCTGACGCTTTCTGGCGCGAGGAAGCTGGCAAGATAGCCTGGCATACCCCGTTTTCGCAAGTGCTCGATTATTCCCGCCCGCCGTTCGCCAAGTGGTTTGTCGGCGGCACCACCAATTTGTGCCACAACGCCGTTGACCGCTGGGTGGAAAGCCAGGGCGATGCCGCTGCGCTGATCGCTATTTCCACCGAAACGAATACCGAGCGCAGCTACAGCTTTCGCGAGCTGCAGCGCGAAGTGGAACGCTGCGCCGCGATCCTGCTGTCGCTGGGCGTCGTCAAGGGAGACCGCGTCCTGATCTACATGCCGATGATCGCCGAGGCGGTGTTCGCCATGCTCGCGTGCGCGCGCATCGGCGCCGTGCATTCCGTGGTGTTCGGCGGCTTTGCCGCCAACAGCCTGGCCAGCCGCATCGACGATGCGCAGCCAAAACTGGTGTTTTCCGCCGATGCCGGTTCGCGCAACGGCAAGGCGATTGCCTACAAGCCGCTGCTCGACGAAGCCATCCGCATCGCCGCGCACAAGCCGCAGCGGGTGCTGCTGGTCGACCGCCAGCTGGTGCCGATGGAACTGACGCCGGGCCGCGACGTCGATTACGCTGTCCTGCGCGAGCAGCACCTGGATGCGCAGGTGCCCGTCACCTGGCTCGAGTCGAACGAACCTTCGTACGTGCTGTACACCTCGGGTACGACGGGCAAGCCGAAGGGCGTGCAGCGCGACGTGGGCGGCTATGCGGTGGCGCTGGCGTCGTCGATGCAGTACACATTTTGCGGCAAGCCTGGCGAAACCTTCTTTGCCACCTCGGATATCGGCTGGGTGGTGGGCCATTCCTACATCGTGTATGGCCCGCTGATCGCCGGCATGGCCACCATCCTGTACGAGGGCTTGCCCATCTGTCCCGATGCGGGCATCTGGTGGAGCATCGTTGAAAAATACAAGGTCACGCGCATGTTCTCGGCGCCGACGGCCATCCGCGTGCTGCGCAAGCACCCGGTGGAACTGATGCGCAAATACGACCTGTCGTCACTGAAGGCGCTGTACCTGGCGGGCGAGCCGCTCGATGAAACCACCTCGCAATGGATCGCCGATGAACTGAAGGTCGACATCATCGACAATTACTGGCAGACGGAGACGGGCTGGCCTATCCTCTCGGTGGCCAAGGGCGTGGCCGACACGCCGACGCGCCTGGGCAGCCCCGGCCTGGCCATGTACGGTTACCAGGTCAAGCTGCTCAACGAGGCGACGGGCGAGGAGTGCGGCGCCAACGAGAAGGGCGTGCTGGTACTGGAAGGCCCGCTGCCGCCCGGCTGCATGCAGACGGTCTACGGCGACGATGCGCGCTTCGTCGACACCTACTGGTCCACCTTCAGCGAACGGCAAGTGTATTCCACCTTCGACTGGGGCGTGCGCGACGCGGATGGCTATTACTTTATCCTGGGCCGCACCGACGACGTGATCAACGTGGCCGGCCACCGCCTCGGCACGCGCGAAATCGAGGAAAGCATCACCAGTCACCCGAACGTGTCGGAAGTGGCGGTGGTGGGCGTGGAAGACAAGCTCAAAGGCCAGGTGGCGATGGCTTTCGTGATCCTGAAGGACCCGCGGGGCTTCGACAGCGTCGAGGCGAAAGCGGTGCTGGAGCGCGAAGTGATGGCCGTCGTCGACCGCCAGCTGGGCGCCGTGGCGCGACCGGCGCGCGTGCTGTTCGTGCAGCAGTTGCCGAAGACGCGCTCGGGCAAGCTGCTGCGCCGCTCGATCCAGGCCATCTGCGAAGGCCGCAGCCCGGGCGACCTGACGTCGATGGACGATCCGGCATCGCTGCAGCAGATCCAGGCGGCGCTGGCGTAAGCGCCATGAGGTGAACGAAGTTTATCAATCGATAAACTTCGTTTTCAGATACGGTCGCTTTCCTTGCGCACGACCCTGCCCACGATCAGGCATTCATTGCCGCGGCACAGCTTGCGGTGGTATTTGCGCTGGTCCGGGTTGTCCGACGTCAGCCACCATTCGCCGATATCGCGCGCCATGCGCTTGACCACCGGTTCGCCTTCGTAATTGATGGCAAACACGATGCCATCGGCCGGCCGGTTGTCGGCCGTATTGATGATCACCACGTCGTCCTCGTATAGGGCCGGTTCCATGCTCTCGCCCTTGACCTTGATCGCCACCAGTTTTTCCGGGTGGTAGCCATTGCGCTCGACCCAGCTGCGCGGCACGCTGATGGTGCTGCCGTCGTGCGTTTCCGGTTCGATGGCGAAGCCCGTGATGCCCGCCGACAGGCGCAGTTTCACCTTGCGGATCGGATAAAAGCGTTCATCTTCGCCATCTTCCACGACCACCGGCTGCACGCCGGCCAGCGCGCGTGCCGTCAGTGCCGCCTGATCGGGCGCCGCGCCCTGGTCGAAATACATGCCGTCCAGTTGCAGATCCGCTTCCAGCTTGCGCGCGATCTTTTCGCTGAAAGCGCGCCCCTCGCGGTAGGTGGGCGAGAGGATTTGCGAGATGCGCGCCTCGCTCCAGCCGCTGACGTCGGAAATTTTCTTGCGCGTGTTGTCGTAGTGCTCGCGGATCAGGGCCAGCAGGCGGTCGCGTCTGTATTGATACATATTCATCTCCACATTAAACCTGAAATTTACCGTTTGATAAATTACCAAATGCTTGACTTTAACATTAGCGATTGATAAAGTCCACTCGTTGCCTGTCGCAAACGCACTACAGCGTTTGCCGGCGGGCAGCACCACGGGAGGTCAGGCAGATGTTGAACAGCAGTCAATTGGTGGAAAGCAGGGTGGCGCCACGGCAGGGGCGCCAGTTACAGGGACGCAGCAAGAAGTCGCAGCTGCATATTGCCCGCATCGCGCAGTACATCCGCGAGCAGGGTCAGGCCAGCGCGGCGCAGTTGTCCGCCTTGCTGGGACTCGATGCGGGCACCATGAGCCGCTATCTGCGCCATATGTGCGGCCTGGGACAGATCCACCTGGCGCAGCGCCATTGCACGGAACCGGGGCGCCAGCGGCCCGCCCTGTACGCGCTGGGGGAGCAGGACGACGACGTCGATGGCTGGGCCGAATTGCCACCGCAAGTGCGCCGCACGGCCAGCTGGGCGCGCGGCGCGGCGCGCCGCGATCCGCTGGTGGCGGCTCTGTTTGGCCCGGCGGGTAACTGAAACAAGAATCAACGAGGAGAAATCATGGGGTTTGCAGAAAAATTCATCGCATCGCTGTCATCGCAGAACCTGCGCGACGATGCCGTCCACCACGACTTGGACGTGATCGCGGCCGCCGCGCTGGCCGGCGACATGGGTGCCTTGCTGTGCCGCGTCAAATACGCGGACGGCACCGTCAGCCGTCTGTTCGAGGGCAATGCGGGCAACCTGGCCCAATTGTTACGCGCCTGGACGGCGGCCGTGACGCAGAAGGGCCGCGCGCGGCGCTGGGTCAAGGCGCAGACGGCCTGGGATGCGCAGGCGGCCAACACCTTGTATCGCCGCGTGGCCGAAGCGTCGCTCGCGCATTGGCTCGACAGCAAATGCAAGGTCTGCCACGGCACTGGCGTCGTCGCTGCCATGCAGGCTGGCGCGCCGCTCGTCTGCCAGGCGTGCCGCGGTGCCGGCGAAGCGGCCATCAGCTGCTCCGGCGGCTTCGAGCTCGAACGCATCAAGGATATGGTCAGCGAACTGGAAGCCATCTTCCAGTCGCACGGCGCCCGCGCCATGCGCCGCCTCGGCCACTGAAATTTTTTTTGCAATATGCCTGGCGCTGAAAAAAATGCCCCTACAATAGAGTCTCGATCACGCAGCAACGGCAACACAGCTAACACCCGCAGTACACCACATGCTTCTCCACTCGTAATAGACGCGCTTTCGGCGCGACACCGATAGGGGAAATCAGCGCAGCGAACGGCCTTCATGGCCCCTTCGCCCACCTTCCGTCCGGCATGGCCCCGCGCCATCCGGACGCCAGCCCGCCGCCTCACCGCGTGCGGGCCTTTTCGTTTCCTGGTTATCGGCAGTTCCCCCCTCAAGACCGCAGATGCGGTCTTTTTTTTCATCCCACGAAAGGTATTACTTATGGCATCGACAGCAAACGGCATCGACAGCTTGATCGTTATCAGCAAACAAAGCGCCGAAGGCAGCAAGGCTGCCGCCGGCGGCGGCCAGATTTATCCCCGCGTCACGGCCACTTTCGACACGGAAGCAGACAAGTACGCAAGCGCCGAAATCGACGCCAGCCAGCAGCAGGGCGATACCCGCCTGGGCAACTTCCGCACCACGGGCGCCATCAAGGCCGAAGCGGCGTGCGGCACGTATGCGCCGCTGATGGCTGCGCTGCTGCGCCGCGACTTCACGGCAGGCGGTGTGGCTGCCGCGCAAACGACCATCGCCGCCGTCGCCACCGGCCTGACGCGCAGCGCCGGCTCCTGGCTGGCGGAAGGTTTCCGTGCCGGCAGCGTGGTGCGCATCACGGGCATGACGGCGCCGGCAGCTGCCAACAACGCGAAGAATTTCTTCGTCACGTCGGTGACGGCCACCAACCTGAATGGCCAGTTCATGGACGGCTCGGCGATGATCGTCAAGGCGGCCGGCGACTCGGTCGGCGTGGCGGCGGTCGGCAAGCGCAGTTTCACCCCGTTGACGGGCCACACCACCGACTGGTTCACGGCCGAAGTGCAGGACCCGAAGATCGGCGTGCACCGCAGCTTCGTCGACCAGCTGGTGAGCAAGATGGATATCGCCGTGCAGCCGAATGGCATCACCAGCCTGGACTTCACCCTGATGGGCAAGGCGGAAGGCCCGACCACGGCCGTGCCGTACTTCCCCACGCCGCTGGCCGCGCCGGGCACCGGTAAATTCTCGGGCGCCACGGCGATGCTGTCCGTGAACGGCATCCCGTCGCAGATCTGCACCGGCATGTCCGTCTCGCTGGACGGCCAGGTCAAGGTCGACCCGGTGATCGGCTCGAAGTACGCCACGGCCGCCTCGCGCGGCAAGGTGATGGGTTCGGGCCAGTTCACGGTGCTGCTGCAGGACGCCACCTACCTCGACTACTTCAAGTCCGAGACGGAAATCCCGCTGGCCTACGCCATGGCGTCGGGCACGGCGCCGACCGCCGACGTGCTGGCGCTGGCCATGGGCCGCATCAAGATCACCTCGGCCAAGATCGACGACGGCGAGAAGAACAAGATCGTCACCTGCGCCTTCGACGTCCTGCGCTACAAGGGCGCCGACGCGCAGCACGAAGCGACCACCTTGAGCATCCAGGACAGCGCGCTGTAAGCGGCTGACGCCTGCACCGGGGCCGCCATCGTGGCGGCCCTTTTACTTTTACCCCAATCAAGAAAGCAAATACATATGAACAACGCACAAATGATCGCCTCGGCTGGTTTCGATATCTCCCTGTTGAATGATGGCAACAAGGCTGTGGACCAGGTTCACCTGGTGTCGGTGTTGTTTGACGAAGACGGCGCGCACAAGGCGGGCTTTGACATCGTCAGCAAAAATTCTGACCAGTATCGTGCCGTGATTCGCGAAACGTCGGTGGTGGCGATCAAGCGCTCGGTGCAAAAAAGCAAGCAGATCGATGCGAAGACCGATGAAGGCGCGGCGGAACTGTATGACCTGGCGGAAAACCGCAACATGAAGATCGCCATCGCGGTGGTGGTGGGCATGCCTGGTTTCGTCGACAAAGGCGTCCCGGTACAGCCTTCCCCGGCTTTGCTGAAGGCGATTTTTGAAAAAATGCCGTCCTGGCAGGAAAAAGTGCTGGCTGCACTCGAGGCGGACGGCAATTTTTTGACGGTCTAGCCGCCGCCTTGCTGCTCTTTGCCGACGAACAGTTCGAGCGTTCGGCAAAGGCGGCCGATGGCAATGCGAAAGGCGAGCACCTGGATGCCGCGAAGCGCCATCCACTCTACCGGGAGCCGCAGGCTCCCGTTCGCGCGCAACTGCCGTTTGAACTGGCGCATGTGTGGCAGTTTTTCGTGCAGATGAGTCGCAAGCGGCAAAACGGCATGGCGGTCAATCCCTTGAGCAGCCTGGATATCCTGGCATGGCAACTGCGGCATCGTGTCCGTCTGACGGCATGGGAAGAGGAGCTGGTCGATCAGCTCGACGCTGCCTATATCTCCCATCAAAACAGTTCGCTTTAGCCCTGGTTTTGCCCTGATTTTTACAGCAGAGGTGACACGGAAAACACAACAGCCGTCGCGAAGGTGGCCTCGATTGCATGGTCACCTTTGCGGTGGCTTTTTTTATGGGTAAATTATGACCGTTGAAATTGAAACATTACAGATACGCATCGATACGCTCAATGTGCGTATCGCGGCAGATGACCTGGAACGCATGCGCGAGGCCAGCGAGCGGGCTGCCAAGTCGACTTTCAAACTCGAAGATGTCACGAAAAAATACACGGAGATACTCTCCAACCTGGGTATTTCCAACAATATCGGCCAGATCGTCAAACTGTCTGATGAATATACGAAACTGACAGCGCAACTGCGCATGTCGACCAGCACCACACAGGAATATGGCGAGGCGTACGACAATGTCAAGCGCATTGCCGCCTCGGGGCAGACGGACCTTGCCGCCACGGCAGGGTTGTATGCCCAAATGAACGATGCGACCAAGAAACTGGGTATCAACCAGGCCGAAGTGGCCGGCATCACCGAGGCGCTCAATCTTGGCGTCAAGATCAGCGGCGCCTCGGCGGCCGATTCCGCCACCGCCTTCAAGGGGCTGTCCAGCGCCTTCGCCGATGGCGCATTGAGCAGCCAGCAATTTAACGATATCAGCCAGGCTGCCCCCGAAGTCATGGCGGCCATGGCCGCCGGCCTGGGCGTGTCGAAGGAAGCGCTCGCCGGGCTTGCCGGCGCAGGATTGATCACTGCCGACGTGATGGCCGTC
Source organism: Janthinobacterium sp. SUN206 (assembly GCF_030587305.1). Classification (NCBI taxonomy): domain Bacteria; kingdom Pseudomonadati; phylum Pseudomonadota; class Betaproteobacteria; order Burkholderiales; family Oxalobacteraceae; genus Janthinobacterium; species Janthinobacterium sp. SUN206. The sequence continues at coordinate 1,489,650 of NZ_JAPWIB010000001.1, read as the reverse complement.
GCACTGCCGAACGCGCTGGGCGAGTTGCGCAAGGAAGCTGTGCAGTTCGAAACCATCGGTGGCAGCTTTACAGTCCTGAGCAATAACGTGATGGAGTTCACGGCGAGACAGGCGGAGTCGACCGGCGCCGTGCGCCTGATGACGAGCGGCCTCGAATTTCTGTCGAATAACCTGACCCTGGTCGTTGGCGTGCTCGAAACGCTGACCACCGCGAAATTTGGTTCCTGGGCTGCCGGCGTCGTCATGGCTACGTATAGCAAGGTCACGGCCAACCGGGCCTTGCTGGCATCCACCCTGGCGGCGGCGAATGCCGACGTGACGGCGACCGCCGCCACCTCCGCACTGGCGACCGCACGTGTTGCTGAATTACAAGCGACGATACGCGCCAGCCAGGCCGACGTGGCGCTGGCGCTGACCACCAATGGTCTGATCCCAGCCCAGGCCCGTGCCACAGTTGCCGCCGAAGCCCATGCCGCTGCATTGGTGGCGCAAACGGCAGCAACGCGCGCCGCATCGGTCGCTGCAGGGGTACTGAAAGGGGCCCTGGCATTCATGGGTGGGTATATCGGTTTGCTGGTGACTGTCGTAGGGTTAGGTGTTACTGCCTGGAATATGTGGGGGAGTTCGTCGAAGGACAATGCGGAGAAAGCCGTAGAACCCATGCGCAAGAGCACCAAGGAAATCGTTGCTGAACTCGACAAGCAGATGGTCCAGCTTGCAAAGCGCAATGAGCTGGCAAAGCTGGGCGTTTCGGAGAAAGGACTGAATACCCCGGCTGGCGAACGCATGCTGGAGATTTCGACGGAAATGGATGCCGTGCGCAATCGCACGGGAAAATACCAGTCCCTGGACAAGGCCGGGGTGGACAGCAACCTGGCAAGGCTGCAGGGCGAACTGGATATGGTGCACGGCAAGCTCAAGCAGCTTGAGCAGCAAGAAGCGCCCGGCAAACCGAAGAACGGGTCCGCTACAGGCATGCCGGCGCTTCCCGCTCCGCCCACGCCTTTCGAATCCATGATGAAAGAGATGCACGGCAAGGCCCGCGACCTGAAGCGCGAAGCTGCCGGTTATGCCGAGATGAACGAGGCGCAAAAGTTCGATTTTCAGTTGAAGGAACTCCGCGAGAGTCAGACGAAAAAACTGACTGCGTCGGAGCAGGCGGGATTCGAGGTTGCGCGTAAGGTGCTTCAGGCCCGCGTCGATGAGATCGAGGTGGGCAAGCAAGCCAAGGCTGTGACCGAGCAGGCGCTGGCAGACGCGAAAGCGCTGTCCGATACACGGACGCAGGCCGTCGCCGATGCCGTCAAGGAAGCCGAGGCTGGCGAAAAGCTGGTGGCGGTGTATGGCATGAGCAAGACCGCCATCGCGCAAAACGAAATGGCGCTGCTGAAGGAACAGCGCGCCGCGCTGGCGGTGGGCAAGGAAAATGCGGCGCAGATCGAGTATTTGAATGCCTTGATCGATGCCAAGCAGCGCAGCATGACGGCGACGGAAGAATTGGCCGCCAAGGAGGCGTCTGCCGCGGCGGCCAAGAAGGCTTCCGATGACTGGGCCGCCAGCGCCAAGGACATCGAAAAGTCGCTGACTGACGCCTTCATGAACGGCTTCGAAGGCGGCAAGAACCTGGCGACCATGTTCAGGGACAAGTTGAAGAGCATGTTCAACAACCTCGTGCTGCAACCGATCATGTCGCCCATCGCAGCCGGCTTTGCCTCGTTCCTGAATCCGGGCGCGGCGCAGGCGCAGGGCAGTTTGGCCAACGGTGGCGGCATCCAGTCGCTCCTGAGTTCGGCGAAGGGCATCTACGATTCGCTGTCCAGCGGACTTTCCGGTATTGGGAACTCGGTGGCCGATGGCGTGCAGCGCGGTATCAACATGCTGCAAGGTAATTCTTATTCTCCGTTTGTCAGTGCCAATGGGTCTCTCGCCACCGGTGTGGGCGCGGCGGCAAGCGTCGCCGCCGGCGTCATGGGCGGAGTATATGGCGGCAAGATGATTTCGGGCGAATATGGCCGCAATGGTGTGGTCAATACCGGTACGGCCGTTGGCGCAGCACTGGGAACCGTCGTCTTTCCCTTGGTGGGTACGGCGATGGGCGCGCTGGTGGGCGGCTTGCTGGGCGGAGCAGCGAACCGCCTGTTCGGCATGGGCGAGAAAAAGGTCAGCAGTGCCGGTATTTCGGGCAACCTCGGTGCCGATGGCTTTACGGGCGAGAGCTATTCGAACTGGACCCAGAAAGGCGGCCTTTTCCGCAAGAATAAGAAAGGTACGGACCGCTCTGAAGTCGATGCCGAGCTGGCGGCATCGCTAGGCGATACGTATGCGCAGATGAAGGCGGTGACGGGCGCCTTCGCCAGCACCTTGGGCGTCAACACGGATAGCCTGGCCACGCGCACGCAGTCGCTCAATATCGTCATGACCAAGGACGACGCGGCGAACCAGAAAGCGATTGCCGATTTCTTTACGGGCGTCGGTGATGCCATGGCAAAGGAACTGGTGCCATCGCTGTCGCAACTGAGCATGAAGGGCGAGTCGGCGAGCGCTGCGCTGCAGCGCCTGGCAGGCCACTACGCTGTCGTTGATGGCGTGCTGGCTACCCTGGGCAGCACCTCGCAGCAGGCATTCGGCGCCGTTGGCGTGGCCTCCCTGGCGGCACGTGAACAGTTGGTCAAGGCTGCCGGTGGCGTTGAAGCACTGGGCAATCGGTCTGCATTCTTTGCCGAAAACTACCTGACCGAAGCCGAGCGCCTGGCGCCCGTGCAAAAACACGTGACGGAACAGATGGCGGCCCTTGGCTATGCGAGCGTGACCACGCGCGCGCAGTTCAAGGATACGGTATTGCAACTGGTCAATTCCGGCGCATTGGCCACCAAGACGGGGGCCGACCAGTATGCGGGCCTGATGGCATTGGCCGATGCGTTTGCGAAGACGCATGCGGCGACGGAAGACTTGACCAAATCGGAGCAGGGCATTGCCGACGAGCGCAAGGGCATCCAGGAAAAGCTCGACCAGATGACGATGACTTCGGCGCAATTGCGTGCCAAGGAGCGTACTGCCGTCGATGCCACCAACCTGGCCTTGTATGACCAGTTGCAGGCGCGGCAGGACATTGCCAGTGCCTATGAAACGGAGTCTTCGGCCCTCAAGTCCACCATCGATCGCCTGAAATCGTTTGGCGACGGCATCCGCTCGTTCAAGGATTCTCTGTTGTTGGGCAGCCTGTCGACCTTGACGCCGATGCAGAAGATGGCCGAGGCGCAGCGTCAGTATGAAGAGACGCTGGCGAAGGCGAAGACGGGCGATGCTGCGGCACAGTCGGCGCTGACAGGTACGGCCACTGCGTATTTGACGGCGAGCCAGGTCGTGAACGCTGCAAGCGCGAGCTATGCGGCCGATGCGGCCAGGGTCCAGGCCGAACTGGCTGCGCTGGCGGCGATCACGGGCACGCAGTTGAATGACGCGCAAAAGCAGCTGACGGCACTCGATACGCAGGTGGGGCAGTTGATTAACCTGAACAAGACGGCGGTCGGTATCGAGCAAGCGGTCGCTGCGCTGGGTGCGGCGTTGCGGGCAGGCGGGCAGACCGATATCACGGGCGGCATGCGGTTTGCGCCTGCTGCCGGCATGTCTGTCGCCACCTCTTTCGGAGAAGCCGCGGTGGAAGCGCCGGCCGTCTTCGACCCCGTGCGCTACTCGTCGGCCGCGAACGTCGGTTCCGACGTCCTGGTCGCCGAAATCCGCGGCCTGCGCGAAGACAACCAGGCCATGCGAGCCGAATTGGAAGGCTTGCGCGCCGACCAGCGGGCGCAGACGGGCGCCACCATCCAGGCTACCTTTGAATCGAACGCCAACGCCGCCAGGACGGTGGTCGATGGCGTGGATAAATCGTCCAGGGCATCCGCCTGGGCCAATGCAGTGAAAGGAGAATACGCATGACCGATGCGCAATTTCAGGAATGGCTGCAAAGCTCGTCGGCCATCCGCATGGTGCTGATCGAGGCGCAGGTGAATGTGGACGGCAGCGAGGTGACGCGGTATATCTCCTCCCGGCCCTACGTCACCGGGCCGGTTGAGGTGCCGGCAAATACTGCGTACCAGCCGCTGGCCAAGGGCGGTCTGGCCTTCACGGAACAGGTCAGCCTGTCCGGCGAGGCGGGCCTGTCGGGCGGCGACATCGAACTCGATAACGCCGACGGGACTCTCGATGGCTGGCTGGATGACGTCTGGATGAACCGGCCGATCAAGGCCTGGGCCGGCGATGCATCGTGGCCGCGCGCCGATTTCCAGCTGGTCTTCGACGGCATCATCGCCGACGTGGCCAGTGCGGGGCGCGAGTCGGTCAACCTGGTACTGCGCGATAAGCTGCAGCGCCTGAATACGCCGATCTCCGAAGCCAAGCTGGGGGGGGCGACGTCGAACAAGGACAGCATCCTGCCGATACCGTTTGGCGAGTGCCACAACGTGGCGCCCTTGCTGACCAATCCGGCCACCCTGGAGTACGGTTTTCTCGGCGCGGTCGAATCGACTTTCGAGGTGCGCACCAACGGCAAGCCGATCGCCGTGGCCTTGAATGACCAGGCGGGCCGCTTCAACCTGACCACCGATCCGTTTTCCACGACGATCACGGCCAGCGTGCAGGGTGACAAGGGCGGCGGCTACGCGCCGCGCATCGCCCCGCTGGTGCAGCGCATCGCCACCGCCTATGGCAAGGCGGCCGACCGTTTTACCCTGGCCGACCTGGACCTGGACAACCTGGCCGCCTTCGACGCGGCCCACCCGCAACCGGTGGGACTGTATGTTGCGGACCGCACGAACCAGGCGCAGGCCATCCAGCAACTGGCTGCCAGCGTGGGCGCCCAGGCGATCATGTCGCGCACCGGCCAGCTGCGCCTGGTGCAGATCGCGCTGCCGGCCGCCGGCGTGCCGGTGGAAATCGCTCCGGAACAGATGCGCGAGCGCTCACTGCGTCCCGCGCAGCGTGTGCCCGTGACGGCGGCCGTGAAGATCGGCTTCGACCGCAACTACACGCTGCAGGCCGCCCTGACGACCAGCATTCCGCCCGCGCATGCGGATTTGTACGCCACGGAATGGCTGACGGAGACGGTGGTTGACGAGGCGGTGCGCGCACGCTATCGCCTGAGCGACGACCCGGTGCAGATCGATACGTGCCTCAAGACTCGGGCCGACGCCCGCGCGGAAGCGCAGCGGCGCCTGGCCTTGAACAAGGTGCCGCGCACCATTTATGAATTCGATGGAGAACCCGAGATGATGATGCTGGAACTGGGACAGCCCGTACAACTGCGCGCTGAACGCTTTGGCTTGCAGGGTGGCGTACCGGGCGTGGTGGTGATGCTGTCGCGCTTCTGGCTGACGGGCAGAGTGACGGTGGGGGTGCTCGTATGAGCGCCATAGTGGGGGAGCGCGACAGGCTGCTGCAGGCAACGGCAGAGCGTTTCAGTACCGTTGCCGATGGCAAGGCGATCCTGATGTCCGCCAGCACGCCCGTCTTTCGCGTCAATAGCGCCGGCGAGGGAGCACCCGGCTCGATCGCCATTACCGCCAAGCCGGTCAATGTGGTGGGCGATATCGTGTTTTCCGTATCCGCCGGCACAGCCTTGCAGGTGAACGGCAACGTGGCCACGGTCGATTTTGCCAACATGACTACCGATACGGCGCTGGTGCAGGCACGTATCCGTGAATTCGGCGTCGATTACCTCGCCAATTACATGGTCAGCAAGGTCTTCGACGGCGCCGCCGGCGAGACGGGCCTGGCGGGATTGAACACGGGCCAGGCCTTCGCTTACAAGCGTGCTGCCGCTGCGCCAGCCGATACGCCGGGCGACGTGATCTTTACCTTTGCCACGGCGGCCATCACGACGCCGGCCGGCAACGACCTGGCCAATGGCTGGTCGAAGAATATCCCGGCCGGCACGGCGCCGCTGTACGTGCGCGTGGCAGCCGCCAGTTCGCGCAATACGACGGACAAGATCGCCGCCAATGAGTGGGCGGCGGCGGTGCAACTGGCCAAGGATGGCGTCGACGGTTTGAACGTGATTTCCGTGCCCATCTATCAGCGTGGCGCGACCAATATTGCGCCGCCGCTGCCCACGGCCGTCTGCACATTTACGTTTGCCACGGGCAAATTGGCGGGACTGAACAACGGCTGGTCGACCCAGGTGCCGTCGGCGGGCGGCGCCTATCTGTTCATGTCCGGCGCCACGGCCGTTTCAAGCACGGCGACCGATGACATCGCTCCCGGCGAATGGGCCGCTGCTGCGCGCCTGGCCGCCGATGGCGCCCCCGGCCAGCGCGGCACGGTGACGGTGACGGCACCTGGCTACTCGGCCTGGTCGGATGCGTCGGCCGTGTACGAGCTGGGGCGTGCAGGCTATGGCGCACCGATCAACCGCGACGTGGTCACCTTGTACGACGCGACGCATGCGGTGACGAAGTTCTACGTTGATGGCGCCTGGATGGTGCTGGGCACGGTGTTGAACGGCAGCTTGCTGGTCGATGGGACTGTGGCGGCGAAGGCGATTGTGGGCGACACGCTTGGCGCCATCAGGGCGAACCTGGGGAGTGTGGTTGCTGGCGATTTGTACGGCACGACGCTGCACGGCGGGCCCGGCTATCCGACCAATTCTTACGCCTGGCCCAGCAATGGAGGTATGGGTTTTCACCTGAGCGAGCAGGGGCTTTTGATTGGAAACCTGCATACCGGTCGCTATGTCCAGATCGCCAGTAGTGGGTATGTGGAAATGCCTGGTCTGGTCGTCAATGAAGGAAAAGCCGAGTTTTCAGGCGAACTTATGTCGGTGAAGGGTACGTTTTCCGGCGACCTCTCGTCGGCGCGCGTATCAGTCGGCACAACAGACAAAGCAACTGCGTTTTTCGAGCCGGAGTTTCCATCTGTTTCGCTACAGTCGTCCGCATCCGGGGTATACATCGAGGCTTCGTCGCTCAATTCCGCGGCTGTATTTAGCACGCCGGAAGTACTGTTCAAGCACAACGCGCCAGGGTGGCCTGCCGCGCGCCGTATTCGCTCCGGTCCGGTGTTTTTCTCGATCATTTGTACAGCGGTGGTCGACGATCAGCTGAGCATCTGGTACCGCGTCAATGACGGGGAGTGGATGTGGATGAGTGGTGTTGAGGAACGGCAGGGAGGCGATGCTCCTGCTGCGACTGGCTACGGGCTTACGTTGAATATTGGAGTCGGTGGCACGGTCCAGTTCGGCGTTTCCGCTACCAATGCATCGCTCAGAGCTGCGGACATGAGGAAGCTTTATCTTAAACAATGTCAGGCGACTGTGATCGCAAGGAACTTTTAATGGAAACCATCATCGTTAACAGTGACGGCACTCACACAAACGAGCGCACAGGAAACACGATACCGCCCCAACCCAGCGAGCATCACGAATACGATGCGGTGGCAGACATGTGGATAGATGCAAGAACGCTCGATGGCGTCAAAGTGCGCACTTGGGAGCGCATCAAGGCGGCACGCAGCTTGGCTGAAACCGCAGATTTCATGTGCGATGGCGTCTTGTACCAGGCGGACAAGGACCGTATCGTGGGGGCCACGCAACTGGCTTTGATGGCGCAGGCTGCCGGCCAGCCATACAGCATCGACTGGACCCTGTCGGATAACACCCATTTGACGCTCGATGCTGCCGGCATGATTGGCGTCGGCGCCGCGCTGGGGGCACACGTTGCCGAGGCATTCGCTATCGCCCTTCACTTGCGGGGGCAGATCGCCGCCGCCACCTCGTTTGACGCGCTTGACGCCATCGTTTGGCCAGCGCAGGGGGATGCATGAGCAACTTGCGCATTATCTATGACAACGCCGCCGACCGTGCAGTGTTGACGGCATCGAGCCAGGCCGGCACCTTGGGGCCGGCCAATCTGCAGCGCGAGGGAAAGTCTCTGGTAGTGCGCTCAACCGGCGCTGCGCTGACTATCACGGCAACGTGGCCGTCACCGGAAATTGTCGGCGGCGTGGCCCTGCCGTTTTGCAACCTGACTCCAGGGGCGACCATCCGCGCACGCGGCTATATCGAGCCCGGCGATGTTGCGCCTGCCATCGATAGTGGCCTCATGCCAGCGTGCGAGTATGCGCGGCTGGGCATGTGGGACTGGGGCGCATTGCCGCTGGGCTTGAATGCCTACAGTTACGGCGGCGGTACGTACGCCCGCTGCTGGTTCCAGATGCGCAGCATCAGGAAGCTGGTAATCGACCTGGCCGACCCCGACAATCCTGCTGGCTACATCGAGGCCGCGCGCCTGGTAGCTGGCCCTTACTGGAGCCCCGAGCAGAACGCGTCGTATGGCGCCGGTATCACGCCAATCGATACCAGCAGCCAGTACCGCAACGGCGCAGGCGAACAGAAGGTGGAGCGGGGCGTGATGTACCGCAAGCTGTCGCTGGCGCTTGATCACATGACGCCGCTGGACCGCGCCGAGTTGTGGCGCATCGTGCGCGGCAACGGCCTGTCGCGCCCGCTTTTTGTCAGCCTGTATCCGGATAGCGACGATGTCGAGCTGGAGCAGGCGCACCAGGTGTATGGGCGACTGGCCAACCTGGCCGCCATCACCGCGCCATCTTTCCAGGCATATGCCACCAACATTGAAATTGAGGAGTTGTAATGAGCGATTTTTTTTACTATGGCCAGAAAGACACGATCCAGCGCTTGAATGAACTGGCTGGACGGGGCGCCGTGGTGGCGTCGTATGCGCCAAAGGTGGGCATGTCGCCTCTCGCTGGGCCGAATGGCTATATGAATCCGGCATGGCTTGATCCTGCGATTCCTATCAGATCAGGCGCACCTATCGGTGCTGGAACGACTGCCAAGTATGGCTTTAACTTTTTATCGCAAGGAACTGCGACCACTCGCTGGCTCCTTATCGCCACAATTAACGAAGAAGGTGAAGGGGCATATGCGAATCTTCTTATTCGCGGCGTATTCAATAATCTCTGGGTGGCGTCTACCTCAACCCCATTTACCATATTTATGGGCGTGCGAGGCGGTTTCTACGTGGACTGGCATATTGAAGGTCCGGTAATTTGGCAATCTCGGATTATGGTTGTGCGACGCGCCGATGGAAAACATGATGTTTATGCCTTTTTTGATGGTGGTGTATTTTCAACTATTTCATTCGATTTGACTGGGATAAATACAACAACGTATGCAGTACCTGTTGAGACTAACTCGACGCCAATTGGAACAATAGTATTCGATTCAGCAACACAGCCAGGAAACCCGGTTTACATTGCACCACGGTGGAAGGGCGCAACTAACGGCAAGGGGCTGCAAGTTAGTGAGCAGATTGCGGTAGGTGACGGGTCGATTACTACATCGTTCTTATCTCCGGGTGGCGTTGGTATGGCGGCCGCACAGGCTCGCGATAGCTTACGAATTGGAGTTGGTGGAGTAGCAGGAACTACTTACCCTGGCTGTTTCAGCTGGTTTACATCCGCTGGTAATAACAATGGAACACCAAACAACCTGTACAAAACCAGTTACAGGATGGCTCTAAAGGCATATGACACTGAGTCAAATTACTGGAGTAATGATCTAATATCGGTACTTGGGACAGGTGCAGTATACATTCCATTACTTAAGGCAGGATCGGCTGATACTGGCGGTACACATGTCATTGATCTTGGTGGTGTTCAAAATTCTGATATTTTTACTATCAATACTTCGGTTGGGTTTAGAAAGTGTTCCGGTGATTGGGGCAATACATCTGGTGCGGCGATGATCGTAATGGCTAATACTATTACTGGGCGTAGTAGTAATAACAAGGGCACTGTCAATACAATGGGCAATGACTATGCCGAATACATTTTCAAAAGCTCAATTTGTGGCATCATCGCCCCTGGTCAAATAGTCGGCATCACCGCCGACAATAAAGTCACCGACCAATGGTCCGATGCCGTCATGTTCTCGATCAAATCGACAGCGCCCTCGTTCGTCGGTGGTGATTCCTGGGCCAACGACGTAGGGTCGCGCCCATCGCCCCAGGCAGGGCCAGCACCAAGCCAACCGCTGCGCCGCGAAGACGTGATCACGCAGCAGCCCGTGCCCGGCACCAACCCACCGGAATATGAGGACGTGGTAACCGAACCAGGCGACACCGACGACGAGTGGGCCCAAAAGCAGGCCACCTACACCGCCGCACTGGCCGCCTACAACATCGCCGTGCAGCAGGACGCCGAGGCCATGGCCACCTTCGACGCGGCGCTGGAAGTCGAGCGTCAGAAGGTCGACCGCATCGCCATCGCCGGCCGCGTGCCGGTGAACGTGTTGGGCACGCTGCCGGGCGACTACATCGTGCCGGTGCAGGACGGCGCCGGCATCAAGGGCATCGCCGTGCACGAGGACGATCTCAGCATGAAGCAGTACCTGCATGCAGTCGGCCGCGTGATCTCGATCGAGCCGGACGGCCGGGCTTATGTGATGGTCAAGGCCGTGTGACCAGGCAGTAATCCCTCTCAAACCCGCTTCGGCGGGTTTTTTTATTTCCTTCACCAGTACCGAGATAGTCGAGGCGATGCTGTCGAAGCGGCGCTGGGAATTTGCCGACACCGAGCCTATCGGCGTTGCCACTGGGTTTATTTCACCAATCACTTACCTCATTCTGGAAGGGGCATTGCTGCCATGAGCAATCTTCGCATCATCTACGACAACGCCGCTGACCGCGCGGTGCTGACTGCATCGAGCCAAACCGGCGAACTGGGTCCGGCCAACCTGCAGCGCGACAGCAAGAATGCCGTGCTGCGCGCCAGCGGCACTGCACAGACCATCACCGCCACCTGGCCGACGCAGGAGTCCATCGCCTGCGTAGCGCTGATCTCCACCAACATGACCAGCAGCGCGCGCATGCGCGTGCGCGGCTATGCCCAGCCAGGCGACGCCGTGCCGGTATTCGACACAGGCAGCATCTTCCCGTGCCCGGCTGCCGTGCATGGCTCCTATCCCTGGGGCGTTCTGCCGCTCGGCTGGAACGCCTATCAGTGGGGCGGTGTAAACACCTGGCCGTGCGGCGGCGGCTCCGACGGCGTGACATGGTTTGCCCCTGTGCGCGTGCGCCGGATAGTGATCGACGTGTCTGCGCCACAAAGCCCGGAAGGCTACCTGGAAATTTCGCGGCTGGTGGTGGGCAATTACTGGTCACCGCAATACAACGCCGAGTATGGCGCCCAGTTGCAGACGCAGGATAGCAGTGAAAATTACCGCACGGGTGCGGGCAACCTGAAAACCGTGCTGGGCACGAGCAGCGACAAGCTGAGCATCAATCTGGCGCATCTGACTTCGATGGACCGCGCGCGCTTCATGCGCATCCTGCGCGAGAACGGCAAGGGCAAGGCGATGCTGTTCAGTTTGTTTCCGGAAAACCCGGATCCGCTGCTGGAGCAGGACTACATGCTGTATGGCAAAGCCAGCAATAGCGATGCGGTAACTACGCCGTACTTTGACACTTATTCTGCACCACTACAAATTGAAGGAATTTAAATGGCTGACAAATTTTATGACGGCATGCCCAACGTCAACGAGAAATTGAATGAGATGGATCGGGCGTTTGCGGCGGGACCGTACAACGCGCTGCCTTTAACTGGCGGCACCATGTCGGGACCGATCACGACGCCGAGCTTCATTACCATGGCGGTGCGTGGTCCTGGTCAGCAACAGAATGTTGGTCTAAGCAATGGCTGGTGGCGTATTGCCAAATTCAATGTGGCCGCCTTGAGCGGCGAAGCCACTATCCGGATTTCCGGCGCGACCTCGTATTCATCCTACGAAGGTTCTTCCAATGGCATCGAAACGGTGATTTTGTTGCGCTGTGATAATGACGGCAAGATTCGCGGCTCCTGGTATAGCACCGGCGATGGCAAGCATGCCGATATCCAGGGAGTAAAGATAGGCAGCGATGGCGTCATTTATGTGGGCGCGGTGCAGTTTTCCACGCTGTCCTGCTATATCGATTCAAATATGTGGTTTCAGCAAAAACTGGAATTCCTTGGTACCGAGCTGCCCAAGGATTCGTGGGATGCCATCGCAGTATATGCGCTGAGCGTTGGCGGCGCACCAGCCATGACAGTAAGGCCGGGAGCCGTCGAATTACAGACTAATTCGACGTTGAATGGCCCTAAAACCATTCATGTAGGTCTACGCGGCGGACAGCAAAGTAGCCTGCTGGTGCCAAACGGCGGCAATCCATTGTTGCCCAACACATATTACGAAGTGGGCGCGTTGGGTGTCGGCGGCATAGCCGGCGCTGCATTTCCCGGTCGCTTCCTTTGGTCAACTTCCGCAGGAACCGGTAGTCTTTACTATCAAGGCTACAAGATGAATCTGCGGGCTTATGACGAAAGCAGCGGGAATCTCTCCGCACCCTTGCTGGGCGTTACCGGCACGGGCCAGGTGGCGTGGCCGGGCAATATGCGGTGCGGCCCCGCTTCCACGGGCGCGGCGGCGCGTGATCTCCATACGATTTACAAGGATACGATACCGGCGGGGGAGATACTGTACGTGGGCCGCACTGGCGAACCGGCGACGGCCACCCTGGCGGTACTGGCTGGCGCCGGTACCGCATCATGGGCAGGGAGCACCGCCGTGCTGTATGTGGGCCTCCAGACCACCGGCCGCAGCATCAATGCCGCCGGCACGATCAATGCCAGTGGCGCCGACTATGCCGAATACATGTTGAAGTCTCCTGCATGCGGCATCGTCGTCGCAGGACAGGTGATTGGCATCGGCGCAGATGGCAAGCTTACCGATCGCTGGGTTGATGCCATCTCGTTTGCCGTGAAATCCACCGATCCCTGCATGGTGGGTGGCGACAAATGGTCGCAGCGGCTCGGTCCCCGTCCGCCATCCGTGACGCGTGTACCCGATAGCGTCGAATCGCAGCTGGTCAGCGAGGCGCAACCGGCCGTCGAAGCCGTCTACGATGGCCTGACCCTGCTCACGCCAGCGATTCCCGCCAAGGCTGCCGTATACCGCGAGGTGCCGCTGGCAGGCGATACGGATGAAGAGTGGGCTGTTCGGCAGGCTCCCGGGCTTGCCTTCGATGCAGCACTCGAAGCGCTGCGCCAGACGGTCGACCGCATCGCTTTCGCCGGTCAGGTGCCATGCAACGTCCTGGGAGCCACTTCCGGACAGTTCATCTTGCCGGTACAGCAAGGCGAGGGCATTGCGGGCATTGCCATCAATGAGGAAGATATGACGCTCCAGCAATACATGCGTGCCATCGGCAAGGTCATCGCCATCGAAGATGATGGACGCGCCCGTGTCATCGTGAAAGTGGCATAAAGATTGCGCTTGTAACATCCCAACCCGCTTCGGCGGGTTTTTTCATTTCCACCACCTGAAAGGCAATCATGGCCCTCGAAACCACCGCCGCCGGCGGCGCATTGATCAAACTGTTTGGCGTGCCCGTGCTGGCCGGCGCCGCCGCCACGTCGCTGGGCTTCATGTTCATGTGGCCCCAGTCCACCAAGGAGGCATTCATTCGTTTTTGTTCCAGCATCATCATTTCCACCTTTCTCGGTCCCGTGCTCGTGGCCGCCGTGCTGTCGTGGTGGCCCAGCCTGTTCGACAGCGCGAAGACCGTGGCGGGCCTGTATGGCGGCGATCCGGCCACGGGGTTTTTGTTCATCGCCGCGCCGCTGATGGTGGCGGCCGGCTTGCCCGCCTGGTGGGTGCTGGGCGCCTGCGTGCGCTGGTTCGACAAGCGGCGCGGCAAGGATATCGGCGAACTGGCGGCCGATGCGGCCGCCACCGTCAAGGATGTGCGGGGCATGCTGTGACAGGCGCCCAATTGATGCAGATCATGCCGTTGGCCGGCCGCCGCGCTATGCTGTTCCTGGCGCCCTTGAATGCGGCGATGGCAGAATTCGGTATTGATACGCCGCTGCGCCAGGCAGCGTTCCTGGCACAGGTGGGTCACGAATCGGGCCAGCTGCGCTATGTGCGCGAGCTGGCCAGCGGCGCGGCTTATGAGGGGAGGGCGGATCTGGGCAATGTGATTGCCGGCGACGGCGTGCGCTTCAAGGGGCGCGGCTTGCTGCAGGTGACGGGGCGCGCCAATTATGCGGCGTGCGGCGTGTCGCTGGGCCTGGACTTGCTTGCGGCGCCGCAGTTGCTGGAGGAAACGATGTTCGCGTGTCGCTCGGCGGGCTGGTTCTGGCAATCGCGCGGCTTGAACCGCCTGGCCGACGCGGGCGACCAGGAAAGGGTGACGCGCCGCATCAACGGCGGCGTGAACGGCCTGGCCGAACGTCTGGCCTTGTATGCAGCAGCGCGCAAGGTGCTGGCATGAAGCCGTCGTTGAGCATTATGGCCATGCTGCTGTTGCTGGGGGCAGCCGTGTTTTGCGCCCAGCGCTGGGGCCGCGAAGCCAGTCGCGCCGCGTGCACGGCGCAAGTGCAGGAGGTGCAGGGCCTGTTGCGGCGCCAGACCCAGGCGCTGAATGCGATGCGGGCAGAGGGCGCACGCCGGTCGGCGCGGGTGCGGCAGGCTCTGGCCACGGCGCAGGCCGGGCAGGCAGATGCGCAAGCGGCAGCGGCGCGCATCCTGGCGCTGCAGCCCGAAGGTGACGCCTGTCGTGCCGCCGAGGCGCTGATCGCCGGCGAAATGCCATGAGGCCGCCGCGTGCGAGTGCGGGGTGGAGTGCGGGGTGGCGGGCCGGGAGGAAGGCAGGGGGGCGGAGTGCCGAGTGCGCCGCCGCGCTGTTGCTGGTGAGTTTATTGACTGGCTGTGCGGCATGGGCGCCGGCATCAAAGGGGGAAACTTGGCCGGTGAGCGTGCCATGCATCGCCACGCGTCCTGCCGCTCCCGCCTTGCCGGCGGTGCCATCCCACGGCATCTTCGAGCAAGTGCAAGCCTTGCTGGCGCGCGAGCAATTGCGTGCCGCCCATGTGCGCCAGCTGGAAACGCTGCTTGATGCCTGCTCTGGTGGCTAAGCGCCTATTCCGGTAGGACGCGTCTTCTGCTGGCAGCGCATCAGGAGCGTGGACAATACGTGAGGGGGGCGCGTGGCGAGCCACGCGACGACGATCAATGCAGTCTTCGCTTCCGAGAGGCGCCAGCAGGGGATGTATGCATCTACTGGGATAGGCTCTCAGCACCAGTCGCCAGGTTCCAGTTTCAGACTCCAGTTCTCAACGCCAACTCCAACTCCAACTCCAACTCCAACTCCAACTCCAACTCCAACTCCAACTCCAACTCCAGCCATCCGCCATCAGCGGCCTGCTAGCCCCGCCGCCTTGTGCCGCCTTCTGGTGCAGGCGCGGGGCGGTATGCGAGAAAACGGTGCATCTGTTGTTAAATTGCCTGATCTCTGGCGATTTTCGGCACGATTCATGTATACAATCGGTGCTGGCACGATGCGTGCATGGCATACCTTGGTCGTCCCATCCAAGGAGCTTCGTATGCCTCATCCGCCGCCAGTGTCTTCCTGTCGTCCCGTTTCTCTCTTGCTTTTCCCTTTCACCTGCGTCCATCCGGGCCGCGGTAACCCAGGAAATGGAGCGTAAATGGCCACTCCCCGTCTGAAATCCATCCATCGCAGCGTGCCCGGCACCGTGCCTGCCGCGCCATCGCCCGTCGATGAAATCCTGCCGACCGGCAAACTGTTTACGCTGGGCTTGCAGCACGTGCTCGTCATGTATGCGGGCGCCATCGCCGTGCCGCTGATCGTCGGCCGCGCCCTCAAGCTGCCGCCCGAGCAGGTGGCGGCATTGATCAGTGCCGACCTGTTCTGCTGCGGCCTCGTCACCCTGATCCAGTCCCTGGGAATTGGCAAGTACTTCGGCATCCGCCTGCCCGTCATGATGGGCGTGACCTTTGCCGCAGTCAGTCCCATGCTGGCCATGGCGAACAATCCCGCCCTGGGCATCACGGGCATCTTTGGCGCCGTGATCGGCGCCGGCGTCGTTTCCATGCTGATCGCTCCCTTCATCAGCCGCCTGCTGACTCTGTTTCCACCCGTGGTCACCGGCAGCATCATCGCCGTGATCGGCGTGTCGCTGATGCGTGTGGGCGTGAACTGGGCCATGGGCGGGCCGCCCGCCATGGCGCAAATCGCCGATCCCGCCTTCCTCAAGATGGCCGCTGCCGCCACGGCGGCCGGCTTGCCCGCGCCAGCCGGTCCCGCGCCCCTGATCGCCAATCCCGGCTACGGGGCGCTGGATAACATGGGCATCGCCTTCTTCGTGCTGGCCGTCATCTTGCTGGTGGCCAAATATGGCCGCGGTTTCCTGTCGAATATCGCAGTATTGATCGGCATCATCGCCGGCACGGCCCTGTCGTTTGCGCTGGGCAAGGCCGATTTCGCCAAGGTGGCCGGCGCCAAGGCCTTTGCCATCGTCACGCCGTTCCAGTTCGGCATGCCGACCTTCGACGTGGTCGCCATCGTTACCATGAGCCTGGTGATGATCGTCGTCATGATTGAGTCCTTGGGCATGTTTCTGGCGCTGGGAGAGATGACGGACAAGCGCATCACGCAGGACGACATCAGCCGCGGCTTGCGCGTCGATGGCCTGGGCACCCTGATCGGCGGCATCTTCAATACCTTTCCCTACACCTCGTTTTCGCAAAACGTGGGCCTGGTGGGCGTGACGGGCGTGCGCAGCCGCTGGGTCTGCGTAGCGGCCGGCCTTATCCTGCTCGTCATGGGCGTGATTCCGAAGATCGCGCAGACGGCCGAAGCCGTGCCGGCGTTCGTGCTGGGCGGGGCAGGGCTGGTGATGTTCGGCATGGTCGCCGCCACCGGCATCCGCATCCTGGCCGGCGTCGATTACAAGAGCAACCGCAACAACCTGTTCATCGTGGCCCTGTCTATCGGCTTCGGCATGCTGCCGCTGGTGGCGGAACAGTACGCGCAGCACATGCCGAAGGCCCTGTCACCGCTGCTGCACAGCGGCATATTGCTGGCCGCCATCGTCGCCGTGCTGCTCAATCTGTTCTTCAACGGCTTGGCATCGCAGGAACAGGCGCGGGAGCAGGCGCGCGAGCACACCCATGGCAGCGAGTGAAGCGCCGTCAGCGCCGTGAAAAAAGGGCGGGTGCCGCATGCGGGTCAGCCAGGCGGCAGAATCCTCAGCACCACGCAATTGCGCCCCGCATCCTTGGCCTGGTACAGCGCGGCATCGGCCAGCCGCAACAGGGCGTCAGGATCGGCGGCGCCCGGCGCCGACTGGACCGCGATGCCGACGCTGATCGTCACCTGCTGCGCTTCCGTACTCGCGTGGACGATGCCCAGGTCTTCGATGGCGCGCCGCAGCGCTTCGCCGATCTGGCGCGCTTCGTCCGCGCCCGTGTTCGGCAACACGATCGAAAACTCTTCGCCGCCGTAACGCGCCGTCAGGTCGCCTGCGCGCCGCATGCCGGCCGCCAGCGCCTGCGCGACCCGGATCAGGCATGCGTCACCGGCCTGGTGGCCGTGGCGGTCGTTAAAGAGCTTGAAGTAGTCGACATCGAGCATGACGACGGCAAGCGGCTGGCCGACGCGCGTGGCACGCGCGCATTCGGTGCGCAGCACGTCGTCGAAATGGCGCCGGTTCGACAGGCCCGTCAGGCCGTCGGTGATGGACAGGGTCGCCAGCTTGCGGTTGGCGTCTTCCAGTTGCCCGGTGCGTTCGGCAACGCGCCGTTCCAGGCTGTCATGCAGTCTGGCGCTGGAGATCGAGATCATCGCCTGCGCGCCAAGCATGCGCAGGAATGCGACGCGTTCCTCCGTAAACGAGGCGTCGGCCAGCCGGTTCTCGAAGTACAGGATGCCGTCGATCCGGCCGCCGTGCCGGATCGGCAGGCACATGACGGCGCGCGGCAGGTGCAGCTGCACGTACGGGTCGGCGGCAAAGCGCGAGGCGCCCGTGATGCAGTCTTCGATCACCTCCGCGCCAGTGCGGATGACGTAGCGCAGCAGCGACAGCGGGAATTGCGGGTCGCTGGCGGCGTTCAGGTCGAGCGGGCGCGCCTGCAGGACGGTGACGCCATCGCCATCGATATTGGCCTCCAGCTGGTAGCTGCCTTCGGACAGCAGCAGCAGGCGCGCTACCTGCCCGCCGGCGTTTTCGCACACGATGGCAATGAGGCGTGTCAGCACGTTGCGCAGGCCGACTTCGTTCGACAGGATTTGTGCCGCCTTCAGCAGCGACACCAGGTCGAGCGCGGAACTGCCGTGCGTGTGGGAGACGGAATGCCGCTGCGTGCCGCGGCCATCCATTCTTGACAGCAGCGCGGCATGGCGCTCCCGCAGCTGCGCCACTTTGCCCTCCGCGCCCCACTGGCCATAATGCGCGATGGCGTCCCCGATGAAGACGGCTGCCACGCGCGGCTGCCCCTGGTCGCACCAGCATTCGCCGCACAGTTCATTGCCCAGCGCTTGCATGTTGACGTAGCCTGCCAGGCCAGCCGCGTCGATCGCCTGCTGGTAAAGGCGCGTGGCCAGCTGCAGATCGTCCCGGTAGCGTGCCATCTCGGCCATCACCAGCAGGTGCTTGGCCGCGCTGTTGTCCGAGCCTTGCCTGGCCCACTCGGCGAGACTCGCTTGCAGCGTGCCGATCACGGCGCACAGATCGCCCGCATCGGCGCGCGCGGGAGCGCGCCGCAAGGCGCGGATCAGGATCAGCGCGGCGTAGAAGCTGCACTCGGCCACTTTGGCCTGGCCGCGCATGATCTGCGTGACGATGCCGAGCTGGCCGGCCAGCTGTTCGGCATCGGCGTTGTCGAACAGGTAGGCGTTGCGGATTTTGCCTTGCAAGAAGTAGGCGCGGTACAGGTGCGAGTCGCCATACCGTGCGAGGAAGCCTGCCTCGCTGAACACCGCATCGTCGTAGCTGTCATGGCGCGGCAAGAGGCCCGTCAGGCACTTGATCGGCTGGACCGCGGCGGCGACGCAGCAATCGGCCATCGCCTGCTGGCCGTTGGCGCGCATCAGCGCCAGGTCGTGCTCGATGTCGTGCATCAGGTGCGGCAGGTAGTCACCGAGGATGATCCGGTCGGTGGCGCGCACGGCGGCCACCACGCCGACCTGCACGAAATCGGCGATTTCCAGCGCCCAGCCAAACGCTTCCTCGTACAGGGCGTCGGAACTGCGCAGCGGCTGCGTCCAGTGGTTGCTGAGCGCGCCGAACATCAGCCCCGTGAGCGTGCGCGTCTGCAGGTTGGCGCGGCGCCTGGCCAGCGCCATCGCCATCGCGCCGAAGTGGTAGCCGCGCGCGATGTCGCCGCTGTACAGCGCCAGCATCATCGCGTAGCCGACATACGCGACAGCGCTGAAATCGCTGTTCCCCCGCTGCATGGACAGGCGCGTCATCGACACCACCATCAGCGCGCTGAGATCCTGCTGGCCGGCGTAGTAGCTGGCCATCCACAGGCCCTGCATCATCTGCATCGCGGCCACCGCGTCCGGCTCGCACATGTCGGCGGCCGCCAGCAAGGTCTCGGGCGCATGCGCGCCGGGCTGCCGCCCGATGTCGGCGAGAATGTCGGCGAAGCGCGCCTTCATGTGCGCCACATCGTGCGGAATGTCGATGTCCAGCTGTGCCAGGCCGTCGCGCTGCACGGCGATGGCGTCGAGCAGGCGGCCCTGCAACTGATACTGGTGCGCCTGGATGGCAATGCAGCGTACCTGCTGCAAGGGGCTCAAGGCACGGGCGCGCACCAGTGGATAGATCGCCTCGGCGGCATCGAACTGGCCGCACAGGTAGGCCGCTTCGGCGGCGCCCAGCTGCAGCTCGAGCCAGAGGCCGGCGTGGGTGTTCCATGCGTCCGCCGGCAGCAGGTCGAGACCGATGCGCATGTGCTCCAGGGTCGACTGGAACGCGGCGGAGCGCCGCGCCTTGACGCCGGCCTGGAGATTGAGCGTCGCCAGATGCACGCGCTCGCCCGCTTCGTCGATCAGCGCGCGGCCGGCGTTGAGCTGCTCGACGATGTCGAACAGCGTCTCGTCCTGGCGCTCCGGCGGCGTATGCCGCAGGAGCAGGCGGCCGATGAGAAGATGGTTGGCCGCGCGCGCACCGGCATCGGCGACCAGGTAGGCTGCCTGCTGCACCCGGTCGTGCAGGAAGCGGTAACTGACGCCGCTGTTGCCCGCGACGGTGTCGCCATTGACGTATTTGTAGCGTTCGTCGAGCGGCTGGATCAAGCCTGCCCTGAGCGCCGGCCACAGGTCTTGCTGCGTTTGCCGGGGAGCGCGGTCCACTGCCAGGGTGAGCGTGTCGAGCGTGAAGCGGTTGCCGCTGGAGGCAGCCAGTTGCAGCAGGTGCTGCGTCACGCCGGGCAGGCGGCGGATTTTCTCCAGCAGCACCTCGACCACGTTGTCGGCGTATCCGGCCTGTTCTATCGCAGGCAGGTCCCAGTCCCAGCAATCGTCGGCGGGCCGGTAGCGCAGGTGGCCCGCCTCGTTGAGCGCGGCGAGGAACTGGTTGAGGAAGAAGGGATTGCCGGCCGTCTTGCGGTAGCAAATGCTGGTCAGTGGCGCGCAGTAAGGCGCCGCCACGCGCACGGTGGCCGAGACCATTTGCGCCACCTGCGGCTCGGTCAGCGCGCTCAGTAACAGCGTCGACTGGCGCACGTCACGGGCGAGCAGCTTGTCGCGCAGCGCGCTGAGCGGATGCGCGGGGCCCACTTCATTATCGCGGTACGCGCCGATGAACAGCATGCAGCTCTTGTCGCAGGAGACCATCAGCAGCTCGATCATCCGCAGCGTGGCCGCATCGGCCCATTGCAGGTCGTCGAGAAACAGCACCAGCGGATGTCCGGCGCAGGCGAAGACTTCGACGAAGCGGGGGAAGAGTCGATCCAGGCGCAGCTGGGCCTGTGCCGGCGCCGACGCGGGCAGCGGGTCGGTGGGGCCGACGATCAAGGCCAGCTGGGGAATCAGCTCGACGATCACGCCCACGCCGCTGCCCAGGGCTTCGTGCAGTTTTTCGGACCATTGCCGCAGCGTTTCTTCCGGCTGGTCCAGCAACTGGCGCACCAGCCCCTGGAAGGCCTGGATCAGCGAGGCATACGGCACGTCGCGCTGGAGCTGGTCAAATTTGCCGGACAGGAAGCGGCCGCGCCGGGCGATGATGGGCTTTTGCACTTCGTTGACGACCGCCGACTTGCCGATACCCGAATGGCCGGCCACCAGCAGCATCTCGCATGTGCCGGCGGCACTGCGCTCAAACGCCGCCAGCAGCGTGGCGATGGCATCCTCACGCCCGTGCAGCGTTTGTGGAACGAGGAAGCGGCCGTCGTGGTCGGACAGCTTGAGCGCCTGCGCTGGCTTGTTCGCGCGGCAGGCTTCGAGGTCGCTGCGCAAGCCTTGCAGGCTCTGGTAGCGCTGATCGGCATTTTTTTCCAGCAGCCGCTGGATGATCGGCAGCAGCTGGCCAGGCAGGCTGGCCAGCACCGGGTGCGACCAGTCCGGACTGCGCGCAATATGGCAATGCACGAGTTCCATCTCGTCGCCCGTCTCGAACGGCGTCTGGCCGGTCAGCATTTCGTACAAGGTGGCGCCGAGCGCATAGAAATCGGCGCGCCAATCGACCCGCCGGTTCATGCGCCCCGTCTGCTCCGGCGCCATGTAGCGCAGCGTGCCTTCCAGGGTCTGGAGATTGACGATGCCATGGCTTTCGCAGGGCAGTTCACAGGCGATGCCGAAATCGATCAGCTGCAGCAGGCGTCGTTCGGCATTCCACACCAGATTGGAAGGATTGACGTCCTTGTGGATCACGCCCTGACGATGGACCTCGTCCAGCGCCGCGCACAGTTGCAGCGCGATGTCGAAAAAATCGTCCAGCGCCAATGCGGGCTGCGACGGCGTCCTGCGCGCCGCCACCTGCGCGCGCAACACCTGGTCGAGCGCCAGGCCGCCGGTATCTTCCAGGATCATCGTCCAGCGCCCGCCGTGCAGCTGCAGCGCCAGCGGATGCGCCACGCCCGGATGGCGGCAGCGGCGAGCAATCGCATACTCGCGCTTGAATTGTGCCAGTTGCTGAAAGGAGGGGAACGGCTGATTCGGCATCTTGACGATCAGCGCAGTGCCATCGGCGGCCCGGGCGCGATAAACCCGCGAGCGCGTACCGCTGTGCAGCTGTTTGATGATCTCGTGGTCGAAAAGGGGGCGCATGGGCAGGGCTTAGCGGTACACAGACGGTTGCGGGAGCCTTGAGGCGCACATCTCGGAGTACTAGTTGATTGCTAGTATTATATCAGTAGGGAGTTGCGGGGGAGGGCGCGGGGTGATGGGGGCTGTTGTAAAAACGTCAGCGGGGGCAGGCACTGAGGGGGAGCGATGAGGGGATGTGGCACCAGCGCAACCTGGAAACTGGATAATGAGCATGATGGCGCACTTTGTACGCCATCGGAAAAAGAATGTGCAGGCTAATTCGCACAAGCAAACGGTGCGGCTTCCTTTTTTCATGCGTGCTCTGACTCAGCGTGCTCGCGCCCCGCTTACCGGTAAATAGTCAGGTATTTCGCGGGAATGTCGAGCGGGTGGAGCATGCCAGCTAGCGCCAGGTTGATCAGCAGGGCGACCACCAGGCCGACTCCTGCCGGAACGCCGATGGCGAGCCTGCGCACCATTGGCGAGTGCGCTTCGACTTGCCAATATGCGGCACAGCCCAGGTGCGTGAATAGCGCATACACTGCGAAGAAATAATACGGTGCAAACAACAATTCATATGGCATCAGCACAAAACCGGCTGCGGCATAGTAAAAATTGGTGTCGAGCTTGAGCGCGGCGCGGCCAAACAGGACCGCGCCGACATGAAAAAGCAGGAACAGGGCCAGATAGATCCCTGAGCCGGCCTGCAGCCACGCTACGAACCCGCAGCGTTTTTTCCATCCCCGCAGCACCATCCATATTCCGCTGCCACATTGAAACAGCACGCACGCCAACAACACCGACTCGACGACGGCATTTCGATAGAGTGGCCGTGTCGCCTCCATGAAGGCGATGTGCGCATGGGCGCCGGCAATGGCCATCAGGTGATTGACAATATGCAGCAATATATAGGCCGCCAGGACGCATGCCGACAGGCGGTGAAATTTACGAATTGACATATGAATCCATGAGTGAGTGTGATTTTCCCTATGTTGCGCTGGGGCTCCATACCTCATCGAGGGCTACAGATACTGCACCGAAAATTTTCATTTATTAATAAATAAGCAATATCGCGCAAGGCGGACATGGCAGCGGTATTCATCAGACTCCCTCGGTTGGCATCAGATGGAGGTAGTATCGTTTGGTTGCTTAAGCAGGTCTTGAACGTTTGCGACACGCAACAATATTTTCATGACGCTATCGGATGTCGTCCGCCTCGTTGCCTGCGCGTGGCGCTAGCCTCTTGTGTACGAGCCTCGTTGGTGCGCAGCACCGTTTATTTTCCGCCGTTGTGGCCAGCCACCGGTAAAAAGGCGGGGCTTTTGACACGCACTATTTGACAAAAGGACTTGCCGTTCAAGACGGTATCTGACGGATATCCGGCTTGGGCATGGCGGACAGCGAGAGGGTGCGCAGTACTTCCAGGCCTGCCACGAAGGAGTGCCCGCATTCGGGGTTCTGGCACATGTAGGTGATTTCCTTGAACATGGCGGACATCGTGCGGCTTTTGACGGCGCGGACGGTGTTTTCGCAATGCGGGCAGGGCAGGCCGATGACTCTCATTTCAGCTTTCTTTCCACTTGGTACAGGGCGCGACCGCGACCTGTCATGTTTTTCGACTGTATGCGTAAGCGCGACTTGACGAGCCATTCGGCCGCCTGATCGATACTTGCCAGCCCCTGGCGCTGGCGCACGAGTTCCAGAACCGCGCGCTCTTCGTCATTGAGGGTAATTTGATGGTCTGGTATTTTACGTAACTTTAGAGTTGCTCAAAAGTGACTCGGTTTAAACGCTGCGGCGCTGTACGCTGTCGATGGTGGCGTCATCCAAGGCGATCACGGCCAAGGCTTCACGCATCACGATCTGGCGCACCAGCACCGCAAGCTCTTCGCCCTGGTAGTTGGCGATCGAGGAAACAAGCTGGTGCTCGTAATCGTCCAGGCGCAGCATGACGCGGTGGCTGCGGATACGTTTTGCATCGGGGAACATGACGTGGTCCTTAGTGGGTGGGTTTGGATGCGAGTTCGCGCTTGTAATCGGCGAGGCCGCGCAGGATCAGGAAACGTAGAAACCAGGCACGGGAGCGCTCATGTTCCTTTGCGTAGTTCTCGACTTCGTCCACCTCATCAGGCGTCAGACGAACGCCAAGAGGCTTAGTCGTGACGCCCTTGGCAGTGCGCCCGGCATTGGATACGTTTTTCATAATGTTATGATGTGTAATCGCTACGGAATGGCGTAAATATATCACTCATTTGAGTGATTTGGAAAGGTATTTGTACTCAAATGAAGTATTTTTTTGATCGTCTCAAGGAAGAACGGAAGCGCCTCGGCCTTAATCAGGACGAGTTTGCTGCCCTAGGCGGAGTAAAAAAGGGTGCCCAGTTCAACTATGAAAATGGCTCCCGTACGCCTGATTCTGACTATTTGGCGGCCGTTGCTGCAGCTGGGGTAGACGTTTTGTATTTGCTGACTGGAGAACATGCGCTCTCTGCGTTACCTGCGGACGAGCATGAACTGTTGACTGGCTATCGCAAACTAGATATTCGTGCGAAAGCAAGGGTTCTCGGGGTTGTGGAGGGAATAGTCGAGACACCATATGACTCAGCCACCGCTGGTGGAAAACCTCATGTTAAGACAATCATTCATGGTGAAGTAGGTCAGCAAGTGCATGGGGATATAGTGGCTCCCCAAACAATTAACGTTGGAAGTAAAAAGAAATAACCAGCGGAAATTGTGGCGGAAGAGATGCTTTCTACCTCTGAGGTGGGGTACTCAATTGATAATTGCAGCATTTTTAATGTTTGCTTTTGCTTGCAGTTGGTCGCTGTGCAAACGCGAAGTCATGGCCACGGCGGTAACAGGATTCAGCCGAAATTCCTGCTATTACGATGGGAAAGCTTTTACAGTTGGCATCGTTATCGAAACGGCAGAAGGTATCAGATGTGAATGTATTTCTAATGCTTCTAATGTTTTTCCCACTTGGATTGTAGGGAGTGGAAATAAGTTGCAACCATCTTAGCGGCTTCTTGATAGATTTCATTGATGGCTTAAGTGGTATTTTGGTTCGTTAGATATTTATAATTTTGTTTGTAAGTCACTCACTTTTTGTATTGTTATTTTCTGAATATATTTCTGGTGATTTTTTTTGAGTTTTTCTGTAATGGGTAAGGTATTCAGGTAGGGATTAATTGATTTCTTTTTGGGTAAAACCGGGAAAAGGGAGAGTTTGGTGAAGGGACTTGAAGGTATTGCGCTGACGATTAAAAAAAGTTCTCTTGATAAGGCAATTAGTCATGCGCAGGGACTCGGTGAGTCTGATGAGCAAATTGTAAGGAGAATATTTTTCTATCGTCCGTCACCGATTTCTGAAGTGGCGAATGATCCAATTTTCTCAATTTTTGATGCTGTTTCTGCTAAATTTGGAGTTCCATTTAAATCACTTTGCATTTCTGGATCGGCTCAAACAGGACATAGCCTATACAAGCATACTGACTTTGACCCTAGTTCGTCTGATTTGGATTTGGCAATAGTTGATGCTGGAGTTTTCCAGGAATACTCTGAAGCATCACTCATTGCAACTAATGGATATCTGAATAATACAAATTTCCCTGATAGGAGATATTGCGATAACGTTCAGGAATTATTTTTTCAAGGATTGGCCAAAGGGTATTTTCGTCCAGATTTGATGCCTATTTGCAAGAAGCAAATTGAATGGGAAGAATTTTTTCGACGGCTTACAAATAAGTATCGAGGAAATTTTAAATCTATTAACTGTGCAATTTACTTTTCGCAAATATTTTTTGAGAAAAAATTGATGCCAGTTTATTCTAAATATATCGAAAGGAAATAATGAGTAAGTATAAAGTAAGATCGAGAGATTTGGTAGACATGGCATCGGATATCAAAGCCGGGACTATTATTTTATCGCCGCACTTTCAAAGGAAATTGGTTTGGAGGTTGGCCCATAAAGTTGATTTCATTAAAACTATTTTATTGGGTTTCCCATTTCCTGAGATTTTCCTGTCTCGTGGAACTCTGGATGTTGTTACGATGAAATCCACTAGTTGTATTGTGGATGGTCAACAACGTATGAATACAATCGTAGAATATCTGGCGGATAAGTTTGAGGTTGATGAAAGGAAATATTCTGATCTTACTCAAACGGAAAAAGAAGATTTTCTGAAATTTGAAATTGCAATTATTGACCTGGATCTGCCACAAAATGATCCGAAAATTAAAGAAATTTTTCAACGCCTAAATCGGACTTTTTATGCTCTTTCTCAGATAGAAAAAATTTCTTCTGAATATGCATCTTCAGAGTATATGTTGGTAGCAAAAATGATGTGTGGAGAACTACGCGATTTAGAAGATGGCTCTAGTGATAAAAATATTGATCCGGATCTCTATAAGAGTGACCCGAATATCTCAAAGAATTTTATTAAGTGGGGGAACTTGGTAAAGGCCGATAAATTTATTAAGTTTATTGTCGAGGGGCCAATTTTTTCTGTTTACGAGATTCAACGTCAGGTGCATCTGGCCTATACTCTAAATTTAATTTCAACTATAGAAAGCGATTTCTATAATAGGAATGAACAGCTTCAACCAAATTTATTCAATTATGCTGATGAGTATCCAAATAAAGATGAGGTGGTGAATAAGCTTAATTGGGCCGCAAAAATTATTTCTGATTTGAAATTGCCGGAGTCTTCGCCTTGGTATTCAAAGTCGAATGCTTTTACTCTATTGATTGCACTGGTAAGAAACTTCGAAAGCATCGATGGTATTAGTAAAGTTAAGCTGCGATCATTGTCAACGGCTCTAAAGACATTCCTGGAAACACCTCCAGACGATTACGCGCTAGCAGCACGAGAAGCTGTAAATAATAAGCGACAGCGTATGGACCGTAATGACGCAGTTGAAGATATAATTAATGAAGCGCTGGAATTGGTTTGATTGTATTTTAATTGATGTTTACTATGTATTTATATTATAGAGATTTATTTACTATGGTTGCTGGGATTGGGGTTGGGATTGGGATTTGATTAGGCATTGGTTTTTATTCTGGAAGCCGTGGCCATATTTTATTAAAACACTGATCCTTGGCAGCTGTGGGCATCAGATCGATTTATTAATACGGCTGCGGATCCGACTTTTTTCGACTCTACGGTTTCCCAGTTTCCATCAGCATGCGTTCGTTCATGTAAGTTCCAAATGTGCAGGCTTGGGGGCGGTGTCAGGTCTGCCATTCGGACACGAACTCAACCTTGGCGTGTAGACTCACAGCAAACTCTGATGTACTTCTTAGTGTGAATACGACACGACTAGCTATGCTGCATATGCGTTTTGACGCTGAGTTTTAAATTTAATAATAGAAATTTTTATTTATATTATTTTTATTTGTGGGGGGTTTTGGAGTAGATGAAAAGAGATTATATTGGATATGTTATTGCATTATTAAGTATATTGATTGCTGCATATATATCTTGGTATTTTTACGATAAGAGTATTCAGTTTAAACAGCCAACTTTTTCTGCGGACTTTGTTCCGCAAACTATTTACGACGTAAAGGAGGAAGTTCGTATTCCGCTTAAAGTTACTCGCGAAGATGGTACGCCATTGAATAAAAGTGTTCGGCTTGCATCACACACCTTTTGGAATGCTGGAAATTTACCCATTTCCGCACAAGACGTACTTACGCCGATTCGCGTTACAATAAAAGATGATTCTGCAAATATTTTATCTGTATCAACTGAAAGGGAAAGTCGAAAAGTGGTCGGCTGCTCGGTAAAACTTGATGGGAAAAATTCATTTATTATAAATTTTCGAATCCTGGAGCAAGACGATGGTTGCTTGGTTAGAATGTTTTACACGGGAAGTTCGTCAGTTAAGTATGCTATTTCTGGCGATATCGTTGGTGTGAAAAAAATTGCCCTTCAAGACGAAACAGCTTGGGATGTAATCGAGAGGGGTAACAGTAAAACAGAGATTTTTGAGAGGTTTGCCAGTAAGGCATCGGCGATAATTTCTGTTTTGGTAATTGGAGTTTTTGCCATGATTTTTGTTCATGATAATCATGGGAATAGTCGTCGAATGTGGAAAGCTAACTTGGGATTTGTCGTTGCTTTACTTTTGATTGTTGGGGCAGATAAATTGAGTTCACGCATTAAAGAAATTAATTCGCCAGTAACTGTTAATAAGGCAAATTGGGTATCAATTGATGCACCATAGAGCAGAGCTCGGGACTTCTTTTTTGCATTGTTCAAACCTTGGGAATTGTTGATTTTGATTTCTGACGTTCGTCGCTGTTTTCCTGAATGATGTCCCGCACTTCTTCAATATGCTTCCACGCATGCAGCGCCGCCCGCTTGGCGGCCTGCTTGCTCTTGTAAAGATGCTCCAGCGTCTTGAGCGTGCCCGTGGCGCCGGCCTGTTCCTGCCCCGCCTTTTTCTTCTTTGCCGCTACGTCCTTCCACTTGGCTACCACGCCCGTGATGCCTTCGTCCGGGTCTTTCTCTTCCTCGCGCTCCGCCTCGACCGCTTCCGTCTTCGTTTCAAGTTCCACCCGCGTGGTAAAGCCGTTGCCGCCCAGGCTGTGCGTGACCTTGACCGATAGCCATTCGGTGGCGTCGATCTCGGGCTTGAACCCTTTGACTGTCACGGGCGATTGCGGGAACACGGCCGGGTTGCCCAGGGCGAGGTTCATTTCAAAGGTGGCCAGGCCGCGCAGGATGCGCTGCCATTCGGCCACGGCCGCCGCGCGCGCGTCTGTTTCGTTGGCGAAGGTGGCCCGTAGGCGCTTGCTGTTGCCGGGCACGCCGGCCACGACGCTGCGGCGGCGTGCGTAGCGCTCGTCGTGCCAGAAGGCGCGCACGCCCGTGTAGGCATCGCTTTCGGCGCTGTGGTAGCGGTGGCCATCGCCCAGGGCGCGCGTGATGGGAATGACGGGCAGCGCCTTGCCGCTAGCCGTGCGGCTCTGGTTGATGGGGATGAAGAGCAGGGTGTCATTCTTGATGGTGGCCACCGCGTCGTATTTCCTGCCCAGCCGGCGCAGGAAGGCCGCATCGCTTTTGTGGGTTTGGTCGATGTGCTCGATGGCGATGTCGCGCAGGCGCGCCGACACGCCCGACGCCAGCTCGTTGCGAAAGGCAATCGCCTCGATGATGGCGCCCAGGGTTGTCTTGTGAAAGCTGTGTTCTTGCTGCTGTTTAAACGTGTCGGCTGGTCGGACTGACCGCAAGCCATTTCCATTCCCTGCGCGTAGTCGTGAAAACGTGGGAAAGCAAGTTCAGCTCACGATTCACTGTGGCGCCAGTGACCTTGTTTTCCCCGGTCATGCGCTGATCGCGCCAGGCGCCGAGCAGTTCAGGTGTCACGTTGGCCAGCTTGATATCTTGATTTTCACGCCGCCAATGAGCACTTCGCCGATGGCATTGAGGCGCAGCGTTTCCCGGCGCTCGTCGCGCTTGTGGATGGAGACTTCTTCCAGGTATCGGTCGAATGCGTCGCCGTAGCTTTTCCCGACGACAATGCCGCTGTCGGCGCCGCGCCGGATTTCGGTTTTGCGTTCCGACACCCAGGCCGCAGCTTCGGCCTAGGTGCTGAATGTTTTAGATTCCCGTGTGCCGAGGATGGCGATCTCCGCCCGCCAGCCGCCAACCCGTTTCCTGAGTGAAGCCATGCATCCCTCTCGTTGAGGCGTAATCACGGCGTAAGTCTGGCGTAATCGCTACCGGTTTTTGTCGGGTTTAATCTGTATCAAGGGAAATGTCGGGACGTAAAAAAAGCCACTAACCCGTTGATTGTATTGGGTTTAATGGCTTTTTTGATGTTTCTGAATTCTGTGCGCTGGTGCCGGAGCCGGAATCGAATTAACCCCGGAAGCCAGCCTATCATCAAGGGTCTTTGCCGACCTTGAGCTTAGATACCGTCAAAAGTACCGTCAAAAGAAATGGGGGGCCGTTTGAGTGCTACCGGGATTCCCGTAGTTGCACTCACCGCGCTTGGCCGCGCCGGTGATTTATGCGGTGTGCTTTTCGGCCCAGGCGATGACTTCCCGCGCCTTGTACAGCGCCTGGGAGCGTCCCTCCACCGGCAATCGAACCGGCCGGGGAAAACTCGGAAGGCAGACAATATCACTGCGCACGCGGTTTGTTGATCGCTTGAAATACGCGGCGAGGCAGCTGGTGTCCCAGAGGTCGACTGATAGCGGTATCGGTGGCCGCTGCATCTTTTCTATCGCTTCGGCCAGTCTGGTCAGAACATCGATTTCGGTGGGTGTCATACTTGTGGTCCTTTCTCGTCGTGTGGTAACGCCAGGCTTCACCATAGCAGGCAGGTCATCTTGACGTCATTCTCAAGCAGCGTGCGCCTGGCCAATCGCGGTGGCCTGATGGCTCGATCAGGATTGCCAACCAAAATTAAGGCAGCAGTATTCAAGCAACATGTTCAAAAACGACCGTTTATGAACAGGCGATAAAACCCCTTCATAGAACTGTTCATAAAATACCCCTTTGATTTATGGACATGTTCATATATATTGAACACGTTATTGAACATGCTTGCTAACCCTTGGAGATAGAAATGGCAACTTTCGCATACGGCCGAGTCAGCACGGCAGACCAGACCGCCGAGAACCAGCGCCAGGAGATTGAACGCGCCGGGATCGTGATCGATTACTGGTTCGCAGACGAAGGCGTATCGGGAAAGGTACCAGCGGCGCAGCGGCCACAGTTTGCGCAGCTACAGCAGCAGATACGAGCGGGCGAAACGCTGGTTGTCTCCAAGCTTGACCGCCTGGGCCGTGATGCGCAGGACGTGGGTGCCACCATCAAGGTGCTAGCAGCCCGTCGGATCGAGGTGATCGTGCTGCAGCTCGGCAAGCTGGACCTGACCTCGCCGGCAGGAAAGCTCATGCTGACCATGCTGGGCGCTGTCGCGGAAATGGAGCGGGATCTTTTGGTCGAGCGTACCCAGGCAGGACTGGCGCGCGCCAAGCAGCAAGGAACGGAGTTAGGCCGCCCGACCAAAACAAATGACAGCCAGCGGCTGGCCATCGTTGCGCAGCATGCAAAGGGCTCGTCGATCAGCGAATTGGCCCGCACCTACGAAATATCACGCGCCAGCATTGGCCGTATCCTCAAGGCCCAGCCCGATGCGGCATAGCCAGGTGGGGAGTGCACGCACCAGTTGCTTCGCTGGTGCGATGTGGCTGCTGTGATACCTGCACCATAGGAGCATGGCGCCGGTACTGTGCAAGGCCATCATCAACACGATGGGTGGAGCGTCTATAATTGCCAGATCGACAGGCTTGCCGGGAAAAACCATGCACTACGATCCGATCATGCTGGGCGCTTTTATCGCCATGCTCATTAACGCCTGGCTTGAATCCAGGAAGTAGCCCATCACTTTTCCTCCTGCTGCTGCATGAGCACGGCCGGCGACATTGCCAATCCCACCGGGCGGCCTGCTGCGCGTTGCAAAGGGTTACCCGCCAGCGCCTTCGGTACATTCATCGCCGCACTTGATTTGAGTCCGACTGAGATGTTCTGGATCGGCTCCTGTAACGATTTTCCAAATGGCACCTTACTTAGCAGCGAGCTGCCTGCAATACGGTCAAAAATATTGCCGATTGCTGCTGCGGAGTTGGAGTTGTTGACCGCGCTTCCTCTTGGTTGCACTTGTTCATAGCTGGCCACCCGCCCGATCGCCCGCAGTTGGTCGACTTCCGGCCTAGTGAAGAACAACGCTAGCTTCTCGTCGCCGATGGCGTTCAGGGATTTGTTGTAGGCCGATTGGCTTAGGTTGCCCACTTCGTCAGCGGCGCCGTTAAGCGCCTTGGCCTTCAGGTGTGCTGCAATCTGCTCCCGGACGGCCTGAAGCGCATCAGGGCTTGATCGCACTGCTTGGCGCAGCGCTGCCACGTCGGCTACATTCGACTTCGAACCGCCCCCAACGACGAACTGCTGCACGAATTTATCGGGTTCGATACCGTCACGCACGGCCTGTAAAGCGGGCGTCTTTTCGACAATGCCCATGTATTGTCGATGCGTGCTGCGCGCACGATCAAACGCGGCCTGTGAACCTGCTGCAAGCGGCTGCCCTGGCAGCAATGGCGTTTCCTCTAATGCTGTACGTACTTGGCTGATCGCATCGCGTACGCCTCCGTCAGACGATGTCCGCTGAACCTTTGCCATAATCGTCTTGAATTGCTCCGCAGTTTCGATGGTCAGTGGCACGGCTCCTGATGCGAAGTCGTTGAGCTTCTTGCGGATATCTGCGGGCAGTTCAGCATTGCGCAGGTTGTATGTCAAAAGCTCGTCCGCACGCGTTGCAAATGCTTGCGGGTCAAGCGCGGCACTGCGCCCACTTGAATCTCGAGCACGGTCGTACAGTCGACCAATGATGCCAGTGGCGCGGTCGTTGTAACCTTCCACGCCAGCCATTACCCGGCGGCCACCGGCAATCGCCGTATCGGGCGTGCTTGCACCTGCCTCGTTCAAACCGCTAATAAGTTGCCTATTATTGGCATTCTCATTCTGCCCAAGAGTCTGAGCCGAAATGTCCTTACTGTTAATGCCCAGTTTGGCCAGGTTACGTTGTTGCGTAATAACAGCCGGATTGTCCGTCAAGCCTGCGGCTGTTGGTGTTGTACCGGTCATTCGATAGTCGGCCAGGCGTCTGACAGCCATCGGGGTGACAGAATCGCTAATTTTGAAAGCATCGGCCACATCCTTTCGAATGCCCGCTTGTACGCCAGCCGGCAAGTCGGCCAGCGTCATGCCGCTCGGTCCCAATGCACTGTTGATATGTGTATCGATCTGCGCTGGTGATGGCACCTGAGGGCGCGCCATACGGCCAATTGCACCAGCAGCCTGAGCGAGTTTGTTCATCGTCAGCGGTGCGGCAACGCCAGCTGCCACGCTTGCCAACATCTGCGATGTATTGGTGCCGCCAGTTTCGCGCGCGTAACCGCCGGCGGCGCCAGCTGCACCGGCAGAGACCAGCTGTTGCAGAGGGTTGGTCGCAAGTGTCTGTGCAACGCTTTTCGTCACGCCTGATGCGCCCTGGGCGACCCGCCCTGCTGCTGCGACCGGTACCATGCCCCCGGCCACAGTACGCGTCATATCGCCAACCACCCGCTCGATTGCATTGCGAGGCTCTGGAAGTCCGACAGCATCCGCTAAGCCTCTGAAGTTGACGGGCTGGAAAACATCGCGGGGTGTTGCACCGGCTACCAGTCCGGGTAGCGTCTGCTTCTTTGGGGCCAGCATATTGAGGCCCGCCCGAAACGGCGTCGCCAGAAGATTAAACGCTTCGCCGGTACCCTCTATGCCGTAACGCGCAGCGAGGCCGAACTGGCGCGGAATGTCGGCGATACTATCGTTCAGCTGCTGACCGAATGGTTTTGAGGGTGCGGAGGTCTGCGCCCCTGCGCCAAGCTGTGACTGCAGTATTTGGAATGCCTCCTGCTCGGTGGCGCCATCTGGCCCCTCAACGGAATATTTTTTGCCTTCTGGACTGGTGAATTTAAAAGTGCGCTTGTTGGCAGGTGCCGCCTTCGTATTCGCTAAGTGGCCAATAATGTCTTCTGGCTTGTAGCCGGCAGTCGTCGCGGTCTTGATCTTATCGGCGTAGTCGGGAGATGAGGCGAGGTGATCGGTAATCTGTGCATCGCTGTAGCCGGCGGCTTTCGCCTCGGCGATCTTTTCTTGAATTGGGCGCATGATTTACTTTCAGGAGATATCGGACAAGGGCAACTTGGTATCGACAACAGGCTCTAGCTGAGCTGGGCGCGAATCGCACGGTGGTTCTGTCACGTCAGCGGCAAAAGCGGACGTAACCATTGCTACAACGCTGTCGATAGCCGCGGCGTTAGGGTCAAGCAGGCCACCAACCCGCCTTGCCAGCTCCAATTCTATTTCGTAAAGAATCACAACTGCCTCCGCACGCTCGACCTCAGTTTCGGTGGCCTGGCGAATTTCCACATCCGCGCCAGTCGCAAGCACCTCATCGATGTCTTGCAGGGTGAGCCATTGCCCGTTGGGATCCATACAGAAAACACCGAGAAGGTCAGGCGCTCGGGTGCTCAACTCCGGGTTGAAGTAGACGATTTTCATTCAGTTTCCTTTCATGTCGATGGCGCATTAAATCCCGCTTGCGTCCGATTCTCAGGGGGGAAACCGGACAGTTACAGCGCTTCGGCAATGACCAGATAGGCTTGTGAGCGACCGATTCCATACTTCGCCTGCAGGCGCAGGCAGATCGTCGCGCGGCTTTCCCTCTGGTCGAGCAGGTGGCGCGCGAACTTCACGCGCTCCTGCCGGTCGATTGAAGAAATGCCGTCCAGGGCTGCGCTCTTGCGTATCAGCTCTTCAAACTGACGCTTTGCGGGCTCAGGCACCGAGAGAGCCGCCAGCCCATCGAGCATTTTTTGATATGCCCCTTTACGCACCAGTCCACCTGCAGCGTTGCACTATCCGATAAAGTCGTCGCGCCCCCTCACTAAAACCATCACCAATGGGGAGCTTTGGTGCGCACTTAAAGGCACGTCGCGCTTCGCTCAAATAAATTGGTCGGCTGCCAAGGGTTGCTGAACGCCACTCATCAGGACAAGGCGCCGAAAGGCCAGGTAAGTAGCGCCGAACATTCGGTAAAACGTTGCGATAGAAAGCCCTGCGGCGCGTTTGTCCATATCGATATTCCCCTATGAAGGAGCGCTGATTTCTCTCCCCATGTGATTGAGATTTGCTCGGCTTTATTTTGCACCGAATTGCCATGCCGGGAACCGATTTCGCCTCCAATTTCCACTGCGTCGGATCGAAGTATTTCAGCGTAGCAGCACGAAAACCCGTTTTCAATTTGCGCGTTTTCAGTGCGAACTTTGCCGCGAACCAACCCAGTGCGAACCATCTAAACGGCCTTGCCTTTCTTGCATGAAAATGCCTATGGGAATTGCTGCCGCATGGCCGAAAACCACGAAAATGGCCCGAAAATCCCCGATGATTCCCGATAAACATGGTGGTTACTTTTTCGCAGGAGGGAGCAGAGCGGCCGTTTCACTTCCTCGCCGCCCAAAACCCATCTTCTCCGCCATCCTTTCCTGCGCAGCTTTCACGCAATCCATATCCTTTTCGAGGTAGGCCATCGTCGTGATGGGGCTCTTGTGGCGCATGACGGCCTGTATCGTCTGGATGTTCGCGCCGGCCTCCGACAGCAGCGTCGCATAGCTGCCGCGCAGGCGGTGCGGCGTGAGCCCCTTGATCTGGCTCTTCGCATTGGCGGTTTTCATCGCCGTACGGGCATAGCCGGATTGCAGCTGCGTGCCGTCGGCGCGCGGCGCGATCAGGCCTTCGCCTTTGCGCAAGGGTGCCAGATAGTCGACAAGCCATGGCTGGATAGGGCAAGGCTCGGCCTCGCGGCCCTTGGTGATGCCCGGCGTGTAGGTCTTGCGTTCCCAGTCGATCCACTCCCAGCGCGCAGTGGCTGCCTCTCCCTCGCGCAGGCCCAGGCCGAACAGCAACCGTATGGCCACGGCAACTTCGGGCGTGTCTACCGTCGCGGCATCGACCTGGGCGAGCCAATCGCCAGCCGAAGCGAGCGACAAGATGGCACGCGGGACTTTCTGGACCTTCAACATGGTTACTCGCCATGGCAACCGAAGCAGGATCTCGCGCTTGACGGCCCAATTGACCATCAGCTTGATTACCCGCAACCAGGCATTGGCGGACGCTGGCTTGTGGTCGACCAGGTGCAGGTTGCGCGCTTTCTCGATGTGCAGGGTGGTGATGTCGCTCACCGGCAGATCGCCCAGGTCGTAAAGATGCAGGCGCCGGATCACATCCACCGAACGGCGATGCGCAACACTGGCGACGGGTGCGCGTACCAGCTGCCACTCGGCGAACAGTTCGGCCAGCGTTGGTACCGGCTTGCCGCCGTTCGCTCGGGTAACAGCGTCGGCGTAGGCCCGTGCGGCCACAATCTCGGCTTCATGCTTCACCGTCAGGCGCGTGGTGCGCTGGACGCGCTGGCCGGCCACCTGGTACCGGTAATGCCAAATCTTGCTTTCTCCAACTCGAAATAAAGTTGCGCTCATGTTTTTTCCTATCGTAGCTATTTTTTGTGGCAATGTTGAGTAATATGCAGCGGCTGGCGCGGCACCATGGCCGCGCATCCGCACGCGCCGCTGGCTTGGCAGTAGCGAAGTAACGCAGTCACCGTTACAGCGGCGTTACCGGAGCGTTTCCGGGCTTGCGGGCCGCGCCGTCATGGTGATGCTTCGCTATCCCGGAGCACCCGGATCGCAAAGCCGTGGCAGCGCTGCAGTACGTCCACCAGGTCGGCGGGCATGGCCGGGCCCTTCATCCGGTTTTGTCGCCATTGCCCGCAGCGCCTGGCGTTGGCGGTGCCGGCCATGTGCGCGCATTCCAGGCATACCCGCCGTTCATCGTGCTGCTGGTCGCGCACCGTCAGCCGCTGCGCCAGCGCCATTGCGGCCGCCTGACTCAAACCCCGGCCACGAAACAGTGCCGCCCGTGCGCGGGTGGTATCGTCGGGAGGCGTCGTGCTCGATGCCTGGCAAGGCGGCTCCACTTGGAAAAGTGGTTCGGCGATGGGTTGATCGAGGTAACGCACCAGATCTTCCTTGAAAGGGCGCAGCATGCCTGCAGCGAAATGCACCGCATCGGGCTGGCCTTTCAGTTTGAGAGCGCCACTTGCCAGCTCGACAATTACGCCTGCCTTTTGGCATTCCGCCAGCAGGCTTGCGGGGGTCATATCGTCACCTCAACCGAGGAAATTGGTATGACATTGGATGCAACCTTTTGGGAAGGGAGCGCCGAAGGGAGCGAAGGGGGCGCTGTTTTTTCTGTGCTCCCTTCACTCCCTTCGTGCTCCCTTCGTGGAATTGCGCCCGGCAAACACCACATCCATGGACCGCCCATGCTGGCCTTCACCGCCTCAATTCCCAGCGATTTTTTGATGCGTTTGGCCGCATCCCATGAATGTCCAGCATCCCGGATTTCGGCTTGCAAAGCTTTGGTGGCCATGCGACCGCCAGCATCGGTGAGGGTGTCAATCAGCATGCGCTCCAGGTCGTCACGCTGCCCACCATCTCCACCTTCGCTCTCATCGTGCTCAACCTCGCCCAGGATTTCCCGTGCAGTTCCGTCAATGGTGCCTTCCCATACCGCGTGCGTGGCTTCGATGCCGCCATTGATCGTCTTCATGCCTAGGCTGTAAGACACGCCGCCGTCATCCGGTGCGATGTTGGACTTGGCGCGCGCCAGCACACGGCGGGCGCCGTCTTCTTCCTTCGCCGTCACCAGCACCATGCGCGCCAGGGCGCCGAACGCCTGGGAGCCGATAACCCGGTCCTGTGGCGCTTTGCCTGCGCCGCCCTTGGCAAAGTGGGTGATGCCGATCACCGCGCACTGGTGGGCCTCGGCGAAGTCCACCACGGCTTGCAAGCTGCGGCGCACATCATTGGCCCGGTGCATGTCGCCGGCCACGGCGGACACGATAGGATCGATCAGCAGCAGGCTCACGCCACCGATGGCGGCCACCGCGCGGTGCAGCTCCGGAATGTCCTGGGCCGGATCGAATGGCACGCTCTCGCCGTTTTCCGTGATGCCCTCAATAAAGTGGCAGCGGCTCAGGTCGGCGCCGGAGGCGATCAGGCGCGGCACCAGGGTATCGTCGGCCACGTCCTCGCTCGACCACACCAGCACGTTACCCTTGCGCTTGCAGGCGCTGCCATCAGGCCATGGACCGCCTGCCGTCAGCACAGAGGCCAGGCCGAGCGCCAGCGTGGTCTTGCCTGTGCCGGCGGCACCGGCCAGGATGGTCAACTTACCGGCCGGCACCCAACCAGGCCACAGCCAGGTAATCGGTAGCGGCTTGATATCGGTGGCGCAGCGGATTTTCACGGTGCGCGTGTCAGTCGCCGGGATCATCGAACGATCGTTGGTCAGGCTCGTTGCTGGCTCGGCCGGCGGCGCCGCCAGCGCAACAGGCGCAGCATGGCTACGGTCCTGCGACGCGGCCGCGCTGATTGCCGCCATGACAGCCTGGCTTCCCTCGCGGGCATGCAGGTCGTTAAAGTCGGTAGGCTGTCCATCGTCAGACTGAAACACAGGCACCGCCAGCAAGCCGCCAACAGCAGCGGCCGCAGCCTTCGCCTTTATCAGGCCGGTATTGCTACTCTCCTTAAACCTGTCGTCATCGGCGCACACGATGATCCGGATGCCCGGCAGTTTCCCGCGCAATACCCTGGCCACCGCCTCCAAGTTGCCGGCATTGAAGGCCACGGCCACCGGGTAGCCAGTGGCTGCATACAGGCTGGCGCCAGTAGCGAAGCCTTCGCAGACCAGCAGCGTATCGGCAGGCTTGCCGCCAAAGCTGTAGTAGCAGCCCTTGACCTTGCCGTTCGACTTGAGGAGCTTGCTGCCATCCTCGTAGATGAATTGCACGCTGGTGATGGCGCCGGTGGCGTCGCGTATTGGCACGATCAGGGTGCGCTTGTCCTTGAACTCTTTCAGGCCATACGGCTTGATGCCCTTGCGGACGCAGTACGGATTGTCGTCGGTGGCATCGCGCGCGCCGGCCAGTATGCGCACGCACACGGTCGCTGCTTCGCCTTCCAGCTGCAGGCGCGTGAACTCGGCTTCCTGTCTGGCCTTGTCGATGCGCGCGCGGTACTCGGCGCGTTCGGCCGGCGTCAGCACCTGGTCTGACTTGCCGCACCACTTTTCGGACAGGTCGGTTTTCCAGTTGCCGAAGGCGCCGGCCGGCACGCCGTCGCTGTGGAGGATGTACCAGGCCGACTTCTTGCCTTTCTTGTCATCCGGGGCGTCGAAGCGGTGGCGCAGGCCATCGGCGACGATATCGGGCGGGGCCAGGTCGTAGCCGGCCATGGCGATGGCAAACTGTGCCTCAATGTTTGAAAGCGATGCGTTCAATGGATAGCCTCCTTCGGCACAGGAATGCGGATAATGACGGCCTTGAAGGTGCCACCGCGGCGATCTGCCACATCCTGGTGATTGATGCGGATGAAGCGCTTGGCTTCTGCGCGCGTAGAGAAGGAAATGGTTGCGCCAGCAAAGGTGACTCCCCAGGGCTTGTGTGGTGCGGTGGCCATTATTTCGCCTCCTTTACGCGGTATTCGTTCAGCCATGTGATGCGGTCATTAGCGTGCTCGGCCAGCAATCTCGCTGCCGAAATGGCAAAGCGCGTAAGGATGTAGGTATCTACCGGGTCAAGCACAGGCAAGTCTTCGTCGGCCGGATCGGCATCGGTGTTCGTTTCCCTGGCCAGATCGCTATTGCTGGCCATTTCAAGGCACACGCCAATGCCACGGGCGATATCCATCGTGGCGGCGGCGAATTGCGCATCTTGGTCATGCTTCAGGTGGAGGTGCAAGTGCGAGAAGGGCACATGAAACGCGGTGGCTTTTGGCAGCTTGGCCGGTGCAGGTGTGTGACGGGTGTTCATGGTGCACCTCCGTCGATGCCAGCCAACGTGCCCGCGACTTCATCTGCCATTTGCTGTGCCAGCCAAAGCAGATCACCAGGGCCGTCTTCTGGCTGCATTGCCAGCAGAAGCGCGGCCAACTGGCGCGCGCGCATGCGGGCATGCTCGGGAGCGACAGCGTAGGCGAGGTGAATATCAGCAAAGGGCGCATCCAGCACGATGGCCGCATCAATTTGGCTACGAGTGCTCGTTTTCATGCAGCACCGCCGATCTTGGCAACGGCCGTACGCCAGATCGTTTTGCCTTCTTCAATACCGGCAAAGAAAGCGTCAGCGGCGGCCGTGCCGGCTTGGTACGGCAGGTCGAAGTCCTTGCGCTCGATGCGGTGCTCAAGCGCCATGCGGGCGCCGGCCTTGTATTCCTGGCTGCGTGGTGCGCGGCCGTTGTAGAACGCGGTTTGAAAAAGCTGGTCGACGGAGAGGGTGCCGACGAATGAGGGGGAATGTAGGGATGTGGTGGAGCCTGGCATGATTGCCTCCGTGTGTAGTTTTGAAACCGCACAACCCGTCGCCAAACGGGGTGAGCAGCAAATGGTGGGGTTGGCGAACCGGTACACACGGAAACCGGCATACCCGAAGGTATCCCCACCACTGCCGCTCATAGGAGACGCAATGGCTCGGACGAAAAAAAGCCGCCTGGAAGCGGTTGTCCGCCATGTGTAAGTCAGGTCGCCAAACCCGGTCGCTTCTTTTTTTGCGACGTTTTCAGGATAGGTGGAGAATGGCCGCGCGTCAACAGGATTTTTTCTGACATGGTGAGAGAGCATCATGTAGCTCCCTTAGCGCGCTTCGTAATGAAGGCTTCGACCTGGTCCAGATCCCATACAGTGACGGACTCGCCAAGCTTGAAAGGCTTGGGAAACTTTCCTTCTCGAACCCAGCGCCAGACGGTGGCCGGGCTGACTGGCAGCTTGCCGGGCCGCCCCTTGGTAGTCGCCAATTCGGCAATTCTGATAACTTTCTGTGACACGATACACCCCTTGTTTGTACGCCGTAGCGCAATGGGTGCAATGTCCTATTTATTTCCCTTGGCGTGAAGCCGCTGTGCCGGCACGCCGGTTTTTTCGGCCCTCCGAAATCCATTCTCGAACGGTTTTAAGGGTAACTGGAACTAGCTTCCCTGCGGCTGCTTCCGCTGCGGAATTTATGGATTTATACTCATTCTGTTTTTCATCCCAGTCCCAAACTTCGAGCTTCATCTCCCGATTTTCCTTGTGTCTAGCAGCCGCGCCCTTTTTTGCCTGCATCGACAGGCCGTTATTTTTTGGGCCGCGCTCTATCGATAATCCCCTCACTGCACCAAGCCACATGTTGGCCTCACAAGAAAATGCCCATGCCATTTTGCTATTTTTATTTGCTTTCATGGCTTGAACTGCATAGGAGCAACATACCTCTAGCATGGCCATATGCACCAATCCTGCTTTGAAGGCAGGCTTTATGGTTTTTCCCTCCCACTCGGATAATTGTTCAGTTTTTAGAAAATTTTCCAGTTGCGCATCACCATTTGTATTCGGGCTTAGCCAAAAATCCTCGAAAAAAAATGTGAAAAAAGGAAATTCTCTTTCAAGTCCCCATAGATCCCATGTGGCCGCGAGACCGTCGACCACATAAACGGCTTCGGTAAATGATGTGCGCTCTGATCGAGGTAGGCGCAGTTCGTTGTCGCTCATTCCATTCCTTAAAAAAACTGAATAAGTTGTGATTCCAATCATCAGCAAAGTGGGTTTGCAGACATAATCTGTGAATTTATGCGGCACTACCCTGTAGCCGAATAACTTCGGCGCCTGCTCGCAGGTTGTCCAGGTAGTCAGCCCATCGCTGCATCATTTCCCGGCGCGCCGGCAGATGACTGGTGCGGTTGTAGGCCCTGCCGTTCACGTCCCTGACCGCGTGCGCCAGTTGGTGCTCGATCAGGTCGACACGCTCACCCAGCACCTCGTCCATGATGGTCCTGGCCATGGCGCGGAAGCCGTGGCCGGTCATTGCCTCCTTCGGGTAGCCCATGGCGCGCAGTGCCGCATTGACGGTGTTGTCGCTCATGCAGCGCTCTTGCGTGCGAATGCTTGGAAAGACGTACCGGCCGGTGCCGCTCATCGCGTGCACGCCGCGTAGCAGTGCTATGGCTTGGCTCGACAGCGGCACCAGGTGATCGAGGCTCATCTTCATCTTGATGGCGGGGATGCGCCAGAGTGCATCGTCGAAATCGATTTCCGCCCACTCAGCTGCGCGCAGCTCCCCAGGTCGCACAAACAGCAGGGGCGCCAGCTTGAGCGCCGCCACGGCGTAGGGATGGCCGTTGTAGTCGAAGATGGCGCGCAGGAGGCCGCCTGCCTGCTTGGGTTCGGTGATGGCGGCATAGTGCGTGCTAGGCACGGCGGATAGCGCGTCGCGCAGATCGGCGGTAACGTCACGCTCAGCCAGATCTGATGCAACCGCAAACCGGAACACCTGGCCGCACAGCTGTTTGATCTTGTGGGCCGACTCGATGGCGCCGCGCGCTTCAATCTTGCGCAGGGCAGCCAACACGTCGCGGGGTTTGATGGACGAGATCTGCATCGCCCCAATCTCAGGGAAGATATTCCTTTCCAGCCAGGACGTGTTCTTTTGCTGGGTGCTCTCGGCGCGTTCGGCTTGCGTTTTTCGCAGCCACTGCCGCGCGACGGCCTCAAAGGTATGCGATGCGGCCGCCGTCTTGGCATGCTGGTCATCGCGCTTGGCCTGGCTGGGGTCGATGCCGCCGGCCAGCAACTCGCGTGCTTCGTCGCGCCGCTTTCGGGCGGTGGCCAGCGATACGGCGGGGTAGACGCCTAAGGCCAGTGTCTTGCGCTTGTCCAGGAAGCGGTAATCCAGGCGCCAATACTTGCCGGCTTCCTTCACTAACAGGTACATTCCGCCGCCGTCCGTGTGCTTGTCGCCGGCGGGCCTGGTGGGCCTCACCTGTCTTACAAATGTGTCTGTCAGCGCCATGTCTTCCTCCGTGACGGTACTTTTTTTGCGGTATCCGGAAGTACCGCCATAAGTACCGACAAAACTGTACGCTGTCATGCTACGACGTAAGACGATACAAGACAACAAAAAACCCGCGCCTCCTATGAGAAGGGCGGGTTTCGATGCTTCTTAATACGATATGACATGATCATTTGGTGCCCGGAGCCGGAATCGAACCGGCACGCCCTTACAGGCGGGAGATTTTAAGTCAGTAGCAGAAGTTATATAAATCATAGACTTAACCATGCTTTCCGTTCCGCAAAATTATTCACATACTCCTCTGGAGGCCGCATAAATGCTGGGCCTCATTACGATTTGCGGAACGATTTCTGTATCAAGATGAGTACTAGTATCGAACGCAACACTGTTCCGCAGCGCTAAGCGGTCCCCTGGTCGTGCAATCATCTATACGTCTCACGAGAAAGCTTGAAGTGTATGCATTGCCATAGTGAAAAATTTTTCAGGTGGCAGAATTGCTTGACCGGTGCCCTCCGTCTCGAAGTGGCCCCCCGAACCTGGCAATAATGCTCCTACTTGAACTCATCAATTCCTTGGTCCCTTCCTACCCAACCTAACGGAATGCGAACAAGGCAACCAGTACGCTACACTTTGAACCCTAGGAAATTACCGACGGGGAATAATAATGTCAAAGGCAGAAGTAATATGGTGGGAAAAGACTGTTGAGTACAAGTTTTTGCTCGATTTTACCCGCAATATCAGCAACGCAGATGCGTATCCTCTGGCCAGCGTGGAGGAGGAGGCTGGAGACGCTATGTTCTCCGTAGATGGTGCTCAGTGGGCACTGTTCGAATTCAAGCGAGACGAGAATTCGTTTAAATCGGAACTGAAAAAATTCGCAGTAGCGCATAACTTATTCAAAGTACTTGAAGAGGTGCTTAAAGTAAGCTTGCAGGCTTCTGAGGAAGAGCGCAACGAAGCCCAAGCAAAGCTTGAAAATTGCAAAGTTCAAATTTCGAATGACAATTTAGGATTGTCCGATTTGAACGAAAAAACCGCTATTGAAGCTGACGCAAGTACTCACTGCTTTGGCACCCGACTTCAAGCCGCCCCGGCAACGATTGTATCCTCGGTAGAACCGACCGTCCCGACGGCTAGTTCTTTGCATTCAGCGGCAAAGGCTTTAATACAGAAGCTCCAGAACAAGGCGTTTGAAGCAGCAAAGACTCATCTCTTTGCCCCAGGCAGCGACAGCAGTTGCCATTGGATCGTCTACGGCAAATTCGATGCAGAAACCAAGTGCATGAAGCTTTGCAATATCCAGTACTTCCAACTTTTTGATAAGCGAGATGCCGGCGCTCTGACAGAAGGCAACGCCCCAAGCTCCTTCGTTGGCTGGAACAGCACGCAGCTGAAAGAATACGTTGATCAGTTCATTAACTTCAAGCTGTATGGTGTGCCGCTCAACGAAGACGATAAAAATGGTGGCGGCCGTAGTTGGCCACAGGGCGTTCTCCCAGCGAATCCGTCATATATTATCGGCGTTAATGACAAAAAAGTACTGGTAGCGCCCCTGGACAACTCGACCGAGACATGTAATTTACTGCAACGCTTGTCACCACCTAAGGCTCCGCCTACAGCAAGGCGACGACCATCCGCATGAATCGTACTGATCACTCCGACTCTCTGTTCAGAGTCCTTTAGCGTAGGTATTCATCATGAGGCTGTGGCACGTTATCTCTCTCTACTTTGTCGGCTTTACCAATTTGCCGCGGCGGTGGCGCACGTAGTGTGCTGTCATCGTGGACGTCGAATGCCCTAGCTGGGCCTGGGCAGCTTCGATCCCACGCTCTTGCTCGATGTCCGTGCCTGCCTTGGCGCGTAAGTCTCGAAACTGGAAATTGCGAATGGCGGCCTCGATCTTTGGATGCGCTGCTGCTGCACTGGCCCTTGCGC
This sequence comes from Janthinobacterium sp. SUN206, assembly GCF_030587305.1. Taxonomy (NCBI): domain Bacteria; kingdom Pseudomonadati; phylum Pseudomonadota; class Betaproteobacteria; order Burkholderiales; family Oxalobacteraceae; genus Janthinobacterium; species Janthinobacterium sp. SUN206. The sequence continues at coordinate 1,445,120 of NZ_JAPWIB010000001.1, read as the reverse complement.
TTTCGAATGCGTAGCGTAGCATGTAGGGGGTCATTTTCTGACCTTGTTCATTGTTTATGAGCGCTACACCCATTGCGGGGCGCTGGTCAATGCGTGCCATTACGGTGGCAAGTTCGCCGATGATTTCGATACGCAGTTTCTTCTTCGTTTTGTTCTGGCTAATCTCCAGCGCGCCGTCCTTCACATGCGCACGGGTCAGTTTCAGTGTGTCCGCCGGCCGCTGGCCAGTCAGATATGCCAGATCCAGTGCATCGCGCAGCCCAGGCCCCGCAGCGGCGTAGACAGCCTCGAAAATCTCGTCATCGACATACACATCACGCCCATCTTCCTTGTAGCCCATGATGCCGGCGCAAGGGTTTGCAAGGTTTGTCAGACCGGCGCCGCGGGCAAAATTCCAAATGTGCGATAGCAACGCCTTGTCGCGGTTCGCAGCAACCTGGCCTTCTTTCCCTGTCATTTTTGGTACTGGCAGACCGTTTTCCGCTCTGGCGGCATTTTTTGCGTTCAGGTCTGCAACGATGCTGGCAGTACGCCACTCAAGATATTGACGCACCATCATAGGCTGGATCGATTCCATCGGCTCGCGCGGATCATCAAAGAATTTGCGTAAATTGGCCAACTCGTTCATGTTCTTGCGCTGCGTTTCTTTTCCCTTTTTGTGCATCACTTCGCTTACGTAGCGCTGCGCCACCATGCGGAAAGTAGGGCGCGAGGCGGACGGAATGGCGCTCACGGTTAGTTGCCCCCATTTACGCACGGCCTCGATGTAATCTTTTCCCAATGCGATTTCTCTGCGAGGCTTTTCACCGGTATCTAAAAAGTAATATGTCACTTTCCCGCGGTGGCGCGCACGCATGCCTGTCGGTAAGTTCTTATTCTTCGTTGGCACTCTGCCCATCTTCTATTTCTTTCTCAATCCTGGTGGTACCCAGGCTGGTTTTTCTTGTGGCGGCGCCACAGCCTTGCCTTCCACTGCCGAGCGCGCCACTACAGGGTGGCCAATCGCATTGACGAAAAATGGAATGCCCATCTGTCGCAGCGCTTCCACCTGGAGGCTCTTGATCTTTCTGCCCGTAAGGGTTGCCAGATCATCGGGTGCGAGGAAGGCAGGCGCCGTCAGTAATTTGCGTGCTTCCAACTCGGCAATGAGCCTGGCTACTTCCTCTGCCGCGTCGCTCATGTTCATGGCGTACTCCTGGTCGCCACATCAGCGGCATGCCCGCTACCACCGCAAGTGGGGCAGTCCAGCTCGCCGCTACCTGGCTCGGCGCCGTCGTTCATGAAGACCAGGCCGGCCGGCGTCGCCGCGACGGTCTGGCCAGCGGCGCGCGCAGCCGCGATGGCCTGCTGCGTTTCGGGTGAAAGTGGTATGCGACGGCGCACGAGCTGGGCCTCCAGCTGCGCAATGCGCGCATCGCGCTCTCGCACTAGGCTTTGGAACGCTGGCGCTTCACAGCTGCGCGCGCACGGCGCCGGGTGTTCGCCGTGTGCTTGCTGCTCCAGGCGCTGGGTCTGGCCATGAATGCAAGTGCATTCGCCCAGCCATTCGCCGTCTGCGCGGTGCACATCACCCGTACCGCCGCAGAAGCTGCACAGCGCGCGCATTTCGGCGCAGGTGTCTTCGACATTGCTGCGCGCCGGGGCGGTTGCGATGGCAGCTTGCTGGCGGCCCGCAGCAGCCAGTACGCGGAACACATCGCTGTTGCGCAGTAGCGCGCCCGGCTCATTCAAGCCCCACAGGACAGGCAGTGCCGAGATTTGATCCATCAGCCGCCCGATGATCGGCTGAGGCGCTGCAGCTGGCAGCGGTGAATGCTTCGGCTTCGCCGCCTGCTTGGCGCGGATCGCCACGACTTTCGTCCAGATCCTAGCCAGCTCCGTCTCGCCAGCGGCGTGCATGTCCAAGCCCTGAGGCAGGCACAGCGCGGCCAGCGTGACCATTACGCCACCAACCTCCTGCTCGCGCTCGCCGACCGGGCGGCCGTACACATAGTCGACCAGCTGGTGCGCCTCGCTGGCCGTGCAGCCGCATGCCTGCACCAGTTCCAGCGATTCTTCCAGGAAGCGGTGATTGCGCTCAGCGCCGTCGGCGGAGATTTCGGCACCGAAGCACGCCATCATCCAAGGCTGTACGCGGCCCTGGAATGAATCGGTGGGCGTTGCACGGACAGGCGGATTGCGTTGCTCGTTGTTGATCATTCTGCATGCTCCAAAAAGGTTATCTCGCTGGGCTGGCGCGGTGTCGCGTCGCCCATCAGGTAAATCACGGACGACACGCCGCCGCCCAGCACCTGGGCGCCCATGGCGCGCAGATGGTGCTGCTTGCCCTCGAACAGCACGGGCTGGCAGGTGTGGATCGCACGCAGCACGGCGCGGTCCAGTTTGTAGGCGGCCTCGGCCGGGGTTTCTGGCGCAGGCGCTGGGCTGCGGCTGCTCATTGAGCCGCCGGAGAGCGACGGCCCCATACCCAGTACGGGCCATCCTCGGAGTCGTGAGTGGACAGCGTGAACCAGCCGTCACCAGCAGGTGGCGCCGGGTTCCAGTCGGAGACGTCCGTTCCGCCCTGGTCGAAGTAGACGATATAGGCCGGATGCTTATCATCTTCGCCGCACAAGGTGGCATAAGCGGTTTCCAGGCCTTGCGCAGCTAGCCAGGCGCGATACTCCGCCTCTTGATCCTCGTTGAACTCTGGCATATCTGGGTGCGAGTACCAGCCTTCGGCATCGCGAAAGACCGGCGCCCATTCAATAAGCTTGCTCATATTTACCTTTCAGGTTGTCGCGGCCAGGACGCCCGCCAGGGTCGCTGCCACGTAAATCAGGATCAGGGCCGCCGCCACGCGCGCGGCGCCGGGGCTGCGCTCGCTGTTTGGCACTTCGTCGTTGTCGGTCATGGTGCCTCCGTTGTTGGCATCTGGATGCCGCGCCAGGTGTAATACGCGTGCAGGTCGACCACCGTTACCCGCATGCGATCCTCGCCAAACGTGAACGTTGCGCAGTGCTGCGCACCAGGGAACTTGAAGTAGAGCAGCGCTTGAGCATGGCCCAGCCTGTCCGGCCCCTGCAATGGCGCACGGCTCACCCATACGCTTTCGATCAAGCAATCCGGATGCGTGGCCGCAAAGAACTCGATCAGGGCGACTTCGGCAGCCTTACGGGCGCGCCGCTCGACAAACTCTTCCATCACGCAGCTGTGGCTGCAGTAGATGGCATCGCCATCCGTGACGGCTTCCAGGTGCTCGTACTCCTCACCTTCGTCCTCGGCTTCCTGCTGCATGTCGTCGCTGACGCGCCGGCTGCAGTGATGACACTCGAACCACCATCCATGCTCGATCAGCACGGTCTTCGGCACCGGGCCGGGTGCGTACTGGTCGAACTGCGGGCGGCGGTTGCAGGATTCGACTTCGCTGAAGGAGCAGTTCAGTTCATTTCCACCCTCGCGCCGCGCGGTGGCGCTGTTGCTTGCGAAGGCGATGACGCAATGACCCTCGCCGGGCTCGCGCACTTCATAGGCAAGCAGGCGCTTCATGGCGTCACCCGCTTAAAGGTAATGGCCCAGCACCACGGATTTGCATCCCAGTCGCCGCCAGTCGATTCCCACAGCTCGCGCCAGGTCGAGCGCTCGGTTGCGCGACCGCTGGCGCCAGACCCTTTGCACACGATGTCGTAGCGGTCCTGCGATTCCGCCAGCGCTTCCATATCGATGCCCTCGGCCACGATGTCGGCATCACTGATATCCTGCAGGCGCTCGACGCGCACGGACACGATCTCCAGCAGGATCCGGCAGGCCACGCGCGGCATGAAAATAGCGGGGCGCCTGTACCAGCCGGGCAGCGCGCCGCCGCGCCCGGCCGCCAGCGGTAGGTCCGGTGAATCGGCGTCGTACTGGTATGCGCGGTGGCATTCGGCCGTCATGTCGATGAAGTGCCATTCGTCGCGGCGTTTCTTCTCGCTGTAGCGCGTCACCCAGCGGCCGTAGGCGAAGAACGTTTCGCGCACGCGCAGGCCGTCACCATGCCCGCCGTGTGGGCATGCGTCGCCAGCCATGCCGTGGGCGCCAGGTGCACGCGTCTCCGCAACGCTCACCATCGACAGGAATGCGTCGCAGGGCCACTGGTAGTCGCCTGGACGGTGCGGGCTGGGCTCCGGCTGCGGCTTTATAACCCGCCGCGTCTGCGTCTTGCTGCCGTTGAGCAAGGCGCGCACCATGGCGCTGTTCATGAGGATAGGTTGCTCTTTCATGCTTTTTCTCCGGCGACAGGTGCCGCAAACATATCGACGGTTTTGGTGTCGCGCACCACTGGCGGTGGCGGCGCGTCGAGGAATTCACCGATGGTCAGCGCGTTGTCGCGCGGGCCATACGGCAGGCAGTCAACGGTCCAGTCGTCTGGAAGGTCGCACTCGGTCCGAATTTCCTCATCGGCTACCGCGTCGATGGGCTGGTCTTTGATCTCGCCAAAGTTCGACTTAAAGCGGGTTTCGGCTTCGCGCTCGCTGGCGGCCATGATGACGGCCGTCAGGGTGGCGCTGACCGTGTAGAGGCGGTTGATCATGTGGCGCCGCCATTGAGGAAGTTGTTGATCCGGACGGAAAGCGGATTGATGACTGGCTGCTCGCCGGCGGCCTTGAGGGCGGCCAGATGGTCGTCGTGCGGCTTCACTGCTTCGCTCAGCAGCACCCGTGCTGCGGCAAGCTTTTCTTCCAGGCCCTTGGCGTAGGAGCTCATGCCGCGCACGTTCCAGCCACCAGCAAGATGATCGTCGGACAGGCCATCGAGCGCATTCCAACAAGCGACCAGGCGCTGCGCGTTGGCCTCGCGCATGCCCGGATTGTTCGCGCCAAAGTCAATGGCCACCGCTACGCCAGCACTGCCGCCCATCCCACGGATCACGGTTTCCGGGCTGCAGCCGTCATCCTGGCCCGTTTCGGCAACGAAAAGCAGGCCAGGGGTGCGCACGCCGCTCATGCTGCCGCTCCCGTCACCGCCGTCACCGTGTAGATGCCCTGCGTGCCCTTGACCACGCCTGCGGCTTCCATCGCCTCGATCAGCCGGGCCGCACGGTTGTAGCCGATGCGCAGGTGGCGCTGCACCAGTGATATCGATGCTCGCTGCTGCGTGCGCACGACTTCGACGGCTTGCTCGTACAGCGGATCGCTCGCGCTGCCGTCGCCAGGCAGCACGGCGCCTACCGCTTCGCCATTCAGCTGCAGCGCCGGGCGCTGTTGGCGGACAGGGGCATCGCCCGCTGCCGGTCGTGGGCTCGGTTCCATGATCTCAACGGCGGCTACCAGCAGCAGGTCGGCGGATTGCGAGCCGCCAGGCAGCTCCTTGGCCAGCGTCAGCGCCGATTTAATCGCGCCCTCGGCGGTCTCCGCCATGTGCTCGCGCACGCGGGCAACGGCCGGCTGCACGGTGCTGTCATACAGCTCGTTGAGCACATCGCGGTAACGGGTGCGAAGCTTGTACAGATCGGCAGTCAAGTTCACGGCGCGCTCGATCTTCTGCTGGCCGGCAGCAGCCGGGCCCGGCGCCTGCGTCTCCACGTCGGCCTCGCCACCCAGCGCCTCAACCAGATTGACCAGCATCTTGACCAGCTCGCCGGTCATCAACGTGAAGTCGCTGTCGAAGCGCTCGTCGGCCGCCTCGCCAATCGCGCATTCCCGCAGTATGTCCAGCGCTTTGACGCTCTTAATGGCCAGGCTCTCGTCCAGCACGAAGGAAATCTTGTCGTTCCAGGTCATGGCCAGGCGCGTGCACTGCTTGCCGGCCGCGATATGGCGGCGGATATCGTCCGCTTCCAGCGTGTGGCGCTTGTACGCCACCTGGGCCTTGCTTTCGCCGGTGGCGCGCATGATCGCGTCCTGGTCGACCGTGAAGCCGGCCGGGGATTCGTCCGCTTGCAGCCATTCCGTCATCGCGCCGACCGGCGAGCGCACGACGCGCAGGCTTTCCAGCGGCAACTTGTCGACGGATTTCAGCAGCAGCTTGATCACCTCGTCCGCCTTGCTCGGGCTGGCCGCGTCCACCACCAGCCAGCCATTCACCGGATCGATCCACACGGCGGTGGTGCTGAGAATGGCGAACGCGCGCGGCAGCAGCTCGTCGGTGACGCGCTCTTTCAATTCCTTCATGGCCTTCTTGCCGGGCGCGAAGCCCTGGGCTTCTTCCATTTCCAGCGCGCGGGCGGCGGCCACTTGGTTGACCACGGTCGACGGCAGCAGCTTCTTCTCGGTTTTCAGCTGCAGCAGGAACTGGCCGCCGACGGCGTGCACCAACGGTGCGCCGGCGCCGCGCGGTGCGGTCCAGCCCTGGCGCACAAGATCCATGCTTGTGGCGGGCGTGAAGGCTTGGCGCTCGAGCATGCTATTGAGCTCCGGGGCGCTCATGGGCCAGTTTGCGGGCAGGCGGTAGATTTGAAGATTCTTGAAAAACATGGCGCTTCCTTATTCTGAGAACACGACGCCGCGCGCGGCACCGAAGGCATACAAAAATTCAATGAACTGCGCGGCTTCCTTCACGTAGAAGTCGCTGGTCTGGACGCCCAGCTGCACGATGCGGCGCCCGTCGAAGCTGGGTGTCACGCGCCCGTCGTGGTGCAGCGGCGTGCCGGCCAGGCGCATTTCGTCGGCAAACTCGTCCACCAGCAGCCGCTTCATGTCATCCGCATCCCACTTGCGCCCGATGTGTTCGATCTGCTTGGCGATTTCGCCGATCATCGCGTGATACTTTTCTTCCTGGGCCCGCTTTTTCTTCGGCTCGGAAAACACCACCATCCAGCCGGGCGGCGCGGTCTTGGCAAATTCGACCGCCCGGCGACGTGCGTCGTCGTGCACGAGGAAGTAGGTTTGCTTCGTCATGGCGGCGATCCTGCGGCGGTATTGGCCGGCGGCAGCGCCGTCACGCGTTCCAGGGTATAGCAGCCGCTGATGCCATCCAGCCAGATGACTGCGGTGTGGCCGCTGAGAACCTGGGCTTCGCTGACGGTAATCGTCTCGCGGACCTCGCCACTGTCCAGCTTGACGCTGACTGCGGCGCCGATCTGGTGCGCGGCGTTGAACTTGTCGCATGCGGCCTGGAGCTGCGCGGTCGCCTTTGCCTGGCGTTCGGCGCGGCTGCTCACGCTGCACCGCCCAGGTCGGCCACGTCGATCACGATGCCGCGGCAGTACGGCTCGCCGTCTTCCACGATTTCGAACGTGGCGTGCGGCACCTCGGTGCGGTAGGTCCAGCTGTAGCCGTCTTCCTTGTTCCACAGGGCATCCACGGCGCGCACCTGCGGTGCTCGGGCGAAATAGTCCTTGAGCGCATCGTCGTCGTGCTGGATATCCTCGCGGAACGGCAGCAGGCCCTTGGCATCGAGCAGTGCGATGGTCGGCGCTCCGCGCTCGTCGTTCACGAAGCCACGGAACTCCATCAGGTTGTCGCTGGCGCCGAAGATCACGATCAGGCCGGCCGCCTTGGCCTGCTGCTCTTCTTCCTTGACCATTTCGCGTCCGTATTCGCGGCCCGTCAGCAGGCCGGCCAGCAGTTCCTTGCTCAGCTTGACCGGCGCGGCTTCGGGCAAGCTGGCCGGTTTAACGGCCGGCTGCGGCGCCGTGTGGTTGAACGCCGCCTGATCGATCTTCGAATACGGAAACTGGTCGGCGAACTTCTTGATGCGATGGATGAAAAACTTGCCTTGCGACTCAGCGCCCAGGAATTCAGCGAACAGATCGGCGCTGAAATTCTGGTAGTGGTAAATGTCGCTCTGGCCGGTCGACTTCTTCGGGTGGAACTGGATGGCCAGCACGTTCAGTTCTGGCACGTGGCCGATGGCTGCAAACTGGCTGGACTCGACCTGGTGCATGACGATTCGAGGGATGGTGCTCACAATGTTCTCCTAGTAATGATTGAGGCGGTGGTTATGCGGCTTCGGCGACCAGGCCGGCGCGCGCGGCGACAAAGTCGAACTTGGCCAGGCGGTCGATGGCCTCGGCCGGCGTCAGGCCGAACTGTTCGAACAGCACATCGAGGATGTCGCTGTCGGATGGGTAGAGGTCATCGGCAGCGGCGTCGAGCAGGTCAGGTGCTGGCGCTGGGCGGCTCGGCGCCGGGACCGGTGCAACGGCTGCTGGCGCGCGGCGCGTGGTGATAGGCGCGGTAGGTTTGGGCGTCGCCACTTGGGTGACCGGCTCGGCGGCGCGCTCGGCAGCGATCTGCGAGGCTTGCTCCGCCAGCTGGCGCTGCGTGTCGGCGGCCGTGCGCTCGCGTTCGGCCTGTGCCGCCTCAGCCGCGAGGCGGTCAGATTCGACCTGGGCCAGGCGGATCGTTTCGGCGGCTGCCTTTTCTGCCTTGACGCGCTCCTCTTCCCGGATCCGTGCCCGCTCGGCTTCGGCATTCACTTCTTCGGCACGTTTGTGGTCTGCAATGCGGCTGGTAATGACGAGCTGGAAGTCTTCCATGGGCTTGCCGATGATGTTGGCCATGTCCATGAACAGGAAGCCATAGGTAGCGGCGTGCTCGCGGCACCAGGCCTGTTTGGCGCGGTAGTCGGCTGCCTGGGTATTGGCCGCAATCTTGGCATTGGCCAGGGTGGTGCCGACAGCATCGTGCAGGCTGGCCAGGGTGCGCTTGGCCTTCATGGCGCCGGCAAAGTCGGGCGTGACCAGTTGCAGCCGGATCGGGGCAATCTCAGTTTCCAGCGTGGCAACGTGATCGGCGTAAGCGCGGCGGCCGTCGTTCAGGATCGTTTCCTTGATTTGCTCTTTGCGGGTCTTGACCAGCTTTTCCAGCTCCAGGCGCTTGCTGCGGAATTGCGCCTTGATGTGGTCGACCGTGCGCATCACCTCGTCGATGGTGGAGGTTTGCGCCAGCGCGGCGGCCTTGGCGTGCTCCAGCTTGGCTTCGGCCTCGCCGCAGAACTTGACGTTGTATTCGGCATCCGCGAAGTCTTGGTCGTCCTGCAGGTCGGTTTTGATGGTCGACAGGAACTTCTCGGCCGCCTTCTGGTAGGCCAACAGGTTGCTGCTGACGACCTTGCCTTCGGTCTGGACGACCAGTGCGGGCAGGGCGGCGGCGGGCGCAGCTTCTGGCTTCACCGGATGGTCAACCTGCGTGTAGTTCGCCACATCGACGTCGAACTGCTCCCAGCCGGCGACAATGCGCTCGAACCAGGCCGCGTCTGGATAGACCCACATCCAGACCATGTTGTTTTCAGTGCCATCGGACGCCATGAACAGCCACTTCTCGGCGCCGGTCACCATCAGCTGCTGCTGGACCTGCGGCTGGTGCTCGTCTGGCAGCACGCCGGCACGCACCGATGCGGCCAGCTCGGCATTCCATTGTTTGTGCTCGAAGCCGATGGTCTCTGCCATATTCAGGCCATCGCAGGATGCGCTTTCCTTGCCCAGCGACAGCGTGGCTGGGTACAGGTCGTCGCCGATGATGCGCTCGGCAAGCGGGCGCGCCAGCGCTTCGACTTCGTGGCCGTAGTCCAGGATGTTTTCTTGCACCCAGTCGCTGAATTCCTTGGCCAGGCCGGTAGCCTTCATGCGCACCAGTTCGCTGCGGGTTACTTTTTTCGACAGGCCAAGCATCGCGGCCGCCTCGCTGGCGCCGTGGTGGTCGAAGCGGAAAGCGTGCCAGTCATCACTGCCTTGGAGCAGGTTGTGGATTTCACGGGTGAGTGTGTTTTCGCGTTGCATGATGTGTCCTTGATGATTTTTTGTGTGGTGTGGCGATTAGTCGTTTTCGTGCGCCCAGCTGTCGATCGTCATTTTTTGCGCCTCGGTGAAGGTCGCCCGGGTGCTGAGCATGGCAATCAGCTGCGCTGGCGTTTTCTTCTTGCTGTGGATGGTCTGGCGCCATTCCGGCGTTTTCTGCTGGAACAGCTCGTCGGTGCATTCCGGCAGCAGATCCTGCGCGCCAGCCGCTGCTGATGCAGGGGGCGTGATATCGCGCGGCTCGCGGTAGTCCGCCTCCAACTCGTCCGGCGTGTAGACGCCGAGGATTACGCCTGGTGCATGCTGGCGCGCCCACTTCTTCACCGCGAGGTATCCCAGCTGCTGCTTCGGGTCGTCGGCCCAAAGCGTGGAGTTGCGGGTGCGCGCTTGCGCAAGCAGCAGGTCCAGCACTTTGACCTTGCCAGTGGAGCGAATCGTCGCGGAGACGCGGACGCCCAGGCCAATTTCGTCCGATAGATGCCAGGCGGGGCTGCGGTATTCGCCTTTGTCGCCCTTCCTGATGTCGTATTTGCCGATGACGTTTTCCCACGGGCCGTAATATTCGTAGTCGAAGTCGTCTTGCGTCAGGATGCCCGATGCAGTAATCGCGGCGTGGACCAGCTGCGCCTCATACCCGATGTTCCCGTTGATGAAGTGGGTCTTCTGCGCCACGGCGAAGGGATTCATCTGCCAGGAAATCGCCTGCATGATGACTGCCAGGCAGTCGCCCGGGGAATTGCGGTACGCGGGCGGCAAAGTTGCCTTGCCCGAGGCCATAATGTCGGCAAGGCGGATCATGCTATCCATGTGCGCGACGTCCAGGATCATCTGGCCAGTGGTACGGGGAACTGGCGCGCCTCCGGACTGCGTTGCCTGCATGGCGGTGCGGCTTTCTTGCGTAACTGCGTTCATGACGTTTTCCTTGTGAGTTTTATAATTTCAGCCTTCAACAGCGCCAGGCGGACGGCGTAGACAATGGCGTGGCCGGCATGCCAGTTACGCAGGGCCTGGCTGGCCACGTCCATCACGGCTTGGCTGACGACGTCCACTGCGCCTCCCGATGGGCGCGGCCCAACTGCTTCACGCGCGCGGCGGATGCGTCTAGGTCGATCAGGGCTTCGATCTGTGCGGTGATCAGTTCCTTGCGCATTTCTTCGAGGCCGGCCAGTTCGCGGCGCACGCCGGCCAGGCGCATATTGTTCATGCGGTGCTGGTGCTGCGCCTGGTAGTGGCGGTGGGCGGCAAGCAGGCGGTGGAAGAGGGCGATCATGGGCGGACCATCGCAGTCACGCCCAGGGCGCCGCCGTCGTAGGCGGCATCGATCAGCGCGGCCAGGTTGCCGATGGCGGCGAAGCTGTGCACCGTGCTGGCAGTGCGGATGGTGATGATGTAGCTCATGTCCTGCTCCTCTGGTTAATTGGCGCCCCGGCGGGGAATCGAACCCTGCTGTTGCCGGCCGCACTGTCCGACAACAAGGCCACTCCGGGGCTTTTAATCCTGCGTACGCCAGGAAGCGCGGTACCACAAAAAAGCGGGTCGGGCTTGATACCGACTCGGTGAAGGTCGCGGTTCGCGAGCGCCCAGCCTGGTTCGGGATTCATCGCTGTCCCGAGGGTGTCGTCTGCCTGCGCAACATCAGCGCGTGTCCATCCACGCCGCCGCTTTTGTGTAGTTCCTGCGCTCGCCTGGCGCAGGGCAGGGGCGGCGGCCTGGGCGACAGGCCGCGCTGGTAAATCAGGCTGCCGTCACCTGCGAAGGGCGGAAGCGCTGGCTTTGCGTCGAGCCGTCCAGCAGCACTTCCAGGAAGTCGCCGCGGGCGCCGGGATGCGTCTTCACGAATTTGCCCGGGCGCGGCAGCGGCTCGGTTTTCGTGCCCTTCACATTCACCTTCTGGTTTTCTTTGAAATTCGACATGCTGTAATTCCTTCAAGGTTGGTTGTGGCGCCGGGCTTCCCCGGGCGCCTGATCCTCACGAAGATCAATCGGGGCATGCTGATCCCACAGGGCATTTATCCGGCCCGCCGGCCTGTCCCGCCTTAAACTACGGCACGGGCGACCGCTGATCTGGTTTGGCCAGCTCGACCAGGTGGCCGAGCTCTTTTCCGTAGAAGGTGCTGTAAGGTGAAGCCATGCGTGCATCCGTCAGGGCCATTGCATGTGCCACACTTTTGTTGCGGGCCCGGACCTTGTTGCGGTACGTGCCGTCCGTGAAGCGAATCGTCACGTCGAAGTGAAAGCGCTGGGCCGGTGCCTGGTGCTGTGCCAGCTCGGCTTGCAGCTGGGCGGCGTCGTGGTCGCGGGCGCTCATGACTATTAGCCGCGCGCTGGGATTGCGATTGCCGGGATCACTTCGCCGTGGGCGACGAGGACCGCTTCAAGTGCTGCGAGCTCTGCTGGGGACATGTCGTACTCCTGTGTTTGTTTGTTCGATGACGAATATTAGTCCGACTGCTAATATCATGTCAACAGTCGGACTAATAAATATGAGAAATAATTTCTTGAGACAAAACAACCTCGAAATGTCGATGTTGGTTGGGGTGCTTAGAAGGGGAGCTCGGATGGCGGTTGAGGCCGATAGGCCTGCCATTCGATTTCGTCGGAGTTTATCAGGTGGATTAGAGGTGTGATGTCGAACGTGGCGTAGCTACGCGAGAAGCCGCCGACGCGCGGCGATAGCAGCAAAATAGGAAGGTCTGGGAAGTACCGCTGTGCATGCGCCAGCGCGGCTGGACCGGTGGACGGCCAGGTATGCTCTGGTTCGACTCGGACCACGGCCAACTGAATTTGCTTGATCTTGAGGACTGCGGCGCATAGTTGCATGAATGCATTATGCTGAGAATATGGCCAAGTTGGAAGTGATTGAAAATGGGACTAGGTTAAAATGCCCGCGCGAGGCGGGCTGAGGCGAGGGTGGTTAAGGCATACCAATGACCGGCAATAATCCGCTCAGTGCATGATTATTTACCGCAAGCCTTTCCATGCTCACCATGGAACCCTTTGGCTTTAGCATCTGCTTCAGCCATGTATTCACCTTTTTTTGTTTTCCCATAGTACTTGTCACCTTCGCAATGATAGACCTTGCTTGAGGTGTTAATCCATACCTTGCCATCGCCGCCACCTGGAGCCATCTGAGCAGGGGGGGCCTTGCTAGCAACTGCCGCAGCAGAAGCTGTACCAGACGCCGTCTTCGCAGATGCTGCATTGGCCATCATGCCACCGTGGCCCCGACAACCGTGTGTGGACTGGCCTACTGGGGCTGAGCCATCTTTGCACTTGAGCATTGGCGCTGCATCGGGCGACGCCGGATTCCCCATTGCAGTGGCCGAAGGTTTAGGTGCAGCCGATGGTGCGGTCGTCGGGGTCTGCGCGAACGCCTGTGACGCGAAGGTGGCACTTACTGCGAGCATTGCTAAAATTTTCTTCATCTTGAGTCTCCGGTATGCACGGAATGACGTGCCTGCATGCATTAACGCACCTACGCATGTGCCGTTGACTCTGCAGAGAAAATACATTGGCGATCGCGCAGATGTAGAGAGGGCATCAAGCGCCTGAGCGCCGATCAATGAACAATTGAATTGCTGCTACAGGCGTCAAAAAAGCCCGCGCGCGGCGAGCTGATGCTTAAGGCTTGGCGGTGGGCGCCGCCGTCGGCGACGCAATGCTTATCGAACCATGCCATGGCCAGCGATCATGCGATGTCTGTATTGTCGGATACTAGGCCGCCACGTGTGCCGCCTTTGGCCAGCTGCTCACCGTCTTGCATGTCCGTTGCGTCGATGGCATCCATCAATTCTTTGTCGCTACCAGGCACGGCGTTGTCTGCTATGGATTCAGCTGGCGCCGTTTTTGTAGTATTGGTCATGATGTATCCAGGCATAAATTGTTGCGGAGTTGAGTTTGATATATGTCCAGTGCACTGCCAAGTGATCGCCTTCGATACGCCATGTGGCGAATTCGCGGATACCGACCTGCACGTCTAGGGCGTCCTGCTTGTTGCAAGAAGTCGCATTGGCTGAGACCGACTAGGCAAGGCCGGCAACAAATAGAACTGATTTTAAAATCATGGCGTCAGTCGATAGGTCTGTTCATATTGCTTCTGCATCTGCTGGCAGGCATCCCGGGCAATCTGCGCTTCTCCCGAGCCGGCCGGCAATGACTCTGCTTGCTCGCGGCAATACTTGACTGCATACCAGGCTTTGTATTTCTCTTCTGATGCTGCTTGTTGCTCGTTTGTTTGCGTGCTGCCCGATTGAAGGTGCAGTGACCAGTACACTAAAAACAGCAAGCCTATCACAACCAGTCCAACGAAAAAAGTCAGTGCGGCCCGCAACGTGGATCGTTTTGATTGAATTGCGTCACGCTCAACGCTCATAGCCGATCCTTGAAGTTGCGCGGCTCGAATCGCACGACGCGGCCGACGACATTACAGTCGCTGGTACGGCAGGGCACTTGTTTGAACGCGGGATTCTCAGATGAGAGATACCACTCGCGACGCTCATATTTCAGACGCTTTACAACTGCCTCGCCTTTAAAATTTAAGGCAAAGACGCCGCCGTTCACACGATTCGTGTTTTTTATGTTAACGATTGCAATGTCGTCTTCGTATAGCACGGGCACCATACTTTCGCCTTTCACTTTGACAGCTCGAAGCATGTCGGGCGTAAGATCGTTTTCTTCGAGCCACTGGCGTGGCACATAGAGGTGCTCAGCCTCTTCGAAGAGATGGTCGGTTTCAAAACCGGTGATTCCTGCTCGTAAATGCTCGGGAAGCATCCGAATGGGAACCATTACAGGCGCATGATCATCGTCGGTAGTGATCCGTCGTGCCCCCGGTAGGCTTATGGTTCCATTCTCATCGGCGCTCGGAGACACTGCTTGCGCAATATTTTCAGCCTCTTCCGCTAATGCCGGACTGAACTCCGTAAGGGCGACACCCAGGAGGTTTGCGAACTTGATTCCTGCGGTGACGTTAAGCGGAATGCGGCCATTTAGATATTGCGTAAGGGCGCTCTGGCCGAAACCAAGTGCACTAGCTGCAGTTTCCTGCGAGTGTGGGAGGTTGTTTTCTTTGCGCGAGTGCTGCCACTCCTTGAAAAGGTTTTTTAGTTTCGCCGCGTCGGCGAGTTGTTCTGATGAGAGTGGTAAGGCTGGCATCGTGCGAGATTATAAGGAAAGCTAATAAATTTCAAACAGTCCGACTGTTGACATAATTAAGCAGTCCGACTAATATTCGTTGCATGAACCCAATCCAAACGATTCGTGGACGGATGCGCGTGACCCAAGTCGCTTTAGCAAAGGCCCTTGGTGTTACTCAAAGCAACGTTTCACACTACGAGCAAGGCCAGGAAATGCCGCCGCAGGTCGCAAAGTTGTTGATTAAGTTTGCAGCTTCACTGGGCGAGATCGTCAGCTATAACGACATCTATGGTGAGCCGACTGGCGCGGCAGGGCATTGCCAAACGCCAGGCCACGCCGGCCGCCAGCCGCCGACCACCAACGCCATCTTCGACACGGTTCCTGCCCGCGCCGCCGTCGGCATCGACGTGGGTGCAAAGCCATGATCCGCCTGATCCCCATTTCCCCGCCGCGCCCGACGGACTACTTCGTGCGTATCCCGCTGCTCGAACCGCACGAACTGCCACCTGGCGTGCCGTTCGATGAATGCCTGAAACAACTAAAGGAACCAGCATGAGTACCTCGAAAAGGAAAAAAGCAGCACGGCCAGCGGCCAATCCAAGCTTCCGCACTACCCAGCTGGCCATTCTGGCCGAGTTACGCGTCCACACGGCGTTGCTGACGACTCTTTGCCAGCACCAGCATGACGCTGCTACCTTGCGAGATTGTTCGGAACCGCAACCCCCGCCCGCTATCGCTCCCGTTGCCGTGAGCCTGTCCGCCGACCCGTTCGCGCCAACCATTGAAGTGAGGCCCACCGCCGGTGGCTACACGGCGACCATCGCAATGCGCGAGAGCTCCGTGGTGTACCTCGTCAATGCGGCCGGCCCGCGCTCGAATGCCGTCAAGGTTTCAGCGGCTGGACTGTTGCCGATTTTGGTGGCGCCACTGATTGAGATTCCACAGTGATCGTCAGCACTGCGGCAATCACCGCTTTTCCAGGAGCGAAGTCGACACCCCATTCACGTTCGACCACCGTCCCTTTGACCGCGAGGCCGTGGATTAAGCCAGTAATTTTGTCGCCAACAGCCGGCGCAGGCACGCCTTTAGGCCAAGGCACCGGTGCGTTCGCATCCAGAGCGAGCCTTACCACATAGGTTTCGTTTTCCATGGAGGTTGCCTTTCTTGTGAATTGATACGTGGGAATAGAAATTTAACACGTTGGCAACTTCTACCTATTTTTCGCTGTACCCAAACCCTGTAACACCGACCACCAGGAGAAAACCATGAAACAGAAGCAAAAACGCACCGCGCTCGTCAAGGGCTACATCACGGACGACAACAAGGATGCCTTGCAAGCAGCGTGCACTGCGCTGCGCAAGAGCGTCAGCGATGTGCTGAACGAATGCACGATCGTGATCATCCGCGATCACCTGGACGCCAGGCCGAAACGGAATGATACGCCGCCGTTTCCCAGCGGGACTAGGCCCAAATCAGTAAATAACAGGGCCCAGATTTTGCCGGCGCCGCGCCCGTGCTTTGGCGTCGTCCCGCGCGTCGTGCGGATGCGGGTTTAACGGCATGGAGGCAGCTATTGAATAAACAAGCCCAGGTCACAGCCGATGAAAAGGAGCTGATCTTCCAGCGTTCGATGATCTATCGCCAGGCCGAGAAAGACCTGCAGGGCGCCAAGGACGGGGAGGGCGAGAGCGCGGCGAAGGCCGCGCACAAGGAGGCGCGTCAGAAATGGCGCGATGCCACCGACAGGGTGGCGAAGAAATACGAGGTGCCGCGGCGCGAGCCTCCATAACGGCCCCGCACCCGACAGCTACAGGATCGCATGGCCGGAATGGGCCACTTTAATCACCATCAATTAGGAATATGACATGACGCAAACAACTGCAATCAAGCCGTACCGCTCGCTAGACGACGCCCACGGTAATAACGAATTGCTCGACATGCTGCTGGCCAAGGGCCCGAAGAATGACGCAGCTCTGGCCCGCGCGCTGGAAGTGGCGCCACCCGTGATTTCCAAGATCCGCCATGGCCGCCTGCCAATCGGCGCCTCGCTGCTGATCCGCATGCACGAGGTTTTCGACGTGTCGATCCGCGAGCTCAAGCGCATCGCGCGCGCCGAGGTGGCGGCTTGACCTGGACGACCATGCGGCCGGAAGGCGGCGCGCCGGCGAAGGCCGCGCAGGGCGCCCAGCAGCAAGAGCACGTCGAGCGCGAATTGCCGGTCGACCCCGGCCACGTCCGGACGCGCCAGCACTACGAAGCAATGCTGCAGGAACTGCAAGGCCAGAAATGAAAAAAGCCCGCTGGCAGGCGGGCTTCCTTGAACAACAAAAATTCGCGAAAGAATTTATGACCGAAATTGTACAACACAAAGGCATCACCATAGCGGATACGCTGATTGCGACTGACGCCGAAGGGCGCTTTCGTCTCAACGATCTTCATCAAGCTGCAGGCGGCGAGCGCCGTCATGGCCCTTCATTGTGGCTGGAAAACGAGAAAACCAAGGCTCTGGCTGAGGAAATGACGGATACAGAAATCCCTGTATCCGTCATCAAAGGCGGCCTAAATCAAGGCACCTATGTGTGCCGTGAGCTGGTCTACGCCTATGCCATGTGGATCAGCGCCAAGTTCCACCTGGAAGTTATCCGCACCTTCGACGCGGTGGCCACCGGCCAGGCGCCAGCCGCGCCGACTGCGCGCAGCGCAATCTCGCCCGCCAAGGAATTCCGTGCCATCTTCGGCATCGCACGCCTGATTGGCCTCGACAAGAATGCCGCAGCCATCAGCGCGAACCAGGGCACGGCCGCGCTGACCGGCGTCAACATGCTGCAGCTGATGGATCGCACGCACCTGGCCACGCCCAGCCAGGAGATTTATTACACGCCGACAGAACTGGGTAGCCGCTTCGTCAAGAGCGGCAAGGCGTTCAACCAGATGCTGGTGCAGGCCGGCCTGCAGGACAATATCGCAGGCCATTGGGTGCCGACGGAGAAGGGGCGTGCGCATGCTTTCGTGGCGGACACGGGCAAGGCGCATTCCAGCGGCGCGCCTATCCAGCAAGTGAAATGGCGCGATTCCGTTCTGGCCGAGGTGGCATTGTGACTGGCCAAGCTGACAATCGCCCGCGCCCGACTTTTGGCGTAAATAAGACGAAGCGCCGCCGTTCTGGCGTCTCGCTCCCGAAACATGGCTCCCGCTCTTACGCGCTGCTGCAGGCGATGCTGGCCGGGCCCGGCACCTTCTACCAAATCTGTGAGCGCGCGGGCTTCGATATCGAAGAAGCAGGCATGGAGCACCGCTTGCGCATGATTTTTTCGCGCTTCATCCAGGGCAATGTGCGCCTGGTGGGCATTCGCTACGTGCTGAAAGACGCCTCGCGCGCGGCGCTGCTGGGCGCCGAGCCCGAACAGGCTGGCCAGGTGGCCACGCCACACTTTCGTGGCACGGTGGGCGCCATGCCTGTCGTTGTTGTGCGTCGGCCAGAAACTGAGGTGCGTTTATGAAGCGCAGTGTTAAAGCTGACATTGTGCAGCATGAGAGCAGAATACTACTCACGCCTGAGCCGCTCGATGCCCAAGGAAAAAATATCTTTCGCTTCCTTGGAGGAGTTAGTGGCTATCACCAAAGACGTTCCAATATCCGTTGGATGGGGAAGGTTGGTTCCCTGCAGCCACGTATCTATTATCTTATCGAAAGATGTGAGCACTTCCATGGTCTTGTTCAAGCCAGTAACCATTTCGTAGGAGCCAAGTTCGTGGGCAGGGATGGCACGAATGGCAGCCTGCACTTCCTTAAGCAAATATTTTGCTGTAGCCATGGTGGAGCGAACGAGACCCTCGTTTCTGATGGCTACGCTATTAGCGATCAATTCGCAGAGCTCCGGAATCTGCTCATGAGCACGATCCAATATTGCCGACACAGCTTGAGCTCGTCGCAGCAGTGCCCGTTTGTCAGCATCGATAAGAAGCTTCGCGGCGTGCCTGTTTTGTCTGCTCATTACGAAAATCGCCACTCCCAAAGCAGCTATCGAACCTATCGCTTGCACCCATCCAGACCAGTCCGACTTGGTCAGGTCGAAGTTATTTCCCAAGATAATAATGTCGATAACGCCAAAAATTACCAGAAGTGCGACCGTGAGGTAGGGATATTTCATGCGCTTGCCGGAAGTTGTTTGAAAGGAATCTTAGCATGAAGCGCGATTCCTTCACTATGGTCAAGCCCTTTACTTTCGGCTCGGTCTGCAGCGGCCTCGAAGCAGCCAGCGTAGCTTGGCATCCACTCGGCTGGCGCGCCGCCTGGCTTGCCGAGATTGAGCCGTTTCCCTGCGCCGTGCTGGCGCACCACTATCCGGACGTGCCGAACCTGGGCGACATGACCAAGGTTGCTGCCTTGGTCCGTGACGGCTTCGTGCCGGCGCCCGATGTGTTTTGCGGCGTCACACCGTGCCAGGCATTCTCGATCGCCGGCCTGCGCAATTCGCTCGACGACGAGCGTGGCAACCTTTCCCTTGTTTTTTGCGAGATCGCAGATGAAATTGACGCACGACGCGCTGCAGCTGGACTTCTTCCAGCCGTTGTCTTCTGGGAAAACGTTCCTGGAGTCCTCTCCACAAAAGACAATGCCTTCGGCTGCTTCCTTGCTGGCCTTGCCGGTGAAGATGATCCAATCGAGCCGCCAGGGGGTAAGTGGGCGTACGCTGGTTGTGTGTATGGTCCCGCGCGAACAGTCGCGTGGCGGACCCTCGACGCCCAATATTTCGGAGTGGCCCAACGACGCCGTCGTGTGTTCGTTATCGCAAGTGCTGGAGAAGGGTTCGATCCCGCATCGGTACTTTTTGAGTTCGACGGCGTGCGCCGGGATTCTCCGCCGAGCCGAGAATCGCCGCAAGACATTGCCGGCACAGTTAGAGCGAGCGCTGCGCGCCGTGGCGGAGTGCAGGACGAATGCGGCCTCGGGTTGCAGCCAGTCAGTACCGAGGATATTGGCGGAGCACGACAGGTCGACGGGAAAGACATTGCTTTCGGTGCTTCCGTAGCCGCTCCAGTGGCGCGCAGCGTTGAGCGCCCACGTGGCGATGGTTTGGACACGCTGATTGCCGGTACGCTGCAGGCGAACGGAAAAGCTGCAGGTAGCGCCACGCAGCAAGATGCCGATGCCGGCATGCTGATCCCCATGGCATTTGGCGGCAACAATCTTGCCGGTGAAATTCATGTTGCCACCGCCTGCCGCGCGCATGCCGGGCCACACCTCGATTTTGAGAGCGAGACATTCCTGGTTCAGCAGGTGGCGTATCCAATCCAAAACGCTACCCGCGGCAAGGATCAAAACGGCCTGGGTATCGGCGACGCCGGCGCACCGATGTACACGCTAGACAACGGGTCGCAACACGGCGTGGCGCTCGCGCCAATCGCCTTTAGCAGCAAGGACTACGGTGGCGACGCCTGCTACGACCTGTCACCGACGCTACGCGCTGGAAACCACGCCGGCAGTCATGCCAACTCCGGCATCCCACCGGCTATCGCCTTCGACGCGCGCCAGGATTGCGTGAGCAGTACCAGCGTCTTTGGCGCTCTGGGCACGTCCAGCCCGCAAGCGCAGGCGGTCTGCGTCACCGGCGACATCACCCACACTCTTAAGGCGGAAGGCTTCGATGCTAGCGAGGATGGCACTGGGCGCGGGCAGCCAATTGTGGCTGCATTCGCCGAGAATAGCCGCGCCGAAATCCGCCTGGAAGGTGGCGACGGCAGCCGTACTGGTGCGCTGTCGACCGGCGGCGGCAAGCCTGGCCAAGGCACGCCAATGGTGCTGGCGGGCATGGCAGTCCGCCGTCTCACGCCCCGCGAATGCGAGCGCCTGCAGGATTTCCCTGACGACTACACCCTCATTCCGTTTGGCCGCGCTATCCGCGCGGAAAAGCTTGATCAGGACTGGATCAAGTATCTGATACGCGGCGGCGTGATGACACGCGACCAGGTTGCACGCGCAGCAGCCGACGGCCCGCGCTACAAGGCTATCGGCAACAGCTGGGCAGTGTCGAATGTGGCTTGGCTCGGCCACCGCATTGATGTCGCTATACGCGCCAACTTAGCGCATGAGCGCGAAATTGCGAGGTTGGCATGAATTTATCGCAATATATTCAGTTGACGCGTGATTTCGTTATCGACCGCCTTACTGCGGTCGGAGTCGTTGCTGGCATGGGGCGGCAGTTCGAAGCGAGTCCAGTCTATGACGGGCTGCCGATCCTCAACCACTCGATACGTGGCATACCACTTGCCGTCGATTGCAAAAATCATGGTATGCGCAACTCTTTTCCCATTGATCGAATGCGATACGACAAGTTCATTTTTTTCTGCCCACTCCAGCGCGTGCATGAGAGCGGCGGAATCCGCCATAGCCTCGTCTTGGCTGCTGCGCTTGACTGCGCACGTGACATCACTAGCGCGAGCGGAGACTCGCCCGCGAAATCCATCGCCATCAGCGAACCAGCTAGACATCTGATCCATCTTGAAGGGGCGCTGAATGCCGTTTGGATTGTCTTTGTTTTCCATTTTGTCTCCAAATTTAAAGAGGGGATCCTATCATGATGTACGACTTGGCAAGAAGCGAACGTGCCCATATCGCAAATCAGTCCGCGCCCGCCTATTCGCTGATCCGTAAGGCCTGCAGCTGCGGCAACCGCACCACCGCCAAGCAGCTGACCCAGCACGGCAAATGCGCCGCCTGCGCGCTGGCGGCCATCCGCGCCGCGATCATGCCTAGCGACTTCGCCAAGCTGCAACACATGCTGGGCGCCGTGCAGCAATATCCGAAGTCCAAATGGGGCTGGCGCAACTATTTTGCCGCCGGCAGCGGCCAGCAGCTCGAGGCCATGCAGCGTCTGGTGGATGCCGGTCTGGCCACGGCCGGCCGTGCCGCCAACGAAATGACCTATTTCTATGCGACTCGCCTGGGTTGCAAAGCTGCTGGCCTCGACGCCGCTGGCATCAAGCGCGCGATGGAGGATTGAGAATGCCTACAGATACTCCAGCCAAATCCGTACGCCAGCTGACTCAATTTCCCCAAAGCAATGCCGTGGACCTTGCGCAGCGAGAGTGCAACATCACATTGATGGCAGTAGGAAAAATCGGCCACCAGCGCGCAGTTAATCCGTTAATTTGCGAGCTCAAGGTTGAGTGCATCGACAAGCTCTTTAATACTTGTCATCGCTTCAATATAGGCCTCACGCAGCGCGGCGGCGTATTGAACGGCGATCTGAACTCTTCCTGCAAGGTGATTCCTATGCAGGTCGTCATTAAATTTATCGGCAAGGTAGGTGCACTCTTCGATTTTCGCTACAAAAGTGTTATTGAGCCGCATGCTTTGCACAAAACTCATTGCCTTGGTGTAACCGACGACGATTTTCTGCCTCAAAACAGGATCAGGAATTTCACCCAACCTGTTGACGCATGCGCTGTAGATAGGGAATGGATGTTCGGTTGCCGGGACAATATAGCTGAAAAAATCGCCGGGCTGCAAGCCAAGGAGCAAGGCGCCATTTCGGGTATTGAACCCAGACACTACGATGGACATTTCGTCATTCAGGCTGCTAAGCAATTGCTTAATTCGAGCCTTTTCGGCCGCAGCCGCTTGCCTTATGGAGCTTCGTTGTTGCCAATAAGGCACCCATATCGCAATTCCGATTGCAATAATGGAGCCGATCGCCTGTACCCAGGCGGGGGTATTGGTGCTAGACCACGGAATAATGCAAAGGCCGTAACCACTCCCAAAGGAAAGCAGACCCAACGCGGCGAATTGAAAAAATGCTTTCATGAATTTCCTTGTGAATATTGGCAACATAATAACATGTCGCTCCTCTGGCGGACGGCATGAAGCGCTCCTCCATGAAGTCAGGCAAGCCCCTAGCGCGCACGCCATTCAAGCGCACCTCGCCCATGCCCAGCACCGGCATGCTCTCCATGCAGTCGCACCAGCGCACGGCGCCGAAGCGCAAGGCCGGCTTGAAGACCAAGGGCCCGCGTTCGACGCCGATCCGGCGCGCCGCGCGCGGTCAGGACTGCACGCTGCGCCTGGCTATCTGCAACTTCGACCCTGACACCACCGTGCTATGCCACAGCAATTTCCTGGCAGACGGGAAGGGCATGGGCCTGAAAGCGCCAGACACCGCCGCGGCGTTCGGCTGCAGCGCCTGCCACGACGTGCTCGATGGCCGGCGCCCGCGCCCGGTTGATCTGTCGCAGGTAGCCTTGGAAGCGGCCTTTCGCGCGGCCGTGAGCCGCACACACGAAATCTTACGGTCGGCGGGACTGCTTGATGCAGAGCCTGCCGCCACACTTAATTTGGAGCATCCATGAGTGCATTTAACGCTCAAGAACAGGCCGCAGTCACCGAAGCAGCCGAATGCGTCGTCATTGGTGATGCCAGGCTGTATCGCGCTGATTGCATCGCGCTGATGCGCACGCTGCCAGACAATAGTGTCGACAGCGTCGTAACCGATCCACCCTATGGCATTTCCTTCATGGGTAAGGCCTGGGATGGCGCTGACATCGTGGCGCGCACTGAGCGCCGGCGCGGCTTCGCATCGCATGCGCCAGACGCCGGTCCGAATGGCGGCCACAAGTCGATCGCAGCCGCAGCTGGCAAGTATGACCTCGCACCAGCCGCAATGCGTGCATTCCAGGACTTCAGCGAGGACTGGGCGCGTGAGGCGTTCCGCGTGCTCAAGCCAGGCGGCCACCTGCTGTCGTTCTCGTCTGCACGCACGTATCACCGCATGACGTCCGGCATCGAGGACGCCGGCTTCGAAATCCGCGATCAGATCATGTGGGTATTCGGCAGCGGCTTTCCAAAATCGCAAAACGTCAGCAAGGCGCTCGACAAGGCCGCTGGCGCCGAGCGCGCGGTGCTGAGCGAAGGGCGCGCGGTCAAGCGCATGATCCTCGGCGCCGACCAGGATGCGACCGGCAGCTGGACCAAAGACAGCGGGCGCGAGTATGTGCCGCAGGTGACAGCGCCGGCCACGGATGATGCTGCGCAGTGGGATGGCTGGGGCACCGCCCTTAAACCAGCGCACGAGCCGATCTGCGTAGCGCGCAAGCCGCTGGCCAAGGGGCATACCGTGGCGGCCAACGTGTTGGCACATGGAACCGGGGCAATCAACATCGATGCTTGCCGTGTCGAACCAACTGGCGAGAGTCGCGCGCGCATCGGTGAAGCATCTCACGGACAGCGTTACGCCGACGCCGGCGGCACCGACTTCGCCGCCACGCCTGGCGTCTGCGGCGGCGCGCAGGACGGTCGATGGCCAGCAAACCTTATTCACGATGGCAGTGCCGAGGTGGCGGCTCTATTTCCGGAGTCGACCAGCGGAGCGATGAGGGCAGGTACTCAGCGCGCATCGCAGGACGAGCCTGGTAGCGTCTGTTTTGGCACCTTCGGCGGCGGCGTTGTGAGCACTGATATAGCGGCCAGTACCGGCTCTGCCGCGCGCTTCTTCTACTGCGCCAAGGCCAGCCGCGCTGATCGCAACGCCGGCTTGGTCGACCCTGGCCCTCAGTTCAAGCACGGCGCCACGCTGCGCAAGATTGAGGACGCGCCGAAAACTGGCAACATTCACCCCACCGTCAAGCCCACCGACCTGATGGCTTACCTGTGTCGCTTGGTCACGCCACCCGGCGGAGTGGTGCTGGACCCGTTTATGGGGAGCGGGAGTACCGGCAAGGCCGCCATGCGCGAAGGCTTCCGGTTTATCGGCGTCGAGCTGTCGGCCGAGTACTTCCCGCTCTGCTTGGTCCGTATCCAACACGAGATCGACTCTGTCGCAGCCACTGGCGTCGTTGAACCGACACCGCAATTTGACCTGTTCTCGGAGGATGCATCGTGACGCGTATTAATTTCTGTAAATTCGTGCTGGACGCCATGCCCGGCACCAAAGCCGATATCGTCATCAAGTCAGGCGTCAGCCAGGCGGCAGTGCTGCGCTGGATTCGCTTGCTGCACGTTGATCGCAAGATTTACATTGCCAGCTGGAAGCCGCACCCGCGCGCCGGCGCCGCCATGGCCGTGTATGCCGTCGGCAACCTACCAGACGCGCCGTGCACTTTACCGCGCCTGACCAAACGCCAGATTCGCCTGCGCTTCGAGGCCAAGGCCAAGAAGGATGGCCGCTATGACTCGATGAAGGCGCGTTGGCGCAGCAAGTACTGGATCCGCAAGGCGGGCGCCGTGGGCGATCCGCTGGTGGCTGCACTGTTCGGCGCGGCGCGCGCACAGGAGGCTCGCTGATGGGCCGCATTCGTACTGTGAAACCGGAGCTGTTTAAGCACGAGGATCTGTTCGACCTGGAAAAGGAAACTGGCCTGCCTATCCGCACGGCCTTTATGGGGCTGTTCACCTGCTGCGATAAAGAAGGTCGGTTCAAGTGGCGCCCGCGCGCGCTCAAGCTCGACATCTTGCCATACGACGAACTTGATTTCTCACGCGTGCTTGACGCGTTGCTGACGCGTGGATTTGTAGTGAAATATGAGGTTGAAGGCGATTTTTTCGGCTTCATTCCGACATTTTCCAAGCACCAAGTCATAAATAACCGTGAATCTGACTCAGAATTGCCAGCGCCGGACGAATCCCTATATATATCAATGACTTCGACGCGTGCGGCACGCGTGGATGACGCGACAGTCACGCCCCTTAAGCATGCTCAAGTGGAAGGGAAGGGAAAGGAAGGGAAAGGAAGGGAAGGGGAACAGGAAGGGAAGGAGACTCTTGTCGAGCAAACCCAGCTCGACCCCGTGACGACGATCTTCGCGTTCTGGCAAAAAGTCATGGACTCGCCCAAGTCGGTTCTGGACGAAAAACGCAAGCGCCTGATCGTCAAGGCGCTCAAGGGCTACTCACCGGCCGACATTTGCAAAGCCATCCGTGGCTGCTCGAAAACGCCGCACAA
The DNA here is from genome assembly GCF_030587305.1 of Janthinobacterium sp. SUN206. Lineage (NCBI taxonomy): Bacteria > Pseudomonadati > Pseudomonadota > Betaproteobacteria > Burkholderiales > Oxalobacteraceae > Janthinobacterium > Janthinobacterium sp. SUN206. The sequence continues at coordinate 1,419,348 of NZ_JAPWIB010000001.1, read as the reverse complement.
CATGGGCCAGAACGACAGCAAAACGAAGTACAACGGCCTGGGCCTGATCCTGCGCGATGCCGACCACATCGACCGCTTTATCCGCAACGATGCCGGCCAGGCCCGCGCCAGCGCCGGTAGCGAGACGATCGAGCAGACGAATGCCCGAGTGATGCGCGAGTTGATGGGCACGGCGCCGGCCGGCGACGTCATCGACATGGTGCCGGCATGAATACCGCCGACACGCCGCGTTTCATGCAGTTGCTGGCCGAGACGCTGGCCGCCTACGGCAAGCCGCTGCCGGAGCCTGCCATGGCTCGCGCCTGGCTGGCAAACCTTGAACCGTTCCCGCTGCCCACGGTGGCGGCCGCCTTGCAGGCCTACCGGGACGAGAACGGTGAGTTTGCGCCGGTACCGGCCGGCATCGCCAAGCGCTGCAAGCTCATGGACGGTCGCCCAGGTGCGGAGGAGGCCTGGGCCATCGCTTTGACCAGCCAGGACGAAATGGCCAGCGTGGTATGGACGACCGAGATCGCCGAGGCCTTCCGCATCTGCCGGCCAGTACTCGACTCCAGCGGCGCCATCAGCGCGCGCAAGCCGTTCCTGGAGGCCTACGAGCGCATCGTTGCGACGGCGCGCGCAGCACGGCACCCGGCCGAGTGGGTGGCGTCCGTGGGCTGGGACAAAACGCGCCACGTCGAGGTGCTGGGCAATGCGGTGAGGGCAGGGCTGCTGCCGGCGCCGGCCGTGGCGGGCCTGCTGCAGGGCAAGCAGGACCAGACAACGGACGATGCCGCGCGCGCGCAACTCGCTGCGATCAAAAAAATGATTGCTGACGGTGCTGCGGCGAAGGAGGTGGCGCGCTTGGAGGGCGTCGAGCAGCAACGCCTGGCGGACGAAGAATTCAAGCGGTCGACTGCCGAGCGTGTCCAGCTTTACATGGCCGGCGGCAGAAATGCAGCTGGCCCGGCAAGCGCGAATGCCGCTCATGATTTGCCAGAGGCACCGCCGCACTGCGCAAGGGTCATGGCCGCTACGAAGTGACGTACCCATCAGAAAAAACGGCTTAAAAGGCTTTAAATGAAAAATCAAGAAAACAAAATCGCAGCAAATGAACGCCTGGCCGAGTTGCTGGGCTGGTCCAACATTGTCGAGGTGGGCGGCGCCCTGGTCGGCACGCCGCCGGCGGGCGCCGCCGAAAGCCGCGGCCAAGCCATGGTGCCGGACTGGCTGGGTGACTGGACGGCGGCCGCGCCGCTGCTTGTGCAGTTCGAGATCCGCCTGACGCCCGCGTCGACGTGCGTCGATGCCAGCGGTTTCCTGGCGCGGTATCGGTGCTATCCGGACAGGGATGCTGCGGCGCGCGCCGCAATCGTCAAGGCGGTCACGCATCGCCTGGAGAAAGCGCGATGATGGCGCGTGGCTTGCAGGCACTGGGCCGCCTCAAGGTCGGCGCCATGAACAAGACCGAGGCCGCGTATGCGCAGACGCTGGAGCTGCGCAAGGCCTCTGGCGAGGTGGCCTGGTACAAGTTCGAGGGCCTGAAATTCCGCCTGGCCGACAACACTTTTTACACTCCGGATTTTGCCGTGCTGCTGGCTGGCGGCGCGCTGGAGGCGCACGAAGTGAAGGGCTACTGGCAAGAGGATGCGCGCGCGAAGATCAAGATCGCGGCCGATATGTACCCGCTGCGTTTCATTGCCGTGCAGGCACTGCCGAAAAAGCTGGGCGGCGGCTGGAAACTGGAGGAATTCTGATGGCTGCGAACAAGAAGCCGCGCAAGCGGTACGTCCCGAAGCCAGCCGTCCTGCCACCTGGCGCACGCCGCGACATTGCTTTCGAAATGCCAGGCTTCCAGGCCAGCGAGGCCATGGGCAAGGGCCACTTCCAGGAGCAGCACGTCTACGACCTGCTGAGCAACGCCGACATGGCGCGCCGCATTGCGCCAGCTGGCCATGCCATCCTGCCTGTGGCCCAGGCAATGGTCGAGGCGATTGCCGAGATCCAGGTACGCGCCCAGCGTACGGGCACCTTCGGCGTCAACGGCGACGAAATGCGCGTGCTGCGCGAGGGCGTCGGCAAGACGATGGTCTTCCTGCGCCGCGCGTCGAATGTCGAAATAGCGCGTGCTGGCTTGGCCGCCGTGCGCGAATTCAACCGAACCGGCGTGCTGCGGGTATGAGTGGCCTTGACGATTGGTAGGGCTGGCACAGGACAACAAAGGGTGTTAACGTTGACGTACGGAATGAAAGGGAATTCATGGGCTTCGCAGAAAAGTATATCGCATCGATCAACTCGTCCAACCTGAAAGACGATGAGCGGCATCACCTCACGGAGGCGCTTGCGGCTGCGGCACTGGCTGATCGGTCGGGCGCTGGCCTGGGCGCCTTGCTGTCGCGTGTGAAGTACGCGGACGGTGCAGCGCGCCAGCTCTTCGAAAGTGGCTCGTCGAATTTGGCTCAGCTGCTGCGCATCTGGACTGCGGCTGTAGCTGAGAAAGGACGTTCACGGGGGTGGGTGAAGGCGAATACTGCATGGGACCAACAGGCTGCCCAGGCACTATATCGACGCGTTGCCCACGCTTCACTCGCACACTGGCTTGACGGCAAGTGCGACTGCTGTCACGGCACTGGCGTGACAACAAATCGTCAGTTCTGTGTGCCATGCAAGGGTGGCGGCAAGGGGAAAGTGGAATGCGCAGGCGGGTTTGAGCGCGAGCGTATTGTGGACATGGTCAGCGAATTGGAGGGGCTGGTGCAAACGCATCATGCTCGTGCGAGTCGACGGTTGAAAAGTATGTGAACTACGGATTTTTTTGGTTGCTATCACTTTTAAAATGGACATGCTTAAAAGTATTGAGTAGACTTGTATTTTTGACAGAATTTTGGAATGCAAAATGGAATTTACGACGGCCGTAAGCGTGGTGAGATTAGGTAAGGCCAGCTATGACCAACGTCATATTATTCAGAAATATTGGACTGTCTTGAAGGCTTGGTTCGATAAGGGTGAGACTCAAATTTTAGTGACAGGTCACAGCGGTGCAGGGAAATCGGTTCTGACTGGGCAACTTCACGGAAGTGCTCGGGATCTGTATTATGAAGCGCCATCGGAGTCACAGACGGTTGAGGTTGAGGCCATTACAATTGGTGAATGGACAAAACTTGTTAGAGTTCTTCCGGGGCAAAAAGGACGGCGGACAGCTGGTGAGATCGACTCGCTTCAGGAAAATGAGTCGCTTGACGGGGTGATACACGTTGTGGATTTTGGGTATGTCGCACCGCGCGATCCAGTAGTTGCTCAAGCACTTGTGGAGGAAGATGGAATAGTCACGCTTCAAGAATTGAGGGAGCGTAACTTAAAGCTTGAAGTTGAGGATCTAAAGGATTTGATTGCAAGCATCCGAAGATTGCATCATCAGCATAAAAGACCTAAATGGCTAATAATTGCGGTTAATAAAGTAGACCTTTATCCCACTGAGAGAAGTATGGCTTTGGCGCACTATCATAGCAAAGGTACATCTCCCTTCTCAAAAGCACTTCGAGAGTTGCAGCAAGAGATTGGTGAGAATAATTTAGCAATTTACGTTGTTGAAGTTTGCTCTCATGAGGCGGACTTTATTTGGAATGGTTTTAATGTTCCTTCTGCGTTGGCCCCAAGGGAAGATAATACTATTTTGCGTAACTTCTCTTCTGTATTATCAACTGTAGTAGCAAAGCACGCATGAACTTTGATCAAAGTGAACTTCCTGAGCTTCCTGAACTCCGCGAACTAAACGAAATGTTGGAGTTGGCAGGATCAATTACTGATTCAATTGATCGATTGGCATTGTTGCGCAATCGCCTTAAAATTCAAGTTTACACTTCCGCATTGTTAGCTTTGTTTACGATGTTGGTAGTTATTATTTTATTAGTTTATGTATCATCAGCAGGAAAAAATTTATTCATTAGCTTAAATATCGAATGGTTGATGTCCATCGTTGTTTTATTTTTTGCTTTAATGGCTACTTTTTCCTTAATGACAATACGAAATACTCAACTTGTGAATGTGACGCGAGATTTGCAGGCAGAAATATTTGTGCATCAAAAGGTCACTTCGCTTATTGATGAGCAAACTCGACGCGTTCGGAATTCGGGTCCATTGTCACCTTTAAAAGTAGCAACGCTCGAGGTGCGATTAGCGCGGTTGGATAGGTCAAATTTAGCAAAAATTCTAGGTGTCAATTAATTTTCTTTGCAATTTTTCCGAACTTTGTTTATGATAAAAATACTCCATGTACTCGTAATGACTGCGGAAGCGGCACCGATAGCAGGGATTCGCAGAGCACCCATCAGCCGATGGATTCGCTCGCGGTAAATTTGTGTAGCTCACCATGCAGATTGTCATGGGAGTAAAAACGAAGCCACCCTTTAGGTGGCTTTTTCTATTGCGCGTCCACTTTTGAGGCGATCATGGCCGCAACCGAGTTTCTCAACCGCATCCGTTGGCGCCGCACGCCGCAGGAAATGGCCGCCATCGTCACTGACGTGGTGCTGGCCGAGTCGCCCACGCAGCAAGAAGTTCTCGACCAGCTAGATATCGACGTGGTGCGCCATTTCCAGCGCATGCTCGACGTCGAAGCCGAATAGCAACGCCAAGAATTTGAACGGCCGGATGCGCGCGCGACCACGCCGCCGCAGGCCTGAAAAGGAGGTGCGCCGTGAAGTAGTGATCCAGCAAGTAAGCCGGTCATTCAGTCGGGCACCGCCGTGAGGCCGCGCGCCAAACCGACGATGGGACGCTGTCACCCAGCACCAACAATCCAACGTGATATCTCAGCTACCATCTTCGCAATCGCGCAAAGTTGAGCTGTGCGCTGTATGTAGAGCCAGAAAAAATCGTATTTGGTCATAGGCGCCTCATTGGTTGTTTGTTCAATCATGAGGGCAATGCAAATATGGTTCCTCTGGTGGGTTTTCCAAAACGCGGGCGTAGCTCTAGTGGTAGAGCGCTGGCCTTCAAAGCCGGCGACGCGGGTTCGAGGCCCGTCACCCGCTCCAGTTCTCCTTGCCCGGCACGCCGGGTTTCGCCGCCGGCCGCATCACTGCGCTGGCGGGCTTTTCTATTGAGGTTGACCATGAAGCAGCAATACCGTGAACTCATCGAATCAATCATCGAGAAGAAAAAAAAGCTTGCTATCGCAGTCGCAATGAAGCGGGATGCTGAGCAAGCCTTAATGCAGGCAACCTGTTGCGTGGACTTCAATACTGCCAGTCTCGAAGCGAGCGAGCAAAAACTTTACGAGATCGAACTTTCGATTTTTGTCTCAGAACCCGAGTGCTGAAGCCAGGCTGTTGGGATACTTTATCTCGCCTTTTGTTGCCTGTTCCTGGTTTTTTACATCGACGACAAGCATGATGTCCTTTGACGGATCAAATTCAGTATTCAGGTAGAGATCGTAGCAGAGACCTTGAGCGGTATTTTTTGCCTCGATCGCATAAAAAGATGATGTTTCTTCCCAAACTCCGCCAATGCCATTAGAAATAGCCTCGACCCTTTTTCTAAAAGAGTCATATCTGCTCTGGTAATCGGAATCGCTTTTAATGCGGAAGCTAATAATGAAATGAGCCATGTTTCGATCCATTCTTGCGGTTGTGGGAATTGCAACAATAGCACGAAGCATTGCTATATGGATGTGACGCATGTTCGATATCCACTTCCGCCGGATGATCATCATCACCATCGCCCTGGCGGGCGCGCAAATCGGCGGCGCCATACTCGCGCTCTTGCTGCTGGCATGGCCCTGGTTATGGGCGATTGCCAAGCCAGCTCTGCACACCTTGACCACCTGACACTTGCGACTGCCAGCGCGCTCCAGTGGCAGGGCTTACAAAACGGGCGCAGATCACCGACGTAGCAATGATCCAGAGGATTCCAGCCGCGATGCACGGCGGCGCCTGCTGGGAGCGGGCGGTGTTCAGATTAATCTTCAATCTCATCTTCAAGACCATCATGATCGCCTTGCGCGAACTGACGGCAAATCTCGATATGGTTTAGATCGTACATGCGCGACCCGTCGCTCTTGATGAAAGTTAGAGTCACATCGCCATCCTTATCGAGGCGGCCAAAACCATTCGATAACTCAAATTGTTCGTCAATCACTGCATCGCGGATTGCTCTTGCTTCAGCATCACTAAAACTGTGGGCAAAGGAGAAAAAGTCTGTCTGCTGCATCTGAACGTAGTAGGGCATGTTTGGGTCTCATAAAGACTGAAATTTCACTACGCCAATATTATCAGAGAGTAACGTATGGGGCGCAAATCATCGCTGACAGAAAAACAATGGTCGGAGATTGGCGTGCGCCTTTTAAAAGGTGAGGCGGCCCGAGCGCTTGCTCGGGAATTCGGCGTATCCGAAGCCGCGATCAGAAAACGCTTTGGTGCGCAGACGAAACAAATAAAAGATGTTGCAAATCAATTGGTTGCGGCAGAGTCGGCATTTAGTGCGCTACCGATTGGTGCGCAGATAAGTGCGCGCACTTTGGCCGATGAGCTGAAAGAAATCTCAATGCATTTGGCGGGCGCCGCACGATATGGCGCCGCTACCGCGCACCGGCTCTCCGGCATCGCGCACAACAAGGCTGGCGAGATCGATGACGCCGAGCCGCTGGATGACAAGAGTCGCCTGGCCTTGGGCGATATCGCCGTGCTGACTAGGATGGCCAACGGTGCCGCCGAGATCGGCATGAACCTGCTGAAAGCCAGCAAGGACGTGAAGCCGGACGACGACGCGCCCACACCTGTCGCCATCACCTTCGGCGTGAAAGACGCCAAGCGCCATGACGAAAATCCAGTTTGACCTGAACGTCCCGCAATCGAGCTTCCTGCAGCTGCCGCATAAGTTCAAGGCCTACGTGGCCGGGTTCGGCTCTGGCAAGACGTTTGTGGGCTGCGCCGGCATCTGCGCTCATTTTTGGCAGTGGCCGGGCATCAACCAGGGCTACTTCGCGCCGACCTATCCGCAGATCCGCGACATTTTCTATCCAACGATGGAAGAGGTGGCCTACGCGATGGGCCTGCGCATCAAGGTGAAGCAGGGCGACCACGAAGTCGAGGTGTACGAGGGCCGCCGGTACCGCGGCACGGTCATTTGCCGCTCGATGGAGAAGCCAGAAACCATCGTGGGCTTCAAGATCGGCCACGCGCTGATCGATGAACTGGACGTGATGCCGCTGAAGAAGGCGCAGACGGCCTGGCGCAAGATCATCGCCCGCATGCGCTACAACGTGCCAGGCCTGATTAACGGCATCGACGTGACGACGACGCCCGAGGGCTTCAAGTTCGTCTATCAGCAGTTCGTGAAGGCCATCCGGGACAAGCCTGAGCTGGCCAGCTTGTACGGCCTGATCCAGGCCAGCACCTTTGAAAATGAACTGAACCTGCCGGACGACTATATTCCGTCGCTGATGGCCAGCTATCCGCCGGCGCTGATCGACGCCTACCTGCGCGGCAAGTTCACCAACCTGACCAGCGGCAGCGTGTATGCCGACTTCGACCGCATGCTGAACCACACGAACGAGATCATCCTGCCCGGCGAGCCGCTGATGGTGGGCCTCGACTTCAACGTGCAGAACATGACTGCTTGCATCAACGTGGTCCGGGAAGGGCTGCCGCGCACGCTGGCCGAGCGCGTGCAGGTGCGCGATACGCCGGCCATGGCCAAGCTCTTGAAGGAAGACTTCAAGGACAAAGGTCACCAGGTGAAGATTTTCCCGGATGCTTCCGGCCAGAACACCAGCAGCAAGAACGCAAGCGAGTCCGACCTGTCCATTTTGCGCCAGGCGGGCTTCCTGCTCGAAGTGAACCACTCAAACCCTGCGGTCAAGGATCGGGTCAATGCCTGCAACGGCATGATCCTGAATGCCCAGGGCGAGCGCCGCTGGAAGATCAACACCGACCAGTGCCCGACCACCACCGAAGCGCTGGAGCAGCAGGTGTGGGGCGCCGACGGCCAGCCGGACAAGAAATCTGGTCATGACCACGCATGTTTCACTGCAGACACGGTAGTGCAGACGCGTGCCGGTTGCTACCGATTCGATGAGTTGCCCTTCGCTGGCGAGGTGCTCGGCCCTAATGGCGAGTGGGTTGCTTACCGTGGCGCAGGTAAGACTGGTGCAAAGCTCACGGTTAAGATCACCATTGCGAATGGCTACGTTATAAAATGCTCGCAAGATCATCTTTTTCTTGTGAGGAGCGGCGAATGGATTCAAGCGAAAGACCTGATGGGCCACGAGTGCATGTCGTTAGTACAACCTGCCAAGAATTTGAGGGTAGGCGCTACTACCTTTGCGGGAAATACTTCCAAGACTCAGCGTCCGACGGCGAAAAGCGACTCCACCGGGCAGTCTGGACTGTGTGGCACGGACCAATTCATGAAGATCATCACGTACACCATTGCGACGGCGACCGCAGCAACAACCAGCCTGAAAACTTGTTTTGCTTGCCCGGTGATGAGCATAACCGCGGACATGGCTATGAGCGGGCTGATGAAATTGCTGAAATGGGCCGGACCTACCAGGCTCGCACCAAGGCTTGGCACGGATCCGATGCCGGCAAGAAGTGGCATGCAGAGCAGTATGAGAAAACCGTCGCTGCGCTTCGGGCAACACATTCTGCGAATTGCTCATGCTGTGGAAAGCAGTTTGAGGCAAGTAGTACCGTCAAGAATGGCGATGTCAAATACTGCTCCAAGGCATGTAAGGCGCATTCAAGGCGGCAGAGCGGCGTTGACGACGTTACTCGCGTCTGCACGAAGTGCGCAATCTCGTTCCTTGCCAACCGTTACAGCACGAGGAAGTTTTGTGACGGATGTTTCCCCGCAAGGCGTTCGCGAGGTGTATTGCCTGACAGTGCCTGATATCGGCTGCTTCAAGCTTGATGCGCAGTCGCCAATTGTCTCGAACTGTGACGCTAACGGGTATTTCCTCGTGAAGCGGTACCCGATCGTGAAGAGCACGACGACCACCGCGCCGCTGCGCATGTAACAACAAGGATTTCCATGACCGACGCCGTACGCAAACAATCAGCCGAAGCAGCAAAGCTGAACGAGGATTGCGCTCTGGTTGCCGCGCTGTTGGGCGGCACCAAGGCCATGCGGGCCGCCGGCAAGACGTATTTGCCGCAGTGGCCGGGCGAGGATGATGAAGCCTACAGGCTGCGCCTGGCCGTGGCCACGCTGTTTCCTGCCTATGCGCGCACCATCGATGTGCTGTCGGCCAAGCCGTTTAGCAAGCCGGTGACGCTGGGCGAGGATGTGCCGGAGCGGCTCAAGCCCTGGCTACAAAACGTTGACCTTTCCGGGCGTGATCTGCACAGCTTCCTGTCGGAGATCACCCAGGAGGCGATGGGATACGGCTTCGCCGGCATTCTGGTTGACTTCCCCAAGGCTGGCAACCTGATCACGAAGGCCGACGAGCAGGCCGCAGGCGTGCGTCCGTACTTCGTCCAAGTGCATGTGCAAAACATCCTGGGCTGGTTGCCGAAGAATGCGACTAGCCTGAACGGGCTGACCCAGTTGCGGCTGCTGGAAAGCGTGTCCGAGCCGAATGGCGACTTCGACACCAAGGAAATCGAGCAGGTGCGCGTCCTGGGGCGCGGCACCTGGCAGACCTGGCGTCAGCGCGAAACCGGCAGCAGGAAGGAATGGGCGCTGTACGAGGAAGGTGTCACCACGCTGGAGACAATTCCCTTCGTGCCGGTCTACGGCAAGCGCCTGGGCTACATGCAGGCCACGCCGCCGCTGCTTGAGCTGGCGCACAGCAACATCGAGCACTGGCAGAGCAAGAGCGACCAGCAGAACATCTTGCACATTGCGCGCGTGCCGATCCTGTTTGCGAAGATGCTCGAAGGCAGCGATATCGCAGTCGGCGCCGGGACGGCAGTAAAGTCGGATTCGCCCGACGGTGACCTGAAATTCGTGGAACACGGCGGCAAGGCCATCGAGGCCGGCCGCATGTCCATTCTCGACCTGGAAGACCGCATGCGCCAGGCTGGCGCTGAACTGCTGGTGATCAAGCCAGGCAACGTGACCGAATCGCAGACCCTGGCCGACAACGAACAAGGCGCATGCGCACTGCAGAAGATTGCAGGCAACGTCGAGGACGCTGGCGACCAGGCGCTGCAGTTCATGGCTGAATGGGTGGGGGAGGCCGAAGGCGGCCACATCACCATTTTCAAGGACTTCGGCGCCGCGTCGCTGGCCGAGGCCAGCGCCGAGCTGCTGTTCAAGAGTGCCGCCGGCGGGAAAATCTCGGGCGAGACGTATTTCAACGAGTTGCAGCGCCGCGGCATCCTGTCACCGGATCTGGACTGGGAAACGGAGCAGGAGCGCATCCAGTCGAGCGGGCCTGACCTGACGGGGGTATAGATGGGCGCGCTAGAAGAGTGGATTGCTGAGATGTTCCTCGTGCACTCCTTGAACCTGCTGCGCTTCTCGGCGGATGTGCAGGGCAAGATCGTTGCGCTCATGGGCGCCATGTCGAAGGAGCTGGCCGCCAAGTTGGGCGAAGGCGAGGTGTCGACCTATGGCAAGCAGCGGATGGCTGCGCTGCTGCGCGAATCGAACGCTGTCATCGCCTCGCATTACAGCGGCATGGAAGCGGAAGCCATGCGCAACGTGTTGGGTATGACCCGAATCGAGGCGGACTACACGGCCAAGGTGCTGACCCAGGGCCTCAAGATAGAGCTGGGCGCCAAGCTGCCGTCTGCTACCTATCTGGAAAAGCTGGTGGGCGATACGCTGATCAAGGGCGCCTCGTCTGCCAACTGGTGGAAGCGCCAGGCGCTCGACACACAATTCCGCTTCGCCAGCCAGGTCCGGCTCGGCGCGGCACAGGGTGAAACGACCTCGCAGATCGTGGCGCGCGTCGTCGGCACCAGTGCCAAGGCCGCAGGCAGTGACGTCGAGGTAATGCCTGGCATCCTGAAGACATCCGAAGCAAACGCCCGCGCGCTGGTGCACAGTTCGGTGCAGGCCGTGGCCAATGCCGCGCGCCTGGCGTCGTTCCAGCAGAGCGGCGACCTAATCGAGTGCCTGGTGTGGCTGGCCACGCTGGATTCGCACACCTGCCTGCTGTGCGCCATGCGCGACCTGCACGAGTATTCGCTGGACGATCAGGAACCGATCAACCACACCCACGAGTGGGCGGGTGGGCCGGGCGGCATTCACTTCAGCTGCCGTTGCGTGCTCAGCACGCGCACCAAGTCATTCAATGACCTGGGCATCGAGCTGGACGAGCCGGGTGGCGGCACGCGGCCGAGTGACGGTGGGGCAGTCAGCAGCAAGATGAACTTTGCAAGCTTCCTGGCCAGTAAGGACGCGGCGTGGCGGGCCGAGTACTTGGGCCCGGGCCGCGCGGAGATGTACGAGGCTGGCAAGATCACGCTGAATGACCTGATGAACCTCAAGGGGCGGAAGTTGACGCTGGAGCAGTTGAGCAAAAAGTACAAATAGTATATTTCTTAATTGCTACGTTTCTGTTTTTTCTGTAGATTTGATGTAAGTCCTGTTTCTAGATTGACGTAAACTATTTTTGTGGCGATACATCATTCCAGGTGGGAGGAACTATGAGTACTGGACAGAGCTCGGACGTCTCCATTAGTGATAGCCAAACGAATCACGAGTATGAATTGCAATTGGCTGCAATAAAATCTCATGATCGTCATATGGATCATGTATATAGACTGCGCTGGGGCGGGCTTGCTTTAGCAACTTTTACAGTCCTATTAGGAGCCGTTATGGTTTTTTTGGGGCTTCAGGGTTCATTTGGTTGGGCTATTGAAGCTCCAAATTCAATAGGGGCGAAGCTTACAAATGCCTCGCCTGGAATTGTATTTGCTACGATTGGATTGATACTCGGTTTCATTGTTGCAGTTCAACGGCCGCTCACCTATCGAACCGATGCTCGAAACGGTGCCCAATCACTTCATCCTAATAGTTGGCGGCGCAGTTAATTTTTTCAGTTGTAGCTATTTCCTAATTTTCCACAAAGCCGCCTGGGTAATCAGGCGGCTTTTTTTATGCCGCAAGCGGACGCGACGCGGTGCAGGGCCGGAAGGCCATTCACATGGGCGGATGCCCAGAAAGCCACCAAATGAAACTCAAACTCGATGCAAATGGCAATGTCGTTGTCCAGGATGGCAAGCCAGTCTATGTACATGACGACGGGAAGGAAGTCCCGTTCGATGCGGCTGCCGCTGTGCAGAAGATCCAGGGCCTGAACGGTGAGGCAAAGTCTCATCGCGAAGCAAAGGAAGCTGCTGAGGCGAAGCTGCAAGCGTTCGCTGGCATTGACGACCCTGCCGCTGCAGCGAAGGCGATCGAACTGATGAAAAACGTCGACGAAGGCAAGTTGGTCGCGGCCGGCAAGGTTGAAGAAATCAAGCTGGCAGCGAAAAAGGCGGCTGAAGAGCAGGTCGCAGCCGCCAACAAGGCCCATGCCGACGAGCTGGCCCGTACCAAGAACGAATTGGACGCCATTACCGGCAACTTGTATTCGGAAATGATCGGCGGCAGCTTTAATCGCTCAAAACTCATCGCCGACAAGTTTGCCATTCCGGTTGACCTGGTCCAGGCGCGCTTCGGCCAAGCCTTCAAGGTCGAGGCCGGCAAGGTCGTGGCCTACGACGGCGCAGGCAACAAGATTTTCTCGCGCACGCGCCCAGGCGACCTGGCTGACTTCGACGAAGCACTCGAAACCCTGGTGGATCAGTATCCCTACAAGGATCAGATCCTCAAGGGCTCGGGCGCATCCGGCGGTGGCGCCCATCAAGGCGGTGGTGGCGGCCAAAAACAAACGGGCAATCTCGGCGGGACGCGCGAAGAGCGTGCCGCTGCTTTTGCTGCCCAATATCCCGAATTAGCGAAAGGCTAAAAAATGTCTCTCTCCCAAATGCAAGTCTTCAACAAGTACATCATGCCGGCGACCATCGAAACGCTGGCGCAGATGGTGGACAAGTTCAACGCAGCCAGCAATGGCGCCATCCGTCTCACCACCGAAGGCTTCGAAGGTGACTTCCTGCAAGAATCGTTTTTTGCCGCAATTCACTCCGCCCAGCGCCGTGTAAATCGCTACGGCGCCAATGGCGTGGCGGCGTCAACCGACCTGACCCAGTTGAAGCACAACTCGGTGAAGATCGCCGGCGGCTTCGGCCCGATCCGCTTCGAGCCATCGCAGATGACCTGGTTGCACAAGCCGACGGCTGAAGGCATCGAAGTCGCCTCGCGCAATTTCGCCGAAGCGATGCTGGCGGACCAGCTGAACACTGCCATCCTGGCGCTGGTGGCGGCCATCAGCAACAACGCCAACACGGTCAACGATGTGAGCGCGACGCGTGGTGTGGACTACATCGCCATGAATGAAGCCCATGGCAAGTTTGGCGACCACAGCGGCAATCTGGTGGCGCAGATCATGAACGGCACGACCTTCCACAAGCTGATCGGCGCCAACCTGGCCAATGCTACTCAGCTGTTCCAGGCCCAAAACGTCCGCGTGGTGGATGTGCTGGGCAAGCCGGTGGTGGTTACCGATGCACCGGCGCTGTACTCGGCAGCAGTCGGGCCGGCGCCTGGTCCTGCGGCACCCGCGAAGTTGCGCGTGCTGTCCTTGGCCGAAGGTGCTGCAACCGTTACCGACGGTTCGGACATTATCAGCAACATCGAAACGACCAACGGCAATCAGCGTATCGAAACCACGATGCAGGTCGACTACACCTTCGGCCTGGGCTTGAAGGGCTACACCTGGGACGAAGCATCGGGCGGCAAATCGCCATCCGACGCCGCGCTGGGCACCGGCTCCAACTGGGACAAGGTGGCCACCAGCGACAAGCATACGGCTGGCGTGATCACCATCGGCGACGCGACCAAGTAAGCCCGCGCCGCGCCTCTCAACGGGGCGCGGCTTCTTCCATCAAGTTTAAAAAACGGAGTTCCAAATGGAAAATGTACCGGCAAACATCTGGTATCTGCCAGGGCCGATGTTCCAATACAGCGAGGACGTCAAGGCGCTCGCGCGCCAGGCTGGCCTTAAAATCATCGATGCAAACATGGTTGTTGGCCGCGCCAATGCCGCTGAAAATGTACCGGAAGTCACGATCAAGGCTGAATACATTGATCAAGGCGCGGGAGAGCGCATGCCGACCATGGCCGAGTTGACGGCTGCCCGTGCTGATCTGCTGGCTGCGCACGATGACCTGCAGCAACGCGAGTATGACCTGGCGGCCGAAAGAGAGCGCGTTGTCGAGCAAGCGCGCGAAAACGAGGCGGCTGCCATCCGTATCTCGGAGCAGGCCGCAGCCAATGAAGCCGAGGCGAAACGACTGCGGGACGAGGCCGCCCGGGGGGGAGTGGCCCAGGTCGCCGGCGCTACTCCTACGCCGGCCGACAAGCCAGTCAAAGCGGCCAAGACCACGTAATCAGTCGTATCACCGGGCATGCTGGTATACGTTGATCCGCTATGCTCGGCGCCCTTGCAGCAAGTCGCCCCACCTACGACCGGAGAGCTCGAATCTAAACTGGTCGTCTACCCACTGGAAGTTAATTAGCCCAATTGCTGAAAGCCTAAGAAGTCTTTCCAATGTTTCTTGTTCAGACAGTTCGTATAGCTTCGCTGCCCGTTGTAGTGAAAAACTATTCATTTTTTCATTTGGTTCAAACACCTTTAACCAAGTTTTTGGAACACCATGGTGTTTGGCGAAATCGTCCTGAATTAATGAGCCTACAGTACGATTTTCAGGCATTTTTTCGATGGGACCAGTCCAGAGCTCTGCTTCTATTGGAAGAGCAACTAGGAGAAGTGGCTGCGATGCCAAGAGAAGTGAAGACGCAGAAATCCCTGCCTTATTGCTGGAATCGATTCTTGCAGTGGCTAAGCGGTCACGATCTTCTGTGACTTTGTTTAACATCACCTCTATGTTTGCTTGGAGTTCGCGGGATTGCTTAAGCGTCAATACGCGAGTTTTGAGTACAAACGCTTTCGCTACTTCATTTAAATTGTCGTACAACCCGTTCACTACAGTGCCAAATGTCGCAAGTAGTGGGAGGACAACTACATATGTCCCAGAGGCGATTAGTGGTATCCAAATGAGCCGCCAGTTCGGATTAGTTGCCGTTGCGTACAACGTTTGATCTAGGTATGCAATTTTTACCGTGTAGTGGTCATCACTCATTGCTACAAGAACTGCCTTCCAGTTTGCTACAAGCCAAGAAATTGCGAACGATACTAAAAACGGATTGCTGAGTCGCTTCGTGATGGAATCTATTGCTTCGTAAATTTTTTCCATAGATAACCCTAGCCATTTTAATAATTGCCAGAAGGGTATCATAATTTCATTGTGGATATTTAATGACACTCCCCATCGAAATCGGCGCCGGCCTGGCCAACGCCGAATCCTACGCCAGCGTCGCCGCAGCGGACGCGCGCTGCGCCAGCTTGGGCCTGACAGCCTGGTCGGCGCTGGCCGAGGCCGACAAGGAAATCGCCCTGCGCAAGGCCATGATCTTCATGGCCACCTACCGCACGCGCTGGGCCGGCCGCAGGGTGCATCAGCACCAAGCGTTGGACTGGCCGCGCTACAACGTGGCGGTCGACGGCTTCGTCGTGCCCAGCACCATTGTGCCGCTCGACATCGTCAACGCCTGCATCGACCTGGCCGTGCGCGCCGGCAGCGGCGAGGATCTGCTACCCGACCTCGATACCGGTTCGAACGCCATTAAACGTGACAAGGTGGGGCCAATCGATACCGAGTACTTCCAGAACACCACGGACGCGCGCGAACGCTTCGTGGCCGTGGATGCGCTCCTGGCGCCTTACTTCGGCTCGGCCGGCGGCGGCAATTCGATGAAAGTGGTGCGAGCATGAGCACATTCCCGGTAGTACAAATCGAGGGCTGCGCTGCGCACGAGAACACGTACAGCCATAACGGTAAGGTGTGGACGGTCACAAATCTCATCGCCCGCTCCAAGGATCTGGAGCCGTTTGACCTGCCACTGGCGGCTATCTATCTCGGCACCGAAGTCTGGACGCCAGAAGGCTCGCCGTTTGGCATGGCGCACCACATGCGGCGTGCGCTGGACGTTGACACCCGTCATCCGGTGATTTTGAGCCAAGAGGGCTTCATCATGGACGGCTAGCATCGCGTGCTGCGCGCGCTGATCGACGGCAGGGCCGTCATCAAGGCGGTCCGCTTCAGCAAGACCCCGCCGCATGACTATCTGAAGGCTGACTGATGACCGACTACACCAAAACTGCCGCGCGCGCCGACCAGTCCCTGCGTCGCAAGGGCGGCATTGTGGTGCTGCGCCGGGTCGTGACCGATCCATATGATCCAGACCTGGGCACAGCGCCCAGCACGACCACCGATTACGAAGGCACGGGCGTCAAGATCAACTACGAGGCTGAAAACATCGACGGCACGCTGATCCAGGCGGGCGACCAGAAGCTGTTGCTGTCGCCGCTGCAGCGCAATGGCCAGGCCATGCCGGCGCCAACCACAGCCGATCTGGTGCTGTTCGGCGGCGCCAGCTACACGGTGAAGGCCGTCGAAACGACGGCGCCGGTCGATGTGGCCGTGCTGTACACGCTGCAACTACGGGGGCTTTGATGGCAAACATGTCGTTTTCGATGCAGATCGCCGAATTCATCGCCAAGAGCAAGGCGAACCAAGATCTGGTGGTGCGTGCCATCACTATGAAGGTCGACAACAAGCTGGTGCAGCGCTCGCCGGTTGGCGACGCCAAGTTTTGGAAGCACAAGCCGCCGCCTGGCTACACGGGCGGCCGCTTCCGGGCCAATTGGCAGCTTTCCATCGGCTCGCCGGCCGCTGGTGTGAGGGACCTGATCGACAAGGACGGCAGCGCCACGCTTGCCGCGCACGGCAGCACGATCAGCGCGGCGAAGGCGGGCGACGTGATCTATCTCGTGAACAACCTGCCTTATGCGAAGCGCATCGAGGAGGGCTGGTCCCGCCAGGCGCCCGTCGGAGTGGTGATGCTGACGGTCGTGGAATTCCGCACCATCGTGGACAACGCGGTGAATGGCGTGCGCGACGGGACCACCGCAAACGAGTTTGCACAAGGCTATTCAACATACAAATTATGAGTCAACCGAAAATACGCGCGGCGCTGGAAGCAGCGCTGGCCGGCCTCGCGCCAGCCATCGACACCGCTTGGCAGAACGTGCCGTACACGCCTATCACCGGCCGGCCGTACCAAGCAGCCTACCTGCTGCCGGTGGCGCCCGAGAACTACTCCATGGGCGACGGCGCTCACCAAGAGCGCGGTATCTTCCAGGTCAGCTTGCTGTATCCGCCGGGGCAGGGGACTGCTGCCGCCGGCACGCGTGCTGAAATGATCAAGGAGCTGTTCCGCCGCGGCGCTAGCTTTACGAAGGGCGATGTGACCGTGCAGATCGAGCGCACGCCTGAAATCGCTGACGGCCGCGAGGACGGCGACCGCTGGATGGTCCCGGTCAAGATTCGCTGGTTCTGCAACCTGTAATCCGCATCACCCCACACAGATCGCCTCGGCGGTCTTTTTTTTCGACCAAAGAAAGGCAATCCACACCATGACCACTGCAAACGGCATCGACAGCCTGCTCGTAATCGGCAAGCAACCGGCGGAAGGCACGAAGGCCCTGGTCGCCGCCGGCCGCCTCTATCCGCGCGTGACAGCGACGTTCGATACGGACGCCGACAAGTACTCGAGCAACGAGATCGACCCGAGCCAGCAACAGAGCGACACGCGCCTGGGTAACTTCCGCACGTCGGGCGCTATCAAGGGTGAGGCCTCGTGCGGCACCTACGCCGTGCTGCTGGCCGCGCTGCTGCGCCGCGACTTCACCGCCGGCGGTACCACCGCGGCGCAAAATACCATCGCCTCGGGCGCAACAGGCCTGACGCGCAGCGCTGGCTCCTGGCTGGCCGACGGCCACCGCGCCGGTACCGTCGTGCGCATCGGTGGCTTCCTGACCACGGGCGCCGCCAACAATGGCAAGAATTTCTTCGTTACGTCCGCCACGGCGCTGAAGCTCACGGGGCAGTTCATGGACGGCAGCGCGATGACGGTGAAGGTCGAGGGCGACCCGGTGACCGTGACCGCGACCGGGAAACGTAGCTTCACGCCCCTGACCGGCCACACCACGGACTGGTTCACCGCCGAAGTGCAGGATCCGGGGATTGCCGTGAATCGATGCTTCATCGACCAGTTGGTCAGCAAGGTCGACATCGCCGTGCAGCCGAATGGCATCACGAGCATGGACTTCACCCTGATGGGCAAGCTGGAGGGCCCGACCACGCCGGCGGCGTACTTCGCGGCACCGGCCGCCACGCCCGGCACCGGCAAGTTCTCCGGCGCCACCGCGATGCTGTCGGTCGCCGGCATTCCGTCGCAAATCTGCACGGGCATGTCGCTGTCCTTGGACGGCCAGGTCAAGATCGATCCGGTGATTGGTTCGAAGTTCGCCACGGCCGCCTCGCGCGGCAAGGTGCTGGGCAGCGGCCAGTTCACGGTGCTGATGCAGGACTCGGCATACATCGACTACTTCAAGCAGGAAGTCGAGCTGTCGCTGGCCTACGCCATGGCGGCCAGTACGGCGCCGCTGGCTGAGGTCATGACGATCGCCATGGGCCGCATCAAGATCACCTCGGCAAAGGTCGATGACGGCGAGAAAAACAAGATCGTCACGTGCGCTTTCGACGTCCTGCGCTACCAGGGCGCCGACGCGCAGCACGAAGCCACGACCGTGGCGTTCCAGGACACCAGCCTGGTGTAACCCTTCCGTCCGGCCACGCGCCGGGCTTTCTTTTTGGCGCATGCGCCACCCCAGCACCGACCGGTCGCTGTCGCCTTCGTGGGCGCGGCGGCCGGCACGGGCATTGCTTACTACCCACGAAAGGCACTACCCATGAACACCACCCAAGCACCTGCAACCCTGAACACCGCTCAAACCCTGGCCGTCGCTGGCTTCGATATCGCCAACCTGTCCGCGCCTGCCGCGCACGTGACCTTCGACGTGCCCGTGATCTTCGACGCCGACGGCGAGCCCGTGGCGGGCATCAAGATTGTCGGCAAGAATTCCGACGAGTACCGCAAGGAAAGCCACGCCGTGCGCGCCGAAGGCTATCGCAAGTCCGCCAAACGTAAGACGGCCATCGACGCCTCGACCGATGAAGGCTCCAATCAGCTGGTGAGCGTCATCGACGACAACCAGAAGCGCCTGGCGCTGGCCGTGGCCGTTGACTGGTACGGCTTCACCAGCAATGGCGCGGCCGTGCCGTTCGACAAGGGCATGATTGCCGCGGCGTTCGACAAGTACCCGACCTGGCAGGAGCGCGTCACAACCGCCTTGGAAAACGACGCCAATTTTTTGAAGGTCTGACCCAGGCCTTGCTGCTGTACGCCGATCACCTGTTTGATCGAGCGTCAGTAGCAGGCGATGGCAACGCCAAGGGCGATCACCTGGACACCGCCCGGCAAAACCCGCTTTATCGGGCGCCCGAGGCGCCGGCGGTTCCGCAGCTGCCGCCCGAGCTGGCCTATATCTGGACCTGGTTCACTCAGTTGAACCAGAAACGCCAGTGCGGCATGGCCGTGAACTCGCTGACCAGTGCCGAGATACTGGCCTGGCAGGCCCGCCACGGCGTCCGCTTCGATCCGTTCGAAGAGGGCGTAATCGATCGCCTGGATGCGCTGTTCATTTATCACCAAAACAAGAAGGACAAATAAATGCCTGATATCGCCGAACTTGGCCTTTCGATCGACACGCGCCAGTTGGAGCAGGGCGCCCAAGCAATGGACCGCCTCGGTGCCGCCAGTGAAAGTGTCGAGAAAAAGGTCGACAGCGCGACGACGGCTATTGACAAACTTGGCAAGGCGAGCGCGGACGCCAAGGGAAAAACTGCGGAAGGCGCAGCGGCTGTTGATGCCGTCGGCGAGGCCGGCGCTCGCGTGGTGCAAAAGGTGGATGCCGCGACGGCCTCCATCGATGCGATGGGCGCCACTGCTACCCGCATCCGCACGGTATTCCTGGGCGGCAGTAATACGCTCGATGGGTTCATGGGCTCATCTATGGGCGTCTGGCGTAGCAGTGAGGCCGCCGCCGCTGGGATTGATAGTCTCGGCAATGCCACCGAGCGTACTTGGAAGAAGCAGGCTGACTACAACGGTGCGATGGCCGACACGACCCGCATCATGCGGCAGGCCGCCGAAGCTGCGCGTACCTTGGAAGAGTCTAACCACCGAATGTTGCTTGAGCTGCAGCGCGAGATCGACACTTTCGGCATGGCGCGCGGCGAACTGGAACGCTATCGCGCCGCCGAATTGGGCCTGGGCAGCGCAGCTCAGACCAAGGCGGCAGCCCTGGGCAATAGCATCGATGCGATGCGCCGCGAGGAGCGGGCTGCCCGCGACGCTGCTGGCGCACAGGATCGGGCAGCAGCCGCTGGCGATCGTTTTATCAAGAGCTTGCAGGACCAAGTGGCCACGCTGGGTATGACGACCCAGCAGCTACAAACCTACCGCGCCGCCCAGTTGGGCGTATCCGACGCCGCTTCACCGCTGATCAACAAGCTGGCCGAAGCCGGCGCCGGCGCGAAGTCGGCGGGCGGCCACATGGAGGGCCTGAGTTTTCAATCGGCGAGCGCCAAGCGCGAACTGCTAGTGCTTGCCCATGAGCTGAGCCAGGGGCAGTTCCAACGCTTCGGCGGCTCGATGATGGTTCTCGGCGAACAAACTGGTGCCGCCAGCCTGCTGTTCAGCGCCGCCGGCCTGGCTGCGCTGGCCTTTGCTGGCGCACTGGGCACGGTTGCCTACGCGATGATCAAAGGTGCCAGCGAGCAGCGCGAAATGAATAATGCCCTGATCTCGACGAACAACTATGCAGGCGTCACCAGCGACAAGTTGAACGAAATGGCGCATGCGGCGACTGAGGCGGGTGGGAGTATCCGTGAGGCCAAGAAGGTCGTCACAGAGTTGGCCGGCACCGGCAAATTTACGGGCGATCAGATCGCCTACATTACTGATGCCGTTATTGCTCTTGAACATGCCACTGGTGAATCTGTCAAAAAAACAATCAAAGAATTCGAATCTCTGGCCGTTCAGTCGACTGGTAGCACCAACCGTGCGACCGAGGTGATCACGCGCGCAACCGTCAAGTTGGATGACACCTATCACTTCTTGACGCTTTCCGTATATGAGGCAATCCGTGCCTTGGAAAAAGACGGTGATGCCAAGGGTGCATCTGCAGTCGCCACTGAGGCGTTTGCAAAGGCAACCAAGGATGGTGCAGAGCAGATGATTGCCAACCTTGGTAGTGTGGCGCGCGCTTGGCATGGCGTAAAAGAAGCAATCGGCGGCGCTATGGATGCCATCGGAAGCTACGGCGCCAAGGCAACGCCAGCGGCCGATGTAAAAAAATACAGTTTCCGCCTGTCGGAATTCGATAAGGGGCTGGCTGATAGCAATCTGCGCTTGGGGCGCGCACCTGATGCCATTACGCCTGAACTCCAGGCAACCCGTACGCAGATTGTCCTTGGCCTGACCGATGCTGTAGACAAATTGAACAAAGCTGATGCCGTAGCTATGGCCCAGGGAGAAGTGGCGACTAAAAATTCGCGTGCAGTTCATGCCGCCGCGATGATCCACGCGGAAGATATCCGCCTGCAAAAGAAAGGAATGGGGGAGCTGGCGGTCGCCCTGGATGCGTACCAATCGAACATCGATGCCATCCGGGCCGCCGACCCTAATTCGCCCCTCATTACTCCAGACGCGATCGCCGCTGGTATTGCTGCTCGGACCAAGGCGCACACAGAGAAGGCTAAACCAAAGGCTGATCAGATCGAAAACACAGCGATGGCGGATCGCTTGGCCCGCATCCAGGATGATGTGAATCTGGAAAAGGAAAGAATCGGACAACTTTCCAAGATTAACGAGATGTTCCATAAGGCAGGACGACTTGGCGACGAGGAGTACTTTAAGAATAAACGTGACAATGCGCGGGCCGCTGAACAAGAGGAAATTAATGGCTATACCAGGCAAATTGCAGTCCTCAAAGATCACCATAACGCTACTGGCGTAGAGGCAGAAAAAAATAATAAAAAGGCAAATGATTTAGATGCTAAACGCGCAGCGGCAATTTTGCGGGCAGCTGATGCCGTCGAACTTACGGAAATGGAGGAAATGCTGCGTAAGGACGCGCTTAGTGAGGCGGCTGTACTGGCAACCAATAAAGAGATTGGCGCGATTAATGCGCAGATCGCTGTCACAGATGAGCAAATCCGCACCTACGGCTTGTTGCCGGCGCAAAAGACCGCTTTGGCTGTCGCCGACCTTGAAGAGCAAAAAGCTGCTCTCGCAAGTTTCGAGGGCAATGAGAAGGTCATCGATGGTATCAATCGCAAGATCGAAGCGATGAAACGCCTTGGCATCGTGCAAGGCAAGGCTTCGACGCAAGAGCAGGGCGGCGACGTGGCCAAGGCCAAAGAGCTGCTGGATATCCTGACGGCTGTCGATACCGCAACGAAGTCAGCAGCGCAAGGCATGGCCGCGTCGTTCGGCGCGGTTGGCACTGCCATCGGCGGGTTGACGACGGCCTTGTCTGGCTATGCCGTGCAGCAGCAGGCTATCGCTGCCCAGTTGGCCGCTGCCACTAAGGATGCCTATGGCGACCCGACCAAGGTCGCCAAGGCCCAGGCTGCTGCGGCCCAGCAGGGCGCGCAGGCCCAGATCAAATCCTATGGTGATATGGCCAGCTCAGCCAAGGGCTTTTTCAAAGAGAACACCGCTGGCTATCGGGCAATGGAAGGCGCTGAAAAAGCTTATCGTGCCGTGGAAATGGCTATGGCGATTGAATCGATGGTGAAGAAGTTGTTTGCCGTCGAGGTTGTGACGACTGCAACATTGGGGGCGGAAGCTGCCAAAGCGGTGGCCGTCCAGGCCGGCACAGCAACGCAACTTGCTGCTGACACGGTGAAAGGCACATCCGCTGCCGCCGTGGCGGTCGCTACACAAGCGCAGGGTGATCCTTACAGCGCTTGGATTCGCATGGCAGCGATGGCTGCGGCGATGGCCGCCCTGGGCTTCGCAGTATCTGGCGGCGGTGGGTCGGACACGACTGCCAAGGACCGCCAGGCCGCCACCGGTACCGGATCCATTCTGGGCGACTCATCCGCGAAATCGGAATCGATCGCACACAGCCTGGCCATCATGGAAAAAAACTCCGGCCTGGGCCTGGCACACACCATTTCGATGGATTCGTCCTTGAGGAAGATGGTGTCCGGCATTGGCAATTTGTCCAGTCTGTTGGCGCGCTCCGGCGTGACGGCTGCTGGCGGTGGCGCGGCAGCGGGTGTACAAACGGGCACGACCACACTGGGCGGTAGCCTTGGCATGGCGGCCGGCACGCTCGCTGGTGGTGTCGGTGGCGCTGCACTCGGCACTTACTTGGGTATGGGCATGGCCGCAATTGGCGGGCCACTTGGCCTTGCCGTTGGCGCCGTGCTTGGATCCGTGCTTGGTGGCGTCGTGTCGAAACTGTTCAACACCTCGACCTCGATCAAGGACCAGGGCATTACCGGAAAAGCCATGTCATTGGGGAATGTTGATGCCCTAGGCTTCACGGCCCAGGCTTATGCCGATGTCAACACGAAGAAAAAGGCATTCGGTTTCACCTATAAGGACAAGGACAGTACACAAACCGCCGCGCTATCGGGGGAAATGAATAACCAGTTCACCATGATCATCAGCAGCATGGGGCAGACGATCCGCAGTGCTGCTGATGCGCTGGGCATGGGCGGCGCCGCATTTAATGCCCGGCTCAGTTCGTTTGTAGTCGACTTGGGCAAGATTAGTTTGAAGGGTCTGTCCGGCGAAGAGCAACAGAAAGCGCTGGAAACAGCATTTTCTAAGGTCGGCGATGACATGGCCAAGTTCGGTGTGGCTGGGCTGCAGGAATATCAGGCTGTGGGCGAAGGCTACCTGGAAACGCTGGTGCGCGTTACGAACGACTACCTGCAGGTGTCCGACGTGCTGGCCGTGCTGGGCAAGTCTTTCAATGCAACAGGCCTGGGCGCCGTGGCGCTGAGCGAAAGCTTGATTGCGACGGCCGGTGGCCTTGACAAGCTGACCGGAGGAACCAGCTTCTTCGTCGAAAACTTTCTGTCGGAAGCGGAGCGGATGGCGCCGATCACGAAATCGGTGAACGATTCCATGGGCAAGCTGGGCGTATCAGGTGTGAAGTCTGTCGATCAGTTCAAAGCCCTGGTTTTGGCGCAGGACTTGAACACGGCCGCCGGCCAGGCGATGTATGTGGAGTTGATTGCCCTTGCCGAGCCGTTCAAGAAAGCAGCCGATTACGCTGCCGAAGTGGCTGCGGCAACAGGCGAATATGCAGCAGTTCTCAAAACGGCCAGCGAAATCGCCAGCGAGCGCATGGACCTGCAAAAGCATCTCAACGAGCTGACGAAAAGCGAAATGGAACTGCTGGCGATCCAGCGCTCCGGTATTGCCGCCGTCAACCGCGCGCTGTTCGACCAGGTGCAGGCAGCCAGGGCGGTCGTATCGGCCAAGGATGCGCTGGGCAAGGCATACGAAAGGGAATCGGCAGCGGCCCAGACGGCGCTGGATAAGTCGAAATCGTGGGTGTCCACGCTCAACGGCCTGAACGCCAGTATGGCCCTGGGCAATCAGTCCATCCTGACGCCGGAGCAACGTTACGCCGAGGCGCGCGCCCAGTTCGAGAAGACCCTGGCAGCAGCAAACGCCGGTGACACGACGGCACAGTCCGGCTTGTCGGCTGCCGAGCAAGCGTTCTTGACGGCTTCTCAGGTGGTGAACGCGTCGGATGCCAAGTATGCGGCGGACTATGCGCGCGTCATCGCTGCCAACGAAGACGCCGCCAAGTGGGCCTCGGTTCAGGTCGACGTGCAGCAGGCCAGCCTGGATGCCCTCAAGGCCCAGGTATCGGGCCTGATTACCATCAACGACAGCGTGCTGACGGTGGCGCAAGCCATCGCCAACCTGCGGGTCGCGATGGGCGCGGCGAGCGGTTTGGGCGTGCAGTTCGACGGTTCCCATGCCGGCGGCCTGGTCAGTACGCCCTATGACGGCTATATCGCCGAACTGCATGCCGGCGAGCCGGTGATCGACGCACCGGCTGCCGCTGCGCTGCGCCGCTACTTTGGCGGAACGGGGCCCAGCTCCGGTAGTGGCAACAACGACGCCTTGGTGGCCGAGATCAAGAGTCTGCGGGAAGAGGTCAAGGGGCTGCGTGCCGATCAGGCCAAGCAGACCGGCGCCGCAATCAAGGCCACGGTTGAATCGAACGTCGTTGCCGCGAAAACCGTGGTGGATGGCGTTGACAAATCTGCTCGAGCAGCCGCTCGGGTAAAACAGGTGGAGTACAGTAAATGATAGATGCACAATTTCTGGAATGGCTGGAGACACCGTCAGCCATCCGCATGGTGCTTATCGAGGTGCAAGTGAACGTGGCCGGCCAGGAGGTGACGCGGTATATCGCCTCCCGGCCTTACCTCACCGGATCGCTTGATGTGCCCGCGAATACCGAGTATCTGCCGCTGGCTACCGGTGGCCTGGCCTTTACCGAGCAGGTCAGCCTGACGGGCGAGGCGGGATTGTCCGGCGGCGATATCGAGCTGGACAATGCCGATGGCGCGCTCGATGGCTGGCTCGCCGACGTCTGGCGAAACCGGGCGATCAAGGTCTGGTCGGGCGACTTGCGCTGGCTGCGCGCGGATTTTCGCCTGGTCTTCGACGGCATCGTTGCCGACATTGGCAGTACGGACCGCAATTCATTCAACCTGGCGCTGCGCGACAAGATGCAGCGCCTGGATACGCCTATGACCGAGGTCAAGCTGGGCGGCGTGTCGACGAACAAGGATGTCACGTTGCCCATCCCGCTTGGCGAATGCCACAACGTGGCGCCGCTACTGACGAACCCGGCGACGCAGGAATACGGGTTTCTCGGGGCTGTCGAGTCGATATTCGAGGTGCGCACCAACGGCAAGCCGGTCCCGATTACGATCGACAATGCTGCGGGCCGCTTCAAATTGACCATCAACCCGCTGGCCAACGTGGTGACGGCCAGCGTGCAGGGTGACAACGCTGGCGGCTATGCGCCACGCATCGGACCGCTGGTGCAGCGCATCGCCACCGGCTACGGCAAGGTAGGCGACCGCTTCACTGCCGCCGACCTGGACCTAGCCAATCTGGCCGCCTTCGATGCTGCCCATCCGCAGCTGGTGGGCCTGTACGTAGCGGACCGAACCAACCAGGCGCAGGCTATCCAGCAGTTGGCTGCCAGCGTGGGCGCGCAGGCGTTGATTTCGCGCACCGGCAAGCTGCGTCTGATCCAGATCGCGCTGCCGGCCGCTGGCGTACCGGTTGAGATCGGCCCGGACCAGATGCTGGAGGATTCTTTGCATCCGGCGCAGCGCCTGGCCGTGGTGGCGGCCGTCAAGATTGGCTACGACCGGAACTGGACTGTGCAGGCCAACCTGACGACCAGTATCCCGCCCGCGCATGCCGACCTGTACGCCACGGAATGGCTGACGGAAACGGTGGTCGATGAGGCGGTCAAGGCGCGTTACCGCTTGACGGATGACCCGCCGCAGATCGATACCTGCCTCAAAACCACGGAAGACGCCCGCGCGGAAGCGACGCGGCGTCTGGCGCTGCACAAGGTGCAACGCACGATTTACGAGTTTGATGGAGAGCCGGAGATGATGCTGTTGGAACTTGGGCAGCCCGTGGTGCTGCGCGATAAACGTTTTGGCCTGCAAGACGGTGCGCCTGGCGTGGTGGTGATCCTTTCGCCGTCATGGCTGACCGGCCGCATCACCGTCGGGGTGTTGGTATGACCTCTATCGGCGGTACTCGTGACCGCTTGATCATGAACACCGTCCCGCGCTTCGAGCCGGCCAACGACCGCGTGCTGCTGCTGGCAGCGACGGCACAGGCGTTCAAGGTGGCGGCTACGACAATCGCGGCGCCGGTCAGCATCGATTTCACGGCCGGCCTGGTGAATATGCAGGGCCAGGTGGCGTTTTCCGCCAGCAATGCCAGCGTGTTGACGCGCGTCGGGAACGTGGCCAGCATGACCTATGGTGGCATGGTGGGCGACAGCGTGACGGTGACGGCCAGCATCGTGGTCGACGGCTTGACCTATACAGCAAGCCAGACGGTCAGCAAGATTTTCGACGGAGTGACGGGCAATTCAGCACGGATCTGCTACAGCAAGACCAGTCTGCTGTCCCTGGGCAGCGCACCGGCGACGCTCAGCACGGAGGGGGCAGCATCCTATCCGCCGATTGATACCTGGGGCGCCGGCACGGTATGGGAGGGTTCGCCGCCTCTGTTTGGCGCTGGTGAATCGCTGTACCGGTCCGATGGCATTTTCAATCCAGCCAGCGGCACCACCAAATGGGCCGCGCCGTACCTCAGCGCACTTAAAGTAGGTCAGTTGAGCGCAATCAGCGCCGACCTGGGCAAGGTGACGGCAGGCGATATCTTCAGCGCGACGCTGCATGGTGGCGCTGGGTATCCGACTAACAATTACGGATGGCCCAGCAACGGCGGCAGCGGCTTTCATTTAAGCGACAAGGGTTTGCTTATCGGCAACATCAATGTGCCAGGTGGATTTTTCCAGCTGTCGAGTACGGGCCTTCTTGAGATGCCAGGACTTACCGTGACGCCTGGAACACCGACAACTGCTCCGGTCGCGAGGTTCTCCGGTGAACTGGTGGCGGCTACTGGCACGATTGGCCTGCTGCGCAGTCGCACCAGCGGCGCGCGCGTGGAAATCCGTGGCGATGTGCAAAAGGTAATCGGCATCAACGCAAGCGGCGCCGAGGTCGTGGTTGTGCAAATCGGGGACCTGGACGCATGAGCAGCCATGGAGTGTTGTGCAAGGACTTGAATAGCAATGCCATTACGTACGATTCAAGAATCGAGTCCACTCTGTTCTGGCTTGTCCAAGAGGTGATCCCTCGAGGGCAGAACGTGTCGCGGACCTTTTCATATCCTGCGTACGCTGGAAAGAAAATCAGTGCGAGTCTGATCTCGCCCTATCAGGCACCAGGGCTGCCGGCAGGCGGTGGGCAGAGTGATGGATATGGGCTGGACGATGGTGGTGGCGTATTGAGTTGCAAGGTTTCCTACCCCTCCGGGATACCTACCGTCACTGTCTTTTCGGACAACGAGGATGACCGGCTTCCCATGGCTAGCAATGGGCTGTTATCAGTTTTTTACACAGGGGCAAAGCTTTGAGAGTCGGGATCGAGACCAAGAACCTAGCGGTGGGGAACATCACCATCGATGCCAGTCATCGTGCGTTCGTTTATTTAGGCAAGAAGGCCATCCCGACCGGAAGCGGCGCCCGATTTACGTCGGTCGACTTTTCCTGCAACGGCGTGCCTCAAGTGTATTTTGATGTTCCCTATAACGTCGTCGGAACTGCTCCTGGTGCGCCCAGGACCGGAATCGCTTTGTGTCGATTGGAGAATCTTGGTGGCTCGTCCTGGCGGGCGACGTTCATCTATAGCCCCCGTATCGTTCTTTTGGGAGCAGGGGGCGTAGTGGAAGATATGGGGCTCTTCCTGCGGATATTTGGACGCCTTGATCTCAACCCGCCAACGCCCCCATATGGCAAGGGGATTATGGTCCGGGCGCTGGATGGATCGATGCTTTTCTGCAGTACCGTGCGCATGCTACGACAGGCAGGGAACACCTACGATACGCAGGCAGTGCTGAAAGCGGATATTCCGGCACAGAATGGGAATGATCCTGAAAATGTGGGCGACACCTTCGTTGATACACCTTTCAACTTGGTGGGCAAGTCTATCCTGGCCAACACTCGCGGGACGATTAGTGGCGCGTACTACCAAGGCACCTTCAATAACGGGGAGGGTATCTTCGAGGATTATTACGACATTCTCAAGTTCAATGCTCTGTACTGGGCATCTGGCTCGCGGCTCTGGGTTCGACGGATACCGACTGATCGCTATCAATACATCACCCAAGCGGGATCGGTTTACTTTATTGATAACTCCAGGCGCTTGCCGGTGTACTCGCGGCTTTCAGTGATCGACAACTCCCAATTCCCATAATATGACCAATCTTCGCATCATCTACGACAACGCCGGCGACCGCGCTGTGATCACTGCCTCCAGCCAGGCTGGCCTGCTGGGCCCGGCCAACCTGCAGCGCGAGCGTAAGTCTTCAGTGCTGCGCTCGGTCGGCACGGTCCTGACCATTACCGCGACGCTGCCGCTGGGCGAGATCGTCGGCGGCGTGGTCTTGCCGTTTTGCAACCTGACTTCGAATGCCAAAATCCGTGTGCGTGGCTATACCGAGCCAGGCGATACCGTGCCGGCGATTGATACCGGCCTGATCCTGGCCTGCGGCTATGCGCCGCTGGGCGCCTGGGACTTTGGGGCCACAGCACTGGCAGCCAATGCTTTTTCATTTGGCGGCGGCGCCTATGCGCGGGCCTGGTTCCCACGCAGGACCGCGCGTCATTTTGTAATCGACCTCGCCGACCCTGGCAATCCGGCCGGCTACGTCGAGTTCTCGCGCCTGGTGATGGGGAACTACTGGGAGCCGGAGAACAACGCCAGCTACGGCGCCAGCGTGACGCCGCTCGATACGTCGACGCTCTACAGGACGGCCGCTGGTGAGCAACGGGTTGCCGCCGGCAGCACATACCGCAAGTTGTCGTTGTCGCTCGAGCACATGACACCGGTGGATCGCGCCGCGGTGTGGCGCCTGGTGCGCGGCAGCGGAAAGCGCCGGCCGATTCTGGTGAGCTTGTTTCCCGAGGATGCCGATCCTGAGCTGGAGCAAACACACCAGTTGTACGGCCGCCTTGCTGAACTGGCCGCCGTATCGACACCGTATTTCCAAACTTATGCCACATCGCTTGATATCGAGGAACTGTAATGGATGATATTTTTTACCCAGACATGCCGGATTGGCTCGACAAGCTGAACTTGCTGGCGAAAGGCCAGCTGGAGCCGATCAGGGCTGACTGGGCTGCAGATCCAGGCTCCATTCGGGGAATCCTCAACAAGCCAACGTTGGCCGTCGTGGCTACGTCAGGCAAGAAAGCAGACGTGGGCCTGAGTAAAGTAGACAATACCAGCGACACAGAAAAACCTGTGTCGATAGCGCAGGCAAACGCGCTTGATCTTAAAGCTCCCATCAATAATCCGGTCTTCAAAGGCGTCGTGCGCAATCCGGCCGGCGGGATGGATTTTGGTACTGCCGGTTGCGGCATGTATTCGCCAAGCGTCAACGTGCTGTCGATAGTGACAAATGGCATAGGCAGTATCACGGTATCGCCCGCTGGGGTGACGTTCGCCGGCACTGTGTCAGGCGTTACAAAAGGGATGGTGGGCCTGGGCAACGTGGATAACACCAGCGACGCATTGAAGCCGGTATCAGCGGCCCAAGCAACTGCCATCGGGCTGATGGCGCCAGTCGACAATCCGGTCTTTACAGGGACTGTCCATATACCAGCGAGTGGGATGGATTTTGGCACCAATGGAACCGGCATTGGTGCCCCGGCTGCAGGCATGCTGGCAATGACGACAAACGGCGTCGAGCGCTACCGCATCTCAAATACTGGCGATGTTACCTTCACTAGCGTCCCCAAAATTACAGCCTCATCCGCTGCTACGTGCGAGATTATTTCGCAGGGGCTAAATGGCTATGGCGTATTTTCTGCGAAGTCCTCCGCTCAGTTGCCGTCCATTTGGGATTCGTATAATGCGAATGGGCTGTGCGGTCGTCTGCTATGCGACAACGCTGCCGCCAATTCCACGTTCACGTTCTCGATGCGGAAAGACGGGGTAATGGCGGACGTCCTGGGGATGAATCGCGGCCAGATTTTCCCTTCCGTCGATGGAACTACGGCGCTTGGCGGTGCGTCACAGCGCTGGTCGGTAGTGTTTTCTTCGACAGGCGCGATCAACACATCCGACGCCACGCTGAAGACACCTATCCGCCCGATGCTGGAAAATGAGATCGCAGCAGCAATCGAAATTGCCGACAGCATCGGTACATACAAGTGGCTCGAGTCAATTCAGGCCAAAGGTGCGGACGCGCGCCGGCACGTAGGCCTGACGGTGCAGGGCGCGATTGCCGTCATGGAGAAAAATGGGCTTGACCCGTTTGAATACGGCTTCATTTGCTACGATCAGTGGGAGGAAGAGCTGGGTTATCGGGCTGCAATCCCGGCTCAGCCTGATGTGGTCGACGCTGACGGGACTGTTATTGTCCCGCAAACCGATGCCGTGGAGGCATCTCAAGTAGTGATCAAAGAGGCCGGTAGCCTCTATTCTCTGCGCACTGACCAGATCAACATGTTCGTGGCTCGTGGCCTGATGGCCCGCCTCGCCAAAACAGAGGCGCGCCTTGCTGCTCTGGAAGCCATGTAGTTCATATCTGTCATTTTCACCACAAACCCGCTTCGGCGGGTTTTTTCATTTCCACCACCTGAAAGGCATCCATGGCTATCGAAACAACCGCCGCCGGCGGCGCACTGATTAAAATTTTTGGCATCCCGGTCCTGGCCGGCGCTGCCGCAACCTCACTGGGATTCATGTTCATGTGGCCAAAAACAGCCAAGGAAGCGGGCGTGCGCTTCTTCGTCACCATTCTCTTTTCTGCCCTGATGGGGCCGGCCCTGGTCGTGGTCGTGCGCAACTGGATGCCGGGCCTGTTCGACAGCGCGCGCGCCGTGGCGGTGCTGTACGGCAGTGACCCGGCGCTGGGCTTCTTGTTCATCGCCGCGCCGCTGATGGTGGCCGCCGGCTTGCCCGCCTGGTGGGTGCTGGGCGCCACGGTGCGCTGGCTCGACAAGCGCCGCGACAAGGACATTGGCGAGCTGGCGCGCGATGCGGCCGCCGTCGTCAAGGACGTGCGGGGTGGCCTGTGAACCTGAGCCCACATTTCAGCCTGGCCGAAATGGTCGCCTCGCAGGTGGCCACCCGCCAGGGCATCGACAACGCGCCGGCGCCCGCCATCGTCGCCAACCTCACGCGCCTGGCTGCGCTGCTCGAGCAGGTGCGCGCGCTGGTGGGTGCGCCCATCACCATTTCCAGCGGCTACCGCTCGCCCGCGCTGAACAAAGCCGTGGGCGGTGCCGGCAACAGCGCCCACGTGCTTGGCCTGGCTGCCGATATCGGCACGGCCAAGTTGGCGCCCAAGGCCCTGGCCCTGCTGATCCGGCAAAGCGGTATCGTCTTCGATCAGCTGATCTACGAGGGCACGTGGGTGCATATTGGATTGTCGGCTGGCGCGGCGCGGCGCCAGGTGCTGACGGCCAAGTTTGCCGGCGGCGGCGTCAGCTACGTGATTGGCATCGTATGAGCGCCCTGGGCATGTTGGTGGCTGGCGCCGTCAACGGCATCTGGAAGGCGGCCGCCATCGTGCTGGCCGCCGTGCTGCTAGTGGTGGCCAGCTCCACTGGCACCGGCTGGTGGCTGGCCGCCAGCGATCGTGACGCCGCGCGCGCTGCGCTGGTGCGGGAGCAGGGCGTCAGCGCTGCGCTGCGGGCCTCGATCAGCGAGCAAAACCGGGCCATCGATGGCATGGCCAAGGCAACCTTGGCAGCACAGGAGCGTGGCGCGGTGGCGCAGGCGGCATCTGCCGCCAAGGGCAAGAAGTACGACGCAGCCCTGGTGAAAATCACGGGCGCGCGCGCCACGACTTGCGACGAGGCCATGCCGGCCGTCAGGTTTTTATTGGAGGGCGTGCGATGAAATGGATGCTTGTATTGCTGCTGACCGGCTGCGGCAGCGCGCCGCCAGCGCCGCAGCGGGTAGAAGTTCCCGTCTTTACGCCATGTGTAAAGTCGGTACCGCAGCGACCAGCATATGAATTCGACCAGTTGGCACCGGCAGCAACGGATGGCGAGATCGTCCTGGCGCTGGCGCGAGACTGGCCGCGAGGTCGGAAGTATGAGGTGGAACTGGAGGCAGTAGTTGCGGGCTGCGCTCAGTCAGACAGAAAAGCAGAGCGCTGATTGTCGCTGCATGAACAGCGGCAATCAGCCTCGGCACGCTGGCCAGGCCAGGCCAGTGAACCAAGTAGGCTCGTGTTCTTGCGTTTTTAGATGGCCCTACCCTTTGCATCCGGATCAAATAATTCAATAATTTTATCTTTGAGATAGGAAATTATTTCATTTGTATTATTTTTAACTGAGGTTAATATTATTTCCAATCCCGATGGTGGTTTTTTTTCTTCAAATGATTTTATTGTGAGCGACTTCCCAAAGGCTAATTTGCTGATGACTATAGATTTGTCAATAGGATTAAATAAAAAAGTAATATCATTCACCTGCGCTAAAATCCTAAAATATTCTGTAGGTTTTTTAATTTCTCCAATTGCTAAATTTTGTGGTCCATCGGTTACATATTTAAATTCCGTTCCATTTATAATTCTTAGGCAGTTTTCCCTTCCAACTGAGAAGCTTACAAGAATAAAAACTATAACAACATATAGCAATGAATATTTAAAATGACTCGGAAGCGGTAAATCATTAATGAATTTTGTTCGTATGGCGAAGTAATATATTGGAGCGCTTACCAGAACTGGAACTACTTTCCATTTTATTTCAGGGCCATTCATGGCAAAGATAATTACCATGCATGTGTAAATTATAAATAATTTTTTTTGCTTATTTCGAATGATGAAGTGATATTTATAGTGCTTTTCGGCTTTATTTTAAGATCAAATTTCCTTACTGTATTCGTCGCGAAAAGATTGTTGAAGAATATAACAAAAAAGAATGTCCCAAGTGTTAATGCTAAAGGCTTTACGGCATATTTTACTATGTCTGTTAATGCTATGAACTCGATTATATTGAAGTCCAATATTGACCAATAGCCGAAATTGTAAAGAACGCTACTTAATATTGAATATAATGTAATGAAATAGATTATATTTTTTAATGACTCTATTTTAATGCCATTTATTTTTTCAAATATTTCATCATTGGTGTTATTATTTATTTCTCTGTTGCGGTGATATATTATTCTGTTTGTGTTTGATATTTTTATTCTATTTCGAAATGGATTTATTGTCATCGTGTTTTTGAGGTGGAATTTTAAATTCTTTGTGGTGAGATACCAAGTGTGACTGAATTTTTTGATGCTATTCTAGTGGCAGACATGACTCTAGTGTTAGCTAAATTGGAATGAAGATTAGGAATGTGCGCTGACTACACCCCCAGCCGTAAAGAGCAGATCGAAGAGAGTTTCCGGACTCGGTACCCGCTGCTCGACCTCCCGCCCGAGGCATGGCCCGGCTACATGGCCCCAATCCTGCGCGACTCACACGAAGCACCCGGCGAACTGGAAACCGCCCCAGCCATGTTCGGCATGGTGCCTCACTGGGCAGACCACAAGCTGGCCCGCCAGACCTACAATGCCCGCACCGAGACGGTGGCCACCAAGCCATCCTTCCGCAGCGCCTGGAAGCGCAAGCAGTTCTGCATCATCCCGGCCGCCAATTTTTTTGAGCCCAATTACGAAACCGGTAAGCCCGTGCGCTGGCGCATTGAGCGCGCGGACGGCGGCCCGGTGGCCATTGCCGGGATATGGGAGTACCGACCAGCTGATCAGCTGCTGTCGTTCTCGATGCTGACGATCAATGCCGACGATCATCCGCTGATGCAACGCTTTCACAAGCCGGACGATGAAAAGCGCATGGTGATGATCCTGGAGCCAGACCAGTACGAAGGCTGGTTGGATGGCTCCCTGGTGTCCGAAGAGGATGTTTATCGGCAGTATCCTGCAGAGCTGCTCGTTGCGCAGCCCGATCCGATGCAGCCGCGAGCCCGTGCGAAAGCGCCTGCGCCATTTACGCCCTTGGAGCAGGGCGGACTCTTCTAGTTACAAATTCCGCTTTCTGGTTTCCTAAGCTTTGTAATGAGCTATGTTTTTATACAGTATTTTTAAAGTGGATGATGAAAATTTGGGAATCAAGGCGGCGAGAGGAGGGGCCGTGCTGGCGGCCCAGTAGCGCGGCGCAGGCTGCTGCAGCTGACGCTGGAAAAGCGCTCGTGGTAATCGCGCTCGTGACGCCAAGTTTCTTGTGAGATAGCCAGCGCAGCTACTACAAGCTGCGAACAAAAGCGCTCAATGAAGATTTCCAGTTGGAGGAGTTGATTTTTTCAAAGTATAATTTTGATAATTTTATCTTTTCCTCAACATATAAGATATCGGAGAGCTGCTCTGTTCTTCGGCCGAGAGTGTCAAACAAATAATAAGTCAGTACAGTATTTTTGTGTGTTCTGCGATTGATTATCTCCCAAGTTATCTGGTCGTCATTCGCTTGAAAAACATCGCTGCTGTTAATTTGGGGCATTAACTCCCAACCTGCCTGCTCGAGAGCTTCTCTCAACTCAATCATGCGTGTCTTGGTCACTATAAATCCTCTCATAATCATGTAGGGGGTATGGTGCCGCCATGCTCGCTATTCCTGTCACTTGGCTGGTCTTGCTGGCTACCTAGCTGTTGTACGCATTGAGGTTTAAGCCGCTGCAATGGCATCGCCAACATCTGGCGGTACGCCGATGTGTACCTCCTCGGCTGCGGGCCAACCTGCTCAAAACTTAGCACGTTGCACCGCTGCCTATCTCCGGCTGAAAATTTAGCTGACGACCATAGTCTCCAATTTTTCTCCCAAAGCCGCCCGAGCCGTCCGCTTCCCGTCCGCATCATCGTTGCGCCAGTGTGGCGCAGGTCGTGCGGCGTCCAGTCGCCGTCCTTGCCGCCGGCCAGTTCTGCGGCTTCATCGATTCTCCGTTACTTCACCGACATGCGCGGCGCAACAGCTGTGACTTTACGAGCATTTGTTTACTGTACAACATACATCAGTTCGATATACTGTATATATGTACAGTATTTTTGAGGCAAATGATGAAGGTGTGGGCAAAGCGACGACGAGAGGATGGGGCAGTGCTGGCAGCCCCTGCACCGGCAGTAGAGGGCGCCATGCTGCTCGAACTGTTGGTGGTCGATGTAACGCTGGAGGGGAATCGTCGCCCGTCAAAAGTAGCGCGCTTGCAGACGATAGGCGCGCCGCGCATTTTGGCGCAGCTTGCCAGGCCCAAGCTGGTGCGGGCACAGGGATGGAATCTAGTGCTGAGTGGCATTGAGGCAACGAGGGATGAGTCCGGCCACACCCGCGAGGTCGCCCAGACCTGGGTATGCAAACTTTTCGTACCGGAAAACGCTATCGGATTCCGCGCCAGGGAACTGTATCGATCCGGAGTGGCGCTGCCGAAAAAACTTGCGCGTGAGAGCGGTGGCTCGCGCGGGTTGCTGGCGGTGGCTGACGATTACTCAGATGTGCTTCAGCGCCACGCCACGTGCGCTGAGCTGCGCACCCATCAGATTTCCACATTTCCGGAGGGCCGCCTGATTGACTGTTTTATCGAGTGGATGTCAGAAGAGTCGTTTGAACTGGGCGGCCTGCAGTTGCGCTCGAGTTTCGAGAGCTGTCCGGAGCAGCTGCAACGCGGCGGGTGGCTGGTCTACATCGACGTGAAAGAACGCGAGCTGACGAAGAGCGAGGCGCGCATGATTCGATAGAATACGGATCAACTTAACGCGCGAGGACGATCTGGCCTCGGGTAAATGAAAAGTTATGAGCAAGATTCGAAAACCCCTCAGCATCGAGCAGCTGAAAGAAATCCAAGATCGCAACGACTCGGCCGACGTGCGCGCGCTTTTGTGGGAGGTGCGGCGTCTGCGTGAGGTTGCAGCGGCGGCCGATGAATTGGAGCGCAGCTTGGGGCCGCGCGTCGGCCTGTCCGGGCTGATCCGTGCCTCGCTTCGGGTGCAGCTGGACGGCGAGCCTTGCACCGTCTCGATGCTGCCCTCCACATGAACGTAGTCGTTCAGCGTGTCGGGCAGGATCGTCCGGCGGATGCCCAGCCGGCCACGCGCTGTTGCTGGTCGACCAGTACGATGATTTGGCAGCCGGCCGCTGCGCTGCCATAGTTCAGCTGCAGGTACTCACCCTGGTGTTGATAGCCAGCGGGCGTGCCATAGCGAGCGGCGAGGGCGAAGCTGTTCATCCCGATGGCATCTGGCGCTTTGTTGTCGTCCTGGTTGTCTGTCGCGCAGCCTGCCACAACGCACAGCAAGGCAAGCGGAAACAACAGGCGCATGATTGATCTCCTCGTATTGGTGGGTCAATTAATGGTAGCGCGCGATGTTGACGTAGCCCTTGCGAAAGTTCAGGCCAGGGCAAAAAAATGGCAGACTGCCCCAAGAAATTGACGATCCAGCTGAGTTTGAGAGCGCGCGTTACAAGTGCGTCGGAGATTTTTTGCGGAACAAAGTCAGTTTTGCGGAACAGGCGGGAACAAGAAAAATAGCGAGTGCTATCTTTGTGAAGTACATGTGCGCTGGTGCCCGGAGCCGGAATCGAACCGGCACGCCCTTACAGGCGGGAGATTTTAAGTCTCCAGTGTCTACCAGTTTCACCATCCGGGCAGCGCGGCGAGATTCTAGCACAGGTGATGCCCATAATGCCATCTTGTGCCTGAGCCAGGCTGTCCGGTTTGCGCCGGACAGCCTGGTTTCATCTGCCTGCCGTCAGAACGTCGCCTTGAACTGCACTCCATACGTGCGCGGTTCGTTGATGATGCCCGTCAGGTTGTCAAAATCGATGGCGCCCAGCGACTGGATCTGGTTGGTGATGTTGCGGCCGTACGCGGAGATTTCGTATTTGTCCCATTTGTAGCCGACGCGCAAGCCGCCTTCCAGCAGTTCCTTGGCCTTGTATTCCTTCGCTTCATACAGGAAGAAGTTGTAGCTGGTGCGATAGGCCCAGTCCGTGTAGGCGTAGAACTCGCCATTGGCGAGGGGAATGCTGTATTTCAGGGTGAAGTTGGTCTGCCATTCCGGCGCGCGCGGCAGCGGGTTGCCGTCGATGTAGGCCGTGCCCTTGAACGGACCGACGGGGTCGGTGACGGTACAGCCGCTGGCCGGGTTGTTTTGCGCATTGCCGCAACTGAGGACGAACAGTTTCTTGTCCTGGATTTCCGTGTGGTTGTAGCTGCCGCCCAGGGTCATGCTGAGCGAATCGCTGAGATTCGCCTGGAAATCCAGTTCCACGCCGCGGCCGGTGGCCTTGTCGGCATTGATCAGCTGGTTCATGTTGACGGCGCCGCTGCCGGCCGTCAGCTGCTTGTCCTTCACGCGGTACTGGAACACGGCCACGCTCAGGCGCGCGCGCTTGTCGAACAGGTCTTGCTTGATGCCCGCCTCGACGGACAGCGCTTTCTCGGCGCCCGCAAACGAAGGGCGGTCGGCCAGGCCGTTCAGGCGGCCCTGCATCGACGGCGCGCGGTAGCCGGTGGCGATGCGCGCGTAGGCATTGGTTTCCGGCGTGAGCACATAGGTGCCGCTCAAGTCCCAGCTGACGTTGTGCGAGGTGTCGTGCAAGTTGAATGGGCCGGCCGTGGTCGCTTCCACGCGCTTGGCCGAGAAATCCTTCTTGTCGCTCGTGTAGCGCAGGCCGGCGCGCAGTTTCAGGGCGTCCGAAACCGTGTAGTTGAGCGAGCCGAAGGCCGCGTACGACTTCGAGCTCTGGTTTTGCGTGGCGTAGGCGCTGTTTTGCGGATTGCCGGGCGCCAGGCTGTCAAAGCTGATGCTGTCGATCTGGATATCTTCCTTGAAGTAGAACAGGCCGCCTATCCATTGCAGCGGGCCGCGGGCAGACGATTCGGCGCGGAATTCCTGCGAAATCTGCTTGTGGTTGGGGATCACGTCGGCCGTTTCCACGACGAAGGGGATGAAGCCGGGACCCATCGGCGGGGCGTACACGGCGCCATAGCCGCCGTCGACGTCGGCGCGGCTGAAGAAATCGAGTTTTTCGTAGCCGGTGATCGAATGCAGGGTGACGCCGGGCAAGTCCCATTTCAGGCGCATGCTGCCGCCCTTGGTTTTCAGGTGCTGGCGGTTGATGCCGTCGGTCGGGTAGGAGCCGTAATCGAAATTGTCGACCAGGTCATTCGTGCCCTGTTTCAGGATGTTGGCGCGGAACAAAGTGGCCGTGCCGTCGAGGTTACGCGCATGCACGTTGAACAGGGCCGTGAAATCGCGCGTGGGCTTGACCAGTACCTGCAGGCGGGCGGCGCTGTCTTCATAGCCTTCGAAGTCGCGCGTGCCGGTGGGACGCGGGTTGTGCACGCGGTCGTCGCGGCGCTGGGTCTGGCCGGAAAAGCGCAGGGCCACCGTGTCGCTGACGGGCACGTTGAAGGCGCCTTCCAGGTTCTTCATGCCATCCTTGCCGAAACCGCCGCTCAGGTAGCCTTCCGTCTTGAAGACGGGCTTGGCGGAGTCGAACTTGATCACGCCGGCCGGCGAGTTACGGCCAAATAGGGTGCCTTGCGGGCCGCGCAGCACCTCGACCTGATCCACGTCAAACACGGGAAAACCCTTCAACATGGCGTTTTCCTGCACCACGTCGTCCATCACCAGGCCCACCGGTTGCGAGGCGTTCAGGTCGAAGTCGGTATTGCCCAGGCCGCGAATGTAGAAACGGGGAAAGGTGCGGCCGTAATCCGATTCGACGGAGACGCTGGGCGAACGGCTGTTGAGGAAGCGGATGTCGGCGCCGCCGGCCGTCAGGGTGTCGAGCTTGTCGCCCTTCAGGGTGGCGATGGACATGGGCACGTCCTTGATGTTTTCCGCGCGCCGCTGCGCCGTCACGATCACCGTTTCCAGCTGGCCAGGACCGGCCTGCGCCACCGGCGCGGCAGGCGCGTCGGTGGCTGGCGGCGGGACGCTGTCCTGCGCCATCGCCTGCAGGGGGAAGGCGGCAGTGATTGCCAGGGCAATCAGGGTGTGGCGTATTGTGCTGGCGCGTGTGCTGGCATGCGGTGTCATCATGAAACGGCTCCTGTCGGTGAAGGTTGTTGGGGCGCTGCAAGCTGGCGCTGGCCAGCTGGACGAAAAATCATGCTAGCACGGAAAGTTTTGGTATTCATGCCATTTTTCAGGCCTGCTCATTCAGATGTTTTTCGACTGAATACGCGAATAAAATCGTATTTGTCGTCAATATTAGGCGGGTGCATAGTGGAGTGCCGGCAGGCTTGCGCGAGCGCAAAGTGGCCTGGCGTGGCGATGGAGGTTTCCTGCGGAAACGCAAACAGAGGGAGGGCTGTTGCCGTGCGGCCAGCGCCCAGTCACTGGAAATACAACAGCTGCCGCGGATTTTTTTCGGCAGGGGCGTGTTGTTGCTGCGCGACAGAGGATAGTACCGGTGGCGGCTATCCCCGTGTGCGGATCAGCCGGGAATGGGCGTGCCCTGGTGAAAAATCATTTGCCAGCGGCCATCGCGCCACTTCCACAGCGAACTGCGCAAGCTGGCGCTGGCGGGCAGGGCGCCGCTGGCGTGGCGCTGCGAGCGATAGGTCACCAAGGCCACATCCTCGGCCAGCAGGCGGGCTTGAAAATCGCTGATGCTGCGCGGACAAAAATCTTCTGCCGGCAAGTCCGCCAAGGTCGCGGCGCGTGTCCAGAGCTTGCCCGAGCTGCCGAATTCGACGAACTCGTCTGCTAGCAGCGCTGCCAGCCTGGCGCTGTCGGCGCGCACGGCCCGGCTTTGCAGCGCCGCTTCCAGCGCCTGCAGCTGCGCCGCCAGGCGTGTGCCGTCCTGCGTCTGCTCCTGCGTGTGGTCCATTGCCAAGGTCTTCAGATGGGAAACGCGCCCGCGCCCGACACATTCAGGCAGGCGACCTTATCGCTGGAAAAATACTTGATTTGCCCCAGGCCGATGGCGTAGCAGCCGTCGCTGAGCGGGGAAATGGGGCCTGTGAGTTTTTCACCGCTGATCAGGGTAACCACCCAGGGCGTGGTGGCCGGTTTGCCCGCGTGGGCCAGTGCGTGTTGTACCAGGTCTGACATGGAGCCTCCGATGGAAATCAAAGCTCGATGATAGCAGTGCCGCGCGGGCTTGGGCGATGCCGTGCCGGCCTGGCGCATGGGCTGCGCCATGGCCGCCGCGGCAGGCATGACCGGGCGTCATTATTTATTTGCATAATGGCAATTAAGTGATATAGTTGACAAGCACCCCTGGCGAAAAAGCTTGGCAAGGCAATGTTGATTGATCCTTTTCTGCCGTGCAGCGTTTGTTCCGCCGGCGCCGCGCGCACTACTTTTGAAAGCCGCACCATGTCCAGCCAGTACCCTGACGCCCCGCCCCGCTTTTCCATGCCCCCGCCGCCGGTCACCAATACGCCGCTGGAATTCATGCCCACGCACGATCTGTCCTTCTGGGACAGCGATGTGACGTCGGGCTGCATGGTGTCGCTCGATGCCGCCGTGTCGTTCAAGGATGGCTACCCCTCCTTGCGCATCGACCTGCCAGCCGGCTTGCCTGCCGGTACCGTCGTGAAAGTGGGCACGACAGGCGCTGCCGGCAAGGGCCAGCCGCGCATCCCGTTCAACTGGGATTTGCAACGCTTTTCCTTCGCCCTGCGCTCGACGAATGCCGCCATCATGCAGACGGGGGGCATGATTTACCTGGGCAACAGCGATTACAGCAGTTTCTGGTCCGGCTTCCTGAATGCCTTGCATTACGGCGGTTCCGCCGCCGCCGACACCTTGATGTTCGTCAACAATGAGTGGTGGGTGCCCAAGCTGGCCACGCCGCTCGATAGCGAGGGCACGCCCACGGCACAAAACCTGTCGCGCGGGAAATTTACCGTGCAGCTGACCGCCGCCACGACGCAGCCGGAAACCATCTGGCTGGGCATGGTTGCGGCATTGCCGAAGCGTAAATTGCCCACCGTCATCTTGTCCTTTGACGATGGTTATGCCTCCTGGGATACGTATCTGATGGAGCGGCTGAAATACTATGATTTGCCGGCCTCGTTTGCCATCGTCACGTCCCTGCTGGGGCAGCCCGATTACATGTCGGCCGAGCGCATGAAGGCGCGCTTCGACGATCCGTCGCGCCTGTTCGACTTTACCCTGCACCAGAGCGTGCACGACAAT
This sequence comes from Janthinobacterium sp. SUN206, assembly GCF_030587305.1. Lineage (NCBI taxonomy): Bacteria > Pseudomonadati > Pseudomonadota > Betaproteobacteria > Burkholderiales > Oxalobacteraceae > Janthinobacterium > Janthinobacterium sp. SUN206. Next base: position 1,377,304 of record NZ_JAPWIB010000001.1, on the reverse strand, counting down.
GTGGCGGTACAGGGTTCGGCCCAGTACGTCACCGCGCTGCAGGTGGGGCGGGACAAGATGCGCGCCGCCGGTATCGGCGGCGACGGGCCATCGCACCATGCGTGGGTCGAATCGCTGTGGACGAATACGGCCATCAACGCGATGCGCGCTGCCGGTTTCCTGTCGGCGCGTGGCGCCGGCTATACGGCCGAGCGCGGCTTTGACCAGATGTTTTTCACTGGCAACGACAAGGATGCCTACATCCTCAACACCTCCACGGTCAACCTGACAAACGACGCCAGCTTTGCGCAAGTCCAGGCGGCGATCCAGACGGCGGTGGGCGACGACAGCTTTGTGTTTGTCAACGGCCACGATATCGTCAGGACGCCAACGTCCGATTACCAGACTTCGTATGCGGTCATCGATGAATTGCTGGCATGGCTGGCGGGGCAAGTGGCTGCCGGCGCGCTGCAAGTGGTGTCGCATAGCCGCTGGTTTGCCGATACGACGGGCAGGGTGACGGACCGGCGCTGATCGCCCCGGGAGCAGGGCTGCGCCGGCGCCTCAGGCGTCGGCCAGCAAGTTCTTCGGCAGGGCCACCGATACCAGCTTCCAGTGCCACAGGCCGTCGCGCGCCAGCGTCAGTTCGCCGATATGGCTTTTGCTGTGGGCGCGCTGCACCACGACGCTGTCCCAGGAGGTGTAGCGCAGTTTGTAGTCGGGCTTGGTATTGCGCTTGCGGCCGCTGATGTCGCTGACCTTGGCGAGCGGTTTTTCGTAGCGGTCATTGAGCTTCATCAAGGCGACGATGCCCTCAGGCATCAGCATGGTATCGAGCAAGGGGTCGATGACGTCGGGACTGATGTCGTCGGCCACTTCGGGCGCCGAAAACAGGGTGTGCAGTTGTTGCCCGAGGCTGCCGCGCAACTGGGGCAGGTCGATATGCGCAGCGAGGGCCTGGGTATCCTCGTCCATCGTTGCCGTGCGAATCTTGTTCATGGTGAAATACGGGCTGCCATAGAAGACGCCGGCCAGCGCGACCAGTGCCACTACAGCGAGAAGCATCATTCTTTTCATCGTGCGATCTCTCGGATGCCTGGCGACCCGGTGCGCCTGAAGTGTTGGCATTCTACATAATATTTCCCAAAATCAATATAGAGGTTTAAGTAAGTGTTGTTTTAGATCAAGTTTCTTCAAAGTAATTCCGGCGGCAAGGTGATGTCCGTCAGTTTCCAGTCCCAGATGCCATGGCGGCGCAGCAAAAACTGGCTGGCGGCGGGCCCGGCGCCGCTGCGCCGCAGCACCACTTCGTTCCACGAGCGGTACGCCATGCCGAAGTCGTGGCGCTTGCCGTCCGCCCCGTGCTTGCCATGCAGGATCAATACCGTGATGCCGGGCGGCGAGACGATGGTGTCGAGCATTTCCTTGAAATCGTCCTCATTGGCCGTTTCGCCGGCCGCCCGCAGCTGGCGCGCCACGCTGGCGCGCACGGCGGGCAGGTCGGCCTGCTGCGCCAGGTTTTCCAGGCGCACGGATTTCGCCGCGATACTGATGCGGTACATGGCGATATAGGGGCTGACCCAGGTGAAGCCGATGGCGGCAACGGCAAAAATGAGTGCGGTGGCGTACTTTCTTTTCATGGTCCGTGTTTTTGTATGAGCTGTGCCGCCGTGATTTTACCCGGCCAGGGGCGGCGGATGGTGTAGCATTCGTGCCGGCGCGGACCATCGCGCCGCAATATTGAGGACAACCATGAATATCACTATCAATCAGGTGCTGCAGTCGTATATCGACCCGCTCACCGCCAGCGAGTACGCGGCGCTCGAGCGCAGCCTGCTGGCCGAAGGCTGCCGCGATGCGCTGGTGCTGTGGAACGACGTGCTGATCGACGGGCATAACCGCTATGCCATCTGCCGCCAGCACGGCATCGAATTCAAGACCATCCAGAACACCAGCTTTACCTCGCTCGACGATGTCATGCTGTGGATGATCGACAATCACCTGGCGCGCCGCAGCGTGTCGGACTTCCAGCGCGGCGTGCTGGCCCTGCGCAAGAAGGAAATCGTCGCCGCGCGCAGCCCGGCGCCCGTCAGCGCCCAGGATGCGCCGGACGGCGAAAACGCGCCGAAGCCGCCCATGAGCACGCGCGAAGAGGTGGCCAAGGCGGCGAGATTGAGCAGCAACCAGATCAGCCAGATCGAGAAGATCCAGAAGGCGGCGTCGCCGGAACTGGTGGAAGCCGTCCGCTCGGGCACGATCTCGATCAATGCGGCGGCCACCGTGGCATCCCTGCCGCCGGAAGAACAGGTGGCGGCCGTCGCCGGCGGCAAAAAACTGCTGCGCCAGGCGGCCAAGGAAATCCGCGAACAGCGCGCTGCCACGCGCACGCCGCGCGAGCCGAAGGTGCATGTATCGCAGGATACGCCGGAAACGGGCAACGAGCCGTGGGCGGATAACGCGGCCCAGGCGCCGTCCGAAGCGGAACGCCTGCGCGGCGAGATCGCCAGCCTGAAACAGAAGGTGGCGCAGCTGCAGGCGGAAAATGTGGAGTTGAACCAGCGCATCGCGGCCCTGATTGACGCATCCTGATCTGGAGTTTTGGCATGTTACATCGCAGTGCCCTGTTTGCCTCAGTTGCTGTCGCCAGTATTCCCGTGCTGGCCGCACCCGCTGTTTCTGTCAAGGACATGGCCCGCTGGCAGGCGCAGGCGGCCAATGTCAGCATCGCGCGCGATACGTGGGGCGTGCCCCATGTGACGGGCAAGACGGATGCGGATGCCGTGTTTGGCCTGATGTATGCGCAGGCCGAAGACGATTTCCCCCGCGTGGAACTCAATTACATCAACGCCATGGGGCGCCTGGCGGAAGTGGAGGGCGAACGGGAGCTGTACCGCGACCTGCGCATGAAGCTCTTCATCGACCCGCTTGAGCTGCAGGCGCAGTACCGCGCCAGCCCGGCGTGGCTGCGCAAGTTGATGGACGCCTTTGCCGATGGCCTGAACTTTTACCTGGCCACGCATCCGCAGGTCAAACCGCGGCTGATCGCGCATTTCGAGCCATGGATGGCCTTGAGCTTCAGCGAGGGCAGCATCGGCGGCGATATCGAATCGATCAACCTGGCGCAGCTCGAAGCGTTTTACGGCCAGCAGGCCAGTCCTGCCGCCGTGGCGCTGGCCAGCATCGAGACCGGGTTGGACCCCGAGCCCAGCGGCTCGAACGGCTTCGCCATCGCGCCCGCCATCACCAAAAATGGCCATGCGCTCTTGATGATCAACCCGCACACCTCGTTCTACTTCCGTCCCGAAGTGCAGGTCACCAGCGGCGAAGGCTTGAACGCGTACGGCGCCGTCACCTGGGGCCAGTTCTTCGTCTACCAGGGTTTTAACGAGCGCCTGGGCTGGATGCATACCTCGGGCGGCGGCGACGTCATCGACGAATACCTGGAAAGCATCGTCGACAAGGACGGCGCCTGGTTCTACCGCTATGACGGCGGCTTGCGGCCCTTGAAAACCGTGCCCATCACCTTGCCCTACAAACTGGCCGACGGCGGCATGGGGGCGAAAACCATCACCGTCCACTACAGCCACCACGGACCCATCGTGCGCGCGCAGGACGGTAGATGGGTGGCCGTGCGCCTGATGCAGGAACCGTTGAAGGCTTTGATGCAGTCGTACGCGCGCACCAAGGCGCGCGATTATGCTGCGTTTTATCAAACGATGGAATTGCGCACGAATTCGTCGAACAACACGGTGTATGCGGATGCGGATGGCAATATCGCTTACTTTCATGGCAATTTCATCCCCGTGCGCGACCCGCGCTTCAACTGGAAGCAGCCTGTCGACGGCAGCGACCCGGCCACGGAATGGCAAGGGCTGCACACGGTGGCGCAAACCATCACCCTGTTCAATCCGAAGAATGGCTGGATCCAGAATACGAACAACTGGCCGTATTCGGCGGCCGGCGCCAACAGTCCGCGCCAGAGCGACTATCCCGCCTACATGTCCGTGTACGGCGAAAACGCGCGCGGCCTGCATGCCGTCAAGGTTTTCCAGAACCAGAAGGATTTCACGCTCGACAAGCTGATCGCCGCCTCGTACGACAGCGAACTGACGGCCTTCGAAGCGCTGTTACCGCCCCTGTTCGCGGCATACGATGCATTGCCGGCGGGCGACGCGCACAAGCTGGCGCTGGCCGACAAGGTGGCCTTGCTGCGGGCCTGGGACTGGCGCTATGCGCTGGACTCCACCGCCACCTCGCTGGCCGTGTTCTGGGGCCAGGAGTTGGCCGAGCTGGCAGGAAAACAGGCGCGCGAGCAGGGCGTGCCCGTCGTCGATTTTCTGGCGACGGACAAGGTCACGGCGGCGCAGCGCCTGGCTGCACTGGCGACGGCGGCCGATAAACTGCAGCGCGATTTCGGCAACTGGCAAACGCCGTGGGGCGAGATCAACCGCTTCCAGCGCCTGACGGGGGATGTGGTGCAGCCGTTTGACGATGCGCAAGCCAGCCTGCCCGTGCCTTACGCGTCGGGCAACTGGGGTGCGCTGGCCGCGTATGGACAGAGCAGCAAGAGCACCACGCGCAGGATTTACGGCGAGCGGGGCAACAGCTTTGTGGCGGCCGTGGAATTCGGTCCCCGCATCAAGGCGAAAAGCATCCTCGCCGGTGGCCAGAGCGGCGACCCGAAGTCGCCGCACTTCCGGGACCAGGCGGCCATGTATGCGCGCGGCGAATTCAAGGACGTGCTGTTTTATCCCGAGGACGTGGCGAAGCACCTGGAGCGCAGGTACCACCCCGGAAAATAGCCGCCGGGCGTATCAAATCGCGTCGAGCGCCGTGCGCAGGTCATGGCGCAAATCCTCGATATCCTCGATCCCCACCGACAGGCGGATCAAGCCATCGCCGATGCCCAGCCTGGCCCGCTGCCCGGCCGGGATGCTGGCATGCGTCATCAGGGCAGGGTGCTCGATCAGGCTTTCCACGCCGCCCAGGCTTTCGGCCAGGGCGAACACCTCGCAGCGTTCGAGGAAGCGCCGCGCGCCCGCCAGATCCGTATCGAGGTCGATCGAGATGATGCCGCCGAAGCCATCCATCTGGCGCCGCGCCAGCGCGTGCTGCGGGTGCGAGGCCAGTCCCGGATAAAACACCTTGCGCACTTCCTTTTGCTGTTCCAGCCACTGCGCCAGGGCCAGGGCGCTTTCGCAATGGCGCTGCATGCGGATGGCCAGGGTTTTCACCCCGCGCAGGGCCAAAAAGCTGTCGAACGGCCCGGCAATCGCGCCCACGGAGTTTTGCAAAAAGCCCAGCTGCTCGCGCCATTCCGCCTGACGTTCTTCCGCGCCGACGATGGCGATGCCGCCGATGATGTCCGAGTGGCCGTTCAAATACTTGGTGGTCGAATGCACGACGATATCGAAGCCGTGCTCCAGGGGGCGCTGCACCAGCGGGCTGGCAAACGTGTTGTCCGCCACGGCGAGGATGCCCCGTTCGCGGCAGATGTCGGCAATGGCCCGCAAATCCGCCAGTTTCAGCATGGGGTTGGTGGGCGTTTCCACCCATACCATCTTCGTTTCCGGGCGCAGCGCGGCCAGCAGGTTTTCCGGATTCGTCAGGTCGACATACGTGAATTCATGACCGGCCGAGCGGCGGCGCACGCGCTCGAATAAACGGTAGGTGCCGCCGTACATGTCGTCGCCGGCGACGATGTGGCTGCCCGCGTCCAGCAATTCCAGCACGGACGAGATGGCGGCCAGGCCCGAGGCGAAGGCGAAGGCCGCACTGCCGCCTTCCAGGTCGGCCACGCAGCGCTCCAGCGCCCAGCGCGTGGGGTTGTGCGAGCGGCCGTAGTCCAGGCCTTTATGTACGCCGGGGCTGTCCTGCACGAAGGTGGAGGTGGCGTAAATGGGCGGCATGATGGCGCCCGTCGACGGGTCGGGCGACTGGCCGGCGTGGATGACGCGGGTGGCGAGGCGGCTCTTGCGGGGCGTTTGTTGGCTCAAGATAGTGTCCTGCGTAAGTGGTTGAGAAGGTCGAAGCGGGTGATCAGGCCATAGAAGGCGCTGTCGTCGGCGACGACGGCCGTCAAGCCCCGGTCCAGGGTGGCGCGCAGGGCGGGCAAGCCGCTGGACGGCGCCAGGGTTTCGATCTGCGTCGTCATGGTGGCGCCCACCAGACCCGCGAAATGCGCGGCGTCGCCGGAGACGTGCAGCAGCAAGTCCGATTCGTCGAGGATGCCGACCAATTGGCCGCCGTCGATCACGGGCAGCTGCGCCAGGTCGCTGGCGCGCATGCGGTTGAAGGCCGTGAGCAGGGTGTCGCCCGGCGCCACGCTGACGACGTCGCCCTCGTCGTAGCGGCGTCCGATCAGGTCGCGCAAGTCGCCGGACAAGGCCCGTTGCAACAAACCCTGGTCGCGCATCCAGCCGTCGTTGTAGACCTTCGACAGATAGCGCGTCCCCGTGTCGCACACGAAGGTGACGACGCGTTTGGGCGTGGTCTGTTCGCGGCAGTACTTGAGCGCGGCGGCCAGCAGGGTGCCCGTGGACGAGCCCCCTAAAATGCCTTCGGCGAGCAGCAGGGCGCGCGCGGAATCAAAGCTTTCCTGGTCGCTGATGGTGTAGGCCTTGGTGACGCTGTCCATGTCGGCGATCGAGGGAATGAAGTCTTCGCCGATGCCTTCCACGGCCCACGAGCCGCTCGTGTCCGATACCTTGCCCGTGTCGATGTATTCGGTGAGGATGGAGCCTTGCGGGTCGGCCAGCACGAATTCCAGCTTCGGCTGCGCCTTGCGGAAGTAGCGCGTCAGGCCCGTCAGGGTGCCGGAGGAGCCGACGCCGACGACGATGGCGTCCACGTCATGGCCGCTTTGCTCCCAGATTTCGGGCGCCGTCGTCGTTTCGTGGGCCAGCGGATTGGCGGGATTGTTGAACTGGTCGGCAAAGAAGGCGCCCGGCAGTTCGCGCGCCAGGCGCGCCGCGTAATCCTGGTAGTACTCGGGATGGCCCTTGCCCACGTCCGAGCGCGTGGTGTGCACTTCGGCGCCCAGGGCTTTCAGGTGCAGTACTTTTTCCGTCGACATCTTGTCGGGCACGACAAGGATCACGCGGTAGCCCTTGATGCGGCCTACAAGCGCCAGGCCGATGCCGGTGTTGCCGGCCGTTGCCTCGACGATGGTGCCGCCCGGCTGCAAACGGCCGTCGGCTTCGGCCGCTTCGATGATGGACAGGCCGATGCGGTCCTTGATGGAACCGCCGGGATTTTGCGATTCCAGTTTCAGGAACAGCTGGCACAGGCCCGTGTCGAGCCTGGTCACTTCGACCAGCGGGGTGTTGCCGATCAGCTTGTATAGCGCTGGCGGCCGGGATGGGGATGGCATTCGATCATTCATGGTGGCTCCTGTCAGAGAAACAGCCGCTCCGGATTGTGTCCCGAGCCGCCTTCCGTGCCGCGCAGTGTAGGCGGGTGCACGGGTGCGGCGAACGAATGTTTGCATGCTTGCATATGCGGCTTTCGCATATCGCTTGTGGCGTGCGCGCTTCGAGTATGCGCCGTTTTCAGCCCGCTTGCCGCGCCAACGGCACGACTATTAAGCTGCCGCAAGCCCGCCATTGCGATTTATAATCACGCCTCGAAAAGGAACTAAACAGTATCCTGAAAACCAGACGAACAGGGCAGGCGGCAGTGGCAAAACTTTATTTCCGGTATTCCGCGATGAACGCGGGCAAGTCGACGGCCTTGTTACAGGTCGCGCACAACTATGAAGAGCAGGGCCAGCAGGTGCGCCTGTACACGGCCGCCATCGACAGCCGCTACGGCGTGGGAAGGGTCACTTCGCGCCTGGGCCCGCAGCGCCAGGTCGATATCTTTCATGCCGACACGAATTTCCTCGACGCAATTCCCCAGGTCGCTTGCCTGTTGGTTGACGAAGCGCAATTTCTCAGCACGGCACAAGTGCAACAATTGCACCAGCTGGCGCAAGTGAAGGGCGTGCCCGTCATCTGCTACGGCTTGCGCACGGATTTCAAGGGCGAACCGTTCCCCGGCTCGGCCTATCTGCTGGCGCTGGCCGACGATATCGAGGAATTGAAGAATATCTGCACTTGCGGCAAGAAGGCCACGATGAACATCCGCGTGGATGAGCAGGGCCGCCGCATCAAGGAAGGCGAGCAGATCAGTATTGGCGGCAACGAGAGTTACCGCCAGGCGTGCGGACGCTGTTTCTATGCCTGATTTACAACACCTAGCAAAACCGTAGCGAGCGGAAGGAAGTTGTGGTTGAGAAGCGCAACTGTACGAAGGTACAGTGAGCATCGCAGACCGCAAATTACGACGCGCAGTAGGTTTTGACAGGTGTTCTTATTCGGCGACGGGCGCGCCTACATCGGCATCGTCCGCCAGCGCCAGGTCGCCCCGTTCGAAGGCGGCGAGGATGTCATTCGCCCGCGCCACGTCGTGTTCGCGCACCATCACGCGGGCGCCGCCGATGGCGGCCGCCAGCAGCATGTCGGCCTGCATGTGCTGGTCATCCGTCAGCAGCACGTCGATGCCGGCGGCGGCCAGGCAGCCGCGGATGACGTGCGCATCCGTGGGGATCATCAGCCGGGCAATTAAAACGTAGTCGTCGTGCATGGTGCCTCCTGGCAAGGTAGATTCATCCCCATCTTAGCACCGGGCCAGTCCTTACAGCTTGAACACGCCTACCACCTGGTTCAGTTCCTGCGCCTGCTCCTGCAAGGCGTCGGCCGCCGCGGCCGCTTCTTCCACCAGGGCCGCGTTCTGCTGGGTCACCTGGTCCATCTGGGCGATGGCCTGGTTGACTTGCTCGATGCCGCTGCGCTGCTCTTCGCTCGCCTGGGCGATTTCGGCCATGATGGTGCTCACTTGCTGCACGCTGGCCACCACCGTGTCCATGGTGGCGCTGGCCTGGCTCACTTGCGCATGGCCCAGGTCCACCGTGCTGGCGGACGCCTGGATCAAATCCTTGATGTCTTTCGCCGCTGCCGTCGAGCGCTGCGCCAGGGTGCGCACTTCCGTGGCGACGACGGCAAAGCCGCGTCCCTGTTCACCGGCGCGTGCCGCTTCCACAGCCGCGTTCAAGGCCAGGATATTCGTCTGGAAGGCGATGCCGTCGATGACGCCGATGATGTCGGCGATCTTGCCCGAGGAACTGCGGATGGCGTCCATGGTGCTGGCCACCTGCGCCACGGCCGCGCCGCCTGCCGCTGCCAGGCTGGACGAGTCATGCGCCAGCCGGCTTGCCTGTTGCGCGTGATCAACGTTCTGGCGCACGGTGGAGCTCAGTTCTTCCATCGAGGCGGCCGTTTCTTCCAGCGAGCTGGCTTGCTGCTCCGTGCGGCTCGACAAATCCAGGTTGCCGCTGGCGATTTCACCGGACGCCGTGGCGATCTGCCCGGCGCTGCCGCGTACATTGCTGACCACTTGCGACAGGTTGTCGCTGATGCGGTTCATGGCCAGCAGCAGGCGGCCGATTTCGTCCAGGCTGCTGGTATCGAGGTGCACCGTCAGGTCGCCGGCGGCGATTTGCGCGGCGGCCGTTTCGGCGGCGGCCAGCGGACGCGACACGAGAGTGCGCACGAGCCAGTACAGCAGCAGGGCGAAGACGAGCAGGGCGATGAAGCCGGAAATGGCCAGCTGGTTGCGCATCTGGCGTGCTTCCAGGGTGATCTCGTCCGTGAACGTGCCGCCCGCGATGATCCATTGCCAATCCTTGAATTGACGGTAAAACAGCTGCTTTTCGCGCGCGCTGGCACTTGTTTCGCCGGGCGCCGTCCACGTATAGCGCATGGCGCCGTCCTTTTGCGCCAGCATTTCCTGGATGAACAATCGGCCGTCGCTGGCCTTGAACTCGAGCGCGCTCTTGCCTTCGCTGTTCGGGTGCAGCACCAGGTGGCCGTAATTGGTGCCGGGCGCCGTGTCGACGATATAGATGTAACCCGTCTGGCCGATCTTGACCTGGCGAATCTTCTCTTTCAGCATGGCCAGATTCTTGCTGATATCGAGGCCGATGAACAGCACGCCCACCACCTTGCCGCCCGCATCGCGCACGGGGTCATATTGCGTGATGTATTGCTTGCCAAACAGGGTTGCCATGCCAACGAAGCGCTGGCCGGCGCGCAGCGGCGCATAGCTGGGGTGGTTGTGGTCGAGCTGGGTGCCGACGGCCCGTTCGCCATCCTGCTTTTTCAGCGAAGTGCTGATGCGCACGAATTCATCGCCGTTGGCGGCAAAAATGGTGGCGATCACGCCCGTCTGGGCCGTATAGCGGTCGACCAGGGACGTATCGAGGTTGAGCACCCTGTTGCCGTTGGCCAGGGCCGGCGTGGCCTTGCCGGCCACGGCCACCATGGCGCCCGTATCGATCGAGAACGGGCCGGGAAATTCGGCCGCGAACAGGCGGGCAAAGCTGGCCGCCTCGTTGACCATGGCGGTATGAAATACTTCCGTGGTCGTCATGACGCTATTGAGTTCGCTGGTGACGGCCGCTTCGGCGCGCTGTTCCAGGGCATTGGAGGTGCGGATGCTGATCAGGGTCGTCAGGCTGGCGAGGATCAGGCTGACCAGCGCAAACGTGAAGACGGTAATCTTGCCGCCGACACTCCAGTGGCGGGGGGAGAAGGAAATTGTAGGCATAGTGTGAGTCTGGCAAAGGGTAATCAGCTCGGCCATTCCTGGTCATGACATGACACGCGGGGAGGGGATCTGGTGGGGAATGCGCTTGAAACGGAGGCGCGCAGGCTGTCGGGCCGCGCACAGGCAAGCTGAATTTCAGGGCGCGATGATAGCATGTTGCTTGTGTTTTGTTACTAAGTGTTTCCCGCAGGAATCATTTCTTTTGCATAAAAACATCACCTGCATCAAGGATTGCAAAGACTGACTATTGACTTTTTTGATTTCAATAATGAATGTTTCTGTTCGTCACTGGCGGATGATGTGATTTTTGTCACGAATGTTTCACTTTGTAATGAATGACACGCTGCCTTTAATCCGCGTTTAAGCTTCCAGGAAGAAACTGATATTCCATGGGAGACTGCCAGGCCGTATCCTGTAGAATAATATGCAGACCAGTCGTGTATTCCCCTTACTGTCTTGCTGGCTGGCGCATGCCTATCTGCGCCGCCTGGAATTGATTCAACTAATTTTCGGAGAAGCCGATGAAGAAGCAAATGATGCTGGTCACCCTGGTGCTTGCCCTGTCAGCCCACGCTGGCGCAGCCCAGACGGACAAGAGCGCCGCTCCTCCGCTACCCATGAAGCCGCTGGCCCAGCAAACGCAGGCCGCCTTGTGGGCATCGCGCGTATTGACACGCGTCCATTACAAGGCCATGCCGCTCGACGACGCCATGTCGGAGAAAATCTTCGATCGCTACTTCAAGTCCCTGGACGCGGAAAAACTGTTTTTCGTGCAAGCCGACGTCGACCGTTTCGCGCCGCTGCGCACCAAGCTCGATGACGCCATCATCAATGAAGACTTGACGGCGCCGTTTGCCATCTACAACCTGTACCAGCAGCGTTTCGACGAGCGCATGGCGTATGCGCGTGAATTGCTGAAAACCAAGTTCGACTTCACGGCCGACGAGAGCTACCAGCTCGACCGCGAAAAGGCTGCCTGGCCGAAGAATGACGAGGAAGTGCGCGACCTGTGGCGCAAGCGCGTCAAGAACGACTGGCTGCGCCTGAAACTGGCGGGCAAGGAAGACAAGGCCATCCGCGAGACTCTGGACAAGCGCTATGAAAGCTACACGACCCGTTCGCGCAAGCTCAACAGCGAAGACGTGTTCCAGATTTTCATGAATTCGTATGCCATGTCGATCGAGCCGCATACCAATTACCTGGGCCCGCGCGCGTCGGACAACTTCGACATCGCCATGCGGCTGTCGCTCGAAGGCATCGGCGCCGTGCTGCAGACGCGCGACGAATACACGGTGGTGCGCGAAGTCGTGCCGGGCAGCCCGGCCGGCCTGTCGGGCAAGCTGAAAGTGGGCGACCGCATCGTCGGCGTGGGGCAGGGCGAAAGCGGCCCCATCACCGAAGTGCTGGGCATGCGCATCGACGACGTGGTGCAGCTGATCCGCGGCGCCAAGGATTCCGTGGTGCGCCTCGACATCCTGCCGGCCGACGCCGGCCCGGACGCCAAGCACGTGGTCTTGCCGCTGGTGCGCAAGAAAATCAGCATGGAAGAGCAGGCGGCGAAGAAATCGATCATCGAAGTGCGCGACAACGGCGTCAAGCGCCGCATCGGCGTCATCTCCCTGCCGACGTTCTACCAGGATTTCGAAGCGCGCCGCCGCGGCGACAAGGACTTCAAGAGCGCCACGCGCGACGTCAGCCGCTTGCTGGCCGAGTTGAAGAAAGACAAGGTCGACAACGTCCTGATCGACTTGCGCAACAACGGCGGCGGTTCGCTGAACGAAGCCGTTGAACTGACGGGCCTGTTCATCGACAAGGGCCCTGTCGTGATGCAGCGCAATGCCGAAGGCAAGGTCGAAGTGGAAAGCGATACGAATGCCGGCCTGGCCTGGGATGGCCCGATGGGCGTGCTGATCAACCGCGGCTCGGCTTCCGCTTCCGAGATTTTCGCCGCCGCCGTGCAGGACTATGGCCGTGGCGTCATCATCGGCGAAGGCAGCTTCGGCAAGGGCACGGTGCAAACCTTGTTCAACCTCGACCGTTTCGGCGGCAGCGAGAAAGCCCGTTTCGGCGAGCTGAAAATGACCATCGCGCAATTCTTCCGCATCAATGGCGGCACCACGCAGTTGCGCGGCGTCACGCCCGACATCAAGCTGCCAGCCATGTCGGACGCGGAAAACTTCGGCGAGTCGAGCTATGACAATGCCCTGCCATGGGTCGCGATCAAGCCGGCGCCCTACATACCGACGGGCGACCTGAAGGAGATCGTGCCGCTACTGGACAAGAAACATGATGCGCGCGTGGCCAAGGACAAGGATTTCCAGTACTTGCTCGATGACATAGCCCTCGTCGTCAAGCAGCGCAAGGAAAACCAGATTTCGCTCAATGAAACCGTGCGCCGCAAGGAGCGCGATGCCCAGGAAGCGCGCGCCAAGGCCCGTGAAAAACGCCTGATCGCGCAGATTTCGAACCCTGCCGACGACCTGGTGGTGATTCCGGATCCGAAGGACGTGCTGAAGGGCGCGAAAGCGGCCAACAAGACGGCCAAGCAGATCGCCGCCGTGAAGGGCGCCTTGCGCACGGACGACGGCTTGCAGGGTGACGAACGGGCGCTGAGTGCCGAACTGGACGCTGAAACGGCCGCGAAGAGCGCGAAGGATGTGCTGCTGAACGAAGCAGCGCGCATCCTGGCCGACGAAGTGGCGCTGATCAAGGCCGATAGCCGCATGGCGTCGAAGGTCTTGCCATATGGCGCGGACGGCAAGGCGACGCCGGTGACGGCAGCGAAATAAGGCTTGTGGTCGCGTAAGAAGCCGGTTCCTTGCGGAGCCGGCTTTTTTTTTGCGCCATCAGTTATCTGTCTGGCGTATTTCTATCATTCCAACAATCAATTGGATTGATATGCCGCGACGCAGCATAATGCACCCGTCTCCTCTATTCTCCTCCAAGAAAATAGATTCAGCCCGCTCCCGCAGCGGGCTTTTTTTTGTCTTGCTTTTTGCGTGGTGCCCGCCGCGTTTCCTCAAGTCTGTCCTCCGCATGCCGCTGCAAGCGTTCAATCCCGACTGAATTTGTCGGGAATCGCTCAGATTTGCTCCGTTATACATTTTCCATTCTTGTTATATTCCCACAAAGAAATTTTCTTTGGCTTTCTGTAATGGCAGCGCGGTCTAGCGCGGCAGCAAAGCGCGTTATCCGCCACGCAGTGCGCCGTCCCATGGCTGCCTGTGCCTGATGCATAGCGCCCGACGCCGGCACCGCATGCTTTTTCCTTTATTCATTCCGTCATGCCGCCAGCGGCGACCGAGAGGCTTATCTTGCGTTGTAAACTTCTTCCCCTGACCCTGCTGCCCTTGCTGGCGCTGATACAGACCGCCTGGGCCGTCGATCCTCCTGGTGCCGGCAGCCAGCTGCAGCAGATTCCCGCCGCCCCCCCGTTGCCGAAAGCGCCGCCCGCCATCCGCGTGCAGCAGGGCAATGTACCCGCCGCCACGGTGGGCGATACGACGCGCATCACCGTGCAGCGCCTGCAGATCGCGGCGCCGCCAGTCTTCACCGAGAGCGAACTGGTGGCCGCCTCGGGATTTACTGCGGGAAGCGAGCTGACCCTGGGCGAATTGCGCGCCATGGCGTCCAACATCGCCAGCTATTACCAGAACCACGGCTATTTCCTCGCGCAAGCCTATTTGCCCGCGCAAGATATCAAGGATGGCGTCGTCACGATCAGCGTCTTGCCAGGCCAGTATGGCCAAGTGCAACTGCGCAACCAGAGCAATCTGTCCGACGGCCTGGCCGGCACCGTGCTGGCGGGCCTGGACGGGCAGGTGATCGCCACGGCGCCGCTGGAACGCCGCTTGCTGCTGCTGTCGGACTTGCCGGGCGTGCAGGTCAGCTCGACCTTGGCTCCGGGGGCCTCGCTGGGCGCGTCCGACCTGATCGTCGACGTGCAGCCGGGCTCGCGCTTCAACGGCAGCATCGACCTGGACAACCAGGGCAACCGCTACACGGGCCGCAACCGCATCGGCGCCACCCTGAACATCAATGAACTGGCCGGCATCGGCGACGTGGCCACCGTGCGCGCGTTCACCTCGGCCGACGGCCTGAACTATGGCCGCCTGGCCTACCAGGGGCAGGCGGGCTTGCTGCGCCTGGGCGGCGCCTACACCTATATGGACTACAAGCTGGGCAAGGAATTTGCCGTGCTCGACGCCAAGGGCACGGCGAAGATCGCCAGCGCCTACGGCAGTTATCCGCTGATCCGCTCGCGCAGCAACAACCTGTATGCACAGGTCAGCTATGACGACAAGACTTTCCAGGACCGCACGGAGTCGACGGGCAGCGTCAACGACAAGAAGGCCAGGGTGTGGATGCTGAATCTGAATGGCGACAGCAAGGATGGCTGGGGCGGTGGCGGCGCCAGCACGTATTCGCTGACCTTTACCACGGGCAAGATCGATATCGGGACGCCGGCAACCTTGGCGCTCGACCGCGCGACGGTGAACAGCAACGGCCACTTCAACAAGCTGGCCTTTAATGGCGCGCGCGTGCAAAGCCTGGGCGGCGAGACGAGCCTGTTCGGCACCGTCAGCGGCCAGGCGGCGTCGAAAAACCTCGATGTGTCCGAAAAGATGGGCATCGGCGGCGTGGGCGGCGTGCGCGCCTATCCGGGCGGCGAAGCGTATGGCGACCAGGGCTATGTGCTGAATGTGGAGCTGCGCCAGAACGTGACGGCGTTCACGGCCTTTCCCGGCCAGCTGCAAGTGCTGGCGTTTGCCGACACGGGCACCGTCAAGCTGAACCGCGATGCCTGGAGCGCCGGCGAGAACCGCCGCACCCTGAGCGGCGCGGGCGTGGGCGTGACGTGGACGGGCGCCAACGCGCTCGTGCTGAAGGCGTATTACGCGCACAAGCTGGGCAATGCCAAGGCGACTTCCGCCCCCGATGCGGCAGGACGCTTCTGGCTGCAAGCCGTCAAGTACTTCTAAATTAATACAAGCTAATACAAGCTAAAACATCAGGACACTGCCATGAACCGCATCTACCGCTCCATCTGGAACCAGGCCACCGGCGCCTACGCCGCCGTTTCCGAAAACGTCAAATCCGCCGGCAAGCGTTCGATGCCGGGTAGCAGCGGGGGCGGCGCGCATTTCGCCCTGACCGGCATGGCGGCGGCGCTGATGCTCGGCTATGGCTCCCTGGCCCTGGCGGGGCCGGCGGGCGGCACGGTGGCGGCGGGCCAGGCGACGATCAACGGCGCGCCGGGCAATACCGTGATCCAGCAGGGCAGCCAGCATGCCGTCATCAACTGGGCCAGTTTCAATATCGGCAAGGGCGAATCGGTGCAGTTCCAGCAGCCCAACAGCAATGCGGTGGCCCTGAACCGCGTGCTGGGCAGCGACGGCACGACCATCCTGGGCAAGCTGTCGGCCAACGGCAAGGTGTTCATCGTCAATCCGAACGGCGTGCTGTTCGGCCACGGCGCGTCCGTGAACACGGCCGGCCTGGTGGCATCCACGCTGGATATCAGCAATGCCGACTTCATGGCGGGCAAGTATCAGTTTTCCGGCAATGGCAGCGGTAAAGTCTTGAATCAGGGCAACATCAGCGCGCCGGGCGGCTATGTGGCCTTGCTGGGCGCGAACGTATCGAACGAAGGCACGATCCAGGCACGCCTGGGCTCGGTGGCCCTGGCGGCGGGCAGGGCCATCACGCTGGACGTGGCGGGTGATGGCTTGCTGAACGTGGCGGTGGACCGGGGCGCCGTGGGCGCTCTCGTGAATAACGGCGGCTTGATCCAGGCCGATGGCGGCAGCGTCGTCCTGACGGCGCAGGCGGCGGGCGACTTGCTGAAAACCGTCGTCAACAACACAGGCGTGATCGAGGCGCACAGCATCGACACGCGCGGCGGCACGATCAAGTTGCTGGGCGACATGCAAAGCGGCACGGTGAACGCAGCCGGCACCCTGGACGCCAGCGCGCCTGTGGGCGGCAATGGCGGCTTCATCGACACCTCGGCCGCGCACGTGAAGATCGACGATGCGCTGAAGGTGAGCACGGCCGCGACGAAGGGCGCGACGGGCATGTGGCTGATCGATCCGACCGATTTCACGATCGCGGCATCGGGCGGCAACCAGACCGGCGCGTTTTACAGCAATGCGCTCAAGTCCAGCAATGTCACCATTGCAACGGTCGCCAGCGGCGGAGCGGCAGGCGATATCCATGTCAACGACACGATCAGCTGGTCGGCCAACAAGCTGACCTTGACGGCGCACAATAATATCAATATCAATGCGCCGCTGCGCGGTTCCGGCACGGCCAGCCTCGCGCTCGAGTATGGCCAGCGCGGTGTCGCGGCCGGCAATTTGTCCACCTACAACGTGAAGGCGGAAGTGGACTTGCCATCGGGTAATAACTTCAGCACCAGGCAGGGCACGGATGGCGCAGTCATCAGCTATACGGTGATCAACAGCGTAGGTACTGCTGGCAGCCTGAGCGCAGCCGATTTGCAGGGCATGAATGCTAACCTGGGAGGCAACTATGCACTGGGCCGCCATATCGACGCCAGTGCCACGCTCAACTGGGGCGGTGGCACGGGCTTCGTGCCTATCGGTGGCACAGGCACGCCATTCACGGGCAGGCTTGACGGCCTTGGCCATGACGTCACGGGATTGTCCCTCACCCGGCTGACGGACTATGCCGATGTCGGCATGTTCGGCGCCATCGGCGCGTCGGGGGTGGTGCGCAACCTCAATCTGGTCAATACCCGGATACAGGCGCCGGAAGGCAAGTACGGGCAGATCCGGATGGGCATGCTGGCGGCAAGAAACGCGGGCTTGATCGATAACGTCAGTGCGTACGGCGAGCTGAAGCTGACAGGGTCGATTTATGCAGGGGGCCTGGTGGGCGTGAATAGCGGCGTGGTCAACAATAGCCGCAGCAGCGGCAGTATCGAACACACTCCCAATTACGGTGGCGGAGCTGCCGGGCTGGTTGCCCAAAATGAACGTGGCGGCAGCGTCAGCAACAGTAGCAGCAGCATGAAAGTGACCGTTGTCAAGGGCAGGGCCGGCGGGCTGGTGCTTGAAAACGCTGGCGCCATCGCGAAGAGCTTTGCCACGGGCGACGTCGCGGGCGATACCTTTACGGGCGGCCTGGCGGCATTCACGTCTGGCAATATCAGCGACAGCTATGCGACGGGCAGCGTGACCAGCAATTCCATCGCCGGGGGATTGGCTGGCCGCATGAGCGGGACGATCAGCAACAGCTATGCGACAGGCAATGTCTATTCTTCCGGCGATGCGCAGTCCGAGCAAGGCTTTGGGGGCCTCGTCGGTGACGTTTATGCGGGCAGGATCAGCAACAGCTATGCCACCGGCAGCGTCAATGCGGGCAACTATGCGGGCGGCATCGTCGGCCGGAACCAGGGGATTGTGGACAATGTCTATTCCGTCGGCGCGGTCAATGCGCAGCACGACAACCGGGGCGGCATCGTTGGCTACAATGATTCCAGCGGCAACGTGAGCAATGCCTATTACAACAGCAGCGCCAACCACGGCCTGACGGGCCTGGGCCAAGGCAATGGCAGAACGAGCAATATCGTCGGCTTGACGGACCTTGCGATGGGTGATCCTGCAAGTTATCCAACATTCAATTTCACGACGACGGCTGGCGCCACGGGCAACAATTGGGTGACGGTGGGATCGAACGGCGGCATGAACGGCAAGGGCGGCACCTTGCCGATGTTCAGCGGCGAGTACTCGACCACCATCAATTCCGCGCACCAGCTGCAGCTGATGGCGATGGACAAGGCGGCTGCCTATACCCTGGGCAGCAGCTTCAGCGCGGGGGCGACGGCCGGCGGCGATATCTGGGGCGGCAAAGGCTTCGTGCCTGTCGGTGACGCCGCGTCGCCGTTCACGGGCAGCCTCAATGGCGCCGGCCACATCATTTCCGACTTGCGCATCTTCCGGCAGGGGAGCGCTGCAATCGGCCTGATCGGCAGTCTCGGCAAAAATGGCAGTATCTCGGACCTGGGCTTGAGCGACGCCCGGATCACCGGCGGCAGCGATGTGGGCGCGCTCGCTGGCGCGAACGCGGGCAAAATCAGCGGCAGTTTCGTTACCGGCAATGTCACGGGCGATGCGCAGGTCGGCGCCCTCGTGGGCAGCAATACGGGCGAAATTGTCGACAGTTACGCGCTGGGCAGCGCGACGGGCGGCGTGAATGTGGGCGGCCTGGCTGGCGACAGCCGCGGCGGCAGTATCCGTAACAGCTATGCGGCCGTTGCCGTCAGCGGCGCAGCCGGGCTGGGCGGGCTGGCAGGCGGCGCCTCCGCCGCCGATGCCACGGGCAGTTACTGGGATACGCAGATCAGCGGGCAGGCCGGCAGCCAGGGCGGCACGGGCTTGAGTTCGGCCGATTTGAAAAAACTGGCCAACTACAACGGCAGCAACGGCGCGGGCAGCCCGGCGTGGGACTTGAACAATACCTGGGTGATTTACGAAGGACAGAGCACGCCCTTGCTGCGTTCCTTCCTGACGCCCCTGGTGGTGACGGTGTCGCATAGCAGCAAGGTCTATGATGGCCTCGCCAGCGATCCGGTCACCGTAAGCTATTCCAGGGTGGTCGATCTTTCCCTGCTGCAAGGCTCGTTGACATATGACAATGCGTCCGGCAGCCCGGTCAATGCCGGCAATTATGTGGTGCGGGCCAGCGGCGT
Organism: Janthinobacterium sp. SUN206; assembly: GCF_030587305.1. NCBI lineage: Bacteria > Pseudomonadati > Pseudomonadota > Betaproteobacteria > Burkholderiales > Oxalobacteraceae > Janthinobacterium > Janthinobacterium sp. SUN206. The sequence goes on along the minus strand of NZ_JAPWIB010000001.1, from coordinate 1,357,962 downwards.
GTATTCCACGGCCCAGAATGGCTACCTGATTAGCTATGTCGATGGCGGCGTGACGATTACGCCGCGCCAGATCAGCCTGAATGGCGTTTCGGCGGGCAACAAGGTGTATGACGGCAACACCTCTGCCGTGCTGGCTGGCGGCAGCCTCAATGGCGTGCTGGGCGATGACGTGGCCAAGCTGAGCTTTTTGCTGTCCGGCTCGTATGCCAGCAAGAATGTCGGCAACAATCTCGCCATTACGGCCAGCGCCACGCTGGGCGGCAGTGCGGCCGGCAACTACACGCTGGCGCCAATCGGCGACTTCAGCGGCGCGATCACCAAGGCCACCATCAGCAGCGTGACGGGCATCAAGGCCGATGACAAGGTGTATGACGGCGGCCTGGGGGCCAGCCTGAGCGGCGCTTCCGCGGTCTTGCACGGCATGGTGAGCGGCGACAGTCTTGCCGTGGTCACTGCCAGAGGCAATTTCGCGGACAAGAATGCGGGCAGCGGCAAAACGGTGTATGTCAGCGATATCGTGCTGGCTGGCGCCGACAGCGGCAACTATATCCTGGCCGCCACGGACGCCGTCATCACGGGCACCATCCGGCCCAAGGCGCTGACGCTCGGCGGCGTCGCCGCGCAAGATAAAGTCTACGATGGCAATGCCGACGCGCGCGTGACGGGCGGCACATTGAGCGGTTTCGTCGGCTCGGAAAACGTGATCTTGTCTGGCCTGAGCGGCTATTTTTCGGACAAGAACGCCGGCAACGGCAAGGCCGTGACGGTGGGCGCCGTGCTGGCCAGCGATACGGGGCTGGCCAGCAACTACACGGTGACCAACCCGGACGGCTTGACGGCCAGCATCACGCCCAAGGCCCTGACGGTGACGGGCGTGGCGGCGCTCGACAAGGTGTATGACGGCACGCGCCTGGCCAGCGTCAGCGGCGGCGTGCTGTCCGGCCTGGTTGAAGGCGAGCGCCTGGACATCGCCGGGATGGCGGCCAGCTTCGGCGACCAGAACGCGGGCAAGGCCAAGGCGGTGACGGTGACGGGCACGACCCTGGCCGACACGGCAAGCGGCTTGGCCAGCAACTACACGGTGGCCAACCCGGACGGCTTGACGGCCAGCATCACGCCCAAGGCCCTGACGGTGACGGGCGCGGTGGCGCTCGACAAGGTCTACGATGGCACGCGCCTGGCCAGCATCAGCGGCGGCGTACTGTCCGGCCTGGTTGAAGGCGAGCACCTGGACATCGCCGGGATGACGGCCAGCTTCGGCGACAAGAACGCGGGCAAGGCCAAGGCGGTGACGGTGACGGGCACGGCCCTGGTCGACACGGCCAGCGGCTTGGCCGGCAATTACACGGTGACCGATCCGAACGGCCTGACGGCCAGCATCACGCCCAAAGCCTTGACGGTGACGGGGGCGGCGGCGCTCGACAAGGTCTACGACGGCACGCGCCAGGCCAGCGTCAGCGGCGGTGTGCTGTCCGGCCTGGTCGAAGGCGAACGCCTGGGCGTGACCGGGATGACGGCCAGCTTCGGTGACAAGAACGCGGGCAAGGCCAAGGCGGTGACGGTGACGGGCACGACCCTGGCCGACACGGCCAGCGGCTTGGCCAGCAACTACACGGTGGCGAACCCGGGCGGCTTGAAGGCCAGCATCACGCCGGCGGCGCTGACGGTGGGTATCACGGGTGTCAACAAGGTTTACGATGCAAGCGTCGCTGCCAGCGTGAACTGGCGCGACGACCGTCTTGCCGGCGACCAGCTGAGCATCAGCAGCAATGCTGCCCAGTTTGCCGACAAGAATGCGGGACAGGGCAAGACGGTACGCGTGGATGGCATACGCCTGAGCGGGCTGGACGCCGGCAACTATGTGGCCAACGCGGCGGCGGCGGCGCGGGCCGATATTACGCAGGCGAAATTGACCGTGACGGTGAACAATGCCGAGAAAGACCAGGGGCGCCCTAATCCTGTCTTTGACGTCGGCTATGCGGGCTTGCTGGGGGGCGACAGCGTGGCATCGGAACTGCGCGGCGAATTGCTGTTCAGTACGGAGGCTGGCGCGGGTTCGCCGGCCGGCAACTACAAGGTTGCCGCCGCCGGGCAGACGTCGAACAACTATGCGATCGGCTATGTCGCCGGCAGCTTGAAGGTGAAGCCGGCCGAAGCCTTGCGCAATGCGCTGACGGCAGCGGCCGCTTCCGTCGCCGCCGTGCCGTTGGCGGGCAATATGGTGGTCGCGGAGCATGCCCATGGCGGCAAAGCGGCAGCCGGCCCTGCCGCGCCTGTCGTGGCCAGCGTGGCCGGCCAGGCATCCCGCCAGGTGCTGCCGGGCTTGCAATTGAGCGTGCTCGACGGCGGTATCCTGTTGCCGGCCGGCATGAGCAGCGGCCCGGCCATGCCGTAACAGCCAGGGCCGTGCTTGTCCCGGCTAGCCGGCCCGTGCGGCAGCCGCCCTGCCAGGAGGCTGCAGATCCGTATTGGCTTCGAACAGGGCCGTGATCCAGCCCGCAAACGCCTGCAGCTTGGGCGTGGCCAGCCGGCCTTGCGGCGTCAGCAGGGACATGGGCATGGGCGTCGGCGGGTGATCCGCCAGCACGGCCACCAGGGCGCCGCTGTCGAGGTGCGCGCGCACCTGGTACACGGCCGCCTGCGCCAGTCCCAGTCCTTGCAGCGCGCAAGCGACGCTGGCGTCGGCGTCGTTGACGGCGATGGGGCCGGCCATCGGCACGCGCACCACCTCCTTGCCTTGCAGGAAATCCCAGTCGAAGGCGCGTCCCGTGCGGCCCGAGTAATGCATGATGCCCCGGTGCGCGGCCAGGTCGGTCAGGGTGTGCGGCGTGCCGTGCCGCGCCAGGTAGGCGGGTGAGGCGCACGTGACGAAGCGCATCAGGCCGACCTGTTTGCCGATGAAGGCGGAATCCTGCAAGGTGCCCACGCGCAAGGCGCAATCGATGCCTTCCTGCGTCAGGTCGACCAGGCGGTCAGTCAGGCTCAGCTGCAGTTGCACGTCCGGCCAGGCGGCGTGGAATTGCGCGATATGGGGCATGACGAGGCGCCGGCCCACCGTGTTGGGCAGGTTGATGCGCAGCAAGCCACGGGGTTTTTTCGCGTCCGGACCGCGGAACGCCAGTTCCGCCGTGTCGACGGCTTTCAAAATATCGAGGCAATGGCGGAAATACTCGGCCCCTTCCGGCGTCAGGGACAAACGGCGCGTGGTGCGCTGCAGCAGTTGCGTGCCCAGGTAGGCTTCCAGCTTTTGCAGGGTGGCCGTCAGCGCGGCGCGCGGCAAATTCAAGGTTTCGGCCGCCTTGGAAAAACTGTTGGCTTCGACGATGCGCACAAAGGTCTGCATGGCCTTGATCTTGTCCATGGGATAGCTTTCATTGTTCATATTATGTGAAAAGTGTAGGGCGATTATGCCCTAATTATCTTTGCCCCGGTTTTGCCTAGAATGGCCACATCCCTACCGAACCGAGGAAACAACATGAACAAGGCCTCACCTTCCGCTCCCCACGACATTGCGCCCGCCATGGTGCTGCTGCTGGCCATCGCTTCCGGCCTGATCGTCGCCAATCTGTATTATGCGCAAACCCTCGTCGGGCCCATCAGCGCCTCCACGGGCCTGTCGGCCAAGGCGGCCGGGCTGATCGTCACCCTGACGCAAGTGGGGTACACGCTGGGCCTGCTGTTTGTCGTGCCGCTGGGCGACTTGCTGGAAAACCGCCGCCTGATCGTCACGGCCTTGCTGGTGACGGCCACGGCCCTCGTGGCGGCGGCCCTCTCCACGGGCGCCATCGTGTTCCTGGCAGCCGCGCTGGCCATCGGTCTCGGGTCCGTGGCGGCGCAAGTGATCGTGCCGTTTGCCGCCCACCTGTCGCAGGAAGCGACGCGGGGCCAGACGGTGGGCAAGGTGGTCAGCGGCTTGTTGCTGGGCATCATGCTGGCCCGTCCCGTCGCTTCGCTGGTGGCGGCCCATGCGAGCTGGCACGTGGTGTTTGGCGGCGCCGCCGTGCTGATGGTCTTGCTGGCGCTGGTGCTGCGCCGCGCCTTGCCCGTGCGCCAGCCGGTGTCGAGCATACGCTATCCGGCCTTGATGGCGTCGCTGTGGCATTTGCTGCTGGGCACGCCCGTGCTGCGCCGCCGCGCCGCCTATCACGCTGGCCTGTTTGGCGCCTTCAGCCTGTTCTGGACCGTCACGCCGCTGGTGCTGGCCAGCCCCGCGTTCGGCCTGTCGCAAACGGGCATCGCCATCTTTGCCCTGGTGGGCATGGCGGGCGCCGTCGCTTCGCCGATCGCCGGCCGCCTGGCCGATGCGGGCCACACCTTGTCCGCCACGGCCGCCGCGCTGGCGCTCGGCATCGTCGCCTTTGCCTTGCCGATGCTGGCGCCCGAGTCGAAACACGTGGCGCTGGGCTTGCTGGTGGTCGCTTCCATCGTGCTCGACATGGGCGTGGCGGCGAATCTGGTGCTGGGCCAGCGCGCCATCTTCAGCCTGGGCGCGGAAGTGCGCGGCCGCCTGAACGGCCTGTATTTCGCCTTGTTCTTCGCCGGCGGCGCAGCCGGCTCGGCCATCGGCGCCTGGGTGTATGCCAGCTATGGTTGGCAAGCAACTTTGCTGACCGGCATGGCGTTTCCGGGCCTGGCCCTGCTGGTATGGCTGGGAGAATTTCTGCCGCTGGCTGCGCGCCGCACGGCTTGAAACCCTGATGGCGGCTCGTTATCACTGGCGGCTATTTCTATCATCATGAAGATAAAGTGGCGTGATATGCCGCGATGCCGCAAGATGCACTTGTCTCCTCTATCTCCTCCAAGGAAATAGATTCAGCCCGCTTCCGTAGCGGGCTTTTTTTTGTCTTTGCAGATTAAATCACCACCAGATCGAGCGCGCGCATGAAGTTCGCCGCCTGCGCATGCGTGATGACGGCGCCTTTCAGCAAGGACGCTTCGCTCAATTTGAACCCGTCGATATCGGCGCCGCGCAAGTCCGCGCCCTGGAACTTCGCCAGTTTGATGGTGGCGTTGCGCAGGCTGCCACCCTCAAAGATGGCGTCGCGGAAGTCGCAGCCGGCCAGGTAGGCGTCGGAAAAGTCCAGCTGTTTTAATATTGCCTTGCGGAACGAGAAGCCGCGCAGGTCGGCGCCCACCAGCAGGCTGTCTTCGAAGGTGAGGCCCAGGTGGGCCACTTCCTCGAACGAGGCGCCCGTCAGCTTGCAGCCGCGGTAGGTGGCCGAGGCCAGCTTGGCGCGCCGCCATTTTGTGTTGTTCAGGTCGCAGCCTTCGAAGCTGGCGTCGACGGCGTCGACGGATTCGAAATCGGCGCTGCCCGCGCGGCAGCGGCGCCAGGTGCTGCGCGCCAGCTTGCTGGCGAACAGATTGGTGTCGGCAAAGGTGCAGCGCTCGAAGGTACAGCCCTGCAAATCGAGGCGCGACAAGTCTTCGCCGTCGAACGCGCAATCGATGAAGTGGCGCACGGGCAGGGCCAGCTGCTGCTCGATGCCGGCGCGGTCCAGGGTCATGTTGCTTACTGCGGTGTCGTGTGTTGCCATCCGTTTTTATTCCTAATCAAAGCAGGGGAGGGATGGCGCGGCGGGAAAATGCACGAACCAGAACACCTCCCCGGCTGGTGTAACAGCCAAGGGTCAGCGCCGTGGGTCCGCGTGGGCGGGAGCATGCCGGACGGTGCCGGGCACTTACCGGGTTACCAACCGGTGCGCTCATTTTCGATCAGCGCGTATTGTAGCTTGTCCGAATCGGCCTTGCCAGTTCTTGCGAAGCCGGGTTAGTATCGTTGCAGGCGCAGCCACTGCGCCAACGTCGCTCGGACGGATCCGGGCGCTTACGTACAGAGATAACCATGACCGACAGCCAAGCTCCGCGCAGCTTTTCGCGCATCAATCGCCTTCCCCCCTACGTTTTCAATATCACCGCCGAACTCAAGATGGCCGCGCGCCGCCGTGGCGAGGACATCATCGACATGTCGATGGGCAATCCCGATGGCGCCACGCCGGCCCACATCGTCGACAAGCTGGTCGAGACGGTGAAACGTCCCGACACGCACGGCTATTCAGCCTCCAAAGGCATTCTGCGGCTGCGCCGCGCGATTGCCCACTGGTACAAGAAGCGCTACGAGGTCGACATCGACCCGGACAGCGAAGCCATCGTCACCATCGGCTCGAAAGAGGGCCTGGCGCACCTGATGCTGGCGACGCTGGACCGTGGCGACACGGTGCTGGTGCCCAATCCCAGCTACCCGATCCACATCTGGGGCGCCGTCATCGCGGGCGCCGATATCCGCTCCGTGCGCATGGGGCCGGGCGTGGATTTCTTTGCCGAACTGGAACGGGCCATCCGCGAAAGCTACCCGAAACCGAAGATGATGGTGCTGGGCTTCCCGTCCAACCCCACGGCGCAATGCGTGGAGCTGGAGTTTTTTGAACGGGTCGTCGCGCTGGCGAAACAGCACAATATCCTGGTGGTGCATGACCTGGCGTATGCCGACATCACTTTCGATGGCTGGAAGGCGCCGTCCATCATGCAGGTGCCGGGCGCGCGAGACGTGGCCGTGGAATTCTTTACCATGTCGAAAAGCTACAACATGGCGGGCTGGCGCATCGGCTTCATGGTCGGCAATGCGGAACTGGTGGCGGCCTTGGCGCGCATCAAGAGCTACCACGACTACGGCAGTTTCACGCCAGTGCAAGTGGCGGCCATCGCCGCGCTGGAAGGCGATCAAAGTTGCGTGACGGACATCTGCGCCCAGTACCAGCGCCGCCGCGACGTGCTGGTGAAAGGCTTGCATGAGGCGGGCTGGATGGTGGAAAAACCGAAGGCTTCGATGTATATCTGGGCGCATATCCCGCAAGCCTACCGCCACCTGGGTTCGCTGGAATTTGCCAAGCTGCTGCTGCAAAAAGCCAAGGTGAGCGTGTCGCCCGGCATCGGTTTCGGCGAATACGGCGATGAATACGTGCGCTTCGCCCTGATCGAAAACGAGGCGCGCGTCCGGCAAGCCTTGCGCGGCATCAAGAATATGTTGCGTTCCGGCGACGCAAAAACGGAAACGGCCACGTAAAAGTTGCCGTATGGAATTGTCTGTTGCCCCTAATATCACTGCTGCGTATTTCTGACATCACGAATATAAAGTGGTTTTATATGCTGCAACGCGGCATCATTCATTTGTCTCCTCTATCTCCTCCAAGGAAATAGATTCAGCCCGCTCCCGCAGCGGGCTTTTTTTTTGCCTGTCATTCCGCGCGGCTATGCGTCGCCGGCACCCGTAAACCGCCGCACCGCCACCTCCCACTGCTGCATCAGGCTGGCCGCCTGGTCGCGGCCGATGGTGGGCAAGAACGTCCTGTCGGCGCGCCAGTGGGATGCCAGCTCGTCGACGCCACGGTACTGGCCGATGGCCAGGCCCGCCAGGCAGGCCGCGCCCAGGGCCGTCGTTTCGATCACTTGCGGGCGCACGACGGGGATGCCCAGCAAGTCGGCCTGGAATTGCAGCAGCAGGTTGTTGGCGCAGGCGCCGCCGTCCACGCGCAGCTCGGTGATGGGCGCTTGCGCGTCGCGCGTCATCGCGCCCAGCAGGGCGGCGCTCTGGAAGGCGATCGCTTCGAGCGCCGCGCGGGCGATGTGGCCCACCGTGCTGCCCCGGCTCAGGCCCAGGATGGCGCCTTTCGCCGAGGGCACCCAGTACGGTGCGCCCAGGCCTGTAAACGAGGGCACGAAGACCACGCCGCCCGAATCGGGCACGGAGGCGGCCAGGCCTTCCGCTTCGCCCGCGTGGCCGATGGCGCCCAGGCCGTCGCGCAGCCACTGCACCACGGCGCCGCCGATGAAGACGCTGCCTTCGAGCGCATACGCGGGCTGCGCGCCCACCTGGCAGGCGGCCGTGCTGATCAATCCATGCTGCGATTGCGCGCACTGTTCGCCCGTGTTGAGCAGCAAGAAGCAGCCGGTGCCATAGGTATTCTTGGCCATGCCCGGCGTAAAACAGGTCTGGCCGAACAGCGCCGCCTGCTGGTCGCCGGCGATGCCGCCGATGATGACGGGGCTGCCCAGCACCGCCGCATCCGTTTCGCCATACACGTGGCTCGAAGGGTGGACGGACGGCAGCAGGCTGGCTGGGATGCCCAGCCAGTCGAGCAGCTGGGCATCCCAGCAGCCTTCATGCAGGTTCCACAACATGGTGCGCGAAGCGTTGGTGACGTCGCTCACATGCAGGCGGCCGCCCGTCATCTGCCATGCCAGCCAGGTATCGATGGTGCCGAAGGCCAGTTCGCCGCGCATGGCGCGCGCGCGGACGCCGGGCACGGCGTCGAGTATCCAGCGCAGCTTGGTGCCGGAAAAATACGGGTCGAGCACCAGGCCCGTCTTCGCATGGATGGCGCCGGCCAGGCCCCGCGCGCGCAAGTCCTCGCACTGGGCTTCCGTGCGGCGGTCTTGCCAGACGATGGCGTTGTAGACGGGTTCGCCCGTGGCGCGGTCCCATACCACCGTCGTTTCGCGCTGGTTGGTGATGCCCAGCGCACCGAGGGCGTCGGCCTGCAAGCCCGTCTTGGCCAGCACTTCGCGGCAGGTAGCCAGCTGGCTGTGCCAGATTTCCATGGGATCGTGCTCGATCCAGCCCGGCTGCGGGAAGAGCTGGCGAAATTCGCGCTGCGCCACGGCGACGATGGCGCCCGTTTCATCGAAGACCATGCTGCGCGAGCTGGAGGTGCCCTGGTCGAGGGCCAGCAAATACGTCATGCCGCCACCTCTTGCGCCGGATGGGCGGCCAGCCATTGCTGCAGGCGCGCCACGTCGGCCGGCGCGCAGCGCAACCCCAGTTTGCTGCGGCGCCACAGGATGTCGTCGCTGCTCCTGGCCCATTCCACCTCGACCAGATAGCACGCTTCGGCTTCGTACAGGCCGGGCGCCAGTTGCGCGCCCAGGTCGGCCATCGACGTGGCGCCCGTCAGCAGGCGTGCGGCGCGGCTGCCGTAGGCGCGCGCATAGCGGCGCGCCAGCGCGGGCGGCAGCCAGGCGTGGTCGCGCTGGAAGCGCGCGAGGAAACCGTCGAAATCATGGCTGTCCACGAGTTGATTCACCTGCTGCAGGTCGCCGCCGGGCAGGGGCGCGTGGGCCGTCCAGGCCGGAGAAGCATTGTCCAGCAGGGGCGCCAGCAGGCCCAGCGCTTCCTCGGCCAGCTTGCGGTAGGTGGTGATCTTGCCGCCCCAGATATTGAGCAGGGGCGCGCCCGTCGCCGCTGCGCCGCGCGCCACTTCCAGCAGGTAGTCGCGCGTGACGGCCGATGCGTTCTGCGCGCTGTCGTCGAGCAGGGGGCGCACGCCGGAATACGTCCACACGACGTCGGCGGGGCCGATTTCGCGCTTGAAATAGCGGTTCGCCGCCTGGCACAGGTAATCGATCTCCGCCTGGCTGATCTTCACCTGGCTCACGTCCCCCTTGTATTCCTCGTCGGTGGTGCCGATCAGGGTAAAGTCATCCTGGTAGGGGATGGCGAAGATGATGCGCTGGTCCGGGTTCTGGAAGATGTAGGCGTTCGGATGCTCGAACAGGCGCGGCACGATGATGTGGCTGCCCTTGATCAGGCGCAACCCCTGCGTCTTGCCGCCGCCGGCCGCGCCGGCAAATTGCGCCGTCCACGGTCCCGCCGCGTTGACGATGGCGCGCGCGCGCAAGCTCTTGCGCTGGCCCCCCTCGGCTTGCAGGGTGGCGTGCCAGGCGTCGCCGTCGCGGCGCGCGTCGACGCAGGCCGTGCGCGTGAGGATGTGCGCGCCGTGTTCCTGCGCGTCGAGCGCGTTGAGCACCACCAGGCGCGCATCGTCGACCCAGCCGTCGGAATACACGAAGCCCTTGCGGTAGCCGGCCTTCAGCGGCGCGCCTGCCGCGTGCTTGTCCAGCGCGATGCCTTGCGAGGCGGGCAGGAAGGCCCGTTTGGCCAGGTGGTCGTACAGGAACAGGCCCGCGCGTATCATCCAGGCGGGGCGCTGGGCGGCATCGTGCGGCATGACGAAGCGCATCGGCCACATGATGTGCGGCGCGGCGCGCAGCAGCACTTCGCGTTCCTGCAGCGCCTTGCGCACCAGCTTGAATTCATAGTATTCGAGGTAGCGCAGGCCGCCGTGTATCAGCTTGGTGGAGGCGGACGAGGTGTGCTGCGCCAGGTCGTGCTGTTCGCACAGCACCACGCGCAAGCCGCGGCCGGCCGCGTCGCGCGCGATGCCGGCGCCATTGATGCCGCCGCCGACGACCAGCAGGTCGCAGTCGGGGGGCAGGGAGGAAAAGCGGGAAGCGGACATGGAAGGTTCGTCTCGTAAAAAAGGTAAACAGTGAAAAGGCGCCGCCTCAGGCGGCCAGGGCCAGCACGGGCGGCAGCACCAGGGCCAGGCCGGCGATCAGCAGCAGCACGAAGACGGCGCGGCGCACGTGTTCGATGGGCAGGCGCGAAGGGTGGCGGCGCGCCAGCCACGTCAGCCCCGTCACCAGCGGCAAGGCTTCCAGGGTCAGCCACAGGGCCGTCAGGCTGAACTGGCCGTGCGCCAGCACGAGGGCCAGGCGCAGCACGGCATTCGCGGCAAACAGCACGATCAGCGAATGGCGGATCATGTCGGCCGGCCATGGCTGGCGGTACAGGTGGTACACCATGGGAGGGCCGGCGCTGGCGAACAGGCCGCCCATCACGCCGGACACGCCGCTGAAAAACAGGAAGGCGGGCAGGCCGGATTGCCGCCGGCGCGCGCTGGCGCGCAGCACCAGCATGAATGCGCAGACGACGATGGCGCAGCCGAGCAGGAAGCGCAGCAGGGTCACCTGTTGCGCGCTGAACCAGCCCAGCAGGGCCACGCCCGCGCCCACGCCCAGCAGGCTGACGGCCAGCGAAGGGCCGAACACGGGCCAGGCCAGCTGCGGGCGCGTGCGGCCAAAGGTGATGGCGGCATTCACCAGCACCAGCACGCTGACGACGTTGGCCACGTCGCCCAGGCTGGCCAGGTGCAGCACGGCCGTCAGGCCCAGCAGGATCAGGCCGAAAGCAAAGCCCGTCAAGTTCTGCGCGACGCTGGCCAGCGCCACGCAGGCCAGGAACAGCAGATGCGACGCCACGCTCATGCCAGGCTCATTTCGCCAGCGACAGGAAGAAATCCTGCTGTGCGCAACCGCGCCGCACGAAGACGGGCGGCTGGCCCAGGGGCGCGTCGACTTCCACGCGCTGGCCGCCTTCGAAGACGGCGCCGCTCCACAGGTGGATCCAGGCGTCGCCCTGCGGCAGGTAGGCGCTCCAGCGCGCAGCGCCCGCCGCATGCACGGGCGCCACCAGCAGGTCGGGGCCGAACAGGTACTGGTCCTGGATGGCGTAGGTGGCGCGGTCATGTTCATAGTGCAGGAACAGGGGGCGCTGCAGCGGCAGGCCGCGCGCCACGGCATCTTCGGCCAGCGCGCGGATGGTGGGCGCCAGCGCCACGTGCAGCCGTGTCATGCGGGCGAAGTGCTGGAACACCTGTTCATCCTGGTAAAACTGGAAGTTTTCGTCCGGGCGGTTGCCTTCGTGCGTGCGCATCATCGACGTGAAGACGGCCATCTCCGTCCAGCGCTGGAACAGTTCGGCCGTGCGCAGGTTGCCGAACAGGCTGGTGTAGCCGCCGATGTCGCTGTGGTGGTAGGCGTTGCCCAGCAAGCCGGACGACAGGGCGCCGCAGATCACCGTCTGCAAGCCGTCGTGGCGGCTGAAGTCGACCGACTGGTCGCCGGCCCACAGCAGCGGGCAGTGCGCCTGCACGCCCGTATAGCCGGCGCGCATGAAGAAGGTGGCGTCGCCCGTCTTGCCGGCGGCCTCGATGGCGCGCGCATTGACTTCGGCCCACAGGGTCGGCCAGGCGTTGTGCATCAGGCGCGCATCGACGCCATTGTGCAGGCGCAGGTCGATCGGCAGGTATTCGCCGAAATCGGCCATCCAGCCGGACAGGCCGAAGTCGAGCATTTCCTGACGCAGGATGCGTTCCTTGAACCACAGCGCGGCGGCCGGGTTGGTGAAGTCGACGACGCCGCAATCGAATTCGCCGAAGTCCACCAGGTAGGCGCCGCCATCGGTGGCCGTGGCCAAAAAGCCCTGCTGCAGCGCTTCCTGGTACAGGGTGCCGTCGTTGCACAAATACGGATTGACGTAGCCGAGGAAGCGGATGTCCTGTCTGGCCAGGTCGGCGATCCAGTTTTTCAGGTCGGGATAGCGCTGCGGCTGCCAGCGCCAGTCCCAGAACAAACGCTTGCCGAACGAGGTCTGGCGCAAGCCCACCCAGTCTTCGCACCACAGGGCGCTGACGGGCAAGCCGTGTTCCTGCGCCTGCGCGAGGATGGCGCGGGCATGCTCTTCGCCGCCTTTCAGGCCCAGCATGGCGCCATTTTGCAGCCAGGCGGGCAATTGCGGCTGGCGGCCGAAGCGTTGCGAGACCACGCCCACCAGGTCGACGAAGGAGTCGGCCAGCATGAATTCCAGGCGCTCGGGCATGGCCCAGAATTGCAGCTCGTGGAAGTCCGGTTGGCGGAAATCGAAGTCCGCATACGCCGTCGTCTCGGCATGCAGGCAGTAGCGCTGCGACGAGATGAAGCTCGGTTGCGGATAATTCGTGTGATAGTAGTCGCCGCCCGATTTCGACGTCACGTCCGCTTGCCACGTCAAATGGGTCGACTTGTCGCGGCCCACGCCCGGCTCGGACGTCCACAGGGGGAAGTGGCGGCCGCGCAGGTTGAAGTACGACATTTGCTCGCCGCAGCCCCACACATGCTCGTCCTGTTCTGCTGGCAGGCGCAGCCACAGCCGGTTCCAGCCCGGCGCCGCGTAGCGCACCACCAGGTGCACGCCATGCGGCGCCGCTTGCACGGCCAGCACCAGCTGCGGCGTGTCGCCCGCATGGCGCGCGAAGCTCAGGGTGGCGCCGTCGCCGTCCTGCGTGACGGCCAGCGTGCGCAGGGCGCTGCGCTCTTCGACGTAATCTTCGATGGCGAAGTTACCGCGGTACATTTCCATGCTTTCGCGGCCCTGGCCGACGAACACGCATGGCGCATCGGCGCCGTGGCGCAGCAGCAAGCGGCCGGCGCAGCGCAGGGCGACGCTGTCATTTTCCTGGTGTAGTGTGTACTGCATGACGATCAACTCCTGTGAAAACCGGCCGCCCGCATGGTGGGTGTGGGGCGGGCCGGCGGTGCCTCAACAAATAAGCACTAAATTAAAAGACGAGGAACATGCCGGCGGTCAGCTCGACGGGGCTGTAGCCGAAGTAGTTATTGTCCCCCCGGAACTGCAATACGCCCAGCTTGGCATGGCTGTTGTTGGCGATGCGCGTGGCGTACGCGTAGAACGACAGGGTCGGCTGGAAGTTGTACAGGTAGCCCAGCGAGTAGGCCGTCGACGTGGGCTTGCCCACGCCATCGCCCGTGTTGGTGCCGAAAGCGCCTTTGGCGTTGGCGCCGTCATAGCTGATGTGCGCAAGGCTGCCCTCGATGCGGTGCTTGCCGAGGTCGTAGGCGCCCGAGACGCCGAAGGCGTCGGCCGCATAGCCGCCCGCGTTCGACACGCGGTAGGAGGTGTAGGAGCCGCCCAAGGTAAAATCGTTCCACTTGTAGCGCGCGCCGACGATGTCCGTGACCTGGTTGCGCTTGAGGAAGTTCGGCGTGCCCCCCGTGCTGATGTCGTTGCTTTGCAGGTAATCCATGTGCGCATAGCCGAGGAACAGGTCGCCCTTCTTGTACAGCACGTTGGCGGCCCAGCTGCGGCCATCGTTTTCCAGGTCGGTGGCGGAAGATGCCTGCTGGCCGGCCGAATACGACACTTCCGCCGAGATGTTGTTCCAAGTGGGGCTGCGGTAGCGCAGCGCATTGCCGTAGAACAAGGCCGTGCCCGAGTTGTTGCCGGCCAAACTCGTCGTCTTGCTGGCGTTGTTTGTCACGGGATCCTTCAGGTAGCGGCCCAGGGATTCGGGACGCGTGAGCGAGAACAGGGCGCTGAAGTCGTTGGCGCCGTAATTGTGCGCCGAGGCCAGGTCGGCGCCCAGCGAGACCCAGAACGGCGCCATGTACATGGTGCCGCCTTCGATCGAGCCCCAGGTGGTCGAGGCAAAGCCGACGGTGGAACCCCGGTTGAACAGCACGGACGAGGTGGTGTTGTTTTGCGTGCCGCCGCCCGCATTGCCGTTGAACAAGTTCAAGCCCGTCTCGACGCCGAAGATGGCCTTGTACTCGTCGCTGAAGACCCAGGCGCCCGTGAGGCCCAGGCGGCTGGCCATCTCGCCCTGGTTCAGGCGGTGATTGGTCAGCTGGCGCCCGCTGGCATCCTTGCCGCGCGACACCGTATAGCCGATGTCGCCACGGCCGTACAGTTTCCAGTTGAAGCCGGTGGCGGGCTGCATGGGGGCCGCCGCCGACGTTGCCGGTGCGGCTGCCATCGCCGCCGGTGCGGGTTGCGCCGCTTTCGCTTCCATCTGCGCCACCCTGTCCTGCAACTGCGCCAGCATGGCCTTCATGTCGCTGAGTTCGTCAGCGCGAGCGTTAGCGCTAACAAATGGCGCCGTGAGAAGCACGCCGGTGATGGCCGCGGCCAGGGTGGTCTTGCGGAATGTCGTTTGCATGATCTTGTCTCCTGTGTTTTTTATGAGTATGGTTGCTGATCCCTGCCTTGCTTACATTGAAATAATCAAATTCCTCCCATGCACAAGTATTTGATATCGAGGAAGTCGTCCATGCCGTAATGCGAGCCTTCGCGGCCCATGCCCGAATGCTTGACGCCGCCGAACGGCGCCATTTCATTGGCGATCATGCCCGTGTTGATGCCGACCATGCCCACTTCCAGTTCTTCCGCCACGCGCCAGACTCTGCCCAGGTCGCGGCTGTAGAAATAGCCGGCCAGGCCGAACTGCGTGGCGTTGGCCATGGCGACGACTTCCTCTTCGCTGCCGAAGCGGAACAGCGGCGCCAGCGGGGCGAAGGTTTCCTCGGTGGCCACCAGCATGTCGCTGTTCGCTTCCAGCATCACGCTGGGCTCGAAAAAGCTGCCGCCCAGCGCGTGGCGCTTGCCGCCGATGGCCAGCTTGCCGCCCTTGGCCAGCGCGTCGGCGATATGCTGTTCGATCTTGCGCACGGCGTTTTCATCGATCAGCGGGCCTTGCGTGACGCCCGCGTCCAGGCCATTGCCCAGTTTCAGCTCTGTTACCTTGGCCACCAGGCGGGCGGCGAAGTCGTCGTAGATGCTGTCCTGCACGTAGATGCGGTTGGCGCAGACGCAGGTCTGGCCGCTGTTGCGGTATTTCGACATCAGCACGCCTTCGACGGCCGCGTCGATGTCGGCATCTTCGAAAACGATGAAGGGCGCGTTGCCGCCCAATTCCAGCGACAGCTTCTTGATCGTGCCGGCCGCCTCGCGCGACAGCCAGGCGCCCACTTCCGTCGACCCCGTAAACGTGATCTTGCGCACCAGGTCGTTGTGGCACAGTTCCGTGCCGATGGCCTGCGCCGCGCCCGTCACTACATTGAAGACGCCAGGCGGCACGCCGGCCCGCAGCGCCAGTTCGCCCAGGGCCAGGGCCGACAGCGGCGTTTGCGACGCCGGCTTCAAGACCATGCTGCAGCCGGCCGCCAGGGCGGGACCGGCCTTGCGCGTGATCATGCCGTTCGGGAAATTCCACGGCGTGATGGCCGCGCACACGCCAATCGGCTGCTTGATGACGACGATGCGCTTGTCATTCGACGGCGGCGCGATCACGTCGCCATATGCGCGCTTGCCTTCCTCGGCAAACCATTCCAGGTAGGCCGCGTTCGAGACGATCTCGCCCTTGGCTTCGGCCAGCGACTTGCCTTGCTCGCTGGTGAGTATCAGCGCCAGGTCGTCCGCGTGCTGCAAAATCAAGGCATGCCAGGCGCGCAGCACCGTGGCGCGCGCCTTGACGGTCTGCTTGCGCCACAGCCGGAAGGCCGCATGCGAGGCGGCGATGGCGCGCCGCGTCTCGGCCGCGCCCATGCGCGGCACGGTGGCGATCACTTCGCCGGTGGCGGGATTGGTGACGGCGATGGTGGCGCCGTCATCGGCGTCGCACCAGGCGCCGTCGATCAGGCATTGCTGTTTCAACAGGCTTGCGTCTTGCAGGTTCAACATGAGGGTTCTCCTTGAATGGGGGCTTAGCCAGCTACAGATACTTGCGCGAGGCCGGCATCGACGATGATGTTCTGTCCCGTGATGCCGTCCGAATCGTCGGCCGCCAGGAACAGGGCCGTGCGCGCCACGTGGCCCGCGTCGAGCCGGTATTTCAGGCATTGCAGTTCGATGAAGCGGCGGTCTTCTTCCGGGTCGCGCCACAGCGCGGCCTGGCGGTCCGTGGCGATGGCGCCCGGCGCGATGGCGTTGACGCGGATATTCTGTTCGCCCAGCTCGCGCGCCAGGGTGCGCGACAGGCCCGCGATGCCCGCCTTGGACGTGGTGTAGCCGACCAGGTTGGGGCGCCCGCGCATCCACGAAATCGAGCCCAGGTTGATGATGGAACCGCCGCCGGCGGCCGCCATGCCGGGCGCTACCTGCTGGATGGCGAACACGTGGTGTTTCAAGTTCAGCGCCAGGCAGTTGTCCCAGTATTCGGGCGTCAGTTCGGCCAGCGAATGGCGGTCGTCGCGGCCCGCGTTGTTGAGCAGCACGCGGATGGCGCCAAAGCGCGCCTCGACGTCGGCCAGACTGGCCTGGTAGGCGGCGATGTCGCGGATGTCGCTATAGACAAAATAGGGTGCGTGCCGGCACAGGGGCGCCAGGCGTGCGGCCAGGGCGGCGCTGGCGTCGCCATCGATGTCGCAAAAAGCCACTTGCGCGCCTTGCAGGGCGAAGTGTTCGACCAGCGCAGCGCCGATGCCGGAGCCGCCGCCGGAGACGAAGACCACGCGGTCCTGCAGGCTGGGGTAGAGAGTGATGTTGGCGTTCATGCTGTCCTCAGGGTGAAGATCCGGGTATCAATCCCGGTACAGGGGTTCGGGGCGGCCGGCCACGTCCAGGCGCACGGCAAAGAGGCCGCCGGCCTGCGGCTGGCGCGCCAGTTCGTCGTCGCTTGCGCCTTCGCGCGCGCTGGTGATGTACAGGGTGCGCAGGTCGGCGCCGCCAAAGGCGATCATGGTGGGGCGCGTGACGGGCACGCGCACGATGCCGATGATCTCTCCCTGCGGCGAAAAGCGCAGCACCCGGCCGCCTTCGTATTGCGCGCTCCAGTAGCAGCCTTCCGCATCGAGCGCCGCGCCATCGGGGCGGCCGCCATACACGGCGTCTTCGCCCTTGGCGGGCAGGCGGGCAAACACCTTGCGCTCGCCCGCCTGGCCGCTGGCCGCGTCAAACGCGTAACGGTAGATCACGTGGTTCGGCGTGTCGGACTGGAGCAGCGACTGGCCATCTTCTGCAAAGGCGAGGCCGTTGCTGACTTTCACGCCAAGATTCTGTTGCGGCCCCCAGCCCAGGCGCGTGGCGCCCCGTTCCAGGCAAAACATGGCAGCCAGTTCCGCCGTGCGCGGCTCATACATGGCGCCGGCCCAGAAGCGCCCGGCGCTGTCGCAGCGGCCATCGTTGAAACGCATGTCGGCGCTGTCGTAGGGCGCATCGGCCAGCTTGTCGAGCAAGCCTTCCTGCGGGTAGAAACGGTAGAAACCGTCGCGCAGGGCCGCCACCAAGCCGCCTTTTTCAGCCAGGGCAATGCAGCCCGGTTCGCACGGCACCCACCAGACGCGGTCGAGGCCGGTCGCCGGATCGTAGCGGTGCAGGCGGCGTCCGGCGATATCGATCCAGTACAAACACTGTTCGGCCACGCTCCACAGCGGGCATTCGCCCAGCTGGGCGCGCGCGTCGAGCACGAGTTCGGCTTGCCATTCACGCATGGGCCTCCTCCGCATTTTCCTGCATGGCCAGGCGCATGGCGATGTGCAGCGTCTCGCCGGGCGCCAGCAGGCGCATGCCCGTGTCGTGCGCGCCGCGCGCGGCCAGCGCAAATGCGTTATTCGCGTGCGTGACGGGTTCGATGGCGATGAAGCTGCGCTCGTCGTTGGGTGCGAAGCACACGAGGTGGCGGCAATTGTCGCTGGCCGACAGCTGCACGCTGTAGTCGCCGTAATCGAGGCTGGCGCGGCCCGTCCAGCCGCTGTAGCAATGGTCGCTGCGCCAGCCGGCCACCGGCTGCGGCGTGGCGAATGGCGACGCTTGCGCCACGGGCGCCAAGCCGGCCGGCAAGTGGTCGGCGCCCATGCTCCACACGCCATCCCATTGCGCCTGCAGGCGCAGGCCGGGCGCCAGCGGAAAGTAGGGGTGAAAACCCAGGCCGGCGGGCATGGCGCGCGTATCGTCATTGCGCACCGATAAGGTCAGGCGCAGGCCGGCGGCGTCGAGCAGCACGGTTTGCCGCGCTTCGCAGGCGAACGGCCAGTCGGCGTCGCCGCCGTGCACGAGCAGCAGTTCGGCGCTGTCGTCCGCACGCGCCGCAACGTGCCAGGCGCGCTGCCAGCCGAAGCCGTGGATGCTGTGCGGCTCGGGCGGGAAGTTGGCGCGCAGTGCATGCGCCTGTTCCTGCGCCTGCAGCACGGCGTTGCCGATGCGGTTCGAATACGGCGCCAAAGGGTAGCAGGCCATCTGCCGCACGTCGGCAGCGGCTGGCGCGGCGCGCAGGATGTCGCGCCCGCGCCAGCGGAAAGCCGCCAGCGCGCCGCCCGTGGCCGGGTGGACGTCGGCGCGGCAGTCGCCGTGCGCCAGGGTGAAGGGAGACTGGTGGTCCATTTTCAGCCCTTCAAGCCGCCCGAGGTCAGGCCGCTGACGACCTTTTCCTGGAAGATCACGATCAGCACGACGATGGGCACGATGGCTACCACCAGTGCCGCCGAAATGATCGGCCACGGGAAGGCGAACTCGCCCTGGTACAGCTGGATGCCGACGGGCAGGGTGCGGTAAGCCACGGCTGAATTCATCGACAGCGCCAGCAGGAACTCGTCCCAGGAATTCACAAACGCGAGGATGGCGGCCGTCGCCACGCCCGGCGCGGCCAGCGGCAGCACGATGCGCCACAGGGCGCTCAGGCGGGTGCAGCCGTCGAGCATGGCCGCGTTTTCGATGTCGCGCGGGATATCCTGGAAAAAGCTCACCATCATCAGGGTGCAGATGGGCAGGTTCAGCACCGTGTACGGCAGCACCAGCGCCCAGTAGGAGTTCAGCAAGCCCAGGCTGCGCATGATCTCGAACAGCGGCACCATCAGCGTCACCAGCGGGAACATCGACACGCCGATGATGGCCGTCAGGATCAGGCCGCGGAAGCGCAGGCGCAGGCGGGCAATCGCATACGCGGCCAGCGCGCTGATGAACAGGCTGAGCAGGGTCGACAGGCCGGCCACGATCAGGCTATTCGTCAGGAACGTCAGCAGCGGCTGGTCCTGGAAGGCGGAGATGAAATTGCCGATGGTCGGTTCGTGCGGCCAGTAGGTGATCGGCTTTTGCGTCAGTTCGCTCTCGGTCTTGAGCGAGGTAAACAGGATCCACAGGGCGGGGAAGACGCCGTTGAGGATGACGATCGCGGCGGCGAACCAGCGCAGGCGCTTCGATGAAAACAGGCCGCTCATTCTTTGTCTCCTCTTACATATTTCAGATACACAAACGTGGTGGCCATCGACAGCAGGAACATGAATACCGCCAGGGTCGAGCCGTAGCCCACGTCGAGGTAATCGACGGTATTGGACTGGATGTACATGGCCAGGGTCTTGGTTTCGTCTCCAGGGCCGGGCATGTTGTACGGAATATCGAAGGACTGGATGGCCGTCAGGGTGCGGAAGATCAGCGCCACCAGCATCGATGGCACCAGCAGGGGCAGGGTCACTTCCGTGAATTGCTTCCATTTGCTGGCGCCGTCCACTTCGGCCGCTTCATACAGCGAGGCGGGGATGGTTTGCAGGCCGGCGAGCAAAATGAGGGCCATGAACGACGAGGTTTTCCAGATGGTCGTGATGCAGATGGCGGCCATGGTCAGCGCGGGCGAATTGAACCAGATCTGCGGTTCCCAGCCCAGGCCAGGGACCAAGAGGTCGATGCGGCGGATGATGTCGTTCACCAGGCCGTATTCGCTGTGGAAGAACCAGGCGAAGATCAGGCCGACGAAGGCCAGCGGCAGTGCCCACGGCAGCAGCAGCGCCAGGCGCACGGGCCAGCGGTACTTGAACGGCATGTTGGCCAGCATGGCCAGGCCCAGGCCCGCCACCAGCGCGCCCGGTACGGTGACGACGGTGATGATGACGGTGTTTTTCAAGGACTTCCAGAACAGCGCGTCTTCCAGCGCCATCTTGTAGTTGTCCAGGCCCACGAAACTGGGCAGGCTGCCGCCGGACAGGCGGATGTCGAAAAAGCTGTTGTAGATCAGTTTGCTGACCGGGTAGGCCACGATCAGCAGTAAAAAGAGAATCGCCGGCGTCAGCAGGACCCAGGCCAGCGTTGTTTCGCTGGGGTCCGTGATGCGGCTTTTCAGGGTGCGTTGCCTCATGATTTCCTCGTCTGTTGCGGTGTGCGTATGCGTGTGCCGCCCGCGCCGCCGTCGTGGCGGCACGGGTTCGGTCTCCTTAGCGCAGGATGCGCTTGACCCGGTTTTCGATTTCGCCCACGGCCGCCGCCGGCGTTTTCACGCCCGCCATCACGGCATTCGTGTTGACGCGCACGGCTTCGGACACTTCGCTGTAGCGCGGCGTGACGGGACGTGAACGGGCGCTTTGCACCACCGGCAAGGCATCGGCGAACCAGCCATTGGCGGCCAGCACTTCCTTGTCCTGGTAGACGGAGGGGTAGACGGGCAGGTTGGACGCCTTGAGGGCCAGCTGCTTCGACACTTCCGGGCTCGACAGCCAGCGCACCAGCTTGGCGGACGCCTCCTTGTTCTTCGAGAACGAGGACACGGCCCACTGCCAGCCGCCGATGCACGAGGCCGGCTTGCCGCCCGCCATGGCCGGCAGGCTGACGACGCCGACTTTATCTTTCACGCTGCTGTCGGCGCCATCCTGGAAGTGGTTCCAGGCATAGCCCCAGTTGACGGCGAACAAGACATTGCCTGCCTGGAACTCCTTGCGCGTATCGTCGGTGGCCACTTCGGCAATGTTTTTCTTTGCCACGCCCTGGTCGACGAGCTTGCGCCACATGGCCAGGCCCGCTTCCGCCTTGGGCTTGTCCAGGGTCAATTTGCCGTTGGTGACCAGTTCGCCGCCCTGGCTCCAGTACGGCAACAGGAAGGTGCAGACGGCGCCTTCGATGGCCTTGCCCTGGAAGCTGATGCCTTGCAATTCCGGATTCTTTTCGCCGGCCTGGATGGTGCGCGCCACGCTGGCCAGCTCATCCCAGGTTTTCGGCGCCGCCAGCTTGTACTTGGCCAGCAAGTCCTTGCGGTAATAGAGGAACATGGCGTCGGCAAAGGCGGGCAGGGCCACGACCTTGTTGTCGACCATATTCGCTTGCTTGTAGGCGGGCAGGTACTGGCCCATGATCTTGTCGCGGTCGGCGCCCAGGTATTTATCCAGGCTTTCGATCCAGCCGGCCGACGCGTACTGGGCCGGGCGGATGATATCGATCAGGAACACGTCCAGGGTGGTATCGCCGGCCGACAGCACCGTGTTCAGGTATTTCTGCTGCAATTCGGACGTGGCGCCGCCCGTTTCCAGGTCGATCTTGACACCGGGATTGGCGGCCATGAACTTGGCGAACAGTTCGCGCATGACTTCGGGGCGCTCCTGGCCGCCGACGAACACCTTGACCGTTTGCGCGTGGGCGCTGGTGGCCAAGCCGGTGGCGAGGACGAAAGTGGCGCCGAGCGCCAGGACGAGGGATTTGATACGCATGATGTTGTCTCCTGTTTTTTTGGAATGGGTATGCCGGTCGTTCGCGGCTTATCGGGAGGGCAGTACCGCGCCCCCTTGCGGATCGAACAGATGGAATTTCTCCATGTCCAGCTGTACCGTTACTTGCTGTCCCGGCGCCAGGGCGAAGGTGGGCGGCAGGCGCGCCGTCAATTCGCCCCCTTCGCACTGGAAGATGACCAGGGTTTCCGCGCCCAGCGGTTCGACCACCACGACTGTCGCGGCCAGGGCGGCGCTGGCGGGACTGGCCGCTTCCAGTGTGATGTCTTCCGGGCGGATGCCGAATTCCACTGCGCGGCCGTCGAGCTTGCCGCATGCGGCCTGGCGCTCGAGCGGCAGGGCCAGGCGCGCCGCGCCCAGGACGATCTCGGCCTGGCCGGTGCCGTTGCGCGCCACCTTGGCGCCGAGGAAGTTCATCGGCGGCGAGCCCGTGAAGCCGGCGACGAATTTCGACACGGGTTCGTTGTAGATCTGGTCCGGCGTGCCGACCTGCATGATGTTGCCGCCGGACAGCACGACGATGCGCTCGGCCAGGGTCATCGCCTCGACCTGGTCATGCGTGACGTAAATGGTGGTGGCGCCTATGCGCTGGTGCAATTTCTTGATTTCCGTGCGCATTTCCGAGCGCAGCAGGGCGTCCAGGTTCGACAGCGGCTCATCGAACAGGAACAGCTTGGCCTGGCGCACGATGGCGCGGCCCATGGCCACGCGCTGGCGCTGGCCGCCGGACAGGGCGCGCGGCTTGCGGTCGAGTAAATGGTTGATTTTCAGGATGGTGGCGGCGGCGCGCACGCGCTGTTCGATTTCCGCCTTGGGGAACTTGCGCAGTTTCAAGCCAAAACCCAGGTTGTCGAACACGGACTTGTGCGGATACAGCGCATAGTCCTGGAACACCATGGCGATATCGCGCTCGCGCGGCGGCAAGTCGTTGACGACCTGTCCCTCGATGGAGATGGTGCCGCCCGTGATCGATTCCAGGCCCGCGACCATGCGCATCAGTGTTGATTTTCCGCAACCCGAAGGGCCCACGAAGACGACGAATTCGCCTTGCTTGATTTCCAGGTCGATGCCATGAATGACTTCGACGCCGTTGTCGTACTTCTTGACAACCTTTTCCAGTTTTACACCTGACATGCTTGTCTCCAAAAGATGCGAATGACGCGTCTGAGCGCGTTATGTGCGTTGCAACAGTGTGTTGCAACAGAACAATTAGTAGGCGCCCGTGTCGAGGGCTTTCGCCAGCGACGGTTTCAGGGCCGTGATAAAGGCGTTGGCCTGGCGCATCATCATGCCCATGTCCGAGGCGATGGCCACGTAGTCATAGCCGTAATGGATGAAAGTGTGCACCATTTCCGGCGATGGGCCGACAATGCCGATGGGTTTGCCGATGGCGCGGGCGCGGCGGGCCGCGTCGGCAATGGCCGCCTGCACGTCCGGGTGGCCGATATTGCCGATATGGCCCATGGCGGCCGACAGGTCGCCAGGTCCCACGAACAGGGCGTCGACGCCATCGACGGCGGCGATCTCTTCCAGCTGCGCCAGGGCGGCCGGGGTTTCCAGCTGGATAATCGAGAAGACGGCGCCGTTGGCGCGCGTCGCGTAGTCGGGCACGGTGCCATAGCGGCTGGCGCGGTGCATGGCGGCAAAACCGCGCGTGCCGGGAATGGCCTGGCCCGGTTGTGGATAGCGGGTGGCGGCCACGGCGCTGCGCGCTTCGGCGGCGTTTTCCACGAACGGGAACATCAGGGTTTGCGCGCCGATGTCGAGCGCGCGCTTGATCTGCACCAGGTCGTTCCAGGCCAGGCGCACGACGGGGCAGGCCGGCGTGCCGCCGACTGCCTGCAGGATCTGGTAGGCGTCCTGATAGTCGATGGGCACGTGTTCCATGTCCAGCACCAGCCAGTCGAAGCCGGCGCAGCCCATGGCTTCGGCCGTGACGGGCGTGCCGGCCATCAGCCAGCTGCCCAGCGGTACTGCGTTGTCCGCCAGCAAGGCGCGGAAAGGGTTGTCCAGGATATCCATAGTTGTGCTCTCTATATAGGTAGGGAAGGCGGCGGCGTCAGAAAATCGGCGGTTCCGGCGTGGCGGCGTTGCCCAGCAAGAAGTCCAGGTCGCAGCCCTGGTCCGCCTGCGTCACGTGCTCCATGTACAGTTTGGTGTAGCCGCGCGCATATTTTTGCGCCGGCGCCTGCCACTCGGCGCGGCGGCGCGCCAGTTCCTCGTCCGTCACATCCATGTTCAGGCTGCGCGCGGCGATGTCCAGTTCGATCATGTCGCCGTTGCGCACGAGGGCCAGCGGGCCGCCGACGGCCGCTTCCGGCGTGACGTGCAGCACGCAAGTGCCGTAATGGGTGCCGCTCATGCGCGCGTCGGAGATGCGTACCATGTCGCGTATGCCTTGCTGCAGCAGC
The DNA here is from genome assembly GCF_030587305.1 of Janthinobacterium sp. SUN206. NCBI lineage: Bacteria > Pseudomonadati > Pseudomonadota > Betaproteobacteria > Burkholderiales > Oxalobacteraceae > Janthinobacterium > Janthinobacterium sp. SUN206. Next base: position 1,333,681 of record NZ_JAPWIB010000001.1, on the reverse strand, counting down.
TTTTTCGGCACGGGCAGATTGCCCCATTCCGGCATGCCGGGCGCGCCGATGGGGCCGCCATTGCGCAGGATCAAGACCGTGTTTTCATCGATATCCAGGTCGGGCGCGTGGATCTGCGCCAGCATTTCCGCGTTCGAGTCGAACACGAGAGCGCGTCCCCGGTGTTTGGCGAACTTCGGATTGGCGGCCGACGGCTTGATGACGGCGCCGCCGGGACACAGGTTGCCGCGCAGCACGGCCAGCGCCGCGCCGTCGGCCACCGACTGCGACACCTTGCGGATGACGCTGTCGTCCAGGCAGACGGCGTCGGCGATGTTCTCGCCCAAGGTACGGCCCGTCACCGTCAGCGCCGTCAAGTCCAGCTGCGGCATGATTTCCTTGAGCAGGGCCGGCATGCCGCCCGCATAGAAGAAATCTTCCATCAGCTTGTCGCCGGATGGGAAGAGGTTGGCGATGACGGGCACTTTTTGCGCCATCGCATCCATTTCATCGAGCGACAGGGCCAGGCCGGCGCGCCCGGCAATGGCGACCAGGTGGATGGCCGCGTTGGTCGAGCCGCCGAGCGCCATGTAGGCCGCCACGCCATTCGACAGCGCGGCGCGGGTGAAGAAGCGCGACGGCTTCAAGTCTTCCCACACCATGCCGACGATGCGCTCGCCGCATTGCGAAGCCATGCGCACGTGGTTGGCGTCCATGGCGGGAATGCTGGTGGCGCCCGGCAAGGTAAAGCCCATCGCTTCGACGATGGACGTCATGGTGGACGCCGTGCCCATGGTGTTGCAGGTGCCGGGCGAGCGCGTCATCTTCGCTTCCAGCTTGATCCACTCGGGCTTGGCGATGTCGCCGGCCACGTAGTCGTCCCAGAATTTCTTGGTATGCGTGCCCGCGCCCACGCTCTGGCCACGGTAGCGGTCGTTGAGCATGGGGCCGGCAGGACAAAAGATGGCGGGGATGTCCATGCTGATGGCGCCCATCAGCATGCCGGGCGTCGTCTTGTCGCAGCCGCCGAGCAGCACGGCGCCGTCGATGGGTAGCGAGCGCAGCAGTTCTTCCGTTTCCATGGCGAGGAAGTTGCGGTAGATCATGGTGGTGGGCTTGACCATCACTTCGCCCAGCGACAGGGCCGGCAGTTCGACGGGGAAGCCGCCGGCCAGCAGGATGCCCCGTTTGACGGCTTCGGCCCGTTCGCGCAGGTGCGAGTGGCACGGCGACAGGTCGCTCCAGGTATTGATGATGGCGATGACGGGGCGGTCGAGGAATTCCTCGCGGCGCAGGCCCATCTGCTGCAGGCGCTGGCGGTGGGCGAACGAGCGCATGTCGTCTGGGGCCAGCCAGCGCTGGCTGCGCAGGGATTCCAGCGTGCGGCGGGAGGTAGCGGAGCTCAATGTGTGTCCTTTTTGGTTGCCTGGCGCGCTGCGTATGGCGTTCCAGTGCGGCTGTCTCGGGTCTTGCCTGTCGCCTTTGTTAGCGCTAACATTACAAGTACAGCGAAATATAATTTGAATCGCCAGGGGCTGTCAACAGATTTAATGCAGGGAGATTGCGCGCCGGCTGGCATCTTGCCGCGCGCAGCCATTACACTATCGGCATGATTTCAATGGCACCAATTTCCAGGGTGGAACTTCTGCGGCCCGGCCGGCATGCCTCGCGGCACGCAGCGGCGCAGCGGCGCCACTCTGGCATCCCCTGTGCCGCCGGCCATGGCATGATGCGTGGTGATCACCGATTTTTGAGAAGGCAGTACCCATGAACGACCCAGTACGCAAGCGGCGTGGCCTCGGCCGCAGCACCGTGTTCGATGTGGCCAAATTGGCACAGACCTCGGCCATTTCCGTGTCGCGCTATTTCAAGGAGCCGGACCGCGTGTCGCAGGAAACGCGCGAGCGCATCAAGAGCGCCATCGACCAGCTCGGCTACATCCGCAACGAGGCGGCCGGCGGTCTGGCGTCGACCCAGGGCCGCATCGTGGGCGCCATCGTGCCCAGCGTATCGAACTCCATCTTTGCGGAAACCATCCAGGGCTTGTCGACCACCTTGTCGCAGCACAATTACCAGTTGCTGCTGGCCACCCACGATTACTCGATCGAGACGGAAGAGAAGGTGGTGCGCGCCTTTCTCGGCTGGTCGCCGCGCGCGCTGGTGCTGACGGGCGCCGACCACAGCGCCGCCACGGAAATCTTGCTGGCCGGCTTGCAGATTCCCGTCATCGAAACGTGGGATATCCGCCCCGAGCGGCCGTATCCGCAAATCGGTTTTTCGCACATCGCCACTGGGCGCGACATGACCTTGTATTTGCACGCGCAAGGCTACCGGCGCATCGTCTACGTCGACAGTGGCATCGGCAGCGATTTCCGCGCGCGCAAGCGGGCCCAGGGCTATGAGGAAACCATGCAGCAGCTGGGTTTGCGTGCGGAAATCGTGCAAGCGTCGGTGACGGCGCCGCTCGATGCGGGCGGACAAGTATTCAGCGAGCAAATGGCGCGCGCCGAGCGTCCCGACGCCCTGTTTTTTGCCAACGACAACATGGCGGCCGGGGCCATCTATGAAGCGGCGCGCCTGGGCATCCGCATTCCCGAGCAATGCGCGGTGGCGGGCTTTGGCGACTTCCCGTTCTCGGAAAAACTCATGCCGGCGCTGACGACGATCCGCGTGCCCCGCTATGACATCGGCCGGCTGGCCGCGCAAGCCATCCTGCAGCGCCTGGGCGAAGTGGACGAGGGCGCCGCGCCGCCAGCCCTGGCGCCGCTGGCCTACCAGCTGATCGCGCGGGCCAGCGCTTGAGATGCCCAGGCTGCGACAGATATTGATGAATCATATTTCCATCATCACAACATGCAATTGGCTTGATATGCTGCGATGCGGCATCATTCATCTGTCTCCTCTACTTCCTCACAGGAATTAGATTCAGCCCGCTCCCGCAGCGGGCTTTTTTTTTGCCCCGCCGGTGTTCGAGCATGTATTCGCATGAGTGAAAATAATGGATGTATGAAGTTTTACCATTATTTTTCATGGATGAAAGCCACTATGATGCATTCATACTTCACTAGGAGGCACTACCGCCATGACCGTCACCACACACAATCTGGGCTACCCGCGCATCGGCGCCAAACGTGAATTGAAATTCGCCCTGGAAGATTACTGGAAGGGCGGCAGCACCTTGGCTGCGCTGGAAGGGCAGGGGGCCGAATTGCGCCAGCGCCACTGGCAAGACCAGGACGCGCTGGACCTGGCGCCTGTCGGCGACTTTTCCTTCTACGACCAGGTGCTGGACTTGAGCTTTACCCTCGGCAACCTGCCGCAGCGCGTGCGCCACCTGACTGGCGCGGCGCTCGATAACTATTTCCGCGTGGCCCGCGGCCGCTCGGCCAGCGACAGCGATTGCAGCTGCGTCCACGCCGGCGAAATGACGAAATGGTTCGACACCAATTATCACTACATCGTGCCGGAATTTTCGGCCGGCACACAATTCAAGCTCGACAGCAGCCGCCTGTTGCAGCAACTGGCGCAGGCGCGCCAGCTGAACGTGAAGGCCAAGCCCGTGCTGATCGGCCCCGTCACTTATTTGTGGCTGGGCAAGGCCAAGGACGATTCCGACAAGCTGGCGCTGCTGCAAGGCTTGCTGCCCGTCTACGTGCAACTGCTGCAGGAACTGGCCGCGCAGGGCGTGGAGTGGGTGCAGATCGACGAGCCGATCCTCGTCACGGAACTGGGCGGCGCCTGGCAGCAGGCGCTCGTCACGGCCTACGCTGCCTTGAGCAAGGTCAACGGCGTCAAACTGCTGCTGGCCACGTATTTCGGCAAGCTGCAAGACAATCTGGCGCTGGCGTGCACGCTGCCCGTGCAGGGCTTGCACCTGGACGCCGTCAACGCCCGCGAGGAAGTCGAGCAAGTGATCGCCCAATTGCCAAGTTCCAATGTCTTGTCGCTGGGCGTGGTGAACGGCCGCAATATCTGGAAGACGGACTTGAACGAGGTGCTGGCGTGGCTGGAACCCGTGCACGCCAGGCTGCAGTCGCGCCTGTGGATCGCGCCGTCGTGCTCCCTGCTGCACGTGCCCGTCGACCTGGACAGCGAACAAAAGCTCGACACGGAGATCAAATCCTGGCTGGCTTTTGCCCGTCAAAAGCTCGATGAAGTACACACCATCGCCGGCGCCCTGAACCAGGGCCGCGCCTGCGTGCAAGCGGCGCTGGATGCTAATCATGCGGCCGTGCAAGCGCGCCGCCAGTCGCCGCGCGTGCATAATCCTCAAGTCAAGGTGGCCGTGGCCCGCATCGACGCCAGCCTGGGCCAGCGCGCCAGCGGCTATGCCGAGCGTGCCGCCAAGCAAGCCGCGCTGCTGCAACTGCCGCTGTACCCGACGACGACCATCGGCTCGTTTCCGCAGACGGCGCCAATCCGCCAGGCCCGCAGCCAGTTCCGCAGCGGGCAGCTGGATGAAGCCGGCTATAAAAAGCTGATGCAGGCGGAAATCGCCCATTGCGTGCAGGAACAGGAAAGCCTGGGCCTGGACGTCTTCGTGCATGGCGAGGCGGAACGCAACGACATGGTGGAATACTTCGGCGAACAGCTCGACGGCTACGCCTTCAGCCAGTTCGGCTGGGTGCAATCATACGGTTCGCGCTGCGTGAAGCCGCCCATTTTGTTCGGCGACATCAGCCGCCCGCGCGCCATGACGGTCGAGTGGAGCACCTATGCCCAGTCGCTGACGGACAAGCCGATGAAAGGCATGCTGACGGGCCCCGTCACCATCCTGAACTGGTCCTTCGTGCGCGACGACCAGCCCCGTTCCGTGTCGTGCCACCAGCTGGCGCTGGCCATGCGCGCCGAAGTGCAGGACCTGGAACAGGCCGGCATCAGCGTGATACAGATCGACGAAGCGGCGCTGCGCGAAGGCTTGCCGCTGCGCAAGTCGCAATGGGCCGAGTATCTACGCTGGGCCGTCGAATCGTTCCGCATCACGGCCAATGGCGTGGCCGATGAAACGCAGATCCACACGCACATGTGCTATTCGGAATTCAACGACATCATCGCGCAGATCGCCGACATGGATGCGGACGTCATCACGATCGAAACGTCGCGTTCCGACATGGAATTGCTGGATGCCTTCGATGATTTTAACTACCCGAACGAAATCGGCCCCGGCGTCTACGATATCCACTCGCCCAATATTCCGAGCCAGGAACAGATGGTCAAGCTGATGCGCAAGGCGGCCGAACGCATCCCCGCGCACCGCCTGTGGGTCAACCCCGATTGCGGCCTCAAGACGCGCGGCTGGAAAGAAGTCATTCCCGCGCTGGCCAATATGGTGGCGGCAGCGAAAACCTTGCGCGGCGACAAGGTCTGAGGATGGCGGGGCAGGGGAGGCCTGTAGAGATATAGCGGGATCGTATTTCTATCATCACAACATGCAATTGGATAATGATGCTGCGATGCGGCATCATTCACCTGTCTCCTCTATCTCCTCCAAGGAAATAGATTCGGCCCGCTTCCGTAGCGGGCTTTTTTTTTGCCCGTTTCCATCGGCTGATCGCTTACCATACCGTCACGTAATCCTACCCTCAAGAAGGAAACCGCCCGATGATTTCTCCGTTACGCGCCGCCGGCATGCTCGCGCTGATGGCGCTCGGCGCCTGCTCGGCGGAAAAGCACCCGCTCGACCGCCATCTGGCCCAGTTGCGCCCGGTCACGGTCGCAGCGTTGCCCGACATGGGGTGGCCGGCCGGCACGGCGCTGTGCCCGCTGGGTCTTTATCAGAGCGAGCTGAGCGAATCGGCGCCTCATGCAGACCGCGTCAACGCCTTCCTGAAGCAAAAGCAATTTCTGGGGGATGAAGGCCATTGGTCGCTCATCGTCGTCAAGCCGTTGCCGGCGGGGGACGGCGGTATCGAGCAACTGTTTTTCACGCGTGCAGACTATGACGTGCTCAATGATCCGCAAGTCATCGCGCGCGATGCGCAGACCGTGCCGGCAGGGTTTGCGCCGCAGACTTGCGTAAGCGTGGAGCAAGCCCGCGTGCTGGTGACGCGCGAACAACGATCGCATCGAAAACTCCTCATTTTTGGAACGGCTTAGGTCAGATATTGATGAAACATATTTCCATCATCACAACATGCAATTGGATTTATATGTTGCCATGCGGCATCATTGCACCTGTCTCCTCTACTTCCTCACAGGAATTAGATTCAGCCCGCTCCCGCAGCGGGCTTTTTTTTGCCCGTTTTACATGCAGAAAGCTGCGCACGCTTGCTTGCCATCATCGCCATCGTGTTGCTTTTGTGCATGCTAAACTGGGCCTTCCCCAGACCAAGGTTGCCTGATGCATCAATTATTTCGCCACACGCTGGAGTCCACGCCCATTCTCGCCCTGTTTCTCGTCATCGGCGCCGGTTATGCGCTGGGGCGCATCAGCGTGTTCGGCTTTTCGCTGGGCGTGGGCGGCGTGCTGTTCGCGGGGCTGGCGCTGGGCGCGTTTGCTCCCGGTGCCGTGCCGCCGCCGATGGTCGGCTCCATCGGCTTGCTGCTGTTTCTGTATGGCATAGGCGTGCAGTATGGCGTGCAGTTTTTCGCCGGCTTGCGCGGCGCGGGGCAGAAACATAACCTGATCGCCTTTGCCGCCGTCATGGGAGGCCTGGCCGTGTCCGTCTGGGGCGGGCAGTGGATCGATATCTCGCTGCGCATGGCCAGCGGCGTGTTTGCCGGCGCCATGACCAGCACGGCCGCCCTGCAGGCGGCGCTGGAAGCGTCGCACGGCAATGGCGACGCGGCCGTCGGCTATGCCGTCGCGTATCCGTTCGGCGTCGTCGGCCCCATGCTGGGCCTGTACCTGGCGGGGCGCATATTAAAACCCGTGCTGACGCCGCCGCCGGCACCTATCGTCGTGTCCGAAATTACCATCGATGAAGCCAAATTGGCGGGTGCGGCCCTGTCCGAACTGGCCGATGGCCCCCTGGCGGGCGTGCAAGTGATCGGCGTGCGCCAGGGCCACCAGAACCGCTTGCCCGATCCTGGCCTCGTGCTCGGCGTGGGCGATGCGCTGATGGTGTCGGGCACGGTGGCGGGCGTGGAAGCGGCGCGCACGGCGCTGGGCCACCTGGATACGGGCCGCCTGATGAAGGACCGCAGCGCGTTCGATGGCACGGAAGTGTTCGTATCGGATGCGGAAATCGTCGGCGTGCCCCTGGGCGAGCTGAATCTTGGGAAAGATTTTCCCCTGCAGATCGCCTTCATACGCCGTGGCGACGCCATGATCCTGCCGCACCCGTTCCTGACCCTGGAATTCGGCGACAGGGTGATGGCCATTGCACCGGCGAAACATGCGGCCGACGTGCGCAAGCTGTTCGGCAATTCCATCACGGCCACGGCCGAGTTCAGTTATGTGTCGCTGGGCATGGGCATGGTATTGGGTGTATTGCTGGGCCTGGTGCCCATCCCCTTGCCGTGGATCGGTTCGTTCAGCCTGGGCCTGGCGGGCGGTCCGCTGGTGATGGCGCTGATCCTGGGGCGCCTGGGCAGGGTCGGCAAGATCAGCTGGCGCTTGCCGCTGTCGGCCAACTTGGTCATGCGCAACTATGGCTTGACGATTTTCCTCGCCTCCGTCGGCATGGCGTCCGGCTTGCCCTTCGTGCAGCAGGTGGGCGCCGATGGCTTGCCCATGCTGGCGCTGGGGGCCGTGACGGTGCTGGTGGTGGTGGCCCTCGTCGTGATCCTGGGCAAGATATTCCTGCGCCTGCCGTTTCCCGAGCTGCTGGGCATCGCGGCCGGCGCCACGGGCAACCCGGCCGTACTGGTGTTCGCCAACCGCCTGGCCAAGTCGGACCGCCCGAACCTGGGCTACGCCATGATCTTCCCCAGCATGACCATCGTCAAGATCGTGGCCGTGCAGGTGCTGCTGCATCTGTACGGGTGATGGCGGCCAGCGTCAATCGCTTGCAGGGCGGAGTTGCTTGTTGGCTTCAATAAAACGGATGCCAAAAGCCAGCAGCAAGGCAGCTGCGGCGCATCCTGCGGCAAGCCACAGGTTGGCTGAGAGGCCCAGCCTGTCCACTGCCTGGCCACCGGTCCACGCCCCGAGCGCAATGCCGATATTGAAGACACCGACATACAGCGCGGCGACGATCTCCACGGCTCCGGGCGCCGCCTTCAGCATCAAGGTCATCAGGCCGACCGATACGCCGCCGTAGGCCAAACCCCAGGCCAGCAACACCACGCCGCCGCCGATGCCGGAATCGCCGATCGCCAGAAACAGCAGCGGCGTGAGCAGCAGGCCGCCCGAGATGGCGATGATGGTAGTCGCTGTGCGCCGCACGGCAACCACGCCTACCAGGAAGTTTCCAATGATGCCCGCGCAGCCATAGGCAAACAGCAGCGCGCCCAGCCATTGCGTATCAAACCCCGACACGGACAGTAGTAGCGGGCGCACGAAGGTAAAGGCCATGAAATGGCTGCTCACCAGCAACAGAGTCAGAAGCAGCCCCGCCTGCAACTGCCTGTTGCGCAGCTGTTTGCCGAATTGGCGCCAGGTCGTCGAACCGGCCGCGGGCAGGGCGGGAATGAAGGCCAGATGCAGCGCCAGTACCAGGCTGCTGAACAGCGCCATGACGCCGAAGGCCCAGCGCCATCCCGCAACGTCGCCGATTTGTGCGCCTAGCGGCACGCCCAGCACGGAAGCGGCCGCCACGCCACCGAAGATGATCGACGTTGCCAGGCCGGTCGAGCGGGCAGGAACCAGGCGGGAAGCGAGGCCGCCGGCGATGGCCCAGATGCCGCCCATGCAAAAACCGACGAGAACACGGGCAGCCAGCATCCACGCCATGTTTTGCGCCAGGGCCGAGGCAATGTTCGCGATCACCAATAGTGTCAGCAAACCACAGAGAATCTTGCGCCGGTCCAGGTTTCCTGATGCGACCACGACCAGCGGCGCGAACAAGGCCGCCAGCAATGCTGGCAGCGAGATCATCAGGCCGGCGGTTCCCGTGGAGGTGTCCAGCGTGTCCGCAATCGGCGTCAACAGGCCGACCGGGAGCATTTCCGTCGTCACGACCGAAAACGTGGCCATGCCGACCGCGCCGACCGCCAGCCATGGGTGGCGGACAGCGGTTTCTGTGGCAACGTGGGGAGACGTACTCATGGTTCATATCCTTCATGTGATCATGCGATATACGGCGCCCTGCTTGCAGCGAAGGGGCGTCAAAGTGATAATACATACAGCGCGTATGAATAGTATATATACATACGCAATGAATGTAAATAATCATACGCTGCGTATGTAAGGAGAGAGCAATGGTTCGCCGCACCCGTGTGGAAATGGAAGAAACCCGTGCATCGTTGCTGGCCACGGCCCGCAAAGTGTTTAGCGAGCGCGGCTATGCCGACACATCGATGGACGACCTGACCGCGCAGGCAGGCCTGACGCGTGGCGCCCTGTATCATCACTTCGGCGACAAGAAGGGCTTGCTGCTGGCCGTGGTGGAGCAGATCGATGCGGAAATGGATGGCCGCCTGCAAGCCATCTCCGACAGCGCCGCAGACTCGTGGGAAGGCTTTCGCCAGCGCTGCCGTGCCTATCTGGAGATGGCCCTGGAGCCGGAAATTCAGCGCATCGTCTTACGCGATGCCAGGGCGGTTTTAGGCGGCGCCTCACCGGACTCGCAGCGCCATTGCCTCGAGTCGATGCAAAAGCTTATCCAGCAGCTGATTCAGCAAGGCATCGTGGTCGACGCTTGCCCAGAGGCATTGGCTTCGTTGATCTACGGCAGCCTGGCAGAAGCGGCGTTCTGGATCGCAGACGGTGAGGAAGGCAATGCGCGCCTGATAAAAGGAGTGGCAGCGTTGGAATTGCTGTTACGGGGGATGTTGCTTCAAAGGTAATTGTGTACAGTGGCAATCTCGCCAGAAGCGGACACGTCTGGAGACGTGGATGACGATATTGAGCAGGGTTGGACTTATATAGACATGGAGGAAAAATATGCAAGTCAAGCGTATCGTTGCAAATTTCCCGGCGTCGGATCCGGGCCTGGCGCGGACGTTTTACGAGGATGTGCTGGGTCTGAGCCTGTTGATGGACCATGGCTGGATCATGACGTATGGTTCGCAAAGCGAGATGAGCGTGCAAGTGAGCTTCGCGACGCAAGGCGGCTCGAACACCGCTGTGCCCGACCTTTCCATAGAAGTCGATGACGTGGATGCCGCATTGGCACGCATGCGTGTGGCGGGGTTTCCCATTGAATATGGTCCTGTCGATGAACCTTGGGGTGTCAGGCGGTTTTTCGTGCGCGACCCTTTCGGCAAGCTCATTAATATCCTGTCGCACATATAGGCGAAGTGCCTGCGGCAGCAGGCAATCAATTCCACCCGCTTCCCTTGCGCGCCAGCCTGTGTAAAACCCCTGGCGCCGCTTCCAATCTGTTGTACAATCATTGAGAACGGTCGTGCTTTTTTGTGCGCTGAGCTTCCTTGCGTGCAGTCATCACGGCAACCGATAAGAACAAGGAGACAGACATGGACCTGCATTACACGGCCGAGGAGACGGCGTTCCGCGACACGGTGCGCGCCTTCCTCGACACCCATTTGCCGGCGGACTTGCAGCGCAAGGTGCGCCAGCATCTGCGCCTGAACCGCGACGATTACGTGCGCTGGCACAAGATTGTCGCAAAGCAAGGCTGGGCCGCGCCGGCCTGGCCCGTCGAACATGGCGGCACGGGCTGGACGGCCGTGCAGCGCCACATCTGGGAAGACGAGTGCGCGCGCGCCGCCACGCCGCCCATCCTGCCCTTCGGCGTCAACATGGTGGCGCCCGTCATCATGGCCTTCGCCAACGCCGAACAAAAAGCCTATTATCTGCCGCGCATCCTCAACTGCGACGACTGGTGGTGCCAGGGCTACTCCGAGCCGGGCGCCGGTTCCGACCTCGCTTCCCTGAAAACCACGGCCCAGCGCGACGGCGACCATTACATCGTCAACGGCCAGAAAACCTGGACGACCCTGGGCCAGCACGCGGACATGATCTTTTGCCTGGTGCGCACGGATAGCACGGTGCGCAAGCAGGAAGGCATCAGTTTCTTGTTGATCGATATGAAAACGCCGGGCATCACCGTGCGTCCCATCATCATGCTCGATGAAGAGCATGAAGTGAACGAAGTCTTCTTCGACAACGTGCGCGTGCCCGTCAGCAACCTGGTGGGACAGGAAAACAAGGGCTGGACCTATGCCAAGTATCTGCTGGGGCACGAGCGCACGGGCATCGCCGCCGTGGGCCGCTCCAAGCGCGAATTGACTTTCCTCAAGCAACTGGCCATGCAGCAAACCAAGCGCGGCGCGCCGCTGCTGCACGATCCCGCCTTCGCCGCCAAGGTCGCTACCCTGGAAATCGAACTGATGGCGCTGGAAATGACGGTCTTGCGCGTCATCAGCGATGAAGGCAAGGGGCCGGGACCGCAGGCGTCGATGCTGAAGGTGCGCGGCTCGGAACTGCAGCAGCAACTGACGGAACTGATGGTGGAAGCCATCGGCCCGCAAGCCTTGCCCTTCGATCCCGCTTTCCTCGATGGCGGCGCGCAGCACAGTGCCGCCGGCGACGACCTGGCCGCGCCGCTGGCCGCGTATTACTTCAATTACCGCAAGACATCGATCTATGGCGGCTCGAATGAAATCCAGAAAAACATCATCACGCAGATGATCCTGGGCCTGTAAGCCAGAAGGAGACGACATGGACTTCCATTTTAATCAGGAACAGCAGCAATTCGCCGATGCGCTCCGGCGCTGGGTCGACAAGGATTACTCGTTTGAAACGCGCAAGCAGATCGTCCACTCGGCCACGGGCGTCTCAAGCGCTGCCTGGGCCACCCTGGCCGAACTGGGCATGACGGCCTTGCCGCTGCCGGCCGCGGCGGGCGGCTTCGACGGCACGGCCGTGGACATGCTGCTGGTGATGCAGGAACTGGGGCGCGGCCTCGTGGTCGAACCGTATTTCGCCACCATGCTGGGGGCGCGCTTCCTGACCCTGGCGGGCGGTCATGACGCCGTGCTGGAGCAGGTTGCCGGCGGCAGCCTGAAGCTCGCCTGCGCGCTGGGCGAACGCCAGTCGCGCCACGATTTACATGACATCGCCACCACGGCAACCGCCAGCGGCGACGGTTTCGTGCTGGACGGCGAGAAAACCGTCGTCATCCACGGCGCGCAGGCGGGCGCACTGATCGTTTCCGCGCGCAGCGGCGGCGGCCAGGACGGCACTGACGGCATTTCGCTGTTCCTCGTGCCTGTGGATGCGCCGGGCGTGACCGTGCGCGACTGCCGCACCATCGACGGCCAGCGTGCCGCCACCGTCACCCTCGTGCAAGTGGTGCTGGGGCATGACGCGCTGATCGGTCAGGCGGGGCAGGGCTGGGCCGTGCTGGACGCGGCCGTCGATTACGGCGCGGCCCTGCTGTGCGCGGAAGCCGTGGGCGCCATGGACGCCATCTTCGCCGCCACGCTCGAGTATCTGAAAACGCGCCAGCAGTTCGGCGCGCCGATCGGCAAGTTCCAGGCCCTGCAGCACCGCATGGCCGACATGTTCATCCACCTGGAGCAGGCGCGCTCGATGGCCATGCTGGCCGCCGCCAAGGTCGACAGCGCCGACGCGGCCGAGCGGCGCCGCACGGTATCCGCCGCCAAGGCGAGGGTGGGCCTGGCCGCCACCTTTGTCGGCCAGCAAGCCGTGCAGTTGCATGGCGGCATGGGCGTGACGGACGAATTGCCTGCCGCCCACCATTTCAAGCGCCTCTCCATGATCGCCCTGACCCTGGGCGACGTGGAGCACCATATCGAGCGTTTTATCGCCCAGCCGGGCTTTTTGCCGACGGAGACCGCATGACCGCATTGACCGGAATCAAACCCAAGCACTGGTATTTCGAAGATTTTACGCAAGGCCTGGAAATCGACCTGGGCCAGCGCCACGTGACGGAGCGGGAAATCATCGCCTTCGCCACGGATTTCGATCCGCAGCCGTTCCACGTCGACCATGCGGCCGCCGAAAAAACCATCTTCAAGGGCGTCATCGCCAGCGGCTGGCACACGTGCGGCATGATGATGCGCCTGGTGGTGGATAACCTGCTCAAGCACTCGTCCAGTATGGGCTCGCCCGGCCTGGACAGCATCCGCTGGCTCAAGCCCGTGCGCGCTGGCGACACCTTGCAGCTGACCTACCAGGTCAAGGAAGTGCGCCCATCCACGTCGAAACCGGACCGCGGCATCGTCATTTCCGTATGGAGCGTGCGCAACCAGCACGGCGAAGTGGTGACGACGGTGGAGGGCATGGGCATGTTCGGCCGCCGCCCGGCGGAGCCAGCGGAGCAACACCATGCGTGATATCGCCGGCATCGCCGGTTTCCAGGCCCTGGCGGGACAGCACGTGGCCGTTTCCGACTGGCTGACCATTACCCAGCAGCGCATCGACACCTTTGCCGACGCGACGGACGACCATCAGTGGATCCACGTCGACGCGGAGCGCTGCGCGCGCGAGTCGCCCTACGGCTGCACCGTGGCGCACGGTTTCTTGACCTTGTCCCTGTTGCCCGCCATGCTGCAGGGGGCCTTGCACATGGCCGGCATCCGCATGGCCATCAACTATGGGCTCAACAAGGTGCGCTTCCCCGCGCCCGTGCCCGTGAACAGCCGCCTGCGCGCGCGCCTCGACATCCTCTCCGTCGACGACTTGCCGGAAGGGGCGCAAGTCAACTGGGCCGTCACAATGGAGCGGGAAGGCGACACGAAACCTGTGTGCGTGGCGGAGTTTTTGATGCGGTGTTATCCCTGAGCAGCAAGTTGAACCCGCTTCGCCGGCCGGCAGGCAGTCGTGCGCTTCTGCGCGTGCGCCAGGTGTACGCTGGTGGCGCGCCGGCGTTTTCCGGCGAAGGAGGCGATGATGTCCAACAAGGCAAACAGTGGAAATAGCGGCGCCGGCAAGGGCGCCACGGGCAGCGGCAAGGCGGCCAACAGTGGCAGCGGCGCTACGGGCAGAGGTCCTGGCCCGGGAAATGCGGGCGGCTGGCCCAGCACGACGGGACGGCCATCGGGGACCAATCGTTCCAATGCCGCGCCGGCAAGGAGCCGCTAGCCTGCCCGCTCACTCCTCTTCCGACGCGCAATACCTGTCCCGCCCCGTATGCTTGGCGCGGTACAGCAGGGCGTCGGCGGCGCGGATCAGGGTGCTGGGGTCCATGCCTTCCGTGGGCATGACGCTGGCCATGCCCAGGCTGACGGTGACGTGCGGGCCGACGCTCGATTTGGCGTGGGGAATGTCCAGCGCGCGCACTTCGTCGAGGATGCGCTGGGCCACCACTTCGGCGCCGTCGCGCGTTTCCTGCGGCAGCAGGATGATGAATTCCTCGCCGCCATAGCGCGCCAGCAGGTCGGGCGGGCGCACGGCGCAGCGGCGCAGGGCGGCGCTCACCTGCTGCAGGCACAGGTCGCCCGCCTGATGGCCGTACGTATCGTTGTAATCCTTGAAATGGTCGATATCGGCCATGATGATGGCCATCGGCACGCCGTCGCGCGCGCAGCGCCGCCATTCGCTGTCCATCGTGTCGTTGAAGCTGCGCCGGTTGGCCACGCCCGTGAGCGAATCCGTCAGCGACAGTTCGCGCATGGCGTCGGCCTGCCGCTTGATGGTCAGCTGGCTGCGCACGCGGGCGCGCACGACGGCCGCGTTGAACGGTTTCGTGATGAAATCGACGGCGCCCGCTTCCAGCGCCCGCGTCTCGTCCTCGGGCTGGTTCAGGGCCGTGACGAAGATGACGGGGATGGCGCTCAGCAGGGCCGATTCGCGCAGCGCGCTGCACACGGCGTAGCCATCCATGCCGGGCATGACGGCGTCGAGCAGGATCAGGTCCGGCAGTTGATTATGCGCAATTTCCAGCGCCTTCACACCGCTGAGGGCGAACAGCACGTCGTGCTCTTCGCGCAGCAGCTGGTGCAGGATCTGGATGTTTTCCATGGCGTCATCGACGATGAGGATGCGCCCGTTCATGGCAAGGTTGGTCCAGCTCACTTGTTTTCCTCTCGTTTCAGCTGATCGAGCACGAGTTTTTCCGCCTCGGCAAAATTCAGCGTTTCAATCGCATGTGCCATCGCCAGCGCCGCTTCCCGGTCTGACTGTTGCAGGGCGGGGTGCAGCGCGTGAAATTGCGCCAGCGCTTTCAGGTTGTTGTTGCGGATCAAGACCAGCAATTCGGCCAGGCCGGCGTGCAGGTCGACGGGCCCGCTGCCGGGCGCGGCCGCCGCCGGCTGGCTGCGCCGCAGGGGCGAAGGCAGGGTGCGCGCCGCTTCGATGACTTCGGCCATCGCCTGTTCCAGGCGGCCCAGCATGGCGGACGTGGCGTGCGATTGCCCCGTTTTCAGCGTTTTCTCCGTCTCGGCGGCCAGGCTGGCGATCTGCGTGGCGCCCAGGTTGGCCGCCACGCCGCACACGCGGTGCAGCAGCTGCGCCGCCTGCTGCGCCTGGCCGGCGGCCAGCAGGCGGCGCGTTTCCTCGACGGCGTCGCCTTGCGAATTCTCAAAGCGCTTGAGCAGGGCCAGGAAGGCGCCGTAGTCGCCGCCGAAGCGGTGCAGGGCCGCCGCCAGGTCGATGCCGGGCACCGTGGCGGGCAAGTCCAGCGTCCGCGCGACGGCATCGGCTGCCTGCACGGCGCTGTCGCCACCCAAGGGCGCCGGCACCAGCCGGGTCAGCGTCTGTATCATCTCGTCGACATCGATGGGCTTGGCCACATGCGCATTCATGCCGCTGGCGATGGCGCGCAGGCGGTCTTCGTCCATGGCATTGGCCGTCATGGCGATGATGGGCAAGTCCGGCAAGCCCAGGGCGCGGATGGCCAGGGTGGCGTCGTAGCCGTTCATGACGGGCATCTGCAAATCCATCAGCAGCACGTCCCAGGCGTCCGGCGTGCTGGTGAGCAAGTCGACGGCCAGCCGGCCGTTGGCGGCCACGGTCACGCGCGCGCCCGAGTGCAGCAGGATGTATTGCGCCACTTCCTGGTTGATTTCATTGTCTTCCACCAGCAGCACGCGCATGCCTGTGAGCAAACCCGACAAGGGACTGGACACGGGCAGCGCAGAAGGCGTGCTGCGGCCTTCGCGCACGGCCGTCACGGCCGCCAGCAGGCGCGCCGGGGTGGCCGGCTTTGAAACGATGCCTGCCAGCATCAGGCTGTCGGCCAGGCGTTCGAGGTTTTCGCTATCCTGGTCGGCCACCAGCATGATCACGGGCGGCAGTACCAGGCGTTCGTCGGCGCGCGCCTCGGTGAGCATGGAAATGCCATCGATGCCGGGCATGGCCGCGTCGAGCAGCACCAGGTCCGCCGCCGGCCCGCCGCTGCTGTGGGCGCGCAGCAGGGCCAGGCCGGCCGCGCCGCTGTCGGCGCTGCGGCTGTGCCAGCCCTGCGCCGCGCACCACTCTTCCAGCATGGCGCGCACGCTGGCGTTGTCGTCGATGATCAGCAGCGACTGGACCCTGGGCGCGCTCTTGCCGGGCGGTTCGGGCGGCGGCGCCACCTTGTCGAAGCGGCAGCGGAAGCGGAAGTCGGAGCCCTTGCCCAGCGTGCTTTTCACGCTGAGGGTGCCGCCCATCAATTCCACCATGCGCCGGCAGATGGCCAGCCCCAGTCCCGTGCCCCCATATTTGCGGCTGGTGCCGCTGTCGCCCTGGGAAAACGCGTCGAAGATGCGTTCCTGCTCGGCCGCGCCGATGCCGATGCCCGTGTCGCGCACGGAAAACTCGAGGGTGGCGCTGTCCGCATCCTCGGCCACCTTGTCGATCGACAACACCACTTCGCCATGCGAGGTGAACTTGACGGCGTTGCCCATCAGGTTGATGAGGATTTGCTCCACGCGCAGGGCGTCGCCGATCAGCTCGTCCGGCACGCCGGGGGCGAGCACGAACACGGGTTCCACGCCGCGCGCCCAGGCGCTGCTGGCCAGCAAGACACCCACGCTGCCCAACATGCGTTCGAGCTGGAAGCGGCGCTGTTCCAGCACCATCTGTCCCGCCTCGATCTTGGAAAAATCGAGCACGTCATTGACGATATTGAGCAGCGACTGCGTCGCCATCTGGATCTTGCCCACATAGCTGCGCTCGCGCCGTTCCAGCGGCGACTCTTCCAGCAGGCGCGCCAGGCCGATGATGGCGTTCATCGGCGTGCGGATTTCATGGCTCATGTTGGCGACGAATTCGCTTTTCGCGACGCTGGCGGCCTCGGCCTTGTCGCGCGCGCGCACCATCTGCTCGTTGAGTTCATGCAGGCGCAATTCCGTGCGCTTGAGTTCGGAAACGTCCGAGGCCAGCACGAAGAAGCCGCGCACGCCGCCGCCGTCGTCGAAATCGGGGATGTAATTGGTCCACGTGTGGCACACCTGGCCGCCGGGATCGAGCAGGTCGCGCTCGAAGCTTTGCGGCCGGCCCGCCAGCACGCCCTCGACGTGGGGCGCATACACGTCGAACAGTTCCTGCCCCAGCAATTCGCTCATGTGGATGCCGGCCAGTTCGGCGCTGCTGCGGCCAAACCATTCGTTATAGAATTTATTTGCAAATCGGCAACGCAAATCGGCGCCCCAGTACGACACCATGCCGGGCAGGTTGTCGGTGACGGTGCGGATGAAGCGTTCGTTCTGTTCCAGGCGCCACGTGGTGGCGTGCAGCACCTCGGTGGCGCGCTTGCGTTCCGTGATGTCGATCGATACCCCCAGCACATGGCTGGCGCGCCCCGCATCGTCGCGCAAGACCACCTTGCGCGTGGTGAAGTGGCGCGTGGTGCCGTCGGCCGTATTGATCGCTTCCTGTTCGATTTCCACCATCTGCCCCGTGGCCAGCAGCTTGCGGTCGGCGCTGACGAAGGCGGACGCCTGCTGCGGCGGGAAGAAATCGTGGTCCGTCTTGCCCAGCAATTGCTCGCGCGAGCGTCCCAGGGTCAGTTCCGCGTGGCGGTTGACCATTTCAAAGCTCAGCTTGTCGGCGCGCTTGACGAAGACCATGGCCGGGATGTTTTCGATGATGGTGCCAAACAAGTGTTTCGAGCGGCGAAATTCCGCTTCGCTGCGCTTGCGCTCGCTAATGTCCAGCCACAGGCCCGATACGCCCAGCAATTGCTGTTCCGGGCCGAAGATCGGGTGGTACGAGACGATCCAGTGACTCAATTGCTCGCGCTGCTGGCCGCTATGGCCCTTCAATTCGATGTCGACGATGGGCTGTCCCGTCCCGAGCACCTGGCGCACGCAGCGTTCCACCTCCGCCCGCACGGCGTCGTCGAACAGCATGGCGCCCACGGGACGGCCCAGGTGCTGCGCCACGCTGGCCCCGTTGATGGCGGCCAGGTAGTGGTTGATCATGACAATGCGCAAGTCCAGGTCCACGAACAGCATGCCGATCGGCGCCGTCGCGTATACGGTTTCCAGCAGGCGCGTGGATTTCCCCAGGGCCAGCGTGCGTTCGGCCACCAGACTTTCGAGCTGCGTGCGGTGACGCCGCAGGTCGCGTTCCAGCGCGCCCAGGGCGCTGGCCATGTCGGCCGATTCGCGGTCCGCGTGCCGGTTCGAGAGCAGGGGTTTGCCTTGCGCCAGCGCATGGATCTGCTGCGTCAGTTCCTGCAGGGTGCTGGCCAGGCGGCCGCCCACGCGCCAGGCCAGGGCGAAGCCGGCGCCCAGCAGCAGCGCCAGGATGAGGGAACCCGTGACTACCGAGCGCAGCAGGGCTTGCGCCACCGTGCTGGTGCGCATGGTGACGGCCACCGTCCAGGCGGCGTCCGGGGCGCGGCGAAAGCCCGTATACACGTCGATGCCTTCCAGGGTGGCATGGCGCAGCACGCCTTCGCGCGCCTGGCGTATCTGTTCCAGCAGGGGCGCCGCGCTGCGCTGGCCCACATAGCGCTGCGGCGCCAGCGTGCGCGCCACGTTGATGCCGTCGGCATTGATGATGGCCGCGCCCAGGTAGGCTGGCAGGTGCAGCTCGCGCAGCAGCACGGACAGGTAGTCGGGCGGGTACAGGGCCGTCAGCACGTAGGCGCTACCCTGGCTGCGCGGCAAGGGCAGGTTCAGGGCCAGCTGCGGCAGGCTGTCGGGCGCCTTGGTCAGGCTGGTCAGCCGCGGCTTGCCGGAGTCGCGCGTGCGCTCCATGCTGGCGGCCCATTTTTGCGGCAGGGGAGGCGGCGCCTGGCTGGCGGGCAGGGTCGTATTGATCAGCTGGCGGCCCTTGGCGTCGGAGACGATGAAGGCGCTGACGGCCAGGCCAGGCTGCAGCAGGCCGGCGGCCAGGGCCCGCAGGGCGCCGATGTCGTCCGCTTGCAGGGCGGGCGAGCCGGCCAGGATGCGCGCGGCCATCTGGGCGCCGTTCAAGTCGCGTTCGACGGCGGCTGCCACCGCGCGCGCCGCCTGCGCCGTTTCGCTGACGACATGGTCGCGTTCGCGCGTGTAACTTTGCGCCACGAGCAGGAGAAACACGAGCGCCGTCGGAATGACCCAGGCAAGCACCAGCCATGAAATTCTTGAGCGTATCGAAGGCAAATCTTGCACCCGGAAAGCTCCCAGAATGGATGAGTCGACAGGCAGGCTCACGCTGGCGCTGGCTGACCTTGAATGAAAAGATGCTAGACGAAATTGATTCTTCTGACAAGCCTAGTTTCTGGAATGGAAAAAAGGTTGCGCAAGGCATACAGAGGAGGGGAAACGCCCATCCCGCCGTGGCGGCGGGATGGCAAGGCGGCTTTACGGCACCACGGTCAGCACGTCGACATCGATTTCCGGGCTTTCCATGAAATCCTTCTCCACTTCGCCGCGGATTTCCACTTGGGTCTTGGCGTCGATCTTGCGGTTCATGAAGACCTTGTCGTCGATGTCCACGCGGATTTCCGCCGTGCCGTCGGAGAACGTGTATTTCTCCTTGCCCACTTTGCGCAGCAAATGGCCGCGCAGCACGACGGCCTGGTCGTCGACGGGGTTTTTCAGGATGGCGGCCACGCTGCTGGGTGCGGCCGGGCCGGCCGTCGGGCCCACGTATTGGGCGTGCGCGCTGCCGGCCAGCAAGGCGCAGGCGGCCAGGGAGACGATGAGTTTGCGGTGCAGTGGCATGGTATTCCTTTGATAGTGACTGACGGCTCAGAAGAAGACGGCGGTGCGGGGGATGATAGCACCGGCATTGCCATAGGGCATGTTCGCCCGGACGCTGCCCGTGCTGGCCACGCCATCGTCGAGTTTGCTGTCGATCTGCTCCGCGTAGCTCTCGGGCAAGTTGTCGAAACGGATGCCGTTGCCGGCGCGGCCGCCCACTTCGTCGTTGTACAGGTAGACGGCGCCGCCCTGGGCGCTGGTCATGAATTGCGAGGTGCCGTTGAACGAGCCGGTGATGAAGCCGCCCAGCGCCAGGTGCTGCGGCGCCAGGGTGAATTCGCGCGGCTGGCCGTCGCCGATCTGGCCGTCGCCATTGCCGTTGCCGGCCGAATTGGGCACGTGCAGGGTGCCCTGCAGGTCGTCGCCGGGCAGGGCGCGGAACTTGTCCTGGTAGGCGTTGACGGCGGCCGTCAGCGCATTCGATTGCTGGATGATGTTTTTCACCTTGGCGCTGTCGATCAAGCCTTGTCCCTTGAGCACGCCGCCGAGCAGCAAGCCGATGATGACCAGGACGATGGCGATTTCTACGAGCGTAAAGCCGTGCTGGCGGCGTGGGAGCATGGGATTTCCTTGGAAAAAAAGTGCGACAGCTTGGGTTGGCAGTTTACTGCATTTGGTGCCGGGCGCGCAGGGCAGGGTCATGGCGTGGCCTTTGCTTTCTTCTTGGCAAGTTCGTCGAGCCGGCGCGCGAGGAAGGCCAGTTCGTGGGGATCGCTGATCTGGCCGCTGGCGAGCAGGCCGCCGATAACCAGGCGGGCGCTGTCGAGCTGGTCCATGTCTTCCAGGATGAACGCTTCCATCTCGCGCACCCAGGATGGCACTTGCGGCCCCGTCGCCAGCCGCCGCAGTTCACGCGCATACGACAGGGCCAGCGGCAGGTCGCGCAGCTGGTGCTTCGCCACCAGCGCCGCCTGCGCCATGGCGGGCCAGCGGCGCTGCGGGTCGGCCGCGAAGCTGGCGGCGACAAAGGCCAGCATGCGCCGCACGCGCTGCGGGTCGGCCACGCCCGCGTACACTTCGCTGGCGGCCACCAGCGCATACTGGCTGCGCGGATCGAGCGTTTGCGCCGTCTCCAGCCAGCCGGCCAGGCGCTCATAGTCGAGTTCGCGCCACGGCAGGCTGACGCCGGCCTGGTCTTCGAACGACTGCAGGTACAGCAGCATGGCTTTCGACATGGCCAGCGGCTCGCCCAGGCTGGCCAGGCGCGCCACGCCCGCCGGCGGCGCGGCGGGCAGGGGCCGCGCCTGCGCCGGCGCTTGCTGCTGCGCCAGGCGCCAGCCCAGCTGCAGCAGCAGGCATGCCGCCAGCAGCCAGCACAGGGGACGCGGCACGCTGCTCCAGGGGCGCAGGGCGGCGGCCATCAGATGTTCCTGCGGTAAAAGTCGCACAGCGCGCAACTGGCCAGCAAGGCCACGTAGATGCCGGTTTGCGCCGCCACATTGGCCAGGGCTGGCCAGTCGCCGGTGGCGTACAGCAGCCATTCCGTGCGCGCAAAGGCGTCCAGGCGGGGCAGCAACAGGGCCAGCACGTCGATGGCGCCGGCCGTGGCCCGCTGCGCCAGCGAGTCGCCCGCCTGCGGGCCGTGCGCCAGCAGTTGCAGGCTGCCCAGCATGCGCGCCAGCACGTAGAAACCGCTGGTGGCGGCCAGCGCCGGCAGGGCCTGCTGCAGGCTGGCCGCGCACAGCAGGCTGAAGGCGGCGACGATCCACAATTCCCCCAGCAGCGACAGCGCCCACAGCGCGCTTTGCGCGGGCGCGGCGAACAGGGCCATCAACAGGCCGAACAGCACGGCGGGCACGGCCGCCAGGGCCCCGTAGCCCAGCAGTTTGCCCAGCAGGTAGGCGGCGCGCGGCATGGGCAGCGCCAGCAGCAGTTCCAGGCCCCGGTCGGCCGCTTCGCGCGCCATGCTGGTGATGATGAAGGTGGCCAGCAGGAAGACGCCAGCCAGGCGTAAGGCGGCCGCCAGCAGCGCCGCCTGCACGGCGCCGCTTTCCGTCAGCGCCAGTTGCTGCAGGAAGCCGGCCAGGGCGGCGGCGCCGCAGGCGGCCAGCAGGAACAGCCACGGCAGGCGGCTGCGCAGCGCTTCGAGCAAGGTGTAGCGGGCGATGGTGGCGGCGGGCGAGAGCATGGGCATCAGCGGGGCAGCCTTTGCGCCGCCACCATGCGGTTGAACAGGATGTTCGGCGACAGCCAGGCGACGATATCGTCGAACTCGCCGCCGGGCTGCTGCGGGCCGCTGGCGGCGCGGCTGATGACGGTGGTGGCGTTCGTAGCATTGTTGCGCTCGTCGACATTGTTGCCGAAAGGCACAGCTTGGCGCTGGCCCTGCACGCTCGTGGCGCCGAAACCGTTCTTGCCGTGCGACATGATCATGGCGGGGATGTCGTTCAAGGCCGTCGCCTGCAGCAGCGCGCCGCCATTGCGCGTGACGATGCTGATGTCGCGCGGCGTCGACAGGCTGAAAAGCTGGCCGCTGTCGCTGAAGGCCGGCGTCACGCTGTAGCGGAACAGATTGTTCCAGCTGTCGCCCTGACGCAGCCCCAGAGTGGCCCAGGGCAGGAAACCGGCGCGCTTTTCGCCCGTGCAGCGGGTGCCGCGCCGGTCTTCCAGGCCGCTCATGGCGGAGACGGCGGGACAGGGCAGGTAGCCGTAGCGCAGCGCGTAGCCCGTCAGCGCTTCCTTCGCTTCATTCAGCGCCTGTTGCGTCTCGGCCACCTTGCGCTGTTCCAGCTGCACCGTCAAGGGCGTGACCAGGCCGCCTATCATCAGGCCCACGATGACGAGCACGATGGCGATCTCGATCAGGGAAAAGCCGCCCTGGCGGCGCGATGGATGCGGGCGGGGGCTCATGGCAGGTTGCGCGCGGCGCGCATGCGTTGGTACAGGGTAGGCAAGGTAATCCAGGTGAGCATGTCGTCGAAGGCGCCGCCGGGCAGTGCGGCATTGTCGGTGGCGGGGCGGGCGATGAAACTGCGGCTGGCGCGGTCGTTGGCGGCTTCGTCGACATTGCCGCGTGCCGTATTGATCTGCGTCACGCCGCTGGCGGCCGTGCCGTAGTGGTCCTTGCCTTGCGAGAACAGCACGACGGGCAGGCATTCGACGCTGACGTCGCACAGTGCCTGGCCCGCGACGAAGGCGAATTCGCCGCGCGCGTCGCGCTCGAGCACGACCCGGTTGGCGACGGCGGAAAACGAGACGATGGGTGCGCGCGCCATTTCCGGCGTGACGCTGTAGCGCAGCAGCTTGCCCCAGGCGTCGCTGCCCGCCACGCCCAGCGCCACCCATGGCAGGAAGCCGCTGCAGGCGGCATCGTCGGCGCAGTCGGCGGCACGTTCGCGCCCGTCGAGGGCGGAGGCGGCCGGACGGGGCAGGCGGCCATTGACCGCCGCAAAGCCCAGCAAGGCTTCGCGCGCCTGCGCCAGGGTGTCCAGCGTGCGCTGCTGGCGTTCGGCCTCGCCCGTCGTGCGGCCAAAGGCGCTGATCAGCAGGCTGGCCGCGCCCAGGCCCAGCACGGCCACCAGCAGCAACAGGGCGGCGCCGCGCTGGCGACGAGGCTGCCGATGAGCTTGCCGTGGCGTCATGGCGGCGTCTCCTGCGCCTCGGTGACCGTGCCGCTGGCCGGATCGTAGCGCTGGCCAGGTTTCAGCAGCACCGCCTGGCCATTCGACAGGCGCAGGGTCAGGGTGCCGGGCTTGTCGCGGGCAAGGCGGTTGTGCGGCTCGTTTTGCGCTTCCTGGTTCAGCCAGACGGTGGAGCGGCCGCTGCTGCGCTGCACCATGCCATTCAATTCCACGGGCGGCGCGGGCGGCGGCGGCGGTGGCGGTGGCGTGGGGGCAGCCAGGGCGGGATCGGGTGGCGGCGGCCCGTAGCGCTGCGCGTCGAGCTGGGCGCGCTGATGGGGCGACAGGAACAAACGTCCCAGCGGCTGCGCCTGCGCCGTGAGCGCGGCGCCGGCCAGCAGCGCGCACAGGATGCGGGTGCGCAGGACGAGGGCGGACCTCATGGCCGCCCCGGCACGGGCACGCTGTTGACGGTTAGCCACAGCAGTTCGCATTCGGCGCCCAGGGTCGGCACCGCCTCGCCGCCGGCCGCGCCGTGGCGCTTGAGCGTGCAATCCTGCACGGCGAAATAGCCGGCCTGGCGCAAATCGTCAAACAGGTTCAGCAAGTCCATCTCGTGCAGCAAATCCATCTGCAGGCGCATGCGGCTGCCGCGCAGGTGATATTGCCCCATCACCATGGGCAACGGCACGGGCAGCGCTTGCTGCGGGCTGATGTCATAGCTGATCGGCAGCAGCTTGCGCTGTTCCTGGCTGCGGCGGATGGCGTCGATCCAGGCCAGGCGGTTTTCCTCGCCGATCAGGCCGCGCTGGCGCAGGGCCAAAAATTGCGGTTCGTAGGCGCGGATTTCCTGCTTTTCCGCTTCCGCGTGGTTGAACAGGGTGGCCGCCGCCGTGCGCGTGTGCTGGGCCAGGTACAGCTGTTGCGCTTCGCGCATGCGATAGGCGGCGGTTAGGCTCAGCAGCAGCAGGCTGGCCAGCAAGGTCAGCGCAAAGCACAGCAGGGCGGCGCGTACCAGGTGCAGTTCGCCCAGCCAGGCGGGCAGGGTGCGCGTGGGCGTGCCTGCCCGCTGCATGCCGGGCAGGGGCGGCTGCTTCACGGGGCCGCTCATGGCTGCCACTCCAGCAAGAGGGTAAAGCGGGCCTGGCTGTCCTGCGCCGGTGCGGCGCTCTTGCCGGACAGGGCCGCGCTGGGACGCAGGTCGAGCGGCGTTTCCTCGATCGTCACCTGCATGCGCGGCTGGCGCGCCAGCGTTTGCGCGAAGGCCGTGATGGCGGCCAGCGCGGCGCGGTAGTCATTGTTCGGCATGGCTACGTCCGCTTCCAGGCGCAGCGCCTGCGGCGGCGCGACAGGGATGCCGGCCAGGGCGCTGCGGGGCGGCGCAGTCTGCTGCGGCGGCGGCTGGCCGGCGGCCGTGCGCGCGGGCGCCTGGCCCGCGTGCCAGTGCAGCTGGCCCAGCGCGACCTGCGGCGCCTGGTCCAGCGCGGCGCTCAGCATGCCCAGCAGGCGGCCCGGCTCCGGCGCCTGGCTGGCGATCATCTGGCCCAGGGTGACGGCCACTTTCATGTTCTGCGTCTTGGCCGGCGCCGGCGGCTGCGTCGACATGACGCTGCGGTAGCGTTCCTGGTAGGACGCCGTTTCCTGCGCCAGCCGCTGCGTGCTGGCCCCGTCGGCGATGCCTCCAAGCAAATTGATCACGCACCACAGGGCGGCCGACGCGCCGATCAGGGCGCTGGCGCCGTACAGCGTCTTGCGCGCGCGCTGGAAGTGGTAATAGCGGGCCAGCGCGCCGGGCGGATAGTGGCTGGACGGCGGATGCTTGCCCAGCAAGGTCAGCAGCAATTCGTCGGCCAGCGCCGGCGTCTGGCGCAAGCCCACCCGTTCGCCGGCCAGCTGCAGGTCGATGAAGTGGTAAGCCACTTCGACGCCGTTATCGCACAGCAGCTCGAGCTTGGCGATCTGCGCGGCCGGCGCCAGGATGACGGTATTCAAGACGTCGCCGCGCGCCAGCATGCGCGTGCTGGTGAGAAATTGCCGTGTCTTTTCCGTTTCCAGCGCGATATTCACGGCCACGCCGTCGAGCGCGATGGTCGCCGTCTGGCGCGAAAAGCGCAGCTGGCCCTTTTCATAGTAACTTTGCCGCAAGCCGCCCGATTGCTGCGTCACCAGCAGCAAGTGTTCATGCGCGATCGACAACTTTTTGACCAGCGCGATACTGAGCAGGCTGGTCGAATAGATGCCGGCCACGGGCACGCGCAAGTGTTCGAGCGCCTCCGTCCACGGTTGCAGCAAGGTGGGATTGGTGAGGGCGAAAAACAGTACCTGGTCGTCGTGGCGTCCCGTGCTTTCGCGCCCCAGCAGGGTGCTGCCCCGGTAGGGCGTGTCGCGGTGTAACTGCTGCTTGCGCCGCTCCAGCAGGGCGCGGCCCGCCTTGCCGCGCACGTGGGGCACGAGTTGATGCTGGAAATCTTCCTCGATCAAGTCCGTCAGCAGGTAGGCGGGCACGTCGAGCCTGCGCTCCTGCGGGTCTTCCAGCCACGCGGCGAAGCCGTCCAGCCCGGCCGCGCTGGCGGGGAAGGCCTGGCCGGGGCCCAGCACGCCGTGGTTCCAGTCGTAGGCGCACAGGGCGTCGCTGGTGAGGTAGAGTAATTGTTTGCGGAACACGGCGGCCTCAGGTTTTGATGGTGCTGATGGTGTCGTAGATCGGCCCCAGCACCGACAGCATGATCCAGCCCAGCAGCAAGCCCAGGATGACCGTCATGGCCGGCTCGATCATGGCTTGCACTTTCTCAATCAACTCCTTCACTTCCCGGTTGTAAAAGTAACTGACATTGCGCAAGGCCGTGTCCAGCGAACCCGTGGACTCGCCCACCTTCAGCATGCGGATCACCAGCGGCGGGAAGATGCCCGTGTGCTGGAAGGCGGCGGTGACGCCGTAACCTTCGCTGATCAGCTGGGCGGCGCGGCGCAGGCCGGCCGCCACCACCTGGTTGCCGGCGATGCCCTCGGACAGGCGGATGCATTCGAGGATGGTGATGCCGGAGGCATACATCAGGGCAAAAAACGTGGCGAAGCGGGCCAGGATGATCTTGTGCAGCACGGGACCGACCAGCCATAGCCGCAGTTTCAAGCCATCCCAGGCGTAGCGGGCCGCCCCGCTGCGGCGGATGAGCGCGCGCAAGCCGAAAAACAGCAGTACGGGCAAGGCCAGCAGCAGATACCAGTAATCGATGAAGACATTCGATACGGCAATGAGCACGCGCGTGTGCAGCGGCAGCTCGCCGCCCATGTTGCGGATGAACGCCGTCAGCTGGGGTACCAGGTAGATCATCAGGAAAAACGTCACGGCCGCCACGACGATGGCGACGACGACGGGGTACATGACGATCTTGCGCGTCTGCGAGGCCAGCTCATCCTGCCATTTCAGGCTTTCCGACAGGTTCTTGAAGACGTCGGCGATCCGGCCGCTCTGTTCTCCCGCC
Organism: Janthinobacterium sp. SUN206; assembly: GCF_030587305.1. Taxonomy (NCBI): domain Bacteria; kingdom Pseudomonadati; phylum Pseudomonadota; class Betaproteobacteria; order Burkholderiales; family Oxalobacteraceae; genus Janthinobacterium; species Janthinobacterium sp. SUN206. Next base: position 1,306,509 of record NZ_JAPWIB010000001.1, on the reverse strand, counting down.
AGTATCAGGCTGGTGAACGTGGCGTCGAAGATGTCGCCATGCTGGGCCAGGGCGCCCGAGAGGGGCAGGCCGCCCTCGATGCTTTCGATCAGGTCCGTGACGACTTCGCGCAGGCGCGGGTGGTCCGTGCTTTCGCGCAAGTCGTTCAAGCCTTCCAGGATGGGCACGCCCGCGCCCGTCAACTGTTCCATGTGGAAACAGAAATTGATCAGGTCGCGGCGGTGGATGATGCGCTTGCCCAGCAGTACCAGGTACTGGCCCGTGATCTTGCAGTCGATCAAGTCGAGCTGCATGCGGTGCAGGCGCGCTTCCAGGTCCGGCACGTTGGCCGCCTCCATGCTGCCGGGAATCAGGGCGCCGGCCGCATCCATGGCGCGGTAGACATATTGCGCCATCAGGCCAGCCTTTCCGTCAGGTCGACCACGCGGCCCACTTCTTCCAGGGTGGTGACGCCTTCCAGCACGCGGCGCATGCCGTCCTCGACGATACCCTTGAAGCCGGCCGCGCGCGCCGCGGCCTTGAGCTCGCGCAAACTGGCGCGGCGCGCCGTCAATTCATCGAGTTCGGCCGTCATCTTGAGGATTTCCATGATGGCCAGGCGGCCCTTGTAGCCCTGGTGCGCGCAGCGTTCGCAGCCGGCGGCGCGGCAGATGCTGACGGCGGGCGCTTCGGACGCAAGGCCCAGCAGGCGGCGCTCGATGGTATCGGCGATGACGGTTTCCTTGCAATGCGGACACAAACGCCGCACCAGGCGCTGCGCCACGATGCCGATGATGTTGCCGGCCATGATGTCGGGCAAGATGCCGATGTCGAGCAGGCGCGCCACGGAACCGATGGCCGAGCTCGTATGCAGGGTGGAATACACCTGGTGGCCCGTCATGGCGGCGGCAAACGCCATTTCCGCCGTTTCGCGGTCGCGGATCTCGCCCACGAGGATGATGTCGGGGTCTTGCCGCATCATCGAGCGGATGCCGTCGGCAAAGCCCAGCTTGACGGATTCGTTGACGGAGGTCTGGCGTATCATGTTCATCGGATACTCGACCGGGTCCTCCAGGGTCATGATGTTGACGCTTTCCGTATTGATATGGTTGAGTATCGAATACAGCGTGGTGGTCTTGCCGCTGCCCGTCGGACCCGTCACGAGGATCACGCCGTCGGGGCGCGCGATCATGAGTTTCAACAAGTTCAATTCCGCCTCGGCCAGGCCCAGGGCGTCCAGCGGCACGATGCCTTTTTGCCGGTCCAGCACGCGCAGCACGACGTTTTCGCCATGCGTGGTGGGCTGCGCCGACGCGCGGAAGTCGATTTGCCGCCCGGAAAACTTGATGCTGATGCGCCCATCCTGCGGCGCGCGCGCCTCGGCGATATTCATGTTCGACATCACCTTCAGGCGCACGGCCATGGCCGGCCAGTACGATTTGTGCAGGCTGCGGATTTGCCGCAGGATGCCGTCGATGCGGTAGCGGATGCGCAGGAACGACTGTTCCGGCTCGAAATGGATGTCCGAGGCGCCGTTTTGCACGGCGTCGGCCAGCAGCGCATCGATCAGGCGTACCATGGGCTGGCTGTATTCGTCCGACGGCGAGGCCATGCTCTGATAGCTGACTTCGCCCGTCTCGATTTCGTGCAGGATGCCGTCGATCGACAGTTCGAAGCCATAGTACTGGTCGATGGCGCGCGAAATGTCCGATTCGTTGACGAGCACGGTGGAAATCGTGATGCCCTTGACCAGCATGGCGCTGATTTGATCGAGCGCAACGATGTTGCTCGTGTCGGCCATGGCCAGGATCAGGTTATCCGCCTGCCGCTCGTAGACGATGGGAAAGACGCGGTAGCGCTTGGCCACGTCCTTCGGTATCAGCTTTAATGCGATGGCGTCGACCACCAGGCTGGACAGGTCCGCGCTGACCTGTTTCAGGTTTTCGCTGAGCGCCTCGCGCACGGTGGCTTCCGTGACAAAACCCAAGGTGATCAGCAGCTTGCCCAGCGGTTCGCTGCTGCGCCGCTGTTCGATCAGGGCGATGCGCAGCTGGTCTTCGCTGATCACGCCTTTCTGGATCAGCAGCTTGCCGAGGGGAAGTTTTGCCTGTTCTGCCATGTGATGCTTATTCCTGACGGGGGGGGATGACGGCCGGCTCGGCCGGGGCCGCAGGGGCCGCCAGTTCGTGCAAGCGCGTTTGCACGACGGCCTGGTCGAAGGCGGCGGGCGTCGTCTGCGCCAGGGTCAAGGCGCGCTGGTAATACGTGGCGGCCAGCCGGGGCTGGTTCAGCCGGTCCAGGCCCACGGCCAGGTTGAAGGCATAGTCGGGGTTGCCCGGCGCGGCGCCGTAGGCGCGGAAGAATTGCTGCTGCGCTTCGTTCCAGCGGCGCTGCTTGGCGTACACATTGCCCAGTGCAAACAGCACGGGGGCGCTGTCGGGGTTGCGCGCCAGGATGGCTTTCAATTTTGCCTCGCTCTGCGCCACGTCGCCCTGGCGCAGCCCGATCAGGCCGGCCAGCGCCTCGCCATCGTCGGGATTGATTTCCAGCAAACGCACGTACAGGGCCGCCGCCTGCGCGCCCTGGTTTTCGCGCAGGGCCACGGCCGCCAGGCCCAGCAGCGCGTCGCGGTTGGTGGCATCCTGCCGCAGCACCGTTTCATATTGCTGACGAGCAAGACCCAACTGGCCCCCGTTGAAGGCTTGATAGGCTTGCTGCACGTCGGGGTTGATTTGCGGCGCGGCCACGCTGCGCTGCACTTGGATCTGGCTGTTGTCGGGCGCGGCCACCGGTGGCAGGCTGGGCGCTGCGGGCGGCGCCATGTGCGCCAGCTGCGCCGCTACGGCGGCCTGGGCCGCCGCCTGTATCATCGCCTGCTGGTCCTGTGCTGACTCTGGCTGGCGCGCGTCGCGCGGGGTGTCGGGCGGCAGCGCCGCGGGCGTCATGGCGTCCGGCGGCGCGGCACCCGTCGCCGGCACCACCACGACGGGGCCGGCAACGCCGGCCGTGCCAGGGGCATCCGTCAGCGGCATGGGCACGCCGGGCAAGTTGGCGCCCGCGCCGGGGCTGGTGCTGGCGCGCCAGTACCAGTACGCCATGGAGCCGACCACCAGCAGCAGGATCGCCAGCAGCACGGCCAGGCGCACGGTGACCGGGTCGACGCTGATGGGGCCCGTGGGGCCTTTCGGCGGCGGATTGCTGCGGCTGGCGCGCGGCCGGGCGGGCGGCGGTTCCGGACGGGCGCGCGGCGGCTCGGGGGGCGGGCCTGACTGCGCGCCTTGCTGCGACCCTGGCTGTGGCTCCGGCTGGGCGCCGCTGGATGCGGGCGGCGGCGCGGGCGCGTCCGCCAGCGGCTCCAGACGCAAGGTGCTTGCCGGCTGCACGGGCGCTGGTGCCGGTGCGGGACGGGGCGGCAGGGCGTCGGCCGGCGCCAGCTCCAGCACCTGGTCGTAGGCTTCGGACGGCTTTTCCAGTTCTTCGTCGGAAAGGCTGTTCTGTTTGGCGCGCTCGGCTTTCTTGAGCGCCTGCATCAGCAAGCTCATGGGAAGTCTCCCTGCAAGCGCGCCTGCGGCCGGACGGGCGCTGCTGGCGGGCCATCCGTGTAGGGCTGGGTGTTGAGCGGCGCCTGGCCGGGCAGCAGGTAGCGGTAATCGCGGTAATCGCCCTCGACGCTGGCATCCTTGACGACGACGGGGCGCATGAAGATAACCAGCTCCGTCTTGCTGCTTGCCTCATTGCGGTAGGTAAACAGATTGCCCACCAAGGGCAGGCTGGACAGGCCCGGCACGCCATCCTTGGCATTGTCGATGGAGTCTTGCATCAGGCCGCCCATCACGGCGATCTGGCCATTGCCCACCTTCATGATCGATTCCAGCTCGCGCGCCTGGATCACGGGCACGCGGCTTTGCACGTTGGCCGTGGCCAGGGCCGGATTCGGGTCTTGCACGTAGCCGACGATGCGCGTGATGGTGGGGCGCACGTTGAGGGTCACTTCATCGCTGTCGGAAATCTGCGGCGTGACGCTCATGACGAAGCCGACGGGCACCGTTTCCAGTTTCGATTCATAGGTGGCCGGCGTGGTGATGGTGCCCGTCGAGCTGATCACGGCGGGCGTCACCTTGATGGTAAAGAAGACATTGTTGTCGACCACCTTCAGCATGGCCGTCTGGTTGTTCAGCACGCTGATCTTCGGACTGGACAGCACTTTCACCTTGCCGAACGATTCGAGCAGCTGGATGGTGGTGGAAAAGCTGTCTTTCAAATAATTGAGCAGGAAGATGCCGGGCGTGGCGTTCGGCGTGACGCCGCTGGACAGGCCTGCCGTGCCCACTTGTCCCTGGCGCAATTGCAGGCTGCCCGTCAGGCGCGACCAGTTGATGCCTTGCTGGTATTCATTGCTCAGGCGCACTTCGATGATGGTCGCCTCGATCAGCACTTGCCGCTTGGCACTGTGCAATACCGCGTCGAGGAATTCGGCGATCTTTTCATGCTGGCGCCCCGTGGCGCGCACGGCGATCAGGCCGCCCTCGACGTTGACGACGACGGACGAGGGGCTGCCCTTGTTGGCCAGTTTGAGCAGCGGCATGCCGTTCGCGTCCAGCGGCTGGCCGGGAGCCGCGTTCTGGCCGGGCGCCTGCTGTCCCGGCGCATTCTGGCTCCCGTTCGGGTTGCCATACGGCATCGGCGGCTGGGCGCCGTACTGGCCAGCCGCACCGGCGGCAGGGTAGGCGCCGGCCTGGTTCTGCTGCTGGCCTTGCTGTCCCTGCTGGCCGGGCATGCTCGTCAATTGCTGGTTCAGCTGCGCCAGCGGGTCCACCTGCACGTCGTTGAGCGTGGTCTCGCGCAGCAGGTCGCGGATATTCTTTTCCAGGCTGTACCAGAAATTATTTTCCGAACGATTCACGACGAGGGTGGTCGAATTGTTATTGCCGTTGCCGCCGCTGCCTTGCGTGCTGCCCACGGGGTTGCTGGCGTTGTTCGACCCGCCGCCCGCCGTGGAGATTTGCGTGGCGATATTCACGCTGCTGTTGGTGCTGCGCGCCATGTTGACGTAATCGACCTTGTAAGTGCGCCAGACGGGCGCGTCGGGCAGCACCGTCAGGTTCTTGCCATCGATTTCGTAGCGCATATCGACTTGCTTGCCGATACGCGCCAGCAGTTGCGGCAGGGTCTGGTTCAGCGCATTCAGGGTGACGCTGCCTTCGATCTGCGGGTGGATGTCGATATTCATGCCCGCGTCGCGCGCCAGCGCAAACAGCAGCGATTGCACGGGCACCTTGTGCACGGTGACGCTGTAGGTTTCCACCTTGGGCGCGGGCAGGGGCGCGGCCAGCGCGCTGCTTTGCTGCACCGGTTCGGGAATGACGCCGGCGGCGACGGGCGCGGCATTGAGGTGGGCCGGCGACAGCGGGGTTTGATGCGTGGCGCAGCCGGCCAGCATGGTGCTGCAGGCGAGGGCGACCCAAGAGGTCAGCACAGGAATAGGGTGTTGAGTCATGAAAAGTTCGCCCTTGAAGTCGTGTTGTGCTTTTGTAATTTTACCCAGCATGATCGCTTAAAAGCAATCGGCTGTGCAGGCTTGGGAGGCAATATGCTGAAATAAAGTCAGGGGGCGCCACGCCCCGGTTTTTCCGGTGTCAGGGCTTTTATTTCTGTGCGGATACTGTCTATGTCGCTCAGCAATATTTTCTGCGGCGACGCCGGGGCCAGCCTGGCCCACACGGCTTCGGCGCTGGCCTGGTCGGCAAAGCTGCCATAGACGATGAGCAGGCGCGCGGTGGAGGTCGCGGGCGGCGTATTTGCGGGCGCGGACGCGGTTGCGGGCATGGTGCCAGGCAGGCGAAACACGTGGAGGTCGTGCAGGCCGGTGGCTTGCTGTGCCTGCCGCAGGAAAGTTTCCGCCGCAACTGTCTCGGTGGCGGGCAAGCTGGCGATGTGCAGCACCAGTTGCTTCGGCCCTTGTCGCGCCAGCCAGTCGCGCGATTCGGCCAGTTTGCTGTCGAGCAGCGTTGACGGGGCGGGCTGCGGTGCGCGCACAAGCGCTGCCTTGAGCGTGCCTGGGGCCGCGTCGGCGGGCGCGGCGGAGCGTGCCTGGGATGCGTGGGATGCCTGGCTTGCCGGCGTCGCCATGCTGGCTGTCGCCGCTGTCCGATCCTCGCTGCCTGCCCGCCATTGCCACAGCAGAGCAAAGGCCAGCAACAGCATCAGCGCGCTCAAGACGCCTGCCAGCAACTTGCCCGCATGCCAGGGCGGGCGGTAAAAGGGGCTGTCGGCGATGGCCAGGCGCACGTGGCGCGCGCTGATTTCCTGCGCATCGTCCGCAAACGCGGCCAGCAAGGCCTTGTCGGCCAGGATATTGATCCTGCGCACGATGCCCTGCGCCGCGCGCGCCAGCCGGCGCCGCGCGGCCGGCGTAAAAACGAGCGGCGCCGGGCGGCCGGCGGCGGCCAGGCGGCATGCCAGATAGTCGTCCAGCAAGGCTGGCGGCAGGCGCGGCACGCTGAAACTGTGGGTGATGCGTTCCTTCAACTGGCGGAACTGGGGCAAGTCCAGGGTGTGTTGCAATTCCGGCTGGCCGAACAGGACGATCTGCAGCAGCTTGTGGCTGGCCGTTTCCAGGTTCGTCAACAGGCGCAGCGCTTCCAGGGTGGCGCCCGGCATGGCTTGCGCTTCTTCGGCCAGCAACACTACCTGGCGTCCCGCCGCATGCCTGGCGATCAGCTCGCCGTGCAGGGCGCGCAGGACGGCATCGGCGCGGCAGCCATCCAGTTCCAGGCCCAGTTCGGCGGCGATGGCGTGCAGGACTTCGTCCGGTTCCAGGCGGGGATTGAGCAGGTACAGCACGTCGACTTGGGGCGGCAGGCGTTCGGCCAGCATGCGGCACAGCATGGTCTTGCCGCTGCCCACTTCGCCCGTCAGCTTGATGATGCCTTCGCCTTGCATGACGGCATACAGCAGCGCAGCGAGCAGCTCGCCCCGCGTATTGCCCGTATAAAAGAAGGCCGGGTCCGGCGTGATGCCGAACGGCGCCGTGCGCAAGCCGAAATGGCGCAGATACATGCCGTGCGGCGAGGGCGCATACGGCCGTCCGGGCGGCGTGGAGGGCGGGACGTGCGGGTCGGCGTTCATGCCGCGATGCAATTGAGGAAAGCCTGTTCCAGGCTGGCGTCTTGCGCCCCGCCGTGACGCGCGCGGCATTCGGCGGGCGTGCCCGTAAACACGATGCGGCCCCCATGCAGGATGGCCATGCGGTCGCACAATTCTTCCACGTCGGCCAGCGCATGCGAGGTGAGCAGGGCGCCGCGGCCTTGCGCGCGCGCTTGCCGCAAGACTTGCTTGAATTGCGCGCGCGCCTTCGGGTCGAGTCCGCTCATCGGTTCGTCGAGCAGCAGTTGCGGCTTGCCCGACAGCAAGCATGCGGCCAGCCCCAGTTTCTGCATCATGCCTTTCGAATACTCGCGCGCGGGGCGCAGCAGGGCGTCCGGCGCCAGGTCCAGCGCGTCCAGGGTTTGCTGCAGCGCTTGCGCATCGGGGCGCACCTTGTGCAGGCGCGCCAGGTAGCGCAGGAAGTCGCCGCCCGTCAGGTAATACGGCGCCTGGAAGCGTTCCGGCAGAAACGACAGGGGCTGGCGCGCCGCGCCATGCCGGTGCGGCTGGCCGAAGATGGCGATCTCGCCCCGTTCCGGCGTACAGAAGTCCAGCAGGCATTTCAGCAGGGAAGTCTTGCCCGCGCCATTCACTCCAACCAGGCCGAACAGTTCTCCCGCGTGCACCTGCAGGTCGACGCCGCGCAGCACGGCGCTGCCCGCCAGCTGCAGATGCACGTTGTGGAACTCGATGGCGCAGGCGTTCATAGTGGCAATGGTCGGCAGGCAAGACGGGGTACGACCGCCATTATTGCCATGGGTGCCGGCGGGCGGCAAGTGTTTACTTGCTGAGTGTTGAAATGCGCAAAAATCAAATGATGGAATGTATTTTCTTTAAGAAACAACAGGTTCTGGAATAAAATACCCCCGCGCGCCGCTGGCGTGCATCGTCTGATGAATCTGTCGAGGAGCAAGCATGGCAAGGCCAGAGAAAGTCCGGCTCGGTGAAATTTTGGTGCAGCAGAAATTGCTGACGGAAGAACAGTTGGGCCAGGCCTTGACGGAACAGAAGCGTTCGGGACGCAAGCTGGGCCGCGTTTTTGTCGAGCACGGCTTCGTCACGGAAGAGCAGATTTCGGGCGCCCTGGCGCGCCAGCTCGACATTCCCTATATCAATCTGAAGTTTTTCAACATCAACCCCGAACTGGTGCGGCTGCTGCCGGAAACCCAGGCGCGGCGCTTCCGCGCGCTGGTGCTGGAAGACCGCCGCGAGGGCTTGCTGGTCGGCATGTCCGATCCCACGGACCTGTTTGCGTACGATGAAATCTCGCGCCTGGTCAAGCGCCATATCGAGCTGGCCGTCGTCAATGAGACGGAAGTGCTGGCCGCCATCGACCGCATCTACCGCCGCACGGAAGACATTTCCACCCTGACGCGCGAGCTGGAGCAGGACCTGGGCGACGTTTCCGTCGACTTCGGCGCGCTGGCCGCCAATCCGGGCCTGGAAGAGGCGCCCATCGTCAAGCTGCTGCAATCCGTGTTCGAGGATGCCACCCAGGTGCGCGCCTCGGATATCCACATCGAGCCGCAGGAAGGCCGGCTGCAGATCCGTTTCCGCATCGACGGCGTGCTGCACCTGCAGACGGAAGCGGACAGCAAGATCGCCAGTTCGCTGGCGCTGCGCCTGAAACTGATGTCGGACCTCGATATTTCCGAGAAGCGCCTGCCGCAGGATGGCCGCTTCGCCATCCGCGTGAAAAACCAGCGTATCGACGTGCGTATTTCCACCATGCCGACGCAGTATGGCGAATCGGTGGTGATGCGCTTGCTGAACCAGGGCGGCACGACCTTGCGCCTGGACGCCATCGGCATGCCGCCCGCGCTGGTGGCGCAATTTCGCGCCATCGTCAGCCGCCCGAACGGCCTCGTGCTGGTGACGGGGCCGACCGGCAGCGGCAAGACGACAACTCTGTACTGCGCCTTGTCCGAACTCAATTCCGTGGAAAAAAAGCTCATCACGGTGGAAGACCCCGTCGAGTACCGCTTGCCGGGCATTAACCAGGTGCAAGTCAACGACAAGATCGAGCTGAATTTCGCCAGGGTGCTGCGCTCGGCCCTGCGGCAAGATCCCGACATCGTGCTGGTGGGCGAGATGCGCGACCAGGAAACGGCGCAAATCGGCTTGCGCGCCGCCATGACGGGTCACTTGGTGCTGTCGACCCTGCATACGAACGACGCCATCAGCACGCCGCTGCGCCTGATGGACATGGGCGTGCCCCGCTACATGGTGGGCAGCTCGCTGCAAGCCGTGCTGGCGCAGCGCCTGGTGCGCGTGATCTGCGAAAGCTGCAGCACGCCGTACGCGCCCACGCCGAACGAATACGAATGGCTGCGCCTGGAACTGGGCGAGCTGGTCGAACGCAACCAGTATTTCCACGGCAAGGGCTGTTCGCATTGCAACGGCATGGGTTACCGGGGCCGCACGGGCGTGTACGAATTGCTGGAAATCACGCGTGCCGTGGCCGATGCCGCCAACCATGCCGATCCTTCCCACTTCATGAAGGTGGCGACGGCGCAGATGGCGGGCGAAACCCTGCGCCGCCACGCCGTGCAGCTGGTGGTCCAGGGCCGCACGACGGTGATGGAAGCGATGCGCATCAGCAACCAGAGCGAGGATTGAGGTGCCGTTTTTCTCCTACAAGGCGCGCAGCGCCAGCGGCGAACTGTTGACCGGCGTCATGGAAGGCGCCGACAGCGGCGCCGTGGCCGATCAATTGATGGCGGGCGGCAGCACGCCCGTCGATATCAGCGCCACGAAACAGACGGTGACGAAGGCGGGCGCCAACCAACTGGGCTGGTGGGACAAGCTGACCGAGAAAAAGGTCACGCCCATGGACGTGCAACTGTTCAGCCGCCAGCTGTACACGCTGCTCAAGGCGGGCGTGCCCATCATGCGCGGCCTGGCCGGCTTGCAGGAGTCGGCCATCAGCCCCGCATTCGGGCGCATCATCAAGGATGTGCGCGAATCGCTCGACGCGGGCCGCGAACTGTCGGCCGCCATGGCGCGCCATCCCGCCATCTTCACGCCGTTCTACCTGTCGATGGTCCGCGTGGGCGAAATGACGGGGCGCCTCGATGAAGTGTTTTTGCGCCTGTTCGACCACCTGGAATTCGACCGCGACATGCGCGCGCGCGTGAAAACGGCGACGCGCTACCCGACCTTCGTCGTCTTCGCTATGCTGGCCGCCATGGTGGTGGTGAACATCTTCGTCATTCCCCAGTTCGAGAAGGTGTTTGCCAGTTTCCATGCGGAACTGCCCTTGATGACGCGCATCCTGATCGGCACTTCGCGCTTTACGGTGACGTACTGGCCCATCCTGCTGATGCTGGGCGTGGGCGGCTTTTTCGGCTGGCGCGCCTGGCTGCGCACGAAAGAGGGTTTATATAAGTGGGACCGCGCCAAGCTGCGCCTGCCGATCGCCGGCAAGATCATCCTGAAAGGCACGATGGCCCGCTTCGCGCGCAGTTTTGCCCTGTCGAGCACGAGCGGCGTGCCCATCGTGCAGGCGCTGACGGTGGTGTCGCAAACGGTCGACAACACGTATCTGAGCGCGCGCGTGGAACAGATGCGCGACGGCGTCGAGCGGGGCGAGAGCATCTTGCGCACCTCGGTGGCGGCCGGCGTGTTCACGCCCGTGGTGCTGCAGATGATCGCCGTGGGCGAGGAATCCGGTTCGCTCGACGACCTGATGGACGAGATCGCGGACATGTACGAGCGCGAAGTCGATTACGAGCTGAAAACCCTGTCGGCGCAGATCGAGCCGATCTTGATCGTCTTCCTCGGCGCCATGGTGCTGGTGCTGGCGCTGGGCATCTTTCTGCCGATCTGGGACCTGGGCCGGGCGGCCCTGCACTGATGGCAAAACCGGTCCGCCAGCGCGGTTTCACCCTGTTCGAGCTGGCGGTGGTGGCGGGCGTGTTCGCCATCCTGACGGCCGTGTTCCTGAACCGGGTCAGCTATTACCAGCAGCAGGCGCAGCAGGTGGCTGTGGCGCAGATGCTGGGCGTGCTGCGCACCAGCTTGCGGGTGCAGGTGCTGCATTTATATCTGGCGGACCGGCGCGACCGGTTGCCGGCGCTGGCGCGGCAAAACCCGTTCGACTGGCTGGCCGACAAGCCAGCCAACTATCTGGGCGAGTTCGCGCAGCCGGAGCTTGAAAAATTGCCAGCGGGGAATTGGCTGTACGATAAAAAAGAACAAAAAATCATCTATTTGTTTAGTAATGGCAATATTTTTCCCAGTAAAAGGGTTGATTTAGTGAAATTTAAGGTAACCTTGCCACGTGCGGATGCCGATCTTGACAAGCTCGCCCAGGAACCCGATATCGTGGTGTGGAAATCGCCGGACCCGGCGGCAAACTGACGCGCTTCCTGGTCCGGTGCAGCGACAGTTTCATGGCGTTGGTTTTGAAGTTTTTTTATTTGATTTTGGAGAAAGCAAGAATGAACAAGTCTTTACGTAGTATGAAAAGCGGCGCCCAGGCAGGTTTTACCCTGATCGAATTGATCGTCGTCATCGTGATCCTCGGCATCCTGGCCGCCACGGCGATTCCTAAATTCATCGACATGTCGACCGATGCGCGCGTGGCCAAGATGCACGCGGCCGCTGGCGCCGTCAAGGCGGGCGCTGCCCTGTACCATGCGCAGTGGCTGGTCAATGCTGACGCGACCAAGACCGTAACAATGGAAGGCCAGCCGATTACGGGGGCCAATGGTTACCCTACGGCCGATGCCGCCGGGATTGGACTTGCCGCAGGCATCGCCACACCTGACTATGTGATCTCCGCTACCGGTTTCTCCGTGTCCCCTGATGCATCGCGCTCGGGCTGCTCGGTGACGTATACCGCTGCCACCGCTACCGCCGGCCCAGGCATCAAGGATCTGGCAGACCCGAGTACGTGTAAGTAATCTTTGAGCACACTGCAAGGAAAGTCAGGCAACATCCGGCCTTCCTTGCGCACCACCAGCCCAACCTCAGGCGCCAGCCCGTTGGGCTTTTTTACGGGCCATCCATTGCAGCAGCCACCAACAGTCTTTCCGCATCGCCAAGCAGGGCCGCCAGGCCGCCTGCGGCGTACGGCTGCACGCGGCTTCACCTTGATCGAGCTGGTGGCCGTGCTGGTGCTGGCGGGTTTGCTGGCGACCTTTGCCGTCAACCGGTTTTTCCAGCGCGACACTTTTGACGCGCGCAGTTTTGCCGACCAGGTGACGAATATCGTGCGCTACGGGCAAAAACTTGCGGTGGCGCAAAACCGTGCCGTGTTTGTGCGCATCGATGCCAACAGCGTGGCCCTGTGCTTCGATGCCGTTTGCAGCGCTGACCAGAAAGTGGTGCCGCCCGCGGGCAAGAACAGCGGCAGCAAGGAGACGCTGCAGTATTGCCTGGGAAGCAATTGGCTGTGCGAAGGCCGTCCGTCCGGCGTTACCCTGTCCACCGATGTGAAAGGCGAGCCCAGCTTTTATTTCGACGCGCTGGGCCAGCCGTATGCGCAGAACGATGTGTTCCCGGCGCTATCGGGTTTCCCTGCGCGGCTGAACATCAGCATCCTGGGTGACGGCACGGAGCGCGTCGTCACGGTCGAGGGGGAGACGGGCTATGTCCATTAGCCAGCGGCGCCAGCGTGAACGCGGCGTGACCCTGATCGAACTGGTGCTGTTCATCGTCATCGTCGGCCTGGCCTCGGCCGCCATCCTGGGCGTGATGAGCCTGACGACAAAGCGCAGCGCCGATCCGCAGCTGCGCAAGCAGGCGCTGGCGATTGCCGAAAGCATGCTGGAAGAAATCCAGCTGGCGCGGTTTACCTATTGCGATCCGCAAGACCCGGCCGCGGAAACGGCGACCAGCCCGGCCGGCTGCGCCATCCCGGAAGGGCCGGGGGAAGAGGCGAACGGCGCGGGGCGGCCGTTCGACAACGTCAACGATTACGTGAGTGCGTATGGCACGGCCACGGAGTACAAGACGGATGCCCAGGGTAATGCCTGGGCTGCCAGCCCCACCCAGAATTACACTGCCTTGGTGACGATCACCGAGCAAGCCCTGAACGGCTTGCCTGCGACGGAAAGCCTGCATATCCAGGTGGTCGTGCCGTATGCCGACCAGCAGATCGTGCTCGACGGCTATCGCGTGCGCTATGCGCCGAATAGTATCCCATGAGTACTCCATGAGAAATTTCTATAACGCCAGGCGCCGCCCGCGCGGTTTTACCCTCGTCGAGATGGTCATCGTGATCGTCATCACGGGCATCATCGGCGCCATGGTCGCCGTCTTCATCCGCGTGCCCGTGCAAGGCTATATCGACACCACCGCGCGCGCCGCGCTGGCCGACACGGCCGACACGGCAGCGCGCCGCCTGACGCGCGACGTGCGGCTGGCCCTGCCCAACAGCGTGCGCGTGTCGAACGACGGCCTGTTCCTGGAATTGCTGCTGACCAAGACGGGCGGACGCTACCTGAGCGACAGCGATCCGTCGGGACCGGGCAGTGTGCTGAGCTTTGAGACCACCCCCGCCTCACCAGCTTTTAGCGTCGTCGGCGCCATGCCCGCAGATGCGCTGGGCGCGCGCCAGGCGATCAGCGTGGGTGACCAGATCGTTGTCTACAACCTGGGCGGGGCGGGCGCGCCGAACAATGCGTATGCCTGCAGCGCGGCGAATGGCTGCAACCGCGCGCCAGTCACGGCCGTGTCTGGCACTGTCGTCACCTTGGGCAGCTATCCTTTCACGACGGCGCCCGCGCCGCTGCCGTCGCCGTCGAACCGTTTCCAGGTGGTATCGACGCCCGTCACCTATGCGTGCGATCTGAAGAGCGGCACCTTGACCCGTTACGCGGGCTATGTCATCCAGGCTACCCAGCCGGTTGTGGAAAACACGGTCCCGCTGGAGGCGAAGAAGGGAGCACTGCTGGCGCGCCAGGTGGCGGCTTGCCGTTTCAGCTATGGCATTTTGGCCAACGTGCAGCGGGGTCTGGTGAATATCGACCTGAGCCTGGGGGCGGCGAACAGCAATACGGGCGTGCTGCGCCTGGTGCAACAGGTACAGGCGAGGAATACGCCATGAGGCGCTTGCTGCGCCATCGCGCGGGCCGCATGCGCGGTTTCAGCCTCGTCACGGCCATTTTCCTGCTGGTGGTGCTGGCCGCGCTGGCGGCCGTGATGGTGAATATCTCCACTTTCCAGCAGACGGAATCGGCCATGGACGTGCAGGGCGTGCGCGCCGAACAGGCCGCGCGCGCCGGTCTCGAATGGGGGCTGCAGCGGCAGATCAGCGCCGGCCTGACCGCTGGTGCGGCGTGCATCGGTCCGGCCAGTTTCAGCTTGCCGGCGGGCACGACGCTGTCGTCGTTCAGCGTCAGCGTGCAATGCAGCACGGCCACGGGGCCCGGCACCTTGACCAGCTGGACCATCACGGCCACGGCGTGCAACCAGCCGGGCACTGTCGAGCCGTTCTGTCCGAACGCGGGCAACAACGCGGACTATGTTCAGCGCCGCCTGCAAGCCGTGCTGTCGCAGTAAGATCAACTGCGTGCAAAAAAGATCGCTAATTTATTGTTTTTACACAATAAAGTTGGCTTCATGAATTAAAATTGGCTGGATGCATTAACTGCGCGACAAGATCGGGCAGGCACTTACACTGGATAGGTCGCATGGGTTTATTCGCAAGAGCAAGGAAGTATGAGGGTTGGCTGGCCACGGCGTTTGGCCGGGAAGGCGTCAGCGCTGTCGTTGTCGAACGTCCCGCCGACGGCATGCCGCGCGTGCTGGGCGCCAGTTACCAGGCGGCCGCGCGGCCGGCGCCGGCCGAGGTGCTGGAAAAACTGGGCAAGGACGTGCAGGCGGCAGCGCGCCACTGCACCACCGTGCTGGCCGGCGGCGAGTACCAGTTGCTGTCGCTGGAAGCGCCGTCCGTGCCGCGCGAGGAGCTGAAGACGGCCGTGGGCTGGCGCCTGAAGGACATGCTGGACTTTCCCTTGGCCGAAGCCACCATCGACGTGTTCGACATCCCCGGCGACCCGAACGGCACCCAGCGCGGCAGCAGCGTGTTTGCCGTCGCCGCGCGCAACAGCGCCGTGTCGCGGCGCCAGGCGCTGTACGCCGAATGCAAGATCGGCCTGTCCGTGATCGATATCCCCGAGATGGCGCAGCGTAATATCGCCACCTTGCTGGAAACCCCGGGACGCGGCATCGCCGTGCTGTATTTCGATGGCGACGGCGGCTTGCTGACCATGAGTTTCAATGGCGAGTTGTACCAGGCGCGCCGCATCGACGTGACCCTGACGCAATTGCAGTCTCCCGACGCGAGCCAGTATTACGACCGCGTCACCCTGGAACTGCAGCGCTCGTTCGACCACTTCGACCGCCAGTTTCATTTCATTTCGCTGGCCCGCTTGATGCTGATGACGGGCGCGGCCGACGGCTTGCACGCCTATCTGGCCGACAATCTCTACATGCCCGTCGAGCAGCTGGACCTGGCCACGGTGCTGGACTTGTCGCAGGCCGCCGAATTGCGCGACCCCGCCATGCAGGCGCGCTACTTCCTGGCCATCGGCGCCGGCTTGCGCGAGGTTGGCCTGCACCCGGGCAAGCATGAAGGGAAGGGCGCATGAGCCAGCAGATCAATCTGTTCAATCCCCAGTTTGAACTGCAAAAACACCATATGTCGGCGCGCACGGCCAGCCTGGCCCTGGGCGGCCTGGCGCTGGCCCTGCTGGCCGTGGGCGTGTTGGCCCAGCAAGCCTTGACCGGCCTGGAACGGCGCGAAGCGGGCGTCAAGGCGGCGCTGGCGCAAGGCGAGGCAAAGCGCGACCAGGCTTTGCGCGATTTTCCTCCACGCAAGAAAGATCCGGCCCTGGCGCAGGAACTGGCGGCCGTCGAGGCGCAACGCCAGTTGCTGCAGGATGCGTCGAACGTGCTGGAAAGCGGCAAGCTGGGCAATACCCTCGGCTATGCCGGCTATTTCCGCGCGCTGGCGCAGGCCAGGGTCGAAGGCGTATGGCTGACGGGCGTGGATATCGCCGGCGCCAGCAATGACTTCGGCTTGCAGGGCCGCGCCTTGCACGCGTCGCTGCTGCCCGCGTACATCACGCGCCTGGGCCAGCAGGAGGTGCTGCGAGGCAAGACCTTCGCCAGCCTCGACATTAACCAGTCCGGGCAGCCGGCCGTGGCCGAGGGCAAGGCGCCTGGCCTGCCGTATGTTGCGTTCAGCCTGCAGTCGGCCGACCGCGCCGCCGGCCCGGCCGGGCCTGCCACGCCGCCGAAACCTGTTACGGAAGGAACACGCTGATGCTGCCCTTGCTGAAGAAATGGGCCGCCGCCTTCGACGCCCTCAGCCTGCGCGAGCGGCTGATGGTGTTCGGCGCCGGTGCGGCCGCCGTCCTGTTCGTGTTCTATTTCATGAGCTTCAATCCCCTGCTGGCGAAACGCGCGGCGCTGGAGGCGAGCATTGCGCAAAAACAAAGCCTCCTGAGCGCCACCGACAAGGAAGTCGAGCTGACCATGCTGGCCCATGCCACCGATCCCGACCAGGAAGCGCGCACGCGCCTGGCGGCCTTGCAGGCGGAAACGGCGTCCCTGGCGCAGGCGCTGCGCGAGAAGCAGCATGGCCTGGTGGCGCCGGAGCGCATGGTCACCTTGCTCGAACACTTGCTGCGCCGGCACGCCGGACTGCGCGTGGTGTCGCTGAAAACCCTGCCCGCCAGCGCCGTGGGCGCGCGCCAGGCCGACAGCGCGAACGGCGATGCGGCGGCCAGGGCGCCGGCCCCGGCGCCACTGCTGCACCAGCATGGCGTGGAAGTGGTGCTGCAAGGCAGTTATGCCGACATGGTGCAATACATGCAGGCGCTGCAAGCGATGCCGACGCGCGTCTTCTGGGGCGCCGCCCACCTCGACGCCGCCAGTTACCCGGGCGCCACCCTGACCCTGACCTTACATACCCTCAGCATGGACGATACATGGATCGCACTCTGACCCTGGGTTCCGCGCTGCTGGCGCCCTTCCTGATCCTGAGCCTGGCATCGCCGGGCGCGCAGGCGCAGGCGCTCGACGATCCGACGCGCCCGCCCGCGGCCCTGTGGGCGCCCGCCGACGCCGCGCCCGTCGTCGCGGCCCGGCCGCAGCTGCAATCGGTGCTCGTTTCCACCCAGCCGGGCGGACGCCGCCTGGCCGTCATCGATGGCCAGACGGTCAAGGTGGGCGGCAAGGTGGGCGACGCCGTGGTGGTGGAAATCCGCGACACGGCCGTATTGTTGCGGCGTGGCAAATCACTGGAAACCTTCAAGCTGTATCCCAGCAGCAAGACCAATAACAAGGCCGATCGTAAGACCGATCGCAAGACCGACCGCAAGCAGGAGTAGAAGAAGTGGCCAAGCAACTCAATCAACACAAGGCGAGCATGTTCAAGATCAGTACGATGGCGGCTGTCATCAGCGTCAGCCTGGGCCTGGGCGGCTGCAATGTCGCGCCCGTCAAGCGCGACACCTATAATGCGATCACCGATGCCGTCAAGGGCGCGGCAGCCACCACGGCGCCAGCGGCCCAGCCGGACGCCGTGGAAGCGGCGCTGCTGCCGCCCGTGGCGGCCCTGGCCCAGCAATTGCCGAAGGCCCGCGCCGCGCTCGACGAGCGCTTCAACGTGGCGTTCAACAATGTGCCGGCGCGCCAGTTCTTCACTTCCATCGTGGCCGGCACGCGCTACAACATGCTGGTCCATCCCGACATCGGCGGCACGATTTCCGCCAATCTGAAGGACGTGACCCTGTTCCAGGCGCTCGACGCCGTGCGCGAACTGTATGGCTACGATTACAAGGTCGAGGGCACGCAGATCTACATCAAGCCCCTGACCATGCAGACGCGCTTGTTCCACGTCAATTACCTGACGGGCGCGCGCCGCGGCAGTTCCAACCTGCGCGTGTCGTCGACGTCGGTCGGTTCGGTCGGTTCGACCAATTCCGGCGGCTCGGGCAACAGCGGAAATGGCGGCAATAACAATCAGGGCAACAACAACGAGCAGAACCAGCAAACGAATGGCGGCCAGGGCGGCCGTACCCTGGACAGCAGCAACCTGACCACCTCGTCGACGGCCGATTTCTGGCCGGAACTGAAGGCGGCGCTGGAAGCCATCGTCGGCAGCAGCGACGGCGGCCGGCAAGTGGTGCTCAGTCCGCAGTCGGGCGTGATCGTCATCCGCGCCATGCCGGAAGAGTTGCGCAATGTCGACATGTATTTGAAGGCCACGCAATTGTCCGTCGACCGCCAGGTGATCCTGGAAGCGAAAATCCTCGAAGTCGAACTCAACGACAACACGCAGACGGGCATCAACTGGGCCTCGTTCGCCTCGATCAAGAGCGGCCACACGAACCGCATCTCGACGGGCTTCATCCAGCCGGGCGGCACCCTGGCGCCGCTGCCCTTCAATGGGGGCCAGCCGCCCAACATGACGAATGGCAGCGGCTTGACGGCCAGCAGCGGCTTCGGCCTCAGCTCGGCGGCCAACTCGGCCGGTTCCATGTTCGGCCTGGCCTTCCAGACGGCCAATTTCGCGGCCATGATTTCCTTCCTGGAATCGCAAGGCTCCGTGCATGTGCTGTCGAGCCCGCGCATCGCCACCATGAATAACCAGAAGGCCGTGCTGAAGATCGGCACGGACGAGTTTTACGTGACGGGCGTGTCGACCACGACGAATACGACGGCCAGCGGCGCGACGACCAGCCCCAACGTGACCTTGCAGCCCTTCTTTTCCGGCGTGGTGCTGGACGTGACGCCGCAGATCGATGCGGATGGCAACATCATCCTGCACGTGCACCCGTCCGTCAGCCAGGTGTCGACTATCAGCAAGGAAATCGACCTGGGCAGCGCCGGTTCCCTGAAACTGCCGCTGGCCGCCTCCAGCACGTCGGAGATGGACAGCATGGTGCGCAGCCAGGACGGCCGTATCGTGGCCATCGGTGGCCTGATGCGCCAGGCCACGACGTCGGACCGCTCGCAAGTGCCGGGCGCGGGCGACATTCCCGTGCTGGGCGCGCTGTTCCGCAACACGGGCCAGGTGATCCAGAAGCGCGAGCTGGTGGTGCTGATCAAGCCGACCATCGTCGATGGCGCCAATAGCTGGAACGAGGACTTGCTCGATTCGGGCAAGCGTATCGAGGCGCTCGACCCGCGCCGTCCGTCGGAGCGGCGCTAAATGTACCAAGCCCATTTCGGCTTGCGCGAGGCGCCGTTCGGCCTCACGCCCGATACCAGTTTCTTCTTCAACGGCCCGCAGTCGCAAAAGGCGCTCAACACCTTGCTGGTGGCGGCGCGCAATGGCGAGGGCTTCATCAAGATCACTGGCGAAGTGGGCACAGGCAAGACTTTTCTTTGCCGCAAGTTCATGCAATCCTTGGGGCCGGACTTCGTCACGGCCTACATCCCGAATCCGAACTTGTCGCCCCGTTCGCTGATCCTGGCGCTGGCCGAAGACCTCGATGTCTTGCTGGAAAAGGATATTGAGCAGCATCAGTTGCTGCGCGCACTCAACTTGCGCCTGCTCAACCTGGCGGCGCAAGGCAAGCGCGTGCTGCTGTGCCTGGACGAAGCGCAGGCGATTCCCGTCGACAGCCTGGAAGCGCTGCGCCTGCTGACGAATCTGGAAACGGAAAAGCGCAAGCTGCTGCAGATCGTGCTGTTCGGCCAGCCGGAACTGGACGTCAAGCTGGCCCTGCCGGAAATCCGCCAGCTGGCGCAGCGCATCACCTTTCACTATCACCTGGGGCCCTTGTCGCGCGACGACGTGGATTTTTACGTGGCGCACCGCCTGCGCGTGGCCGGTTTCGATGGCGCGCGCCTGTTCAGCCGTGGCGGCGTGGCCAAGCTGTACCAGGCGTCCGGCGGCATCCCGCGCCTGATCAATATCATGGCGCACAAGGCGCTGATGGTGGCGTACGGCGAAGGGCGGCAGCAGGTCGGCGGCCGCCACGTGGCGCTGGCCGCCAGCGACACCCTGGCCAGCAAGCCGCGCCGCTTTTGGCGCAGGCCGTGGCCATGGCTGGCCGGCGCCGGCGTGCTGGCCGCCGCTTGCGGCGCGAGCTGGACTTTATTGAACCGATGACGAAGATGAGCCTGTAGATGAGCCTGATTAACAAGATGTTGCAAGACCTCGATGCCCGTGGCACCCCCGATGGACGCGGCGACGCGGCCGGTATCCGCTCCGTGCCCGAACGCGAGCGGGGCGTCTCGCGCGCACTGGTCTTCGGCGGCGCAGCGGGCTTGACGGCCGCCGCCATCGCCCTGGGCTGGGTCTACCTGAAGCGCCCGGCCGTGCCGCCCGTGCTGGTCAGCGTGGCCAGTACGCCGGTGTTGGTTCCAGTGCCGGCACCGGCGCCTGTCGTCGTTGCACCCGCGCCCGTACCCGCTGTGGCGGCGGAACCCGAACCCGTATTTCAGACGGAGGAAGCCACCCCCGCGCCCGCCAAGCTGCGTGCCGCCGACATGCGCCGCATCACGCAACAAGCCGTCAAGCCTGCTGGCGCGCCCGTGGTGAAGACGGCCGCGTCCGCTGTGAGTGAACGTATCATTGATGGAAAACAAGTCACGCCGCAGCAGCGCGTGGAGAATGAATACTGGCGCGCGCTGGCCCAGTTGCAGGATGGCCGCGTCTCCGACGCCATGCTGGCCTTGCAGCAAACCTTGCAGCTGGATCCGCGCCACCAGGGCGCGCGCGAAACCCTGGTGCGCCTGCTGCTGGAAGCGCAGCGTCCCGACGAGGCGGCGCGCCAGTTACAGCTGAGTTTGGCGCTGGACCCGAAACAGCCGGCGCAAGCGATGATGCTGGCCCGTTTGCAGCTGGACAAGGCCAATGGCGGCGCGGCGGCCCTCGACACCCTCATGCGCAGCTTGCCGTACGCCAGCGACAGCGGCGAATACCACGCCTTCCTGGCCGGCGTGCTGCAGCGCGAGCAGCGCTACCGCGAAGCGGCCGAACACTACCAATTGGCCCTGCAGGCGGCGCCCGACAACAGCGTCTGGTGGATGGGCCTCGGCATCGCCTTGCAAGCCGACAACCACCCGGCCCAGGCGCGCCAGGCGTTCGAGCGCGCCAAGGGCTTGCAAACCCTGTCGCCCCAGCTGCAGGCGTTTGTCGAGCGCAAGCTGGTGCAGCTGACGGCGGCGGCTGCCAAGTAATTTTTACCTCAATGAAAGAAACAGCTTGAAGCCTCTGCATCTGCTCATCGTTCTTTGCTGCCTGGCCAACAGCGCCCAGGCCGCCCCCGCCAGCGCGCCTGCCAGCTACGTTCTTGAGAATACGGAAGTGCGCGACCTTCGCGCGCAAGCCTTGAAGCGCGATTACCAGCTGTATGTCGCCTTGCCCGATTCCTATCGGCAGGGCAATAAGCGCTATCCGGTGCTGTTCGTCGTCGACGCCAATTATGCATTTCCCGTCGTGCGCAATATCGCACAGCGCCTGAACAAGCATGCGGGGATGGAAGAAGTCATCGTGGTCGGCTTGTCGTACGCCAACGGCGATGGCGGCGTGTACAGCCGCCGCCGCGATTACACGCCCACCACGCCGCGCAAGCACGATTACCGCTCGGACATGCCGGGACGGCAGCCCGCGTTCGGCGAAGCGAAGGCGTATGGCCAGTTCATCTCGGGCGAGGTGTTTCCCTTTATTGCGCAGCACTATCGTGCGAACATGCAGCGCAAGGTGTTTATCGGCCATTCCTACGGCAGCTTGCTGGGCCTGCAATTCCTGCTGACGGAACCGCGCACCTTCGAGCACTACGTCCTCGGCAGCCCGTCGCTGTGGTACGACGCCGGCGTCATGTTCGACCGCGAACAGGCGTATGCGGCCAGCCACAAGGACTTGCCCGCGTCCGTGTTCTTCGGCATCGGCGGCCTGGAAAAGTTGGCGGCGGGCAAGAAGCGTTCGCGTTCGGAAGAGGACGCCGACATGGTGGCCGACTTGCGCGAATTCGATGGAAAGTTGACATCGCGCAAGTTCCCCGGCCTGAAGACGCGCTTGCGCGTCTTCGCGGATGAAGATCACGCGAGTGTGTTTCCTTTCGTGCTCACGCATGGATTGCGGGCGTACTTGACGTCCGCAAAATGAAGGACGGTCACGGGCGCATCAATGTCGGCAGGATCAGCTTGGTCAGCAATTTTTCGCTGATGCCATGGGCGTCGCGCACCTGGAAGTTGGTCGTGGTGATGACGACCACGGCATCGAGTTCCGGCAGGACGAGCACTTTATTGCCGCCGGAACCCGCCATGCCATAGCTTTGCACCGTGCGGCCATTGGCCGTGAACGGTTGCAGCCACCACAGGTAGCCGTAGTCCATGCCTTCGCGCGCGTTGGCGTGGGGCGCGATCGAGCGCTTGACCCACTCGGCCGGCATCACCTGCTTGCCATGCCAGCGCCCGCCGTCGAGGTAGAGCTGGCCAAGCTTCATCAGATCCACGCTGCGCAGCTGCAAGCCGCCGCCCGTCATGGCGCTGCCCTTGGGCTGGAATTGCCATTTCACCTTGTCGATGCCAAGCGGCTTGAACAGATTGGCGGCGGCGAAGTCCGGCACGCCCTGGCCGCTCACCTTTTCAAGCAGCGGTCCCAGCAGGGTTACGCCGGCAGTGCAATAGCTCCAGGCGCGGCCGTACGGCGATTGCTCGGGGCGGGGCTGCCATTCGGGAAACCCGCGGATCGGCAGGTCCGCCACGAAGCGGCTCCAGTCTTCCACCAGATACATGCGCTCTTCATTGCCGCGCGAATGCTGGTTGTCGTCGTCGCACTCAAGCAGCGAGCTCATGGTCAGGAAATCCTCGACCGTGATCTTGTCCTTGCGCGGGTCGGCATGGGCCAGCGGGCGCAGTTCCGGAAAGTAGGGCAGGACGGGGGTGTCGGTGCGCAAGAGCTTGCGCTCGATGGCCAGGCCGACCAGCATGCCGGCCACCGTCTTGCCCACCGAGCGCGTGTTGCGCAGGCTTTCGGCGCCATCCTTGTCGAAGTAGTGTTCGTAGAGCAGCTTGCCATGCTGCGCCACCACGACGCTGGTGACCTGCTTGAAGTCGCCCGCTTCGATGGCGGTGGTGACGCCGTCCAGCTCGCCTGCGTGGACGCTGCTGCCGAAGGCGAGAAGAAGGGGTAGGTATCGCAACATGGTGTACTCCTGAGTTGGAAAAGTGCAGTCTAGTCTTGTAAATTGGGCATTGTCTTGGACGTTTGAAACATTTGGCGGCGATAGTTGCTGGGCGTCATGCCGTAGCGGGCCTGGAAGGCGCGCGTCATGTGGCTCTGGTCGGCAAAGCCCACGCTCAGCGCCACGTCGGCCATGCTCAGTTCCGGGCGGCGCAGCAAGCCGCTGGCCTGGTCGACGCGGCGCCAGCGCAGCAGGTCGCCCGGCGAACAGCCCCAGGCCTGGCGGAACACGCGGGCCAGGTGCACGGGATGCACATCCAGGGCGGCGGCCACGTCGGCGATGCGCAGATGCGTGTCATTGGCCAGGTCCATCACGGCTTCATACGCCTGGTGGGCCCAGCCGGGCAGGGCGGGGCGCGCCTGCCGGGGCGCCTTGTGCAGGCTGGCCAGCATCTCCCACGCGCCCGCTTCGAGCAGGGCGCCGTCGCCGCCGCGGCCCACTTCGCGCGCGAGCCGGAACGCGGCGGCCGCGCTGGCCGTATCGCGCAACACGGTGGCGCACTCCTGGGCCGCATGCAATTCCTCGGCGCCCGACAGCAGGGCAGGGTCGAGCGATACCGTCATGAAACTGCCCTTGCCATCGACGAAGCGGTCGCGGTGCGTCGTGCCGGCAGGATTGAAGACGAGGGTGGGCGAAGGCGCGCGCGGCGGGGCGTGCAGGGCGCTGGAAATATACGTGCCGGACAGAACGAAGACGAAGTGGGCATCGTCATGCCGGTGCGTTTCGACTTCATCCTCGCCACGCGTGGCCTTCAGGCGGCGGATGTCGAAAATGCTGCCGCGCGCGCCGTGATGCACGTCGCCATAGAATTGGCCGGATTTGAACTGGAGTGGAGTGGTCATATCGACATGGTATGTGCGGCCGCCCTGACGGGCGAGCGCGGGACGACGAATGGCGCCAGACGCAGGATGAACGGTCGATTCGGGGGAATGCACGGGATGTGGGACGGCGGCTCAGGCCGGTTTTGCGTGGCCGCTGGCAGGCGTGCAGGGGTGCCGGGGCGGCTATGTGTAAAATTTGCGCAGCGTCCAGATGTCGCCATCGATACTGGATCGCGCCAGGGGCGAGCCGCTGGAATGCCGGGCGCCGCCCGCCAGGCAGTGCCAGCGTCGTCATGAACTCTCCGACCGCCGGAAGCGGTCATCGATAAGGTCAGGTGCAATGCGTACATTGAATGAATTACTGGATAGTGAAGACCCGGCGTTTCCGCTGATCCGGCAATGGGCCAGCGAGGCCGACATCCCGGTGGAATTGCTGCCGCCCTCGGCCGGCAGGGAAGATGTGCTGCTGAGCCTGCAGGTCACCACGCGTTCCCCCCTTGGCGCGATCGCCTATGAAACGGGCGGCATCCTGGTGGATGACGGCTGGCTGCGGATATTGGGCTCGGGACATGGCAAGCTGGAGCGGAACATTGCTACGTGGAACGAAGGAAAGGCCGAGGGCTTTCTGTTGGTGGCCGACGACGTGCTCGGCGGCTTTTTTGCCATCAACGGGGGCGCACTCGGGGCCGACCAGGGCAAGATGTATTACCTGGCGCCCGAGACACTGGCGTGGGAAGCGCTGGAGATCGGCTACACGGCGTTCGTCGAATGGGCTTTTACTCGCCAGTTGCGGCAGTTTTACGGCCGGCAGCCCGGCGATGCGCAGGAGTTTGATGAATTACCCTTGCCCGGCGACCTCTGCCTGAATTTTTATCCGTTTCTGTGGACGCAAGAAGGTTCCCTCAAGACCAGTTCGCGGCGCGCCATTCCCGTGGAAGAGCAGTGGGCGCTTAACCTTGATCTGCAACAAAAGTTGCTGGACGCTCCTGCGGGCGCGAACTGAGGCATGGCTTGCGGGCGTCTTTGACGGCATCGCCCTGCGCATCCCGGGCCGGCGAAATGGCATTTCAACCCCCGATTCGAGCGCTTTGTCGCAATGGCAGGCGCGAGAAAAGGGCAAGGGGATAGCATACGGTGGGCTTTCTCGCGATGCGCCGCCCGCCAGCGAGTGTCCGATACTGCCGCGGCAGGCATCGGACGCTTCTCAATGACCTCGATCAGGATGAATACGCATGAAATTGACCCTTCCACATGTCCTTGCCACTTGTCTGCTGGGCGCCTTGGGCGCGATCGGCAGCGCGCACGCGGCTCCCGCCGATGCCGAACTGGTCGCCTTGGTGCAACGCCATGCGCAGGCGCAGAGCAACTTTGATCAAGTGGCCTTGAACGCCATCACGGCGGAGAATTATGTGGAAATATCGCCGGTCGGTGAGGTGGACGGGCGTGCCAAAATGCTCGCCTTCTATGCGCCGGAGCAGAAGCGGCCGAGTCCCCAGCTGCAGGTCGATGAACCGGTGGTGCGCCTGTTTGGCGATACGGCGCTCATCTCGGCGCGGCTGTCCTACCGTCTCAACCAGGATGGGGTAGCCCGCAATTTCGCCCTGCGCGCCGGCTATGTTGCTCGGCTTGTCGACAAGCAATGGCTGCTGGTCAGCGCACAGTACACGGGCATCCGCCCGCCGAAACCGTGAAGTGAGCCGTAGCTGATGCCCGGCGTTGCCCGGCCAGCCTACAGCCGCGCCTCGTCGCCCCACACGTGCCGCATGCTGAAATGCATGCCGGCATCGTCTTCGTGCAGCGACGAGACGATGGCGAACTGGCTGTCGCCCGTGTCGCGCGGCGTCATCTGCGATAGCTCGGCGGCGGCCAGCGGCGCGCCCAGCGGGTCGCTGAGCGGATGCACGTGGCCGGCGCCCCGTTGCGTCACCACTCCCAGTTCGCCGCTGCGCAGGCGTACCAGGGTGCCGGGTGGATACTTGCCCAGCAGATTGACGAATTGCTCGCCCAGCAGCGGGTCGATGGGCACGCCCTGGTCGAGGAAGATGTGCTGCAGCGCCTGGTCGGGGACGATGGAACGGCGGTAGTTGCGCGCCGAGACGCGGGCGCAATAGCGGTCGGCCAGGCCGATCAGCTTGGCGTTTTGCAGGATTTCATCGGCCGTGCGCCCCTGCGGGTAGCCGCTGCCGTCGTCGTTTTCATGGTGCAGCAGCACGCAGCTCAGCCATTCCTCGTCATCGACGCCGGCGCAGCGCAGCAATTCCGTGCTTTCCTGCGGATGCTGGCGCACGATGCGCATTTCATCGTCGTTCAGGGGGCCGCGCCGGTCCTGGAAGCTGTCGTGGTGGCGCAGCATGCCCACGTTCATCGTCAGCGCGGCCGCGCCGATCAGCAGCAGTTCATCGTGCGACTTGTGCATGCCGCGGCCCACCAGCATGGCCAGCAAGGCTGTTTCGATGCAGTGGCGCACGGCGTAGCTGCCGGCGATCTGGTTGAGCAGGATGCTGGCCAGGGCGATATCGGCATCGTGTTCGAGCGCGCGCAGCAATTCGCGGGCGATGTCGCGCACGTCGCGCTCGGCATTGCTTTCGCTGCGCAAGTCCAGCAGCAGCCGTTCCAGGCGCTGCGCCGCCTCATTGAGCAAGCGCAAGACGGATGGCTGGTCCGGCGCGCCCACGTACAGGCCCAGCTGCAGCAAACGGCCCAGCTGCGTGCCATCCGTGATGATTTGCCCCTTGCGCAGTTGCGGGCCGGCACTATGGTCAGCCAAAAACAGATCCCAGGGCAGGGGTTCGCCGGGAACCAGGTCGGCCGGGCCGATGCGACGCTGTACCATCTGTCATCCTTTGCCCCGCCGCAGCGAAGCCATGTTCAGTGCTCGGTTATATGCTGCGCAGGCGCTCCAGCGCCAGGCGCAAGGTCTCGTCTTTCTTGGCAAAGCAGAAGCGCACGATGCCCGACTCCTTGCCCTGCACGTAAAACGCGGAGACGGGAATGGCCGCCACCTTGATTTCCGTCGTCAGCCATTCGGCGAACTGCGCTTCGGTCTCTTGCGAAATGGCATCGTAGCGCACGCACTGGAAATACGTGCCGTCGGCCGGCAGCAGGGTAAAGCGGCTGCCCGCCAGGCCGTCGCGGAACAGGTCGCGCTTGCGCTGGTAAAACGCGGGCAAGTCCAGGTAGGGCTGCGGGTCTGCCATGTAGCCGGCGATGCCGTGCTGCATCGGCGTGTTGACGGTAAACACGTTGTACTGGTGCACCTTGCGAAATTCCGCCGTCAGGGCTGCTGGCGCCGCCACGAAGCCGACTTTCCAGCCCGTCTTTGCGCAACGGTGAGTAGTTGACCCATGGACGTATGCTAGAAGCCGCATGGATGCAGGCTTTCAGATGTTTGATCAATGTCCATGGAAAGTTCCCGATTTGGCGCTCTTGAAGGGGGATATGTCCATACCGCCAAGTGCATTTAAATATATCATAATATAATTGGCGATGACGAACTAAGAGATTGACTATGAGCATAGTGCCGAGAACGCCCACCTTACAAACCAAATTGCCTGCAGTGGGAACAACTATTTTTACAGTGATGTCTGAACTGGCAGCCAGGCATGGCGCTGTCAATCTTGGGCAGGGCTACCCTGATTTTGATTGTGATAAAAAACTCATCAATGCAGTAACGTCCGCTATGGAGGCCGGGCACAACCAGTACCCGCCAATGCCGGGTATTCGGCCGTTACGCCAAGCTATCGCATTAAAAATTCGGGAGCTTTATGGCCGCGATTATTCAGCCGAAACGGAGATTACCGTTACGGCTGGCGCAACTCAGGCAATTATTACAGCTATCCTGGCGATAGTGCATTCGGGCGACGAGGTAATCGTGTTCGAACCTTGCTATGACAGTTATGTGCCTAACATTGAGCTTGCTGGGGGCGTGGCGGTGCGGGTTTCACTAATGTTTGGGACCTTTCGACCTGATTTTGGCAAACTTGCGGCGGCTATTACACCCAGAACCCGCGCCATCATTGTCAATTCGCCGCATAACCCAAGTGGCACTGTGTGGACGCGAGAAGAGATGCTGCAGCTGCAGGAAATTCTGGCACCCACTGACATTTTTGTTATCAGTGACGAGGTCTACGAGCACATGGTCTACGACGGCGTGCAACATCAGAGCGTCGCACGTTTTCCTGGCCTGGCTGCTAGGTCTTTTCTCATTTCAAGTTTTGGAAAAACGTGTCATGTCACAGGGTGGAAAGTTGGCTATGTAGCCGCCCCTGTATCTCTGATGGCAGAGTTCCGCAAAGTGCATCAGTTTAATGTATTTACAGTTAATACACCGATGCAACATGGGCTTGCTTCGTACATGGCTGAACCAAAAACATACCTAGACCTGCCTGCTTTTTATGAGCACAAGCGTGAACTTTTTTGCACAGGATTACAAAGTACGAAATTTAGATTGCTGCCTTGCGAAGGCACCTATTTTCAATGTGTAGATTTTTCGGATCTGAGTGTGCCTGAGCGCCATCTGGGCGAGGCCGACTTTTGCAAATGGTTAGCTGCAGAGATGGGTGTTGCTGCGATACCGGTGAGTGCGTTCTACGGCCAAGAATTTTCTCAGAATTTGATTCGCTTTTGCTTTGCAAAGAAAGACGATACGCTGACTACTGCGTTGGAAAGATTGACAAAATTGTAGTGTTAGCATGTCTCGATGACATAATTAATTATGAATAGCAGTTTTACAGCGTATTGGAAGTGCTGATGATGCGGATAACCGGCGGCATCGAACAGATGGGCGCAGGACTCGTCGATGGCGGCGTGCAGCCAGAGCTGGTCCACGCTCAGTACAACTCCGCCGCGTTTGCGCCCGCGCCCGCCGATGATGACGGTATCGATATTGCTGTGCTCAGCCGCGTGTACCATGGTACCGATAGCGTTGTTGACAGGGTACAGGTTGAGGCCGCCGGTACGTATCAACCAGGTCAACTTGCTTGCCTGGCGCGAGGCTACCGATGCGCGGCTCCAGTCCCGCGACTGCGGCGCCGTCGATCGTGGCGGCCTCCAACAACCGGAAGGCATTGGTTGGCGTCGCCGCATGGTGATGACCATGGAGGCGTTGGCTATACACCATCACCCGTTGTATGTAGAGCGCCACGCGCATTTCCGTGAACATGTCTCCGCTGTAGGAGGGCTCATTGTCGACACTGAGGCCAGGGCGTATGCCTTGGTGGAGCGCCGCCTACCAGGCATACATACCCACCTCTGCCAGTGATACCTCGGCGACTGAGATAGCAGGTCTGCTCGTGGAGCATGATTGACCGAGGCCAGTATTAATCCCATACATGGGTACGCTCAACCATCCAACACTTTGGCCAAAAGAATAACCCCGTTTTGATCTCTGTGGCAGACTACTTATCCGTAAAGCCTACGAGTAAGTTGTGATGTTTTTTCGGGGTGATACCTAAACTATAACTCCCAATGCATATCCAATGAATTCTTCCTGTTCGGTCCGTTGAGCATCCCAACGCCGGACGCCATCAGGCCGATCACGATGATCGCATGTCGTCAGGAACAGTCGGCGCTTTGCTCTGGAAACCGCGACGAAGTACGCCGACCTTTCAGCTTCAACGCTTCCCCAGAATGTTTGATTTTCGACGCCCAACACAATAACGGTGTCGAATTCCAAGCCCTTACTCTTGTGAATTGACATAATCCGTACAGCTTGGTCGCCCGCAAACGAAGCCAGCGCTGATACAGGGTTACTACCATCTTCCAACAGGTTATGAACTCGATCTACAATCTCCTCAATCAATTGAGCTAATCGCTGGCCATGACCGTACTCGTGGGACATCGCGACGACGGCATCACGTCCAATCGTATCCAGAAGCTCCCGCACAATTGCGGCAACATCAGCACGTTCAGTAAGATCGACAGCCCCTATAGAGACGCTCAGGCGAATATTTGCTACAAAACGATTCCATCGCGCTCGAGCCTGATATTCGCGTTCTTCATCAAAACCCTGGCCGAAAACGACCACGTCAAGCAACCTACGGTACGGTCTAGGTTGCCGCTGCCCAGAAACAATAAGCAAAAAATCGACAACGAGCTGAGCGACTGGCTCGGCGGCGAGATTTTGACTTGCGTCCTCCTCACGGAAAGGTATGCCTTGATTGTTCAAAGCAGCGCAAAGTTTAACGCAGTAGGCACTTTGCTGCTTACTCACCAAGACAGCAATCTCGGAAGGATCGAGTCCATCATTATCGATCCATTGCCGTACTGTGTCCGCAATGTGAGCTGCCTCCGCGTCGTCAATATCGAAGCGCCAGACATCTATCTCACCCTCATCGCCTGGGATATCATTATCATCAATGGCCGCTGGTAAATCCATGACCCTTACCATGGCGTTCTGCATTCGCCGCAATCTCGGCTGCGAGCGGAAGTTTTGATATAGGTTGAGCGGAAGCGCGCCGAAGTCCGCTGCGTACGTCCTGAAAATCCCCTCCAATGCGCCAGCCCATCCCATGATCCGTTGCTTTGTGTCGCCGACTGCCGTGAGTAAGACTCCAGTATTAAAAAAGCAAGCTTTTATCAATCGGTACTGTGTATCTGTGCAATCCTGAAACTCGTCGAGAAATACGTGGCTGTATGTCTGCCGAATTGCATTTCGCGCAATCAGATTCGATTCAATAATTTGAACCGCGAGAGGGACCATATCATCAAATGTAATCACCTTTCTTCGCAACCGGTTGTGTCCAACCGTGAAATCAGCATCTAGTGCATTAGCTCCAGTTAGCGCGGTTCTGTAGCGGGTAATAATCCGCATCGCAAATGCGTGAAATGTGTGACTGTCTAATCGAGATGCAAGATCATCACCACAGCGCTTTTTTACCCTTGCCTTCAAGTTTTTGCTCGCGTCTACTTTGAAAGAAATAGCCAAAATCCTTTTAGGGTAGCGACAAGTCCCAGTCCGCAATAGAAAATCAGCTCGCTGAGCAAGCATCTCAGTTTTCCCCGCACCAGGTCCAGCAGTTAGAGCTAGATTCCTAACCGTCTCACGCGCCGCAGCAAGCGCATTCGGCTCCAGTGACAGACCGTCGGATGGCGACCATCGATCCACGCTGATCATTCCGGGAGATCCTCCAGAACCGCCTCAATGTGATCAAGCAAGCGGCTGAGCACATCTGGTAGTGCATCAAGCAAAGCTTGATCATCTAGATTAGCCATCGCGCGAATATGCCAAGTCGGCTTACTGCCTATTTTGAACTTACTATGGTAGGCGTCGAAGTATGTAAGCTCCTCATCGCTATACTGTCCTTCCACCGTATCATGGCTCTTGCCAAGGACAGCCTTGAGTGCCGCCTCGTCTGGCGCCTCAAGGTCCTCGGCAGCAACCACATAGGCTACCGGGTAAGCTCGCATCATCATAAAGTCGAGATCTAATGGAGTGGAAAAGAAGACGCCGAGTTGTTCTAGCCGTCCAATCCACCCGTCATCATCCAACAGGATGCCTTGCCCACCATCCCAAGCGGGAATTGCATTGATCTGATCTTGACTTAATCCAGTGTCTTCGACATCAGCGTACAACATCAGCTGCTTCGCCGCGTACTTTATTCGCCCCCAACCTCCCTGATGGCGAGCAACGTCAAGATCTAGTATTGTTACGTGAGGAATTCCAAGGTCATTTAAGAGTCGCCAAAAATGATTGACATGGCGACCGCCCAGAGGAACTACAGACACCGAAGCATCGTCCGCCAGAATACCTCGGGCAGCCAATATCCTTGGAAGCACGATTTCCTCGCTGTCGCCTTCCCCAAGCACTACAAAGCGCGAAAAGTAAAGTTCCGGGAATGCTTGAATTCCCTCACGTACAAATTTATACGCGTCTGCGTTTGCAGGCAGGGTGATGGGACGGACAACGGAGGTTCGATCCTGGCTGAGGCGGAGATATCGAATCGATTCCGGTTCAACGCGCCGTAACAACGACGGCGAATGTGTCGCTACTAGCGCCTGCGCATCTGCCCCCCCCGCGAATGTTGAAATTGCCCTTATCACTCGCCCCAAGTAATGTGGTGACAGACTGTTTTCAGGTTCTTCGATCGCAATTAGCGTGAACACCGCAGGTCTCAATTTGTCAATATCAAAAGCTGTATTCAGCTCCCCGCGGAGTACCTTACTACCAATGTCATGCATCGCGAGCACCAACGAAATATAGAGCAAGGACTGTTGTCCATCGCTGAGTCTCGCAAAATCAACGAGCGCTTCAGCGTGGCCTGGGCTAAATCCAACACTTAAATGTTTAAGAAGACTATCTACCTCACCTCGGGCGAAAGATACCGCTGGGTCCCTGTAGTACGCTCCTTTATGCATAGCGCCCCAGATTGCAGCCAGTGACTGGGATATTCCTTCGACAGCCGAGTTCTCAGCTAACGTATCTTCGATCTGGCCGGTCAGCTCCCTTATCTGTTCACGCTCCTCACTCCAATCAGCCGACCGCAGTGCACGCCCCAAAAGCGCATTGGCAGAGTAAGAAATGTGATCAGCAGGATCACGGCGTGCGGGAACGTAATGGACCTGGATTGCGTTTCGGTCCTGCTTAGAGACTCGACTTTCCTCCACGGGAACGCCAGCTATGTCCTCGCTAATGACGCAGGTAAATGCTTCTTCAATATCTCCATCTTGATCGACAGTAGCTTTCAGTCTGAAACGCATCCGGGCTGGACCTTCTTCACTGGCCAACTGCATATGTGCGAAATTACCTGGCACTGCCGGATGATTATCTGAATCATCATCATCCTCTTCAAGCTCTGGAAACTCAAAGTCCGCCTCTAGCCAAAGCTCCCTGTCATCAGGCCTATCTTCAGGCCTTTCGTCGGCAGGCACATGAAAGTCAGTTAGCTTGATTTTCCTCTGACTTGGATCAAGGCTGAACATTCTTGCTAGCGCTTGCAACACGGCTGTCTTGCCTGTCCCATTTGGGCCAAGAAGGAACGTCATGTCAGCCAAATCGATGGGTGTAGGTAGCGCTCCAAAAGAGCGAAAATTGAATAAGACTATCCGAACAAGCTTCACAGCGATTCTCCGAGTTGGTTATTTACTCCTTAGCGAAGCCATAGGAGGTGCTACGTCGATCACGACGCAACTTCATGCGTTGCCACGAGGATAACAGTTTGCTCATTTGCAAAATACACACAATCTCACGCTGTGAAAATTCAAGGGTTTTAGAGGATAGCCTGCGATTGCTTTCGCCCCAACGCGGACAATTAAATACGCTGGGAAATCAAA
Organism: Janthinobacterium sp. SUN206; assembly: GCF_030587305.1. Taxonomy (NCBI): domain Bacteria; kingdom Pseudomonadati; phylum Pseudomonadota; class Betaproteobacteria; order Burkholderiales; family Oxalobacteraceae; genus Janthinobacterium; species Janthinobacterium sp. SUN206. Next base: position 1,273,133 of record NZ_JAPWIB010000001.1, on the reverse strand, counting down.
CATTTTGAGTTGATTTGATTCTTGCTAAAGTCCGCAAGAGAATTGGCCATTCGGTCTAAAGACGGGTACCATCTCGACACCGGAACAGTAAACGTCGATGGGATCACAAAGGCGGCAGCAAAGGCGTGATCACTCGACCGCCATAGGCGGCGCACCGAGCTTGGCCCGCAGTTCCTGTTCAATCGCTACTCGTTCCGCTTTAAGATCGACGTATTTCGTTACGTGGATGCCGAATTCTTGTGCCGCTTTCAAGGCTTGCCAGGTACGGAAATCATGGAAAGGGTTAAGCCCCATCACGTTTCCAAGGTCTTGATTCGAAGAACCAGCAGCGTCCACAATTTTTAAAAGGTCCGCACTGGCCAAGTCTTGATTCCAATCGCGTACATACATCAGAAGGGCCGCCAGCGCAAGAACGCTCGAAACAGTGATGCCCTTGTTTGAGGTCGTAGACTTTAGGGGTTTATAATTTTTGGCGATGAATACCGCCAGTTGGCAGGTCTTGCCATACTCATCTTCGAGAGGTGACGGATCAAAAACCGACCGGCCCTGCGAGCGGCGCGCAAGGGTTCCCATGCGATTGTACTCGTGAAAGAAAGGATTTGGCTTCTTGTGAAAGGCATCCGAAAATGCCCAGTATTCGGGATGCTTCAGAAGTTGCTCTCTAGCCACCGCAGCCCGCCACTTGAATTTGGGATTCGCAACTATCTCGGGCGTGAGCTCGACTCCTTCAACAGGTTTTGCGTAAAATTTCTCGCGATGCAGCGAATTCATCCACTTGGGAAAGCGCGGATCGAGGGTGACAACAAACATCGACTGGATCTTCTTGTTAAAGAACCACTCTCTCATGTCGCGAATCGACTTTTGGCTGAATAGCCCCAATTCGATACCGGTACCAACGAGCTCGCGCACAGCCTTCGTGATTGCCGAATTCGAATCCGAAAAAGCAACCAAATTTTCGGGCACGGTGTTGGCCGTTTCCGCACTGCCGAAATCACAATGATCTCGATGCTTGGGGTTGATGAAGCGGAAGCAGGCCTGGCGCACTGGCGTCTTGCTGGCCTTTGAATGTGCCGCCTTGACTAGCTCAGCTCCTGTAATAAAGCAACATGGGCATTGGAGGTCCTGCCGCATAAATGCGCGCCATGTCTCTGGAACACCCTCGGAAGCCGATACGTCTTCCCCGAAAAGAGTTGAGAGGCGCTTCAGCACCTGCTCAACATCTTCTTCTTTCTGTGCCGATATTGAATACGCAGTTAATGGCATGACGTCTCCTATAGCAAGAAAAATGCTAGCTCTACATAAAAAGTCGCGAATGACCGCTTCTGGCTACGGATTCAATCGGTGGTCTCTTCCACTTTTGCTTGTGTCCAACTTTATTCTTCGTTCATAGCTGTATACGGATTTTGATTCGAGGGCTGTGCTACCAAATTTTCCGAGGTTAGGTGTGTGGTAGACCATGCTGCGGCGATCTGGCCGAGATTACACCATATCTTCGAAATAGCTACACCGTTCTTTTGTGATGCTTGCTCGACCGCCATTATGACGATTTGGAGCGGAGCCTCTTCAGGTAAGTGGATAATCGGCGAGATCACCGTGGGCGTTCCGTCTCCAGTTGTCAAGACCTCTAGGAGTTCTTCTGCCGTAATTGCGAGGCGATAACTGACACTGCACGTTTGCGCTGCCATCCAAAGCCATCGACGTGTTGTCAATGGACATAACGTTGGTAAGTCAAGGCCAAGCACATGCAGCGGATCGGTAGGTGGCCGGGCAGCCTCTGCTAGCTGCTGTACCTGCCTCAGTGATAGCCCTAGACTTGTGCAGCGCTTACGCGCACCTTGACTGCCCCCGCCATGCTGTACGTGGCCATCGGTATCATCGGCGCGACCGTCGTGTCGCACAATCTGTATCTGTATCTGTATCTGTATCTGTATCTGTATTCGGCCACTGTGCAAACGCGGCGCGTGGCCGACAACCGGGTTGCGAAGAAGGAGGCCATGACATTCGCCACCATTGACGTGGTGTTTGCCCTGGTCCTGGCCCTGTTCATCAACGCCGCCATCCTGATCACGGCAGCAGCGGTATTCCGTGCGAATAATCTGCATGATGTTGCCAAACGGCAGGACGCGTACAAGTTGATCGGTCCCAGCACTGGTACGGCGCTGGCCAGCATCCTGTTCGGCGCGGCACAATGCGCCTCGATCAATGGGCAAGGGCTGGACAATTGTCGATGCCCTCCGGTGCGCGCCAAGTACCGGCCGTGCGACTGCATCTGTGGCGTCTTGGAGCGTTGGGATACTATTAGTCGTTGTCGGGAGTACAGTAGGGCGGCTACCCACCATCTTTGTGCGGTCACCTCCATAAACGATCTTGGAATTTTGGCTATTGACGCTATAATGTTAAAAATACTTAACATAAAAAAGCAAAGCCATGAACCTTGCCCAGATCGGCGGCGAAATCAGTAGCAAGCGTGTCCAAGCGGGCCTGCTGCAGGAGCACGTGGCCAAGTTCGCCGGGCTTTCCCGCGTGACGATCAATCAGTTGGAGAATGGAACGCTGAAGGACCTTGGCTACACGAAACTTAAGGCAGTAATGGATGTGCTGGGCCTCGACATGGAAACCGTGCAGCCGTCAGGTCTGAAAAGCGCTTTGGCGGTGGCGGCGCGCAGTATCAGCACCAGCTATCGGGACGTCATCACGCCCGAGATGTTGTCGATGATGCTGCGTTCGGGCGTAGCGCCGGAGCAGTTCCAGCCGCACCTGATGGTCTTGCTCGATGAGATGCCGCTGCCGGTTGTCGTCAAAGCGGTTGCCGAGGCGGCCACGCCTGAGGTGCCGGCGAAGAAAATCATGAAGCACCTCAGCATATGGGCCAAGCAATGGAAAGCATGCAGAAAAGTTTGGTGATGGTGGGTGCGGCGGGGATTCCCCGGCTTTGGGAGTCGTTGTTTTCCCACGCGCTAACGGTTATCGGTGAGATAGCCAAGTACGGACGCGACGATCCCTTCTGGACCTTTGGCGGCGGAACTGTACTTATGCTGCGCTACGGTCACCGTTTCAGCAAGGACATTGACATCTTCGTTCCCGATCCTCAGTCTCTCGGTTTTGTCACGCCTCGACTGAGTGACGTCGCTGAGTCGATCACCACGGAGTACGTGGAGGCGGCCGGCTATGTCAAGCTGTACCTGCCGGAAGGTGAGATCGATTTCGTTGCTGCGCCTAACCTCACCACGCCAGGATTTGAGGTCGAGACGATCTTGGGGCATGAGGTACGGGTAGAGACGTCGGTTGAAATCATTGCGAAAAAAATGTGGCACCGTGGAGATCGCATTACGGGGCGCGACATTTTCGATTTCGCCCTGATCGCCGAGCGCGAACCTGAAGTGCTTATGCCGGCGCGTGAATTCATGACCAGGCACGCTGCAGCTGTGTTCCAACAACTTGAAGAGCGGTACGTCCAGCTGAAACAACAATTTGACGCGGTCGATGCCCTCAATTTTCATCCGACCTTCGACGATGCCTGCGACGTACTGAAGAGTGCGCTCATCGCGATGCTCGAATCGCCGGATATTAGATCCCATAATGCCCCACCAACGACGGCGATTCTCCGCCCCTGAAACAGCCGTGCCGGAATCCTAATGCGCTATCCAAAGTCACAAAAAGGCAATCCACACAAGCTAACAATCGACCAGCATATATTTCCCAAGGCTTGCATAGCCCGTTTTATTGGTGAGAATGGAACGGTGCAGGTTCGCCGAAAAAACGGCGAACAAGACCTGTGGCTGGTTCCCGGAAGTTCGTATTTTTGCGCTCGTCGCCTCTGGGATCAAAAGGCAGAAGCCTTTTTCATGAAGGCGATCGAGGACCGTTATCAGGAGGTAGCAAGGAGCATCGTCACCGGCGCCGTTAACACACTCGATGCAGTGATGACTGCGGCAGTCTCGGACCTGTAAGGGACGGAGCCTTTGCGCTACTAGCTTGCTGATTCATTAGAAAATTTCGATTTCTTCTGGGGTAAGCCAACCAGCGTCAATAACTTTCTGCCTAGCTACTTCTGGCTGGGCCGAATAGACTACGATGGCGAGACTCTTCTCGGCGCGACTGCATGTGACATAGAGTAGTCGTCGAGTACGAGCCAGCGCGTCGTCCTTGCCTTCACGCTGATTCTTCTGGTCGCTATCTGATGGCGGCTTTACACCTAGAAGTTTCTCGTAACTGAAGAGAAAACCACCAGCTTCTTCATCGTTGAGAATCACCATAACTCGTGGAAATTCGAGGCCCTTGACACCCTGATGGGTATCAAATGGGGAAAGGCCCTGAGTATAACCAGAGTACGCGGCCATCTCCGAAAAAGGTCGTCCCAGTAGGATCTGATAGGCGTGTATCTCCAGGGCATCACGATCAGGGGTGTCAGGTGGATCATCGCTCGTCACGCCAAGTGCTTGGGCGACTGAAAGCCTCTCGGGTAATTCAAGCAGTGCAGTATCTATCAAGATCTGCACAACATCCGTAATCAGCGGATCATTATTTTCAAAAAGGCTACAAAGTGCGTCGGTTGCTGCGCCGACTCTCTCCAGCAAAGCGAGTTGATCTGGCACTTCCTTCATGTGCTTCGGGTCTAAAAGAGGAGATCGCAAGCGGACTGCTTCCATCAATTGAAAATCATTGATTTTGCTGGCAGCCAGAATGGGCATAATGTTCTCGAAGAAAAGCCTCAGCACCGGCAGCGTCCCATCCAGCAGCCCCGTACGCAGGTGTTCAGCGGCATAGAGAGGAGTAAAGATCCCTTCAAATCCCATGCGCCGGCTAGCCATCTTATGTTCAAGAATTAAGGTTTTACGGCCTTCGGCGCCTGCCGCCCACTGTCCATCCTCAGTTATTTCTAACATGCGGTGCGCGATTTTGGCCTCTAACCTAAAGTCTTGGCCAGCTACTTGTTGGCTGCAAAACATGCGTACCGTTCCTTGGATGGTATCAGGTTTCGGAATTTGCTGATGATCATCGGCGCCTCTTCGAATGGCGTTGATCAGCTCGACGACTCGCCTCGGGCAGCGTCGGTTCATGGTCTTCTCGGGGATAGCCCAGTCTATGGGAATTGCCTCTTCGAGACGTTCTTTCCCATCGTTGTAGATGCGCTGCATGGTGTCACCAAGCAGTCCAAGGCAAAAACGATTGGGTGTCGACGCTTGCGCCATTAAAAAGGCATCCAAGAGGGCGCCGTTGGTGTCCTGGCTCTCGTCGATTAGGATCACTGGGTGAAGATCTACCATGACATCCAGTAAAGGACTCCGCTGAATAAATGCCGCAGCCATCTGTATGACCTCGCTATGGTTCAGCGCCTGACGACCTCGGTTATCCCCTGTCGGGCTATAAGTGAAGCTGGTGATTTCGTCCAATGCAGCGATGCGACGTGTTTTGCTATCGCGGGAAGCCCGGTTTGCGCGAGCTGTTTTGTTCTCTGAGCGAGCCTTGCCGAGCTTGTCGTCTAGGCCGACAATGTCTGCTGCCAGCTTGATACGTAACCATTCGCGAATATCGTCGTTAAAGCCTTGAATCATCCGCCACGAGAAGGCGTGAATAGTCGATACGATTACCAAAGGATCGTGCTGAAGCCGGCGTGCAATCTCTTCGCATGCGGCATTGGTGTAGGTGATTATCGCAATCTGACGCCCCTCAAAGGTAAGCCTTTTCCGCTCTCGAGTTTTGAGATCGCTTACCGCTTTGACCAGCGAATGTGTTTTTCCTGAACCCGCGCCAGCGTAGAGGAAGAAGCTCTTTGGGCGATTCAGACTCAAGCATTCCTGGATGATCTGATCGGCATCAGGCCCGTCTTCAACGGGGGAACCAAGCACAGAGCTCATGGTGTGACCTCGACGATCGCCGATGGAATCACCAAGAACTCCTTGCTCTTCATCTTCAGCTTGGACTGCAGCCATTCCAGCCCTTCATGGATGTACGCTGGTACATTCAACTGCGCAAACTGAGGGTCGCCCAAAATCTGCAAGGCGAACTCAGCCTTGTCGCCATCTCTCAATTTATTGAACAGTGCTGTCCCTAGATCAACTGATGTTTCAGCAGTTTCTAAGGCTTTGCCAAACGCTCGCATCAGGCCACGTCCGGACTTTCCTGCGAAATGATCGACATTGCTCAATACTAGGCTGTCTTCAAAGGTGTTGGGGAGCATCTCGACCTCCGCGCCCGTCTTGGGAAGCCGGATGGTAATGGGGGTTTGATACGCGATTCTTATCGCAAACAAAAAGTCGATCTGTTGCGTTTTTCTCGCAACTGGAAGATCTAGCAATGCATCTACATCGTGTCCTAGTTTATTGACCTTCATCCAGTGGCGTAGTGTGGGATTGTTTGTTGTTTGGCGTGCGGCCCTCTCGACAGGCATGGCCACCTTGAGGATTCCAGCGTCTAGATCTGTGATGACCAAGGTGACAATGCCGAGTGCGTTAATTAACGGTAGAAGTCGATGAGCGTGGCTACCGCCGATGTCGAGGATTGTGATGTAGCATTGATCTAAAAAACGGAAATGCTTGCGTAAAAAATGGGGTAGCATCATACGCTCAGCGGAGCCTTCGACCAGAATCACCGCGTCTGCGAAGAAGAGGTCTGCGTGTTGCGCTCGCAGGTAGCGCGTGACGAATTCTTTGGTCTGGGTAGCGTGGCCAAACACGGTACTGAGGTTTGATACTGTAGACACCGGTATCGGAACCCCGTCCATGCCAGACGGAAGCCGACGAAAATAGCGCAAGTTCTCATAGTCGACTTCGTGTGCGACATGGCTTGAATGTGAACTTACTACCAGTTGGGTTTTGAGATTAGGAAAATCCTTTAGTACCGCAACGTTGCAGAGTACGTGATACGCGTGCTTTACAAATGCCTGTTGCACCTGCACGTGAAGATGAGCCTCAGGCTCTTCGATCAGTACCAAGTGGATGGGCTCTATGCCTGCGGCGCTTTGCTCGTCAGCGGATCGGCCTTTCTTAAGCCAACTATCCCTGAATGCCATTAATTGGAAGATCATGGAGATCAGGTTTTGATAACCGAGTCCATTCGACGTTTCTGGAAGGCGAAGCGGCGGCGCGCCTGGTGCACCTGCGATTGAGTCGAGCTCAAACAAAACGGCGGCTTCGTGATTCATCCCATCCGTGGGCGCGAGGCGGGTTGCTACTCGGATGGCAGGATCGGAATTGTTGGGATAGCCCAGTCCTTCCACTTCTTTGAGCGCGGGTGCAAAGCTGGTTTTCAAGCGAGTATCGAACGCGGTTTGAGCCGCTTCAATGGCCCGGAGGGCCTCCAAATCTGAAACCTCAGGGCTGTCGCCTGGGTCAAGGTGGCGGCTGTAGTAGGTTCGTAACTGTTCGGAAAGCCTTTTGCCCGAGCCGGATTTCCCCTCATCCTGGCTCTCGTCCGCGCTGTCGCCAAATCCTCGCTGAGCATTGATCTCATGAACTTGGATGAGGTTCAGAAGTGGATTGCGCTCAAGAGGATCGGCAGTCGCTGCTAGCGACTGTCTGTTTGCTGTGCGAGTGATCGGATTCGGGGCCTTGAGCTGGTTCGGGTCCAGCCGATACCAGCGAACTTTGAAGGTCTTTCCAAGACGGCGGTTTAAATAGTCATGAAGACTTTGGGGCCAGAGTGGCAGAGTTTGAGGCATTTCGTCTTTGGGCGCCTGTTTTTGGATTTCTTCCTGCAACAGTAGGACCCGTGCCCGCTCCTTACGGTAGTCCGCGAAGAGCTTCGGCATATCGTCTGGCTCAAGGCGGAAACGCATCCCGACATGGCCACCTCGCCACGCGAAGTTAGGGATCAAATCTCGAATATGATGCAGTTCCCCCGTGGAGGCTTTTATCCAAATATCCAGAGTGGGTAGCCATTCAGCCCAGTCGTTGGCCACAGGTATTGCAAATTCAGCATCAGCCGCTTCCCAAGCGTGCCCTATCGCATCAATAATAGCGAGGTGGGATAGCGTCAAGTCTTGAAGTCGGAAAGCGGAAGCTTTGGAAACCAAGAATTTTCGAAGCGCCAACATAGCTGATGATTTGCCGCTGTTGTTTGCACCTACGAGGAGGGTGGTCTCGGGCGCTAGGTCGATTCGGACTGACAAAAGCTTACGAAAATTCGCAATTTCCAAGTGTTGAATATGCATAAACTCTTCCTTTATGTCTGGCCAGCTGCAAGTGCTGTGCAGATGAGTATTGGCCTCTAACCGCGATCAGCACCGTGCCTAAGCCACTCCGGCTTAGGCGCGGTGGGGGAATCCAAAGCCGGGCGCAGTAGTGGCAGAGCCCGATGCCAGAAACTGGCTGACGCAAAAAATCTCGGGGCGATAGCCGCGACCAGTTCTAAAAATCGCGAAGCGCTCTCACTCTCCGGCGCCCCCAAGAGGAGCTAGGCCTATCAATGGGAAGAGGCTTCTGAAGCACTCATCGCCCTTCCTTGATCAGTTTGGATTTGTCGGGCAAAGGTTCGGTGTAGCTTTCGTTTGAAATTCTCAACTGGGGGCGCTGGGGTGGTGTAGGCGCGGGTTGTGTTGGTGCTGGTGTAGGAGATGTAGACTGAGAACTATTTCCAGGTGAGCTGTTTGTCTGAGGAGTATTATTCGTTGCCATATTTGAGAAATCCCTAGTCAGTTGGTCGATAGATTTTTTCATTTTATCACTCGACTGCTCAATGGATGTGCGAAGTCTGGCGTCCTCGATGGGGAAGTTTTTCCGAGGTGACGAAGCATCGAGATCCATAAAAACAAAAAGGCATGCTGCAACAACAAGTGGTAGCGATGCAATGAACAGTGATAGCAGTGATTTCCTATTTGTGGCTTGCCTCTGCTCATTGATTTCAGAATTTCTGTCCACGCAGGCAGCAAGGGAATCCATAACATAGTCATCAAGCATCTTTGTTGAATTCATTTGCACATCGGGCATTCCCTGTCCATCCTCACTTCCATGTGCCTTGGCGAGGGCACTGCAATAGGCCTCTGCCTCCTGCTTGTACTTAACGGACTGGACTGTACTTGGAAAAAGAACATACTGGTACCCCGTAAATGCAATGAGTGTATACCTCATTGACATAAGCAACGGAAGCAATGTCAAGAAAAGCGTAGCATGAAACAGCGTAATGGCCCAGCAAGGGGATGAGTAGTCAACTGTCTTGGTCATATAAACCATGACGGTCACGACGGTCACGTATGCGCCAAAGTTCAATTGCAGGCGAACAAATATTTTTTCACGAATTTCCAGTTCATGCAAATACAGGTCACACAATAAGCCATTCAATAGCATTTTTCACTCAACCTTTTATTGATATTTTGACTAAAAGTAACGGAGACAGTTCTTGAGCCAGCAATTATTTTGTTTTGCATTTTGAATCGTTTTTATATTGATTTCTGTACTCTTCTATCAAGATTTAATCACTGATTGAAGGTGTGCTGTAAATGTCCAATATTTTTCAGAATATTGTACACAGTCGTGGCGCCTCTAGATAGAGAAAAACATGAAGATTTTTTTTGTGCTATATCCCCTCCTACCAAAAGCTTTAGGAACGCAATGATTAATTCAATCTCTAAAATTTCATCTCTTTGAAAATCAAATACTTACATGCGGAATTTTGGCGAAAAGTCGAATTGATCAGTGGCTCCCTAGCTCTGAATCGCCACGGCCATCGTAGACACTCCTGAGCCATAATTTAGGCAAAGGAGAAGTCATGAGTGGTAAGCGTTACACGGAAGAATTTAAGGTCGCTGCGGTCAAGCAGGTGATTGATCGTGGGCACCCAGCGGCCGAGGTCGCTGAACGGCTTGGTGTCAGTATCCACAGCATCTACGTGTGGACAAAACGGTACGGCATGCCCGAAGTCGAGCGCAAAGCGCAGGACGCCCAGTCTGATGAGATGCGGCGACTGCAGGCCGAATTGAAGCGTGTCACCGAGGAGCGCGACACCTTGAAAAAGGCTGCGGTGTACTTTGCCAAGACGTCCGGGTAGCGACAGGTGAAACTCCTGGGATGTGGGAGCACGTGGTTGTTGAAGGCGGTTGAGAGCACATTGCGAGCGACGAACCTCCACATGCATGGAATGTCGAATGACCCGCCATATAGCTTGACCGAAGAAGACGCGGGATGGATTTGCGCCAACTTCCAAAACGGTCAAAACCTACTTGCGGATGACAGTTTTAGCACGGCGGTTCGACAAGGCTTGCCAAGAAGCGCAACACGGTAATGGACTGTAACGGAATCTGCTAAAAAACCACTGATTTATTCTTTGGGCGCAGTTCCCTGCAACGGGCCGACCTGGAACACCAACGCTCCATAGGTGGGGAGGCTGGATGCTTGCACAAGAAGCAGTGGCTTGAGCAGGAATCAGTGACATTTTCGAGAACGGCCGGCTTCATTGATGTAGGGCCTAGTGGCCGTGTTGGCGTAAGAATCGGTAGCCATTCTGATGAGAATACGCACCTATCGCTATGTCCGGAATTACTTGACCACTGGGTTTCACATACCTGCGCGATGCAAGAGCTCCGAAGGTGAACACTGCAATGCACGCGCGATACGTATTACATTAGCAATACTAACATTCCTTTCCCCTCGCTCGATTTTTCCCATGTGGCTTCGGTCTATCGAAGAGCGATGAGCTAATTCTTCCTGTGAAAGTTTAAGTTCCTTGCGCAGCTTGCGAATCGTGCTTCTGATCGCCTTGAGATAGACGTCGAAATTTTCGGTGAAGGGAACAGAATTCATCCCATCATATTCAAATTTTAGGGCAAAATAGGCCACGGTATTTACGACCCATTTCTTCCCTTAGATATCCGAAGAGTCGGCAACCTGAACCTATACCAATACGAGGCAGCCTTATGGACGATTCACGCCCTCCCGTTATGAGGTTAGACGCGTTAAAGAGGGATGTCCTCGACAAAGGGCCATCGGCTGCCCTGCCATGCCACTTGTCCGATCATTGGTTAAATTGCGTGGCTGAAAGCTTAGAACAGGTGTTAGAGCTGCAAACTAGTGACTCTTGGCAATATTTAGCAGGCCCGTTAGCGCTGGTCGCTCACCTATTGTTCGGTCGCGCCTCACAAACTGAATTTGAGGTTAGTGACACTCGCCTATATAAGTATCTCCATGCCTACTACATAGAAGTATCCATTGAAATGCTCAATCGCCGCACAGACATTAGAATCAATTCTGCCACTTTACAGACAATTTTTACTAATCGAAAATTGACTTCGATCTGTGTCCCGTGAATCCATCGGCTAGAGAGGTGCTGATCAATTCGCTTTTCGGCGAGGTCTATCGACCCACACCAGCATCAGGATCAACGCCGGCAATATACGCTGTAACTTTAACGGCGTGGTGCCCTTTCTGCGAGGGGGGGGCAGGTGAGGTATGCACTTTCAAGAACAATCGAAAAATGTACTATTGCTAGACTGCGATGATTTCACTGATTTGTCGGACGCTGGTTCAGAAGTGGACGAAACAGAAAGTGGGTTTTGATTGGACATGGATAGAGAATTTTATAGCGACAGGAAAAAGATGTGATATCTGCCAAAACGAAGTGCAATAAAGAAGCTGTCTATCTGCTAAGCATCGTTGAAGTCGACCGCGAAGACCGTATCCTATGCCAAGTAAGTGGCTGTGGACATTCTGTTTACAAACGCATCCACGTTGTACTGGTAGGCACCGAATTTAAGATACTAGGATCTCAGTGCTATCAGCGCTTATATGGCAATGCAAGCCCATCGAATTCCGTACCACAATATGGATCCGGCGAGGGGCGACACTTAACTGACGAAGAACGTCGCCTTCTCGTCGAGAATACGGCCATGTTTATCGAAAGTTTAGAAGCAAAGCAGATCGAGATGGAGAAGTTCGTCGACTCCGAGGCTATCAGCCGCCAAAGGGAAAGCGATGCGCGCGAAAAAATGCGCCAACAGCTTCAGCGACATCAAAAAGCGCAGGTAGGTCGGCTATCGCGACATACTAATGAAGTCGCCCCAGCGTACGATATTTCTAATATGCTTAACTGGAAATGGATGGTTGGAGTTTCGCGCGAGGCTGTCGCCAACGCATACAAAAGAAATTCCGTGCTAAATTCTAACTTTGATATCATCTTGCAGTGCCTAAAAGAGAAGGCTTGGGCAACTCCCTACACTTTTGCTTTGTATGTGGAAGGAAAATATTTCCTCCCAAAAGGAAATTGCCTGGAAGCGCTTGATAAACTCGGTTTAGTTGAGCAGTATAGATAGAATTATGGAAAGATAACGTGTTCGATAAGTACGAACACGACCGTTGCTCGATAATCTCAGGCGGCGGCTACGCACCGCGCTTGACCAGCTCTCGCGCAAATAGGACACGACGGCGAAGATTCAGTATGCCCTGATCCTGTCCCGCACCGTTGCGCTTCGTCAAGAGAGTTGTTGTAAGACCTCCTCAATGTCAAAACGATTGCTGATTCATTGATTCATTGATGGATTGAGTAATCCACCGTTCTTACAGCTTCAATCTTTCTAGCGAGTTCATGTGTGTGCATACCGGGCCACAGGAAAAACCAAAGAGCCGGCAAGCTCAAGTCCAGTCAAAAAAACTGGCACCGTATCTGTTTAATATAAAATTCTGTAACGTAATTTTTGTGCTAAACGATGTCGGAATCACTGGTTGCGTTTGTCTAGAATAATCTGACTGTTTACTTGGAAAGTTTATTTTATGAGATAGTAATGCTAGTTATTTCTATCATTTCCTACTGACATCGTAGGGGGTAGCCTTAGGGTTCGTCTTTTCCAAAGTGGAAAATGGAAATCGTTCTGCTGATGGTTTGTAATTCTCTAATTTAGCTAAGGCGTCAGTAAGCTTATACGTCAGTTCAATGATCATAACGTTAGCGCACAAAAGTTGACTTGCCAGCGTATCTCTTTGCAGGTCACTGGCAGCTTTTGCTTGTCGAAGGGTTCTATTTTTTCTTCTTTTTTTTAAGATATCTTGCCGTGTGGAAGTGGGTGATTCCTCCTTTTTGCTATTTATAAATTCTTGGATTTCATTAATAAGTTCGGGATAGCGTGATTTACGTAAAGCAGAAGGATCACATTCTGCTTCTTTCGCTACATTGTTTTGACTAACTGAAGCGCCAGGCTTAAGAATGTGAGGTGTTTTATTTTTGAGACGTTGAAAAGCTGCTCTAAATCTTGCTTCAGCGGCATTAACCTTCTCTACGGGTAACGGCATAGTAGTTCTCCAATGATTTTTTTTCTAATAATAAGGCCGTGTGGCGGTGGCTGCCTGGTTTGGTGGATGCCAGTCTACGATCAAGATCGAGCCCATAGAGTTTGTTCTTTTCAGCTTTCGCTTTGTCATAAAGTACTTCAATGCAGGGTGTCCCAGTGTCTCCACCTCCGCAGTGTGCTATGGACTCTACACCTCCATATTCACAGTTTGCTCGCTTCATGCAAAAACCTAGGCGTATTTTCCGGGCAGAGATCTCTCCTTGTCGACCTGCAGTTTCAAGTTTCTTGCTGTCAGCCGTACTGATGAAAGAAACTATTTGTTCTTTCCTAGCTTCTCCGTGTGGAGAGACAAATTGCGAAGAAGTTAAGCGTGCTAATTCCTGGCCTAAAATCTGATACATCGTTGTTAGATAAAATCTACGCGTCTCTGCATCAAGACTTAGGCGGGTATAGTTGTGACCGTAATACATAGTCATAGCGCGGGCTGCATGTTTGAGCTGGTACTGTATTGATGGTTCTGACACCATACCTGACGACAGCATATTGACTGCACCCGTACGCCGTAACTGGTGATAAGCGAATGACCATACTTTTCCAACTGCGAATATGTTTTCGTTGAGACTCGGTTCAATTAAACGCGCCAGTTGTAGGTCTTTTTCATTAATTACCAATACATCACTATTAAAGAGAAATGGAAATTTAGCGATGCAAACGGCATAGGACTGGTAGCTTTGGCGATCCTTTTTTCCCTCGTGACCTCTACCGCCATCCGGTGACCATGGTTCATGTGAGGGGCCCAAGAGGTAAGGGTTGGTGGCGTCCTCTTCCGAAAGCACAAAGAACGGATTGGCCTGCGCGCAGCGAATGCGCAAGTGGGCAATCGCTGCCATAGCATCAACGGCCAATTTCGCACTTGGGCTGGTTGGCCAACGTGCGTCGGAGTCGGGGTCAGTTTTTGTTGTTTCACCTCGAAGTATATAAATATTTCCCAAAATTTCATCCATTTCGACCAATAGGCAATTGCTTCGAAGGTTCCAACCCTCGTCGATTCGCATCAGGGAAAAATTGAGTAAATATTTCAAGCCGACTAGAGAAACCAAGGATAGGTATCTTGAAAATCGTACCACGCCCATTGTTCGTTTTCCGTCATCTTTTCCTAGCCATCGATCAAATAAATCGCCAAGTCCGAATCGATCTTCAGTCAACTTGAAAGGGCCGTGAATTTCAAGACCATTTCGAGTGCCATTAATTCCAGTGACTTTTGGATTTTGAAACGGAAGTTTTTTATCTGAACCTTTGCAAATATATGCCGAAGTTAAGGTGCCGTGATTTTTGGCATATGCATCACAAATGAAATGAAAGCACGCTTCTATTTTTTCGCGGTGCTGAAAAAAATCATCAAGGCACTCTCGAAGGCGAGTTACTTGATAGGCCCAGATGCGAGGTGGAATAAATGGTGTTTGTTTTTTGTCGTGATCAGGCCTAGATTTCGCTAGACGTGCGATCCCATCGCGGTCAAGTAGAGTAAAGCCTAAGGACTCACGCGCATCCCATATTTCGTGTAATACGCTAATTGCATAATCATATTTTGAGGGGGAAAGACACTGCGATATTTTGTCAACCACTACATGGAAACGCATCAAATCACTCGCAAGAATGCCCTCTTGCGAACATAGTGCTACGATAGCGCGTATAGGATCATAGAAATTTTTTATGCTGCCCACCGTTCTAGCACCTCTTGGTCCCCAAATCTTCCATGTGATTAGTAGACGCAATAAGTTTGCATTAGATGGATCGATTCGTGTTGTCCGCACATTACTACCATCACCAAAATTCAGTTGTTTAGTCTTCCCTCCCCAGCCCCTCAATTGCCATATTGAATCCTTATAGAAGCAGACCGGCTTGCCCTCTTTATCCAGGACTGGAGCCCAATCAGGCGGTGGTGGCCAGCTTGGTGGCCTGAAATTTGTGGCCGTTGGCGTGACCAATGGTGAATTAATCTGCAAACCCAATTCATCTAGTTTTAACATGTCATTGAACACCGTAGATTTCAATCAACCCAACCCAGTCAGAGTGGTAGTGGCCTTCTTCAATCCTTATTAAACCTTCCTCGACCCACTGTTCTCGAACTTTGCTCGACTGCTTAAAGAACTGCAATTTGTCGCTGATGCGCACCATTGCAAGTTCTGCAGGGTGGGGAGAAATAGTTTTTTTACCTGGCATCGATGGATGTACCCCGGAAAATTCTAGCGTTTTCAGGTATCGGTAACTACATAGAGACCAAACATGTTCAAAGCTGTCGATGTCTCGATGGTGTTCACACCAAAGGCATCCTGCCGGCGTCATGCAGTCAGGGCGTGTCGCGGTAGATGGAATATCGGGTACTGGGATAGCGGTAAAGCCAACGCAGTGCCCCGGGGCTGGGGGCACAAGAGTTGGGTCATGACTCTGCCAAAACCTTGCTATCTCAGTCATCGTGACTTGTAGACTGGGCTCTTCGTATATATTGAGCAGGGTTTCTTTCGAGTGCTGACTCATCTCCGCGGTCAATTCAACGTCACGTGAACGCCTCAGTAACCAATTTGCGCGAGTTTTTCGTAGGCCGCTTGGTGGTATAAATGGTATTCCCAATTTCACACACGAGCTTTTAATGCGGGTAAATTGGGTAGGGCTACTGAGATGTCGAAACTTCCTGATAAGTGGAAAAAGAGAATCATTTACTTCATGCGGGAATATTGCTTTACGCCAAGTGAGATAGCGCTCAAAAAATTCTCTGTACTCACCAAAAATCTCAAACAATACTGGCCCGTTGCGGCGATGTTTGTAACTTCTGACCTGATAACCATTTATAGTGCTGGTGTAGCTATAGCTTTGTACGCGTAGTAGATGAGCTTGTGCTAAATTCATTCCGGTCTGTCCAATAAATATAAGCAACTCAGCCTCAATACGCAGGTTGATTAATGGTGCGCGATTCATAATTGTTTTGTCGGCCTCGTGAATTGAATGGCGCAATGTTTTACGTTTTTCTTCTTTCGCTCGAACGTAATCTGAAGATTTAAGTGGGTGTGGCCATTTCCGCTTTCCAATCATTGAGTGTTCGACAAGAAAGTCTCCATTTCTTAGGTGAATTTTTAGCGGCAATTTTCCCCAGATTGAATTTAAATCGAGTCCATTACAGATGTCTAATAAAGTTGACCCAAATTTAAATGTGTTTTCTAGATTCTGTTTGTCGGCCTGTATCCCTAGTATATTTTTTCGCCCTATTTTTTTTCTTAGGCGTGTTGTGTTAATAATGGGTTTTTGTCTATCCAGCACGAAGTCCAGGTGGTGACCCAATTTGGCTGCTTGAGAATGAGCCGATTCTTCGGAAATATTTTTTCCCGTCCTTATTCGGTGCAGTAAATGATCTGACCACTCGCGATAAGTGGTATCAATAGTATCTAGGTTTAATGGTATATCAAGTTCATCTGCCCATCGAAAAAATCTTCGAATAACTTCGAATGCGCCAAGTGCAGACCATTTGCTCCCTCCGCATGCCAGCTTGTCAGAAATAGACTGATGCAATCCTCTGACAAGATCAAAACGTTCCAGCAACGGAGCGCCTAATAGTTTTCTAGAAATATGGGTGGAAACTTTATCAACTCTTATTGCGGCGGCACCTTTGTATAAAAGTGGCCCCAAGTCCCAAGGTGTTTCTTTTTCGCCAAATTCAACATCATCGAATGTAAAATTAAAAATAAGGGAATTATTCATTGTTATATCCCAGCTTATTCGCCAAGCCAAAAAACATATGATTGTATGCGTTGGCGGCTTCCATTTTTGCCTTAGTTTGCTCGATGAATTTTACGTAAGTCATAGTGGTCGATATTTCTTTGTGAAACATCGCGGTGCGTACAAATTCAAGAGAGGCCTGTAAATTTCCCAATGGTAAAATAATCCGCATGAGTTGGGTTCCATATGTGGCACGAGTTTGATGGAAATAGAAATTGCTCATGAATTTTAACCCTGCTGAACTGGCAGTTCGTCTCAATATAACCATCTCACTATTGATTGCAGAACTGCGTCTAGCATTCTGCCTTCTCTCATAAGGATTTCCACAGGAAGTGATGAATAGTAGTCCTTTGTTCTCCAAAGGAGCATCTGCTTCGCGTTTCATACGCCTCGTGCTATATGCGTACGTCTTTAGCTCATTGAGTAATAATTCTGGGACGAGGAGGTTTCCAGAAACATTAAATTTTGTTTCCACATGCGGTTGTGATCCAGGGCCAACTGCAATATGCCAGAGTCCAGGAACTTCGTTATCAGGCACCGCCCGCTCAAGGTTTTTAATGTTGAGGCTGCATATCGTTTGAACTCGCGCACCTGTGAAAAAGCCTAGCTTTAGCATTAAAATTAGTTCAGCGCTTGAGTTTAATTTAGAAAATTCAAGAAGCTGTCCCATGTGCTCACTAGTAATCGGTAGAAGACCTCCTTCGACTGTAGCCCCTTTGGAGACTCGGCATTTTATCGATATGTCGGTTGTAATTCGTGAGACCGTTCTTTTAAATCCGACAGTATTGTAATACTTAATGGTAACTGAGATATCTTTCCACGTAGGAGTATCCGATCCAATAAATCCGTTGGTTGAGCAATGTCTATAAAAACTGATGCAGGCATTCATCCTGGCTGTTGCCGTGGTGGGAGCCAAAACGCTATGTTTGTCTCTGCAATCGATCAAAAATTTTCGCCACTTAACTAGAACCCTTTCAGATCGGTTCATTGGAAAATGACGCCAATCCGGAGAATCAGAGATTTCTAACCACTGTGCATATTTATGTAAATGGGACATCTGGTTCTGAACGGTCTTGACGTCTAAATAACCGCATGCCGCTCGCTCGTGAGCCCAGTGGTTCGCTTCGTTCCAAGGCGTTCCATCCTTCCAAAAAATCATAGGTAGTGATTGGATTGTGCCTTGGTTTGGATCGTGCTCCCATTCCACATCACCTCCTTTTGAAAAAATGTGGCGCTGTGGTATGTAGTTAATAAATTCAAGTGTTGCCATGAAAATTACCTCGAATAAATATAGATAATTAAATAATTCTTTATAATTTTTTGGTGGTAATCTTGGAGGATTATTTTCATCATTAAATTTCTATATTGAGAATTTTTTATTTGTGTATTGCACTGTTATAGTGATTGTATTTATAAATATTTTTAATGAGTATAATTTAATATTGTCCACTAAGGGATTGTATGAATTTTTTTTTGTGATAATTTTTATTGAAATTAATGTCAAGAAAACTAACAGGTAACTAACTAACAAACAACTAACAAACAACTAACAAACAACTAACAAATTACAACAAAGAACTAACAAAATACTACATGTTGGATAATGTTTTTTAATCCGAGGTTATTATTTTACTCTATAGTATTGCGACGTAATGAATTTGTAAAATAATCAGGGGAATTTATATATTTCGTAACTATTCGTCTGAGTGCACCTAGTAAATGGAATTTTTAAAAAACTGCTTTACCACTAGCATTCAAGCGCATTGAATTGTCGTGACTGTCCCACACGAAGAAGGATGACTTCATCGTCAAGCCGTTCGCGTGCATGCCTCCGATCGACGCCGTATCGCTGCAACAATGTTGATCATCAAGTCAGGAACGACTGCATCTACGGTGCTGAGTGAATATGAGCGAGTCTTGATGGCGAGGGTCGCCGAGGGGAATTTAGGCATCTGCAGCGTTCGTCTTGCGCTCTGCCCAGCGGTAGTGCTATTGATTCTTAGTGCAGACCAAGGTCGCGACTTGTCCGAGCAAGCTGCGTTAGATTGCTACTTGATCAACGCACCCGGCCAGAAGGCTGCGATCACAGGCTTCGTCTTGTTCTTGAACAAAAAATACTCGAAAAACCTGATGATCCGCCTTGACGAACAACGCGCGCGCGAATCTCGTAAGTCTAGGCTGGAGAAAAACTTGATTGGTCTGTTAAGTGCTTCTACCCTAGACGAGGCCTTCAAGAAAAATTGGTTTTCGATTTCGCTCGCGTCCTTTCATGGATTGCCGCATAGTGTGGTTCGCCAGCTTGAAAGTGAAGGCATTGCCTCCCAGGACAGTGAGGGCTTTTCAATTACTTGGCGTGGGAAAGCCTATTGGATCCCCCACTGAGATTCACATCCGGGCGCTACCTAATCAGCTGGACGATAATCTTCGTAAATCTACCCAGTAGTCACATCCTCTTTAACAGGTATGAGTTAGTGGGTAAAATATTAATATTAATATATGAGCCACTTTGATGAACTACCACGTCGCGACAGAAATCATGAGATCGAAGACAAGGCGATCGCCGCCTTCCAGCTACGGCTTACGGAAAGCGACGCTTTCATTCTGCAGGCGACGGACCGTAAGGACTATGGGACCGACTGTCAGATCGAGGTGATGGCTGATGGGCATGCCACCAACGCCCGGATCCACGTTCAACTTAAGGGAACTGAAGGTACGCTGAACGCCGATGGCTCGCTCAGTGTCGAGGTGCGTCGCACTAACCTCAACTATTTACTTATGCAGCCCTACAGTGTGTACGTCGCATATCACGCACCGACAGGCTCCTTACGCATTCGGATGGCAGAAAATATTGCTCGTCAATATGAGCATGGTGGAAAAAATTGGAGCGACCAACGGTCGCTAACAGCCTCTTTCGTTGAAGAGCTGACGGTCGAATGCCTTGGCCGACTCGCGGATCTGGCTCGTGCCGGCGCAAAGTCGTCACGTGATCAGCGCGTGGACCAAATCCGCGTTGCTTCTGCCGACCTGTCCAGCCACGTTCTGGAGTCTTCGCCGGAAGTTCATGTTCCCGAGGAGCTGCCCCTGGCGCGCAAGCTGCTCGCGCAACTCTACGAGAAAAGCGCAGACCAGGCGATTAGCGCCGGCTTCACTAAGTTCGCGGCCGTTCTTGGTGCTGGCAGTGACGAAATGGGCATTTGCTATATGTCTGAGATCAACCTCGGCATGGACGGAATGAACCGCCACCCAGAGAGGATTGAGGAGGCCATCAGCTTTTTCCGGACGAGGCTAACCGATGCTCGTCAGCAGATTGGCTACCTGCAATACGCGATCGGAAATGCATTCCACGTTCTTCGTGACGAGCAGGCTGCTATGCGCGCGTTCGACGCTGCGCTCGCCGACCCGGTACTCGCTGCTTCTCCCGAAATTGCTTCCCAGGTTCATAAAAATCTTGGCTCCAGTTATGCGCTGCTTGGCGACCATGAACAGGCGGTGGACCACTACCGCGAAGCATTACGATTAAATCCCGACCTTGCGGAGGCCCACAACGCCATGGGAACTCACTATGTCCGATCAGGCAGGTACGAGGACGCCTTGCGCCATCTCGATCAAGTCGTCTTTTCGGAGCAGAAGCGGGGCCGGATCTCTGCGGTTTCCGGCTGGCGTGCCAACGTCCTTTTCAACCTCGGTGACAGCCGAGCAGCATTTCGCGAAATCAATGGTCTATTGGGCCAGGCGGACCGCCTCCTTTGGATTTGGCCCTGGTGTTGCCGTCTGGTCGCTGGGTTCGGGCGCGCGAATGTCGACAACGCCCGCCAAGCTCTATCCTTCTGGCAACGCTATGTGAGGGTGAACCCCGAGGATCCCTTGGCGAGGTGGGAGCTTCTCATGACAACGTTCTATCTACGCGACCAAGGCGAGAATGTCGCGAAGACCTACAGCGAGTTTCGTGAGGAATATGATCGGCATATCGCCTGCATTACCCACATCGACGCTAGCAACGCCGCACTACCTTGGGATCGCCTGGGGCACTGGGCGCAGGATGATGAAGACTGGGCAGAGGCGGAGCGATGCTTTCGTAAGGCGTATGCATTGGCGGGCGGCGATTACGGCTATTGCCTGGCGTTTGTGCTTAATAAGCTGAGGCGGTTCGAAGAGAGCGTGCCGCTGTTGCTGGAGCAGGCTCAGATCGTTCAGCCTGATGCTATGAGCTGGTTTCAGTTGGCTGCGACTTACGCCAGTCTCCGTAGTTGGTCAGAGGCGATCGACGCCTACGAAAGGGCACTGTTGCTCGACCCAGACTATGACGTGGCGATGTTCGACCTTGGCGGCGCTCACTGGAACAGCGGTAACGCAGCAACGGCGGCAAAGGTTTGGACGGCGGCGATAGCGTGTTTCCCCGATCATGAACTCAGCGTCAAGCTTCAGCACGATCTCTCGTGGTTGTTTAATGATCTGGCTGCAGGTCAGGACGACGATGGCGCTCGTTAGACTTTCATTGTTGTAGCGTGACCCATAAAGTGAGATTTTCAGCCTCGCCAGATAAATAAGGCCCTACGGGCAGCGGGAAGCATCTGATGAGATTTTTGGAGGCATTTCGTGAGATTTCTTGCCACACATCCGAGCCCGCATAATGACGGGGCACCTTCTTGCTGAAGTTCTCCCATCACCATCGCCCATCAAAGCGCGATTAGAAGCCTCAGCAATGCACAAACCTACATGAAGCGTATTGAGAAGGTCAGAGCAATGCTGCTGAAGTAAGAAGAAATGGTCCGTGAAAGTGGGCTTTTTCCTCAATGTGTTTCAATTTTTCTTCTTCGGCTCGTACCAAGCGCTCGGAATCAGCGCCTCTCCGTTTCGGAAATCCGGCAGAACGTGTACGTATTCCATGCCATCAAACATATCGCGCGGTACGTGTTCGAAGACAATCATCTGGAACTGTGACGAATAGACCTGATTCGTCTTTCGCACAAAGTGGTTCAGTAAACTGAAAGCGACGTGGACGTCCCGGCTATCGCTGTCGGCCATATCGTCTGGTGCTGACTCCGTGTCGGGATAGTACGGACGACTCGGCTGGTCGATTATCAGGAAGCTTGGCACGAAACGAGACCTCTGGCTCACGGCCACTTCCTGCAATGACAAGGAATGCAGGAGGTGCATGAACATATGATTCGAGCTACTGCCTACGTTTTCCAGAAGCGTCGAGCGCGGCTTGCGCAGCCATAGCCGTTTCTGAGTGTAGTGGAAATGTGCTAGGTAGTCTGCGTAGTTTTCCAAAACATCTCCAGTCTCAGCCTTCAGTTCACTAGCGGCATCGTTAATCATCGAGACGACCGCGTCGCGTGTCTGGGTGACGTCCCGTACCTTTAGCTCGCTCAGTTCCTTTTTCAAGTCGTCCAAATTTTCGGTCGACGCGACAACTACACCCGCACTTACTGGGACTCGGCTATAGGCGCGCAGCCTGCCAATCGTTTCTCCAATGAATAGCAGTTGGTCTCGTTCGTGTAGAGGGACCTTCTCTTCAACGGAGATTTTCGCGAGACGTTCTTTCACGGCCGCACGAGATTTTCGTAGCGGCTTCAAGAGTTCTTCAACCTGGCTCTCGACTGGGTGTTTGTCGATAATGGCCTTTTTGACAGCCGTCAAGTCATCCTGCAGGCACGTGACAAGTTCGTCGAATATCGGCGATTTGATAAGCGCAGGGGCGCGTCGTACCAATTCGTCGAACGGTCGTAAGCTGTCTTCGGAAGCTGTCAGTGTCTTTTTATAGGTGCGGAATTCAGCTGTGAATTGCGTAATGTTGTGAATCTGGCGGTCGAGCGAGAACAGTTCAGATTTCACCTCCTCGATTTCTCCGCTGCCTTCGAACCTAGTTCGTTCTTTGAATTGGGCGAAATAGTCGGCGGTAGTTGCAAGCGTGGCGTCAGCAGGCAGATCGATGGTCAGACCATGACTTGCTGCCTCACGCGCGACCTCGCTCAGCTCCTGCTTGAAGAGGGTGCCACCATCATCAAGATAGTCTTTCTTCTTCTCCAACTTTGCGAGTTTCGCTTCTAGCTGAATCTTCCGTTCCTGAGCCGCAATGTTATCGATGTCGTCAATTCCCAAGGCGATATCGAAGATTCGTGGCAGGGCCTCCCTATAGCGGTTCTCGTTTTGCTTGTCGAAGAACACGTCACGAGTGGTTATGATGTCTTCGGAGATAGTATTGAAGAGTAGAAAGTACCTGAACGAGAACTTGGAGCCGGCACGGATGGCTTTGCCGCCGAACGGGACAACAGTTTTCGCGCTGATGCTGAATTCTGCCTCCAGGATGACCTTCAGGTCAGCCTCACTGATATTTTTCTCGGGGAGGTCAGGAATTTCTCCTATGCTCGAGAAGTAGTAGTTGTCTGAAACGTCGTTATCCTTGGGGCTTTGGCGGCCGACGGTGTAGGTCTTGTCGTTAATGTAGAACGTCATCCCGTACCAGCTGACATTGTCATTGATGATGCTGTGCGGGATCGTGTGCTTGCTGGCCAAAAAGCAGTAGTCGAAAATGGATAGTAGGGCGCTTTTACCAGTACGGCTTTCTCCTGATAGGATATTCACGCGATTGCGTTCAAATTTAAGGCCGCGTCGTTCGCCTTTGTTTGACCATACTGTAATTGCGTCGATTCCGAAGTTCAAAGCCACACCCTCAAGTTTAAATATAGGTCTTCTTCCGAGCTCTCCAGAAGGGCGGCAATGTTCGCCGACGCCTTATCGATTTTTTGAGCACGGCTGCCAAATGGATCAGTGATTTCCAGCGGTAGAACGGCGGCGATACCCTCGTGAAACTGAACGTATCTCATCTCAGCCAACAACTGAATCGTGTTGATGGTGACCACCAAGCTGTTCTCGAACCGATGTCGGAAGTTGGAGAAGAGGTCCGGCCGAATTGCGGTCAATGCTGCGACCTGCCGCTGACGTACGGCACCGTTACCCAAAAAACGGACAGTATCTTCGTGCATAACCAATGGCATAACCAGCATGACCTTCGGTAGCGACAGCCGTTTTGCGTGGTTCAGAACGCTCATTAACGCTGTGGCACAAATCCCGACGTTGTTGTAGCCGTTCCATTCACCCGACTGCTCTTCAGTCGATTCGTTGGGCAATTCGTCGGTCACATACTTCTCCAGTCTTTGTGCCATCCAATTTGGAATATGTCTGACAGGTGATAGAGCTCGCCATGACTCAGCTCTGTAGGCAGCTCCGTTTCATCCAATACGAAACGCTCCCGTTTCAGTAGCTTGAGCAACGCGAGCGCGGCCTCAACGACTTCTGCTTTGGTGTTGCAATTACGGAATGCATCTTGAAATTCATCATTCCATCGGTACCGGACGTCTTCGTGCAGTGCTTCGATATGGTCCGCCACTATTTGGCCTCGGTCTTTCCAGTGGGTCAGGTTGATGGCGAGACGGAGTTTCGAGGTGGTATATGTGATTGCATCATCCAACGCGCCCGGTTGAATCGCGCCAATCTCGAGTAGTCGCTTGATGAATGTTTGGGCGAAGAGGTCGTCAGGGAGTACGGGCTTGTATCTGGTGTACTGAAGCTTCTTTGAACGAGCTTCTTCGAAAAGCTTGCCGTATTTGCGCGAAAAATCGTCAAAATTCATCTGGAGCTTCAGCCCATTTTTAACGTCGCGAAAATTGTCAGCTCGAATATTTGAGTCTAACCGTTCAAATGTGATGTCAACGCGGTCTATGGGGACGAACTTCTCGAGAATCGATTGTTTGACCCGCGCGATGCTGTTGTCGCTGCCAAGGTCAAATCGAATCCTGGCGAAATATTGAGCGAGAACACCTATATCCAAATCCAAGACGGTTTGGATATACGCTTTGATGTTGGTGTCTTTGGTTTTCTGTTCCAGCTTCCCGATTACGCTGCGCAGTTGGTTGACCGTTTGCAGCTCCTGCTGGTATTCGAGGACGGAAGCGATAAATTTGTTGGTCGTCGATTCCGACTTATTGCTGACTAGATGAAATTCTGTTTTCTTGACGTACGCCAGCTGGCTCGCAGTGGCGCTTCGCTGCAGCGTATCGTCACAGATGATTTTTGCCCAATTGTGAAGTGTCTTCCATAAGTCTGAATCGAGCTCAGTCAGGGCGACAAGGTCTCCAGCAGCATTTTTCTGGACCGTATGTTTAAGCTGCACGAGGATGCAGTCACCATCGGCAAGATCGCTATGGACGTCGTCTTTGACTTCAAGACCAACAGCCTGCCCCTTCCGCAAATTTATGAGGCGGTCTAGGTAGTAATAGTATTGATATTCGAATCCAATAGCGGAATCAGCCGCACTTGTTGTGTCGCTAAAGCTGGCTTTGGATTGCTGTTTCCCGTGGCCCGCCACCGAACCTGTGTCTGTTGTCATTTGTCTGTTCTTTGCTTTGTTTTCACCCGCTGCCCCCGGCGAGCAATGCATGAGAACCATCTGATGGGAATCATATCGCACAAGCAACAAAAAGCATAGATGCAGCGTGCAGTATCGTGATGACTGTTTTCAGATTTGAAAATGTCATATGGGCCCGGCGGCACCATGTACGAGCGCAAGCATATCCCGACCGGCGCAGCTACCGCTGGTCGGGATAGCCGCCTTCTAATTGCGCCGACCGTTGGTTGAGATGGCGATAATCGTGTTGTTGCGTCATCCTGCACCGCGTAGATAAGGGGCGACTCGGCTGAGTGCTTGTCGCGTAGCCCGCAAAAGAACAGAGGCCACCTCAACGAGGTGGCCTCTGTTCTTTCCTAGTATCTTGGGCTATCGAAGTGCATCCATTCATAAATGTCTGAATGGATGCCTCCCAAAATCTCAGGTTATGGTTCCTGCTACAATTGTGAAAAATTTGCCTAATCTCGTGGCCCATACTCTTGGTTACCCTGAACCCAACTATTTTAAATTGGAGGAGCTAGGAATTTTTTTGTGACGCAAGCGTAAGCGAACCTAAGTAATTCCAAGATAATATTTTTCGCAAAAATATTGCATATTTTATAGCTCAGAATCAGAATTACGAGGCACTATTTGGAGATCTGTTGATTTTTGATCAATATATCCACGATACCAATTTGCAGTAGAGGAATTTACATGTTCCAGGCAGTTGAAGTTGACGATCCAATCGACTTGGGGTGCAATATTTTGTTTGATCGTTTGGTTCGAGGCAAGAATAACAAGACTAGAGAATTCAAAATTTCACATGATGGATCAGTCGTTGGCCTTCTTATCTATGAAGATGGGGGGGAGTTATACGATTTTATTTATGAAATCTTTGTACTTCCTGAATTTAGACGTGGAGGTGTTGGTACTTGGATTCTTTTGTACGCCGAACAGATGGCGGCTCGGCTCGGGCGATCAGGAGTCCGTTTAACTGCGCGCTCACTCTTTCGAGACGAACTGAACGATGACGAGCTTGCTTTATGGTACGAAAGAAGGGGCTACGTGCGAAGCCCTGCAGATAAGGACATGCTAGAGAAGAGTTTTCCTATGGCACTGAGTTGATGTCTGGTGTGACACAGCGTCGCCTTTCGATCGAGCAAGATATTATCGTCCATAGCGTCGACTGAGACGACTAAAAATAGGCATCTTTCCGCGCGAACGATATTCTTATCCTATGGTTTGCTGAGTGCAGACCATTACTCAACTAACGGACTTATATGGCAAAAGTGTCTGTCGAATTTGAAGTTGTGGGAGATGAGCTCCATTTGATTTATCACCCGAGAGATGATGACTCTTGGGTCCACAGTAAGTTCAATCGTCAAGAAGAGCTTTTCATCAAAGGCACGTATCACTTAACCAGAGCGAATTTCGCTAAAAGTTACCTGGATGAGATCGACGCGAGATCTGAGGTGGAAGGTGGCGAATTATTTTGGATGGATGACTGCGCAATACGATTTACAGTCGCAACTGCAGTCGGTGATTATTTCGTATTTGATCCCGATATCCTGCGCGTCGGGCTACCTATATTGATTGCGCGCGACGCCAAACCGACTTGGAAATGGTTTAGCGCCGAAGCGAAGACCTCGATCCTGAGTGTCGCCGCAAAGCTAATGCCCAGTCGCATCGTAATTGGAGGGGGGGCTCCCGATGCTATTCCCGTCAAGGAGTACGAACGGCTCATCCAGCAATTCCCGACTGGTTACGAACTAAAGCGCTACGTTATCGCTAGAGTTGGCGCGGTGCTTCGGCAGTACACCGATGCATCAGTTGACGGCGAGCTGATGCTTCGGCAATATGTAGCGAAGCGCATAAAGACCAAGTCTGCGAATTATGTTCAACTATTCCGTGACGCGGAAATCGCCAAGTTTGAATTCTTATACTCTCGATTAAATGAGATGCTCAGTTCCGAAGATAGTTATACAGAGCACGTTTGGCAAGATCAAATACTAGACGTGGTACGTTTGTTAAACTCAAAATACATCGCGGCGTTTAAATCGGTACCACTCAAGGACGTGGGAAATACGATCGATAAGCAATTGGATATTTTGCTTGTGGATGCGACGGGTAACGCGGATGTCATTGAGATCAAGCAACCATTCAGAAAATGTGTGATGACTGAGTCGCTTTACAGAGGAAATCATATTCCTCTTCGCGAGCTAACAGGTTCGATAATGCAGATCGAGAAATATATTTTCCATCTTTGTCGGTGGGGAACTGCTGGCGAAACCTATTTGACTAAAAAATACGGTGATAGACTACCGCCTGGATTGCAGATAAAGATTACGAACCCGTGCGGCATCGTCATTATGGGACGAGATCATGAGATGACTGACGTGCAGCGGCGCGATTTTGAAGTTTTTCGTCGACAGAACAAGAATATCGTTGACGTAATAACCTACGATGATTTACTGCGACGATTGCAGGTTGTGATCCAACAATTCAAAGCCGGCCGTTAGGGAGGCGCTGATTAATTCACCTTTTTAGCGTGAAGTTCAGCACTGTAGGGTCGAACAATGCGCTGAACGATGAAATGTTCAGCCGCTTTGACTCGATGCAGCGTGTTGTTCGGCAATCAAGACGGACTGCGGGATTCCGTGACCGTAAAACGCCTGCCGGCCAGCACCAGGTTGGCGAAGGCGAACAGCGTAAACAGCTGTGCTGTGTTTTGGCCAGTCCTCGATAGCGCGTTTTGCGATGACGGAACAGGTTCTCGATGACATGAAACGGGTACTCGATTTTCGCCCGCCCGCTCGCTTTCAGATGCTCCATTTTCTCCGTCAAACGCCCCAGCTTGTTCTTGGGCAGCCCCTTGCGTTTGGGGTGCTTCTTGGTCACATGTCACGTCACCGCTTTACCGATGTTTTCGGGGCGCTTTTCCACACCCCGGTAGCCGGCGCCACCGAGCGCCGCGATTTCGTCGCCGTGCACCAGCGCGTGGGCTTGCGTCACGTCGGCGACATTGCCTGCTGTGCCGACGAGGGTGTCCCAATGCGACAAGTGGAATTCGTCGAGCGACAACCTCATGAGACGCTACTCCAGGCGAAATCAACACATGCGGTTGCGATGCATCCTTTGGTTTCTTATATAAGCCGGCATACCACCAAACGATCAGTGTGTCCTTTCCAGCCCCCAGTGATTCTTTAAACTTAATGACACTGTTGACTCGCTGGATTTTGTGCGTGAATGGAATTGCCATTGTAGTATCGCAACACCCCTCCGAATAGCTTGTTTGCAAAACGAAATGATGACTTAAGTTGCAATAAGCTAATAATCGTAGCTATTTCCAGTATGTCAAATTTATTTCGGAAAGGCACAGCAATAGCGGCCTCGTCGTGATCGGCGCAAGGCATCCTTGCCGGGTGCACCGGGGTGCTCGTTTACGATTACTGAGCACCTTATTGACGACATCAGCTATGCGCTGTGTGACGTACACCTTCTACGCAAATTGCTGTATGCAAAGGAAATTATCGGCCAGCCATAGGGAAGGCGATGACGGAGTGCCTGCTTAGCCCCAACGAGCTTGGGGTAGAGAAAGAGGCAGACCAAGGGGAAGCAAAAGATGGGGAAGAGGAAACATTGCGCCTAGCATGTGTGAGCATGTCCATAGTGCGCAATGTCAGACTTGCTATGTCAATACCTGAAACTCACCCTTAACGTGATACGTCTTGCCGAAGCTCGAGACGATGAAGCTGCGCGCCGCCAGTTCCGGGTTGCGGCTCAGCGAGGCGTGCGGCACGCCGTCGTACACCATGTGCTCGTACACTTCGTCGGACAATATCAATATTTGCGTGCCGCGCACGATGTCGGCCAGCGCGGCAACATCGGCCGGGCGCAAGATCGTGCCCGTCGGATTGTGGGGCGTATTGATGATGATCAAGCGCGTCTTGCTGCTGACGGCGGCGGCCAGCTGGTCCCACGGCACGCTGTAGCCGGACTCGCCCACTTGCATGGACACCAGCACGGGTACGCCGCCGGCCAGGGCGATGGCGGGCAGATAGCTGTCGTAGGCCGGTTCGATGACGATGACTTCGTCGCCCGGGTGCACGCAGCACAGGATGGCGGTGGTGAGCGCCTGCGTGGCGCCGGCCGTGACGGTGATTTCCGTGCCGGCATCATAGCCGTGGCCGTACAAGCTGGCGATTTTCGCGGCGATGGCCTCGCGCAGGGGCGCGGCACCCGTCATCATCGGATACTGGTTGTGGCCGGCGCGCATGGCGTCGCCGACGAGATCGACCAGGGCCGGGTCGCAATCGAAGTCGGGAAAGCCCTGGCCAAGGTTGACGGCGCCATGCTGGGCCGCCAGGCTGGACATGCGGGTAAACACGGTGGTGCCCACGAGAGGCAAGCGGGTGGTCAGGGTGGGAGTCGTGCAGGGCAGGGACGGGCTGTTCATGAGCGGTAGGGGCGCGGTGCGGAAAGTGGAATCGTTTCCCATTCTAGCGCAGCGCGTGGCGTTCCGTGCAGCCCTCGATGGCTCAGCCTGGCAAGGCCCAGCCTTCCGGCACCATGATCTTGAACATGCCGGCCTTGGCCGTCTTGCGGGCCAGTTTCAGCAGGGCCTTGTCCTTGGTGATGAGGATGTCGGCGTTGGCGTCGCGCGCCAGTTCGAGGAATTTCTGGTCATCCTTGTCCGTGCAGACGGGCAGGCGCACGCCGGAGACGGGCGGCGCCACCACGCTGATATGCGCGTCGAAGCGGGCGGCGGCGACGGCGCGGCTGGTTTCGTCGAGCGGCAGATGTTTGTAATGCAACACGACCAGATATTCCGCGCGGCAATCTTCGCGCGTGATGGCGTGCACGGCGCCGCTTTCCATGGCCGCCAGCAGGGGCGCCCAGCGCGGGTCGTTGAAGACGAACAGGTCGAGGCAAACGTTGGTGTCGAGGACGAGTTTTTGTGGAGCAGGTATCATGTCGGCAATTCTATTCTGTAGTGATAATTTATGTTGATCGTGCTTTCGCCCGCCAAGAGTCTCGACCTGGAGACGCCGCCAACAACCTCGTTGCACAGCACCCCCGATTTTCTCGACCATTCCGCCCAGCTCATAGCCCGCATGCGCCAGTTTTCGCCCGCCGAAGTGGGCAGCCTGATGGGCATTTCCGACGCCTTGTCGGCCCTCAACGTGGCCCGCTACGCTTCCTGGACGCCCAAGCTGGCGGAAGCGCGCCAGGCCATCATGGCTTTCAATGGCGACGTGTATGCCGGCTTCGAGGCGCGCAGCCTGCAGCCGGCCCAGCTCGACTATGCTCAGTCGCGCGTGCGCATCCTGTCGGGCCTGTACGGCTTGCTGCGCCCGCTGGACCTGATCCACCCGCACCGCCTGGAAATGGGCACGCGGCTGTCGACCACGCGCGGCAAGGATCTGTACGCATTCTGGGGCGACACCATTACCAACGGCTTGAACCGCACGGCAAAAGAGCAGGGCGCCAAGGTGCTGGTCAATCTTGCTTCCGAAGAATATTTCAAATCCGTCAAGCCGCGCCAGCTGGACGTGCCCGTCATCGCGCCCGTGTTCGAGGACTGGAAGAACGGCAAATATAAAATCATCTCGTTCTACGCCAAGCGCGCGCGCGGCATGCTGGCCCGCTATGCGGCTGTCAATGCCATCCGCGACCCGCAGCAGCTGAAAGAGTTCGACGTCGACGGCTACGGTTTCGTGCCGGAAGCCTCGAACGATACCAGCTGGGTGTTTCGTCGCAAAGTGGGTGTATAAGTAAAAAAACCGGGCTAGCCCGGTTTTTTCTTATCTTACTGCCAGAATTTCCACCACTTGCGTTCCTTGTTCACCCCTTCCGGGCTGAGGAATGCCGTGTTCGGATAGTTCTTGGTCAGCACGCGCAAGGCGTCGTCGCGCAAGTCGGTCAAGCCCAGCTTGTCATACGAGCGGTACATGATGAACAGCGCTTCTTCGATGGCCGGCGAAGCGGCAAAGTCGCTGACCGTCGTTTGCGCGCGGTTGGCGGCGGCCAGGTAGGCGCCGCGGCGGTAGTAATAGCGCGCCACGTGCACTTCGTATTTCGCCATGGCATCGACCAAATAGTTCATGCGGGCCAGCGAATCGGGCGCGTATTTGCTATTTGGAAACTTGTCGACCAGTTGCTTGAAGGCGGCAAACGCTTCGCGCGTGGCTTTCGGGTCGCGCTCGGTCGGATCTTGCTCGTACAGGAAGTTCAGGAAGCTGATCTGGTCGTTAAAGCTGATCAGGCCCCGCAAGTAGTACATATAGTCCACATTGGCGTGGTTCGGATGCAACTTGATGAAGCGTTCGACGGCAGCCAGTGCCTGAGCCTGGTCTCCCGACTTATAATACGCGTAAGCGATCTCCATCTGCGCTTGCAGAGCATAGTTGCCGAAAGGATAGTTAGCCTCCAGCTTCTGGAACAGGCCGATTGCAGCTTCATAGTGCTGCCCGGCCATTTCTTCACGCGCCTCCGAGTATAATTTCGTAACGGACCAGTTTTTGGTCTCATCCACTTTTTCAGGCAACAAGCTGCAAGCGGACATGCCGAGCAGAACGACTGAAGCGACTACCAACGATAATTTTTTTTGCATGACGTTTTGCAAGAAGGTTTTAACCAAGATTTTACAATAGGCTGATTATAGCCGATGGGAATGCTGTGATATTAACTCCGAAGCCTAATTTGGCTGACCCCGCGTTTGACTCCCTTTCTGACCATGTTGCCGAAGAGGCGTTTGACGGCGATTTTGCCGCCGACGACGTCTTCGAGGAAATGGCCCCGATTACATTGGAACTGACGCCGGACGCCTGCGGCCACCGCCTCGATAAAGTCATCGCCCAGCTGGTGCCGCAATACTCGCGCAGCCGCTTGCAATTGTGGCTGGAAGCCGGTTTCGTGACCGTCGATGGAAAAGTTGCCAAACGCAACATGACCGCCTATGGCGACGAGAAGATCGTCATTCTGCCGCAAAGCGCGCCGGAAGACGAGGCTTTTAAGCCGGAAGCGATGGAATTGAACATCGTGCACGAAGATGAGCATATCATCGTCATCAACAAACCGGCCGGACTGGTCGTGCATCCGGGCCCCGGCAACTGGTCGGGCACCCTGCTCAACGGCTTGCTGCACCACTGCCCGCAACTGGCGGGTGTGCCGCGCGCCGGCATCGTGCACCGCCTGGACAAGGATACGAGCGGTTTGATGGTGGTCGGCAAGACCCTCGCTTCGCAAACGGACCTGGTGCGCCAATTGCAGGCGCGGACCGTCAAGCGCGAATATTTCGCGCTCGTGTGGGGCACGCCGAAGGCGGCAGGCACCATCGATGCGTCCATCGCGCGCCACCCGCGCGACCGCGTCAAGATGGCCGTCTCGGAAAACTTCACGGCCAAGCCCGCCATCACGCACTATGAATTGATCGGCAGCGGCGAACTCGACCGCCGTCCCGTGAGCCTGATGCAATGCCGCCTGGAAACAGGCCGCACGCACCAGATCCGCGTGCACATGCAGCATCTGGGTTTTGCGCTGGTCGGTGATTATGTGTACGGCAAGCAGCACCTGGTGTCCGTCTTCTCGCGCCAGGCGCTGCAGGCGCGCCGCCTGGGTCTCGTGCATCCGGGCACCCTGGAAGCGTGCGAGTGGATCGTGCCGCTGGCCGACGACTTCGCCCAACTGATCGCCACGGCCGGCATTCCCGAGCCGGAACAGGTCTGATGACGGCTGCCTTGCCTTATATCACTCCTCATTGGCCCGGCCTGCCCGCGAACGTGGGCGCGCTGGCGACCGTGCGCGCGGGCGGCGTCAGCCAGGGCCCGTATGGTGACGGGCAGGGTGGCGGTGGCTTGAACCTGGGTACGCACGTGGGCGACGAACCCGCGCACGTGGCGGCCAACCGCGCGCGGCTGGCTGCCAGCTTGCCTGCCGAGCCCGCTTGGCTGTCGCAGGTGCACGGCGTGGCCGTCGCCGATGCTGCCAGCCTGGACGGTTGCGTGCCCGATGCCGACGCCAGTGTGGCAACGCAGCCTGGCGCCGTGTGCGTGGTGATGACGGCCGATTGCTTGCCGGTATTGTTTTGTTCGACGGATGGCCTCGTCGTCGGCGCGGCCCACGCGGGCTGGCGCGGCCTGGCCAACGGCGTCTTGCAGCGCACGGTGGACAGCATGCGCGCGCAAGGGGCGACGGATATCCTCGCCTGGCTGGGGCCGGCCATCGGTCCACAGCAATTCGAAGTGGGACACGATGTGCTGCAAGCATTCCGCGACGGCGCGCGCGATGATGCCGAGCGGCAAGTACTGAGTGCTTCCTTCGTCGCCATCGCTGGCAAGCCGGGCAAGTACCTGGCCGACATCTATGCGCTGGCGCGCACCATGCTGCTGCGCGACGGCGTGGTGCAAGTGGCGGGCGGGGAATATTGCACCGTCAGCGATGCGGCGAAGTTTTACTCGTACCGGCGCGATGGCGTCACGGGAAGACAGGCCAGCTTGATCTGGCGCAAATAATCTGCACGGCAGACACTTATGTGTCTGCCGTTTTTGTTTTATCGTCTGCTGAGGCCAGCGCGCGGGCATGCAGTTCCGCGATGCGCGCCGCCTTGCGTTTGCGTCTCCTTGAGCCCGTCAGATAGAATAGGATGGACAGCGGGATGACGCAGTACAGCACGAAGGTCATCACCCCGGCGACGATGGACGGTTCCGTCAGCGCCATGAGGCCGACGACATAGATCCAGGCAACAGCGGTCATGAGCATCATTGGTATTGGCAGTCAGTAAGAGTTTGCATGCAGGTGGCCCGGAAGTAATTATTTATCAATTCTTGAATGGATTTATATAGCTATGAACATGCCCGATCCTCAAATGATGACCAAGGAATGGATGGCGCAGATCAGCAATCCTGAACAGTGGAAGACGTGGTTCAACATGGTACCGCAGCCCGCCGGCAATCCGATTGCCGGCATTTTGCAGGATGCGGGCGCCAGCATCAAGCCGGAAGCGATCGAGCAACTGAAAAATGCCTACGTGGCCAAGCTGACGGGCTTGTGGGCAGACTTTATGGCCGGCAAGGCGCCGGAATTGAAAGACCGCCGGTTCTCCGCGCCCGCCTGGCACGCCAGCCCCCTGTCGGCCTTCAATGCGGCCGCCTACCTGCTGAACGCCGAGTTTCTCAGCGCCATGGCCGATGCCGTGGAAGCGACGCCGCACCAGAAGCAAAAGATTGCGTTTGCCGTGCAGCAAATCGTCGACGCCATGTCGCCCGCCAACTTCCTGGCCACCAATCCCGACGCCCAGCAAACCCTGATCGAGACCAAGGGCGAAAGTTTGGCCAAGGGCTTGAGCAATATGCTGGCCGATATGGGCAAGGGCCGCATCTCGCAGTCCGATGAATCGGCCTTCGAAGTGGGCCGCAACGTGGCCACCACGCCGGGCACGGTGGTGTTTGAAAACGCCTTGTTCCAGCTGATCCAGTACACGCCAAGCACTCCCACGGTACACCAGCGGCCGCTGCTGATGGTGCCGCCGTGCATCAATAAATTCTATATCCTTGACTTGCAGCCGGAAAACTCGCTCGTGCGCTATGCGGTGGAGCAGGGCAATACCGTATTCCTGATGTCCTGGCGCAATCCTGACCTGAGCATGCAGCACCTGACGTGGGACGATTACGTCGAGCAAGGCGTGATCGAAGCCATCAAGGTCACGCAGGAAATCAGCGGCCAGGACAAGCTCAATATGTTCGGCTTTTGCGTGGGCGGCACCATCGTCTCGACGGCGCTGGCCGTGCTCAAGGCGCGGGGCGAGAATCCGGCCGCCAGCCTGACCTTGCTGACCACCTTCCTCGATTTTTGCGACACGGGCGCGCTCGACGTCTTTATCGACGAGCCGCAAGTGGCGCTGCGCGAGCAGACGCTGGCCAAGGGCGGCCTGATGTCGGGCCGCGACCTGGGCAGCACGTTCTCCAGCCTGCGACCGAACGACCTCGTGTGGAACTACGTGCAGTCGAATTACCTGAAGGGCAAGGAGCCGCCCGCGTTCGACTTGCTGTACTGGAATGGCGACGGCACGGGCTTGCCGGGCCCCATGTTCTGCTGGTATCTGCGCAACACCTACCTGGAAAACAGCCTGAAAGTGCCGGGCAAGCTGACGGTGGCCGGCGAAAAGGTCGACTTGAGCAGCATCGACGCGCCCGCCTTCATCTACGGTTCGCGCGAAGACCATATCGTGCCCTGGGGCGCGGCGTACGCCAGCACGGCCGTGCTGAACCCGAAAAAGCCGAAAACCAACCGCTTCATCCTCGGCGCTTCGGGCCATATCGCCGGCGTGATCAATCCTGCCTCGAAGAAAAAGCGCAGTTACTGGAGCAATGACGCGGGCAAAGGCGCACGCACGGCGAAAGCCAAGCCCTTGACGGCCGAACAGTGGATGGAAGGCGCGACCGAGCACGTGGGCAGCTGGTGGCCGGAATGGGCGGCTTTCCTGGCTGAACACGGCGGCGCGCAGGTGAAGGCGCCGGGCAAGCCGGGCAACAAACGCCACGCGGCAATCGAGCCGGCGCCGGGGCGGTATGTTAAAGTCAGGGCGGACTAGTTTACAAAAGCTTCTGGCCCGGCAAGACCGGCGTAATCTCCGGTCTTGTCAGGAATCTACTTTTAGTTGCGTTGCAATAAATGCGGGAATCTACTACCCTGATGTGCAATGGAGCCGTTTTCCACTCTATAATGGAAAACGTAGGCAGGTGCGAAAGCGGACCCACGTTCGCTTTTTTTTCGGATTAACTCAGTATGCGCTGCGGCGCAATAAGTGGAACTTGTGATGAGTAGTGCAAAAAAAAGTATAGACCGCCTGATTAAAAAATATCCCAACCGCCGTCTGTATGACACGCAAACCAGTTCCTACATCACCTTGACGGACGTCAAGCAGTTGGTGTTGGACAATGAGGTGTTTACCGTCGTCGATGCCAAATCCAATGAAGATTTGACGCGCAGCATCTTGCTGCAAATCATTTTGGAAGAGGAAGCGAATGGCGCGCCCATGTTCTCGAGCAGCGTGTTGTCGCAGATCATCCGCTACTATGGCCACGCCATGCAGGGCATGATGGGATCCTACCTGGAAAAGAACGTGCAAGCGTTCACCGATATCCAGCACAAATTCACGGGCACGTCGGCCGGCAGTTTCGAAGGCAAGCCCTTCAGCCCGGAAATGTGGACCCAGTTCATGAACGTCCAGGGCCCGATGATGCAAGGCATGATGAACAACTACATCGACCAGAGCAAGAGCCTGTTCGTGCAGATGCAGGAACAGATGCAGAGCCAGAGCAAGAATCTGTTCGGCACGTTCCCGTTCGTGCCGCCGGTTCCGCCGACGGACAAAAAGTAAGCCGCATCCGATGCGCGCCGCACAACGGCACAGGAACTCCTGTGCCGTTGTGCTTTGCGGATGTCATGCCGGCGGCTGCCGATGCTGACTGCTATTGCTTCAGTTGTTGCAGCGTGGAGAGCAGGTCCTGGTTTGAATGCTCGAGCTTCCATGTTTTGGCATTGTCCATGGAACTGTAAATGCTGACGCGACCCTTGAAGTCTTCCTGGATATTGAGCGCCAGGCCGGAAGGGAAAATCATTGGCGTCTGACGCAATGTATATGCTGCATACGGCCCCCAGGTTTGACCATCGTCGCTGCTGACCAGCAGTGCGCCCTCGTTATACATGCCAGCTTCCATCAGCAATTTGCCGTCATTGAGCGGCGCCACGGGCGACATCAGGACTTTGAACGGCGAAACGATCGTTTTCCAGTTCTGGCCGCGATCCCGTGAAATATAGGCGTCGGGAAATCTTCCTGCCAAGCCAGCCGCTACCAGGACGCTTTCCGTCCCATTGGGTTGATGGGTAAATTGCATCAGGTTTTTCTTGTGCGGACTAAAGCGTTCGGTCAACTTGCCCGTGCTGTAATCGAGTTCGCCGATCAAGCCGCTTTCCAGCGCATAGCCGATGCGGCCCGCGTCTTGCCACGTCCAGAGTAAGCCCGGGCCATGTAGCCAGGATCCGGGCAAGGTGGCGTGGTACACGGATCGCCAGTCACCAGCGTCCAGCTGGTGCGCATGGAAAATATTCAACTCGTCGCCCTTGCGATGCATCACGTACCAGCCAACCTTGGGGTTGCCCCCGATGCGCAGCAGATTGCCGGGCGGCAGGTTGCCTGTATCGACAGGCGACAGCTGCTCACTGTCACGCGCCTTGCGGAGCAGGGAACCGGATTCGCCTACCGCAATCAACTCGGCATTGGGCAGGTCGACAGGAAACACGCAGGACAGCGACTCCACCGATGGCGCATTGAGGATGCTCCATAGCCCTTGCGTCGAGCGCATCAGGACGGCACCCATGCGGCTGGCGGCAGCCACCCGGCCATCGGGCATTTCGGTGGTGCACTCGGCCCCAGCCGGGTGGGCGCGGGCAAATTGCTCGACATCGTCCTGGGCGTGGCGTGGCGTGCTCCAGCCAGGAGCGGCAGCAGCGCCAAACATGGCGTTGTAGCCGGGGGCAAAGCGCTGGATCAATTCCGCATTCGATGTCACCTGGGCGCTACGGCCGTATTGCACGCCGAAATTGCCGCGTGTCACAATCAGCCGGCCCAGATCCGTCGATTTACCCGCTTCGATCTTGACGCTTCCCACGATGGTCGAGTACACATGCAATAGCTTGTTGGCACGGGTATCGATCAATTCGACAAACTCATACTCTCCAGGCGGCAGGGCGCCAATGAACAGGGACGTATCGCCTGCCATCGCGCTCTCGACCTTTTTCATCACCAGGTTTTCGGAGACCAGCTTGAAATCACTGCGCTGCTCCCCCGACACGACACGGCGTAACTTGATCATATTGAAACCGTAAATATCTTTGGTATTCGATGTGATGCTGACCGCCACCGGGGTTTCTCCCGATTGTGCATGCATTTTCAGTGGATCAACCACCGAGGTGTTGACGGCGCAGCCGCTCAGCAGCAATGCGCTCAAACCGCAAGCCGCGACAGCCAGGCGCCGCGCTTTCAGATTGGAAATGGAAAAAGACATGGGACTCATTTAGTTTTTTAAAAAACAATTATATGTCAGTCATTAGTTTCTTTGTGGCATTATTTTTTAATTTCTTGATACCGGTGATGCGTGGCGGAACCTGCTTCAAGCACTGACCCGATGGCAGTGGCCGGAACAAAGTTGCGATTGAAGCGTTGCAGATACGGCGGCAAAAGGACTCAGCGCTGACAGCAAGGGGCGGCTCGGGGTACAATAGCCGATTCGCCTCACCATTTTCTAGCTGCCAACTATGTCTGAAATTCACCGTATTCCCGTTCCTTCCGCCCAGCCCGAGGCCATGCTGGCCATGCCAGGTGCGGCGCCGAAAGTGGGCTTTGTCTCGCTCGGCTGCCCGAAAGCGCTGGTCGACTCCGAACAAATCCTGACCCAACTGCGCGCCGAAGGCTACGAAACGGCGAAATCCTACGCTGGCGCCGATCTGGTGATCGTCAATACCTGCGGTTTTATCGATGCTGCCGTGCAAGAGTCGCTCGACGCCATCGGCGAAGCGCTGGCTGAAAACGGCAAAGTCATCGTGACCGGCTGCCTGGGCGCTAAGAAAGATGCTGCCGGCGACGACATCATCATGAAGGTGCACCCGAAAGTGCTGTCCGTCACGGGCCCGCACGCGCTGGCCGAAGTGATGGATTCCGTCCACTTCCACCTGCCGAAACCGCATGCGCCTTTCCTCGACCTGGTGCCGCCGCAAGGCGTCAAGCTGACGCCGAAGCATTACGCCTACCTGAAAATTTCCGAAGGCTGCAACCACCGCTGCAGCTTCTGCATCATCCCGTCGATGCGCGGCGACCTCGTCTCGCGCCCGATCGGCGAACTGATGATCGAAGCGGAAAACCTGTTCAAGGCCGGCGTCAAGGAATTGCTGGTCATTTCGCAAGACACCTCGGCGTATGGCGTGGACGTGAAATTCCGTTCCGGCTTCTGGAATGGCCGTCCCGTGAAGACCCACATGACGCAACTGACGGAAGCGCTGGGCGAACTGGCCAAGTCCTACGGCGCCTGGGTGCGCTTGCACTATGTGTATCCATACCCGCACGTGGACCAGATCATCCCGATGATGAGCGGCGGCCACATCCTGCCGTATCTCGACATTCCGATGCAGCATGCGCACCCTGACGTACTCAAACGCATGAAGCGTCCGGCCAGCGGCGAGAAAAACCTGGACCGCATCCAGGCCTGGCGCGCCATCAACCCGGACCTGACCATCCGCTCGACCTTCATCGCCGGTTTCCCTGGCGAAACGGAAGCGGAATTCGAATACCTGCTCGACTTCCTCAAGGAAGCGCAGATCGACCGCCTCGGCTGCTTCGCGTATTCGCCTGTCGAAGGTGCAACCGCCAACGCCATCGACAATCCCGTGCCGGAAGAGCTGCGCGAAGAGCGCCGCGGCCGCGTCATGCTGCTGCAGGAAGAAATTTCCAAGAAACGCCTGCAAGCCAAGGTCGGCAAGACCGTGCGCGTGCTGATCGATGAAGTCACCCGCTCCGGCGGCGTGGGCCGCTCGTCCGCCGACGCGCCGGAAATCGACGGCGTCGTGTATGTGAAGCCGCCATTCGAACCGCACCGCAAGCTGGCCGTCGGCCAATTCGTCGATGTGACCATCACCTCGGCCGACGCGCACGACCTGTGGGGCGCCGCCGAGTAAAAAACGTCCATGCCGGCGTTGCGCTGCCTTGCCGTACAGCAAGGTATTGCCTGCGGCAGCGCGCCTTGGCCTGAACGTTTTTACGCGGTGAAGATGATATTTGACAAGGTGTAACACTCTGTCATACGTACGGCGTACAGGGCGTAAAGCCCTTACAATCAAGGCGGACCAGTAATTGCTGGCCCGCCTTTTTATTTGCCGACGACGCCATGACCACACCCAAATCCCCCCAGACGGCGCTGATCCACAGCGATTACCAGGCGCCGCAAGGCTTTGCCGCGTTTCCCAACGCCATCCATCATGCTTCGACCGTGCTGTTCAAGGACGTGGCGGCCATGCGCTCGGGCGACTGGAAAGAAAAGAACGCCTACACTTACGGCTTGCACGGCACGCCCACCACCTTCACCCTGGAAGCGCGCCTGGCCGAGATCGAAGGGGGCAAATACTGCCTGCTGGCGCCGTCGGGCCTGGCGGCCATCGCCATGGCGGACTTTGCCCTGCTGAAAACGGGCGATGACGTTTTATTGCCGGAAAACATCTACAACCCGAACCGCGAACTGGGACGCTGGCTGGCGCAGGATTTCGGCATCACGGCCCGCTATTACGATCCGCTCATCGGCGCCGGCATCGCGGGCTTGATCCAGCACAATACCAAGCTGATCTGGACGGAAGCGCCAGGCTCCGTGACGATGGAAGTGCCGGACTTGCCT
This sequence comes from Janthinobacterium sp. SUN206, assembly GCF_030587305.1. Lineage (NCBI taxonomy): Bacteria > Pseudomonadati > Pseudomonadota > Betaproteobacteria > Burkholderiales > Oxalobacteraceae > Janthinobacterium > Janthinobacterium sp. SUN206. The sequence goes on along the minus strand of NZ_JAPWIB010000001.1, from coordinate 1,232,320 downwards.
GCCATTTGCGCGGCCGCCCATGCGCGCGGCGTGCTCGTCGCCCTGGACAACACCTGGTCGGCGGGCCTGGCCTTGCGCGGCTTTGACCTGGGCGTGGACATCATCATGCAGGCGCTGACGAAATACCAGTCGGGCGGCTCGGACGTGCTGATGGGCGCCCTGATCACGCGCGAGCGGGCCCTGCACGACCGCCTGGCGCAGGCGCACATGCGTCTGGGCATGGGCGTGGGGGCGGACGACGCCTACCTGGTGCTGCGCGGCTTGCCCACGATGAAATTGCGCTTCGACGCCCACGACCAGGGCGCGCGCACGGTGGCCGCCTGGCTCAAGGGGCGCAGCGAGATCTCCACTGTGCTGCATCCGGCCTTTGAAGATTGTCCGGGCCACGCCATCTGGCAGCGCGATTTCATAGGTGCGGGCGGCCTGTTTTCCGTGCTGTTCGATGCCCGCTACACGGAGGCGCAGACGGACCGCTTCGTCGATGCCTTGCAGTTGTTCAAGATTGGCTACAGCTGGGGTGGCGCGAACAGCCTGGTGATGCCGTACCGCATCGCCGCCATGCGCAAGGGCTGGCAATTGCCGGGCCAGCTGGTGCGTCTGAACGTGGGACTGGAAGATCCGCAGGATCTGATCGCCGATATCGAACGGGCGTTCGCGGCGATGTAGCGGCAAGCGGGCAAGCACGATGGCTTGCCCAGAAGTAATTTACAGGGGCACGGGCTTGTTGTTGTTCAAGTCGAGGAAGCCGCGCAGCAAGCGGTAGGCTTTCCACAGCCAGGCCACGCCCCACACGAGGAAGGCCAGCGGGATGCCGATCAGCGTGATCCACAGGATGGCGCCGACGACGATCCAGGCCACGTACCACCAGAAGGAACGGATCATCCAGCTGTGATGGCTGTACACGAAGGTCCCGGCCGCCTCGTCCCGCTTCACATAATTGATGATGAGCGGAATGAAGGAAAACGCGCCCAGCGAAAACACGAAGCTGGCGCCATGTATCAGGTACAACCACCAGGCCAGGTTCTTGGTCTGCTGGAGTTGGGTATCCAAAATAATATCTTGTGACATGAAGGCTCCCGTCGTTGCTCAATTTTTAATTGTAACAAGCAAAGCGGCGCAGGAGCGCAGTCCATGGAAAAAGGCAGAATACATTGTTGAAACGAAATCGCTATCCCACCCTGGCCGCGCGCGCCAGGTCATGGCTGCGCCAGGCTTTGCCGGCCTTGCTGCTGTACGCCTCGGCGGCCCATGCCGCCGGCGCCCCGCTGGAGGCGGAGTTTGCCGCCGGCTTGAAGGACGAGGGCCTGGCGGGCGCCGTCTGGAGCGAAGTCTTGCCTGACGGAACAGTCAAAGTCGGCGCGTCCGGCCTGCGCGATACCGCCAGGCGCCTGCCCATGCAGGCGGACACGCGCATGCAGGTGGGTTCCGTGGGCAAGGTGGCGCTGGCGCTGGGCGTCTTGCGCCTGGTCAGCGAAGACCGGCTCACGCTCGACACGCCCCTGCAGCAGGTGCTGCCGGAACTGGCGCTGAAAAACCCTTGGCAAGCAAGCGACCCCGTGCGCATCCGCCACTTGCTGGCGCATACGTCCGGCCTCGACAATGTGCGCTTCTGGCAGGCGTTCAGCCTGAACCCGGCGGCGCCGACGCCGCTGGCCGACGCTTTTGACGGCGACCGCAACCTGCTGCGCGTGCGCGCCCGGCCCGGCAGCCGCTATGCATATTCGAACATGGGCTATGGCTTGCTGGGCATGGTGATCGAGAAAATCACGGGCCAGCCGTATGAGCGCTATCTCGACGCGCAGCTGCTGCAGCCGCTGGGCATGGCGGACAGCACGTTCGCCTTTGTTACGCAAGTGAGCACGCAAATGAGTACGCAAATGAGTACGCAGGCTGATCCGCGCCTGGCCATGGGCTACTTCGAGCATGGCGTGGCGCAGCCGGCCGTGCCCCAGTATTTGCGTCCGGCCGCGCAATTTACCACCACGGCGGCCGACATGGGCAAGCTGGCGCAATTCCTGATGGGCGACGGCAAGCTGCAGGGCAAGCGCTTCATCGACCTGGCGCTGATGGGCGCCTTGTCCGAGCCGGCCGGCACGGATGCGGCGCAGGCGGGCCTGGCGACGGGCCACGGCCTGGCGCTGGCCGTGCGCGACCGCCACAACGTGGTGGGCGCCTGCCACCCTGGCACGGCCGTGGGTTTCCGCGCCATGCTGTGCCTGTATCCGGAGCAGGACAGCGCCTTTTTTGTTGCCTTCAATACGGATGCGGAGCAGGTCGACTATGAACGCTTCAACCGCCTGCTGCTGCGCGACCTGGAACTGCCGTTGCGCGCCCCGGCACCGCGCGGCACGCCCGCGCCCACGGTGGAAAACTGGCAGGGCGTCTACCTGCCGTCGCCCAGCCCCATGGCCAGCATGGCCTGGGTCGATGCCGTCTTCGGCTTTACGCGTGTGAAATGGGATGGCGAATCGCTGTTCCTGATCCCGTTCCAGGGCGAGCCGAAGGAGCTGGAACCGGTGGGCGGCTTGCTGTTCCGCGCCAGCGACCGCAGCACGCCGTCGCACGTGCTGATGCAGGAGGATGGCAAGCATGTGCTCAGCGACGGCTTGCGCAGCTATGAGCGCGCGTCGATGCTGCGCATGCTGGTGCTGTGGGGCAGCCTGGCCCTGGGCGCGGCGGGGATGCTGTACGTGCTGGTGGTGGGCGTCTGGCGCGCCGCGCTGCGCAGCCTGGGGCGGGGCGACCACCTGTTCGCGCCCTTGCTGTCGCTGCTGGCGCTGCTCTTGCCGCTGCCGTTCTTCTATTTCCAGTCCTACCTGCGCTTGGGCGACGTCACCATCGCCAGCGTGCTGCTGGCGCTGACGACGGGCGCGCTGCCGCTGGCGACGGCGTTCGGCCTGGCGCGCTGCTGGCGCAGCCGCGGCACGGCGGCCGAGGCGGGTTCGTGGGCAAAATGGGATTGGGTGGCCTTGCTGGCGGCCTTGCAACTGCTGCTGGTGCTGGCCTGGTGGGGATTGCTGCCGCTGCGCCTGTGGCACCTGTAGCCGGCGCTCAGCGCCAGGCGTGCAGCAGCCGGCGCCACCAGCGTTGCGCTGGCCTGGGCTGGCTGCCATGGCCGGCGCGCCCGGCCCGCTTGGCGCGATAGCTGGCGGCCGCCATCTGCAGGCCGATGCGGTCCATCGCCGCCATCGCGTCCGCTTCCTGCGGCGACAAGCCATGCTGTAACGCTTGCGCACGGGGTTCGCGCAGGAAGGCGGCACGCAGGGCGTCGTCCGTGTACAGCCTCGCCAGATAGGTTTCCAGTGCGGGGGAACTCATGCGTTTCGCCCCGCGCGCAAGGCCGCGCGCGCCAGCTCCAGCTGGTCCAGCACATGCTCGAACGACGGGTAATTGCCGTCGCGTTCGACGATCACCGTCAAGGGCTGCGGCGCCTGGCGCGCCAGCACGGTCAACAGGGCGAAGACGGCGGGAGGCACGTCGTGCAGATGGTCGTCCAGCAGGCGCTGGCCGCCGCCAGGCGCGTCGATCCAGTGGCCGCCGCTCAGGTGCACGGCGCCGACCCTGTTCAGGGGCAGGCGCAGCAGCAGTTGCTCCGGGTCATGCCCGAAATTGACGGCGTTCGCATACAGATTATGCAGGTCCAGCAGCAGCGGCACTTGCGCGCCGTCAAGGATGTGCGTCAGCCACCCGGCTTCGTCCAGCGTGCTGGCGGGCGGCTGGACCAGGGTGGCGATGTTTTCCATCAGCGGCGCGCTGCCGACGATGCGCGTGGCCAGCGCGATATTGGCGATGGCGCCGGCGGCGCTGTGCGGCGTGCGCGGCGGCGCCGCCAGGTGGCCGATTTCCACGCCGCCGGCGCGCACGAAACTCAGGTGCTCGGACCACGATTCCGCTTGCACTTCCTTCATCAGGCGCGCCATCGCATGCAGGCGGCGCGGGTCGGCGGGAATCGTCGACGCCAAGCCCATGCCCACACCGTGCAGGCTGACGGGCACCTGGCGCGCCAGGCTGCGCAAGGCGGCGATGCCGGCGCGCGCGGCGTGGTAATAGTCGTCGGCGATTACTTCCAGCACGTCGATGTGCGCCAGGTTGGACAGGATGCCGGCTGCCAGTTCGCCGCGCCAGCCCAGGCCGACGCGGTCGCGCGCGCTCCCCTGGCTAGCTGCCACAGCCGCCGCCACCGCCGCAACCGCCACAGCCGCTGCCGCAGGAAGAACCGTCGCCGCCGCCCGACGAGCCGCCGCCGGAGTCGCCCGAGCTGCCGGACGAGGAATCGCCGCCGCCGTTTTGCCGCGGCACCGGGTACAGCTGGGTGACATACGCGTACACCGACGGCGGCAGGGCGCCGAGGCCGAAGATGGCCGCCAGCAGGGCCATGTCGGCGCTGCTGCTGCCCGCCTGCAGGCGCGATGAACGCATGTTCAGCCGGCCAAACAGCATGCGCAGGTCGGTCAGCAGCCGCTGCGCGCTCCAGTTGGTCGCCTGGGTGCGCAAGCCGCGCAGCATGAGCAGGAATATCGCCAGCAGCAGTGCCAGGAACAGCAGGTTGTAGTGCTGGCGGCTGATGGCGATGACGGCCTTGACGGCGGCCACCGTCAGCAGCAGCCAGTGCGCCGTCCAGGTGATGCGCTCGCGCCGGCGCAGCAGCGGCGGGCCGACCAGCAATTGCTGCTGCGTCAAGGTTTCCAGGTAGGCGCGGCACGACGGCAGCATCTCGGCTTGCACGGCCAGTTCCTTGCTGTGGCCCTGGCGGCCCAGGTACAGCTGCAGCACGTCGCGTTCGATGTCATGGCTGGCGAAGCGCAGGCTGTCGGCGCTGGCCGTTTCCAGCAGCGGGCCGTCGGCGCGCAGCAAGCCGCGGTCGACCAGCACGACGGCGGCGACTTTCACGGCTTCGAGGGCGCCGCCGCGCAGGAAGGCGATGCGGTAGGGGTCATCGGCCAGCGACAGCTGGGCGTGCGGATTGCGCAATTCCATGCGTATCAGCAGCTCGCGCGCGAGGTAGTACACGAACGTGCCAAAGACCAGGTAGGCGAGCAGGAACCAGGGCCCGCTCCAGTCGAACGGATTGGCGCCGTTCACCGCATCTGCTCCGCGTGTTCGCGCAAGTGTTCGGTAATCGTCATCAGGCTTGTGAAGGCGGGCAAGGCCTGCCCCGGCGCCAGGCGCGCCGTTTCGCGCGCCGCCGACATGGCTTGCAGGGCCGCGTGCAGGGCAGGCTCGCCCAGCTGGTCGACAAACGCTTCGAGCGCCTGCTTGCCGGACAGCCCGGACTTGCCCTCCAGCTGCGCCAGCGATGCCGCGGCCGAGCGCAGGGGGCCGGCTGCGTCGGCGATGGCGCCGGCCAGCTGTTCTTCATTCAGGCTCACCAGCAGATACCGTTCGCGCATGCGCACCTGCTGGTTCAGCAGCACTTGCCGCAAGCGCCGCAGCACGGCGTCGCGGTTCGTGCGCAGGCTGGCGAAAGGGTCGGCGCCATGCAGCACCTGGTGGCGCGCGATGATGTCGGCGAACTTGACGGCGAAGGCGTCGGCGGCCTGCGTCAATTCGCCCTCGAGCAGGAACATCACCTGCAAATCGATGGCGGCGTGCGCCAGGCGCAAGGGCCCGCGCAGCGCATCGGCCGCCTGCGGCATAAAGCGCTTGAGCAGCAACAGCAGGTTGACGTCGGAGGTGGCGCGCACCTGGCCATCGGCGGCCGAGCCAAACAGCACGGCGGCGGCAAGGTCGTCACCAAAGGTGTTTTGCGCGGCGGCGACAAACACATCCAGGTGGCGTTGTATCTCTTCTGGCAACGGTGGCGGCATGCGGTGTTCTTTCACGATGGGTTGGCAGGATGCGCATAAGTTTGCAATATAGCAAACTTATGCCATCGTGCGCGCACCGTCCGCCAGATGGCGCCGACTCAGGTCAATACGTTGAGCAAGCCATCGAGACCCACGAAGTTCAGCGCCACGTCCGCCTGCGAGCGCACCACGGGCTTGGCGCGGAAGGCCACGGACAGGCCGGCGATGCCCATCATTTTCAAGTCGTTGGCGCCGTCGCCCATGACGATGGCCTCGGACGGGGAAATGCCCAGCTCCGCGCACACGCGTTCCACCGTGCGCTGCTTTTCCTCGGCGTCGACGATGCCGCCTAACACCTTGCCCGTCAGCTTGCCGTCGACGATTTCCAGTTCGTTCGCATGCGTGTAATCGAGGCCCAGGCGCTCTTTCAGGCGTTCGGTGAAGAAGGTGAAGCCGCCCGAGACCAGCAGGGTTTTCAGGCCCGCCTTCTGCACGGCCGCCAGCATGGCTTCCGCGCCCGGCGACAGTTTTAAGCGTTCATCGTAGACGCGCTGCAGGGCCGACGCGTCGAGACCCTCGAGCAGGGCCACGCGCTGTTTCAGGCTGGAGCTGAAATCGAGTTCGCCCCGCATGGCCGCTTCCGTGATGGCCGCCACCTGCGGTTTGAGACCCTGCATGTCGGCGATTTCATCGATGCACTCGATGGTGATCAGGGTCGAATCCATGTCCATCGCCACGAGCTTGAATTCGCCGAGCTCGCGCTGGCCCATCATGTAGGTGGCGTCCAGCTGCGCCGCCTGGGCCGCCACTTCGATGGTGGGACGCAGCGCGGGCGAATAGGCGATCTGTTCGCAGCGCACGGCGTTCGGACCCAGGCGCGTGATGGACGTGGGCGCGGCCAGCGCGGCGATGCGCTCGAGGCGGGCGCTATCGCCGTCCAGGCCCTGCAGGATCAGATTCATGGTGATGGTCTTGGTATTGGTCATGGGTCAGCCCTGCATAAATGATAGGAATAGTCTAAACCGTCAATTGCTTGATGGTGGTCTTGATCTGCGTCACGCGCGCGGCCAGGTCCGGCATGGCGGCCGTGATTTTCAGCTTGTCCTGGCCATGCAGCTTGATATGGCGGTTCTTCTGGATCAAGTCGATGATGCGCATCGGGTCGATGGGCGGCTTGGCCATGAATTGCAGGGTGGCCGCCTCGCCATGCACGTCGATCTTGACGATGCCCACGGTTTTCGCCGCGATGCGCAGGCGGTGCGTCTCGACCAGGGCCTTGACGGCGTCGGGCAGCTTGCCGAAGCGGTCGATCAGCTCTTCCTGGATATCGTCGATCTTGTCCTGCGTGGCGCAGTTGGCCAGGCGCTTGTAAATCGACAGGCGCTCGTGCACGTCGCCGCAGAAGTCGGCCGGCAGCAGGGCCGGCACGTGCAGGTTGATCTCCGTCGTCGACGCCAGCGGCGCGGCCAGATCCGGCTCCTTGCCCGCTTTCAGCGAGCGCACGGCTTCGTTCAGCATGTCCGAATACAGCTGGAAGCCGATTTCCGTCATCTCGCCGGACTGGCTTTCGCCCAGCACTTCGCCGGCGCCGCGGATTTCCAGGTCGTGCATGGCCAGGTAAAAGCCGCTGCCCAGTTCTTCCATCTGCTGGATGGCGTCCAGGCGGCGCTGCGCCAGCTTGGTCAGGCCCTGCACGTCGTGCACCAGCAGGTAGGCGTAGGCCTGGTGGTGCGAACGGCCGACCCGGCCGCGCAGCTGGTGCAGCTGCGCCAGGCCGAACTTGTCGGCGCGGTGCATGATGATGGTGTTCGCCGTCGGCACGTCGATGCCCGTCTCGATGATCGTCGTGCACAGCAGGATGTTGAAACGTTGGGCGACGAAGTCGCGCATGACTTTCTCCAGGTCGCGCTCGTGCATCTGGCCGTGCGCCACGGCGATGCGCGCCTCGGGCAGCAATTCCGTCAGCATGGCCAGGCGGTTCTGGATGGTTTCCACCTCGTTGTGCAGGAAGTAGATCTGGCCGCCCCGTTTGAGTTCGCGCAAACACGCTTCGCGGATGATGGCTTCGCCTTCGCTGCGCACGAACGTCTTGATGGCCAGGCGCTTTTGCGGCGCCGTGGCGATGATGGAAAAGTCGCGCAAGCCTTCCAGCGCCATGCCCAAGGTGCGCGGGATCGGCGTGGCCGTCAGGGTCAGCACGTCCACTTCCGCGCGCAGGGCTTTCAAGGCTTCCTTCTGGCGCACGCCGAACCTGTGTTCTTCGTCAATGATGACCAGGCCCAAACGGGTAAACTTCACGTCGTCGGACAGCAGCTTGTGCGTGCCGATGACGATGTCGATGGTGCCGTCGGCCATGCCCTTGAACGCTTGCGTGATCTCCTTGCCGCTGCGGAAGCGCGACAATTCCGCGATGCGCACGGGCCAGTCGGCGAAGCGGTCGGCGAAGGTTTGCGCGTGCTGCTCCGCCAGCAGGGTGGTGGGCGCCAGGATGGCCACCTGCTTGCCGCCCATGACGGCGATGAAGGCGGCGCGCAGCGCCACTTCCGTCTTGCCGAAGCCGACGTCGCCGCACACGAGGCGGTCCATCGGTTTGCCGGAGGTCATGTCCTTGATGACGTTGTGGATGGCTTCGGCCTGGTCCGGCGTTTCGTCGAAGCCGAAGCTGTCGGCGAAGCGCTGGTAGTCGTGCGACGAGAATTCGAACGAATGGCCCTGGCGCAGCGCGCGGCGCGCATACAGGTTGAGCAGCTCGGCGGCCGTGTCGCGCACCTGTTCGGCCGCGCGTTTTTTCGCCTTTTCCCACTGGCCCGAACCGAGCGAGTGCAAGGGCGCGTCTTCCGGCGAGGCGCCCGAATAGCGGGAAATGACGTGCAGCTGCGACACGGGCACGTACAGCTTGGTGTCCTTCGCGTATTCGAGGTGCAGAAATTCCGTCTCGCCTTCGCCCAGGTCCATGCTGGTCAGGCCCATGTAGCGCCCGATGCCGTGGTTGATGTGCACGACGGGGTCGCCGATCTTCAGCTCCGACAGGTCGCGCACCATCGATTCGACCTGCGTCACGCCTTCCTGTTTCTTGGTGCCGACGCGGCGGCCGGAACCGGCATACAGCTCCGTCTCCGTGATGAAGGATAAATGACCTTCCGGCGTAAACAGTTCGAAGCCCGCATGCAGCGGCGCCACGCCCAGCATCAGCTTGGCGTCGGACTGCAGGAAGCCGTCGCTGCCTTCCACGGGCGTCAGGTGCAGGTCGTATTCGGTGAAGTACTGCTGCAGGGTTTCGCGGCGGCCGTTCGATTCGGCGCAGATCATCACGCGGCGGCCCGCTTGCAGCAAATAGCTGCGCAGGTTCGCCAGCGGGTCGTCGGCGCGGCGGTTGACGGCGATGTTCGGCACGGGGGCCGACAGTTCGGACGCCAGCGCATCGTTCGATTTGGCGATCGCCAGGCGCGGATACGGCTTGGCCAGGCCGAAGAACTGCTCGTCGGACAGGAACAGCGATTCGGGCGGCAGGATCGGCCGTTCGCGGTCGGCTTTTAAGAAGCGGTAGCGCGACTGCGTATCGGTCCAGAAGCGGCCGATGGCAGAGTCGATTTCGCCCACCAGGGCCAGCGAGGCGTCGGGCGGCAGGTAGTCGAACAGGGTGGCCGTCTGTTCGAAGAACAGGGGCAGATAGTATTCGATGCCGGCCGAGGCGATGCCGCTGCTGATGTCCTTGTAGACGACCGAGCGCGATGGGTCGCCCTCGAATTGTTCGCGCCAGCGGTTGCGGAAGGTGGTGCGCGCCGCTTCATCCATGGGGAATTCGCGCCCCGGCAGCAAGCGTACCTCGTGCACGGGGTACAGCGAGCGCTGGGTGTCGGCGTCAAACGTGCGGATGGTTTCGATGGTGTCGCCGAACAGGTCGAGGCGGTAGGGCAGGGCGGAACCCATGGGGAACAGGTCGAGCAGGCCGCCGCGCACCGAGTATTCGCCGGGCGACATCACTTGCGACACATGGCTGTAGCCGGCCAGGGTCAGCTGCGACTTCAATCGCGCTTCGTCGAGCTTTTCGCCCTTCTTGAAGAAGAAGGTGTAGGCGGCCAGGAAGGATGGCGGCGCCAGGCGCACCAGCGCCGTGGTGGCCGGCACGATCAGCACGTCGCACTGGCGCGTCTGGATTTCGTGCAGGGTGGCCAGGCGCTCGGAGACCAGGTCCTGGTGCGGCGAAAAGGCGTCGTAGGGCAGGGTTTCCCAGTCCGGCAGCAGGTGGCAGCGCAGTTCCTTGCCGCCAAACCACGGGATTTCATCGAGCAGGCGCTGGCCGTCGCTGGCCTGCGCCACCACCACGGCCAGCATCTGGCCCCGCGCTTTTAATTCCAGCGCGGCCAGCGCCAGGGCATAGGCGTCGGATGAACCATACAGGGCGGGCAGCGCGTAGCGGTTGCCGGGCTTGGGGAGGGCTTTTGTTAAGTCTAAGGACATGCAGGCGATGACACTAGTGGCAGAGGCAGTTGAGTGGGACAGCTGTGGTGCGCGCAGCGCCGCCAGTGACGGCGCTGACAGGCGAGATTATAGACCATCACCCGCGCGCTTATTCGCGATACCGAAAGGAACATGCACCATCGGGATGGTGCCGCCCGCCGATTTGAGGTGGCTCAATTGATCGTCGAAGAAGATATGCGGCTTGAACACGGCCAGCACGCGCGATTTGTCCATGCCGCCGAGGAAAAACGTCTCGTCGGCCGCCACGCCCCAGCTTTTCAGGGTCGTCACGACGCGCTCGTGCGAGGGCGCGTTGCGCGCCGTGATGATGGCGATGCGCAGGATCTTTTTATAGCCGGGGTCGCGCCGCTGGGCCCTTTCTTCCAGGCGCTGCATGGTGGCCAGCTTCTGGAACAGGCCGGCCAGCGGGCCGGGACGGTGCGGCGTGCCCACGTTCAGGGTTTCATGGGCGTGGAATTCATCGACGTCATTGTTGCGCTTGAAGACGGTTTCCGCCTCGTCGTCAGCGATCACGCCATCGAAATCGAAGGCCACGCGCAATTCCTCGTCGTTTTCGTCGTCTTCCGTGCGCGACGGCAGCACCAGGCCGGCCGGATAGTCGCAGGCCAGGGCGCTGCGCACGTCGCCTTCGTTCGCGCTGAGGAACAGCGAGGCATTGAAGGCGGGCAGGTAGGGATACGGCGACTTGCCCGTCATGAAGGCGGCGCGCGAAATGTCCAGGCCGTAGTGGGCGATCGAATGCATCACGCGCAAGCCCGTTTCCGGCGAATTGCGCGAAAACAGCACCACTTCCACGGGCGACTGGCGCGGGTAGTGCTTGTTGATGTTCAGGAAGCGGCGGATGAAGGGGAAGGCCACGCCGCGCGGCAGGACCGTGTCGATGTGCGTCTCCTGGTACTTGCGGTATTCCTCGGGGCCGTTGTCGAGGTAGATCTGGTGCGATTCGGCCAGGTCGAACAGGGCGCTGGAAGCGACCCCGATCACCAGTTTGTGTTCGATAGGATAAGCCATGCTGTGCCTGTGGTGTGCGTGTTGACCATCTTATACGACTATTAACTGCGTAGCCAATAGCGGCGCGCGGGGATTTTTTGCACCAAAGCAGGGCATCGGATGGCTTTTCGATGCCACTGTGCAAGGCACGCCACAGTCAGGAAATAAATATTGATTTGTATCAAGTATGTAGCAGTCAGCGTCCCCGTTTTCCACTATGCTCCTATTATCAAATCTCGCCAATTGTAACGAAGCGTACGCCCCATCCCCGCCACCTTTATACAAGTGTCAGCTGTTTTACTCGAACATGCCAGCCTCAACCTCGCCAGCAAAAATCGTGATTATATAAAGGGCCTAGCCATGTTTAAGAATTTACTGATCAAATGGAAGTTGGCGACGCTTGTCGCCGTGATGATGGCGGCCTTGCTGGTGGTGGGCATCAGCGGTTACACGGGCATCGCCACCGTCGGTCGCGCCGTCAATGAAATCGGCGTCGTGCGCCTGCCGTCCATCCAGGGCTTGATGATGATCAGCGAAGGCCAGACGGCCGTCGCCGCCGCCACTCTGACGGCCGCCATCTATGAAAACAATTATCAGGCACAGGACAAGTTCGCGGAAGCGCTGCAGCTGCGCACGCGCGCCTGGAACAACATCGAGGCCGGCCGCAAGCTGTACGAACCGCTGCCGCAAACGCCCGAGGAAGCCGTGCTGTGGCAGCGCTTCCAGGGCGAGTGGACGGCCTGGAAGGCGGACGACGACAAGGTGCGCGCCATCCTGCGCCAGCTGGCCGACAACCGCGACGAAGCGCGCCAGAAAGAGCTGTTCGTGGGCTTTTACAAGCAGTACCAGGATTCGCGCGCGCTGTTCGGCAAGGCCGAAGGCACGCTCAACGACATCATTAAGCTCAATAACGGCGTGGCCGACGCCAGCGTCAAGGACGGCAGCGCGGCCGTGATCCGCTCGGAAAGCCTGATGGTCATCCTCGGCTTGCTGGCCTCCGCACTGGGCATCGGCTGCGCCGCCTACATCACGCGCGCCATCACGCAGCCGATCAATTCGGCCGTGAAAGTGGCGCAGACGGTGGCCTCGGGCGACCTGACGAGCCAGATCGAGGTGCACACGACGGAAGAAACGGGCCAGCTGCTGCAGGCGCTGAAAGACATGAATTCCAGCCTGGTCAGCATCGTCGGCCAGGTGCGCAGCGGCACGGAGACCATCGCCACGGCGTCGTCGCAGATTGCCAGCGGCAACCTGGACCTGTCTTCGCGCACGGAAGAGCAAGCCAGTTCGCTGGAAGAGACGGCGTCGTCGATGGAAGAGCTGACGTCCACCGTGCGGCAGAACGCCGACAATGCCCAGCAAGCCAACCAGCTGGCGCTGAGCGCCTCGGGCGTGGCCGTCAAAGGCGGCGAAGTGGTGGGCAAGGTGGTCGAGACCATGGACGCCATCAATGATTCGTCGCGCAAGATCGTCGACATCATTTCCGTCATCGACGGCATCGCCTTCCAGACGAATATCCTAGCGCTGAACGCGGCCGTGGAGGCGGCGCGCGCGGGCGAGCAGGGACGCGGTTTCGCCGTGGTGGCGACGGAAGTGCGTAATCTGGCCCAACGATCGGCTGGCGCAGCGAAAGAAATCAAGACCCTGATCGGCGACTCCGTGGTGGCCGTCGACGCGGGCAGCAAGCTGGTGGCCGAGGCGGGCAGCACGATGGCCGAAATCGTCTCCAGCGTGCAGCGCGTGACGGACATCATGGCGGAAATCAGCCTGGCCACGCAGGAGCAAAGCTCGGGCATCGACCAGATCAACCAGGCCATCGGCCAGATGGACCAGGTGACGCAGCAAAACGCGGCCCTGGTGGAAGAGGCGGCCGCCGCGGCCGAATCGCTGCAGGAGCAATCGGGCCAGCTGGCCGAGGTGGTCAGCGTCTTCAAGCTCGATGGCGCCCAGGCGCCTGCCGCGCGCGCAAACGCGAACGCAAAGCCTGCCGCCCCGCGCGCCGCGGTGGCCAGCGCGGCGCCGAAGCGTCCCGCATCGCGTCCGGCTTCCCGTCCCGCCGCGGGCCGTCCGGCCTTGCACGCCGTGCCGTCCCAGCGCCAGAGCGCGCCGCGCGACGACGAGTGGGAAGTGTTCTGATGGCTTGACGGCGCCAGCATGCGCTAACGGACGGCCGCCTTGCGCGGCCGTTTCTACATGCGCGCACAGGTTCGCACTGCGGTTACTACTTACTAAAAAAACAGCGTTATAAAAATAGCTGTTTTGCCATCTAAGCAAATCTTTTCAAAACTTAACGCGACATTGCTTGTGAGATAACTCACACTGCCTGCCGTACCACCCTTGTTCCCGCCTCGGCCACATCCCGGCTGACCCCTCCGCCTGCTGCGTCCAGCCATTCGTGGCAGGCGGCAGCCATTGCCGTCAGCCTTGCATGCGAGCCCGGCGCAATGACCGATGCACCACACTGAAGGATGCGAATGAAGATGGCAAATATGAAAATCGGCACGCGCCTGCGCTGCTCCTTTGCGTTGTTGACCTTGCTGCTGCTGGCGACCGCCGTGCTGGGCATGCTGCGCCTGTCCAGCCTGGAACTGCGCATGCGCGATGTGATCGACGACAAATATCCGAAAACCGTGCTGGCCAACGACATCATCAAGAATGTCAACATCATCGCGCGCTCCTCGCGCAACCTGCTGCTGATGACGGAGCCGCAGCAGCTGGCGCAGGAACGGGCCACCATCGCCAGGGCGGGCGGCGAAACGGAAAAGGGCCTGGCGCAGCTGGACAAGGTGGTGCTGTCGCCGCAGGGACGCCAGCAGATGGCGGCCGTGACGCAGGCGCGCGCCATCTTCAACGGCGGGCGCGACAAGGTGCTGGCCCTGCTGGAAGAGGGGGCGCGCGAGGAAGCGACCAGTTTGCTGCTCGGCACGGTGCGCGGCGACCAGCTGCGCTACATGGCGGCGCTGGAAAGCCTGATCGCGCTCCAGCATGACCTGATGGAGGAGGCGGGCGCCCAGGTCAGCCACGAATACGCGACGGCGCGCAACATGATGCTGGCGCTGAGCGCGCTGGCCGTGCTGTTTTCGCTCGTCACCGCCTGGCTGGTCACGCGCAGCATCGTCAACCCGCTGCGCCATGCCTTGACGGTGGCGCAGACCGTGGCCGCCGGCGACCTGACGTCGACCTTCGGCCGCCACGCGGGCGATGAAACGGGCAAGCTGCTCGATGCGTTGTGCATCATGAACGGCAACCTGCTCGACATCGTGCAGCAGGTGCGCAGCGGTACCGACACCATCGCCACGGCCTCGTCGCAGATCGCGGCCGGCAATATCGACCTGTCGTCGCGCACCGAGGAGCAGGCCAGCTCGCTCGAACAGACCGCGTCGGCCATGGAGGAACTCAGTTCGACGGTGCAGCAGAACGCGGACAATGCCCGCCATGCCAGCGTGCTGGCCGTCGAGGCGGCGAACATCGCCGGCGCCGGCGGGCAAGCCGTGGGACAGGTGATCCATACGATGGACGCCATCAGCGCGTCGTCGGCGCAGATCGCCGACATCATCGGCGTGATCGACATGCTGGCGTTCCAGACGAATATCCTGGCCCTGAACGCGGCCGTGGAAGCGGCGCGCGCGGGCGAGCAGGGGCGCGGCTTTGCCGTCGTGGCGACGGAAGTGCGCAACCTGGCGCAGCGCAGCGCGGCGGCGGCGCGCGATATCCGCGCCCTGATCGCCAATTCCACGCAGCAGGTGGACGCGGGCGCGGCCCTCGTCGCGCAGGCCGGCGCCACGATGCGGGACGTGGTGGCGGCCGTGGGACGCGTGAGCCAGATGGTGGCCGACATCACGGCCGCCAGCGCCGAGCAAAGCACGGGCATCGGCCAGGTCAGCCAGGCCGTCGTGCAGATGGATGAAGTGACGCAGCAGAACGCCGCCCTGGTGGAGGAGGCGGCGGCCGCCTCGCAATCGCTGGAAGGCGAGGCGGCGAAGCTGCTGCAGGTGGTCAGCGTGTTCCGCCTGCAGCAGGGGCCGGCGCACACCTTGCCGCGCCGCAGCGCGCCGGCCGTGCCGCGCCTGCTGGCCTAGTGGCGCGCCTGGCAAGGTTCTGGCGCGGCTGCGTCGTGCTGTGGCGGGCGCGGCGCCGGGCGCGGGAGGGGCAGGGCGGCAAGCCGAGGGCGTCGGCGCGCAGCCGGGAGTTGCAGGCGCGCCTGGACGGCGCCATCGTCGATGGCGAATTCCGCTTTCACTACCAGGGCAAGTTCGACACGGCGCAGCTGCGCCTGGTCGGCCTGGAAGCGTTGCTGCGCTGGGACCATCCGCGCCACGGTCTGGTCTACCCGAACGAATTCATCGGCCTGGCCGAGCAGACGCAGGCCATCGCCGCGCTGGGCAACTGGGGCATCGATGCGGCTTGCCGCCAGCTGGCGCAGTGGCGCGCGGCGGGCCTGCCCCTGGTGCCGGTCGCGGTGAATGTCTCGGCGCGCCAGCTGTGCCAGCCGCAGTTGCCCGACTTCGTGCTGGATTGCCTGCGGCGCCATGCGATTCCTGCCCGTCTGCTGGAGCTGGAAGTGACGGAAAGCTGCCGCATCGACGACATGGCGCAGGCGGCGCAGGGCTTGCGCCGCCTGCGCGCGCTGGGCCTGGCCCTTTCGCTCGACGATTACGGCACCGGTTATTCGGGCTTGAGCCATGTCCGGATGCTGCCGATTCACACCATCAAGATCGACCGTTCCTTCATCCGCGACGTGGACAACTGCGGCAGCGACGCCGTGATCGTCGCCTCGACCCTTGCGCTGGCGCGCGGCCTGGGCTTGCTGGCGCTGGCCGAGGGCGTGGAAAACGGTGCACAGCTGGCGCAGTTGCGGCGGCTGGGCTGCCCGCAGGTACAGGGCTTCTATCTGCACCGCCCGGCGCCCGCGGCCGAGGTGGCCGCGCTGCTGTCCGCTGGCCTTGTAACGGTGCCGCAACATGGCGCCATGCGGCATGGCGCGGATGCTCAGTAGAATATGGCCACTGCAAGCCGCGTGCTTTAACACCTACACCCCCACGCAAGAATGATAAACAGTCCCGTCCCGGCCTATGTCTTCGGCCCGTTTCGCCTTTTGCCGCTAGAACGCTTGCTGTTCGAGGGCGACCGCGCGCTGCGCCTGGGCAGCAGGGCCATGGACTTGCTGCTGGCACTGCTGGAGCGCGCCGGCGACATCGTCGACAAGCATGAACTGGTGGCCATCGTCTGGCCCAATGCCGTGGTCGACGACGCGACCTTGCGCGTGCACCTGGCGGCGTTGCGCAAGGCGCTCGGCGATGGCCGCGACGGCCAGCGCTACATCACCACGATCCCCGGGCGCGGCTACGGCTTCCTGGCGCCGCTGGCGCACACGGGCCGGCCGGCGTCCGGTGCGGCGGGCGCCGAGCCGCGGCATAACCTGCCCGTCATGCTGACGCGCATGCTGGGCCGCGCCGAGGTGCTGCAAACGATGGCCAACCAGCTGCTGCAATTGCGCCTGCTGTGCATTGCCGGCCCGGGCGGCATCGGCAAGACCACCCTGGCCGTCGGCCTGGCCACGCGCGTGCTGCGCCGCTATGCCGACGGCGTGTGTTTCGTCGACCTGTCGCCGCTGGACGAGGGCCGCCTAGTGCCGCTGGCGCTGGCCACGGCGCTGGGGGTGGCGGTGCCGGCCGGCGACGCCATGCCGGTCCTGCTGGCCTACCTGCGCCCGCGCCACATGCTGCTCGTGCTCGATAACTGCGAGCACGTGATCGGCGCGGCCGCCACGCTGGCCGACGCCTTGCTCAAGGGCGCGCCACTGCTGCACGTGCTGGCCACCAGCCGCGAGCCGCTGCGCCTCACCAGCGAACAGCTGCAGCGCCTGCCCGCGCTGGAATTGCCGCCTGCCGATGCCGTGCCCGATGCGGCGGCGGCCCGGCATTTCTCCGCGGTGCAGCTGTTTTGCGAACGCTGCGCGGCCGTCGACGATGCCTTCGTGCTGGCCGACGCCGACGTGCCCGTGGTGGTGGACATCTGCCGGCGCCTCGACGGCATCCCGCTGGCGCTGGAGCTGGCGGCCGGACGCATCGGCCATTTCGGTCTGCACGAATTGCGCCGCCAGCTCGACGACCGCTTTCGCCTGCTCACGCGCGGCGCGCGCAACATGCCCTTGCGCCACCAGACCCTGCGCGCCACGCTGGACTGGAGCTACGGCTTGCTCGACGCGCGCGAGCGCCAGGCGCTGCAGGCGCTGAGCGTGTTCAGGAGCCGCTTCCGCCTGGAGTCGGCCAGCGCCGTGGCGGGATGCGACGTGTTCGACACGCTGGCCGACCTGGCGGCCAAGTCCCTCGTCAGCATCGAGTTTTGCCGCCAGCACGTGTATTACCGGCTGCTCGACACCACGCGCGCCTATGCTGGCGCGCAGCTGTCGGCGGGCGGTGGCGCGGGCGCCGTGCTGCTGCGCCATGCGCGCCATTGCCTGGGACTGGCCGCATGCATCGCCGCCGACTGGGGCAGCATGCCGCCGGCCCAATGGAGCGCGCGCTACGGCCGCCATGTCGACGACTTGCGGGCCGCCATCGACTGGGCTTTCGGCGAGGAGGGCGACGTGGCGCTGGGCGTGGCGCTGACCCTGGCCGCGCAAACCCTGTTCTATCAGCTGTCGCTGATGGATGAATACCGCGTGCGCGTCGGGCGGGCGCTCGAGCGCATGGCCACGCATGCGGTGGACGACCCCGACAGCGAAATGCAGCTGCATGCCTCGCAGGCGCACCTGCTGCTGCATACGCAGGGCATCACCGGCACCATGCTGCGTTCGTTCCAGCGCAGCTATGCGCTGGCCATGCGCACGGACGATGGCAGCCGCCGGGCCGAAGCGATTTGCGGCATGTGGATCTGCTGCCTGAAGCTGGCCGATTTCCAGCGCGCCGACAGTTACGTCATAGAGCTTGCCGTCCTGTGCGCAACGCGCGACGACACGGCGATGCACCTGGTGCTGGCGCGCATGCGTTCCGTGGGCGAGTATGTGCAGGGACGCTACGCGCAGTCGGCGGCGCTGGCGCGCATGGTGCTCGCGCACCCCGGGGGGGCGGCGCAGCTGGGCTTCAACAATGCCTTGCTGGCCGATCACCAGGTGTGCCTGCGCGGCACGCTGGCGCGCTGCCTGTGGATGCAGGGCCGCCCCGACGACGCCCTGGCGCTGGCGCGCGAGGCGGTGACGGTGGGCTTCGAGCACAATGGCGTCACGCTGTGCGTGGCGCTGGCCATCCATGCCATTCCCGTCGCCCTGTGGTGCGGGCGGCGGGAACTGGCGCAGGCGTGGACTTGCCTGCTGTGCGAGCACGCGGCCCGCTATGGCTTGCTGTACTGGAGCGCCTGGGGCGCCGCCTACCAGCGCCTGCTCGACGGGGGCGAGGCGATGACGCCATTTCCCTGGCCTTCGGTGCGCAGCTGGCCGATACAGGTCGATTTGATGGCCACCCTGCACGACGCGGCCGCCGATAGCCAGGCGCTGCGGCGCGCACGCACGGGCCTGGCGCCGTGGAGCGCGCCGGAAGTGCTGCGCCGCGACGCGCACCACCGCTGGCGGGCGCTGGCGCACGACGATGCGGCCGGCCTGGACGCGGTGCGGGCGCAGCTGGAAGAAGCGCTGCAGCTGGCCAGGGGCCAGCAGGCGCCGGGCTGGGAACTGCGCTGCGCCACCAGCCTGGCGGCCGTGCTGCTGGCGCAAGGCCGCGGCACCGCCGCGCATGCCGTGCTGGCCCCAGTGCATGCGGGTTATAGCCAGGGGCGCGACACGACGGACGTGATGGCGGCGGCAGCGTTGCTGGCGCAGCTGGCCTGAATGCTATTCGTAGGCGCCCAGCCGGCGCTGTTCCTCCGGCGTGAAACTGGCGTCGCGCAACTGCTGCAGGGCCGCCGCATCCTGCGCGCCGCCGGGCAGGCTGTGTTTTTGCGCCTGGTAGGCGATGATGCGCTGCTGCCACTGCGATTCCTCGCGGTCCAGTTCCGCCAGACGGGCCGCCGCCGCCGGCGTGAAGGTGCTGGCGCGCAGGCGGTAGACTTCATTCTCGCCGCCGCCCTGTGCCCGCAGGGCCTTGACCGATTCATCCAGCCTGGCCACCTGCAGCGGCGCATCGCGTGCGGCGCGCTGGGCCGGCGACATCTTCTGGTCCAGCGCCGTCAGCTGCACCTGGCGCTGGGCTTCATCGAGCGTCGTGTTGCCGAGGATATCCATGCGCGCCACGGCGTCGTCGTCATACGCGTCGCTGGCGCCGAACAGGCCGGCGCTTTCCTCCGGCGTAAAGTAATCGCCGCGCAGGGCGCGCAGGGCTTGCAGGCGCGCGCGCGCCGCCACGGCGGGATCGGCTTGCGCCGGCAAGGCCTGTTCCGCGCCGGCCAGCGCCTGCTTGTAGGCCAGATACGCGCCCAGCAGGCGCTTCGCTTCGCGCGCGGGCACGGGCGCCAGGCGCTTGTCCAGCTCCGCCTCGATCTGGCTGCGGATGGCGGCCAGCGGCTTTTCGCCGAGGCCCGCCAGGTAGTAGTCGAACAGGTGGCCCAGTTCCGCGTCGACCACCAGCTTGTCGCCGGCGGCCACCGTCACGTCGCCGTCGGGCCGCGTGCCTTGCATCGAGCGCACGAACGCGAACAGGTCCGGTTCCGCTTTTTCCGGCGGCGGGGCGGGCGGCTCGCCTGGGCGCAGCACCAGGTACAGGGCCAGGGCTGCCAGGCTGCCGCCGATGATCCATTTCGCGTGCATGCGCTTCTCCTTACAGTCCCAGGCCTTGCAGGCGGTTGGCTTGCTGGCGGAAGACGGTGACGGGGTTCGTCTCGAACAGGTTGACGATGCCGACGAACTGGTTGACTTCATCGAGGTGGTTCATGGCGTAATCGTCGCGGATCACCTTGCCCAAGTGGCTGGAGCAGCTGCTCACCAGGCCATCGTTCTTGACGCCGCCGAAGGCCAGGCTGATGGCCGCCAGGGCAGGGTCGCCCACGTCGAGCACGTTCGTGTACGGTTGCGCGCCGCTCCACGAAAAGTAGTACACGCCTTGTACCTGGTAGGCGCCTTCGCCGCAGGCGCTGGTCGGAATACCTTGCGGGTGGCGGCTGTTGAAGGCCAGCGACCCGGCCGTGGACAGGGAGGTGAGCGAGGCGCCCGCGTTTTGCGGCAAGCCCTTGTTGCCCGACAAAATGCCGATCAGGGAGGCGAGCGCGTTGCCCAGCGCGCCGCTGGTGTTGGGAATGGCGCCGCTGAGGATATCGGCCACCTTCGAGCCCTTGTTGACGCCGGCCACGCTGGTGACGGACGCCACCAGGTCGGGGCGCACGGAAGCGACATAGCGGGCCGTCGGACCGCCATGGCTATGGCCGATCAAATTGACCTTGGCGGCGCCTGTGGCGGCGAGGATTTGCCGCACCTGCGACAGCAGCTGCTCGCCGCGCACTTCCGTGCTGTTGGCGGCCGACACGGTGGTCACATACACTTGCGCGCCGCCGCTGCGCAGGGCGGCGGGAACGCCATAAAAATATTCGACGGGACCGAGCTTGTCGAAGCCGAACAGGCCGTGCACGAGCACGATCGGGTACTTGGTTTGCGTGTAGCCGGCGGCGCTGGCGCTGCCGGGCAGGATGGCGAGGGAAAACAGCAGGATGGAAAGCAGTTGCCAGAAGCGTGTCTTCATTTTGTCTCCGTTATGTATTATTAATAGTGGAAATGAGTGGAAATGTCGATGCTGTAGCGATGAACCGTGCACTCCTGTACATTCTCGATGCATTAAAAATAGCGAGCGCTCGGTTTTTTGAATGTAGCACCGCTGGATTTAAATTGCATTTGAATTGCATGATGCAGCGCAATAACTGTGGGAATTTGGCGTTGCTTATGCGCCCATTGCATAGTTGAAAAGTCAAATAGTTGTTTTCCTGAGCTATAATCGGCCCGGCATCAGCCGTCCCGCCATCTTGCAATGCCGCGTACCGGCATGGCATGGATATCGCTCCTACACCGTTACTTGGGAATGCACTTGTCGACCCATTTTAATTTTGAACAGTTTCAGCAGATGACGCCTTTAAATGGCGAAAACATCTGGGAATATATTCTTGACCGCCACGCGGAGCGCATCGGCGTCAAGCGCCGCAAGCCGGCGCTGGAAAATCTTGAACGCATCTTCGTCGCCACCTTCCGCCTGGCCAATGACGTGGGTTTCCGCGCCATGAGCTTGCGCGATTTATGCCGCGAGACCGGCTTGTCGATGGGCGGCCTGTATGGCTACATCACCAGCAAGGATCAACTGGCCGAAATGATCGAGGACGTGGTGCGCCACGCCACGCAAGCTTTGCCCTTGCTGTTTGCCGACGTGAAGTCGCCGCTGGACCGCCTGGAGGCGATGATACGCTCGTCGATCTACCTGTCCGAAGTGCTGCAGCCGTGGTTTTATTTCGTCTTCATGGATTCGCGCGTGCTGCAGGTGGAGCAGCGCAGCATGGCGAAGAATTCGGAACTGTACGTGCAGACCCTGATCGCCGCCACCATCGGGGAAATCGAACCGAAGCCGCAGGGCGATCCCACCTTGCTGGCCGCGCACTGCCTGGCCCTGTTCCAGGACTGGTACGTGAAACGCTGGAAGTACCGCGCCGCGAAGGTCAATGTCGACGATTTTGCCGATAGCGTCGTCAGTACGGTGCGCGGCTACCTGAGCATGGTCAAGGCGCCGTAAGAAGGCCGCCGAAAAAAAAAGCCAGGATCGCTCCTGGCTTTTTCACTAGTTCGTTTCCACCGGCACCGTCTCCGGCACTGCCGCCGGATCCGTCGGCGTCTCCGCCTCCATATCCAGCGTCCTGATCCCGTTCATGTCGATGAATTCGTCGTACAGCCACTCGCCGTCGACCTGGCTCAGGCCCGCCGGCACGGCGCGCGTGACTTGCGGGCGCGTCGACAGGGCAGTGCGCATGTAGTCGATCCAGATCGGCATGGCCAGCGAGGAACCGAATTCGCGTCCGCCCAGGGACTTGGGCTCGTCATAACCCATCCACGCCACGGCCACGATGCCGCCGCCATAACCGGCGAACCAGCCGTCGACGGCGTCGCTGGTGGTGCCCGTCTTGCCGGCGATATCGCTGCGGCCCAGTTTTTTCGTCGCCGCCGCGCCCGTGCCGGTGCGCGTGACTTCGCGCAGCATGCTGTCCATCACGAAGGCGTTGCGCGGGTCCAGCGCCAGGGTCTTCTCGTCGTTCGGCGCGGGCGGCTTGGTCTGCATCAGCACCGCGCCCTTGGCGTCGACGATGCGGTCGATCAAATACGGTTCCACCTGGTGGCCGCCATTGGCGAACAGGGCGTAGGCGCCCGCCATCTGCACGGGCGTGACGGAACCCGTGCCCAGCGCCATCGTCAGGTTGCTGGGCTGGCGGGCCGGGTCGAAGCCGAATTTTTCCATGAAGTCGTGCGTGTACGACACGCCCAGCGCGCGCAGGATGCGCACGGAGGCCACGTTCTTCGATTGCGCCAGCGCATAGCGCATGGTGATCGGGCCGTCGAACTTGAAGTCGTCATTCTGCGGCGCCCATACCTTGCCGCCCGCCTGCATTTCCAGGGGCACGTCGTTGATCAGGGTGGCCGGCGAAAAGCCTTTTTCCAGCGCCGCCGAATACACGAAGGGCTTCATGGCCGAACCGGGCTGGCGCCAGGCTTGCGTCACGTGGTTGAACTTTTGCAGGTTGTAGTCGAAGCCGCCCACCATGGCGTGGTAGGCGCCCGTTTCCGCGTCCAGCGAGACGAAGGCGGCGGCCACCAGCGGCACTTGCGTGATGGCCCAGTTGCCCTTGGCGTCCTGGGTGATGCGGATCACGGCGCCCGGGCGCAGCTTGATGCCGGCGCCTGCCTTGGCGGACAAGGCGGGGGCGGCAAAGCGCAAGCCTTCGCCCGTGATGGCCTTGGCGTCGCCGTCGCCGATGTCGGCCACCACCTTGCCGCTGGCCACCTCCGTGACGACGGCGGCGATCAGGCCGTCGCTGTCCGGGCGTTTTTGCAGTGCAGCATCGATGGCGTCGTCGCGCTGCTCGGGGTCGACCGGCATGTCGATGAAGGTTTCCGGGCCGCGGTAGCCGTGGCGCTGGTCGTAGGCGATGACGTTGCGGCGCGTCGAGGCGTAGGCCGCATCCTGGTCCGCCTTCAAGATCGTCGTGTAGACGCTGATACCCCTGGTATAGCTGTCTTCCTTGTACTGCGCATACACGGCCTGGCGCGCCAGTTCGGCCACGTATTCGGCGTGCGTGTCGAAACCCTGCTTGCCGCGGCTGTTGATATGCAGCGGCTGCGCCAGCGCCTGCTGGTACTGGCCTTCGCTGATGTAATCGAGGTCGCGCATGCGCTTCAACACCAGTTGCTGGCGCGCGTGCGCCTTTTTCGGATTGCTGATCGGGTTGTGGCGCGAGGGGTTTTGCGGCAGGCCCGCCAGCATGGCCATTTCCGCGATCGACAGTTCGGACAAGGGCTTGCCGAAATACGTCTGCGCCGCGCTGCCGAAGCCGAACGAGCGCTGGCCCAGGTACATCTGGTTCATGTACAGCTCGAGAATCTGGTCTTTCGACAGGGCCGACTCGATCTTCAGGGCCAGCATGATTTCATTGAGCTTGCGCGAAGCGACTTTTTCGCGCGTCAGGAAGAAGTTGCGCGCCACCTGCATGGTGATGGTGGAGCCGCCCCCGTGGCCGAAGCCGTGGCGCAGGTTCGACAGCACGGCGCCGCCGGCGCGCACGAAGTCGATGCCGTGGTGTTCGTAGAAGCGGCCATCCTCGATGGCCAGCAGGGCCTTCTTCATCATTTCCGGCACTTGCGCAATCGGCACGAAATCGCGGTGTTCTTCGCCGAATTCGCCGATCAGCACATTGTCGGCCGTGTAGACGCGCAGCGGGATCTTCGGCTGGTAGTCCGTAATGACGTCCAGTTCGGGCAGGCGCGGGCGCACATACAGGAACAAATAGGCGGCCAGCAGCAGGGCGGCGGCCAGCGCGGCGCAGCCGGCGATGATGAAACCGCGCACGGTGGCGCGGCGGGAAGGCCAGGGGAATCCGGTTCGTTTGGCAGTCAAGGCAGTCTCACGTGAGCGTGCAAGGCACGGTGGCAGCGATTATAGACCAATGCGCCGGCGCTTCCTGTGCGGGCAGGGCGGCGGGCTGGCCTCGGGGACCGGGAGCAAAAAACCTTTTCATCGAAACGCGGCTGTGCGATAGTCTCGGCTTCAAGAAAATAGCCCGGGCGTCAATCCGGGCTGTTTATTTTTAAAAATTAAGGAAATATCCATGGCAAAAGATGCAACACCGAGCGTCGTGAGGCCCTACATCCCGGCCGATGCGAAGCTGCCCGAGATGACCTTCCGCGCCCTGTTCATGGGCGTCATCCTGGGGATGGTCTTCGGCGCTTCCTCGCTCTACCTGGTGCTGAAAGTGGGCCTGACCGTCAGCGCCTCGATTCCCGTCGCCGTGATCGCCATCACCCTGTTCGGCCTGGCCAAGAAGGTGGGCGGCAAGGATTCGTCGATCCTGGAAAACAGCATCACGCAAACGGCCGGTTCGGCAGGCGAATCGCTGGCCTTCGGCCTGGGCGTGACCATGCCCGCCATCCTCATCCTCGGCTTCGACCTGGAAATCTCTAGAGTCATGCTGGTCGGCGTCCTCGGCGGCCTGCTGGGCATCCTGATGATGATCCCCATGCGCCGTACCATGATCGTCGACCAGCACAAGGAACTCAAATTCCCCGAAGGCACGGCGTGCGCCGAAGTGCTGAAGGCGGCCGCCACGGAAGAATCGCGCATCGCCGCCGGCGAAAGCATCGAGAAGGATTCGGCTGCCGCGCTGGACGCCAAGCGCCGCGCGAAGATCATCTTCGGCGGTTTTGCCGTCGGCTTGCTGTATAAAGTGTTCAATATCTCGTTCAAGGGCTGGAAGGATACGCCGGGCGTGGAATTCGCCGCGCCGCTCAAGGGCGGCTCCATCGGCGCCGAAATCTCGCCTGAATTGCTGGGCGTGGGCTACATCATCGGCCCGCGCATCGCCGCCACCATGGCGGCCGGCGGCGTGCTGTCGTACCTGCTCCTGATCCCGATGATCAAGTTCTTCGGCGACAGCCTGACCACCGTGCTTTCGCCGGGCACCAAGTTGATCAGCGAAATGGGCGCCGACGACGTGCGCAGCGCCTACGTGCTGTACATCGGCGCGGGCGCCGTGGCCGCCGGCGGCCTGATTTCGCTGGTGCGCGCCATGCCCATGATCTGGCGCAGCCTGTCGGCTGGCCTGAAGGGCATCGGCAAGGGCGTCAAGAGCGATTCCACCCTGCGCACGGACCAGGACATCCCCCTGAAATGGGTCGTCATCGGCTGCCTGTCCATCATCGCCGTGATCACCTTTGCCACGCCGCTGCACATGAATTTCCTCGGCGCGCTGCTGATCCTCGTCTTCGGCTTCCTGTTCGCCACCGTGTCGTCGCGCCTGACGGGCGAAATCGGCTCGTCGTCGAACCCGATTTCCGGCATGGCCGTGGCCACCTTGCTGTTCACTTGCCTGATCTTCCTCATCATGGGCTGGACGGGCGGACGTTACTATGTGACGGCCCTGTCGGTGGGCGCCATCGTCTGCATCGCCGCCAGCAATGCGGGCACCACGTCGCAAGACTTGAAGACGGGCTACCTGGTGGGCGCCACGCCGCGCCTGCAGCAGTATGCGATCCTGGCGGGCGCCTTGTCGTCCGCGCTGATTCTCGGTCCGATTCTGCTGAAACTGAACGAGGCGAGCACCGTCTATGTGCCGGCCGCGCAAGTGGCGCCTGGCCTGACGGTCGATGCGTCGAAGCTGACGGTGACGGGCGAGCTGCATGGCCCGCAAGCCGAGACGGACCACAACACGTATAAAGTCTGGCAAAAGACGGATACCGTGGGCGGCCCGGCCGGCAAGTATTTTGTGAAGGAAGATGGCCAGCTGGCTTACCTGGTCGATCCGGGCATCAATGGCCATTACAGCAAGCGTCCCGACGGTTCGGAAGTCAAAAAATACGATGCGCCGAAGGCCGTGCTGATGTCCTACATCATCAAGGGCATCCTCGACCAGCAGCTGCCGTGGACCCTGGTGCTGTTCGGCGTGATGATCGCCGTGGTGCTGGAAATGGCCGGCATCCCGTCGCTGGCGTTCTCCGTGGGCGTGTATTTGCCCCTGTCGTCCACCTTGCCGATCTTCGTCGGCGGCCTGGTGCGCTGGCTGGCGGACCGCCGCAACAACAAGCTGGAACACAACGCCAAGCTCAATGAAGAAGAGCGCCAGCTGGCGGGCGACCGCAGCTCGGGCGTGCTGCTGGCGTCCGGCTACATCGCCGGCGGTGCGCTGGCCGGCATCATCATCGCGATCACGGCCGGCGTGCTGACGCACTTCGACCAGATGATGGCCGACTGGGCCGAGCACGGCAACCCGTTCTACGCCGGCCTGCATTCGGATGCGTTGTCGCTGCTGCCGTATGCGCTCATCATCGTGCTGCTGTATATCGTGGCGCGCGAGAAGAAAGCGGGCAGTTCGCAGGCTTGATGTCATAGCCACTCCAAGGAAAACCGCCCGGATCGCACCGGGCGGTTTTTTTATGCGCGCGCATGAGGCGATGGCTGCGATACGGGCCGCGCCGCCAGTTGCGCCGCGCTCGCGTAGATCGTTACGTGCTCGGACGCCAGTTGGCGCAGGTGGTCATAAAACGCCTGCGCGGGTATGCACCACGACGCCGCGTCGCCTACTTGCCCGTTGACGCGCAGGCCGGCGGCATCGAATTCCCGCTGAAAGTACGCGCGCAAATCCTCCCGGCCGGGATGGTCGATGCGGCGCTGTGCGATGGCCGGATCGAAAGGGCGCACGGGCACGTCCCAGCGACGGCCCGCGTGGTCCAGGCAAGCCAGCAGCCTTGTCTCGTCTTCCCACACGGGCACGGGAAAGGCCTCGCCCATGGCGTCTTCCAGCGCGTGATAGAACGTCACCGGCCCCATGGAAATGCCCAGGCCCAGCACCTTCGCGTGCTCGCAGCCGATGAAGCGCTGCCAGGGAGAACCCATGCCGAAGATCGAGGGCGCGCGGTGGTGCGCTTCGGTGAGGTCGGCGGCATGGCGGCCCCACGCGCAGACGGAGTGCGTCGGGTGGAGGCTGCGCCGGACACCGGCGCTGGCAAGGAAGGCTTCCGGCAGGCGCCCCATGTGCGTGCCGTGGCGGCGCGGGTCGAATACATAGTCCGGCATGGCGCAGGCGGCGCGCACGGTGCCGCCCGGCAGATAGTAGGCGGGCAGCAGCAGGGCGCCTTGCGGGCCGACGGCGTCCTGCAGGGCGGCTATCACGGCTGGCGCGCCGCCTTCCACGTAGCCCAGGCTTTTCAGCGAGGAATGCACGAACAGCGTATCGCCTGGCGCGATGCCCAGCCGCGCCAGGCCGGCGGCCAGCCCGGTGCGCGTCACGTGGGGGGCATTCTGGCGCACGTGCCGGGCGCCGGCGGCGCGGCGCCACGCTTCCAGCGCGGCCCTGGCGGCGCGTTTCGCCTGTTCAAGCATCGCCTGTTTCCCGCTCTATTTCCACTTCCAGCAGATTGGCATCGATGCAGAACTTGGCGGCCCAGTTCAGGTAAGCCCAGGTGCCGTAGTCGCCATCGACGGGAAACGAGCCCTTGACGCCGCCGCGCGCGTGCGCGGGACCGTCGATGCTGACCGCGCGCCGCACGTAGCGGTTCAGGCGGCGCCCCGCGTCGAGGTAGGGCCGCTCGCCCGTGAGCCGATACAGCAGGAGCAGACAATGCGCGTTTTGCGCGGAACCCGTGAGGCAGGCGTAGTTCGCTCCCGGCTGGAAGTCCGGGCCGAGGCGGCCGGCCAGGTAGCCGTCGGCCGCCACGGCCCTGGCGACGCTCGTTCCCGTGCGCGCGGCGGCGTCGAGCAGGTCGGCGCGCGCCGAAAAGCGGTGCGCTTCGAGCAGGCCGCGCAAGGCGTAGCCGATGGTATGGGTCAGGGGCAGGAGTGGGTTGTCCAGGCAGTTCGACGCGAACCAGCCATTGGGCCGCTGTTTTGTCAACGCCCAGTCGACCTGGCGCAAGCCGGCCGCGCCATAGCCGTGGCCCGGCGCGACGTGGTCCGCTTCGAACAGTCCCCACGCGACATGCGTTTCGTAGGCCTTGTCGCCGGCGCTGGCGAACGGCGTCGGATGGCGGCGCCAGCAGCCGTCCGCATCCTGGCTGTCGCGCAGCCAGCTTGCCGCGCGATGCATGGCGTCTGCGTAGGCCGCGCCGTACGCCGCCACGCCGGCGGCCAGGCCGAGCAGGATCTGGCCCGTATTGAAAGTGACGGGCACGCGCGGCGTCGAATCGATCTTCCCGCCCTGGAATCCGCCTTGCGCGAACTGGATGGCCAGGCACCAGTCGAGCATGCGCCGCGCGCGCCCGTGCAGCGCCTCATCCCCACCCTCGTCGCCCGTGCGCTGCGCCAGGGCGATGAGAGTGGGGATGATGTAGCCGGTGGTCTCCGGGTAGGAACTCGACCACCCTGTGACCAGGCTGTAGTCGCGCGCGACGCCGCCGTCGTTTGAGCTGGAATGGTCCTGCGCCGCGCATAGCCAGGCCGTGCAGGCCTTGACGACGGCTTGCGGGCCGGGGTCGAAGGCGGGCAGGCCGCGGCGGTCCGACAGCCGCTCCATGCGCGCCGCCGCCGGCAGGCTCGCCTGCGGCGACAGCGTGTTCCTGATCTTCGTGAGCAAGGTGCGCATGGCAGTAACGGCAGTAATGGTCGTAATGGCAGCGATGGCGTGCTGGTTGGCACAGGCTACTGTAGCGCCGGCAGGCGGCAGGGTTATTGACTTGCCGCAAGGATTGACCGTCGCATCGCTGCCGCCGGAATTGACGCATAATGGCTACTTCACCGTTGTCGACGAGGCCCGCCATGAACAGCGTCACGCTTGAATACACAGTCGTCACCAATCCCGACGCGTTCGTCGGCTTCAAGTATTACGTGAAGGCGGGGCAGGCATTCGATGCCGATGATTTCGCCTATTCCTACAAGCTGAAACGCTCCGATCTGGACCCGGACAGCGTGCTGGCCACGCGCGAGGCGGCGGCGAATTTGCAGCCGGGCGAGTGGCTGAGCGTGTCGCATTCGATTGCGGCGTAGCGCAAGTTGCGGGCTTCCTCCCGTCGTACTTTGGCGGCCCGGCAAGCGAGAGATATCGGTGCTGCGGACCGCAAGACCGGAACCGGCTGTTACGTCGGAAGCCAGTGTCAGGGCCGGGTATCGTCGGCACGGATCTTGTCGAGATGCCCACTTCTGCCTATAATTGAGAATAATTCTCATTAAGTTTGCGCTGCCCGCCAGACCCGCCGCTCCATGTCCGCCGACCACGTCTCCCTGCATGATTTCGATGACATCGCCATCCTGTATCGCCAGCACCATGGCTGGCTGCGCGGCTGGCTGCAGCGCAAGGTGGGCAACGCCTTCGACGCGGCCGACCTGGCGCAGGCCACCTTCCTGCGTGTGCTTGCGCCGCAGGGCATGCAGAGCGTGCAGGAGCCGCGCGCCTACCTGACGACGATCGCCCGCAACCTGCTGATCAACCATGTGCGCCGGCGCGCCATCGAGCAAGCCTACCTCGACACCCTTGCCCTGATGCCGGAACCGGTGGCGCCGCCGCCCGAAGTGCGCCTGATGTTCCTCGAACGGCTGGTGGAGCTGGACCGGCGCCTGGCCGGGCTGCCGGCGCAGGCGCGGCAAGCCTTCTTGCTGGTGCAGCTCGACGGCCTGGGGCAGCAGGAGGTCGCCGCCGAACTGGGCATTTCCCTGTCCACCGTCAAGCGCCATCTGGCCAGGGCGGCCCTGCGCTGCTTTTTCCCGGAGCAGCACGATGGATGAAGAGGCAAGCCTCGCCCTTGACGGAACGGCTGTCGCCGCAAGCGTGGCGCCCGCCGTGGCGCGGCGGGCCGTGCAGTGGTGGCTGGCGCTGCAGGGCGGCGACGCCACTGCCGCGCAGCTGCAGGCATGGCAGCGCTGGCGCGCCGAGGAAGCCGAACATGAGCGGGCCTGGCAGCGCATCGAGGCCGTCAGCGGCCAGCTGGCCGGCATTCCGTCGCCGCTGGCCAGCGCCGCCCTGGCTGCCCCTGCTGGCGCCCAGCGGCGCCGCGCGGTGCGCCTGCTCGCGGCGCTGGTGGTGGCGGGCGGCAGCGCCGCCATGCTGCGCCAGACACCGGCGTGGCAGTCGTGGAACGCCGATGCCAGCACGGCCACGGGCGAGCGGCGCACGGTGCGCCTGCCGGACGGCGGCACGTTGGTGCTCAATACCGATAGCGCCATCCAGCTGCGCTATGACGCCAGCGAGCGCGCGGTGCAACTGCTGCGCGGCGAGGTGCTGCTGCAGACGGCGCCCGATGCGCAGCAGCGGCCCTTCCGCGTGTACACGGCCGACGGCACGGCGCGCGCGCTGGGCACGCGATTCATCGTGCGCCAGCACGCGGGCTTCGTGCAGGTGGGCGTGCTGGAGGGGGCCGTCGAGCTGCGGCCTGCGGCAGCCGACGGCCAGCCACGCGTGCTGCGGGCGGGCGAGGAGGCCAGTTTTACGCGCGACGGCGTGGGCGCGGCGCATGCGCTCGGTGCCGGCGCCGGTGCCTGGGCGGACGGCATGCTGGTCGCCGCGCACATGCGCCTGGACGATTTCCTGCTGGAGTTGTCGCGCCACCGGCGCGGCCACCTGGGATGCGATCCGGCGCTCGCGCACATGCTGGTGTCGGGCGTCTATCCGCTGGCCGATACCGACAGGGTGCTATTGGCGCTGGTGGAAGCCTTGCCCGTCGAGCTGCACTACCTGACGCGCTACTGGGTCACCGTGCGGCCGCGCGCGGCGAAAAAATAAACTGAAAATACATGGACTGTTTTTGCACGCTGCCTTGTCAAGGGAAGTGAGGGCGCAGGTATTGGCCCGTTCCACCCATCCCATGATACGAAGGCATGCCATGAACAACCGCAGTACATTCCCCCCATCCACGCGCTTGCTGGCCATGCAGCCGCTGGCCTACCTGGTGCACGCCCTGTGCCTGGGCGCACTGGCCGGCCTGGTCGGCGCGCCGGCGCACGCGCAAACGGCCGGACAGCCTGAGTCCTTGCGCCATTACGCCATCCCGGCCGGGCCGCTGGAAGCGACATTGAACTGCCTGGGACGTGAAGCGGGCTTGCTGATCGCCTTTGGCTCGGCCGCGACGGAAGGGCTGCGCAGCGGCGGCGTCACTGGCAGCTACACGGTGGACGACGCGCTGGCGCGGGCGCTGGCCGGCACCGGGCTCGCTGCCGTGCGCACTGACGGCGGCGGCTATGCGCTGCGTGCCGCCACCGCATCTGCTGCCGGCGCGGCGGCGGATGGCGTGCAGACGATGGCGCCCGTGACGGTCAGCGCCCAGGCGGAAGAGGAAAACCCGTGGGGCAAGGCCAGCGGCTATGTGGCGCGGCGGGCCAGCACGGCCACCAAGACCGACGCTTCCCTGCTGGAAGTGCCGCAATCGGTTTCCGTCATCACGCGCGACCGCATGGATGACCAGGGCGTGCGCACCCTGAACGACGCCATCCAGTACACGGCCGGCTTGCGCAGCAACACGGCAGGCGCCAATCCTGCCGACGACAGCCTGTCGGTACGGGGCTTCAGCCAGTTTTCGGGCGCATTCTACCTGGACGGCATGCGCCTGATGCCCATGGGGACGCTGGGCTTTTTCGGCGTGGAGCCGTACGGCGCCGAGCGCGTGGAAGTGCTGAAGGGCCCTTCGTCCGTGTTGTACGGCCAGAATGCGCCGGGCGGCATCGTCAATTTCGTCGCCAAGCGCCCCGCGGCGGACCAGGTGAACCAGGTCGAACTGTCGCTCGGCAGCTATGCGCGCAAGCAGCTGGCCCTCGACGTGGGCGGCAAGCTGGCCGACGACGGCAGCCTGCAATACCGGCTGGTGGGGCTGGCGCGCCAGGCGGACCAACAGATCGACTACATGCAGGACGACCGCTACTATCTGGCGCCCAGCCTGACGTGGGCGCCGAGCGCCCGCACCAGCATCACCTTATTGGGCTTTTTTCAGCAGAATCGCGCCATGCAATCGTCGAACGTGCAGTGGGAAGCCTTGAACGGCAGCAATCCCAACGGCCGCCTGCCGCTGACGCGATTCCTGGGCGAGCCCGGCTTCGACCACGAGGAAACGCGCGTCGCGTCGGCGGGCTACGCGGCGCGCCACACGTTCGACAGCGGGTGGACGCTCCGGCAGAACTTCCGCTTCCTGCACGCGAATAACCATGAACAGTATATGTTTCGTTACGGCAACTTAATCGACCATGCAGTCACCAACCGCGAGATCGATACGCGCGACGGCAAGGGCAGCGTGTACTCGCTCGATACCAGCGTGACGGGTCAGGTGGCGACGGGCGCGCTGCGCCATGAGGTGGTTGCCGGCATCGATTACAGCCGCAGCAGTACTTCGTTCAGCTCGTATATCGCCGACGGTCCGCAGATCGATATCTACCGCCCCGTCTACGGCGGCGCGCTGGACCTGGCGGCGCTGGCGCCCGATGCCCTGCGCCGCGAGCATAACCGGCAGCTGGGCGCCTACCTGCAAGACCGCATGCAGTATCGTCAATGGGTCTTCACCGTGGGCGGGCGCCAGGACTGGACGCGCCAGGAACAGCGCAATCTGCTGGTATCGCCGTCGGCCACGACGGTGCGCAAGCCCACGGCATTCACGGGCCGCGCCGGCATCACTTACCTGGCGGCGAACGGCCTGGCGCCTTACGCCAGCTACAGCGAATCGTTCTCGCCCGTCTCCGGCGCCGACCGCCTTGAGCGTCCGTTCGAGCCGGAAACGGCCCGGCAAGTGGAGGTCGGCGTGAAATACGCGCCTGGTGCGCACCTGTCCGTGACGGCCGCCGCATTCGAACTGCGCCGCCAGAACGTGCTGACGACGGACCCGGACGACCCGAATTTCTCCATCCAGCAGGGGGAGGTGCGCTCGCGCGGCATCGAACTGGAAGTGGCGGCGCAGCCGGGCAGCCAGTTGAAACTGCTGGCGTCCCTCACCTACAATCCCCTGAAGGTGACGAAGGCGAATCCGGACATGTGGGGCACGAACGTGCAGGGCAAGTCGCCGTATGAAGTGCCCCGGCAGATGGCTTCCGCGTGGGCCGACTACGCCTTCGTTGGCGGCTTGCGCGGGCTGTCGGCCGGCGCCGGCGTGCGCCACGTGGGCGCCAGCTGGGGCGACGCGGAGAACACCTTCCAGGTGCCGGCGTTCACCCTGGCCGACCTGTCGCTGCGCTATGACCTGGGGCAGGCGCGCAGCGACTGGCGCGGCCTGAGCGTGAGCATGACGGTCAAGAACCTGTTCGACAAATACCATGTCGCCTCGTGTTTCTCTGCGCGGGCCTGCAATTACGGCGAACAGCGCAATGTCGGCGTGCGCGTGGCCTACCTCTGGTAGCGCGCAGCCTTACGCAGGCGCAAACCAGGCGCGCAATTCATCCTCGGCGCGCTGCGCCGTCTGCTGCGTCAGGGTCAGCACGATGATCTTTTCCTGCGCCGGGCGGTGCCCATCGCTGCCGGCCAGCTCGATGGCTTGCTCGAAGCTCGTGTAGCCGTGGCCGAATTCATGCGGGCATTGCTGCACGATGCGGGCCGCCTTGCCGGCGTGCCGGTCCGCCAGGTTGACGATGGGATTGCCGTCATAGAACGGCTGGCCATTGGCGAACGCGGTGCGCAGATACGGCGCGCATTGGCCGTCGAGGAAGGCCAGGCGCGCCTGCCACCAGGCCTCTGCCGCCGCATACGCGGCATGGTCCTCGAGAAAATCGGTAAACAGGAAGTCGTTCATTTTGCTTTCCTCGGCTAGATGCCGAACACTTTCAATATCGCGTCGGTGAAACCCTCGAACCAGGTGCCCGCCTTGCCCGGCTGCTTGCCGTGGCGCGGAGTTTCTTCGTACAGATAGACGCCGTGCTCGCCGTCGAAGCGGTCGTTGAGCAGCGCTTGCTGGCCGCGCAGATACGGGATGAAGGTTTCGCTGCGCAGGGTCGAGTACAGCACGTCGGTGGTAAAACCCAGGGTGGCGGACTGGCTGATGGAGCGCCCCTGGCCGGCCCGCTCCAGGCGCACGCCGCGGCAGCCGCGCACGAGCAGGGTGACGGGGCCGCGAAGGACGATGAAGCGCAGTTGCAGGGTGAGCCAGGCATGCAGGCTGCCCAGGCGCCAGTGGCTCGATATCGCCAGCGGCTGATTCGAGTCGCAGACCAGGCCGACGAGTCCCCGTGGCTGGAAGACCAATGCGCTGCCGGCCGGCAGGTGGACGACGGCCACTTCCAGCAGCGGGTCGTCGCTGGCGGATATCGTCACGCACGCTTCCTCGCCGCTGTGCAGGCGGGTCAGCGCCACCATGCCGGCGGCCAGGCTGGTGAACGGGAAGCGCCAGTCCAGCAGCCATTGCGTGCGCTTGGTGCTGCTGACGGGCGACGATTGCAGGTATTCGGGATGGATCAGCATCTGCTGGCCGGGCTGCAGCAGCAAGCCCTGCGAGACGGCGGAGATGCGCGATTCGCCCTGCGGCGGCAGTGGCAGTGAACTGCCCGCGACTTGCAGTTCGCGCGCGATCGACAGCGGCGGCAAACGGGAAGCGACGGGCGCCAGCACGAAGTAAAAGAAGGCCTTGATGGCGGCGGGCAGCAGGATGGCCGACAGCACCAGCAGGGCGGCCGTGGGCGCCACGTCCATGACGGGCGCGCGCCAGCGGGCTATCCAGTTGCGCGCCAGTTGTCCTTCACCGGCCGCGATGGCCTTTTGCACGGGCGCCAGGGCGGCGCTCAAGGCTTGCTCGTCGATGGCAAATGGGGCCGGACGGGCGGCGTTGCCGGTGCGGGTGCGCTGCGCCGCCCAGGCCTGATACGCTTGCAGGTTGATCTCGCGCAAACGCTGCCCCTGCGCTTCCAGCTGCGACAGCTGTGCGTAGGCGTCGCTGCCGGGCAGGCGCGCCGCCAGCGGGTGCTGCGTTTCCAGTTGCCGGCGCTGGCGCAGATTATTTTGCAGTGCAGCATATGCGCCCACGTGTTCCGCATGCAGGCGCGCCAGCGTGTGCCGCGCATCTTCGCCGCTGACCGCCGCTTGCAGGGCCGTCAGATAGCGGGCTTCCTGCGCCAGCACTTCGATCTCCACGCGGCGCGCCGCTTCCTCCTGCGCATGCCGGGCCAGGGTGCTCGCGTCGGGCAGGGGAAGGGTGAACAGCGACGCTTGCTGCCGCGCACGCAAGGCCGTCAATTGCGCCTGCACTTGCGCCAGGCGCGCGGCGATGGCCGCGTGCGAGGCCGTTTGCAGGGCGTTGACCCGCGCAGTGGCGGCAGCGGCCAGGCCGGCGCCATGGCTGTCGGCGCCGTCGGCGGCCAGCTTGAGCGCGGCGACAGCCTCGCTGCCGGTGCTGTAGGCGCGCCATTCGGCCAGCAGCAGGCGTCCGGCCAGCAGGATGACGATGAACAGCGCGAACTGCAGCGCGTGGCGCAGCAGGAAGCGCAGGATGGCCGTCAGCAGCTGGCGCAAGGAGGAGTCGCCTTAGGTGGCCGCGCTATCGGCGTCGGCGCAGCATTTTTTGTATTTCTTGCCGCTGCCGCAGTGGCACGGGTCGTTGCGGCCCGTCTTCGGCACTTCGCGTAAGACGGTGGCGCCGGGCTGGCTTTGGGCCTGGCTTTTCAGGTGGCGCTGGCGCGCCCAGGCCGCGTTGATGGCGATCACGGACGGAATCACGCCATCCATGGCCGTTTCGGCCGCATCGTCGTCGAGCTCGCCGGCCGTGGCCAGGTACTGGAACGGCGCCAGGTACTCCGGGTGGCTGACGGCCAGGGCCGCCCACTGGGGCTTGTCCAGGCTCGTGCCAAGGACAAAACCGGCGCACCAGGCGGGCACGCTCCATTCGGGGCCGCACACGTAGATGGGCTCGAAGCTGTCCGGGTCCTTCGCCAGCCATTCGACCATGTAGGCGTGGTGGCGTTGCGCCAGGCTGGCCGCCCGTTCGCTGGCTTCGTCCTGTGCCGGCAAGGCGCTGCCGGCCGCCTTGTCCCAGACCCAGGGCAGCCATTGTTCCGGCGCGATCTGTTTCGGACTCAGGGCGACGGCCGTGAGAAAACCTTCCAGCATCGACACATCCATGGCACGGCCGGCCAGGGCGGGCGCGGCCAGCAGGGTGTCGAGTTCGGCGTATTCGTCGTCGGAGAGGGGCGTGGTGGTGGAGAGGCTGGACATGGAATTTTTCAGTAATGTGGGTGGATGGCCGCTGGCCCTGGCGGTATTGTACCGTCCGGCACGGGGGAAACGGCTGCCGAATGAAAAACGGCGGCCCGCAGGCCGCCGTTTTGATCTACAACAAGACGCTTACTTCACGCCGTGCATCAGTTTGTTGATCAGCGGTGCGATCAGGAACAGGATCACGCCGGCGCCCAGCAGGGACCAGAAGCCGAAGGTGTAGCCGGACAGGGCCGACTGTACCGACATGCCGCTTTCGCCGCTGACGTGGCTGGCGAAGATGCCGGACAGGTTGTTGCCGATACCGGTTGACAGGAACCAGCCGCCCATGCCCAGGCCGACCAGGCGTACTGGCGCCAGCTTGGTGACCATCGACAGGCCGATAGGCGACAGGCACAGCTCGCCGATCGATTGCAGCATGTACACGGTCGCCAAGGTCCAGAACGGGATCTTGTTGTCGGCGCCAACCAGGCTCGACAGTGCGAAGATCAGCAGGCCGAAGGCCAGCGCATTGCCCAGCAAGCCCAGGCCGAATTTACGCGGGATCGATGGATTGACGTTGTGGCGCGCCAGGAAGACCCAGACGGCGGCGATGATCGGCGCAAAGACGATGATGGCGACCGAATTGACGGTCTGGAAGTAGGCGGTCGGGAAGATGGCGAAGCCCAGATCGCGGTTGACGATCTTGTCGGCCAGGAAGGTAAACGAGCTGCCTGCCTGTTCGAAGAACATCCAGAACAGGATGTTGAAGACGAAGATCAGCAGCATGGCGATGACGCGGTCGCGCGCCACTTTACCGTTGCGTATGCCTTCGATCATCAGCATCACGGCCAGGCCGACGAACAGCACGGTCAGGACGATCTGCAGCTTTTCAGCGCCGACGGTCAGCAGGAAGTACATCAGCGGGATCACGCACAGGGAGCCGACGGCCACCCAGACGACGCGCATCGGGCTGCCGGCACCGGCTTCCGGTGCGCCGATGCCCTTCAGGGCGCGGCGGCCGATGGCGAACCATACCAGGCTGATCAGCATGCCGAAACCGGACGCCATGAAGACCATCTTGTACGCAGGCATGTCGCTGGTGCCGAAGATCGACCCGGCCAGCCATTGCGTAAAGACGGGGGCGACCATGGCGCCCATGTTGATACCCATGTAGAAGATCGTGAAACCGCTGTCGCGGCGCGGATCGGCCGTTGTGTACAGCTTGCCGACCATGGTCGAGATGTTCGGCTTGAACATGCCGTTACCGACGATCATGGTGGCCAGGCCCAGGTTGAAGATGTCCTGGTTCGGTACCGAGATGCAGAACAGGCCGGCAGCCATGAAGACGGCGCCCAGCAGGATGGAGCGCTGGTAACCGATGACCCGGTCGGCGATGTAACCGCCGAACAGGGCGCCGGCGTACACCAGCGCGAGGAAGGAACCGTAGGTAAGGTTGGCCGCTGCCTGTCCCGAACCGTCGCCGCCGTGGAACTGGGCCACGATGTACAGTACCAGCGCCCAGCGAACTCCGTAGAACGCGAAGCGTTCCCAGAATTCAGTCATGAACAACATCCACAATGGGCTTGGATGGCCCATAATCTGCTTGAACTCGGGAATAACGGCTTCCTTGTTGGGCGTAGTCGCACCGCTCATGCGGTTCCTCCTGAAAAATTATTATAGTCAATCGATACAACGAACTTATGGAAGCCTGCGGGCGGCGGGGACTCTCATGAAGAACCTCACGCACGGGAATTCCAATAGGCTGGCATTCTAATCTACAAATTGCGCTGAGCGAAGATTTCGATTCGCATTAGCAAGAATGACTGTTTCATATTGGTCAAACCGGTTTGCAGGCAAGGGCGGCCCCGGCGATTTTGCGGCGGCACAGCACAACTTGCCTGACTTGTCGTATATTGAGGCTGCAAGACCTTCGAGCATCGATTTTTAAAGGGATTTTTCGCATTATGGAACACGACGTTATCGATACTCTGGTTTCACCGGAAGGCCGCCTGGACGTGCTCTCCAAGACTGAAGTCAACAAACTGCTCGACACCAGCCAGGGCGGCCTGTACAACACTTTCCGCCGCTGCGCGCTGGCGGTCCTGAATTGCGGCAGCACCATCGACGATGGCCGCGCCCTGCTGGAGCGCTACCAGTCGTTTGAAATCTCCATCATCCAGCGCGAGCGCGGCATCAAGCTCGACATCAAGGGCGCGCCGGCCATCGCCTTTGTCGACGGCAAGATGATCAAGGGCATCCACGAGCACCTGTTTGCCGTGCTGCGCGACATCATCTTCGTCAGCGATGAAGTGACGGGCAACCCGAAATTCGATTTGCAGAGCACGGAAGGCGTGACGGACGCCGTCTTCCACATCCTGCGCAACGCCAACGTGCTGCAAACCCAGCTCAACCCGAACCTGGTCGTGTGCTGGGGCGGCCACTCGATCAACCGTGCCGAATACAATTATTCGAAGGAAGTGGGCTACCAGCTGGGCTTGCGCAGCCTCGACATCTGCACCGGCTGCGGCCCCGGCGCCATGAAGGGCCCCATGAAGGGCGCCACCATCGGCCACGCCAAGCAGCGCCTGCACAATGGACGGTATCTCGGCATCACCGAGCCGGGCATCATCGCGGCCGAGTCGCCGAACCCCATCGTCAACGACCTCGTCATCATGCCGGACATCGAAAAACGCCTGGAAGCGTTCGTGCGCGCGGGCCACGGCATCGTCGTGTTCCCCGGCGGCGCCGGCACGGCCGAAGAGATTCTGTACATCCTCGGTATTTTGTTGCACCCGGACAATGCCGAGATTCCATTCCCGCTGATCTTCACGGGTCCGGAAACGTCGCGCGAGTACTTCGTGCAGATCAACCAGTTCATCAGCGATACCCTGGGCCCGGAAGCGCAGCAGCGTTATAAAATCATCATCGACGACCCGGAACTGGTGGCGCGCGAAATGCTCGAAGGCATCCGCCAGGTGCGCGAATTCCGCAAGGCGCACAGCGACGCGTATTACTTCAATTGGCTGCTGAAGATCGACCACGAATTCCAGAAGCCGTTCCAGCCCACGCATGAAAACATGCGCAACCTGAGCCTGCACAAGAACCAGCCCACGCACTTGCTGGCGGCCCAGCTGCGCCGCGCGTTCTCGGGCGTGGTGGCGGGCAACGTCAAGGATGACGGCATCCGCTCGATCGAAAAGCACGGCAACTTCGAAATCCACGGCGACAAATCCATCGCCGGCCCGATGGATGCGCTGCTCGCTTCCTTCGTGGCGCAGCACCGCATGAAATTGGCGGGCACGGCGTACGTGCCTTGCTATACCGTGGTCCAGTAAGTCGTTTTTCAAGCAGCGCCGCCCACCCCCTGCGTTTGCGGGGGGAGGGCGGCGCCTTTTCATCCGCGTTCCCAGCCATGCCCCCATCGTGTTCTTTCGCCGCCACAGGCAATCAAATCGCTTGCGTCATCGATTCGTGGGTGCTATCTTTGGAACCGGTTCCAAAATAAAAATATGCATATCAACAGGTAGTGGAGAGCAACCTTGGATTCAGTACGCGGCAATAAAAAGACAGTCTCCGGCGAGCCGGCACGGCCCGTGACCATCGCCCAGGTGGCGCGCGAGGCGGGCGTGTCGAAGACGAGCGTGTCGCGCTTTCTCGGCGGCGAACTGGACGCCCTGTCCGAAAACATCCGCCAGCAGATCACCAGCACCATCGCGCGCCTCGGCTACCAGCCGAACCAGATGGCGCGCGGCCTCAAGCGCGGCCGCACGCGCCTGATCGGCATGGTCGTGGCGGACATGCTGAACCCTTACACGGTGGCCGTGCTGCAAGGCGTGGAAGCGGCGTGCCAGCAACATGGCTATACCTTGATCTTGTGTAATACAGGCAATGACGAACAGCGCGAACGCCAGTCGCTTGCCGCGCTGCGCTCGTACAGCGTGGAAGGGCTGATCGTCAACACGCAGGGGCGCAACATCGAGTCGTCCGACTTGCAGCAGGCGGGCATGCCCATCGTGCTGGTCGACCGCCGCATCGAGGGTAGCGATTTCGACCTGGTGGGCCTGGACAATGTGCAGGCGGGCCGGCTGGCCACCGCGCATCTGATCGAACAGGGTTTCGACGCCATCGCCTTCGTCGCGCCGCCCTTGACGGGCGTCAGTTCGCGGCTGATGCGCGCCGAGGGTTTCCAGGCCGTGATGGCCGAACATCCGGATTGCGTGGGCGAAGTGCTGGCGGTGGACCTGGACGACCGGCCCTCCATCGACGCGCAGGTGCGTCTATGCCTGGCGCAGTGGCGCGGCCGCCGCGTGGCGCTGCTGGCGTCGAACGGCATGGTGGCGCTGGAACTGGCGCTGATGCTGCAGCGCCTGGCCTTGCGCATGCCGCAGGACGTGGGCTTGCTGGGCTTTGACGAATTGCCGTGGTCGCCGCTGGCGGGCCTGAGCACGATCGAGCAGCAGACGTACGAGATCGGCTTTTCGGCGATGACGTGCATGCTGTCGCGCCTGCAGGGCGATCAGTGCCCGCCGCGCGAGGTGCTGTTGCCAGGCAAGTTGATTGTGCGCAATTCCACCCGGAGCGGGGAGGTGCGCAAGGACGGCGATTGACGGAAGAGGGCGTACGCCCTTTTTTTTGGGAAGGTGATGGAACCGGTTTCATGAATTGTATTCACACTGGAAAGGGGCGTGGATAGTCAGGCAGGGCAATGGCAGGAGGTTGGTACGACACGGCAAGAGACGATCTGAATCGTCCATTTGACAATATTCCCGGAAGCGCCTCGACGAGGCCGGTACCGGGATCACAGGAGACGGAAACATGAAGATGACCACACTGTTCTATTCGAAAATACTGGCTTGCGCACTGGCAGCCACGTGCACCCTGGGCGCGGCGGCCGACGCCGGCGCGCAGACGCTTGGCGACCTGATCAAGAAAGGCAAGCTGACCATCGGCGTGGTCAGCGGCACGCCGCCGTTTGGCAGCATCGACGCCAAGGGCGCGCCCGTCGGCTATGACGTCGACGTCGCCAACCTGATCGGCAAATACCTGAACCTGCCCGTGGAAGTGGTGCCCCTGACGGCGCCGTCGCGCGTGCCGTCGCTGGAATCGGGCAAGGTCGATTTCCTCGTGGCCACCCTGGCGCCCACGCCGGAACGGGCCAAGACCCTGATGTTCACCATGCCCTACAGCGCGTTCGAACTGGCCATCGTCGCGCCGGTCGGCGGCAAACTCAAGGCCCTGGCCGACTTGAAGGGCAAGAAGGTGGGCGTGACGCGCGGCACCACGAATGACACGGCGCTGAGCCGCATGGCCCCGGCCGGCACCAGCATCGTGCGTTTCGAAGATGACGCCACCGTCACCCAGGCCTTGCTCAGCAAGCAGGTCGACGCCGTCTCGATTCCCAGCACGATGGCGCTGGACATCATCAAGACGCGCGGCGCGGGCAAGATCGAAGTCCGCTTCGCCTACTCGTTGCAGCCCAACTCGATGGCGGTGCGCCGCGGCGACTTCGAACTGCACCAGTGGCTCAACAACTTCATCTACTACGTCAAGCTGAACGGCGAACTCGACGCCATCGCGCGCAAGTGGAGCGGCGCACCGCTGCCGGCGCTGCCGACCTTCTGATACCGCGACCCGCACAGGGAAAGTGTTCGTCCGCACGGCGCGCCGCCACGGTGGCGCGGCCGGGGATGCGCACGTAGACAAGGAGTTGAGTATGCCGTATGAATTTCATTTCGAACTCGTCATGCAATCGCTGGACCGCCTGCTGTGGGGCGCGGCGCTGACGATACGCCTGAGCGCCCTGTCCATGGTGCTGGGGCTGGCGGTGGGCGTGTGCGCCGCCGTCATCCTGAAGAACGGTCCCACCTATGCCCGCACGGCGGTGCGCGCGTATGTGGAGGTGATCCGCAGCACGCCGTTCCTGGTGCAGCTGTTCATCATCTACTTTGGCTTGCCGTCGCTGGGCCTGCAGCTCGACGCGAACGGTGCGGCCCTGGTCGCCATGACGGTCAACCTGGGCGCCTACGCGGCGGAAATCGTGCGCGCCGGCATCGGCGCCGTGCATCCGTCGCAGCTGGAAGCGGCCCAGGCGCTAGGCATGACGCGCTGGCAGGTGATGCGCCACGTGGTACTGCTGCCGGCGTTGGAAAAGGTGTATCCGGCGCTGGCCAGCCAGTTCACGCTGATGATGCTCGCCTCGAGCGTCGTGTCGGCCATTTCCGCCGAAGAGCTGACCGCCGCCGCCCACCTGCTCGACGCGGAAACCTTCCGCAGCTTCGAGATCTACATCGTCGTGATGGTGCTGTACATCCTGCTGGCCCTGTTGTTCCGCTTCGGCTTCTGGGTGCTGGGCCAGATCGTCTTCAAACGCCGCCGCCGTCTGGGCGCGGTGCGCATGGGAGCATGACATGATCAGTGACTTTTCCTGGGATAACCTGCAATTCCTGCTCGAGGCCACGCGCTGGACCATCGGCCTGTCGCTGATCGTCTTTATCACGGGCGGCATCGCCGGCTTCGCGGTGGCGCTGCTGCGCACGGCGCGCAGCCGATTCCTGCGCTGCATCAGCGCCCTGTACATCCAGCTGATCCAGGGCACGCCCGTGCTGATCGTGCTGTTTTTGACCTATTACGGGCTGGCCCTGTTCGGCTACAAGCTGTCGCCGGTCATCGCGGCCGGCGCGGCGATGACGATCTTTGCCAGCGCCTACCTGGGCGAGATCTGGCGCGGCTGCATCGAAGGCGTGCAGCGGCAGCAGTGGGAGGCGTCCGCCGCGCTGGCGCTGAACCGCTACCAGCAGCTGCGCTACGTCATCCTGCCGCAGGCGCTGCGCCATTCGCTGCCGCCGACGGTGGGCTTCATGGTGCAGATCATCAAGAACACCTCGATCACCTCGATCATCGGCGTGGTGGAACTGACGCGGGCAGGGCAACTGGTCAGCAATGCGACCTTCCTGCCTTTCATCGTCTTCCCCATCGTCGCCCTGATCTACTTCGCGCTGTGCTATCCGCTGTCGCGCTACAGCCATTCACTGGAAAGGAAATTCCATGCCCATCGTTGAAATCGACCATATCAGCAAGAGCTTCGGCGCCAACCACGTGCTCAAGGGCGTGTCGTTCGCCGTCGAGCGGGGCCAGGTGATCGCCGTGATCGGCCGCAGCGGC
Organism: Janthinobacterium sp. SUN206; assembly: GCF_030587305.1. Taxonomy (NCBI): domain Bacteria; kingdom Pseudomonadati; phylum Pseudomonadota; class Betaproteobacteria; order Burkholderiales; family Oxalobacteraceae; genus Janthinobacterium; species Janthinobacterium sp. SUN206. The sequence continues at coordinate 1,188,659 of NZ_JAPWIB010000001.1, read as the reverse complement.
TCCGGCAAGAGCACCATGTTGCGCTGTATCAATGGCCTGGAAACCATCGACAGCGGCAGCATCGTCGTGGCCGGCCACACGCTGACGGCGCGCCAGGAACATCTGCTCGACTTGCGCAAGGATGTCGGCATGGTCTTTCAGAGCTACAACCTGTTTCCCCACCTGACCGTGGAAGAAAACGTCATGCTGGCGCCGCGCATCGTCAAGAAGGTGCCCGACGCCCAGGGCCGCGCCACGGCGCTGCGCGTGCTCAAGCAGGTGGGCCTGGACCACAAGCGCGAGGCCTATCCCGAGCAGCTGTCGGGCGGCCAGCAGCAGCGCGTGGCGATCGCCCGCTCGCTGGCGATGGAGCCGCAAGTGATGCTGTTCGACGAAGTGACGTCGGCGCTCGACCCGGAACTGACGCAGGAAGTGCTGAAGGTGATGGAAGAGCTGGCGCAGGCGGGCATGACGATGCTGCTGGTGACGCACGAGATGGAGTTCGCGCGGCGCATGGCCGACGTCACCGTCTTCATGCACCAGGGATTGGTGTGGGAGAGCGGGCCGTCGGAAGCCTTTTTCAGCAATCCGCAAACGCCCGAAGCGCGTCAGTTCGTCGGTGCGGGAGCGATCAAGTGAGCCCCGTCCTGGTGGCGGCGTCGGCCTATGGCGCAAGCAGGGTAAGGCAGCTGGGGCAAAGCCAGTTCATCGACGTGGTGGCCGATGCGGGCGGCGCCGGCATCGAGATCCGCCGCGAACTGTTTACTTCCGACTTGCCGGACCTGGCGCGCATGGGCGCGGCGGTGGCCGCGCGCGGCCTGTACTGCGTGTATTCCACGCCCATCGAATTGTGGGGCGCGGACGGATTGCCGCAGCACGCGCTGCTGCAGCAGATGCTGGACGAGGCGGCGCGTCTGGGCGCGCGCTACCTGAAGGTGTCGCTCGGCCATTACCCGGCCGCGCCGGAGCTGGCGGCCTTGCACGCCCAACTGACGGCGGCGCCCGTGGCGCTGCTGGTGGAAAACGACCAGACGGCCCACGGCGGCAAGCTGGCGCCGATGGCGCGCTTCCTGGCGGCGGCGGACGAAGCGGGGCTGCCGGTGGGGCTGACCTTCGACATCGGCAACTGGCGCTGGGTGGGCGAGGATGCGCAGCAGGCGGCGCGCCTGCTGGCGCCGTACGTGCGCTATGTGCATTGCAAGGCTGTCCTTGACGACGGCGGAAGGCTGTCCGCCTGCGCCGTTTCCGACGCCGATCCGGCCTGGCGCGCCGTCTTCGCGCATTTCGCGCCGGGCGTGCAGCGGGCCATCGAATTCCCGCTCGAGGGCGCCGACCTGGTGGCCGAAACGGGCCGCTACATTCAGATGCTGGAGGCCGCATGATCAAACACGAAATGGTGTCAGGCGATTACGCGCTTGACGTCGTCACCTATGGCGAGGCGATGGCGATGTTCGTTGCCGAGCAAACGGGTGACCTGGCGGCCGTGGCGCACTTCACGCGCCGCCTGGCCGGCGCCGAGACGAATGTCGCCATCGGCCTGGCGCGCCTGGGGTTGAAGGTCGGCTGGCTGAGCCGGGTGGGCGACGATTCCTTCGGCCGCTTCATCCGCGCCAGCGTGCAGGCCGAAGGCGTCGATTGCAGCCGGGTCGTCACCGTCGCCGGCCAGTCCAGCGCCTTCCTGCTCAAGGAAAAGGCCGAGAATGGCGCCGATCCGCTGGTCGAATACTTCCGCAAGGGTTCCGCCGCCAGCCGGCTGGCGCCCGAGCACTTCGATCCCGCCTATTTCCTGTCCGCGCGCCACCTGCACGCCACGGGCGTGGCCGCGGCGCTGTCCGAGACCAGCCTGGCGTTCGCCGGCCAGGCGCTCGACTTCATGCGCGCCAACGGCCGGAGCGTGTCGTTCGACCCGAACCTGCGGCCCTCGCTGTGGCCGTCGCAAGCCGTCATGGTCGAACAGATCAACCGCCTCGCCGCCAAGGCGGACTGGGTGCTGCCCGGCCTGGGGGAGGGAAAAATCCTCACCGGCCACGACCTGCCGCACGACGTCGCCGGCTTTTACCTGCAGCGGGGCGCGCGGCTGGTGGTCGTCAAGCTGGGCGCCGACGGCGCCTATTACCGCACGGCCGAGGGCGACAGCGGCATGGTGCCGGGCGAGCGTGTGGCCAACGTGGTCGACACGGTGGGCGCCGGCGACGGCTTCGCGGCCGGCCTGGTCAGCGCCTTGCTGGAAGGCTTGCCGCTGGCGCAGGCGGTAGGGCGCGGCAACCGGGTCGGCGCCTTCGCCATCCAGGTGGCCGGCGACATGGAAGGCTTGCCGACCCGCGCCCAGCTCGACGCGCTGGTCCCATCTTGAACCGAACAGGGGAAATAATCGTGAAAAAACATGTGGTTGTGTATAAAAAGCTGGCCGAACCGCTGCTGGCGCGCCTGCGCGCCGAATGCGAGGTGACGTATTTCGAGGCGATCGATGCGGGCAACCGCGCCGCATTCGCCGCCGCCATCCGCGGCGCGCACGGCTTGCTGGGCGCCAGCGTGCGCCTGGACCGTGAATTGCTGGACCCGGCGGAAGGGCTGCGCATCATTTCCACCATTTCGGTGGGCGTCGACCAGTTCGACGTCGATTATTTGCGCGAACGGGGCATCCTGCTGGCCAATACGCCGGACGTGCTGACGGAAACGACGGCCGACACGATCTTCGCGCTGATCCTCGCCAGCGCGCGGCGCGTCGTCGAACTGGCCGAATTCGTCAAGGCGGGACGCTGGACGCGCAGCGTGGGCGAAAGCCAGTATGGCGTCAACGTGCATGGCAAGACCATCGGCATGCTGGGCATGGGCCGCATCGGCCGCGCCGTCGCCCGCCGTGCCGCGCTGGGTTTCGGCATGCAGGTGCTGTACGTGAACGGCGAAGCCGTGCCCGAGGTGGAGGCGGCGCTGGGTGCGCGCCAGGTAGCGCTCGACGACTTGCTGGCCGGGTCGGACTTCGTCTGCGTGGTGCTGCCGCTGACGGCGCAGACGGAACGCATGATGGGCCGGCGCGAATTCGCGCTGATGCGCCCCGGCGCCATCTTCATCAACGGTTCGCGCGGGCGCATCGTCGACGAGGCGGCGCTGATCGAGGCGCTGCAGCAGGGCAGCATCCACGGCGCCGGTCTCGACGTGTTCGAGCGCGAACCGCTGGCGCCGGACAATCCGCTGCCGCACATGGCGAACGTGGTGGCGCTGCCGCACATCGGTTCGGCCACGCACGAAACGCGCTACGCCATGGCGCAGCAGGCCGTGGACAACCTGCTGGCAGGCCTGCGCGGCGAGCGTCCGCGCCACCTGGTGAGCCAGGGACAGTTTTCACAAGAAGATAGACAGGGCAAGACATGAAGAAGAAGGTAGTAGGGGCAATGATCATCGGCGCCGGCAGCGGCTTGTGCTGCGCGCAGTCGAACGTGGCCGTGTACGGCATCATGGACATGGGCGTGGTGTCCGAGAGCGGCGGCGCCGGCGGCAGGGTGCTCAAGCTGACGAGCGGCATCGCCAATGGCTCGCGGCTGGGTTTCAAGGGCAGCGAAGACCTGGGCGGCGGCATGACGGCGCTGTTTACAATGGATGCGGGCATCCTGGCCGACACGGGCGCTTCGGCCCAGGGCGGCCTGCTGTTCGGGCGCCAGGCCTTCGTCGGCCTGGGCGGCGCGGCGGGCACGCTGCGCCTGGGCCGCCAGTACACGTTCATCGACAGCAGCCTGGGGGCGCTGGACCCGTTCTACCTGGGTTTTGCGGGCAGGATGAGCAACGTCTTCACGGCCGGCTACATCAGCCGCGTCGACAACAGCATCACCTACAGCTCGCCCGTGCGCGGCGGCCTTTCCGGCGAACTGGCGTACGGTTTCGGCGAAGTGCCCGGTGATGCTTCGGCCAGGCGCTACACGGGCGCGGCAGCCACCTATGCCAGCGGGCCTCTGTATGTGCGCCTGGCGCACCAGGATGCCAACACCCTGTCAAACGCGCTGGTGGCGGGCAGGGCGCGCAACACGGTGCTGGGCGCCACCTGGGACTTCGGCGTGGTCAAGGCGCATGGCGCCGTCGCCGTCAGCAAGAGCACGGCGGGCGCCGCCACCACGGTCGACAGCGCGGACCTGATGCTGGGCGCCACCGTGCCTTTTGGCCCGCACCGCGTCCTGTTCTCGTACGTGCGGCGCGACGACCGGCGCGCCGCCAACGGCGACGCTTCCCAGGTCGGCATCGGCTACACCTACGCGCTGTCGAAGCGCAGCACCTTGTACGCGGCATACGCGCATATCGACAACCGCAACGGCGCCGCCTACGTGGTGGGCAACGCCACCGACAACGGCACCGGCAACCAGGCCTGGAACCTCGGCCTGCGCCACACTTTTTAACGGGAGAATCGAATGAAGAAAATCGGATGGATACTGGTCGGCGCCAGCACCGTGGCGCGCGAATGGATGGTCGACGCGATCCGCCAGCAGGGCGATGCTGAGGTGCTGGCCGTGGTCAGCCGGGACGCCGCGCGCGGCGCCGCCTTTGCCGAGCAGTTCGGCATCGCCGCCAGCTATACGGACCTCGATGCGGCGCTGGCGCATCCGGGCGCGGACGCCGTGTACATCAGCACCACCAACGAATGGCACATGGCGCAGACCTTGCAGGCGGCGCGCGCCGGCAAGCACGTGCTGTGCGAAAAGCCGCTGGCGCTGAACCTGGACGACGCCCGCCGCATGGTCGACGGCTGCGCCGAAGCGGGCGTGGTGCTGGGGATTAACCACCACCTGCGCAACGCCGCCAGCCACGGCAAGGTACGCGAGCTGATACGCGCCGGCGAGATCGGCCAGCCCCTGTATTGCCGTGTGCTGCACGCGAACAACCTGCCGCAGCATTTGCGCGGCTGGCGCCTGGACGCGCCGGAATCGGGCGGCGTCACGCTCGACATGTTCGTGCACGACGTCGACACCCTGCGCTTCCTGCTGGATGCGGAGCCGCGCCACGTCACCGCCTGCGCCACCAGCGGCGGCATGACGGTGGCCGGGCTGGAAGAGGGCCTGATGGCCGTCATCGAGTTCGACAACGGCACCCTGGTGCAGGTGCACGACGCGTTCAACGCGCCGCATTCGCTGTCCGGCGTGGAAATCATCGGCACCAAGGGCACCATCTTTGCCACCGGCGTGATGACGCAGCGCCCCGTCGGCAGCATTACCCTGACGCGCGACAGCGGCAGCGTCGACATCTACGTCGAGCATGAAAACCTGTACGTGCGCTCGGTACGCGCCTTCCAGCGCGCCATGCGCGGCGAAGGGCAGCCTGCCGCCACCGGCGACGACGGCATGCGCGCGCTCGCCACCGCATTGGCGGCGCAGCAGGCCAGCCGCAGCCACCAGCGCGTAACCCTGGCCGGCTGACGGACTGCGGCAGGCGTAAAAAAACCGCCTGATCGCGAGACCAGGCGGCTTTTTTTGCCTTGAAGCATCGAACGCCTGAAAAATCGTAGCGAGCGGATGGGAGTTGCGGCTAAGAAGCGCAACTGTGCTATAGCACAGTGAGCATCGCAGGCCGCAAATCGCGACGCGCAGTAGATTTTTCAGGTGTTCATCACTCTTCGCGGCGCAGATGAGGGAACAGCAGCACGTCGCGGATGTTCGGCGAATCCGTGATGATCATCATCAGGCGGTCGATGCCGATGCCGCAGCCACCGGCTGGCGGCATGCCGTATTCCAGCGCGCGGATGTAGTCGGCGTCGTAGAACATCGCCTCTTCATCGCCGGCGTCCTTGGCGGCCACTTGCGCCAGGAAGCGGGCCGACTGGTCTTCCGCATCGTTCAACTCGGAGAACCCGTTGGCGATTTCGCGGCCCACCATGAACAGCTCGAAGCGTTCCGTGATGCCGGCCACCGTGTCGGAAGCGCGCGCCAGTGGCGACACTTCGACCGGGTAATCGATGATGTAGGTCGGTTCCCACAGCTGCGCTTCAGCCGTTTCTTCGAACAGCGCCAGTTGCAGCGCGCCCAGGCCGGCCGTGGCGAACGGCTTGACGCCGAATTTCTTCAGCTCTTCCTTGATGAATTCGGCATCGTTCAACTGCTCGGCGGTGTAGCCTGGAGCATACTTGTTGATCGCTTCGACGATGGTCAGACGGTGGAACGGTTTTGCCAGGTCCAGTTCGCGGCCGCCGTAGGTCAGGGTGGCGGTGCCGTGCGCATCGATGGCGGCCTGGCGGATGACGGCTTCCGTGAAGTCCATCAGCCATTTGTAGTCGGTGTAGGCCGCGTAGAATTCCATCATCGTGAATTCAGGGTTGTGACGGATCGACACGCCTTCGTTGCGGAAGTTGCGGTTGATCTCGAACACGCGGTCGAAGCCGCCCACGACCAGGCGCTTCAGGTACAGCTCGGGCGCGATGCGCAGGAACATCTGCATGTCGAGCGCATTGTGGTGCGTGATGAACGGTTTTGCCGCGGCGCCGCCCGGAATCGTGTGCAGCATCGGCGTTTCCACTTCCATGAACTCGTTCTTTTCCATGAAGCGGCGGATCGACGAGATGGCGGCGGTACGCGCCTTGAAGGTGCGGCGCGTCTCTTCGTTCATGATCAGGTCGACGTAGCGCTGGCGGTACTTCGTTTCCTGGTCGGCCAGGCCGTGGAATTTGTCCGGCAGCGGACGCAGCGACTTGGTGATCAGGCGCAGTTCCGTGACCTTGATGGTCAGTTCGTCCGTCTTGGTCTTGAACAGGGTGCCCGTCACGCCCAGGATATCGCCCAGGTCATAGTGGTGCAGGGCGGCCATGGCCGCTTCGCCGGTCAGGTCCAAGGTGGCGTAGATCTGGATGCGGCCGTCGGCCTTCGGGCCGGAGGCGTCTTGCAGGGTGGCGAAAGCGGCTTTTTTGCCCGCTTCGCGCTTGAGCATCATGCGGCCAGCCAGCACCACGGTGACAGGTTCGGCTTCCAGCTCTTCGCGCGTCTTGCCGCCGTATTGCGCGTGCAGGTCGGCCGCCTTGTGCTCGGGGCGGAAATCGTTCGGGAAGGCGACGCCTTGTTCGCGCAGTGCTGCCAGCTTGACGCGGCGCTCGGCGATGATCTTGTTTTCATCGGGGGCGGCGGCTTGTTCTTGGATATCCGTAGTCATGGTGTTCTTCGTTGGTGATTATTGATGATGTGGCGCCAGCGCTGGCGCCACGCTGGCAAACAGTGCGTCGACGTCGAGTGCGGAGAAATCCGGCACGATGGCAATGACGTTGTCGAAGGCGGCAAACGCCTCGGCCGGCAGGGTGGTGGTGAGCACCACGACGCGCATGCCGGCGCGGCGCGCCGCTTCCACGCCCAGGGGCGCGTCTTCGAAGACGATGCAGTCTTGCGGCAGCGCGCCGGCCAGCAGCGCGCCTTTCAGGAAAACGTCCGGGTGCGGCTTGCCCCGTTCCACGTCGGCAGCGCCGACGATGGCGTCGAAGCGGTGGCGCAGGTCCAGGCCATCGAGCGTGAACGCGATGTTCTCGTCCGGCGCGGCCGTGCCCACCACCAGCCCGACGCCAGCCTGGCGCGCGCTGGCGATCAGCCGGTCGAAGCCAGGCACCGTGGCCAGGTGCGGGCCATACAGTTCGCGGTAGACGACTTCCTTTTCCGCCAGCAGGGTGACATGGTCGGCATCCGCGCCCAGGTACTTGGCAATGATTTCGTGTCCCTGCCGTCCCGCCGTGTCGCGGAAAAAGGCGTCCGCGTCCAGCGCATGGCCGTGGCGTTCAAAGAACGCCAGCCACGACGTCGTGTGGAAGGCCATGTTGTCGACGATCGTGCCATCCATGTCGAACAGGAAGGCGCGCTGCGCCGGAGCGGATGCGTTCATCCTTATACGCCTTGCTTGAGCGAGGCGGAGATGAAGTCGTCGATGTCGCCATCGAGCACGCCCTTGGTATTGCCCGTCTCGAAACCGGTGCGCAAGTCCTTGATGCGGGACTGGTCCAGCACGTAGGAGCGGATCTGGTGACCCCAGCCCACGTCCGTCTTCGAGTCTTCCAGCTTCTGCTGTTCGCTCATGCGCTTGCGCAGTTCATGCTCGTACAGCTTCGCTTTCAGCATTTCCATCGCTTCGGCGCGGTTGCGGTGCTGCGAACGGTCGTTCTGGCACTGCACCACGATGCCGGTCGGCGCGTGGGTCATGCGGACGGCGGAGTCGGTCTTGTTGATGTGCTGACCGCCGGCGCCCGACGCGCGGTAGGTATCGACGCGGATATCGGCCGGGTTGACGTCGATCTCGATCGAATCGTCGACTTCCGGATACACGAACAGCGACGTAAACGAGGTGTGGCGGCCGTTGGCCGAGTCGAATGGCGACTTGCGCACCAGGCGGTGCACGCCCGTTTCCGTGCGCAGGAAGCCGTAGGCGTGATCGCCCTCGACCTTCAGGGTGGCCGTCTTGATGCCGGCGACCTCGCCGTCGGACTGCTCCAGGATTTCGACCTTGAAGCCCTTGCGTTCGCAATAGCGCAGGTACTGGCGCAGCAGCATCGAGGCCCAGTCCTGGGCTTCCGTACCGCCGGCGCCGGCCTGGATGTCGATGAAGCAGTTGTTCGGGTCCATCGGATTGTTGAACATCCGGCGGAATTCCATGCTTTCGATGACCTTGCGGATTTCCTGCACGTCCTGCTCGATCGCTTCCAGGGTCTCGTCGTCGCCTTCTTCGCGGGCCATGTCGAACAGGTCGCGGGTGTCGCGCAGGTCGGCATCGGCCTTGGCGAGCGTGAAGACGATGGCTTCCAGCGCCTTCTTCTCTTTACCGAGGTCCTGGGCGCGCTTCGGATCGTTCCAGACGGTTGGATCTTCCAGCTCTTCGTTGACTTGTTCTAGTTTCTCCGACTTGACAGTGAAGTCAAAGATACCTCCGAAGTTCGGCTTCGCGGACCGTCAGGTCGTTGAGCAGGGCGGAGATGATATTGATGCGTTCGGCTTCCATAATGTTCTGGTCTTCTATGGTGAAATCAAACCCTGAATTATACGCGAGCGCGGCCGGTTTCTGATGCCGGCAGCGCCGAATCGATGCCGCACGGGGCAATAAAATGACGATTTTGCTGTATTTACGACAATATTTTTGCCTTGATAGGGGCTGCCGTGCTGCGTATGATGCTGGCGATATTGTCTTTCCACAGGAATACATCATGCTTCAACTTCCCCGTCTCGCCCTGTTACCGCTGCTGCTGGCCGGCTGCGGCGCCTTGCCGCCCGCCGCCACGGGACCCGCCCGGTCGCCATCGGCCGCGCCGGCCGGCAGCAGCGCCACCCTGGCCCTGCTGGAGACGACGGACTTGCACGCGAATGTGCTCAGTTATGATTACTACAAGCTGCAGGCGGAACCGTCGATCGGCCTGGAACGCACGGCGGCCTTGATCGCCCAGGCGCGCGCGCAGTTTCCGAACAATCTCTTGCTCGACAACGGCGACACCATCCAGGGCACGGCCCTGGCCGACTACCAGGCCCTCGTGAAACCGCTGGCTTGCGACCAGACCCTGGCCATCTACAAGGCCATGAATTTGCTGAAAGTGGACGGCGGCGGCATCGGCAACCACGAATTCAACTACGGCCTGGCGTTTTTGAGCCAGGTGACGGGCAACCGCTTCGACGTCGACAGCGTCGACGCCAGCAAACCGCGCTGCGCCGGTCCCGCATTCCCGCAAGTGCTGGCCAACGTCTACAGCGTCAAGACGGGCCAGCCCCTGTTTGCGCCATATCACATCATCGACAAGCAGATCATGGCCACCGGCCCCGATGGCAAGGCCATCACCGCCACCGTGAAGGTGGGCATCATCAGCTTCGCGCCGCCCACCATCATGGCCTGGGACAAGCGCTGGCTGGAAGGCCGCGTCTACACGCAGGGCGTGCGCGAGACGGCGGAAAAATTCATTCCCGAGATGCGCGCCAGGGGCGCCGAGCTGGTGGTGGCGATCTCGCACGGCGGCCTCGATGACAGCCCGTATTCGCCGACCATGGAAAACGGCAATTACTACCTGTCGCAAGTGCCGGGCGTGGACGCCATGCTGATCGGCCATTCGCACCAGCTGTTCCCGAATGCCGCCAGCACGGTGCCGCAGTTTAATTTGCCCGGCGTCGACAAGGTCAAAGGGCTGGTCAATGGCGTGCCGACCGTGATGGCCAATTTGTGGGGCAAGCACCTGGGCGTGATCGGTTTGCGCCTGCGCCACGACGGCAAGCAGTGGGTGGTCGACAAGAGCGCCACGACGGTGGAAGCGCGCGGCATCCAGAACGCGGACAAGAGTTACGTCCAGCCCGACGCAGCCATCGCCGCACTGGTGGCCGAGGAGCACGCGGCGACGATCGCCTACGTGCAGACGCCGGTCGGCGCCACGGATTTCCGCATGTCGACGTATTTCGCCGACGTGGGCGACGTCAGCGCCATCGAAGTGGTGAACCAGGCGCAAGCGGGCTACCTGGCCGCCTACGTGAAGGCGAACCTGCCGCAATATGCCAATCTGCCCGTGCTGTCGATGTCGTCGCCGTTCAAGAGCGGCTCGGCCGGCGTGTCCGATTACACGGACGTCAAGGCGGGCAATGTGGCGCTGAACAACGCGGCCGATTTGTATCTGTATCCGAACGCGCTGTACGGCGTGAAGATGAATGGCATCGAATTGAAGGCCTGGCTGGAGCAGTCGGCGCGGCGCTTCAATACCATCGATGTCAACAAGACGGAGCCGCAGGAACTGATCAACACGGCCCATCCGAGCTACAACTTCGATACGCTCACCAGCGCCGACGTGCGCTACCAGATCGACGTCACGCAGCCGCCGGGCCGTCGCATCCAGGGCTTGACGTTCAAGGGCAAGCCGGTGGACGCGGGCCAGGAATTTCTCATCGCGACAAATAACTACCGCGCCAGCGGCGGCGGCAATTTCCCCGGCCTCGATGGCAGCAAGACGGTGGTGGCGTCGCCCGACAACAACCGCGAACTGCTGATCGCCTACGTCACGCAGCAGAAACACCTGACGCGCGCGAAAAACGGTTCCGCGCGCAGCTGGCGCTTCGCCAGGGTTGCCACCAAAGGCCCCGTGGTCTTCCATTCCGCGCCGAACGTGATCGAGCTGGCGAAAGCGGCCGGCATCGACAACGTCACGCAGTTGAAGCTTGATGACGGTGCCGGCAAGGGCTTTGCGCTGTATCAGCTCGACCTGTCGAAATGAAGGCATGGGTGTTTGCCGTCGCCCTGGCCGTATCGCCACTGGCATCGGCAGGGCCGGATGTCACGGCCCAGGCCAAGGTCTTGATGCGCGCGGGCGAGGCGAGCCAGCCGCAGGCGCGCGCCCTGTTCGAGCACGCGGCGGGGCAGGGCAGCGGTCCTGCCGCGTATTACCTGGGATTAATGCACAAGAACGGCATGGGCGGCCCGCAGGACAGCGCCGCCGCGTTGCGCTGGCTGGAACTGGCCGCGCAACGCGGCGTGGCGCCAGCCATGTTCATCGTGGCGAACATGCTGCAGGAGACTGATCAGGAACAGGCACGTCACTGGCTGGATGCCGCCTGCGACCTGGAATACCCGGAAGCGCTGCAGCAGAAGTCCGTCGCCCTGGCCGAAGGGCGCATGGGCTATGCGCACAGCGAGGAACAGGCAAACCTGTACTTGAAGATGGCCACGCATGCGATGGGGCACAGGGCGGAAGAGCCGTGATTGTTCGCCAGGTCAGGTTCGCAGGCTATTTGCAGCCTCGGCAATGGCCAGCGGGTTGCGCGACAGCAGGGCGGCGGCCAGGTCCAGCAGGCCTGCCGCCGCCTTGATGGCCGCGTGCGTGTGCCCGATGTCGGCCACGGTTTTCCTGCCTTGGTCGATGGCCGTGTTCACATTGGCCAATGCCTGCTGCGCACTCTGGTTGATCAGGTAGATGCCGTGGGCGCGGAAAAAGGACACCATCTGATCCAGGTGGCTTTCATATTGCTTGAGATCATGCAGCACGGCTGACGGCGTCGGCGGCGTGCGGTCGGTCAGCGCGATGCGCAGCTCCAGTACCTGGTTCGAGGCCTGTGCCAGCTTGTCGGCGATTTCCGTGGTTTGTTTTTCATCGAGTGCGATAACGTTGCCCATGTCCGACTCCTACCAGGGGGATGGTGAATAATTGGCGGCCTGTTTTTGCAGGGTATCGACTTGCTTGGCAAAAGTGTCCAGTTGACGCTCCAATGCCGGGTCTTGCATGGACTTGGCACGCAAGGTGCTGAGACTGTTTTGCAATTCCGTCATGGCGGCAAGATAGGCGTTGATGACCTTGCCACGCTCCTGCAGCTGCCGCCCGTCAAGGTAGAGCTTGGCCTTCAGATAGTTGCTGGTCACGGGTTCCCTGGCGGCAGCGTTGTCGAGCGAGCGATTCAGGGATGCCAGCGTCAGGCTCTCGTCGTGCAGATTGGCCTGGTAGTTTTGCTGCGCATATTTTTTCAGCGCATTGCTGATGATATAAATATCGTCTTCGCGCGCCAGCAGTTCGTTGATTCCCGACTGCTGTCTTTGCTGCGTGACGATCTGGCTGATCAGTGCGCTCAGGCGCGTGACTTTGTCCAGCTGGTCGGCGTCGAGCACCGGCGCCGTGCCGCCGGACTGCTGCAAGGCGCCCAGCGAACCGCCAAGGGCGCCGATCTCCTCCTTGTAGTTCGCCAGCTTGTCGTTGGCCAGCGCGGCAAGTACTTCCGCGTAGCGTTTCAATACATCGTTCAGTTCGGCTGTGCCCGCCAATTGCGCCGCATAGTCCTTGCAGCGCCGGAGCAGGTCCTGTTCCGTTTCCTGCGCAACGTAGGGGCGGTCGGTGATGATGCTGTTGCGCCGTACATTATTGGTGCAACTGCTCATGGAGTGCGTCAGCATGGGTTTGAATACTTTCGTTATCGCCACCGTCTGTCCCGCGAACTTGTCGACCGGCGTGAAGTTCTTGCAGGCGCTACTCATGCCGGCGATCAGCAGGCAGGCGCAGATGCTTGTCATGGGCTGGCGCATAGGGTCTCCATGGTAGGGAAGGGATTGCCGCCATGGCCGGTTGACCCTGGTTCAATGACCATATCACCATTGCATCGCCATACTTTTGACGCAGATCAGACATATGCATCGTGTGTCATGGTGTAGCACCTGTGTCAATTTGCGCCATATTTTCCTTACAAAAGACTGACAACAGGCCTGCAATTGCGGCTTTTCCGCATGTTGCGACGCGTCATATGTAGTTGTTGCTGGTGCATGTTTACTCACCTACAATGATTTATCGATGGGGCGGTTATCCAGCGTACGACTATAAAAATAAGTGGCATTAAAAACGTTGTATCAGAGGAGATGACAATGAATTTGAAACAGAAATTGCTCGTGGCAAGTTTGGTTTTGGGTTTCTCGCAGGCGGCAGTCGCAGCCGACCCCATCAAGATTGGCGTGTCCGGACCGTTTACGGGCGGTTCCGCGCCGATGGGCGTGTCGATGCGCGACGGCGTCAAGCTGGCCGTCGCTGAAATCAATGCCAAAGGCGGCGTGCTGGGCCGTTCCCTGCTGCTCATCGAGCGCGATGACGAAGCGAAGAACGAACGCGGCGTGCAGATCGCCCAGGAGCTGATCAACAAGGAAAAGGTCGCCGCCACCGTCGGCTACATCAACACGGGCGTGGCCCTCGCTTCGCAGCGCTTCTACCAGGAAGCGAAGATTCCCGTCATGAACAATGTGGCGACGGGTTCCATCGTCACCAAGCAATTCGCCGACCAGCCGGAAAACTACATCTTCCGCAATGCTGCCAATGACACCATCCAGTCCGGCATGATCGTGCATGAGGCGATCGAAAACCGCAAGTTCAAGAAAGTGGCGATCCTGGCCGACTCCACCAACTATGGCCAGCTGGGCCGTGAAGACCTGGAAAAGGCGCTCGACAAGAAGGGCATCAAGCCCGTTGTCGTGGAAAAATACAACATCAAGGACGTCGACATGACGGCCCAGCTGCTGAAAGCCAAGCAGGCGGGGGCGGAAGTCGTGCTGACCTACGGCATCGGCCCGGAACTGGCGCAGATCGCCAACGGCATGGAAAAACTGGGCTGGAAAGTGCCGCTGATCGGCAGCTGGACCCTGGCCATGGGTAACTTCATCGACAACGCGGGCAAGAACGGCAACGGCACGCGCATGCCGCAAACCTTCATCCAGGACGCCAGCACGCCGAAGCGCAAGGCCTTCATCGACGCCTACGTGGCCGCCTACAAGCCATCGGGCGGACGCATGCCGTCGGCCGTGTCGGCTGCGCAAGGCTACGATTCCATCTACCTGCTGGCCGCGGCCATCACGCAGGCGGGCGGCACGGACGGCCCGAAAGTGCGCGCCGCGCTGGAAAACCTGAACGAGAAGGTGGAAGGCGCCGTCACCACCTACAACAAACCGTTCAGCAAGACCAACCATGAAGCGATCACGGCCGACCTGACCGTGTTTGGCGAAGTCAAGGACGGCAAGGTCGTCCTCGCGAAATAAGCCTGGCGGACAGTCGCCGCGCAGTGGCCAGCCTTGAGGAATCAGGACTGGCCATTTTTTCATCTTTCGTCTTCCGGGGAATACCATGGAAATCTTCCTGCAGCTCGTCTTCAGCGGCATCGCGCTGGGCATGATCTATGCCGTCATCGCTTTCGGCTACCAGCTGACCTTTGCCACTTCCGGCACCCTCAATTTCGGCCAGGGCGAATCCCTGATGCTGGGCGCGCTCGTGGGCCTCTCCCTGGTGGGCACCATCCATGGCGGGCCGTACATGAGCTATCTGCTGATGATCCCCATCGTCATCGTCTTCGGCGCCTTGCAGGGCGTGTTCGTCGAATGGATAGGCGTGCGGCCCGCCATCAAGATCAAGTCCGAATTCGGCTGGATCATGTCGACCATCGCGCTGGCCATCATCTTCAAGAATGTGGCGGAAAATATCTGGGGCAAGGATGACCTGATGTTCCCGTCGCCGCTGTCGGCCGCGCCGTTCCAGGTATTCGGCGCCAACGTGCAGCAGATGCAGGTGGCCGTCATCGTCGGCGCACTGGCCATCATGCTGGCCGTGGAAGTATTCAACCGCAAATCGATCTATGGCAAGGCCGTCGTGGCGACGGCCAACGACCGCGACGCGGCCGGTTTGATGGGCATCAACACGGGCATGGTCATCACCTTTTCCTATGCGCTGTCATCGGCCACGGCCGCCTTTGCGGGCGTGCTGGTGGCGCCGCTGACCCTGACGGGCGCGACCATGGGCGCTTCGCTGGGCTTGAAAGCGTTTGCCGTGGCCATCATCGGCGGCCTGACGTCGGGCGTGGGCGCCATCGTCGGCGGGCTGATCCTGGGCATCGCCGAGACGACCACCGGCTACTACATCTCCACCGGCTACAAGGAAGTGCCTGGCCTGCTGCTCCTGCTGCTGGTGCTGGCCATCAAGCCGTCCGGCCTGTTCGGCAAAGCCGCGATCAAGAAAGTCTGAGGACGACATGAACAAGAAAATCACCATGCTGGCGTTGAGCGCGGCGGGATTGGCCGTGCTCGCGCTGTTCCCCATCGTCATTCCGAACCCATATTACATCCACCTGGCCGAGACCATATTGATCTATGCCATCCTGCTGTTCGGTCTCGATATCGTCGTCGGCTACACGGGGCAGGTGTCGCTGGGCCACGCTGGCCTGTTCGGCATCGGCTCCTACGCCACGGGCGTGCTGGTGTTCAAGCTGGGTGCGCCGTTCTGGCTGGCCATCCCCGCCAGCATCCTGGGCGCGGCCGTCTTCGGCGCCATCCTGGCCTTGCCGGCCCTGCGCGTGACGGGGCCCTACCTGGCGATGGTGACCCTGGCCTTCGGCACCATCGTGCAAATCCTGATCAATGAAATGAGCTTCCTGACGGAAGGGCCGATGGGCATCAAGATCCACAAGCCCGTCCTGTTCGGCCACAAGCTTTCCGAGGTCGAGTACTACTACATGGTCGCCGCGCTGCTGGTGATCTCGCTGGTGGTGGTGCACCGCATTTTGAAGTCGAACCTGGGCCGCGCCTTCGAAGCCTTGCGCGACAGCCCCATCGCCTCGGACTGCATGGGCGTGTCCGTGTATCGCTACAAGGTGTATGCCTTCGTCATCAGCGCCGGTTTCGCGGGCCTGGCCGGCAGCCTGTATGCGTATTCGGAAGAATACATCTCGCCCAATACCTACAACTTCGAGCTGACGATATTGTTCCTGCTGGCCGTCATCATGGGCGGACGCAAGACGCGTTCCGGCGCGCTGATCGGCGCCCTGATCGTCGTCATGCTGCCCAGCCTGCTGTCGGACATCGAATTGTTCCGCAAGATCGCCGTCGGCGCCGCCGTGCTGGGCGTGATCGGTTCCATCGTCATGCTGGCGAAGAAGCGCTCCACCGTGCGCGGCGTGCTCGTGCCCCTGGTGGCCACCATCGGCCTGGCCGCGTATTCGTACAAGCTGGAAAACATGGTCGACTGGCGCCTGACCATCTTCGGCCTGATGACCTTATTTGTCGTGTACTACCTGCAGGACGGCATCGTCGGCTTCCTGATGAGCTTTATCGGCAAGGGCCGGCGCCATGTGGAAGCCGTCGCTTCGCACGGCGTGGCGCCGTTCGACCACGCCCAGGGCGGGCAGCAGGGCGCGACCTTGCTGCGCGTGGACCAGGCCCTGATGCAGTTCGGCGGCCTGAAAGCGCTGAACCAGGTGGACTTGAACGTCACGCAAGGTTCCGTGCACGGCTTGATCGGGCCGAACGGCTCGGGCAAGAGCACGATGATGAACGTGCTGACGGGGATCTACAAGCCGACGGCGGGCAAGGTGGAATTTGCCGGCGTGGTGATCTCCGGCCGCACGCCGTCCGAAATCGCGCTGGGCGGCGTGGCGCGCACCTTCCAGAACGTGCAGCTGTTCGGCGAGATGACGGCGACGGAAAACGTGCTGGTGGGCCTGCACAACACGTTCAAATCGAACGTGCTGGACGTGATGCTGCATACGCCCCGCTACAAGCGCGAAGAGAAGGCGGCGCGCGAGCGGGCCGCCAGCATCCTCGAATTCGTCGGCCTGGCCGACCTGGCCAACGAAGAGGCGCGCAATTTGCCGTACGGCAAGCAGCGGCTGCTGGAAATCGGCCGTGCGCTGGGCCTGAACCCGCGCCTGCTGTTGCTCGACGAGCCGGCGGCGGGCCTGACGGCGCCCGACATCAAGGAATTGATGGCCATCATCCGCAAGATCCGCGAGCACGGCATCACCATCATCCTGATCGAGCATCACATGGACGTGGTGATGGCCCTGTCGGACGTGGTGACGGTGCTGGACTTCGGCCAGAAGATTGCCGAAGGCGTGCCGAGTGCCGTGCAGGGTGACCCGAAGGTGATCGAAGCCTACCTGGGCGGCAGCGCCGAAACCCTGGCGCCAGCGGCGCACTGAGAGGAAGACCATGCTGACCATTAACAATCTGCACGCCGCCTACGGCAAAGTCGAAGTCTTGCACGGCATTTCGCTCGACGTCCCGAAAGGCAAGCTGGTGACCCTGATCGGTTCGAACGGGGCCGGCAAGACCACCACCATGCGCGCCATTTCCGGCATGCTGAAACCCAAATCCGGCACTGTCACCCTGGGCGGCAAGGATGTCACGGGGCTCGATTCGCACCGCATCGCCCGCGCGGGACTGGCCCATTCGCCGGAAGGCAGGAGGGTGTTCGCCTCGATGTCGGTGACGGACAACCTGCTGCTGGGCGCCTTCCCCCGTTTTACGCGGGCGCGCCCGAAAGGCGACATCAAGGGCGACCTGGACAAGGCGTTGGAACTGTTCCCCCGCCTGAAGGAGCGGCGCGACCAGCTGGCCGGCACCTTGTCGGGCGGCGAGCAGCAAATGCTGGCCATGGCCCGCGCCGTGATGCTGAACCCGGAAGTGATCCTGCTGGACGAGCCGTCGATGGGCCTGGCGCCGATTCTGGTGGAAGAAGTCTTCCGCATCATCACGCGCTTGAAGGCGGAAGGCGTGACCATGCTGCTGGTCGAGCAATTCGCCGCCGCCGCCCTGAACGTGGCCGATTACGGCTACGTGCTGGAAAACGGCAGCATTTCCGTGCACGGGCCGGCGGAAAGCCTGAAAAATGATCCGAAGGTGATCGCGGCTTACCTGGGCGGCGGGCATTGAACATGGCTGGACAATGCGCTTGCTGCGCATTGTCAAATCCTCTACACTGCGCTTCCCAATCCGCAGTGTAGAAAAAGGCATCATGCGCAGCGCCAGCCCGTTTTCCCCGCTTTTCCCTCCGCTTTTATCCCCGCTTTTTTTCCTGCTCTTGCCCGCCGCGGCCTGCGCCGACGATGCGCCGCTGCAAAAGGTTGAAATTACCGCCGCCAGCGGCGTACAGCAGCGGCGCGACGACACGGCCGCGAAGATCATCGTCAGCCGCGACGACCTGGCCCAATATGGCGACAGCAGCCTGGCCGCGACGTTGAAACGCCAGCCCGGCGTCTCCATCGTCGGCGGCGAGGTGCGCATGCGGGGCCTGGGGGCCGGCTACACGCAGATGCTGATCAACGGCGACCCCGCGCCACCGGGTTTTTCCATCGAATCGATCGCACCCGAGATGATCGAGCGCATCGAGATTTTGCGCAGCGCGACGGCCGAATACAGCATGCAAGCCGTCGCCGGCAGCATCAACGTGGTCTTGCGCAAGGGCGCCAGCGGCGCCGAGCGCGAAGGGAAGTTGGGCACGGGCCGGCAGGATGGCCGCTGGCAGCCTGCCGCGTCGCTGCGCGTGGCGGACAAGCTGTCCGGTTTCGCCTATGCGCTGACGGGCGCTCTGGAGCGCACGGCCGACGATGTGGCGGGAAGGATGACTGAAACAAGCGCAGATGCCACCGGCACGCTGCTGGCGCAGCGTACAACGCGCACGCGCAATGCTTCGTCCGTCAACAAGGCCAGCCTGACGCCGCGCCTGCACTGGACCCTGGACAAGGGCGACACCATCACCTGGCAAAGCCTGCTGGACTGGTACCGCACGGGGTTTGACGGCGTGGCGCGCGAAACGACCTTGCTGGGGGCGGCCTCCAGTTATCCGCGCAATGGCGCCACCTCGCAAGCCAGCGTGTTTTCAGCGCGCAGCGATGTGAGCTGGGCGCATGCGCTGGGGGCGGTGGGCAAGCTGACGGCCAGGCTGGGCGTCAACCACAACCGGCGCGACACGGATTATGTTTTCCATGGCGAGGCGGCCGCTGGCGCGCCCCTGCTGCTGCGCGGCGTGGTTTCCGACGCTGTCGACGACAGCGTCAACAGCAGCGGCAAGTACCTGGGCCGGCTCGGTGGCGGCCACGCCCTGAGCCTGGGCTGGGATGGCAGCCTGATACGCCGCAGCGAGTCGCGCCGCCAGCGCGACACGTATCTTGCCGGCGGTGCGCCGTATGCGCTCGATGAAGACTACACGGCCGACGTGCGGCGCCTAGCCCTGTATGCGCAGGATGAATGGGAGGTGACGCCGCGCCTGCAAATGTATGCGGGCGTGCGCTGGGAGGGCTTGCAGACGGCGACCGAGGGCCGCACCTTGAGCGAAGTGCGCACGCGGGCCAGCGTCTGGAGTCCCGTGGCGCAGCTGCTGTGGAAGTTGCCGCAGCAGGAGCGCGACCAGCTGCGGCTGGCGCTGGCGCGCACCTACAAGGCGCCCACCACGCGCAACCTGGTGCCGCGCCGCTATACCGTCAACAATGGCAACAGTGCCAATAATCCCGATTTCCAGGGCAATCCCGACCTGCGCCCGGAACTGGCGTGGGGGCTGGACGCGGCGTATGAAAGCTATTTTGGCAAGAGCGGCGTGGCCAGCCTGTCGGCATTCACGCGGCGCATCAGCGACGTTACCGTGCAGCGCCTGTTCCTGCACGACGGCGTCTGGACGGCCAGCCCGTTCAACAATGGCGTGGCCATGGTGCGCGGCATCGAGCTGGATGTGAAATTTCCCGTGCGGACCTGGTGGGCGCAGGCGCCCGACGTCGACGTGCGCGCCAATGCGGGGCGCAACTGGTCCAAGGTCGCCGCCGTGCCGGGTCCCGGCAACCGACTGGCCAGCCAGGTGCCGGTCACGCTCAACCTGGGACTCGATTACCGGCGCTCGCCGGGGATGAGCATGGGCGGCAATCTGAACGTGCAGACGGGCGGCCTGGCGCGGCTCGATGCGCACGCCGGCAGCCATGCGGGCGTGCGGCGCACGCTCGACGCGTATGCGCTGTGGCAGCCGGACGCGAAAACGCGCGTGCGCCTGTCGGCGGCCAACCTGCTGCACCAGCAACAGGTGCAGGGGCAATCCTGGGGGGATGATGCAGGCCGCAGCGACAGCGTGACGACCCTCGATGGCAGCGTTGCGCTGCGCCTGATGCTCGAGCGCAGCCTGTAGGCATCAGTGTTTGGTGGGCTTTTCCTGCTGCACCAGAATGAACGGGCTGACGACGACGGCCCACAGCGCGGCATCGGCCGCCTGCCAGTCCAGCGCCTGCTGGTCCGACACCTTGGCGACCTTGCCATCGACCATCCATTGCGTGATGGTGGCCTTGTCGTCGTGCGAGATGCGCACGGCCACTTCGACCAGGTCCAGTTCATTGGCGACCCAGACGACGTTGCCTTGGGCGAAATGCTTTTCCAGCTCGCTCCAGGCCAGGCGGGCCGTTTCGCTGTTCACTTTGAGGCGCAGTTCGGTGTCTTTTTCAGGATTGGTTTGCATGCGAAATATCAGGTTGCGGTGAGTCGGGTGCCGGTGCGCGCGGTTTATTTGCCTGGCAAGGCTTCCACCAGCGGCGTCGGCGTACCCCGCCATGTTAACCGATAGGCGGCGCCTTTGCGAACATTGCCGACCAGGGCAGGACGGAAGCAGGCCAGGTTGGTGCCGCTGGCGTGACGCACGCTGGGGAAGATGACGCCCATGGAGCCCGCTTCGAGCAGGATGGCGGCCAGGTCTTGCGAGGCGATGTAGCTGGCCGGATCCAGGCAAGCCTGGTAGCGCTGCTGGCCGCGCAAGTCGTGGAAACTGGCGGAAAAATCGGCCAGCAGCGACTGGTAGTTGACGCTGTCGTCGAAATAATCGATTTCCTGGTATTCCACGGTCTTGTGGAAAATGATCTCGGCCAGCGCCGTTTTCATGTCGAAGGCGCAATACCAGGCACCCCGTTCGCCATCGTTGAAACGCGCCCCTTCCGGGCGGGCATACGTGTAGGCGGCGTTGATGATACGGAAGTGCGGCACGCCAAAAACCAGCTCGTCCACGCCAATTCCTGGCGCGCCGCCGTACTCGGCCACCAGGCGCGCGTTGGTCGCGTTGTCGAGCTCGAACAGCTCGCGCAGGTGATCGTCGTTCTCGGCCAGGGGCGCCAGCACGGAGTCTTCCATGTCGGCGAAGCGCGAGGGAATCAGGCGGCAAGTGTCGATCTGGCGCAAGGCGGCCAGCGGCGGCAGGTGCTCATTCGGGGCGGCAGGCACGATCACAGCCCTCCGCGGCGCGCGTCGAGCAGCTTGCGCACCGTCTGCATGGCCAGCAAGCCGCCGGCCAGCATCTGCGACAGGGGCGTGCGGCCGCCGAAGATGGGATTCTTGTTGGGCAAACTCACCCATTCGTCGGCCAGCTTGTCGCCGTACAGGATGTGCAAGGCCTTGTAGATGCCCAGCAAATAGGAAATGCGCGTGATGCGGTCCACTTCCAGCACGCGGTCCGGGTGCTTCTTCCACTCGTACCAGGCGCTGCTGGACAGGCCGCCCAGCAATTCGCGCGCATCGTCGTCGCGCAGCTTCCAGGCGGCGGCCAGCTTGAAAAACCCTTTCAAGGCCGCTTGCGACAATCGCTCGCGCTCGGCTTTGGCATTCAGGTCGACGAGCACGGCCGGCTCGAAGCGGCTCTTGGGGTAGGCGTAGGCGAGGTTCATGGCATGTCCTTCGTTAAAACTCTGTATATGGACTATTTATACTCCTTTTCTGGATTCGTTGCAATGGCCGCGCGCATGCAAAACGGGGCGCGCCAGGACGGGAGTCCCGGAGCGCCCCGTTGGCGGGCCCCGTTCGTTTATCTTGCCGTGACGGTGACGGGCACGGTGAGCTGCGCCGTCAAGCCGTTACTGTCCAGCGCCACGATCTTCAGCGCATAGCTGCCGGCCACCGGTTGCGGCCAGCTGGCCGTGATGGTCATGCCGCTCATGGAAAACTGCATGCCCAGCGGCGCGCCGAGGATGGAGATCCACAGGGCGTTCGCGCCGGGCGCCGTCAGCACGATGCTGCCGCTCATGGCCTTGCCGGCCACGCCCGTCATGGCGGCGGCGCTGATCGTGGGGCCGGCGGCGGCGATTTTTACCGTGGCCACGGCCTGGCCCGTCAAACCCGTCTTGCTGTCCCTGGCGATGACGGTCACGCTGTAGCTGCCCAGCACGGGGCTGGCCCAGCTGACGACGCCGGCGGCGCTGACGGCCATGCCGGACGGCGCGCCCGACAGGCTGTAGGTGACGGGGTTGGGCGCCACCGTCGTGGCGGCGAACGACAGGGCCACGCCCGGCTTGCCGCTCACGCTGGCTACCGTGACGACGGGGGGCAGCGGGGCGGCGATGGCCACCGTATAGATGCCTTTGCCGCTCAGGCCAGTCTTGCTGTCCGTGGCCGTCACGGTGACGGCGTAGGTGCCGGCCACCGGGGCGGCCCAGCTCACCAGTCCGGCGCTGCTGATGGTCATGCCGGCCGGCGCGCCGGCGAGCGTGTAGCTGACGGGGTTGGGGGCGGAGACGCTGACATTGAACGCCAGGGCCGTGCCAACCTTGCCCGTGATGGCGCCGGCGCCGACGACGGGCGGCGCGACGGGGGTAATGACGATGGCGTACACGCCCTGGCCACTGAGGCCGCTGACGGTATCCTTGGCTACCATGGTCACGGCATACGTGCCCGCGACGGGGGCGGCCCAGCTGACCACGCCCGTGGCGGCGATGCTCATGCCGGCCGGCGCGCCCAGCATGGTGTAGCTGAGGGGATTGGCCGCGGTGGCCGAGACGGTGAACGATAGCGGCTTGCCGGCCGCGCCGCTGATGCTGGCCGGCGCCACCACGGGCGCGGCGGGGGCAATCTGCGTGCCCGACAGGCCGGCCAGCAGGCTTTTCACGTTCGGCGTGCCCAGGCCGCCCAGCGGGTCATAGCCGACCCTGGCCGTGCACACGCTGCACGTGCCGTTGCTGCCGCGCGTGATGTCGGCAAAGCTGCTGGCGAAGGTGCCGGGCACGCTGGCGATCTGGCCGTACAAGATGTTGTGCGGCAATCCGAGTGCCGCCTTCGCTTGCAGTGCGCGGCTGGCGTTGGCGATGGCGACCAGGCCGGCCCATTGCGGCGTGGACAGGCTGGTGCCGCCGATGCTGAGCCAGCTGGCGGTGCTGCTGCCGGGTGTCATCACGGCCGTGTACTGGCCTGTGGCGGGGTCGGCATTGAAGGCCACGTCGGCCACGTTGCGGCGCAGCAAGTTGGTCAGGCCGGGCACGCTGGCCGTCTGGTAGGCGGGCAGTGCCGTATAGGCGCTGATGCCGCCGCCCGTGCCGGACCAGGCCGTTTCGCTGCGCACGCCGCTGCCGCTGTAGCTGAGCGTGGTGCCGCCCACGGCCAGCACGTTGGACGACACGGACGGCCAGGACACGCCGCTGCCCGAATCGCCCGTGGCGGCCAGGTAGCTCATGTTCTTGCCCGTGAAGGCGCTGTCGACGGATGCTGTCCAGTTGCCTTCGGCGGCGCCAAAGCTCATCGACACGACGCCAGGCCCCATCTGGTTGGCCAGGCGTACGGCGCCCAGCAGGCTGTTGATGGAAGCGTCGGGCGCCTCGATCAGCACGATGCGCGCCAGCGGCGCCGTGGCATGCGCCCACTGCACGTCGAGCGCGATTTCCATGGCCCAGCCTGAGTTATACGCGGGCGCCGTGGCCGTCATGGTGCTCGATGGCGTGTTGTAGACAACAGAAAATTCACAGCCGCTGGCCGGGGCGGGCGGCAGGGGCAGGGTGGCATTCGTGGCGATAGCCTTGGTGGTGCAGCCGGGCAAGCCGAATTTCTGGTTGAAGATGGCCAGTTCGGCCGCCGCGTTCGGGTTGTGCATGGCGTCGACGATGTAGATGGTCTGTCCCGCGCCCAGCTGTGCCGCCTGGGCTGGCGTCAGCGCCGTGCCGGCCGCCGGCAGGGCGGGCAAGTCGTAGGCGGCGCGGATTTGCGCGGGAGAATAGGTCGCCACCACGCTGCTGCCGGCCATGGGCGCGGCGATGTCGCCCGCACCGCCGTCCAGCAAGGGGGCGATATCCTGTGCCGCCTGTTCCGAGGCGGCGATTTTTTGCGCCGTCAGGCGGCGCGTGGTCATTTCCCGCATGGCGCCGGGCACGTTTTGCAAGTGCGGCCGCCAGTGGGCCGAGCCGCTGCTGTTGGCGCTGTCGCGCCCATCGGGCGCATCGAGCAGGGCCGGGGCTGCATGGAACATCGGTTGCACCACCAGCGCGCCGACGGCGGCGGGGACGACGGGCACCTCGACAGTGAACTGTGTCGCGGCCGTGGCGATGGCGGCAGGCGGCGTGGAAGTCTCCTGGCCGGGGCCGCAAGCGGCCAGCAGGAGGGCGGTTGTGGCGCCCAGCAGCAGGCGCCCGTGACGGTGATGCGGGGGAATGATTTTTTTCATGGCGAAACTCTCCGAGTTGGGCGAGGGCCACATCTCGACAATGCTTCCAGGCTGGCGCCGCGCGCTGGCGGTCCCGGCCCTGCATTGGCAGCCCCGCTGCCGTGGCGCTTGCGCGCGGTAGGCCGGTGGCTTTGCGTCCCCGCCTTTCGACGGGTTTGCCCTCAAAACTGATCATGCATCATTGGGAATTTTCTGATGCGTCATCGATTTTAGCGAATTTGCCAAATAAGTGTTAACTATTTTCAATCAATATTTTTATTTATGCAATAAAATGTGGCAAATTTGCCTATTGATGGATGGAATCTTGTCAGGCTGATTAAGTCTTAAAAGCAAGGTTATCAAGGGTATACCGAGGCGTGACAGTGTTTTTTCACGGCAACGGCGCTTGCACTTTTTGTTTTCTAATGAATCTAACGAATTTGCTAAATATGCGATCTTTCCGGTCTCAATCCTCGAACACCATGCCCGGATACGGCGCTGCGCGGCAGGCCGCCAGCCGCTGCGCCAGGCTGCCAGCATGGGCTTCCAGCCGGTGGCCGTCCGGGTCGAGAAAATACAGGGAATCGCCGGCGCTGCGGTTTTGCTGCCATTCGGGCACGCCGGCGGCGCGCAGGCGGGCGGCAAAGGCGGTGAAGTCTTCCGGGGCAATGGAAAACGCATAGTGCGTATAGGCGGGGCTGGCCAGCGCGGCCGTGCCCTGTCCATCCAGCGACAGGCACAGCCACAAATCCCCGGCCGACAGATACGCGCCCCTGTCCCAGCGCGCATGCAGGTGCAGACCCAAGGTGTCGCGGTAAAAGGCCATGCTGCGCGCCAGGTCGCGCACGGACAGGGTGAGGTGGTTCAGGCCGGTCAACATGGGGCTGCTTTCAGGTGGAGTGGAGGCCGGTTCCAGCTTCCGCAGTGGTTTGATGCGACATTGCTGCAGGTAAACATGAGACACAGCAATAAGACCGCAAACGTCGCAACATCTGACACAACCGTAGCGAGCGGAAGGAAGAGGTGGTCGAGAAGCGCAACCGTACTTCCAGTACGGTGAGCATCGCAGGCGACCTATGCCGACGCGCAGTAGGTGGTGTCAGGTGTCACTACGCAGGCTCGGCGTGCTCCACCATGAGTTGTACTTTGGTCGTGCCATTGTATTCATTCGCATCGAGCCGGAAGGCGACCCGCGTGCGCTCGCCCAGGGCGTCCGTGTGGCCGAACCAGATGGCGTCGAAGCGCACGCCGTTCTTTTCCAGCAACAGTTTCAAATGGCGCTCTTTTAATATGCGCTGGCTGACGACGCGGAATTCGTCGCAAAAGACGGGCGGGGCGAAGCCCTGGCCCCACACTTGCTCATCCATCAGCTCGATGAAGGCCGTCGTGTAATACGCGTCTTCCAGCGGGCCGTCCGTTTCCACCACCCGTTCCAGCTGTTGCTGGCTGAGCCAGGCCTGGCCTACGGCTTCGAAGGCCTGGGAAAAGGCGTCGAAGGCGTCGGCGCGGATGGTCAAGCCCGCCGCCATGGCGTGGCCGCCGAACTTGTCGATCAGGCTGGGCGCCCGTTTCGACACGAGGTCGAGCGCGTCGCGCAAGTGAAAGCCGGGGATCGAGCGTCCGGAACCTTTGATCCAGCCGTCCGCGCCCGGTGCGAACGTGATGGTCGGACGATAAAACTTTTCCTTCAGGCGCGAAGCGACGATGCCGATCACGCCCTGGTGCCAGGATTCATCGAAGACGCTGATGGTGCTGCTGTTGGCCGGTTCGAAAGCATCGAGGTGCAGCAGGGCCGTATCCTGCATTTCCGCCTCGATTTCGCGGCGCTTCAGGTTGATGTCGTTCAGTTGCTGGGCCAGCGCCCAGGCGCGGCCTTCGTCGTCCGTGACCAGGCATTCGATGCCCAGGGACATGTCCTGCAGGCGGCCGGCCGCATTCAGGCGCGGTCCCAGGGCAAAACCCAGGTCGAACGGCGTGGCGCTGCGCGCTTCGCGGCCCGCCACGCGGAACAGGGCGGCCACGCCCGCGTGCATATTGCCCTTGCGCATGCGCTTGAGACCTTGCGCGACGAGGATGCGGTTGTTCGTATCGAGACGCACCACGTCGGCCACCGTGCCCAGCGCCACCAGGTCGAGCAGGTTGTCGAGCTTGGGTTGCGTTTGCGCATCGAAGATGCCGCGCCGGCGCAGCTCGGCGCGCAAGGCCAGCAAGACGTAGAACACGACGCCCACGCCCGCCAGATGTTTACTAGGGAAACCGCAGGCGGGCTGGTTCGGGTTGACGATGACGGCTGCGTCGGGCAGGGTGTCGGCCGGCAAATGGTGGTCGGTGACAACCACCTGGATGCCGCGCCGGTTGGCCTCGGCCACGCCGTCGATGCTGGCGATGCCGTTGTCGACGGTGATGATGATGTCGGGCGACTTTTCTCGGGCGGTGAGTTCGACGATTTCCGGCGTCAGGCCGTAACCGTATTCAAAACGGTTGGGCACGATGAAGTCGACGTCGGCGCCCATGGCGCGCAAGCCGCGGATGGCGACGGCGCAGGCGGTGGCGCCGTCGCAGTCGTAGTCGGCCACGATGACCATGCGTTTCTTGGCAGCAATGGCGTCGGCCAGGAAGACGCCGGCCGCGCCGATGTGCAGCAAGCCGGACGGCGGTATCAAGTCCTTGGCCTCAATCGAGAGCTCTTTCGCGTCGGACAGGCCGCGCGACGCGTACAAGCGGGCCAGCACGGGGTGGATGCCGCCCTGGCGCAGCAGTTCGGATTCGCGGTAGGGGCAGGGACGGGTGGCGATGCGGGTACGGGTCATGATGTTTTCAACTTGTTCAGGGTAATCGCGCGCCAGAATTTGCGCTGCGCATGCTTGCTGGTGGTGCAGGCTAGCCAGGCGTCGCGGTGGCTCAGCACCAGGCGCAGCTGGCCCAGGCGGCCATCCTTGAGGGCCGCCAGCAGGGGCGCGAACCAGTCCGCCTCCAGCGCTTGCAACTGTTGCAGCCACATGCCCCATTCCTGCGCCTGCGCCGCTTCGGTCAATCCGCCCAGCACGACAATCGCATCCTGTTGGCTTGCCAGCACACTGTTTGGACTGGCATCGCGCTGCGCCGGTTCCGCCAGCGCGGCCAGCCAGCCCGGTGCGTCTTTCGTATGCAGGCTGGCCGCGCAGCGCGCAGGCGCAGATGCAGCCAGGCTGCCGCCCCAGATCCAGAAGGAATTGATGGCTTTCAAGCCCCGCGCTTCGCGTGCCGCGTTGACGGGATGTTCATGCCACAGCATCTGCACTTCGTTCTGCAGGCGGCGCGCGGCGCGCGCATGCTCGCCTTCCGGCATCCACACGGACAGGTCTTGCGTGGTGGCGGCGTCCGGCGTGGCGCACTGCAAGTCGCTCCAGCCATCGGCGCGCATGAACCAGGTGCCCGCGTCGCCATACGCCAGGGGCTGGCCGATTTCGTCGAAATACGGACGCGCCGTCTCGAACAGCGTGCGGCCATCGGCCTCGCTCAGCTTGAGCTGGCGCAAGTCTTCCAGGCTGATATGGCTGCGGGCGATGGCCAGGTGGGCCGGCTGCAGCAGGAAGTAGCGCGCGCCCGGTTCCGGCGCCAGACCGTAGCCGCGCATGGCCTGGGCCGCAAAGGCCGCCTGCGCCGCCTTGCCGTTGGGCGCGGGCGACAGGGTCAAGGCATGCGCCAGCCACGCTTCGTGCGGCAGCAGGCGGTTGGCGTTGTCAAAAGTTTCCAAATTGCAAGTGGAGGTGCGCGACAGCAGGGCCGCCAGGGCGGGTGCCTGCAAGACCTTGAGCAGGTCGGCAGCCAGTTCGGCATTGGGCAAGGCGAAGGGCAGGACGAGGGTAAGTTGATTCATCCCGAGATTGTAGGCGATTGTGGCGGTGGGGGAGTAGTTCCCGCGCTTTTTCCCTTGACGGCGGGCGCGGGAAAAGTCGCGCCACGGTGATGTGTTTCACGCATGAGTGTCATTTGTGTGGCACACTGCGCGCTCGCATATTACGTTGTCGCGGGAGCGCATGAGCATCATCAAACAATTTCCTTTTGAGTGGCAGGTTGGCGTGCGCTATACGCGTGCCGGGAAGCGCAGCGGCCGCAACAGCTTCATTTCCTTCATCTCCCTTATTTCCGTGGCCGGCATCGGCCTGGGCGTGGCCGCCCTGATCGTCGTCCTCTCCGTCATGAACGGCTTCCAGAAGGAAGTCACCGACCGGCTGATGTCGGTGCTGGCCCACGTCGAGGTGTTCGATACCAGCGGCTCCATGCCGAATTGGCAGGCGCAGGAGCGCGCCGCCTACGCCAACCCGCAAGTGAAAGCCGTGTCGCCGTTCGTGGAAACCCAGGGCATGCTGCTCAACGACGAAACCATGCGCCCGTCCGTCGTGCGCGGCGTGCTGCCGCAGCAGGAAGCCACCGTCTCCAGCGTGGCGAGCCAGATGAAGCAGGGCAGTTTCAAGGACCTCACGCCCGGCTCGTACAACATCGTGCTGGGCATCGACCTGGCCAAGGCGCTGGGCGTGCAGGTGGGGCAGAACGTCACCCTGATGCTGGAACGCGAGCCGAAGGCGGGCGATCCGGCCAACGGCATCGTCATGCCGCGCATGCGCGCGCTGAAAGTCGCCGGCATCTTCGAGGCCGGCCACAATGAACTCGATGGCAGCCTGGCGTTTGTCAACATGCAGGATGCGGAGCAGCTGCTGCAGCTCGACGGCCCGTCCGGCCTGCGTTTGCGCCTGCACGACATGAACCAGGCGCCGCAGGTGGCGCGCGAATTGAAAGCGTCGATGCCGGGCCAGCTGTGGATGCGCGACTGGTCGCGCGCCAGCGCCAGCTGGTATGCGCTGGTGCAAAGCCAGAAGAACATGATGTTCATCATCCTCAGCATGATCATCGCCGTGGCCGCGTTCAACCTCGTCTCGACCCTGGTCATGTCGGTCACCGACAAGCAGGCCGACATCGCCATTTTGCGCACCCTGGGCGCCTCGCCGTTCTCGATCATGAAGATATTCATGATCCAGGGCGCGCTGGTTGGCTTGCTGGGGAGTGCGCTGGGCGTGATCGGCGGCGTCGTGCTGGCGCTGAACGTGGGCGTCATCGTGCCCTTCATCGAAGGCATCTTCGGCCTGCACTTCATCTCGAAGGAAATCTACCAGATCAGCGCCGTGCCGTCGGACGTGCACTGGCTGGACGTGGCGCAGATCGGCCTGATCGCCTTTGGCCTGGCGCTGGTGGCGACCATCTACCCGAGCTGGCGCGCCGCGCGCGTCAAACCGGCCGAGGCGCTGCGCTACGAATAACACTCCAAGAAACGATAAAGACCGCCTGAACAATGAGTATTTTCAAGAATTTGCCCTTCGAATGGCTGGTTGGCCTGCGCTACACGCGGGCCGGCAAGCGCAGTGGCCGTAACAGTTTTATCTCCTTCATCTCGCTCATTTCCATGGCCGGCATCGGCCTGGGCGTGGCGGCGCTGATCGTCGTGCTGTCCGTGATGAACGGCTTCCAGAAGGAAGTGACGGACCGCATGCTGTCCGTGCTGGCCCACGTGGAAGTGTTCGACAACAGCGGCAGCATGCCGGACTGGCGCGCCGAAGCGGCGCAGGCGTTCAAGAATCCCGCCGTGAAAGGCGCCGCGCCGTTTGTGGAAACGCAAGGCATGCTGCTGCGCGACGATGCGCTGCGCCCCGCCATCGTGCGCGGCGTGCTGCCCGAGGAAGAGCCGAACGTCTCCGACGTGGCCGGCCAGACGCGCATGGGCAGCTTCAAGGCGCTGCAGCCGGGCACCTTCAATATCGTGCTGGGCATCGAACTGGCGCGCGCGCTGCGCGTCAACCTGGGAGAAAAAGTCACCTTGATGCTGGCGCAGGGCCAGGTCACGCCTGCCGGCGTGCTGCCGCGCATGCGCAGCTTCACCGTCAGCGGCATCTTCCAGGCGGGCCACAATGAATTCGACGCGGGTTTGGCCTTCATCAATATCGAAGACGGCCAGCGCTTGCTGCGCCTGGACGGTCCATCGGGCCTGCGTTTGCGCCTGGCCGACATGAACCAGGCGCCGCAAGTGGCGGCGGAGCTGAAAAAATCCATGCCGGGCGACCTGTGGCTGCGCGACTGGTCCAAGCTGAACGCCAACTGGTTCGCCGCCGTGCAGACGGAAAAGCGCATGATGTTCATCATTCTGACCCTGATCATCGCGGTGGCCGCCTTCAACCTGGTCTCGACCCTGGTGATGACGGTGACGGACAAGCAGGCCGATATCGCGATTTTGCGCACCCTGGGCGCATCGCCCCGTTCCATCATGAAGATCTTCATGATCCAGGGCGCGCTGGTGGGCATCCTGGGCACCATCCTGGGCGTGGGCGGCGGCGTGCTGGTGGCCATGAACATCGACGTCATCGTGCCCTTCATCGAGCACCTGCTGGGCGTGCAGTTCCTCTCCAAGGACATCTATTTCATCAGCACCGTGCCGTCCGACCTGCGCTGGCCCGACGTCACCAAGATCGGCGTGCTGGCCGTGATTCTCGCCTTCCTGGCGACCCTGTACCCAAGCTGGTGGGCCGCCCGCGTGAAACCTGCGGAAGCCCTGCGCTATGAATAAACCACTGACTATGACCATGACCGATCTGAACAAACCTGCCTCCAACGGCGCCTCCGCCGATTCCGTCGTCCTCAGCTGCCGCGGCCTGGGCAAGACTTTCACGCAGGGCAGCTACAAGGTGCAGGTCCTGGCCGGCATCGACATCGACGTCCACCGCGGCGAGCGCGTCGCCATCGTCGGTGCTTCCGGCTCGGGCAAGTCGACCCTGCTGCACCTGCTGGGCGGACTCGATACGCCCACCAGCGGCAAGGTGACCCTGCTGGGCAAGGATTTCGCCACCCTCAGCGAAAAGGCGCGCGGCGACTTGCGCAACGCCTCGCTGGGCTTCGTCTACCAGTTCCACCACCTGCTGCCCGAGTTTTCCGCGCTGGACAACGTCGCCATGCCGCTGATGATACGGCGCATGAAGCGCGCGCCCGCCACCGAGCTGGCGCAGCAGATCCTCACGCGCGTGAACCTGGCCAAGCGCGTCACGCACACGCCGGGCGAATTGTCGGGCGGCGAGCGCCAGCGCGTGGCCCTGGCCCGCGCCCTCGTCACGCAGCCGGCCTGCGTGCTGGCCGATGAACCGACGGGCAACCTCGATCACGCCACGGCCGAACAGATTTTCGACCTGATGCTGGAATTGTCGCGCACCCTGGGCACGGCCTTCGTCATCGTCACGCACGATATCGAGCTGGCCAAGCGCTGCGACCGCGTGCTGCGCCTGACGGACGAAGGGCTGCAGCCGTACCAATACTAGGAATTCGCCATGTGGATCGACACGCACTGCCACCTCGACGCGCATGAATTCGGCAGCGAATCGCTGCAGGTGGCGGCGCGCGCGCAGCAGCAGGGCGTGGGCATGATCGTCATTCCCGCCGTCGAACGGGCCAATTTCAGCATCGTGCGCGATCTGGCGGCAACGGCGCCCAACGCCTGCTATGCCCTTGGTATACACCCGATCTACGTGCCGCACGCCACGGACGACGATTTGATCGCCCTGCGCGAGGCCGTGCAAGCCGCCATGGCCGACCCGCGTTTTGTCGCCATCGGCGAAATCGGCCTCGATTTCTTCATTCCCATGCTGTGCGAACCGGCCATGCGCGCCAAACAGGAGCATTTCCTGCGCGAGCAGCTGAAGATTGCCCGCGATTTCGATTTGCCAGTCTTGACGCACGTGCGCCGCTCGCAGGATATCGTGCTCAAACATGCGCGCCAGATCCGCCCGAACGGCGGCATCGCGCATGCCTTCAACGGCAGCTTCCAGCAGGCGCAAGGTTATATCGACCTCGGTTTCAAGCTGGGGTTTGGCGGCGCCATGACGTTTACGCGCGCGCTGCAGATACGCCGCATGGCCGCCGACCTGCCTTTGGAAGCCATCGTGCTGGAGACGGACGCGCCCGACATTTCCCCCAGCTGGATCCACCCTGGCCGCAACAGCCCCGAAGAATTGCCGCGCATCGGCGCCGTGCTGGCCGAACTGCGCGGCCTTGATATTGCGCAAGTGGCGCTTGCCACCAGCGCCAACGCGCGCGCCGTGATGCCCCGATTACCCCTGATGGAGTGAGACCATGAACAAGAAAATGCTTGCGGGCGCCCTGGCAGCCTGTATGTCCACCGTGTTGGCGCCCGCCCAGGCGGCGACCGGCGCCCAGTGCGACGGCATGCCGCGCCTCGACGTCACCACGCCGGCCGGCTTTTGCGTGGCCGTGCTGGCCGACGGCCTGAAATTCCCGCGCGGCGTGCTGCCGCTGACGAATGGCGACATCGTCGTCACGGACATGGCGGGATGGGCGCCGAAGCAGGGTAAATTGTGGCTGTTGCAGCCCAAGGCGGCCGGTGGCGGCTACGAGCGCAAGCTGCTGCTCGACAAGCTCGATCGCCCGAACGGCATCGTGCAGGGACCGGACGGCATGGTCTACGTGGGCGAGGTGGGGCGCATCTTCCGCTTCGACTTGCGCGATCCGGCCCGCGCCATCACCGACGTGATCGGCGGCACGGCCAAGACGCCGCGCCTGCCGGGCCTCGGTTTGCACCTGCTGACGAACATGCGTTTCAGCCCCAAGGGCGACCTGTATGTGAACGTGGGGTCGAGTACCGACCATTGCGAGAACGACGGCAAGGCGCCCGATCCGGCCAAGGCTTGTCCATCGGCGGAAGGCCTGGAAGCGCTGGGCGCCATCCGCGAATACACGATGGCGTGGCCGGCCGGCACGGTGACGAGCTGGCGCACGCATGCGCGCGGCTTGCGCAATTCGATGGCGCTGGCCTTCCATCCGGCCACGGGCGAGCTGTGGCAGGCGGAAAACTCGCGCGATGCCATCCAGGCCGCCATGCCGCAGCTGAAAAGCGACGAAAACCTGCCGCATGAAGAACTCAATTTGATCAAGGCCGACCGGCACTATGGCTGGCCGTACTGCTACGACGACAATGTCGCCAGTCCCGAGTATCCGAAGACGGCTTGCGACGCCCAGTATGCGGCGCCGCAGCGCCTGCTGCCCGGCCACGCCGCGCCGCTGGGCATGACCTTTTACACGGCCAGCCGCTACCCGGCGTTGTACAAGAATAGCCTGATCATCGGCTACCACGGCTACCGCAGCAATGGCCACCGCCTGGTGGCCCTGTTGCCCGACAAGGCCGGCGCGCCGCTGGGCAAGTCCGTCGAGTTGATCGGCAACTGGGAGCGCAAGGGCAAGCAGGGCAGGGGCGCTCCTGTCGACGTGAAGCAGGGGCAGGATGGCGATATCTATATGGCCGATGACCATAATGGGCTGGTGTTGAAACTGCATTACGAGGCGGGCAAACCGTAATGCATATCGCTTGACCTCGCTCAGTGCGGGGGCTGCCGCATCCTCCTACAATCGGCCTGAGGTTCCCTATCGTCCAGGGGCAACGGGAGGCCGGCGTGAAACCCGCATTCATCAATCTGCGTGAAAATTACTCGAGCGTGGCGGCCGTCGACCAGGCGGCCTTGTTCGGCGAAATCGGCTGGGAAGACTTGATCGGCAAGGACAGCTTTGCCAATACCTGCGCCATCCGCGTCAGCCTGGCCCTGATCAAGGCCGGCGTCCAGGTCAGGGGCCGCATGGCCATCCGCAAGGGGCCGTTCAAGGGCGCGCTGATCGAACCGGGACAGGCCAAGCTGGCGCACATGCTGGCCAGCCCGTCGATGTTCGGCGCGCCCGAAAAATTCGCCAGGAATGCCGCCATCGCCGGCATCGGCCAGCGCCAGGGCCTCGTCGCCTTCTTCCGCATCCCCGGCTACCTGGGCGGCGCGGGCGGGCATATCGATATCCTGCTGCCGTCCATCGGCGTCAAGGAGTGCGGCACCGAATGCTACTGGGAGTGTGGCGAGGTCTGGTTCTGGCCACTCCGTTGACGCTTGCTTTCTACGCTTGTTTGAACTTCTTCGAACGTCCGCGCGAAGCCGCATTGTGCGCGCGCAGGATGGAATCGACCCGCTCGGACGCATCGCGCGACAGGTTTTGCGCCACGGCGATATCGGGGAAGAATTCGGGCAGGCGGTAGCTGAGCCACGCATACGCGGAATAGTAGCGACACGTGTCTTCCACCTGCTGCAGATTCTGCGTGCCGCCGCCATACGCGTGCTGGCGCAAGGTAGACGTTTTTCCCTGCGACAGATTCTTCGCCCAGTGTTCCCACGCCGTTTGCAGGGACGGCACCTTGCTCGATATCGGCACCAGCGACAGGGTGAACTTGTCGGTCACGGACAGGGGCAGGGTGTCGAGCCAGATGGCGCGCTCTTTCTGGTCTTCCGTGATGCGGGGGAAGAAAAAGCCATCCGGCACGTCGATATTGTGGATGAAGCGGCGCAGCAGTTTCGACAGCGACAGCTCGCCCGTCACCGATGAAATGCGGTGCAGGTGTTCCAGCGACGGCGCCACGGCAAAGCCGCTGGTGTTCAGCGGATGCAGTTTTTCCTTCAGCAGCGCGCGCATCACTTCATGCGTCTCGTTGTCGTAGCCGGCCACGAGTCCCTCTTCATGCACGCCGTAGCGGCCTGCGCGCCCGGCGATCTGGCGCGCCAGCGCGGCCGAAATCTCTTCCTCCTCGCGGCCATTGTATTTGACGCAGGTGGTCATGACGATGCGCGCGATCGGCATGTTCAGGCCCATCGCCAGCGCGTCCGTGCCGACGACGATATCGGCCGTGCCGTCGCGGAAGCGCTGCGCCTGCGCGCGCCGCACTTCCGGCGACAGGTTGCCGTACACAGTGGCCACCGACAACCCCGTTTCCGTGATCATGTCGCGCCACATCAGCACTTCGCGGCGCGAAAAGGCGATGACGGCGTCGCCGCGGCGCAGGTTGCGCACCTTGCGCACGGCCGTAGGCTCCATCGACAGGGGCGCCATGCGTTTCAGGACATGCACCTCCAGCGGGCAGTCCAGGCGCTCGGCCAGCGCCTCGATGGCGCGCCGCGCTTCGGGCGCCCCCACCAGGTAGACGGTGTGGGCGGGCGCGCCGCAGACGGCCGCCGTCCATGCGGCGCCCCGGTCCGGGTCGGCCAGCATCTGGATTTCATCGATGACGGCCACTTCGACGACGGTTTTCGTGTCCAGCATTTCCACCGTGCTGGCCACGTGCGTGGCGCCGTCGACGACCCGGCGCTCCTCGCCCGTGATCAGGCTCACGGCCAGCGGCTTGCCGTGCGGCGCGGCTTCCTGCAGGCGTTCGTAGTTTTCCAGGGCCAGCAGGCGCAAGGGGGCCAGGTAGATGCCGCTCTTTGCCTTGACCAGCGCTTCCATGGCGCGGTGCGTCTTGCCGGAATTCGTGGGCCCGAGCAGGGCGACGAAGCGGCGCGGCAGGCGGCGCGCCATCTCGAACGAGGCGGGATATTCTGCCAGGTTGATGCTCTGGCGCGTGCGCGCCGCATGCTGTTCTTCCTGCTGGCGCTCGATGGCGTGATTGAAACGCTGGCGGATGCGGTCGAACACCATGCCGGCCGGCTCCGACGTCTGCATGTCGGCCAGTGTGTGCAGGAAGACCATCGGGTCCGTGTCCACGTCCTCGCTCAAGCCCGCGATATCGGCGACGAAATCGATCACGTGCTGGCGCAGCTCCTCGAAGACGGCGGCGCTGGCCCGTTCGCGCACCAGGGCCAGCTTGGTCTCGCGGTCCATCTTGCGCCACTTGGCCGGCCGCGCCAGCACGCCCTGGCTTGGTACCAGCGCATATGGCACCACCAGGTGGCCCGCCTTGACGACGCCGGAAAAGCGCACGAAGACGCGGCCTTCCATCTTGACGAGGCGGATATGCTCGGCCAGTTCCCCCAGTTCCGCGACCAGGGTGGCGTCGTTATTGTCTTCAGTGCTGTCGGAAATGTCGGTGGAAGTATCGGGAGGAAGTGCGGAGGAAGTCATGTCGTGCCTGGGTGTTGAAGTAAGCGAGGCCGATTATACCGTGCGCAGGGTAAAGATTTTGTCCGGCGCGCGGTGCGGCCGCTGCAGCAGCGCTGATCTTGAAAGCGGTGATACCTGGGCTGGATAAGCTTCCGGCAAGCGTGGAAAACAGCGCTTCCACGGTATCGCGAATCAGGTTGCCTGGATGCGAAAAGGGCAGGCGATATCTGACGGTTTGCGCTTGCCGGTTTTTGCCTGTTGCGCTTATATCCGGCTGAAAAATTATCAAATATATTTTTATTAATAATGTTTAATTTTTTTAATTTAATTGTGGAATCTAAATTATCTTAACATTGATGGTGACAGAGAGTCTGTTTCTATCAGCGTATGGCGACGATATTTACATGGTGTGCAGATTGTTTTTTTGCGGGGCAGGCTTGCACATATTCGCTTGCGTGCATCGGCAATAAATAAACGCCGCGTTGTTCCAATGGCTCCAACGGCAGCCGGCGCGCCGATGACGGCCACCGAGACTGCAGATTTGAAATTCAACCTGGCGCACAGTGAGCGAACCGCGCCTGCAATGTTGATTGCATGAGCAATTGTGCAGCGGGGTGAAATGAATTGAATTATCTTGACAATTAATAATGGTGAGCTGATCATGGCCTCAGATTTTTCGAGGAAGTTTTGGCATGTTTTCAAAAACATCTGAAATCGACGGCGATATGCGGCATTATTTTCGCTGGCGGTCTTGCTATCGGCTGGGGCGTGCCGAATTTATATGAACGGCTGCAGCGTGCGTATGGCGAAAGGAATCACAGCGCGTATTTTGCCGGCACCGCCACCAAGGTTGTTGTGTATGGCACGCAGACCTGTTCTTATTGCGCGAAAGGGCGCGCCTGTCTCCAGGATTTCCACTTCGCGCTGACGCACAGCCAGCTAGCGATGAACCAAGACATACCTGTGTATGTGGCCCTGCGCCGGAGGATGGCGCGCGCAGGGATTCATCAGCCATCCGACTTGAGGAGAACACCATGAATAAAAAGCTCGCTGCGTTTCTTTTTGCGACCGGTCTCGGTTTAGCCGTGACTGCGACGCCAGCCTTTGCCAGCTGCTATAGCGCCTGCGCCGCCGAATGGCGGGCTTGCATTGCCAGCGGTACGTCTCAAGCCGAGTGCGGCGCCGAGCGGTCCGCCTGCCAGCAAGGCTGCAATTGACAGGAGAGCGCAGCCCGCCAGCGTAGCCTGTTGCCATCGACACCAGCAAGCCATGGCGTCGATGGCAGTTCAGGCGGCACGCGCGCGTACCAGGCGCAGGCCCCAGCCGGTGGCGATCTTGCCATCGCCGTCTTGCAGCGGCGCCATGGCCTCCATGAGCGCGCTGCGCAGGCGCCGCCTGGCGCCGTCGTCCAAGCGGTCGATATCGTAGGTGTCCAGCAGGGCGGTCCACAATTCGCCCGGCGTGGGCGTCCATGGCACGTCGATATCGTCAAACGCGACGTCTGCGAAACCGGCATCGAGCAGTTCGCGCCAGCCCGCTTCCGATCCAGCGCGCCGGTCGCCGAAGCGCATGCTTGGCAGCGCGTCACTGGCGATCGGCTTGAACACGCGCATGAAAACGTCGTTGACTTCGCCCAGCAAGAATGTCCGGCCGACGATGGCCGCAAACTGGCCAGCGGGACGCAGCACGCGGCGCATTTCGCGCACGACTTGTTCTATGTCGTTCATCAGCATCAGCGCCATGTGCGACACGAGATAATCGACGCTGGCCGATGGCAGGTCCAGCGCCTGGGCGCGTCCCAGCAGCAG
Organism: Janthinobacterium sp. SUN206; assembly: GCF_030587305.1. Taxonomy (NCBI): domain Bacteria; kingdom Pseudomonadati; phylum Pseudomonadota; class Betaproteobacteria; order Burkholderiales; family Oxalobacteraceae; genus Janthinobacterium; species Janthinobacterium sp. SUN206. Next base: position 1,150,328 of record NZ_JAPWIB010000001.1, on the reverse strand, counting down.
CCGCACGGAAGCGGGCAGGGCTGCGCGCGCGGCGGCCAGTTCCGTTTCGCTCATGTCGGCGCCGAGCAATTGTAGCCGGGGCTGCCGCCTGGCTGCCAGCAAACCCAGCAGATGGCCATCGCCGCAGGCCAGATCGAGCACGCTCGATGGCTTGTCCGCGCTTGGTATCAGGCTGGTCAGCACGTCGTAGGACGAGGCCCAGCCGCGGGCGCGGGAACTGGCCGGCAGATGGGCAAACGCGGCGCTGGTGACGCCCACTTGCCTTTGATGAAAGTCCTGCAAATAGGTTTCGGCCGCTGTCAGTGGTGTCATGCAAGGTTCGCAAGTCATGGCGCCTTGGCGCCGGATGGTCATCTTAGCATGCGGAAAGTGTCGCCAGCGGTGGCGGCGGATGGCGTGCAGGGCCGCGCTTATCCACGCCACCATTGCGCCAGATCAGAGGGGAAATAATGGGAAAGGGCACAGTGGCTGAATCCCTTTCGCGTCGAGTTCCCATGCGCACCCTGATACTCGGCTTTGCCGCTGGCGCCGCCTGGTTGCAGACGCAGGCAAGCTTGCCGCCGCATGCGGGCGTGCTGCTGTGGGGGATCGTGGGCGCAGGGTGGGCGGCGAGTGTGGCGCTGCGCCGTCACGCGCGCTGGGGCTCCGGCTGGCGCTGCTTTGTTGCGCTTGCCGCTGGCGTGGGACTGGGCTTTTATTGGGCGGCCTGGCTGGCCCAGGCCGCCATGGCGCCGCAGCTGGCGCTGGCCGATGAAGGGCAGGACATCATCGTCACGGGCACCGTTGCCAGCCTGCCGTATCGCTTCGAGCAGGGCGTACGTTTCAATTTTGCCGTGGAAAAGGCGGTTGGCGCACAGGTTCCTCCCTTGATCGCCCTGTCCTGGTACGCGGGTTTTCGCGATGAGGTGACGAACGAGGTGGGCGACGTGCAGCCGGGCGAGCGCTGGCGCCTCACCGTGCGGCTGCAGCGTCCGCATGGCAATGCGAATCCCATGGGCTTCGACTACGAGGCGTGGCTGCTGGAGCAGGGCGTGCGCGCCACGGGCTATGTGCGGCCGCAGCCGCGCGCCGATACGCCGAACGTGCGCCTGGCTGCCTTCGTGCCCGGCTTTGGCAATGTGGTGGAAGCGAGCCGCGCGGCCTTGCGCGCGCGCATACTGCGCAGCCTGGAAGATAGGCAGTATGCGGGCGTGATCGTGGCGCTGGTGGTGGGCGACCAGCGCGCCATCCCCCAGTCGGACTGGCAAGTATTCAACCGCACGGGCGTGAGCCACTTGATCTCTATCTCGGGTTTGCACATCACGATGATCGCGGGACTGTTCGCCCTGGGCGCAGGCACGCTGTGGCGGCGCTCGTTTTTTACCGACTGGCAACTGCCCTTGCGGCTGCCGGCGCAAAAGGTGGCGGCGCTGGCCGGCGCGTTGGCAGCGTTCCTGTATGTGCTGCTGGCAGGCTTCGGCGTGCCCGCGCAACGTACCTTGTATATGTTGCTGGTGGTGGCGCTGGCCCTGTGGCTGGGGCGCATTACCAGCATCGGCCATATCCTGTGCCTGGCGCTGGGCGTGGTGGTGCTGCTCGACCCGTGGGCCGTGCTATGGCCTGGTTTCTGGCTGTCGTTCGGCGCCGTCGCCACCATGCTGTATGCGACGGCAGGCCGCACCACGGTGCCCTTGCCGCAGCAGGCGGGACGTTGGCGCCGCCTGCGCGCGGCCGTGGCGCTGGGCGCGCACACGCAGTATGTCGTGACGGTGGGGCTGGTACCGTTGACGATGCTGCTGTTTTCGCAAGTCTCACTGGTTTCTCCTGTCGCCAATGCGCTGGCTATTCCCGTCATCAGCCTGGTCGTCACGCCCCTGTCTCTGGCTGGCAGCCTGCTGCCGGCGCCCCTTTCCGATGGACTGTTGCTGCTGGCGCACGCCATCGTGCAGATGCTGGCACAGGTGCTGGACTGGCTGGGTGCGCGCCGCTTTGCCGTGTGGACGGCGCCCGCGCCGCCAATGTGGAGTTTTTGCTGGGCATTGTTCGGCACGGCATGGCTGCTGGCACCACGGGGATGGCCCCATCGCTGGGCCGGCATGCTGGGCTGGCTGCCCTTGCTGACGGCCTTGCCGTCCAGCCCGCCGCCGGGCCAGCTATGGGTGACTGCCTTTGACGTGGGACAAGGCATGGCCGTGCTGGTGGAAACGCACGGCCACCGCCTGCTGTACGACACGGGCCCCGCCTACAGTCTCGATTCCGATGGCGCCAGCCGGGTCATCGTGCCTTACCTGCGCGCGCGCGGCATCGCCAGGCTCGACGGCGTGATCATTTCCCACAGCGACCTCGATCACGCGGGCGGCGCTGTATCCTTGCTGGAAAACGTGCAAGTCGGCTGGCTGGCCTCGTCCCTGTTCGACGGCCACCCGGCCATCGAGGCCCGTCGCCAAGCCCGGCTCCCGTACCTGCACTGTACGGCGGGCCAGAGCTGGACCTGGGAAGGGGTGCATTTCGCCATGTTGCACCCCTTGCCCGCCAGCCATACGGACATCAGCTTGACGCCGAACGCCCGCAGCTGCACCGTGAAAATCACGGCAGGCAAGCATGCCATCTTGCTGGCCGGCGACATCGAAGCGGCGCAGGAAGCGCAATTGCTGGCGCGGTCGATGGAGGGCGAACTGGCGGCCGACGTGCTGCTGGCGCCGCACCACGGCAGCGGCACGTCATCGACGCCGGCGTTTTTGAGCGCCGTCCATCCGGCCCTGGCCATTTTCCAGGTGGGGCACCGCAACCGCTATAAACATCCGAAGGCGCAGGTGTATGCGCGCTATGGCGACATGGGCATTACCCGCTTGCGCACGGATGTCGAAGGGGCGGTGGCGATGGCGTTTGGGGACAATATCGAGGTGACGCAGTATCGGGCCAGTCGACCGCGCTACTGGCATTAAATAAAGCTCTGCGGTGTCGCTAAACTTTATAGGTCTTTTTTTGTTAAAGAGCTTTTTCTATTGCGGAGTAGCTTATAAAGTGTAACCATAAACACTTCACTGTGCGATCAAGCGAATTTATTTCATTTCTATCAAGGGTGTAGGGTGTCTTTGGTAATGTCTTGTTATCTAAAAGTGCGGAAAAAGAGCATTCCTTCAGATAAAGTCCCATGCATTGGGGAGTTTTGCCGGTTTATAGGGTAAGTAGTGCATGTTAGTGAGTTAATTGTTTCTAAGGTGATTTGTTGGATATTCGAATATTTTTGCGATCTATGAGAAAGTAAATTGCCGTAAATGTTATTTTGGATTTTTTGTAATAAATTTATATCGAGTATTGATTATGAGTAATTTGTTAATTATTTTTTTGCGTTGCAATAATATTTACGGGATTGGGTAATATTTAAAGGTGTTGCGTGTTATTTAAAAGCATGAATTTAAGTTTCGCAATTAAAAATCATTATTTTTGTTGGTATTTTTATTTGTATTTTATCCTTCATTATTTTTGACAATATGTGCCATATGCCTACGATTGCAGGAGTTAAAGTTTTTCCACCAAATTCTTGGGATGAGTTCGAAGATATTACATTGTCTGCCGTGAAAATTCGATGGGAAAGTCCAGATTTTTTTCGTAATGGTCGCCCAGGACAGCGCCAAGATGGTGTTGATATTTTTGGAATAATAAACGGAGTGACACCAATTGGGATTCAGTGTAAGAATACAGTAGATGAATTGTCAGAAAAAATAATTTTGAAAGAAATAAGAAATGCGGAGTCGTTTAATCCTCCAATTGCAATTTTGTACGTTGCGACAACGTTAAATCGTGATGCTAGGTTGCAGGAGAAGGTACGTATTCTGTCCGCAGAAAGGACGCTTCAAGGGAAATTTCCGGTACACGTACTTTTCTGGAGTGAGGTTGTGTTTGATTTGACTAAAGATAAGGCTGAGTTTTTTAAGTATTATCCTGATTATGCTCCAGAGCCATTGCAAACATCAGTTCAATCCGATAATGGTCATCTAGTGTTCAGTATTGAACAGATGAGAATAGAACGCCATCCTTCATTTTCAGGAAAATCTATCCGAAGGCTAGCATTGATTAAGGTAGGTGGTTTGGTAACTTTTTTTGGAGGTGTGTCATTATTTTTGACGTTATTTTCCTCGTTTTTTGGAGTATTTTCAAATTGGACTCCTTTGGCGATGTTGATTTTTTTTGTCGGGATGATGCTATTGGTTACTCCGTCGGTACTCAAGCGGCGGAGATTTGAGTGTATTTGGCTGAGGAGATTTTATGTGGAATTGAGTGCAGCGGACAATTTGTATATTAATAGCCTTACTGCAATATGTCCTTGGTGTGAGTCAAATATGGTTTTGCGTCATTGCGGTGATAAGGATGAGTCCAAGGAGGATATTTTTATTTGTGAAAGAAATCCTAGGCAGCACACAGTGATATTGGATCCTACTCTGTTACCGGAAATTGAGGATTAGTCTTTTCGAGAGGTATGGGAAGGAGATTTGTGAATTTTTTTTGGTTATTGGGTTTGTTTTATTTGTTTTTATTTTTGAGGAATATTTATTTTGAATTTTTAAAATTTCCACCTTGTTTTAAATTTAATTTTTCTTTTATTTTTTTGTGTTGCTAAATTGTGATAGCGTTTTAACATCTCTCTGTAAAATAAATGAACTTTGGTGCCAGTGCTGAATGACCGTTCTTGAGTCCGAAGATGCCAACTCTGCTGCGCACTGTTGCCGGCATCGGTCAATTGCAACTAGCTCGTCCTTTCATCGGGTATCTCCAGTCCCCGCTGCCGGACATACTCCAGAAACAACCGCGCCCCCTTGGCCATCCTCGACGTGCCGTAGACGGCATGAATGCTGGGGTCCAGCTCCTTCGATGACGTCAGCCGGTACGCCGTACAGACCCTGCGCAGGGTGCCGTTGGCCACGGCCGGTTCCGCCAGCCAGCTGGCCAGGCGCACGATGCCGGCGCCTTCCAGGGCCGCCTGGAAGGTGGCGATGCCGGAAGTGAAGCGGAAGCGGGGCTGCACCTGGTAGCGCACGTTGCGTTCGCTGGAAACGAAATGCCAGTCGCGCAGGATGCGGGGGGCCGAGTGCATGATGATGTCGTGGCCGGCCAGCTCTTCCGGTTCCCCGGGCGCACCCATGCGTTCTATATAGTCGGGCGAGGCGTACATGTAGCGGCGGTAATTCCACAGGGGGTAGCCGATCAGCTCGCTGGACTGGGGAAAGGCGCCGCGGATGGCAAAGTCCAGCTTTTCCTGGATGGGGTCGATGGATTTGTCCGAGAAATGGATATCCACCGACACGTTCGGGTAGTCGCGCGAGAATTGCGCCACCACTTTCGGCAGGAAGCCCAGCGAGAGGATTTCCGGCGCCGACAGGCGTACCCAGCCTTGCGGGGAATTGCTCAGTTCCGCCAGTTGGTCTTCCGCCTCGGCCTGCGTTTCCAGCAAGTGCTTGGCCGACGCGTAATACGTTTCGCCGGCCGTCGTCAGGGTGAACTGCTTTTGCGTGCGCAGGATCAGCTCGGCGCCGATGGCGTCTTCGAGGAACTGGATGGCGCGCGTGACGGCTGACGGCGAGCGCCCCAGCATGCGCGCCGCGTGGATGAAGCTGCGCTTTTCCACCACGGTGCAAAAGGCGCGGATCTCCCACATCAGTTTCATCGACATTGCGTGACTCCCGGCAAAAGAGGCCAGTAGACCGCACGGGGCGCATTCCGTCAAGCGTTACGCCTGATTGCGTTTTCCGCAATATGAAGTTGCATCCGGAAAAATCCACGGCGCCTATACTGCCGCTGTCGCCCATTCCTCATTGCCTATCATGTTGACCATCTCGCTGCTGTGTTTATTTGCCTTCTTTGCCGGCCTGATCGATGCCGCCGTGGGCGGGGGCGGGCTGATACAGCTGCCGGCCCTGTTCAACCTGATGCCGAACATGGCCTCGACCTCCTTGCTGGGCACGAACAAACTGGCCTCCGCCTGCGGCACCACGTTTGCCGCCCGCTCGTTTGTCGGCAAGGTGCACATCCCGTGGCTGCTGGTGCTGCCGGCCGTGGCCAGCGCCTTTGTCATGTCCTTCATCGGCGCGGCCGCCGTGTCGTATGTGCCGCAGCAGGTGGTGCGTCCCATGGTGCTGGTGTTGATCATCATCATGGCCATCTACACCTTCATCAAGAAGGATTTCGGCACGACACGCGAAGCGCGCCCCATCGGGCCGCGCGAACGCATCCTCGCCATCGTCATCGGCGGCGCCATCGGCTTCTATGACGGCCTGTTCGGGCCGGGCACGGGCAGTTTCCTGATTTTCCTGTTCATCCGCGTCTTCGGCTTCGATTTCATCCTCGCCTCGGCCTGCTCGAAACTGGTGAATATCGCCACCAACGTGGCCGCGCTGGCCTTTTTCATTCCCGCCGGTCACGTGGTGTATGCCGTGGCTGCGCCGATGGCTGTGTGCAATATCCTGGGCGCCCTGACGGGCACCTGGATCGCCGTGCGCCGCGGCGCCGCCTTCGTGCGCATTTTGTTCCTCGTGCTGCTGGTGTTGCTGATCGTCAAGTTGTCCTACGACATCTTCTTCAAGTAAGTTTCTGAACGACAACAAGCCATGAAAACCATCCAGGGCGTGCTGTGGGACAACGATGGCGTGCTGGTCAACACCGAGCAGCTGTTTTACGAAAGCAACCGCGACTTGCTCTTGCCCTACGGCATAGACCTGACGCCGAAGCAATTCTTTGACTGGTTCCTGGACAATAACTATGGCGCCTGGCATGTGCTGCTGGGGCAGGACCATGATATCGAGCTGGTCGAGCGCCTGCGGGCCGAGCGCACCGCGCTGTTCGCGCAACGCTTGCGCCAGGCGCGCCAGCTGGCCATGCCCGGCATCGGGCAAGTGCTGGCGGCGCTGCGCCCGCACGTGGCCATGGGCGTCGTCACCAGTGCCTACGAACAGCATTTCCGGATCAGCCATGCGGCCACGGGCTTGTTGCGCCACTTCGATTTCGTGCTCACGCGTGAAATGTATGGCGAAAGCAAGCCGGCGCCCGACGGCTACCAGCTGGGTTTGCAGCGCCTTGGCCTGGCCGCCGCCGACTGCGTGGCCGTGGAAGACTCGCCGCGCGGCTTGCGCGCCGCCAATGCGGCCGGACTGGAATGCATCGTCGTGCGCAATCCCATGAACCGTCACCATGCGTTCGACGACGCTTTTTGCGTCGTGGATTCAAACGCCGAGCTGGGCGAAGTGCTGGCGGCGTTCGTGCCCGGCATGGCCCATGCGCCCCGGCAATTAGAGTCCTTCCTCTGATACGTCTTGCCGGCATGCCATTACAATTGTTTATCGCATTCACCGGCACCGACCCACGATGACCCTCCCGCAACTGCACTTTGCCCATGCCAACAGTTATCCAGCCGGCACTTACCGCAAGCTGTTTGGCTTGCTGGGACAGCATTACACCGTGCAGGCGCTCGACATGCATGCGCACGATCCCGAATACCCCGTCAGCACGGGCTGGCCAGAGCTGGTGCGCGAGTATATCGACGACCTGGAGCGCCGCTACAGCGCGCCCGTGATCCTCGTCGGCCATTCGCTGGGCGGCATGCTCAGCGTCATGGTGGCCAAGCAGCGTCCCGACCTGGTGCGCTGCGTGGTCTTGCTCGATTCGCCCGTGGTGGCGGGCTGGCGCGCCTTGCTGGTGCGGCTGGCGCGCAACACGGCGCTGGGCGAGCGTTACTCTCCCGCCCGTTTTTCCGCCCGGCGGCGCAAGCTGTGGCCCGATGCGCAAGCTGCGTATGAGCATTTTGCCGCCAAGGACATGTTCGCCATCTGGGCGCCGCAAGTCTTGCGCGATTACATCGACAGCGGCCTGGCGCCACATCCGGACGGGGTGCAGTTGCGCTTTACGCGCGAAGTGGAAACGCAGGTCTACCGCAGCTTGCCGCACCACATCGGCGGCCTCGTCAAGGACGGATTTCCAGTGCCCATCGGTTTTATCGGCGGCACGGAATCGGTGGAATGCCGCCAGGCGGGCTTGACGGCCACGCGCAAGCTGGTCGGCAAATTTTTCCGCCAGGTGCCGGGCGGGCATCTGTTTCCCATGGAAAACCCGGAACTGACGGCGCAAGTGGTGCGCGAGATGATCACCTCGCTGTTGGCTAAACACTAGCCGACTGGCAAGGATTTTCAGCGGGCAAGGGCCAAAAGTGGCGGTTTTTCGCGTAAAATCCTGCCATCCGGGCCACGCCTGCAGCAGGCGTGCGGCCCCAGCCATTCCGATATTCTAGAAAGATACCCCTGCGATGACGATTAAAAGCGATAAATGGATACGCCGCATGGCGGAAACAACGGGCATGATCGAGCCGTTCGAACCGGGCCAGGTCAAGGAACGCGACGGCAACCGCATCGTTTCCTACGGCACCTCCAGCTATGGCTATGACATCCGTTGCGCCGACGAGTTCAAGTTGTTCACCAACATCAACACCACCATCGTCGATCCGAAGGATTTCGACGCGAACAACTTCGTCGACGTGTCCGGCAAGGGTTATTGCATCATCCCGCCGAACTCGTTCGCGCTGGCCCGTACCGTCGAGTATTTCCGCATTCCCCGCAACGTGCTGACGATTTGCCTGGGCAAGAGCACGTATGCGCGCTGCGGCATCATCGTCAACGTCACCCCGTTCGAACCGGAATGGGAAGGCTATGTGACCCTGGAGTTTTCCAACACGACACCGCTGCCGGCGAAAATCTACGCCAACGAAGGCGTGGCGCAAGTGCTGTTCTTCGAGTCCGATGAAGTGTGCGAAACGTCGTACAAGGACCGCGGCGGCAAATACCAGGGCCAGGTCGGCGTAACGCTACCCAAGACCTGATTGCGGTGAAGGGAGGGGCGCCAGCCGTCTTTCCCTGTCTTTACCTGCCTTTACACCTGCGGCACTACATCCGCGCCCATGCTTGCCGTTAACCTTGGTATCGAAACACTGAGGAGGCATCATGGTAGCGGCAATCGGTTCAGGCGGCGCGGTCAGCGCGGCGGGGAGCGCCAGTTCGGGCAGCAGTTCGCAGATCGCGGCGCTGCAAAAGCAGATCACGGCGGCGCAAAAGCAGTTGACGGAGTCGCAGAAGGGCGAGCAGACGGAGGCGTCGCAAAAGCTGCAGCAGCAGCTGGCGCAGCAAATCCAGGCCTTGCAGGCGCAAATTGCCCAGTTGCAAGCTGCCGCCGCGCAGAAGGCGGCGCAGCAAGATGCTCAGCCGGCCAGCAGCGCCGATACGGCGACGAGCCCGGCCAAATCGACCTCGTCTACCCTGGGCAGCATCATCGATACGCAAGCGTAACAGCAACTCCGCGCATAAAAGACGCCAGGCTCGCCGACAGGTCAGCCTGGCGTTTTGACGGGCAACAACATTTCCACGCACAGTCCGCCACCGCTGCGCAAGCTGGCCCCGATGCGGCCGCCATGGGCGTTGATGACGTGCTGGGCGATGGCCAGGCCCAGGCCATGGCCGTCCGTGCTGTGCTGGGTATTGCTGGCGCGGAAGAAAGGTTCAAAAATGCGGGCCAGGTCGGCGCTGGCCACGCCGGGTCCCCGGTCCAGCACGGCGATGCGCAAGCAATCATGCTGGCGCGACAGTTCGACATCCACCGTGCCGCCGTCGGGGCTGTGCTTGATAGCATTGCGCACCACGTTTTCCACGGCGCGCGCCAGCAGTTCGGGCTGGCCCGTGACGCTGGCGTCGGCCATGGCCGCGTCGACCGCCAGGTCGATGCCCATCAGGCGCGCCCTGGCTTCATAGCGGGCGTCGTCCACGATGTCGTGCACGAGGTCGGCGATGCCGACGTCTTCGCTGTGCGCGTGCCCCGCGCCCGCTTGCACGGCGCCCGCTTCCAGCCGCGACAGGGTCAGCAGTTCACCGATCAGCTTATCCATGCGCTCGCTTTCGCGTTCGATGCGCTGCATCGAGGCGGCCATCTTTTCCGGCTGCTGGTGCGCCAGGCCGATGGCGGCCTGCAAGCGCGCCAGCGGCGAGCGCAGCTCATGCGAGACATCATGCAGCAAGCGCCTCTGGCTGTCCATGAGGCTGCGCAAACGGCCCGTCATGCGGTCGAAATCGCGTCCCAGGTCCGTCAATTCATCGCCGCGCTTGCCGCTGGCGTGGAAGCGCGGCGCCAGGTTGCCGTGCGAGGCGGCCTCGAACGCCTGCCGCAGGTCGCGGATGGGACGCGCAAAATACCAGGCCAGCAAAAAGGCGAACAGCAGGCTGGCGGCGATGGCGGCGGCCAGGGGAATGAAAGTGCGATAGGGGCTGTCCATGCGCGGGCCGGGCGGCATGCCGCGGCCGAATTCGCCGCGTGGCGGCGGGGCGCCCGCTTCGCTGGGGCGTGGACCTGGTCCCATGGTGCGCGGGCCGCTCAGGGTGACGGCGTTGAGCGTGTCGCGCGCGGCGCCCGCCTCGGCATTGCGGAAGCGTTCGGACGAGGGCAGGAACAGCAGGTAGCGCTTGCCGTCGCTGCCGGCCACGTCGCGCACGACGGGATGAGCCTGGCTTTGTTGCAGCATGGCGCGCGCCTTGGCCAGCATGGCGGGATGCACGGCGCGGCCCATCAATTCTTGCCCTTTGGCATCGACAGCAAACACGCGCATGCGTTCGAGCTTGCCCAGGAATTGCCGCAAGGCCTGGCTGCCGCCCGCTTCCACGGTGGCGCTGGCGGCCTCGATGATCATTTGCGCGGGCGGGCTGGTGTCGATGTCGAGGGCCCGTTCCTGCTGCGCGGCCCGGTTTTTCAGCCAGAAGGTGCCGCCGATGCCGATGGTGGCCGTCACTTGCGCCAGCATGATGCACAGAAAAAACTTCCAGAACAGACGGCCCACGCTTACTCCTTGATCAGCTGGTAGCCGAGACGGTACACGGTTTGCAGGCAGGAACGGCCATCGGCCAGGCTGCCCAGCTTGCGGCGCAGGCTGCTCAAATGCACGTCGATATTGCGGTCGAAGCGGGCCATGGGCCGGCCCAGGCCCAGTTCGGACAGCTGATTCTTGCTCACGGGCTTGCCCGCATGGCGCACCAGCACTTCCAGCAGGTTGAATTCCGTGCTCGTCAGCTCCAGGTGCGCGCCGGCCCAGGCAACGCGGCGCTGTTCCGGCCACATCGTCAACTGGCCCACGGTCAGCGGCGCCAGGCCCGACGTGTCCTGCGGCGCCGCTTGCGCACGGCGCAGGATGGCGCGGATGCGCGCCGTCAACTCGCGCGGCGTGCACGGTTTTGTCACGTAATCGTCGGCGCCCAGCTCCAGGCCTACGATGCGGTCCGTATCGTCGCCGCGCGCCGTCAGCATCAGGATGGGCAGGTTGCTGCCGGCGCGGATGCGGCGCAGGGTTTCCAGGCCATTCATGCGCGGCATCATGACGTCGAGGATGGCGATGGCGTACAGGCCCGTCAGCGCCTCGGCCGCGCCGCTTTCGCCGTCATGCACGGCGCGGGCGTCAAAACCTTCCTGCGTCAGGTATTCCTGGAACATGCCGACCAGTTCCACGTCGTCATCGATTAACAAAACCTTGCTCATGCCTGTGCTTTTTTCGGGTGAATATCGCCCGATGATAGCAGTCAAAGGGGGCCGTTCAGGGCGGTTTTACCCGCTTTTACATACGTCCGCTTACATTTGCGCACCTTCCTTTACACGCTTTTACGCCGCCCTAACGTTGCTTTACATGCCAGACGCCCACAATCAGGGCTGATCGCCACGAAAGGAAAGCCCGATGAAATACCTGAGTATTGCCGTATCCCTGTTGCTGCTGTCCGCCTGCAGCATGCCGCTGCTGGCGCTGGCCCAGCAAGAAGCTGCACCCATGGAAGGGCCGCCGCCCGGCCTGCTTCACGGACCCGGCGGACCCGGTGCGCCGGGCTTGCCGCCATTCCTGCGCGGCATCGACTTGAGCGAAGCGCAGCAGGACAAGATTTTCGCCGCCACCTATGCCCAGGCGCCCTTGCTGCGGGAACAGGAAAAGATCGCCTTCAAGGCCCATGCGCAACTGCGCGCGCTGGCCGCGTCCAGCGCCTACGACGATGCGAAGGCCAGCGCGCTGGCCAGCACGGCGGCGCAAGCCATGGCGCAGATCAGCTTGCAGCAGGCGCGGCTGGAACAGCAATTGCTGGCCGTGCTGACGCCGGAGCAGCGCAAGCAGGCGCAGCAGCGGGGCGACAGCCGCCCCGGCCCGCGCCGCCCCCAATAAGCACAGGAGAGTGAGATGAGCATCAGTGCCTTGAGTTCGACCAGCGCCGCCAGCCAGCTGAGCGCGTTCAGCCGCCTGGGCGGCGGCAACAATACCGGCAGTACCAGCGGCGCGGGCGGCACGCGGCCGTCAAAACCCGACGATGGCGCATTTCTCGACGCTATTTCCAGCGCCTTGTCATCGATCGGCGTGACGGTCGATGCCAGCGATGGCGAAAGCGCGACGGACGGCACCAGCGCCGCCGGCAGCGGCGACGCGGGCCAGGCGCTGGGCGCCTTCCTGCACCAGCTGATGGGCAGCCTGCATGCACAGAGCGGTGGCGGTGCTGGCGGGCAAGAAGAGGGGGCAGAGCCGCCTTCGGGGCCGCCACCCGGCGGTGGCGCGCGCGGCGGTCCCGGCAATATCGAGTCGGATTTGCAAAGCCTGCTGCAAAAACTCTCGTCGTCCGGCAGCGATGCCAGCGACAGCGCGCAGAGCGCGGACAGCAGCGTGACGGACTTGCAGTCCAGCTTTGCCAGCCTGCTCAGCGCGCTGGGCGGCGATGAGGGCGGCACGAGCAGCAGCAGCAGCAAACTGAGCAGTTTCCTGCAGGCGCTGTCGGGCAGCCTGGGCGCGGCGAGTGCGGGCGGCAGCCTGTCCGCCAGCGGCAACCTGGTCGATACAACGGCTTGAGCCATGGAACGCAAGCTCGCCATCGCCGCCAGGAAGGCGCTCGCGCAACGGGCCACGCAGGCGCTGTTCCTGTGCGCCAGCCTGAGTCCTGCCTTGGCGAGCTTGCCCTATTTGATGGAATATATATGGACTTACATGATCACGGTCTGGCATCCGACCTCGAAATGATGCGGCAACAGGCGTTTGAACGGCGGCAAGTCCTGCGCTGGCTGCTGGCCGGCGCCGCCACCTTGCCGTTGATGAGCTGCGGCGGCGGGTCGGACGCCAGCGGCACGGCCGCGAGCGGCGGCGTCACAGGTACGTCCGGCGGCGCCGGCAGCGTCACGATACCGACCGCGGGCGCCTGCACGGTGATTCCCGAGGAAACGGGCGGGCCGTATCCGGCCGATGGCACGAACACGAATGGCGGCAGCATCATCAACGTGCTGAACCAGTCGGGCGTGGTGCGCAGCGATATCCGCGCCAGTTTCAACGGCGCCACTGGCGTGGCGGCAGGCGTGCCCTTGACCATCAATTTGCAGTTGCTCAACGCCAGCGGCGGCTGCGCCAGCCTGGCCGGCTACGCCGTCTATCTGTGGCATTGCGACCGCGACGGCCTGTATTCGCTGTATTCGAGCGGCGTGACGGCGCAAAATTATTTGCGCGGCGTGCAGGAAACGGACAGCGCGGGCAACCTTGCCTTCACGACCATCTTTCCCGGCTGCTACGCGGGGCGCATGCCGCACGTGCATTTCGAGGTCTATCCCAGTCTGGTCAAGGCTGCTTCTGCCGCGAACCGCATCAAGACGTCGCAGTTCACGTTCCCGATGGCAACGCTGAACGAGGCTTACGCGGCCAGCGGCTACACGGCCAGCGTGCGCAACCTGGCGCAGATCAGCTATGCCACCGACAATGTCTTTGCCGACGGCACCAGCTTGCAGATGGCGACGGTGACGGGCAATGCCACCGATGGTTATGTGGTCACCCTGACGGTGGCCGTGAACGGTTAAGTTGCCGTCATGAAACCGAGGTCGCGCCGGCTGAAGTTGCCGATGTTCGGGAACACGTCGGCCAGCTGGCTGTCGGCCACGCCGAACCATTTGGCCAGGGTGGCGCCATACTGGTCGACGGAGGTGGTCGGCAGCAGGGAGCCGGAACCCACGTCCAGCTCATGGCCCAGGCCCGTGGCGGGGAAGGCGCCGTAGATGTCGCGGCCCTTCACGGCGCCGCCCACGACAAAGTGGTGCGCGCCCCAGCCGTGATCCGTGCCGTCGCCGTTGCTGCTGAAGGTGCGGCCGAAGTCCGACGCCGTAAACGTCGTCACCTGGCGCCGCACGTCGGCGCCCTGCAGGGTGGCCAGGGTCGCGTCGAAATACGCGAGCGCGTGCGCCAGACGCGCCATCAGGTCGCCGTGCAATTCCTTTTGGCGGTCATGCGTGTCGAAACTGCCCAGTGTCACATAGAACACTTGCCGTTTCGCCCCCAGGGGACCGCGCCCGCCGATGATGCGCGCCACCGTCTGCAATTGCACGGCCAGCTGGTTGACGCTGGACGCGCCCGTGTTCGGGTTGATGTAGGGCGGCGGATTGGGCACGCCGCCCGCGCCGGCCGCCAGCATGGCGCCGCTCAGCACGCTCTGGCTGGAAATGGCGCGCTGCACCGTCGCCACGTGTTCCTGCTCCATCATGTCGTCGCCCGCCGTGCTGATGATGTCGCGCAAGGCGGTCTCGCCTTCGGTGGTGCCGAACAGGTAGCCGCCGCCGATATTGCGGATCGGCACGGCGCCTGCCTGGCCCACCTGGAACTGGCGCACCTGGCGCCCGCTCAGGAACAGCGCGTTTGACGCGGCCGAGATGGCCGTAAACGTCGCATTCGCGTTACCCGTGCCGAGCAGGTCGCCCAGGCGTCCGCCCCAGCCGATGCTGGCGCCTTCCGGCAAGCCCGATTGCCAGGTCGATTGCTGGTCGTTATGCGAAAACAGTTTCGGCGGCAGCGCCACATTGCCCGCCTTGTATTGCGCCAGGGTCAGGGGCTGGATCAGGGTGCCCACGTTGGCAACGATGGCGGCGCGGCCGCCGTCGAACAGGTCTTTCACGGGAGCGAGGGCGGGGTGCAGGGCAAAGCTGCGGCCCGTTTGCGCCGTGGCCGGCGTGATCGGCAGCACGCCGCCCGTTTCGCCGACGCCGGGCAGGTGGATCGAATCGTTGCTGCCCGTGTTGCGCAGGCGCAGGTATTCGCTCCACGATGGCGTGTCCGTGGCCAGCACCGTGTTGAAGGAATCGTTGCCGCCGGTCATGAACAGGCAGACGAGGGCCTTGTAGTCGTCGGCGGACTGGGCCGCGGCCTGGCCCATGGCGGCCAGGTTGAGGGCGAATGGCGTGGCCGCGCTGCCGGCCAGGCCCAGCATGGAGCCGAGGAAGCGGCGGCGCGAGAAATGAGAGGTGATGGTCATGCTGCTTCCTTATTTTTGAACCAGGTATTCAGGCGAGGCCATGGCCAGGAAAATGGCCAGGTGCACGCGGTAGGTTTTTGCCGTCGTCACTTGCGCGGCATTGCTGCCGCTGGCAGGGGGAATCGCGATGCTCGTGACGGCCGCCAGGATCTTGCCGCGCAGCCGGGACGACATATTGCCGGACATTAACAGCAAGTTGACCCGGTCCAGCAAGGCGGCGGGCTGGTCGGCCAGGGCCACTTCGGCCGAGTAGTCGGCTTGCACGGCGCTGTTTTCCGCCACGCCGCCGCGGATGGCGTCCTGCATGAAGTTCAGGTAACCGGTGACGGATGGCTCCGACGTGATCTGCATTTCCGGCGCCACCAGGCCCGCCGTCGCCAGCGCCGAATTGGGCGGCACGTACGAGGGGCGGAAGTAGTTGAAGACGGACGGCGCGTTCATGGGATTCTGCCCCAGTCCCGACAGCGGATCGCTCAGGTAATAGATGCGGTACTGCAAGGCCGCATCTTTGGCGTGAAAGGCGCGCATCCAGTTGCCCAGACGCACAAGCGGTTCGCGCAATTTGCCCGTGCGCAGGCTGCTGCCGGCTGGCGCCAGCGCGTCGGGGTCGAGCAGCACGGCGCGGATCACGGCCTGCATGTCGCCGCGCACGCCAGAACCATTATTGGCGAAGGCGGCCGCAACCCTGCCCACATAGGCCGGGCTGGGGTTGCTGGTCACCAGGCGCTGGATCAGCTGGCGGCCGAAGAAGGGGCCGGCATTCGGATGGTTGAACAGGGTGTCGAGGACCAGCGCCATGTCCGCTTCGCCGCCGGCGGCGCCCGCCGCGCTCACGCCCAGAAAGCGCTTTTCGCTGGTGGAGTGGTACGCCGCATAGTTCTGCATCGGTTTCCAGTCGCGGTCCGGATCGGCCACGCTGCCAAAGAAACGGTTCGCGCCCTGGTCCGGGCCGGCCCAGCTCCAGCCCGTAAATACTTTTGCCAGGCCGCCCACATCGTCGCGCGTGTAGGTGTCGATGGGCTTGCCGCCGGACAATTTCAATGAACCATCCGCATTCAGCTGGTACAGGCCGATGGTAAACAGCTGCATCACTTCGCGCGCGAAATTCTCGTCGGGCGTACGCGTGGCCGATTCCTTCTGGTTGCGCAGGTGCGACAGGTACAGCCCCATCATCGGATGGGTGGCCACGCCCTGCAGCAGGTTGCGGAAGTTGCCGAACGCATGTTGCCCCAGCATGTCGTAATAGCTGGCGACGCCCCGCGTTTGCGTCCATACGCTCTCGTTTTGCGTGGACACGACGAAGATTTCCGACAGGGCAAAGGCCACGCGCTGGCGCAACTGGTCGTCGCCGCGCACGGCTTGCTGCCAGAACGACTCGTAAAAGTCGTTCGGCACGGCCTTGGTGGCCGCCGTGCCCGCCACGGGATACTTGGCGTCGATATATTTGCGGTGCAAGGTTTGCGGCTTGGAAAACTGCGCGCGGAACCAGGCGTCGCTGTCGCTGGCGGCGAGGGCGTCGATGGCCGCCATGTCCGGCCCGAACGTGGCGCGGCCCAGGAAACGCGACGCTTCCGCGCGCGTGAAGGTGGCTGTCTGGTTGGCCGGCGGCGTGGTCAGGGGCGGCGGCGGGATCGTGTCGCCCGGCTTGGTACCGGGGGTGGCCGGATCGCCGGGGGCGGTGGTCGCGGGCGGCACGACCGATATGTCCGGGTTCTGGGTGGCGCCGGTCTTGCTGTCGCCGCCACCGCCGCAGGCGGCAAGCAGGCTGAGTAATGTGATGGCCAATAAACGGCGCAAGGTAGGGTCTATCATTTAGTTTCTTTCAGGCAATCAAATTCTGGCCCATTAATTGTAGGGCTTGCCTACCAAAATCCTGTTTCCAATTAACTATTTACGTGTTGGCCACGTTTATTTTTATCGTCCGTTGGTATGGTATTGGTGGTGTTTTTGGCGGGGTAGCGCGAAGTTTGCTTTTTAAAAATGAAAAATATTTTTTGCCGATAGCGGGCACTGTGGCGGATAGGCGACGTAATCATTCCTGCCAATTAAGCTTGTTTGAAAGCTCATCTTGACAACGAAACCCGCTTCGCCGGAAACCATGGTTTTTACGCTATCGGCGAAACGCCGTTCGCCGTCCTGTCCCATTCTTCCCCTGCGCCGGACTGGCATGGCCCTTGCATCAGGGAGGCATGGGCCACCCGCCCGCCTTCCACCGGAGCCTGTCATGACCAGCCGCCTGCTCGCCTATCGTCCCGAAATGGAATTGCCTGACGCGCCGGGCATGCTGCCGCTGCAGCAGGAAGATGCGCTGGCGCTGGCGGCGCAGTTGCTGGAATTGCAAGGGCCGGCCCAATTCGATGCTTTCCTGGCGCACCAGCTGGGCGCCACCGCGGCGGGCCAGCAAGTGCGCGGCACGCCGCTGGAAGGGCCGCTGCGCCAGTTGCTGGGCAAGGTGGTGGCGCCCTTGCTGCCACTGCATGGTGGCTCGCCGCAGGCGCTCAAGCGGCGCGCTGCGGCCATCTTCGGCATGGAACTGGAAGGATTGAGCCCGGAAGACAAGGAATTCGAACTGGCGCGCCAGGTCGTGCACCTGATCGATGCCGTCAACACGGCGCTGGTGCAGGACGGCGTCCTGGGCGCGCGCGACCCCAGGACGCGGGTGGACGCGGCCCTGCTGCAAGTGGCACGCCGCGTGGCGCCAGGCTTGCTCAGGCAGGCGGCGCAAACGCCGGGACGGGATGCTGGCCATTGGCGCCGCGAGGGCGGGCACATCGTCGTGCTCGATTGTTAGCCGGACGGCTGCTGCGTCCGGCACTGTTATGTCAACCGAGGTGCTAACTTTGAGGAGTTCATCATGCATGACTTGGATCGTACGACCCTGGAATACGGACAGGAAATGTCCGGCTTTGAAGCGGAACAGTTCGAGTTTGGCCAGGGCGATTGGAGCGGCGAGGGCGGCGCGAGCGCCATGTTTTCCGAGGCCGAGGAGATGGAACTGGCGAATGAATTGTTGTCGGTCAGCAATGAAGCCGAACTGGAACAGTTTCTCGGCAATTTCCTGCGCAAGGCCGCCTCCGTGGCGGGCGGCATCATCAAGTCGCCCGTGGGACAAGCGATCGGCGGCGTGCTCAAGGGCGTGGCGAAGAAGGCCATTCCCCTGGCGGGCGGCGCCATCGGCGGCTATTTCGGCGGCCCGCTGGGCGCCAAGATCGGCAGCGGCCTGGCCTCGGCCGCCGGCAGCGCTCTGGGGCTGGAAGCGGAAGCGTCGTCGAACGAAGACCGCGAATTCGAGGGCGCGAAGCAGTTCGTGCGCCTGGCGGCCGATACCGTCAACCGCGCCGCGCAAGCGCGCGGCAATGGCGACCCGCGCGCCGTCGCCCAGGCGGCGGCCAGCGCGGCGGCGCGCCAGTTCGCGCCAGGCTTGCTGGGCCGCCCGGGCGGCCAGGTCGCCACGCAGAACGGCAGCGGCCCAGCTGCGGGGGGCGGCATGGCGCCGGCCGGCGTGCGCAGCCAGGCCGGCATGCGGCCATCCAGCGGCCGCTGGGCGCGCCAGGGCCACAAGATCGTTCTGTACGGCGTGTGACATCATGGCCATCGGCGCTTATGCAGCCTGGATGCTGGAGCAGGAGGCGCGCTCGCTGCTGACGCGGCTGGCGCGGCTGGAACCGTTTGCGCTGATCGAGCCGACGGTGCTGGCGGCGTCCCTGATGCCCGGCGCCCAGTCGGCCATCGAAAGCCAGCTGGTGCAGGGCCGGCGCGCCTTGCGGCGCATGGTGGCCCAGTTCCAGTGGTGGCTGCAGCGCGAGCACGCCGACGGCGCCAGCATGGCCACGGCCGCCGAGGCCCAGCGCCGCTTCACTTTCCTGCGCCTGAAGTTCAATGCCGCGCTGACCCAGTTCGACCTGTTCAACGAAGTCATCACCCAGCGCAGCGAGCACAAGACGGGCGTGTGGCTGGCCGGCCTCGACATCGTTGCCGCCGATGCGCTGGCGCTGCCCGGCGATGTCTACCAGGCGCCGCCCGTCATCTGCTACCTGGACCGGGGGCCTGGCGCGGCCATCCGCCGCGCGCGCACGCGCCTGCCTGGCGGCGGTGACAATCCCGTCGCCATCATCCGCCTGCCGCGCGAACGCATGATCGGCAGCGGCATCGCCTCGTCGCTGGTGCACGAAATAGGCCACCAGGGCGCGGCGCTGCTGGACCTGGTGGCGTCCTTGCGGCCCGTGCTGCAAGCCATGCAGCACGGCGGCAGCGGCCTGGTGCACGTGTGGCAGTTGTGGGAGCGGTGGATTTCCGAGATCGTGGCCGACTTCTGGTCGCTGGCGCGGGTCGGCGTGGCCGCCACCCTGGGCCTGATCGGCGTGGTGAGCCTGCCGCGCGTGTTTGTCTTCCGCCTGAATATCGACGATCCCCATCCGGTGCCATGGCTGCGGGTGCGCCTGAGCTGCGCCATGGGACGGGCCTTGTATCCGCATCCGCAGTGGGACCGCCTGGAACAGTTGTGGCTATCGTACTACCCGCTGGCCGGCTTGCCGCCGGCCCGGCAGCGGCTGCTGGAACAGTTGCAGGCCAGTATGGATGCCCTGGTGGGCTTGCTGGTGCAGCACCGGCCGCCGGCCTTGCGCGGCGGCTCGCTGGTCGAAGCCATGGCCGTGCACACGCGCCAGCCGGCCATGCTGGCGCAGCTGTTTCGCAGCTGGACCCTGGCGCCGGCGCAGATGTACCAGGCGACGCCGACCCTGGTGTTCGCCGTGCTGGGCCAGGCGCGCGCCAGCGGCACCTTGAGCCCGGAAGACGAAAGCGAGCTGCTGGGGCGTTTGCTGACCCACTGGGCCCTGCGCAGCACCCTGGACACGTCGGAGCTGTGCGCGGATGTCGTGCGGCAT
Source organism: Janthinobacterium sp. SUN206 (assembly GCF_030587305.1). Taxonomy (NCBI): domain Bacteria; kingdom Pseudomonadati; phylum Pseudomonadota; class Betaproteobacteria; order Burkholderiales; family Oxalobacteraceae; genus Janthinobacterium; species Janthinobacterium sp. SUN206. The sequence goes on along the minus strand of NZ_JAPWIB010000001.1, from coordinate 1,130,140 downwards.
GGCCGCCGGTCCGGCAGGCCGTTTGATTATCCATTGAGGAGAATGACATGAGCAGCAAGATGAGCAGCAAGATGAGCAGCAATATGGGTGGCAAGATGGGCAGCAGGAGCGGGGCGGCGGGCCAGGCGGGGCCGAAACAGCAGGGCGGCAGCATCGTCGTCACCGTGCACGAGCAGGACAGCGGGGCCATGGTCGTCAATGCCGCGATCAGCCTGTACCGGGGCGCCGACGCGGACTGCCATGATTTCAATGCCGCCGCCTGGCAAGCCGACCCCGCCATGCTGGTCGGCGTGCGCTGGACGGATGGCCGTGGCGGCACCGTGTTTGCCGACCTGGCGACGGGCAGCTACGTGGGCGTGTATGGCAATTTCCCCGCCACGGCGCCCCAGTGCGTGACGGTGCAGGCCGGCTGCAGTGCCGTGCTGTGCTTCAAGCCGCAGCTCAACCCGCAGGTGGGGCTGGCCTTCGAAACGCCGGACTGCCATCCCAGCGACTGCAATTTCGGCAGGGTGGGCGACCGCGCCGTGGCCACCGTCTCGTTTGACGGCGATCAAAGCGCGGACGGGCGCGACCAGGTGCAGGTGCTGGCCGCCGCGCCATGGGTACCCATGCGCGGCACGCCGAACGCCTTTTCCACACCCGTGCGGCGCGCCGGCATGCACCGTTTCATGGCGCAGATGATGCTGTCGCAGCGGCCCGACCTGCGCGGCGCCTTGCCCGTGCCGGAAGGGCTGAGTCCGAACGCCATGCTGGCCGTGGATGCGGAATACGAGACGGAAGAGCGCCAGCCGCAGCCCATCTCGGGCAATGTGGGCGTGTCGCTGACGCGCACGGAAACGGAACCGACGGAAGACTTGCCCCTGTGGACCTTGATACGCAACAGCACCGAGGCGATGTCGTTTACAAATTACCTGCATTTCATGGACAGCCTGTTTTGCGGTGACCTAGCCGCCGTGCGCGGCTTCGAGCAGGAGCGCTTCGTCAAAAAGGCCGACATGTTCCAGCAGCTCAAGCAGCGCCGCGCGCTGCCGTTCTCCGATTCGGACTCCTACCGCGTGCTGAAAGTGGCGACGGAAGCGTTCGTGATGGTCAATTGCGGCGTGCTGAACCAGCCGCTGGCCTTCAATCCGGCCGAAGACAACGCCTATCTGGACCGGCGCGACATCCCCCAGGGGCGCGACCTGGAAACCGTGCTGCGCAACGATTACCTGGAAAACATCGACGGCTTCCAGACCTTGCCCTATCTGGCCGTGATCCGGCGCAAATTGCCCGACATCCCCATCAGCATCCCGCGCGGCCAGGAAGGCGAAGTGGACCTGTGCTTCGGCATCATCCAGGAAAAGCTGGCCAATCCCTGCCTGCTGGAACTGATCTGGTCGTACTGGCACGAAGAGGGCATGCTGGTGCAGACCATGAACGCCATCGCGCAACGCTTCCAGAACCTGCGCGCCCCCGGCGGCGGCCTCGACCCCCTGTCGAACACGGAAATCGACATGCTGCGCCCGCTGAATAACTTGCTGTGGGGCTACACCCAGGATGAGCAGCACCGGCTCACCGTGGTGCGCCGCAACTATGAGTATGACCATCACTACGGCGTGCGCCTGGACGGCAAGGCAGTGCAGCACTTCCGGCCGGCCGACAGCCGCTCCAAATTCCTGGAAGCATTCCACCACCTGCTGCGCCTGTTGACCTCGTTCTACAAGCAGGATGACGACACCACCGTGAAGGCGGACGCCTTCCCCGTGCTGAATGCCTTGAAGGAAATTCATTTGATCCTGTCGCAGGGCGCGCACAACCAGTTCGGCGACTTGCCGTCCACGGCGCGCATCGAGATGCTGATGCAGCAATGGATGCTGGCGCGCCCCGAATTCCGCGAATTCTTGCCGACGCGCGTGATGGTGGCCTATCCGGAACCGTGGATGGACCGGGTCGATGCCATGAAGAAACTGCAAGGCTGGACGGATACGAGCGTGATGCATTTCCGTAACCTGGCCATCTTTGGCGAGCAATTGCTGCTTTCCGTGCGCTATGGCAACTGGAGCGACATCTACGAACCCACGCAGGCGTTCAACTGGGCGCGCTTCTGGCGCCCGCAAGTGCAGGGCTATATCCACGGCTACCGCGCCGCCACCGGGGTCGACCTATCCGTCGACAGCAGCGACCCGGCGATCGAAGCAACGATGCCCTCGGTATTGCTGCGCCAGCGCCTGAGCCAGCAGCTGCGCAGCGTCTAGGACGGGAGCGGGGCGCGTGCATGCTCGATTTTACCAGTGCGCTGTACCTGGGCATGCGCCATCCGGCGGCTACGCTGGCGCCGTGGAGCAGCCTGACTCAGGGACAGCCGGCCGCGCTGCAGGAGCCGCCCGGCGCGCAAACCCTGGCAGCAAGCCTGGCTGCGCTGCAAGGCTGCGAGGCCGCTTGCGTGCTGCCGTCGACCCTGCACCTGTTCTGGGACCTGTTCGGCATGCTCGCTGCCGAGCGGCTGGTGATCCTCGTCGATGGCGGCAGCTACGCCATCGCGCGTTGGGGCGCCGAGCGGGCGCAGGCGCTGGGCTTGCCCCTGCGGATGTTCCCCAGCGGCGAGATGGCGGTGCTGCGGCGCCTGGCGGCGGACTGGGGCCGGCAGGGGCGGCGCCCGCTGATCCTGGCCGATGGCTATGTGCCGGGCAGCGAACAGGTCTTGCCGCTGGCCAGCTACGCGGCCCTGGCGCGCCAGGGGGGCGGCTATCTGCTGCTGGACGACACGCAGGTGCTGGGCGTGATGGGCACGGCTGGTGGCGGCTCGGCGCGGCTGCATGGCTTGCCGGGCGGCTACGACAAGGGGGGCAGCCACCTGATCGTCGGCGCCTCGCTGGCCAAGGGCTTTGGCGTGCCGCTGGCCGTGCTGGCCGGCAGCGGCAACTTGCTGCGGCGCTTCGCGGCGCGCAGCCAGACGCGCGTGCATGCCAGTCCGCCTTCGGCAGCCGTGCTGGCGGCGGCGCGGCGCGCGCTCGCGCTCAATGCGCGCCATGGCGATGCCTTGCGCGCCAGGCTGGCGGAGCGGGTGGCGCAATGGAGGGCGGGGATGGCGGCGGCCGGCATCGCCTGCCAGGGTGGCAGCTTTCCCGTGCAGCGCCTGCCCGGCCGCGCCCATTTGCAACAGGTCTTGCGCGCAGCGGGCGTGCTGTCGCTGGCGCAAGCGGGGGACGGTCCCGGCGCGCTGACTTTTCTGCTGCGGGCCGACCAGACGTCGCGGCAACTGGAGCAGGCGATGGGCTTGCTTGAACATCACATCAGGAGGCGATATGAACGAAGCGTTTGAAATGCTGCCCTTTGCGGGGCAGCCGGGAGCGGCCGGCGAGCAGGAATGGCAGGGGGAGTGGTCTCTAGAGTGGTCGCAGGAGTGGCAAGGGGAGGAAGAGGGCGAGGCCGAATGGGAGGGCGAGCGCTGGGCCCCCGGTGGCGCGCGCGGGGGCATGCGCGGCGGCGGGCTGCGCGCGCGGCCTCCCCTGCGCGGACAGCGCCGTCCCGCGCCGCCGCGCTACCAGGCGAATCCGGCGCGCAGGCCGCCGCGTCCCGCACCGCCGCCCTTGCCCTATCTGCCGCCGCGCTACCGGGGCTGGGGCGGTTATGTGCCCCTCTACCCGACCCTCTATCCGCAGGCCTATCCCGTGGCGGAGCCGGCGTTTGGCGACCAGCCGGAACCGGAGCCGGGCATCGATGCGGGCCAGGGACAGGATCAAGGGCAGGGCCAGGACGATGGCGGGCAACAAGGTGAAATCCCGCCCACCCTGGCCGGCACCATGGGCCGGGTGCCGGAAGCGGCCGCCTTGACCTACCAGGCGCTGGGGCCGCTGGCCAATGCCTTGCGCGACCCGAATGGCCGCGGCCCGGGCCTGTACGTGGTCGAATTCGATGCGGGCGGACGGCGCCGCGCCTACAGCGGCCAGACGGACGATCTGCACCGCCGTTTGCTGCAGCACCGGCTGTGCGGCCAGATGATGGGCGTCGACTTGAGCGGTCACCAGGTGTACGTGGCGGCCCTGTCCTCGGCGGCGCAGCGGCGCCGCATCGAGCAGCGCATCCACGACGACATGTTCGCCAACCAGCGCGGCGTGCTGACCAACCAGCGGCGCGAACTGGAACTGGCCGTGCTGGGTGAAATGTGGAACTGACGACAGCGCTTTGACGACTGCGAAGGAGTACATCATGCATCAACTTGAATGTGAATGCGCGCAATGCCGCCAGCGGGCCGGCGCCGCGTTTGAAGTGCTGGAATTTGGCGAAACCTGGTCCGGCAAGGGGAGCGCCCCGGCCGTCTTCAGCGAAGAGGAAGAGCTGCAGCTGGCCATGGAATTGCTGGAAGTGTCCAGCGAGGAGGAACTGGAACAGTTTCTCGGCAACGTCTTCAAGAGCGTGTGGAAGGGCGTCAAGAAGGTGGGTGCTACCATCGCCAAGGTGGCCAAGCCCCTGGGCGGCGCCTTGAAGGCCGTGGCCAAGACGGCCTTGCCCTTTGTCGGCGGCGCCCTCGGTTCGATGATACCGATACCGGGCGTGGGCACGGCGCTCGGTTCGGCCCTGGGGCGCGCCGCCAGCAATGCGCTGGAACTGGAAATGGAAGCCGAGGCGCCGGCCGACCGCGAACTGGAGCTGGCGCGCCGCTTCGTGCGCATCGCCGGGCAGGCGGCGCGCCTGGCGGCCGACGGCGACGGCAGCGCGCGCGCCGTGGAAAGCGCGCTGACGCGGGCCCTGCACCAGCAACTGCCGCACTTCCGCTCGGCCGCGCCGCAGGGCGAGGACGAGAGCGGGCGTTGGCGCCGGCGCGGCAACCGCATCGTCGTCATGGGCGACTGGCAATAGCGCGGCAAGATGATCATCGACTGCCATTGCCATGCGGGACCGGGCGACGGCTTGAGCGGGCCGTGGGACGGCGATGCGCCGCTGCAAGCCTATCTGCGCCGCGCGCAGGCGGCCGGCATCGCCCGCAGCGTGCTGTTCGCCACCTTCCACTCCGATTACGCCATCGCCAACCATGGCGTGGCGCGCCTGGTCGCCTCCGATCCGCAGCGTTTCTACGGTTTTGCCTTCGTGCATGCGCGGCGCGACCGGGGCCGCATCCAGGATCTGGTGCGCACGGCCGTCGAGCGCTACGGTTTTGTCGGCATCAAGGCGCACCGCCTGGATGCGCGCATCAGCGGCGAAGTGTGCGACGCGGCGCGCTTCTTCGGCTTGCCCGTGCTGTACGACCCGGCCGGCGAAGTGGCCGTGGCCGAACTGCTGGCGCAGCAGTATCCCGACGTCGATTTCATCCTGCCCCATCTGGGCAGCTTCGGCGACGACTGGGCCGCGCAGCTGGCGCTGGTCGACCATCTGGCGCGCCACCGCAACATCCATGCGGACAGCTCGGGCGTGCGCCGCTTCGACTTGCTGCAGCAGGCCGTGCAGCGCGCGGGGCCGCACAAGGTCTTGTTCGGCTCGGATGGCCCCTGGCTGCATCCGGGGCTGGAATTGCACAAGATTCAGCTGCTGGGCTTGCCGCCGGCCGATGCGGCTTTGATCACGGGTGGCAATTTCTTGCGGCTGGCGCGGCTGGCTTGAGGCAGATCAAGGAGCGGTCGCCTTGCGGCGTATCTGCAGGGCGCGGTCGGTCACGCCCAGGCGGGCGGCGGCGCGCTGGTTGTTGCCGTGTTCCTCGGCCAGCACGAGGCGGATGGCCATGTCGGTGGCGCAGCGTGCGATGTGCGACAGCTTGCAGCCCTGAGCCAGGGCCCGCCGCACGGCCGCTTCGAAGTGCTGGTCGGGCCAGGGCGGCGCCAGCAGCCGTTCTTCGGGGGGCAGGGCGCCGATGGTGATGGGACCGGGGCCGCAATGGCGGTGCCAGATGCGCGTGACGGTCTGGCGCAGCTCGCGCACATTGCCCGGATAGTCGCGCAGCAGCAGGTATTCGCGCACGGCGGCGTCCAGCGGGGGCGGCTGCTGCTGGGCCAGTTCGGCGAGGAAATGCCGTGCCAGTGGCAAGATGTCGTCCTGGCGCTCGCGCAACGGCGGCGTCTGGCAACGCCAGCCGGCGATGCGGTAATACAGGTCGGCGCGGAAGGCGCCGCGCGCCACCTCGTCTTCCAGTGCGCGGTTGGTGGCGCAGACGAGGCGAAATTGCGTCGGTTGCCAGGTATTGCCGCCCACGCGCTTGTATTTGCGTTCCTGGATGGCGCGCAGCAGCTGCGCCTGCAGGGGCAGTTGCAGTTCGCCCACTTCGTCGAGGAAGAGCACGCCGCCGTCAGCCAGGGCGAAAGCGCCGTCGCGCGGTGCCGCCGCGCCCGTAAACGCGCCCCGTTCATGGCCGAACAGTTCGCTGCCCGCCAGTTCCGGCGACAGGGTGGTGCAGTCGAGGATGGTGAAGTCGCCCCGGCAGTTGCCCAGGCGGTGGACCAGTTGCGCCAGCAAATCCTTGCCCGTGCCCGTCTCGCCCGTGATCAGCATCGGGGCCTGGCTGAAGGCGGCCATTTCCACCACCTGGTGCAGCAAGGCGGTCCAGGCAGCGCTGCCGCCCACCAGTTGCTGGCGCACGGCGCTGGACGCCAGCAGCTGCGCCACGGCTTGCCAGCGCTGCAGGCGCGCCAGCACCTGGCCCGCATCGACGGCGCCGCCAGGCCACAGCAGCACATCGAGCGCGCCGGCCGCCAGCAGGGCCCGCTGTTGCGCGCAGCTGAGGGCCTGGCCGCAGGCGGCGATGGCCAGCACGCGGGCTTGGCTGCACAGCGCCGGCAGCGCTTGCAGCAGCGCCGTATTGGCTTCGGCGAACAGCACGATGCCCGTTCCATCTGCTTCGCCATCGTGCCGCCGGGCTATAGTTACCTGAGCCTGCTTCAAGGCCGTCGCCAGCATGGCGCCACTGCCAGCCGCCGCCTGCTGCATGATTTCCAGCCACACCTTGAGCGTCATAGGCCTGCCGTCACGAGGGCACGAGTCGCCCATCTTAGAAGCCCGATACCGCAGCCGTTTGATCTGGCACAAGCGTGCGCGGTAGCCGGAAATGAAAAACGCCGCCTGATCTGCATCAGGCGGCGCTAGTGAGCGCGGTTCCAGCAACGTCATCAAGCAACGTCACGAGAATGGCTAAAAACGTTCAGGGCAAGGCGCATTGCCGAAGACAGTACGAATAGTGCGGCTAGGCAATGCAACGCAGCCATGGACGATTTTTAGGCGTTCTCATCCATCTTGACGCAGTCGACGAAATATCCGCGTTTGCCATCGACTTCGCGTTTCACGAGGCCATGCACATCCGTCTCGAAGCCGGGGAAGCGCTCGTTGAAGTCGCGTGCGAAGCGCAGGTAGTCGACGATGGTCTTGTTGAAGCGCTCGCCCGGGATCAGCAGCGGGATGCCTGGTGGGTACGGCGTCAGCAGGATGGACGTGATGCGGCCTTCCAGTTCGTCGATGGCCACGCGCTCGATTTCGCGGTGCGCCATCTTGGCGAACGCGTCCGACGGCTTCATGGCCGGGATCATGTCCGACAGATACATTTCCGTCGTCAAACGGGCCACGTCGTAAGCCTTGTAGAAATCGTGGATTTGCTGGCACAGGTCGCGCAAGCCCATTTTTTCGTAGCGTGGGTTGGCCGCCGCAAATTCCGGCAGGATGCGCCACATCGGCTGGTTCTTGTCGTAGTCGTCCTTGAATTGTTGCAAGGCCGTCAACAGGGTATTCCAGCGGCCCTTGGTGATGCCGATGGTAAACATGATGAAGAACGAGTACAGGCCGCATTTTTCAATGATGACGCCGTGCTCGGCCAGGTACTTGGTGACGATGGACGCGGGGATGCCCGTGTCGCCGAACTGGCCATCCAGCGACAGGCCCGGGTTGACGATGGTCGCCTTGATCGGGTCGAGCATGTTGAAGCCGGGAGCGAGGTCGCCGAAACCGTGCCAGTCATCTTCGGCGCGTATCATCCAGTCTTCCTGCTGGCCCATGCCTTCGTCGTTGAAGCTGGCCGGACCCCACACCTGGAACCACCAGTCCTGGCCCCATTCCTGGTCGATCTTCTTCATGGCGCGGCGGAAATCGAGCGCTTCCATGATCGATTCTTCCACCAGGGCCGTGCCGCCCGGCGCTTCCATCATGGCTGCGGCCACGTCGCACGAGGCGATGATGGAATACTGCGGCGAGGTCGAGGTGTGCATCAGGTAAGCCTCGTTGAAGGCGTCCTGGTCCAGCTTGACCGTGTCCGATTCGCGCACGAGGATTTGCGAGGCCTGCGACAGGCCGGCCAGCAATTTGTGCGTGGACTGGGTCGAGAAGATCATCGATTCCTTGGCGCGCGGACGGTCCTTGCCGATGGCGTGCATATTCTTGTAGAAATCGTGGAAGGTGGCGTGCGGCAGCCATGCTTCATCGAAGTGCAGGGTGTCGATCTTGCCGTCCAGCATTTCGCGCAGGGTTTCCACGTTGTAGATCACGCCATCGTAGGTCGATTGCGTGATGGTCAGGATGCGCGGCTTCTTGTTCTTCGCTTCGCGCGCGAACGGATTCGCTTCGATCTTGCGGGCAATGCTTTCCGGCGTGAATTCATGCAGCGGGATAGGGCCGATGATGCCCAGGTGATTGCGCGTCGGCATCAGGAACACGGGAATGGCGCCGCACATGATGATCGAATGCAAGATTGACTTGTGGCAATTGCGGTCGACGACGACGATGTCGCCTGGCGCCACGGTCGAATGCCACACCATCTTGTTCGAGGTCGAGGTGCCGTTCGTGACGAAATAGCAATGGTCGGCATTGAAGATGCGCGCCGCATTGCGTTCGGACGCGGCGACAGGGCCGGTATGGTCGAGCAGCTGGCCCAGTTCCTCGACGGCGTTGCAGACGTCGGCGCGCAACATGTTTTCACCGAAGAACTGGTGGAACATCTGGCCGATCGGCGACTTCAGGAAGGCCACGCCGCCCGAGTGGCCGGGGCAGTGCCACGAGTAGGAACCGTCGTTGGCGTAGTGCACCAGCGCGCGGAAGAACGGCGGCGACAGGCCATCCAGGTAGGATTTCGCTTCGCGGATGATGTGGCGCGCGACGAATTCCGGCGTATCTTCGAACATGTGGATGAAACCATGCAGTTCGCGCAGGATATCGTTGGGAATATGGCGCGAGGTGCGCGTTTCGCCGTACAGGTAAATAGGGATGTCGGCGTTCTTGTAGCGGATTTCCTCGACGAAGGCGCGCAGCGACTTCAAAGCGTGATCGGTTTCCTCGATGGAACCGGCGCCGAATTCTTCATCGTCGATCGACAGCACGAAGGCTGACGCGCGCGATTGCTGCTGGGCAAATTGCGACAAATCGCCGTAGCTGGTCACGCCCAGCACTTCCATGCCTTCTTTTTCCATTGCGGCGGCAAGGGCGCGAATGCCCAGGCCGGACGTATTTTCAGAACGGAAATCCTCGTCAATGATGACGATGGGGAAACGAAATTTCATGCATGTCTCCAAAAAAGCAAGCCGCCCCTGACAGATGTGAAGGGGCGGACTAGGGCGCGACGGTCAGGCGGTAGTGCAACCCGGCAGCCACATAAAAAAAATAAGAACGGGATTCTCGCAGAAATGCGGCCTCTGCGGGAAAAAAATATCACCCCAAAGCGCCACAAGCTTGCGCTAGCGTGACGCAACGGTGTGACAGGGGTATTACAGCAACATTCTGTTAATCAACATCAACCTTATCAGGCTTTGCGTTGCAAGGTGACAAAGGCGTAAGGCAGGCCGGATTTCTCCGAAACATGCGCTTCGCGCGCGGTTTCTTGCCACACGGCATGATCCACGGCGGGGAAAAACGCGTCGCAATCGAACGTCTGGCCGATTTCCGTGATGATCAGGCGCTGCGCCAGGGCCAGCGACTGTCTATAGATGTCGGCCCCGCCGATGACATAGCCTTCGGCGCCGTCCAGCAGGGCGATGGCCGCTTCCAGCGACGGCGCCGCTTCCACGCCTTCATGGCGCCAGTCCGGATTGCGCGTGATGACGATATTGCGGCGGTTCGGCAGCGGGCGGCCGATGGAATCGAAGGTCTTGCGGCCCATGAGGATGGGGTGGCCCGTCGTCAAGCGCTTGAAATGCGCCAGGTCTTCCGGCAATTTCCACGGCAGGGTGTTGTCGATGCCGATGCCGCCTTGCTGGTCGGTGGCGACGATGATGGTCAGTAAGCTCATTGGTTCTGTGAAAAAGGTGGGGGCGAGGCCCGATGCCCGTCATTATCGTTGAAATTGCCGGCAGCCTCCAGATGCGCACGCATGGCTTGCGCCAGCGCGCCTGGCGCTTCCAGCGGAATCATGTGGCCGGTGTCGTCTTTGAGTATGTGCAAGGTGGCTTGCGGCAGGCGGGCGGCCATGGCGCGCAGGTCGTCGGGATCGACGAGCTTGTCGTCTTCGGCGCCCACGATCAGCACGGGGAAATCGAGTTCCGGCAAGCGCGCCATCAGGTCGGGGCGGTCTATCGTGGTGAGAAATTGTGCCAGCAGCACCTCCTTGCCCAGGTCCAGCCCCATCTGCTGGATCAGGCCCGTGATCGCGCCGTCCTGCAAGTGCGACGGGTGCAGCAATTCGCGCAGGCGCTGGCGCGTGATGCCCGTATAGGCATTGCGCTCGAGCATGGCGACGATGCGCTGGCGCGCTTCGACCTCCGCCGGCAGCAAACCTTTGGCCGAATTGGCGATCAAAGTGAGGGATTTCACACGCTGCGGATGCGCCAGCGCGTGTTCGAGCGCCAGGTAGGCGCCCAGCGAAAAGCCCACCAGATGGGCTTGCGGAGCGCTTTGGCTGGCGATCATCTGCTGCATCTGCGGGCGCGTGCGCGCCTGGTGCAGGGGCATGTGCCGCAGCTCAAAGGCGTCGCCCAGGGCAGGCGCCAGGTGCGACCACAGGCGTGCGTCGCACAGGGTGCCAGGAATGCAGTCGAGTCGTATATTGATCAAGGACAAACCTAGTGTGAAAAAATTTTTGTCGAGCGGCATTATCCGTCATTTTGCGCATGGGGACAGCGGCACGATTTTTCCGTATGGCATTATTTTCAATAGTGCGCGGCTGGCAAGCCGGAACTTTATGGTAGGCTCATGGCTCATCAAGCCGGCGTGCCGGCGACGTGACCTGAAACACCGAATGCAACCCCCACATTAAAGAGGAATTACCATGGCGATCAGTTTGCAAAAAGGCGGCAATGTCAACCTGAGCAAAGAAGCTCCCGGCTTGAAGAAAATCGTGATTGGCCTGGGCTGGGACCCGCGCGCCACCGATGGCGCCGCTTTTGACCTGGACGGCAGCGCTTTCCTGCTGAAAACGGATGGCAAGGCCCGTTCCGATGCCGATTTCATTTTTTATAATAACCTGAAGTCGGCTGACGGCTCCATCGTCCACGCGGGCGACAACACGACCGGCGGCGGCGATGGCGACGACGAGAAAGTGGCCGTCGACCTGGCCAGCGTGCCCGCCGACATCGACAAGATCGCCATCGCCGTGACTATCCACGACGCGGAAAATCGCAAGCAGAACTTCGGCATGGTGGGCAAGGCCTACATCCGCTGCCTGAACGGCGACAACGGCGCGGAAATCGCCCGCTACGACCTGTCGGAAGACGGCTCGACGGAAGCGGCCATGATCTTCGGCGAAATCTACCGCGCCGGCAGCGAATGGAAATTCAAGGCCATCGGCCAAGGTTTCAAGGGCGGACTCGGCCCGCTGGCACGCTCGTTCGGCATCAACGCCTAAGAGCTCCGGAAAACGGCCCATGGCCGCGTTGCGTCACCTCGCCGTACTATTCGTACTGTCTTCGGTGACGCGCCTTGCCCTGAACCGTTGTCCGAAGCTCTTTTAGCTTTGTATAGAACCCAAAACGGCAGTCCATGGCGGCGTTGCGCCGCCATGGACTGACTGTACATTCGTACTGTCTTCGGACGACGCGCCTTGCCTTGAGCCGTTGTCCGAAGCTCCCATACCTGAATAAATAATCGCATGGAAAACCTGATCAAGGGGCAGCGCCTGGCGCTGTCCGGCCTCGTCACGGGCAACGTCGTGCAACTGGGACTCGCCAGCGCTGGCGTGCCGCTGGACTTTGCCTGTTTCGGCCTCGACGCCAACGGCAAGCTGTCCGACGACCGCTACATGACTTTCTTTAACCAGCCGCGCACGCCGTGCGGCGGCGTGGAAGCGGCGGCGCCGTCCGGCGATGCGGCCGGTTTCAGCTATCAGCTGGACCGCTTGCCGTCTTCCATCGAGCGCCTGGTCGTCACGGCCGCCATCGATGGCGCGGCCACCATGGCGCAGCTGGGCAGCGGCTACCTGCGCTTACAGGACGGCGGGCGCGAGCTGGCCCGCTACACGTATGCGGGATCTGATTTTGCGCAAGAAAAAGCTGTCATGCTGGGCGAGTTCTACCGCAAGGACGGCGGCTGGCGCTTCATGGCCGTGGGCCAGGGTTTCAATGGCGGCCTGGACGCTCTGGTCGCCCATTTCGGCGGCGAAGTGGCGCAGGCGGCAGCGGAGCCGGCGCCGCCGCCCAAAATTTCCCTGTCGAAAATCTCGCTGACCAAGGCGGGCCAGACGCACAAGGTGTCGCTGCAAAAGGGCGCGGGCGCGCCGGGCAAGCTCACCGTCAAGGCAAGCTGGGTCGATAACGGCGATGGCGACGACGATAACGACGACCTCGATTTAAGAGTCGGCATCCTCTTGCCGAACGGCCAGATGCGCTTCATCCAGGCGCCCGATACGCCGGGCAGCTTCGACGTCATGCCGTACGTGCGCCACCTGGGCGACGTGGCGGGCGCATCGGGCAAGGAACCGGCCACGGAAACGGTGGAAGTCAATCCCGCGCTGGCGCAACAGTACGGCGGCACGGTGGGCCTCGTCTTCAGCGTGTATTCGGCGCTGGCCAATGGCGCCGTGTCGGTCGCTTCCATGCGGCCGAAGATGGTCATGCAATATGGCGAGCAGATCGTCGAGTGCGCGTTCGACTTCCGCCTGTCCAAGGCGGCCGAGGACGATTCCGTCTACACCTATGTGATCGGCATGGCGCGCATCACGCCCGACAGCATCATCCTCGAACCGTCCGGCAAGACGTCGGAACCGGGCAGCGAAGCCACGCCGTGGCTGAGCTGGCAGGGCGAGAACCTGCAACTGGCCTTCAACGGTCCCGTCGTCTTCAAGGGCGAGGACAAGGAAGACGAAGATGATTTTAACGCGGACAATCCGCGCCGCTATATCGCCTAGGAGGCACTGATGGAAACCTTGTCCAAGGGACAGCGCTTGCCGCTGGCCAATCTCGTTCCCGACGGCGTGCTGCAGGTGGGCGTCGCTGCGCAGGGGCTGGCGCTCGACGTGGCCTGTTTCGGCCTCGACGCCAACGGCAAACTGTCCGACGAGCGCTACATGACCTTTTTCAACCAGCCGCGCACGCCGTGCGGCGGCGTGGAAGCGCGCCCCGGCAGCGGCGGCGACATGGCCGAGTTTGCCTTGCAGCTGGCGCGCTTGCCGGCCGGCATAGACCGCCTCGTCGTGACGGCGTCCATCGATGGCGGCGGCGTGATGTCGCAGCTGCAAGCCGGCCACGTGCGCCTGCAGGCGGGCGGACGCGAGCTGGCCCGCTTCGCCTTCGCGGGTAGTGATTTCGCACAGGAAAAAGCCGTGATGCTGGCGGAAATCTACCGCAAGGATGGCGGCTGGCGCTGCATGGCCGTGGGGCAAGGTTTTAATGGCGGACTGGACGCGCTGGTGCGCCACTTCGGCGGCGAAGTCGACCAGGCCGCTTCTGCTGCCCCTGCGGCGGTTTCGGCCGTCATGCAGGCAAAGATCAACCTGGAAAAACGGGTCGAACGGGAAGCGCCGCAACTGGTCAGCCTCGTCAAGCAGGCGGGTGTGTCGCTGCAAAAAGTGGGTTTGCTTGACCACCGCGCCAAGGTGTGTTTGTGCCTGGATATTTCCGGCTCCATGGGACGACTATATAAAGAGGGGCTGGTGCAGCGCTTTGCCGAACGCATCCTGGCCCTGGGCTGCAAGTTCGACGACGATGGCGAGATCGATGTTTTCCTGTTCGGCAAGAATGTCCACCATCCGGCGCCCATGGCCTTGAGCAATTGCAATACCTACGTGGGCCAGGCCATACAGCGCCATCCGCTGGAAGGCGACACGCGCTATGGCGCCGCCATGCAGGCGATACGCGCATTTTATTTCCCCGATGGCGCCGGCGGCGAGCGCACGCGGCCCGTCGCCGCGGAATTGCCCGTGTACGTGATGTTCGTCACCGATGGCGGCACGAGCGACCAGGCGACGACGGAGAAACAATTACGCTGGGCCAGCCATGAACCGATCTTTTGGCAATTCATGGGCATCGGCAAGGGGCGCAAATCGAAAAGCAAGTTTCTCGCCGCCTTTGCCGATTCCGACTTCCCCTTCCTGGAAAAGCTCGACGAATTGCAGGGTCGCCTGGTCGACAATGCCAATTACTTTTCCGTCAGCTCGCCCGACGAGCACAGCGATGCGGAACTGTATGACTTATTGATGACGGAATATCCGGGCTGGCTGAAGCTGGCGCGCGGCAAGGGCTTGTTGAGGTAGCGCAAAGGTGGCGCAAAGGTCATCGGATGAGGCTATGCGACCACAAGTGCGAGAGATTTGTAAATTGAAGTAAATAACAATGGTTCGCATTTGCTTTGCTCCTTGCAATCGTGGCATGCTTTGAGAATGTGCTCTCACGCTGCGGCGTAGTGCCTCATCCGTAGCGTCTCGATTATTTTTTAAGCCAATGCATAAAATCCTCTTTCACTGTCTGGCGGGCGGCAGCCTGCTCGTGTCCGGCGCCGCTGTCCAGGCGCAAACCGTCACCGGCGATACCGTCGTCAAGCCCGCACCGGCCAAGGCGCCCGCCGTCGATGCTCCCGCTACCGTCAGCGTGACGGCCGAACGCCCCACGGGCCGCATCGACCGGCAAGTCTACGACGTCAAGTCCGACGTGGGCAGCACCAACGGCACGGCGGCCGATGCCTTGAACAATGTGCCTTCGGTGGCCGTCGACCCCGACGGTTCCGTGTCCTTGCGCGGCAGCAGCAATGTGCAGATATTGATCGATGGCAAACCGTCGGCCATGCTGCAGGGCGACTCGCGCGGCGCTACGTTGAACGCCATGGCGGCCGACGATATCGAATCCGTGGAAGTGATCAACAATCCCGGCGCCCAGTTCGGCAACGAAGCCGGTGGCGGCCCGATCCTGAACCTGGTGATGCGGCGCAACCGCAAGCCGGGCGGCTTTGCCACCGTCAACGCGAATGCGGGCATCGCCGGGCGCTACAACAGCTCCGTCTCCGGCACCTACAATGAAGGGCCATGGGGCTACCAGGGCGGCATCAACGTGCGCCATGACGGCCGCAATTCCGTGGGCGAAGTCAGCCGTGAACGCCTGGACCGCGGCACGGGCGCCTTTGCCCCCAGCAGCCAGAGCTCCACGAACAATGGCTTGAACGATTCGCTGGGCTTGCACGGCACCGTCAATTACAACCTGAATGCGAACGACACCCTGGCCGCCAGCGTGTCGTACAACGGGCGCAGCAACGACCAGCGCTCGCTGGACCGTTACATCAACGGCGACAGCACGGGCAGCACCATCGGCGACTATGTGCGCAGCACCGTGCGCAACGGCGACAGCCGCAACTACAGCTGGGGCGGGCGCTATGACCACAAGGGCGAGTTGCCCGGCGAAACCCTGAAAATCGACTTGCGCGTGTCGTCGTCGACCAACGAGAGCGACAGCGATTACGCGAATGCCTATGCGATCGCGCCCGTCAACGCGTTTGACAGCCGCGCGCGCCAGCATAGCGAGACGGGCAACCGCATCGTCGACTTCAGCGGCGACTACGAGCGTCCGCTGGCGGGCGGCACGGCCAAGCTGGGCTACAAGGTGGCCGACAACAAGAGCAGTTTCGACACTTTATATACGGACATCAATCCGGCCAGCCTGGCCGAGACCGTCAATCCCATGCGCAGCAACCGTTTCGAGCTCGACGAGCGCACCATCGCGCTGTACGGCTCTTACCAGATGCGCCTGAGCGAACGCTGGGGCGCGCTGGCCGGCTTGCGCGCCGAATACACGGACTTGAACGTGCGCCAGATCACCAGTGGCGTTGAGGCTGGCAACAATTACGTCAACTATATTCCCAGCCTGTTCGCCACCTATAAAGTCAGCGACGAGAGCAATTTGCGCTTCAGCTACGCGCACCGCATCCGCCGCCCGAATGCGGGCGATCTGAACCCCTACGTGGTCTACCGCGACGAGTTCAATGTGTCGGCCGGCAACCCCAAGCTGAAACCCACGCAGACGGATTCCTTCGAAATCGGCTATGAAACGAAGATCGCGGGCCTGGAAAGCAGCTTGCGCGCCTACCACCGGCGCGACACGGACGCCATCGTCGATTACCGCTATTTTATTAGCGACAATGTGCTGCTGACCACGCGGGAAAACGGCGAAGGCAGCCATTCGAGCGGCCTGGAATTCAGCGTCAGCGGCAAGCTGACGCCGTCCCTGACCCTGAACACGAGCGGCAACCTGGCGCGCAGCCAGCAGACGAGTTCCGACGACCTGGGCAACCGCAGCACGCGCACGGCCAACGCACTGAGCGGCCGCGCGCGCCTCAATTACCAGATCAATGCGGATAACCAGCTGCAACTTGCCCTGCAAATGCAGGGCAAGATGCTGTCGGGACAGGGCTACCGCTCGCCGAACAACACGCTGAACCTCAGTTTACGCCACACGGTGACACCGCAATTGAGCCTGGTCATGAATGTGACCGATGTGTTCAGCAGCAACAAGATGGAAACCGTCATCAACAGCGCCTCGCTGCGCGAAACGAGCACGCGCCGTTTTGACGGCCGCATGATTTATGTGGGCTTGTCGTACCGCCTGGGCGGCGCCACGTCGGCGGCCAAGGAGGGCGAACGGGAGCCGCGCTTCGGTCCGCCGGGCGGACGGGGGCCAGGCGGCCCCGGTCCCGGCGGACCGGGCGGCGAAGCAGGCTAGGCCGCCCACGCGATTTCGCGCAGGAAGTCGATGAAATCGTCCATATGGAGCTCGAAGCGCCATTCGCCTGCGCCATGTCTGGCGCGGTACACGGGCAAGTCGCCGTCGATGCTTCTTTCTTCCAGGTGTACGCAGTACGGGTCGCCGCCCGCATCGGCAATCACCACGAGCTTCGACTGCCAGCTCGCGATGTTGTGATGATGCACGGCATGGACGGCGTAGCCGTGCTGGGCCTCCACCAGCTCCGCCGCGCCGTACAGATGCAGGCCCTGCGGGAAGCGCTTGCCGTCGACATGCACGCGCAGCGGCGAATAGAATTGCAGGAAATGGCGGTAGATTTCCGGCAAGACCCATTGCGCGTCGATCTCGGCCATGTCCTTGGCGCTGGCCATGGTCAGCCAGTTCGACGGTTGCGCCAGGTCTTGCTCGCGCTGGCGCCGCAGCGCCAGTTTCCGCTCCAGGAAGGCGGCTGCTACTTGCAGGCGCGACCGCGGCTTGGCCAGCGTCTCATGCTTGGCGGGCGCCTTGTAGCCTGCACCGTCAGGGTAGCCGTCCGCTTGCCAGTCCAACACGGCGCTTAGTCGCAGCTGCTCTGCCTTCCAGTGGCCGGGATCGGACGGCAAGTCCTGGTCAAACGGCTGGCGGCTGAACACGGCCAGGCTCTTGATCGCCTTGGCGCGCACTTCCAGCCTGGTGGCGCCGGACGCTGCCAGCGCCACCAGGGGCGCATACGCGTCCACGCCTATACTTTTCAGCAAGCCATCGACGCCCCAGTACGCCAGTGCGGGCTGCTCCAGTGCCCAGGCGAAAAAGGCCGCATGTTGACTGCCTTCCACCAGATGCACGATATCCGTCATCAAAAAGGTGCGCCAGTGCAGCAGTTGTCCATCGCGCGCATACGCCGTCAGGATGTCGAGCACGGCCAGCCTGTCGTCCGCGGCATGCTTTTTCAGCAGCCGCTCTTTCAGCCTGGCGAACTTGCTGCCATCCGTTTCGTCAAACAGCTTGCGGTGCAGGGCTGCCAGCGGTGTGACCGCCATCAGACGGCCATCGCCGCCTTGATGGGCGCATGGTGTTCATAGCCTTCCAGCGAGAAATCCGACGGTTCGATCTTTTCCAGCCATTCCGGCTCGTACTTGCCCGTTTTCGCGTAGTCGGGCACGCGCTCGGAAATGACGAAACGGGGCGCCGGGAACGGCGTGCGCTTCAATTGTTCTTCCACCATGTCGAGGTGGTTTTCATAGATGTGCGCGTCGCCGATGAAGTAGGTGAACCAGCGCGGCGTGTAGCCCGTCAGGCGCGCCACCAGGTGCAGCAGGGCGGCGCCTTCGGCGATGTTGAACGGCGTGCCCAGGCCGATATCGTTGCTGCGTACATATAAACACAGCGAGATTTCGCGCGTGCTGGCGTTCGGGATGAACTGGTACAGCAAATGGCAGGCGGGCAGGGCGACGGCGTCCAGCACGGCCGGGTTCCAGCCGTGGAACAGGATGCGGCGGCTGCCCGGGTTGCTCATGATGGTGTCCAGGCATTCGCGCAACTGGTCGACGGCCTTGTACAGCAGCACTTTTTGCACGCCGTTCTCGACGATGGGGGCGATCAAGGTAAAGCCGTTGGCTTGCGCATCGGCGATCTGTGCGGGCTGGTCGGCGTCGAGCAGCTTATATGCGGGCCATTGGCGCCATTGCACGCCGTACACGGGGCCCAGGTCATCCTCGCCTTCGCGGTAGGGGTTGGCCAGCCATTGCGCGTTTTCATTGGCGTTCTGGTCCCAGACCTTGCAGCCCAGGGCGCGGAACTCGGCCGCGTTGCGCGAGGCGCGCAGGAAGGCGCACAATTCGCCGATCACGGATTTGAAAGCCAGTTTCTTGGTTGTCACGGCAGGGAAGTTGCCGTTGGCCAAGTCGAAACGCATCATGGCGCCCGGCACGCTCAGGGTGCGGATGCCCGTGCGGTTGTCTTGCCAGCTGCCCGTTTCGAGCACGGTCTTGATCAAATCTTGATATTGCTGCATGTATTTCTCCAACGGTAAGGATGGTGATTGTAACGCAGGCGCGACAGGCGGGCCGCGGCCCACGCACATAATTACGCTGCCGTCTTACCTGCAAACATGACTCTGTGGTAATTTGTGTGTCCTTGAAGAAATACATAGAAACGGCAGATGCTGCACCATGTTCTTGCGACAATTTGTAAATAATAATAACGCCGCCGTGGTGGAGATGAGCAGGGCCGATTTTCTCAAGGCTAACCTGCGCCTGATCCTCGCCTGGCCCTTGCTGGGCCTGATCCTGTGCGCGGTATTGTGGACGGCCACCTTGCTGCAGCTGGAAGCGGAAAAGAAGGTGGCGCAGCAGCAGGCGCTCGACAGCGTGTCTTCCTTGTCGAAAGCATATGGCCAGTACCTGCTGCGCACCCTGGAGCAGATGGACCAGCTGACCTTGCAGCTCAAGTATGAATGGGAAAACTCGCGCGGCCAGCTGCGCCTCGATCAATTGAAGACGCAGGGCATGTATGCCTTGCCGCAATTTGCCATCGTCGCCATCCTCGACCGCAAGGGCCATCCCGTGACGGCCACGGCGCCGCTGCAGCGGCTGCGCGTCAACGAGCGCAGCGATTTCCTGTTGCGCCACTGGCGCAGCAATTCCAGCGCGCTGCGCATCGCGCTGGGGAGGGCCAGCGAGGCGGCCCCGTCAGCGCCGGGCGCCGGCGAAAGCCTCGTGCATTTCACGCGCCGGCTGGAAGACGAGGATGGCAACTTCGACGGCGTGCTGCTCATTTCCATCCATTCCAGCTATTTTTCCGAATTCTATAACAGTGTTAATTTTGGCAAGTTCGGCATGTCGGCCATGGTGGGCGAAGAGGGCGAGCTGTTCAGTACGCGCCTGGGCTCGCGCGTGCTGCCGACCCAGAGCGGCCAGGGCACGCCGTTTCTCGACACCAGCTTCCTGGAAACGGAGAGCGGCGCCCTGCATTCGGGCGGCAGGATAGCTTTTTCCGACAAGCAAAATCGTTATGTGGGCTGGCAGGCGCTGAAAGCCTATCCGTTTACGGCCGTGGTCGGACTGTCGGACGGCGAAATGCTGCATCCCTACGAGGAAACGCGCACGATTTATCTCGGCATCGCCCTGGCCGTCACCGTGCTGCTGCTGGCCTTTGCCGCCGTCGCCACCGTGCTGTCGCTACGCCTGGCGTGGCGCCACCACCAGTCCGAAGGCGTGCGCAACGCCTACCGCATGGCCACCGAAGGCACGAGCGACGGCTTTTATATCATCGCCGCCCTGCGCGGCGCGGATGGTAGCATCCTCGACTTCGAGATCGTCGATTGCAACGAGCCGGGCGCCGGCTACTTTGGCGTGCGCCGCGAACAGTTGCTGGGCATGCGCCTGCAGTCGCGCGCCCACGAGCCGTATTTCCGCGACTTGATCCATAATTACCGGGCCGCCATGGTCTCCGGCTTTTCCGAGGAAGAGATCGAGTTGCCAGAAGGCAACCCCTTCAAGCTGCGCTGGATACGCCGGCGCCTGGTGCGCAGCGGCGACCGCCTGGCCGTCACCCTGCAAGACATCAGCACGGCCAAGGAGCACGAGCGCGACTTGCGCCGCCTGGCCAATGAAGACGGCTTGACGGGCTTGCCCAACCGCTACTGGCTGCAGCAATTCCTGCCCGGCGCCCTGGGCCGCGCCGCCATCGCGCGGCACATGCTGGCGCTGCTGTTCATCGACCTGGACGGCTTCAAGGATATCAACGACACGCAGGGCCACGCGGAGGGCGACAAGGTGCTGCGCGCCGCCTCCTTGCGCCTGAAGGCCGTGCTGCGCCCGGGCGACCACGTGGTGCGCCTGGGCGGCGACGAATTCGTCGTCGTGCTCGACCCGGTGGAGGACGACAGCCGCGCCGAGCAGGTGGCGCAGCGCATCGCCATCGCCTTCGACGAACCGTTTTACCTGGGCAGCGAACGCCACAAGATGGGCGCCTCGATCGGCATCAGCCTGTATCCGCGCGATGGCGCTGAGACGGAAGTGCTGCTGAAGAACGCCGATATCGCCATGTATGCCGTCAAAGTGGCGGGCAAGGGCCATCACCGCTTTTTCCAGCCGGAATTGTTCGAAACCATCCGCAACCGCCGCGAACTGGAGCAAAGCCTGGTGGCGGCGCTGGAGCAGGATCAGTTCCTCGTCGTCTACCAGCCGAGGGTCGACGCCATGAGCGGGCAGCTGTGCAGCATGGAGGCGCTGGTGCGCTGGCACCATCCGCAGCACGGCATGGTGCCGCCGCTGGAATTCATTCCCGTGGCCGAGAGCAGCGGCCTGATTTCCCAGCTGGGCGAAGTCGTCATCGAAAAGGTGTGCCTGCAGATGGCGCGCTGGCAAGCCAGCGGACTGGAACTGGTACCAGTCTCCATCAACGTCTCGGCGCGCCAGTTTGGCCGCGGCGACGTGCACCAGGTACTGGCGTCCGCGCTGACGCGCCACCGCATCGATGCGCGCCTGATCGAGGTGGAAATCACGGAATCGGCCATGATGGATGAACAGAACCGCGCCGTGGAGCAGTTGTCCGCCATCCGCGCGCTGGGCGTGCGCCTGCTGGTCGACGATTTCGGCACCGGCTATTCCTCGCTGTCGCAGCTGCAGAAGTTCGCCATGGATGGCTTGAAGATCGACCGCGCCTTCACCATGGAGCTGGGCCGCTCGGAGCAGGGCGAAGTGTTCGTGCGCGCCATCCTGTCGATGGCGCATGCGCTGGGCATGAGCGTGGTGGCCGAAGGGGTGGAGACGCGCGAGCAGCTCGACATCCTGCGCACCCTGCAATGCAATGAGGTGCAGGGCTATTTCATCTCGCGCCCCGTGCCGGCGGAACAGATGCTGTCGCTGATGCATCAGCGCTTTCTGATACCGCTTCCAGCCCCTGCATTGGCACTGTAGAAGGTCGTATGCGCAAGAAAAACAACGCCGTTTCATAAAAAGAGCGAACGTTCGCTTTTTTCTAAAAAATATTATATGCTTCGCTCATGCCGTCAGTGAATTGGAGTTCACGGCGGCAAGAAAAGTGCAAGACGGGGCAGCTGGATATGCCCGCGATAGTGTGCCGAAGACAATTTCATATAATAAAGAGAGACCAACTTGAAACATAAATATCTGCCCCTCCTGATCGTTGCCGCATTCGCCGGCATTTCCTCCACCGCACAAGCATCGGGCTACCGTTTTGGCTCGCAAAGCGTTTCCGCCCAGGGCACGGCCGATGCCAGTGGCGCCGAAGCGGCCGACGCATCGACCATTTTCTACAACCCGGCCGGCCTGTCGCGCCTGGAAGGCACGCAATTCGTTGGCGGCGGTACTTTGGTGGTACCGCATTCGACCTACACGGATGCGGGTTCGAAGCCTTTCTTCCCTGGTAATCGCACGCCGTACGCGGCCACCAAGGACTATGCGCCGGACGCCGTATTCGCGCCTGCGCTGTACGCCAGCAAGAAAATCAATGACCAGTGGACCGTCGGTGCCGGCCTGTTCGTGCCGTATGGCGCCAAGCTCGACTACGGCAATGACTGGTATGGCCGCTACGCGATCACCAATATCAAGCTCGAAGCCATCGCCCTGAATCCTTCCGTGTCGTTCAAGCTGGACCAGCACCACTCGTTCGGTTTCGGCATCACGGCTGAATACATGAAGGCGGAACTGGGCCAGGGCGTGGACGTGCCGGGTTCGGTTGCCTTCCTGGGCAAGTTCGCGCCTAGCGCATCGCAGGCATTCCTGGCCAATATCGCCAAGACCCAGGGCCTGGCCGCCGCGCAAGCTGCGGGCGCGGCGTTGCAGGGCCAAATCAAGGATGGCCATGCGTCGATGGATGGTCATGACTGGGGCTTTGGCTTCAATCTCGGCTATCTGTACCAGCTGAACGAAGGCACGCGCTTCGGTATCGCCTACCGCTCGTCGATTTCGCACAAGCTCAAAGGCAGCACCATCTGGGATTTCTCGCAAGTGACGAGCAATCCTGCCGTGAACGGCTTCATCGCCAAGGCCTCGAACAAGGTCAATTCCGAGGCGCTGGTGGAACTGCGCACGCCGGAAACCCTGTCGATCAATGCCTTCCACCAGATAGATGATCGTTGGGCCTTGATGGGCGACGTCACCTGGACCCGCACTTCGCGCCTGCAGAACCTGGACATCCAGTTCCCGCCGACGGCCGAAGGCGCCGAGCGCATCCGCCAGAACTGGAAAGATACCTATCGCGTCTCGCTGGGCACCAACTACAAGTACAGCGAAAACCTGCTGTTGCGCGCCGGTATCGCCCACGACCAGGCGCCAGTACGCAGTGCCGAACTGCGCCACCCGGCCTTGCCGGACAGCGACCGCATGCAGTACTCGATCGGCGCGAACTGGAAGCTGAACGCCAATTCCTCGATCGACCTGGCGTACAGCTATATCGACTTCAAGGACGCCAGTGTCAACTACACGAATGACTGCTCGCCTGTCAAAACTGGCTGCACCGGCAACGGTGAAACCACCAAGGGCCTGTTCAAGACCCGCATGCAGTTGATCGGTCTCGCTTATAACTACAAGTTCTAAGCAGGTAGTGGCGGCCAACCCAGCTGCCATGAAAGAAAAAAAGCGCCTTCGGGCGCTTTTTTTTTGGTGTCACGATTGTCAATTAATCCCTGGCGCGCATGGCCTGGTCCAGCAGGGTCAAGGCCAGCCGCACGCTGTCGTCGGGCAGTTCCAGCAACTGGTCTCCCACATACCATTCCACCACGCTGTGCCCGGGGAGGGCTGCGTGGCTGGCGCGGCTGAACAGCCAGATGCCGTGGTCGGCGGCCACCTGGTTGCGGATGGCGATGGCCCGTTCGCGCGAGACGGGCAAGTGCAGGTGCAGCATGTTCGCTTGCGGACTGGCGGGATTGACGGCAATGGCCGGGAAGTCGCGCAGCAGCGCGTACAGCCACTGCGTGCGCGCAAAATACCGCGGCATGGCGGCGAGGCGCGCGTCGAACTGCATGGCGGCGGCCACCACGTAGGGCGTGCGGTGCACGATATTGCCGCCCTGGCGGCGGAACCACTCGCGCGCCCGTTCGACGAACGAGCGGCTGCCGGCCAGCATGGCGCCGCCGAGGCCGCCGATGCCCTTGTACAGCGACACGTAGACGGAGTCAAAACCTGCGCAGATGGCGGGCAGGGACTGGCCAAAACCCGCTTGCGCCTCCCACAGGCGCGCGCCATCCATGTGCAGGTGAATATTGTGCTCGCGGCAGTGCTGCTTGATCTGGCTCAAGTCTTCCCAGGAAGGGCACTGGCCGCCGATTTCGCGCATCGGCAGTTCCAGCTGCGCGGCGCCCAGATGATCGGGCACGGCGCGCAAGTCGTCCACCGTCCAAGGGCGGTGCGGGTCGCCGATCATCAAACCCTTGAAATGATCGAGCAATTCATGGTTGCCCCGCTCGTGGCGCAGGATGTGCGAGGTGGGATGCAGCGCCACCAGGCGCGAGCCCCGGTCCTGGCACGCCAGGCGCAGGGCCGTGACCTGCGTCATGGTGCCCGTGATGCAGAACACGGCCGCTTCGAAACCGAGCAGGCTGGCGATCTTGTTCTCGAACTGTTCGATCAGCGCGCCTTCGCCGTAGGTATCGTGCGCAACATCGTTGGCGTCGCACCAGGCGGCCATGGCGGCGAAGGTGGCGCTTGGGGCGGGCTGGCGGTGACCGGGCAGGACGGTATGGCAGCGCTGGCGCAGTTCGAGTTCGGTCACGGTGGTTTCCTTACAGGGTGGCCGTGGCCAGTTTCGCGCCGAAGCCGATGAACATGGCGCCCACGCCGCCGCCCATGCCGGCCGACAGGCGGCGACGGCGGCGGAAGGTCTCGGCCAGGCGCGCGCCGACAAAAATGATGGCCGTCAGGTAGGTAAAGCTGATCACCTGGCAGATCAGGCCCAGGCCGATGAAGGACAGTACGGGATTCGGGAAGGCCGGGTCGACGAACTGGATGAAGAAGGAAATGAAGAACAAAATGGCCTTCGGGTTCATCAGGCTGATGATCAGGGCCTTGCGGAACGGGTCGCTTTCCTTGACGGGGGCAGGGACGGCCGCCGCTTCGCCTTCGGCCGGTGCCGGCGCGCGCAGCTTGCGCCAGCAGCCGATCAGCATCTGCAGGCCGATCCAGCCCAGGTAGGCGGCGCCGATGTATTTCACCACGTAGAACAGGGCCGGGCTGGCTTTCAGCAGGGAGGCCACGCCGCAGGCCGACAGCACCATCAGTATCAGGTCGCCGGCGAAGATACCGAAGGCGCCCTGGTAGGCGGGACGCACGCCGCGCTGGGCGGCGACCGACAGCACATACATGGAATTGGGACCGGGCAGGATGACGATGAAGATGGTCCCCAATAAAAAGGTCCAGAAATCGGTGATGCCCAGGTTGGCGTGGAAAAGTGCGTTCATGGCTGTTTTTGCTTAGTTGATCTGTACGTTGTGAAATTGCAGTGCGGCAAGGTTCGCATAGATGCCTTTCATTGCGACCAGCGACGCATGCGTGCCTGTCTCGACGATCTTGCCGTCTTCCATGACGATGATGCGGTCGGCGCGCTGCACGGTGGCCAGACGGTGGGCGATGATGACCGTGGTGCGGCCTACCATGGCCGCTTCCAGCGCCTTTTGCACCAGGCGTTCCGATTCTGCGTCCAGCGCGCTGGTGGCTTCATCGAGCAGCAGCAGCGGCGGGTTTTTCAGCAGGGCGCGGGCGATGGCGATGCGCTGGCGCTGGCCGCCGGACAGGCGCACGCCCCGTTCGCCGAGGAAGGATTTGTAGCCGTTCGGCAGGCGCTCGATGAATTCGTGGGCGGCCGCCATCTTCGCCGCGGCGATCACTTCCTCGTCGCTGGCGCCGGCGCGGCCGTAGCGGATGTTTTCCATGGCGTCGGCCGAGAAAATCACGGTATCCTGCGGCACGATGCCGATGGCGTCGCGCAGGGTGTGCAGGTCCAGCTGCTTGATATCCACGCCATCGAGGCGGATGCTGCCGCTTTGCGGGTCATAGAAGCGCAGGAACAGCTGGAACAGGGTGGTCTTGCCGGCGCCGGAAGGGCCGACGACGGCCACCGTTTCGCCGGCGCGGATGTCGAGGCTGACGTGATCCAGCGCGTGGGTGTCCGGGCGCGACGGGTAGGAGAACATGACATTGTCCAATGTCAAGGCGGCGCCGGTGGCGGCGCGCGCGGGCAGCGGCAGCGGCGTGGCCGGCGATGCGATTTCCGATTTGACGGCCATCAATTCCAGCAGGCGCTCGGTGGCGCCGGCGGCGCGCTGCGCTTCGCCCATGACTTCGGACAGGGCGCCGATGGCGCCGGCCACGATGGAGGCGTACAGGATGAACTGGCCCAGGTCGCCGCCCGTCATCGAGCCTTCCAGCACGGCGCGCGCGCCCAGCCACAGCACGAAGACGATGGTGCCGAACACCAGCAGGATGGCGATCATGGTGAGCAGGGCGCGGGCGCGGATGCGGCGCATGGCCGTCATGAAGGCGCCTTCGACGGAGTCGCCGAAGCGTTTCGATTCGATTTTCTCGTGCGTGAACGCTTGCACGGTGGGCATGGCGTTGAGGATTTCGCCGGCCATGGCCGACGCGTCGGCGATGCGGTCCTGCGAGTCGCGCGACAGCTTGCGCACCTTGCGGCCAAACACGATGATGGGCACGACGACGAGTATCAAGAGGCCGATGATGATGCCCGCCAGCTTGGCGCTGGTGACGAACAGCATCACCAGGCCGCCCAGGAACAGCAGCACATTGCGCAGCGCCATGGAGATGCTGGTGCCGACGACGGCCTGTATCAGGGTCGTGTCGGTGGTGATGCGCGACAGGACTTCGCCCGTCTGCGTGGTTTCAAAGAATTCGGGGCTTTGCGTGACGACGTGGCGGTACACGGCGCTGCGGATGTCGGCCGTGACGCGCTCGCCCAGCCACGACACCGTGTAAAAACGCGCGGCCGTGGCCAGCGCCAGGATGGACGCCACGCCGAACAGGGCGAGGAAGACCAGGTCGACGTGCTGGATGCTCTTCGAGCCGGCCGCGCCGCCGAAACCGAGGTCGATCATCTGCTTGAAGGCGGCGGGAATGGCCAGGGTGGAGGCGGCGGCCACCACCAGCGCGATACCGGCCAGGAAGAACTGCTTGCGGTACGGCGTCAAAAAGGGCATCAAGCCCTTGAATGCGGCCAGGCTGCCTTTTTTCAGTTCGCGGCTGGTGCCGGTGTCGGGAGTCGGTGCGGTGCTTGCTGTACTGGTACTGCCTGTTTCTGTGCTGGTTGTCATTGTTTTTCGCTTTGATTTACATATTCGGTAGTGCTTACAACTTCATCGGCTGGACATAGCCCGTCATTTCCAGGTAGGCGCGGCCCACGGGCTGGCCGTCGCGCTCCACCGTCACGGCGCCTTCCCAGTACACGGCGCCCGTCGAGCGGCGCGAATCGAGTTCCTGGTCCGCTTGCAGCGGCTTGATCTGCCAGCGCGTCGCGCCCGTGCGGATCTCGGTGGCGACCGGGTATTCGGCCTGCGTGCGGGGCGAACGCCACAGCTGCGTGGGTGTGAAATCGACGTCGCCGGGCGCGAACTGCGTCATCTTACCGGACGCGTCGCGCCATGTCGCGTGCGCCCATAGTTTAGCACCTGTCTTGCTGCGGATATGGAAGGCCATCAGGGCGCCGCCGTCGTCGAGGTTGGCGCCTATCCAGTTCCAGCCGCTGGCGTCCGCATCGAGCACCTGGCTGGACCACTCGTGATCGAGCCAGGTGGCGCCCGTCACGGCTTCCGGCCTGCCGCCCGCGCGCGCGATGGTGCCCGTCGTGCGCAGCTGCGGCTTGCTGTAGTAGTAACTCGATTGCGCGGGCCGGGCGCCCTTGCGCGAGTAGCCGCCAACGCCTTGCAGCAGCACGGGCTGGGTGGGCGCGAGGGTCAGCTGCAGGTTGAATTCGCGCGCGGCCAGGCTGACCCGGTAGCTGCCATCCGCCTGCCGCTGCATGCGCCAGTCGTCGAGTTTGACGTCCGTGTCGCCCACCTTGGCGTAGGCCAGGCCGAAACCCTCGCGCGCGCTTTTCTCGTCGTGCAGCAGCTTGCCGACCTTGGGATCGGACAGGGCCGCATGGCCGATGATCAGCTGTTTCGGCGCAAACGCGCTGGGATTGTCCGTATCGGTGGCCGTGGCGCTGCGAAAGAAGGTCACCTGGTAGCCCAGCTGCTCGCCGCCGGCCGTTTTGACCCAGCCCGTGGCGTACCACCATTCCGTTTTATACGCGGGATGGGCGCCGAAGTCGTGCGGCAGGCGCAGGGTCTGGCCGGCCGGCAGCGGCGTGACGGGGGCAAAGGTGGGCGGCGCGGCCAGCGCAGGTAGCGCCAGCGCCAATGACAAGATGAAAACACGGCGCATTACCAGTCCTCCCTGACGGCGCGGATGGGGCCAGCGGACAAGGCTTGTCTGCCCGCGATCAGCGCCGTGGCGGCGGCCGCCGTCAGCAGGGCGCCGGCCACGGTGGCGATCAAGGGCCACGGCAGGTGCAGTTGCATGGTCCAGTGGAACGATTGCGGATTGACGATGAAGACGAGCACAAAGCTGATCAAGAGGCCCAGGATGAAACCGGTGGCGATGCCCAGCGCCGTCAGCGCGCCTCCTTCGAGCGCCAGGATGGACAAAATCTGCCCGCGCGTCACGCCCACGTGGCGCAGCATGCCGAATTCGCGGGCGCGCGCCAGCGTTTGCGCGGAAAACGTGGCGGCCACGCCGAACAGGCCGATGACGATGGCGATGGCTTCCAGCAGATAGGTGACGGCGAAGCTGCGGTCGAAAATCTGCAGGCTCAGGGCGCGGATGGCCGACGGATTCGACACTTCCAGGCTGGCGCCGAAGGGCAAGGCTTTCAGGCGCTGTTGCAGTTCGTCGCCCGTGATATCTTTGGCCAGCCACAGGGCGGCGTCGCTGACATCAAGGTCGCCCGTCAGCGCGCGGTAGTCGTCCAGCGGCATCTGGATGGCGCCGGAAGAGCGCGCATAGTCGCGCCAGATGCCGGCGATGAAGAACTTGTGCAAGCCGCCTGCCAGCGGCAGGGCTATCTGCTGGCCCGGTTTGACGTTGTACAGGTCGGCCGCCGCCTCCGACAGCCACACGGGCCGGCTACCTGCCGGCACGGGCAGGGTGTCACCCACCAGCACCATGCTCTTGCCCGGATCGGACAGCAGGATCGGGCGCGCCAGCAGCATCACATTCGGACGGTCGGGCGCCAGCGACAGCGAGCGCAGGCGCTGGAAATCCACCCTGGCCACTTCGGGCAGTGCGGTGATGCTGGCCTGTTCGCGTGGATTCAAGCCTGCCGTGCCGCCGCTGGCGGCCGTGCGCGCATACACGTCGGCCGGCAAGATCTGCAGCAGCCAGTCGTCGACGGAAACGCGGAAACTCGACACCATGATGGCCATCGCCACCATCAGGCTAAAACTCGACAGCACGCCGCCGAGGGCGATGCCCGCCTGGCCAGAGGCGTTCGCCAGGCGGGCCAGGGTCAGGCTGCGCACGGGCGCATGCTGGCTGGTCTCCGTGCGCAGCCAGGCGCGCTGCAGGAAACGGAAGACGACGGCGGCCAGTTGCGGCATCAGCGCGATGGCGCCGATCAGCAGCAGTGCGATGGACAGATAGCCGAACAGGGGCAGCTCGAACACGGGCGGCAGGAAGGTCAGGGCGCCGGCCAGCAGCAGGCAGACCAGCGCGGGCCAGGTTTTCGCCAGGCGCGTCGTCACGACTTCCTCGCTGCCCGATTTCAGGGCGATGGCGGGCGCCGCGCGCGCCGCTTCCAGCGCGGGCGCGGCGCAGCCCAGCAAGGCGACGCCGAGGCCGAGGATGAAGTAGACGAAGGCGGCGACGGGCGTGAAATGCACCTGCGGCTGCACGCCCGCGAAATAGCCGGCGCCCAGGTCGCCGCCGAAGAAGCGCAGGGCCACGGCCGCAATGGCGTAGCCTCCCGCGATGCCCAGGCCGGCGCCGACGATGCCGAGGCTGGCGCCTTCCAGCAGCACCTGGCGCAGCAGCCGGCCCCGTTCCATGCCCAGCACGCGCAGCAGCGCGAACTGGCCGCGGCGGCGGATGACGGACAGCGCCTGCGTGGAAAACACGAGGAAGGCCCCCGTAAACAGGGCGACGAGGGCCAGCACCGTCAGGTTGACCCGGTAGGCGCGGCTGAGATTATTGTTGCGGCTATTCTGGTTTTCGTCGTTGGGCTGGCCCACCTGGAAGCGCCCCGGATAGCGGGCTTCCAGCGCCCGCGCCAACTCGGCCTGGAAGGCGTCGCGGTTGACGCCCTGGCGCAGTTTCAGGTCGATGCGCGACAGCTTGCCCAGCTTGTTGAAGCGCCATTGCGCCGCGCCGATATCCATCACGGCGATGCGCTGGCCGGCGCGCGCGCGCTGCAGCGAACCGGCCACGCGCAGCGGCACCGTGCCCGTGCCCGATTGCAGCGCGACCTGGCCGCCTTGGGCGATAGCCAGCCAGCGCAGGGCGGCCGGCGATAAAAAGACGGCGTCGTCGGCCAGGGTATCGAAAGGCTGGCCTTCGGCCGGCGCGCCGATCAGGTCGGGCGAGATGAAGCCGGCGCGGAAGACGTCGAGCGCCAGGATGTGCAGCGGGCCGCCGTCCTTCTTGCCCGCCACCGTGGCCTGCAGTTCCAGCACGGGCGAAGCGACAGCCACGCCGTCGCGCTGCGCCAGCCA
Source organism: Janthinobacterium sp. SUN206 (assembly GCF_030587305.1). Taxonomy (NCBI): domain Bacteria; kingdom Pseudomonadati; phylum Pseudomonadota; class Betaproteobacteria; order Burkholderiales; family Oxalobacteraceae; genus Janthinobacterium; species Janthinobacterium sp. SUN206. The sequence goes on along the minus strand of NZ_JAPWIB010000001.1, from coordinate 1,099,405 downwards.
TGGGTAGATGGCTTCATCGAACAGCGCTTCGCGCCCGGCCACCTGCACGTCGGCCTGGCCGGACAGGCTTTTGACGGCCGTGGAAAATTCATTGAAGGCGGCCGCGTTGATCAGGTGGATGGCAAAGCCCAGCGACACGCCGATGGCGATGGCCAGGATGGCGACGAGGGCGCGCACGGGATGCGCGCGCCATTCGCCCAGCAGCAGCCAGCGCGACAGCAGGCGCGTGCCCGCAGGATCGGCTGCCGGCGCACTCAATGCAGGCATTCGACGGCCAGGCGTTCGCCGGCGCGCCGTGCTTTCAATTGCGCCGCATCGCGGTTCTTGTCGCCCGCGCCGACGGCGTCCTGCGCCGCCCATTTCTGCTCCAGGCGCAGCTGCGCGCAGTGCTTCTCGTGGATTTCCTGCTGCCTGGCGCCCCGTTCGCGCGCCTGGTCTTCCAGCTGCTCCTGCTTCTTGCGCGCCGCTTCCATCTGGCTGGCCACCCGTTCCTGGCGCGTGGCCGCGCCCTTGTCGACGGCGGGCGGCGGCGCGGGGATTTCCAGGATTTGCAGCTGGCCGGCCGTGCAGGGCGTGGCGCTATAGCTGCTCTGGCCATCCTTCACGCACTTGTAGACGTCCTGCGCACTGGCGGAGCCGGCCAGCAAGGCCATGGCGCATAGCAGGAGGGGCGACGGCTTCACAATATCTTCCCCGGATTCATGATGTTCTGCGGGTCCAGCGCCTGCTTCACGGCGCGCATCAGCTGCAATTCCAGCGGCGACTTGTAGTGGGCGAGATCGGCCTTTTTCAGCGCGCCGATGCCGTGTTCGGCCGAAATCGAACCACCAAAAGCGTGGACCTGGTCGTGCACGATGCGGTTGATGGCATCCTGGTTGGCGAGGAAATCCTGGTCCGTCATGCCGGCTGGCGGCGCCACGTTGTAATGCAGGTTGCCGTCGCCCAGGTGGCCGAAGCACACGAGCTGGCAGCCGGGGAAGGCCGTTGCCAATGCGACGTCGGTAACGGCGATGAAATCGGCGATGCGGGAAATCGGCAGCGAGATGTCGTGCTTGATGTTCTTGCCCGCCTGCGCCTGCGCCAGCGGGATGTGTTCGCGCAGCTGCCACAGTCCCTCGGACTGCGCCACGGAACTGGCGACGACGGCGTCTTCGATCAATTCGTCTTCCAGGGCCGCACCGATGCTCGCTTCCAGCAATTCCACGGCGTGCGCCTCGGACTGGCTGCTGGACAATTCGAGCAGCACATACTGGCCGTGCGCGTCGGCGAATGGGCGCGGCAGCTGCGGGAACTGCTCCGCCACCAGCTGCAGACAGTACTGCGACATCAGCTCGAACCCCGTCAGGCTGGCGCCGCAATGGTCCTGCATCAGGCTTAATAAACGCAGGGCATGGGCGGGCGAGGGCATGGCGGCCAGCGCCGTGATGCAGGCTTTCGGCTGCGGGTACAACTTCATGACCGCGCCGGTGATAATTCCCAGGGTGCCTTCGGCGCCGATGTACAGGTCGCGCAGATCGTAGCCCGTATTGTCCTTGCGCAAGCCGCGCAAGCCGCTCCAGATCTCGCCCTGCGGCGTGACCACTTCCAGGCCCAGGCACAGTTCGCGCGTGTTGCCGTAGCGCAGCACGGCCGTGCCGCCCGCGTTGGTCGCCAGGTTGCCGCCGATGGTGCAACTGCCTTCGGCAGCCAGCGACAGGGGGAACAGGCAACCGGCGGCGCTGGCCGCTTCCTGGATGGTTTGCAGGATGCAGCCCGCGTCCACCGTGATGGTGCGGTTGACGGGATCGAGCGCGCGGATGCCGTTCAGGCGCGCCAGCGACAGCACGATGGCCGTGCCGGCGGCGTCCGGGATGCTGCCCAGGACCAGGCCCGTGTTGCCGCCTTGCGGCACGACGGGGACGCGCCATTGCGCGCAGGCGCGCAGGATTGCTGCCACTTGTTCCACTGTGGCGGGGCGCAGCACGGCCAGGGCCTTGCCCGTGAAACGGTCGCGCCAGTCGGTGAGGAAGGGCGCCGTGTCGGCGTCCAGGGTGAGGACGTAGGCGTCGCCCAGCAGGTCGCGGCAGGCGGCGAGGAAATCGGCTTGGTCAGTCATGGGCTTGTCGTTCATTTCTTGATGCTCACTTTAGTCACTTTTTCCAGCAATTCCCTGGCCATGCGCTTGGCCGCCTTTTTATATGGGCGCAGATACAGCACGGCGCAGGCAAAATAGATGCAGACGATGGCCGCCTCGCCCCAGGCCATCCGGGCCGAGACGGGGTTCGTGTCGCTGTAGCCGCGCACCACGCCTTCCGTGAAGTACAGCAGGATCACCATCGACGACCATTGCAGGGTGTACACGTCGCGCTTGATGACGCCGTACAGGGGTATGAGCAGGGGCGCCGCCTTCAGGACGACCCAGGAGCCGCCCGGCTGCAGCGGCGCGACGACGGTTTCCCACAGCACGCACCAGACGATCAGGGTGACGAGGCTGGCGATGGCGCCCCAGTGAAAATATTTGTGCAGTGCGCCGTGCATCACGCGCCCGCCAGTTTCGCGGCGTTTTCCGCCAGGCGCCGGCCCAAGGCGATGGCCAGGCGCTTTTCATCGTCGCTCAGGGCCTTGTCGCCGTCTATGCCCGACCAGTGCGTGGCGCCATACGGCGAGCCGCCCGTGGACGTCGTCATCAGTTCCGGATGCGTGTAGGGCAAGCCCATGACCAGCATGCCGTGGTGGAAGAGGGGGATCATCATCGACAGCAGGGTCGATTCCTGGCCGCCGTGCAGGCTGCCCGTGGACGTGAACACGCAGGCGGGCTTGCCGGACAGGCTGCCGGCCAGCCAGTCGCTGGCCGTGCCGTCCCAGAAGTACTTCATGGCAGCGGCCATGTTGCCGAAGCGCGTGGGCGAACCCAGGGCCAGGCCCGCGCACTCCTGCAAGTCTTCCAGTTCCACGTAGGGCGCGCCAGCGGGCGGCACTTCCGGCGCCGTCGCTTCGGTGACGGTGGATACGGCGGGCACGGTGCGCAGGCGGGCGTCGCAACCGGGCACGCTTTCCACTCCCTGGGCTATCAACTCGGCCAACTGGCGCGTGGCGCCATGGCGTGAATAAAACAATACGAGAATAATCAGATTGGTTGGCTTCATCATTGGTATTATAGGGCGCTTTACAGCCTGATACGACTGCTGTCATGGCGCCGTTCTGATTTTGCACATGTTTTCAAAATATATATTCCCGTTCTTCCAATACCTGTGGCGCGCCCTGAGCATCGGGCTGGCCGTCGTGCGCGGCCTGACCTGGTCCGAAACGCGCGACCTGCTGCAGTTCGCGCGCCGCCGCGTGCGCGAGGAAAGCCTGCCGCAGGTGGCCGGCAGCCTGACGTTCGCCACCGTGTTTGCGCTGGTGCCGCTGCTGACCCTGGCCCTGGCGATCTTCACCACTTTCCCGCTATTCAATACCTTCCGCCATGCGCTGGAAGATTATTTCGTGCAAAGCGTGATGCCCAAGGGCATATCGAACACCATCCTCGATTATCTGACCACGTTCGCCTCGAAGGCCACGCGCCTGTCTGCCATCGGCGCGGGCGCCCTGATCGTCACGTCGGTGGGCATGATGGGTTTGATCGAGCGCGTCTTCAACCGCATCTGGCGCGTGCGCCAGGAACGCCGCTGGACCAAGCGCTTGCTTGTCTACTGGGCCATCGTCACCCTGGGGCCGCTGCTGGTGGGCGTGTCGCTGACGGTGACCTCGCGCCTCTTCATGGCCACCAGCGGCGTGGTGGGCGCCGTGCCTTTCCTGGGCGCCGTGTTTTATACCCTGGTGTCGATCGGCCTGACCATGCTGGCGTTTACCCTGCTGTACATTGCCGTGCCGAACCGCGACGTGGATTGGCGCGACGCGGCCTGGGGCGGCTTGCTGGCGGCGCTGGCGTTCGAGGTGGCCAAGCGGGGTTTTGGCGAATTCATCCAGGAATTTCCCACCTATTCGCGCATCTACGGCGCACTGGCCGCCTTGCCGCTGTTCCTCGTGTGGATTTACCTGAGCTGGATGATCACCCTCGTGGGCGCCTTGCTGGTCGCCGCCTTGCCCGTCGTGAAATACGAACGCTGGTGGTATGAGGCGGCGCCGGGCAGCGAATTCGTCGACGCCGTCGCCATCTTGAAAGTGCTGCACCAGGCTTGCCACTGCGGCGATTCGGCCCTGGTGGGCGCCGCCGAGATCCGCCGCAGCACGCGCCTGGGCTTCGAAGAGATGGAAACCCTGCTCGACAAGATGGTGCAGCAGGGCTGGGTGGGAAGAGTCAACGTGGAGGGCGCCGTGCGGGTGCAGTGGGGCAAGCGCGTGGCCGACAGTTCCGACCACTGGGTCTTGCTGGGCAATGTCAACCGCATCAGCCTGGCCGACGTCTACCGCTTGTTCGTCTTCGGCGGCATGCGCGTGAACTCCGGCTATCCGGCCGGCTCCACCAATGAACGCGATATCCAGGCGGCCGAAGAAGCGGCCGCCCTGGCGGCGCAGGTGGAAAACGCCGTGGAGCAGGGACTGGGCCTGACTTTGGCGCAGCATTTCGGCACCGTCAAATGCAACTGAGCGGTCTTAACTGAGCGGTCTTAGTACACCACGGGCCGCAAGGCCGCCAGCAGCGCCGCTGCCTTGAACGCGGCCGCATCCTGCGCCCGCACCACCCCCAGATAATACGTGTCTTCGCCGCCGTGCATGTTGATCAGGCGCAGCTGATGCGGCGCCAGGTGGGCGGCGATGGCGGCCAGGCCCTCGGCCATCGCGTCGCCATCCTCGCGCTCTGACCACGAAAAATCGCGCAGCGCGGGCAGGCCGATATGCTGGATCAGGCGCGGCACTTCATCGACGGCTTTCCAGTCCAGGGTGGTGCCGTGGCCCAGCGTGTGGGCGGCCGTGGACCACAGCAGGAAGAAACAGGCCGCTGCGGGCGTGTCGCCTTCGTATTCTTCTTCCGGATCATCCTCCGCCAGCTCGTCGAGCGTGATGTCCACGCAGCGCGCGGCCAGGTCCGCATCGCCCTGCAAGAACAGGGCGGCCATGCTGCGCAACTGCGCGCGGTCGGCCTTTGCCAGGATTTGCGCGGGCGTAAAGCTGCGGCGCCGGACGGGCTTTTTCTTGCTCAGGCCCATGGCCTCGCTCAACTGGGCCGTGATGGCCGCCTTGAAGTTTTCCACGGTGTCGAACTGTTCCAGCAGCTGGCCCGTGAAATCCATGCTCCAGGCCATGCCATCCTTGACGACATATAAAAAGTCGCTTTGCACGGCCACGCCGCGCAGATGGTGGGCGGGCGGGTACAAAGGCACAAACGCCTGCTTGCCGTCCAGGGTCAGCATGCAGGCCAGGCCTTGCGCATCGATGGCGAAGATCAGGTTCTTGCGCAGCCTGGGAGGCGACGACGTCGTGGCGCAGTCGATGGCTTCGTACCGGCAGGGCGCCAGCAGCTCGCCCTGGCTATTAATCATGCCAAACAGGAAGCGGCCGGCTATGCGCTGGCTGACGATGGCAATCTTTTTCTTGGTGCCGAAATCCTGCACGGAGCTGTAGGCGGGCGGCACCACCATCGCGCCCGCGGCGTCCAGCACGCCGTGGACATTGCGCTCGTCCTGTTCGCCCGTCAGGCGCATGAAGTCGATATACCCATCGTCGCGCTGGCACAGGTTGTCCACGCCTTCGAGGAGCCGTGCGCCGTCCGGCAAGCGCCGGAGGCAGGTGGCGCCGTCCGGCGCGACCTGGTGGAGCAGGTGGGGACTGATTACGTACAGGTCGCCGGGCGCGGGCATCAGCACCACCGTGCCGTTCAGGTCCATGACGCCGTGTGCGTCGGGCTTGTCCGCCGTGGCAAAGGTGATCCAGCCATCGTCCGCGTCGCTGGCGTCCAGGTGAACGAGGCCCCGCGACAGCGGCGCGATCCAGCGGCCGTACGGCGTGACGAGGCCCCGAATGTCCGGCTGTCCCGCCGCTGCCACCGCGTAGCACAGCGCGTCTTCCACCCATTCCCGCACTTCCAGGCCTTGCAGGAAGGGCAGCGCATTCGCATCCAGTTCCTCGACATCGGCCAGCTGCGCATCGGCCGTGGCCGACCAGTAGCCAATGGCGGGCGATGCGGCGCCGGCACCCAGCAGGGGCGCCAGCGCTTCCTTGTCGCCGCGCTGCAGGGCAGAGTGCAGGGCTTGCGCCTCGGCGCGCAGGGCATCGAGCCCGGCCGCGTACTCCGGCGTGTCGATATCGTGCGGGATCAGCTGCACGCAGTCAAACACCAGCCACGCCTGCCCCCCCGCCAGCAGGGCGCTGATGGCGGCGCGCGCGACGATGGCGGCCGCGTCGCGCGGCCTGTCCATCAGGGCGGACAAGGCTTGCCAGCTGGCCTGCGCCTGCGCCATCGGCGCGGCCAGCACGCAGGGGCAGTCCTCGCCATCGCCGTAGATGGGCCAGGCGACGGCTTGCGTGCCGGCGCCGATGAGCAGCTTGAACAGCATGGGGGTATCGAGCCGCCATTCGGCCAGGCCCGTGATCGTATCGGTGTCGAAGCCGGCCTGGCCGGGCAGGAAGGCGGTGCTGAACAGGGCTGCGGTATTGATCATTGATATTTATTATCTAAAAGTGTACGGGGTATTCAGGGCGTTGGCGGCATGACCCAGTGCGCCAGGGCGCCGCGCTCCAGCCCCAGGCGTTGCGCCACGGCGGCCGCTTCGAAGGCCCACAGGCCGTAGTAGCCGCCCAGTCCCTGCGCGCGCAAATGGCCGTTGAACCAGTCTTCGCGCACCAGCGCGCCGTGCCAGCCGGCCAGGTATTGTTGCAGGTGCTCCAGCTGCTGTGCGCGGTCGTCCGCGTCGAGGCAGTCGTACAGGGCCGTATAGGGTTCGGCGAAATACCATTCGTCGACGGCAGGACGCTGCGGATCGATGGCGGACAGCAGCGCTTCGTACACGCCATCTTCGCCATCGAAGGCCGTTTGCAGGGCGGCCAGGCGCGTGGCCAGGTCGTGACGGCCGAACAGCAGGGTCGCGCCCAGCAGCTGCAGGGTGCGCGCGTAATCCGTCAATTGTTCGAAATCAAAGGCGGGCAAGGCGTCGTCAGCGTAGGCCGCGGCCAGGGCTGCGCGCGCCGTTTCGCAGGCGGCGATGGCCGCTTCCAGCGCCGTTTCCACGTCAGGCAAGGGCAAGCCTGCCGTGTAGCGCAGCGAGAAGACCTGGTACGCCGTGCTGGCGGCCGCGCAAGCCCAGTAGGCGTCGTCGCCGCCATCGTTTTGTGCCTGCGCCTGCGCGCGGACATAGGCAGCCAGCAGGGCGTCGAGGTAGGCGAGGTTGCGGGCAAAATCGAACGCAGTGTCGTACGTCTCGGGCGGCGCCTGGCGCGGTGCATCGGGCCAGGGCGCGGATGCCGGCGGGCAGGCATCGGCGCAATCGCGCTGGATGGCCCAGTCGGCAAAGACTTGTTGCAGATACTGCGCCGTCTCGTCGTCGTGCGCGATGGCGCCCGCGCCCACCAGGGTCGTGCCCAGCAGGGTGTAGCCGGGAAAGCGGCTGCTCTCGTAGGCGATGGTGGTCACGCTCTGGATGGCCTTGCCGTCGCTCAGGTCGCGCACGCGGAAGTACACGTCGTCCCAGCCGGCCAGCGGCGGCGCCGCCTGGCCCGCCGTCACGGTGCTCCAGCTGCCGTCGGCCTGTTCTTCATAGGCGTCGAGCAGTTCGTCGAGGCCGCCGGGGCGGTCGATGCGGTTGTTGGCGTCGTATTGCAGGCCCAGTTCGGCCGCGAAAGCCGCCGCGTGGCGGCCCGCGAACACCAGGTACTGGGCGTTCAGGGTGCCGACCAGCAGCTCGGATTCTTGTCCGGCGACGCCGAGCGCCTGCGGCAGCCGGTACCAGTGGTGGCCCGGGATGCCGGCCATGGGACCGCCTTCGGCCGCTTGCGGATTGGCGCAGCGCAGCTGTTCCAGCCATTCATAGCGTTCGCGCCGCGCCGCTTCCGTGCCGCTGCCGCGGCCTGTCAATTCGTCAAACAGGGTATTCAACAACATGGTGCATCTATCCTAAAAAAACACGTGCGTGGCGTGGCGTCATGCCGGCGTGCTTTGCGCAAACGCAAACAGCGCGTCGAGCACGGCGTCCGGTTGTTCGGCCATCAATTCGTGCCCGCTGTCGACCTGCACCACGGTGCCATGCGCGATGCTTGAAGTCAGCAAGCGGGTCGATTTGGGCGGCGTCATCATGTCGCGCGCGCCGAAAATGAATAAAGTGGGGAAGTGTACCGAAGCGGCGGCGATTTCGCCGTTCGCGTAGGCATTGCAGGCGAAAAAATCCGTGTGAAACACGTGATCGGGGTTGAGGGCGGCGATGCGCTGTTTCAGACGCCGCGCGCCGCCCATGGCGTAAAAGCCCGGGCCGGGAAACGACGGCTTTTGCGCGATCGACGAGTGCGACCAGATATTGACCATGTCGATGGCCGCCTGTTCATCGCTCAGCGACGTTTCCAGCAGCGCGGGCGAAACCTTCATCGGGTAGGTGGACCCCAGCATGGCCAGGTGGCTGATCCGCCCGGGCGCCAGGAATGCCGCTTCCAGCGCGATCAATGAACCCATGCTGTGGCCGACCAGCATGGCTTTGGGCGCGCCGGCCGCGTCCAGCACGGCCAGGATCCAGCGGGCCAGGTCGGTCACATTGTCCCTGGCCTTGCCCCCGCTGCGGCCGTGTCCCGGCAAGTCGACGGCCAGCACGTTCCAGCCGTGGTGGGCAAAGTAGCGCGTTTGCAGGGCCCACACGGAATGGTCGTTCTGCGCGCCGTGGATGAAGACGGCCGTGGGTTGATTCGGGTCAAAAGCTTTGCCGCCCGTGTAGCAGTAGGCGGTGGTATTGTCGATGGTGAACAGCATCTCAGGCGCCTTTCTGCGACAGTTTCAGGCCACGGGCCAGGTCTTCGATCAAATCGTCCGCGTCTTCCAGCCCCACCGATAGACGCATGGTGCCCTGCGTGATGCCCGCCTGCGCCAGCTGATCGTCGGGCACGCGGAAATGCGTGGTGGAAGCGGGGTGGATGACGAGCGACTTGGCGTCGCCCACGTTGGCCAGGTGCGAAAAGATCTTCAGGCTGTCGACAAAGCGCTGGCCGGCCGCGCGGTCGCCGCGCAGGCGGAAGGTGAACACGCCGCCCGCGCCTTTCGGCAGCAGGGTTTTCGCCAGTTCGTAATCGGGATGCGACGGCAGTTCTGGGTAGGACACGGATTCCACGGCCGGATTGGCCAGCAGGAAGTCGATGATCTTGCGCGTGTTGGCCACGTGGCGGTCCATGCGTAAACCCAGGGTTTCGATGCCTTGCAGGATGGCGAAGGCATTGTGCGGGCTCATGACGGCGCCGAAATCGCGCAAGCCTTCGCGCCGCGCGCGCAGGGCGAACGGCGCCACCGTCGATTCCTCTGCGAAGACCATGCCGTGGAAACCGTCATACGGCTCGCACAGTTCGGCGAAACGGCCCGTCTTGTCGTAGGCCGCCTGCCAGTCGAAGGTGCCGCCATCGACGAGCAAGCCGCCGATGGCCGTGCCGTGGCCGCACAGGAACTTGGTGGCCGAGTGGAACACCAGGTCGGCGCCATGCTCGAAGGGGCGCAGCAGATACGGCGTGGTGAAGGTCGAATCGAGCATCAGCGGCAGGTGGTGCTCGTGCGCCAGGGCGGCAATCCGGGGGATGTCCAGCACGTCGAGGCCGGGATTGCCCAGGGTTTCGGCGAACAGCACCTTGGTATTCGGGCGGATGGCGGCGCGCCAGGCGTCCACGTCGCGCGGGTCGACAAACGTCGTGGCTATGCCGAAGCGTTTCAAGGTATAGGCCAGCAGGTTCTGCGAGCCGCCGTACAGGGCGCGCGACGCGACGACGTGCGATCCCGCGCCCGCGATGGTGCATAAACCCAGGTGCATGGCGGCCTGGCCGCTGGCCGTGGCGATGCCGGCGACGCCCCCTTCAAGGGCGGCGATGCGCTCTTCCAGCACGGCGTTGGTGGGATTCGAGATGCGCGAGTACACGTGGCCGGCCCGCTCCATATTGAACAGCGAAGCCGCATGCTCCGAACTCTTGAAGGCAAACGAGGACGTGAAATGGATGGGCGTGGCGCGCGCGCCCGTGGCCGGGTCGGGCGCCGCGCCCGCATGCAGGGATAAAGTGTCGAAACCGGGGTATTTCGGGCCGCTCATGGTGTCTCCGCCAAGTTTTATAGTGGCAAGATCGTAACCTGATTTGCATCTGAGCAAAAGGGCTCGTGTGCAGGGCGCATGGCGCCGTGCTGGCGGGGGGCGTGTGTAACCTGCAGTGTAAAAAAAGTGACCGCTGCGGTGCGGCGGTGGTAGGATACCGGATCAGCGATATTCGGGCTGTTTGACCTGTGCGCGTGCGCCGCGCCGCAGGGAAGGCTGCTACGTGCCAGCGAAATCCTGGGCTTCAGGCGAACTCTCATCGCATGTCCACCAGGAAAGATTTTATGCCCGCAATATCGTTCGACGGCGCCCTTGCCGTACCCGGACCTTCTATCGTCGACGGCCTGTGCCACGCAGGCTGGCTCATGCAAGAGCATTTTATCTCCCTTGAACTGAGCCGCCAGCTGGCCGCCGAATGCGTGCAATCCATGCTCAGCGGCAAGATGAAGGGCGCCGGCGTGGGCAGCGGCCATGCGCCGCTGCTGCAGCCGGACATCCGCGGCGACCATATCGAATGGCTGGAAACGGGCAGGTCAAGCGCTTGCGACCGCTACCTGGAACACATGGAAGCGCTGCGCTGCATGCTCAACCGCGAGCTGTTCCTGGGGCTGGACGAGTACGAAAGCCACTTCGCCCTGTACGCGCCGGGCGCCTTTTACCGGGCCCATCTGGACCGTTTCCGCGATGACGACAAGCGCACCGTGTCCGTCGTGCTGTACCTCAACGACGATTGGCTGCCGGAGCACGGCGGCGCGCTGCGCCTGCACCCGCAGGGCGGCGAGCACATCGATATCGCGCCGCAAGCGGGCCGCATGGCCATGTTCATGTCGGGCGAGATGCTGCACGAAGTGTTGCCGACGGCGCGCGAGCGCCTGTCGATAGCAGGGTGGTTCCGCCGCAGGGCATGAAAAAAACTACTGTGCGTCGCGGGGCACGGCCGGCGATGCTCACGGTACTCGCGTACCGCTGCGCTTCTCGGCCGCGCCGGGCATCCGCTCGCTACGTTTTTCTTGCCCGACAATCCCCGTCGATTTGATTGCGCGCAAGGCTGGATTTTTCCGCAGGCATAGGCTACAGTCGCAGTAAGGGCTAGAATAACTAAAATACCAATCACGCGGACAGGACGGCCAATATGAAAGTATCTGAAATTCTCCAAGTCAAGGGCAATATCCTCTACACGGTCACGCCTGACCAGCCCCTGCTTGACGCGGCCAATACCATGGCTGAAAAGGACATCGGTTCGCTGGTGGTCATGGAATTTGGCGACCTGGTCGGCATGCTGACCTTCCGCGAAGTGTTGAACGCGCTGCATGAAAACGCGGGCCAGATCGGCGGCGGCACCGTGCGCAAGCACATGGACGACCACCCGATCACCGTCACGCCTGACACGGAAGTCAATGAAGTGCGCCGCATCATGCTGGAAAAGCATGCGCGCTACCTGCCCGTCATGAATGCCAAGACCTTGCTGGGCGTCATTTCCTTCTACGATGTGGCGCGCGCCGTGCTCGAAGCGCAAAGCTTTGAAAACCAGATGCTCAAGGCCTATATCCGCGACTGGCCGGCCGAAACCACCGACTAAGCTTCACTCATGCAGTAAAAACAACGCCGGCAACTGCCGGCGTTTTGCATTGTCTATCCAGGGTGGCGTCTATGCGGCGCCCTGCAGCGCTTCATTGTTGAGCCAGCTGCCCAGCGCCGTGGCCGTCATGGGGCGGGCGAACAGGAAACCTTGCGCCATCGGGCAGCCCAGCGCCTGCAGTATCTGCGCCTGGCGCTCGTCTTCCACGCCTTCCGCGATCACGGCCAGGCCCAGGTTGCGGCCCAGCTGGATGACCATTTCGGCGATGCTGCTGCCGCGCGCGGAACCCGTGATTTCCGTCACGAAGGCGCGGTCGATCTTCAGGCGATCCACTTGCAGGCGCTGCAAATAGGATAGGGAGGAAAAACCCGTGCCGAAGTCGTCGATGGCGATGCTCACGCCCGTTTGCTTGATCTGCCACAACATCTTGATCAATAAATCGGGCTCTTCCATGGCCATCGATTCCGTGATTTCCAGTTCGATGAACTCGGGCGGCGCCTGCGTTTCTTCCAGCGCGGCGCGCAGCATTTCCAGGAACAGGGGGTGGCGGAATTGCACTTGCGACACGTTGACGGACATGACGAAGTTGCGGTGGCCTTGTTCGCGCAGCAGCACCAGTTCGCGGCACGCCGTGCGCAGCACCCATTCGCCCAGGTCGATGATGATGCCGGAATACTCGGCAATGGGAATAAAACGGTCGGGCGAGATGAACTTGCCGTCCGGCGTCTGCCAGCGCAGCAGCGCTTCGGCGCCCACGGGGCGGCGCGTGGTCAGGTCGATCTGCGGTTGATACACGACAAACAGCTGGCCCTGGCTGAAAGCCGTGCGCAGCGCGTGCATCATGCGCACCCGTTCGCGGATTTCGATGCCCATGCTGCGCGAGAAATAGAAATGCCCGGCGCGCTGCTGGCTTTTCGCCCGTTTCAGGGCGATATCGGCATCCTTCAGCGCATCGGCGCCCGTGCCCGCATGTTCGCCCAGGCGCACCAGGCCCAGGGTGGCGGACAATTGCACGTCCTGGCCGTCGATGCTGAACGGCGCCTGGAACAGGGCCAGGATCTTGCTCGGATTGACTTGCGACGAGTCGCCCAGCACGCAAAAGATGTCGCCGCCCAGGCGCGCCACGGTCAGCTGCGGGCCCAGCTGGGTCTGCAGGCGTCCCGCCACGGCCACGAGCAGCATGTCGCCGAACTGGTGGCCCAGCGCGTCGTTGGTCTCGGCGAAATGGTCGAGGTCCACAAGCGACAGGGTGGCGTCGTCGCGCGCGGGACCGGCCAGGGTGGCATCGAGGATTTCCACCAGGCGCGTGCGGTTGGGCAGCTTCGACAACTGGTCGTAGAAGGCGGCATTGTGCAGGTGCGACACCAGTTCGACGTTGTCGAGACCCACGGCGACGTTGCTGCAGAATACTTCCAGCAGGCTTTCATCGATGGCCGAGAGGGGACGCGGCAGCACCAGGTAGGCGGCCGCGTCGCGGCTGGCCTTGCCCGCGAAGTACAGGGTGGCGTAGTCGTGCGCATACACATTGCGCCGCTGCGCCAGCGTGTGCTCAACGGCGGCCATCACGCGGGGGTTTTGCAGGCCGCACAGGGCGCTGTGCGGCAAGCTGGAAAAGCTGCCCGTGCAGGCCGAGACGAGCAGCTCCCGCGCACCGTTGTCCTGCAAGTCTTGCACGCACAGCACGCCGTCGGCGCGGATGCCCAGCAGGTCGGCGATCTGCGCCAGCACGCCGGCCGAGAAGTTTTGCACGCCGTGCAGCGCCATCAGCTGCGTGCTGGCGTGGACGATGCGGTCCAGGCCGCGCCGGCTGCTGCTGATCGAACGGATCTGCTCGTACGAGCGGATGGCCGCCGTCACCGTGGTAAACAGCTTGATGCGCGTCAACTCGGACTTGGTCTTGTAGTCGTTGATGTCGAAATCGCGGATGGCGTCGATTTCCGGCGCATAGCCGGGCTGGCCCGTGCGCAGGATGATGCGCACATCCGTCATCTTGAGGGTTTCGCGGATATAACGCACCAGGTGCAGGCCCGCGTCATCCTGTTCCATCACCACGTCGAGCAGGATGACGGCGATGTCGTCTTCATGCTTGAGCAGTTCGCGCGCCTGGCCGGCCGAATACGCATGCACGAATTCCAGCGGGCGGTGCTGCATTTCCAGGTTGCCCAGGGCGAAAGTGGTGGTGGAGTGGACGTCTTCATCGTCATCGATGATCATCACCCGCCAGACGCTGCGCGGTGCGACGGCCAGCGGCGCCGCTGGTTGCTCATCGAGGAATACCAGGTCGTCGTGATCGTCCTTGTTGGCGTCAAGGGGGATGATCGGTGCGGGCATGTATAGCTTCTCCAGGATGACTCGATATTTTTACGAGCACGTCACAAAAAGCCCATGGCGTTGTTGCGTTGCCTCGCCGTACTTGCGTACTGTCTTCGGCAACGCGCCTAGCCCTGGGCATTTTGTGACGTGCTCTCGGCGCAGCCCAAATCCGGTTTGGTAACCTGTATTGTGTAGCGCGCTTTGATCCAAGTATATAGCTATTTAATAAGCAAAATGTTTTTTTAAGTCTATTCTGTGGGGCAATATTTCTTGTATTGCACGATTGCAACTCTTATTTGGTATTTTTTACATGAAAAAATACGCGGGATTTTAAAATGGCGAGACGGGCGGGGGAATATCCGGTCCTGGTGGGGCATTAGCGGCATGGCATGCCCCGCAGGCTGGTAGAATTGAGTTTTCCAGTCCTCACACTTCCTACTATGTCCGGCAATTCTTTTGGCAAGCTGTTTACTGTTACCACTTTCGGCGAATCGCATGGCCCGGCCATCGGCTGCGTGATCGATGGCTGTCCTCCGGGATTGATCCTGTCGGAGGCCGATATCCAGCCCGAGCTGGACCGCCGCAAGCCCGGCACGTCGCGCCATGTGACGCAGCGCCAGGAATCGGATACGGTGGAAATCCTCTCCGGCGTGTACCAGGGAGTGACCACGGGCACGCCGATTGCCCTGCTGATCCGCAACGAAGACCAGCGCAGCAAGGATTATGGCAATATCGCGGAAAGCTTCCGTCCCGGCCACGCCGACTACACCTACTGGCACAAGTATGGCGTGCGCGATCCGCGCGGCGGCGGACGCTCGTCGGCGCGCCTGACGGCGCCCGTCGTGGGCGCGGCGGCGATCGCCAAGAAATGGCTGCTGCAGCAGTACGGCACCACGTTCAAGGGTTGCATGAGCCAGCTGGGCGACATTCCCGTGCCGTTCCAGTCGTGGGAGCACGTGCATGCGAACCCGTTCTTTGCCGCCAGCGGCGACGCGGACCTGATCGCGCGCATGGAAGAGGCCATGGACCAGTTGCGCCGCGACGGCGATTCCATCGGTGCGCGCATCGACGTGATCGCGCAAAACGTGCCGGTGGGACTGGGCCAGCCCATCTACGACAAGCTGGATGCCGACATCGCCTACGCCATGATGGGCATCAATGCCGTCAAGGGCGTGGAAATCGGCGCCGGCTTCGATTCGGTGGCGCAAAAGGGTTCCGAGCACGGCGACGAACTGACGCCGGAAGGTTTTATCGGCAATAACGCCGGCGGCGTCCTGGGCGGCATTTCGACGGGGCAGGATATCAGCGTCTCGATCGCCATCAAGCCGACCTCGTCGATCCGCACGCCGCGCCGCTCGATCGATAAAGAGGGCAATCCCGTACTGGTGGAAACGTTCGGCCGCCACGACCCCTGCGTGGGCATCCGCGCCACGCCGATCGCCGAAGCCATGCTGGCGCTGGTATTGATCGACCACGCGCTGATGCACCGCGCGCAGTGCGGCGATGTGTCGGTTTCGACGCCGAAGTTGAAATAAGCTGAATGTTGTCGGATGACGGGCCTGCGGCCCTGATCCGACCTGCGACCTTGATGGTCGTTTTCTCGTTTAACAACGACACTTGCGACACCTGACAAAACCGTAGCGAGCGGAAGGGAGAGGTGGCTAAGAAGCGCAACCGTACTCTAGTACGGTGAGCATCGCAGGCCGCCTATGCCGACGCGCAGTAGGTTTGGTCAGGTGTACTCATGCCACCTTATTTGCCACCAATTCCAATTGGTGGCGCATCTCCACCGACTGCACCAATAACGCCCGGATATCGTTGATCAGGTTGAACTCCGTCTGGTTCAACTGGATCGGCGGGAAGCTGTCGTCCCAGTCGCCGTATAAAAATCCCGTGGGGTGGCCGTTGGCCGACAGGGGCAGCACGACGAAGCTGCGCGCTTCGGACAGCGTCGCTTTCCACCATTGCGGCAGCTTGGCGGCAAATTTCGGGTCGCGCGCATTGTCGATGAAGATCACGCGGTCGCTGTTGAGGGCCGCGTGGAAGACGTTTGGTTCATACGCGTCGCCAAATACCATCAGGTCCTGCAGGTCGGCCATGCCTTCGCCCATGCTGATGCGCGCTGAATACAGATGGTCCCTGTGGTTGCGCACGAACGCCACCGAGCGCGAAAAATCGAAGCCCTGGTGCAGCGTTTCGAGCGCCATCGAGACCATCTGGCCCGGGCTGGCGCTGCCGATGGCGCCGCGCAGGTCGGCCAGGCCGCCGATCAGCACGCGGTTGCCTTCGGCGCGCATGCGCGTCGACGCCAGCTGGCGCGCGCGCCGTTCCGCCGGTTTCGACAGGGGCGCGATCGACAGGTCGGCCGCCGCCATCGCCTTGGCCTTGTCCACGGCCACCACCAGGTCGGTTGCGGTGATGCCCAGGGTGCCCGCATAATCGTCGATCAGCGCGTGCACCTGCGCCGCGCCGGCCGCATCGTCATGCCACAGCGAGTCGGCGCAGCGCGCCGCCATCGTCGACAGGCCCGCCATCCAGTCGGCGCCGCTGACGGGCGCATTGTCCGGCGACGGGTCCATCGGACGCATGCCGTTGATCAGGTGTTGCGGCAAGCCCCAGTGGGCGGCCGTGGCATAGCCCACTTCCGGCAGCGACAGGCCGAGGATTTCGCGCGCGGCGGCCGCCTCGTTGCCGGGACCCGCATGCGCCTGCATGCGCGCCCAGAAGTCCGTCATGTAGAACGTCACCATCATGCGGCCCAGGGTGTGCAGCATCGAGCAGACGACGGCTTGCTCCGCCTGCAGGCTGCCGGCGCTGGTGGCCACCTGCTGCGCCACCATCCCGGCCAGCACGGCCTTTTCCATTTCCACGTGGGCGCTGACGGAATCGGGCGACGCCTGCGACAGCTCCTCGATCAGTTTCAGTCCCAGCGCCAGGTGGCCGATGGCATCGATGCCCAGCACCAGCACGGCCTTCGAGACCGTGTTGACGCGCTGGCCGAAGGCGGAATACATGCCGCTGTTGGCCAGCCGCAGCACCTTGTGCGTGAGGACAGGGTCGGACAGCACCGTTTGCGTGATGTCGAATTCGTGGTCATCCTCGCCGCGCATGGCGCCGAGGATGGCGCTGATGGCCTTCGCGAAGCCAGGCATGTCGCCCTGCTGGCGCGTGCGCGCCCACAGCAGGTCCAGGGTGTTTTTGCCGAGCTGTGTCGGCGCCGTGAAATGACCTGGATTCATTGCACCCCTCCGCGCGGTTCATTGGCAGACGGCGCAGGCACCAGCGCCGCATAGGTTTTGTCGCTCAAGGCCGATAGCGCGGCGTGGGCCGGCATCGGTTTGCCCGTCAGGTAGCCTTGCACATACTGGCAGCCGCGCGATTCCATGAAGTGCATCTGCTCCTCGGTTTCCACGCCCTCGGCCACCACGGACAGGTTCAAATGCTTGGCCAGGTCGAGAATGGTGTTGCAGATGGCCGCATCCTTGCTCGATTCGGGCAAGTCCTTGATGAAGGTGCGGTCGATCTTCAGCACGGAAATGGGGAAGCGCTTCAGATACGCGAGCGAGGAATAGCCGGTGCCGAAATCGTCGATGGCGATGCGCGCGCGGCGCTCCGTCATCTTGACGAGGATGGTTTCCGCATGCACGGGGTCGATCATCAGGGTGCCTTCTGTAATTTCCAGCACCAGGTGTTCGCCGGACAGCCCCGAAAACGCGATGGCGTCGTCGAGGATATCGAGGAATTTGTCGTTGCGGAACTGGCGCGGGCTGATGTTGACGGAGATGTACAGCGGCCGTTTGGCCACTTCCTGGAACTGCTTGAGCTGCACGCAGGCCGCCTTCAGCGCCCAGGCGCCCAGCAGGTTGATCAGCCCATTGGCTTCGGCAATCGGAATGAAGCGCACGGGCGGCACCAGGCCCAGGGTCGGGTGCTTCCAGCGCATCAGGGTTTCGAAACCCTGGATCTGCCGCGTGTGCGCATCGACGATGGGCTGGTAAAAGAGTAAAAACTCGCCTTCGCGCACGGCGTGGAACATGGCCGCTTCCAGCGAAATATCGTGTTCCGACGGGCCGTTCAGGCGCGGGCTGTAGACCAGGCAGCGGGCCTTGCCCGTTTCCTTGGCGCGCGACATGGCAGCATCGGCCAGCGCCACCAGGCGCACTTCATCTTCCGCATGCAGCGGATAGATCGATACGCCGACCGAGGCGCCCACGTAGATCGTGTGGCCATCGACTTCGAACGGCGCCTGCAGGGTCGCCAGCAGGCGGCCCGTCACCAGCTTGATCTGCGCGTCCGTGGCGCTGCCGGGCAGCACGGCAACGAATTCGTCGCCGCCCACGCGCGCCAGGGTGTCGCTGTCGCGCAGCGTCTTGCGCAGGCGCGCCGCCGCCAGGCGCAGCACGGCGTCGCCGACGGGGTGGCCCAGGCCATCGTTGACCTTTTTAAAGCCATCGAGACCGATCGTGGCGACGGAAAACCCCTGGCCCGAACGGGCGGCCTGGGCGATCACCATGCGGATGCGGTCCGACAGCAGCAAACGGTTCGGCAAGCCCGTGAGCGCATCGTGCGTGGCCATGTGGCGCAGCCGTTCTTCCGTATTGTGCTGGGCCGACGTGTCGCGCCCGACCACCAGCAATTCGGCCACGCCGGCCGCGTTCATATATGAAGACAGGCGCAGCTCGAACCAGATTTCCTGGTCCGGCGTCTGCAGCCGCACTTCCAGGCGGCCCGGTTCTTCCAGGGCGTCTTCCAGCGCCGCCTGCAGCGCCGCGCGCGACGCTTCGGCGGCCAGCGGCAGCAGCAAATGGCCGGACAGGCCCGCAGGTGCGCCAAACAGGGTGGCCGCGCGCTTGCTGGCGAACAGGATCAGGCCGTCCGTATCGAGCCGGAACACGACGTCGCCTGCCTCTTCCATGAGGTTGTCCAACTCGTGGCGAGCCTCGCGGTGGGCGGCGGATGGGGTACTGGAAAACATCGTGCTGGCTTTTACCTTTTTGTTATCAGTGCCGGCGCTCGCTGCAGGGCAGGGCGCCAACGGAAAGAATGCATCGTGCGTGACGCGTGCCATAGTGGCCGGAAGGCGGCTATCGGAACGCGATCCACACGAAATGTATCATTGAAAAGCACCCGATTACATGAAATAGAGCAACATTGCTTCAGGTTTTGTAAATATTCCTGCCTTCCATGAAAAAAATCATGCCGCGCGACACACGCAGGCATTTTCGTTCCACATGGAAACATTTATCTGCGCTTGCTTCCACTGGCGCGCTTGCCCCGTCATGCGCTTTGCGCTAGTCTGGCTGGCAGACGGTGTTGACGGTGCGCCAGCGACGGCAAGGGCGCCATGATAACAAATCGCGGGAGACCTCCATGAATGCCTTTGACACGCATGAAGTTTTCAACCAGGCCACGCCCTTTGAAAATGTCAATCTGTTCGCCTGCGACCCGGCGCTGATCGAAGCGCTGCTGCGCGAGGGCGGCGGCGCGGCGTTGCAGGAGCTCGACGCGCTGGGCGACAGGCTGGGCCGCGCCGAGACCTATGCGCTGGCGCGCCTGGCCAATATCCACACGCCCGAGCTGCAGCAGTTCGACCGGGCCGGGCGCCGCATCGACGAGGTGCTGTTCCATCCGGCCTGGCATGAGCTGATGGCCATCCTCGTGGGCGCCGGCGCGCACGCTTCGCCGTGGGCGTCGCCCGGTCCCGGCGCCCAGGTGGCGCGCGCGGCCGCTTATCTATTAGTGGGGCAGGTGGAAAACGGCACGCAATGTCCCGTGACGATGACGTATGCCTCGGTGCCGGCCTTGCGCCAGGCGCTTGATCTGCCGCAAATCGCGCAGCGCTGGCTGCCGAAAATCCTGTCGCGCGACTACGATCCCCGCTCGCTGCCCGTGGAGCAGAAACGGGGCGCCCTGATCGGCATGGGCATGACGGAAAAGCAGGGCGGCTCCGACGTGCGCAGCAACACCACGCGCGCTACGCAGGTGCCGCCGGCCGAGGCGCAAGCGCTGTTCGGCGACGAGGCCGCCGGCGCCTGGCGCATCGTCGGCCACAAGTGGTTTTTCTCGGCGCCGCAGTGCGACGCGCATCTGATCCTGGCGCAGGCGGACGAGGGGGGATTGTCGTGCTTTTTCCTGCCCCGCTACCTGCCCGACGGCAGCCGTAACGCCATCCGCGTGCAGCGCCTGAAGGATAAGCTGGGCAACCGCTCGAATGCCTCGTCGGAAGTGGAGTTTACGAATGCCTACGGCTGGCTGGTGGGGCAGCCGGGGCGGGGCATCCCGACCATCCTGGAAATGGCCAGCCACACGCGCCTCGACTGCGTGCTGGGCAGCGCCGGCATCATGCGCGCCGCCTTGACGCAGGCGCTGCACCATGCGCGCCAGCGGGCCGTGTTCGGCAAGCCGCTGGCCGAACAGCCGCTGATGCAAAACGTGCTGGCCGACCTGGCGCTGGAATCGGAAGCCGCCACGGCGTTTGCGCTGCGCCTGGCCCGCTGTTTCGATGAAAAGGATGATGCAGGGCAAGCCATGCTGGCGCGCGTGCTCACGCCGGCCGGCAAGTACTGGATTTGCAAGCGGGGTCCCGGTTTCGGCTTCGAAGCGATGGAAGTGCTGGGCGGCACCGGTTATGTGGAAGAGGCGCCGCTGGCGCGCCTGTATCGCGAATTGCCCGTCAATTCGATCTGGGAAGGCTCGGGCAACGTCATGTGCCTCGACGTCTTGCGCGCCTTCGGCAAATCGCCGGCCGCGCGCGACGCCCTGGCGGCCGAGCTGGCGCTGGCCGGCGATGACGATGCCATTTTCACCGGCTACCGCGCGCGCCTGCTGGCCGACGTGGATGGGCCGCAGACGGACGAATTTGGCGCCCGGCAATTATCCGAGCGCATCGTGCTGGCCGTGCAGGCGGGATTGCTGCTGCGCCATGCGCCGCCGTTCGTCGCGCAAGCGTTCCTGCAGTCGCGGCTGGTGCAGGCGCCGGGCGGGGCGTATGGCCGCTTGCCGGCAGGCACCGATTGCGCGGCCATCCTGGCGCGCGCGCTGCGCGAGTACTGAGTTTGCCTCCGCTTGTGTATGCAATTATTTCGAAAATTCCGGCCACAGGCGGGCTGGGGGCTGGGATAATGCTGCAATCCATCATTTTATCGATACACAGCGCGCTTGCGGCCCAGGCTTGCCGCCGCGCCAGCTAGCATAGAAAGAAAAACAATATGAAACAAGACCCGCGCTTCCCGAATTTGTTCATTACCGATCACCCTTTGATCCAGCACAAACTGAGCCACATGCGCGAGCACGACACGTCGACGCGCACCTTCCGCGAATTGCTCAAGGAAATCACCTTGCTGATGGGCTATGAAATCACGCGCGACTTGCCGCTGACGACGCGCGAAATCAAGACGCCGCTGGTGACCATCGACGCGCCCGTCATCGCCGGCAAGAAACTGGCCATCGTGCCCATCCTGCGCGCCGGCATCGGCATGAGCGATGGCTTGCTGAACCTGGTGCCATCGGCGCGCGTGGGCCACATTGGCGTGTACCGCGACCCGGCCACCCACATGCCCGTGGAATACCTGGTGCGCCTGCCGGACCTGAACGAGCGCACCTTCATCTTGTGCGACCCGATGGTGGCGACCGGCAATTCGGCCGTGTATGCCGTCGACGTGTTGAAAAAACGGGGCGTGACGGACGAACAGATCATTTTCCTGGCCCTGGTTGCCGCACCGGAAGGCGTGACCGTGTTCCAGAATGCGCATCCGAACGTCAAGATGTTCTGCGCCTCGCTCGATTCGCACCTCGACGACCACGCCTACATCGTGCCGGGCCTGGGCGACGCCGGCGACCGCATCTTCGGCACCAAGTAAACCGGTTCAGGCGAGTATTGCGATGGCAACCTTGATCGACCCGGATTTTCGCGCGCGTTTGCGCGCCCTGAATGAAAAATATGCGGCTGGCGTGCCGGCCCTGATGCAGGCGATCACGCAGGCAAGCGGCCGCTGCGACAGCGAAGGCCCCCGCCTGGATCCGTTGACGGAGCTGCACCGCGCGCTGCATGCGGTGGCCGGCTCGGCCGCCACCTTCGGTTTTGCCGCGCTGGGGCAGGAGTGCCGGCGCCTGGAACAGCTGGTGCGCGCCATGCTCAATGCCCCTGCGCAAGCGGTGGCGGATTGGCCTGGCGTGCGGGCGCAAGTGGTGGCGCTACTGGACTGGGCGGGACGCGACGCGGCGGCCACCCATTTCACCGCCTAGGTGACCTCGCGCATAGTCATGTGGTTGCAATGATTCATTTGATACAACGCAAAGCACCCGCGTCGCAGATTAGGATATAGTGTCTCCATGCCGCTGGTACAGGGCGCCGCAAGACGGGGATTTGGCTATTAAAGTAGTGTTCGCAAGTTTATTTTGCGAAAGAATGGTTTTTCTCAGTTTTGTTGGTATAATTGGGCATCGTTGGATTCGAGGTAGTAGTGCAGTTTGTCTGTCATTTCTTTCTTGCTTCAAACGATATAACGGGCGCAAGCCCAACTTAACTGAAATAGGAAATTGTAATGGCAACTGGCATCGTAAAATGGTTCAATGATTCGAAGGGTTTCGGCTTTATTACCCCTGACGAAGGCGGCGAAGATCTGTTCGCTCACTTCTCGGCTATCCAGTCGAACGGCTTCAAGTCCCTGCAAGAGAACCAACGCGTTTCTTTTGAAGTGACCGCTGGCCCTAAAGGCAAGCAAGCTTCGAACATTCAGCCAATCTAATACGCTGGATCAAACGAAATAAAGAAATCCTCGGTCTCCGAGGATTTTTTTTCGCCTGAATTTCCGTGAGGCATGGGTTTTGCGTGCGTTTGATGGGCTACGCGGCCTCTGCGCGGCTGTCTTTCGCCTACTTTGCCTCATTGCCTCCGGGTAGGCCTGCCTGGTCAGCGCAAGTCTCTAAGCCGAGCTCTGCGGTGTTCCCATTGATGTCACGAAGCGGGACAAAACCGACGCGCAGCAGGTTCGCTCCCGCGTCCTCAGATAGCCCGTTCGCGCCAGTAGTCTGGCTGTGAGTATGAGTGCCTTAAAAAATCCACGAACGCCCGTATGCGCAGCGGCAAGTGGCGGCGCTGGGCGAACACGGCGTAGATATCGTTGCCCGGGGCGGCGAACTGGTCCAGCACCGTCACCAGCTGGCCCGAGGCGATCTCGGCACCCACTTCCCACATCGAGCGCCACGCCAGGCCCTTGCCGGCCAGCGCCCAGTCGTGCAGCACTTCGCCATCGTTGCAGACCATATTGCCCGCCACTTTTAAAATCACATTCTTGCCGTTTTCGCGGAAAGTCCAGCCCCGCTGGCTGCCTTCGCTGCTGATCGCCAGGCAATTGTGTTTCGCCAAGTCGGCCGGGATGCGGGGCGTGCCGGCCCGTTTCAAATAGGCGGGCGAGCCGACGAGCACGCGCTGGTTGTCCGCCAGCTTGGTGCTCACGAGCGAGGAATCGGACAGGCTGGCGATGCGGATGGCCACGTCGATGCCTTCGCCGATCAGGTCGACGAGGCGGTCGTTCAGATTCAGCGATACCGTCACGTCGCGGTGCTCGGCGACAAACGAGGGGATCAGGGGCGCCACATGCTGGCGCCCGAAGCCGGCCGGCGCGGAAATGAGCAGGTGGCCGCTGGCCTTCACGCTGCGCTCGGCCACGGCCGCTTCCGCCTCTTCCAGTTCGCCCAGGATGCGCTGGCAATCTTCCAGGAAGGCGGCGCCTTCATTCGTCAAGGCCAGCTTGCGCGTCGTGCGCTGGAGCAATTTGACGCCCAGGCGCTGCTCCAGCGCATCGAGGCGCCGGCCTATCATGGCTGGCGCGATGCCTTCCGCGCGCGCGGCGGCCGACAGGCTGCCCTTGGCCACCACTTCCACGAAGGTTGATATTTGTCTGAACTGGCCCATGTCGTGCTCCCGCAATGCCATCACTTGTGATAAAAACGCATAGATGAAGTGATTTTTAATCTCGTTTCCATGCCTTATAGTGCAATACTATAGAACAAATGCGCCGCCCGGCAGAGTGTTTTTGCGCCTCTGTCCAGCTTGCCTGCGCAGTCGTTCGGCTTATACTTGGATCACCAGATTACCTTTGCTTATATTTACTAAAAACCGGAGAACTTCATGACGCAGAACACGATCGCACTTCCCGAAGGCATGCAAATCACGGGTGAAATCCAGCCCGGCTATGAACAGATCCTGACGCCGGCCGCGCTGGCCTTGGTGGCCAAGCTGACGCGCGCCTTCGAGCCGCGCCGCCAGGAATTACTGGCCGTGCGCGTGGAGCGGGCCAAGCGCCTCGACGCGGGCGAGCGTCCTGATTTCTTGCCAGAAACCGCACACATCCGCGACGGCGACTGGAAGATCGCGCCGATCCCGAAGGCGCTGGAATGCCGCCGCGTGGAAATCACCGGACCCGTCGAGCGCAAGATGGTCATCAACGCCTTCAATTCCGGCGCGGACAGCTACATGACGGACTTCGAAGATTCGAACACGCCGAACTGGGATAACCAGCTGACGGGCCAGATCAATATGTTCGACGCCGTGCGCAAGACGATTTCGCTGGAGCAAAATGGCAAGTCCTACAAGCTGAACGACAAGATCGCGACACTCGTCGTGCGTCCGCGCGGCTGGCACCTCGATGAAAAGCACGTGCTGGTCGACGGCAAGCGCATTTCCGGCGGCATTTTCGATTTCGCGCTGTTCATGTTCCATAACGCCAAGGAACAACTGGCGCGCGGCGCCGGCCCGTACTTCTACCTGCCGAAGATGGAATCGCACCTGGAAGCGCGCCTGTGGAACGATATCTTCGTCATGACGCAAAACGAATTGGGCTTGCCACAAGGAACGATCAAGGCGACAGTGCTGATCGAAACCATTTTGGCCGCCTTCGAGATGGATGAAATCCTGTACGAGCTGAAAGAGCACAGCTCGGGCTTGAACGCGGGCCGCTGGGATTACATCTTCTCGTGCATCAAGAAATTCAAGCTGGACAAGGATTTCTGCCTGGCCGACCGCGCGAAAGTCACGATGACGGCGCCGTTCATGCGCGCCTACGCCTTGCTGCTGCTGAAAACCTGTCATAAACGTGGCGCACCGGCCATCGGCGGTATGGCAGCCTTGATCCCGATCAAGAACGATCCGGAAAAGAACGACATCGCCATGGGTGGCGTGCGCAACGACAAGGCGCGCGACGCCACCGACGGCTACGACGGCGGCTGGGTTGCCCATCCGGGCCTGGTGGAACTGGCCATGGGCGAGTTCACGAAAGTGCTGGGCGACAAGCCGAACCAGATCGAGAAACAGCGTCCCGACATCGACGTGAAAGCGTCGGACTTGCTGAACTTCCAGCCGGAAGCGCCGATCACGGAAGCGGGCTTGCGCTACAACATCAACGTGGGCATCCATTACCTGGGCAGCTGGCTGGCCGGAAACGGTTGCGTGCCTATCCACAACCTGATGGAAGATGCGGCCACGGCCGAGATCAGCCGTTCGCAAGTGTGGCAATGGATTCGTTCGAGCAAGGGCGTGCTGGAAGATGGCCGCAAGGTGACGGCCGAGATGGTGCGCGCCATGATTCCGGAAGAGCTGGCCAAGGTGCAGCGCGATGCGCCGGGCGGCAACGGCCCGACCTATGTGCGCGCCGGCCAGATTTTCGAGGAAATGTCGACGTCGGAATCGTTCGCCGAATTCCTGACCTTGCCGCTGTATGAAGAAATCTGATCCTGATCAACTAGATCGATAAAAAAATCCCGGCGATGCATACAAGCATCTGCCGGGATTTTTTAGGCTCTGTCATCGGCAAGTAGGGGAAATGCCGGAATCTTCCGTTGGCTGCGCTGTCTGACTCTGCATATTCACCACGCAGGGAGTAGATCATGCAGCCAGCCGACTGGATCAACTTTATCGCACAGTTTGCTTACCTGAACCGGCGCCAGCGCCAGGCAGGCATGGCCTTGCTGCGTGGTAACGCGCCACATGACGCGACCGTCGCGCTGCTGGAAAGCGTGGCGCAGCCGCGCTTGGCCTGTCCCGCCTGCCACTTGCATCAGCTGCACCGGCATGGCCATGCGCATGGCTTGCAGCGCTACCGTTGTGTGCCGTGCGGGCGCACTTTCAATGCCTTGACGGGCACGCCGCTGGCCCGCTTGCGTCACAAGGCCCTATGGATCGCCTATGCCGATTGCCTGCTCGATTCCAGGTCGGTACGTCAGGCCGCTCAGCAGCTGGGCTTGCACCGCAACACCACGTTTCGCTGGCGCCACCGTTTTCTCCGCGTCGCCAGGACGGATCGGCCGCATGGCCTGCATGGCATTGCCGAGGCAGACGAGTTATATGTGCTGGAATCGGAAAAGGGATCCAGGCAGATGACGCGTCCGGCCCGCCGCCGGGGCGGCCATGCCCGCCAGCGCGGCATTTCCGATGAGCAGGTCTGTATCCTGGTGGTGCGCGACCGCACAGGCCAGACCCTCGATTTCATCACGGGCAAAGGGGCGTTGA
Source organism: Janthinobacterium sp. SUN206 (assembly GCF_030587305.1). NCBI lineage: Bacteria > Pseudomonadati > Pseudomonadota > Betaproteobacteria > Burkholderiales > Oxalobacteraceae > Janthinobacterium > Janthinobacterium sp. SUN206. The sequence goes on along the minus strand of NZ_JAPWIB010000001.1, from coordinate 1,072,824 downwards.
CGAAGGCACAGCTGCACCGCTGTTTATTGCCCGTCATCGATAAGGATGTCCTGCTGGTAACGGATGGCCATGCCGCCTACCGGGCGTTTGCCAGGGAAGCGGGCATCAGCCACCAGGCCGTCAACTTGCGCGCAGGCATCCGTGTGCAGGGTGCCGCGCATGTGCAGAACGTCAATGCGTATCACAGCCGTCTGCGGGACTGGCTGCGGCCCTTTCGCGGCGTGGCAACGCGCTACCTGCCGAATTACCTGGGCTGGCGCTGGATACTCGACGCCAGGCGCATCCGCTCACCAGAAACGTTATTGAAAGCAACACTGGGAGCATTCCCACATTTGACGGTGACATAGCCATTTTTTATGGCGGAAGGGCGGACTTAAAAGCTGTTTTTCCACATCCGCAAGGCGGCAAATGCTTCCACGGGCGACGCATCGGTGGCCAGCTTGCCTTCCACCTTCAAGCTGGTCAGGATCGCCGGTTCGCGGTAGCGCAGGAAGGGATTCGTGGCCTTCTCCAGGGCAATGGTCGACGGCACGGTGGACAAGCCTTGCTGGCGCTTTTCCGTGTCGATGGCGATGCGTTCCTGCAAGGCCTGGTTGCCCGGTTCGACGGCGTTGGCGAAGCGCAGATTGGACAAGGTGTACTCATGCGCGCAAAATACCTCGGTATCGTCGGGCAGGGCGGCCAGCTTGCCCAGCGAGTCGGCCATCTGGCCCGGCGTGCCTTCGAACAGGCGGCCGCAGCCGCCCGCAAACAGGGTGTCGCCGGAAAACAGCCAGGGTGCGCCGCTACGCTCGTCGCGCTGGCGCACGTAGGCGATATGGCCCTTCGTATGGCCGGGCACGTCGATGACGGTCAGTTGCAAGCCCAGTTCGGGCACGTGGGCGACATCGCCTTCGGCAAGCGGTTCCGTGATGGCTGTGATAGCCTCATTGCGCGGGCCGAAGACGGGGACGGCGAAATGCTGCAACAATTCAGGTACGCCGCCCGTGTGGTCGGCGTGGTGATGCGTGAGTAAAATGGCGGACAAGGTCAACTGATGGGCTTGCAGCGCATCGAGGATGGCCGTCGCATCGCCGGGGTCGACCACGGCGGCATGGCTGCCGTCATGGATCAGCCACAGGTAATTGTCGGCAAAGGCGGGCACGGCAAGTACCGATAAAGCGTGTTCAGGGGAGTGTGTCATGAGCAAAAGAGAAAACTGAATGGACAGTGTGGCATCCGAAAAATCCATTATAGCGCTTGACGGCTGGCTGCAGACACCGGCCGGTCTGTACGTGCGTGCCTGGGAGCAGCAATGCCTCGACAGCCTGACTGTCGATATCTTCGGTTTTAATGCCGTGCAGATCGGCTTGCCCCAGCTCGATGCGCTGGCGGCCAACCGCATGCCGAACAAATGGCTGCTCGATGCGCGCCTGCCGTCGCGTCCGCCGCAGGAAAGCCGTTTGACCCTCGTGTCGGCCTTCGACGAGCTGCCGTTCGACTCGCAAAGCCTGGACCTGGTGGTCTTGCCGCACGTCCTCGAATTTGCCGCCGAGCCGCACCAGGTCTTGCGCGAAGTCGAGCGCGTGCTGATCCCGGAAGGTCGCGTGATCGTCTGCGGCTTCAATCCGGCCAGCCTGTGGGGCATGCGCCAGGGACTGGGGCGGGTCACGGGCCGGCATTACTTGCCGCAGGCGGGCGAGCTGATCTCTATGCCGCGCATGAAAGACTGGTTAAAATTGCTGAACATGGGCGTCAGCCAAAGCCACTTCGGCTGCTACGCACCTGCTTGCAGGACAGAAAAATGGCTGCGCCGCAACGCCTTCATGGACAAGGCCGGTGCGCGCTGGTGGCCATATCTGGGCGCAGTGTATATAGTGCAGGCGATCAAGCGCGTCAAAGGGATGCGTTTGATCGGTCCGGCGTGGACCAAGAAACCGGCGACGGCGCCCGCAGGCGCACCGGTCACGAATAAAAGGCGGGAGCAGCAAGATGGATAAGGTTGAGATTTACGCCGATGGCGCATGCAAGGGCAATCCCGGCACGGGCGGCTGGGGCGCGCTGATGGTGGCCGATGGCGCCAAGAAAGAAATTTACGGCGGGGAACTGAATACGACGAATAACCGCATGGAATTGAAGGCCGTGATCGAAGCCTTGACGGCGCTCAAACGTCCCTGCCAGGTAGTGTTGTATACCGATAGCCAGTACGTGCAAAAGGGCATCAGCGAATGGATCCACGGCTGGAAAGCGCGCGGCTGGAAAACGGCCGCCAAGGCACCCGTGAAAAACGTCGACTTGTGGCAGGCGCTCGATACGGCCCAGGCCGTGCATGAAGTGGAATGGCGCTGGGTGCGCGGCCATAACGGCCATCCGGGCAATGAGCGGGCCGATCAGCTGGCCAACCTGGGCGTGGAAACCGTGCGCGCCTGAGAACGCCCAACCAAACCTGCTGCGCGTCGCGCTTTGCGGCCTGCGATGCTCACCGTACTAAAGTACGGTTGCGCTTCTCTGCCACAAATCACTGCCGCTCGCTACGGTTTTGTTGAGCATTCGGGCATGCCATGATGTAACCGGAGGGCACAGGTTTGCTATACTGTGCCCTTCGCTTTTTGCTTTTAAGACTGAATCTGCCATGCGTCAAATTGTCCTCGATACTGAAACCACCGGCCTGAACCCGCGCACGGGCGACCGCATCCTGGAGATCGGGGCGGTCGAACTGAACAACCGCATGTTGACGGGGAATAATTTCCACCATTACATCAATCCCGAGCGCGATTCGGAAGAGGGCGCGCTGGCCGTCCACGGATTGACGACGGAATTCCTCAGCGACAAGCCGAAATTCGCGGAAATCGCCGACGAGTTTCGCGCTTACATCGCCGACGCCGAACTGATCATCCACAACGCCCCGTTCGATATCGGCTTCCTGAACGCGGAATTCAAGCGCCTGAACTTGCCGCCAGTCCACGAGCAAGTGCATGGCGTGATCGACACCCTGGTGCAGGCGAAGGAAATGCACCCAGGCAAGCGCAACTCGCTCGACGCCCTGTGCGACCGCTACGGCGTCTCGAACGCCCACCGCAAGCTGCACGGCGCGCTGCTTGACTCCGAATTGCTGGCTGACGTCTACCTGGCCATGACGCGCGGGCAAAACAGCCTCAGCATGGAAGAAGAGGTGGAAGTGGCCGCCGACGGCGCCGCCCTGGAAATCGTGCCCCTGGCCGAAGTCATCTTCCAGAGCGCCAGCGCCGACGAACTGGCCGCCCACGAAGCCACCATCGTCGGCCTCGACAAGGCCGCCAAAGGCCAGTGCATCTGGACCGCCGTCACGTCGCCGCCAGCGGCCGCCTGAGGAAAAAACGGGGGCGTGGCAAATTTCCTCTCGCCAGCCCTTGCAGATGCCGCAACACCTATGCGATAATTCGCCTCGCTTCGGGAGGTTAGCTCAGGGGTAGAGCACTGCATTCACACTGCAGGGGTCGCAAGTTCGAAACTTGCACTTCCCACCAAGAATTCGCTGTAAAATCAAGTACTTAAATTAAAGCCGACACATTACGTGATCGGCTTTTTTTGTGCCTGTGTAATTGGCCTGTGTAATTTTATTTTTTGTTTGTACTAGCACCGATAGCTTATCCAACGCAGCACGCTGCGCATCGACCTGGAGGTGCGCATAGCGCTGGGTCGTCTGCACATTGCTGTGACCGAGAATCTTGCTAATAGTATAAAGATCGACTTCCAAGCCAAGCATGATGCTGGCACAAGAATGCCGTAGGTCATGAAAGTTCACATGCTCCATACGCGCTTTCACGCGCGCTCGGCGCCAAGCGGATTTCAGCCCATCAACACTCACTTCAAGCGGAAAGTGGGCGAGCCAAGGTCGCAGCGCGGGGATGATTGGAATTACACGCGCCCGTAAGGTCTTTGTGTGGCTCGAAGGCAAGGTGATCGTGTCAACGCCAATATCCTCCTCACGAATTTGGAGCAACTCTCCACGACGGGCAGGTCAGCCTGATGTATCCGCCAGGCCAGGGCACAGCCAGCGCCGGCGCGCGAGCTGAAATGATCAAGGAGCTGTTCCGCCGCGGCGCAAGCTTCACCAAGGGTGATGTGACCGTGCAGATCGAGCGCACGCCTGAAATCGCGGATGGCCGCGAGGACGGCGACCGTTGGATGGTCCCGGTCAAGATTCGCTGGTTCTGCAACCTGTAACCCGCATTACCCCACATAGATCGCCTCGGCGGTCTTTTTTTTCGACCAAAGAAAGGCAATCCACACCATGACCACTGCAAACGGCATCGACAGCCTGCTCGTTATCGGCAAGCAACCTGCAGAAGGCACGAAGGCCCTGGCCGCTGCCGGCCGCCTCTATCCGCGCGTGACAGCGACGTTCGATACGGAAGCCGACAAGTATTCGAGCAACGAGATCGACCCGAGCCAGCAACAGAGCGATACCCGCCTGGGCAACTTCCGCACCTCGGGCGCTATCAAAGGCGAAGCATCGTGCGACACCTACGCCGTGCTGCTGGCCGCGCTGCTGCGCCGCGACTTCACGGCCGGCGGTACCACCGCGGCGCAAAACACCATCGCATCGGGCGCAATGGGCCTGACGCGTAGCGCCGGTTCCTGGCTGGCCGACGGTCACCGCGCCGGTACCGTCGTGCGCATCGGTGGCTTCTTGACCACCGGCGCCGCCAACAACGGCAAAAATTTCTTCGTTAAGTCGGCAACGGCGCTGAAGCTCGCTGGCCAGTTCATGGACGGCAGCGCGATGACGGTGAAGGTCGAGGGCGACCCGGTGACCGTGACCGCGCCCGGCAAGCGCAGCTTCACGCCCCTGACCGGCCACACCACGGACTGGTTCACGGCGGAAGTGCAGGATCCGGGCATTGCCGTGAATCGCTGCTTCATCGACCAGTTGGTCAGCAAGGTTGACGTCGCTGTGCAGCCGAATGGCATCACGAGCATGGACTTCACCCTGATGGGCAAGCTGGAGGGCCCGACCACGCCGGCGGCGTACTTCGCGGCACCGGCCGCCACGCCCGGCACCGGCAAGTTCTCCAGCGCCACCGCGATGCTGTCGGTGGCGGGCATCCCGTCGCAAATCTGCACGGGCATGTCGTTGTCGCTGGATGGCCAGGTCAAGATCGATCCGGTGATCGGTTCGAAGTTCGCCACGGCCGCCTCGCGCGGCAAAGTGGTGGGCTCGGGGCAGTTCACCGTGCTGATGCAGGATTCTGCCTATATCGACTACTTCAAACAAGAAGTCGAGCTGCCGCTGGCCTACGCCATGGCGGCCAGTACGGCGCCGCTGGCCGAGGTGATGACGATTGCCATGGGTCGCATCAAGATCACCTCTGCCAAGGTCGATGATGGCGAGAAAAACAAGATCGTCACGTGCGCTTTCGACTACCGCAAGTCCGCTAAGCGCAAGACGGCCATCGACGCCTCGACTGACGAAGGCTCCAATCAGCTGGTGAGCGTCATCGACGACAACCAGAAGCGCATGGCGCTGGCCGTGGCCGTTGACTGGTATGGCTTCACCAGTAACGGCGCGGCCGTGCCGTTCGACAAGAGCATGATTGACGCGGCGTTTGACAAGTACCCGACCTGGCAGGACCGCGTTACGACCGCCCTGGAAAACGACGCCAATTTTTTGAAGGTTTGATCCAGGCCCTGCTGCTGTACGCCGATCATCTGTTTGATCGCGCGGCAGCGGCAGGCGACGGCAACGCCAAGGGCGATCATCTGGAAACCGCCCGGAAAAACCCGCTTTATCGGGCGCCCGAGGCGCCCGCGGTGCCTCAGCTGCCGGCCGAGCTGGCCTACATCTGGACCTGGTTCACCCAGTTGAACCAGAAACGCCAGTGCGGCATGGCCGTGAACGCGCTCGCCAGCGCTGAAATACTGGCCTGGCAGGCGCGCCACGGCGTCCGCTTCGATCCGTTCGAGGAGTCGGTCATTGACCGCCTCGATGCGCTGTTTATTTACCACCAGAACAAGAAGGTCAACTCTGATTTGCCATAACTTTTGAGCAATCGGGGTGGGTGACAGCACCGCACAGGAGCGCTAGGATTGGCATGCATTTAACACAAACGCGGCGAAAAGTCGTGCGAACCGTTCCGCATGACTTTGTTGTGCCAGGTGTGTATTGTTGCTGGGTGGCATGCGAAACGATGGAAATTTCGGCAGGCATTTGAGGCGAGGTTACTGCGTCGATCAAGTGCAATTGGTGCTGGTGTAAAATTGCCTCTTTAACTTCTGAGGTAGAAATGAAGAAATGTATTTTTGCCGTAGCATTGATAGCAGTATCTGCCTTGTCTGTTGCTGCAACGAACAAGCCCTTTGTTTGTGAGCAGATAAAGGAAAAGGCCGTACGTACTTCATGTATAGAGTCGCGAGATGCTGAAAATGCAGAAAAAGTGAAAAGCAATTCTGTAGATGAGTCTGCGCGATTAGCTGCTCTCGATAAAAGTCGGATATTGGATGAGTTTGTTGCAAAGTCAAAAGAAGCATTGGTGAAAAATTACAAGGATCCAAGTTCTGCGCAGTTTGCAAACCTTGTGGTCAGTGATAGGTCCAAGGTAATGCCGAATTGGTTAGCCCTTTGTGGCTCGGTCAATGCGAAAAACTCTTATGGTGGCTACGTTGGCGCCAAGCTTTTTTACGTAAGTTGGACAGGCCCCGGTGCTCCGGAAATTTGGAACGAGGGCGCGAGAACTGCAACGTGGCGCGGATCGAGGAAGGCAGCCGAGGAAGTCGAGTTAGCTGAAATGGATGTCTATAAGTTGACTTGTGAGCCATCCGCTGTGGCTGTTATTACACAGGTGAAGTAATGCATTAATGAATTAGTATTTTTTATTATCCATTTGGCCCGCTTCGTGCGGGTCTTTTAATTTCAAGCTCACTTTGGTGAGCTTTTTTTATGGGCGATCTATGCCGGACATTGCAGAACTTGGTCTTTCGATTGATACGCGCCAAGTGGTCGAGGGCAGTAAAGCACTGGATTCGCTCGGTGAGGCAGCGGTGCGCGTCGAGCAAAAGACGGCTGGCGCCACGGCGGCTGTCGACAAGTTGGGCGAGGCCAGCGCTGGGGCAAAGGCCAAGGCCTCTGAAGGTGCTGTCGCTGTCGATGCGCTGGGCGATGCTGGTGCGCGCGTTGCGCCAAAGGTTGCTGGCGCGACCACGTCCGTGGATTCGTTGAGTGCTGCGACGGCGCGCGTGCGCTCGACATCGACCGAGGGCGTTAGCGCGCTGGACAACTTTACAAATTCCTCGGCCGGTGTGTGGCGCCGCGGCGTCGATGCGGCCAAAAGTGTCGAGGCCCTGGGCGATGCCACGCAGCGCACTGGTCAGCGTGCGGCGATCAGCAATGGCCAGATGGATGACACGTCCAAAATTATGCGCGCTCAGGCTGAGCAGGCGCGCCAGGCAGCCCAGGCCACGACGGCGCTGGGTGGTTCGACCACGCAATTGACGCTTGGCCAGCAGCAACTGATCGAGCGCATGCGCGAGCAGGCGGCGACGATTGGTATGAGTTGCACCCAGTTGCTTGCCTACCAGGCCGCGCAGATGGGTGTCACCAAGGAAACGCAACAAGCAATTGCAACAATCAAGGCGCACGAGGACGCACTCAAGGCCGCCGCAAAGGCTAAGGAGGAGGCATCTGCAGCATCTGGTCGACTGACCGGTGCGCTGCAATTATTGGCTGCCGGCTTTGCCCTACTAAAGATTGCTGATTACATTAAAGAATCCACTTTGCCGACTGCCCGATATGAAACATTGGGCGTGCTGATGGAGGTAGTCGGGCGCAATGCTGGCACCGCTGAACGCGGCCATGCTGGAATTCGGCATCACGACCCCGGCGCGCCAGGCATCGTTCCTGCCCCAGGTTGGCCACGAGTCTGGTCAGCTGCGCTATGTGCGTGAGCTGGCCAGCGGCCAGGCCTACGAAGGGCGCGCCGACCTGGGCAACACGCAACGCGGTGACGGCGTGCGCTTTCGTGGGCGTGGCCTGCTGCAGGTAACTGGCCGCGCCAACTATGCGGCCTGCGGCAAGGCGCTGGGCCTCGACCTGCTGGCCAAGCCCGAGCTGCTTGAGCAAACTGTCAACGCCTGCCGCTCGGCGGGCTGGTTCTGGCAGATGAAGGGGCTGAACGCCTTGGCCGATGCAGGTGACCAGGAACGCGTGACGCGTCGCATCAACGGCGGCGTGAACGGCTTGGCCGAACGCCTGGCCTTGTATGCAGCAGCGCGCAAGGTGCTGGCGTGAGCGCGCTGGCCAAGCTGGCGGGCAGGGTGCCTGGCTGGCTGTACGGCGCCGTGCTGGCATGCGTGCTGGTCGGCGCCGGTATGCTGTACCAGCGAGCGCAGGGCGTCGCCCAAGGCCGAGCGGCCGTGCAGGCGCTGTGGAATACCGACAAGAAGACCCGCGCGGCAGCGGAAACGAAGGCGGAGGCGCCGCGCGCCGCCGAGAACCTGGCGCAAGCCAGGCAACAGGCCATCAAAGCGGCGGCCATCAAGAAAGTCTACGATGACGAAATCAACGATGTCCGCGCTCGCCTTGCTGCTGCTGAGCGCATGCGCAAGCCCGCCTTCTGTGCAAGTGCTGGACCTGCCGCCCCGGCCGGTGCCGGTGCCAGTGGCTCCGAAGGAGGCGCTGCAGTCAATCCCGCCGGAGGGCTACTTCCTGACGCGGTGGCGCGAGATATTCAAGCCTTGATCCTGCAGAAGGAGGAAGTGGCCGCGACGGGACGCGCGTGCCAGGCGTTTGTGCGGGATAGTAGCATAGGGCTGTAGCGCTGATTCGGAGTGTTTGCGCAGGTAGACAGTAGGGGGAGTGAGCTAGTCGATTGAGTCTTGAGACCTTCAGATCAACGCAAGTTTAGTGCCGCAGGTGTCTTTGTGCAGTCGCGCGTCCATCTCTCCAGCACGGCGGGGCCGGATAGAGTAAATACTGTCTAAGTTGATAACTTCGGCTCTTGGTATACACTCAATAGAAGGAAATTGGACGTTAGAAGAGGAGTCTTACCATGAGGCATATCTCTACACTGGCCGTGATCGGTACTGTTCTGTTTATCACGGGAACAGTTGCAACTGCAGGGAATGGCGGCGTTAAGGCCGGTCCGCATTTAGGAACCTCGATCGCAACAACAATGCACACGACGACAACGCACACAACGACAACTGCACCAGCTTTACCTACCCCATCGCATTCGGGGCAACCAAATCAAAGCTGCGGCAGTGCCACTGCTCCCAATACTCCTGGTAATTCAGCTTCAGCACCTGGGTCAGCTTTCAATCCAGATGGCCAGGCTGGAACAGTATATGCTGGACAGCAGCCACAAAATTCGCGCAATCCTATGAGTGTGTCACAGTATGATGTTGCTTGCGCGAAACAGCCATCTAAGTAAGGTGCAAGCGTAAAGCCGATGCCGCACCGGCCAACCTACTAGTTCGACCAGTTGGCGCCAGCGGCAACGGACGGCGAGATCGTCCTGGCGCTGGCGTGGGACTGGCCGCATGGGCGGAAATACGAGAGTGAAGTTGAGGCGGTGATTGCAGGCTGCGATTTGCCAGAGGCAAAAGCAGAGCGCTGAGCGCATGCGCAAGCCCGCCTTCTGTGCAAGTGCTGGATCTGCCGCCCCGGCCGGTGCCGGTGGCGCCGAAGGAGGCGCTGCAGCCGATCCCGCCAGCGGGCTACTTCCTGACGCGGTGGCGCGAGATATTCAAGCCTTGATCCTGCAGACAGAGGAAGTTGCCGCGACAGGCCGCGCATGCCAGGCGTTTGTGAAGGGGGATGTGGAGTAGTCGAGCCAAGCGTTGATTGTATCTGTGCGCACAGCGGCAATCATCATGGGCCTACTCGCTGACCAGTTTCAATCAGATGTTTGAACAATTAAAGTCACCAAGAGTAAATGTTTTTGCATTATTATTGTGGTTATAAATGCTCTTTAGTGATTGAAAATGTCAATATCCGATCTTCCTGAAACTATATTTGGCGTGATAAAGAATAGATTTAGTAATCCTCTTCTGGCGTCAGCCTTCATTTCCTGGCCATTTTTGAATTACAAATTAATGCTTGTTGTTTTTGGGGAAGGCGCATATTCTGAGAAAATTAACTTCATAGATGGAAAGTTGTATACTTTCCCCCTCGAGTATTATCTTCATGTTTTTGTTTTTCCATTGTGTGTTGGTATTATTTACTGGTACTTTTATCCTTCTTTTGATGAAAAAATAACCAGATATTCTATCCGAAAGCTTGCGGATAAAATGAGAATGGTTCTGAGTGAAGAAAGAAAGATACCTTTTGATAGTGACCTTCAGATAAGTTATTTTAAGAAGTATGATGAGGAAAAAGAAGTTTGGAAAAATGCTCTACATGAAGTAAACGATGCTGCAGCAAACAAAACTGATGTAGCTAATGTTGTGATTGATGAAATTTCCAATAGACTAAAGTTTCAAACCCGAGTGCTTTTCGCTCTGCAATGTGGAATGACGCTAGATGATTCGGATTTGTTGAAATGCGTGCTTCTCAATGGGCGTATTAGTCCTGATGATCGCGATAATTATAAAAAAATTAAAAACTACAAGTATTATGATCAACTAAAAGGGGTCGTAAAGGAATCGATTAATATTAAAAGGCATCATGGCAGCGCAAAAAGACAGGTCTCTATGGAGTGGTTTAAGACCATTGCTCCTCTTCCGGATGGTGAGTTGCAAGGATTCGCCGAGGTCCTTTGGGCATTGGAAGTCTTTAGTATTGTAAATTCACAGCCTCTGATTTTTGCTGCTCGAGATGACATGCAAATTAAACAAATGAACGAAAATTTTGAAAGATTGGATGCCGTGGAATAGTGCTATGGAACAGACTCTTCCGAACAAATGATTAAATTTTAATGCACAAGCCAGTGACGGATAGACGTTAAAATGTGTGCGGACTACACCCCCAGCCGCAAAGATCAGATCGAAGAAAGCTTTCGAACCGGATACCCGCTGCTTGACCTGTCACCCGAGACATGGCCCGGCTACATGGCGCCCATCCTTCGCGGCTCTCACGAAGCGCCCGGTGAACTGGAAATCGCTCCCGCCATGTTTGGCCTGGTGCCTCATTAGGCGGATCTGAAGCTGGCCCGCCAGACCTACAACTCCCGCACCGAGACGGTGGCCAGTAAGCCATCCTTTCGCAGCGCCTGGAAGTGCAAGCAGTTCTGCATCATCCCGGCCGCCAACTTCTTCGAACCCAACTACGAAATGGCAAGCCCGTGCGCTGGCGCATCGAGCGTGCCGACGGTGGCCCGGTGGCCATAGCCGGCATATGGGAGTACCGCCCGGAGGATCAGTTGCTGTCGTTCTCGATGCTGACTATCAACGCCGACGGGCACTCGCTGATGCAGCGCTTCCACAAGCCCTATGACGAAAAGCGCATGGTGATGAGCCTTGATCCTGATCAGTGCCTAAGTTGGTTGGACGGTTCTCTTGTGGCGGAGACGAGTGGGGAAGGGTGCGCTCCGGTTTGGCAATTGCCGCGCTGGATATCACAAGCAAACGTAATTGCCGTAATACGGTGCGTCTGGGTTCGGCAGACCTGACGCGGCGGTGGGCTATGCTTTCAGAAAATAAAGCGCCTCGCTACGCAGCGAGCTGGAGTTGCCGAGAGTTATAACCAAGTAGCTGCGCTAGATTTTGATGTCTCGGTGCAACTTTTAACGAGCATGGTACTGTCGACGTCCGTGCTCTCTTAGATCGTACCCTGTCTACCGCCTGTCTTGCCTGGAATGACAACATCCTCCAAATCATTGTTCAGGTGCTCGAACAAGGCTTTGGAGGTTTGGGTGATGGCCTTTTGACGTTGGCATCCCGGTACTGTGCAATACTTACCGTCGGCCAATTCAATATAAGCGGGACAATTCTTGTATTCATGATCAATGCAAGGCATATATCCTCCCAGGTTGTGGATGTTTGCATACTGCCTATATGTACAGATTACACCGCAGCCAGCGGTTTGTTCGAAATATTACATTTATCTTGCGGCATATCGGGAAGGGAGGGGCATGCTTGGCGGAGGCTGTTCATTTGGATTTTCCGGCAATTAAGGCAGGATCTCCCGCGCGCCCATCCTCGTGTCGGTATAGTCGTGGTGCCAGCCAGTGCTAGCATACCCTTCCTTGTTTCGCCCAATAGTCATATCTGGAATTGCAGGTCGATGTAACTCCCTTGCTTTTGAGCATTACAGCCCTGTGTAATTTGGTGCAATTAAGCGACTTCTCTTGATAGTCATGACGAAACTCTCCCTGTAAGAACCCTGCAAAATGGCGCTTTCAATGGCATTCACACTGCAGGGCTCGCAAGATCGAAACTTGCACTTCCCACCAAAATTTTCGTTTGTATTCAATGGCTTAGGATTTTACATCTTGTCGGAATACGAACTTGGGGCAAATTTTGGGCAATGGGATTTCTAATCCACCGCCCAGCCTCAACGATACGGCCGCTTTCTGCGGCCGTTTTCACGTCAAGCGGGCTTAGAACGCCTGACAATCCTCTTCCTTGCTTTCAAAGCAACAAGTTCGTACACTAAGGACGCCTAACAAAACCGCTGAATGTATCTCCAGCAGATGAGTATGCAGGCAAGCGAGAGAAGCGCCTGGTGGATATCGGCACGGCGCTCGTAGCGGACGCGTAATCGGCGGAAGCGGTGCAATCAGCCCAGTGTGCGTTTGACTGTCAAGCGCCATTTACCCAGGCGTTCGCGCGGCTCGATGTGATTGCACAACAACGCTTTACCCGCACCCCGCCTCACACACATAAGCGATAGCAAACGATTCGTATGGCTGCAGGCTGAGGTGGTCGGTCCAGCTGTCACGCTGGGCATAGTTACTGATCAAGCCTTGCCCGGCAATGCCGTGCAGCGTTGCCGGCAGATCCAGTTCGACGTGTTCGCCGGAGAAGTTGTTGACGACAACCAGCTGTTGGCTTCCCAAGCTGCGCCGGTAGGCGAATACCTGCGGATGCTGCTCCAGCAACGGCAGGTAATTTCCGTAAACCATGACGTCCCAGTGCTTGCGCAGTTCGATCAGCTTCTGGTAGTAGAAGAAGACCGAATCGGGTTGTTCCAGTGCGGCCGCGACGTTGATCTCCGGGTAGTTGGGATTCAGCTTGAGCCATGGCGTGCCAGTACTGAAGCCGGCGTTGTGTGTGCTGTTCCACTGCATGGGGGTGCGTGCATTGTCCCGCCCGTTAGCGTGGATGCCGGCCAGCATCGTCTCCGGTGACACGCCGGCGGCCGTGCGTTCACGGTAGAGGTTGAGCGATTCGATGTCGCGATAGTCGTCGATAGAGTCGAAACGTACATTGGTCATGCCTATTTCCTCGCCTTGATAGACGTAGGGGGTGCCCTTGAGAAACTGTAGCGCGGTGGCCAGCATCTTGGCCGATTCGACCCGGTAACGGCCGGGGTCGCCGTATTTGGATACGGCGCGCGGCAGGTCGTGGTTATTCCAGAACAGCGAGTTCCAGCCGGTATCGGCCAGCTCGGTCTGCCACTTGCTGATGATTTGCTTGAATTCGATCAGATTGAACGGCTGCGGCTTCCATTTCCCCTCCTTGGTATCGTGGGTCATGGTGATGTGCTCAAACTGGAAGACCATCGACAGCTCCTGACGCGCCGGGTCGGAATACAGCTTGGCTGTCTCCGGGGTGGCGCTCCAAGTCTCGCCCACCGACAAGACATCGCGTGCCGCCAAGGTCGCTTGGTGCATTTGCTGCAGCAGCGGGTGCAGTCGTGCGCCGTTGGCGATGATCTGCTGGTCGACCTGTTTGCCGATGAGATCGATCACATCCATGCGGAAGCCGCCGATGCCCTTGTCCAACCACCAGTTCATCATGCGATGCACCTCTTCCTGCACCTGGGGATTTTCCCAGTTCAGGTCCGGCTGTCGTTTCGAGAACAGATGGAAGTAGTATTCACCGCTGGCGGCATCGTATTCCCATGCACTTCCGCCAAAATACGAACGTTGCTGGTCGGGCGGGGAGCCATCGGCGCCTCCATTGCGCCAGATGTAGTAGTCACGGTAGGGGCTATCCCTGGATTTCTTCGCCTCGACGAACCAGGCATGCTCGTCAGAGGTGTGGTTGACCACAAGATCCATCAAAATACGGATGTCGCGCCTGGCCGCCTCTGCGATCAACTGCTCCATCTCGGCCAATGTGCCGAATTCAGCGGCGATATCCTGATAGTCGGAGATGTCATAGCCGTTATCGTCCATCGGCGACCGGTACACTGGTGACAGCCAGATCAGGTTGATTCCCAGATGTTGCAGGTAGTCCAGTCTGCCGATGATGCCGGCCAGATCACCGACCCCATCGTGATTGCTGTCTTGAAAACTACGTGGGTAGATCTGATACACGACGGCGTTATGCCACCATTTCTTATCCAACATGATTATCTTTCTCGCTTATTGATTGGCGGCACTGTCTTGCAACGTGCCAAGGGATCGCCAGGGGTAGGGCAGATCCGATTTCGTTGTTGGATCAGGCAGCTAGGAGACCGCATACCTGGAGCCTGGCATGGCACCCAGGCTCCTAACCCGATCCATCTGTTTCTCATCAGCCAAGAACGATGGATCAGGAGTGTCGTAGGTACCTGCAGCGACTTACCCCGATCACACCGTCCGCTTCTGCTCCGTTTGCGGACGTTGGAGGCACTTGTTTTTAAGTCTGGGGTAAGATTCCGGCTGACCTAATCAGCACCCTAAAGGTGAACAATCGCTGGGCGATTACTGATTAACGAGCCTCAATAATCACGATTGACCGAGCTGTAGACGCGCCGATTGCCACTCCGGCCAGACAGCTTCTGCGACAATGTCTGGGTAGCCGCGTTCCTCTTCCATCATTTCAGCTTGTGAAACGGGCATCGGCATGCAACTCGCGTTGTCACGGATAGCAATGACTTCGGGCTGTGTCAATGGTCTGCCCAACGTTTTTTCAGCGTGGAGAAGAACGGTCACAAGCGCAGGGATGAAAACCAAGCAGAGACGGTCTTCAGAATCGTGCGTAGGCGGGGACGGCGGCGCTTGCCGCTTTTTGAACATTCCAAACATTTAAATGTAGAAAGACATAAAAATAATAATCAATTAAGTTCTGGCAATGACCGCTTCTGGCTGCTGATTCAATCGGTCAACGCAACACTTTAACTTAAATGCATCGTTGCAGAACAGAAATTATGTGAAAGAGACCTCGAATCGATTGCTCCGCGCTCCGCGAAACCCGGGATTAACGTTGTAAGAGGTTGAGCCACGGAAGAGTGCATGGTAGAACCCGCCAAAGCTCAAGCAGCTTGTGCTTGAATGCGGTAGAAGTCTCCGCAGGGCCAGGGGGATAGACAGGTCAAGCCCGATCACGTCGTTGGATCAGGCAGCTACTAGATTGAACCCCAGGCGTCTGCTAGGACGCCCAGGTCTTTAACACGATCCATCAGTGTTTCATATTTCAAAAAACTATGGATCAGGAGAGTCTAAGTTCCTGGTGGCGATTCACGGTTCTGTGCTATGGGAAAGGGAGACCGTTTAGGCCACGCGCTCGCACTCGGAATGCAGCTCATTTCTGGTCGCCTTTGGTGCTTGCCGTTTCACATCACGGACATGCGGCATTCGCTGCGCCCCCGGTGTTGCAAGCGTTGAGGTAGCTTTGCGCCACTGCGGGCGTCAATTTACCACCCGCCTGGGCGTTTATGAATGCTGTGCGACAAGCGCTTTGACCGTTGGCCCCCGGGACAATCGCTTGAGCGTTCATGCGTTGAACATAGCTGACGGGGTTGACGCCACAGAGCAGGGCGTTGTTTTGCGCGACAAACGCTCCGGCAGCGTTCCGGACGATATTGGTCGCTTGTTCGCAGTTGTTGGCCTGAGTACGCACTGTCAGGTGGAGAGGGGTGGGCGGGTTCACGCCATTTGGCAGGAGGCCGAAGGTCAAGTGAACGTCGGGTTGTGCGGCCGTCAATTCGCACACTTGCAGGTTTTGCGTAGCAGGGCTTAGGCTTTTGCAGAGGCCGCTGGCGGCGGCATTGCCATAAAACGCCAGCGATGGGCATCGATTTGGAGTCTGCGCCAAAGCACTGGCGGAGGCGGACAACAGCGAAACGGTCATTGCTGCAAGACGCATCTGGGATTTCATCTTGTTCCTTTCGACTTGGTTGAATGGTTGAGTCTGGTATCTCAAATTGAGGTCTGGTTGGTAGCTCCAAGATATAAGAAGTACAAATCCTACATGTTTCTACTAAAGACAAACTATTCAAATGTAATAATATTATTTTTTTGAAAATATCGTTGATGTGCATCGGTAGTGTCCCGTCCGAACTGAGGACAAGTACGTTTTCCAGCTATCGGTGATGTTATCTGCTGATGCGATAGCCCTCTTGATCCTTTCCTTGAGCGGCAAAATCATCAATCCGGCTGCCGTGCGATCGTCCCGATTGCGGCTCAGTAAGTACGGATCGTCTTCGGTCAAGTGTGGCAGGGCATCAATGCCATGCGCTCAACATCAATGTGCCGGGCGCGCTCCCGATGCGCATACAGGCACCTATGTCTGGGGCAAGACTGAGCTCGTCGTCGGTGGTGACGACAAGCATCTGGATTTCCGGATCTGGATAAGCATTCAACCGAGTCTGAAGGGATCGGAAGTGACGGTTTCAACCTTGGTTAAAATAAACAATCTCTTTGGAAGAGTGTATTTGTTTATCATCATGCCGTTTCATAAGCTCCTGACGCGCTCGCTGTTGGAGCGCGCGGTCAACCGGCGCGACTAGGCGCACCGCAAGCCAGAACGGTGACCTCATTGTTGCCGCTAACCGAATATTGACCATATAAACGCAGAGTAGGCCATGGGACATTATCACAGGTCCGACGTTGCGCTCCCATCGGGAATGACCAGTACAAAATCGTAGCCCTGAATCATGCCTTGGACACTGCTGTTTCCATTCGCCAGGGTTTTCGCCGATCCCAGCAAGGGGCGTACGTCGAACAATGACCATTCCTTATGCTCGCTCGCTGCGGCGAAGAAGGGCAATACGCCAGCCATGGCGGACTTGATATCGGTTTTTTTGATTTCTGTCGAGACCGATGCGCGTCCAATTCCAGCAAATTGCGCCTGCTGGCCTTTGGACGCCAGCACTAATACATGCAGCGATTTTTGCCCGCGGCCTTCCGCATATTCAGCCAAATAATTGCCGATCTCCCGGCTGCCGGCACTCAGCGGGTTATAACCTCGGAATACATGAACTGCACCGGCTTTCAGCAACATTCGCTGTGCAGGCGCAAGCGTCAAATGGCTGGCCACATTCCGCTTCATTAGTTTGGCACGTTGTGTATTGGATGCATATCCCTGTCCCGGAGTGATGTTTTTGCTATAAATGCTGCGGCTTTCGATCAACGAATTTAACATCGCCAAGGCGGGCATGTCCTTGGGGGCCGTGAGCAGCTTCTGTAGCGCGAACAATTCCTCTTCTTTGACTTTCAACATGAAAAGATCACGCGGGTCTCCGCTCGCCGACGCCCGGCCATAGTCATCGTTTTCAAGCTTGCGGAAGGCCTCGATTTTTGATTTCGCCAAAGGACCAAGCGGTTGCCCGGCCATTTGGTCGAGCAAATATTTCGAAGCGCCCATGAGTTCCTGATCCATTCCCACTAATTGGAACGATGGTCCTGCAGCTTTAGCGAAACGGGCCAGGAATTGCGCCTCAGCTTGCCAATTGTAGAAAGCAGTAGCGACCGGATAGGCCTTATTAAATGCTGCTATGCCAGCAACGCCAGTATTGGCCTTCAACGTCTTTGCCAAAGCATCAGCAACAGCCGGCCCATTTTCGACAATCAGTGTCGTAAATCCTTGACTTGCCAATTCTTCAAAATACGCCGCCGAAAAATTCGCAATTTCTGCAATGCCATGGTCCTCGCCGATGAGCACGAATTGGCTCTCCCGACCTGCATCTATCAATGTTGCCGCGCCGGAACCAACCATCTTTCCATGATCGATTGCGATCGTCGTGCGAAGGGCGGCCAAGCGGTCCGGCAGGGATAGTGGCTGATCCGCCGACAATGCAGGCATGGCCAAGCCGGCCAAAATGATAGAAAGAATTATGGAATGAGTTTTTCGCATTATTTTTCGCAAGAATTGTGTTCTGGTCGGCGATTTCAGTCGCGGGGTATCAGCATGCTACGCGTAATCAGGGTCGGCTGACCTTGAAGGACATTTTCCTTTTATGGATTTTCCATATTGGCTGGAAGGAAGAATTTGCCAATGCTACGGTAAATCAGGTGACGCGACAACTATCCTGACACGGGAAAAAATTAATAATTTCGCAAACGGTCATTGGACAGGACCCTGCCGCCATTAAGGTAGCGGGCGGTTGGCAATGCCAACCGCGCCGCCAGCCGCTAATGCGACAGCACGGAATCGCGCGACCTGTGCCCGAGGTAAGGCAGCAAGCTGAGGAGACCAAGCAGGGCCAGCGCGACGCCGACCCACAGCGGGGAGCGCAGGCCGTAGCCGGCGGCGATGCCTAGGCCGCCTAACCATGATCCGGCGCCCAGGCCGATGTTGATGACGGAAGTGTGCACCGTGTTGACCAGCGGCCCAGGGTGGGCCGTTTTCATCACGCGGGCGATGATGGCGGGGTTCATCGACATGCCGACCAGGCCTGTGACGACCAGCAAGGCGACGCTGATGCTCTTGTCGTGCGCAAAGACGGCGAACAGCGCCAGGCTGATGCCCAGGATGACCATGCCCCAGACCATGATGACGGTGGTGTAGCGGTCCGCATAGCGGCCGACCACGGCATTGCCCACCACGTTGGCGACGCCGTAGACGCCCAGCAGCCAGGGGATAGCGGAGGCTGGAAAGCCGGTAATTTCCGTCAGGATGGCCGCGAAGTAGCTGAACGCCGCGAAAATCGCTCCGATGATGAGGCCGCTGCTGGCATACGCTGCCCACAGGTGGCGGTTGCGGAATTCTCCCAGTTCATTGCCGAGGCTGACGACCTCGGATGGTTTGGCGCGCGGCACCAGCACGGTGATGAGCGCCAGGCACAAGAGCGCCAGCACCACCACCAGCCAGAAGCTGGCGCGCCATCCCAGGTGCTGGTCGATGAGCGTGGCGACGGGCACGCCCACCACGGAAGCGAGCATGAGGCCGCCGATCACGACGGCGGCGGCTCGTCCGCGCGCGTTGGGCGCGACGATGTCGGCACAGATCGCCAGGGACAGGCCAAAGCAGGTGGCGGCGGCCACGCCCGTGACTACCCGCGCGATGGCCAGGATGTCATAGCTGGTGGCGGACGCGGCGACTGATTGGGCAAGGACATACAAGCACAGCAGCCACAGCAGTCCCTTCTTGTTCGGCACGCGCAGCTTGAGCAGGATGATGGTGCTCAGCGGTCCGCCGATGACCATGCCCATGGCATAGAGCGAGATCAGATAGCCGATCCGCGTCACCGGTTCGTCCATGGCCAAGGCCAGCGACGGCATCATGCCCGCCACCATGAATTCGGATGTCGTCAACGAAAAGATCGTCAACCCCAGAATGTAAACAACCAGCGGCATAGCAATATCCTTCGAAAGTAATAACTAAAACACTCGCCAGGCGTGGCGCACACCCCGGCCGCATGCGGCCCTTGCGCGCGCCACGTCGTGGTCAGGTGTTGCAAGACGTAAAGACGCTGTCCGGAATGTCGCCGACAAACAGGTTGGGGAAGTCGCGTACCGAAAGATGCTGCGGGTCGTTGCCCGTGACCATGCGCAGCAGGCGGTTGCCGCCGGCCTCCAGGTAAAAGACCGATGACGGCTTGCCCGTCCGCTCCACTACCCAGGCGTCCGCCTCCCGGCCCAGCACGGTGTGGCGGCCGTCGTGGCGGGCGCCGCCGTCCGCCAGCACCGCTTGCGGCAGGAACAGCTCATGGAACGGGATCACCTCATCGGCCAGCGCCGTGCCCTGCAGCTGCTCGCCGGTGGCTTGCGCTTGCCTCGCGTAGGCCACTTTCTGCTTGCGGCTTTGTTCACGCCTGGCGTCGCCGATTTCCGACATCCACAGCAAGTGTCCATGTTCCTTTTCCGACCAGGGGTTGAACAGGCCATCGATGCGGCAGATGTTGCGCGCATAGTCGAACCAGCAATAGCCGGACGTGACCTGGTCGTCCTCTTGCATCGGCGTCCAGTAGGAAATGTAAGCGCTGCTCCATTGCATTGGCAGCAGCGGCGGGGCGACATGTGTCGGCATGGCAGCTCCCTAGCGGCCCAGCGCGTAGCCGAGGCTGGCCATCAGCGCTTCTTGTAGCGACGGCAAGTCCTTGCGGCGGGCGTCAAAGCTGGTGGTCAGCTCTGCATTGCTCAGTCCGATACGTTCGCCCACGCTTTCAAACCACAGGCGGCTGCTGTTGGCGTGCTCCTTGAACAATTGCATCAGGGGCACGGCGCGGGTATTGAAACTGTCCAGGGCGGCGGCCGTGCTGGCTTCGGTATCGAGGATTTTCACCAGCAGCAAGGCTGCCACCACCGCCATGGTGGTGCCGTGGCCGATGGAAAAATGCCCCGATTGCAGCGCATCGCCCAGCAGCACGAACTTGCCGTCGCAGGCCCGGTCACGGCTGAGAGTCATGAAGTTGCGCCAGCCCTGGCCTGGTTGGCTCTGCAGCCCGTGTTCACCGAGTTCGGCTTTGAACGTCCTGGCGATATACGCGGCGGCATCGCGCTCGGAAAGCGCTTCCAGCCCGGCCTTGGCGTACGTTTCTTCGCTGCATTCGACGATGAAGGTGCTCATCGTGTCCGAGTATTTGTAGGCATGGCCGATGAAAATGCCTTGTTCATTGCTGCGGAACACCAGGTTCATCTGGTCGAACAGCTGGGTGGTGCCGTACCAGATGTATTTGTTGCGGCCGAAATCGATGTGCGGCGCCAGGGCTGGCGGCAAGTCCAGCGATTTGTAATTGACGCCATTCGAGACCACCACCAGGTCGTACTCGGCTTCCAGCTGCGCCTTGTCGTCTGGCGGCGTTTCGTAGCGGATGGCGATGCCGGCCGCCACGCACTTGGCGCGCAGGGCTTGCACCAGGGCCTGGCGTCCGACGCCGCACAGGGTAACACCCGTGCTCATCAGGTTGGGCTGGTCGTGATGCACGAGCTTGAATTCTTCCAGGAACTGCGGATTGAGTCGTTCCGGCTGCTCCAGGTAAGAGAGTGGATTGGCGGGATGGCGCGGCGGCCGTCCGGGCAGCACCACGCCCCAGCCCAGCACTTCCTCCGGGGTATTTTTTTCCGTAATGCTGATATTCCAGCCGGGCTGGGCCTGTTTCATCTGGCTGGCGAAGAGCAGGCCTGCGGGGCCTGCGCCGATGACGAGAATGTTCATTAATTTACCCTTCCAAGTTTGTACCAAACGTTTTGTTTCTTCTGGATTTGCTGCAATTCATCGTAGGGAACCGATGTGAAGTACAGTTTCTCCGCCATGTCCGGCGGATAAACACGGGGGAATTTCTTGTGCATGTAGCGCGTGTAGCGCGTCTGCAGGAAGAAAATCAGATTCGGGTTGCTCAGCGCTTCATAGTTGGCGATCGCCATGTCCTGCATGGCGTCCGCCTGCACCTTGCGCTGCTGCGTGAACTCGGACAGGGCAGGGCCCAGGGCATTGCCGTGCTTTTCCAGCAAGGAAACGAAGACGTGGACGTCTTCCAGCGCCATGTTCATGCCTTGTCCGAGGAACGGGGCGGTGGCATGCGCGGCATCGCCGATCAGCAGGATATTGGCCTTGTAGTGGAAGGTGCTGGAGCGGACGTTGATGAGGTCGTTGCTGGGCAGCGCCATGAACTGGTCGAGCATCTCCTTGCGGCGTTCCGGCGGCAGGCTGCCGAAGTAGCGGCTGAAGAAGTCGGCCATGGCTTCGCGGTTGAGCGTGCCCAGGCTGGGCGTGCCGGTGTAGGGCAGGCACAGGGCAAAGCTGATGCTGCCGTCCGGGATGGTGGCGGCGCGGCCCGCAAACAGGCCCTTGGAATCCATGCCGAAGAAGTACAGCAAATCCTTGCGGAAACCGAGATCTGCCGCGTGCGGCAACACGAGAGTCTTGTAGCCGTGGCGGAAATAGCTCTGCCTGAACTCGAAACGGCGCATGCCGCTTTGCATGGCGCGCCGCACGGCCGAGTGGGCGCCGTCGGCGCCAATGACCAGGTCGCCATACAGCTGCTGCACGGCGCCGTCCGGGCCCTGGACCAGCACGATCTTTCTTTCCAGATCGACATCCAGGCATTTATGCTCAAAGTAATACTTCACTTCGTGCTTGACGGCATGCCGGTTCAGCAGGCGCTGGAAGGCCGTGCGGTCCAGCGACAGGGGAAACAGGCCTTCGAGCGGCGTCAGTTCGCGTATCCGGTGCCGGCCGCCCACGCTGAATGCCATGCCGACGATGGGTTCGCCGCACTGGTCGAGCTCCTGTTTGCTGATGCCAGCTCCCAGGACGGCCTTGATGCCGCGCACCGTCATGCTCACGCCGATGGCGCGCGAGTTGACCGGGTCGGCGTTGGCGGCATTCTCCAGCAGCGGATCGCCGCGTTTTTCGATGACGTGGACATCGTGCCCCCGTTGCGCCAGATAAATGGCGCTGAGGCTACCTGCCAGGCCTCCGCCGACGATAATGATTTTATGCATTTCAGGCCTCTCTTGACATCTTTCCCCGAGATAAATCGGTAAGTTGCTGATTAAAAAACTCCAACATTTCTATCGGCGCCATGCCGATGACATCGCTCTCCAGGCTGCGCGCGTACTGCGCCAGCGCCAGGCACTTCTGCGCCAGCATGTCGCAGCCCAGGCTGTAGTCGCTGCTGACCTGGCTGCTGACCGGTTCGGGCACGGGCGGTCCCGCATGGCGGCCGGGCACGCCCGATGGCATGTTCATCAGGGCCGCCGACAGGGGGCGCAACAGGCCGGTCATGATGTCGATGGAGGCGTTCATCAGGCGTGAGCGGCGCAGGCTGCCCAGCGGCCGCTGCGCGAAATGGTGGGCCATCAGCAGGAAGGTCAGTTCGTAGCAGCCTTGATACAGCTGCATCAGCGCGCGCGCCGTTTGATCCGTCACCACGCTGCAGTCCGCCCGCGCTTCCAGCACCGGATTCTTCAGCGCCGGCAGCGCCGGCTCGAACGGCTTGCCGCAGGCGGAGAACTTGCCGGCGACGGTGCGCAGCCGCTGGAAGTGCGACGAGGCGAAATGCGGCGAATCGACGGCCACGCCTTCGCCCTGCTCGGTGACGAAGTCGATGGCGAACAGCGCGCTGTCGCGGTCGGACACTTCCAGCTGGTAGCCGGGATAGGCGCGGTTGGTCAGTTCTTTCAGGAACAAATGGTGTTCGCCGCCGCGCTTGCCGCCGCCGCTCTCGAACAGGCCGGGCAGCTCGGCTACGGCCCGGCGGATCGCGATATAGAAGGTGGCAATCGATTTGCCGGGCGTGGGAATGTAGTCGGGCCATTCGAAACGCACGAAACGGGCCAGTACGTGTTCGGAAAATGGCTCGAATGCAAATTCCGTGTCCAGGCCGAAACGCTGGCGCGCCTGCTGGCCCAGCACCGGGGTGCCTCTATGGAACGGTTCGCCGAGCGCCATCAGCACATTGTTGACCAATAAATAGTGAATCATTTCTTCGTGGGCGATTTCCAGCAACATGCCGCGCGTGCCGCTGTTGCGCCGCCGGTCTTCGGCGCCGCAGGCCAGTTCCAGCTCGGCCGGCAGCCAGCGGCCCGCCTGCACCAGCGCCGCCCCTTGCGCATAATTGGGAATGGAATACGCGGCATACAGGTATTGCAGCATGAGCGACAGTTCCAGGTCGATGGCCTTTTTCAGCTCGTCGATCAGTTCCGCCTTGCTGCCGATGGCGTGCGGCGTGGCCGGTGCCGGCACCGCCGCCTTGGCCTTTGCCTCGACCTGCGTCAGGTATTTCAGGAACAGGCGCGATTTTGGCAGCGACAGTTCGCGCGTGCTGGGCATGTAGTAGCTCTTGTCGCGGTTTTGCGGATCGCACATCTGCCACATCAGGCGCGCATATGTTTCGCACTTGCACTGGTCCGCCAGGCTGAAGACTTTGTCCGACATGAAGGGATACACGAGCTCGTAGTAACTCATCACATGCCGGTAGAGGAAGGCGTAGTCGACCTGTTCTGCCGGTACGTCGTCCAGATGCCAGTCGTCGGGCAGTACCCGCACGCCGAGGTACTGTTTGTGCTTGCCTGTCCCCAGCACGATGCGGGTCGCGCCCGGCTGGCGCCCCGTCAGGGTCAGTGCCGTGTAGCCGTGCCCGAGCGGCGACGGCTGCTGCTCCACGGCCAGCAGCGCGCCGTCTTCCGCCTGCGCCAAGGACGGGGGCGCCGCCAGCTCGCCGCGGAAGCGGCTTTGCACGGTGATGGCCTGCGGGAATGCCTCGTGCTTGTTGCGGTTCGGCGCTTCCAGGTACAGCTGGTTGCTGTCCGATTGCGATACCCAGTCGGCCTCGTCCCACTGCGCCTGCGCGCTGCCCAGGCTGAGCGAACCCGGGGCGGGGGCATGTTGCAGCGGCAGGTCGAAGACGCCGTGATGGCGCCAGTGGTCGCGGTACAACTGCTCGGGAATCCGCGCCAGCAAGGCGCCGGAGTCATCCTGCAGCAGCAGGTCGCCGAGCGCCTGCTTGCCGCCCAAGGCATGCGTGGGATGCTGTTCCGAGACGGCGTCCGCGTCGCGCGTGGTGAAGGGGATGGCGGTCGGCATGTTGAACGAGACGCGGTCCGCATGCAGTTTCACCAGCACCGGTCCCAGGCTGGCCTGGCGCGGCTGCAGCAGGCGGCCGGCCGGATAGGTGGCCAGCTCGTCGCGCCGCCACAGGCCGATGCTGCCGGCCAGGTCGTAGAACACGGGCGAGTCCGGTTTTTGCGGCGTCGACATATTGAACAGGCAATACTGCACCGTCAGGCCCAGCACCTCGTCGTCGGCCAGGGCTTGCTGTAAGGCATGCATACTGGCCGGCAACGGTAGCTCCGCATTGAACAGGAAATGCGGGTCTTGCTTGGACACGGAGAACTGGAACAGCCTGGAGCGGCCGATTTCCTCGTCCAGGAAATGCCCGCTGCGTTCCGTGATATGGCCGCTGCCGAGCCAGCGCACCGAGTGCGCCTGCGCGATGTCGGCGGTAAACAGCGTGGGTGTGTTGGGTGTGGCCAGCTTGTCGCTCAAGGTGAACTGGCCCGCGTAGATCAGCGTGGTGTCCGGCTGGGCCGGGTTGTTGTCGATCCACCTGGCGCGGTTGAAGGTCGTGCGCAGGTACTCGTTGTAGTGGCCCCACAGGCCCAGCTTGGCGCCCACCAGCGGGTCTTGCGTATCGATCTCGCCATCGCGCAGCTGGACGCCCGTGATCCTCGCGTTTTCCCACGAAAAATGATTATTCCCGCAAAAATTGTGGCCTGCCGCCAGGCTGAAGATGCCGTCCGGATCGGGCTTGCCCTTGGCGTTGAAGCGGGGGGCAAGCTGTTTCAGGTGCGCATGGAATTCAGCCGGCGGCCGGCTCAGGTCGACAGGCTCGCCCGCCATCGATACCGTGTTCGTGGCGATATAGATGTTGCCGTGCGTATTGCGATTCCCCGTCGGCACATTGGCGCGGGCAAAACCCCGAAAATGCAGACGGGGGAAGTCAAGTAGGCTCATGCGCGCTCGGTCGAGGAAGTGATGAAGGTATCGTTGGCGGCGGCGACGTCTTCCCGTTGATCTAGTCGCTGCAGCAACAGGCCGCTGGCGTGCTGGGCGCTGATCAGGCTGCCTTCCATCCAGCCGCAATGCGCGGTATAGGCATCCGAGCAAGAGATGATGCCGTCCCGGTGCAGCAGGACGGCCGGGTGCTCGGCTTCCGGTTCCACGCAAAACTCGACGCCATGCGGCCAGAACTTGTGGAAGTGCGCCTTGATGGGCGGCAGCGGCTGGCCATCGAGCGGCAGGACGTCTTCCAGGTGGCGGCGGACGCGCTCCAGGTACACGTCTTCACCGAGTTCCAGGCTGTCCCGCCAGTAGGTGGCGCTTTTGCTGTCGGTGTAGAACAGCACATACTTGTCGCTCTTGAAGTAGACCTTGCGCAGGGGATTGGCCGCCATCAGCACCTTGTCGGTCAGCCCCAGCTCTTCCCACCAGGCCGTGTCGAACGTGAGGAAGCCCTTGAACAGGGGCAGCGAGTCGTACTGGAACGGGCTCCAGGCGTTCGGGAAATCCAGGTTCAGGCGCGGCATGGCGGACGGCGGGATGGCCATCACCAGGTGGCGCGTGCGGTGCATCTGCGTGTCGCCCTGGTGGCTGAAGGCGAGCACATGATCGGCGCCGGATTTTTCAACGGACAGCAAGCGGTGTTCCAGGCGGAATTCCACCCCGGCGGCCTGGGCCTGGTACTGCAGTTGGCACAGCAACGCGTGGTAGCCGTCGGTGGCATAGCGCCACTGGTTGGCGGCGTTTTCCGTAAAGTGCTGCGTTTCCGGGTGTTTCTTGATGATGTCGTAGGCCATGGCCGCCGACACCATCGGCAGCAGCAGGGCGTCATAGCCGGTCGCCTTGATGATGTGGGTGGCCTTGGCGGCGCCCAGGTAATGGCTGAAGAATTCGAGGAAGGAGTCGTTCGGATGCTCCTTGAGCATCGGGCTCAGGCCATGCAGCGTTGCCTTCAGCTCTTCCAGCACGCTGTCGTGGGAGATGACCTCGGTGAACGGGTAGACGGCATGCGGCAGTCCGCTGCCCTGCATCAGTTGCTGGAAGTGCGGATGCAGCTGCGGCGAGTAGCGGGCGGCGCCGAGTTCGGCGATTTCCTCGCCATCTATTTTCCGCGACTGGATGCGGCCGCCGACGGTGGGATTCAGGTCGAAGACCCGGATGCGCAGCTTCCTGCTGGCGGCGGCGTCGATCAGGCGGTTGGCGCAAGTCAAGCCGCCTATGCCGGCGCCTACGATGCAAATGTCAGAATACGTGCTCATACGAAATTCCTTTTTAACGTTCATTAATCAAAAAGCTGCAAAATCGCTAGCAAAAGTTTCCCCTGCACGTGTAGGCAAGGGAGGTGGGACGCTGGGTGTTACCGCACTTGGCGAGCGTTATCGGCTGGGGAATGAAGAGCCTGGCGAGAACTGGCGTTGTTTCTGGAATGGTCGATTCTTGGCTGCAGAGTTTCTGTTTCAAATCAAAGATGGCACCGACAGTAGCCCAGGCATCGGGCAGTCAATTTGATAAATATCAATGTAGTTGTCGTTCGGTGTTGCGTCCTTGTCGACGCAGCGAGGCAGGCGGGATGGCGGCGGCAGTGCGCCGGGCAGTGGCAGGGAGGTATGGAATGCAGTGCGGTGCGGCGTATCGAGCCGCTGCGGGAGTGTCGCCGTTTGCTGATGATGCCAGGACCAGCGGTGGATCCTGGCGCCATCGGCGGTGGCTTGGTCTGCTTATTGCTATATTTATTGTTTCTGACTTTGCGGCTGGCGCGCAGTGCATGCGCCAGCCGGGCGATGCCGGATGCCGGCGCCCGTCAGAAATCCACGGCGGCCGACAGTTGCACGCTGCGGGGCGCCGATTGCGAGACGGTGCCATACGAAGCCACGCCGGCCCAGTAATGGCGGTCGAACGCGTTCATCAGGCCGCCGCGCAAGGTCGTCGCCTTGCCGGCGATGGCCGTGCGGTAGCGCAAACCCAGGTCCACCTTGGTCCATGACGGCACCGACTGCACATTCGTCTGGTCGACAAACTGCTTGCCGGTGTAGCTGACGGCGCCCGTGGCCGTCAGGCCGGGCCAGTACGGCACATCCCATTCGCCGCCCAGGTTGGCCATGGACGTGGGCACGCCCACGGGGCGCTTGCCCATGGTGGCGGCGTTGTTGGTCTTCACCAGGCGCCCGTCGAGCAAGGTGATGCCGGCCAGCAGGCGCACGGCCTTGCTGGCGGCGCCCGACAGGTTCAGTTCCAGGCCCCGGTTGCGCTGCTCGCTGTCCATGCTGTAGACCTTGCCATACAGCTGGCCGCTGGGTTTCGTCACCTGGAACACGGCCAGGGTCGCCAGCACCACGCCGAAATCGGCTTTGGTGCCCACTTCATACTGCTTGCTCTTGTAGGGCGCGAAGACCTGGCCCGCGTTGTCGGCGATGTTGGGCGCGATATCGCCCTTGCTCAAGCCCTCGATATAGTTCGCGTACAGCGACACGTGGCGCAATGGCTTGACGACGATGCCGGCCAGCGGCGTCAGGGCGCCCTGCTTGTAGTGCGTGGTCAGCGCGCCCGTCGTCGCATGGTAGTTTTTCGCTTCGACCAGCTGGCGGCGCACGCCCAGGGTCAGCTGCACGCGCTGGTCCAGCATGTCCAGGGTGTCGGCCACGGCCAGGCTGGACAGGGTGGAGGCGGACAGCTTCGGCGCGCGGGCCGGGGCGGCAATGCCGGGGTCGGCCACGGCGACAGGGTGGTAGATATTCGAGGTGATGAGCTTGCCGGAATTGCTCACGCTGCCAAATTCGTCCTGGTAGACATTGCCCATCACGACCAGCGCATGCTCGACGTCGCCCGTGCGAAAGCGCGCGCGCACGCCCGTGTCCGCGCTGGCGCGCCGCACGCGGAATTTCCAGTTCATGGGCGTGACCGTCATGTCGCCCGCCGCGCTGGTGATGGTCGGCGTCTGGTCCGAATAGCGCGACACGTCGGAGCGCGTGCCGCCCACGTCGGCAAACACGGTGACGTTGTCGTTCAGGTCGTATTCGACCTTGCCCAGGGTGGCCAGGTCGTTGGACTTCCACCAGCCCCAGGATTGGGCGATGTTGCGGCGGCCGTCGGGCGCTGCCGGCACGGGCAGGCGCGCGGCCACGAGGAAGGGGCGCGTGGGCGCGTCGATCCATTGGTATTGCTCGATCACGTCGAGCGAGGCGCGCAGCCGCTGGCCCTGGTAATCGAGGGCGATGGCCGCCACTTCCGCGCGCGACGTCTGGTGGTCGAGCGGCGTCTTGCCCTGGCGGTGCAAGCCATTGACGCGGATGCCGAAACGCCGTTCCTCGCCGAAGCGGCGGCTGACGTCGATGGCCGCGCCAGCCTGCGAGCCCGCGCCGTAATCGACGGTCAGGCGCGTCAGGTCGCGCGGCAAGGAACGTTTCGGCACGGCGTTGACGACGCCGCCCACGCCGCCGTTCGGCGACATGCCGTACAGCAAGGCGGCCGGTCCCTTGAGCACTTCCACGCTCTGCAGATACTCCGTAAATAAATGGTAGTTGGGCGAGACGCCATACACGCCGTCGAACGCCACTTCGCTCAGATTGCCCTCGTTGAGGGGAAAGCCGCGGATGAAGAAGGAATCCGTGACGCCGCCGATCTGGCCCGTGAAGCGCGTGGACGGGTCGCCGCCCAGCACCTCGGCCAGGGTCAGCGCCTGCTGGTCCAGCATGCGCTGGCTGGTGTAGCTGTTGACGCTGAATGGCGTATCGAGCAAGTCTTTTTCGCCCAGCATGCCGGCGCGCGCGCTCTTGGCGATCTGTCCGCCGGCGTCCGCTTCGGCTTGTCCGTTGACCAACACGGTGGCGAGCGGGGCGGATGCATCGGCCGTCGCCTGGGCGATCGCCTGCGGCGTCACGCTGGCGACGAGCAGGCCGGCGAGGATCAATCGGGTGGTGAGGTGGGGGCGGGCGAGTCGGGAATGTGGAATGGGCATCAGGGGCAAGCGTATAAAGTTGATAGGGAGGAATTGCACACAGGATATTATAAATGAGAATCATTGCGATTTATAATGATTAATATATTCATTGCCGCCACGGCCACGTACATGCCGCGCGCATGCCTGGAGGGCATTTCAGCGCGGAAAATGACCATCCTGGGCCTTCAGATCCGGATATTTGCTGTCTTATATAAGATTCGTCGCCATCTGATACACAAACAGCGGCAGGACAGTCTAAAATACGTGGTGGGCAAGCACGGCGTCACCGCCGGCACACTAGCCGTCCAAAGCAAGGCTAACCGTCCTGTGTTTGGAATGAAGAAAGTTAACCACCAGGCATCACCGCATACAAGGGAATGAACATGGCAACACAAAAATCCAAAATCATCTACACGCTGACTGACGAGGCGCCGCTGCTCGCGACGTATTCCCTGCTGCCAATTATCAAAAAATTCACCGCGCCGGCTGGCGTGGACGTGGTCGCCAGCGATATTTCGGTGGCGGCCCGTGTACTGGCTGAATTTCCCGAATTCCTGACGGACGCGCAAAAAGTCCCGAACACCCTGGCTGAACTGGGCAAATTGACCCAGAGTCCGGACACCAACATCATCAAATTGCCGAACATCAGCGCCTCGCAAGGCCAGCTGATCGCCTGCGTGCGCGAATTGCAAGGCCGTGGCTACAAGCTGCCGGATTACCCGGAAGATGCGAAGACGGACGAAGAGAAAGCCCTGAAAGCCCGCTACGGCAAGTGCATCGGCAGCTCGGTCAACCCGGTCTTGCGCGAAGGCAATTCCGACCGCCGCGCACCGAAGGCCGTCAAAGAGTACGCACGCAAGCACCCGCATTCGATGGGCGAGTGGAGCCAGTCGTCGCAAACGCACGTGTCGCACATGCACCATGGCGACTTCTACCACGGCGAAAAATCGCTGACGCTGGAAAAGGCGCGCGACGTCAAGATGGAACTGGTCACGGCCTCGGGCAAGACCATCGTGCTGAAACCGAAGGTTTCCCTGCAAGCGGGCGAAATCATCGACAGCATGTTCATGAGCAAGAAAGCGCTGCTGGAGTTCTACGAGAAGGAAATCGACGACGCCTTCAAGACGGGCGTGATGTTCTCGCTGCACGTCAAGGCGACCATGATGAAGGTTTCGCACCCTATCGTTTTCGGCCACTGCGTGCGCATCTTCTACAAGGACGCGTTCGCCAAGCACGCCGAACTGTTCGACAAGCTGGGCGTGAATGTCAACAATGGCATGAGCAACCTGTACGACAAGATCGAAACGTTGCCAGCGTCGCAAAAGGATGAAATCCTCAAGGATCTGCACGCTTGCCACGCCAACCGTCCGGAACTGGCCATGGTCGATTCGGCCAAGGGCATCACCAACTTCCATTCGCCGAACGACATCATCGTCGACGCGTCGATGCCAGCCATGATCCGTATCGGCGGCAAGATGTGGGGCGCCGATGGCCGTCCGAAGGACGTCAAGGCCGTCATGCCGGAATCGACTTTCGCGCGTATCTACCAGGAAATGATCGGCTTCTGCAAATGGCATGGCAACTTCGATCCGAAGACCATGGGCACCGTGCCGAACGTGGGCCTGATGGCGCAGCAAGCGGAAGAATACGGTTCGCACGACAAGACGTTTGAAGTGCCGGAAGGCGGCATCGCCAACATCACCGACCTGGAAACGGGCGAAGTGCTGCTGACGCAAACGGTGGAAGAGGGCGATATCTGGCGCATGTGCCAGGTCAAGGACGCGCCGATCCGCGACTGGGTCAAGCTGGCCGTCACGCGCGCGCGCAACTCGGGCATGCCTGCCGTGTTCTGGCTCGATTCCTACCGTCCGCACGAGAATGAAGTCATCAAGAAGGTACAGGTTTACCTGAAGGAGCACGACACCAAGGGCCTGGACATCCAGATCATGTCGCAAACGCGCGCCATGCGTTACACCCTGGAACGCGCCTTCCGCGGCCTGGACACCATCTCGGTGACCGGCAACATCCTGCGCGACTACCTGACCGACCTGTTCCCGATCCTGGAACTGGGCACGTCCGCCAAGATGTTGTCGATCGTACCATTGATGGCCGGTGGCGGCATGTATGAAACGGGCGCCGGCGGTTCGGCACCGAAACACGTCAAGCAACTGGTGGAAGAAAACCATTTGCGCTGGGATTCGCTGGGCGAGTTCCTGGCCCTGGCCGTGTCGCTGGAAGACATGGGCATCAAGACGGGCAATGCGAAGGCCAAAATCCTCGCAAAAACCCTGGATGAAGCCACCGGCAAGCTGCTGGACAACAACAAGTCGCCATCGCCACGTACCGGCGAGCTGGACAACCGCGGCAGCCATTTCTACCTGGCCATGTACTGGGCGCAAGCCCTGGCTGCGCAGAAGGACGATGCGGAACTGGCAGCGCATTTTGCGCCGGTGGCCAAGGCCCTGGCTGACAACGAAGAAAAGATCGTTGCCGAGCTGAAAGCAGTACAAGGTAAGGAAACGGATATCGGCGGCTACTACCTGCCAGATCCGGCGAAGACGGAAGCCGTTATGCGTCCTAGCGCCAGCCTGAATGCGGTGCTGGACAGCATCTGATGCAGTCTTGACAGGCAGTAAGTTCTTGATTGCTGCCTGATAGAAAAACGCCGCCGGAAGCGATTCCGGCGGCGTTTTTCATTTCCGTGCAGGTTTTTTACTTGTAATGCTTGTAGACCTCGGTGCTGCCATTGTTCTTGACCAGCAAGACGTCATACGCATCCTTGCGCGGTCCTTCCATGCCTGGCGAGCCCATCGGCATTGCCGGCACGGCCAGGCCTTTCGCCTTGGGTTTGTCGCGCAGCAACTGCTTGATCTCGCTGGCCGGCACATGGCCTTCGATGGCGTAGCCGTTGACGAGGCCCGTGTGGCAGGAGCCGAGCGCGTCGGGAATGCCGGCCAGCTTGCGGTATTGCGCCGGCATCTCGACATTTTTCGCACGGACCGTAAAACCGTTCGCTTCCAGGTGCTTGATCCAGTCGGCACAGCAGCCGCACGAGGCGCTCTTGTAGACTTCGATGACGGGCAGGGCCGCCATGGCGAACGTGGGCAGGCCCAGCATGGCGGCGAAGGCGCCGCGCAATAAGAAATGTTTGATCATGTGTTGCTTTCAGACGGAATAGGGCTATCGTGGCCACCTTGGTGGCTTGCTTGGGATCTAGGCGGAAAGCGGCCGCGGCGGCCGGCGCGGGCCGTCGGGAATGAATCCCGTCAGCAAGGTGGCCGCAGCGATGGTGACTTGTTGTGCGCCGCTGCAGGCGGCGGCAGGCAGGGCCAGGCCAGGCGGCATCAGCGCGCCCAGGCAAAAGCTGGCGCAGGCGCCGCACGCGGGGTGCTTGGCAGGGGTCTTGTCGTCTTCCGGCGTGCCGGCGTCGTGCGGGATGGCGAAGGATGGCGCAGCGTGATGCTGGCAAGCCGCTGTCATCGCGACGGCAGGCACGGCAGCGAGCGGCGCGCATAGCCGCGTGGCTCCCGCAGCGGCCGCTTGCAGCGGCACCGCCGCGATCAGCAGCAGGATCAGCCATGTTTTGAAGAGTCTTAGCATCGCCGGAAAGTATAGCATAGGGGCAACTGCCGCCAGGAGCGGGCGTCCGCTAGCGCGAGGCGGCGGCTAGCATTTTCGACGCGTACATGGCCCGGTCCGCATGGCGCAGCAGCAGTTGCATGGTATCGCCGTCTTCCGGATAGTGGGCCACGCCGATGCTGACGGCGATCTGCAAATGCTGTCCGTTGCCCAGGTGCAGCGGCGCAGCTAGGGCCGCGTGGATCTTTTGCTCGATCAGGCTGACGTCGGCCGGTGCGGCATTGCTTTCCAAAAGCACGACGAATTCATCGCCGCCCATCCTGGCCAGGGTGTCGGTTTCGCGCATGCAATCGCGCAGGCGGCTCGCCACCGTTTGCAGCAGCAGGTCGCCACAGGCATGGCCGTGGTCGTCGTTGACCCGCTTGAAGTTGTCGAGGTCGAGGAACAGCAGCGACAGCCGGCCTTCCTGGCGGTGCGCGCGCGCGAAGGCCGTGTGCAGGCGGTCGTGGAACAGGCGGCGGTTCGGCAGGCGGGTCAGTTCGTCGTGCATGGCCATGAATTGCATCTGCGTCTGCAACTGCCGGCGCTCGATGGCGGTGGCAAGTTGCTTGGCGACAAATTGCAGCAAATCCTGGTCCTGCTCCGTGCCGATGACGGCATCCTGGCCGCCTTGCAAGGCCAGCGCGCCGATGCTGCCCAGGGAAGAATACAGCGGCACGGCCAGCCAGCACGAGGACAGGGCGCAGGCCGCCGTTTGCAGCGCCGCCGGCAGGCCGGCCAGTTGTCCCGCCTGCAGCAGCAGAGGGCGGCCGCTGCGCAGGACTTCGTCGCACAGCAGGCTGGCCAGCGACGACGTGGGCTGGGGCGCGCTGTCGTCGGCATGCGAGGTCATGGGAGGCTGGGCGCCGTGTTCGTCATGCAGCAGCAAGGTCAGGCTGCGCGTGGGCAAGTGTTCGCCGATGATGTGCTGGATGCGGTGCAGCAAGGAGGACAAGTCTTGCGTCGCCTGCATGGCTTCGGAAATGGCGTACAGGGCGGCCTGCTTTGCCTGCGCCTGTTTCAGCAGGGTGACGTCGCGCGCCACGGCCACGCGCAGCTGGTCGGCGGCGGACCAGCGGGCCGACCACATGATGTGCGCCAGGCTGCCATCCTTGCGCAGGTAGCGGTTCTCGAAGTGTGTCTGCGCATGGCCATCCATGATGGCGCGCGCGGCGGCCAGGGTGCGCGCGCGGTCGGCCGGGGCGACCATGTCGAGCATGAGCTTGCCGATCATTTCCTGCTGCGTATAGCCGAAGATGCGTTCGCAGGCGGCGCTGACGAAGACGAAGCGCCCCTCCACGTCGACCATGCACACGGCATCGAGCAACAAGTCGGTAAAGCTGGCCAGCGGCGCGCGCAGAATCTTGTGTTCCATGGTGGCATTTTAATGGACATTCCCGGCGGTGATTCAACTTGTTGGGGGTAGGCGAGGTCGGCGGCATGAAAATGTTTCATTTCCCCGACGCTCATGCTTTTCCGTTTCTTGCCGTTAATGCAGTATTGCCATGCAGTACTTGCCATCACGCCAGATAACGTGACGCAAGGTTTGCCTGGCGCCAGGTAATTGCAAAATACTTAACCATATCGAACTTTTATGATGCATCTTCTCTCCATTTGCAAGGTGACAGCGCCATGACCTCCATTTCTCCACTGTCCAGCTGGAACAGCGCCCCGTCGCGGGCTGCCGCCGCCACGTCGAACCGCGCGGAGGCGCCAGCGCCGTCGCCCGTATCGACGCCATCGTCCATCGTCGCTCTCAGCCCGGAAAGCGTGAACGACGGCAAGCCGGCGGCGTTCGTCAAACCGCCGATGGTGTGGGAAAGCGCGACGCGCGACAAGGTGAGCGAGGCGATGACGAAGAGTTTTTCTTCGTACGCGTTTGGCGGCCGCTTCAGCGGCCTGGGCGCGGCCATGCTGGGACAAGCCAAGCTGGGAAACTACAATTTCTCGCAGGCGATGCGGCAGCCGCCGCCGAGCACCACGCCGAACATCTATGCGGCGTCCGGCATCGCGCCCGGCAGCCTGCATGGCAATGGCGAAGACCGGGTTTCCCTCAGCATCACGACGAAGAGCGGCGTGGAAGTCAAGCTGTCGCTCGACAGCCAGGGCGACGGCCTGGCCGTGAACATGACGACCAGCGGCGACCTCAGCGACGCTGAAGCGAGCGCCCTGGGCGAGCTGGCAAAAGGTTTCCAGGAAGCCATCGACGGCATGGGACAAAGCACGCCGAAAATCAAGCTGGAAGGCTTGATGCAGTTCGATCAGCAAGTGCTCGAGTCGGTGAAGCTGCATGCGGAAGTCAAGGTGCGCGGCGAAACGGAAAGTACTCAAACCCTGGATTTCCAGGCCGATGGCGTGCAGCGCAAGGTCAGCTTCAGCGGCGAGGCCGGCAGCCTGGACCTGAAGGTCGATGCCAGCGCGCTCAATACCCTGGGCAGCCCCGAGCGGCAAGCCAAGGCGCTGGGCAGCTATATGAAGCAATTCGACCAGGCGGCATCGCGCGGCCATGGCGACGCGGGCCTGGTGGCCATGCTCAAGGATAGCTTCACTGCCTTGCACAGCAATACCGCCGCGCCGCAAGTGGCCACGGACAATCCCGAGACGGGCAAGTGGCGCCTGGCGGCCGAGGACAAGTCCATCCTGACGGGGCTGGCCGATTTCAGCGCCTCCGTGTCGCAGACCGTGAAATTCAGCAATCCCATGCGCAGCGCGGAAAAGGATGGCTTCAATTATGAAGTGTCGCAGAAGACGGAGCAGGCCGGCGCCCGCCAGGACGAGCGGTCGATCAGGCAGCAGCAGCAATCGAAGCTGAGCGCCAGCTACCACCAGACGCTGGTCCCCGGCGTGCCGCTGCGCCTGCTGGACAACACGGAATCGCAGAACTATACCTACCACCAGATCGAGGATACGGCCAGCAGCGAGGCGCAAGTGGCCTACAAGGATGGCAAGATGGTGAAGGCGAGCTTGCGGCAGGAGGGCAGCCAGTCCGAACACGTCATGAAGTATTTCCTGGGCAAGCTGCAATCGGACAAGACCACGCCGGGCAATTTCTCCGTGCTGCGCGACTTGCTGCCCGTGCTGGGGCCGTACAAGTCGGGCGAGAAGGAGATGACGCCCGAAGCGCGGCTGGAACAGCGCAAGCAGGCGCTGCTGACCTTGAGCGACGAAGTGCTGCTGCAGTCGTATGCGGGCCAGACCATCAGCCTGTGGCAAGCCGATGTGCCGCCCGAGGAGGCGGTCCGTTAATTGCCCCTTGCCTCATATTAAAAAAAGCCCGTCTTCCTGCGAAGACGGGCTTTTTGTTTGATGCGGCGCAAACAGCTTACGCTTTGGCCTTGCTTTGCTTGATCCAGTAACCGACGCCCAGCGCGGCGAGCCACACGGGGATCAGGTAGACGGAAATGCGCAGGCCCGGCGTCAGGTACATGATCACCAGGATGCCGGCCAGGAACGCCAGGCACAGGTAGTTGGTGAACGGGTAGCCCAGGCTCTGGAACAGGGTCGTCTTGCCTTCGATTTTTTTCTGTGCGCGGAAGCGCAGGTGGATCCAGCTGATCATGGCCCAGTTGATGATCAGCGCCGACACCACGAGTCCCATCAGCACTTCGAACGCTTCGCCCGGCATGAAGTAATTGACCACCACGCACGCACCCGTCGCCAGGGCCGACACGCCCAGGGCGACCAGCGGTACGCCGCGGCGGTTCAGGTGCAGCAGCGCGCGCGGCGCATTGCCTTGCTTGGCCAGGCCGAACAGCATGCGCGTGTTGCAGTACACGCCGCTGTTGTAGACGGACAGGGCGGCCGTCAGCACCACCACGTTCAGGGCCGTGGCCACCAGGTTGCTGTCGAGCGCATGGAAGATCAGCACGAAGGGGCTGCCGCCGGTGACGACGTTTTGCCACGGGTACAGCGACAGCAGGATGCCCAGCGCGCCGATGTAAAAGATCAGGATGCGGTAGATGGCCTGGTTGGTGGCGCGCGGGATCGTCGTGCTCGGGTCATCCGCCTCGGCCGCCGTGATGCCGACCAGTTCCAGGCCGCCGAACGAGAACATGATGACGGCCATGGCCATCACCAGTCCCTGCCAGCCATTCGGGAAGAAGCCGCCGTGCTGCCACAGGTTGGCCACCGACGCCTGCGGCCCCGCGTCGCCGGAGGCCAGCAGGTACGCGCCGAAGACGATCATGCCGATGATGGCGACCACCTTGATGAGGGCGAACCAGAATTCCATCTCGCCGAAGGCCTTGACATTCAACAAGCTGATGGCGTTAATCACGCAAAAGAAGACGAGCGCCGACACCCAGGTGGGCACGCCCGGCCACCAGTACTGCACGTAGATGCCGACGGCCGTCAGTTCGGCCATGCTGACGAGCACGTACAGCACCCAGTAATTCCAGCCCGACAGGAAGCCGGGCAGGTGGCCGCAATATTTGTCGGCAAAGAAGCTGAAGGAGCCGGCGACGGGTTCGTCGACCACCATCTCGCCCAGCTGGCGCATGATCAGGAAGGCGATGACGCCGGCGATGCCATAACCCAGCAGCACTGAAGGGCCGGCCATCTTGATGGTTTGCGCGATGCCCAGAAACAGGCCGGTGCCGATGGCGCCGCCCAGGGCGATGAGCTGGATGTGGCGGCTTTTCAGGCCGCGCTTGAGCTCTTGTGGTTCGGTAATCCCGACTGCCGTCATATGTTTTATCCTGTTTTTACGGGGCTGAGGTCGCTGATTCTAAAGCATGAATGGGCAAATCAGGAGCGAAATGCATGTTGCACTGCGGAGGCGCAAGAAAAGCCCCGCATCTTCGCCGAACGGCGCGCAAAACGGCGGCCCAGGCGTCCGCTTTTACGCGCCGGCCGCCACGATGGCCGGTTCGTACGCGGCCAGGAACTCGGGCGGCAGGCGGCGCGCGCGGCCGCTGCTCAATTCGATGCAGATCAAGTCCCAGCGTCCGCGCACGACGGTGGCGCCGTCGCTGTCGCGGACCAGCTGGAAGCGCCGCTCCATGCTGGAACGGCCATCGCTGGCGCACAGCCAGGTGGCCAGGGTCAGCGCTTCGCCGGCCCGCGTCGGCAGCAAATAGTCGTATTCGCCGCGGCGTATCGCCATGGCCCGGTCCAGGCGCCGGTAATCGTCCAGGTCCAGCCCCAGGGTGGCCGAATGGTGCCAGGCGATATGCTCGCACCAGCGCACGTAGACGGCGTTGTTGGTGTGCTGCAAGCCGTCGATGTCGCCCGGTTCTGGCGTGACGGGCAGGGTATGGGCGTGCGGATAATCCCAGTTCAGGAGCATTCCTTTCGATACGGTGGCCGCTGATTGTACGGTCTCGCGGCGCTTCCTGTCTGCGGCGCACGCGTGGAAAAACACTGTTTTTCACATTGATGTATGATGCATCATAATTTATCAGCGATCAAAAACACGCATGAACCATCCATTGGACACTCTGCTGCACGTCAATCTGGGCAAGTCCGTGTACGCCATGCTGCGCGAAGCGCTGGCGGCCGGGCGCTTCCAGCCGAATGACCGGCTGCGCATCCGCGAACTGGCGCAGCAGCTGGGCACCAGCGTCACGCCCGTGCGCGACGCCATGCTGCAGCTGGTGCAGGAAGAGGCGCTGGTGCTGCGCTCGCCGCGCGACTTCCGCGTGCCCGTGCTGAGCGTGGCGCGCTACCTGGAAATCCGCGCGCTGCGCCTGGAACTGGAAGGACTGGGCGCGGCGGAGGCGGCGCAGCGCATCGACGCCGCGACCCTGGCCGACCTGGAACGCCTGCTGCAGGCGAACGAAGAGGCCATCGCACGGCACGACCTGGCCGCGGCGCTGCAATGCAACCAGGCGTTTCACCTGGGCCTGGCGCAGGCGGCCGGCATGCCGACCTTGAAACGCTTCGTCGACCATCTTTGGATGCAGACGGCGCCCCTGATCGCCGCCGGCTATGCCAGCTTTTCGCCCGACATGCGGGTGGGCCACCACCACGCCATCATCAGCGCGCTGCGCCAGCGCGACAGCGGGGCCGCGCGGCGCGCCATCGAGCAGGACATCCTCGACGGCGGCACGCAGATGCTGGCCTACGTGATGCGCCAGGAGCGCATCCACGCCGGCACAACCGAAGAAGACAAGGAAGAACATGACGCACATCAAGCACAAGATTGAACAGAACTTGGAACAGAAAACCGCCATCGTCACGGGCGCCAGCCGCGGCATCGGCCATGCCGTGGCCGAGCGCTTCCGCAGCCTGGGCTGGCGGGTCATCACCGTCTCGCGCAGCCCGATTCCCGGCGGCTGCCCGCGCAGCCAGGAGCACAACACGCATGTATGCATGGATTTGTCGGACCTGAGCCAGATCGGGCAGATGGTCGAGACGCTGCGCCCCATGCTGGGCGACGCCAAATTGCACGCGCTGGTCAACAATGCGGGCGTGTCGCCGAAGGGGCCGGGCGGTTCGCGCGTCAATTCGCTGACGACGGACATGCAGACCTGGCAGGAAATGTACAACACGAATTTCTTTGCGCCGCTGGCGCTGACGCGCGGCTTCGCGCAGGAATTGTCGAACGCGCGCGGCTCCGTCGTGAATCTGTGCTCGATCGCCGGCTACCGCGTGCATCCGTTTGCCGGTTCCGCCTACGCCAGTTCGAAGGCGGCGCTGGCGTCGCTGACGCGCGAAATGGCCAACGACATGGCGCCGCTGAACGTGCGCGTGAACGCCATCGCGCCGGGCGAGATCGACACGGCCATCCTGTCGCCGGGCACTTCGCACATCGTCGACACGCAAATCCCCCTGCGCCGCCTGGGCACGACGGCCGAAGTGGCCGATCTGGTGGAGTTCCTGTGCAGCGAGCGCGCCTCGTACATCACGGGCGCGGAAATCCCCATCGATGGCGGGCAGCGTATTTAATTGAAAAGGAAGATCGCATGACACAACATATCGGCATCGTCGGCTGCTCGGCCGAAGGCGCGGCCCTGTGCTACCGCACGATCTGCGAAGAGGGCGCGCATGCGCTGGGGCCATATGAACACCCGGAAGTATCGATGCACACGCCGCCGCTGGCGCGTTACGTGGATTGCCTGAATGCGGGCGACCTGGCAGGCGTGGCCGAACTGATGCTGGCGTCGGCGCGCAAGCTGGCCGCCGCCGGCGCCGATTTCCTGATCTGCCCCGACAACACCATCCATCAGGCATTCGAGCTGATGGCGCCCCGTTCGCCGCTGCCATGGCTGCATATCGCCGACGTCGTGGCCGCCGAAGCGGCGGCGCGCGGTGTCCAACGGGTGGGCTTGACGGGTACGCGCTGGCTGGTCGACAGTGCCGTCTATCCGGACAGGCTGGCCGCGCGCGGCATCGCTTGCGTGCGGCCCGGCGAGGACGAACGCAGCGAGATCAACCGCATCATCATGGAAGAGCTGGTGCCGGGCGTGGTCAAAAGGGACAGCGTGGCGCGCTTCCAGGCCATCATCGCCGGCCTGCGGGAGCAGGGCTGCGATGCCGTCATCCTCGGCTGCACGGAGATCCCGCTGATCATCAGCGACGCCAATTCGCCGCTGCCGACGCTCGATTCCACGCGCTTGCTGGCGCGCGCCGCCTTGCGCCGGGCGCTGGAAACCTAGCGTTCCAGCTGCGCCTGCAGCGCGGCCACCACCAGCGCGTGGTCGTCCGCCTGCGCCAGGCCGGAAACGGTCACCGTGCCGACCAGTCCCACGCCGCGTATCAGCAGGGGGAACGCGCCGCCATGGCCCGCGTACTCGATGTCATCGAGGTATTTCACGTCTTCGAAGGTGCTGCCGCGGCTCTTGTACGAGATGCCCATGTAATAGGAACTGCGGCAAAAGCGCTGCACCGTGTTGTTCTTGCGGCGTATCCAGTCCGCCTGGTCCGCCGTGGCGCCCGTCATGGCGTGGTGGAACAGGATCTGACCGTTGCGCGTGATGTTCACGGTGACGGCCTTGCCCCGCTTGCGCACTTCCTCGACGATCCACAGGCCTACGGCCAGCGCGGCGTCGTTGTCGAAGCGTTCGAATTGCAGGGATTCTTCCTGTTGCGCCAGGGTTTGCAGCAAATCGGCGTAATGATCCATCGTGGAGGAGGGCGGTAGTGGCTGGAAGCGCTACTGTAGCGCACCATGGGCCGGCCGCGCGCGCTTTTTCCGTGGCGCGGCTAAAATAAGCGGCATGAACCTGTCCCTGTTTGCCGATGAAGACCAGATCCCGGCCGGCCCGGTGCCGCTGGTGCCAGGCTCGCGCGCCTCGATCCTGCTGCGCGGTTTTGCGCTGCCGTACCTGCACGAGCTGCTGCCGGCGCTGGACGCCGTCGTGCTGGCGGCGCCCCTGCGCCACATGGCCACGCCGGGCGGCTTGCGCATGTCGGTTGCCATGAGCAATTGCGGCCCCCTGGGCTGGGTCACGGATGGGCGCGGCTACCGCTACACGCGGCACGATCCTGCCAGCGGCCTTCCCTGGCCGCCCATGCCGCCCGTGTTCCTGCGCCTGGCGCGGCAGGCGGCGCTGGCGGCCGGCTATCCCGACTTCACGCCCGACGCCTGCCTCGTCAACCGTTATGCCCCCGGTGCGCGCATGGCCCTGCACCAGGACCGCGACGAATGCGACTTCACCGCGCCCATCGTTTCCGTCTCGCTGGGGCTGCCCGCCACTTTCCTGTTCGGCGGCGCCGAGCGGGCCGACAAGGCGGCGCGCATCGCCTTGCTGCATGGCGACGTGGTGGTGTGGGGCGGCGCCGACCGCCTGCGCTTTCACGGCGTGGCGCCCCTGAGGGAGGGCGAACACGCGCTGCTGGGCGCGCAGCGCATCAATTTGACGTTTCGCAAGGCCAGCTGATCCGTCAATACACCCATTAATGCAAGGCACTTGCAAATGCGGCCGTTTTTCTCCATGATATGCAACTTGTTTGCATATGGAGTGTTCAGCATGAAGCGCGATCCGATTTCCTTGCCCCTGCCCGACGTGGCGGCCGGCCCCCATCTGGGCAATCCCTTGCCGCTCGAGTGGGTCGGCATGCAGGGCATCGCCTTGCCCCTGTGGCTGGAAGAGGGCGGGCAGGCGCAGCAAGTGCATGCCTGGGCCGACGTGCAGGTCGACTTGCCCGACCCGCACGTCAAGGGCATCCACATGTCGCGCCTGTATCTGCTGCTCGACGCGTTCGCCGCCGCGCAGCCGCTCGATGCGGCCGCGCTGGCCGCCGTGCTGCGGCGCATGGTGGACAGCCATGCCGATTGCGGCAGCACGCAGGCGCGCCTGGCGCTGGCGTTCCCCCTGCTGCGGCGCCAGCCGGCGCTGCTGACGGCGGGATTGTCCGGCTGGAAATCGTACCCTGTGCGCCTGCAGGCCAGTGTTTCTCCGCAGGGCTTTGCCTTGTCCTTGACGGTGGAGATCGGCTACTCGTCGACCTGTCCGTGCTCGGCGGCGCTGGCGCGGCAATTGCTCGCCGACGCCTTCGCGGCGCGGTTCGGCGCGGGCCCCATCGATGGCGCGGCTGCGCGTGAATGGCTGCGGGAACACGCGAGCCTGGCCACGCCGCACAGCCAGCGCAGCACGGCGACGGTCACCGTGCCCTTGACGGAACAGGCGGAACTGGACCTGTTTCCCCTGATCGACGTGGTGGAAGCGGCGCTGGCGACACCGCTGCAGACGGCCGTGAAACGGGCCGACGAGCAGGCGTTCGCGCGCCTCAATGGTGCTAACCTGATGTATGTGGAAGATGCGGCCCGCCGCGTACAGGCGGCGCTGGCGCCATTGGTGCCACCGTATGCGCGGGCGCGTGTTACCGTACGGCATATGGAAAGCCTGCATCCGCACGATGCCGTGGCGCAGGCGGGCAAGCTTGCCGGAGATTGGTAGTCAACCACCGTGGAGGAGGGCAACATGCCGGAGAACATCGAGCGGGACGTCAACGATGACAGCCTGGAAGAGGAACTGGAGCGCGAACGGCGCGAGCATGCGCTGATCGACGAGGAAAAGCTGGGCATGGACGAGCTGGAAGAGGAGCACCTGAAGCGGGAACGCCAGCCCGGCGGGCCGGCGGGGCGCTAGCGTCAGGCGCGGGAGTCAAGGCGGCGCGATCATCGCTGGCATCGCGCGGCGCTGCCCGGTACAATTTCGCTTTGTCCTGCTCCCCCAACCCCGGAGGCCCATGAAATATCGCGCATTTTTCCCGTTCATCCTCGGCCTGACAGGCGCCGTCCTGGCCGCCTCGCAAGCCCAGGCCGCCACCATCTGCACCGCCATGGCGGACGCCAAAACGGGCACCGTCTTGTTGCAAGAGGGTAATTGCCTCGACCGCGTCACCCCCGCCTCCACGTTCAAGATTGCACTCAGCCTGATGGGCTATGACGCCGGCTTCCTCAAGGACGAGCACAAGCCGACCCTGCCGTACCGCCAGGGCTATGTGGATTGGGGCGGCGAAGCGTGGCGCCAGGAGACGGACCCGTCGCGTTGGATGCAGTATTCCGTCGTCTGGTATTCGCAGCAGGTCACGCAGGCGCTGGGCGCCGAGCGCTTCCAGAAATATGCGAAGGCTTTGCGCTATGGCAATGCAGACGTGTCGGGCGATCCGGGCAAGGACAATAGCCTGGAGCGCTCGTGGATCAGTTCTTCGCTGAAGATCTCGCCGCTGGAACAGCTGGGCTTTCTGCGCAAGCTGGTCAACGATCAGTTGCCAGTCAGCAAACAGGCGATGGAGCAGACGCGCCGCCTGACCCGCCTGGCGGACGTGGGCGGCTGGCAAGTGCATGGCAAGACGGGCGCGGCCTTCCCGCGCAAGGCCGACGGCAGCTTTGACGAAGCGCATGGCTACGGCTGGTTCGTGGGCTGGGCCAGCAAGGGCGAGCGCAGCATCGTGTTTGCGCGCCTGGTGCAGGACGAACAGAAGGGACAGCAATCCGCCGGCTTGCGCACGCGCGACGCCATGCTGAAGGAATTGCCGGCCCTGCTGGAGCAGGCGCAGAAGTGACGGCCAGCATCGTCGCCGCCACCTTCATCGCTTCCGACGGCGAGTATCTGGAAGCCGTCATCGAGGTGGAGGGCCAGCGCCTGCACGTGATGGACGAGT
Source organism: Janthinobacterium sp. SUN206 (assembly GCF_030587305.1). NCBI lineage: Bacteria > Pseudomonadati > Pseudomonadota > Betaproteobacteria > Burkholderiales > Oxalobacteraceae > Janthinobacterium > Janthinobacterium sp. SUN206. Next base: position 1,028,507 of record NZ_JAPWIB010000001.1, on the reverse strand, counting down.
TCGGCGGCGGGCAACTGGCCGCCGGCACGCAAGTCCGGCTCGAACTGTGGCCCATGACCAGCGAACAGGACGACTGGGACGCCATCTTCGGCGCCAACCCCGGCTGTGTAAAGGGCGTGCGCCGGCTCGATGGCTGGCGCTACCTGGCGCTGGGCGTCGTGACCCAGGTCGATCCCGTCATCTGCGATTGCGGCTTGCTGCAGCTGGAAAACCCGTTTACGACGCATGATGCGCGCTGCGTGGGCGCGTATGTCGGCGTTACGCTGGCGCGCCTGGATGCTTGCCTGGCGTAAAATCCGGCCCGCTTTGTTGCCCGCCCTATATACTTGCTGAAACGGATCATCCGGCATCAGACAAGGTTACAAGCATGGCATCAGGCATGGAGCAGTTTCAGGAAAAAGCACGGCAGGCATGGACATGGACGCGCGCGCAAGCCGTGCGCGTGGCGGGAGTGGCGTGGACAAAGGCGGTGGCGCTGTACCGGCGCGGCCACGCGCACCTGATGACCTTGCCGCCCGTGCGGCGCGCGCTGGTGCTGGGGCTATGGTCGTTCCTGGCCGTGCTGGCGCTGGTGATCCTGTACATGCTGCTGCTGATCCCCCTGACGCCGAGCATCCACGATTTGCGCCAGGCGCGCGCGGCCGCGCCGAGCACCATGGTCAGCGCGGACGGCGAGGAACTGGCCCGCTTCGACCAGGGCTTGCAGGAGCGGGTCACGTTAAAACAGATTTCGCCGAACGTGATCAGCGCGCTGATCTCGACGGAAGACCACCGTTTCTATGAACATCACGGCATCGATTTCACGCGCACGGCGGGCGCCGTCCTGCATACGGCGGGAGGCAACCCCCAGGGCGGCTCCACCATCACGCAGCAACTGGCGCGCAATATGTTCCCCGAGGAAATCGGCCGCTCGCGCAACCTGAACCGCAAGCTGAAGGAACTCATCACGGCCCTCAAAATCGAGGCCACCTACAGCAAGACGGAAATCCTGGAAGCCTACCTGAACACGGTCCCCTTCCTGTACAACACCTACGGCATCGAAATGGCGGCGCGCACCTATTTCGACAAGCCCGCCTCGCGCCTTGACATCCTGGAAAGCGCCACCCTGGTCGGCATGCTCAAGGGCACGAATTACTACAATCCCGTCGGTAATCCCGAACGATCCTTGCAGCGGCGCAATGTGGTGCTGGGGCAAATGCGCAAACATGACGTCATCGACGAGGCGCGCTACAGGCAGTTGATCAAGCGTCCCCTGCGCCTGCATTTCGAGCGCCAGAGTGAGCGGGCGCAATCGGACAGCCATTTCACGGCGTATGTGCGCAAGTGGCTGATCGACTGGGCCGACGAGAACGATTACAACCTGGAGCGCGACGGCTTGATCGTGCACACCACGCTGGACCAGGATTTGCAGCAGGCGGCCGAGCGCGCCGTCGAGCGCCAGGCGAATGCCTTGCAGGCGATCGCCGACGTGGAATGGAGCCGCGCGGGCGTGCCGTCATCCACGTCGACAGGCATGTATGCGGGCATGCAGGGCGGCAGCGTGCCATTCGATTATTTCTGGAAATCGCATCCGGCCCTGCTCGACGCCTTCGTGCGCGAGTCGGGCGACTACCGCAAGCTGACGGCGGCCGGCGCCACGCCGGACGACGCGCTGGCGCAACTGAAGGGCGACCGCGCCTTCATGGCGGCCTTGCGCAAGTCGAAGACGCGCCTGGAAGCGGGCTTCGCGGCCATGGACCCGGCCACGGGCGCCGTGCGCGCCTGGGTGGGCAGCCGCGACTTTGCGCGCGAACAATTCGACCACGTGTCGCAGGCGGCGCGCCAGCCCGGTTCCACCTTCAAGCCCATCGTGTATGGCGCGGCGCTGGAAAAGGGTCTGAGCCCCGAGCACGTCTACCGCGATGCCGTGATGGATATCAAGGCGTCCGACGGCACGATATGGCGCCCGACGGACATGAGCGGCACGACGGGGCGCGACATGACCATGCGCGACGGCCTCGTGTACTCGAAAAACACCATCACGGCGCAAGTGATGCAGGACGTCGGCTTGTCGCCGATCATCAAGCTGGCGCGCGCACTGGGCATCCGCGACAGCAAGCTGGAAAAAGTGCCGTCGCTGGCGCTGGGCACCAGTCCCGTGACCCTGCTGGAAATGGTCAACGCCTACGCCAGCATCGCGGCCCAGGGCGAGGCGCGCCTGCCGTTCGTCGTCACCCACATCACGGACCGCGAAGGCAAGGTCATCGCCCGCTTTGGCGACGACAAGCCGCAGCGCGCGATGAAGGCGGAATCGGCGGCCACCCTGACGGACATGATGCGCGGCGTCATCGACCGCGGCACGGGCACGGCCATCCGCAGCCGCTTCGGCATCCGCTCCGACGTGGCGGGCAAGAGCGGCACCACGCAAAACAATGCGGACGGCTGGTTCATCCTGATGCACCCGGAACTGGTGGGCGGCGCCTGGGTCGGTTTCAATGACGCCAGGGTCACCATGCGCAGCAATTACTGGGGCCAGGGCGGTCACAATGCCGTGCTGGTGGTGGGCGACTTCTTCAAGACGGCGCTCGACACGGGAAAACTGTCGCGCGACGCCATCTTCCCTGGCGGCAAGCCTCCACCGCCGCTGCGCCATGTGGAACCGGTCGACGAGCCCGCGGACGAACCCGTGGAAGAGCCGGGCGATTTGCTGCAGGAAGGCGCACCGGCCGCGCCGCTGGCCATGCCGGCCGAAGGCGAGGGCGGACAGGAATCGCATGGGAAGGCGGTGCCGGAGGCGGCTCCCGCACCTGCGCCGCTTCCGTTGCCATCGGATTGAGATGACACTTCTATATGGCGTCGTTATTGCGGCCTTCGGGTTTCATATCGTGCCATCCTCGTTGCTGTTCGTCACGCGGTGCACTTGAAGGCAGAAACTTGGCCATAGCATGTCGCTAACTGTGCTCCAGTTTGTTTCGGGCGAATCAGGATGAAATCGGTTTGCGCACAGTCTTTAGCGAAGTGCAGGAAAATCACGTCCGTTTGGAGTTCTTGAGTTTATTATATGGAACTTCAGTGTTCTATTTTATTAAGGTGATACGATGAATAAAGATACTCCTTTCTATTTTTCTTGTCCGGACTCCGTAGAGATTCAAGTGAAGGTTGACTGGTCGCTTCCAGTGACGCATGACGTGTTGTTTCATGGGCTGGTTGAGGAAGATGCGACTGCCTACTTCTACGCCATAATTGCCATTCATGAGAAAGAATGGTGGCCGTACTACATCGGGAAAGTATTTTCTCAATCTACATCGCAGCGACATCGTGCTGCCGACCATATCGCCAGAATCGCGAGATTACGTGAAGAGTATCCTGAAAAGACATTTCATATTTCGCTTGGTACGCCAATCTTGAAAGACATGCACGAGGTCCCTGACTCGGAAACTGTCGATGATATTGAAGGCCTACTAATTATTTCTAATTGGAGCGAAAAAATGATCAATAAACGAAAAGTTGATCGCTTCATATGCACCCGTCAGATATCGCTTGAAAATACGGGTTTTTCAGAGCATCTTTACAAACGAGCTGCCTATGGATTGTTCTGGGCGGGGGAATGATTGATGATTTTGGTCGGAATGTTCCGATTTATAAGTACGGTAGATGGTCCAGAAAGTTGATGTATAAATTTAGATTATTTTAAGAGGGAGGAAAGTAATGGAGGGAAATACTGATTCCAGAACCTGTGAAGAGCGGTGTAGCGATCGGGTTCGCACTCCTGCGGAGCGGGCCATTATCTATGCTGGGGTTTTGGGCGGATTGAGTCTGGAACAGTTAAATAATTTACTGGCGCAAACCAATACGCGATGTGTTCCTGCGGCGAGTTACGAATCCATGAAAAAAACTTATGTCCCTTTCTGGATTGCAGGCATGGAAACTAAAGGGGAAGGGCCGAATATATTCGGTAAGGAGATATATCATCCAACACCTTGGGGGCGTTTGAACGCGGCGGCAGACGTTGACGACTGACACTAGCGTGTATTGCGCCTCAACCCCGCTTCGCGCACGAACACTTGCAGCGCCGCCAGCGTCTGCTGGTGCAGCGCTTTCAATTCTTCTCTCAGCGCAGGCTTGACGGCCAGGCTGCCATCCGCCTGCCGGCGCACGGGCAGGCCCAGCGCCTGCGCCATTTCCACCGGGTAATTCGTGAAGTTGCCATACGGCCGCTTGCCGTCCACGGACGGGGTGGGCCAGTAGCCTTCGGCCAGGTAATCCTCCGCACTGCCCATGCCCAGCATTTCCACCGTCAGCCACGACTGCTGGCGCAGCAGCGTCAGGTGCCGCTCAGTCAGGGTGAACGGCGTTTTGCCGTGGGCATAGCTGCCCGGCTTCAGGTCGGCCATCTGCACGAAGTGGGGCAGCAGCAGCGATGCCTCCATCAGGCGCTGCGCGGCCAGGGCCGCATCCTTGCCGGCGATGGCTTGCATGGCCAGTTGCAGGGTATCGCCATTGCCCAGCGGGTGCTCCGGATTGAGCATGGGCGCGCCGCTTTCCACGGGCGACCAGCCGATGTTGAAACGCCGTATCAGCGCCAGGTGGTGCACATTGAGCACCTTGGGCAGCGGAGCGTCGAGGGTGGCCAGGATGCGCTGGCGCACGTCGCGCGGCAGGCCGTCGTCGGCCGCGCGCGCGAGCATGGGCGAGCACAGCAGGGCGCCGGCGAGGCGCAGCAGCTGGCGCCGCAGGGGCCGGTTCAGGCCAGGCATCACGGTGCCGTCAAGTCCTGGCGCTGGAATTCGATGCGGTTTTCTTGATAAGCCCACTTGGTGTAGGGCCCGAACACGCGCCGGTTTTCCTTGCTGTCGGCATTCGACAGTTCGCGCTTCATGCGCCGCACGAGGGCGGGGTCCGTGAGCGGCGCCGTCGTGGCGGCAAATACGTCGTGCCGCACGCTCTGTTTCGCGTCGGCGCCGCGCGAGATGATGGTGAGCTTGCGCGAGGCGGGATCGAAGTACACGCGCATGGCGAAGGTATTCATGTCCTGCAGATACAGGCCGTCGTCGCGCTGCTGGGCATAGAAATAGTCGCCGCACACGGCTTTCGGCTCGCGTTTCCACTCGCACGACAGGACGATCATCAGATGCTGGTCATCGAGTTGCTTGACCGAAATGCGTCCCTTGGAATAGCCCCAGGTGCTGGCCGGCACGGTCGCCGACGAGGCCAGGTTGTAGTCGCCCACGAGCTTGGTCAGGGGAGCTTGCGCCGAGGCGCCCGCGCAGAAAGTAAAGGCGGCGGCCGCAAGGGCGCCTGGTATCTTGGAAAAGGATGTCATGATGGCCATAAAGAAAAGTTGCCATATTATAGATGGCAACTTGCCAAGATGGCCGCGCGCTTGAACGCGCTGCTGGCCGTTACTTCAGCTTGCTTAATTCCGCCACGTCGATCTTGACGGTCTTGCCGTCAGTGGCGGCCACCAGGGTCAGGAAGTGGGGCGTCGCGTAGTGCGCCGTCAGGGCCGCCTTGTCGGTCCATTCTTCCAGCATGATGAAGCGCATGGGAATCTTATTGTCGAGGTGCAATTCGTAGCGCAGGCAGCCGCTTTCGGCGCGGCTGGGCGGCACGACGGCTTCCAGGGCGGCGCGCACGGCGTCGATTTGGTCGGCTTGGGCATCGATGGTGGCGACGACGGTCAGGGTCATGGTGGTCCTTGTGTAGTGGTGGGGCGGATGCAGCTTAGCGCATCCTGGACTTTCATGCCTGTCATGTCCAGTCTGGCTGCGCCGAAACAGTTTCCGTCGCAGCCAGAAAATCCGCCGCCGCTTACGCTGCCTGCAGCGCGCCGATCTGTTCAAACGCAGCCGTCAACGCCTGCACCCTGGCGTCGTCGCTGACCTTGACGCCTTCGGCGCGCACGATCTCGATCTGCGTGACGCCGAGGAAGCCGAAGAAGGCGCGCAGATGGCTTTCCTGGTGTTCCAGGGCGGCCATCGGCGTGTCGGCGCCGTAATAGCCGCCGCGCGTCGAGGCGATGATCACGCGCTTGCTGCCCAGCAAGCCTTCCGGGCCATTGGCGCCATACTGGAACGTTTTGCCGGGCACGGCCAGCGCATCGAGCCACGATTTGAGCTGGCTGGGGATGGCGAAGTTGTACATGGGCGCGCCGATGACGATGACGTCGGCGGCCAGCACCTGCTCCAGCGCGCCGGACAAGTCGGCTGTGTCGGCGGCGCCGGGCGCGGCCGTAAATTGCGGCAACGGTTGCGCGGCCAGGTCGCGGTACTGGGCGACGGCGCCCGGCGCGGCCGCTTGCAGGCGGGCGACGATGGCGGCGGACAATTGGCGGCTGAGGGATTGCTCGCCGAGGATGCTCGAATCGATGTGCAGGATGTTCATGTGGGCCTTCTTGGGTGATATGATCGGGTGGTATGCTTTTGTAACCGAGTTAAATATAGTGACTATCAAATGAACGCACAAGAAGGCACTTTTTCCACACTGGGGCACACGGATGTGACTATTGGCGACGCCGCCGCGCAAGGAGCGGAGCTGGAACGGCGCATGCGTGACGAGGGCGGCCATGCGGGCGTGGCCGCTTCCTGCCGCCCGATCACGGATATCCTGACCCGCGTGGGCGACAAATGGAGCGTGATGGTGGTGATATTGCTGGGTAATGGCACCAAGCGCTTCAATGAGATGCGCCGCCTGATCGGCGGCATCTCGCAGCGCATGCTGACCCTGACCCTGCGCGGGCTGGAACGCGATGGCCTGGTGACGCGCACCGTATTTCCCACCGTGCCGCCGCGCGTCGATTACGCCCTGACGGACCTGGGCCGCTCGCTGTTGATCCCCATCAGCGCGCTGGGCGCCTGGGCCCATGGCCACCGCGACGCCATCGATGCGGCGCGGCTGGCGTTCGATGCGAGGGCGGCGAACCAGTCGCCAGCGGCGGAGTAGGCATGGCGCTGCAAACCATTTGGCGAGAAAGTGAAACAATGCCCCAGATACAATTATTCTACCCCCGCAAGGAAGCCGTGGATCTTGCCTTGCTGCTGGCCGTGTGCGATGAGTTGAGCCAGGAGTGGAAAGACCATGCGCTGGGCGTGGAGCCGATGCCCGTGTATGGTGACAATAAATCGCTGGCGGAGCGCTTGCGCGCCAATCCGCACTACGCCTGCAGTTTTGACGTCGCTTGCCGGCTGCTCAGCAGCCAGCGCAATACGCGGCAAACCTCCCGCGCACTGTTCGACCATGTTGACAATGCGCAATGGTTTGAGCGCGTCAAGGCGCCGCATGGTTTGGGTGGCAGAAACGTGGATTGCGTGGAATTTACCGCGCCATGCCTGGCGTACTGGCATGGCTTGCCGGATGCCGCGCGCGCGCAGCTGGCGCTGCAGGCGCAGCAGCTGATCTGCGCCGACGTCGAGCTGGGCACCGGGGAGGACGTGGCGGTGGTCACCATGCAGTGGTCCGATCCGCAGGCGATTGCCGCGCTCGCCAACACGGTCGAGGTACCGGCAGGCGGCACGCTGGACCGGCGCCAGCTGCTGCAATTGCTGGTCGCCGATATCGGCCAGACCCCGTTCCAGCCGCGGTATCGCCGGCAGAATATCGGTGCCCCGGTCACGGGCTGGGACCGGCGCCTGCTCGCGTATTTCTGGCCGCATAAGTCGGTGGGCTATGCCGGCACGGCGCAGAAGACAAAGCCCTTGATTGCGGCGGCCGCGCAGTTGGCCCTTTGCCTGGAGGACGGGCGCGACTGGGACGGTCAGCAGCAAGGCGAGGCTGTCGATTTGGCGGAGGCGATTTTCAGCTGGGGAGGCGTGCCGCAAAAACACGGCACGGTGACGCCGGCCAATGTCGCAGCCGTGTTCCGCGCCGCGCTGGCCGCGGATGGCAAGGCTGCCGCGCTGATGAACAGCGGCTGGACCAAGGTGGCGGCTTTTGCCACCGCCCACCGCGATCACGCCCGGGCGGCTGGCTGCGCGCAAGTCATCTGGGATAGCCGGGTCGCGACCTCGCTGATTTCGCGTCTCGACCATCTATTGTCGGCCAACGGGCAGTCCGCGCCCGGCAGTCTGTTTCCCGGCATCGGCACCGTTGCCGGACGCGGCGGCAGCCGTCCGCGCCCGCTTCGGCTGCGCTGGCCCGACGGTTACCGCAAATGGAGCGCGCAAGTGGCCGGCAGTGCGCTGGTCCGCGACATTTGCGGCTTGCTCAATGCCGGCAACCATCCGGCGATGCCCTTGCCAGAGGGCGGCACGGGGCCGTGGACCATGCGCGGCGTTGAAATGGTGCTGTTCATGGATGGTTATTGAGCGTCACCCGCGCCCGTCAGCTGCGCCATCGTCTGGCGCAGCTGACGGTTCGACGCACGACGGATCTGCCTGACTAGAGTCCGGCCGCATCGCTCCGGTAGCGCGCCGGCGGCAGTTCGAACTGGGTCTTGAAGAAGCGGGTGAACGCGCTTTGCGAGGAAAAGCCCAGGCGCTCGCTGATTTCCACCACGCTCAGGCTCGTTTCGCGCAGCAAACGGCGCGATTCGCGGCTCTTGGCGCGCAGTTCCAGCGCGCGGAACGACGTTTTCTCCTGCTGCAGCTGGCGCTGCAGGGTCCAGCGGTTCATCGCCAGGCCGTCGCACAGGGCCGGCAGCAGCGCGGCGCCATCGGCGTCGGCTTGCTGGCCCAGCAAATCGATGATGGCTTGCTCCACGCGGGCCGAAAACAGCTGCGCGCCCTGCAACTGCTGCAATTGTCCCTGCGCGTGCCGCAGCGCGTGCGGCGCCAGCATGGCGTTGAACTGGGCGAAAGGCCGGTCCAGCGCGGGCGCGTCAAACGTCAGCGTGTTGCGCGCCTGGCCGAAGGTGGCGGCGGCGCCGAAGCACTCGCCAATGGCTGGCGCGAACCACGGCGCCTTGCCCTGGAAACCGGCATGGAAGGCCGTGGCTGCGCCATCGTCGTAGGCGCGCGCCACCAGCGACAGCATGCGGAAATTGGCCAGCGCCTGCATGGCGCCCCCCAGCGGGCAAAACTCGGACAGGTATTCGATCTCGATGCGCGTCCCATTCTCACTCATCAGCATGAAGTCGAATTCGCCGATCAGGCCCCGCAAGTGCAGCAGCTCGTGCAGGGCGCTGCGCAGGGTGGGGCGGTTGAAGCAGACGTGGGCGATGCCCGAGTAATGGGCGAACCAGTGCGTCACGTCGAGGTCGAGCAAGCCGCGGTGCTGCGGCAGCTGCTGGGCGTAGGCCGTCATGCGGCGGTGCCGCTCGGCGTTGATGCGTCCGCCCGGCTCCTCGAGCTGCGCCGGCGTGATGCCCGTCTGCCGGAAAAAGTCGGCGGGGTCGTGCCCATCGGCTTGCATGGCGCGCGCGCATTGCTGCGCGATCCGGTTCGAAACCGTGCGCGTATCGGGTTTGTGCAAGGGTATCTCCTGCTTGTTGTAGTAATTTTTCACAAATATTAGCACTTTGTAGGAGATTGTTGGTTGTCGTGCCGTCTAACCAAAAATTGTTCTCGCGGGTATAAAACGCGTGCTGTGCGGTCAAGAAACTCACGCATTCTCACGCTATATTGATTTCGGGCTGGCCCTGATGCCACCCGGATACCTACAAAAACAGTCTTGGAGATAATGATGAATTGCACTATGAAACCGATGGCCCGCATGGTCGCCGGCTGTGTCGCCACGCTTGCCCTGGCCGCCTGCGGCAACGACACCGTCAGCGAGGAATACACGCAGCCCGTGTTCGGCGCCACCACCTATAGCCAGCTCAAGGTCGACGGCTATACCTTCAAGGACATGAACCGCAACGGCAAGATCGACCCGTACGAAGACTGGCGCCTGTCCGCCGAGGCGCGCGCCGACGATTTGCTGTCGCGCATGAGCCTCGACGAGAAGGCCGGCCTGATGATGCACGGCACGGCGCCCACCGTGTCCGACCCTTCCGGCATCGGCCTCGGCGGCGCGTATGACTTGACGGCACTGCAAGACCTGATCGTCAAGCAGTACGTCAATACCTTCATCACGCGCATGGCGGGCGATACGGCCAACATGGCGTCGCAGTACAACAAGGTGCAGGAAATCAGCGAAACGTCGCGCCACGGCATTCCCGTGTCCATCAGCACGGACCCGCGCCACCATTTCCAGTACACGGTGGGCGCCAGCGCCGGCACCAAGGGATTTTCCCAGTGGCCGGAAACCCTGGGCCTGGCCGCCATTGGCGACGATGCGCTGGTGCGCCGCTTCGGCGACATCGCGCGCCAGGAATACCTGGCCGTCGGCATCACGCAAGCGCTGTCGCCGCAGGCGGACCTTGCCACCGAGCCGCGCTGGTCGCGCATCAACGGCACCTTCGGCGAAGATGCGGATCTGGCCAAGCGCATGGTGCAGCACTATATCGAAGGCTTCCAGGACGGCAATACGGGCTTGCACGACGGCAGCGTGGTGGCCGTCGTCAAGCACTGGGTCGGCTACGGCGCCACGAAAGAGGGTTTCGACGGCCACAATTACTATGGCCGCTACATGACTTATCCGGGCAACAACTTCGCCTACCACGTGAAGCCGTTCGAGGGCGCCTTCACGGCCAAGGCGGCCTCCGTCATGCCTACCTACGCGTTGCCGGATGGCAATATCACCATCGACGGCATCACCCTGGAGCAGGTGGCGGCCGGTTTCAGCAAGACCATGCTGACGGACTTGCTGCGAGGTAAATACGGCTTCGAAGGCGTGATCCTGTCCGACTGGGGCATCACTTCCGACTGCGACGCCAACTGCCGCAACGGCACGCCGGCCGGAGTGGCGCCTTCCTTCATCGGCTTCGGCACGCCGTGGGGCATGGAAAACGCCACCAAGGCCGAGCGCTACGTGAAAGCCGTCACGGCCGGAATGGACCAGTTTGGCGGCGTGACGGAAGCGCCCTACCTGACGCAAGCCGTGCAGCGGGGCCAGTTGACGGAAGCGCGCATCAACGCGTCGGCGCGGCGCATCCTGATCCAGAAATTCAAGCAAGGCCTGTTCGAACACCCATTCGTCGATGCGGCCAAGGCGGCGACCACGGTGGGCAAGGCGGACTTCATCGAGGCGGGCCTGGAAGCCCAGCGCCGCTCGCTGGTCTTGCTGGAAAACAAGGACAAGGTCTTGCCGCTGGCGGCCACCGTCAAGAAGGTTTACCTGTATGGCATCGATGCGGCCGTGGCGAAGCAGTATGGCTACACGGTGGTCGCCACGCCGCAGGAAGCGGACGTGGCCCTGCTGCGCGTGGCCGCGCCGTATGAAATCCTGCACCCGAACTACATCTTCGGCAGCATGCAGCACGAAGGGCGTTTGAACTATGTCGATGGCGACGCCGACTACGAAGCCATCAAGAACGCGGCGAAATACGCGCCGAAGACGGTGGTGACGGTCTACCTGGACCGCCCGGCCATCCTCGGCAACGTGCAGGACAAGGCCAGCGCCATCCTCGCCAACTTTGGCGTCAGCGACGGCGCGCTGTTCGATGTCTTGACGGGCAAGGCCAAGCCGCAAGGCAAGCTGCCGTTCGAACTGCCATCGTCGATGGCCGAAGTGCAGGTGCAGAAATCGGACGTGCCATATGACACGGCCCATCCGCTGTACAAGTTCGGTTACGGCCTGGCGTACTGATAACGCCCCTGTCGTCAGCGCAAGGTAATCCAGCTGCGCTCCTGCACGGAGCGCAGCGCGGCGGCTATCAGCCGGTCCACTTCGTAGCCGTCGCGGAAGGTGGGCCAGACTGGCTGGCCGCCGGCGATCGCCTGCAGAAAATCGCGCGCCTCGATGACGATTTGCTCGTTGTAGCCCGTGCCGTGTCCGGCTCCCTGGCTGAACGCCAGGTAGTCGGGGTGGGCGGGGCCCATCAGCAGGCGCTGGAAACCCTGGCGCTGCGCCGGGCGGCTGGCGTCGTACAGCCACAGCTCATTCTGGTTTTCCTGATCAAACGCAATGGCGCCTTTCGTCCCCGTGATACGGTAGGTGTAGCCCATCTTGCGCCCGGCCGCCACGCGGCTGAAGGTCAGCGCGCCCAGCGCGCCGCTGGCAAAGCGCAGCATCAGATTCCCCTGGTCGTCGTTGTCCACCGCTTCCATGCCATGCGGGCCGTCGCGCCGTGCATGCACGGTATTCATGTCGGCCACCAGCGAGTCGACGGGGCCGCCCAGGCGCAGGGCCAGGTTGAGCAGGTGCGAACCCACGTCGGCCAGCGCGCCGGCGCGCGTTGCCGTGGCTTCCCGCGTGCGCCAGGACGCGGGCGCGCGCGGGTCGTGCAGGTAGTCTTCCACGTGCTCGGCGGCGACGTGGATGATGTCGCCGATTTCCCCCGATTCGATGATGTGCCGCGCCAGCTGGCTGGCGGGCGTGCGGATGTAGTTGTAGCCGACCATGTTGGCCACGCCCGCGCTTTCCGCCGCCTGCGCCAGCAGCAAGGATTCGGCGGCCGTCATGCCCAGCGGCTTTTCGCAAAACACGGGTTTGCCCAGGGCCAGCGCCGCCAGCACGATGTCCTTGTGCGTGGCGGGCGGCGTGGCGACGACGATGGCGTCGATGGCGGGGTCATTGACCAGTGCGCGCCAGTCGCCGGTGGACCTGTTCCAGCCCAGTTCCCGCGCGCTGCGCGCCGCGCCTTCTTCGCTGCTGGTGGCGATGCAGGCGCAGACGGGGTTGCGGGCCGTGGGAAAGATGCTGCGCACGGTCTTGTAGGCGATGGTGTGGGCCTTGCCCATGTAGCCGGCGCCGATCAGGCCGATGTGGATGTCTTGCATAGGGAGTCTCCGAGGGTGACGCGTAGGGGATTCAGGCTTGCTGGCGCCAGGCGTGGCTGTCCAGGGCGTCGAGGAAGCGGGCCGCGGGCCAGTCCTGCGCCAGCGCTTCGCGCATGAGCTGCTGCTGCGTGGGCGGCGCCATGCCATCGATGGGCTGGTCGCGGTCCAGGTTACTGGGAAAGGCATAGCCTTCGGCGCAGGCGGCGATCGCGTGGCCGACGCCAGCGTCATCCAGGGCACCCTGCGCGCGCAGCGCCTGCAAGGCGGGATATAGCGCGGCGCTCATGGCGCGGCGGTCCAGCGTTTCCATGGCACGCCCGAATGGCGACGACACTTGCAGCAGGTTGGCCATGCGGCGGATGTCGGGCGAACGGTTATGCCCGGCCGCGTGGAACAGGGCGGGATTGAAGAACACGGCGTCGCCCTTCGACAGCGGCAGCTGCACGCAATGCTGCGCGAAATAGTCGCGGAACGGCCGCTGCTGCCACGCGAGAAAACCGGCCCGGTAGCGCTGCGAATAAGGCAGGTACAGGGTGGGACCGGATTCCAGCGGCATGTCGCAATGGGCGACGGCGCCCTGCAGGGTCAGGAGGGCAGACATCTGGTGCACGGGCGCGGGATAGGCGGCGCAGGCGGCGGCGCTCTGGAAGCCCAGGTGATAGTCGCGGTGCGGCGCCTGGGCGGCCCCGCCGGGATTGACGACGTTTACTTGCGCCGTCATCTGGTAGGCGGGCCCCAGCCAGGCCTCGGATATCCAGGCGAAGACGGGATTGGCGTAGTAGCGCGCGAACGTTACGGGCGCGCGCAGGCAAAGCTTTTGCTGGGCGTTCCAGATGCGGTCATTCGCGCCCGGCCTGGCGAAATGGTCGCCGCCCGCCTGGCCGCTGGCATGCTGCCCGGCGATCAGGTCGCGGAACACGCGATTCGCCTGTTCCAGCGTCTCCATGTCGGTGACGGCCCGTTTGAGCACGATGACGCCGGGACCGTCCATCAGCGCCTTGCCCCATTCGGCCTGCAGCGCGCGCAGCGAGGCCGGATTGGCAGCCAGTTCGCGCACGGCGTCGCAGTCATAGACGAGGATATTTTCCTGCACCGCGGCGGCGTGGGGATAGTCGGCCAGCGTCGTGCGGCAACTGACGGTGCCGATGAAGTCTTGCAGGTCGCAGCTTTCCGGCGTCAGCCAATACGGGACGGGCGGCTGGGCGCCGGCGTTAGTGATGTGCATGCGGTGTCTCCTGATTATTTAAGTTGTAGAATCAGTATAGGGATGAAAATCCGCATTTTTCATCAGAAAATCCATCAAAAAACCATCAATCCGAAATGGAGAGCACGTGACGCATCCTTTCCCTGTCAAGGTCGTGGCGCTGCAGGCCGGCGTCAGCGTGGCCACGGTCGACCGCGTGATCAAGCAGCGCGGCGGCGTGCACGCCAATACGGTGCGCCGCGTGATGCAGGCGCTGGATGAACTGGCGCGGCAAAGCACGCAGGTGGGCCTGTCCGGCAGAAAATTCATGCTCGACGTGCTGATGGTGGCGCCGCGCCGCTTTACGGATGCCGTGCGCGCCGCGCTGGAGGCGGAGCTGCCGTCGCTGCATCCGGCCGTGCTGCGTTCGCGCTTTCACCTGCATGAAACCCTGGAGGTGGACGGCATCGTCGACCTGCTGGAGCGCATCCGCAAGAACGGCAGCCACGGCGTGCTGCTCAAGGCGCCCGACTTGCCGCCAGTGGCCGAGGCGGTGAACCGGCTGGCGGCGGCCGGCATCCCCGTGGTGACCCTGGTGACGGACTTGCCGGCTTCCGCGCGCCGCAGCTATGTGGGCATGGATAACCGGGCGGCGGGCGAGACGGCCGCTTACCTGGTCGGCCAGTGGCTGGGCAGCGTGAGAAAAAAACAGCAGGTGCTGGTGACCCTGAGCAGCAACCGCTTTCATGGCGAGGAAGAGCGCGAGATCGGCTTTCGCCGCGCGCTGCGCGAACGGCACCGCCATTTATCCATCGTCGAAGTGAGCGAAGGCCACGGCATCGACGGCGCCACGGGCGCGCTGGTGCGGCAGGCGCTGGCCGACCATCCGGGCATCGCCGCCGTGTATTCCATCGGCGGCGGGAATGCCGCCATCGTGCAGGCGTTCGCCAAAGCGGGCCGGCCTTGCCAGGTCTTCATCGGCCATGACCTCGATGCGGACAACCTGGCGCTGCTCAAATCGGGCGCCATCCACGCCGTGCTGCACCACGACCTTGGCCAGGACATGCGCCGCGCCTGCCAGGAAATCCTGCGGGCGCAGGGCGCGCTGCCGGCATTGGCGCAGCCGGCCTGCCTGTCCGCCATCCAGATCGTCACGCCGTGGAACCTGCCCGCCCTGAATGGCCTGAATTGACAGGCATGCGAGGCTGGCCGATACTCGCCGCTTCGCTCATCGCTCACCTTTGAAGGAATCCCCCGATGTCCGTCATCCCGAAATTGCATCAGACCGTGCTTGCCGCCTTGCTCTCCACCGCGTTTGTCATGCCGGCCATGGCAAACGCCACCCCGTCGGCCTGGGTCGAGGCCAGCAACCGCAACGCGGCCATCGTGCTGGCGGCGCAGGCGCAGTTCTCGCCTGAAAACGCTTCCGACACGGGCCTGGCGCAGTACGACGGCCTGGCCGCCGACCTGGGGCCCAATATTGTCGAACGCCAGGTGGCGGCCATGCGGCAGGCGCGCGCGCAATTGCAGCGCAAGCTGGCGGCGGAAAAGGATGAGCGCATCCGCCAGGATCTGCAAATCCTGACGCAGGCCGTCGACCAGGAGATCGCCGGCGCCCTGCTGGAAGCCAAGTACGCCTTGCCGTGGGTTGATGTGCCGCAAATGGTCTTTGGCAGCATGCAAAGCCTGCTGCAGGAACAGCGCCCGGCCGCGCGCCGCGCCAAGGCGCTGGAACGCCTGCAGCGCTATGTCGGGCAATACCCGGGCAGCACGCCGATCACGCAGCAGGCCAAGGCGCGCTTCACGGAAAAGATCGGCAAGCAGGGCCTGGCCGGTCCCGTGCGGCTGCAGGTGGAGCAGTCGCTGGAAAACGTGCCGACGTATATCGCCGGCATCCGCAAGCTGTTCGCCGACATGAAGATCACCGGCGCGGAAAGCGCGCTGGCGGCCATGGAGCAGCAGCTCAATGACTATGCGGCGTGGGAAAAGCAGGTGGTGCTGCCCCTGTCGCGCACGGATTTCCGCATGGCGCCCGAGCTGTATGCGTTTCGCCTGAAGCAGGTGGGCATCGACATCGAGCCGCGCGCGCTGGTCGAACGGGCGCAAGTGGCGTACCTGGAAACGCGCGCCGCCATGCAGGCGCTGGCGCCCGTGGTGGCGGAGAGAATGTCGCTGAAAGGTGTCGACGGCAGCGATTACCGCCAGGTGCTGCGCGCGCTGAAAAGCGCGTCGATTCCCAACGAGCAGCTCGAAGCGCATTACAAGGGCGTCAATACGCAGCTTGAAGAACGCATCGCCCGGCAGCGCGTGGTCGATATTCCTGCGCGCGCCATGACCATGCGCCTGGCGTCCGCCGCCGAATCGGCGGCCCAGCCGGCGCCGCATATGCGTCCGCCTCCGCTGATCGGCAATACGGGAGAGCACGGCCAGTTCGTCCTCCCCGTCAGCAATCCGGCCGCCAGCGGCAAGGGCGAGGCGTATGACGATTTCAATTTCGCTGGCGCCGCCTGGACCCTGAGCGCGCACGAGGGCCGCCCTGGCCACGAGCTGCAGTTCAGCGCCATGGTGGAGCGGGGCGTGTCGCAGGCGCGCAGCCTGTACGCGTTCAACAGCGTCAACGTGGAAGGCTGGGCGCTGTACGCGGAAGCGGAGATGATTCCCTACGAACCGGCCGAAGGCCAGTTCATCGCGCTGCAGTTCCGCATGCTGCGCGCGGCGCGCGCCATGCTCGACCCGATGCTGAACCTGGGGCAGGTCACGCGCGAAGAGGCGGGCCGCATCCTGACGGACGAGGTGATGCTGTCGAAACCGATGGCGCGCCAGGAACTGGACCGCTACACCTTCAATATGCCGGGCCAGGCGGGCAGCTATTTCTATGGCTATACGCGCATCCTGCAGCTGCGCGCGGAAACGGAGCTGGCGCTGGGAGACAGATTCGACCGCCTGGCCTTCAACAACTTCCTGCTGGGCCAGGGCTTGCTGCCGCCGGACTTGCTGGCCAGGGCCGTGCGCGAACACTTCATCCCCGCACAGAGAAAAGCCGGGGGCTGACGGCGGTCTCCTGCGCATGCCATACTGGCGCCCTTGAGTGAAAACGTGAGAGTGGCAGGCATGTGGCGTGGGATCGTATGTGGTGTGCTGGCCGGCGCCTTTTGGGGCGCCGTTTTCATTGTGCCCGTCTTGCTGCCGGACTTTTCCCCGGTCGAGCTGATGGTGGGGCGCTACATCTGCTATGGCGCGCTGGCGGCCGGCCTGATGCTGCCGCGCCTCTTGCCACTGCTGCGGCGCTTGCGGCGCAGCGACTGGCTGGCCATGCTGCGCCAGGCGCTGGCCGGCAATGTCGTGTATTACCTGCTGCTGGCCTACGGCGTCAAGCTGGCCGGCGTGGCGCCCACTTCCCTGATCATCGGCTTGCTGCCCCTGAGCGTCACCATCCTGGGCCGCAAGGACCACGGCGCGCTGCCGCTGCGCCAGCTGGCCTGGCCGCTGCTGGTGGTAGTGCTGGGCATCGCCTGTATCAATGTCGATATCTTCAGCCATGCAGGCGGCGCGGGCGGCGCCGGTCTGGCGCACAAGCTGGCCGGCGTGCTGTGCGCCGTTGGCGCGCTCGCCTGCTGGACCTGGTATGCGCTCGACAATGCCCGTTTCCTCAAGCGCCACGCGCATTTCAGTTCCGTGGAATGGGCCATGCTGTATGGCCTGGCCAGCGGCGTCATCGCCCTGGCCGTTGGCGCCGCGATGCTGGCGCTGCAGCAGGCAGGCGGCGCCGACGACGCGCCGGCGCGCGACTGGCACCGCTACTGGATCGTGTGTTTGCTGCTGGCGCTGGGCGCTTCCGTGATCGGCAATTACCTGTGGAATCTGGCGTCGCGCCTGGTGCCGGTCACCTTGTCGGGCCAGCTGATCCTGTCGGAGACCCTGTTCGCGCTGCTGTACGGCTTCGTCTACGCGCAGCGCATGCCGCGCCCTCTGGAATGGGCCGCCATGGTCTTGCTGACGGCGGGCGTGCTGTGGTCCGTGCGGCGGCATGCGCAAGAGGAGGGAGCAGGGCAGGAGGCAGGGCGGACGTAGCGAAAAATACATCGTTGCCGGCCTGCCGTTTGCAGTGGCCGGGCCGTATAATTACGCTAATTTTCCGCCCACCCAGGGAGTTCCGCTTGCAGCTACCGATCCGTTATCCGAACATGCCGCAACTGCTGCTGAAGGCCCGCGACAGCCTGCTCCAGCATTTCCGCCCCATCCTCAACCACTTCGGCGTGACGGAGCAGCAGTGGCGCATCATGCGCGCGCTGAACGAAAGCCCGACCCTGGAACCGCGCGAACTGTGCGAGATCTGCCAGATTTCCAGCCCCAGCATGAGCGGCATCCTGGCGCGCATGGAAGAAATCGGCTTGATCGGGCGCAGCAAGTTCGAAGGCGACCAGCGCCGCCGCAAGGTGCACCTGTCGGAAGCGGGCGCCAGCCTGCTGCTGCAGATGGGCAAGCTGATCGACCTGCAATATGAACACCTGGAAGCGGCCTACGGCAAGCAAGTGTTCGAAGACATGCGCCGCACCCTGGAAGCCTTCATTGCCCTCGAAACCCTGCCGGTGGCGCCCGCCATCCTGCGCTGACCATCCCGCTTTTTCATCGTTTTTCCGCCTGCCTGATTAGCCACCGGGCGCGTGTTTTTCGACACGCGCCGCCGCTGCTTTCCCCATGCCTGTTCCGCGTATTTCCCCATCCTGCCGGGCGTGCGCCCGCATATCTGACGGTTTTGCTATAAGACACAAGAAAGTTTTGCTATAAGACTACGCCTTACAGTCAATTACTTACATGTGAGTAATTAGGCGTATAATTTGCTCCACTTGATCCAAATCAAGAAGAAAAGCGGACGCCCCACGCGCTGTATGGGGCCGCAACGCGGCGCCTCGCCAGTATGTCGCCATCACGGCGGCAATGCCGGCCGGGCGTACTATAAAACAGGAAAGTCAGGAAAAAATGAACACTACATGCATGCGCGCTGCGGCGCTGGCCGTCTCCACGCTCATCGGCGCAAACGTTTGCGCCCAAAGCAATGTCAGCATTTATGGCGTGGTCGACGCGGCCATGGCGTACACCAGCAACCAGGGCGGCAATTCGAACACTTACATGCGCAGCGGCAACTTGTCCGCCAGCAAGATCGGCTTCCAGGGCGTGGAAGACCTGGGCGGCGACCTGAAGGCGCTGTTCCTGCTGGAAAACGGCTTTGAAAGCGACACGGGCGCGCAAAGTTCGGCCAGCTCCCTGTTCAACCGTCAGGCTTACGTGGGCTTGCAATCGGCAGCCTACGGTAGCGTCACGGCCGGCCGCCAGTACACGCCGTACTACCTGCTGGTGGGCTCGCTGGCGTCGAGCAATGTCTTGACGGGCGCCACCGGCGCCCACCCTGGCGATATCGACGGCCTCGATACGACCGTGCGCATCAGCAATTCCGTCACCTACAGCATGCCGGCCTGGCGCGGCCTGCAGGCCAGCGCGCAGTACGGCTTTGGCGAAGCGGCAGACGGCAACGCCGTGGGCAGCAGCTTCAGTGCCGCCGTCAAGTACAGTACCTCGCCAGCCGAATTCGCGCTCGGCTACCTGAAACTGAAAAACGGCCAGAACAATGCCAGCGCCATGGCCATGAGCACCCAGGGCGGCTGGAACGGCAATGCTTCGGGCAGCTTCGGCATTTCCGCCATCAACCAAGGCTACGCCTCGGCTGAAAGCGTGCAATTCATCGCCGCCAGCACGCGCTACACCATGGGCAAGTGGATGGTGGGCGCCAACGCAAGCAACGTGCAATACGAGGCGGGCAGCCGCTCGGCCTTCCGCGACACGGCCATCTTCAACACGGCCGGCCTGATTTCCAGCTACCAGTTGACGCCGCAGTGGTTCCTGGCCGCCGGCTACAGCGACACCTTCGCCAGCCACGCCAACGGCATCGCCGACCGCGCGCGCTACCGCCAACTGTCGTTCGAACAGACGTATGCGCTGTCGAAGCGCACCGCGATCTACCTGATCGAGGCGCGCCAGCTGGCGCGCGGCCAGACCCTGGGCCAGGACGGCGCCATCGTCAACGCCGTCGCCTCGGTCGGCGATTCGCAGAACGGCACGCCGTCGTCGACCGGCGGCCAGTCGGTGGTCATGGTCGGTCTCAAGCATTCTTTCTGAACGGTTGCTGAACTCACGGGAGCTTCAAGTGGACGCTACACATCACAAGGAGGGCCGCGGCCCTCTCAATCCCGGCCGCCGCATGGTGCTGGCCGGCTTGCTGTCGGCTTCGGCCGCGGCGCTGATTCCCTGGGCGCTGGCCGAACCGGTCGCCAATGCGGAGCAGGGCGCCTTCCTGGGCGTGTCGGCCATGCTGGTGGGGCGGCAAGTGCTCGACCCCGTGCTGGCCAGGCGCCTGTATGACGCGCTGGTGGCGCAGGATACGGCCTTCCCGGCGAAGGTGCGCGCGCTGCTGGCGCTGATCAATGCGCAGGGCTTGCAGGCGGCCGGCCTGCAGGAAGCGCTCGACGGGCTGGACCCGGCCCAGTCGCCGCTGGCTGCCTTGCCGCGCCAGATCGCCAGCGCCTGGTACCTGGGCATCGTCGGCACGGGCGAGGCGGCCGTCTGCGTCGCCTACGAGCAGGCGTTGAACGCGGCCGTCGTGGCCGACGTGCTGAAACCTCCCACGTATTCCTACGGCGCCTACGGCAGCTGGGCCAGAAAACCAATTTAAGGAGCCATCATGGCTGAAGAACTCTCTGCCGATTACCTCGTGATCGGTTCCGGCATCATCGGCTCCCTGGCTGCGCGCAAGCTCGCGCTGGCCGGCGCCTCGGTGCTGATCCTGGAAGCGGGACCGCGCGTGTCGCGCGGCGAAATCGTCGCCCGTTTCCGCAACACGACGCGCCGCAGCGACTGGATGTCGCCGTATCCGTCCGTCGCCACGGCGCCGCACCCGATCTACCAGCCGACCGATAACGGCTACCTGGTGCAGGCCGGCCCGTATCCGTACCCGGCCGAATACATCCGCCAGTTCGGCGGCACGTCGTGGCACTGGGCCGCGCAGGCGTGGCGCAATGTGCCGAACGACTTCCGCATCCATACGCTGTATGGCGTGGGCGTCGACTGGCCGATCAGCTATGAAGACCTGGAGCCGTTCTACCAGGAAGCGGAAGAGATCATGGGCGTCTCGGGCGCCGAGAACACAGGTTCGCCGCGCAAGCAGGCGTTCCCTATGGACCCCGTGACGGAGCCGTACGCGATGCGCCGCATCCGCGAGCGCCTCGATCCCACCTTCAAGGTTGTCGGCAACACGGTGGCGCGCAACAGCGTCAGCTACGATGGCCGCCCGGCCTGCTGCGGCAACAACAGTTGCCAGCCGATCTGCCCCATCGATGCGCAATACCATGGCGGCATCGCCGCGCAGCAGGCGGAAGACGCGGGCGTGAAGATCGTCTGCAACGCCAACGTCTACAAGCTGGAACACGACGCGCAGGGCCGCATCACGGCCGCGCTGTACTACGACGTCGACAAGAAAAGCCACCGGGTCACGGCCAAGACTTTTATCCTCGCCGCCAACGGCATCGAAAGCCCCCGCTTGCTGCTCGTTTCCGCCTCGGACAAATACCCGAACGGCCTGGCCAACAGCAGCGACATGGTGGGCCGCAACCTGATGGACCATCCGAGCACCTCGATCACCTTCGACGCTGATGAAGACTTGTGGCTGGGCCGGGGCCCGCAAAGCCCCAATTCCATCAACACCATGCGCGATGGCGACTTCCGCAGCGAGCACTCGCCGTACCGCCTGGATTTCACGAACATTTCTCGCGTCGACGGCGCCACCAGGGAATTGATCGGCAAGGGCGTGTTTGGCGAGGCATTCGAGCAGCAGCTGCGTTTCCGCTCGGCCCGCGAAATGAGCCTGAAAAACGTGCTGGAAGTGCTGCCGAACCCGGAAAACCGCATTGCCTTGAGCAGCGAAAAGGATGCCATGGGCATCCCCAAGCCGCAGGCGCACTATTCGATCGACGAGTATACGAAGCGTGGCCACGAGCGTTCGAAGCAGGATTTCGAACAGATCGCCAAGCTGATGGGCGGCACCAATCTGCGCCACAGCAAGGAAGGCGTGTTTGCCAACAACCAGCACATCTGCGGCACCCTGTCGATGGGTTCCGACCCCGCCAAGGCCGTGTGCGACCAGTGGGGCCGCACCTTCGACCACGCCAACCTGTTCCTGTGCAGTACCGGCGTGCTGCCCACGTCCGGCACCTGCAACTCGACGGAAAACGGCCTGGCCGTGGCGCTGCGCACCGTCAAGCACATCCTCGACGAACAACAGGGAGGCACAGCATGATGGCGGCCTTCAGACTGACGGCGGGCGCCGTCTTGCTGTCTCTCGCGGCCATGCCCGTGCTGGCGGCCGACAAGGGCGTGCCCGATGCGGCGGCGATCGAACGCGGCCGCTACCTGGCGACGGCCGGCGACTGCATCGCCTGCCATAGCGTGCCTGGCGGCAAACCGATGGCGGGCGGGCTGTCCCTGGCGACGCCATTGGGCGCCATCGTTGCCACCAATATCACGCCGTCGAAAACGCACGGCATCGGCAATTACACGCTCAAGCAGTTTTCCGACGCCGTGCGCCATGGCGTGCGGGCCGACGGCGCCAACCTGTACCCGGCCATGCCCTACACGGCCTACGCCAAGGTGACGGACGAGGATACGGCGGCCCTGTATGACTACTTCATGCACGGCGTGGCGGCCGTGGATGCGGCGCCGGCGCAAAAGACGGACTTGCCGTTCCCGTTCAACATCCGCCTGTCGATGGCGGGCTGGAACATGCTCTTCCTCGACAAGAAGCCCTTCGTGGCCGATACGGCGAAAAGCATGGAGTGGAACCGGGGCGCCTACCTGGCGCAAGGCCTGGCCCACTGCACCACCTGCCACACGCCGCGCAATGCGCTGATGGCCGAACAGCTGTCGAAGGAGCTGGGAGGCGCTGACCTGGGCACCTGGCATGCGCCGAACATCACGTCGGATATCAACAGCGGCATGGGCGGCTGGAGCCAGCAGGAACTGGTCGATTACCTGCGCACGGGCCGCACCGCCAACAAGGCGCAAGCCGCGGGACCGATGGCCGAAGCCATCGACCATAGCCTGAAGCACCTGAGCGACGCGGACTTGCACGCCATCGCGCACTACGTCAAGAGCGTGCCGGCCATTCGCGACAAGGCCGACACGCAGTCGGTGACGCAATGGGGCAAGGCGGGCGACGAGCTGGCCAGCATCCGCGGCGTGCCGCTGCCGCAAAACCTGAACAAGATGTCGGGTGCGCAGTTGTACGATGCGCAGTGCGCCAGCTGCCACCAGGCCAGGGGCGAGGGCAGTTTCGACGGCAGCCTGCCGCCGCTGTTCCACAACTCGGTGACGGGCCGCAGCAACAGCAACAACCTGGTGATGGCGATACTCGATGGGGTGGAGCGGCAGGATGGCAAGGGCAGTCATGCGGGGCACCTGATGCCCGCCTTCCGCCAGACCCTGTCGGACGAACAGATCGTCACCCTCGGTAATTACGTGCAGAAGATGTACGGCAATCCCGCCATCAAGGTGACGGCGGAGCAGGTGACGACCCTGCGCAACGGCGGCGCGCCGTCCAACCTGATCGGCCTGGCCCGCGCGGGCATCATCGTCGGCGTGCTGGTGCTGCTGGCATTGCTGCTGTGGTGGCGGGGACGCCGGCGCAAGCAGGCGTAGAAGCAGCCGCGAATAACAGGCGCTGAAGTACAGACGCTGAAGTACAGACGCTGAAGTACAGGCAGGGGCCAGGCTGAATAGTCTGGCCCCTTTTTTTACGTCTTGATGTTGCAACTGGTTTGCATCTGTGTAAATTATGTACTATCATTAGTTACATGAGACGCGACAGCAAACTATCATCGATCCTCCATGTGCTGCTGCACATGGCTCACGCGGGACGCCCGATGACGTCCGAGGAACTCTCCGCTTACCTGGATACCAATCCCGTGCTGGTGCGGCGCGTGATGGCCGGCTTGCGCGAGCGGGGCTACGTGGCTTCGGTCAAGGGCCACGGCGGCGGCTGGCGCATCGTCTGCGACCTGCACCGCGTCACGCTGCACGACATTTACGTGGCCGTGGGATCGCCCACTGTCTTCGCCATGGGCAACCGCGTCGATCAGCCGGGCTGCCTGGTCGAGCAGGTGGTCAACCAGTCGCTGGCCGGCGCCTTCGACGAAGCCGAGGCGCTGCTGATCCGGCGCTTTGGCGCCGTCACCCTGGCCGACCTGGCCGACCGTTTCAGCCAACAATACGCCATCCACAAAGGAGCACCGCATGCACATTCCTGAACCCCGAGGCGCAGACAGCGCCACGCCCGCCGCCCCGTTCGACGCCATCATCGTCGGCGGCAGCTACGCGGGCCTGTCGGCCGCCACGCAACTGGCGCGCGCCCGCCGCCGCGTACTGGTGGTCGACGGCGGCCAGCGCCGCAACCGCTACGCCAGCCATTCCCACGGCTTCCTGAGCCAGGACGGCAGCGGGACGGCTGCCATCGCGGCCGAGGGCAAGGCGCAGCTGCTGGCGTATGCCACCGTCACCTGGCTGGACGGGATGGCCGTGCAGGCAGCGGCCAGCAGCGCTGGCGATGGCTACGACGTGACCCTGGCGGACGGCCCGCGCGTGCGGGGCCGCCGGCTGGTGCTGGCCACCGGGGTGGTCGACGAATTGCCGCCCGTCGATGGCCTGACCGAGCGCTGGGGCCGCAGCGTCTTCCACTGCCCGTACTGCCACGGCTATGAGCTGGAGCAGGGCGCCATCGGCGTGCTGGCCACCGGCCCCCTCTCCATGCACCATGCGCTGATGCTGCCCGACTGGGGCACGGTCACTTTTTTCCTGAATGGCGCGTTCGAACCCGATGGCGCGCAGCTGGAGCAGCTGGCCGCGCGCGGCGTCACGGTGGTGCGTGCGCCCGTGGGGCGGATCGCCGGCGTGGCCGACGTGGTCATGCACGATGGCAGCCGCCATGCGATGGCCGGCCTGTTCGTGGCGACCCGCACCCGCCTGGCCAGTTCCCTGGCTGTTGAGCTTGGCTGCGTGCTGGAAGAGGGGGGCATGGGCCCGTTCGTGCGCACCGACGAGCAAAAGGCCAGCAGCGTGCCTGGCGTCTTTTGCTGCGGCGACGCGGGGCGCATGGCCGGCAGCGTGGCGTTCGCGGTGGCCGATGGCGCCATGGCTGGCGTGGCAGCGCACCGCTCGCTGATGTTCGGACTGGCCCCGGCGGCCTAATGCCGGGGCCGTGGTGCGTGCTGGCGCTCAGGCGGCAAAACCGCCATCGATCTTCAGCCCGGCGCCCGTGACGAACGCCGCTTCCGGGCTGGCCAGGTAAGCGACCATGCCGGCGATTTCATCGGCCGTGCCGTGGCGGGGCAGGGCCATCAGACCGTGCATCAGGTCGGCGAAGTCGCCCGTCGGCGGGTTCATGTCCGTGGCGACGGGGCCCGGCTCCACGTTGTTGATGGTGATGCCGCGCGGACCCAGGTCGCGCGACAGGCCTTGCGTCAGGCCGCTCAGTGCCGATTTGCTCATGGCGTAGGCGGCCGCGCCGCCGAACGGCATGCGGTGCGCGTTCGTGCTGCCGATGTTGATGATGCGCCCGCCCGTCTGCATGTGCGCCACGGCTGCCTTGATGGCCACGAACACGGCGCGCACGTTGACGGCCACGGTCTTGTCGAAGTCTGCCAGCGAAAAGTCGTCGATGGCACCAGGCAGGAACACGCCTGCGTTGTTGACGAGGATATCGATGCGGCCAAATTGCGCCGCCACCTTGTCGATGGCCGCCGTCAGGGCGGTGGCGTCAGCCGCATCGGCTTGCACGCCTAGGGCCTTGCCGCCGCTTGCCTCCACCGTGGCGGCCAGCGCCTGGGCTTCGGCGGCCGAGCTTTGATACGTGAAGACGACGTTGGCGCCCTGGCTGGCCAGGCGGCGCACGATGGCGGCGCCGATGCCGCGCGAGCCGCCCGTCACAAACGCGATCTTGTCTTGCAGTGGCAGGGAGGTGGTGGTTTGGGTTTGCATGATGTGCTTTCTAAGTGAGGAATCGAGGAGTTCAGTATCTGCCTTTCATTCCTGCCGCGCTAGCCATGAATCGCTACAATCACTTTCAACCATTGGTATCAGCTGAGCGGGTAGAATAGGCGCATGGACGCCCTCAATCACTTGCAATCCTTCGTGCTGTCTGCCGAGCTGGGTAGCTTTTCCGCCGCCGCGCGTCGCCTGGGACTGACGCCGGCCGCCGTCAGCAAGAACGTGGCGCGCCTGGAAGCGAGCCTGGGATTGCGGCTGTTCCAGCGCAGCACGCGGCGCCTGACCCTGACGGAAGGGGGCGAGCGTTTCCTGCAGCAGATAGGCGGCGCCCTGACCACCCTGCGCGAAGCGATCGCCGGCGTGGCGGAAGAGGGCGGCCAGCCGGCGGGCATCCTGAAAATCAGCATGGCGCCGTCGTTCGGGCGCAGCTACGTGGTGCCCCTGCTGGGCGACTTCATCGCGCGCCACCCGGGCGTGGTGCCCGACTGCCATTTCGACAACCGGCAAGTCGACTTGATCGGCGAAGGCTTCGATGTCGCCATCGGCGGCGGCATCGAGCTGACTCCGGGCGTGGTGGCGCGCGAGCTGGGTCACGCCCACATCGTCGCCACGGCGTCGCCCGCCTTCATGCAGGGCAAGGCCATGCCCAGGCATCCGTCGGACCTGGCGCAATTCGATGGCGTGGCGCGCCGTTCTGCCGGCAGCGGCAGGTTGCGCAGCTGGATATTGCGCGACGGCGCGGGCGGCGAAGGCGTGGCCGAATGCCGGCCGCGCGCCATCTTCGACGACCCGGAAGCGATGGCGCAGGCGGCCATCCTGGGCGTTGGCGTGGCGCTGCTGCCCATGCCGCACGCGCTGACCCACTTGCGCAGCGGCGCCCTGATCCGGCTGCTGCCAGGCTGGCACGCCGATTCCGGCCCTCTGTCCGTGTACTATCCCAGCAAGAAGCTCTTGCCCGCGAAGACGCGCGTGTTCGTCGATTTCCTGCTGGAGCAATTCCACCAGCGCGATTTCGCCGCGCAGATGCGGCCCGATTAACCGATGAACAATTCCCATGCATAGTAATTACAGCCTGTTTTACACCTTCGACGGCGACCGGCCGGCCCGCTTCCGGGAAGCGCGCGTCTTCGGCACGACCGTCTGGAGGGCCAGCGGTGCGGCCATGACCTGGGGCGAGGAGACGCGCAACGACTACGCCAGGGAAGCCGAAGCGCACGCCGTCTACCTGGCGCATGGCCGGGCCGCGCTGGCCGACGGCTACGTGCTGGCGCGCGAAAGCGTCATCGACCCGGCCGTATTCGATTTCGCGCTGCTGCAAACCCTGGTGGCGGATGCCGCGCGCCTGGCTGTCGAAGCCGCGCGCCGCGCGCATCCCGACCAGCACATCGACGCTTTCGCGTTGGTCAGCGACGACAGCGCCATGACCATCGGCCCCATGGCGAATAGCCGCGAAGCGCTGGCCGCCTCGGAGTATGGCGAGGAGATGCTGTGGAATCCCGCCGAATGGGCGTTCGAGGACGGCGGCGAATATTTTGACAGCGCCTACCGATTGCTGCTGCAGGCGCACCGTGACTTGCCGTTCGACGTGGACTTCGCCACCTTGCGCAGCGGCGTGTTCGACGCCTGCATCGCGGCGCTGGCGCAGCTTGACGCCGAAGGGGTATTCGGTAGGGGCGCCCGGCGTGACGAGAGCGTGCTGCTGTTCGAGGTCAGCGACAGCGAAGCGGTGGAAGGCGCGATGGCGCGTTTGAATCCGCCGGCGGTGGTGGCGCGGTTCGAGGCGTGGATGGCCAGTTGGGTCGACTAGGTTCTACGCCGCCACCAGCCTGAGTCTCGTAATCTCCGCCGGCGCGCCGATGCGTTTCGGCGGCCCCCAGTAGCCCGTGCCGCGGCTCACATAGATCCACAGGCGGCCTTGCCGGTGCAGGCCCGCCACATACGGCTGCTGCAGCGGCACGAACAGGTTCCACGGCCAGAACTGGCCGCCGTGCGTGTGGCCCGACAATTGCAGGTCGTAGCCGGCCGCTTCCGCCTCGGGCGCGCTGCGCGGCTGGTGCGCCAGCAGGATGCGGGGGATGCCGGGCGGCGCGCCGGCGATGGCCGCTTGCGGGTCGCTTGCCTGGGCAGGGTCGAAGGCGGCCGCGTTGAAGTCGGTGACGCCGGCCAGCGCCAGGCGCGCGCCGTCGCGGTCGAGGACGACATGTTCATTCATCAGCACGCGCAAGCCCAGGCGGCGAAATTCCGCCACCCACGGCGCGGCGCCCGAATAGTATTCATGGTTGCCCGTGACGAGGAAGACGCCGTGGCGCGCGCACAGCTCGCCCAGCGGCGCCGTGTGGCTGCCCAGTTGCGCCACCGTGCCGTCGACCACGTCGCCCGTGATGGCGATGAGGTCCGCCTGCAAGCCGTTGGCACGCGCGACGATGGCCTGCACGTAGGCGCGCTTGATGGTGGCGCCCACGTGGATGTCGCTCAGTTGCACGATGGTGTAGCCCTGCAAGGCGGCCGGTAGGCCGGCGATGGGCACGTCGACCTCGCGCACGCGCGCCACCCGGCGGGCGTTGATGAAGCCGACGACGGTGGCCAGCAGCGCCAGGAGCAGCACAAGCACGGCGGATGCCTGCGCGTGCGGGCGGGTGGCAGGAATCAGCATCAGCAGTGCGCGCAGCGCGGTCAGCACGAACAGCGAGGAAAAAAAGCCCATGCACAGCGAACCGGCCCAGCTCAGACGGTCGGCCAGGCGCGCATCGTTGGTGACGGCGCGGGCGAAGATCGTCATCGGCATGAGCATGGTCGACGCCAGCAGGACCAGGCCGCCCAGCAGCCAGCCGGCCAGGCCGACGGGGAGCGACGGCAGCAGCAGCCAGCCCAGGAGGGCGTGCAGGGCGCCCAGTATCATGGTGATGCGCAGCAGCGGCGTGCGGGTTGTCATGTCATGCTTCCAGAGGTGAGGCGGCCGCCGATTATAGCCGACGCCTTGGCCGCAGGCAGCCGCCACCCCGCTCAGGGGGCGATATGCAATCCCAGCATGGCCAGCTTGCCGAAATCGACGGGTTTGGCGAAGTGTTCGTTGAAACCGGCCTGCAGGGCCGCCTGGCGGTCGTGTTCCTGGCCGTAGCCGGTCAGCGCGACGAGCAGGAATTGCTGCGGTATCGGCAGTTGGCGCAGTTTGACGGCCACGTCGTAGCCGCTCATGTCGGGCAGGCCGATGTCGAGAAAGACGATGTCGGGCTTGAATTCCAGCGTGCGCTCGGTGGCTTGCGCGCCCGTGTAGGCCGTGCGCACCGTGTGGCCGTACATTTCCAGCAGTTCGGCCAGGGTATCGGCCGCATCGCGGTTGTCATCGACGACGAGGATGCGCTGGCTGCCGCCGGTGGCGGTCTGCGGCGCTGGTGCTGCCGCCACCGGCACGTTGGCGTCGAGCGGCAGCAGGACTTCGAAGGTGCTGCCCAGCCCTACGCCGGGGCTGCGCACGCTGACCTGGCCGCCGTGCAGGGTCACCAGGTTGCGCACCAGCGACAGGCCGATGCCCAGGCCATCCTGCACCCGGTCGGGCGCGTGTCCGCTCTGCTCGAACAGGCCGAAGATGCTGTCGATGCTGGCGGCGGCGATGCCGATGCCGTTGTCGCTGAGGCGGATGCGCACATTGTCGCCTTCGCGTTCGGCGGTAATGGCGATGCGCCCGCCCGGCGCCGTGAACTTGGCCGCGTTGAGCAGCAGGTTGGCGACGATCTGCGACAGGCGCACGGCGTCGCCGCAGACCCACAGTTCTTCCCGGGGCAGGTTGACGTCCAGCGCATGGCCGCGCGCCTCGATGCTGTGCGAACTCGTTTCCAGCGCGCTGCGGATGACGCTGGCCAGGCTCACGCTTTCCCATTGCAGCGAGATTTTCCCCTGCGAAATGCGCGACACGTCGAGCAGGTCGTCCACCAGGCGCACCAGGTGATCGGTATGGCGGGCGATGGTGCGGCGCGCATTGTCCTGCACGGCCGGCACGACGGGGTCGAGCTTGCACAGCAGGGCCAGCGCCGTGCGGATGGGGCCCAGCGGGTTGCGCAATTCGTGCGCCAGGGTGGCCAGGAATTCATCCTTGCGGCGGTCCACGTCGCGCAGCGCGCGCTCGACGCGGCCCAGGCGCAGCAGGGCCTTGACGTTGGCGATCAGTTCATCGGCCTCGATGGGCTCGACCAGGTAATTGTCGGCGCCGCCGTCCAGGGCGCGGATCTTGTCGGCCGTGCCGATGCAGGAAGCCGACGTCTGCAGCACCAGGATGGTGTTTGTCTCGGCGCCGCCCTTCAACTGGCGGCACACTTCCAGGCCGTTGATGTCGGGCAGCTTGACGTCGAGCAGGATCAGGTTGGGGCGGTCATGGCGGGCGCGCAGCAGCGCGTCGCCACCGTTCGACGCTTCGATGACCTTGAAACCGGCGCGTTGGAGGATGCGCGACTTGGCGTAGCGTGCGCCATCGCTGTCATCGACGTTCAGGATCAGAGCATCGCTGTTGTTATCCGGTAGCATGCGCATTGTCCCAGGTGGTTGTGCCTTGCGGCGGAACCGGCTCTTGCCGGTGGTGGGGATTGCCGATCAGCGCGCGCAGGGTCGCCAGCAATTGCTGGCGCGGCAGCGGCTTGACGTAGTAGGCGTCGGCGCCCAGGGCCAGGCCCTTGCGCACGTCGTCGATCTCGGTGGCGACGATGACGGGCACCTGGCGCCGCAGCGGGTCGTTTTTCAGCTCGGCCAGCCAGTGCCAGGCCGTTTCACCGTGCAGCAAGATATCGAGGATGACGGCGGCGGGGCGCTGCTGTTCCCAGCGCTCCTGCGCCTCGCGCACGCTGCGCGCGGGGACGACGCGAAATTCGCTGCCGGCCAGGAATTTTTCATACAGCAGGCGCACGGGCGGATTGTCTTCCACCACCAGCACGGCGATGCGCTGGTCGTTGCCATTGTCGTTGGCTGGCGCGCACGGGGGCAGGCTGCCTTCGGGCGCGTGGTAGCTGGCGGGCAGGACGACGGAAAACAGCGAACCGTGGCCCGGCGTGCTTTCCACGCTCACCGTGCCATTGAGCAGGGTGGCCAGGTTGCGGCACAGGGGCAAGCCAAGACCCGTGCCCTTGACCTTGCGCTGCATGTGGTTTTCCACCTGGCTGAATTCCTCGAAGATCATCTGCACGTCTTCGGCGGCGATGCCCAGGCCCGTGTCGGAGACGGAAAAGCGGATCGCGTCCTGCTCCGGCAAGGGCGTGGCGCTGACGATGATGGCCCCGGCCTCGGTGAACTTCAGGGCGTTGGAGATGAAATTGCGCAGGATTTGCGACAGCTTGCCTTCATCCGTGTGGATGTGCAGCGCCGGATCGGGATCGATGAAGGTCAAGGTGAGCGTATCGGACACCAGCAGCGGGCGCAGCATGCCGCGCAGGGCGCTGAACAGGTCCGCCACCTGGAAACTGTTGGCGTGCACGTCGACCTTGCCCGCCTCGATCTTGGCCAGGTCCAGCAGGTCGTTCACCAGGTCGCTCAGGCTGACGGCGCTTTGCAGGATGAACAGCACCTGCTTTTCCTGTTCCTCCGACAGATCGCCGTCGATGCGGTCGAGCAGCAGCTTGGACAGGGCGCGGATGGAGCTGAGCGGCGTGCGGAATTCATGGCTCATGTTCGACAGGAAGCGCGATTTCATCTGGTCGGCGCGGCGCAGGTGGTCGGCCTTTTCGTCCAGTTCCGCGAACAGCGCCACCACGCCGCGGTTGGTGTCTTCCAGTTCGCGCGTCAGCTGCAGCAGGTCGTCCTGTCGCGTCTTCAGTTCGGCCAGGGTGGTCAGCAGCTCGCGGTTCTGCTGCTGCACTTCCGACAGCGTGATGTCCGGCGGCAGCGCCTGCAGGCTGCCGGACAGCGTGCCGATCTTGCCGCCGTCGAGCAGGGGTGCGTCGCGCGGGAACAGCTTGTGCAGGGTGATCTGCGTGCCGTCGCCCGGCGCGCTGCGGATATGGCAGCGGTCCATCAGGCGCTGGGCGCCCAGGATGCCCAGGCCCATGCCCGTCGGCGAGCGGTAGGTGCCGGCCAGTATGTGGTCGAGCTGCGCGATGCCGGGGCCCTGGTCCTCGATGCGGATGCTGAGCACCTGCGGCGCCGTCTGGCCATCGATGGCGAAATGCACCTTGCCGCTGCCGGCGTAGTTGTAGACGTTGCGCGCCAGTTCCGATACGGCCGTGGCGATGCGCACCTGGTCCTGCACGCCGAAGCCGCACAGGGCGGCGATCTGCCGCGCGCGCTGGCGCGCGCCCACCACATCGAGTTCGCTGCCGATATGGGCCGTCAATATGCGTCGTGTCATGTCGTTTCGCTCCTTTCCCCCATCACGGCCTGCTGTTCCTCGTGTTCGCGCAGCACCACCACCGTGACGTCGTCGCGCCCGCGCGCAAAGTCGCGGTACAGCACGGCGGCGACGAGGCTGGGGTGGCAGTGCGCCAGGCCCGGATACTGTTCCAGGTCCCAGCGCGTGTGCAGGCCGTCGCTATGCATGATCAAGGTCGCGCCAGGCTGCCACGGATAGCAGAATTCCTGCACCTTGCGCAAGTTGCTGCCAACGATGCCGTTGTGCGACAGCAAATGCCGGCGCTGCCGCGCATCGAAGGCGCAGGCGGCGATATTGCCCACGCCCGCGTAGCGCAACTGACGGCGTGCGCTGTCGATATGCGCCAGGGCCAGGGCCGCGCCGCGCGTGGCGCGCAGGGCGCCGTTGGCCAGCTCGATGAAGGGGGCGGGCAGGGGCGGCAGGCCGGGCGTGTCGTGTTCCAGCAGGGCGCTGGCGCATTCCGAGGCGCGCGCCGCCAGCGGGCCGTGGCCCAGTCCATCGGCCACCATCAGGCTCAGTTCATGGCCTTCGCAGACGACGTTCCAGGCGTCGCCGCATACCTGTTCCGAGGCCAGCGGCAGGCAGACGGCGCCGATCTGCCAGTTCGGGCTGGCCGGGATGGCGCTGCTGGCGTTCGGCCCCCAGACCACCATCATCAGCACCGTGCCCTTGCCGGGCGCCGTGTACAGGTCGAATTCCTGGCTCAGGCGGCGTATCGCGCCCAGACCCACGCCGTAGGTGCCCGTGGTGGAATGGCCATCCTGCATGTGCTGGCGCACATTCGCCATGCCGGGGCCGTTGTCGATGGCCAGCACTTCGATGCCGCTGGTGCCGCCGCGCAGCACCTTGCGCAGCAGGATTTCGCCGCGCTGCGCGTGCTTGACGATGTTGGTCGCCGCTTCGCTGATGATGATGGCCAGCTGGCCCGTGCGCACGTCGTCGAAGCCGATGTGGCGCGCCAGTTCGTTGCCGGCGCGGCGGGCCGTGGCGATTTCGCTCGGTTCGCCGACGGAAAAACGGCGTTGCCTGGCAATGTCAGGGGCTTGCTCGAGGTGGTTCAAAACAGCTTCCATTTCGCGATGGTGACAGTGGTGCCCGCGCCGGGCGCCGTGTCGATGTGAAAGGCGTCGGCCAGGCGCTTGGCGCCACCCAGCCCCAGTCCCAGCCCGCCGCCGCTGGTATAGCCATCGGTCAGCGCCAGGGGAATATCGTCGATGCCCGGTCCCGCATCGACAAAGCGCAGTTCCAGTCCCTGGCGCGCGCCATCGCTGACGCGCGCGATGCGCGCTTCGCCGCCGCCGCCGTAGCGCAGGGTGTTGCGCGCCAGTTCGCTGGCCGCCGTGATGATCTTGGTCTGTTCGATCAGGCCAAACCCCATGGCGACCATGCTGTCGCGTACCTGCTTGCGCAGCCGCACGACGTCTTCGTCGCTGTGCAGGGGCAGAATCTGCTGCGCACGCTCCTGTGCCTGCGCGCCTAGCACGGCGCCCCCGTCATGCGCATGCGCCGCCCCGTTCCAGCAGCTTGATCCCCCGTTCCACGTTGAGCGCCGTGCTGACGCCTTCCAGGGTCAGGCCCAGTTCCACCAGGGTGATGGCGACGGCCGGCTGCATGCCGACGACGACGGTGCGCGCGTCGAGGATTTTCGCCATCGCCGCCGTGTTGCTGATCATGCGGCCGATGAAGGAATCGACGATGTCGAGCGCGGAGATGTCGATCAGCACGCCCGTGGCGCGGTCCGTCACGATGCGGGTGGTCAGGTCGTCCTGCAAGGTCATCGCCAGGCGGTCGTGCATGTCCACCTGGATCGTCACCAGCAGCAGCCGGCCCATGCGTAAAATGGGGATTCTTTCCATAGGCGCCTCAGTGTGTTTGCTGCTGGTAGGTGATGCTGGAGCCCGTGCGCTTCAGGGCCACGACGAAGGCGTCGGCCAGGGTAGCCTTGGTCATCACGTCTTCCAGGTTCACGCCCAGGTGCACGATGGTTTGCGCGATCTGCGGGCGGATGCCGCTGATGATGCAGTCGGCGCCCATCAGGCGCGCGGCGGCGATGGTTTTCAGCAGGTGCTGCGCCACCAGGGTGTCGACCGTGGGCACGCCCGTGATGTCGATGATGGCGATCAGCGCGCCCGTGTCGACGATCTTTTGCAGCAGGCTTTCCATCACCACCTGCGTGCGCGCGCTGTCGAGGGTGCCGATCAGGGGCAGGGCCAGCACGTTTTGCCACAGCTGCACCACGGGCGTGGACAGTTCCAGCAATTCCTGCTGCTGGCGCAATATCACCTGTTCGCGCGCCTTCTGGTAGATGGCGATGGTGAGCAAACCCAGCTCGTCGAACAATTTGCTGGTGCTGACGATGGCGTCGCCCAGTTCCTGCGGCTGCGCCGTGATTTCCTGGCGCAGGTAGGCGAACAGCGGTTCCTTGAGCGAGAACATGAAGCTGGCCGTGTCGATCGGCGAATAGCCCTGGCGCACGCGCGACTGCGATATTTCCGCGAGCAGCTGGCGCGTGTCGTCCCAGGCGCCGCCTTCGATGTCGAACGAGTCGCCGTTTTCCAGCGCGCCCGCCAGCAGCGGCAGGAATTGCGATGCCTGCTGGCGCAGCTCGTTTTCGGCGATCTTGTCGCGCCGCACCAGGCGGGCGATCAGGCCGGCCATCCAGCCGTCCAGCAATGCCGTGTGGTGTTCGTTGATGATGCCGGCCAGTTGCTGCGCCTGGCCCGTGCCCGTCTTGACCGTGTCCGTCTTCATACTCATGCTCATCCTTGGCTGGAGTGGAGGGTGCGGCGCGGCCGCAAACGGACACGCGCTGTGATGAATAAATTATAGGCAGGCGTGGCCATAGCTTGTGTTCTGTGCCGCACATAGTGGCGCATGTCGCTATACATTCTTGTGGGAAACATTTGCGCTTTTAAAGATGCATGTAATTTGCATGTTTAAGAGAATTCCGCTACACTGGAAACACTCAACAAGAGAAAAACATCATGAATATCGACAAATTCAAACAGCAGCACCTGGCCATCCTGGCCGCCATCGATGACTTGCGCCAGCTGGCGCGCGGCGGTGTCGGCGCGCAGGCGCAGGCCATTGCCGACCAGATCATCGCCATGAGCGGCTTGATCAAGCTGCACCTGGCCGTCGAGCAGCGTTACCTGTATCCGGCCGCGCAAGCGTGCGGCGTGGCCGAGGTGGCCCGGCTGGGACGCCAGTACGAAAACGAGATGCACGGCATCGCCGGCGCCTACCTGGATTTCGCCGGCCGCTGGAATACGCCCGTGCGCCTGGAAGCCGAACCGGACGCCTTCCGCAGCGAAGCCAATACCGTGCTGCACGCGCTGTTCCAGCGCATGCGGCGCGAAGACCACGATCTGTATCCGGCCATTGAATCGCTGGCCTGACACCGCTTACTAATAGATACACTAATAGATACACAGGAGTTTTACATGCTGACCCAAGAACAACGCGCCATCATCACGGCCACCGTCCCCATCCTCGAGCAGGGCGGCGAAGCGCTGACCCGCCATTTCTACAAGAATCTGTTCCGCGACCATCCCGAAGTGCTGCCGTACTTTAACCAGGCGCACCAGCACAGCGGCGACCAGCAGCGCGCGCTGGCCAATGGCGTATTGATGTATGCCAAGAATATCGACAAGCTTGCCGCGCTGGGCGACCTGGTGGCCACCATCGTCAACAAGCACGTGGCTCTGCAGATTCGCGCCGAGCACTATCCGCTGGTGGGCGCCAGCCTGCTGCAAGCCATCCGCGAAGTGCTGGGCGAAGAAGTGGCCAGCGACGCCGTCATCGATGCCTGGGGCGCGGCCTACGGCCAGCTGGCCGACATCCTGGCCGGCGAGGAAGGGCGCATCTACAAGGCGCAAGCGGCCGCGCCAGGCGGCTGGAGCGGCGCGCGCGATTTTTTAGTGCGCAGCAAGAGCGTGGAAAGCGCCGAGATCACGTCATTCCTGCTGGCGCCGGCCGATGGTCAGTCCGTGCTCGACTTTGCGCCAGGTCAATACATTGGCGTGCTGGCCACCGTCGATGGCGTGCCCATGCGCCGGCAGTACTCCCTGTCCGCCGCCAGCAATGGCCAGACTTACCGCATCAGCGTCAAGCGCGAAGAGGGCGGCAAGGTATCGAATTTCTTCCACGACCACGTGCAGGCGGGCGACACCGTGCAGCTGACGCCGCCATCGGGCGACTTCGTGCTGACGCAGAGCGACAAGCCGCTGGTGCTGATCAGCGGCGGCGTGGGTATCACGCCGACCCTGGCCATGCTGACGGCGGCCCTGCGCGGCAAGCGTCCCGTGCATTTCATCCACGCGGCGCGCAACCACGGCGTGCATGCATTCCGTGCGCAGATCGATGCACTGGCCGCGCAGCACCCGCAGCTGCAGCGCTATTACTGCTATGCGGAACATGGCGGAGAACACGATGCGCCGGGCGCCGCCGCGCCGGACGCCGTCGGCTTGCTGAATAAAGAGCAGTTGAACAGCTGGCTGCCGGTCTCGCGCGACGTCGACGCCTACTTCCTGGGGCCGCAGCCATTCATGCGGGCCGTCAAGCAATACTTGCGCGAACTGGGCGTGCCGGAACAGCAGACGCACCACGAGTTCTTCGGACCGGCTGCCGCACTGAATTGATTTTTTGCCCGCCTTGTGTTGTCCCCGCGAGAAAAAACGCTGCCGTAAGGGGCGGGTAAGCCTTGCGCTGTACTGTGAATCCAAGCTCGAAAACAAAAGAGCAGCTTTTACATAACAGGAGGCAACACAATGCATGACGATCTCGTTCAAAAAATCAAGAGCGACCCCAACTATCATCAACTGGTCAAGGTGCGTTCCCGCTTCGGCTGGGCGCTGACGGGCCTGATGATGCTGGTGTATTACGGCTACATCCTGCTCATCGCCTTCAACAAGGAATTCCTCGCCACTAAGACGGGCACCGGCGTGATGACCTGGGGCATGCCGATCGGCCTGTTCGTCATCGTGTTTACCGTGCTGGTCACGGGCATCTATGTGCGCCGCGCCAACAAGCAATTCGACGACTTGAGCAACGCCATCCAGGCACGGGTGCAAGCATGAGCGGCACCACATTGACGCAACGCAAACTCTCCTGCCTGGCAAGCCTGGCCTTGCTGGCGGGCGCCAGCAGCAGCGTGCTGGCGGCCGGCGCCGACCTGGGCCAGGCGGTCAAGCAGCCGACCAACTGGACGGCGATCATCATGTTCGCCGCCTTCGTCATCTTCACGCTGTTCGTCACCAAGTGGGCGGCCGCGAAAACCAAGTCGGCTTCCGATTTCTACACGGCCGGCGGCGGCATCACGGGCTTCCAGAACGGCCTGGCCATCGCGGGCGACTACATGTCGGCCGCTTCCTTCCTCGGCATTTCCGCCGCCGTCTTTTTGAACGGCTACGATGGCCTGATCTACGCCATCGGCTTTCTCGTCGGCTGGCCCGTCATCACCTTTTTGATGGCAGAGCGCCTGCGCAACCTGGGCCGCTTCACCTTTGCCGACGTGGCCGCCTACCGCTTCAAGCAGGCGCCGATCCGCATTTTCTCCGCGTCCGGCACCCTGGTCGTCGTGGCCTTTTATCTGATCGCGCAGATGGTGGGCGCGGGCCAGCTGATCAAGCTGCTGTTCGGCCTGGAATACTGGATCGCCGTCGTCCTGGTCGGCACCCTGATGATGATTTACGTGCTGTTTGGCGGCATGACGGCCACCACCTGGGTACAGATCATCAAGGCCGTGATGCTGCTGGGCGGCGCCACCTTCATGGCCGTGGCCGTGCTGGCGCAGTTCAACTTCAGCCCGGAAGCGCTGTTCGCCAAGTCGGTGGACGTGCACGCCACCAAGGAAGCCATCATGGGCCCCGGTTCCTTCATCAAGGATCCTATTTCCGCCATTTCGTTCGGCATGGCGCTGATGTTCGGCACGGCCGGCTTGCCGCACATCCTGATGCGTTTCTTCACGGTGCCCAGCGCCAAGGAAGCGCGCAAATCCGTGTTCTGGGCCACCACCTGGATCGCCTATTTCTACATTCTGACCTTCATCATCGGCTTTGGCGCCATCGTGCTGGTGAGTACCAATCCCGAGTTCAAGGATGCCGCAGGTAAATTGCTGGGTGGCAACAACATGGCGGCCGTGCACCTGGCCAAGGCCGTGGGCGGCAACGTCTTCCTCGGCTTCATGTCGGCTGTCGCGTTTGCCACCATCCTGGCCGTCGTGGCGGGCTTGACCCTGTCGGGCGCGTCGGCCGTGTCGCACGACCTGTATGCCACCGTCATCAAGAAGGGCAAGGCCACGGGCGCCAATGAATTGAAAGTGTCGCGCGTGACGACGATCGTGCTGGGCATTATCGCCGTGGTGCTGGGCATCGCCTTTGAAAAGCAGAACATCGCCTTCATGGTTTCGCTGGCTTTTGCGATTGCCGCCTCGGCCAACTTCCCCGTGCTGTTCATGTCGGTGCTGTGGAAGGATTGCACCACGCGGGGCGCCACCATCGGCGGCTTCCTGGGCTTGATCACGGCCGTCGCGCTGACGGTGGTGTCGAAGTCCGTGTGGGTCGACGTGCTGGGCCATGGCGAAGCGCTGTTCCCGTATGCCTCGCCGGCGCTGTTCTCGATGACGGCCGGCTTCGTCGGCATCTGGCTGTTCTCGGTGCTCGACAAGAGCCCCCGCGCGCGCATCGACCGCGCCGGTTACGAAGCGCAGCAAATGCGTTCGGAAACGGGCATCGGCGCGGCAGGCGCCAGCGCGCATTGATGTAAACAGGAGTTACTGAAGGAAACAATGCCCGGTTCGCCGGGCATTGTTGTTTCTGGCGCGCTTACTTTGCCACGCGCAGGGGGATGACGCCCGCCGCCAGCGCCGGCGCGCCCGGCGTCGCGTCGAGTATCGATGCCAGCGTCACCGTGTCGAGCACGGCCAGGAAGGCGGCCGTGGCCTGGCCCAGCTTGGCCTTCAGCAGGCAATCGGGCGTGAGCGGGCAGGTATTGTTTTCCTTGTTAAAACATTCGGCCATGAAAAAATCGTTTTCCGTTTCGCGCACGACGGTGCCGATATTGATCTCGGCCGGGTCGCGCGCCAGGCGCAGGCCGCCATTTCTCCCACGCACCGTTTCCACGATGCCCGACAGGCCCAGCTGGTGCACCACCTTCATCAAGTGATTCTTTGAAATCGCATGCAGGTCGGCGATGTCCTGGATGGTCACGAGCCGGTCGCGGTGCACACCCAGGTACATCAGGGTGCGCAGGGTGTAGTCAGTATAGGCAGTCAGTCGCATGGGAGAAGAGAGTAAAACACCCGACAAACCTGCTGCGCGTCGCGATTTGCGGCCTCCGATGCTCACTGTGCATCCGCACAGCTCCGCTTCTCGGCCACAACTCACATTCGCTCGCTACGGTTTTGTCCGGTGTGTGAAAGATGTGGATTACATCCTTGTTTCAGCCGCCAGCATACAGGAGAGCGCCGGCCATGTGTGTTGCGCCGTCACTTTTCAGCCTCGAAAGACAAAAGTTGATTGCCTTTCGCTTAAATGCGTAGTAAATTTTCATATTGTTGCCCTGGCAAACAGCTCGTAAGCCCTTGTCGGCCCTTTGGATATGATTTTTATTGATGGAAATCAAGAGGATGGTGAAGCAATAAGGTAAATTTACTACAAATTCGACGATGGGCGTTTCCCGGGCCGGGAAGCGCGTACTACGCAATCTGTGCGGTGCCGCCGTGGCCGCCCCAGGAAATGAATACCATGCAAATGAATGAAGTGAAAGACGAGCTGCTGAGCAGCGATATCCGCCAGCTGGGCCGTCTGCTGGGCGACGCCATCCGCAACCACCTGGGCGACCCCGCCTTCGAACGCATCGAACATGTGCGCCAGCTGGCCATCCGTTTCCGCCGCGACAATGATGAAGCGGCGCGCGCGCAGCTGTCGGACGCGCTGCAAGCGCTGTCGCAGGAAGAAACCACGCAATTGACGCGCGCTTTCAGCTATTTCTCGCTGCTGGCCAATATTGCGGAAGATCAACATCACATCCGCCGCACGCGCGCCCATCTGATCGCCGGCTCGCCGCCGCGCCAGGGTAGCCTCAGCCATGCCGTCGGCAATGTGTTTGACGCGGGCAAGGCCGATGCGCTGGAAACGTTCTTCGAAGATGCGTTCGTCAGCCCCGTCTTCACGGCGCATCCGACGGAAGTGCAGCGCAAGAGCATCCAGAATTGCCAGATGGCCATCGCGCGCCTGTTGAGCGAGCGCGACCGCGTGCAAATGACACCGGAAGAAGCGGAACAGAACGAAGAAGCGCTGGGCCGCGGCATCGTCACCTTGTGGCAGACGCGTCTGTTGCGCACGAGCAAGCTGTCCGTCATGGATGAAGTGGCCAATGGCCTGTCGTTCTACGACCACACGATCTTGCGTGAATTGCCGAAATTGTATTCTTCGCTGGAAACCATGCTGGCCCAGCGCGATGCCCGCTGGGAAGATGCAGAATTGCCCAATTTTATGAAGGTCGGCAGCTGGATAGGCGGCGACCGCGACGGCAACCCGTTTGTGACGGCCGACATCCTGCGCAGCACCCTGCAGACGCAGGCCGACAAGGTGCTCGATTTTTACCTGGGCGAATTGCGCAAGCTCGCTTCGCAACTGTCGCTGGCGCAAATACTCAATGCCTGCAGCGAGCCGCTGCGCGCGCTGGCCGAACGCTCGGCCGACGCCTCGCCGCACCGCGTCGACGAGCCGTACCGCCGCGCCTTGCACGGTATCCACGCGCGCCTGGACGCCACGCGCGTCGTGCTGTCCAAGAAGGGTGACAATGCGGGCAAGCAGGCCGACGGCGTGCAGCCCTACGCTGCCGCTGCTGACCTGCTGGCCGACCTGGACGTGGTCCAGCATTCGCTCGTCAGCAATGGCTTGCGCGCGCTGGCCCGTGGCCGGCTGCGCCAGCTGCGCCGCGCCGTCAAGGTGTTCGGCTTTTCGCTGGCGCCGCTCGATTTGCGCCAGAATTCCGACGTGCACGAGCGCGTCGTGGGCGAACTGTTCGCGGGCGCCCAGCCTGGCCTCGTCTACCTGGATCTCGATGAAGAGCAGCGCATCAGCTTGCTGTTGGCCGAACTGGAGTCGCCACGCCTGCTGACGTCGCCGTATGCGCAGTACTCGGAGGAAACGACGTCCGAACTCGACATCTTCCGCGCCGTGCGCGAGGCCCATGTCAAATATGGCAAGGAATCGGTGCCGAACTGCATCATTTCCAAGGCGGCCAGCGTCTCGGACTTGCTGGAAGTGGCCTTGCTGCTCAAGGAAGTGGGCTTGCTGCGCCAGGACAGCCGTGAAGTGGACGTCAACATCATCCCCCTGTTCGAAACCATAGCCGACTTGCGCGCCGGTCCCGCCATCATGGCGCGCGCCTTCGGCTTGCCGTTCTACCGTGGCTTGCTGGCATCGCGCGCGGATCAGCAGGAAGTCATGCTCGGCTACTCGGACAGCAACAAGGACGGCGGCTTTTTGACGTCCGGCTGGGAACTTTACAAGGCCGAGATCGAGCTGGTGACGGTCTTCAAGCAATACCAGATCAAGCTGCGCCTGTTCCACGGCCGCGGCGGTTCCGTGGGACGCGGCGGCGGACCCAGCTACGAAGCCATCCTGGCCCAGCCGGCCGGCGCCGTGCAGGGACAGATCCGATTGACGGAGCAGGGCGAAGTCATTACGGCCAAGTATGCGAACCCGGAAGTAGGGCGCCGCAACCTGGAAGTGCTGGTGGCCGCCACCATCCAGTCGACCCTGCTGCCGCAGGCGCAATTGCAGCCGAAGGCTTCGGCCGGCGCGGGCCATTTGGCTGCCATGGAAGAGCTGTCCGGCACGGCATTGAACGCCTACCGCGACCTCGTGTATGGCACGGAGGGTTTCGAGCAGTATTTCTGGGAATCGACGGTGATCGCGGAAAT
This sequence comes from Janthinobacterium sp. SUN206, assembly GCF_030587305.1. Classification (NCBI taxonomy): domain Bacteria; kingdom Pseudomonadati; phylum Pseudomonadota; class Betaproteobacteria; order Burkholderiales; family Oxalobacteraceae; genus Janthinobacterium; species Janthinobacterium sp. SUN206. The sequence continues at coordinate 986,217 of NZ_JAPWIB010000001.1, read as the reverse complement.
TGCCGCGCTGAATATCGGCAGCCGTCCCGCCTCGCGCAAGAAATCCACGTCCATCGAGGATTTGCGCGCCATTCCCTGGGTCTTGAGCTGGGCGCAATGCCGTTTGATGCTGCCGGGCTGGTTCGGTTTCGGTTCCGCCGTGCAAGCCTACCTGGCCGCCCACCCGGCCGATGGCGCGGACGTGCTGCGCGGCATGTACATGGATTGGCCTTTCTTCACGTCCTTGCTGTCGAACATGGACATGGTGCTGGCCAAGAGCGACATCGCCATCGCCGGCAAGTATGCGGAACTGGTCAAGGACAAGGCCTTGCGCGACGCCATCTTCACGCGCATCCGCGCCGAATACGCGGCCACCCTGGACGCCCTGAAACTGATCACGGGCCAGGAAGAGTTGCAGCAAGCCAATCCGCTGATGCAGCGCTCGATACGCAACCGTTTCCCGTACATCGATCCGCTCAACCACGTGCAGGTGGAATTGCTGAAACGCTTCCGCGAGGGCAAGCAGGACGCAGCGGCGCGCACGGGCATCCATTTGTCGATCAACGGCATCGCGGCGGGACTGAGAAATAGTGGTTAAGTAAGTCATTCAAACAATATCAAGGAGACAGCATGACCATCAAAGTTGCCATCAATGGCTATGGCCGCATCGGCCGCAATGTCTTGCGCGCGTTTTATGAAGGCGGCAAGCAGCAGGATATCGAAATCGTCGCCATCAACGACCTGGGCGACGCCAAGTCGAATGCGCACTTGACGCGCTACGATACGGTGCACGGCAAGTTTCCCGGCGTCGTCACCATCGACGGCGACAATATGCTCGTCAACGGCGACCGCATCCGCGTCTTCGCGCAGCGCGACCCGGCCCTGATCCCCTGGGGCGAACTCGGCGTCGACGTGGTGCTCGAATGCACGGGTTTCTTCACCACCAAGGAAAAAGCGTCGGCCCATTTGAAGGGCGGGGCGAAGAAAGTCATCATTTCCGCGCCGGGCGGCAAGGACGTGGACGCCACCATCGTGTTCGGCGTCAACCAGCACGTCTTGAAAGCCTCGGATACGGTCATTTCGAATGCTTCGTGCACGACGAATTGCCTCGCGCCCTTGGTGAAACCACTGAACGACGCCATCGGCATCGAATCGGGCCTGATGACCACCGTGCACGCCTACACGAATGACCAGGTGCTGTCCGACGTGATGCATGAAGACTTGCGCCGCGCCCGTTCGGCCACGCATTCGATGATCCCCACCAAGACGGGCGCGGCGGCCGCTGTCGGCCTCGTCTTGCCGGAACTGAATGGCAAGCTCGACGGCTTTGCCGTGCGCGTGCCGACGATCAACGTGTCGCTGGTCGACCTGTCCTTCATCGCCAAGCGCGATACCACGGTCGAGGAAGTCAACGCCTTGCTGAAAACGGCATCGGAAGGCGCCTTGAAGGGTATTTTGACGTACCAGACGGAACCGCTCGTTTCCATCGATTTCAACCATAACCCGGCCTCGTCGAACTTCGATTCGACCCTGACCAAGGTTTCGGGCCGCCTCGTGAAAGTGTCGTCGTGGTACGACAACGAGTGGGGCTTCTCGAACCGCATGTTGGACACCACGGTCGCCCTGATGGCGGCCAAGTAAGAACGTAGTACCGCTGATCCAGCGCACCAGGACGGCCGGCCCACAAGGCCGGCCCTTGTAGCAGCACGAACTTTATAGAAAGCAGCACACCATGACCATGCAAGTACAGCAACGCGCCACCAAGATCGTTTCCACCATCGGCCCCGCTTCGAACGATATCGATACCCTGGTCCGCATGTTCAAGGCCGGCGTCGACGTCGTGCGCCTGAACTTTTCGCATGGCAAGGCGCAAGACCATATCGACCGCGCCCGCATGGTGCGCGAAGCGGCAGCCCTGTGCGGCCGCGAAGTGGCCATCATGGCCGACTTGCAAGGCCCGAAGATTCGCGTCGGCAAGTTTGAAGAAGGCAAGATTTTCCTGGAAAACGGCACCAAGTTCATCCTCGACGCGAAATGGGGCGAAAACGGCGAACTGGGCAACATCGAGCGCTGCGGCCTCGACTACAAGGAATTGCCGCGCGACTTGCGCGCCGCTGACGTATTGTTGCTCAACGATGGCCTCATCGTCTTGACGGTGGACAAGGTCGTCGGCAGCGAAATCCACACGACGGTGAAAATCGGCGGCGAATTGTCGAACAACAAGGGCATCAACCGCCAGGGCGGCGGCTTGTCGGCCCCGGCCCTGACGGCGAAAGACATGGAAGACGTCAAGACGGCGATGAGTTTCCAGGCCGATTACGTGGCCGTGTCCTTCCCGAAAAACGCCACCGACATGGTCATGGCGCGCCAGCTTGCGAATATCGCCGGCGAAGCATGGGACCACAAGCCGATGATGATCGCCAAGATCGAGCGCGCGGAAGCTATTCCTGCGCTGCAAGAAATTCTCGACGCGTCCGACGGCATCATGGTGGCCCGCGGCGACCTGGCCGTCGAGGTGGGCAATGCGGCCGTGCCGGCCCTGCAAAAGCGCATGATCAAGATGGCGCGCGCGTCGAACAAGCTGGCGATCACGGCCACGCAGATGATGGAATCGATGATCGTCAACGCCGTGCCGACCCGCGCGGAAGTGTCCGACGTGGCCAATGCCGTGCTGGACGGCACGGATGCCGTCATGACGTCGGCGGAAACGGCCTCGGGCCGCTATCCGATCGAAACGGTGGAAGCGATGGCCGCCATCTGCCTGGACGCGGAGAAATGGGATACCTGCAAGCTGGACGCCGATTTCCTCAACGCCACGTTCTCGCGCATCGACCAGTCGATCGCCTACGGCGCCCTGTTTACGGCCCATCACTTGCGCGTAAAAGCCATCGCCACCCTGACGGAATCGGGTTCCACGGCGCTGTGGATGAGCCGTTGCAACATCGACATCCCCATCGTCGCGCTGACCCCGAGCGTGGGCACGCGCCGCAAGCTGGCCCTGTACCGCAACGTCAGCACGCTGGAATTGACGTCCGGCACGGACCGCGACAAGGTCTTGCAACAGGCGGAAGATTTGCTGGTGGAGCATAAAGTCGTGGCCAAGGGCGATACCGTCGTGCTGACCTGGGGCGAGCCGATGGGCAAGGTCGGCGGCACGAATGCGCTGAAAATCATGAAGATCGGCCAGCACTGAGCGCATCGCCGGCCGGCCGCCGCCTGCAGTCTTAAGAATGACTGAAAGCGGGGTGCCTGGCCGCCCATCGCAATGGCAGATGCCCGATTTGCCATTGCGGTGCTCATATTTCCGTGTCAGCATGGTTTCCTGCCTTCCAAGGCGCTTCCGGAGTTCATGATGACTACCTACCTGCCGGCCCTGATCTGGTCCCTGTCGGCCTTCGCCTGTCTCTTCATCGCCAAACGCCGTTCCTTGAAAACAACTGCTCTCAGGTCCATCCTGGTGGTATTTTTTGGGCCGTTTGCCATTCCCCTCGTGCTGGCGGCCAAGTCCGGGAAACCCCATCCGGCGTAACCGATCGCCACGGCAAGCGATACGCGCTGAACGGCCAGCCGCCGCGCTGAAACAACAGTTTGCCGGACGGGACGGGCGCCGGCATTGACGCCGCGGGCAATGATTTGTGATAATGAGAATTATTATCAATTGAGTCGCTTGCCTTGCGGCCGGCCAGCGTCCTGGCCGCGCCTTGCCTTGAGCGCATCGGAGTCCCTAGTGAACATTGCGCAATCCGGCGAATCGATCGCAGTCATTTACAGCAATCACCACGGCTGGCTGATGCGCTGGCTGCGCGCCAAGCTGCAGTGCGCCGACCATGCGGCCGACCTGGCGCAGGATACCTTCGTGCGCCTGCTGACGGCGCCGCCGGAGGGCCGGCAGACCATGCGCGAGCCGCGCGCCTACCTGACCACCGTGGCGCAGCGCCTGCTGATCGACCATTACCGGCGCCTGTCGCTGGAGCAAGCGTGGCTGGAAACCCTGGCGCAGCAGCCCGATCTGCTGATGCAGTCGCCCGAGGAGCGTTTGCTGGTGCGCGAAGCCCTGCAGCGCATCGATGCCATGCTCGACGGCTTGCCGCCGCTGGTGCGCAATGCCTTCCTGCTGGCGCATGTCGACGGCCTCGGCTACGGGGAAATCGCCCGGCGCCTGGCCGTGAGCGAGCGCAGCATCAAGCGCTACATGGTGCAGGCGTTCGAGCGCTGCATCTTGCTGATCCTGTGAGCACCGCCAGCACGGCGGCCATCGATCCCCGCGCCGCGCGGGTGGCGGCGCAATGGCTGGTGCGCCTGCACGCGGGCCCCTTGACTCCAAGCGAGCAGCAGGCGTTCCAGGCCTGGCGCGCCAGCGATCCCGCGCACGAAGCGGCCTGGCAGCGGGCCGAGCTGGTGTGCAGCGCCCTGGCCGGCGTGCCGCCCGCGCTGCGCCAGGCGGCGGACGCGGCGCCGCAATCGCCGCGGCGGCGTGCCGTCCTCTACGGCCTGGCCGGGCTGATCGCGGCCGCACCCGCGCTGTGGCTGGCCAGCCAGTCGGCGCCCTGGCAAGCGTGGCGCGCCGCGATCCGCACGGCGCGCGGTGAAATCCGGCATATGGCATTACCCGACGGCACGCAACTGGTGCTCAATACGGATACGGCCATCGACGTGCGTTTTGACGACGCGGCGCGGCTGGTGGCCTTGCATGCGGGCGAAATCCACGTTGCCACGGCGCATGATGCGGCCGTGCCGGCGCGACCGTTCCTCGTGCGCAGCAGCAATGGCACCGTGCGCGCGCTGGGCACGCACTTCAGCGTGCGCCACCTTGGCAGCGTGCTGGCGCCGCGCACCGAGGTGGGCGTCAGCGAGGGCGCCGTGGAGATCGAGCCAGCGCAGGCGCCCGACGGCTTGCGCACGATCGATGCGGGCCGGCAGGGCAGTTTCGACGACGTGGCCGTGTCCGCCTTGACGCCGTCGTCACCCCATGCGGACGCCTGGCTGCGGGGCGTGCTGATCGCAGAACGCATGCCACTGGGGGAGGTGCTGGAACAGGTGGCGCGCTATCGCTATGGCGTGCTGCGCTGCGATCCGGCGCTGGCGGCCTTGCCCGTGGACGGTATTTTCCAGTTGAACGACCCGGACAACATCCTGCTCTTGCTGCAACGTTCCCTGCCGATCCGGCTGGCGCGCCGCACGCGCTACTGGATCAGTGTCGAGGCAGCCTGAAGAAATTACTTGCCGCTTGCCTGTCCCTTTTTTGAGATTGCTTCGTCATACAAGGTAGAGAACGAACAATCCGAACCATCGAAAGGGTTTTACATGGCTGTGCAGCACCGCTTCTTTTCCCCGTGGACGCCACTCGCGCTCCATCCCACCACGGGCGCCGTGCGCGCCGCGCTGGTCTTGCTGCTGGCCGTGGGCGCGGCTGGCGCCGGCTTGCCGCAGACAGCGCTGGCCGCTGAAGCCGGCCCGTCCGCAAGCGTGCGCGATTACAGCATTCCCGCCGGCAGCCTGCGCAGCGCCTTGGCATCGTTCGCCATCGCCGCCGGCGTGAACCTGTCCACCCAGGGCGTGGCACTGGACGGCCTGGCGACGCCGGGCTTGCAGGGGCGCCATGGCGTTGCCGCCGGCCTGCAACAACTGCTGCAAGGCAGCGGCCTCGAAGTGACGGACGGTGGCAACGGCAATTATCTGTTGCGCAAGATCAATACCAATACGGCCGATGGCGGCCTGGCCAGCATGCCCGCCGTGGTCGTCAGCGCCGAGGCGGACCGCACCACGGAAGGCACGGGCTTGTATACCTCGCGCAATCTGTCGACGGCCACGGGCTTGAACCTGTCGCAGCGCCACACGCCGCAAACGGTCAGCGTCATTTCGCGCCAGCAAATGGAAGATTTCGATCTGACCACCCTGCAGGACGTGGCGCGCGCCACGCCCGGCCTGTATGGCAAGACGCAGGGCGTGTCCGACCAGGAAACCACGTATTTCGCGCGCGGCTTCGCCTTGAGCCACATCAATGTCGATGGCTTGCCGCTGGACGTCACGGGTTTCAATGAGCGCAACGTCTCCGCCGACATGCTGATGTACGACCGCGTGGAAGTGGTGCGCGGCGCCACCGGCCTGATGGAAGGGGCGGGCGCGCCGTCGGGCAGCATCAACATGATACGCAAGCGCCCCACGGCCACGCCCTTGCTGGACGCATCCATTCACCTGGGCAGCTGGAAGGACCGGCAATTGACGGTGGACGCCAGCAATGCCCTGAACGACTCGGGCAGCGTGCGCGGGCGCGTGGCGGCCAGTCTGCGCGACAGCGACAGCTTCGTCGACGTGGTCAACAACAAGAACAGCACCGTGTATGCGATCGTCGAGGCGGACCTGACGCCGTCGACCACGGCCGGCATCGGCTTTTCGCGCCAGCACAGCCGCACCGACGGCGTGTTCGTCGGCTTGCCGACCTTGCCCGACGGCCGCCACATGGACTTGCCCCGCTCGACTTTCCTGAACAATGCCGATTCCTTCCAGAAACGCGACAACAACGTCGTCTTTGCCGACCTGGAAACGAAGCTGGCGCAGGGCTGGCGCAGCCGCTTCGCCATCACGCATATCGACGCCTCGTCGAGCACGCGCAATACCACCAACGGCCGCGTCGCTGGCGAAACGTTTTTGCTGGAACAGTCGGAAACAGGCTGGAAGTACAACACGGAGCAAGTGGTGGCGGACTGGCGCTTGAGCGGCCCTGTCACCTGGTTCGGCCGCCAGCATGACGTCATCGTCGGCGCCAGCTACCGCCACGACGATTCGGACGCGGGTCAGAGCTGGGAAGGCGCGCAAACGCGCGTGTTCGACATCCGCAGCTGGAATCCCCGCGCCTACCGCATGAACGGCGCGCCGTTCGAGCCCTACAACTGGGGCCGCAAGACGGACGAGAAGGGGCTGTATGCGGCCGGCAACTTCAGCCTGGCCGATCCGCTGCGCCTGGTGCTGGGCGGGCGCTTCGGCTGGTATGCGCAGGATGTCACGGGCTGGTATGCCGCCAATCCGACGTGGCGCCGCGACCTGACGGAAAACGCGAAATTCACGCCGTACGCTGGCCTCGTCTACGACCTGGACCCGCATCACTCCGTGTATGCGAGCGGCACGCAGATATTCCAGCCGCAAAGCGTGCTCGATGTCAAAGGCAATGGCTTGCCGCCGTTGAGCGGCACCAACCTGGAAGTGGGCGTCAAGGGCGAATATTTCGGCGGCAGGCTCAACGCCAGCGGCGCCTTGTTCCGCATCAAGCAAAACAACCGCGCCATGACCGATGAAGTCAACTGCCCCACGGGCGGCCCCATCTATTGTGCCCGCGCGGCGGGGCAGGTGCAGAGCGAAGGCGTCGACTTGCAATTGTCGGGCTCGCCATTGCCGGGCTGGCAGATCTCGGGTGGCTACACCCATGTGCTGGCCAAGTACACGAAGGACAGCGTGGCCGCGAATATCGGCCAGCGCATCGCCACGGACGAGCCGAAGCAATTGTTCAAGCTGTACACGAACGTGCAGCTGAGCGGCAGCCTGGCGCGCTGGAACCTGGGCGCCTCCGTGTATGCGCAGGACAAGATCGACCGCCGCGACAAGGCTTACCTGACGCAGCAGGGCGGTTACGCCATCGTCGGGCTGACGGCCGGCTATCGCATCAACGAGCAGCTGCAGCTGCGCGCGAACATCGATAACGTGCTCGACCGCCGCTACTACCAGGCGCTCGGCTATTCCTGGTCCGGCGGGCTGGCGCGCTACGGCGCGCCGCGCAGCGTACTTGTCTCGCTGAACTACAAGATGTAGCGGCTGTTCCAGCGGAGCGCGCCCGTCCGGGCGCCTCTGCTACACTGCCGCCGTCTTTATCTTTCCACTTTGCCATGACCGCCATTCCTCTCCTCACGCCCCTGAAAAGCGCTTTCCAGCAATCGCGCGCCGAGAATAACATCGAGCTGATCCTGCCCGAACTGCTGGCCGCGCAATTGCACGTCGTCATCGGCGGGCAAAGCGAGCAGATCGACCTGTTCCTCGTGCCGTCGCCGAATCCCGAGCGCCGCTGCGTGACGGTGGCGGAAGATCCCGCCTTCCTGGCCGGCATCAATTTCCCCAAGATTCCCGTCACGGGCGCGCAGCTGCTCGCCTCGATTCCTCCCGAAATCGAAATCGTCCTGCTGCATGGCGATGGCGCCAATTACCTGACGCGCGAGCAACTGGCGTGGTTCCGCGGCATGCTGACGCAGAACGCTTGAGCGGCAGTCCCGCCCGGCCGTGCAAGCCGGCGCGCGCCGAATGGATACGCTTTGCGCCGGCCGACGATGCCAGCTGCCATGCGGCGATGATGGCCAATATGCGCCCCGTGCTGTGGCGCAGCGTGCTGCTGGGCGGCTGCGTCCTGATCCTTGCCTTCATCGTGCAAGCCGTCTGGCGCGACGTGCCGTATGCGGGCGAGGCGGTGCTGCTGGGCCTGCCGGCGCTGACCGCCTGGATCGTCGGCGTGCTTTTTCTGCCGGGCCCCGATCTGTCTTTTCATGTCGAGATCAATGATGCGGGCGTGTTGCTGCGCCGGCTGGCGCGGGGCTTGCCCGGCCATGACAAGGTGCTGCAACTGACGCCGCAGCAGATGCGCGCGCTGGAGGTGGTCACTTACGCGGGCGCGGTGGATGTCTACCGCGGCGGACCGCCGATGGCGCGCGTGGAGCTGCTGCTGCACACGACCCTCGACGATTGCCCGCTGATCCGCGTGGTGGGCATGGATCTGCCCGTGCCGCAGCGCTGGTCGTTGCGGCAGATCAAGGACGAGCTGGGCCGCCGCTGTACACTGGCAGGTATCCCTGTGGCCGAGCGCGCCGGTGCGACCTATCAGGCCTCTTCCGCCATACGCGCGCTGTGGCCGCCAGCCTGAACGGACGAGCGCTGTCGCATCGCGACCTCAGAATATTGCCTTTCTTGCTATAGTATTGCTGAAGTCCTATGAATATGTTCGCAAAGCAACTATACTCATGGCTCTTTAAAAAATCATCGTCACGCTGGCGGCCAGCCATCCGCGCCAGAGTTCGTACGCATTCCGCTTTTTCACTCTGTAAAAAGCACCTTTCCCCCGCGCGGCAGGCGCGGGCGTGATGACCGAGCCTTGCCCTGGTCGACTGCTACCGTTGTCATTTCCGCTGTGTTGCCGCTTTAGTAAAAAGCGTGGCGCCGGCGCGCGCGGTGCGCCGTCATGTTTTGCGACGTCACGTTTCACTCACCTTATGCCACGACAGTATGTTTAGTTCCATCTTTGCCGTATCGACCGATACCATGCAGTACATCTACGGCACGCACAACGCCTGGCTGGTGCTGTTTTCCATCGGCATCGCCATCTTTGCCTCGTTCATGGCCTTGCAGATCGCCGGCATGGCGCGCAGCAGCGAGCGCGGCTTCCAGCGCCAGACGGCCATCATCACGGGCGCCATCGCGCTCGGCGGCGGCATCTGGTCGATGCACTTCATCGGCATGCTGGCTTTCGACATCTGCACGCGCGTCTCCTTCGACCCCAGCCTGACCCTGCTCTCCATGCTGCCCGGCGTGGCCGCTTCGTGGGTGGCGCTGCACATGCTGGCGCGCCCGAGCATCAACTGGCGCCAGCTGGTGGTGGGCGGCGTGCTCGTCGGCGTGGGCATCGGTTCCATGCATTACAGCGGCATGGCCGCCATGCAGACGTCGCTGACCCTGCATTACCAGCCCTGGCTGTTCGCCCTGTCGCTGGTGGTGGCCGTCGTCATGGCCATGCTGGCGCTGTGGATACGCTTCGGCCTGAGCGCCATGCGTTTGCGCATGAGTCCCCTGGCGTCCTTGCTGGTCAGCAGTGCCGTCATGGGCTTGGCCATTTCCGGCATGCATTACACGGGCATGCTGGCGGCGCGCTTTTCCGGCACCCCCACGGCAGGCGACAACACGATCACGGTGCAAGCGTCATTCGTGGCCCTGGCCGTGGCGCTGATCACCGTCACCCTGACTGTGTTTGTCGCCGCCGCGAACGGCTTGCTGCGCTACCGCCAGCTGCTGCGCCATGCGAGCGCCAGCGAATCGCGCCTGCGCGCCATCGTCGATACGGCGGCCGACGGCTTGATCACCATCGATGGCCAGGGCAAGGTGCGCTCCTTCAATCCCGCCGCGGAAAGCCTGTTCGGCTGGCGCGAAGCGGAGATCGTGGGGCGCGACGCCAGCGTGCTGCTGCAGCAGTCCGACGCGGCCGAGTACGAGGGCTATCTGCGCGACTACCTGGAAACGGGCGCCTCGCGCATCCTCGACAGCGGACGCGAACTCGATGGCTGCCACAAGGATGGCGCCGTGCTGCCCATGCGCGTGGCGATCGGCAAGATCGACACGCCGGGCCAGCCCCTGTTCGTGGCGTTTGTCACGGACATGCGCTCGTCGCGCAGCATGGAGCAGGCGCTCAAGGACAGCGAGCGCCAGTACCGCACCCTGATCCGCAACATTCCCGGCGTCTCGTTCCACTGCAGCTTCGCGCCCGAATGGAAGATGATCTTCATCAGCGACGCCGTCTTCAACCTGACGGGCTGGATGCCGCAGGACTTCGTCGAGGGCCGCGTCAGGCTGTTCGACCTCGTACACCCGGACGACCGCCAGCGCGTCAACGACACCTGCGTGCAGGCGGCCGGCGAAAAGCGCGACTTCGAGAACGTCTACCGCCTGATCCACCGCGACGGGCGCGAGCGCTGGGTGCGCGAAAGCAGCGGCCCCGTGCTCGACAACGACGGCGTGGTGCGCTGGATCGACGGCGTCATCCTCGACATCACGGAAAGCGAATTGCGCAACGCCGAGTACGAAGGCAAGGTGACGGCCATCTCGCGCGCGACGGCCGTCGCGGAATTCGACCTGCAGGGGCGCATCCTGGCGGCCAACGAGAACTTCCTCGATCTGATCGGCTACCGTCCCGACGACGTGCTGGGCTTGCACCACAGCATCTTCTGCGAACCGGGCTATGTGACTTCGCCCGATTACATCGCGTTCTGGCAGCACCTGGCGCAGGGTGAATTCAACACGGGCGAGTACAAACGCATCGGCAAGGATGGCCGGGAAGTGTGGATACAGGCGTCGTACAACCCCATCTTCAATACGGACGGCAAGCCGTTCAAGGTGGTCAAGCTGGCCACCGACGTGAGCGAACGGCGCGCCATGCAGGAAAACCTGCGCGCGGCCAAAGACCGCGCCGAGCTGGCCGCCGAATCGAAGACCAGCTTCCTGGCCAACATGAGCCATGAAATCCGCACGCCGATGAACGCCATCATCGGCTTCACGGAAGTGCTGCTGGGGACCGCCCTGGACAGCCTGCAGCGCCGCCACCTGGGCACGGTGCGCCAGTCGGCCCGTTCCCTGCTCGAACTGCTCAACGACATCCTCGACACGGCCAAGCTGGAAAAAGGCGCCACCGAGCTGGAACTGGTGGACTTTTCGCTGCCGGACCTGGTCGACCACGTGGCCGCGTCGCTGCGCATCACGGCCCATGCGCGCGACCTGGTGCTGCATGTCGACATCGACCCGGGCATGGGCCAATTCTTCCTGGGCGACGCGCGCCGGGTGCAGCAGGTGCTGACGAATTTGATCGGCAACGCCGTCAAGTTCACGGAAGTGGGCCATGTGCGCGTGGCCGTCGGCATGCAGGGCGAGCAGGTGCATATCGCCGTGCACGATACGGGCATCGGCATCCCCGCCGACCGCCTGGACAAGATCTTCGCGCCGTTCACGCAGGCCGATTCCTCGATGAGCCGGCGCTTTGGCGGCACGGGCCTGGGCACGACGATTTCGCTGCAGCTCGTCGAGCTGATGAAAGGCACCATCACGGTGGAAAGCACCCTGGGCGTGGGCAGCGTGTTCCACGTGCTGTTGCCGCTGGCGCCGGGCAAGGCCGTGGCGCGCCGCAGCGAGCAGCCCGTGGTGGCCTTGCCGCCGCTGCGCATCCTGGCGGCCGACGACGTGCCGCAGAACGTGGAGCTGCTCCTGATCAGCCTGGGCGCGGCCGGCCACCAGGTGATCGCCGCCAGCGATGGCGAGAGCGCCGTGCGCGAATTCGGCAAGGGCAGCTTCGACATCGTCCTGATGGATGTGCAGATGCCGCGCATGGATGGCCTGGAAGCGACGCGCCTGATCCGCGTGCACGAGCGCGAGCAGGGCTTGAAGGCGACGCCCATCATCGCCCTGACGGCCAGCGTGCTGGAACAGGACCGGCGCGCCGCGCAGACGGCCGGCATGAACGGTTTCGCTTCGAAGCCGCTGGAAATGCACAAGCTGACGGCGGAAATCGCCCGCCTGCTCGATATCGCCGTGGCCATGCCGCCGCCGGCGGCCGGTGCGGCGGCGCGCGCCGCTGCCGGCCAGGTGGACTGGCAGCGCGGCATCGCCCTGTGGGGCGGACGCGAAGCCCTGCAGCGGGCCATCGCGCGCTTCGTGCAGGCCAATGGCGACTGCGCCGCCATGCTGGCGGCGGAACTGGAACGGGGCGGCAGCAGCGTGGCCGGCCACCTGCTGCACCGTATCAAGGGTGCGGCGGGCAACCTGTGCCTGGTGCAGGTCGAAAGCCTGCTGGGGCGCATCGAACAAGCGATTGCGCGCCAGTTGCCGGTGACCGAATTGCTGGTGCAGCTGGCGGCCGCCTTCATGGCGCTGGCCGGCGAGCTGGAAGAGGCGGGCATGCCGGCCGTGGCCATGCAGGCGCCGGCCGCCAGCGCGCCCCTCGATGCAGCCGCCGCTGGCGCCTTGCTGCGGCAAGCTATCGCCAGCCTGGAAGGCGGGCAGCTGGACGACGCCTTGATGGCGCAGATCGCCGCCATGCTGGCGCCGCACGGCCAGCAGCCGCGCCTGCAGGCGCTGGCCAGCGCCATCGACGACTTTGAATTTGCGCGTGCCGCGGGCGTGCTGCGCCAGCTGCTGGCGTGGCTGGAAGCGCCGACGCCTGCCGACCTTTCCTGATATTGGGCTAACGATGACCTTACACGAAGACAAACCGATCCTGCTGCTGGTCGACGATGAAGCGACGAATCTGCAGGTGCTGCGCCAGATTTTGCAGGACGATTACCGCCTGCTGTATGCCAAGGATGGCGAGAAGGCGCTGGAACTGGCGCAGAACAATCCCGTCGAACTGATCCTGCTCGACATCATGATGCCCGCCATGACGGGCTATGAAGTGTGCCGCCAGCTGAAAGCCATGCCGGCCACCGCGTCCATCCCCGTCATTTTTGTGACGGCCCTGTGCGACGTGAAGGACGAGGCGGACGGCTTCGACGCGGGCGCCGTCGACTACATCACGAAACCCGTCAGCCCGCCCATCGTGCGCGCCCGCGTGCGCACGCATCTGTCGCTGGTGGACGCCGAGGAATTGCGCCGCTCGCGCCTGCAGGTGATCCAGACCCTGGGCCAGGCGGCCGAGTACAAGGACAACGAGACGGGCATGCACGTCATCCGCATGAGCTATTACGCGCGCCAACTGGCGCTGGCGGCCGGCTACAGCGCGGGCAGGGCGGAAGACTTGCTCAACGCGGCGCCCATGCACGACGTGGGCAAGATCGGCATCCCCGACGCCATCCTGCAAAAACCGGGCAAGCTCGATGCGGACGAATGGAAAGTCATGCGCAGCCACGCGGAAATCGGCGCGGCCATCATCGGCGAGCATGCGGGCGGCCTCTTGAAAATGGCGCGCACCATCGCCCTGACGCACCATGAAAAATGGGACGGCAGCGGCTATCCGCAAGGCTTGAAGGGCGAGGAAATCCCCCACGAAGGCCGCATCGTCGCCATCGCCGACGTCTTCGACGCCCTCACCAGCGAACGCCCGTACAAGCGCGCCTGGACGGTCGACGAAGCCATCGCCACCATGCAGCGCGACAGCGGCACGCACTTCGACCCGCAACTGCTGGCGCTGTTCATCGAGCAGCTGCCGGCCATGCTGGAAATCAAGGACAAGTGGCGCGAGCCTGCGTAAGGGAGTCGCAGGTCAGGGCGGGTCCACGCGCAGGCGGTCGGCAAGCAGGCGTGCGCAGGCAGCGGCGTCGCCGAATCGCACGTGTTGGCACGCCATGTCGCTGCCCAGCTTGCTCATGTGGCGCGATGAAATGGCATACGCAAGTTTGCCGGGCGGGCGGCGCGATGGATACATGAAACCGTGAATCGCGCCGGCTTCCTGCGCAATGATCCGATCCAGCTGCCAGCCCAGCCATTGGCACCAGCCGTGATCGGGGCTGCGCAATTGCTCATAGATGCCCAGCCGGCTGGCGGCCAGACCCGTCAGGTCGAGCAGCCGCAGTGGCACGCTGAATGACAGCGTCGCGATCAGCGCTTGTTGCGCGTTGTGGTCGAGGTAAAAGGTGCCCGGGCGCGTGACGTCGTTACGGAAAAGCTGGGCTTCCCAGGCTGCCGTGTAGGCATCGTCCGCAATATATACCCAGTGATAGGGTAAGCCGTGCGCATTGGCCAGCTCGGCGGGCGGACCGAAGCGGTAGGTCCGTTCAACCTTCGCTGGCCAGATGGATGCCGTGTTCCACGCCGCGCGCACGAGGGCCTGGCCGGCCTGAAGGATGATGATATTGCTCAATAATTCAGTGTGCAGCGATGCCAATGCCGGCAGGCGTGCGGCCATGTCTGGCGGAATTGGTGTTTCTTGCAGTTCAGACGTCATGCGGGACTAGCCTATGATGTCAGCCATCCCCCTATGCTGCCACTTTGCCGATGCCATGACCTTGCGTAATCTCTCGCTGGCCGGCAGATCCAGCAGCGCCTGCTGGCTGGTATGCACTGCGGGCCGCGTTTCAAACGATTTGCCTGCGAGCATCTCTGCTGGCGAAAGTTCGTTGAGTTCGTCTGCACTGCTGATCCAGAAAGCATGGATTTCACTGCTTGGCTGGCCGGCCAGGATGGCCAGCACGGGCGCGATCAGTTCCGGCACGGGCTGTATAAATTGCCATGCTGGAAATTCCTTGCCGATACTGCGTCCCTTGGGCGTCACGCAATAAAACCGCTGGCTTTCCACGGCGCGATACAGCGACGCTTGCGACAGTTCCACCCATCCCTGGCCAATGACTTCTGAAACCTTGAGTTTTGATGCAGGAAGTTGCAGCAGGATCGATGGCGGCGTGGCGACCAGCGAGGCGCGCGCCGCATGGAGCGCGCGCGTGGCCAGCTCGATCAGGCGCTCGCGCTCGGGACCGTGCGCCAGTATGTCGAGTTGCGCACCCACCAACTGCGAGAATTGTTCCACTGCCCGCAAGTCCCTATCTGTCCATTCCTGTCGGTCTGGCGCCAGGGTGCTGTGAGTCAGATGTGCTGTCATGTTCACTCCTCGGATAAATGCGGCTGACATCTCACTCACAAGATTATCATGTTTCGCAACTTTATCAAGCGAGCAGCGCACTTTTCCCGCATCAGGCAGCTGGATATGCGGCCGTGCGGTCATGGTCATTGCTTTCTTGCATCTGGATCGGCGCCGTGGCGATGCTGATGAGCAATGGCTGGAGGCAGGCAGGCAGGCAGGGTAGGTGGGATTACGCAGGCTGCTCCGCGCATCCGACCTGCGATGCCTTATGGCAAGCTGTCCGGCAGCCGCAAAATCCGCCGTATCTCCAGAATCGCCTGCGGGCTTTCCTGCACGCTGTGCCAGGACGGGATGACTTTTTCGGACAACGCGCCGTCGAGGTGGGCGCTGGCATAGGGCACCACGCCATCGCTCGATTCGGCCAGCGGCAGGTCCGGCGTGTCGTTGCCCATGATGGAGTAGTAGCGCACTTTCGGGCTGATGGGCAGGTCGGCCACCAGGCGCACGAACGGGTCCTTGTCGCTGAGGTTATCGATGCTGTTGGGGATGCGCAGCGGTTCGCTGCTGCCCGTGTCGAGCTGCGCCAGGCTGCCGGCCGCGTCGGACAACTGGTCGAGCATGGTGATCGGCAAGGTGACGAGGTTGGCGATCCAGCGCGCCACCTTGTGGTTGGCGAACGAGGTGCCGCGGTGCGGCGCGGCGATGAAGATGGCGCGGTTCACCTGCGGCATGGCCGTGAAATTCAGGTAGGGCGCCAGGCCGGCGCGCACTTTTTCCGCCTTCTTGCCCTTCAAATTGTATTCTTCCGTGATGGCGTCGAGCAGGGTGTTGCTGGCGTCGGACACCATCAGGCGCGCCAGCACGCCGCCCATGCTGTGGCCGATCAAGACCATGTCGTTGGCGGCGTCCGCCTTGCCAGCCGGGTCGAACTGCGCCAGGGTGGCGGCAAGCGCCTGGCGGATGGCGGCGTTGTTGGCCGCCAGCGGCGCATTGCTCGGGTAGTACACTTGCCAGATCTGGTAGCGTCGGCGCAGCTGTTCGTCGCCCATCAGTTCATTCGCCACGTTGATCCACGCTTCCGGGCTGCTGGCCAGGCCGTGCAGCATGACGATGGTGCGCTTGTTCGGGTCGTAGGGCTGCATCAGGTGCACCTGCGGGCGCGAAATGCCGTCGGCGCGGCCGAACAGGGTGCGCAGCGCCTGCACGCCGAAGCCGGAGCGGGCCAGCCACAAACCATAGCCGGCCGTGAAATTGGCGGCCACGGGCAGTTCCTGGCCCGCCATGCGCGTCGATTCGCTGCGCGTCGGGTCGACCAGCATCACCAGCAGCTGTTGCGTGGCCAGCACTTCCTGCAGGCTGTTGCCGTCGAAGCGGATCAGCGCCGTGACGACGGGGAAGCGGGTTTCCTGGTAGGGCACATAGTCGCCTTTCGACGCCTGGGGCTTGGGCATGACGGCCACCAGGTCGGCGCCGAAGCCGTCGCGCCGGTACACATTGCGCAGGCCGGAAAACGACAGCGAGGTGGCCGGCAGCAGTTCTTCGGGCAGGGTGCCGTCCTCGGGCAGGCGCAGGGCCGACAATTCGCTGTCGATCTGCCAGCCGGCGACGCGGATCACATGGCCGTCGGGACGGTATTCGCCGCGGTGGCGGAACAGGTTGCCGACGGCCTTTTGCACGGCATAGTTATAGTAGTCGCGGATCTGCGTCTGGCGTTCCTCGAAGGCGCGCTGGCCCGGCGTGCGCGTAGTGTAGAACAGGTAGGCATACGCGTAGCGGGCCGATTCCAGCCAGGCGGCCAGCAGTTCGGCGCTGGCGTGGCCGCCCTGTTTTTCTTCCGCCAGCGCGCTTTCCAGCCACAATTCGGACAGGGTGGCCAGGCGCTGCTCGTCGCTGAGCAGCTCGGAGCGGGCCAGGTCGGCGCGGCAGCTGCCCGTATTGGCTTCGCAGGCGGCGATGTCGCTGCCGATGATGCGCAACACCTCGCTGGCCGCGGCGCTCAATTTCCCCGTGGTGAGGATGTCGCCGCGCCGCTGCTGCAGGTAGTCGGCCGGCGAGATCGCGCTGACGGTGACGGCGGCGCAGCCGCTCAGGAGCGCCGCGGCGCACAGGAGGGCGCATACGCGCAGACGCCGCATCAGCATGGCCGGTCCGCGCCTAGAACGAGTAGACCAGGGTCAGCGACGTCTGCGTATCCGTGTTCTTCTTGTCGTCCGGTACGCGCGTGTCGTTGCGGGCGCTGAAGGCGGCCTTCATCTGCATGGTGCCGTTGATTTTCGTGCTGAGCGCCGTCTCGGCGATCGAGTGGGTGTTCGAGGTGCCCCGTTCCACGCTGATCGTTTGCGTAAACATGGCCGACTGGCTGATCTTCCACTTCATGGCGGCCGCGCCGCGCACCGTCAGGCCGTGTTCCGATTCGCCCGCGTCGTTGGTGCCGCTGAAATAGCCGGGACCGATTTCCACGTCGACGCTTTTGTCGCTCGACTGGTACCAGCGCGAGCCATGACCGACGGCCAGGGTCGAGTACTTGGTGTAGGCGCCGAACTTGTCGTTCACGTGCGAGGCCAGCACGAACAGTTTTTCATGGTCGGCCATCAGCTTGTAGGCGGCCTTGGCGGAGGCGGAAAAGCGTTCCGCCGAGCGTTCGCGCACTTTCTCGCCGTCGTCGTTCGTCGTTTCGTCTTCCTTGAAATAGCCGCTGAAGATGTACTGGTTGCTCCAGTCATCGAGTTCCTGGCGCGCGTCGATCTTGCCCGTGACGGAGGTGCCGACCGTGTTGCCCGAGGTGGTGATGGCGCCCAGTTCGGCGGAAGTGCTCCAGCTGCCGATGGGGATTTCATCGAACAGCATGCTTTGCTTGGTGTCGGCGGCGGCGGCGCTGCCGCAGGTGATGGCCAGCGCCAGTGCGAGAGAGTGGGTCGGTTTCATGGCTGTATTTGTCTGTGGCGCGCGCCGGGCGTGCCTGCTGTTCGTTAATGGCAGTGGTGGCTATGCAGGCCGCGGCAAGCCGGGAGGCGCCGATAAACCTGCGCACATGCGCGCGCGGGCGCGGCCAAAAATTGTCGAGGCTGTATTGTACCCGACCCTGCCATCGTTCGCCGCACGCGGCGGCGCGCATGGATGCTGCTATATTATGAGAAATATTGCAAACCTGGCATGCATGGATGATGACGATGAAAATGGCACGCAAGCTTGTTACCCTGATATGGCTGTGCGGTGCGGCGCCAGCGGGCGCGCAGGCGCCCGAAGCGGCGCCGGTACAGGATCCTGGGCCGGCACCGCAACTGACGCAAACGATGATACGCGATGCCGTGCGCGCCGTGCTGGCGGAAGAGGCGCAGGTGCGCGACTCTTTGCCGCAGCCGGCCATGCAGCAGGTGACGATACGCGCCGACAGAAAATATGAGCAGTTTGCTGCCGCCTTTGCCGAAGCGAAGGTGCCCGACTGCCTGCACGCCGATGGCTTGAAGCGCCAGCCCACCGGCATCGGCCCGCTCGCCATCGGCGGCGTGTATGCCTTGCCCTTCATGGCGATCGCCAAGCTGCGCGGAAAATGTAACTAGCCGGGGAACGCCGCCCGGCGGCGCGACCGCGCGGCGGGGCTGGCAAGTGGCGCGCGCCTGGCGTATGCTGCGCATGTTTGCTGTCCCGCTCTTTACAAGGAATTCCCGTGCGCTGCCTGGTCATCGAAGACGAAGCTGAAACTTCCCGCTATATTTGTGCCGGCCTGCGCGAGGCTGGCCACGACGTCACCGCCTGCGACAATGGCATCGACGGCATGCGCCTGGCCTGCGGCGAAGACTGGGATGCGCTGGTGCTCGACCGCCTGCTGCCCGGCGAGATCGATGGCCTGGCCATCGTCGCGCGCCTGCGCGGCATGGGCCGCAACACGCCCGTGCTGGTGCTGTCGGCCCTGTCCAGCGTCGACGAGCGCGTGCGCGGCTTGCGCAGCGGCGGCGACGATTATTTGTCAAAACCGTTCGCCATCGCCGAACTGCTGGCGCGCATCGAGGCGCTGCTGCGGCGCGCCGCGCCCGTGCCCGAATCGACGCAGCTGCAGGTGGCCGACCTGGTGCTCGACATGCGCACCATGCGCGTGACGCGCGCTAACCGGCAAATCGCCCTGCAGCCGCGCGAATTCCGTTTGCTCGAATATCTGATGCGCCACCAGGGCCAGTCCGTCACGCGCGCCATGCTGCTCGAAGCCGTGTGGGACTACCATTTCGACCCGCAGACCAACGTCATCGACGTGCAGGTGAGCCGCTTGCGCACCAAGGTGGACAAGGAATTTTCGCCGCCGCTGATCCACACGGTGCGCGGCGTCGGCTACACCCTGGGCGTGATCGACAGTGCGTAACTGGCACCGCTCGATCGCGGCCCGCCTGGCGCTCGGTTATGGCGTGCTGGTGGTCGTCTCGATCAGCATCGTCTGCGCCGTGTTCTATTTCGGCACCATCGGCGTGCTCGATCGCAGCGTGGACCGCAAGCTGACCCTGCTCTCGGAGCGCCTCGCCGCCCTGTACCAGCAGGGCGATGCCAGCCGCACGACGGCGGAAATCGCCCATTTGCTGACCGATCGCACCGACAGCGACACGGAAATCTTCCTGCTGGTGGGCGCCGACGGCCGCCGCGTGGCGGGCAATCTGTCGTCCTGGCCCGACGTGGGCAGCCCCGTGGGCCGCTTGCTGCACCGCGACGTCACGCGCGAAGGGCGCCGGGTGCCCGCGCGCATGTTGATCCGCGACCTGGAGGGCGGCGCGCGCCTGTTCGTCGGGCGCGACATGGAAGAGGGCAAGTCGATCCGCACCCTGGTGCTGCGCTCGCTGGCCTATGGCGGCGGGGTGGCCATCCTGCTGGTGGTGGCGGGCGCCTGGCTGTTCCGCCGCCAGCTCGAGGCGCGCATTGGGCAGATCCGCCGCACGGCGGGGGAAATCGAGGCGGGCGACCTGAGCCGGCGCATTCCCGTCTCCAGCGAGGATGAATTCGGCTTGCTGAGCCGCGACATCAACCGCATGCTCGACCGCATCGAACATTTGATGGAAGGCGTGCGCCACGTGTCGAACGCCATCGCGCACGACTTGCGCACGCCGCTGGCGCGCATCCGCAACAAGCTCGATGGCGCCTTGCGCCAGCAGCAGGACGTGGCCGGCTACGAGAGCGCGGCGCAGGCGGCCATCGACGACATCGACGACCTGACGCGCGTGTTCGACAAGCTGCTGCAGATCGCGGCGGCCGAATCGGGCATGCGCCCGGAGAATTTCGACGACATCGACTTGCAGCAGATCGGCGCCGACATCGTGGAAATGTACGAAGCCACGGCCGACGAGCAGGGCGTGCTGCTGGTGCAGATGTATGGCGAAGGCGTGCCGGCGCGCGGCGACCGCAATCTGCTGGGCAGCGCCCTGGCCAGCCTGGTCGACAACGCCATCAAGTACGCGGGTTCGGGCGCCACGGTGGAAGTGTCGGCCGGCAGCGATGAACAGGGCAGCTGGCTGGCCGTGCGCGACAACGGCCCAGGCGTGCCGACGGAAGAATTGCCGAAGCTGACGCAGCGCTTCTACCGGCTCGACAAGAGCCGCCACTTGCCCGGCAATGGCCTGGGCCTGTCCATCGTGGCGGCCATCGCGGCCCTGCATGGCGGCAGCCTGGATATCGAGGATGCGGCGCCGGGCCTGCGCCTGCGCTTGCGGCTGCTGCGCTAGCTTGCCAGTGCCCGTGGCATATCCGCACATTACCAACTTGTAACCCCCTTCATTTTCACCTCCCCCTATCATCCGCTTTACCCCGCGTAGAGCGGCTGCGTGCGCGCAGCCGCCCGTGTCGGGCTGCCTGCGGCCGTCGCCGCGTCCCGTTCAGTAGAGCCGTTTCATGCATACATTTACCGCCACCGGCGACAACGCCGCGCCGCAACCGGCGCCACTGCGCCAGCATGGCCACCGGATCAAGGCGGCGCTGGGCGCGCTCGTCTTCCCCCTGCAGCGCGCGCGCTGGCAAGCGGTCATCGCCGCGACGCCGGGCCTGGCGGCGCTGGCGCAAGCCCATCCCAGCCTGCGCTACAAGATCTATCGCCCCTACGCCAGCCGCCAGCTGGGCTGCGCGGCGAGGGTGGACCTGCTGTGCGGGCATTACCGTTTCCTGTGGCAGGCGGGCGCGCGGCCGCTGGTGGAATACGCGGCGCGGCGCGCGCTGGTGCTGGCCAGCATCGAAGGCAAGGATGGCGCCAGCTACCGCTTGCAGCTGACGGCCATCCATGACAGCCACCGCGAAGGGGAGCTGTGCCTGCGCCTGACGCGCGACGGCGTGCCGCTGTACCTGGCCAGTTTCCTGTTCCGGCCCCAGCCTGGCGGCGCCGTCATCCAGCTGGGCGCCTTGCAGGGCTTGCGCTCGCCCGCCGGCGCGCAGGCGGTGAAGGAGGCCACGCGGGCGCTGCACGGCTGCCGGCCAAAAAACCTGATGGTGGCCGCCTTGCGCGACCTGGGCGACTTTTTCGGCTGCGGCCACCTGGACCTGGTCAGCAACGCCAACCGCATCGCGCTGAACTGGCGCCGGCGCCGGCATATCTCCTGCGACTACGACCTGGCGTGGCGGGAATTGCATGCGGTGCCCACCAGCGACGGCAATTACCGCCTGCCTTGCGGCCCTTGCCGGATGCCGGACCTGGAACTGGTGCCGTCGAAAAAGCGCGCCGATGCACGCCGCCGCGGCGCCATGCTGGTGCAGCTGGCGGCCGACATGCGCTGGCAAGTGGCGGCCCTGCTGCACGCGCAATGACGGCGCAGGGCGGGGTTTCTTGACCTGCGCGGCTTTTTTGCCGGGCAGCCCGGCGCATTCGGCGCGATCGGCGTATACTGAGCGGCGTTGTTAACCTGAAGCCAGTCATCCCATGCCAGCACAATTTCCCACTTCGCGCATGCGCCGCTTGCGCGCGACCCCGCAACTGCGCGAGCTGTTCCGCGAAACCGAGATCAATCCGCGCGACCTGGTCCTGCCGATCTTCGTCGACGAAGGCAGCAGCGAATTCATCGACATCAAGTCCATGCCCGGCGTGCGCCGCATTCCCGAAGCGAAGCTGGCGCAGGAAGTCGAGCGCTATGCGCGCGCCGGCCTGCGCTCCGTCATGACCTTCGGCATTTCGCACCACAAGGACAGCCACGGCACGGACACCCTGAACCCGGACGGCCTGGTGGCGCGCATGTCGCGCATCATTAAGGACGCCGTGCCGGAAATGGTGGTCATGTCCGACACCTGCTTCTGCGAATACACGGACCACGGCCATTGCGGCATCCTGCATGGCGACACGGTCGACAATGACAGTACGGTGCTCAACCTGGGCAAGCAGGCCGTCATCGCGGCCCAGGCGGGTGCCGACATCATCGCCCCGTCGGCGGCCATGGATGGCCAGGTGGCGGCGATCCGCGGCGCGCTCGATGCGGCCGGTTTCCACGACACGCCCGTGATGGCGTATTCCACCAAGTTCGCATCCGGCCTGTACGGCCCGTTCCGCGACGCGGCCGGCAGCACCCTGAAGGGCGACCGCAAGACCTACCAGATGGACCCGATGAACCGCCGCGAAGCGGTGCGCGAGTCCTTGATCGACGAAGCCGAAGGCGCCGACGCGCTGATGGTCAAACCGGCCGGCGCCTACCTGGACATCATCCGCGACCTGCGCGAAGCGACGCGTTTGCCGATCGGCGCCTACCAGGTCAGCGGCGAGTACGCGATGATCAAGTTCGCCGCGCAGGCGGGCGCCATCGACGAGCGTCGCGTGGTGCAGGAAACCCTGGGCGCCATCAAGCGCGCGGGCGCGGACATGATCTTTACGTACTTCGCGATGGATGTGCTGAATAATCCGTACTAAGTAAACACGGGGCAGGGCGGCCGCCTTTTCAGCTATCATGGCGCGCTGCCCAACCTGAACTTGCTTATGCCCCTGAAAATCTCCCGCATCCTGCACGCCGGCTATGTCTTCGAATGCGAAGGCACGGCCATCGCCTTCGATCCCATCGTCGAAAACCCGTTCAGCCGCAACTGCCACGCGTTTCCGCCCGTGCGCTTCGACCTGGACGTCGTGCGCCGGCTGCGCTGGGATGCCGTCTTCATCTCGCACTTCCACGACGACCACTGCTCGCTCGACAGCCTCGATGCGCTCGACCGCGCCACGCCCATCTACCTGTACTGCGTCTTCGACGAACTGTTCGCGATGCTGCGCGCGCTCGGTTTCACGCGGGTGGAGAAGCTGCACGTGGACGTGCCCGTGCAGGTGGGCAGCATCGAGGTGATTCCGCGCCGCGCGCTGGACGACGACGTCGACTCGCTGTTCCAGGTGCGCGCAGCGGGCTTGAATGTGCTTAACGTCGTCGATTCCTGGATCGGCCCCGAGACCCTGGCGCAGCTGGCCGCGTTTGCGCCCTGGGACATGGTGCTGTGGCCATTCCAGACCATGCGCGAGATCGCCGTCATCGCACCGTCGCAGGCGGCGCGGGGCCCGGTGGAACTTCCCGACGACTGGGTGCCGCAGCTGCGCGCGCTGGCGCCACGTTACCTCGTGCCCAGCTCCTGCCAGTTCGTGCAGGAAGACTGGTCCTGGTACAACCATGCGATGTTTCCGATTACCTACCGCCGCTTTGCCGATGAAATGGGCGCCGCGCTGCCCGAGACGCACATCTTCCGCCTCGATCCATCGACGGCCGTGCTGCTCGACGCGCACGGCATGGCGCCGGCCACGCCGCTGCCCTGGGTCATTCCCGTGGGGCCGCAGGACGTGGATTTCGACTACCGTCCCGAGGCGCTTGCGCCCGCCACGGCGGACATCGCCCGCCGTTTCGCGCCCTTGAACGATGCCGACACGGCGCTGGTGCTGGACTTTTGCCATCGCGGCTTGCTCGAACGCTACCGCGACATGGAGCTGCCCGAGGACAGTTATTTTCAGGCCCCGCGCGTGTGGCGCCTGGCGCTGTACGGCCATGACGGCGCGGCCACCATCCTGCATTACCGCACGCATGGCGACTTGATCGACCTCGTGCCGGACACGGGCGAGGCGCCGGGCTGGACGACGCAAGTGCCGCTGGTGAAATGCCACGCGGCGCTGGTGCTCGGTGAATCGCTGACGTCGATGTACATGCGCATCAACGATGGTCCTTTCGACGAGGCTACGCGCGCCGAACTGATGGAGGCCGACATCGTCGACGATCCCTTGATCCGTTGCCTGTTCAACGACGCCATCGGCGCCTATCAGGCGGCGCAGCTCAAGCGCTTGCTGGCCCGCTGAAGAAAATCGCGCGACAGGGTAAGATAAACGATTAATCCCAGTATCTCAGATCAAGGAATGATCAACATGACACAAAACAAGGAAACCGCGATCCTGGCCGGCGGCTGCTTCTGGGGCGTGCAAGACTTGCTGCGCCGCTATCCGGGCGTGATCGCCACGCGCGTGGGCTACAGCGGCGGCGACGTGGCCAACGCCACCTACCGCAACCATGGCACGCATGCGGAAGCGATCGAGATCATCTTCGACCCGCACACCATCAGCTACCGCAAGATCCTGGAATTTTTCTTCCAGATCCACGACCCCAGCACGGAAAACCGCCAGGGAAACGACCGCGGCACCAGCTACCGCTCGGCCATCTTTTATACGAGCGATGAGCAAAAACGGGTGGCCGAGGACACGATCCGCGACGTCGACGCTTCCGGCCTGTGGCCCGGCAAGGTGGTGACGGAAGTGGCGCCGGCCGGCCCGTTCTGGGAAGCGGAACCGGAGCACCAGGATTATCTGCAGCGCTTGCCGCACGGCTACACCTGCCATTACATCCGGCCGGACTGGGTCTTGCCGCAACGCGGGCAGTAAGGAGCCGGGCATGCGTTACTGGCGCGTCGAGCGGCCGCCGGCGGAAGGGCAGCTGGACTTCGGGCGTACCCTGGAACTGATGGCGGCCATCGGCCATGCGGACGTGAACGCCGTCGCCGGGGCCATCCTGAAGACGGTCAGCACGGTCGCGCCCATTGCCCAGTGCACGATCTTTGCCTATGAATTCGGCAACCGTCCCCGCACCGTCGCCGTGGCCGACCGGCGCGGCGGGCGCTTTTTGCAGGATATCGCCGACAGCTACGCCCGCCATTACTATGCGCTCGATGGCAACCAGCGCGTGATCGCCCTGGCGCCGGGGCGGAAAATCGATCCCGCCATCGTGCTGCACCAGCAGGCCAGCGACGAGATCGACCATCCCGGCTACCGCGCCGTCTGCTACCAGAAGCCGAATGTGTCGGACCGCCTGTCCCTGCTGCTGCAGCCGGCCGGCGATATCTGGTTGTCCGTCAATTTCTACCGCGACAGCAGCCAGGGTCAGTTCCAGCCCGGCGAAGTGGCGGGCATCGAAACTCTGTCACCGCTGTTTGCCCATGCCGTCAAGCATCACTACAGCTTGAAGGGCCAGGCCACGCAAGGCGTCGCGCCGCTGATGCTGGCAAGGCTGCGCCAGCATTGCCCCGCCCTGAGCAAGCGCGAACTGGACGTGCTGCGCTGCGTGCTCGAAGGCCTCACGGCCGTGGAAATCGCCGAGACCATGGGCGTGCAGCCATCGAGCGTCATCACCTACCAGAAGCGCGCCTATAAACGCCTGGGCATTTCCAGCCAGCGGCAACTGTTTGCGCTGTGCATGGCGCCAGCACCTTAGTCCTTTTGGCGTAGGGCTGGCTTCGCCTTTTTGACTGTTTTAGCCGCGTAACGTCCCCAAAATGGGGACAAGGTTCGCGGCGCGCGTCTGCATACTGTGTTGCAAGCCGGGATCACCCGGCCGCTCTCACCCAATAACAATAGCAAGGGGAGAGCGACACCTTATGGAGACCAGCATGACCATCGCCCCCGCGGCCACCCCCGCCACGCCCGTCCTCGACGCGGCCACCGTGCAACTGGAACAGCAAGTGATGCGCAAGGTGTCGCGCCATCTGCTGGGCTTTCTGTTCCTGCTGTTCGTGTTTTCCTTTCTGGACCGCATCAATATCGGCTTCGCCGGCCTGACCATGATGCAAGACCTGGGCCTGTCCGGCACCCAGTTCGGTTTTGCCACCACCCTGTTCTACATCGCCTACATCGCTTGCAGCATCCCCAGCAACATCGTGCTGGCCCGCATCGGCGCCCGTCAATGGATAGGCTCCATGATGATCGCCTGGGGCCTGGCCTCGACGGCGACCCTGTTCGCCAGCGGCCCGGCCAGCCTGTATGCGCTGCGTTTTTTGGTGGGCGTGACGGAGGCGGGCTTCCTGCCCGGCATGCTGCTGTATCTGACCTACTGGTTTCCCAGCGCCTACCGGGCGCGGGCGAATGCCCTGTTCATGATCGCCATGCCCGTCACGGCCGCCATCGGCTCGGCCCTGTCGGGCCTGATCCTGGGGCTCGATGGCCACTGGGGCTTGAAGGGCTGGCAATGGCTGTTCTTGCTTGAAGGCATGCCTTCCGTGCTGCTGGGCCTGGCCGTGTACGGCTACCTGGACGACTCGCCCGCCAAGGCGAACTGGCTGGGCAAGCTGGAGCAGCAAGTGCTGGCGCGCATGCTGGCGGCCGAGCAGAAACCTGTTGCGTCGCAGCAAAAAATCTCGGTGCTGGCGGAAATGCTGTCGCCCACCGTGCTGAAATTCGGCATCGCCTATTTCTGCCTGGTCAACACCCTGGCGATGGTGGCCGTGTGGACGCCGCTGATAGTGAAAAGTTTCAATAGCAATGCCAGCAACACGCAGATCGGCTTGCTGGCAGCCATCCCGCAAGTGTGCACCGTGATCGGCATGATCGCCTGGGGCCGCCGCTCGGACCGCTTGCAGGAGCGCCGCTGGCACATCGTCTGGCCCATGCTGCTGTCGGCCGCCGGCTGGCTGTGCACGGCGTACTCGGCCAACCCCGTGCTGCAACTGCTGGGCGTGTGCATGGCGTCGACGGGCGCTTATACGGCCATGTCCGTCTTCTGGACGACGCCGGACCGGGCCTTGAGCCTGGGCGCGCGCGCCATCGGCATCGCCGTCATCAATGCCACAGGCAATATCGGCTCGGCCCTGAATCCCGTCGTCGTGGGCTGGCTGAAGGATATCACGCACAGCTTTGCCACCGGCTTGCTGTACGCCAGCGTCCTGCTGGTGGCGGGTGCGGCCATCGTGCTGACCCTGCCCATCGCGCGCGGCGGCAAAGACCATACTTGATCGAAGAGGACCCATCATGAGCGACACGTTTCACCCTTACCCCCATGTGCCGAAGGTGTATCCGCCCGGCAAACCGGCCGGCGCCGCCACGCAGCATGTCCCGGTCCTGATCGTCGGCGGCGGCCCCGTGGGCCTGGCCACGGCCCTGGGCCTGGCCCGTCACGGCGTGCGCTCGGTGCTGATCGAGGCGGACGACGGCGTGTGCACGGGCAGCCGCGCCATCTGCATCTCGCGGCGCAGCCTGGAAATCATCGAACGCCTGGGCGCGCTCGACGGTTTTATCAGCAAGGGCTTGCCGTGGGCAGGCGGACGCAGTTTTTACCGCGACGAGGAAGTGCTGCACTTTACGATGCCGCAAGACGCGAACCAGAAGTTGCCGCCGATGGTTAACCTGGCGCAATACCATATCGAGCAATTCCTGCTCGATGCGGCCGAGCGCCAGCCGGAATTGATCGATATCCGCTGGCAAACGCGGGTGACTGGCGTGGACCAGCGCGCCGGCGGCGCCAGCGTCACCGTGGCGACGCCCGACGAATCCTACAAAATCGAGGCGGACTGGCTGGTGGCGGCCGACGGCGGGCGCAGCGTGGTGCGCGAGGCGCTGGGCCTCAAATTGCAGGGCACCAGCTATGAAGGGCGCTATGTGATCGTCGATATCCACCTGAAGAGCGAGCGCCCGACGGAGCGCCTCGCGTATTTCGACCCGCCGTCGAATCCCGGTTCGACCGTGCTGGTGCACAAGCAGCCCGACGATATCTGGCGCATCGACTACCAGTTGCGCGACGACGAGGATGCGCAGGCGGCCGTGCTGCTGGAAAACGTGGCGCCCCGCGTGGACAGCCTGCTGGCCATGATGGGGGAGACGGCGCCGTGGCATCCCGTGTGGATCACCATCTACAAGGCCAACGCGCTGACCCTGGAAAAATACCGCCATGGCCCCGTGCTGTTCGCGGGCGATGCGGCCCACCTCGTGCCCATCTTCGGCGTGCGCGGAGCCAATTCCGGCATCGACGATGCGGACAACCTGGCCTGGAAGCTGGCCTACGTGGTCAAGGGCCAGGCGCCGCATGCCTTGCTGGACAGCTATTCGGACGAGCGCGTGTTCGCCGCCCGTGAAAACTTGCGCCACGGCACCAAAAGCACGGAATTCATGGCGCCGCCCACTTTCGCTTTTGATTTGATGCGCACGGCCGTGCTGGGCCTGGCGGGCAGGCATGCGCACGTGCGCTCGCTGATCAACCCGCGCCAGACGAGCGCCATCGCGTATGCGCAGTCGGCCCTGAATGCCCCGGACCCCGACACGTTTGCCGCCGGCCCCGCGCCGGGCACGGTCTTGCCGGAATGCCCGCTGGCGCTGTCGTACGACGGCGGGCAAAAAGCGGGGTATATTACCGATTTGCTCAAGCGCGCAGATGGCCATTTCACGGGGCTGTACTTCAGCGAGGACGGGGCCATTCCTGCTGAATTGCTGGCGCTGGGCGATACCTTGCCGCTGACGAGCGTGGCGATTTCCCGCAGTGGGGCGCAGGAGTGCGCCTGGGACCACACGGCGCAGGTATTCTCGCTGTTCGACGCGCAGCCTGGCACGTTTTACCTCGTGCGCCCCGATGGGCACGTGCTGGGACGCTGGCGGCAGGCGCAGGCGCAGGCGGGGCAGGTGGCGGCAGCGCTGGCGGCGGCCGGCATCGCCCAATCACAGTAACAAGGAGACAATATGACCGATATCGAACTGGATAATTTGTACACGGAGCTGTGCCACACCATGGGCGGCCTGGGCGAACAGCGTTCGCCCCTGTTCCTGGCCCGTTTCGCCTTGCTGGCGATGGGCGCCATCGGTAAGGCCGACGTGGTGCAGGGCTTGCTGCGCGACGCGGCCGACGGACTGGGGGAGAGCGCATGATAGGCGCCGGCTACCAAAGCGGCTTCGGCAACGAATTTGCCACGGAAGCCGTGCCCGGCGCCTTGCCGCAGGGGCAGAATTCGCCGCAGCAGGCGCCCCTGGGCCTGTATGCGGAACAATTGTCGGGCACGGCCTTCACGGCGCCGCGCGCGCAGAACCGGCGCTCGTGGCTGTACCGCATCCGCCCCGCCAGCCAGCATCCGCCGTTTACCTTGCTGGAAAATACCCGCATCGTCAGCGATTTCCACGCCATGCCGCCGACGCCGCCGAACCAGCTGCGCTGGGACCCGCTGCCGCTGCCCGACAGCGCCACGGCGGTGGACTTCATCGACGGCTGGCAGACCATGGCCGGCAACGGCAGCGCCGAAACCATGAGTGGCTGCGCCATCCACGTGTATGCGGCCAACCGCTCCATGCAGCGCTTCTTTTACTCGGCCGATGGCGAATTGCTGG
Organism: Janthinobacterium sp. SUN206; assembly: GCF_030587305.1. NCBI lineage: Bacteria > Pseudomonadati > Pseudomonadota > Betaproteobacteria > Burkholderiales > Oxalobacteraceae > Janthinobacterium > Janthinobacterium sp. SUN206. The sequence continues at coordinate 956,404 of NZ_JAPWIB010000001.1, read as the reverse complement.
TCGTGCCGCAGCAAGGCCGGCTGGCCATTGCCACGGAACTGGGCTTGATCGAGCTGGAACCGCAGGAAATCGCCGTCATCCCCCGCGGCGTGCGCTTCCGCGTGACCTTGCCCGATGGCGCGGCGCGCGGTTATGTGTGCGAAAACTTCGGCACGGCCTTCCGCCTGCCCGACATGGGCCCCATCGGTTCGAACGGCCTCGCCAACAGCCGCGATTTCCTCACGCCGCACGCGGCGTATGAAGACATCGACGGCGCATGCGAACTGCTGGCCAAGTTCGGCGGCCATTTGTGGCGCACGACCCTGGACCATTCTCCGCTGGACGTGGTGGCCTGGCATGGCAATTACGCGCCGTACAAATATGACCTGCGCCGCTTCAACACCATCGGCTCGATCAGCTACGACCACCCGGACCCGTCGATCTTCCTCGTGCTGCAGGCGCCCAGCGAAAATCCCCTGTTCGGCGCCATCGACTTCGCCATCTTCCCGCCCCGCTGGTTGGCGGCCGAGCATACGTTCCGCCCGCCGTGGTTCCACCGCAACGTGGCCAGCGAATTCATGGGGCTGATCCACGGCGTGTACGACGCCAAGGCGGCCGGTTTCGTGCCGGGCGGCGCCAGCCTGCACAACTGCATGTCCGGCCACGGCCCCGATGCGCAGACCTTCGACAAGGCGTCGCACAGCGACACGTCCGCGCCCGTGAAGGTGGGCGACACCATGGCCTTCATGTTCGAGACGCGCACCATCCTCAAGCCCACGCCATTCGCGCTGGACGGCGGCCTGCTGCAAAACGATTATTTCGTCTGCTGGCAAGGCTTGCGCAAGCATTTCGATCCGGAGCAGGCGTAGACAGCCTATCAAAACCGGCTGCGCATCGTAATTTTTACTGCCTCGGCGGCCCCGTACTCCGTACAGTTGCGCTTCTCGAGCCGACACGGGCGCCGAGTCTTTCTTTCGCTCGTTACGGTTGTGTCAGGCGTTGTTAGTCAAACATTAGTCGCGCAGTCCGCGCCCGCGCCTGTGCGATAAATCTTGCCAAGTTGAAATTATCAATATACCATCCCCCCTTGCATCGAGCACGCGATTTTTTCTGTACCCGCTAGTCGAAGAAATGAACTGCTGAAAGGGCTGTATGGACCACTTTCCGGAGAACTTCGCCCGTCGTCGTGCCCTTCGAGGCATCGGTGCTCTCGCGGTTGGCACAACCGTCGGCTTGTCAGGCTGTTGCTTGCTCAAACCATGTCCCATAGATTGCGTAAACAGTCCTGACATTAACTTGCCGACGGGACCTTTGACCATCGATGCCCACTGCCACATTTTCAATGGCACGGATATCCCTGTCATGGACTTTGTGGGAAAGGTGCTGGTTGGGGAGGCCAGCCCGCTGGGACCTGCGGCAATGGCTGTCGGTGCGCTGCTACAAGGCCTTGCGTGGTCATTGGCGCCTTCGGGTAATGTGGAACTGCAGACGCTCCGGGAGTTGTCCCCCCAACTGGCTGCTTGTACAACCGAGCAGGCCAAGATTGAGGTCATTTCACAGCTGCGACGAAACGCATATGCAGCCGGTACGGCTTCCTTGAAGACCGCTGCCGCTACCTCCCCCCTGTACCTGCCATTCATTGTGGAAAAACAAAGCAAGTTCCTTGTTCCCGATATGCAGACCCGTTTGCAAGTCGAGGCCCTGGAAATTATTGACAAGCTTCCTGCCACGATTCCCGATTTGGACAAGGACGCTCCAGAGCCATTGGACATGCTGAGTGGAGACAGGTCGGTGATGGGTGTAATTAAATTCATCCTTCAAAATTTCCAATACCGGTATGTAAATATTCAGCAATATCTGCGCACATTTAATGTTCCCGGGGTTCGAACGGTGGACCTCCTTATGCCCAGCATGGTCGATTATTCGTGGTGGATCTCAAAGGGGAAAACAACAGGGACGACGCTCGAAACGCAGGTCAAGGTCATGGAGCAGTTGTCCATTATGACGGGAGGGAGAATGCACGGATTCGTGCCATTCTGTCCGTTGCGAGAAGTGGCGTTCGGCAAGGGGGAATCAGCTACCAGTTCTTTTGCTCTTGTCCAGGGCGCGCTTGATGAACATGGATTTATCGGCGTCAAGTTATACCCACCAATGGGCTTTGCCGCGCTGGGAAATCAGCATATTCAAGATGCGGAGCCCGATTTCTGGAAGCGTTGTTGGTTGCCGGAGTGGGTACAAAATACCCCTGATTTGGGAAAGTTGCTTGATGGCGCCTTGCGCCGGCTTTATGGCTACTGTGAAGAGCATGGTGTACCTGTCATGGCGCACACGGGTCTTTCTAACGGCCCCAGCATGGCTTTCAAGAATCTGGCCGGCTCCAGATACTGGGCGTGCGTCTTGAAGGAGTTTCCACGCCTGCGTATCAACTTCGGACATTTTGGCGACACGTCAATCGTGAAGGACCAGCGTGCAGGATTCTCCCTTGCCGAAGCATTTGCAAAGGAAATGAATCCAAGCGGACCTGGGGAATTCGCGTACGCCGATGCTGGATTCTTTACCGAGGTGATATCGGACCAGGCTGAACTCAAGGCCGATCTGCAAAAGCTCTATAACCTTACCGCCCAAAAGGGTTCTGCATCGTTGGCGAATCGCTTTTTATATGGCACAGACTGGGAAATGAGCCTGACAGCCAGCTCAATTGGAAGCTATTTGAGCGATTTTATGAAACTTTTCAAAGAGCTTGAAGAACTGCCATCTCTCAGAGACGAAACCGCGACGACGCTCTCGAATAAATTCTTTGGCGATAACGCCGTACGTTACGCAGGCTTGTCCCAAGGCGGGAAAACGCGTTTGAGGTTGCAGACATTCTATGACAAACATGGCGTAAAGCCGCCTGCCTGGTTGTTGAAAGTTGATGATCGATTCGGTTAGCGGAAAAGAGCATGGTGCGGGTGTCCGAAATTTCACTTTCAAAATTTGGAGATTATCGATGTCTAACAGACTCCGGCAGTCGGTTGCTATCATTTTCTCGCTCATGGCTATGGGAGCCTCGGCAGCGGATATCGATATGGAAAAAATCCAGCAAGAAATTCCTGCGGCAAAAGATGAATCCATATCCGTTATTTGTGAGAGATGCAATTCTGATTTCAAGATAAGCGAGCATAAAATACTGCTGGATGGCCTGAGCAGCCGGAGGTATGTGCGCCAAATGCAAATTGCACTTTACATGCAAGATATCGTTCATCAGACTGCATCAAAAGCCCACTTCGACAACTGTGATTTTTCCGGAGCTATCGCTTATATTGCACAACTTAAAGCCGAACTGGACGAGCACGCTGAAGCGGCCACGGTTCTTCTCATGGCAAAAAAACCATTGTTGGTGAATCTGGAACTGAATCTGGCCTTCCTGTCCCTGGGACAGGCACTGCATGGAATTCAGGACTTCTATGCTCACACGAATTATGTCGAAATCAATATCGATCATGCCAGCGCTTTATCGGACTTCAAGGTTGTCAAAACCTGGGGAGACCAGGCAGAAGAGAATATTCAAAAATGGCAAGAGGTGGGTCTAAAATCTGGATACGTGAGTTGGGGGGCACCAAAGAAATGTGCTGTTCCATATGAAACGCATGGAGAGATGGCTAAAGACTCAAAGGAAACTGATCGGGGGAAAAAAACCATTTCAAAGTTTGGTAATGTTACCCATTTTGAAGTGGCTCAGGGACTTGCCAAAGATGCTTCAAAGAAATTTATTCTTGACGTATTCGCAGAGTGGCCGATTTTAAACGCAGTAAGTCAGGGAACGATTACACTCGATGTGTTGGTGGACAGCCGGGCGACCGTTTTGAAGTAGCGACGAATCAAATCCCGCAAGGTCAGTGTTGAAGTCGGGGAGGGATGACGCCATCGCCAGCCAAAGTGCGCCGTTTGCGACAAAACAGCGTTCACTCCCGGCTCTTCGCATATGCAAATTCCGGATAAGCTAGAGCGGCACCATTCGTTCACGCCTGGAGATGGAGCGCGGTATAGTCGGTCCATGGAACTCTTAGCCCACAATTTCAGCAGCGATTTCGCGCGCAGCGCCCACCTGGCCCGCGGCGCGGGCGATGACGGCGACAGCGAGGCGCTGGTCGCCTTCCGCGACCCGCAGCAAATGAGCTTGCTGGTACGCGCCACGGCCTTTGTCTTTGCCGACCCCCGTTCGCGCCAGCTGCACGAGCTGATCGAGCGCATCGCGCCCAGCGAGGCGACGGTGCTGATCACGGGCGAAACGGGGACGGGAAAAGAACTGATTGCGCGCCACGTGCACGGCTTGAGCGGGCGCGCCGAGCAGACCTTCGTGGCGATCAACTGCGGCGCGTTTTCCGAAACCCTCGTCGAGAGCGAGCTGTTTGGCTATGAAAAAGGCGCGTTTACGGGCGCGCAGCAGGGCAAGCCTGGCTGGTTCGAGACGGCCAGCGGCGGCACCCTGTTCCTCGATGAAATCGGCGACTTGCCGCTGGCGATGCAGGTCAAGCTGCTGCGCGTGCTGCAGGAGCGCGAAGTGGTGCGCCTGGGCGCGCGGCGCGCCATCCCCATCGACGTGCGCCTGATCGCCGCCACCAACGTGGACCTGGCCGAAGCCGTGCGGGCAGGGCGCTTCCGCGAAGACCTGTATTACCGGCTGCAGGTGATCGGCCTGCCGCTGCGTCCCCTGCGCGAGCGTCCGGGCGACGTCATGCCGCTGACGCGCCACTTCATGGCCATCTATGCGCAGCGCCTGCACCTGGGCGAGGTGGAACTGGGCCTGGACGCGCAAGATGCCTTGCTGGCCTACCCATGGCCGGGCAATATCCGCGAACTGGAAAACGTCATTCACCGCGCGCTGCTTGTCTGCCGCAGCGGCGTCGTGCGGGCCGAGGATTTGAGCCTGTCGGGCTGGCACAGGGCGCCAGCTGCCGCACCTGTCTCCGCACCTGTTTCCGTGGCTGTCCCAGACGCCTGGGCCGGTGGCGCCGACATCGCCTACGCGGCCCACGGCGCGTCCGGCCAGGACGACTTGCTGGCGGCCGAACGCTTTGCCCGCGCCTGGCAAGCCTTGCTCGACTCGGGCGAAGCCGTGGAATTCGAGGCCATGCAGCAGGAACTGGTGCGCGCCGCGTGGGAGCGCAATGAGCGCAACCAGGTGCGCACGGCCAGGCACTTGAATTTGAGCCGCAACATCCTGCGCACTTTCCTGAAAAAGGCGGGCGCCATCGACTAGGCGCATGCGCGACCTCCCGGAGCCGGACCCGCAGCGATGCGGCTCCGGCTTTTTTCATGGCTGCTGCGCGTGCAGCACATTGCTGCCATGGGGGCAGGGGATTGCTGCCAAATCAACAGCGGTGGGCAGCGGCGGGCCTCTGCGGCATGGCATGTTTTCTGCGAGGAGGGTAGGGCAGGCCGCTGCGCGATGCGCATACGGCCTTTTCTTCGACCCACGACAGGAGTCCACGCATGACCATAGAATTCATCTGGCAATTGCCCACCAGCGGCGACGGCCGTTACGCGGCGCCCGGCATCACGCGCCGTGGCGAACGGGCCGCCGGCGCGCCCAGCCCCCTGCAGGCGGGCGTGAGTGACCCGCGCGGCGCGCGTCCGCCCTTCAATTATTTCGATTATCTGCACCAGATCGCCCGCGCGGCCGACCTTTCCGGCTTCGACGGCATCCAGATACGCCACGATACGCAGGGCGACGAGAGCTGGATCGTCGCGGGCTATCTGGCGCGCAGCACGCGCCACCTGAAACTGATCGCCGAATTCGACGCGGCCTGGGGTTCGGCCGTGTATGCGGCAAAGAACGCCGTCAGCTTCCAGCGCTTCACGGGGGGACGCTTCGCCTGGCAGATCGGCCCTGGCGGCGACGCGGCAGCGCGCCGGCGCCAGGGCGATGCGGCGCCGGATGCCGACATCCTGCCCCGCATCGATGAATTCATCACGGTGGCGCGCGGTGTGCAGCACACCTCGCCGTTCAGCTTCAAGGGCAAGTTCTTCGAAGTGCAGGACGGGGGCTTCAAAGGGCCGCTGGCGAACCATCCCGTGAACGGCATCTATCTGACGGGCGAGTCGCCTGAAGCGCTGGCCCTGTCGGCGCGCCAGGCCGACGTGCACGTCTTTGACGCGGCGCCCGTGAAGGATTTGCAGCCCGCCATCGCCAGCCTGCATGCGCAGGCGCGCCAGCTGGGCCGCGCCGTGGCGGCGGGCTTGCGCATCAACGTGCTGGCCCGCGAAACGTTCGACGAAGCCTTGCGCGACGCGCGCCGCTACCGCAGCTGGGCGGGCCTGCCTGACGATGCTCCGTCGGCTGATGGCACGGCGGGCGGTGCAGCCTTGTTCTGGCCCGGCTTTGCGCAAGCGCAAACGGGCGCCCGCGGGGCCCTGGTCGGCAGCCATGCACAGGTCGCCGCAGCGCTCGAAGCCTACGCGCAAGCCGGTGTGTCCAGCTTCGTGCTGGCGGCCATTCCCCATTTCGAGGAAGCCTACCGCATCGGCGAACACGTGCTGCCCCGCGTGCGGGCAGCGTTGCGCGCGCAGCTGCAAGCGGCTTGAGTCCCCGTATCCAACCTATTCAAGGAGTAACCCATATGGCTATCGATTTTTTCTGGCGCATCCCCACGCATGGCGAACCGAGTTCGCACCGCGCCCGCACGCCGTTTCGCGGCGACTGGTTTCCCGGCAATGACAACCTGCGCCAGGCCGGCCTCGGCGGCGGCGGCGCCGACGGTTTCACTTATATCGACTACCTGGCGGAAATCGCCCGCGCGGCCGAATTGTCCGGCTTCCAGGGCGGTTTGATACCGTCTTTCCCCATGACGGACGAACCGTGGGCCATTTCCGCGCTGCTGGCGCGCGAGACGCGCACCTTCCGCTTCATGATCCCGTTCCAGCCCGGCTTCCTGAATCCCGTGGTGGCCGCGCGCATGACCGCCAGCCTGCAGCGGGCCACGGGCGGGAGGGCCCTGTACAACGTGATCACGGGCGGCGGCGGTCCGGCGCAGCTGTGGTGGGGCGATTCGGCCGGCCACGACGACCGCTACACGCGCACGACGGAATTTCTCGACGTGGTGCGCGGCGTGTGGCGCGGCGGGCCGTTTTCCTACCAGGGCAAGTTTTACCAGGTGGAGGATGCGGGCCTGGCCACGCCGCTGTCGGAGCAGGATTTCCCCGAGATTTACTTTTCCGGCTCGTCCGACGCGGCCTTGGGTTCCGCGTCCAAGCATGCCGATTACTACCTGACGTGGCTGGAGCCGTTCGAGCAGCTGCGCGAGAAATTCGCCCGCGTGCATGAAAAGACGGCGCTGCTGGGCCGCAAGATCAAGTGCGCCGTGCGCGTCGACATCGTCGCCCGCGCCACGGAAGAGGAGGCGTGGGACGAAGTGCGCAAGGGTTTCGAGGCCGTCGATGCGGCCACCCTGCGCCAGTTCCTCGGTGCCGATGGCGGCGATTCCGTGGGCGCGGCGCGCCAGCGGGGCAACCGCCCGACGACCCTGAACAGCTACAAGGACTTGATCACGGCGCCGAATATCTGGTCCGGCTTCAACCTGCTGCGCGGCGGCCAGACGCAGGGCATCGTCGGCAGCTACCAGCAGGTGGCCGAGCGCCTCGACGAGCTGGTGCAGCTGGGCGCCGACGCCTTCATCCTGGCCAGCACGCCGCACCTGGAAGAAGCGTACCGCGTGGGCGAGGAAGTGCTGCCCCTCGTGCGTGGCCACACGGCGGCACTGCTGCGCGCTGCCTGAGTATCCCCTGTTGCCGCGACAGCAGCGCCACCGCCTGCTGTCGCGCAGGCAGCACGCGGCGGCGCCGCTGCTGCCAAATCAACAGCACTATCATGGTGATAGTCTTCCTTTGAAATCAATCACTTAACGACGATTTTGCTGCGCTGCGGCAGCGGGCATGCCCCTTGCAATACAGGTCATCACCATCTCGCGTTTTGACTTTACTCAAGGATAATCACCCATGCGCCGTTCGACTGCCCCCGCCGCCTTTTCCTCTTTCCCCTTTCACTTGACGCCAGTGCGCCGCGCGCTGCGCTCGGCCTTCGCCATCGGCGGCCTGATGCTCGTCCATGGCATGGCCCATGCCGAAGCGCCTGCCGCCGAGGTCATCGCCGCAGCCGACGCGAACGGCGCCGGCGAGGGCGCCGCGCTGCAATCGGTGACGGTGACGGCGCAAAAGCGCGAAGAATCCGCGCAGAAGGTGCCGAGTGCGATCACGGTCCTGGGCGGCAAGGAGCTGCTCGATACGGGCATCGGCCGCTCGGCCAGCGAAATCCTCAATTACGTGCCGAACGCGTCGGCCGGCACGCAGCAGCATGGCCGTCCGCGCTGGTGGATACGCGGCGTGGGGGCGGGGCAGCAGCAGATCGATTTTCCGAATCCCGTCGGCTTTTACCTCGACGACGTCTACATCAGCAATTCCAGCGCCACGGGCTTTCCCTTGTTCGACCTGGACCGGGTGGAAGTGCTGCGCGGCCCGCAAGGCACCCTGTGGGGCAAGAACACGACGGGCGGCGCCATCAACGTGATTTCGCGCAAACCGTCGTTCAAGTCCAGCGGCTACGCCAAGGTCGATTACAGCAGCTACGACACCAAGCTGGCCGAAGGGGCCATCGGCGGCGCGCTGGTCGACGAGGTGCTGGCGGGGCGCTTGTCCTTCCACACGGAGCAGCAGGACAAGGGCCGCTTCCACAACCAGTTTACGGGCGAACGCGATGGAAAGCTCAAGGACAGCGCCGTCCGCGGCCAGCTCAAGGCCCTGATCGGACGCGATTTGACGGCCAATCTGAACCTGCATTATCGCGACTACACGACCAAGGGCGCCACCACCACCGTGGCCAGCTATGGCGCGAATGGCGTGTACCGCAATGGCTACATCCCCAGCACGAATCCCGATGACGTGAGCACGAATGCGCCGGCCGACAGCGACGTGAAACAGGGCGGCGCGCAGCTGAACCTGGAATACGCGCTGGGCGAGCTGACCCTGACGTCGATCACCGGCTATGAAAACTTCCGCAACGAGGCGACGGGCGACAGCGACAACACGCCGCTGGAAGTGGGCCGCAGCCGCTCGAAGGCCAGCAGCCGCCAGGTATCGCAGGAGCTGCGCCTGACGTCGCCGCAAAACGGCGCCGTGAGCTGGGTGGCGGGCCTGTTCTACTTCAATGAAAAGATCGATTCCGATTCGGCTGGCGCGCGCCTGCCCAACGGCACCGTGCCGGCGCTGGCGGGCAGCACCCAGCCCGTCGGCTACAACCGCACCGTCTACCTGCACAAGGCGCGCAGCGCGGCCATCTTCGGCAGCACGACCGTCAACTTCAGCGAGCAGTTCCTGTCCACCTTCGGCTTGCGCTGGACGACGGAAACCAAGGACCTCGATTTGCGCCGCGTGCAGGCCGCATCGAACACGGTGACGTTTGGCGATGCATCGAACTGGTGGAACACGGTCAAGGGCGGCAATTACGCGGCCGCTTCCGTGGCCAACAACAATTTCACGTCGAACCCGTCGACCACGTGGAATGCGCTGACGTATGACGTGACGCCCGAATACCGCTTCAGCCGCACCCTGCGCGGCTACCTGAAATACGCGCACGGCATCAAGTCGGGCGGCTACAACACGAGCGCCACGGACGTGCGCGCCCTGAACACGGTCAAGCCGGAAACCCTGAATTCCTTCGAGGCGGGCATCAAGTCCGAATGGCTGGACGGGCGCCTGAATTTCAACGCCAACGTCTTCCACTATGACTACAAGAACGTGCAGGTGAATATCACGGGCGTGTACAACGGCGACCCCACGCAAAGCGTCAATTACCTGCAAAACGTGCGCAAGGCCCACGTGAACGGTGCGGAATTCGAGCTCGAGGCGCAGCCGACGGACAACCTGCACCTCAACGCCAATATCGGCCTGCTGCGCACGGAATTCGACGATTTCGCCATCCAGAACAATGGCGGCGACCGCTCCGGCAATGAATTCGTGCGCTCGCCCCACGTGACGGCCTTGCTGGCGGCCGACTACCGCTACCCGCTGGGCAATGGCGCGCAGCTGGTGTTCAGCGGCGACGTGCGCTACACGTCGAAGCAGTACTACTATGTCGACCCGCAAAATTCCGCGCGCGACTTGCTGAACCAGGGCGGCTTCGCGCTGGCCAATGCACGCCTGTCGTACGTGCTCCCTGGCGGCAAGCAGCGCATCACGGCATATGCGAACAACCTGGCCGACAAGGTCTACCGCAACCACACGCTCACCAGCTTCGTGCCGGGCGCCGTGAATGGCGACACCGTCATCATCGGCCAGGGCCGCACGGTGGGGGCATCGTACACGCTGCAGTTCTGAGCCTGACCGCCTGATGTAGAAAGGCCGGCGATTGCGCCGGCCTTGTCGTTTATGGCGCCAGCTTAGGCCGCCACGTGCAGCAACGCGTCGAGGCGCCGCTGCGCCTCTTCCAAAGGCCGGCGGTCGATCCACGCCCCGATATCCACGTCGCGGTCGAGGAAACCGTGCTGCAGCTGGAAATCCTTCTGCTGGCGGAACAGCGCCACTTTTTCCTCTGACAGGTCGGGCGCCAGGGTCAGGTGAAAACCGTCACGGTAGGCTTCGGCCACGGCGTCGGCGCCGGCCCGCGTCTCGCCCTGCAGGATGGCCAGCACGTCTTCCTTGTGGCTGCGGGCCCAGTGCGCGGCGCGCAGGGTTTGCGTCAGGAAGCGCACGACCAGCTCGAAATGCTGCTCCAGCATGGTCTCATGCACGGTGATCGGCCGCGGCGTGCCGTTATTCACGCGGAAGCGCCGGTCGGGCAGGGCGTCGATGTCTATGCCCACTTCCAGCCCCGCCGCGCGGGCCGCCTCGGCCGCCGCCGCGCCTTTTACGTAGACGGCATCGACTTCGCCGCGCAGCAGCGGCGCGATGCCTTGCCACAGTCCCGCGCCGAGATTGGCTTGCGCCGGCGCCTCGCCGCCCACTTCCACCAGCTGCACGTCGTCGAGCGTGAGGCCGGCCGACGCCAGCACGCCCTTGTAGCCGGCCAGGCTCATGCCGCGCGCGATGCTGCGTCCGCGCCGGTTGTCGCGCAAGTCCTCGGCGCGGAAGACGGGCAGCGCCAGACGCTTGCCCTGCAGCTGCGCGGGCGTCGCGATGCCGGAGCCGGGGCGCACGAGGATGGCTTGCCACTCGTCGATCCAGGTCAGACCGATCAAGCGCGTGGGCGCCCCTTGCGCGCGCGCGGGCAGGGCCAGCAGGTTGCCGCCTTCGCGCACGAGCGTGGACAGGCCGTGGTCATAGTGGTGGCGCGCCAGTTCGCCGCCCACTTCCTGCAGGGTCTTTAACGCGATGCCGTCGCGGGCGAATTCCTCGTCCAGCCAGCCCAGTTTGTAGGCCAGGCCCGTGGCTGTGAGCACGGGGCAGCGGGTGAACCAGACGGTATCGACGGCGGGGGATGGTGCGGTAGTCATGGGATTCCTTCGTGGTGGTGGAAGCCTGTAACCGTGCAGGAAACGTGCCCGCGCCGCTTGCTGGCTGGCCGACAGCGCGTGCGGACGGTGCTGCTGCCGCGCCAGCAGCCGCTGTTGCGCAGGCAGCAGCCATTCACCATTTTCCCGGCGCTGGCGCTGGCACGCGTCTTGCGAAAGTAGAGGCAGGACTGACCCGTATTCCAACCCCAACGAATGGAGCATGACATGACGGACGTGGCACAAGCGGAAGCACAACAAGTACAGGTGCAGGAGTTGACGGCGGCCGAACTGGCCTTCGTGGAACAGGTGCGCCGCGATGCGCAGACCGCCTTCGACGGCTTGCGCGAGACGGGCAGCCTGACGGCCAACGGCACGGTGGGCTTCGTCGAGCGCACGCCGGGCGGCGACAAGGTGGTGGTGGTCAACGATCCGGGCCCGTTCCGCCGCGGCCAGGCCCTGAAGGCGGCCGTGCTGGCGCTGGACGGCACGGTGCTCGCGGGCGACGCGAACAATGGCGGCGCGCGCTACTTAAAACTGTTCCGCGAGCGGCCGGAGGTCACGTCGATCTCGCACGTGCACTCGCCGTCGCTGGGCGCGTGGGCGCAGACGCACCGCACCCTGCCGATCCGCTACGTGCCCGTGCAGCGCTACCAGCTGGTACGCGAAATTCCCATCTATATCGACCGCCGCCAGCCGGAAGTCGATTTCATCCTCGGCGAAATCGCCCGCAACACGCATGCGACGGCCATCCTGGAAGCGAATGGCGGCGCCACCGTGTGGGGCAAGCAGGGCTTGCTGAAGCTGGCCGAATTCATCCTGCTGCTGGAAGAGGGCGCGAAGATCCAGATCGCGGCCGAGGCCATCGGCGGTTCGCGCGATTTCGGTCCCGGCGTGCTGCTGCAGCAATGGAAGATGAGCAAGCTGATCGACACGGCGCGCGCCTTGTCGCTGCTGCCCGCCACCGACCTGGTGTAACCCTTTCACGAACAGGCCCGCAATGTCATTGAAATTCTTACGTTTGATCTGGCGCAAGGCAGTCGCCACCGCCGTGGCGGCCAGCCTGCTGGCGCCAGCCATCGCTGTGGCGGCCGAGCCGCTGCCGACCGCCGTGCGCATCGCCGTCGTGGCCCGCACGGCGCCGTCCGGCAAGACCGTGTTTGCCGGTTCCGCCGCCCAGGTGGCATCGACGGGGTGGCTGGCCGCCGAACTGGGCAAGCTGGGCGTGAAGCTGGAGTGGGTGCCCGTCACCACCAATTCCGTGGCGACGCAGGTCAACGAAGCATTCGCCAACCATTCGATCGACCTGGCCCAGTATGGCGACTTGCCATCGATTATCGCCAATGCCTCGGGCTTGCAGACGCGGCTGATCCTGCCCGGCGGCAGCGCCAACAACACCTATCTGGTGGTGCCGAACGGTTCCACGGCCCGTTCGATCAAGGACTTGAAGGGCAAGAAGATCGCCCTGCACCGGGGCCGGCCGTGGGAGTACCCGTTCGCGCGCCTGCTGGAAGCGAATGGCATGACCTTGCGCGATGTCAAGATACTCAACCTCAATCCGCAGGCAGGCGCGGCGGCCGTGGCGACGGGCGGCGCGGATGCCTTCTTTACCCTCAGCGATGCCTTCTTGCTGGAAGATAAAAAGGTGGGCAAGATCATCTGGGCCAGCAAGGCACCGCCGCAGGATTGGAAGATGCGCGCCGAGCTGTGGGCCGACAGCGGCTTCCTGCAACGCTGGCCGCAGCTGGCCCAGCTGGTGGTGACGGCCTATGTGCGCGAACACCACCGGGCCGCTGGCGCCGGCGGCGAGGAGGAATACGTGCGCACGGAGGCGGCTGCGGGCCAGGTGGAAAGCGTGGTGCGGCGCGAACTGGCGGGCGACCACACGCCGTGGCAGGCGCGCTGGTCGCCCCTGTTTACGGCCAGCCTGCGCCAGCATTACGTGGGCGAGGCGGCGTACGCGAAGAGCGCGGGCCTGATCGGGCGGCCCCTGCAAGTCGACAGCCTGTTCGCGCCCCAGTTCGTCAACACGGCGCTGGCGCAGCTGAAACTGCAAACGTACTGGGCGCCATGACTTCCATCGCCCGCGCCATCGCCTTGCCGCGCGCCCCCGCGCCAGCGCGTGCAGCCTCGGTCCCCTTGCTGCAGCGCTTTATCCGTTCACCCTGGTCCGTGTGGTTGTCGCCGCTGGCCTTGCTGCTGCTGTGGACGGCCGCCACCACCTTCGAGTGGATGCCTGCGCATATTTTGATGTCGCCATGGCAAGTACTGCTGACGGCGCGCGACCTGGCCGAAAGCGGCGAACTGGGCCAGCACCTGGGCATCAGCCTGTTCCGCCTGCTGGCCGGCTTCGGCCTGGGCGCCAGCTGCGGCCTGGCCTTTGGCGTCGTGCTGGGGCTGTCCCCTGGCTTGCGCGCCTATGTCGACCCCACCTTCAATGTCTTGCGCCAGTTGCCGACCGTCGCCTTGATCCCGCTGTTCATCTTGCTGTTCGGCATAGGCGAGAGTTTTAAAGTGTTTATTGTTGCCAAGGCCAGTTTCTTCATCGTTGCGTTGGCCGTGCATGACGCCATCCGCAACCTGTCGCTGCGCTACTTTGAGGTAGCGCAAGTGTATTGCTTCTCGCGCTGGCAGCGCATCCGCCTGATCGTCTTGCCCGCCATCGTGCCGGCAGCGCTGACGGGCATGCGCATCGCCCTGTCGCGCTCGTGGATGGTGCTGGTGGGTGCGGAATTGCTGGCTGCGGACAGCGGCCTGGGCCAGATGATGGAGATGGGCCGGCAAATGTTCCGCCTCGACGTGGTGATGGTGGGCGTGGTGCTGACGGGCGTGATCGGCTTCGGCCTGGACCGGGCCTGCCACGCGCTGGAAGCACGGCTGATGCGCTGGAAGCGTAGTGGCGATGGTAAGGGAGGCGCCACATGAAACAACGTTTGATCCAGATCATCAAGGGCGCGCTGTTGCCGCTGGCCTTGCTGGGCGCCTGGCAATGGGCGTCCGGTCAGGGCGCGGCGGCCGCCTATATCTTTGTTTCCCTGGGCGACCTGGCGCACAGCTTGCGCGACTTGCTCGTCACGGGCGAGCTGTGGGTGCACCTGTGCGCCAGCCTGGGCCGTACCCTGTCCGGCTTGTTGCTGGGCGGCAGCGCCGGCATCGTCACGGGCGCGCTGATGGCACAGTCGCCGCTGGCGGACCGGCTGATCGGGCCGCTGTTCCACAGCATCCGCCAAGTGCCGCTGCTGGGCCTGATACCCTTGCTGGGCCTGTGGGTGGGCAATGGCGACGGCGCCAAGCTGCTGGTGATCGCCATCGCCGCTTTTTACCCGACCGTGCTCAACACGTATGCGGGCATGCGCCAGGTGGAAGGACGCTTGCGCGAAGTGGGGCAGGTGCTGACCCTGACGCGCACGCAGACCCTGCGCCAGATATTGCTGCCGGGCGCCATGCCGGCCATTGTGACGGGAGTCACGCATGCGCTGGCCTTTGCCTGGCTCGCTTGCCTGGGCGGCGAACTGCTGTTTTCAGCCGGTCCCGGCATGGGGTCATTATTGCTCAACGGCGAAGTGTCGGGCCGCATGGATGTCGTCCTGCTGGCCGTGCTCGTGATCGCCTTGCTGGCGCAGGCGATGAACGTGGCGTTTGCGCGTCTCGCGCGCCTGCTGGTGAAGGGGCGCAGCAGTGAGTGAATCGTTGCCATTCCAGCCAGACGCGGCCGTCAGCGCCCGCGAAGGCGAGCTGCGCGCCTTCTTGCTGCGCTTTATCGGCTTGACTTTGCTGTCGGGCGTGACCATCGGCATGAACAAGGTGCTGGCCACCTTGCTGGGACTGCACCTGCACGTGAGCAATTTCCAGCTGGCCGCGATCAGCAGCGCGGAAACCCTGGCCATGGCGCTGGGTACCATACCGGCCGGCTACATTCTTTCACGCGGCAACCCGAAGCATCTGTATGCGGGCGTCAGCCTGAGCCTGGCGCTGGCCTTTTGCGTGCTGCCGTGGCTGCCCGGCTGGCAATGGGTGGCCCTGCTGATGTTTCTCGTCGGCCTGTGCATCTCGCTGCGCATCGTGGCCATGAGCACCGTGTTTCTCGTGCGCCTGCCGGAACTGGGGCAGGGCAAGGCGGGCTGGTACAAGGGGACGTTGATCCTCGGCATGCAGTTTCTGGGCCCCCTGTGCGGCAATTACCTGATCGCGCAACTGGGACTGAAGGCGGGCTTTTTGATCTCTGCCCTGATGTTCGCCATCCTGGCCGTGCTGGGCTGGCAAGTGTTGCCTGACAATACGGCGCCGCGCAAGCAGGCGGGGCAATCCACGTTGCCGGGTGCGGCCAGCCTGCGCGAACTGCTGCGCCTGCCCATCGTGCGCGTGACTTATCTGTTTGAAATCCTCGCCAGCTTCACGGCGTCCAGCGTGGGCGTGTTTTCCATCTTGCTGGCCATCCGCGTGCTGCACTGGCCTGCGCACCACTCCGTCTGGCTGATGGCCGTGCAGGGACTCAGCTGCGTGCTGGTGCTGCTGTTACTGGGGCGTTTCGTGCTGGCCAGCCGCTACCGCGAGCAACTATATGGCGGCGCCCACCTGGCCATCATGGCGGCCTTGCTGATCCTCGGCCTGTGGCCTTCCAGCATCGCCTACCTGGCCGCCTCCGTGCTGCTGGGGCTGGGACTGGGCGTGAATAACCTCGTCAATACGGACAATATCGCCCGCGCCCCCGTCGACAAGGCCCGCGTTTCCGCCCATCTGACCCTGTTCGGCATGGTGGGCGGCACGGCCGGCGCGCTGGCGGCGGGCCGCCTGGCCGACCTGACGGGCTTGCGCAATGTGTTCCTGATCTGGCTATTTCCCTGGTTGGCCGCCTGGCTGGTTTTCCACGGCAGCCGCTGGCTGCGCCGCTCGCCGCCCGCCGCCATTCCTTCCCTCGCCCCCACTGCAGAGAGTGCGCCATGAATGATTTTGTTTCCCCATCGGCCTTGTCGCCGCAACAGCAGCACCTGAGCGGCGGCTTGCAAGTGCAGCACGTGAGCAAGTCGTTTTCCCTGAAAGGCGCGCCGCTGCCCGTGCTCGACGATATTTCGCTGACCATCGCGCCAGGCGAATTCGTCGCCATCGTGGGCGCCTCAGGTTGCGGTAAATCAACCCTGCTGCGCCTGCTGGCGGGCCTGGACACGGATTACACTGGCTTGCTGCTGCACGATGGCGTGCCTATCCGTGGCACGGATTTGCGCCGGGGCCTCGTGTTTCAGGATCACCGCCTGTTCCCCTGGCTGACGGTGCAGCAAAACGTGGCCGTGGCTTTCAGCAATACCAAGGTGCCGCTGGCCGAGCGCGAAGCCCGCGTGGCGGCGGAAATCACGCGCGTGGGCCTCGATGGCTATGCGGATGCCTATCCGCATCAGTTATCTGGCGGCATGTCGCAGCGTGCCGCCATTGCCCGCGCCCTCGTGGGGCGGCCCGACGTGCTGCTGCTGGACGAGCCGCTGGGCGCGCTCGACGCGCTGACCCGCTTGCGCCTGCAGCAAGAGCTCCGCCGCCTGTGGCAGGACGAGGGCATCACTATGGTGATGGTCACGCATGACATCGATGAAGCCGTCTACCTGGCCGACCGCATCGTCGTGCTCGACGCGCGTCCCGGCAAGGTGCGCCGGGTGCAGGACGTGCCGCTGGCCCATCCGCGCCAGCGGGGTTCGGCCGGCTTTGTCGCCATCCGCGACGGCTTGCATGCGGATTTCAGCGACCTCGACGAATCGCACGCGCCCGTGGCGCGGGAAGAACACCCCAGCAGCTTGTGGGATGGCAATGAATGGGCGCGCAGGATGGCGCTGTAGTTTTTTTGATATCTATCAACCTGGAGATACAAGATGAGCAATAGCAACGCACTCGACACCCTGTGGTACACGCGCTGCCCCGTCCCCACGGGCCTGGGGATAGCTTTGCAGCAAGGCTGGCTGGAAGAAGCCTTGCGCGCCGACGGCACCGGCTTGCGCTCGCTGCGCGAATCGGACCAGGAAGCCGTGCGCGAATCGCATTTCGACCATACCCTGCAGAACTCCGTGCGTCACGGCGGCAATATCCCCGCCCTGTGGGCGCGCGCGGCGGGGCGCGACACGCGCGTGATCGGCCTGTCGTGGTCGGACGAGACGCAGCTGATATTGACCTTACCCGGCAGCGGCATCCAGACGGTGCGCGACTTGAAGGGTCGGCGTTTCGGCTTGCCGTTGTGGAGCAAGGCGCAGATCGACTTTGCGCGCGCGCAAGCCTTGCGGGGGCTGGAAAATGCGCTGAGCCTGGAAGGGCTGGCCTTGGCGGACGTGGAACTGGTCGATTATGTGGTCAACACGGGCCAGAGCGAGGCGGCGCCGGAAAAGGGTGCGGCAACAAACCTGTTCAGCGGCGCCCGGCGCGGTGGGCAAAGCCCGGAATTGCTGGGCCTCTTGCGGGGCGAGGTGGACGCCATCTTCCTGAAAGGCGCGTCGGCCGCCCAGCTGGCGCAGCAGTTCGGCTTGCATACGGTGATCGACACGGGCAGCCATCCGGAACCCTTGATCCGCGCCAACAATGGCACGCCGCGCACGCTGAGCGTGGATGCGCACTTGCTGGACAACCATTTTGCTTCCGCCGTCACCCTGGTCGACCAGGTGCTGCGGGCCGAAGCGTGGGCGCGCGGCCATGCGGACGAGACGCGCCGTTTCCTCGCGCGCGAATCGAATGCCAGCGAGCACTGGGTGCAAGTGGCCTACGGCAAGGATGCGCATCTGCGCCTGGACACGGACCTGGCGGAAACGTCGATCGCGGGCTTGCAGGATTTCAGCGATTTCCTGTTCCGCTGGAACTTCCTGCCCAGCAAGGTCGACGTGCGCGCGTGGATCGACCCCCGTCCCTTCGAAGCGGCGCTGGCGCACGCGCGCCGGGCGGCTTGAGCGGGAAGTACGTCAACAGTGGCCATGCTTGATGATGAGGAGAATGCGATGCGGCGACGCACGGTGATGGGCGGGCTGGCGCTGCTGCCCCTGGCGGGACAGGCAGTGTCGGCGGCGAAGGCGGGGGCGCCGCCGGCGGCCCTGCGCATCGCCTCGACGGGCTTTGCGGAAAACGGCAAGGCGGAGCTGGGCGGCATCGCTTACCGGGTGCAGCAGGAAGGCTGGCTGGCGCGCGAACTGAAGCAGCGGGGCGTGCGGCTGGAATGGCTGCCCGTCACGGGCGACACGGGCGCCACGATGAATGAAGCGTTCGCCAGCGGACGCATCGACATGGCCGCGTATGGCGACTTGCCGTCCGTCATCCTCAACGCGGGCGGCGTGCGCACACAGGTGATCGTGCCTGCGGGGCGGGGCACGGACCAGTTCCTGCTCGTGCCCACCGGTTCGCGCGCCACGTCGCTGTCCGAGCTGAAAGGCAAGCGCATCAGCGTGCACCGGGGCCGGCCGTGGGAACTGGGCTTGCGCCAGCTGATCGCCGACCAGCGCATGTCGCCCACGGATTTCCGCCTGATTAATATGGACCTCAAACCGGGCACGGCCGCGCTGGCCACGGGCGCCGTCGACGCCTTGTTCATGATCAATGGCTATCCGCTGGAAGACAAGGGCATCGGCCGCATCATCTGGTCCAGCAAGGGCTTACCCGAGCGTAAAATGCGTGCGGAACTGTGGGCGCGGCGCGACTTTACGCAAGCGCATCCCGATATCGCCGAGCTGGTGGCCACGGCCTGGCTGCGGGCCCAGCACTGGGCGGCGCTCGACGGCAACCGCGAAGCCGTCATCAAGGATGGCACGCGCAACGGCACGCCCGACAGCGTGGTGCGGCGCAGCTACGACGATCCGGGCTTGCAGTGGAAGGAGCGCTGGTCGCCCCTGTACGACGATGCCGTGTACCGCCATTACCGCCGGGTGCTGGCGTTTGCGCAGGAACAAAAGCTGATCCGGCAACCGTTGACGGCGGAAGAATTGCTGGAGCCGCGCTTCGTCGCGGCCGGCTTGAAAAAGCTGGGTCTGGCCAATTACTGGGAACCGGCCAAGGTGTAGCGTCAGCGCGGGACGCGGCTCAATGGGGCAGGCATACGCGTCCCGCCACGTTGATCACGTCGTCGCCCGCATGTGCGCGCAGTTGCAGCAACATCAGGGCCACGCCCAGCATCAGCGCGGCTGCGCAGAGTTTCTTGTGCATCGTCTTTTCCGTTTTTATGCTCGATGGAGCTTGGTTGTCATATTTACAGCCATATTATTGCCGAAATTCATGTGTGCGGGCTGAGCTTGTGCCAGGCGTGCTTTACAATTATGCATCTTGCGCATCCGCGCCATCTGAATGCTATGCATAGTATGTGAAGGGAATGACAAGCCTGTGACTTCCAAGCCGATCAAGATCGCCGCCACCGTTGTCGTGGCACTCGCCGCTGGGGCCGGCATTTATACGTACACCCGTCCCGCCGCCACCGCCGCGCCGGGCGCTCCCGCCGCGGGCAATCCGGCCGCCGCCCCCCAATCGACCGTCGACACGGCCGCCGTGGCCGCCCAATTCCGCGACTTGCTGGGCAATTTCCGCAAGATTATCGTGCTGCTGGCCGACGAGCAAACTCTGCCCGAAGGGGCGCGCGATGAAGCCCGCAAAGTGGGGCAGGCACTGTTCCATGAAAACCAGGAGCGCATCGCCAGGCTCGATCTTTTGCTGGATCAATTGACTGCGCCCACCAATCCGGGCCGCTTCGAGGCGCTCGACAGTTTATTGACCTATATCGAATCCGATCCTGGCCTGTACGACGCGGACCGCCTGGCCTTCCGCGAACTGCTGCAAAGCATGCTGGCCGACGTGGCCAAGGATTCGTCCTTGCCGGCGATCAAGCTGCACAAGCGCATTTCCGAAGACCTCGACGCGCTGGGCGAGATCGAGCGCAATTACGAGAAGGAAATCCGGCAAATCTTCGGCAACCTGGGCCAGCGCGCCATCGAACTCAAGCGTGAACGGTGGGACGATTACGTGGCGCAGCTGAAGAAACTCTACAGCCGCGAACAGATTCTCAAGGAAAACGGCATCGTCGTGCCCTATGCGACACCGCCGGCTGGCTCCGTGCCCGAAGCCAAGCCCGCACCCAAGAAGGACGAAGCGGAAATCTTCGGCCTCGGCTTGCCGAAGAAAACCATCGTGCTGACCTTCGACGACGGCCCGCACCGCCGCTACACGGAAGAAATCAGCGCCATCCTGAAACAGTATGGCGTGCCGGCCGTGTTCTTCAACGTGGGCCGCAACCTGGGCAGCCTGGACGCGGAAGGCCACGCCAAGCTGGGCGCGGGCGCGGAAGTGAGCCGCAAGCTGATGAAAGAGGGCTATGCCGTGGGCAACCACAGTTTCAGCCACGCACAATTGTCGAAACAGACGGGCGACAAGCTGAAAGGCGAAATCCTCGGCACCGATACGCTGTTGAAGGCCATCAGCCCCGAGCGGGCCGCGCTGTTCCGCTTTCCGTATGGCGCGCGCAACAGCGAAGGCATGGCCGCGCTGGCCGATGCGCACTTGAAATCCGTGATGTGGAATATCGATTCGCTGGACTGGGCCGACCCCGTGCCCAGCTCGATCACCAATCGCGTGCTGGCGTCCGTCGACAAGGCGGGACGGGGCATCGTCCTGTTCCACGACATCCATGAGCGCACGGTGAAAGCCTTGCCGGCCGTGCTCGACAAGCTGATCGCCGAAGGCTATCAATTCGCGGGCTGGGATGGCACGAGCTTCCAGGTCGCGAAAAGCACGGCCCCGGCGCCGGAAAAGGTGCCCGTCACCACCGGTTACGCCAATTCCTGGGCCGTGGTGATCGGCATCGACGATTATGCGAAATGGCCGAAATTGCAATATGCGGTGCGCGACGCGCAGGGCATCCGCGAGACGCTGATCGAGAAATTCGCGTTCGCGCCCGAACGTGTCGTGACCCTGAAAAACGGCGAAGCGACGCGCAACAATATCCTGGCCGCCTTCCACGACAAGCTGGCGCATGGCGGCGTGCAAAAGAATGACCGCATCTTCGTCTTCTTCGCCGGCCATGGCGCCACGCGCAAGCTCAGTTCCGGACGCGACCTCGGCTACATCGTGCCCGTCGATTCCGATCCGGCGCAGTTCGCCACGGATGCGATTCCGATGACGGAAATCCAGAATATCGCGGAATCGCTGACGGCCAAGCACGCGTTCTTCGTCATGGATGCCTGCTACAGCGGCCTGGGCCTGACGCGCGGCGCCGGCTCCAGTTCCTTCCTACGCGACAACGCCAAGCGCATCGGCCGGCAAATGCTGACGGCGGGCGGCGGCGACCAGCTGGTGGCCGACGGCGGACCGAACGGCCACTCCGTGTTCACGTGGACCTTGCTGCAAGGCTTGGCGGGCAAGGGCGACTTGAATGGCGACGGCCTCATCACGGCCACGGAACTGGCCGCCTATGTGGCGCCGGCCGTGTCCAGCGTCTCGAACCAGACGCCCGCGTTCGGCAGCCTGCCCGGCTCGGAAGGGGGCGATTTCGTCTTTGAATTGCCAGGCGAAACGGAATTTCTCAGCCCGAACACGACGCAGCTGTCGACGGAAGCCATTGCCCTGAACAGCAAGCTGGACGCCAAGCCGGCAGCGGCCAGCGTGACGGTGAAGGATTTGCAGGGCGGCGAACAGAAGATCGTCACGCCGGGCGCCGTGCCGTCGTCCACGCGCCAGCTGGCGCAACGGGCCAACGACCGGGGCTTGCAGCTGTACAAGGAGAAACAGTATGCGGCGGCGGAAGCGCAATTTACGGAAGCGCTGAAATTGCGCCCCGACTTTGCGCTGGCGGCGAACAACCTGGGCTTTGTCTTTTACAAGCAGGAAAAATACCGCGAAGCGGCCCGCTGGTTTGAAAACACGGTCAAGATGGACCCGTCCCGCGCCATTGCCTACCTGAACCTGGGCGACGCGTATGCCAAGGCCGGCGATGCCGCCAAGGCGAAAGCGGCCTATAAAACCTATCTGGAACTGGCGCCGACGGCTTCGACGGCGCCGGCCGTGCGGCAAAAGATGGAAAAGCTGTAAGCGTGTCCGACAGCGTGCCCATCGTCCACGTATTTGCCTGCAACGGGCGCTTTCCCAGCTGGGAAGCGCTGCAGGCTTATCTGTCGCCCACGTACACGGAAGACGGCGATGCCGTGCCGTCGCCATTTTTTCTGGAAACGGGCCTCACGTCCTATGAGCCGGCCTGTTTCGAGAGCGCCATGCTGGCGTCGGCCGCGCCGCTGGCGCAGCTGCTCGATGGCGCGTCGTATGGCGACAGCTGGCTGGCGCAGGCATGCGCGGATGCGCAGGCGCAGGGCGTGCTGGCCGATGCCAGCGTGTGCGTGTTTGCGCCGAATCAGCTGGCGCACCCGCAGCACAGCTCGCTGCATTACGTGGGCAGTTACCGTTACTGCGTGGAAGACTGAGCGCCATCCCCCCGTTCCTCATGCAATAGCTTGTTGACGCTGGCCAGCAGGCTGGTGCCCGAGGTGGTGATGAAGCGGGCGCCGGCCGCCTCCGCTTCCGTGCCGTAGCTGGCGATCGTATCTTTGCTGCAATACACGATGATGGGTAGTCCGGGCTGGGCTTGCTGCACTTCGCGCACCGTGCGTATGCCCGCATCCTTGATGCGTCGGCGGTTTTCCACCCGCGCCATGTCCGTGATGAGCAGCGCATAGGGCTTTTGTTGCAGCATGGCCAACGCCTGCCGCGTCGAAACCGCCTGGTCCACCTTGATGTTTTCCCGTTCCAGCTGTTCCACCAGCAAGGTATTGTTGCGCGGATGGTCGTCCAGCCACAGCACCAGGCTGGCGGGTTTTTTCTCCGCCGGCATGCCGGCCAGGGCCGTGACGGCCGCGCCCTCGCACGGCGGATGGGCCAGCAACAGCTGCGTCACGGCTTCCTGCATGTCCTCCAGCGATTTTTGCTGCAAACGGCTCAGTTCCGCCACTTCGATTTCCTTACCGCTTTGCAGGCGCACGGATTCGTTCTTGACCATGCTGTCGGCCCGCTTGATCATGATGGACAGGTAAATACGCGTGAGCAGGTAGCCGATCAGAAAACCATGCACGGAAAAGAACAGCATGATGCCGCCCACGACGGCCATGGCTGTGGGCGTGTCCGTGTCCAGGCTCGGTGCGATGAAGGCGGCCATGTTGCGCGCGCTGCCGGGCAGGCTTTTGAGCTCGATCAAGCCCACGCCGACGATGATTTTCGTCAGCCAGTCCGACACTTCCACCAGATTCGAATTGATTTCCATGGGCGTGGGCGTGCCCAGGAACAGGGTATTGCTGGCGTTGCCCGTCGCCGCATCGGCCCCGGCGGCCGGCGGCTCGTCCGTGGGGCGGTCCTTGCCATTGCTGCGCTCGTCGTGCGGCGCCACGTTGACGGTGCCCGAGGGCAGGGTGCGCGGTATGCCGAACAGGAATCCCAGCAGCATGCCGCTGACGCAAAAGCCCAGGCTCCACAGCAGGGCCGGCACGGCATGGTAATAGGGCGGCAACAGGGCGCCCGCCAGCACGGCCAGCAACCCCGCCAGCAGGATGAACAGCAGGATATATGGCAGCACGTCGCGCTTGCGCACGTCGGAAGGGGGACTGCCTGCCTTGCCGGTGCTGTCGTTCAGGTTCACGCTCGCTCCTTGAAAAGGCTGAATCCAGGCGCCCATCCGTCGCGTATATATAGCCAGCAGGAGCCCGTACTGACATCATAAAAACTGGAGACGCGATGCTATTGAGAAAACGCAAACTGGTGGCAGCTTGTGCACTGGCATTGTTGGGCATGGGGCGCCTAGTGGCGGCGCAAGTTCCGGCCGACGGGGCCACGGGGGCCGAAGAGTCGCGCACCGTGCGCGTGACGGGCCACTATGACAACGCCGTCGGCACGTCGGACGCGGCCAGCCAGGGCGTCATCACCAATGAACTGATCGTCAACCGGCCCGCCTTGCGCACGGGCGAGTTGCTGGAATTCGTGCCGGGACTGATCGTCACCCAGCACAGCGGCGACGGCAAGGCCAACCAGTATTTCCTGCGCGGCTTTAACCTTGACCATGGCACGGATTTTGCCACCTACGTCGACGGCATGCCCGTCAACATGCGCACGCATGCGCATGGGCAAGGCTATTCCGACCTCAATTTCCTCATTCCCGAACTGGTGCAGCGCATCGATTACAAGAAGGGGCCGTATTTCGCCGGCGAAGGCGATTTTTCCTCGGCAGGCAGCGCCCGCATCCGCCTGGCCGACAAATTGCCGCAAGGCCAGGCCAGCGTATCCGTCGGCCAGCACGGCTATGTGCGCGGCGTCGTCGCCGATTCGGCCGCTGCCGGGCCTGGCACCTTGCTGTACGGCCTGGAAGTGAACCGCAACAACGGTCCCTGGGACGTGCCGGAAAACGTGCGCAAATACAGCGGCGTGCTGCGCTACAGCCAGGGCACGCCGGACGACGGCTTCAGCGTGACGGGCATGGCGTACAAGAACAGCTGGAATGCCACGGACCAGGTGCCGCTGCGCGCCGTGGCGTCGGGCCAGATCGGCCGTTTCGGCTCGCTGGCGCCCAGTGACGGCGGCGACACGTCGCGCACCAGCCTGTCGTACGCCATGCGCAAGCGCACGGAGAAGGGGCTGTTCGAACTGGATGCCTACCTGATCCGCTCGCAACTGGAATTGAACAGCGATTTCACCTATTTCCTCGCCAATCCGGCCGCTGGCGACCAGTTCCAGCAAAGCGAGCGGCGCACGGTGGCGGGCGTGAACGCGGCCGAAAGCTGGAGCACGGAGTTGGCGGGACTGCCCATGCGCAACAAGGTTGGCGTGCAGGCCCGCTACGACCGCTTACAACACGGTGGATCGGGTACGGCAGAGTACGGTGCGCGAAGACAGCGTGCGCGAAGCCAGCATCGGCCTGTACGGCGAAAACACCGTGCAATGGCTGCCGTGGCTGCGTTCTGTGGCGGGCTTGCGCTACGACGCCTACCGTTTCAATGTGGCCAGCAGCATAGCTGGCAACAGCGGCGCGGCGAACGACCACGTGGTGTCGCCCAAGCTGTCCCTGATTCTTGGTCCGTGGAGCAAGACGGAATTCTTCGTGAACTATGGCAAAGGTTTTCATAGCAACGATGCACGGGGCACGACGCAGACGCGCCTGCCTGACGGGCAAGCTGCCACGCCCGTGACGCCCCTGGTGCCGACGAAAGGCGTGGAACTGGGTGCGCGCACGGAATGGCTGCCGGGACTGCAAAGTTCGCTGGCCCTGTGGCGCCTCGATATCGCGTCGGAACTGCTGTTCGTCGGCGACGCGGGCGAGACGGAAGCGAGCCGCGCCAGCCGCCGCCACGGCATCGAGTGGAACAACCATTACATTGCCGCGCCGTGGCTGCTGTTCGACCTGGACCTGGCCGCTTCGCGCTCGCGCTATACGCAAGACGATCCGGCGGGCAACCACATCCCCGGCGCCATCGACAAGGTGGCTTCGTTCGGCGTGACGGTGACGGACCAGGGCCCGTGGTCGGGCGCTTTTCAATTGCGCTATTTCGGCCCCCGTCCCTTGATCGAGGACAATAGCGTGCGCTCCGCTTCGACTACACTGGCATATGCGCGCCTGGCGTATCAGCTCAACCGCAAGACGCGGTTGTCGCTCGACGTGTTCAACCTGTTCAACAAGCGCGCCAGCGATATCGATTATTACTATGCGTCGCGCCTGCCTGGCGATGGGGTGGACGGGGTGAACGACCGGCATTTCCATCCGGTCGAACCCCGTTCCGTACGCCTGACCTTGTCATATGCGTTCTGATAACGGTAGACTGGGGCATGACCGATCATTTAGTAAATACCAGTAAATTTCTTTCCCTCATATTGCGCCACGCCCCCGAAAAAATCGGCCTCGCGCTCGATACCAACGGCTGGGCCGACATCGGCCAGCTGCTGGCGCAATCGGCCCGGCATGGCCGCCGCCTTTCCCGTGAACAATTGGATGACGTGGTGGCCCGCGACAGCAAGACGCGCTACGCCATCAGCGCAGACGGCTTGCGCATCCGCGCCAACCAGGGCCACTCCCTGGCCGCCGTCGATATCGCTCTGCCGCCCGCCACGCCGCCTGCCATGCTGTACCACGGCACGGCCAGCCGCTTTGTCGAGGCGATTCGTGCCGGCGGCTTGCTGCCGGGATCGCGCAACCACGTGCACCTGTCGTCCAGCCGCGAAACAGCCGTGGCCGTGGGTGGGCGCCATGGCAAGCCCGTCGTGCTGACGGTGGATGCCGCCGCCATGCAGGCGCAGGGCCACGTGTTTTATGTGTCGGCCAATGGCGTGTGGCTGGCGGATGCCGTGCCGGTAGCCTTTATCACTTTTCCCTGAGGGTCGGCCGGACTGCGGCTTCCACGCCCGAGTAGGCCAGCACAGCATCGGGCAGCCTTGCCCCTCGCACCCGGATGGCGGCCACGGCCTGGTTCAGCTCGGCCACCTCCGCCGCCGTCAAGCGCACACCCGCCGCGCCGATATTGTCCAGCATGTGCGCCATCTGCGTGGTGCCGGGAATGGGCACGATCCATGGCCGTTGCGCCAGCAGCCAGGCCAGGGCGATCTGCGCCGGTGTCACCTGCTTGCGCGTGGCCCAGCTATTCACCAGGGCCACCAGCGCCAGGTTGTGCGGCAGGTTTTCCGGTGAAAAACGCGATTCGAGCTGGCGGATGTCGCCGTCGGCAAAGCGGGTCTTCGCGTCGATGGCGCCCGCCAGGAAGCCGACGCCCAGCGGGCTCCACGGCACAAAGCCGATGCCCAGTTCCTCGCACAGGACCAGCACGCCATCTTCCGGCCCCCGCCACAGCATCGAGTATTCGCTTTGCACGGCCGAAACGGGCAGGGCGGCATGAGCGCGCCGCAGCGTTGATAATCCCATCTCGGACAAGCCCCAATGCAGCACTTTTCCTTCCCGCATCAGGTCTTGCACGGCGCCGGCCACGTCCTCGATCGGCACTTGCGGGTCCACCCGGTGCTGGTACAGCAAGTCGATGCGGTCCGTGCGCAGGCGTTGCAGCATGCCTTCGACGGCCAGCTTGATGTGCGCGGGGCGGCTGTTCAAGCCCGGACGGCGCTGGCCCGTCTGCAAGTCGATGTCCCAGCCGAATTTGGAAGCGATGACGATGTCGTTGCGAAACGGCGCCACGCCTACGCCCAGTATCCGCTCCACCTCGTGCGGTCCGTACGCCTCGGCCGCGTCAAACAAGGTGACGCCCCGCTCGAACGCCGTGCGGATGATCCTGTGCATCTCCGGGCGGCTGGGGATCGTCGTCTGGTAGGTGCGGCTCATGTTTTGCACGCCCAGGCCCAGGCTCGATACTTCCAGCTTGCCCAGCTTGCGGCGGTTCGCCA
Organism: Janthinobacterium sp. SUN206; assembly: GCF_030587305.1. NCBI lineage: Bacteria > Pseudomonadati > Pseudomonadota > Betaproteobacteria > Burkholderiales > Oxalobacteraceae > Janthinobacterium > Janthinobacterium sp. SUN206. The sequence goes on along the minus strand of NZ_JAPWIB010000001.1, from coordinate 928,613 downwards.
CCGTTGCCTGCACCGTCCGGCCCTGCGCCTGGCCGATCAACGGCGCGGCGGCCAGGCCGCCCGCCGCCAGCAGGAAGCAGCGGCGGCCCGTGGGCGTGTCGTGTTTGCTTGTCATGAAGCTATCCCTTCAGATATCGAGCTTGCGTGCGGCCATCCACTGGACGATGGCCGGGTCGCGGTGCGAAAAGAAGCTGCTGCTGCCCGTTTCCAGGGGGGCGATGGCGGCCATGTCCGCTTCGTCCAGGTCGAAATCGTCAATTTCCAGGTTTTCCGCCATGCGCTCGCGGCGCACGGTCTTGGCCAGCACGGCGATACCCCGGTGTGTCAGCCAGCGCAGCACCACCTGGCCGACGGACTTGCCGTGCTTGCCAGCGATGCCCAGCAGCAATTCATTGTGGAACAGGTTGTTGCGGCCCTCGGCGAATGGCGCCCACGCCTGCGGCTGCACGCCGTGCTCGAGCATGAAGGCCACGCTGTCCGCCTGCTGGAGGAAGGGGTTGATCTCGATCTGGTTGACGGCGGGCGCGATATCGTTGAAGGCGATGAGGTCCATCAAGCGGTCCGCATGAAAATTGCTCACGCCGATGGCGCGCAGCTTGCCCCCGCGATACGCATCCTGCATGGCGCGCCAGGAACCGTGGACGTCGCCGAACGGCTGGTGGATCAGGAATAAATCCAGGTAATCGAGCTGCAGGCGCTGCAGCGACTGCTCGATGGCCTGTGCCGTGCGCTCGTAGCCCGTGTCCTGCACCCACAGCTTGCTGGTGACGAACAGCTCCTCGCGCGCGACGCCGCTGCGGGCGATGCCCTGGCCGACGGCCGCTTCGTTCAGGTAGGAAGCGGCCGTGTCGATCAGGCGGTAGCCGGCGGCGATGGCGTCGATGACGCTGCGCTCGCATTCGGCAGGGTCGGGAATCTGGAAGACGCCGTAGCCGGCGACGGGCATGGTGATGCCGTTATTCAGGGTGACGCGGTTCATCGCAAGCTCCTTCAGTCATTAACAGGAGCTACTGTACGGCGTCTGCCACCTATTGATAAGCCGTTGGAATCGACATACTCTTATTAGCTGAACTAATGAATGAGGGCTTTGGCCCTGGCTTGCCCCTGGCGCTTGCGGCGCCAGATCAGCACGCCCGATACGCTCAAGCCTGCCACCAGCACGCCCATGGCGCAAACGAACATCTTAAAGGGCCAGCTCCACATCGAGGCCATGTGCAGGGCGCTGATCCAGCTGCGGATGGTGTCGCCGCTGGCCGCGCCCGTGGGCAGCCACGCGGCCAGTTGCCGGCCGCTGGCCGCGTCGAAGAAGACGGTGGTCAATCCCTTGTGGGCGCGCACGTCGCGGCTGCTGCGCACGTTGTAGCTGTACACGCCCAGCGCGCGTTCGTAGGACAGCGCGTTTTCCTCGACGATGGCGAACGCGTGCCGCTGTGCCAGCGCGTGCATCAACAGGCGCCCCTGCGCGCGCGCAGCGGGCCAGTCCAGCTGCGGGCCCGGCGACGGCGTGTGCCGCGCCACCGCTTCCTCGGCCCCCTGGTGCGGGAACAGCGGCTGCATCACGGCCGCATACACGCCGTACAGATTGAAGGCGACGCCGCTCCAGGCAAACACCAGCAGCATGGCCCACAGCCACAGGCCGCCCGCGCGGTGCAGGTCGAACACCAGTTTATAGCTGCCGCCATGGCGGCGCAGCAGCCAGGACGGGCGCCAGCGCCGCAGCCACGGCTTGCTGCCCGGCGAGCGTTTTTTCAGGCGCGCGGGGAAGGTCAGGGCGGCGCCGATGAAGCAATCGACCGTCCACACGATGGCGACCAGGCCGAAGATGAACAAGCCCGTGTCGCCCAGCGCCAGCGCGTAATGCAGGCGCTCGATGAAGGGCAGCAGGTTGATGGCGCCCTGGCTTATCTCGCCCCAGCGACGCTGGCCCAGCACGGCGCCCGTGTAGGGATCGACAAACACTTCGTCGCTGGCCAGCGGCGCGTCGCCAGGCGGGCGCAGGTAGAACACCATGCTGCGGCCGGGCGGCGCGGACAGCGGCGCGTACGTGACGCTCGCCTGGGGAAAGCGCGCGGCAATGGACTCGCGCAGCAGCAGGGCGTCGAGCGGCGCCGCGTCCGGCGTTGGCGGCGCTGCGCGGAAGACGGCGGGCAGCATGGCCGCCTCCAGTTCATCCTTCCATGCGAGCGCGCTGCCCGTGACGCCCGCCACGATGAGGAAGCCGGCCATCAGCAGGCCGGCGTAGCGGTGCAGCGCCGCCAGTGCGGGGCGCATGTGCAGCGATGGCATCAGAACCTGTACATCGCGCTGACGTTGGCCGTGCGTTCCGCATTGCGGTAGCACAGGTTCGGCAGGTAGCCGCAGTCATACAGGGTCTGCTTGTTCAGCACATTGTTGACGTTGAGGGACAACTGCCACGGCCCGCGCGACACGCCCAGCGCCGCATCCCACTGCGTCAGGCCGCCATTGCGGATGTTCAGGTTGTCGCCGTCGGAGTTCGAGCGCATGGCGCCGAGAAAGCGCATGCCCAGCGCCGCATACGCGGGCAAGGCCGTGCCCAGGTCGAACGCCTGGCGCGCCCAGGCCGAGGCGCTGTGGCGCGGCGCGCCCGACTGCTGCAAGCCCAGGTCGCCGTTATTGCTCTTCCTGACCTCCGTATCGAGGTAGGTGTATTGCGCGATCAGGCTCAGACGGCTGGCGAACTCCGTGCGCGCTTCCAGTTCCAGGCCGCGCGAGCCCACTTGCCCCGTCTGCAGCAGGCTGCCCGGGTTGCCGATGTCGGAGGTGGTGACGTTGTCGCGCACCAGGTCGAAGACGGCGGCCGTGTAGCTGGCGCGCTGGCCCACGGGTTCATAGCGCACGCCAGCCTCGAATTGCTTGCCGCGCGACGGCTTCAGGGCGTCGCCGTTGGCCGTGACGCCCAGTTCGGGCGAGAACGAGGTGGCGTAGCTGACATATGGCGCCCAGCCGCCATCGAACAGGTAGACGGCGCCCACGCGGCCCGTGGTGGCCGACGGCGACTGGTGGTAGTCCGCTTTCACGCTGCCGGCATGGAGGTCGGTGACGTCGCGCGATTGCGTCGCCTTGTCGCGGCGCAGGCCCGCCGTCACGACCCAGCGGTCCCATTTGATTTGATCCTGCGCATACAGGCCCAGCTGGCGCGACGGGGCGTCCGCGCGGGTCGGCGACTTGGCCGGGACCAGGGGCTGCTTGCCATACACGGGCTGGTACAGGTCGATCGGCTCGATAAAGCCCTGCTGGTGGCGGTATTCGTCCGTGTTGCGGATGTTCGCGTAATCGACGCCCAGCAGCACCTGGTGCGCCAGGCTGCCCGTGGCGAAGCGCGCCTGCAGCTGGGTATCGGCGAACAGGCTTTTCGACGCCGTATCGACGGGCATGAAATAGCGCTTCACCGTGCCATCGTCATTCAAGCCCAGGGGGAACATGTCCGTGCGGTCGTTCTTCAGGTGCGTGTAGCGCAGGTTCTGGCGCAGCGACCACGTATCGTTGAACGCATGCTCGAACTCGTAGCCCAGCATGGTGTTGCGGCGCTTGAAGCGGTTGTCGTCGCCCATCAGGTTGACACCGGGGTCGACCTGGCCGCGCGGGCCCGGCGCCAGCAGCTGGTTGGGAAACGCGTATTGCTGGTTGTCCTGCTCGTAGCGGGCCAGCAGGGTCAAACGCGTGGCCGGTCCTGCCTGCCAAGTGAGGGACGGCGCGAAGTACAGGCGGTTGTCGCGGTCGCGATCCAGCCGCGTGTCCGCTTCGCGGCCCAGCATGACGACCCGCCAAGTCCAGGCGCCTGGCGCGTCGAGCGTGCCGCCCACGTCGGCTTTCAGCTGGCGGCGCTGGTAGCTGCCGTACTCGATGCCCACTTCGCGCACGGCGTCCGCGCTGGGACGCTTGCTGACGGCGTTGACCATGCCGCCCGGCGGAATTTGCCCGTACAGCACGGACGCGGGGCCGCGCAGCACTTCCAGGCGTTCCAGGCCATACGGCTCGATGGAGGCGCCAAACGTGCGGCCCGAATTGCGCAAGCCATCTTGCAGGATGCCGTTCGTTTCGATGGTGAAGCCGCGCAGCAGCGAGGAATCGTCGCTGCCCAGCGGGCGCTGGTTCGGCGTCACGCCTGCCGTGTAGCGCAGGGTCTCGTCGAGCGATTCGGCGTTGCGGTCGCTGATTTCATCGGCCGTGACGACGGACACGGATTGCGGGTTTTCATTTAAGGCCGTATCCGTCTTGGTGGCCGAGGCGGCGCGCCGCGCCACGTAGCCGCGCACGGGGCCCGTCGCCGTTTCGCGCTCGCTGCTGGCATTGATGGTGATGGCGGGCAGGGTGGCGCTGGCCTGCGCCTGTGCGCTTGCCGGCGCCGGCAATGGCGTTGCCGAGGCGTCCGCCCGCAGCGCATAGGCGCCGTTGGCGCCCGCCACGACGCGCACGCCCTGGCCGCGCAGCAGTTCGTCGAAGCCCTGGCGCACGGTATAGCTGCCCGCCAGGCCGCCGCTGCGCTTGCCCTGCAAGAGGGCCGCGTCGGCCGACAGTTCCACGCCGGCCGCGCTGGCGAACGCGGTCAAGGCCCGCTCCAGCGGTCCGGCGGGGATCGCGTAGGGGCGCTTGGCTTGCGCATTCTCAAGCGTTTGCGCGTGGGCGGCAGGGGCCGTGACGGCCACGGCGCCCATGGCGGCGCCAGCCAGGAACAGGGCCTGGATGGCGACGGCGAGGGGAAATGGGCGCAGCGTGGGTGCGGTCGGGCGAGGGGGCATGGTGCAGATCCTTGGAAAGTGGAAGGAAAAAAATCGGTTCTTCCCGTATTCCGAACGAAAAGCCAAAACCCTCAACGTTTTTTCATTTATTTTGCCTATATTTTTCAGGATGCCTGGCGCGGCCCCACGCTGACCCAGTAGCGCGTGCGGTAGCGCAGCTGCACGGGCAGGCTCAGGGCCAGGTTGGCCAGCGAGCGGTCCGTGTCGCGCAGCGAATACACGCCCGTCACGCGCAGGCCGGCGATGGAGGCGTCGCAGCGCAGCACGCCGTGACGGTAGCGTCCCAGTTCGGCCAGCAGTTCGCCCAGCGGCATGCGTTCGGCCACCAGGCGGCCGTCGGCCCAGGCGGCGGCGCTGTCTTCCACCTTGCCGATGTCTTGCACTGCGCGGCGCGTATAGCCGGCCTGCTGGCCCGCCTGCAGGTGCACGGGCGCGGCGCCGTCCTGCCGCGGCTGCAGGGCGACGGCGCCCTGGAACACGGCCACCTTGCTGGCGTCGGCATCGAGGCGCACGCCAAAGCGCGTGCCCAGCGCCGTGGCCGTGCCTTGCGGCGTCGCCACCAGCAGCGGGCGGTAGACAGGCGCCGTTTCGTGCGCGCTGGTGACGAGGATGGCGCCCGCGCGCAGCACGATGCGCCGTTCGCCGGCGCCGTATGCCACGTCGATGGCGCTGGCCGTGTCCAGCACCACCTGCGTGCCGTCGGCCAGCACAATGGCGCGCGTCTCGCCCACAGCCGTGCGGTAATCGCTGGCGGCGCGCTGCCACAGGCCCGATTCGTGCGCCAGCAGGGCCGTGCCGCCGCCCGCCGCGATCAATCCCAGCAGCTGCAAGGCGCGCCGGCGGCCGGCGGCATGGCGCTGGGCCGGCGCCAGCGCGCCGCGCGCCACTTCGCGGGGCAGGGCCTCGAATTGCCGGGCGAAGCGTTGCAGCCGGGCCCAGGCCCGTTCGTGCTCCGGGTGGGCGGCGCGCCAGGCGGCGCAGGCGTCGGCATCGGCCGCGCTGGCGTCTTCCGCCCACAGCCGCGCCATCCACTCGGCGGCGCGCTGCAGCACGGCGGGGGCGATAGGCGCGCCGTCAGGCGGCGAGTGCATGCCGTTCATGCGCATTGCGCCATGCAGCAGGCCAGCAGCGCGCGGGCGATGTATTTTTCCACGGAGGAGACGGAAACGTCGAGGCGCGCGGCGATGTCGGCGTAGGCCATGCCTTCGAGCTTGCACAGCAAAAAGGCGTCGCGCACCTTGTTCGGCAAGCTGGCCAGGATGGCATCGATTTCCATCAGCGCTTCGACGATCAGCGCGCGCATTTCCGGCGTCGGCACGAGCGCTTCCGGCTGTGCGGCGATGGCGTCCGCATAGGCTGACTCGATATGCCGGCGGCGGAACAGGTCGACCACCAGGCCGTTGGCGATCTGCGCCAGGTGCTGGCGCGATTCCACGGGAGCGGGCGCGCGGCCCCGCGCAAGGATGCGCAGATACGTGTCGTGCGCCAGGTCGGCCGCGTCGAAGGCGTTGCCCAGCTTGCGGCGCAGCCAGCCCTGCAGCCAGCCATGGTGGTCGCTGTAGAGGATTTCGATTTGCCGATGCAGTTCCAGTTCGGGGCGTAGCATGCAACCTTTCCATGCCACGGTCCACAGGACAGACAGGCCTTGATGCGATTGAGAATTGTTCGTATTGTAGCCCGATTGCCGGGATTTGTGGCCCGGCAGTGGCTGTCCAGCAACGCTATCGGGCGGCCATCACGTTGAAATCAGCTTGATATCGGCCACCCGCTCCACCAGCCACACGCAAGCGACCAGGGCGATGGCCAGCGAGCCGACGGTCAGCACTTGCCGGTACAGCCACGTCTTGCGCAGCAGCCAGGCGAGCGGCAGGAAGGCGGCGACGATGGCCAGCTGGCCGATTTCCACGCCCACGTTGAAGCCGAACAGGCTGGCCAGCAGGGAACCCTGCGGCAAGCCCAGGTCGCGCAGCACGCTGGCGAAGCCGAAACCGTGGATCAGCCCGAATACGAAGGCGGCCACGGGGCGCTTGCCGCGGAACAGGGGCAGCAGGTTGTTCAGCGCGGCCAGGATCACGGAAGCGGCAATCGCCGATTCCACCCAGCGCGACGGCAGCGACACGAGCGACAGGCTGGCCAGGGTCAATGTGATGGAATGGGCCAGCGTGAATGCCGTGACGACCTTCAGCACGTCATAAAAAGCCGTTTTCAAGCCTTGCCGCTGTTCGCGCAAGCCCGGCAGCAGCACGGCCGGCAGCAGCAGCGACAGCAGGAACAGGATATGGTCGTAGCCGATCCAGATATGCCAGATGCCGTGTTTGACGTAGGCGCCGAACTGCGCCAGGCGGTCGGGTGCGGCCAGGGAGATCGTCTGGCGCGGGCTGTCCGGGTCGAAGATGGCCGTTTGCGTGGCGCCGCCGCTGTCGATCTTGAGCAAGCCCTTGTGCTGCGGGTCGAGGTCGGCGAACAGGGTGTAGCCGATGCTTAAAGTGGCGGGCGCGGCGTTGCCGGGGCAGGTGGCCGTAAAGCGCAGCACGTTGTAGGCGCCGTCCGTGTGGCTGTCGATCAGCTGCTCGACGGCCTTCAAGGGGCACACGCCCTGGTCGCTGGCCACCTGCAGGCGCTGCAGCGCGTAGGCGGCAATGGCGTCGTGGCGCGCGCGGATTTCATTCCAGGTCAGCGCGCCGTCGCCATTGCCGTCCAGGCCGATGGCGAAATCGAGGTCGCGCAGGGCGATATCCCATTGCCCGTCGATCTGCTGGCCGTGCACGGCCAGGCTCAGGTAGCTGTCGCTGGGCTTGTGCGCCTGCGCGGGGGCCAGCCAGGCGCACAGGGTGAGCAGCAACGCGAGCATGCGGGCGTTCACAGCGCACCTGCTTTCTTTGCGGCACTAAGTTTTTGCCCATCCTGCGGCCCCAGCTGCCTGACGAGCCGCTGCAGGGCCACGTCTTCCACGCCATGCGCGGCGATCCAGGCCAGCACCGGTTGCGCCGCGGCGTAGTTGCGCGCGGCCACGGATGCTTCCAGCAAGATGCGCATGTCGGGCACTTCCTTCTGGATGGCCCAGTTTTTCTGCGCCAGTTGCAGGGCGGCCGGCACATCCTGTTGCAAAAACAGGGCGAAACGGGCCTGTTCGCGCTGGTGCACGGTGTCGCCGCGTTGCATGGCGGCATTGAAACGGGCCGCCAGTTCCGCTTTTGCCGCCAGGAAGGCCGCCTGCTGGCCGGGCAGCGCCTGCAGCGCCAGCGCGTAGCGCAGCAGCAGGGCGTCGATGCGTTGCTGTTCTTTCAGCAATTTGGCGACTTCCTGCGGGCGCTGCCGGTCGAGCAGGAAATCCGCGTAGGCGCCCAGCAGATAGCTGTCGCGCGGCTGCCGCGCCAGCGCCGTCGTGTAGCGCGCCTCGGCCAGCGCCGCCTCTCCGCGCCGCGTGGCCATTTCCGCCAGCAGGGTTACGGCCCAGCTGTCGAGCTCCGGCGCCGCGCCGGCGCTGCGTTGCAGGGTCAGGTCCAGCAAACGCTCGCTGCTGGCGGCTCTGCCCGTGACGCTGGCGATACTGGCAAGGCAGGTGACGGTGACGAGCTGCGTCGTCAAGGCCGACAGGCGCGCGCAGCTGGCTGTCGCCTGGGCGTAGTCGCCCTGCACGGTGAGGACGGTGGCGCGCGTCAGCCAGGCCTGGCCGTTTTGCGGCTGCTGGGCGATGACGGCGTCGAGGTCTTGCAGGGCGGGAGCGAAATGGTGGGTGCTTTGCAGGATGGTGGCGCGCAGCAGGCGCACGGGGACGGGCGGCGCCGCTTGCCGCCACCAGGGCGCCAGCGCCGCTTGCGCGTAGCCCAGGTAGCGCGGGTCCGTTTCGCTGCGCGCCAGGGCAATGTAGCGCTGGGCCAGGCTGGTGGCCAGGGCAAGGTCTTGCGGCGTGTCATTCAGTTGCTGGCGCAGGCCGCGCAAGGCCAGCTGCGTGGCGTCGGCGCGGCGCGGCAATTGCTCGATGACGGCGCTGCCGTCTTTCGGCGTGTAGGGCGCGGCCGGCGCCAGCACGGGCAGGCAGGCGCACAGCAGGGAAATCGGTGTTTTCATCGTGGACGCCATCGACGGTGGGGTAGGGCGGCAAGGGCGGGCGCCGGAGAACGCTGTCTCCGGCGCCCGCACTCGGTGACCGCGCGTTACAGCGGTACCGGCTCCGTATTTTCCGGAGACGTCGCCATGATGGCGTCGATGGCGACGCCGTCCTTGTCATCGCTGGTGGTCAGGATGACGTTGCTGACGGCCACATAGAAGGCGTCGAGCAAGACCACGGGCGGAGGGGTGACGCCGCCGTCGCCGTTATCGCCGCCGTGGCTGCTGCCGCCGCCACCGCAGCCGGCCAGCAGGGAGGTGAGCGCCAGGGCGCCGCATGCATGGAGCTTTTTCATCGTATTCTCCTCGTTGGCTTACAGTTGCGGCGAACCGGCGATGGGGTTTTTCAGGTAGGGAAAACCCGCCGTGAAGTAGGTTTCATCGAGGAAGGCGCCATCCGTGAAGTGCAGGCCGCCGGCCGGGGCATCGGCCGGGGCGCAGCCGATGTTCAGGGTGCACAGCTTGCCCATGGCCACGCGCAGCACCACGTCGACCACGTCGTCGCCGGGGCGGCGGCCGTTCGGGAAGCCCGCGTTATCGCCATCGATGACGCCCAGGCGCTTTTGCGCGCCGACGGCGGTGGGGGCGATCGAGGTGTTCAGGCGCAACATTTCAGAGGCGACGACCGTCGCTGGCTGGTTGACGCCCTTGATGCCCGTCAGGAAAGTGGCCACCAGGTCGTTGCGGGGGAAGTTGGTGGGCGCCTTGGCGCCTGCCGAGCCAAACAGCACTTCCACCAGGGCCGGCGCCGTGGGGTTGGTGACGTAGTCGGCAAATTGCGCATCGCCCGACGGCTTGCTGGCGTTGAAGCGGTCCTTGTCCTTCAGGCCGATGACCAGTTCATTCACCAGCGGCATGCCCAGGCGCGACACTTGCACCCACGCGCCGCCTTCCTTCGAAGCCGTGGTGGCCGTGCCCGGCGCCGGGTTCAGCAGGCGGCCCTGGCGCAGGCTGGCCGTGGTCCAGCCGCCGATGACGGGGTCGCTGCCAGCCGTCAGGCAGGCGGTCGGCACTTCCATCTCGATGGCCGTGACGTTTTTCCGGGCCAGGTCATCCTTGGCGGCCGACTCCGCATTCGCGGCGAATTCCGTGGCGGGCGCCTTGATGTTGATCAAGTCGAACGTTTCGCCCAGGTTCACGACGAACGGGTCCTTGCGCTGGCCGACGAACATGCGCGCCGGCGTGGCGCAGCCGGGAATATTGACGGCATACACATGTTGCGCAGCATACGCGGCGTAGTTGGGGATGGCCTTGTTGCCGATGTTGTCGACGGGCTTGTCGAAGGTCGTGCCGCCGCCGCTGGCGTTGGTGACGGCGCTCCTGCTACCCGTGCGGCGGTCGCCCCGCACCACGGTGACGCTGTACGTTTCGCGCACGTTCAGGCCGGCCGGATTGACGCTGTCGATCGCGCCGCCGTTGATGACGAGCGGAATCGAGACTTTCTTGCCGCCTACGGTGAACTGGCCATCCTTGATGGTGTTGGTGAAGCGGAACTGGAAGGTGAGGTCTTCCTTGCCGTCGCCATTGTTGTCGATATGGATTTCGTACAGGGCGTTGGGGTCCATGGCGAAGTAATTCGGGCCGCCGTAGGCGTCCTGCAGGGGAATGTAGTCGGCCACCAGGGTGGTGTAGGCGCCGCGGCCCGCCTCATAGCTGCGGAACATATAGAAGTCGGTGGCGTCGACTTTGGGGTTTTGCGTGATGAATGGCGCTTCGCGGTGGCTGGAAGCGTGGGCCGCTGGCGCGATGGCCAACGTGAAGGATACTGCGAGCAGGTTGCCCATGAGGGCGGCGCCCAGCGCGGTTTTCGAGTGTGACAAGGACATTTCGATTCTCCCGATTTTTGTTAGCGTTGACAGACAAGTCCAAGAAACTGCAGGCTGCCTGACTTATACGCACGGGGGACGAAAACGGATTCACTGCGTCGAAAAGGAGGTCATTCGCTTACCAGGCCAGCACCTTGGGGCCAAGGGCCGCGCCGATGGCGGTCGGCACCAGCATGCCCAGCACGTACCAGAAACCGACGAAGCTGGCCGCCAGCTCGGGGCAATGCAGGCAGTAGACGAGCGCCGCCATGGCGCCGGCCGCGAAGCCGGCAGCCGCGCCCGCCAAGCGCAGGCGCGTGGGCGCCAGCTGGCGCATCAGGCGCAGCACGGCGGCCAGGATGGGCAGGGAAAGGGTGGCGATCAGCAAAGGGCAGCTGCGCCAGGTGGCGCCCCAGAACAGCTCGGCGCGTTGCCCGGGCGGGGCTTCCTGCAGGATGAGGGCGCCCAGCGCCCACATCAGCAGCAGGGGCAGGGCGAGCAGCAGGGGCAGGGCGCGCGTCGGCGCGCCGGGCATGCACAGGCGGCGGCTGGCTTGCCAGGCCGCCAGGCAGAGGCAGGCGACGAAACCCACCTTGACCCAGAAATCGGGCAACCGGGCCAGCTGTTCCAGGTTGGGCCGCACGCCCAGCAACAGGGCCATCAGCGCCACGCTGCCCAGTACGCCGGCGCTCAAAGTGCCTGCGGCGCGCCAGCGGGCGCCCGGGGGCGGCGCGGCGGCCACGTCGGGGCCGCTGGCCAGCATGGCGATCAAGTTATCGGTTTTCATGGTGTCGTTATCCTCAAGTTGGCTGCCAGTGCCTTCAAGCCGCGATGCACGGCCACTTTGACGCTGGCTTCCGAAATCTGCATGGCCGCCGCCGTGTCGCGCACGGACCAGCCGTCGAGCTTGGTATGCACGATGGCGTCGCGCTGCTGCGCCGGCAAGCTGGCCAGCAATTTGCCCAGGTCGCGGCTGGCTTCGGCCGCCTCGGCATCGGCGCTGGAAAACAGTTCCTGCGCGCTATCTTCTTCGTCGTACGGCAAGTGCTGCGCCTCGCGCCGTCCATGCCGGCGCAGCCAGTCGATCAATTTATAGCGGGCGATCGCATGGATCCACGACGTCAGCGGCACGCCCGTGTCATACGTCAGCCGCTGGTTGTGGATGGCCAGCAGACACTCCTGCACCAGGTCTTCCACCTCGTCCGGCCAGCGCTGCAGGCGGCGCCGCAGGAATGCGCGCAAATGGCTGCTGCTGGCCTGCAAGAAACTGCGATACGCCGCCGCATCGCCATCGAGCCCGCGCAGCATCAAGCCATGCAGCCGCAATTCCGTGCCATGCAGGTGCTCGCTCACAGGTATTCGTTGCATGCAGGCCTTTGGTGACAGGCGTTGAAAAAAATAAATATCACTAATTTTGCCGGCGGCTGTAACCAATCCGGCCATTGCGGCGAATTGACAGGCAAGCACGCTTCTTCATTCACTATAACGGGTAGTCATCATGCATATCAAGCACCGCCTTGCCGCCAGCCTCGTTCCGCTCTGCCTGTGGGCCGCGACGGCACCCGCGTACGCGCAGCTGGCGGCTGGCCAGCGCTGCGCCGTGCAAAGCGGGCCGCAGACGGCGGCGCTGGTGGAACTGTACAGCAGCGAAGGCTGCTCCAGCTGCCCGCCCGCCGACCAGCGCCTGAACGCCTTGCGCAAGGAAGCGGGGGTGGCCAGCCTGGTCGTGCCGCTGGCCCTGCACGTCACGTACTGGGACCAGATCGGCTGGACGGACCCGCTGGCGCAGGCGCAATTCGATGCGCGCCAGGCCGAATTGCTGCGCCACCAGCCCCGCCACGTGGCCTACACGCCCCAATTCTTTGTGGGCGGCACGGAATTGCGCGGCTGGGATACGCAACTGCCGGCCGCCATCCGCCGCATCAACGCGACCGCCGCGCCCGTTAATATCAGCCTGTCCGCCACGTCTGGGCCTGGTGGAAAATTATTGCTGGAAGCCAATGCCAGCGCGCCGGATGGGCAGGCGGGCGGCCAGCTGTACGTGGCCATCAGCGAAAGCGCCATCGTCTCGAAAGTGCTACGCGGCGAAAACCGCGGCGCCACCCTGCATCACGATGCGGCCGTGCGCCTGTGGCTGGGACCCGTTGCGCTGGCGCAAGGCCACGCCCGGCTGCGCCGCGAAGTCAACCTGCCCGCCAGCTGGCGCCCGGAGCAGCTGCAAGTGGTCGCCTTCGTGCAGCGGGCCGACAGCAGCGCCATCCTGCAAGCCGTCAGCACGGCATCCTGCGCGAAGGGAGTGATGTGATGAACGGACAAGCGAACGTGATCCACCCCGCCTGGCTGCGTCTGACGCACTGGCTCAATGCCGTGGCCGTCGTGGTGCTGGCCACCAGCGGCTGGCGCATCTATAACGCGGCGCCATTTTTCCCTTTCGAGTTGCCGCGCGCGCTGACCCTGGGCGGCTGGCTGGGCGGCGCCCTGCAATGGCATTTCGCCGCCATGTGGCTGCTGGTGGCCAATGGCTTGCTGTATCTGATCATCAACATCGCCTCGGGCAGGCTGCGGCGCCAGTTCTTTCCCCTGACGCCGCGCCTGTTGCTGGCCGATTTTGTTGCCGCGCTGAAAGGAAAGCTGGCCCACGCGGATCCGCGCCGCTACAACATGGTGCAGCGCGCCGCCTACCTGTTCGTCATGCTCGACTGCATCGTGCTGGTGCTGTCCGGCCTGGTGCTGTGGAAGTCCGTGCAATTTCCCCTGCTGCGCGAGCTCATCGGCGGCTACGAGAGTGCGCGCAGGGTCCACTTCATCGCCATGGCGCTGCTGACGGGCTTTGTCGGCGTACACTTGCTGATGGTGGCGCTGGTGCCGCGCACCCTGGTCGCCATGCTGCGCGGCCGCTAAGGAGACGATCATGAAAAAAACCATCCTCGTGCCAAGGCAGGGCCAGGCCATGCTGGACGACGCCTTGCGCCAGATCAAGCAACCGTCGCGACGTTTGTTTTTGCAGCGCAGCCTGACCCTGGGCGGGCTGTCCTTGTTGACCGGCTGCAACGTCAGCGACCCGTACGGCATCGAGACGGCGCTGACGGCCGTGTCGCGCTTCAACGACAGGGTACAGGGCTGGCTGTTCGACCCGACCAAGCTGGCGCCGACCTACCCGGACTCCATGATCACGCGGCCGTTCCCCTTCAACGCGTATTACGGCGAAGACGAGGTGGAAGAAGTCGATGGCGACGCCTGGCGCCTGGAATTGAGCGGCTTGATCGCCGACAGGAAGCCGTGGACCCTGCCGCAACTGCGCGCCTTGCCGCAGGAAACCCAGATCACGCGCCACATCTGCGTGGAAGGCTGGAGCGCCATCGGGAAGTGGGGCGGCGTGCCGTTTTCCCACTTCCTCAAGCGGGTCGGCGCCGACACGACGGCGAAATACGTCGGCTTCAAGTGCGCCGACGATTATTTCACCAGCATCGACATGGCCACGGCCCTGCATCCGCAAACCATCATGGCCCTGACCTACGACGGCCAGGAATTGCCGCCCAAGTACGGCTACCCGATGAAATTGCGCATGCCGACCAAGCTGGGCTACAAGAATCCCAAGCACATCCAGGCCATTTTCGTGACGAATACGTATCCGGGAGGGTATTGGGAGAATCAGGGCTACAACTGGTTCGGCGGTTCTTGAACAATTTTGGCAGTACCCGTAGCACGGCAACAGCTTTACCACCGGGCAATCTCGCCCATATAACCCAGAGACAAGGACATATCATGAAAACCACCATCACCGCCCTGATCGCTTCCGCCATCCTCATGTCGGGCGCCGCGTTCGCCCAAGATGCCATGAAGAAAGACGCCATGGCCAAGGACGCCTCGGCCGACGCCATGCACAAGGACGCCATGGGCAAGGACGGCATGCACAAGCCGATGGCGAAGAAGCACATGAAGAAGGATCACATGGCCAAGGATGGTATGGCCAAGGATGGCATGGCGAAAGATGCCATGGCAAAAGACGGCATGAAGAAGGATGAGATGAAAAAGGATGGCATGGCCAAGGATGCAATGGCCAAGTAAGCGGGCAAGCAAGGTTTTGCATGGGCAGGCGCACCATCCTCGCCGGGTGGCGCGCCTGCCGTCGTTTGGCCAGCGGCTTGCTGGTGTTCATGGCAATTTGCTAAAATTGAAAACTTATTTAATAGCAATTGCTGGAGTCACGATGCCGATGCATGAAGCAAGCTTCCCCTTACGCTGTGCGGCAGCGGTGCTGGCCATCCTGCCCGGGCTTGGCCAGGCGATGCCGGGCGCGACCTGTCCGCCGCAAGTGTATCCGCGCGAGGCGCGCCTATATGAACTGGAAGGTAAGACGAGCATGCGCTTTTCCGTAGAGCAGGATGGCAAGGTGGCAACGGCATCCGTGGCACGCAGTTCGGGGTGGAAAGTGTTGGACGATGCGGCGCTGAGCAATGTGCGGCAGTGCGTATTCCCTGCTGATAGAGCGGCCAAGGAAAATTTTAGTGTTCAATATGTATGGGACCTGGATGATGCCGAGCTCTTGCGTCCCTTGCTGGTACCCGGCAGCTGCCAGCCTTCCCAGCGCGTCCAGGGCTATAACAATCTCGACAAATCGGCCAGCAATGACAGCGGCATAGTGCTGCGCATGTTTATCGGCAGCGAAGGCGCCCCTGCACGCATCGTGGCCGAAGCGCCAGGCCTGCCAGCGGAACTGGTCGAGGCGGCGGTTACCTATGTGCAGGGTTGCCGTTTTGCCATCGATCCTGAAGTTGGCGGCACGCGTAGCTGGAGCACGTATGGCAAGGTGCTGCTGCGCCGCCAGCCCCTGTAGTAAGCTTGCACTGTCCACATCGTTTTCCTGCCGAAGTCATGACTGAACCATCCGCCGCTGCCACCGTATCGTCCCCCTCCGACAAATCGATCCGCCGCCGCTCGCTGTTCGCCGCCTGCAGCGCGCATGCCGTGCATGACGGCTTGACGGATGTGATCTATGTGCTCCTGCCCATCTGGCAGGCGCAGTTTGCCATCAGTTACGCCATGGTGGGCCTGTTGCGCGGTTCCTACTCGGGCATGATGGCCGGATTCCAGTTGCTGGCCAGCCGCCTGGCGAAGCGCTGGGGCCGCGAACGCATGCTGGTGGGCGGCACGGCGCTGGCCGGCGTCGCCTACCTGATCGCGGGGCAGGCGGGCGGCCTGGCCGTCTTGCTGATCGCCTTGCTGCTGGGCGGCCTGGGCGCCAGCACGCAGCATCCGCTGGCGTCTTCCATCGTCACCGACACGCACGAGGCGGGCGGCGGCGTGAAGGAAGCGCTGTCGCACTACAACTTTGCCGGCGATATCGGCAAGACCCTGATTCCCGCGCTGGTGGGCTTGCTGTTATTGGTGTGCAGCTGGCAAGCCAGCGTCTCCTTGCTGGGCTTGCTGGGCCTGGCGGCGGCCGGCTTGCTGTGGTGGCTGCTGCCGAAACCGGGCGAGCTGCAGGCGGGCGCGAAGAAGGCGGGCAAGACCATCGCCGGCAGCGGCTCGAAGGCGAGCTTTCGCGCCTTGCTGGCCACGGGCACCCTGGACAGCGCCGTGCGCATGGGTTTTCTCACCTTTTTGCCATTCTTGCTGAAAAGCAAGGGAGCGGGCACGGCCGGCATCGGCGTGGCGCTATCGCTGCTGTTCGTGGGCGGCGCCTTCGGCAAGTTGCTGTGCGGCTACCTGGGCGCGCGCATCGGCATGATGAAGACCGTGTGGCTGACGGAATCGATGACCTCGCTGCTGATCGTGCTGGCCCTGTGGCTGCCGCTGGCCGGCGTCATGGCCATGCTGCCCCTGCTGGGACTGGCGCTCAATGGCACTTCATCCGTGCTGTATGGCGTGGTGCCGGAACTGGCCGAATCCGGCAAGCGCGAGCATGCGTTCGCCCTGTTCTACACGGGCAGCATCGGCGGCGGGGCGCTGTCCCCCGTGCTGTTCGGCGCGCTGGGCGACCAGACGAGCGTGCACACGGCCCTGCTGGCGCTGGCGGCCGTATTGCTGCTGACCTTGCCGCTGGCGTGGAAGGTGCAGCGGGGCCTGGCGCACGGCGGCACCGCATGAGGGGACGCTTCGCATGAGCCTGCCATTGCCGCGCGATAAACACGATACGCGCAACGCGCGAGCCCTGATCGCCTTGAGCTGGGAGGAAGTCCGTCCAGCCATGCCGCAGATCCTGGAATGGGTGCAGGATGTGAACTGGCCGGTGGCCGCCGTGCTCCTGCCTTACCTGGCCGGCATCGGGCCGCGCCTTGCCCCCTATATAAAAACGGTGCTGGCCGGTAATGACGAACAATGGAAGTATTTTGTATTGCAGGGCATCGTGCGCCATTCACGGGAGCTGGCATTCGAATTGGACGGGGAATTGCAACGCTTCGCCCATGCACCGACAATGGGAGAACGGGAAGAAGGCGTGGCCGAGGTGGCCCGGGAAATTCTGCAATGCCAGATAATAACTGTGGCCGGCCAGTAATCAGGGGCATTATTGTAGGAAATCAGTATTGAATGTGCGTGCGTGTGGCCATTCCTGTAATAGATAGGAGACAATCCGGGCCGAATATATTTCGACCTCCGGGTTGTAAAACCCTCCCTATCATTTAACAGGAAGATTACATGGGCAATTTTAGTATCCCGCAAACCAATAAAGCACTCGCCGTGTATTTTCATGGCAAGACGGTGCCTAGGCTGTTTGCGGTATTTGCGGCGATCCTGGCGGCAGTGGCAGGTTTTGTCTTGTACCTGAGCACGACTATCCCTCAGAAAACACTGACCGATACGCAGGCCATGACCTTGCGCAATGGCGCCAAGCTGGGCACGCACAGCAATTTGACTATTCTGTACGGCACGGCGGCTTTTCTATTGCTGCTCGCCGTGCTGGTACTGGTCATGCGCGCGATAATGCTCAAGCGGCGGAAAAGCCGTTTTGAATTGCATGAAGACGGTGTGGTGCATGAATTGAACGGTATTCGCAGCTATGCCGCCTTTGCCGATATCGAGGACCTGTATCTGTTTGCCGGCGGCTCCACCGCCATGACAGGCATGATCAATAACTTTGCCTACCGCACGGGCGCCGACCAGCCCTGGATATGGGCTACCGGAGAACTCAAGCGCTTTGACGAATTCATGGACGAATTTCGCTCCCGTTACCTGGAATACCGCATGCCCGTCTTGAAGCAAAAGCTGGCGGACGGCGAGCGCGTGACTTTCCGCTACATCAGCAGCGGCGAGGTATACAAGAAACGCTTCTTCGGCAATTTCCTGAATGTCAAGACACAGGAACTGGCCTTCTCGGCGCAGGGCTTGCATGTGGACGGCGTCACCTGGCCTGGCGCCAGCCTCAAGTGCATGAATCAGAATGACTGGACCGAGAGATTGACGATCAAGGATGCGGCGGGTACGACAGTCTTTTCATGCATCGGCACGGGTATCCTGAGTTTCGACCTGTTCGCCAATATGATAGACGACGAGATTAATCAAGCGTCGTAATTCCGGCGGAAATAAGCCTCCCGATACGGGGAGGCTTGCGACCGGCTTATCCCGGTCGGCGGCCAAATGCAGATAAAAAATGAAAACACAGTTACTGTCGAATGACGAATATCAAAAAACCTTCCATGCGCCTATGCTGAAGGTGACCGAGACCGCCAGGGAAGTCGTCGATCTTTGGGCATATGCCGATCTGGTCATCGGGAGTGACTTTGGCGACGCCGCGGACTGGAATTGGCAGGTCGCGCATATTTATGAGTCGTCAGATGGAAAGTTTCAGCACATCGGCATTCCCGTTCCCCGCGATGATACTTATCTGACGGTGATCGTCGATATACACGGTAAAAAAATCCTGGGGCATGTTTTTCTTGATTTGCGCGCCAGGCAGTCAAGCCGCAGTGAGGAATAACAGGCAGCGATTGGTGCTCCATGTCGCATTGATAAGTTACTGGCAAGCCGATACGGCATGACTTGCCCGCCAGTCCCCCCATCGTCTACACTCGCCGCATGAAAAATTTTGAAAAGCGGCGCGACCGCTATGACTTGTTCCGGGCGTTTGACAATCCCCTCGTCAACATCAACTTCCAGCTCGACGTGCCGGACTTCCGGCCCTGGTGCAGGGAACGGAAAATCCCCGTGTTTCACTTTTTCCTGTTTTGCCTGCTGAACACGGTGCGGGAGATCGATCAGTTCATGTACCGCATCTACCAGGGCGAAGTGATCAGGATCGACGATTTTCCCGCTTCCTATACCGTCATCAACGGCGACGATAACCTCAATTACACGCGTTTCACGATGACGGACCAGTTAGACCTGTTCATCGAACGCAGCCTGGCAGCCAAGCGCTTCGCGGAAGCCAGCTCCGCGCTGATCAATACGGGCGAGGGGGAAACCGAGCGCGAGCAGCGCAACAATATCTTCATCACCTGCCTGCCGTGGCTGGAGCTGGCGGCCATCGAACACCCGATCCACCGCCACCGCGATGCCGATATCCCGACCTTTACCTGGGGCAAGTTTGGCCCCGCGCAAGAGGATGGCCGCATGCGGGTGCCGTTTTCCGCGCAAGCGCACCATGGCTTTGTCGATGGCTACCACGTGCAGAAACTGGCGCAGGCATTGTCGCAGCGCATCGCCGCCATTATTGCCTAGGCCAGATAGTCGCTGGGCGCCTGGCCCAGTACGCGGCGGAAGGCGGCCGTGAAGGCGCTGGGGCTGGCATAGCCGAGGTCGAGCGCGACACGGGTGACGGCTTGCCCGTCCGCCAGCCGCGTGATGGCCGCCAGCAGGCACGCTTGCTGGCGCCATTGGGCAAAGGCCAGCCCCGTCTGGGCGCGGAATTGCCGCGTAAAGGTGCGCCGGCTCATGCCGGCCTGCGCCGCCATCGCATCCAGGCTGCTGTCCAGGCTCGGTTGCCGCAGCATGTCCATGCACAGGCGCGCCAGCCGGGGTTCCTGCGGCAGCGGGGCGCTCAGGGGCAGGGGGCTGGCAGCGGCAATTTCGTCGAGCAGCAAGGCCATCAGTCGTCCGGCACGCGATGCTTCGATGTACAAGGTTTCCACGGTCACAGCCTCGGCCAGCAACTGGCGCAGCAGCGGCGAGGCGTCCAGCACCTGGCAATGGGGCGGCAAGCCCATCCCGGCGATGGCCGGTGCGTCGATAAACACATTGTGCATGGTCACGGCGCCATGCATGCGCATGCCGTGCGAAAGCCGGGCCGGTACCCAGCAAGCCCGCTGCGGCGGCACCAGCCAGTTGCCTTGCGGTGTGTGCACGCTGATGACCCCGCGCGCCGCATAGGCGAATTGCCCGCGCGCATGGCTATGGCTGGGAAAGACGGCATCGGCGGCATGGTCGCGCGCCGTGGCGATCAAGGGGCGGGGCACTTCCGTATAAAAATCATCCATGGCCCATACTCTACAGCATTTGACCTGTCATCGAAGGCGGGCCGCTTGCCGCCCGCTTACCATCACACTCTTTTCAGGAGTGAACATGCACAATACCTATCATCGCGTGGGCCATGGCCCGCACGCCGTCATCGTCCTGCACGGCTGGTTTGGCGACGCCCACGCTTTTTCTCCGATGGAAGCGGGTCTCGACGGCGGCGCGTTCAGCTATGTCTTCATGGACAATCGCGGCTATGGCGGCATGCGTGGCGCGGCCGGTGAGTATTCGATGGAAGAGGTCGCCCGCGACGCGCTGGCCTTGGCCGATGCGCTCGGTTTTGCCACCTTCAGCGTGGTGGGCCACTCGATGGGCGGCATGGCGCTGGAACGGCTGGCCTTGATGGCGCCCTTGCGCTTGCGCAAACTGGTGGCCGTGGCGCCCGTGCCCAGCTGCGGCGTGGCGTTCGACGGGGCGGCGCGGCAATTGTTTCTCGACGCCAGCGGCAACCAGCAGGCGCGGCGCGCCATCATCGACCGCAGCACGGGTGGACGCTTGCCTGCCGCCTGGCTGGACTGGAAGGCGCAATATTCGTGGGAGAGTGCGGATCGGGCCGCGTTTGCACGCTACTTCCTCGCGTGGAGCGGGACGGATTTCAGTGAAGAAATCAAGGCGGCGCGCGTGGCACTGCCGTTGCTGGCGCTGGTGGGGGAGCACGACCCCCGTTTTGACGCGGCCCTGATGCGCCGCACGTATCTGGCGTGGTACCCGCAAGCCCGGCTCGAGGTGCTGGGCAATGCGGGACACTATCCGATGAATGAAACGCCGCTGGCCCTGGCGGCCAGCATCGAGGCGTTCTTGACGGAAAAAGACTAGTTACGCTGCCTTGCTGCGCAGACGCAGCAGGCTCAGGCCCAGCAAGACGAAGGCGCCGCCGCAGATGCGGTTGAACAGCTTGGCCCGGCCCGGCGTGGCCAGCTGGGTTTTCAGCAGGCGCGCCAGGTTGGCGTAGAACAAGTGGGCCAGCATGGCGCAGGCGACAAACGAGGTCGTCAGCACGGTGAACTGGATGGCCACCGGTTCGCCCGGCGTGATGAATTGCGGAAACAATGCCGAGAAGAACAGGATGGCTTTCGGATTCGTCAGCGCCACCGTCAAGCCCTGGCGGAACAGTTTCCAGAATGTGTTGGGATTCGCCGCGCCGGGTGCCACGGACGCATCGGCCACGACGCTGGTCTTGCTGCGCCATTGCTTGATGCCCAGGAACACCAGGTACAGGGCACCAGCCAGTTTCAGCAGCATGAAGGCCGTGGCCGAGGTGGCCAGCACGACGCCCATGCCGGCCATGGCCACGCCGGAAATGATGAACAAGCCGAAACCATTGCCCATGCTGCTGATCATGGCGCGGCGCGGTCCGACGGCGATGGCATTCGAGATGGCCAGCAGGACGGCCGGGCCGGGAGAAAACGTGACGAGCAGGGCGACGCTGCAGAAAAGCAGCCAGTTCGAGAGATGCATGGGTGTTCCTGGGTGGGGCCGGAGCCGGATTGAGAGTCAAAACACGCTTATTGTACGAAGTTTTCGACTCCCGTGTCGGCTACCCCGGCCCGACACGGGCGAGTGTCATGCAAACAGGCTGGCGACCACATGGTTGATGGCGGCGCCACCGGCGATCAGCCAGCAGAACAGCAGGCCGGCCAGCAGCAGGGGCTTGATGCCGGCGCGGCGGATGGCCGACATGTGCGTCGTCAAGCCCAGGGCCGCCATGGCCATGGCGAGCAAGGCCGTGTCGATATCGGTGATGGTGGCCACCATGCTTGCTGGCAGCAGGCCCAGCGAATTGAATGCGACCACGCCGATGAAGATGAAGGCGAACCAGGGGATGGCCAGCTTGGCCGCCTTGTCGTGGCCGCCGTTGCCGCTCCTGGCCTTGCTGCGCGCCAAGACCGCCGACAGGATGACGAGAAACGGCGCCAGCATCATCACGCGCACCATCTTGGCGATCACGGCCGCATTCGCCGCCTCTTGCCCGATCGACTTGCCAGCCGCCACCACTTGCGCCACCTCATGCACGGTCGAACCGATGTACACGCCGAACGCGGTGGGCGTGGCGCCCAGCACATGCCAGTCCAGGTTCCACCGGTACAGCAGGGGATACAGGAAGATGGCGATGGTGCCGAACACAACAACGGTGGAGACTGCCACGGTGACATCCTCGCTGCGCCCCTTGACGACGGGCTCGGTTGCCATCACGGCCGCCGCGCCGCAGATCGAGCTGCCCGCGCCGATCAGAATGGCGCTGTTGCGTTCCAGTTTGAACACCTTGGTGCCAAGGAACATGGCCAGGCCAAACGTGGACGCCAGCACCAGCGCGTCGATGACGATGCCGGCCAAGCCGACCTGGCCGATATCCTGGAAGGTCAGGCGGAAGCCGTAGAGGATGATGCCGAGTCGCAATAATGTCTGCTTGGAAAAGGCCACGCCCGCGCCGCAGGTGGGCGCCAGGCGGCCATACACGCTGTTGCCCAGCACGATGCCGAGCATGATGGCCAGGGTGAGCGCGCTCATGCCGTGGCTTTGCATCCATTCCAGCTTGCCCAGCGCAATGGCGCCATAGGCGATCACGCCGCTGAGCAGCAGGCCCGGCAGCAGGCGGCCGTAGCGGTCGCTGAAACTTGTTGTATTGGTGCTTGAGAGGGAAGACATGCCGTACTCCATGTTTTTATGCGTATGGCATGACTGTACAGTTCGTCGATTAAATGGTAAAACGGATTGTTTTTGTATGTTTAACCGATAAAATAGGTAAATAAAATGGCGTTGACCTTGCGGCAGTTACAGATTTTCCTGGCCGTGGCGGACACGGGCAGCACCAGCGCGGCGGCCGAACACATTGCGCTGTCGCAATCGGCCACCAGCGCGGCCCTGAATGAACTGGAAGCGCTGCTGGGCGCGCAACTGTTCGACCGGGTGGGCAAGCGTTTGCTGCTCAACGACAATGGCCGCCTGCTGTTGCCGCAGGCGCGGCAGATGCGCGACGGGGCCGCCAGCATCGAGCGCCAGTTCGCGGGCGCCGACCCGTCCGTGCCCGTCAGCCTGCAAATCGGCGCCAGCACGACCATCGGCATTTATCTGTTGCCGCAGATCCTGGCGCAGGCGGCGCAGCAGTACGGCCGCAGCATCCCGCAAGTGACGATTGCCAACACGGCCGACATCGCGGCCGCCGTGGCGGAATTCCGTGTCGATATCGGCCTGATCGAAGGGCCGTGCCACGAAGCGGGCTTGCTGGTGGAGCCGTGGCTGACGGACCAGATGCTGATCGTGGCCGCGCCCACGCATCCGCTGGCGAAACTGCGCCATCTGCTCAGTTTTACGGAACTGAACCAGGCGGGCTGGCTGCTGCGTGAAGCGGGCTCGGGCACGCGTGAAGCCGTGGAACAGGCGCTGGTGCCGTATTTGCACTACCTGCGCGCCGCAGGCGAGTTCAGCAACTCGGAAGCGATCAAGTATGGCGCGGCGGCCGGGCTGGGCATCGCCTGCCTGTCGCGGGTGGTGGTGGCCGATTTGCTGGCCAGCGGGCAATTGGTGGAACTGGAAACCATGCTGCCGCCATTGGAGCGCAACTTTTACCTGATTCGCCAGTCTAAAAAGATCCTTTCGCCCCGTTTGACGGGTTTCCTGGAATTGTGCCGCCACGCGTCGCGCATGGCGGGCTAGCGCGCTCAAACAGCTTGACTGTTTTTCATATGAGGGATAAATTCCCATATATGGAAAATTCAGCGCTCACAGAGAACGATACGGAACAGCGGCTGGCGGCGCGTTTAAAACAGTTGCGCGTGGAGCGGGGCTGGTCGCTGGATCAGCTGGCCAGTGCCAGCCAGGTCAGCCGCGCGACTTTATCGCGCCTGGAAAATGGCGAAGTCAGCCCGACGACAAACGTGCTGGGCAAGCTGTGCGCCGCGTATGGCTTGGCCATGTCGCGCCTGCTGCGCATGGTGGAAGACGATTTCCCGCCCCTGCTGCGGCGGGCCCAGCAAAGCGTGTGGACGGACCCGGACACCGGTTTTATCCGCCGCTCCGTCTCGCCCCCGGCGCGGGCGCTGGCCGGCGAAGCGCTCGAATGCGAGCTGGGCGCTGGCGTGACGATCACCTACGCGGCCTCGCCCCGGCCCGGCATGGAACATCATCTGCTGCTGCAGGAAGGCAAGCTGAACGTGACCGTCGACGGCCGCTCGCACGACTTGCTGGCCGGCGATTGCCTGCGTTATCAGCTGCACGGCGCCAGCGCCTTCATCACGCCGCCGGACAGCGGCGCCCGCTATTTTCTCTTTCTTGTCTGAGGTCGCCATGCCCGCATCGCTGCGCCATTTTTCATCCGCCGATATTCTCGAACGCTTGCCGGAGCTGGGCGCGCTGCTGCAGGCATGCGTGCACGACGGCGCCAGCATCGGTTTTATCTTGCCGTTCGACACGGCGGCCAGCCAGGCGTTTTGGATGGATAACGTCTTGCCGGCCGTCACGCGCGGCGTGCGCCTGTTGCTGGTGGCCGAGGTGGAAGGGACGGTGGCCGGCGCCGTGCAGCTGGACTGGGATACCAATCCCAACCAGGCGCACCGGGCCGAAGTGCGCAAGCTGCTGGTCGCACCCGCTTTTCGCCGGCGCGGCCTCGCGCGCCAGCTGATGCAGGCGCTGGAAGAGCAGGCGCGCCTCTTGCCGCGCAGCCTGCTGACTCTGGACACGCGCAGCAGCGACCATGCCGAACCGTTGTACTTGTCGCTCGGCTACGTGGCGGCGGGCAGCATCCCCGGCTATGCGCTGGCGCCGGCCGGCGACCGGCTGGACGCCACCACGGTCATGTACAAGCAGCTATAGCGAATTTATCGCGGCGCGGCGATGAGCTGGGAACTCAGGCTTTCAGCCGCGCTCTAACGCTTGCGGTAGTGCGGTTTGCCGGCGCGGTGACGGCGTGCGTGGTCTGTGCGGCTACCAGGCTGATGCCGTGCGCGGCTTGGGCTGACACTTGATCACGGCTCAGCTTGAAGATGCCAACCGTGCCTGACAGTAGAGTGGCGCGCTGCTGCATGCTGGCCGCCGCGGACGATGCCTGTTCCACCAGGGCTGCGTTTTGTTGCGTTACCTGTTCCATTTGCACGATGGCGGCATTGACTTGTTCGATGCCGGACAATTGCTCGCCGCTGGCCATGCTGATTTCGCCTATGATGTCCGTTACGCGGTGCACGCTGGCCACGATTTCGCGCATGGTGGCGCCGGCCGTATCGACCAGGCGCGCGCCTGCATCGACCCGCTCGACGGAGTCGCCGATCAGTTGCTTGATTTCCCTGGCCGCGCCGGCCGAGCGTTGCGCCAGCGTGCGGACTTCAGCGGCCACGACGGCAAAGCCGCGCCCTTGCTCTCCGGCGCGGGCCGCTTCCACGGCCGCGTTCAAGGCCAGGATATTCGTCTGGAAGGCGATGGCGTCGATGACGCCGATGATGTCAACGATCTTTTTCGACGAAGCGTTGATCGAGCTCATGGTATCGACTACTTGCGCCACTACCGTGCCCCCTTTGCCTGCCACAGCGGCGGCCGATTGCGCCAGCTGATTGGCCTGCCGTGCGTTATCGGCATTTTGCTTGACGGTGCCCGTCAGCTCGTCCATCGAGGCGGCCGTGCGTTCCAGCGAACTGGCTTGCGCCTGCGTGCGCTGCGACAAGTCCAGGTTGCCGGCGGCGATTTCGCCCGAGGCGCCCGCGATGTCGTGCGTGCCGCCGCGCACCTCGCCCACGATCGTGATCAAGCTGGCATTCATGTCTTTCAGGGCTTGCAGCAGTTGCCCCACTTCATCGCGGGAATCGACGCGGATATGTTCGCTCAAGTCGCCGCCAGCCACCTTGCGCGCCACTTTGACGGCATGCCGCAAGGGCCGCACGATGCCACTGCTGATGAACCAGGCCGTCGCCAGGCTCAACACGCCGCCGACCAGGCCCAGCGCAATGATCAGCACGCTGGTATCGTGCGCGCGGGCCATGGCCGCCTCCGCCGCCGTGCGCATCTGCGCCGATTGCGTGGCGATCTGCTGGTCGAGTTCACGGAGGGCGGCTTGTTCTTGCGTACTGTTGCGCGTGGCCTGCAATTGCGCGATGCGCGCATAGCGCTGGTTCACGCTGCTATCGATTTCCCCGCTCACGGTCGACAACTGCCACGTGCTGATGACCACTACCACGGCCAGTAAAAGCGAAGTGAGCAAAAAGCCTGTGGTCAGGCGCACACCGATACGTATGTTTGAAATATTCATGTCCCCTCAGCTGTTGTCCCATGGTGGCCGTCTCCCATGCCTGCGGCATGGCGTGGCGCTTGTCCCCTGAAGTTGCTGGGGTGAAATGAGTGTAGCAGTGCGGTACTAAGTAATCTATTAATATTTCCATATTGGAATTAGTCACTGCCTGTTTAGCAACAGCGGCATGATTTGTTGCCAGATAAAATCACTCGCCGTATTACAGACGCGTCCTACCTCGATACCCGGTATCGTCCGACTGGCGCATGCCGGTGCAGCGCCTACACTGTTTCTTGCACAGACCCGACGGCGGGTCTTTCTTCTTATTCACAGGAGGCTGACATGGCGAATATCCAGGCAGGATCGGACGGTGCGGCAAATGAGGAAATGTCGGCCAAGCGTCTGAACGTGGTCGACTGGATCTCGATGATCCTGCTGATCGTGGGCGGTTTGAACTGGGCGCTGGTGGGCTTGTTCGATATCGATATCGTGGCCCGCATCCTGGGCGCCATGTCGACGGCGTCGCGCGGCGTGTACGTGCTGGTAGGGCTGGCGGCGCTGTATTCCATCTATCTGTGCGTGCGCAAGCTGCCGGCCAAGCCTTAGAGTCGTCTGCGCGACTATGAGGCGGCGGACAAGAAGCGCAAGGGCGTGCTGCAAGCGCCGGGAATTGGATCTGGCGTCACGGGCCTGATGCCGCCTTGTGCGCGTGCATGTGCCAGCCTGCGTGCAGGCTGGCGCACAGCCAGCTTGCACGCTGACGTTGTTGCATATGTTTATTGCATGCGCTTACTGGGTGCGCAGGTAGGCCAGCAAATCGGCCACTTGCTGGGCGTTGCCGATGCCCCAGAAACGCATGTTATTGCCAGGAATGAAGTCGCTCGGTGCTTTCAGGAAGCCGGCCAGGTTTTGCTCGGTCCAGACGATATTCGCGTTTTTCATGGCCGCCGAGTATTTATAGTCGGTGGTGGCACCGGCCTTGCGGCCGATCACGCCCGTCAGCTTGGGGCCGAAGCCGCCGCGCGCCGATGGTCCCACCTGATGGCAAGAGGCGCACTTGCGAAAGGCCGCCTTGCCCGCTTCGGCATTGCCCGTGGGGGCGGCAGGAGCGGCCGCCTGTGCGGCGGCGACTGGCGCCAGCAGCAAGGCTGCGGCGGCGAGAGGGGAAAACAAGCGAAAAAGAAATGGATAGGTCATCGTTGAGGCGGAAGTGCACGATATGGCAAGCAATGACGTATTTTACAGGCGGGCATCAAAACCTATCCGTCAGCGGCGCAGCAATGCCAGGCGGCGCAGGAATGGCTGCGGGAATGGCGGCAGGAAGGGAAGCGCGCAGGAATCGATACGGGATGGCCTGAAGGCCGCTAGCGCTTGCCGCCCTGTGCGCCCAGCGCCGCCATGGCCGACGCGAACACGATGCAGGCGATGGCCAGCCATTGGGTCAGGCTCAGCAGTTCTCCCAGCACGGCCATGGCGGCCAGTGCGCTGACGGCGGGCGCCGCGCTGCTGAACATACCGAACACGCCTTGCGGCAAGCGGCGCAAGGCAAAGATTTCCAGAGAGTACGGCAGGGCGCTGGACAGCATGGCAATGGCCAGGCCCATCAAGGCAATCGACGGCGCCAGCAGGGCCGTGCCCGAGTAGGTGATGCCGATGGGCACCGTCACCATGGCCGCCACCGTCATGCCCCAGGCCACGGCTTGACCACCTTGCAAGGTCGAGGCCCGCTTGCCGAAGATGATATACAGCGCCCAGCACAGCGCCGCTCCCAGCGCATACGCCACGCCGACCGGGTCCAGGCTGCCTGGACTGCCTTGCAGCGGCAGCAGCAGATATAAGCCGAACACGGCGCACGCGACGGCCAGCAAATCGCGCGGCCGGCGCGACGACAGCATGGCCACGGCCAGCGGCCCCGTCACCTCGATGGCGACCGCGATACCGATCGG
This sequence comes from Janthinobacterium sp. SUN206, assembly GCF_030587305.1. Lineage (NCBI taxonomy): Bacteria > Pseudomonadati > Pseudomonadota > Betaproteobacteria > Burkholderiales > Oxalobacteraceae > Janthinobacterium > Janthinobacterium sp. SUN206. The sequence continues at coordinate 900,331 of NZ_JAPWIB010000001.1, read as the reverse complement.
TATCAGCGCAAACGCCCGGTAAATGAGCAAGTTCATCAACCCCAGCACGGAACCGTAGACCAGCAAATTCAGCACATCCTTGCGCGTCAGCCGGTAGCGCCAGGGCCGAAAGATGGCCAGCAGTATCAGCGCCGAAAACCCCACCCGGTACGCCGTAATCCCTTCCACGCCAATGACAGGAAACAGATTCTTCGCAATCGCCGCCCCCAGATTGACGGAAATCTGCCCTCCCAATACGGCCAGGGAAGGGAGCAGGATGCTGTCGGGGAGGGAGGAGGTCGAGGCGGGGGAGGTCATGGGACGGTATTTTAATATGCCTGAGGCTGGCAGTCGCTGGCAGATTGGTAAGCCGAGGAGATTTAACGAGGTAGTTGCTGACATGACTGGTGCATTGCGGCTTGTTTTTCGATATCATGTTGCAAAATACGCTACAGTTGCGGAATTGTTTACGAATGGTCAGAAGTAGCCGCTCCTAATCGAACAGCCTTTACCATTAGCACGTTAAAGATTGATACTAATGCTAATCGGCATTTTGACTAAAAGAGTCGGTAATCGGCCAGAAGCGGTCGTTCGACAAAGAGTTCGGGGATAGAACGGTCGAGCTTTTTTGAATACTGGAGAATTTCAATGGCAGTATGGCAATTCAAGTTCACCTTGATTCCCGCAAGAAGGATTGTCGAAATACATGGCAAAATGCCTGATTTCCTGCTTCAGTTTGCTGCTGTTGTGCCAGACGCAAGTTTCGATGATGAAATGGTTTGGCCAAATTATTGGGAAGGCGTAGACAAATCTGCCATACATGCCCTCGCGAAGAGTGTTTTGCCCGTAGCTGATTCTTGGAGCGCTGAGGCGACTATGTATGGCAATTCTAAAACAGACGACATACAGGTTTGGGACGATTCCGTTGACGTTCGTCTGGATTGTTCAAATCTGAATATCAGGCTGCTCGAAAGCATCGTTGCTATTGCTGATGACTGTGGGTACTGCATAGTACTGTGCGAAGGGGGACGAGTTATCGCTCCCATAGTGGAACAAGTGACAGAAGCCCTGAAAGCATCGTCTGCATCCAGATTCGTCAAGGATCCAAACGCATTTCTCGCTTCCAGCGATCGAATTTTCCAAGCTAGCATTGGTTAAGAAAGGTCGGCTGTGGGGCGGAAGCCACCAACGACAGCAGCCGGCCAAAAGCGGCCCTTCAACTGCATAGTTCGAAACGCGGTGGAAAATCACTCATGAACGGAGACCCAGTATGAATGAGGAATTAACCCTCCAACGTTTCGAGCGCGTCGTCAACTATGACGATTTCGTTGCCTTGGCTCTGGAGCTGAGTACAAGTCCACAGCAGGAACTCTTCAATTTTCTTTTTACTCAGTCGATCTCAAGCGGGAGAGGCGCTAGCGTAGCTGCTTGCCTATTGGTTGAGATCGACCCCACTCCCACTCGGAGCTGTGAGGAACTTCTAGCCGAAATTGCAAAATCCAAGTGGAATGTCAGCACTAAGGAAGTGCCATTCTTTTTGATTTCATGGTTCTGCAAGCACTTTCTGAATGATGCTTACCGGTCGTTCATGCAGGAAGCAAGTTTGACGCATGAGCAAAAGCAGCGGGTAGGCACCATCATCTATTGGACACTTAGCCCGACCGCTAATCTCATCCGTTCATTTCATGACTGGCCATGGCATGAAACAAACGACTCAGAGTGATTGGCCAACGTCCGGAATGGGTTGCGGATTCAATCGGTCAACGCAACACACTGTTCAAATCGTTGAGCCGGTGTTTGGTAGTGTGGCGTCTTCCTGGGGCGCTCGTTGAGTCGTCTGGCTACCGCATCGAGTTGCTCTTGTGAATAAGTAGAAATATCCAGCCCCTTGGGGAAATACTGGCGCAACAGGCCATTGGTATTTTCATTTGAACCGCGCTGCCATGGATTCTGTGGATCGCAGAAGTAGACCTGGATGTCGGTGGCCAAAGTAAAACGCTTGTGGCCAGCCATCTCTTTGCCTCTGTCCCAGGTCAGTGATTTATACAGTTCGTGGGGCAGCCTGCAGGCATTGTCGATCAGCGCATTTACAACCGTTTCGGTGTCCTTGGCGGCAACTTTCACTAGCATGACGTACCGCGTCTGGCGCTCGACCAAGGTGACGATCTGGCTGTTGTGGCTGCCGCAGAGCAGGTCCCCCTCCCAATGCCCGGGCACTGCTCGATCCGCTGCAGTCGCTGGACGCTCGCTGATCGGCACGGCGTCGACAATTCTGCCGTGGTTGTCCGTTTTTGGGGTGTGATGACGTGAGCGGCGCATAGCGCGCGTCCGGCGCAAGTGTTCCAGCAGCTCTTTCTTTAAGGCGCCTCGGGCCTGGATGTAGAGGCTGCGGTAAATGGTTTCGTGCGACACGTGATACTCCTCGTGGCTCGTGAACAGCTGCTTGAGCCAGCCAGCAATCTGTTCCGGCGACCACTGCAATTGGAGCTTGCTGGCAACCATGTTGGCCAGCATGCGGCTCTCCGTCAGCTTACAAGGTTTGGGGCGATGCGCCTGATCCCAAGCATGCTGATCCGCCTGAATCGCACGATATGCTTCGCGGCCACCATTGCGCCTGAGTTCCCTGCTGATGGTCGATGGTGCACGTCCAAGGCGCCTGGCAAGTGCGCGGATGGATACGCCGGTAACGATGGCGCGCGAGACCTCCTCGCGTTCGGCCAGTGTCAGCGCCAGTCTGGAACGGCATCGCTGCGCTGGCCGTATGCCACCAGATTCAGCCAGAATCCGCTGTATCGACGAGTGATTCCGATTAAACAGCTGGGCTATCATCTGCAGAGAGTCGCCTTGCTTCCAGCGTTCCCACATCAAGGCCTTCTGCGTCTCGGTGTAATAAATGCGTGGTTTCTGTTTCATCTTCAACACTCCTGTAACCTAGGAATTTAGGTTTGAGTGTTGCGACCACCGATTGAATCCGCAGCCAATACCGGCCATTGAGATACTGAGAGATTTTTATGAAGACTCGGCATATTGCGCTTGCAGCCCTTGTCGCCATTTTGTTGCAGCCACTGCTCGGGTTAGCTACGTTCTCTCTGCTCTTTTTAGGCGAATTTCATCTAGTCAGTTTTCCCCTTGATGTTCTTATTTTTTACTTTGCAGCGGTCCTGGTCATTTCGAGTCTGGTAATACTCTTATTCGGAATCCCATGCTTTGATGCGCTTCATCGGACACAAAAACTAAACTTCTTAAGTCTAAGTTGCTGTGGTAGCCTCCTCGCGATGATTCCCTACTTTGTCATAGGGCGTCCCCAAAACCTTGATGGTTCTACTACAAATAGACAATGGGACGGACATGCCCTTATGCTTTATGAAAATAGCCATCCGACGGGGTTAGCGTGGGTAGACTACGCTGTAACTGCTCTAGGGTTCGGAGTGCATGGTTTCGTTTGTAGCTTGATTTTTTATTTGTTTTGGCGACGAGATAAAGTGTAACAAGCCACCGCAATGCGAAGGTCCGCTATGGGGTCATCGGTCGACTGTGAGAATTGGTGGGTTTTGCAGCTGGGCAAGCTGCAATGCTAGGGGCCGACGGCCGCGTTCGGCCAGAAGCAGACATTCACGTTGACGTGACAATGTGTGACTTTTCTCGCTTGGTAATTCGTTATGCTCACGGACCGCTGCCGGCCAGAACCGGACGGACAATGAATTTAATAGGAGGCAAACTGGTTGAAATTGGATATGGAGTTTTCTAAAGAATTCGAGAGTTGGCTTGCATCGGCGCTGGCGCCAGAGATACCAAGCATTGTAGTAGCATTTTCCTTCAACATCTTTGAATTGGACTCGGCACAGGCAAATTACGGCATCGAATTAGTAGGATGTGACGAGTTTGATGCGGGAGATTCAGACTGGGCCTGTGGTGAGGTATGGGTCGCGAGTCCACGTTCTATATTTATTCCTCGTGGGTTTGTTAGTGGTGGTTGGGAGGCATGCTTGCACGGCATAGAGCAGCTAGTTTTGAGTGTGATGGAAAAGTCTTCGGTCGCCACAAAGAAGCTGAAAGAAGCAAAGGCCGTTGCCGTCGGCTTTGTCGACGGAGATTTAAAATTGATTTGGCAACGTTAGACGGCAGTCGGCCAAAAGAAGACCTTCCAAGCGGAGTGCAAACAAAGGAAACAAAGATATGAAATTAGACGAATTTGCTGGTATTGCACGAAAAATAATCAGTGAACAGGGTTTCGATGATTTCATTCCCATCGCATGTCTCCCTGAGCGTCGAGAACTTCGAGCCCTCGCCGATATTGAACCTGGTGAAGAAACTGAGGTAGCTGTGGTTGAGTGGGCGAAGTCTTTAACGGAGTCAGTAGAAGAGTTGCTGGTTGCTTTCAAATTCTCCGTGTCTCAGTTCAAGGTCATCCGCATCAGAGGACCTGAGGAAGAGTCTGCGATTTATGAAGTTGCGTGTGATTGAACTGGCCGTAGCCGGCCATTATAAGCCATTCCATTTTTTAGAAATCTGGAGATTGCTATGTGTCATTTGATTACCGCCGGGTTCGTTGCTGCTGCCCTCATCGCTTACTCCTTCGGGTTTGAGTCGGGTGCAGGAATTCTCTTTGTCGCGGGAGCAATATTTGAAATAGTATCGATCAAGCGCCTTCGTAGTCGTCTGCGAATTGAGACTTGACTGCAACCGGCCAAAAGCGGACGGTCCATTTCCGCTCCCAGAGCATTAACTATTACTTTGGTACCTGTGACCAGAAAGAAAGACGATGAGTATTGATAGTTCTGACGTTGTCGATGGGTTAGGAATATCGAAGGCTGATGGAAAAGCCGTCCTTATAATTTCGGATCACCTTCCTTGGGACGATCAAGAGGCGCACTTCAGTCTGATCGAGAGAAAAATCGGGGCCTATCTCGCGTTTATTGCCAGTGGACAGGTGGTCGAAACGTTGCCAGCAGCAAAGGGCAAAGCTGTTCGAATTGAGCTGGTCTACGAGCATGTACCTACTACGGCAGCAGGACGATTCTTGACGGCGACCCGAACCCAACTGCAGTCCAATGGAGTCGAGTTCATTGCAATGAGTCTGCCCAACGGCTATTGATGCCAGTTGCAATCAGTCAAGGGAAGGTCTGCTGTGAGGCGAAAGCTGCCAACGACGGCAACCGTCCATAAGCAGACGACTACGGACAGCAATCATCAAAGAACGAGCTTTAAAAATGAAACTTAAGTATGCCGCCTTGTTGATTTTCATGCTTGGTTGCTCTACTCAGGCCTGTGCGCAAGACTCGCGATGTGATGGCGACGAAGGAAAGGCAGTGACATCCTTGGATAAACTCCCTGCTCAGATTTTGGATTTATTGGGGCATGATAAGACTGGCACCTCGGGTATTGCCGATATTGGTGGAAAATTCAATCCGACTGACGCTATCATCGATGATTCTGTACCGATGCGCAGGCTTATTAGCGATATCGCCGGCCATCATTGTATTTGGCTAACAGTCGAATACGGTGGCATGGGTCATTATCAAAAGAAGCTGGAGTACCGATTTAGTGAGAATAGCTGGGTTCAGGTGAAGACTGCGAACTCGGGATGGGCGCCCTCCGTCCTTCCTGCTACTGTACGTTGATTTTGATTCGGCGTTGACGCCCCAAATAACAGAAATCGGCCGCATCAAGCGTCTTCTTGAATGACGGCTTCGGGGCGGCTTCTGCCTCATGGTGACAAACCGTGAGCTTTGCACGAAGGCAAGATGCTATCCTCACCTGTTCGGCCGCGTTCGGCCAAAAGCGGACCTAGCCAAATACGTGAACAACGCCAGGAATATTAAAGGAATGATCGTGCATGAAGATCGAAGACCTAGCTGAGACCTACGTGCTCTCCTTCTACCTGGAGCAGCGCCATTCCTATTTTCTGACGAAGTTGATTGACTATGACGGGACACGATTTGAGTTGCTGGCGACAAATTCCGATGGCTCGCCAATTGGATTTGAAGTTGGCGAACTTCGTTTTGCCGGGAACTTCACAACTCGTGAGAATGTTCCAAGTCTTGGTGAGCTTGAAGGTGCGGCGACAACTGAAGATGGTGCAATCCTTGAAGGTGACTTCGGCGACATCAGAATTCGCGCAAACAACATTACCATCAAGAGGGAATCCTAGTTCTCGATGGTCCGCTTTGGGGCGGAACCTGCCAATGACGGCAACCGGCCAAGAGCGGATGAATGGGAATCCAATCCACATGGCGAATAACGCTAATTTTGTGAATGTGGCGGCAAGATGAAATGTCTCACCTGCGGAAATTCCAGCTTTGATAGACCAGTGGACAAATCGAGCTTGGAGATTTGGTACTGCAAAGTGTGTGGCAATGAGTGCGCCGTACGTTGCCACTACATCCCGGATCTATCGGAGATGCAAATAAGTGATCTCTTCATTGGAACAGCCTGTATCGATCCCGGACCTAACGCTCTGAAATCTCTTATGAAGTTAAAGAAGGTACTTGCGTTTTCCGAGCGATTTGAGCCTGCTCTACTTGAAGCGCAATACAAGGCAGGCAAGCTTAAATGGGAGCTTGGCTACTTCTTGGATTTTGAGGTCGCGCAAGCATTCGCGATGAGCCAAGCTATCGGCATTCCAGTAACGTTTGAAATTGTTCGCTCACCACCGTATGCGACTGCGGCCGGCGAAACGCAATGATCTGTCTATGTCCGCTTTGGGGCGCAAGCGGACATTACAAGTTTTACCTGTTTTACAGAGTAAACGCCCCTTTCTTGCATTCATTGGCATTATTAAAGGTGGTAAAGTTTAATGTCATTGCTGTGCGCATTGACAATAGTTAAATTAATATGGTGAAGACACGGCAATCCTGCATTTCTTGCTGTTTATCGCGCCGTCTATTTGCTTGTAACTCAGGAGAAGTATTGAATGACTGTTTTTAGTATCGGCAACACCAATTTTGAAGTGGATGTAGCGAAATCAAGCATTAGTCTGGAAGCGCATGGCAGCGGCATGCTGGAGCTGAATATCGATATCCATGGCGACGATGAGGTGTTCATGCGCTTGACCGAGCCGGAGGATGCGGAATGGTCGTGGGCGCTGTATCCGCCGGCTTTTTTCCTGCATGGCTTGCGCATACCGGAAGGGCAGGGAGGAGCGTTTGCGATCGGGATGCTGGATATGCATCCCGAGGCGGAGGAATCGGGTATCTATATGATGGAATATGGTGACGTGTCGGCCGTCAACATCATTGAATTGTCGGCGGATCGACTAGCCGTGTCGGGTAGGGTGGACTTGTGCGGCAAGCGCCTGCCATTTCATATCGATATGCCGCGCGGATAGTATCGGAGCCCGGCTCCTCGGGATTGGAATGCGCCCCATTGGTGCGCATTCCTCCGGCGGGGCCGGCCCCGCTCCAGTCTGATTAGTCCAGCTTCAACGCCTTCGCCACATCCCCCCACGCCACATACTTGAAGTTCTGCGGTCCATCGGGCAGGCGCTTGTAGCCGTCCTGAATTACCAGCATGCCTTGCGCGTACGCGCCGCCCAGGTTGGCGGAGGTGACGTCGAGGCCGTCCGTTTCCGAGGTGCCGTCGATGCCGGCGGGCAGGTTGAATCCCACCTTGACGCGCCCGCGCACTGCATATGGCGCTTGCGCGTCGAGCACCACGTAGCTGCTGTCGCCCTGGCTGGAAACGATCAGGTAGCCGGTGTCCGGCTTGGCGCTTGGCTGGCGGTAGATGGCCATGCCTTCCACGTCGGCCGTCAGGTTCGCGCCCACGGGCAAGACCATGGTGAGGGCGTCCGGTTTGGCGGCGTCGGCCGAGGTGGTCCAGATGCCGCGCGTTTCTTCGCCCAGGAACAAGCGGGCGTTGGCGTCGTCGGCCACGCAGCCTTCCGGTTGGGTGGCGACCTTGAAGCTGCGCAAGAGGGTGGCGCTGAACTTATTTCCTTCCAGGCCGATGCTGTACTGCTGGAAGGTGCCGTCCTTGTCGTTGATGAACGCTTCCACGCCGCCGCTGGCTGGCTGGTACAGACACATGCCGTAGATGCTTTTCAGGCCAGTAGGGAAGCGGCCCGCTTCCGCCACGTCGCCGCTGGCGTTGATGGTGAACAACATCATGCTGTTGTCGTCGCGCTGGGTGGCCACGGCCAGGTCGACCTTGTTGCTGCCGAACTGGATGTTCTGCCGCACGTCGACGTTGTTCAGGCGTCCCACTTCCAGCAACTGGGTCTGCTTGCCTTGCAGGTCGTAGACCAATAAACCCTGTTTCTTGTTGGTGCCGAGGATGCGCGCGTCGGCAGGGTTGCTGGACAGCCAGATGGCTGGATCGTCGGCCGCGTCGCCCTGGCGCGCCATCGGCTCCGTCTGGGCTTGCGGGGCGATGATGGCCACGGCAGGCTGCGTTTCCGCTTTGCCAGCCCATTTCAAGGGCCGCGCCTGCCAACCGTTCTTGCCGCGCAGCAGCAAGGAGTCCCTGTCCAGCGCCAGCTGGCTTTCACCCTTGCGCACGTTCAAGGCGACGGCTTGGGCTGGCTGCGCCGTCCATTGACTTCCCTGGCGGGAGAACAGATGCAGCTTGTCTGCCTTGCCGTCGAGCACGGCTACGCCGCCCGGCAGCACGGCCAGTGCACCGGCGCCACCGTCCAGCTGGCCATACGGCTTGCGCAGGGCGACTACTTCGCGCTTGCTCATGCCTTCGGACTCGGCGTCATACGCCCACACGCCCATGTTGGACTCGCTCACCAGCAGGCGCTGGGCGCCATCGTCGACCCGGCAATGCTTGGCGTGCGGCGGCAAGGCCAGTTTGCGCACCAGGCTGCGCTGCTCGCCCTGCATCACCCACTGTTCCGCTTGCCCATCCTTGCCGATCAAGAAAAGATGGGCCAGCTGCTGGGCGTCGCGGTACAGGCATGACGCTTCCACGGAAAATGTGGGAACGGGAAATGGCGCCAGGCGGTTCAACTTGCCGGCCTGCACGTCGATGGAGACGGGCAGGGGGCGCTGCGTGTCCGCCTCAAGGAACACGGCCAGCACCTTGCCGCCATCGCTGCGCGTGTCCAGTTGCTTGGCGCGCACGGCGATGCGGTCCTGTTCCTGGCCGGCTGCGTCAAACAGGCGCAAGCCGTGCTTGTCGAGTAGCAGCCACCCGCCGCTAGGCAGGCGCGACAGTTCTTCCGCTTCCTGCGTGAAGGAAGGCGCAGTGTTGGCAGGCGCGGCTTGCGCCGTGCCCGCGAGGCAAAAGGCAGCCAGCAGGGCGCTGCAGAGTACGGTTTTTTTCATATTGTTGGAAATCATCATCAGAAGGCGCTGGCTTTCAGGCTCACTTTAAAGGTGCGGCCATATTGTTCGTTTTGCACGTTGTATTGCTTCGTACCCTGGTAAACATAGTATTTCTCGTTGTTCAGGTTGGCCGCCTCGAACATCAGCTGGAACTGCTTGTTGATCTGGTACGACAGCGAGAAATCGAGCTGTTTCTGGCCGGCGACGATATGGTCCTGGCTTTGGTCGAGGATGTCGTTGCCCATTTCCAGCAGGTAAGGCGACTTGTAGTTGAGGGCCAGGCGGGCGCTGACCGGGCCCGTTTCATAGCCCAGCATCAAGTTCATCACCTGGTTCGACTGGCCCGGCAGGCGGATGTCGCGGTTCAGCTGCTTGTTGCTGGCCTTGTCGAAGCGGCCGATTTGCGCGCTCGAGGTGCTCAGGGTGCCGTTCACGCCGACGAGGAAACGATTGAACGGCGCCGGCAGCATGCGCAACGGCTGCATGTAGGCCAGTTCGATGCCTTTCACTTTGGCTGCGTCGCCATTCGCATACGAGGTGGCCGTCGTGTAGCCGGCCCACTGTCCCGTGCCGGCCAGGTTCGTCGTGTACGTGAAATTCTTGATGTCCTTGTAGAAACCATACGCCGACATCACGCCGTCATTGCCCAGCACGCGCTCGATGCCCAGGTCCAGGTTGTTGGCCTTCAGCGGCTTCAAGTCCGGGTTGCCGATCACGGCTTCCGTGTTGCTGGCCAGGCTGATGCCGGGCGCCAGCTGGCTGAAGTTGGCGCGCACGACGGCTTGCGTCCAGGCGGCCCGCACGCTGGTATGTTGATCCAGGTCATAACGGGTTTGCAGGTTTGGAAGCCAATTGGTGTACGAGCGTTCGCGCGTCAAGGCCGTGGCGACGCCGGCGCTATCCACCTGCGAGCCGGCCGCTTCGAAACTGGTGCGCTCGGCGCGCACGCCGCCCAGGATGTGCCAGGCGTCGAAGTCGTAGCTGTTTTGCACATACATGGCGTTGATGTCTTCATGCATGCGGTAGTCGTTGATGATGGACTCGGTCGCCAGGCGCGCCTTGGTGCGGTCCAGTCCCGCTACGCGGGCGCGGATGAGGGCCGGGTCCAGGGCCACGCCGATGTTGCCCAGGTCATAGTCGAGATTGTGGCCTTGCACGAAATTGCTCATCGACGTGGAACCGGCGCCCCAGTAATTGCCGCTGGAAGCCTTGCTGCTGTTATATGCCCATTGATCCGTGTCATTGGTTTTTTCGCGGCGGCTGACTTTTGCGCCGAACTTCAGGGTGGCGATGTCAAACTTGCGGGCCAGGTCAATGCGCGCGTGGTGTTCATTGTCCTTCGAGTAGCGCTTTTGCAGGGTGATGGCGTTGAGCGCGTAGCTGGCCGGGTCGTACAGCGAGGCGGGGCCGCTCAATTTCGGTTCCTGCGTATCCGTGAAACTGATGCCGGCGAAATTGCTGGTGCCGCGGAAACGGCCGTCGTTCAGGGATTCCGGCGTGTCTTCCGTGGCGCGGCTCAGGCCGCCTTTCACATCCAGGGTCCAGTCGCCCGATTTCTGTTGCGTGCCCAGCACCAAGGAACGCACTTGCTGCGTGTACTTGCGCTGGCGGATGCGGCGCTCGGCGCGCGCGCTGGCCGTCTGGCCTTCGGCCAGGCTGCCGCCCGCGATATTGCTGATGGTCAGGCGGTCGCGTACTTCATTGTCGGAAAATTCGCTGAGGAAGGAGCGCAAGAGCCAGCTGTTGCCCGCTTCGGGACGGTAATCGAGGTTGACGGCCAGGGCGCCGCGCTTGCGCACGGGCAGGTAGTCGCGCAATTCCAGGCCCGACAATTTACCTTTGCTCCAGGCGCCGCCCGTTTCCACGTCATCCGAGCCGAACGAGCGCTTTTCCGCGCTCAGGCCGGCTGCCACGCCCAGCTTGCCGTCGAGGAAGCGCTGGGCCCACAGGGCGCCGCCGCTTGGGCTGGTCTTGCCCGTCTTTTCATCGTAGCTGGCGCCCACGTTGGCCGACAGCAGCTTGCCCGGCAAGTCGAAGGCGGACAGCGATTTGACTTCGACGGTGGCGCCCAGCGAGTTGGCGTCCATTTCAGGGAGTAAAGTCTTCGAGACTTCCAGCGTGCGGATCAGGCCGGCAGGCAGGATGTCCAGCGCCACGGCGCGGCGTCCCGCTTCCGGCGACGGCACCAGCGCGCCGTTGATGGTGACGGCGTTCAAGTCCGGGCCCAGGCCGCGCACGGTGATGTAGCGGCCTTCGCCCTGGTCGCGCTGCACGGACACGCCCGGCAAGCGGGCCAGCGCCTCGGCCGCGTTTTTGTCCGGCAAGCCGCCGATATCGTCGCTGCTGATGACGCTGATGATATTGTCGGCTTTCTCTTGCGCGGCGATGGCGTTGCGCAGGCTGGCGCGCTGGCCGCTGACGACCACGGTGGCGGCCGGCTGGCCATCCGCATCTTGCGCTTGCGCATGGCTTTGGCCGCTGAAGACGGCCATGATGCCGAGGGCCACGGCCGTCAGACGCAGCGGAGAGGGGAACGATATGTGCATGGTTTTCATGAAGAGCTCGGTTAGGGGAGGGAACCGGGCGGATTCTAGGCAGCAAATATGACGGTTGCGTGACAGGCAAGGGCTTGCCACCTTGAAAACAACGGCCTGTGAGCGCTTTCCAGCTGGAAATGAATCATGGTGAGCTGAAATGACCTGCCAGCGCAGGGCGCATGGGATGCTGCTTGCCGGATTTGCATCGGCTGCGCTGCTAATGATGAGCCGTTTGCACCTGCCGCACGGGCGTGGGGCATGTCATCGTGCCGTCATGGGCGGGCGCTATCGTGGCGACAGCACCACTTTTAAAGGTTTCCCACATGCTGCCGTTGCACCGTAACAGCCTGATTGCCGCCGCGCTCGCGTTGCCCTTGTTCTTGTTCCTGTACGCCACACTGGGGCACCTTAAACCGTTTGCCATCTGGAAGTGGATGGATATCGTCTGCGAAGGCGGCACGGCCGTCATGGCGGGCATCTGGTTCCTGTTCACTCTCAGCAGTCGTCCCCGCGGGCTGGTGACGCGCCTGATTGCCGGCGGCCTGTGCGCCATCATGCTGGGCTCCTGGGCCGATTGCCTGGACGAATTCTTTGCCGTCGATAAGAGCGCCGTGTGGGATAACTGGCTGGAAGCCTTGATTCCGTTCGGCATGCTGGTGCTGACGATCGGCATGTATTACTGGCGCCAGGAACAGTTCCGCCTGAACGAGCACCTGCAAAAGCGCGAACGCCTGTTCCGCGACCACCGCGCCTTCGACCGCATCACGCAGCTGGCCGACGCCAGCTACCTGCGTACGCAGATGCGCCTGGAACAGGAGCGCCGGCCCGGCCTCGATTGCGCGCTGGTCTTGCTCGATATCGACAGCTTTCACTTGATTAACCGCGAATACGGCCACCGCGAAGGCGACCGCGTGCTGCAAGCCGTGGGCCACATGCTGCTGTTGAACTTGCGCAATGACGACTTGCTGTGCCGCTATGCGGGCGACCGCTTCGCCGTGCTGATGCCGGGCGTGTCGCGCGAGGATGCGGCCGCGAAGGCGCGCCACCTGTGCGCCATGGTGGGGCAGATGCGCCACCACGCCAACGACAACCGCGAAATCCGCCTGAGCCTGCGGCATGCGTGCGCGCTCACCGATGGCGTGCCGGAAGTGGTGCTTGCCGAGCTGAGCCGGGCCGTGGAAACGCCCGGCCGCAGCGCCGGCCCCAGGGCCAGTTCCGCTGCGCCCGCCTGATGCCGCTGAACCAGCAAGGCGACCCCAGCATCGCGGCCCATCACCAGCCGGCGCTGGTGCTCGATTATGCGCGCAGCCGCGAACTGGCCGTGGCGCCGCTGCTGAAGGGCACGGGCCTCGATGGCGGCGCGCTGCCGTCCGCGGAAAGCCAGGTCAGCGCCGCGCAATACCTGCAATTGCTGGCCAACGTGGCGCGCGGCCTGGACAGTGCCGATACCAGCTTCATGCTGGGCCAGCAAATGCTGCCCGGCCATTACGGCGCGGCCAGCCACGCCTTGCTGCAGGCGCAGAATCTGCGCCAGGCGCTTGGCATCCTGTGCGAATTCCACACCTTGCTGTGTCCGCTGCTGCAGCCGCGCTTGCGCGAGGCGGGCGACATGCATGTGCTGTACTGGGTCGATGCGTTCGGCGCGCCCAGCCAGCTGCCTTTTCTGGTGGAGATGCACATGACGGCGCTGGCGGCCATGTGCCGCTGGCTGGCGGGCGAAGCGTTGCCGTGGCGCTTTTGCTTCAACCGGGCGCGGCCCCGCCACGTCGAGCAGCACGAAGTGCACCTGGGCCAGACGCTGCGCTTCGATTGCCAGGTCGACGCCATGCTCATCGATTCCAGCTGGCTGGATAAGCCCTGGCCGCGCGGCAATGCCACGGCGGCGGCGCTAGCCTTGCGTGCGGCGGCCGTGGCACCCGTGCCGGCCGCGAGCCTGCTCGGCGCGCTGTACGACTATCTGCTGGCCAATATCCGCTGCGCGCCGACCCTGGAACGCACGGCGCAGGAGTTCGGCGTCAGTCCCGCCACCCTGAAACGCCACCTGGCGCGCCATGGCACGCATTTCCAGGCCGAGCTGGACCAGGTGCGCGCGCACAAGGCGATCTATCTTTTCCAGGCGCATGGCTACGACAACGATGCCGTGGCCGCCTATCTTGGCTTTCATGATGCCACCAACTTCCGCCGCTCGTTCAAGCGCTGGACGGGCCAAACGCCGCAGTTGCTGCGCCATGCTTTGGCCCTTTTTGTGGCAGGTTGACCGCCGGCGTTGCGCGCCAGCGCCACGGACAGTCGTTCCTGAGGGAACAATTGCCCGTTCTGCTACATCCATAGTACACTCGATCAGAGAGCGAACAGACGCGCTTTGAGGCGCTCCGGCACGGCGTCAAACGACGCCGCAATACCGTCATCTTGATGGCGGTGCCGGCGGCAGACGACCGGTGTGCCGTGCCTTAACCCAGCCTGGAAACTGGCGTCACCCGTGGGGTGCGCCGGAAACCGGGCAACTTGATAATGCTCAATCGTGTATTCACAATCGCAGATCGATCCAGTCGTCAGTTTCCGCAACACCCAGGGTGAGGCGGTGCGCGGCACGATTTTCAACTTGCAGCGCAATTCGCTGGTCATGGAAATCTATAATCCATACTCGATTGTGCAGGTCAGCGAGGTGCTCAATGACGTGACGGTGCGCATGGGGGCGAAAAATGCCTACGTGGGCAAGGCCGTCGTCATCAGCAGCGTCAACACGGGCCTGACCGCCATCGTTTCCGTGACCCTGATCGACGAGTGGCGCGAGCTGAGCGACGTGGTGGTGGTCAAGGGCGCCGTGCAGAAAGAGTCCAGCGCCTTTGTCGCCGGCTGGGGCGAGCGTTTCCGCATCCGCCGCGATTACCAGATCGTCGTCAACGAAATGCGCGCCTTCCTGTCGGAAGTGTCGCGCTGGGTCGAGCAAGTCGACTTGTCCGACTCGCTGCCCAAGGAAAACGGCCGGCTGCGCCCCGATATCTTCGACGAGCTGGCCTTGCCACTGATGGAGCAAACCCAGCTGTACCTGCGCCAGCTCGAGGTGGAAGCCTCGCTCGTCGAGGAAGAGCGGGCGCCCGCGCACCGCGCCTTCGCCCAGGCGGCGCTGCATCCCTTGATCCTGCGCGCGCCCTTCGTTTTCCGCACGTTTACCAAGCCGCTCGGTTACGCGGGCGATTACCAGATGGTCAACCAGCTGCTGGACGACCCGCGCCAGGGGCCGAGCACGTACTTTCAGATCGTCAATGCGGCCTTCTTGCAGGCGGCCGTGGCCACAGCGCACCGCAACCGCATCGATATCCTGACGGAATTCCTGTCGCAAAAGGCGGCCGCGGCGCGCGCTGCCGGGCGCGTGTATAAAGTGCTCAACGTGGGCTGCGGCCCGGCCATCGAGGTGCAGCGCTTCCTGGAAACATGCCCGGACGCGCAGTGGCTGGCCTTCGAACTGGTCGACTTCAGCAGCGAAACGCTGGACTGGACGCGCGCGCGGCTGACCACCATCATGCAGCGCACGGGGCGCGTGGTCGAGATCGATTATGTGCACGATTCCGTGCACAACCTGCTCAAGCGCCGCCATGGCGCCGGTATCACGGGCTTGCCCGGCAGTTTCGACGCCGTGTATTGCGCCGGCCTGTTCGACTATCTGTCCGACAAGGTGTGCGCGCGCCTGCTGATGCATTTCGCCTCGCGCGTGGGGCCGGGCGGACGTTTGCTCGTCACGAATGTGCACGCGAACAACCCCGGCAAGTTCGGCATGGAGCATTTGCTGGAATGGCATTTGATCTATCGCAATGAAGAGGGCTTGTCGGCCTTGCTGCCCGAGCACGCGACGGACCCGCTGATCTATGTCGATGCCACGGGCGTGAATGTGTTTGCGGAAGTGAGCATCCCTTGATGGATACGCCAGGCCTGCACGCCGGCTACACGGCCGTTTTGCGCGACTTCCGCCTGGAATTCAGCCGCGGCGGGGCGTACACGGGCATCGTGCTGATCCTGCTGGGCATGGGCCTCGATTCGGCCCTGTATCCGGACAAGCAGTCGGCGTTCACCAGTGCGCGCATCCTCGTGTCCGTGCTGATCTTTTGCGTCGTGCTGGCCATGCGCACGCGCTGGGCGCAGGACCGCATCCAGGGCTTGACCTTTGTCTGGCTGATCCTGCCGCAAATCATGATCGCCTGGATGATCGCCGTCACGGAGGGCGCCACCTCGATCTATTACGTGGGCATGACCCTGGCCATCTATTCGTCGGGCATCGTGCTGGCCTTCGGCTTGTGGCAGAATATGGTTTTCGGCGCCATCTCCTGCCTGCTGTATGTGGGCGCCTGTGCCTGGCATGCGGGCGGCTTCGACCTGGCGGGTACGTTTGTCGTCAACTGTTTGTTCCTTATCATGTCGGCCAGCATCAGTGCCGTGTTTACCTATTTCAATGAGCGCGCCCGCTTCATGCTGTTCCAGCTGAAGGCGGAAGTGGCGCAAAAGAACACGCAGCTGGAAGAAACCAACAAAAGTCTGGCCGATATCAAGGGGCAGATGCTGCAGCAGGAGAAAATGGCTGCCATCGGCACCCTGGCCGCCGGCATGCTGCATGAAGTCAATAACCCCGTGAATTTCTGCATGATGGCCATCGAGGTGGCCATTGAAGACCCGGCCGCCAAGCAAAGCGCGCTCGTCAGCGAATGCCTGGCCGACGCCAAGCAGGGCATGCTGCGCGTGCAGCACATCGTCTCCGACTTGAAGACCTTTGCCTACCGCAAGAGCGGCAACCAGCTGGAAACGGGACACTTCCAGTTCCGCAGCGCGCTCGACGCGGCCATCCGCCTGGTGGGCCATGAAACGAAGAATGTCAGCATCAGCCACGACTTGCCGGTCGACACCCTGGTGCGCGGCGACGAAGCGGCCATCGTGGGCGTGCTGATCAACTTGCTGGGCAATGCCGTGCTGTCCATGCGCAAGGGCAATGCGCCGCCGTTCGAGATCCGCATCACGGCCCACTGGGACGAGAACCGCCTGCGCATCAGCGTGCGCGACAACGGTCCCGGCATCGCCCCGGAAAACCTGGCGCGCGTGTTCGAGCCGTTCTTTACCACGCGCGAAGTGGGGCAGGGCCTGGGCCTGGGCCTGAGCATCAGCTATGGCGTGATCGAGCGCCACGGCGGCACCCTCACGGCCGAAAGCGAGCTGGGCGCGTGGGCCAGCATGAATTTCGACTTGCAGCGCTCCGATTGGGAGGGCCGTTAGCATGGATAACGATAGCCGCGCCAGCGTGCTGTACGTGGACGATGAAGCGCTCGCCTGCAAGTATTTCGAACGCGCCGCCGGGGCCCGCTACCGCGTGCTGACGGCGCTCAGCGTCGATGCGGCGCTCGCCTTGCTGGCAGACGAGGCCGGCCAGATCGACGTGCTCGTCACCGATTACCGCATGCCGGACCGCCTGGGCAGCGAATTGCTGCAGGAAGTGGCGCAGCGCTATCCGCACATCGTCTGCATGCTCGTCACCGCGTATGCGGACAAGGATGTGCTGCTCGAACTGATCAACGGCGGCGCGGTGTTCCGCCTGCTGGAAAAGCCGCTCGACCTGGCCGCCATGCAGACGGCGCTGCAACTGGCCGTGCAGACGGGACGCGAGCGCGCCGCGCGCCGCCAGGGCCTGGTGGCGATGGAGGAATCGCTGGCGTTTCTTGCGCATGAATTGAACACGCCGCTGGCGGCCATCGCCAATTTTGCGCGCGGCATCGCCCGGCGCGCGCAGGCGGAATCCGCGCCGCAGGCCGAGATCGGCGAAGCGGCCGCCTTGATGCACGACAATGCGCGCTATTGCCTGTCGGTGCTGGCCAGCTTTGTCGACACGGTGCGCCTGGCCAGCGCCGGGCCCGGCATGCAGGGCGGACGCCGCGCCGGCAGCGCGCGCCAGCTGCTGACCACCTTGCTCGACAGCTATCCCTTGAGCACGGCCCAGCGCGCCGCCATCACGGTGGACGTGGGCGACGATTTCTCCATTGCCGAGTCCCCCAATTGCGTCGCCCTGATTTTATCGTCCGTGCTGGCGAATGCCTTGCGCTCGGCCGGTGAGCAGGCTCATCCGGCGATCGGCATCCGCATCGACGCCGGCCGCATCAAGGTGCGCGACAATGGCGCCGGCATCGCCCCCGAGATTGTCGAACAGCTGTTGATCGACCCCGTCAGTGCCAACGGCGACGAAGGCAAGGGCTGGGGCATGGTGTTTTGCCACCGCATGATGCAGTCGTTCGGCGGCAACCTCGACATCGCCACCGAGTTTGGCACTTCCACCACGGTAACCCTGAATTTTCCAGTACATATAAGGAACGAGCATGATTGACGCCAATCTGCGTTTACCGGCTCAGCGTGAGCCGGCGCAAGGCTTGCCGACGATACTCTATGTCGATGACGAGGCCAACGCCCTCAAATACTTCCAGCGCGCCATCGCGCCGCTGGCCGACGTGCTGACGGCGACCTCGGTCGAGGAGGGCAAGCGCATCCTGGACGAGCAGGCCGACCGCATCGCCGTGCTGGTGTCGGACCAGCGCATGCCGGGCGCCTATGGCAATGAGCTGCTGTCGTACGCCTGGGACCGCCATCCGCACATCGTGCGCATCCTGACCACCGCGTACTCCGAGCTCGAGCACACGGTGGAAGCCGTCAACCAGGGGCAGATCCACCGCTACATCCAGAAACCGTGGGATATCGCGGCCCTGCGCATGGAACTCAAACAGGCGCTGGAACTGGCGCGCTTGCGCAACGAGCACGCCCAATTGCTGCGCGAAAAGCTGATGGTGCGCCAGCGGCAAGCCGTCGCCAACCGCATCGGCAGCCTGTACGCGCTGTGCGCCAGCCTGGCTGGTCCGGAGCAGCAGCTGCCCGTGGAAGCGTATTTGTCGGCGGCCCTGACGGCTGGCGTCACGCCGCCGGAGCCGGACTGGCTGTTGATGGATTATGCTGACCTGGTCAGTTCGGAAGCCTTCCGCGGCACGGCCTTTGCCGCCGCCGTGCGCCAGCAGCTCGACACGCTCGAGCGCGAGCATCCTGGGCGCGGCGTGGAGCAGGCGATCGACATGCTGCTGCCCGTGTTCGGCGCGGCGCTGCAAAACCAGGGCGGCACGGCGCTGTTCCTCGATGGCCGCCTGCTGACGGAATTCCTGGAAACGCCCACCACCACGCCCGTCTCGGCCATTCACTCGTTCTGGCTGGCCAGCTTGCTGTGGCTGGCGCGGCGCGGCTGGTCCTTGCAGCTGAGTAAAACGGAAATGGGCTTGCAGGGCAAGGTGGTGCAGGCTGAACCGGCGCTCACGCCGGACCACCTGGCGGCCTGGATCGAGCAGTTCTGAGCCGGCTGCCCCGCAAGGGGCGGCGCCAACGACAACAGGGCCGCGCGGCCCTGTTTTTCATCGCGACGGGGAAGGCTTAGCGCTCCGCCGCCGCCTTCAGGTTGTTCAAGCCCTTCTCGAAATCCTTGCCGATCATGGTATCCATGCTGACGAAGACCGTCATGACCTTGCTCACGTAAGGGCTGGGACCCGTCATGGTCCAGTTCACCTTGGTGCTGTCGCCTTCTTGTGTCATGGCAAACGTGGTGGTGTTGTGGCTTTCGAACGGCTTGAGGAAGTCCAGCTTGATGACGGTGCGTTCGGGCTGGGCCGCTTCCGTGATTTCCATGCGGCCGGCGCCCACCTTGTCATTGCCCGTCCAGGCATATTGCGCGCCCAGGCCATTGGCGGGGCCCGTAAACGTGCGGCGCATGGCCGGATCGAGCTTTTCCCACGGCGACCAGGCGGCCCAGTAGTGGAAGTCCGTGATCAGGGCGGCGATTTTCTCGGGCGGTGCCTTGATGGTGATTTCGCGCTGGACACTGAAGGTGTCGGGTTTGGTGGTGGCATAGCCGAGGATGGCGGCGACGACGACAACGATCAGCAGCAGGGTTTTTTTGATCATATGCTCTCCAAATCTTGAATGGTCGATGCGAACGAATCAAGGCAATCTTAGCAGATATGAATGGCTGTGCGCGGCCTGTTGGCCTTTATTTGCGCCAGCTCTGCACAGGGCCGCCCGTACGCCCGCCTGCACGCCCGTTCGCCGCCGCGCACGCCAGGTTGGTGCGGGTTTGTGGCGAGGGCCGCCGTCCGCTAGAATGCTGGCCTGCAAAGATTTCAGAGGGAAATATGTTTCAACGATCGATCGCCGGGCTGACCCTGGTGTGCGGCTTGCTGGCTTCCGCCTTTGCCGCGAACCTGGCGCATGCCGATGCCTGTCCCGCCCACTACGTCGATGGCCGCAAGCCGGAAATCACCAACCCCAAGCTGGACGTGGCGACCAGGGAGCTGTGCTACAACGTGTTTGGCGTGATGCATTCGGGGATTACGCGCACGCCCCTGTGGTCGGCTGAACACTTGACGGCGAACAACCTCGAAGCGGCGCAGGACTTGTCGCGCGAAAATTCCTTCCACGCCGAACGCAAGCTGCCCGCCGCCCAGCGCGCCGAGCTGGCCGACTATGCGCGCAGCGGCTTCGACCGTGGCCACATGGCGCCCAACGGCGACATGCCGGACCGCCAGAGCCAGCGCGACAGCTTTACCCTGGCCAACATGGTGCCGCAGGATGCGCGCAACAACCGCTATGTGTGGGCCGGCATCGAGGGCGCCGTGCGCAAGATGGCGAAGAAAGAGGGCGACCTGTACGTGATCACGGGCCCGGCTTTCATTGGCGGCAACCTGCGCAAGGTGGGAAGAGTCATTGTGCCCAGCCATCTGTACAAGGCCGTGTACAGCCCGCGCCAGCGCGCCGGCGCCGCCTACTTCATTGAAAACATCGATACCAAGGCGTATGAAGTGCTGAGCATTGCGCAACTGGAAGACAGGATAGGCATCGATCTGTTACCGTCGCTGACGCGCCAGCAAAAGTTGCGCATGCTGAGTTTGCCCAAGATCAATAGCAAGTCGAAAAAATAATCCCTTTGAAAGGAAATCCCATGTGCGCAAAGAAATTCGTCCCGTACGCCAATGAAAGCGATGTGCTGGAGATCGGCAGCCTGAGCATCGAAAACAGGATCGACCGCATCAGCATCAGCGGCGACATCGACCTGACCCTGGACAAGCCGGGCCTGGCGCTGGCGAAACAGTTGCAAAAACTGCTGGGCGACGTGGTGGCGCAACTGGAAAAGCAGGACTTGCCCGACCAGCTGCCGCCGCCCGAAGTGACGTCGGTGGCCAATCCCTTCGAGTGATGCTGGCGGGGACGTCTACGGCGCCGCCTTGGCGGCGCGATAGTAGCCTTTCCTGTTGATCTCTTCCGGCGCGTTCGCCACTTCATACGCGGTCAAGGCGATGGCGATGGCCGAGTATTGCTGCGCCGCGCTGAAAGGCTGCACGTTGTCGTAGGTGTCGAGCACCGTGTGATGCACGCGCGCATAGTCGAAATCGCCGAGCACGGTAAATTTCGGCGTCGGCACGCCATGCAGGCTGAAGACGGCGTCATCGCTGCCTGCCCGTGCGCTCATCGCCTTGCTGGCGTCGCGCGGCACGTCATTGATGCTGCTGGCGAAGCCGAACACGGGGTGGATGTCTTGCAGGGCCAGCTCGACCCGGCCAAACACGCTCTTCCAGGCCGAGGGAATGGCGATGCCGTCGATGGCGCCGGGCCGCCCGTCGCGGTTGAGCATCATGACGATATGCTCCAATTGCCCCGCATGCCGCTCGGCGAACGCGAACGATCCCTTGCGGCCGATTTCCTCCGCGCCGAAGGCCACCAGCATGATGGTGCGGCGCGGTTTCGCCCCGGAGAGCGCCAAGAGGCGCATCGCTTCGAGCATCGTGGCCACGCCGCCGCCATTGTCGGCCGCGCCCGTGCCGCCGTCATAGCTGTCGAGGTGGGCGCCGATCAGCACGATTTCCTCCGGCTTTTGCGTGCCCGGAATGCGGGCGACGACGTTGTGATATGTCACCGGGCCAGGATAGAACCAGTTGCGGATGTCAAACTCCAGGGTGACGGCTTCGCCGCGCGCCAGGCGCTGGCGGATGTCGGCGTACTGAGGCGCGGCCAGCTTGATGTCGGGCAAGGTCGGCAGGGCCGCCCAGGTGGCGGGCGCGGCGCTGGCGGCATACAGCGGTTCTTCGCCGGACTGGATGGTGCCGAGGGCGCCCGCCTGCATCAGCACGCGGGTGATGGCCCTGGGCTGGTGGATGGTGCTGCCATCGCGCCCGCCGCCCCCGTTTTCACCGCCGATCAGCACCCATTTGCCCTTGAATTGCGCGGCGCGCGCCTGCGCCTCTTCCAGGGTGGCCGGTCCCATCATGGCCAGGCCCTGCTGTACGCCACGCGTGCCGGCCGAGTAGGCGGGCGTCGCCAGGCGCAGCGGCTGTTCCTCGGGCGCCAGCATCTTGCCCGACCACGGGCCGCGGTTGAAGCCGACGGGCACCTGGCCCGCTTCTTCCAGTTCCGCTTGCACGCCCCATTGCCGCAGTTGCAGGCGCGCCCATTGCGCCGCATGCGTGTAGGCGTCGCTGCCGGCCATGCGGCCGCCGAAGCGGTTGCTGAGGATGTCGAGCCAGTCCATCGCGTGCGGCTCGCCGGTGCCCAGCGCCACGATCCGGCGCGCCGTGGCGTCGCCGGACGGCGACGTGGCTGCTTCGATGCCGGCATTCCTGCCGGACAGCGTGGCGAGGAAGGCGGGCAGCCTGTCTTGCCGGCGCGCCGCCAGCGCCGCATCCAGCTTCGCGGAACGGTTCAGCTTATCCTGGCGCAACAGGGTTTCGTAGGCGCGCAGCACGCCCTGCATGCCCGCCAGGTCGCTGGCGCTCTGCTGCCCGGCCTGCTCCGGGTGTTCGATCTGGAAGGCCATCGCGCTGGCCAGGTATTGAAAGACCGTTGCCTCGCGGATGGCTGGCCGGCTGGCGATGGAGAGCCAGCTTTCCAGCGCGCTGGCCGGTAAGGTGAAGTCGGGAATCGCTTCTATCCATGCGCCCAGCCAGGCGCCGTCGCGCTGTTGTACGGCCAGGGGATCGCGCTGCGCCTCGTTCGCCATCTGCACCACGCGCGCGCGCTCGGCCGGCGTGGAAGGGCCGCGCGCGGCGCCGCTTGCCGCTGGCGGTGTGGCCGGCAGCGTGGGCGGCACGTAGCGTTCCTTGAGCCGCGTGCCGCTCACGGGCTTGGGTTCGTTCTCATCGGTTTCGACCAGGCGCTCGCCGCTCAGCACGTTGCCTTTGGCTTGCAGGGTCCAGCGTATCGTCACGTCGGTGCTGATCTCCTTGCCGTTGCGCCCCGTGCTGACGCGCTTGCCGCCATGCCGGAAGACGGCGCCGGCGGGGCCGGCCGTGCCGTTGACCGTGCGGCGCGGCGTGAGCTGGCCCCCTTCGTCGAGCCACGCGATCGTCGCGCGCAAGCCGCCTTGCTCTTCGCTGATGTCGAGGATGCCCGTGTCGATCAGGTCGACCTCGACGCCATTCGTCGTGGTCGTGCCCGTCGCCGTCTGGAATTGCCACTGTCCGGCGAGGGCCGGCGCTTGCGCGTACAGGGCGCCCGGCAGCGCGGCAGCGGCGAGGAAGCAGGTGGCGTAAAGGTGAGGATGGAACAGGTGCATGGTTGTCCTTGTCATGGTTTTCACTCGGGAAGAGTCGAAAAACAGTATGGGGAAAACCAGATTGCCAAGATGCTACTTTCCGACCAAGGCCGGGATTTGCGGAATGAAGGCGGGTTTGGCCGCGCCGAATGCCAGGCCAACCCCATCCGGCAAGCTGCACCGGACGAGGTTGATCTGGCACAAACTTACCTGGCGAAGGCCTGTGCCGCCGGCGTGACGGTGACGGCCGCCGGCTTGATGTCCAGCTTCATCGCGCCGATGACCTTGTCTTCATCGAGCAGCGCCTGCGGCTTGTTGCCGTCGTACTTGATGGGAGAGAACGCGTCGCTGACGAGCTTATCCTTCAAGCCGGCCGCATCCTTGGCAACGATCACCACGGACAGGTTCTTCGCCGACAGGTGCTGCTGGATGGCGCGGTTGACGTCGGCCAGCGTCAGTTTCGACAAGCCATCACGCATCAGCTTGGTAAATTCCGGCGTGCCATACCATTGCGAATCGAGCGCATAACCGAGTTGCTGGTCCTGCGTCGACGTCATGACGAAGACGTTCTTCATCAGGTAGTCGCGCGTGGTGGCGAAATCGTCCTGCGTCAAGCCGTTGTCGACCAGCTTGCCCAATTCCGTCAGTGCCACGCGCAGGGCGAAATGGGCGTTGTCCGGCGCCACGGGGCGGATCCAGATTTCGAACAGCTGCGCCTTGCGGCCCAGGTTCGGGTTCGGGAAGAACTGGTACATGCCGCGCGGGAAGGCTTCGATGTACGCGTAATCGCCATAGTTCATGCCGCGGATTTCGCGGATGCGCTGGTACAGGTAGGAATTCGAGGCGCGGTGCTCGCCCAGCCACGTCTTCGCCAGCCACAGGGCGGGGAAGTCCGGGTGCGTGCGCGTGACGTCCAGCGGCAAGCCGAAGGAAATGGCCGTGGCGCGCGTGTTTTTCTCGATGATTTCCACTTCCAGGCCCTGCGCCTTGCGGCCCGCGGGTTTCACGGTGGCTGGCAAGCCCGGGCCGGCCGGCAAGCTTGCCAGCGCCTGCGTCAGCGAGGCCGTCATGGCGTCCGACACGTCGCCGGAAATGCCGACCTTGACGGCGCCTTGCGCATACGCGCTCTTCCAGAACTGTTTCACGTCGTCCAGGGTGATGGCGTCGATGCCGGCGACCGTGCCCAGCACGGGGTGGCCGTACGGCGTGCCCGCATACACATTGGTTTGCAGGCGTTCCTTGGCGAATTCCTCTTCGTTATTGTCCTTCAGGTCCAGCAGCAGCGCGTTCTTTTGCGCATCCTTCAGGCGGCGGAAGTCGTCTTCGCGGAAACCGGGCGAGAGCAGCAGCGGCAGGGCGATGGCATTGAACTGGGTCCAGTTATCCCGGTGGATGGAACCCGTAAACGTCGTCATTTCCTTGTCCGTCTGCTGGCTGAAACTGCCGGCCAGCGGGAACAGGGCCTGGTTGACTTCGTCGATCTTGCGCTCGGACGAGCCGCCCGACGCCACCATGGACGCCGTCAGCGCGGCCAGGCCTTCCTTGCCTTGCGGGTCTTGCGCGGAACCTGCCATGAACAGCAGCTTATAACGGATTTGCGGCAGCGCCGACTTTTGCACCAGCACGTCGAACTTCGCGGTCGAGGCGGCCGGCAGCAGGCTGGCCAGCTTTGGCGTGGCGGCGATGGCGGCGGCCATCGGCTGGTGCGACAAGGTCGTCACCACCAGGCCCTCGTCCGTCAGGTATTTGCGCGCGGCCGCCTGCAGGTCGGCCGGCGTGAGCGTATCGATCAGGCGGTAGTACTGGTTGATGGTGGCATACGAGCGGTCGAAATGCACGAAGGAAGCCAGGGTGCCGGCGATCTGCTCCGTGTTGTCGAGCGAGCGGATCAAGCCGTATTTTTCCGCCGACTTGGCGTCCGCCAGGTCTTTGTCGCTGACGGGCGTGTCGCGCAGCTGCGCCACGGTGGCCAGGATGGCGTCGCGCACGTAAACGGCGTCGTCGATGTTTTTCACGCGCGCGCCCAGCACGGCCAGAGTCGGGTCGACCCGGTCCGGCGTCATGTCGAACAACTGGTCGACCTTTTGCTCGTTCTGCACCAGGCGTTTATACAGGGGCGAGGTGCGGCCGAACGACAGCGACAGCAGGGTGGCCAGCGCCGCCTGGTCCTTGTCCTTCGCGGAAAACGCGGGCGCGTGGAAGCCCACGGCCACCCACGGCAGGGTCGGCGTGGGCCAGGCCACATGCTTGTAGACGGGGCCGCGCGGCTTTGGTTCCACGGGCACGGCCGCCTGCTGCTTGCCGCGCTGCCAGCTGCTCCAGTATTTTTCCACCAGCGCGATCGCTTGCTGCGGTTCCACGTCGCCGGCGATGATGATGGTGGTGCGCTCGGGACGGTACCAGCGGTCGAAGAAGAGCTTCGAATACGCGTACTGGTTCGGCATGTCTTCGATGTCCTGAATGAAACCCATCGTCGTGTGCTTGTAGGTATGCGTCGTGTAGGCGCTGTCGCGCATCACTTCAAACAGTTTCGACACGGGATTGGCGCTGTTCTTGTTGTATTCGCCCAGCACGGCCCGCGATTCCGTCTTGAACGCGTCTTCCGCATAGTCGAGGTGCTGGAAGCGGTCCGCTTCCACCTTCAGCACGGTTTCCAGGTCTTGCTTGGCAAACGTCGTGTGGTAATTGGTCAAGTCGTCGCTCGTATACGCATTCTGGCGCGCGCCGGCGCGGGTGATGACTTCCTGGTATTTCTCTGGCGGATACGCCTTGGTGCCGCGGAACATCATGTGTTCGAAGAAGTGGGCGAAACCGGACTTGCCCGGCTCGACTTCGTTGCGCGAACCCGTCTGCACGGGAATCTGCAGCGAGACGAGGTTCGGGAAGCCGGTCGGCACGATGATGATTTTCAAGCCGTTGGGCAAGGTCTTTTCCGTCGCCTTGAATGGCAGCAGATCGGCCTTGCTGGCCGCGGCGCCATGGGCGGCGGCCGGTTTGACGGGCGCGGCGCCCAGGTTCGACGAGGCCATGGCCGACAAGGCCAGGGCGAAAGCGGGTAATAAAGCGGGCATGATTCTTGACACGAAGGCTCCTTCTTTTTTGGATGTTATGAAAGTGCAACGCCGCAGCATAGAATATTCACGCCGCCCTGCATAGGGGCTAAGAGTCGGGCCGCAGGATGCGCGCCGTCAAGTGGGCGAGGAAGTCGCGTTTGGTGGGCAGGAACATGCGGATGTGCACGACGTCGTGCACGGCGTCATGTCAATCCTGGTCGAGGCGGGACAGGGAGTCTTCTTCGGATACCACGTCGCCGCGTGCGATGTCCTGGCTGCCTACGTGAGCGTCGTTTCCGGCAGGCTGATGCGGTTGCGGCCCAGGTGCTTGGCGCGGTACAGGGCGCAGTCGGCCGTGTGGATCAGCTGTCCCAGTTCCGTGCCGGGGCCGGGCAGGGCCGTGGCGGCGCCGATGCTGACGGTGACGCAGGCGCCGTCGGGACGCTTGCGCGGCAGTCGCAGCCGTTCCACGCGCTGGCGGATGCGTTCGGCCACGATGGCCGCGCCCTTGAGCGACTGGTTCGGCAGGATGACGGCAAATTCTTCGCCGCCATAGCGGGCCACCAGGTCGTTCGTGCGCATTTCGCTGGCCACGGCGCCGGCCACCTTGCGCAGGCACAGGTCGCCGCCCTGGTGGCCGTGGCTGTCGTTGTATTCCTTGAAATTGTCGACGTCGACCATCAGCAGCGACAGGGCCTGGCCCTGCCGCTGGGCGCGCTGCCACTCGGCCAGGACGGTGTCGTCGAAGCAGCGCCGGTTTGCCAGGCCCGTCAGGCCGTCGCGCGTGGCCAGGCGTTCCAGTTCTACGTGCGCGCGTTTTTCATCCGTCATGTCGCGCAGGGTTTCGACGACGGCGATCAGCTCGTCGTGATTGCCATAGATGGGACTGGCATCGACGGCCAGGTAGCGCCGCCGCCCCGTGCGTGGCATGTCGCACCAGTTTTCCGCGCACAGATTGCCGCCCGTGCTGCTGCGGTACTGCTGCTGGGCGTGCAGCGCGCGCATGTCGCCGCCGCGCCCGGCCAGCAGCAGGTCGGCCAGGGTGGGGCGCTCGTCGTTGTAGAAGCAGCGGCCCGGCTCGCGCGTGCGCAGCACTTCGGCCGCCGGCACGCCCGTCAGCTGCTCGCAGGCGCGGTTCCAGATCATGACCTGGCCATGCACGTCGAGGACAAAGGTGGGCACCACCAGCAATTCCATCATCTTGACGGCGAAACCCTGGGCTGCATCGCAGGGCGATGCGCTGGCATGAGCATGGCTATCCGGCATGTAAGCATCCTTCTTGGGGTGAATGGGGCTGGCTCGTTGGCCATGATGCAGCGCAGCGGGGCGGAAGGTGTTGATATTGAGCAATATTTATGGCGCCACGATCAGTCATGCAGCAGGGGCGCCTCCTCGCAGGCGGCCAGCGGCAGGGACAGGCGCAAGGTGGTGCCGGCGCCGCTGCGGCTTTCGATGTGCAGGCTGCCGCCGGCGGCGGCCACGCGCTCATGCATGCCGGACAGGCCGCAACCGAGGCGCGGTGGCGAGCCAGACAGCCCGACGCCGTCGTCGCTGATGCGGCATGCCAGGGTGGCCCCCGCTTGCTGCAGGCTCAGCTGGACATGCGTGGCGCGCGCATGGCGGGCGATGTTCGCCAGCGCTTCCTGCAGCACGTGATACAGCAAAGGGCCGTGCGCGCTGCCGGCGGCGGCGTCGAGCCGGTAGTCGCAGCTGCAATCGATGCCCGTGGTGCGCTTGAAATCGGCCAGCAAGCCGTCGCACGCCGCTTGCAGGCCCGCGTCGAGGGCGGGCGGGCGCAGGTCGTGGATGACGCAGCGCAGCGCCGCGATGCTGAGGTCGATATTGCGCGCCATCATGTCCAGTTGGCGCGCCAGCAAGGGGGCG
This sequence comes from Janthinobacterium sp. SUN206, assembly GCF_030587305.1. Lineage (NCBI taxonomy): Bacteria > Pseudomonadati > Pseudomonadota > Betaproteobacteria > Burkholderiales > Oxalobacteraceae > Janthinobacterium > Janthinobacterium sp. SUN206. The sequence continues at coordinate 872,022 of NZ_JAPWIB010000001.1, read as the reverse complement.
GCGTCATGCGTGCTGGTCTGCAGCATGGCCAGGTCGATTTTCAGGGTCAGCAGATGCTGGCCCAGGTCGTCGTGGATGTCGCGCCCGATGCGCAGGCGTTCCTGCGCGCGCGCCTTGTGCTGTTCGCCGGCCAGGCGCGCCTGTTCCGCCTCCGCGCGCAACTGCTCCAGTGCCTGCAGGCGCAGCGCCAGGCGGCGCTGGCGCCACAGCAGCAACGCCAGCGCGCCGAGCAGGACGGCACAGGCCAGCATCAAGGGGGAGGGCGTACCGGCCGGCTGCATCGGCCCGGCGGCATGGCCGGCGTGCAGGGCCGCGAGTGCGGCCGCCGCCAGGCAGGCCAGAATACTCAGGCGGTACGGCGGGCGTAGCCAGCGTTGCAGCATGTCCATGCTCCCTTAATGTTTTCCATCAGGCAATGTTCTTACAGAAAATATATTAACTTGGGATCATTTACATTGTCTAAACGCAAAAGCCGCGCAGTTATGCCTGCCCATGTCGATTTCCTGCCCCGGACGCCGCAGCGGCAGGCGGCGGGCACGGCATTTGCACGGGAAGTGTCGCGGCGGCATATAATAGAGGGTTGTCAATCGGCTTTTGCGGTAACGGCGCCGCGCGCCAGCCCCGATGCGTTCGCCCTGCGCGATGACGCCAGCCAGCTCTTAGGAAATACAGTGACTTATAGCATCAAAGAGATTTTTTATACCCTGCAGGGCGAAGGTGCGCACGCGGGCCGTCCGGCCGTGTTTTGCCGCTTTTCCGGCTGCAACCTGTGGACGGGCCGCGAAAGCGACCGCGCCACGGCCGTGTGCCAGTTCTGCGACACGGATTTCGTCGGCACGGACGGCGAACTGGGCGGCAAGTTCAAGACGCCGCAGGAATTGGCCGCGCTGATCGACAGCCTGTGGCCCGCCAGCTACGCGCCCAGCAAATACGTGGTGTTTACGGGCGGCGAACCGCTGCTGCAACTGGACACGGCCCTGATCGACGCCATGCACGCGGTCGGCTTTACCATCGCCATCGAAACCAATGGCACCTTGCCCGTGCCGGCCGGCGTGGACTGGATCTGCGTCAGCCCGAAGATGGGTTCCACCCTGGTGGTGCACAAAGGCAATGAAATCAAGGTGGTCATCCCCCAGTTCCAGCAAGACCTGGCCGCCTACGAACAACTGGACTTCGAGAACTTCTTCGTGCAGGCGATGGACGGCCCCCTGGCCGCGCACAACATGAAGCTGGCCATCGAAACATGCAAAAGCAACCCGAAGTGGAAGCTGAGCCTGCAAACCCATAAACTCCTGCAAATCCCTTAAAACAAATAATATGCTGACTATCACACGCAAGCTCGAATTCGACGCGGGCCACCGCATTCCCGACCACAAAAGCCAGTGCCGCAACCTGCACGGCCACCGCTACACGGTGGAAATCACCCTGGTCGGCAAGGTCATCGAAGCGGAAGGCAATTCCGACAATGGCATGATCATGGACTTTTCCGACGTGAAAACCCTGGCCAAGCAGCACCTGGTCGATGTGTGGGACCACGCCTTCCTCGTCTACGAAAAAGATACGGCCGTGCGCGACTTCCTGGCCAGCCTGCCCGACCATAAAACCGTCGTCATCGACCGCATCCCGACCGTGGAAAACCTGGCGCGCATCGCCTTCGACATCCTGAAAGCCGCATTTACCGATCATTTCGGCACGGGCTTGCACCTGCATAAGCTGGTGCTGCATGAAACGCCGAATTGCTGGGCAGAAGTGACCGATGACTGAAATGCACGCTAGCGCGCAGGACGCGCGCTACATGCAGCTGGCCCTGGAACAGGCCCAGCACGCATGGGACCTGGGCGAAGTGCCCGTCGGCGCCGTCGTCGTCAAGGATGGGGAAGTCATCGCCGTCGGCTACAACCAGCCCATCGGCCGCCACGACCCCACGGCGCATGCGGAAGTCATGGCCTTGCGCGCGGCCGCTGAAAAGCTGGGCAACTACCGCTTGCCCGGCTGCGAGCTGTACGTGACCCTGGAACCGTGCGTGATGTGCTCGGGCGCCATGCTGCATGCGCGCCTGGCGCGCGTCGTGTACGGCGCGGGCGACCCGAAGACGGGCGCCTGCGGTTCCGTGCTGAACCTGTTCGAGCAGCCGGCGCTGAACCACCAGACGGCCATCGCTGGCGGCGTGCTGGCCGACGAGTGCGGCGCTTTCCTCAAGCGCTTCTTTGCCGAGCGCCGCCGCGCGCAGGCGGAAGCGCGCAAGCTGGCCCATCCTCCGGCCTGATTTCGTCCCAGACAGGGCAGGGCCGCCATGGCCTTGTCCCGCGCGTCAGCCATGCCAGCCACCCCGGCTGGCATTTTTTATAACTGTTGCGAAATAACATCTGTCTAGACCACTTTGCCATTCTCAAATGAGAATGATTCGTGTTACAGTATTGTTTTCGCCAGCAAACTTTCCTTATGCATCGTTAACACTTTCGTTATCGATCCGGGTTCAAGAGCCAGCCTTTACTCTTCCACCGGATCATCATGAATACTGTGCCTACGCAGCGCCTCGCTGCACCCGTCGTATCCCCAGCTCACCTGCCTGTCCGCCGCCATAACCTGGTGCTGCGCGCCGCCTTGCTGGGCCTGTTCGCCGCGCCGCTGCTGCCCGTGGCCGCGCAAAACGCCGCCGTCAATGCAGGCACGGCCGCGCAGGAACCGGCCAAGCTGCCTGTCTTCCCGGAAATCGTCGTGAACGCCAAACAGGATTACGAGCGCCGCGCGGGCACCAAGACGGTGATCCGCAGCGACGACCTGGAGCGCCGCAACGTGACGGACATGGCCGGCGTGGTGCGCTATCAGCCGCTGATCAGCACGTCAATGGCGGCCTCGGGCGGCGGCGGCATGTGGGATGGCGCGGGCAATACCGGTTACAACATCCGCGGCCTGGAAGGCAACCGGGTCAGCCTGGAACTCGACGGCATTTCCCTGCCCGACGCGGCACCCAAGCCGGACAGCAGTAACATGAACGCCTTCGGCATGGGCCGCGATTATTTTGATCCGGAAACTTTCCGCGAAGTGCGCATCGATTCGGGCACGACGGCCGTCAGCGGCGCCAATCCCGGCCTGGGCGGCGGCGTGGCCTTCATCACCAAGTCGCCCGAAGATTACCTGGGCGAAGGGGTGGACCATTATGTGGCGTATAAATACGGCCGCGCCACGGTGGACCGCAGCAATGCGCACACCCTGACGGGCGCTGCCAAGATCGGCGCCAGTCTGCAAGGCCTGGCCGTGTACGTACACCGCGATGGCGAACAGCTGGACAGCCGTGGCAGCGCCACCGTCAACCCGGACGACTGGCATTCGAACGCCTTGCTGTCGAAGCTCGTGTGGGCCTTGCCGGGCGAACAAAAGCTGGACTTGACGGTCGACATGTTCGAACGCAAGAACAAGCGCGACCTCAACAATAAAGTCAGCGCCATGTACCCGGATGGCGTGCAGCAGGATTCCACCACCAAGCGCACCCGCGTCAGCCTGGGCCACGAGGTGGTGCTGAAGGATTTCGCCCTGTTCGACCGCCTGACCTCGAAAGTCTATCTGCAGAATGCGAAGATCGAGGACAAGAGCAAGGGCCGCTATGTCTACCGCGGCAACTTCCAGCGTGCCATCGACACCAGCTTCAAGAATGACAGCATCGGCCTGAGCTCGGAAGCGTTCAAGCAGCTCAACGCGGACAACGCGCTGCTGTACGGCGTGCAGCTGGAACAGGCCAAATCGCGCCGCCCCTGGATGGAAGACCGCACCCTCATCGCCACGGGCGAGCACCAGATCACGCGCAAGAACCGCATGGCCGACATGGATGTCACCAAGCTGGCCCTGTATGTGCGCGACGACCTCAGTTTTGACCTGGGCGGCAAGAAAGCCGTGCTGACGCCGGGCCTGCGTGCCGACTACCGCAAACTGGAGCCGAAAAACCTGCAGAACTACCTGATCGGCGTGCCGAATGCGGCCAAGGAAGTGCGCAAGGAGAGCGATTCCTACTTCACGCCGAGCCTGAGCCTGTCCGTGGAAGTGCTGCCGCAAATGCAAGCCTACGCCACGTTCACGCGCGGCACGCGCCTGCCGACGGCGATCGAACGCACGGGTACCTATGATTCCATCAGCTATACGGGCACGGGTAATGGCTATGCCGTGCTGGGCAATCCGAATCTGGGCAAGGAAACCAGCAAGGCATATGAACTGGGGCTCAAAGGCGACGTGACCAGGGGCTTGAGCATGCAGGCGTCCGTCTACCAGACGGAGTACAAGAACATGATCGAGTACGTGGCGCAAGAGCTGGATCCGGTGAATTACCCGACCCTCACCCTGGGCTTGTTCCGTCCGGAAAACATTGGCAATGCGCGCACCTGGGGCGCCGAGCTGAGCCTGCGCGCGGAGCTGGGAACCTGGTTGCCGGCCATGCAGGGCTACCGCGTCGACCTGGCCACGGGCGTGGCCAAGGGCCGCTCCTTCAATACCCTGACGGGCGAGAGCGGCGGCCTGGCCTCGGTGGCGCCGGCCAAGACGGCGCTGACCTTCGGCTATGACCATACGAACAAGTTGTTCGGCCTGGAACTGACGGCGCTGCATGCCGGCGAGAAACAGGCGCCGAACGATTTGCTGATGGGCGGGACCGCGCCGCTCTTCAAGGTGCCGTCGTACACCATCTTCGACGTGTCGACCTACTGGAACGTGCACAAGAACGCCAAGATCATCGTCGGCGTGTACAACTTGACGGATCGCAAGTACTGGGATTACGCCGCCGCGCGCAGCCTGGCCTCCGGCACCACGGCTGCCAGCCGCCTGGAGATCGAGCGCTACGCCAAGCCGGGCCGCAACGTCGCCGCCAGCCTCAGCGTCAACTATTGATTTTTACCGGGGAGGGGTGCTTGCCCCTCTTTTTTTCCATGTTTGATTGAATGGTCTCTCTATGAAGTTATCCAAACTCGTTCTATCCCTGCTAGGCAGCCTGCTGATCGCAAACGCATACGCGGCCCCAGCCACTTTGGCGGAACGCTGGTCCACCTTGCGCACGGAGCAGCCGAAGCTGCAGATCCGCGACGCGGCGCGCGCGCTGGGTGTATCCGAAGCGCAATTGCTGGCAACCAACATCGGCAAGGGTGTCACGCGCCTGCAGGCCGACGGCAACCAGCCGCGCGAAATCATGCGCGCCGCGCTGGACCTGGGCATCGTGCAAGCGATCACGCGCAATGAAAACGGCGTCATCGAAACGACGGGCGTCGCCAGCAAATTCAAGCAGGCGGGCGACAAGTCCGAGCAGGCCGACGCCAAGGACCCGGAAACGGAAGCGCGCCAGCGCAATATCGCGGGCGGCTACCTGGGCGGCCAGATCGACCTGCGTTTCCACTTTGAAAACTGGAAATACGCATTTGCGGTAGAACAAGCAGGCCGCGATGGCAAGCCGACGCGCAGCCTGCAATTTTTTGACGCCAACGGCACGGCCGTGCACAAGATCTACCTGCGCAACGAGCCGGGCGTGGCCGTCTACGATAAATTGGTGGCGACCTTCCGCATGCCCCAGCAAAGCGCGGAGCTGAACGTGCTGGCCGTGGCGCCGAAAGCGGCGGAAAAGCCGGATGCCGAGATCGACGTCAAGGAATTCCAGCTGGCCTGGAAAGACATGACGGACGTGCACCAGTTTGCGCAAATCATGCGCGAATTCCACCTGTCGCGCGAACAGGCCCTGCGCCTGGCGCCGGCCGGCGTGGTCGAGCGCGTGACGCCAGCGGCGCTGCGCACCCTGCTGGAAAACGCGGCCAAGGACAAGGTCGCCATCATGGTGTTCCTGGGCAATGAAGGCTTGACGCAGATCTACAGCGGCAAGATCGAGAAAACCATGGCCGCCGGCGGCTTCTTCAACGTGCTGGACCCGGACTTCAACCTGCACATCCGCGACACGGCCCTGCGCAGCGGCTGGATCGTCAAGCGCGGCGGCGTCACTTCCGTCGAGTTCTTCGACAACGACGGCACGCAAGTGGTCTCCTTCTTCGGCGTGCGCGAGCGCGGCAAACCGCAGCCGCAAAGCTGGGTGGACCTGGCCGATTCCTTGCCTAAGGCCAAGTAAGCAGTAGCGATGATTCTGCACGGTTGCCGCGCGCCGTACCGGCGCGGCAACACTTCAGCTTGTGTACCGCGTGCCGGTCTCATGTCTGAAGCACAATAGTGGTATGCTGATTGCAAGGCCGCAGCGATCGTGCCTGCGTGCTGGTTCCTGAAGAGAGGCAATCATGGCAACCATCATGGCGAACGGCCTCAACATAGCTTATGAGAGCCACGGCAACCCCGATGACCCGTGCGTGCTGCTGGTCATGGGCCTGGGCATGCAACTGATTGCCTGGCCGGCGGACTTCGTCGAAGGCATCGTCGAGCAAGGCTACCGGGTGGTGCGTTTCGACAACCGCGACAGCGGCCTGTCGAGCAAGATGGCGCTGGCGGGCAAGCCGTATCTGCCGCTGGCCTACGTGAAAAACCTGCTGGGCTGGCCCCTCAAGACTTCCTACACCCTCGATGACATGGCGGACGATGCGCTGGGCTTGCTGGCGTCCCTGCGGATTGCCCAGGCGCACGTGATCGGCGTGTCGATGGGCGGCATGATCGCACAAGTGATGGCGGCGCGCGCGCCGCTGCAGGTGCTCAGCCTGACGTCCATCATGTCGAGCAGCGGCCGGCGCGGCTTGCCCGGCCCCACGCGGGCCGCGCGCAATGCGCTGCTGCAACGTCCGAAACGCAACGCCAGCCGCGCCGAACTGATGGCGCACATGGCCGCCACCGTGCGCGTGATCGGCAGTCCCGCCTATCCCGTGTCGGAAAAACTGCTGTACCAGCGCATCGAAGCGGCGCTGCAGCGGGGCAGTTGCCCCGAAGGCGTGGCGCGGCAAATGGTGGCGATTGCCGCCTCGGGCGAGCGCACGGCCTTGCTGCCAAGCATCAGTTGTCCGGCGCTGGTGATCCATGGCGCGGCCGACCCCTTGATCCCCGTCGCCTGCGGCATCGATACGGCGGCGCTGATCCCCGGCGCCCGGCTGGAAGTGATCGAAGGCATGGGGCACGACATGCCGCCCCAGCTGATCGAGCGCCTGCTCGCCTTGATCGATGTGCATCTGCAAGGTAAGATGGCGCCCCAGATGCGCTCCCAGCCAGCTTGAGCCAGGCGCGCCCACCACTTGACTAGCCAGGCATATTTTGAAGACACCTGAGATTGGCATCGCCATCGTCGCGCCGGGCGGTTGTGCGCCCGACGAGGCGGCTTTGGCGCGCGGCATCGCCCGCTTGCAGGCGCAAGGCGCCACCGTCCACAATTACTACGACCCCGACCACACATTCCAGCGCTTCGGCGGCACGGATGCGGGCCGCCTGGCGCAGCTGAACGCGGCGGCCGCCGACCCAGACGTGCAGGTGGTGATCGCCTTGCGCGGCAGCTACGGCATCAGCCGCATCCTGCCCGACATCGATTTCGACCGCATGGCCGACAGCGGCAAGCTGTTTGTCGGCTACAGCGACTTCACGGCCTTCCACATGGGATTGCTGGCAAAAACGGGCCGCGCCAGCTTTGCCGGCCCCATGATCTGCGACGATTTCATCCGCGACGAACCCGAGCAATTTACGCTGGATCAACTGTGGTCGTGCCTGGCCGGTCCCACGCACACGGTCACGGGCGCGGCGGCGGGCAATCCGCAGGTCGAGCTGAGCGGGCAACTGTGGGGCGGCAACCTGGCCATGCTGGTTCACTTGCTGGGCACGCCGTATTTCCCCCAGATCGATGGCGGCATCCTGTTCCTGGAAGACGTCAACGAACACCCGTACCGGGTCGAACGCATGCTGCTGCAACTGCTGCACGCGGGCGTGATCCAGCGCCAGCAAGCGGTCGTGCTCGGTGACTTTTCCGGCTATAAACTGAGCCCCATGGACAAGGGCTACGATGTCGACGCCATGCTGGCTTATGTGCGCGAGCGCCTGCCCGTGCCCGTGTTGACGGGACTGGAATTCGGCCACATCCGCCGCCGCGTCACCTTGCCGTTCGGCGGCCAGGCGCGGCTGCAATCGGATGCGTCCGGTTTCAGCCTGCAGGTGGGCGATTACCCGACTCTGGCGCGCCCCTGAACGTCCTGAACTCCGTGGGCGCCAAGCCTGGCAGGTTGCTGCAGCTCGATGTGCTGCGCGGCATCGCCGTGTTTGGCATCTTGCTGGTGAATATATGGTCGTTCGCCTGGGGCAGCCTGTCCTTGCGCTACGGCACCTTGCCGGCGCAGCCGCCCGTGCTCGACCAGCTCGTCATTTTTGGCGTGGCGGCGCTGGCGCAATTCAAGTTTTACCCCATCTTCGCCTTTCTGTTCGGCGCCGGTTTTGCCTTGCAGACACGTTCTCTGCGGCGCCAGCTGGGTAGCTGGGAAGTGGCGCAAGCGGCTTACCGGCGCCGTTTGCGCTGGCTGCTCGTGTTCGGCCTGCTGCACGGCTTCTGCATCTGGAGCGGCGACGTGCTGACCTCGTATGCCGTCGCCGGCATGCTGGTCCTGCCCCTGCTGTCCGCCAGGCTCAGCCGCGTGCGCAACCGCGCCTGGCTGGTGGCGGCCGGTTTTCTATTATTCATGTGCCTGTTGATTCCTGTGGGCCAGCAGGGCGGCGCGCCGGACATCGCGCGCGACCTGCAAGCCTTTGCGGAGCGCTACGCGGTCTATACGCAGGGCGGCGCATGGGCCGTCGCCAGGCTGCGCGCCAACGATTTCCTCGTGTCCTTGCTGTACTCGGCCGTCATGCTGCCGCATATCATCGTGCTGTTCTTGCTGGGCATCTTGTCCGTGCGGTTCGGCTGGCTGACGCAGCCGCAGCGCCACCAGCGCCTGTGGCGCAGGGTGCGTGCCGTGGGCCTGGGCGCGGGCTTGCCGTTCAACCTGCTGGCGGCGGGGGCCGTCGCGTGGCAGGTGGCCGATCCGTATCAAACCGTGTTTGACACGGCCCTGTTCGAAGTGGGCCTGTTCGCCGGCGGCCCCGTGCTGGCGGCCGGCTATGTGGCCGCGCTGATGCTGGCCGGCCCCTTCATGCTGCGCTGGCTCGGTGCATGGCTGGCGCCCGTGGGACGCATGGCGCTGAGCAATTATCTGCTGCAATCGCTGATCGGCACCTGGCTGCTGCAGGGGCCGGGCCTGGGCTGGGGCGCAACACTGCGTCCCGCCGAGATGCTGGGCCTGGCGGTCGTGATGATGGCGGGGCAGGTGCTGCTGAGCCGTTACTGGCTGCGCCATTTCAGGCAAGGTCCCATGGAAGCGCTGTGGCGCCGCCTGGCGCACCTGCCTTAATCCGTACCCCAGTCGAAGGCACTTTGCGCCGCGGCCGGTGGCGGCGCCTTGGCCTTGGCGGACGGTACCAGCGGATTGTCGACGGCATGCCATTCGAACAAGTCCACGTCGAGCATGCAGGTGCGCGCCAGGTGCAGCGCTTGCTCGGGCGTCAGGGCGGGGTCCAGCCAGCGGTGCGCGTCTTCCCGGTTGACGGCTACGGGGCGGCGGTCGTGGATATCGACCATGCCGCCCATGCTGTCGGCCGTCACCAGCACGAAGCCCGCTTCTTCCCGATTGACCTTGTAGGGACCGAACTGGGCCAGCGCCAGCAGGAACAGGGGCGCGCGGTCCTTGCGGTGGATGTGCCACGGCTGCTTGCCGCCTTTCTCGCCCGTCCATTCATACCAGCCGGAAACGCAGACGATGCCGCGCCCCGCGCGCAGCAAGGGTTTCCAGTAGGCGCCGGCGAGCTTTTCCAGGCGGGCATTGATGGCGATGGGGATTTTTTTCTTGCCGGGAGCGGGCACGGCCGCGGCGGCCCAGGCGGGCCGGTAGCCCCAGAAGACATCGTCGACCCGGTGCACGCCATCCTGGATGTGCAGGATGGGCCGGTAGGTGCCGGGCGAGACGTTCAGGTGCGCTTCCGCCTCGCTGTCGAACACCGCGTCGGTCCAGCCGAAGGATGACGCCAGCACGCGCGCCGTGTCATTTTGATCGAATCGTCCACACATGGGGAAATCATACCCGATCGCCTGCCGGCGCGAGCGCGGCGCGCGCCCTTTTCGTGAGTGTGGTCAAACGTACAGACGTGGGCGGCCGCAAGGCGCACAGTGGAAGCCAGTCAGATCCCTGACGCTTCTTGCATCGGAGGAATTATGCCTTTTGAAAATCCCACCATCCACAAGGGTTTTACCATCAGCGCCACGGCCAGCCAGCGCCGCGATGGCCGCTGGGTCGGCTCGTATGTCAGCCAGAACCAGGCGTGCGGCGCGTATGCGGATACCTGCGATTACGACGATTGCAGCAATGAAAAAGAGGCGCAGCAACTGGCGCTGTCCGTCGGCTGGCGCCTGGCCGATGGCGCGCCGGCACGCTGAGACCGCTTGCGGGTCAGTGTTTTCGCCGCAGGGCCAGCAGCAAGCCGGCCACGGGGAACAGCAGGGCGGTACCCAGCCGGACGGAGGTCAAAGAAGCGGCTTCCACGCCCACCACATGGGGCAAGGCCAGCAGCAACAGGGGCGTGGGCACGGCGATGGCGAAGAAAAACAGGTACCACGAATAGCCATTCTTCTTGGCCAGCAAGGCAATCAGGGCGCAGCCGACGAGGAAGACCAGCGGCAAGTTCACATATTCCATGGTTTTGCGTTTTCATCCGGGAAAGCGCGTCATTATACGCGCGCCCGGGTGGGCCGGACGGGCTTGCCGGCGTCAGTTGCCGACGAAATCCGGCGGTTGCGGCGCCTGCGTACCGGCCTGCGTGTCCGCGAGCGGCGCCTCGGCCGGCAGCAGCGCCTTGATGGCGCCGTTATAGATGAGTTCCTGGGCGTACGCCGAGGCCTCGATCAAGGCCGCATGCACGGATTTGAAACTGCTCGGCGTTTCAATCAGCACGGGCTTGGCATACGCCTGCAAGGTATCGCCGCGTTTGCTGATCAAGATCATGCCCCGGTAGCGCCCATCCTTCTCCAGCGCCCCCGTCACATGAAATTCATAACCCCTGATCTGGTGTTTTTGTTCCTGATCCATGTCTCCCGCCTCCAGACCTGATTGTCGTGGCCCAGACCTGCTTACGCGTATCGAACAGCAGAGTGTTTGACCTGAATCAAGCCCCAAATTCTTGACCACGATCCAACCAACGTCGCGACGGCAGCGGCAAGCGTAGCGAGCGGAGCGGAGCGGATGTGTGGCTGAGAAGCGCAACCGCACTGACGCGCGGTGAGCATCGCCAGCCGCAAAGCCGCCCGCGCAGTAGCTTGCGGCTGCCGTCATCATCCAGCGCGGATGGCACGGATCTGCTGGGCCGTTTCTTCGATTTCCCGATACGCTTCCTGGATGTAGCCATCGATCGGATGCCCATCCATCCACTCGAAATAGGCGCGCTCGTCGTGTTTGATGGCAAAAGGGACGTGGTGGTCGCGTATCGATTCGGCCGTTTCGCGCACCAGCGCGGCAAAAAGCAGCTCCAGAGTTTCCATGATGGTCACCTTGCGGGACAGGAATGCAGAGCCTTGAATGTAGCACAAAGTGGCGCGTCGCCTGCGCCGCCGGCCATGGCGTGCGCAGGCCTTGCCCGGCCTCAGGCCGGATGGCCGATATGCTCGTACAGGATCACGCAGCCGATGACGATCAGCACCAGGCCGCCCACCAGCTCGGCGCGCCGGCCCGCCACCGTGCCCAGCACGCGGCCCAGCATCACGCCCAGGGTCACCATGACGAAGGTGGAAAAGCCGATGGCGGCGGCCGTCACGACGATGTTGGCGCCGAGCAAAGCCAGGCCCGCGCCCACCACCATGGCGTCGATGCTGGTGGCCAGGCCCGTCACGGCCAGCACCCAGAACGAGTGCGACTGGGCCGGCGCCTCTTCCTCGTCGGCATCGGAAAGGGCATTGCGTATCATCAGCAAGCCGATGATGCCCAGCAGGCTGAAGGCGATCCAGTGGTCCCACGCTTCCACGTAGGGCGCGGCCACGCTGCCCAGGGCCCAGCCGATGATGGGCGTGATGGCTTCGATGACGCCAAAGATCAGCCCCGTGCGCAGCGCTTCGCGCCATTGCGGCTTGTGCAGGGCTGCGCCCTTGCCCACGGCGGCCGCGAAGGCATCGGTGGACATGGCAAGCGAGAGGGCGGCGGTGGCGGCGAAATTCATCGTTGGCTTTCAGTAAAACCTGGCTGGGATAATAAAGCAGCAACGCCGAAGAAAACCGTAGCGAGCGGAAGGGAGGCTCGGCGCCCCCGTTGGCCCGAGAAGCGCAACTGTACGCAGGTACAGTGAGCATCGCAGGCCGTAAATCACGACGCGCAGTAGGTTTTATAGGCGTTTAACGCAAACCCGGCGATTTTACCCTACGTACAGCACCACCAAGGAGGCCAGCAGGCAATATGCGCCAAAGAAATGCCAGCGTCCCTGTTCCAGCCAGCGCGACAGCCAGCGCAGGGCCAGCAAGCCGGCCAGGAACGACAGCAGCATGCCCAGCAGGCTGGGGCCGAGCAGGTGCAGCAGGCTGTTGCCGTGTTCCAGATGGTCGAGGCTGCCGTTTGCCACGGCCTGGTAGAAGCGCCAGCCTTCCTTGACCAGCACGGCCGGCGTCAGCACGACGGCCAGGGCGAAGCTGAATTCCTCGGCGCGGCGCTGCGGCACGCCCATGGCGATGCCGGCGGAAATGGTGGCGCCCGAGCGGGAAAAGCCCCGGAAGGGCAGGCACAGTCCCTGCACGGCGCCGATCACCATCGCCTTGCCGATGGACAAGGTGCCATGCTGGCGCGCCTGCAGGCGCGAGGACACAATGATCAGCACGCCTGCGGCGGCCAGGGCGGCGGCCATCAGTTTTGCGTTGCCGAACAGGTGCTCGATTTCAAAGCCCGGCGCATCCTTGCTCATGACGTGCGTAATGCCTTTCAGCAAACCAAAGCCGACGATGCCCGTCAGGGCCGTGGCGGCCACGAGCAGCAAGGCATTGCTGCGGAAGGCGGTGGCCGAGCTGAAATACGTGGCGCGCCAGGATTTCCAGAAATACACGATGACGGCGAACATGGTGCCCGTGTGCAGCATCACCAGCAGCATGGTCAGCTCCGGCGACGTCGGGTCCAGGCCCATCAGCTTTTCCGCCATGATGACGTGGGCGGAGCTGGACACGGGCAGCAGCTCGGCGAAGCCCTGGACGATGGAAAGAATAAATAGTTGTAAAAAACTCATGGGTATCTGTACTCGGCGGGGGGAGAAGGGTCGCCGATTTTACCCGCCGGATGCGGCGGGCACGTCCCGCGCCAGATTACAGTTTGTCCATGTTGGCGCAGGCGAGCGCAACGCCCAGCGCCATCAGGACCGCGCCGATCAGCCGGTCGATGGTCCGCTGGTGGCTGACCATGCGCATGCGGAAGCGCGCTTGCGAGAAAAAGACGGCCACCAGGGCGAACCAGGCCAGGTGGATGGCGGACATGCACAGCCCGTAGCCGAACTGGACTGCCAATGGCGTGCCGGGCTGCACCACCTGGGTGTAGGTGCTGATGACAAACAGGGTCGTTTTCGGGTTCAGGGCATTGGTCAGTAAGCCGTTGAGCAAGATTTGACGCCGTGGCACGCTGGCGCCGCCGTGCAGGTCGATGACGAGTCCGGCGCGGTTGGTCCAGGTTTTCCAGCCGATCACGGCCAGGTAGAGGGCGCCGGCCAGCTTGATCGCCGTAAATAGTCCAGGCGAACCGGCGATGAGCAGCGCTACGCCAAACATCGTATAGAACACGTGCACTTGCACGCCCAGCGCGATGCCGAGCGCGGCCAGCAGGCCGGCACGGCGGCCATGCAGGTAGCTGTTGCGCGTGACCATCGCGAAATCGGGGCCGGGGACGATGGAGGCCAGCAGGGTAATCAGGGCAACGGCAAGCAATGCAATCATGTGTCTTCCTTGGGCAGTGGTGGCGCCCGCACGGCCATCGGTGACTATTTCTCGCCTGTTGGGCAAGGGCGCGGCGCGCATGCGGGCTGCCGGAAGACAAATTATCGCTAGAATGGCGTTCCATGAAAAACGATGATATCTTGCGGATATGTGTGAGAAAAAGTGACAGATCATGACTAGGCAGGCGGCGCTGGGCACCTTGCGGTTCTTCGAGGCTGCGGCCAGGCTGGGCAGTTTCGTCCAGGCGGCCGCGGAACTGCACGTCACGCATGGGGCCGTCAGCCGTCAAATCCGCCTGCTGGAAACGTCGCTGGGCACGCCCCTGTTCGAACGCCGCAACCGCGGCGTGTTCCTCCTGCCGGCGGGCGCGCAGCTGCGCGATGCCGTCCAGCAAGCATTCGAGCGGCTCGACGCCGCCCTCGACGCCGTGCGCCAGCCGGTGCGCCAGGGGCCGCTGGTGGTGTCGTGCGAGCCGACGATCGCGATGAAATGGCTGATACCGCGCCTCGGCGACTTTTACCAGCGGCATCCCGAGGTGCCGCTGCACCTGTTCGCCTCGGGCGGGCCGGTGGCGTTCCAGCGCGACGCGGTGGACGTGGCGCTGCGCCGCAACGACTTTCTGTGGGATGCGGGCTTGCATGCGGAAAAGGTGTGCGATGAATGGATCGCGCCCGTGTGCGCGCCGGCCCTGCTGCGGCAAGGCAGGCTGGACCTGTCCGCGCGGCGCCTGCTGCACACGGCGTCGCGCCCGGCCGCCTGGACCCACTGGCGCGCCGCCGGCAAGGATGCCGACGGCGGCGGCCAGGGCGGCAGCCAGACCTACGAGCACTTCTATCTGAGCCTGCAAGCGGCTTGCGCCGGCCTCGGCGTGGCCATCGGCTCAGTCCTCATGGCGCGCGAAGACCTCGACAGCGGGCGCCTGGTCGCGCCCTTCGGTTTCCGGCGCGACGGCAGCGCCTATTTCCTGCTGTCGCCGCTGCCATTCGATGGCGACGCGCGCCGCACCACCTTGCTGCACTGGCTGCGCGAGCAGATGGGGCAGGCGCTGCCGGCGCCGTAACCGTCCCCGTTCCCCTTATTGCGGCGGCGTGGCCGGCTTGAAGACGCTACGAAACGCTTTCAGGGCGGCCGGGTGATAGATCGTGCCGTGGGTTTCTTCCGGCATCTTTTCCACATGCCATTGCAAGTCGCGCGGCGCCTGTTTTTCCAGCACGTCGGCCAGGCGCTGCACTTCCACGGCGATGCCTGCCTCGCTGCTGGACGCCAGGTACAGGCTGTGCTTGCCTGGCGTGCCTTTCGCCAGCAGGGCTGCCGCCTGGCGCGGCAGGGCGCCATGATTCCACCACAGGCTGGGGTCGAATGCCACGTAATGGTCGAACAGTTGCGGCTCCAGCAGATAGGTTTCCACCACGAACAGGCCACCCAGCGATTCGCCGACGATGGCCGTTTCGCCCGTCGTGCGGTAGCGGCGCTTGATTTCTGGCATCAGCTCATCGCGGATGAAGGTCCGGTAGGCGGCCGCGCCACCCACGACGGGGGCGATCTTGCGGTCTTCCGCATTCCCGGTCGGGCCCGTCAGGTCGCGCCGGCGCTGCGTGTTTTGCATGCCGACCAGCATGAAGGGGCGCATCGTGCCATTCGCCACGGACACTTGCAGCAAGCCGGCCACGTGCAAAAAGTCTTCGGCCACGCCGCCGTCCGGCATGTACAGCACGGGCAGCGGAGCGTCGGGCGGCGTATCCCAGGCGCGCGCCATGTACACATTGATGTGGCGTTTTTCTTTCAGCGCCTGCGAATCGATGCTGAAACTTTCGCCGATGACGAGCGGCGTGGCTGCGCTGGAGGAAGCGGTAGCGGCGGACGCGGCAGTGGCGAGGTGGAAGGGGCTGGACAGCAGCAGGGCGGCGGTGAGGTGCAGTGCAAGGCAAGAGCGGCGCATGGTTTCCTGTGATAAGTAAGTTTGGATCGATGGCATGTACTCGTATAGACATGCCATCAAGCAATTCTATCTCATCTTTCTTGTCTTTGATGCAGCCTTACTTGATCGTCAATAGTTTTCTCTCGCGCACGATACCGGCCTTGTCGATCGTGTAGGCGACCAGCAGGGCGCCATCGTCGGCGCAGGCGTGGCAGGTGATCAGGGGCGTGGAAAACAGCACGCTCTGGCCGCCATCGCCGGTGGCCGTGCTGCCGACGAACTCGGCGGGCGCGAACGGCATGGCGTCCGGGTGGGCGGCGGTAAACGCTTGCCAGGCAGGCGTGGCCCGGTCTTCCTCGCGCACGGAGTGCTCGTCGACATCGATGGCCGCGCCATCGCTGCCGATCAGCAAGGTGCTTTCATTCGTGTTGGCGCGAAACGGATAGGTGACGGTGGCCAGCGCCACCTTGCCCAGCGGGCGCCAGGCAGAGATGTAGCCTGGCATGTTTGCCCCGACCAGCATCCTGGCGGCGGCGATGGCTTGCGGGGGCGCACCGGTACGCTTCATGGTGCGCAGCAGGCAGACGTCGGGCGCGGAGTGCGATTGCCCGGTGCGGCAGGCCGACAGCGAGCGTTCCTGCCAGACGGCACGCGCATCGATGGGCCCCGTCTCTTCGGCATGGGCGGCCTGCATGGCGGCCAAAGCGGAAAAGGCCAATACGGCGCAACCGATTACATGGCGGGGAAATTGTATGGACATGGGGAACTTTCTGTAGCGGAAACAATAGAGCCTCAGATTATAGGAGGGGGCCGACGAGCTTGCGCGCACGGCTGGATGGCCGCTTGACGCCCGGCGTCCGCTCGCCGATGATGGCGCGCTGAGGTAGCCCGCCGCGCGCCCATTCAAAGGAAACCCATCTCTATGCGTCTTGCCCCAGTCATCGCCGCCGTCGCGCCGTACTGGCGCGCCAGTCCTGGCGCCACGCCGGCATCCCTGGCTGCCATCGAACAGGCCATGGGCCTGCCGTTGCCGCCGGATTTACACGACTTCCTGTGCTGGTCCGATGGCGGCGCAGGGGATGTCGATGGGCAATCGCTGTCGTTGTGGCCCGTGCGCGAGCTGGTGGCGCTGAATGGCGCGTATCAACTGCAGCGCTACCTGGGCGGCCAGTGCCTGGGGATCGGTTCCGATGGCGGGCCGCTATGCCTGCTGCTCGATTATCGCGCGGGCGCGGCGCCGGCCCTGGCGTACGTCAACTTCGGCGACCTCGATCCGGCCGAGGTACGCGTCATCGCCCCCGCGTTCGGCGAGGGCATGGCCTTGCTGGCGGCCGGCTTGCGCCTCGATTAACGCTTTTTGGCCGCCGCCTGGCGCAAGGCCTTCGCTTCCTGCTTGTTGGGGATGTGCGGGCGCGTGGCCAGCACCGCCTTGACGGCGGCGATGGCGGCGCCGAACTGCTGCTCGGCCTGCTCTGGGGTGGCGCCTGCATAATCCTGCTGGTTGGATTGCGCGGCACGCAGCCGGCGCAGCAGCGCCAGCAATTGCTTGCCGTGCAGGCTGGCCAGGTCTTGCGCCAGTACCTGCTTGCTCAGCGCACCGTCCACGTGATCGGGATCGAGCAGGCGCAGCAGGGCCAGGCCTGCCGGCTGGGCGACGGGTGTCAGTTTGGGTTTATCCACCGGCAGCCTTAGGGATGAGTGAAGGATTACAGGTATTCCCAGATTTCATCGAAGGTTTCACGCGCGAAATCGTTGCGCCAGGCTTCCGAATTCTTTTCGCGGCTGACGGCAAACACGGCGCGCCAGGTCTGTTTCGGCGAGCTCGTGTAGGTCGCGGCGATCTTTTGCAGGCCGGCCTTGCATTGCTCGGCCTTGCAGCCGCTCTTCGCCAGTTGCTGGGCGGCAGGCGCCCATGCCAGCGGTACCTTGACGATCTGGCATTCGAAGCTGACGGCGGCCGTCTGGATGCCGTTTTCCACCGTCACCGGGTCCGCCTTGGTGGCCTGGCACACGGCGCCCTTCTTGGCGGCGATGACGTTTGCCGCCAGCAATTCGGCGGCCGGCGTCACGGCCGCGCGCATGGTTGCGGGGAACAGGTCGGCGATCAGCTTGCCCGTCTCCGTTGGAAACTTGGCGTCCGCTTCCTTCATGTCGCCGTACGACGCGTATTCGGCGCTCTGGTGGCCGGCCAGGCGGGTGGGGCGCAGGTAGGCGTTGAGCTTGGCGACGCTGGCTTCATCCAGGTTGATGATGGTCTTGATGTACAGGTTGGCCGCATCGAGCGGGGCCAGTTCCGCGGCGTCGGCGGCGATGGCGGGCTGGGCCAGCGCCACGGCGGCGGCAAAGCTTGCTGCCAGCAGGACGGTGCGCGATGTTTGTTGTGTTTGATGCATGTATTTTCTCCACGATTCAATGTCAGGCGCCAAAAGATGCCTTAAGGCAACTCTGGCGCCGCGCATTATATATGGTGAAAGTCATAACGTTGCGCACATTAGGCGCCGGTCTTGCTGGCCGCTTCCAGCAAGGCCAGCAGCAGCTCCTTGCGCCGGCCTTGCGCCTTGCGCGCCAGGGCCGCCAGTTTTTCCAGCTTGCCCCAGATGGGGTACAGCATGTGCTCGACCAGATAGCCTTCCAGCCCTTGCAGTTGCTGGCAGAACAGTTCCAGTTTCTCCACCTCTTCCAGTTCCGCCTGGATTTTGACTTTGGCGTTATCCGTGCACGCGCGCAGGCAGGCCGCCAGCACGGGGATGGACTCCGTCGTCACGCCATGCCGTTCGGCGAAGGCGGCCGTGAACTGATCCTGCACGGACTGGTGCTCCTCGTCGACGTTGGCCATGTAGTGCTGCACCAGCGGGAAATGGCGTGCGTCGAGCAAGCCCAGGCCAAACGTGGCGTAACTGCCGGGCATGCAATTCTTTTCGCCTTCCGTGTCGGCATAGAACTCGTATTGCTCGATGGCGGCGCGCGCATACGCTTCCAGTTGCGGCTGCAGCGATGCATGGGCGAGGGCGTTGGCAAAGAAGCGGTGTGTGTCGGAGCGGGCCAGGCCTTTCAAGGGCAGATATTCCTTGACCTTCGATTTGAGCTTGATCTGGTAGCTTTTCGGGAAACCGTTGTTCAGCAGGTGCGTGATGAACGCGAGCGCCTGCGCATACGCGCCTTCTTCTTCCTGGGCAATCGTGATGCTGATCGTGGCAAATACGTCGTTGGCGCGGCATTCCAGCAGCGCATTTTTCACGTGGATGTCGCCGTCGGGGAAGGTGCCGCTGCCTTCCTTGAGCATGCGCACGGCCCGTTCGCTGCCCAGTTCGCGCGCAATTTCCAGGAATTTCAGGCCCGTCGACTTGGCGTAGCTCGGTTCGTGGCGCAAGATCATCACGGCCCCGTACAGCAGCAGGTCGATCGGCGCCAGCGCCTGCGCATCGGGCACCGCGCCCGTTTTCAAGGTGTATTCCGTGCCGCTGTAGCTTGAGGTTTGCACGTCATAGAACTGCGGCAAGAACTGTTTTTCCGCCCAGGCCGACACGGCCTGGATGATGTCACTGCGATGTTCGGCCAGCGCTTGCGGCCGCGACTTGTTCAGCTGCTCGATGCGCTCGAATTGTGCGATGGTCCAGGCGATGTCGGGCTGCGGAAACAGCTGGGGATCGAGCAGGTGGCGCGCCAGGAAGAAGGTTTCCAGCTTTTTCGTCGGCCGGTTGCCGCGCTCGAGTTTTTGCTCGACGTAAGTGTGGATGCGCGCGAGCAGGGCGCTGCGCTTGCCTTCGTTGACATGATCGAGCAGATTCAGGTGCAGCGTGCCCTGTGCCGTCTGGAATTTGCCGCGAAAGCTGAAGCGGTAGTCGATCAGGGGCGTGTCGGCCAGCGTTGCCAGTTTCGCTTGCACCATGGCAACCAGCTGGGGCGCGATGCTGTCGCGCACGACGGCTTCATCGAGGCGCGATGGCGTCCTCTGCGTGAAATCCCCGGCATCGGCCAGATGGTAATCGTCGGCCGTGGTGCGGCCGGGTTTGTAGTCGAGCAAGAGATCGTTAAAGATACCCATTTGCAAGGTGGTCCGATTCACGGCGCTTTCCAGATCGGTGCGCTTCAGGCGCTCGACAAACCACGCCTCCACGGCCGCCATCATTTCCGCCGTTGCCTGTTCCTGCAGTGTACTCATCCTCTCATGCCTTTCGGTAGTTGCGTCCCGCGGGGCAGTATACGTGATGCTGCCTTTTCGCCATGGTTTCAACCGTGCCAGCCTGATTCTTCCTGCATGCTTATCTTCCGCATAATGTTGCATTGCAGTGTATTGGTATTTCCGCACAGATCGTCAAGTAAATGCAGGTATGGCTGGACGGAAATGTTACATCTGGGTATTCTGCGCATGATACTTATTTCTATACAGAAAAAGGTAAGAGGGCGGTTCGGAGCGGCGGCAACGCGGCGCGCGCCGCCACGCAAGGTCAGGCATGCAAAGGTGAAGTCGTCCGCCAGCTGAGCGAAACTGTCAGGTTTCGGCTCGCGGCGGGCAGGGAACAGTGCTGTCATCTTTAAAATAGTAGGAGAGGTTGCTCATGGATGCAGAAAAGGATGTTGTGTACGGTACAGAAGATTTGTTGATGAGTTTGTGCAACTCGGTGGTTCGGGTGCTCAACGTTGCAACGCAAAGCAAGGTCAATTATTCAGGCATGGTGCAGCGCATCACCAAGACGGGCCTGAAGCCGGATATCGGCTGTTTCGTCATGTTCGATGGCGGTTTCACGGGCCTGGTGGTGCTCAATTTTGCCGCCGATACGGCGATGGAAATCTACGAGCGCTACATGTTGCACATGGGTATGCCGAAGTCGGAGCTGGCCAGCTTCTACACATCGGACGAAGTGTCGAACATCATGGGCGAGCTGATGAACCAGATCGTGGGCGACTTCACGGGCAAGGTACGGCGCGAGCTGCAAACGAATATCACCCAGAGCCAGCCGAAGATGCTGGTGCTGAACAAGCAGGTGATGCTCAGCGTCGACACGCCGCTGGACCGCCCGGAAATGCGCCGCGTCACTTTCTACACGGAAAAGAACAATATTTTCTACCTGGAACTGGCGATCGACCGTACCGAGTTCATCAAGTTGCATGATTTCGATTCCCGCGAAGTCGACGCCGACTCGCTGATGGATGGCGAATTCGCGAACCGCGAACGGGACGCCGCCCCGGCGCCTGCCGTGGAACCGGAAGACGACGATAACGCCGACTTGCTCAAGTCCCTGGGCATGTAAGCAGAGGTCGCTGACCAGGGCTGGCGGCAGGTTTGTCGCCAGCCCTGGTCGCATGCCGTCTACAGGGTCTTGCTCATGAATACCCGGCTCGTCCCCTCGGGACTGCAGGCAATCTCGCCGAAGCGGCGCCAGCCGCGCCGCTCGTAAAATTCGGGCGCCTGGAAAGTGATGGTGTACAGCACCGCCGAGGCGCAGCCGCGCCGGCGTCCTTCCTCTTCGAACTGCGCCAGTATCCGGCTGCCCAGTCCCAGTCCCCGCAAGGCGGCGGGCAAATAAAACAAATCGAGAAACAGCAGGCCCAGCGAAGTCCGGCCCATGGCGCCGCCCAGCACCCGCTGGCTGTCGCGGTCGCGCACGACGACGCTCAATACCTGCCTGTCGCTATAGCCGGTGATGGCATCGTTGTAGGCATTCAAGCCCTCGAGGATGGTTTGCTCGACTTCCGCGTCGATCGTGGCGCTGACGCAGATGGTGTAGGGTAATTGGATGGGCGGGTGTGCAGGCATGCTCGAAAAGGGGATAATAGATAACTGTATGAATATACAGTATTTCACCTGTTCTTGCCTGTTTTATTGCGGCAACGTCAATGTTTCCATCCTGCGAATGCCGACCATGCCGCGTTGCTGGCTGTCATCGAGCGACCAGTACTCGAGCGCATACGCATAACTGCCGTCGATGATGGTCAGCGACTCCTTCTGGCGGCCGTTGGGCGCCTTGTAGTACAGGCGCCGCGCGGGCCTGCCATCGACCTGCTGCTTGAACGATTGCGGCGAAATATGGGCGCGCTTGCCCGTCTTGCCTGCCATCGACATGGCCGTGATCGTCACATAGGCCCGGTCCGGGCACCGCGCCAGCAGGTGCGCGCCGCTCAGGACGGTCGCTTGCGCTTGTTCCAGCGGGAAACCGAACGGCTGCATGCCGACGATGTCGTCGCAGCCCATCTGTTGCGCCAGGCTGCTCAGCACGGCCGGATCGAGCGCGCTGGTATAGTGTTTTTCAGCGGCCTGCGCCTGTCCCAGCGCCAGGCGGCGCTCCAGTTCGGCCAGCGAAATGTCGCTGGGCACGGGCAGCAGTGCCGGGACGTCCGGATCGGCGGCGCTGGACGTTTCCGCCTGCATGCGCGCGGCAACGGAGTGGCTGCGCTCGGCGGCGGCGATCCCATCGTGGGCATGGGCGGATGGTGCGGCGCCGGCAAAGGCCATGGCCAGCGCCAGGGTCGTGTGTTTCAGCATGAAATCTCCTGCAATCGGATACAGCACGCATTGTGTATCAGATTGCCTGCCCATGCGCGCTTCTTCTAGCGTGCGGCCATCGCCGATGCAATCTCGATCGAACTCAGCTTCCAGCCCCACACGCCATGGCGCAGCAGGACCAGCGCGCCTTCCTGCGCATTGCCATCCTTCGCCCGCACGATGAAGGTGTTCAGGCCGGCATAGCCGGCTGAATAGTCGGCCTGCTTGCGCGCGCCATCGGCGGGCGCATCTGGATTTTCCTCTGCTTGCGGGCTGACGGCGCTCTTGTTGACCAGCGCCACCACGCCGGCGGGCGAGACCATGGTGTCGACCATCTTGCCCAGCATGGCGCTGGCGATCGACTGGCCCAGCGCGGCCAGCGGGTTGCCGCTGCCGGCGGTCGCTTCGATGCTGCGCGCCATGCTCGCTTCCAGCTGCGTCTTGACGCTGGCGCGCAGGGCGGGGAAGTCCACGTGTGCGGCCAGGGCGTCGGCGTTGCGCTCGGCCAGCGCGGTTTTGATCTGGTGCAAGGTGTAGTAGGGCGAAGCGTAGGCGGTGACAGCGACGGCAATGACGGCCACGGCGGCGGCGATGGTGATTTTTTTCAAGTGATGCCTGTGAGGTGAAGGGTAGAAAACAATGCCACGCAGCGTAGCTGCTAAATGGGAATACGGCAATCATATTTTCTTGCCATTATTTCTGCGCCGTATGCCTGCGCATGGGTTCCGGCTGCGCTTGCCGGGCCACTATAGAGTGGAAGAGGGTGGGTGCTGTATAATGGGGGAAAAGTACTTAACTAGCTGTTTTAACTGAATAAAGACCTAATATCACATGCTTTCAACCGCAAATATTACGATGCAGTTTGGCGCCAAGCCATTGTTTGAGAATATCTCCGTCAAGTTCGGCGACGGCAACCGCTATGGTTTGATCGGCGCGAACGGCTGCGGCAAGTCGACGTTCATGAAGATCCTGGGCGGCGACCTGGACCCTTCGGGCGGCAACGTCATGCTCGATACCAACGAGCGCCTGGGCAAGCTGCGCCAGGATCAGTTTGCGTTTGAAGACATGCGCGTCCTCGACGTCGTCATGATGGGCCATACGGAAATGTGGGCCGCCATCCAGCAACGCGACGCGATCTACGCGAACCCGGAAGCGACGGACGACGACTACATGCAGGCCGCCGAGCTGGAAGGCAAAGTTTCCGAATACGACGGCTACACGGCCGAATCGCGCGCCGGCGAACTGCTGCTGGGCGCCGGTGTCGCCATTGACCTGCATCAAGGCCCGATGAGCAATGTCTCGCCAGGCTGGAAGCTGCGCGTGCTGCTGGCGCAGGCGCTGTTCTCGAACCCGGACATCCTGCTGCTCGACGAGCCGACGAATAACCTGGACATCAACACGATTCGCTGGCTGGAAGACGTGCTCAACGAGCGCAATTCCACCATGATCATCATTTCCCATGATCGCCACTTCCTGAACCAGGTGTGCACCCACGTGGCCGACATGGACTACGGCACCCTGAAGATTTATCCAGGCAACTACGACGAATACATGTTCGCCTCGACCCAGGCGCGCAACCAGCAGCTGGCCAACAACGCGAAAGCGAAAGACAAGGTTGCCGAGTTGCAGGAATTCGTGCGCCGCTTCGCCGCGAACAAGTCGAAGGCCCGCCAGGCGACGTCGCGCGCCAAGCAGATCGAAAAGATCAAGGTCGACGATATCAAGCCATCGTCGCGCGCCTATCCGTTCGTGCGTTTCGACGGCGAAAAGAAATTGCACCGCCTGGCCGTGGAAGTCGAGAATATCTCGAAAGGCTTCGACCGCCAGCTGTTCAAGAATTTCAGCATCATGGTCGAAGCGGGCGAGCGCATCGCCATCATCGGCGCCAACGGTGCCGGCAAGACCACCATGCTGCGCTGCATCGCGGGCGACATCGCCGGCTTGCAGCCGGACCAGGGCCGCGTGAAGTGGGCGGAAAACGCCAACGTGGGCTACATGCCACAAGATCCGACGGAAGATTTCGCCAAGGACACGAACCTGACCGACTGGATCGGCCAGTGGACGAAAGAGGGCGACGACGACCAGGCCGTGCGCTCCATCCTGGGCCGTTTGCTGTTCGGCGGCGACGACGTCAAGAAGGCCGTCAAGGTACTGTCCGGCGGTGAAAAGGGCCGCATGATGTACGGCAAGCTGATGCTGGGCCGCCACAACGTGCTGATGCTCGATGAGCCGACCAACCACATGGACATGGAATCGATCGAATCCCTGAACATCGCGCTGGAAAAATACGCTGGCACCCTGATCTTCGTGTCGCATGACCGCGAATTCGTCTCTTCGCTGGCCAACCGCATCATCGAGATCAAGGAAGATGAAGTGGTCGATTACCGCGGCAACTACGAAGACTATCTGAAGAGCCAGGGTATTGACTAAATTCTGAGGCAAGATGCCGGATGGCGCGCCAGTCGCCCATCCGGCAGCACCACACCGACGCGCCGCGGTCCTTTCGTTCCGGCGCACCTGCTTTATTGCAATCGTGCCGGTCTATCCCGTTTTTGTTTGACACAGCCATGCAAACTTTAGCCATCAAATCCGTCGAGTACGAACATCCACAAGACGGAGCCAGCTGCACTGCCCATGCCTGGGCACGCACGCCAGCGACGCCTTCCCCGGCCGAAAAAGCCGAACTGATCACGCGCATCAAGCGCTTGCTGATCGAGCGCGAAGCCGTGCTCGTTGCCCACTACTACGTTGATGCTGACCTGCAAGACCTGGCGGAAGCCACGGGCGGCTGCGTCTCCGATTCCCTGGAAATGGCCCGCTTCGGGCGCGACCATCCGGCCAAGACCCTCGTCGTGGCCGGCGTGCGCTTCATGGGCGAAACGGCGAAAATCCTCAGTCCCGAAAAAACGGTCTTGATGCCCGACCTCGACGCGACCTGTTCGCTCGACCTGGGCTGCCCGGTGGATGAATTCACAGCCTTTTGCGACGCTCATCCGGACCGCACCGTCGTCGTCTACGCCAATACCAGCGCCGCAGTCAAGGCGCGCGCGGACTGGATGGTGACGTCGTCCATCGGCCTCGACATCGTTGCCCATTTGCATGCGCAGGGCAAGAAAATCCTGTGGGCGCCGGACAAGCACCTGGGTTCGTATATTCAGAAGGAAACGGGCGCCGACATGCTGCTGTGGCAGGGCAGCTGCCTCGTGCACGACGAATTCAAGGGCATCGAACTCGATTTGCTCAAGGAAGAGTATCCGCAAGCCAAGGTGCTCGTGCATCCGGAGTCGCCCGCCAACGTGGTGGCCTTGGCCGACATGGTGGGTTCCACGTCGCAAATGATTGCGGCAGCGCAAACCATGGATACGGACACTTTCATTGTCGCCACCGACAACGGCATCCTGCACAAGATGCGCGCGGCCGCGCCGGGCAAGCGTTTCATCGAAGCGCCCACGGCCGGCAACAGCGCCACGTGCAAGAGCTGCGCGCACTGCCCGTGGATGGCTATGAACGGCTTGCTGAACCTGGCCGAAACGCTGGAAAACATGCACAACG
Organism: Janthinobacterium sp. SUN206; assembly: GCF_030587305.1. Taxonomy (NCBI): domain Bacteria; kingdom Pseudomonadati; phylum Pseudomonadota; class Betaproteobacteria; order Burkholderiales; family Oxalobacteraceae; genus Janthinobacterium; species Janthinobacterium sp. SUN206. The sequence continues at coordinate 846,156 of NZ_JAPWIB010000001.1, read as the reverse complement.
AAATCCACGTCGATCCTGCCGTCGGCCAGCTGGCCGTGCGTTCGATCAACCGCATGCTCGACTTCGCCGCCGCCAAGAAGGCGGGCCTCAAGCCGGGCGCGGACCTGGCAAAAGAAACTAAATTGTTCCAAGGAATCGGTCCAGCATGAGTACCCTCGTTAATTCTTTCGCCCCTTTCGATCCCGCCCTGGCGCGCGCATTCGAAGGCAATTTGCTGGCCGCCTTGCTGGAAGACGTGGGCCAGTGCGACCTGACGGGCGAACTGGTGCCGCCCGACCATATCGTCACGGCCCGTGTCATCGTGCGCGAAGCAGCCGTGTTGTGCGGCGCGCCTTGGTTCGAAGGCATCATGAAAAGCCTGGACCGCAGCATCGACATCGTTTGGCATTACGCGGAAGGCGACATGATGACGGCCGACAGCGTCGTCTGCACGATCGAAGCACCGGCCCGCGCCTTGCTCACGGCCGAGCGCAGCGCCCTCAATTTCCTGCAGTTGCTGTCGGCGGTCGCCACGGCCACGCGCCAGTATGTGGACGTGGTCGCCGGTACCAAGGCGTCCATCCTGGACACGCGCAAGACCCTGCCGGGCCTGCGCCTGGCGCAAAAGTATGCGGTGCGCGTGGGCGGCGGCAAGAACCAGCGCCTGGCCCTGTATGACGGCATCCTGATCAAGGAAAACCATATCGCGGCCGCGGGCGGCGTCAGCCAGGCCCTGGAAAATGCGCGCAACCTCGACGCGGGCGTGCCCGTGCAAATCGAGGTGGAAACCCTGGCGCAATTGCGGGAAGCGCTGGATGCGGGCGCTGTTTCCGTGCTGCTCGATAACTTCAGCAACGACATGATGCGCGACGCCGTGGCCTTGACGCATGGCCGCGCCTTGCTGGAAGCGTCCGGCGGCATCAATTTCGACACCGTGCGCGCGATTGCCGAAACGGGCGTGGACCGCATCTCGATCGGCAGCCTGACCAAGGATGTGCGGGCCACCGATTACTCCTTGCGCATCGTCGGCTGATGAGCGGAGCAGGGCGGCGCCTGCTGGCCTTGGCGCTGCTGTGGCCGGCATTCGCCGCGCCGCTGCAGGCGCGCGAGCTGCTGGCCGTGGGCGCGCAGTTCGAGCGCGTCTTCGAGTACCAGGACAGCGGCGAGTATGGCGGCCTGGGCGCGGAACTGCTGCGCCTGATGGCGGCACGCACGGGCAATACCGTGCGTTTTCGCATGGTGCCGTGGGCGCGCGCGCAAGCCATGCTGGTACAGGGCCAGGCCGATATCCTGATCGGGCCCTACAAGACGCCCGAGCGTATCGCCAGCATGGCGTTTGCCGACAAGCCGTTTTACCAGGACCAGATGGTCTTTTACACGCGCCAGGACGCCAGCTTCGGCTGGGATGGCGACTACGCGGTGCTGAAGAGCCGCCGGGTGGTGCTGCTCAATGGCTGGGCCTATGGCGCGGACTGGGAGCGCGTGCGGCCCGGCTTGCAGGTCAGCGTGGCGAATAACGTGGAAAACGGCTTGAAGATGCTGGTGCACAACCACGTCGATGTGTTCGTCAGCAACCGCCGCAATACCGACCCCGTGATCGCCCGCCTCGGCTATGGGCGCCAGGTGAAACCCTTGCCCAAAGTCATAGAAGTGCAGAACGGCTATTTTGCCTTTCCCCGCTCGCCCGCCTTCGACAAGCTGCGCCTGCAGTTCGACCAGGAATTGAATAGCCTGATCGACACAGGCGAACTGAAAAAGCTGGGCAAGCGCTACGACGTCGGCATACCCTGACGGGGCGCAAGCCCTATCTGCGCTGCGCTTGACGCGGCTCAAGCGCCCGGCACGGTCCGCTTATACCCTGATGGCAGGCAGCGCAACTCTGCCGATCACGCAGAAGGGGAACGCCATGAAAACGCATACCACCAGGCAGATTGTTTGCGCCTGTCTCGCCGCCGCGCTGGCCACCGCGCTGTTTGCCTGCGGCGGCGGCCACCACCATCACAAGCCGCCGGCCCTGAACGCATATGCGGCGACCAGCCTCGTGTCCGATACGGCCGCGCTGCCGGCCGCGCACACGGACCCCAACCTCGTCAATGCCTGGGGCGTGGCGTTCAATCCGCGCGGCTTCGTCTGGGTGGCGGCGAATGGCACGGCGAAGTCGACCTTGTACGATGGCAACGGTGTGCCGCAATCGCTGGTGGTCAGCACGCCGGCAGGGCCGACGGGCATCGTCTTCAACGGCACGCAGGATTTCAAGCTGAGCCAGAATGGCGTGACGGCGCCCAGCCCCTTCATCTTCGCCAGCGAAAGCGGCAGCATCTCGGCCTGGTCGCCCACGGTCAGTCCCGTCACGGCCCTGGTCGTGTATGACGGCAGCGCCGGCGGCAGCGTCTACAAGGGCCTGGCGATTGCCGCCTATGCGGGCGCCAACTACCTGTATGCAGCCGATTTCCATAACGGGCGCGTCGACGTCTTCGATGCCAGTTTTGCCAGGGCCAGCTGGCCTGGCGCGTTCAGCGATCCCGGCTTGCCGGCCGGCTATGCACCGTTCGGCATCCAGGCCATCGGCGAGCGCATCTATGTCGCCTATGCCATGCGCGAAGCCAGCGGCGACGATGAACAGGCGGGCGCGGGCCTGGGCATCGTCAATGTGTACGACACCGGCGGCACGCTGCTCAAGCGGCTGGTGAGCGGCGGGGCCTTGAATGCCCCGTGGGGCATGGCGCTGGCGCCGGCGGACTTCGGCTCTGCCAGCAATATGCTGTTGATCGGGAATTTTGGCGATGGCAAGATCAACGCCTATGACAGCGTCACGGGCAAGGCTGGCGGGCCGCTGCTCAAGCCTGACGGCACGCCGCTGGTGATCGATGGCTTGTGGGGCATCGCCTTCGGCAATGGCCTCAACAGCCAGCCCGTCAATACCCTGTTCTATGCGGCAGGGCCGGCTGACGAAGCGCACGGACAATATGGGCGCATCGACGTGAAGTAGCGTGGCACGGGCAGGCGCGCTGTGCCCAGCGCGCCTGCAACCGGCCGGCAAGGGCCTACAGCTGGCGTGCCTCGAAGGTGTTGCACTGGGCAATCTGGCCGCTCTCGATGCCCTTGCTGAACCAGCGCACGCGCTGCTCCGAGGTGCCGTGCGTAAATGAGTCCGGCACGACATGGCCTTGCGACTGCCGCTGCAGCGCATCGTCGCCGATGGCCGTGGCCGCTTTCAGGGCCGCTTCCACGTCGCCCTGTTCCAGGATCTTGCGGTCGGCGTTCGCGTGATACGCCCACACGCCGGCAAAGCAGTCGGCCTGCAATTCCAGGCGCACGGACATGGCGTTGGCCTGGCGCTCCGATTGCGTGCGGCGGGCATTGTCGACCTTCTCGGACAAGCCCATCAGGTTTTGCACGTGGTGGCCCACCTCATGCGCGATCACGTAGGCCTCGGCAAATTCGCCCGAGACCTTGAAGCGCTGCTGCATCAGGTTGAAGAAATCGAGGTCCAGGTAGACTTTCTGGTCTCCAGGGCAATAGAAAGGCCCGCTGGCGCTCTGGCCCGTGCCGCAAGCCGTCGGCGTGCTGCCGGAAAACAGCACCAGCTTGGGTTTCACATAGCTGCCGCCTTCCGCCTTGAACAGGGCGCCCCAGGTGTCTTCCGTATCGGCCAGCACGGTTTTCACGAAGCGTGCCATCTCGTCCGATTCGGGCGGCTGGCGCGCGGGCGACTGGCTTTGCTGGGTGCTGATCTGGCCGCCACCGCCGCTGAGCAGGTTGAGCAAGGTCAAGGGATTGACGCCCAGCACATACGAGCCGACGAGGGCGATGACGATGGTGCCGATGCCGATCGAGCGCCCGCCAAACCCAAAGCCGCCACCGCCGCCGCCCCCACCGCCGTCTTCGCCACGGCGATCTTCCACATTGTCGCTTTCGCGATTGCCTTCCCATTTCATGATATCTACTCCTGCTGCGATTTGCGATTGATTGGTGACGCCGCAAGATGTCTCTTGCGGTGAGTCTTATAACGAATCTTACAATTATCGCAGCAAACCGCGCCGCGACAGGAGCGACAGTGTTACGCTTTGCAACTTTCCACCCACATCACAACAGGTACACGCATGGCGCTTGCCAACGATACACGCATTTCTCCCGTCGCGGTGGTCCAGGCCCAACTGGACGCCTACAATGCCCACGACGTGCCGGCCTTGCTGGCCATCTATGCTGATGACGCACAGCAATTCCAGCATCCCGATACCTTGCTGGCCACGGGCAGCGGGCAAATCGGCCCCCGTTTCACGGCCCGCTTCGCCGCCAGCAAACCGCACGCGCAGTTACTCAACCGCATCGCCTGCGGCAAGCTGGTGATCGACCATGAAATCGTCCATGGCGACACGGACGATGGCGTGTCGGCGCAGGAATTGGTGGCGACGTATGACGTGGAGCAGGGACGCATCAGCCGCGCCTGGTTCAGCTTTGGCGCTTTGAGCAGCTTGCGCGTGGCGCTGCCGGCCGACGTGCCTGCCATGAACACGCTGATCGCCCGTTCCGGCGTGGCGCTGAGCGCGGGGTTTTATACGCCGGAACAGGCGGAGTCCGTGACGCGCCACGTGTTCGGCGTCGATACGCAGCTCGTTGCCGACCAGACGTATTTCGTCATCGAACGGGAGGGCGCCATGCTGGCTTGCGGCGGCTGGAGCCGGCGCGCCACCCTGTATGGCGCCGACCGCGCCAAGAGCGGCCCGGACCCGCTGCTCGATCCGGCCAGCCAGCCGGGCCGCATCCGCGCCTTCTTTGTGGAGCCTGGCGCCGCGCGCCAGGGCCTGGGCAGCATGCTGATGCGCCATTGCGAACGCCAGGCGCTGGCCGCCGGTTTTACTGCCCTGGAACTGGCCGCCACCTTGCCTGGCGTGCCGCTGTACCTGGTCAGCGGCTTTGCCGTGACGGAAGAGTTTTACCTGGACTTGCCCGATGGCGTCAAACTGCCGCTGGCGCGCATGCACAAGCGGCTGTAATGTTTTACCAGGGCAACGGTGCTTGCTCTCCATTCGCGTGCTCGCCGTAATACAGCGAGGGCAAAAAGCGCGACAGGTAGGTAAATTCGCTGTAGCAATGGCGCAGCAAGTTCAGGCCCAGCACGTCGGGCACGTCGCGCACGGGGTTCAGGCTATTGCGGCCTAGCAAGAAGCGGCTGCGCAGCACGCAGCCCGTGGGGGTGTCGCGCGTCAGGTGCAGCATTTCGCCATCGAGCGGGTCGCCCTGCGGGTCGAGCACCACGTGGTCGCCGAAGCCGATGCGCGCGCAGATGGCGGCCGACAGGGCGCCGCTGTCCCTGGCCTGTTGCAGTTGCGCCGTATCAAATACATCCTTCGGATCATGGAACTTCAGCTTGGCTTTCACGGGTGGAATGTCGCCCAGCGATTCCACTGCCTCGATCGAGGCGCCGTAGTAACTTTCTCCCTTTTTCCACGCGCTGTTCCAGCCATGATGGGCCACGTGATCGTGCGGGTGCCACCATTTGATGTGCTGCGTCGTCTCGAAAAACGTAAACCACCAGTCCAGCATGCGTCCGCTGCAGCCGTGCAGTTCCGTGCGCGCCGCCACCAGCAGGCAACCGTTTTCCAGGCGCGTGACGCCCGTTTCCAGGTGCAGGGGAAATGGGTCGAGCAAGTCGCCCGTGCTGGTAATGCTCCATGGGAATTCAATATGCTGCGTCATGTCGTTCTCCTTTGTTGAGGTGAGCCAATTATATATTAAAGAAACGTTTAACGTTTCCTAAATATGTTTCAGTGTAAAATTGCTCATCGATCAAGCTTGGAGCTGGCATGCAGGAAGAAGAGAGCAAGGCCTTGCGCGGGCGGGGCCGTCCGGCGCGGCCTCCCGAGGAGGCACGCGAGGCGGCCGTGCAGGCGGCTACCTGGCTGCTGCTGAACGAAGGCTATGCGGCCACGACCATGGAAGCGGTGGCGCGCCACGCGGGCATGGCAAAGAAATCGCTGTATCAATACGCGGCCAACCGCGAGGAACTGGTCGCCCTGGTGGTGTGCGGCTGGACGGACGCTTTCCTGCCGGCCATGGCGCACGATGCGGCGGGGCCTGGCGAGGTGTTGCCGCTGTTAAAAGAGATATTGCAGGCGATGGCGGCGCGCGTGCTGACGGCGGACGCCGTCGGACTGTTCCGCCTGCTGTGCACGGAGTTTCCCGCCCGCGCGGATTTACTTGCCGTGTATCAGCGCAACGGCATCGAGCGGGGCACGGCCCTGCTGGCCGACTGGCTGCAGCGTCAGGCCGCGCGCGGCCATCTGGCGTTGCACGATGGGCGGGAGCTGGCCGGCTTGCTGCTGGCCATGGTGATTGCCGAGCCCCTGCGGCAGATGGCGCTGGGCTTGCTGGCGCCCGCGCCGGCCTGGGATGCCGCGCCGCGCATCGATGCCGCGCTGCGCCTGCTGGGCGGCTCGGCCTTCAGCGTGGCTGGTGCTTCAGCGCTTCGCGGTAGCTGAGCGCCGACAGTTGCTGGCGGTGCGCGTTGGCAAACGCCGTCACGGCCTCGGGCGCGTGGCGCGCGTAGTCGCGCAAGGCCCAGCCGATGGCCTTGCGGATGAAAAACTCGTCTTCGTGGGCCAGCGCCAGCGCCGCGCCGAACAGCCAGGCCGCATCCGTGTCGGCCCGCCAGCCCAGCTGGTGCAGCATGGCGATGCGGCGCAGCCAGAAGTCCTTATGGCGCAAGGCGCCCTCCATGTGCGCATGGCCGTCGCCGCCGCGCTGTTGTTCCGCCTGCAGCACCTCGCCGACGATGCCCGCCATGCCGTCGACGCTGTCCCACCACGCGCGCTGGCGCGCCAGTGCCAGCAGGGCGGGGAGGTGTTCAAGGCCCAGTTGGCGCCGGTGCAGGGCCAGCATGTCGAGCGCCACGTGCTGGTATTCGCGTTCCGGCTGTTGCCACAGCAGTTGCGCATGTTCCAGCAGGGCATCGGCACCGATGCCTTGCAAGCCCGCCAGCAAGCCCCTGGCGGCCAGCCGCCGCTGCGGCGCTGCCACGCCCAGGAAAACGAACTGGTCACGCATATAGGCCTGCATGGGCCCCGCACGGCCCGGTTCGGCAACCGCTTCCAGCGCCGCCTTCAGTTCTGCATGTAAATCCATCGCATCTCGCTTTTTTCAGACGTAAAAAAAGCGCTCCGAAGAGCGCTCTTGTCCAGCCATCCAAACGGCTGATAGAAGCGTAGCGAGCGGCAGCGATTTGTGGCCGAGACGCGCAACCGTACGAAAGTACGGGGCCGCCGAGGCGGTGAGCATCGCAGGCCGCAAAGCGCGACGCGCAGTAGCTTATATCAGGCGTTTTTATTGGATTTTTGCCTTCTTCATCAACTCATCGCGGTAGGCGGCGAGTTTCTTCTGTTGCAGCGATTCGGCCACCTGGCCCTTGACTTCTTCCAGTGCCGGCAACTTCGTCGGACGGGTTTCTTCCAGCTTGATCACGTGGAAGCCGAATTGCGATTGCACTGGCGTTTGCGTGACCTGGCCTGGTTTCAGGGCGACCATGGCGTCAGAGAATGGCTTCACGTACGAAGCTGGGCTAGCCCAGTCCAGGTCGCCGCCATTGGCTGCGGAACCGTCTTTCGATACTTTCGCCAGTTCTTCGAACTTGGCGCCGCCTTTCAGCTTGGCGATGATGTCTTTCGCTTCCGCTTCGGTGGCGACCAGGATGTGGCGTGCATGGTATTCCTTGTCGCCCGCTTGTGCCTTGAACTTGTCGTATTCGGCCTTGATTTCAGCGTCCTTGACAGGGTTTTTCTTCACGTAGTCGGCCAGCAGGGCGTTGATGATGATGCTTTGACGGGCATTGTCGATCTGCGACTTGACTTCCGGACGGGTGCCGTAGCCTTGCTTGTCGGCTTCCTGGATCAGCACTTCACGGCCGATCAGGTCTTTCTTGATGGCTTCGCGCAATTGCGGCGAATCCGCTTGTTTGCCTTGGGCGACGACTTGCTTGACGACCTGGTCGACGCGCGACGAAGGGATGGCCTTGCCGTTCACGGTGGCCACGTTTTGCGCGAACGCAGGGATCGCTACAACGGCGACCAGGGCTAAGATCAGGCGGGCTGGCTTCAAAATCATGTTCATTCCTAATAAGTATACAAAAACCGATACAAAAGATCGCGACTGCCGTGCAGTACGCATTCAGGCGCAGAATACACGACCGGCGCCGAAAAGGGCGCCGGGGAGGTCAGTTCTTACTGAACTTTCGCTTTTTTGATCATTTCTTCCTGATACGCTTGCAGTTTCTTTTGCTGCAGCGCTTCGGCGATCTGTGGCTTGACTTCTTCCAGAGTCGGCAGTTTTGCCGCGCGGGTGTCGTCCAGCTTGATCACGTGGAAACCGTTAGGCGTTTGCACCGGGGTGTCGGTGACCTGGCCTTTTTGCAGTTTCACGAAGGCGTCGGAGAAGACTTTCGGGAAGGACGATGGTGCTGCCCAGTCCAGGTCGCCGCCGTTGTCGGCCGAACCGGCATCTTTCGATTGCTTGGCCAGGTCTTCGAACTTGGCGCCGCCTTTCAGCTTGGCGATGATGTCTTTCGCTTCCGCCTCGGTAGCTACCAGGATGTGGCGTACGTGGTATTCCTTGTCGCCGGTCTGGGCCACGAAACGGTCGTATTCCGCCTTGATTTCAGCGTCGTTGACGGGGTTCTTTTTCAGGTAGTCGCCGACCAGGGCGTTGATGACGATGGCCTGGCGTGCGTTCTCGATTTGCTGCTTGACTGCTGCATCTTTACCGAAACCTTTGTTTTCCGCTTCTTGCATCAGCACTTCACGGCCGATCAAGTCCTTCTTGATCATTTCGCGCAATTGCGGCGAATCCGGTTGCTGGCCTTGGGCGACGACTTGCTTGACGACTGCATCAACGCGCGACGATGGGATAGGCTTGCCATTAACAACGGCAACATTTTGCGCAAAAACAGGTACCGCGACAACGGCGAGTAGTGCGATCAGCAAGCGGGCTGGCTTAAAAGTCATTATTAAATCCTGTTAGGGAAAGTTTCGTAAAAAACGCATGGAAAGAAATCCAGGCATGGCGCCAGAAGCAAGGGCATACCCAAGTAATCCGGGTACGCCAAAAACGCCATCCTTATGCTACCTCGGACGGCGCCAATGCCACAATCGCCAATGCATGTATCTCATTATGCATCATATCGTGCACGGAATCATACACCAGTCGATGGCGCATGACGAGCCTGAGCCCTTCAAATTGACTAGAAATAATGCGTAGATTGTAATGGCCGCCGCCCGAGGCAGCGCCCGCATGGCCCCGGTGGCGCGCCGAGTCGTCTTCCAGCACGCATTCCAGAGGGGAAAGTGCCGTTTCCAGGCGGGTACGAATGCGCTGCATGCGCGTTTCCGGCGAAGTATTTTCGGTGGTGGTGTGCATCATGCGTCTTCCTTGATATGTTTGGCCAGGAACAGGGTTTGCGCCACGATGAAGGCAAAGAAAATACCCGTCGCGCCAAACGCCTTGAAGCTGACCCAGGCAGCCATGTCGCCCTTGTACAGCACGAAGGCGACGAACAGGTTCAGTGCGCCGATGGCGCCGAAGAAAATGATCCATGCGGCCAGCAGCTGGTTCCAGACGGCATCCGGCAATTGCACTTGCGCTTCCATGGTCTTGCGGATCAGGTTTTTCTTGAAACCCACGTGGGCGATCAAGAGGGCCAGGCCGGACAGCCAGTAGATCAGGGTCGGCTTCCATTTCAGGAAGAAATCGTCATGTAGGTAAATGCTGGCGCCGCCGAACACGACAAAGATGAACAGCGACAGCCACAGCATGCCGTCCACCTTGCGCCCGCGCAGCAGCAGATAGCTGACCTGGCAAGCCGTGGCGACGATGCCGACGAGGGTGGCAAGTATCCACGGCGCCTGGTCGGCCTTGATCAGGCCGCCAGACACGAAGCCGGACAGATATTGCTGCACGAAATCGTGCGTGGCCGCTTCATACATGCCGCCCAGTTTGAAGGCGGTGAAGAAGGCGATCAGGGGGAAGAGGTCGAATAGAAATTTCATGGCGAGACTTTACACTGGTCTTATTAAAATCATCTTAGGAATGGCTTAGGAGCAAGGCCCAAGCCATTGCCAGCATCACGGCTGCGGATCGAAGCGCAGGGAAGCCGAATTGATGCAATAGCGCAAGCCGGTCGGCGGCGGGCCGTCCGGAAACACGTGGCCCAGGTGGGCGTCGCAGACGGCGCAGACGATTTCCGTGCGCACCATGCCGTGGCTGCGGTCGACGATTTCCGTGACATTCGCCGGGTCGAGCGCCTGGAAATAGCTGGGCCAGCCGCAGCCGGAGTCGAATTTCGTGTCCGAGGCGAACAATGGCGTGTTGCAGCAGACGCAGGTGTAGACGCCGTGTTCATGGTGGTCCCAGAACTTGCCCGTGAAGGCCCGTTCCGTGGCCGCGTGGCGCGTGACTTCGTATTGCATCGAGTCGAGCATGGCGCGCCATTCGGCGTCGGTTTTCTTGACTTTATTGGTGGTCATAAGGACTCCTCAGGATGAGCAACTGACTTCAAGGTGGCTGGCCCAGTCGGGCGGCAGGGCCGCATAGTGCTGGTGTTCGGGCTGTTCGTCAAATGGCTTTTGCAAAACTTCCAGCAATTTCGCCACTTCCGTGTAATCGTGCTGCTGGGCTTTCTCGATGGCCACTTGCGCCAGGTAGTTGCGCAGCACGTATTTCGGGTTGACCAGGTTCATGGCGGTGCGGCGCTCGGCATCGATGCTGTGTTCCTGCAGCAGGCGTGCGCGGTAGGCGGCAGCCCACGCATCGAATGCGGGGCGGTCGATGAACATGTCGCGCAGCATCGTGTCGTGTTCGGGAGCGACCACTCGCAAGGTCGCCAGCGCGCGGAAAAAGTTGGTGAAATCCACGTGATTGGCTTGCATCAGCGCAAACATGCCGTCGAACAGTTGCGTATCGTCGTCGTGTTGCGTGCGCAAGCCCAGCTTGGCGCGCAGCAAGGCATTCATCTTCTCCGCAAACGCGGGCTGGTAGCTGTCCAGCGCCGCCTGCGCCTCGGCCACTTCACCGATCAGCGGCAGCAGGGCCTGGCCCAGCGCATAGCAGTTCCAGTGGCCCACCTGCGGCTGGTTGGCGTAGGAATAGCGGCCCTGCTGGTCCGTATGGTTGCAGATGTGCTCGGCATCGAACGCTTCCATGAAGCCGAAGGGGCCGTAATCGAGCGTCAAGCCCAGGATGGACATATTGTCCGTGTTCATAACGCCATGCATGAAGCCCACGGCTTGCCATTGCGCAATCATGTGCGCCGTGCGCACGCAGACTTCGGCCAGCAAGGCTTGATATGGATTTGATGCAGCGCGCAAATGGGGATAAAAACCGTCGATGATGTAATCGGCAAGGATTTTCAGCTCTTCCGGCTTCTTGCGGTAAAACCAGTGTTCGAACGAGCCGAAGCGCACAAAACTGGGTGCCATGCGCGTCACGACGGCTGCAGTCTCGACGGTTTCGCGCATGATGCCTTGCTGCGAACCCATGATGGAGAGCGCGCGCGAGGTGGGAATGCCCAGCGCCGCCATGGCTTCCGAACACAGGAATTCGCGGATGGACGAGCGCAGCACGGCGCGGCCATCGCCCATGCGCGAATACGGCGTGGCGCCGGCGCCTTTCAGCTGCAGTTCCATCGGACCGTGTTCGGTGGCGATATCGCCCAGCAGGATGGCGCGGCCATCGCCCAGCTGGCCAGCCCAGACGCCGAACTGGTGGCCCGAATACACGGCCGACAGGGGCAGTGAACGCTCGGCAACCGTATTGCCGCTCAGCAGCGCCACATAGTCGGGCTCGGCCAGGCGCGCGCCATCGAGGCCGATGAGGGCTGCGGCCGGTGCGCTGGCGGCCACGAAATATGGGGCGGGCAGGGGCGTGGGCATCCAGCGCGTATAGAACGCGGGCGGCAAGGCCGCAAAGGCATTATCCAGTGGTAAGGTATGAGCGGTGATGGCAATTCCAGTCAGTAAGATGGACCGGCAAGGTGCGCCAGCCTGGAATGCGATTTTACCGCACAGCGCCAGGGCGCGTGGCGGGCGCTGTCGTGGGGAGCAATGGGGCAAAAAACGGAATCAAAAATTCCATGCTGCAATGCAATATCGAAATGCGTTGACGATTTCCGCACGACCGTACGAAACTAAGGAAAATCTTTAACTTCCAACAATAACCGAGTATCCAAACCAGGAGACACGATGTCGGCATTTCCCTTGAGTCCAGTGATGGGCCAGATGATGAATCAGCCCCTGCTGATTTCCAGCATTATCGAGTTTGCAGCGCGTCATTATGGCTGCGGCGAAATCGTGTCGCGCCGGGTGGAAGGCGATCTGCACCGTTATACCTACCGCGATTGCCACCAGCGCACGCGGCGCCTGGCGAATGCCTTGCACGGCCTGGGTATAGGCATGGGCGACCGGGTCGCCACCCTCGCCTGGAATGGCTACCGCCACCTGGAAGCGTACTATGCCGTGTCCGGCTCGGGCGCCGTGCTGCACACCATCAATCCGCGCCTGTTCCCCGACCAGATCGCCTACATCTCGAACCATGCCGAAGACCAGGTCTTGCTGTTCGATTTGACCTTCTTGCCCGTGGTGGAGAAAATCGCCGCCGACTGCACCTTTGTCCGTCACTTCGTGCTGATGTGCGACCGCGAGCGCATGCCGGCCAGCAGCACGATCCCCGACCTGCTGTGCTATGAAGACTTGATCGCCACGCATTCCGACGATTACGCGTGGCCCCTGTTCGACGAAAATGCAGCCGCCACCCTGTGCTACACGTCGGGTACGACGGGCAACCCCAAGGGCGCCCTGTATTCGCACCGCTCGACCGTGCTGCACGCGTACGCGTCGGCCATGCCCAGCGCCCTGAACGTGCGCGCCTCGGACACCGTGTTGCCCGTCGTGCCCATGTTCCACGTGAATGCGTGGGGCTTGCCGTATTCCGTGCCCCTGTCCGGCGCGCGCATGGTGTTTCCCGGCGCGGCGCTCGATGGCAAGTCGCTGTATGAACTGTTCGAGGCGGAAAAGGTGACGTTCTCGGCCGGCGTGCCCACCGTCTGGCTGGGTTTGCTCAATCACGCCTTGCAGAATAACTTGCAGTTTTCCACCTTCCGCCGCACGGTGATCGGGGGGGCCGCGTGCCCGCCCGCCATGATGGATACCCTGATCGACAAGTTCGACATCGAGGTCATCCACGCCTGGGGCATGACGGAAATGTCGCCGCTGGGCACGGCCGGCGGCTTGCAGACCAAGCACCTGGACTTGCCGAAGGAGGAACAGCGCAAGATCCTGCAAAAGCAGGGCCATGCGATTTATGGCGTGGACATGAAGATCGTCGACGACGATGGCAAGGAATTGCCGTGGGATGGCGTGGCCTACGGGCATTTGCTGGTGAAAGGGCCGTGGATCATTTCCTCGTACTACAAGAACGAGGGCGGCGAGGTGTTGCAGGATGGCTGGTTCCCCACGGGCGACGTGGCTACCATCGATGCGGACGGCTACATGCAGATCACGGACCGCAGCAAGGACGTGATCAAGTCGGGCGGCGAGTGGATCGGCACCATCGACCTGGAAAACCTGGCCATGGCGCACCCGGCCGTGCTGCAGGCGGCCTGCATCGGCGTGTTCCACCCGAAATGGGACGAGCGCCCCGTGCTCGTGGTGGTGTTGCGTCCCGGCATGACGGTCACGCGCGACGCCTTGCTGCAATTTTTCGAAGGCAAGATCGCCAAGTGGTGGACGCCGGACGACGTGCTGTTCATCGACGCCCTGCCCATGGGCGCCACGGGCAAGATCCAGAAAAACAAGCTGCGCGAGCAGTTCAAGGGCCACCAGCTGCCGGGCATGTAAAGCAGCCTAGGCCGCCTGAGGCAGCGCCGACCCCAGTTTTTCCAGCAAATGATCGCACTGGAAGACGGACAGGGTCTGGCGCTGCTTATCCGTGCCGATATCGATCATTTCATCCATTTCGCTGCGCAAGTCGTCATGTTCTCCCGTGCGGATGATTTGCGGCGCCGCAAAGCGCTGGCTGTCGGAAATCGTCATGATGTTATCGACATGGTCGACGAGAAAACCGTAGCGCTCGTCACCCCGTTCCACGATCAGAATCTTGCCCGCGCTGGCGTCCGGCAAGGCCGGCATCGCATACAGCTGGCGCAAGTCGATGATGCTGATCATTTGCTGGCGTAAATTCAGCATGCCGCGCATGCAGGCCGGCATGCCCGGCGGCGTGGTGATGGCGCCGCTGAAATCGATGATTTCGCGCACTTGCCCGATTTCCACGGCGAAGCGGGTTTCCACCGTAAACGTGATGTAGACGCGGCGTTGCGCCTTGCGCGTGGCGGCGGTGGCCGTTTCCGGGTCGCTGGGGTACAGGCGCGCGTGGCCGTCGCGCATCTCGACGATCTCCGCCTGCGACAGGATTTCCTTGTGGTCCAGGAAAATGATGTCGCCCAGGCCTTCTTTCGTGATGCAGCCGGCAAACATGGCGGCGCGCGCCTTGCTCAGCAGGGGAATCGGCAGCACTTCGTCGCCAAAGAAATGCACGATGCTGTCGACGGAGTCGACGAGGAAGCCCACGGTCGTGTCTTCCAGGCGCACGACGATGATACGCTGGTCGCCGGTGGCGGCCTTGCCCGGTTCGCCCGCCTGCAGCAGGGCGCCGAAATCGACGACGGCCACCTGGCTGCCGCGAAAATGCATGCGCCCCAGGCACAGTTCGCTGTTCAGCAGGGAACTGTGCAGTTCCGGCACCCGGATGATTTCCTGGATGGCCAGCATTTCGAAGGCAAACGTGGCGCCCGCCGCATGGAAGCTGACGCACTGCCGGCGTTCGCTTTGCGCGTGATAGCGGGACGTGCTGAGCCTGGCGCCCGTCGCCTGCAGGGCCAGCACGTGGGGCACGTTTTCGATGCGCAGCAGGGCGTGCGGGTCGAGTACCTGCAGCAGGCGCGCGCCGCCGTCCTGCAGGATCGTGCCGGCGATGACGGCGTGGCAGTCGCCGGCCGCATAGTGCAGGGCGCTGCGGGCGCTGGCGGGCACGCGCAGGATTTCGCCCGTATCCTGGAAAACGATGCCGATCAGCACTTGCTGGAAATCGAGGATGGCGATCTTGTCCGTGGCCACGGCGCGCGGCGCGTCGGCGCGGAACAAGCGGCCCAGGTTGACCACCGGAATGACGCTGCCGCGCAAGGTGAACATGCCTTCCAGGTACGCGGGCGACAGGGGCAGGGCGGTGACTTTGGCGGGGTAATTGACGACCTCGCGGATGCAGCTGGCGGGCAGGGCGAATTCATCGTCGCCCAGGTGGAAGGACCCGAACAGTTCGGTGGCCGTGTCGCTGGCGCCCTGCGCTTGCAAGCCCGTTGCTTCATGCATATCCATATGCGCCTTCCTTGCGTGGAATCAATTCGGGTTGCGCCACCACATCGGTGACGGCATAGCTGTGCCGGGCGCAATCGATCAGCAACTGGCGCCCGTGGCGGCCGCCCAGCGCGCAAAAACTGACGTGCAAGCCGCACTGGTCCAGGTATTTTTGCGCCGCTTCCGCGTTTTGCCTGCCCACTTGCAAGCGCCCGTTGCGCGGGCCAAACATGCTGGCTCCGCCCGCCAGCACTACTTCGATATCGGCGTAATCGGCCTGGCGCACGCCCATCAGGCGCAGCAGCGAGGGCACGGCCTGGCTCACATAGCGTGCATTCTGGGCGCCAGGGGCGCCGGCGGTACCGGGCGCTTCCGGCAGCAGGCAGTGGGCCAGGCCGCAGCACGGGCCATTCTTCCAGATGAAGCCGATGCCGATGCAGGAACCGAGCAAGGCTTGCAGCTGCTCGCCCTGCGTGCCCACGCTGAGTTGCCCCATGCCAACATGTTGCAGTGGCAAGTTATGCTCGATGATGATGCTCATGCGGTACCCGCCTTATAAATCATGGGAAACTCGAATTGATAGCCGGTGCCGAGGCGGGCGATGGTTTCCGACTCGCCCAGGATCAGCCGGCCCTCGTCCTTCAGGCTCAGGCGTGCCTGGCGCAGCACGGTTTCCTGGTGCTCGGCGTCGAAATAAATCAGCACATTGCGCAGGAAGACCAGGTCGAAGCGCTGGGCCGGGCGCAGCGCTTCCAGCAAATTATGCTGGGCAAAGCTGACGTGCTGGCGCAACTCCTCGTTGACCTTGACGCCGTACGGCGCGGGCGTGAAATATTTGCGCAGCAAGTCCGGGTGCGACAGGCGGATGCGCTCGACGGAGCGGCCGCTGTACTGGCCGGCCCGCGCCGCGCCCAGGATCTGCTGCGAAATGTCGCTGGCCAGGATCTGGTAGCGGAAGGCGGGCGCCTGCAGCTTGAATTGCTCGCACAGCATGGCGATCGAATACAGTTCCTCGCCGCTGGCGGCGGCCGCCGACCAGATGGCGAGGCAGCCGCCCGGATGCGCGCGCGCCCAGGCGGGCAGGTAGCGGTCGCGGAAGTAATCCCAGATGGACGGCGTGCGGAAGAACAGGGTGTCGTTGGTGGTCACCAGGTCGATGAAATGGGCCACCTCGTCGCGGTCGCTGGCCACGCGGTCCAGGTAAGCCTGGTAGCTGTGCAGGGACAGCGCCTGCAGCCGTGGCTGCAAGCGCCGTTCCAGCAAGACGCTCTTGCGTGCCGTCATGGCGATGCCCGTATGCTGACGCACCAGCGCGATCAGGGTCGTCAGCACCTCGGGCGTCAAGGTGGCCGCGTGGCTCATGGCCTACACCACGAAGCCGGAGACAGTCTGGTTCAGGCTGCCCGCGCGCTCGTTCAAGCCATCCGTCGAGCGGGCGATGCTGTCGCAGTTGGCGGCCGACTTTTCCGTTTCCTCGGCAATGTACTGGATCGCCGTGGACACTTCGCGCGCCGTCAGCAGCTGCTCGTTGGCCGCCTTCGAGATATCCGAGATGGCCAGGGTGGTCTTCGCCACGCCCGAGACGATCTTGTCGAAGGCGTCGCTGGCCTGGCGGGAGATTTCGCTGCCCGTCGAGACGCGCTTGACGGATTCGTTGATCAGCTTGGAAATTTCCTTGGTCGCCTGCGAAGAGCGCTCGGCCAGCTTGCGCACCTCGTCGGCAACGACGGAAAAGCCCAGCCCGTGCTCGCCCGCGCGGGCCGCCTCGATGGCCGCATTGAAGGCCAGCATGTTCGTCTGGTTGGCGATTTCGCTGATCACCTTGACGATTTCGCCGATGTCTTCCGACGAGCGGTTGATCAAGTCCATCGCTTCGATCGACTTGGCGACGGCGCGCGCGCCCGCTTCCGCTTCCTGCTGCGTGGCTTTCGCCAGGTAATCGGCGTTCGAGGTGTTTTCCGCGATGGAATTGATGGAAAAGGTCAGGCCGTCGATGGAGGCGTTCATTTCTTCCACCGTGGCGCCCAGCGCCTGCGTGCCCACGGCCACGCCCGTGGCCCGTTCGGCGATCGCGTGCGAGGCGTCGGCAAAGCCGTTCGCCGCCGACACCACGTTGCCGATCACGCCGCGCAAGTCGATGATCATCTTGCTGATGCCGCCGGCCAGCAGGTCGATCGGCTCGTCGCCCTCGGGCACGATATTGCAGGTCAGGTCGCCTTGCGCCGCGCGCGCCACCGACTCGAGCAAGGCATTGACCTTGCGGCTGTCGTTGGCGGCCTTGGACTGGATGCTGTTTTCCAGGTTCACCTGTTCGCTGATGTCGATGGCGAACTTGACCACCTTATACGGCTTGCCGTTGAGGTCCAGGATGGGGTTGTAGGTGGCCTGTATCCACACCACCTTGCCATGGTTGCCCAGGCGCTTGTAGCGGCCCGCGTCGAATTCGCCGCGGTTGAGCTTTTGCCAGAATTTCTTGTACTCGGCGCTGCTCGCATATTCGGGTTCGCAAAACATGCGGTGGTGCTCGCCCTTGATATCGCTCAAGTCATAGTCCATGACGGCGAGGAAATTGTCGTTCGCATCCAGCACATTGCCCTGCATGTCGAATTCGATCACGGCCTGCGCCTTGCCGATGGCGCTGACCTTGCCTTCGTATTCGGCGTTGCGCTTTTTCAGGGCCGTGACGTCGCTGGCGAACTTGACCACCTTGAAGGGCCGGCCTTCCGTATCAAAAATGGGGTTGTACGAGGCGTTGAGCCAGATTTCGCGGCCGTCCTTGGTGACGCGCTTGTATTCGCCCGCGTCGAACTGGCCTTGCCCCAGCTTGTGCCAGAACTGCGCATAGTCGTCGCTGTTGGCGTAGTCGGGCAGGCAAAACATGCGGTGATGCTTGCCCTTGATCTCGTCGAGCGTGTAGCCGACGGACTTGAGGAAATTGTCGTTGGCGTCGAGGATGGTGCCATCGAGCCGGAATTCGATCACGGCCTGGGCCTTGCTGATGGCGTCGATCTTGCCTTCGTAATCGGCGTTGCGGCGCTTGGTGGCCGTGATGTCGGTGGCAAACTTGATGACTTTATACGGTTTGCCGTCCGCGTCGAGGATGGGGTTGTAGGATGCGTTGATCCACACTTCGCGCCCATCCTTGGCGCGGCGCTTGTATTCGCCATGGTCGAACTCGCCGCGTCCCAGCTTGGCCCAGAAGTTGCTGTATTCATCCGTCTTGACATACTCGGGGTCGCAGAAGATGGCATGGTGCTTGCCTTGCACTTCCGCCAGGGTATAGCCGACGACGCGCAGGAAATTGTCGTTCGCATGCAGGATGGTGCCGTCGAGTTCGAATTCGATCACGGCCTGGACACGGTTCAATGCAGTATTTATCGCTTGTAAGTCCAGATCCTGGGAGTGGCTGACATGGCTGGCTGCGTCCATAGTATTTCCTTCGGGGTGAGAAGAGGAATGGGAACGATAATGCCGCTGCTATTACTTTTACTGCTATCCATAAAAGGCAGCAATGTTATTGCCGCGGTCGACATCTGGTGATAATCGGTGAGAATGTGCGCGCAGAACGGCCGCCAGTGTTTTTCCTGCGGTATGCCTTATTGTAGATAAATTGTAGAGTATTGATTTGTATCAACAATTTTATTATTCCCCAGCATCTGGCGAAAAACAAGGGGCGGGAATAAATAATGTAAAAACTGTCGCAATTGGCCCATGCCGGCATATAACAAACGCATTTTCTTACATAATAAAACGGCGTTATTATTATTGTGCTTTTATTATTTAAATGAATATTCAAGTGATAGCTTCTACTGGACCTTGCTGCATGCAGCAGAATCTTTCCGCAAATGATGTTGTACCATGGCGTACCATGCTGGCGCCTGCGCGCGCACGACAAAAATAATACGAGCGTTCTTTTATGCGGTATAGTGCAGCTTCATCCCTTGCAACCACCTCATCGCCAAGCAAAAACCTATAGACCAACAAGGAAGAGACATGAGTGCTGAATATCAAGTGAACGGCGCCGTTGCCGTCATTACCCTGGCCAACCCGCCCGTCAACGGCCTGGGCCTGGCGACGCGCACGGCCGCCGTGGCCGGCATCCGCCAGGCGCTGGCGGACGAGTCCGTCAAAGCCATCGTCATCACGGGCGCCGGCAAGGCCTTTTCGGGCGGTGCCGATATCAAGGAATTCAATTCGCCCAAGGCGCTCACGGAACCAACGCTGCACACCTTGATCAATGTCGTCGAGCAATCGACCAAGCCCGTGGTGGCAGCCATCCACAGCGTTTGCATGGGCGGCGGCCTGGAGCTGGCGCTGGGCTGCAACTATCGCGTGGCCGCGCCTGGCGCGCAGATGGCCTTGCCTGAAGTCAAACTCGGCATCTTGCCGGGCGCGGGCGGCACGCAGCGCCTGCCGCGCGTGCTGGGCCTGGAAATGGCCTTGAACATGATCGTCTCGGGCACGCCCGTGGCGTCGGAAAAACTGGCCGGCACGGCCCTGTTCGACGAAGTCATCGCGCCCGGCGCGGACTTGCTGGCCGCCGCCGTGGCCTTTGCCACGAAAGTGGGCGACGTGCGCCCGCTGCCGAAAGTGCGCGAGCGCAAGGTCGATTACCCGAACCACGAAGCGTTCCTGCAATTTTCGCGCAATACCGTGAAAGCCATGTCCGGCCCGTTCCCCGCACCGCTGAAATGCGTCGATGCCGTGGCGGCCGCAGTGACGATGAAATTCGACGAGGGCTTGAAGTACGAGCGCGAACTGTTCATGCAGCTGGTGCAGTCGCCGGAATCGAAAGCCCTGCGCCACGCCTTCTTTGCCGAGCGCGTCGCCAGCAAGGTGCCCGACGTGCCGGCCGACACGCCCGTGCGCACCATCGCCAGCGCGGCCATCGTCGGCGCCGGCACCATGGGCGGCGGCATCGCCATGAATTTCGCCAACGCGGGCATCCCCGTGACCTTGCTGGAAACGAAGCAGGAAGCGCTGGACAAGGGCCTGGCCACCATCCGCAAGAATTATGAAAACACGGTCAAGAAGGGCAAATTGACGCAGGACAAGGCCGAGCAGCGCATCGCCTTGGTCAGCGGCACGTTGGCGTATGCCGATATCGCGCAGGCGGACATCGTCATCGAAGCCGTCTTCGAAGAGCTGGGCGTGAAGGAAACTGTCTTCAAGCAGCTGGACGCCGTCATGAAGCCGGGCGCCATCCTCGCCTCGAACACCTCGACCCTGGACCTGGACAAGATCGCCGCGTTCACCCAGCGCCCGCAGGACGTGGTCGGCACGCATTTCTTCAGCCCGGCGAACGTCATGAAACTGCTGGAAATCGTCCGCGGCAAGGAAACGGGCAAGGATGTGCTGGCCACGGCGCTGGCGCTGTCGAAAAAGCTGAAAAAGACGGGCGTCGTTTCCGGCGTGTGCGACGGTTTCATCGGCAACCGCATGATCGAGCAATACAGCCGCCAAGCCGGTTTCCTGCTGGAAGAAGGCTGCCTGCCGGAGCAGGTCGACAAGGCCGTCGAGAAATTCGGTTTTGCCATGGGCCCGTTCCGCATGGGCGACCTGGCCGGCAACGACATCGGCTGGGCCATCCGCAAGCGCCGCTACGTGGAAAAACCGGAAGTGACGTATTCGAAGACGGCCGACCTGCTGTGCGAACTGGGGCGCTATGGCCAGAAGACGGGCGCCGGCTGGTACGACTACAAGCCGGGCGACCGCAAGGCTTACGCCTCGGAACAGGTCAACGCCATGATAGTCCAGCATTCCGCCGACATCGGCGTGGCGCGGCGCAAGATCAGCGACCAGGAAATCGTCGAGCGGCTCGTGTATGCGCTGGTCAACGAAGGCGCGCGCATCCTGGAGGAGGGCATCGCCCTGCGCGCCTCGGACATCGACATGGTGTATCTGACGGGCTACGGCTTCCCGCTGTTCCGCGGTGGCCCCATGTTCTACGCGGACACGGTCGGCTTGCCGAACGTGCAGGGCGCGATCGCTGGCTACGCGAAAGGCCGCCACGGCGAAGCGTGGACGCCGGCGCCCCTGCTGGTGAAGCTGGCGGGCGAAGGCAAGGGTTTCAATAGCTGATGTTGGGCTGTTGAATGACAAAGGGCAGATTTCTCTGCCCTTTTTTTATTTCTTCTTCGCTACCATCTTGACCGCTTCGTTGACGATGACGGGGTTGTCCTTCTGGATGTAGTAGCCGGCGCCCGTGATGCGCTCGATGGCCGGCGCGCCGGACAGGCGCTGCCAATCCTTTTCCTGGGCCCGTACCACGTTTTCAAACGAGCCCATTTCCTCGATGCCGAACTTGTCGCGCACCAGCAGCATGGCGGGCACGCGCAGCGGGCTGCCCATGTCGACGTGCTGCAGACATTGCGTCTGGGCATCAAATTCGGCCGATTCCGTACTGTTGAACATCAGCTTGCGCCGCGTCTTGACGAGCATGGCGTAGGTGGATGCGTCCGTCTGCAGGCGGTTCCATTGCTGCGGGTGCGTGGGATCGAGCAAGACCAGGCCGGCCACGTCCTGCGGGTACAGCCTCGCATACACATACTGGTACAGCCCGCCCAAGCCATGGCCGACCAGCACATACGGCGGTTTCAAGCCCGCTTGCGCCAGCAGGGCGCGCTGCTGGGCAGCGATGGTGCACGGGTCGCGCGGCGTGGTGGTTTTCTTGCTGTCGCCGTAGCCGGGGCGGTCGTACACGAGCACGCGGTGCTGCTTGGACACTTCGGGCGCCACCTTGGCCCACACATCCTTGCCGTCGCCCATGCCAGACTGGAACACGACGGGCACGCCGCCCTGGCCGCTCACGGTGTAGGCGATGCTGGCGTCGGGCAGGGCGGCGGTAGCCGGCACGCCGGGCATGACCGGGGGCGATGGCAACAGAGAGCAGCCGGAAAAACAGCCTGCCAGCAGCAAGCCGGCGCTGGAGAGGAGCATGGTGCGCGCGGGGCGGCCGACGAATAGATGATGCATGAATCTCCTTCTTGGTGCAGGGACCGGGGACCGGTATGGCGTGCCAGCCATTATAGGCAAATCGTCACGAAGTGGAAATGCCGAACAGAGGCGGATTTCCCGTCCTGTCAGCCGGCGTCGGCGCGGTGGCAGACGGCTTCGATGCGGTTGCCGTCCGGATCGAACAAAAAGGCCGCGTAATAGCTGGCGTGATAGTGGCGCAAGCCGGGCGCGCCCAGGTCGATGCCGCCCTGCGCCAGTCCCGCGTGCCAGAACGCTTCCACTGCCGCGCGCGAGGGGGCCTTGAAGCAGCAATGGCGGCGCGGCGCGTCGTCGGGCGCGGGGCCCAGGCGCACGGAAAAATAGCTGCGTTCGGGGTGTTCGGCATCGCTGCGTTCGCCATAGCCTATCCACGCATTGGCATGGTCGCTGCCCACCTTGGGCACGCCGAGCGCGGCGAAGATGGCGTCGTAGAAGCGCTCGGCGCGTTCCAGGTCGCTGACGGTGAGGGAAACGTGGTCGAGCATGGTCACTCCGCAGTAAAAACAAGGACGGCCATAGCATAGCCCGGATCAGGGCGGCCGTGGGCGGGAGTGACCGAGTGATACTGCCGGTGGCCGACTTCCGGTTAAGGGCGGCGGACGCACGCACATGGCGCATCGGCCGGGCAGGCGGGGCAGCGTGGCGCCGGACGCGCCAGGCGGGCCACAATCGTGCGGCTGAACAGCTGCACGCGGGGCGCGAACAGCATCACGGCGCAGAAGGCCACGGGCCAGGCGGCAAAGAACGCATGGCGCCAGCGGGGCAGGAAGTCGGCCTGCAGGCCGATATTCAGCCAGGTGACCCAGGCGCTCATCAGCAGGGTCATGACCAGCGACATCAGGAAGGCAAATACACAACGCAAACGCAGGGCTTCGGACATGGGACACTTTCAAAATGGTAAGGAAAGGGCAGCGTAACAACTTGCAGCAATCTATACTAGAGCCATATTTTTAATTTCAAATTCCGAAAATGCAATCATGCTCGATGATTTAGCCCTGTTTGTTTCCATTGTCGAGGCGGGCAGCCTGCATGCGGCGGCCGTCAAGGAAGACTTGCCCGCCGCGACCGTCACGCGCCGGCTGCAAAAGCTGGAAAGCCAGCTCGGTTACCGCTTGCTCAACCGCAGCGCGCGCCGCTTGCAGCCGACGGCGGAAGGCTGGCAATACTACGAGCAGTGCCGTCCTTTGGTCCATGCCCTGCGGCAAGCCACGCAGCAGCTCGACGCCAGCCTGTCGGCCGTCTCGGGCAGCATCCGCGTGCTGGCGCCCGTCAACTTCGCCAGCGGCTTGCTGACGCCGGCCTGGGTCAGCTTCATGCAGAAGTATCCTGACATCCGCCTGGAGCTGGAACTGTCGAACCTGCTGCAAGACCTGGTGGGCAGCGGCGCCGACCTGGCCATCCGCGTGGGCGCGCTCGACGATTCTTCGCTGATGCAGCGCCGGCTGGGCAGCGCCGCGCTGGTGATGGTGGCCGCGCCCGGCTACCTGGCGCGCGCCGGCGTGCCGCGCGACTTGCAGGAGCTGGAAAAGCACGAGCTGATCGTGGCCGAACCGCTGCGCACCTGGCGCTTGCGGCGGCCCGGCGACGGCGCCGAAATGGTGATCGAACCGCAGGCGCGCCTGCGCGTGAACGAGATGCGCCTGGCCGTGGAGATGGCCGACGCGGGCATCGGCATCCTGCTGTGTCCGCTTCTGCAATGCCGCGACGAAGTGGCCAGCGGCAGCCTGGTGCGCGTGCTGCCCGACTGGATGCCGCAGCCGCGCCACGTGTACGCCGTGTGGACACAGCGGCGCTACCTGCCGGCCCGCGTGCGCGTGCTGCTCGAGCACCTGGCGGCGTTTGCGGCCGGCAATCCGCTGTTGAACGAGGAGCCGGGCGTTTAGCTTGTCTGTTGCTGCGCCAGCCACAGCGTGAACTGGCGCAGCGCTGGCGTAAAACCGCTGGCTGGCGCGGCACCGGGCCTGGCCTGGGCCAGGAAATACGCGATGGGCGCCTGCATGGCGGGATAGCGGCGCAGCAACAGCGCGACATGCTCGTCCAGGCTGGCGGGCCAGCCGGGATCGCCATCCTGGCGCAGCAGGTTGCAGGAACGGATCAGCTTGCGCGACGCTTCGCGCTGCAGGCGGGCGATGGCGGCAGGGTCGCGCTCGTCATCGAGGCGCCGCGCATAATCGTCCAGCACGCGGGCAAAGTCGCCATTCACGGCCAGGGCGATGGCGCGCGAGGGTGCGAACGGCGCAAAGTGCGGCGCCAGGTCCTCGCCCCACAGGCAGCGGCACTGGTGCTTGAGCCAGTAGCCCCAGCTGTACAGGTGCTCCGGCGCCAGCACCTGGGCCCGGTGGCCGATATCGAAATCGATTTTCAGTACTTCCCGGTGGCGTGCCTGCAGGGCCAGGCGCAGCGCTTCCAGCGTTTCCAGTTGCGGCGGCGTGGGCGGCTGGCGCAGCACCAGGGTCAGGTCGAGGTCGGACACGCCCGGTGTGGCGTCGCCGCGGGCGATGCTGCCATACAGATATATGCCGTCCAGCAAGTTGCCGGCGTGCGCAGCCAGGCTGGCGCAGACGTCTTGCAGCAAGGCGTCGAAATGCTGCTGCAGCGGGCCGCAGGGGGCGGGAGGAATGGTCGGCATGCCTGGGGACGAGTCCGGTAAGAGAAACTTCCACCATAGCATGCAGTGGCGCGCGCGCAGGTAATCCTTTCTAATAAGTAATACCGAGCGCTTGTACTTTTCGCCAGGATCGCGTTAAGATAAAGCTGCCCGCTTATCCAGTGGGCAATCTGGTGTTTTTCGCGCAATCCCGTCCCTATCCATGAGAGTAGCAATGAAATATCTGATCATTCCCTTCTTGCTGGCCATTACTGGCTGTGAAGTACTGTATGACGCAAACCGGGACAAGATCGGCGAGTATTGCAACAGCCTCAATAATTTTGACGACCGCAACGCCTGCCGCAAGCGCAACCAGACCAGCTACCAGGAATACGTGCAGCAGCGCGACCAGCTGAAAAAGAAAAACGACAAGTAAGCCTGCCGCCATAGACGCCACATAAAAAAACGCCGCTGACCAGTCAGCGGCGTTTTGCTTTGCAGACCCCGGTCTTGCGGCCGGGGCTTGCATCCATTTAATCGTCGGCGTAGATATTGTTGTCCTTGGTTTCCTTGACGAACAGGGTGCCGATCACGACAGTCGCCAGGGCGACGACGATCGGATACCACAGGCCATAATAAATGTCGCCCTTGAAGGCCACCAGCGCGAAGGCCGTGGTCGGCAGCAGGCCGCCGAACCAGCCGTTACCGATATGGTAGGGCAGGGACATCGATGTGTAGCGTATGCGCGTCGGGAACATTTCCACCAGCATGGCGGCGATCGGGCCATACACCATGGTCACGTACAGCACCAGGATGAACAGCAGCAAGACGACCATCGGCTTGTTGATCTGGTCCGGATCGGCTTTCGCAGGGTAGCCCGCTTCCTTGATGCCGGCGCCCAGTTCTTTCTTCAGCGCCGCTTCGTGGGCCTTGCTGTCCGCATCGAAGTTCAGGCCGTCCGGCGTCATGACGGCGTTGAACGAGCTAAATTCCTTCGTACCGATGCGCACCTTGGCGATACTGCCGGCCGGCGCGTCTTCCTTCGTGTAGTTCACCGAGCTGTTCGACAGGAAGCCCGTGGCGATGTCGCACGACGATGGGAACTTCTTGGTACCCGTCATGTTGAACTGGAAGTGGCAGGACGCCGGATCGGCGACGACCACCACTGGCGAGTTCTTCAGTGCCGCTTCCAGCTGCGGGTTGGCGAAGTGGGTCAGGCCGTTGAAGATCGGGAAGTAGGTGGCCGCGGCGATCAGGCAGCCGCCGAGGATGATGTACTTGCGGCCGATGCGGTCGGACAGGCTGCCGAAGAACAGGAAGAACGGCGTGGCCAGCAGCAGGGCGACGGCGACGAGCACGTTGGCCGTTGCCAGGTCCACTTTCAGGGTCTGGATCATGAAGAACAGGGCGTAGAACTGGCCCGTGTACCACACGACAGCCTGGCCGGCGGTCAGGCCGATCAGGGCCAGGATGACGATCTTCAGGTTTTTCCACTTGCCGAACGCTTCCGTCAGCGGGGCTTTCGAGGTCTTGCCCTCGGCCTTCATCTTGGCAAACGCCGGCGATTCATTCATGGCCAGGCGGATCCACACGGAAATACCCAGCAGGATGACGGAGACGAGGAAGGGAATGCGCCAGCCCCACGCTTCGAAATCCTTCTCGCCGGTCGCCAGGCGGGTGCCCAGGATGACCATCAGCGACAGGAAGAAGCCCAGGGTTGCCGTTGTCTGTATCCACGCCGTGAACGCGCCGCGCTTGCCTTCAGGCGCATGCTCGGCCACGTAGGTGGCTGCGCCGCCGTACTCGCCGCCCAGCGCCAGGCCTTGCAGGATGCGCAGGATGACGAGGATGATCGGTGCGGCGATGCCGATGGACGCATGGCCCGGCAGCAAGCCGACGATGAAGGTGGAGCCGCCCATGATCAGAATGGTGATCAGGAAAGTGTACTTGCGGCCGATCATGTCGCCCAGGCGGCCGAAGACCAGCGCGCCGAACGGACGCACGATGAAGCCGGCGGCAAAGGCCAGCAGCGCGAAGATGAAGGTGGTGGTGGGGTCGCCGATGAAGAATTGCTTGGCGATGATCGATGCCAGCGAACCGTACAGGTAAAAATCGTACCATTCAAAGACGGTGCCCAAGGACGATGCAAAGATGACCTTGCGTTCCTCTGGCGTAATCGGCGTTCCTTTGGTGGAAATTTTCCGTACGTCGGCAGAGCCGGATGGTGATGCCATGGTTTGTCTCCCTATGTTTTATAGTGAACCATTGCCGCGGTCTTTTTGACCATTCTTGCAACAGCTGGAGGCGAGTGTGTTCTCCGAACCTTACGTCATGCTTGCTTGAAACTTACAGCAAGCTTACAAATTGCCATTCATTTCAACTTTGCGAACGACCGTACTTAAATGTGCTATTCTGATTCCGTAGATATACCACCCGACCATATAACATTCCCACAAGGAGACACAGCATGAATGAAGCCGTCATCGTATCGACCGCCCGCACGGGCCTGGCCAAGTCCTGGAAGGGCGCGTTCAACATGACGCATGGCGCCACCCTGGGCGGCCATGTGCTGGCGGCCGCCGTCGAGCGCGCGCGCATCGAGGCGGAGGAAGTGGAAGACGTGCTGGTCGGCTGCGCCTTTCCCGAAGGCGCCACGGGCGGCAACATCGCGCGCCAGGTGGCCTTGCGCGGCGGCTGCCCCGTCACGACGGCCGGCATGACCGTCAACCGGTTTTGTTCCTCGGGCTTGCAAGCCATCGCCCTGGCGGCGCAGCGCATCATCGCCGGCGAAGGCGACATCTATGCGGCGGGCGGCGTGGAATCGATTTCCTGTGTGCAAAACGAGATGAATACGCATATGTACCGCGACGTCTGGCTGCAGCAGCACAAGCCGGAAGTGTATTGGCCCATGCTGCAGACGGCTGAAACCGTGGCCAAGCGCTACCAGATCTCGCGCGAACGCCAGGATGCCTACGGCGCGCAAAGTCAGCAGCGCGCCGCCGCGGCCCTGGCTGCCGGCCTGTTCGATGCGGAAATCGTGCCGATGACCACCGTCATGGGCGTGGCCGACAAGGCCAGCGGCATGCTGGTGTCGCGCGAAGTGACGATCTCGGCAGACGAAGGCATCCGCGCGGACACGACGTATGACGGCGTGGCGAAGATCCGCCCGGCCATTCCGGGCGGCGTCATCAGCGCCGGCAACGCCAGCCAGTTTTCCGATGGCGCGGCTATGGCCATCGTCATGAATGCGAAAGTGGCTGAAGCGAAAGGGCTGCAGCCGCTGGGCATCTTCCGCGGCTTCGCCGTGGCCGGCTGCGAACCCGATGAAATGGGCATCGGCCCCGTGTTTGCCATCCCGAAACTGCTGAAAAAGGCGGGCTTGACTGTAGCTGACATCGGCCTGTGGGAACTTAATGAAGCGTTCGCCGTGCAAGTGCTGTACTGCGCCGACACCCTGGGCATTCCCATGGACCGCCTGAACGTGAACGGCGGCGCGATCGCCGTCGGCCACCCGTACGGCGTGTCGGGCGCCCGCCTGACGGGCCACGCCTTGATCGAAGGCAAGCGCCGCGGCGTCAAATACGTGGTGGTGACCATGTGCATAGGCGGCGGGCAGGGCGCGGCCGGGCTGTTCGAAGTGCTGTGATATAGGTAAACCTAGTCTGTGGGCGGCTTCCAGGGCCGCCCGTTTGCATTTCGCACCCTGTTCCTGCAAGACGCGCCGATAGCGGTTACAGTAATGCTTCATTAATAAACAAGCAGCCTGCCGCCATGATCAAGCACATCGTTTTCTGGAAACTCAAAGACCACGCCGAA
The DNA here is from genome assembly GCF_030587305.1 of Janthinobacterium sp. SUN206. Lineage (NCBI taxonomy): Bacteria > Pseudomonadati > Pseudomonadota > Betaproteobacteria > Burkholderiales > Oxalobacteraceae > Janthinobacterium > Janthinobacterium sp. SUN206. The sequence continues at coordinate 817,386 of NZ_JAPWIB010000001.1, read as the reverse complement.
GGCGCCGACCGCGCCACCAATGCATTGAAACTGAAAGCCCTGCTCGATTCCTGCTCGGACCTGGTACCCGGCATCCTGAAATTCGAGGCAGCCGTGGCCCAGCCTGGCCTGGAAGCGACCTACGACATCGTGCTGTACAGCGAATTTGCCAGCCGCGAGGCGCTCGACGCTTACCAGAACCACCCCGAGCACGTGAAAATCAAGCCATTCTTTGGCGCCGTGCGGGAAGCGCGCCAATGTATGGATTATGAGATTTAGTCCTTACGCAGCAGACACCTTGTTCATTAGCATGTAACTCTCTCACTTTATTGACAGGAGCATCATGACCACCTACCAACGCATCGTCCTCGCCTCGCGCCCCGCCTCCAATGAGGAAGTGCAGCCGGCACATTTTCGTCTGGAAACTAAAGCCATTCCCGCCATCCAGGATGGCGAATTGCTGGTGCGTAACCAGTACCTGTCGCTCGATCCCTATATGCGCGGGCGCATGAGCGCCAATAAAAGCTATGCGGCGCCGCAGGCGCTCGATGAAACCATGATCGGCGGCACGGTGGGCGTGGTGCTGGAATCGAAGCATCCGAAGTTTGCCGTGGGCGATACCGTCGTGGGCACTTTGGGCTGGACGGAAGTGGCCGTATCGGACGGCACCATGCTGCGCAAGGTCGATACGACGCACATTCCCGCTTCCGCCTACCTGGGTTCCGTCGGCATGCCGGGCATGACGGCGTGGTATGGCTTGAACCAGATCATGGCGCCGAAAGCCGGTGAAACCGTGGTCGTGTCGGCCGCCAGCGGCGCCGTGGGCAGCGTCGTGGGTCAGTTGGCGAAATTGAAAGGTTGCCGCGTGGTCGGCATCGCCGGCGGCGCGGACAAGTGCGCGTATGTGGTCAATGAGCTGGGTTTCGACGCCTGCGTCGACTACAAGGTGGGCAACTTGGAGGCCGACTTGGCGGCGGCCACGCCGGACGGTATCGACGCCATCTTTGAAAACGTGGGCGGCGCCATCTTCGATGCGGCCTTGGCGCGCACCAACGCGTTTGGCCGGATCGCCGTGTGCGGCTGGATCGCCGGCTACAACGGCGAACCGACGCCGCTCGACAATGCGCGCCTGATCCTCACCAACCGCCTCACCGTGCGCGGCTTCATCGTTTCCGAGCAGCCGGAATTCTGGCCGCAGGGACTGGCGGAACTGGGTTCACTGGTGGCGACGGGCAAGCTGAAATTCCGCGAATCCGTGGCTGACGGCCTGGCCAGCGCGCCGGAAGCGTTCATCGGCCTCTTAAAAGGGCGCAACTTCGGCAAGCAGCTGGTCAAGCTCAGCTGATCTCTCTGTGAAAAGGCAGGTCGTGCGACAATTGCGGCCTGTCTCTTTCTACATTACACCATGACCAAGCACACCATCCGCCTCGGCGACTGGGCCACCCTGGGCCCTGACGCCACCGCCATCCGTTTTGAAGTTTTCGTCGATGAACAAAAAGTGCCGGCCGAGATCGAACTCGACGACATGGACGCCGTCTGCCTGCACGCCGTGGCCTATGACGATGCCGGCAACGCCATCGGCACGGGCCGGCTATTGCCTGACGGCCACATCGGCCGCATGGCCGTGCGCCAGCCGGGCCGGGGCACGGGCGTGGGCGGCGCCATTTTGACCTTGCTGATGGACAAAGCCCGCGAACGGGGCGACAAGGCGGTGGTGCTGAACGCGCAAACCGTGGCCGCGCCGTTCTATGCGCGCCACGGTTTTGTGCAGCAGGGGGAAGTATTCGAAGAGGCGGGGATTGCGCATGTGGAAATGCGCCTGCAGTTTGCTTGATTAATCAAGCAGGCGTGGTTCGCACGGCGTCCGCGAATACGGACGCCGCGCGGCTACGCTTAATTTTGCGCGTGGCTCTGGCGCCATTTGTCGAGAATCACGGCCAGCACGATCACGACGCCCTTGGCTACATACTGCCAGAACGACGACAGTCCCAAAATCGTCAAGCCATTGTTCATCACGCCGATGATCAGGGCGCCGATGACGGTGCCCCAGACGGAACCCACGCCGCCCATCAGGCTGGTGCCGCCCAGCACGACGGCCGCAATCGCATCGAGTTCATAACCGGTCCCCCAGTTGCCGTTGGCCGCATACAGGCGGCTGGCCGACATGGCGCCGCCGAGGCCCGCGAACAGACCGCTGATCGTGTAGACAAACATCAAGACGAGACCGACTTTGATCCCCGTCAAACGGGCCGCCTGGATATTGCCGCCGACGGCGTAGATATGCAGGCCCAGGGTGGTCTTGCGCAAGATGAACCACGTCAGCACGACGACGGCCGCCGCCAGCCAGATCAGCCAGGGCACGGCCAGGAAGCTGCCGTTGCCCATCCATTCGAAGCTTGGGATTTCCGTGTTCAGCACGCTGGTGCCATCCGCCAGCAGGTAGGCGGCGCCGCGCAGGGCCGTCATGGTGCCGAGGGTCACGACGAAGGGGTTCAGGCCGACGAGGGCCACCAGCACGCCGTTCAGCGCGCCCAGCAGCAGGCCGACGATGAGGAAGGCGGGAATCGAAAAGCCGGCGAACTGGGCCGACAGCGACATCAGCATGCCTGCCACGGCCGAGACGGCCAGCACGGAGCCGACGGACAGGTCGATGCCGCTGGTCAAAATGACGAAGGTCATGCCGGACGCCAGCACGATGTTGATCGACACCTGGCGGAAGATGTTCATGGTGTTATTGCTGGTCATGAAGGTGGACGTGCCGTCGGCCGAGAAATACACGGTCAAGCCATACATGGCCAGGTAGAGCACCACCAGCACGGGCAGCATGCCCAGGCGGCGCATCAGGTTCGAGGCATTGAAGGGTTCGCCGGCGCGCGCGGCGCCGCGGGTGGTGCTAGTTGTCATCATGAGTCTCCTGAATGATTATTTAAGACGTATTCTTAAAACGCCTGACAAAACCGTAGCGAGCGGATGTGGGTTGTGGTTGAGACGCGGAACTGTGCGAAGCACGGGGACGCCGAGTCAGTGAGCATCGGAAACCGCAACCCGCGACGCGCAGTAGGTTTTGACAGGTGTTTTTATGCCGCTTCCAGCTGGGTGGCATAGGCGAGGATGTTTTCCTGCGTGATATCGTCGCCCGTCACTTCGCCCGTCAGGCGTCCTTCGCACATCACCATCACGCGGTCGCAGATGCCGACCAGCTCGGCCAGTTCGCTGGAAATGCACAGCACGGCCGTGCCCGCATCGGCCAGCTGGTGGATGATCTTGTAGATTTCGCTCTTCGCGCCCACGTCCACGCCCCGCGTCGGTTCGTCGAGGATCAGCACTTTCGGCGCGATGGCCAGCCAGCGCGCCAGCAAGACTTTTTGCTGGTTGCCGCCAGACAATCCGCCGACGATGCCGTCCGGCCCCGATACCTTGACGTTGAGGTTGCTGATCGCCTCGCGCGTGAGCTGGGTCAGGGCGCCACGGTTGACGACGCCCGCCGTCGCATGCTTGGACAGTATATTCATCGACATGTTTTCCATGGCCGACAATTGCATGAACAAGCCCAGGCTCTTGCGGTCCTCGGGCAGGTAGCCGATGCCGTGGCGGATGGCCGCCAGCGGGCGCTGGATATGCACTTCCTGGCCGTCGAGCCACACTTGCCCCGTTTGTTTCTTGTCGGCGCCAAAGATCAGGCGCGCCAGTTCCGTGCGTCCCGCGCCGACGAGGCCTGCCAGGCCCGTGACTTCGCCCGCATGCAGGGCGAACGAGGCGGGCTTGACCTTGCCGCCGCCCACGTTTTCCACGCGCAAGCGCTCGGCGCCCCGCGTGGTGCGCCGCTGGTGCGCATAAAAGTCGTCGGCGGGGCGGCCCACCATCATTTGCACGACTTTCTTTTGATCCAGCTCATCCTTGCCCAGCTCGCCCACATAGGCGCCGTCGCGCAGCACGGTGATGCGGCGCGCCAGGCGTTCCACCTCGGCCATGCGGTGGCTGATGTACAGCACGGCCAGGCCCTTGTCGCGCTGTTCTTCGATGATGCGGAACAATTGTTCTGTTTCCCGGTCGGACAGGGCGGCAGTGGGCTCGTCCATGATCAGGATGCGGCTTTCGTGCACGAGGGCGCGGGCGATTTCCACCTGCTGCTGCTCGGCGATCGACAGGGTGGACACCATGGTGTCCGCGTCGAAGCGCGAACCGAGGTCGGCCAGGATGGCGTTCGTGCGCGCGCGCATTTCGCCGCCCTTGACGGTCCAGAACGGTCCTTGCGGTTCGCTGCCCATGAAGACGTTCTGCGCCACCGTCATGTTCTTGGCCACGCTCAATTCCTGGTAGATCAGGTTGATGCCCAGCGCGCGGGCCTCGCCCGGGTTGCGGATGCGGATCGGCTTGCCGTCGAGAATGATTTCGCCCGCGTCCGGCGTGTACACGCCCGACAGAATCTTCATCAGGGTACTCTTGCCGGCGCCGTTTTCGCCCATCACGGCATGGATTTCGCCGCTGCGCACCGTCAGGTGCACGCCGCGCAGCGCGCGCGTGGCGCCAAAGCGCTTCTCGATGCCGCGCATTTCAAAAATAATATCGTCGCTCATGACTGTCCTTCCTTGCTTTTGAAACTGTCGCCCGCCACCGGCCGGGGCCGGGACGGGCAACACGTGGTTCAGGTCAGGCAGATCAGTTCTTTACCCAGCCCGTGTAGGTGGCGACGTTTTCCTTGGTGATGGCCGGGGTCGGCAACAGCACCATGGTCTGTTTCGGCGTGCGGCCGTTCATGATGTCGTAGCCCATCTGCACGGCGTCCGTGGCCATGCGGTACGGGTTTTGCGCCGAGGTGGCGGCAAACAGGCCGGCCTTGTTTTTCAGGGCGTTCTGGCCATCGGGCGCGCCGTCGACGGCCGTGATCAGTTTCACGTCCGTGCGCTTCGATTGCTTGATGGCCAGTTCGGCGCCGATGCCCGTCGGATCGTTGATGGCGAACACGCCGTCGATCTTCGGATGGGCCGTCAGCAGGTTCGACATCACGGTCATGCCGCCGTCGCGGCTGCCGCCCGCGTTCTGGTTGTCGGACAGGATCTTGATATCCTTGAACGCGGCCAGGGTTTTCTTGCAGCCATTCACGCGGTCGATCACGGACGTGACCGGCGGGCCGTTCAGGATCACCACATTGCCCTTGCCGCCGATCTGCTTGGCCAGGTAGGCGCACGACACGTCGCCCGCCATGGTGTTGTCGGACATCACGGTGGCCGAAGCGCCCACGGCGCCCACGTCGACGGCGATCACGACCACGCCCGCATTGCGCGCTTTCTTGATGGCTGGCGCGATGCCCTTGGAATCGACGGCGTTCAGGATGATGATGTCGGTCTTGTTGGCGATGAAGTTCTCGATCTGGTCCACCTGGGTGTTCAGGTCATACTTGCTGGACACAGTCGTGACTTTCACGCCAGGGCCGCCCAGTTTTTTCGCGCTTTCTTCCGCGCCGCGGCCGATGGCGACAAAAAACGGGTTGGCCAGGTCGCCCACGCTCACGCCGATGGATTTCAGCGGTTTGTCGGCGGCGAAGGCGCCGCAGGCGGCGGACAGCAGCAGGGAGGCGGTAATGACTTTTTTCATGAGGATCTCCAAGGGTTTTTATTGTAAAAAACAAACGGTGCTACGGTAAAAACTGGGTGAAAACTTAGCGAGTGCGCAATTTCTCGATCATGGCGTCCAGCTTGCCCGCATCGACGGCGAAGCCGCGGATGCCTTCGGCCAGCTTTTCGGTCGCCATCGCGTCGTCGTTCAAGGCATAGCGGAAAGCGGCTTCGTCATACGTGACGGCCGGCTGCGCCGCGCCCAGGTCGCCACCCAGCGCGCGCTCGAACGGCGCATCCGCCGCTTCCAGCTTGGCCAGCAAGTCCGGGCTGATGGTCAGCAAGTCGCAACCGGACAGGGCCGTGATCTGGCCCACGTTGCGGAAGCTGGCGCCCATCACCTGGGTGGCGATGCCGTGTTGTTTGTAGTAGTTGAAGATGCGCGTGACCGATTGCACGCCCGGATCGTTGGACAGGCTGCGCGCCGCTTCGTCCCATGCCGCACCCTGCGACTTCTTGTGCCAGTCGTAGATGCGGCCGACAAACGGCGAAATCAGGCGCACGTTCGCATCGGCGCAGGCGACGGCCTGGCAAAACGCGAACAGCAGGGTCAGGTTGCAAAAGATGCCATCTTTTTCCAGCTCGTGCGCGGCCTGGATGCCTTCCCAAGTGGCGGCGACCTTGATCAGCACGCGTTCGCGGGCCACGCCGGCTTGCTCGTACAGGGCGATCAGGCGGCGACCGCGGGCGACGGTAGCGTCGCGGTCAAAGCTTAAACGGGCGTCGACTTCCGTCGAGACGCGGCCCGGCACGACTTTCAGGATTTCCAGGCCGAAGCGCACCAGCACCTGATCGACGATATCGTCCAGGCTGGCGGATTGATGCGCGGCGACCGTGCTTTCCAGCAAGGGCGCGTAATCGGGCTGCAGCACGGCCTTCAAGATCAGCGACGGGTTGGTGGTTGCGTCTTGCGGCGCGAAGCGCGCCAGTTGCAGGAAGTCGCCCGTGTCGGCGACGACGGTGCTGTGTTGCTTCAATTGTTGCAGCTGATTCATTACTATTCCTTATCACTGAGTTGGTGCAAGGCTTGCACGGCGGGAAACAGGCTACGGTAGCGGCCGTAGCGGATGCTCAAGGCGGCGCTGTGCGCGGCATCGGGCAGGAAAGTGTTTTTGATGGGCAAGCCGGTGGACAGCAGCTGGCGCTGGCCGATGGCGGCAAAGCCCAGCTTGGCCGCGCCCAGGCTGGCCGACAGTTCGCTGTTGTGCAGGGTGCGCATTTCGCGTCCCAGCACATTGGCCAGCAATTGCGCCCAGTACTGGCTGCGCGCGCCGCCACCCACCAGCATGCAGTGGGGAACGACGGCGCCCGTCGACGTGACGGCCGCCATGGCGTCGCGCAAGGCAAAGGCCACGCCCTCGAGCACGGCGTAACCGAGCTGCGCCGGCGTGCTGTCGTGGCCCAGTTGCAAAAAGGCGCCGCGCACTTGCGGGTCGTTATGCGGCGTGCGCTCGCCCGACAGATACGGCAGGAACAGGGGCGCGGACGGGGCGATGGTGGCGTCCAGCGGCAAACCCGCTTCCACCAGCGCCAGCAGGGCCGCTTCGTCGGGCTGGCCCAGCACGCCGGTGGCCCAGCGCAAACAGCTGGCGCCGGACAAGATCGCGCCCATCGCATACCAGCGGCCGGGCAAGGCGTGGCAAAAGCTGTGCACGCCGCCGGCCGGGTTGCCCAGGGGCGTTTCGGTCACGGACACGATGGCGGCGCTGGTGCCCAGCGAGATAAAACTGTCGCCGCCGTTGACGGCGCCGATGCCCACGGCCGAGACGGGATTGTCGCCGCCGCCGCCCGCCACCACCACATCCGCCGGCAAGCCCAGCTGGTCGGCGATGGACGCCAGCACGGTACCGGTGGCGGCGTCGCCTTCAGCCAGGGCCGGCATCTGCTCCGGCGTCAGGCCGCAGGCGGCCAGCATGGGTGCGAACCAGGCGCGTCGGGCCTCGTCCAGCCACAGGGTGCCGGCCGCGTCGGACATGTCCGTGAGTTTGATCCCCGTCAATTGCAGGCGCAGATAGTCTTTCGGCGACAGCAGGCAGGCGATGGCGGCGAAGGCGTCGGGCTCGTGCGTTTGCAGCCACAGCAGTTTCGGCGCCGTCAAGCCCGCCATGGGCAGGCTGCCCGTCACATCCGCATACGCGGGATAGTCGCGCGCCAGGGTCGCGGCCTCGGCTTCGGCGCGCGCATCGTTCCACAGGATGGCGGGACGGATGACTTCATCGTTGGCGTCGAGCAGCACGGCGCCGTGCATCTGGCCCGACAGGCCGATGCAGGCGATCTGTGCATAGTCCTGCGGCCAGCCGGCGCGCAGCTGGGCCAGCGCCTGGATGCAGGCGGCCCACCAGTCCTGCGGCGCTTGTTCGGACCAGCCTGCTTGCGGGCGGCTGGTATCGATGCGCACGGACGCCTGGCCGCGCACGCTGCCTGCGCTGTCCATCAGCACGGTTTTCAGTTCGGAGGTACCGAGGTCGATACCGAGGGAAATCGCTGGATGCATGGTGTGTCTATATGTAAAGGTCAGGGGCAGCCGCAGGAGTTGCGTACGCGCAAGGTTGGCGACAGGCGCTGCACGTGCTGGGCGCGGCCCGGATTGGCGATGCGGTCGATCAACAGGTCGACGGCCATGGCGCCCAGCTCTTCGAGCGGCTGCGCCATCACGGTCAGGCGGGGGCTGAAATAATCGGCCCAGTCGAAATCATCGAAGCCGGCCAGCGCGACGTCTTGAGGTACCGCAATGTACGCGTCGCGCAAGGCATGCATGGTGCCGATGGTCATCAGGTTATTGCCGGCGACGATGGCCGTGGGACGCTGTGCGGCGGGCAGGGCCAGCAATTCGCGCGTGGCCGCGCCGCTGCGCTCCAGGTTGGAGTCGCCCGAGCGCAGCAGCTCGGGATCAAAGGCGATATCGGCGCGCTGCAAGGCCAGCCGGTAGCCGTCGATGCGCTCGTCCGTCGTGGACAGGCCGGGCGCACCCGCGATGAAGCCGATGCGGCGGTGGCCGTGGACCGTGATCAGGTGGCTGACCAGCTCGGCCGTGGCGTGTGTGTTTTCCACGCCCACCTGGTCGAAGGGCTGGGGCGACATGCGGTCGACCAGCACGGAAGCGATCTTGTTGCTATTTAAATAGTCGAGGGCGCGGTTGTGCGGATCGCCGGACGGCGCCAGCACGATGCCGTCGACGCGGCGCTGGTGCAAGTTCTGTACCACTTTCAACTCCTGTTCGGGGTCGTCATGCGTATCGGAAAACAGCATCATCAAGCCATGGCGCGTGCAAGCCGCTTCGATGGCGCGCACGGTTTCGCTGAAGTAATGATTGGTGAAGGCGGAAATGGCCACGCCGATGGTGCCCGACGAGGAGCCGGCCAGCGCGCGCGCCAGCATGTTCGGCACATAGCCGATCTGCTGCATGGCTGCGTTGACGGCGGCGACGGTTTTCGGGCTGACCTTGCGGGTGCCGTTGACTACGTGAGAGACGGTCGACAGCGATACGTCCGCCGCCCGCGCTACATCTTCCATGGTGGCCATGGTGTCTCCTGAGGTTTTTTTTATTATTGTGTACTGCGATTGGGTACGGCTGTGTCGCCGCGATTGAAGCTATCGTAAACAAAAGAAAGCGCTTGCGCAAGCGCTTTCTTTTTTTGCGCGAACGATATTTTGCCAAGGCAAGCAAGCCGCGCGGGAGGGAATGGATGAGGGAAACAGGGCGGAGCCGGACGGTGCCGGCCCCGCTGCAATTACTGAATCACCAGCTCGTGCAATTCGCCGGGAGAGTCCGGGAACAGTTTCACGACGGTGGACGTGCGCGTGCCGTAGCCCGGCGTTTCGATGCAGACGGCGGACAGCACGCGCTCGAGGTCGAGCGGCACGCCCGTGTCCGGCAAGCGGAAGTCGGGCGCGCGCGTGGTGTCGGCGAGCATGTCGAAGTACGCTTCGTCGGGCGCGCCCTGGCACAGCAGACTGGCGAACTGGGCCTTGGTTTTCAGCACCTTCGGCCACGGCGCGTCGAGCAGGGCGTTCGACAGGCCGTAGATGCCCGGTTCCAAGGGCTGGCCATTGCGCGCATCGCCGTCGCCCCGGTTGGAAAACCAGATCAGGGTATCCGCGTCGCCCAGCACCAGGTTGAAACCGTTGTAGGCTGTGCAGCCGGGACGGATTTGCGCGATGTAATCCTGTGGCGACATGTCGCCAGCCAGATAGTCGGCCACCAGGGCGCCGCGCGAGGGGGCGTCCGGGTTGCGGTCTTGCGGGCTGCGGATATTCGTGATGGCGGCAAAGCGCGAGCTGCCGCTGCCGGCCTGGGTGATGCCCATCCAGCTGCCGCCCGCCTGCAAGTCGCGGCCCGCATACACTTGCGGGTGCTCGGGCCAGGCGCCGGCGGGGGCGCTGGCGCGTTCATAGAATTCGTCGCGGTTGGCGGCGGCAATCAGCGGGATGTGCGGATTGACTTTCCAGGCAAAAACGATCAGGCACATGGGGGCAAATCCATGAACACTTCCGTATGCCGCGCGCCAGCCGTCAGGGACAGCAAGCCCGCTTCTTCGGCCACGCTGGCCAGCAGTTCCGTAAAGCCTTCGCCGACGACGGGGTAGATTTCCATCCACGTCTGCAAGCCGTCCTTGGCTTCCGGACGGCGCTTCAGTTGCGGCGCCACGCCGGAAGCGGCCGCCAGCTTGCCTTGCAGGGCGCGGACCCGCGCTTCCAGCGCCTGGGCGTGCTCTTCTTTTACCTGATAGTAAACGTACAGATCTTTCATGGCATTCTCACAAGTCGAGTGCGTCGAGCACGTAAGGCATGGACAGGAACTGCACGGCGGCGCCCTGGGCCGAGCCGTAGCGCACGGCGCCGGCGGCGCTTGAACCTTCTTCGATCGCCCCCAGCTTCATTTCGACGAGGGCGTCGATGCCGCCGTCGCCGTTGGGCGCCGCGTTGACGACCATGCCGCAAGGCTGCTCGGGGTCGCTGACGGCAAATAGTTCGCCACCGGCGGCGACGCTTGCGTCAGCGATGCTGACGAGGGTGGTGCGGCGCTTGAGCTTGCCCAGATACTGGCTGCGCGCGACGATTTCCTGGCCCGGGTAGCAGCCTTTCTTGAAATTGACGCCGCCCAGCAGCTCGAAATTGACCATTTGCGGCACGAATTGCTCTTGCGTGGCGGCCGTGATCTGCGGGATGCCGGCGTGGATGTCCGACAAATGCCAGGCGTCATTGCCGCCCTTGGCCAGCTGCGTCGTCAATGGCGTCCACGCGTCGCGCGCCGTGGCGGCCGACGTCAGCCATTCATAGCGGGGGCTGCCGAAGGCGTCGGCCACGCGCAGCAGGGTGCCGGACGCGTGTTCGACCTTGCTGAACGGCGTGGCGGGCAGGACGGGGAACCAGGCGGACAGGGCCGCGTTGGCGTGCTTGCCGCCCAGGCCCAGCACGACCTGGTTCGCTTCGTCGCCGGAGGCATCGTGCAGCTTGGCCTTGGCGCGCAGCACGAACATCTGCAGCCGCTTCTGGATGGCTGGCTGTATGGCGCGCGGCAATTGCAGATAAATGGTGGTGGCGTTGCGCCACATCAGGAAACTGGCCAGCATCCGGCCTTTCGGCGTGCAGTAGCCGGCCAGGCGCACTTGCTCCGGGCTCAGGTGTTCCACGTCGTTGGTCAGCTGGCCGTGCAGGAAACTGGCTGCCTCGTCGCCGTTCAAGCCGATCAAGCCCTGGTCCGTGATGGCCGCGACAAAACCTTCTTGCAGTTGGGGCACTGTCAGGGACTGGCCGAAGTCGGCGATAGGGGGGGCGGCGATGGGGGCGGTGCTGTCAGGCGCGCCATCGGTGGCAACGGGGCGGGCGCCTTGTGCGGTTAAAAATTGATTCCAGTTATTCATAATTTCCATTAGATCAGCGATTAAGCATTATCATTACGGGTTCATTATAGTGATGTCGGGCAGATTGCGTCGGCAGCGGCAAGATTGCCAGTGTTGGCGCCGCTTTGCGCGCACTTGCTTCACAAATGAACGATCATAACAAGCGGACGTTGGCCATCAGCGCCCGCATCACAAGAATCGGAACAATGGCTTTCTTTAAAAAACTTGTAGTCAGCTCGGTCATCGCCGCCATCGGCGTCGGTGGTACTTTTGTGTACTGGGCGCAGCAGCCCATCACCACGGACGGCGACGCGATTCCGTTTACGATCGCGCCGGGCAGCGGCGCGCATGCGGCCGGCCAGCAGATCGCGGACGCGGGCGTGCCCATCGTGCCCATCCTGTTCAACATGCTGGCGCGCATCGAAGGCAAGACCTCGAAGATCAAGGCCGGTTCCTACGAATTGAAACCGGGCACCACGCCGCAGCGTTTGATCACGCAACTGGCGCGCGGCGAGTTCGCGCAAGAATCGCTGACCATCATCGAAGGCTGGACTTTCAAGCAGATGCGTATGGCCATGGCCAACCATGCCGGTCTCAAGCACGATACCGTGGGCCTGTCCGACAAGGAACTGATGGCGAAAATCAGCCCGGAATATGTGTTGCCGGAAGGCTTGTTCTTCCCGGATACGTATCTGTTCGCCAAGGGCGCCAGCGAAATGCAGATTTTCAGGCAGGCGCACGCGGCCATGATCGGCCGCCTGTCCGAAGCGTGGGACAAGCGCGATCCGGCCTTGCCGTATAAAAACCCGTACGAGGCACTGATCATGGCCTCCATCGTGGAAAAGGAAACGGGACAAAAGTCCGAGCGCGCCATGATCGCCGGCGTGTTCGTCAACCGCCTGAAAACAGGCATGCTGCTGCAGACGGACCCGACCGTGATCTATGGCATGGGCGACAACTACCAGGGCAAGATCCGCAAACGCGACCTGGAAGCGGACACCCCGTACAATACCTATACGCGCGGCGGCTTGCCGCCCACGCCGATCGCCCTGGCTGGCGCGCAATCGCTGACGGCGGCGCTGGCGCCGGCCCGCACGCAGGCGCTGTATTTCGTCGCGCGCGGCGACGGCACCAGCCAGTTCTCGGCCAACTTGCCCGACCATAACCGCGCCGTGAATCAATACCAGCGTTAATTATTTCAAACTAGAAGCTTCATGACACCACACTATCAACCCCGTTTCATCACCTTCGAAGGCATCGATGGCGCGGGCAAGTCGACGCATATCGGCTTTGTCACCGACTACCTGCAGCAGCGGGGCGTGACCCTCGTCTCGTCGCGCGAACCGGGCGGTACCAGCTTGGGCGAAAAGCTGCGAGAACTGCTGCTGCATGAAAAGATGCACCTGGAAACGGAAGCCTTGCTGATGTTCGCCAGCCGCCGCGAACACATCGCGCAAGTCATCGCCCCCGCGCTGGAGCGCGGCGAATGGGTCATTTCCGACCGGTTCAGCGATGCCAGCTTCGCCTACCAGGGCGGCGGGCGCGGCATGGATTTGCGCAAGATGGAGCAACTGGAAGCGTGGGTGCACCCGCACCTGCAGCCGGACCTGACGTTCCTGTTCGACGTGCCGCTGGCCGTCGCCCGTGCCCGCCTGGACGCCACGCGTGCGCTGGACAAGTTCGAGCAGGAGCGATCGGACTTCTTCGCCGCCACGCGCAACGAGTATCTGCGCCGCGCGGCCCAGTTCCCGCAGCGTTTCCGCATCATCGATTCCACGCAAAGCATTGCCGATATTCAAGTACAACTGGCGCAGCTGCTTGACGTGTTACTTGAGAAAAGCATCGCAACGTGTTGATTTGCAAAGAATAAAATGACGATTTCTCTCTATCCGTGGCAACAGGACGCCTGGCAGCAATTGCAAGCCTTGCGCCCGCGCATGCCGCACGCCATCCTGTTCCATGGCGCCCAGGGCATCGGCAAGGCCGACTTCATCGAGCATTTCGCGCAAGCATTGCTGTGCGAAGACGTGCGCGCCGACGGCCATGCCTGCGGCGCCTGCGCCTCGTGCGGCTGGTTTAGCCAGGGCAACCATCCCGATTACCGCCGGGTCCGTCCGGAAGCGCTGGAAGACGACGTGGCGGACGATGGCGAAGAGGGCGAAGGCGCGAAGAAAAGCGCCAAGACCAAGACGCCGTCGAAAGACATCAAGATCGAGCAGATCCGCAACCTGGCCGACTTCATGAACATTTCCACGCACCGCCAAGGCTTGCGCGTGGTGGTGCTGTACCCGGCCGAGGCGCTGAACACGCCCGCCTCGAATGCCTTGCTGAAGACGCTGGAAGAGCCGCCGCCGGGCACCCTGTTCCTGTTGGCATCGAACAGCCTGGACCGCCTGCTGCCGACGATATTGTCGCGCTGCAGGAAATTTGCCTTGCCGATGCCCAGCCACGAGCAAGCCTTGACGTGGCTCAAGCAACAAGGCTTGAACGATGCGGACAGTTGGCTGCGCGAGCAGGGCGGCGCGCCGCTGGCCGCACTGGCCCAGTCCGAATCGGGTGGCCGCGAAGAGACGGAACAATTGTTGCAAGTCTTGGCCAATCCTGGCGTGGAAGCGGCCCTGAAAGCGGCCGATAAATTGCAGAAAGCGCCGCTGGCGCCGCTGGTCGCTTCCTTGCAGCGCTGGCTGTACGACGTGTTTTCAGTCAAGCTGTCCGGCACCATTCGCTACTACCCGCGCCACCGGCGCGAACTGGAAGCGTTGGCGGGACGCATCAACGTGAGCCGTTTGATGGCCGCCATCAAGGCCGCCAACGAACGCCGGGCGATTGCCGAGCATCCGCTGTCGCCCAAGCTGTTCCTGGAAGACATGCTGCTCGACTACGCATCCAGTTGCCAATAAAATCAAACACTTGCGCTGCCAAGTTAATCCGGATTGTGCGTTTTTTTGCCGGTTTGGAATGACTTAGCCGCAGGTGCGCGTGCAACTGCGGTACTGCACTTCGCACGCTTGCTGGCGCTCGGCGCGCCGGGCGCGGAAGGCTTCGGCCTCGGTCGGGCGCAACTGCTGCGACTGGGCGCCGGCTTCTTTGCCAGCGGCAACGTAGGGATTGCTGCTCGGCTTCATCAACAGCATGGGGCTGGTATCGTTTTCCGTGGCGCCTTGCGCTTGTGCGCGGCAATCCTGGCGCGCCGAGGCGCAGACGGGATGGCACAGTCCGGCATCGGGGATGGCCTTCGGCGCATCGCGCTTGTCTTGCGCATGCGCTGTCAGGGCCAGGCTGGCCAACAGTATCAAAGGGCCGGCAACTTTCAGCATGAACACTCTCCACGGTTCCGCGCGCAACCCCATGGTTGCACTTCGGCAAGCCACTATACATCTTGATAATATTTTTGCCTAGCCTAGCCTAGCCATGCCAGTCAAGGCTGGCCACTTCCCCCGCCAGGTCCGTTTGCCATGCCGGGAACGCGGTGTTACAGTCAGTCATCCTTGCAAACCACGCGGCAGCGCCGCACCGGAGGCGTCAAATGAAACGAGTCACTGGCATCGGCGGCATCTTTTTCCACGCGCAAGACCCGGCCGCGCTGCGCGCCTGGTACCAGCGCCACCTGGGCCTGGACGTGCAGCCTTGGGGCGGCGCCGCCTTCACCTGGACGGACGCCGACGGCAAACCCAGTGCCGGCACCACCATCTGGTCCGTCGCGGCCAAGGATAGCGAGCAATTCGCCCCCGGCAAGGCCTCCTTCATGATCAACTACCGCGTCGACGACCTCGACGCGCTGCTGCAAGCCTTGCGCGACGAAGGTTGCAACGTGCTGGAAAAGGCGCCCGATTCCGAATATGGCCAGTTCGGCTGGGTCATCGATCCCGAAGGCAATAAGGTGGAGCTGTGGCAGCCGCCGGAGGGGCAGTAGGCGAACCACGCGGGAGCAGTCGGCGGCAGCACGGATTTGCGTCTTCCCCCTGCCAGTTTTCCCGTGCTCCGGTACAATCCCGCCTTATGTATATCGATTCCCATTGCCATATCAATTTCCCCGAGCTGGCTGCTCGCATGCCCGAGATCCTGGCCAAGATGGCCGAGAACAAGGTGACCCATGCCTTGTGCGTGTCCGTCGACTTGCCGGACTTTCCACAGGTGCTGGCCCTGGCCGAGCAGTATCCGCATATCTTTGCTTCCGTCGGCGTGCATCCCGATTACGAGGACACGCCTGAACCGTCCGTGGAAGACCTGGTCCGTCTGGCCGATCATCCGAAGATCATCGCCATCGGCGAGACGGGCCTCGACTATTTCCGTTTGACGGGCGACCTGGAGTGGCAGCGCGAGCGTTTCCGCACTCACATCAAAGCTTCAAGAATCACGCGCAAGCCCTTGATTATTCACACAAGAGCGGCTAGCGAAGACACCATACGCATCATGCGCGAAGAGGGTGCGGGCGTGTCGGACGGCGGCGTGGCCGGCGTCATGCATTGCTTTACGGAATCCCTGGAAGTGGCGCGCGCGGCCATCGACATGGGCTTCTATATTTCCTTTTCCGGCATCGTCACGTTCAAGAGCGCGAAAGACTTGCAGGCCGTGGCCCTGGAAGTGCCGCTCGAGCGCATCCTCATCGAGACGGATTCGCCGTATCTGGCGCCGGTGCCGTTCCGCGGCCGCATGAACGAGCCCGGCTATGTGGCCCACGTGGCGGAATACCTGTCGACCTTGAAAGGCATCCCCCTGGACCAGGTGGCGCGCCAGACGACGGATAATTTCTTCAAGTTATTCAATCAGTTGCCGTAACTTCTTAAGGTCAGACATGATGAAAAAACTCGCGTTGGCGATGCTGCTGTGCTGCACCACCGCCAGCCACGCGGCGCCGGAACCCGATGCTTTTTTCCGCGCCGTCTCCGTCAATAATGTCAGCGGCGTGCGCAGCATGCTGGCGGAAGGCATGAGTCCGAACCAGCCTGACGCGCAGCGGGGCGACATTCCCCTCGTGCTGGCCTTGCGCGACGATGCGGACCGGGTGTTCCAGGTATTGCTCGATGCGCCCGGCATCGACATCGAAGCCCGTTCGGCCAACGGCAACACGGCGCTGATGATGGCAGCCTACAAGCACAAGCTGGAAGCCGTGAACGCCTTGCTGGCCAAGGGCGCCAAGGTCAACCAGAGCGGCTGGACGGCGCTGCACTATGCGGCCTCGGCTGGCGACTTGCCCATCATGAAGATATTGCTCGACCGCGACGCCATGGTCGATGCGCGCGCCCCCGCGAATATCACGCCGCTGATGTTTGCCGCCCGCGAAGGCCAGGAAGGCGCCGTCAAGCTGCTGCTGTCCTGGGGCGCGGACGCCAGCCTGAAAAGCGACCATGGGTGGACGGCCGTGCAGTTCGCCCAGGCGGGCGACAAGCCCGGCGTGGTCGCCATCATCGAAGCGGCACAGAAGGCGCGTGCAGCCCGCAAGTAATGTTTTAATTTCAATACTTTCCATGCCAGCGCTGAAACTGGCATGGAATTGCCTCTCACCTCAGCCCTTTGTTCTCCCTGCCGATTAACGATAATGATTGTGTCGCATTAATCAGGAGATACCTCGCATGGGTCATCACATCACCGTCAGGCGCCGGCTGTATTGTCGCCGCCCCTCGCGCAGCCCGTGCGATATCACTGCTTTCTGGAATGACAAAACCGATCGGCCATCGGAGCCAGACTCCAAGAGGACAGACATGCTGAATGAACGAGAAATCGAGAGTTGTTACCTGGGGCAATTTATCCCCGTCCATTACCACCACAATATGTTGATGGACCAGAATCGCATGCACGGGTTCAAGTCGGCGATCGATTATGCGGTAAAACCCGGCATGAAGGTGCTGGAACTGGGCGGCGGCACGGGCGTGCTGTCGTGGTTTGCGGCCGCGCGCGCCGACAAGGTGTGGTGCGTGGAATTCAATCCGGACATGGTCAAGGAAGCGCGCAAGATGCTGGCGCTCAACCCCAACGGTGAAAAAGTCGAAGTCGTCCACGCGGACGCCTTCGAGTACCTGCCGCCGGAGCCCGTCGATGTGGTCATTTGCGAAATGATCCATGTCGGCATGCTGCGCGAAAAACAGGTGGAAGTGATCGAATCGTTCAAGCGCCGCTACCTGGCCCGTTTCGGCGGCCCGCTGCCCATCTTCCTGCCCGAAGCCGTCATCATGGCCGTGCAGCCGATGCAGCAGGAATACGATTTCGAGGGTTTTTATGCGCCCATCGTGCAATTCCAGGAAACCACGGCCATCCACCCTGGCGTACAGGAACTGGCGCCACCTTCCGTCTACAGCATCATCGACTTCAGCCAGCCGACGGACAGCGTGTTCGGCTTCGACGGCAAGTTTGTCGTCGAGCGCAGCGGCACCCTGAACGCCTTGCGTTTCGTCACCAAGAACATCCTGGCCGTCGTGCCCGAGCGTTCGACCACCATCGACTGGCTGAACCACTACATGTGCTTGCCGCTGTCCACGCCGATCGCCGTGAAGGCGGGCGACGTGCTGCAGGTGAGTTTCCAGTACCGTGCGGGCGGCTCGATTCCCTCGCTGGAAGCGTCGATCCGCGCGCAGGTGATCTACGATGTCAACTTGCAGCCGGTGACGCAGAGTGCCGTGTATGCGTAAGCATCATTAATGTAAAGGCAACGCCGCAGCGATTTCATCCTGCGGCGTTTGTCCATTCAGGGTATATTTCGTCTTTTACCCACTGGACAGCTTTACTATCATGGAACAGATCGATCAGCGTTACCTCGTGCAACAGAACAAAATCAGCGATGGCGAGACCAGGCCGCCCGTGTTTGCCAAGGTAATGCGCAGCAAGGAAGGCGTGTTTGAAGGCGTGTCCTTCATCAAGTCGAAGGACAAGGCCACCGTCATGACCATCGAAGATGCCAACCAGGCCATCAAATGGGCCACCAGCAAGAAGCCGAATGCGCATGAATACGTCACGAAAGTGATTTGCGTCGGTCAATAAGCCCCGTTCATTCCCGTTTTCGTACCGTTCATCCCCGCTGTACGCAGTTCATCGCATGGCCGTTGCCGCCGTCGCGGCGCTTTACTATAGTGCTTTCACGGTAGCGGGGCAAGCACGGCTTGCTCCGCACATTTCATTCTAGGGGGAACGCAATGCTGGGATTCGTGCTGTGGCTGCTGCTCTTGCTGGTGTGCTGGCCCCTGGCCTTGCTGGCTCTCGTGCTGTATCCGCTGGCCTGGCTGCTGTTGCTGCCATTCCGCTTGATCGGCATCGGCATGGAAGGCGTGTTCGAATTGCTGCGCGCCATCGTCATGCTGCCGGCCCGCGTGCTGGGCGGCGGGCGGCGTTGAGATTTACGTTTCCGCAATAAAAAATGGCGCCCTCGGCGCCATTTGTCGTTGAGGTGCCGCTTACAGGTCAACCATGAAGCCGGCGCCGATCGATTTCTGCGAATAGTTGTAGTCGATCAAGCTCTGGCCATAGCCGGAGAACAGCTGCAGATAGCCTTTCAGGTTGGCCTTCAAAGGGAAAGCCCAGCTTGCCTGCATGGAGCCATGCTTCTTGCTGAAATTGCGGCGCGCCGTCACGGCGTACTCGTGCCCCTTGTTGCGGTAGCTCACGCGCAAGTCGCCATGTCCCAGGTAATCGGTGATGTCGATATTGTCATTGTCGACCGCGCTATTGTCGAGGCGGTGCCAGACGCGCGCCGCGACGGCCAGGTTATCCTTCTCCATGCCCAGCTCGGCATACACGCGGTTCCAGCTGCGCGACAGGGTCGACGTCTGGCCGTTGGACTGGTGCACGAGGCCGAAGTTCAGGTAATTGAATTCGATGCCCGCGAAATTCTTGTTGATCGGCATGACCAGCATCAGTTCCGGCTGGTAATTGGTCTCGCGGAACGGACTCGACGCCTTGCGGTTGTATGCCTGCCAGAAACTTTGCTGCGTGTAGCCGAACCACATGTCGATGGGCGTGCCGGCGATGTCTTCCAGCAGCTTCATCTTGAAGCTCAGCTGGAACGTCAATTCCACGTGCTGGCTCTTGATGCCGGCTGGCGTGAAATCCTGGAACGGTTCGTCATTGGACGCGTCACTGTAATTGGCCAGCAACAGATAGGTGTCGCGGTGGGGGCGGAAATTGAACAGTCCCCGTTTCGAGGCGTCGTTCAGCTCCCAGGACTGTTGCGTGCGCGAAATCGGCGCTTCCGGCGGCGCCGCGCCAGCCTGCGCGATGGCCGGAATGGCGGCGTTGACGGCGTCCGGCGTGGCCACGCCAGGCGGGCTGACAAACGTGAGGGGGGCGACTTCGGCGGCTGCCGCCAGGGTGACCGCCGCCGTGGCGGGATCGCCGCCGGCGGCGATGGTGGCCTTTTCCGCCGCCTTGGCCAAGGTGTCGAAGCAACCGAGGCGGGCGCTGGCGTCACCGAGCACGGCGCAACGCTGCATTTGCTGTTCCAGTTCGCCGGCCATGGCCAGCGCCGGCGACGCCAGCAGGGAAGAGAGAATTATTTTTCTTAGTCGGATAGTCATAGGCTGAGTGGGGCATGTCGTTCGGTGCGCACCTGGGCTGCATGCCGGCGGCGTCGCCTTACACGATAAATTACCGTGCGTCTTGATCCTGATTAATCTTTATTAGATTAATACTTATGAAAGTATAGCGGATTACCTTGTTTTCCCCGTGCGGCTACCGTGCGCGCGGCCGACAGTGTTGTGCGCCTGGTAAACGGTTTGCCGCCGTGCCGCCCAAATCGATGTCTGCTACACTGGAAAACCGGTGCTGACACTGGCGCGCCGGGCTAGCCATGGAGATTGTGATGACCCGCAAAACACCTATCGAGCGCTACCGCAACATCGGCATCAGCGCCCATATCGACGCCGGCAAGACCACCACTACCGAGCGCATCCTGTTTTACACCGGGGTGAATCACAAGATCGGCGAAGTGCACAACGGCGCCGCCACCATGGACTGGATGGAGCAGGAGCAGGAACGGGGCATCACCATCACCTCGGCCGCCACCACGGCCTTCTGGAAAGGCATGGCCGGCAACTTCCCCGAACACCGCATCAACATCATCGATACGCCGGGCCACGTGGATTTCACGATCGAGGTCGAACGCTCGATGCGCGTGCTCGACGGCGCCGTGATGGTCTACGACGCCGTCGGCGGCGTGCAGCCGCAATCGGAAACCGTCTGGCGGCAAGCCAACAAATACCATGTGCCGCGCATCGCCTTCATCAACAAGATGGACCGGGTGGGGGCGGATTTCTTGCGCGTGCGCAAGCAGATCGCCGAGCGCCTGAAAGGCGTGGCCGTGCCCATCCAGCTGCCCATCGGCGCGGAAGAGCATTTCACGGGCGTCATCGACTTGCTGAAAATGCGCGCCATCACCTGGGATGACGCCAGCCAGGGCGTGCAGTTCAGCTATGGCGAAATTCCCGCCGAGCTGCTGGCCCAGGCGCAGGAATGGCACGAGCACCTGGTCGAGCAGGCGGCCGAAGCCACGCTGGAGATGACGGAACGCTACCTGAATGGCGATACGTTCACGGAAGCGGAGCTGAAGCAGGCCTTGCGCGCGCGCACCATCCGCAATGAAATCGTGCCCATGCTGTGCGGCAGCGCCTTCAAGAACAAGGGCGTGCAGGCGATGCTCGACGCCGTCATCGAATACCTGCCGTCACCGATGGAAGTGCCGCCCATCATGGGCCACGACGAGCACGACAACGAGGTGGAGCGCCACCCGACGGACGACGAGCATTTCTCGGCCCTGGCCTTCAAGATCATGACGGACCCGTTCGTGGGGCAGCTGACCTTCTTCCGCGTGTATTCGGGCGTGGTGAATTCGGGCGACATGGTCTACAACCCCACCAAGAGCGCGCGCGAGCGGCTGGGGCGCATCCTGCAGATGCATGCGAACGAGCGCAAGGAAATCAAGGAAGTGTATGCGGGCGACATCGCCGCCGCCGTGGGCCTGAAAGCCGTCACCACGGGCGACACCCTGTGCGCCATCGACCACATCATCGTGCTGGAAAAGATGATTTTCCCGGAACCCGTGATTTCCCAGGCGGTCGAACCCAAGACCAAGCCTGACCAGGAAAAGATGGGCATCGCCCTGAACCGCCTGGCGCAGGAAGATCCGTCGTTCCGGGTGCATACGGACGAGGAATCGGGCCAGACCATCATGTCGGGCATGGGCGAGTTGCACCTGGAAATTCTGGTTGACCGCATGCGGCGCGAATTCGGCGTGGAAGCCAATGTCGGCAAGCCGCAAGTGGCGTACCGGGAAACCATCACGCGCGCGGTGGACGATATCGAGGGCAAGTTCGTCAAGCAATCGGGCGGACGGGGCCAGTACGGCCACGTGGTGCTCAAGCTGGAACCCTTGCCGCCAGGCACCGGTTATCAATTCGTCGACGCCATCAAGGGCGGCGTGGTGCCGCGCGAATTCATTCCGGCCGTCGACAAGGGCATCGTCGAAACCTTGAAGTCGGGCGTGCTGGCCGGCTATCCGGTCGTCGACGTCAAGGCGACGCTGACCTTCGGTTCCTACCACGACGTCGATTCGAACGAAAACGCGTTCCGCATGGCCGGCTCCATCGCCTTCAAGGATGGCATGCGCAAGGCCCATCCTGTGCTGCTGGAACCGATGATGCAGGTGGAGGCGGAAACGCCGGAAGAGTTCATGGGCAACGTCATGGGCGACTTGACGGCCCGGCGCGGCATGGTGCAGGGCGTCGACGACATTCCCGGCGGCGCGGGCCGCATCGTCAAGGCCCTGGTGCCGCTGGCCGAAATGTTCGGTTACTCGACAACCTTGCGTTCGCTGACCCAGGGCCGCGCCACCTACACGATGGAATTCAAGCACTATGCGGCCGTGCCCAAGCATATACTGGACCAGGTGGCGGCGGCGGGGAAGGCGAAGTAGGCGTCAGTGGCTTAAGTTCTGCGCAATGATGGCGTCCGCCATCTTCTCCGCCTCATCCACGGGCTGGCTCAGCGCCTGGGTCGTGTAGACCGTGCTGGCCACCATCGGCTGGTCCAGGGTGGCTCCTTCGCCATGGCTGGTATCGACCGTCACCGTGGTCGACAGGCCGATGCGCAGCGGGTGGGCGGCCAGTTCCTTCGGATCGAGCGTGATGCGCACGGGCACGCGCTGCACCACCTTGATCCAGTTGCCCGTGGCGTTTTGCGCCGGCAGCAGGGAAAACGCGCTGCCCGTGCCGGCCGACATGCCCAGCACCTTGCCGTGGTAGACCACCTTGCTGCCATACAAGTCTGTTTCGATGGTGGCCGCCTGACCCACACGGATATTGCGCAATTCGGACTCCTTGAAGTTCGCATCGACCCATAATTGGTCCAGCGGTACGATGGACATCAAGGGCGTGCCCGGCGTCACGTGCGTGCCCAGCTGCACGCTGCGCTTGGCCACATAGCCCGAAACGGGCGCGATCACGGCGTTGCGGCGCACGGCCAGCCACGCCTGCAGCACGTCGCCCCTGGCCGACAGCACGGCCGGATGGCTGGCCAGGCTGACGCCGGCAACGCCCGATTTGGCCGACTCGGCCTGGCGCTGCGCCACCGTCAAGGCTGCTTTCGCATCGTCGACGGCCTGTTTCGCATGGGCCAGGTCTTCGCCCGAGATGGTCTGGTCCGCCGCCAGCGGCGCGCGGCGGGCCAGGTTGCCCTGCGCCGTGGCCAGGGCCAGGCGGCGCTGCTCGATGACGGCATCGTACTGCGCCACGTTCGCATAGCGTTCGCGCTCCTGGCGCACGACGTTGCCCAAGCGTGCCTCGGCCTGGCTCAGGGCCAGTTCCGCATCGATGGCATTGAGGGTGATCAGCGGGGCGCCCGCTTTCACCATTTGCGTCTCGTCGGCGCGGATGGCGTCGACATTGCCCGTCACTTGCGCGGACAGGGTGACCAGGTTGCCGCCCACGTAGGCATTGTCCGTGACTTCTTCCCTGGACAGCACCAGTTGATAGTAGGCGGCCCAGGCCGCGCCAGCCACGAGGAAGGCGGCCGTGATGGCGATGAGGACGGTCTTGCGCTTGCCCGGGTTGTCGGTAGGTGCGGAGGTGGAGGTGGTATCGCTGCTCATGATGTGTTCCGTAATCGTTGGTTATTGTTTGGTGGTGACGGTGTCGGCGCTGGCGGCGAAATCGCTGCTGCCACGGTAGCCGCCGCCCAGGGCCACGGTCAGGTTGATTTCCGCGTCCTGGCGCTGGTTTTGCAGCTGCATACCCAGGTCCACCTGGCCGCGCACGGTCATTTCCGCATTCAGTTGCGTGGCGCGGTCGGCCAGACCTTGCTTGAGTCGCGCATTCGCATTGCGCAACTGCGCTTCGCTGGCGCGCAGGTTTTCCTGCTGCAGGCGCAGCTGGTTTTCCACGCCCTGCACCCTGGCGCCCGCCTGCGCCACGTCGCGCACGACATTGAAGACGTTCTGGTTGTAGTCGGCGATCAGTTCATTGCGTTCGCTGCGCGCGCCAGCCAGCTGCGCCTGCAGGCGGCCGCTGTCGAACAGGGGCAGCGACAGGGCCGGCCCGATGAACAGGGTGCGGCTGCCGGACTGCAGCAGCTTGCCCAGCTTTATCGCATCGAGGCCGAACGAGGCACCCAGGTCGATATCGGGGTAGAACGATGCCTGCGCCGCCTCGATCGTGCTCATGGCAGCCTGGACTCGCCAGCGGGCCGCCTGCAAGTCGGGCCGGCGCGCCAGCAATTCCATGCCCAGCTTGCCGGGCAGGGCGTGCGGCAGCGCCTGCGCCTCTTTCGGCTGCAGATTGGCCAGGGCCGAGGCATCCGCACCCAAGGATGTTCCCAACAGCGCGCGCAAGGCTTCCCGCTCCGTGACGACTTGCGTTTCCAGCAAGGCGATCTGCTGCTGCAGCAAGCTCAAACGCGTTTGCGCGGACAAATGGTCGTCGCTGACGCCCAGACCGTTGGCGATGCGCTTTTCCTTGTCGACCACCAACTGTTGTTGCAGCTTGACCAGCGCATGCAGGTTGTCCATGCGTGCCCAGCCATTTTGCATGCTGAAGTAGTGGCGGGCGATCTCGGCGGCCAGCATCTGTTCCGCCATCGCATACTCGGCGCGGCGCGCGTTGACTTCGCCCAGGCTGGCCGCGATCTGCGCCTTGTGCTTGCCCCACCAGTCGAGGTCGTAATGGGCTTGCACGCCCACGGTGGTTTCATTGTAGTAATTGCCGCCGATGGGGGCGGGCATCAGGCCATTGCCCGAATAGCGCTGGCGGCTGGCATTTGCGCCCAGGTCGATCCTGGGACCGCGCTGCGCATGCTGTGCGTCAAACGCGGACAGGGCCGAGCCGATGCGGGCATTCGCCACGTCCAGGTTCGGGCTGCTGGACAGGGCGTGTTCAATCAGCTGGTCCAGCTGGGCGTCCTGGAACTGGCGCCACCACAGCGCGGCGGGCCAGCCTTCGCTGGCCAGGTGGATGTCGGCCGCCATCTGTATCGTGGCCAGGTCTTGCTGCGGCAACTGCTGCGTGTCGGGCGGGATGCTGGCGCAGCCGGCCAGGGCCAAACTTAGCGCCAGGACGCTCAGGGAGAGTTTCATAGGTGTGTGCATGAGGGTTATTCCATGGCCGCGTGGTCGACCACGACGGGCGCATTCTTCTTCGGTGGTTTGATCAGGAGCAAGAGCGGCAGCACGAGGATGGTCAGCCACATCATCAGCCAGAAGTCGTCGAGGTAGGCGATCATCGATGCCTGCCGCGTGATTTCGCCATTCAGGGCCGCCATGCCGGAAGCCGTCCCCAAGTTGTAGACGCTGGCAATGGCGGGGTCATGCAGGGCCGGGTTGGCGATAGTGATGTGTTCCGTCAGGGATGCATGGGCGATCTGCGTATTGCGCACCAACAAGGTCTGCACGAGGGCAATGCCGATGCTGCTGCCGATATTGCGCACCAGGCTGTAGATGGCCGTGCCTTCCGCCCGCATCTGCGGCGACAGGGTGGCAAACGTGGCCGCGCTCAGGGGCACGAAGACGAGGCCCAGGCCGATGCCCTGGATGATGCCGTTCCACACGACCGTCTTCGGCACCAGGTCCAGGGTGAAATTGGCCATCTGCCACAGCGAGAACGCGGTAATCGAAAAGCCCACGCCCAGCAGGATGCGCGTATCGATCTTGCCCGTCAGCCTGCCGACGATCAGCATGGCCAGCATCGTTCCCAGGCCGCTGGGCGCCGTCACGAGGCCGGCGATGGCCGCCGGATAGTTCATCAAGCCTTGCAGCATTGACGGCGTCAGCGCGCGGGTGGCGAACAGCACCATGCCGACGATGAAGATGAACAGCAAGCCGCTCACATAGTTCGAGTTTTTCAGCAATCGATAGTCGAGGAAGGACTTGCCGGCCGGACGCAGGGCCGTATGGGCGATGAAGTAGCACAAGCTCATGGCCAGCACGATGGCTTCGATCCACGTTTCCGTGGAAGAAAACCAGTCGTTCTGCTCGCCACGGTCCAGCAGCATCTGCAGCGCGCCAATGGACAGGCTCAGGGTGGCAAAGCCGAACATGTCGAAGTTCATGCGGCGGTTCGGCGGGTCCTTGCGGATGTAGCGCCAGATGCCATAGAAAGCCATGGCGCCGATGGGGATGTTGATGAAGAAGACCCAGCGCCAGCTGTAGCTGTCCGTCAGCCAGCCGCCCAGGGTCGGTCCCAGGATGGGGCCGATCATCACGCCCATGCCCCAGATGGCCATGGCCGAGCCGTGTTTCTCGCGCGGATTGATGTCGAGCAAGACCGCCTGCGACAGGGGCACGAGGGCCGCGCCGAACACGCCCTGCAGCAAACGGGCGGCGACGATCTCGGAAAGGGTGCCGGACAGGCCGCACAGCACGGAAGCGAGCGTAAAACCGGCCACGGAAACGAGAAAGGTGTTTTTCTGGCCGAAGCGGTCGCACAGCCAGCCCGTCAGGGGCGTGGCGATGGCGGCGGCGACGATGAAGGAGGTGAGTACCCAGGTGATCTGGTCTTGCGAGGCGGACAGGCTGCCTTGCATGTGGGGCAGGGCGACGTTGGCGATGGTGCCGTCGAGCGCCTGGATGATGGTGGCGAGCATGATCGAAATCGTGATCATGCGCCGGTTCAGGCTGGGGTCTAGTGAAGCGGGCAGCGCCGGTGTGGCGCCGGCTGTGGCCGAACTCATGCGGATTTCTCCGTGGCCGCCTGCAATGCTTCCAGCAGTTCGGTGGCGGCCCGCAATTGATCGGGATCAATGCCCTGCAGCAGTTCCTTGCGGAAACCATCCGCTTCCTTGCGCACGGTGTCATACACCTGCATGCCCGCCTCGGTCAGCACGACGAGTTTCACGCGGCGGTCAGTTTCCGATGGCTGGCGCCGCACGAAGCCCGATTTCACGAGCCGGTCCAGCATCGACACCATGGTGGGGTTTTCCACGCCCAATTGATGGGCCAGTTCGCTTTGCGAAGGCGGCTGGGGCGACTTGGCGATCATGGCGATGCACATCCAGCTCGCTTGCCCCAGGTCCAGGTCTTTCAGGCGCCGGTCGATGGCATGGCGCCAGCCGCGCGCCGTCTTGTGGAGGGCGGCGGAAAAGCGCTCTTCGATAGAAGTCATAAGGTGAGTCGTCTAATGGTTAGGTATCTAACTAATATTTTAGCATGCTGGTTTGACAGGCGTACAGGCCTTCCCGTTTATCTGCGTCGCTGGTACATTAGTGCCAGACCATTACCCTGAGGAGACCGCCATGACCACCGCAGAACAGAAGCAGGACGGACAGCACCGCGACAGCAGCGACTTTGTCATCACGCAAACTTTCGACGCGCCGCGCGAACTGGTGTTCCAGTCGTGGGTGGAGCCGGAGCGCCTGGCCCAATGGTGGGGCCCCGTCGGCTTCGAATTGAGCGTGCTGGCGCTGGACTTGCAGCCGGGCGGCATTTTCCACTACGGCATGCGTGCCGACAATGGCTATGAGATGTGGGGCAAGTTCACCTACCAGGCGATCGAAGCGCCGGAAAAGATCGTGTCGATTTTGTCATTCGCCGACAAGCAGGGCAATGCGGTGCAGCATCCGGTCAGCGCCACCTGGCCTTTGGAGTCGTTCAATACCATGACGCTCACCGAAGAGAATGGCAAGACGACGATGACCTTGCGGTCGACGCCGCACAAGGCGACGGATGAGCAGCATGAGACTTTCAAGCAGGGGTTTGAGTCGATGAAGGAGGGGTTCAAGGCGACGTTCGGCCAGCTGGCGCAGTACCTGGCGCGGGTTCAGTAATATTTAAGAACGGCGGGCCAGAGCCGCGGGCCTGAGAAAATGGCCATGGCTGCGTTGCTTGGGCTCGCCGTACATGCGTACTGTCTTCGCCCGCGCGCCTTGCCCTGGCCATTTTTCAGGCCCGCTGGGCCCGGGGAGCCTTGGTTGGCAGCGGTGGCCTACTCGGCTTGATCTTGTGCTCGTGGGTGCTGATGAGCGTTTACACCAAAGCGGTCTGGCGGGAATAACTGGAAGAATTATTCAACATCGCTGTTTGCTATTTCACTTTTCGAGCTTCTAACAACTCATCAATCTTGACGGGAAGTTGTAGAAATTTATCCACAATTACCGTTGACAATGGTATTTTGCACTCGCGAAGCATTCCGGCTATAAAACCATCAGCTCGAAAGACATCAACGTACGGTAGATAAATTGCATGATAGCAATCGGGGAAGTCACTAGACTTTGGACTTCTCGGCAGCTTAGCTGCGACTGACCGTCGCGCTATATGCATTGCCAATGTTACAGAACAAGTCAAACCCGGTGATGTTTGCCAGATATCTTCTGTAAGCTTCGGAGTCGCTCCAATTTGTAGTGCCAATTTATTTACTAGACGACTACTGCTGTTGGCCAGAACCTCATGGAACGCACGCACTGACAAGTCAAGTAGTTTCTTAGAATCGCCCACCGCTTCAGTTTGCTCCAGCATCATGAATTCGAACTGCTTACGTGCCTCATTAAGTGCAGTTTCAAACTCTTCTCCGATATTGCGTAGATGACGAGAGATATCAGAGGCTCTTTCCCAATCTTTTTTATACCAATTTCCAAATACTTCTAAGTCAGTTATTGATTCATGTAATGCTTTTAAAACCTCTTTGCGGGAAGCATTCCCGATAAAATATCTTCTAAATATGCGGATGGCGTCAGTTGTCAAAGGGAGGCTATTCAACATGATGTTTTCTGTTGTATTATTCGCCGCCCGCATTTCGCCATACCAAAGTGCTGAGGGTTTTCCATTTTTTAGATATTTTCTTCTTTCAATCCGCCCCATTTTTTCAATATCTTGCCGCACAGATTCTTCTACGTCAGGGATGATTTCAGAGAAATCAAATAAGGCTGGCAACCAATTGGCGTCACTTCGAAAAATGTGAGAGCGGCCATCGTTTGAATCTGAAGTTGCATTGGATGAGACTTCATAAGCCATTAAATCAATAGGGTGAACTAAGGAGTTATTTCTGCAAATTTTATGAATGGTCTTCAGTCTTTCAACTGCCGCTGGAATGGAATCCGGAGTTGTGGGGGCCGCCTCAACGACATGTGCTTCACTAAAGCGAATTTGAATTAGGCCTCCATCACGTTTTTTTAGTAGATAATTCAATACATCGCTATATCCGGATGACTTTTTTTTGATATTCGCGATATCGGAAAAATCGCTGCTGTCTAGATAAACTTGAATGGGTTGCAAAATAAAACCTTTGCCGTTAATTAAAATAAGTTTTATTGCTTAAGATGTTAATTATGGTGGCGTAACTTCCATTATTTGATATGCTTTTGCTGTTATGTCGCACGCTTCAGGCTGCACTTTCATCATTTCGCCTCCATCCCCAACATCCCCCGAACCACCGGCAAAATCATCCCCCAAGCATTCGACGTCGCCGCAATCTCGTCATAATGACTGGCACCGGGCAAGATCAGCACTTCCGCATGGTCGCCGGCTTTGATTGCCTTGGCTGCATAGTCGTGCGCGACTCTGGGTGGGGAGATGGTGTCGAGTTCGCCTGTGATCAGGACGGTGCGGCTGCCGTTGGGCATCAGGTCGGCGGCGTTGGTGTCGCTGTAGATGTCGGGGCGCTCGGTGCTGGCGCTGCCTGCCAGCTGGGCGATGTCGCGCTCGCAGCTGGTCTTGATCAAGTCTTTTTCATGGCGCAGGTCGGCCAGGCCGCCCAGGCTGACGATATTTTTCACTGGCAGGAACTGGTCGCGGTACAGGGGGCTGGTCTTGGGCAGCTTTTCCCTGCCTGCGATCCACTGCACCAGCTGGCCGCCGGCCGAGTGGCCCATGGCGACGATGCGCTTCACGTCCAGCTGGTATTGGGGCGCGTGCTGTTGCAGGCTGTCGAGCGCCGCGTGCATGTCTTCATAGGTGCCCGGATAGCCGCCGCCCGGCTCGTCCACGCGCCGGTACTCGACATTCCACACGGCGATGCCTTGCGCGACGAGGGCGCCAGCCACGTTGCGCATCTGTTGGATGCCGCCGAAGGCCACCGTCCAGCAGCCGCCATGCACGAGCACGACGACGGGAAACGGTCCGCTGCCGTCGGGCCGGAACAGCTGCGCGTATTGCGACGGTGCGGAGCCATACGCGATCTGCACCGTGGGCGGGGGGCCGTTCAGGGCCAGGTAGTCGTCCAGGCTCATGGGGGCGGCGACGGTGCCGTGGGCAGAGGCGAGCAGGGCGGTGGCGATCAGGGAGGAGGGCAAGGAGGTAGGCATGCTGGAATTCGCTTGAGAAGAGAGCAACACTTTAGCATAGGCCCGCGTGGGCGCAGAGATCAAGCGCTGCGCTGTTTTCCTCCTGCAAGAGGGGTGCCCCATGGTATATTTCGGGCATCAGTTTTCCCCTTATCGACACGGTGCACGCAAACAACATTCTTTCCTTGCTGGACGCCGAGCATACTGCGCTGGGCAGCATCGCGGCCGGCGCCGACCTGGCTCATGCATTGGAGCATTTGTTGCTGGCGCTGCAAGACCTGGCCGAGGGCGGCGCGCATGCCTGCCTCGTGCTCATCGACGAAGCCGACCGCTTTTGCGGCCTGTCCGCGCCCAGCCTGCCGCAAGACCTGTGCCTGGCCCTGCGCCACGGCGGCGACCAGCCATCCCCGTTCGGCACGGCGGCCTTTTCCGGCGCGCCCGTGTATTGCGGCGACATCACGCGTGACGTGAACTGGAGCGCCGGACGCAAGGAAGCCATGCTGCACGGCTACCGCGCCTGCTGGGTCGCCCCCGTCTTTGGCGCCAAGGGACATATCCTGGGCGTGCTGGGCCTGTTTTTCCAGGCGCCATGCCATCCCACGCAACCCGAGACCGAATTGCTGGCGCTGGCCGCGCGCGTGGCCGCGCATGTCATTGAGCGGGGCCAGCTGGAACAATCGCTGCACGACAGCCGCGAACATTTTCATTACGCCATAGAATTGAACACGCAAGTGCTGTGGACGGCCGACGTCGACGGCAAGCTCGATTATGTGGCGCAGCGCTGGCGCGAATGGACGGGTGGCAGCGGCCTGGGCACCAGCTGGCTGGACGCCATCCACCCCGAGGACGTGCCCCATTCCCTGGCGGCCTGGAGCGAAGCCGTGGGCAGCGGCCAGCCTTTCGACCAGGAAATGCGCGTGCGCCGGCAAGACGGCCGCTACCGCTGGATGCACTCGCGCGCCTACTGCCGCCAAGACGAGCGCGGCCAGCCCGCGAAATGGTATGGCTCGTGCGAGGATATCGACGAACACTGGCAGGCGCGCAACGCCTTGCTCGACAGCGAAGCGCAGTTCCGTTCGCTCGCTTCCACCATGCCCAACCAGGCCTGGCTGGCGCATGGCAGCGGCGCCACCTACTGGGTCAACGAGCAGGTCTGCGAATACACGGGACAGTCGCTGAAGTCGCTCGTCACCAGCGGTTTTCGCCATTGCGTGCATCCGGACGACGTGCAGGCCACGCAAAAAAGCTGGGAACGGGCCGTCGCCACCGCCAGCGCCTACGAACACGAGTTCCGCATGCGCCGCGCCAGCGACGGCGCCTACCGCTGGTTCCTGGCGCGCGCCTTGCCCCTGTTCGACGAGGCGGGCACTGTGCTGCGCTGGGTGGGCACGAATACGGACGTGCAGGAACAGAAGAACGTGCTGGAAAAGATGGCCTATCTGAATTCCTCGCTGGAAGTGGAAATGGCCAACCGCACGGCCGACCGCGACCGCATGTGGCGGCTGTCGACCGATATCATGCTGGTGGCGGACCTGGCCGGCATGATCATCGCCGTCAATCCCGCCTGGAGCAAGATCCTCGACCGGCCGGAAATTGAGTCGCTGGGCATGGATTTCATCAGCCTCGTGCATCCCGACGACCGCATGGCGGCCTTGAAGGACTTGTCGCGCCTGGCCCATGGCGCGCCCACCTTGCGCATGGAAAACCGCTACCGGCGCCGCGATGGCGGCTACCGCTGGATTTCCTGGACGGCCGTGCCGGCGCAAAAGCTGATCCACGCCATCGGCCGCGACGTCACGGACGAGAAGGAGGCGCGGCTGGCACTGGTGCGCAGCGAGCAAGCTTTATTGCAGGCACAGAAGCTGGAATCGATCGGCAAGCTGACGGGCGGCGTGGCCCACGATTTCAATAACGTGCTGCAAATTATCTCGGGCAATCTGCAGTTGCTGAAACTGACCGTGGCCGACAATCCGCAGGCGGCCAGGCGCCTCGCTTCGGCCGCCTCGGCCGTCGAGCGGGGCGCCAAGCTGTCGTCGCAACTGCTGGCCTTTGCGCGGCGTCAACCTTTGCGGCCGCTGGTGACGGACCTGGGACGCTTGCTGCGCCGCATGCATGAGCTGATCCGCCGTGCCCTGGGCGAAGCGATTGCCGAGGAAACCTTCATCAGCGAAGGCTTGTGGCATACCCTGGTCGACCCGAACCAGATGGAAAACGTGCTGCTGAACATGGCCATCAACGCGCGCGACGCGATGGAGAAGGGCGGGCGCCTCACTTTTACCTTGAGCAACGTCACGCTCGATGCGGACTACGCCAGCCGGCATGCCGACGTGCTGGAAGGGCAATACGTGCTGCTGACCATCACCGACACGGGCCACGGCATGGCGCGCGACGTGATCGACCAGATCTTCGAGCCCTTCTTCACCACCAAGCGCGAAGGCGAGGGCACGGGCCTGGGCCTGTCCATGGCCTACGGCTTCATCCGCCAGAGCGCGGGCCACATCAAGGTGCACAGCGCGCCGGGCGCCGGCACGACGTTCAAGATTTATCTGCCCCGTTCGCTGGAAACACTGGCCGAGCCGCCGCCGGGCCTGACGGGCCCCGTGCTGGGCGGCAGCGAGACCATCCTCGTGGTGGAAGACGATGCTCCAGTGCAACATACGGTGGTCGACATGCTGCGCGGCCTCGGCTACGACGTGCTGCATGCGGATGACGGCGCCTCGGCCCTGGCCCTGCTGGGCACGGGCGTGGCCATCGACCTGCTGTTTACGGACGTCGTCATGCCGGGGCCCGTCAGCAGCAAGGAACTGGCGCAGCAGGCGAGGCTGCTGCTGCCGGAACTGGCCGTCTTGTTTACTTCGGGCTATACGCACAATGCCATCATGCAGGGCGGGCGGCTGGATCCGGGTGTTGAATTGTTGAGCAAACCGTATCAGCGCGAAGACCTGGCGCGGCGCATCCGCCACGTGCTGGCCGACCGCCGCCTGGTCGGCGCACCGGACCCGTCCGGGCGGCGCATCCTGCTGGTGGAAGACAATGACGATGCGCGCGAAATGACGACGGAAATGCTCAATATGCTGGGCCACACCGTGCACGGCGTGTCCAGCGCCGAGGAAGCCTTGCCCCTGCTGGCCTTGCCGGGCCTGGACGTGCTGGTGACGGACATCAGCCTGCCCACCATGTCCGGCCTGGAACTGGCGCGCCATGCGCGCGCGCACTGGCCGCAGCTGGACGTGGTATTTGCTTCCGGGCACGATTGGGGCGCCAGCCTGATGCAGGACGCCAGCGCGCGCTTCCTGCGCAAGCCGTTTGGCCTGGAAGAGCTGGCCGGCGCACTGAAGGCGCGCCGGCTCGACGTTTACTAGCCTGTCGGCAGCAAGGCTTGCTGCAATTGCTCGACGGTAAATGGTTTCACCAGGAAGCGCGCTTGCGGGTCCAGCACGCCGGAATTGGCCGGCGCGTGGCCCGTGGAAAACACCACTTCCAGCCGCGGATGGTCGCGCGCCACCAGTTCGGCCAGCTCGGCTCCCGACATCCGGGGCAGGCTGATATCGGTCAGCAGCAGGTCCAGCCCCGGCGTGTCCAGCAGGGGCAAGGCTTCCTCGGCCGTGCCCACGGCCAGCACCGTGTGTCCCAGCATGGACAGCAGGTCGCCCGTCATGGCGCGCGCGTCCGCATTGTCTTCCACCAGGAGGATGTGACGCATACCCGGCGGCGCTGTTGCCGGCTGCGGCGGCAGCTGCGCGCGGTACTGGTGCAGGGCTGTCACGTGGCGGCCATTCGCCAGCAAGTGGCGGATGCGCCGCGCCAGGTCTTCGCGCCGGTATGGCTTGCTCAACAATTCCACGCCCGGTTCCAGCCGCCCGCCCTGCATGATGGCGTCCTGCGTATAGCCCGAGGTGAACAGCACGGCCAGCTGCGGCAGCAGCACGCGCGCCTGGCGCGCCAGCGCCGTGCTGGCCACCTTGCCTGGCATCACCACGTCCGTAAACAGCAGGTCGATGGGCACGCCGCTGCCGATGATGGCCAGCGCGCTTTCGCCATCGCTGGCGCGCAGCACGGCATAGCCGAGGCCGCGCAACATGTCCACCACCGTCGTCTGCACCTGCACGTCGTCTTCCACGACGAGGATGGTTTCCTTGCCGCCCAGCACGGGGCCGCCCAGCTGCAGCGGCAGTTCCGTTTCCGCTTCGAGCGAGCGCGGCAGATAGATGCGGAAGGTGCTGCCATGGCCCGGCAGGCTGTCCACCGTCAGGTGGCCGCCGCTCTGGCGCAGGAAACCGTACGCCATGCTCAAACCCAGTCCCGTGCCTTCGCCTTCTTTCTTGGTCGTGAAGAACGGCTCGAAAATCTTGTCCAGCAGTTCTGCGGGAATGCCCGTGCCCGTGTCGGACACGGCCAGCTGCACGTAGTCGCCGGGCGCCACGTCCGCATGGCGCGCCGCGTAGTCGCTGCCCAGCACGCTGTTGCTGAGTTCGATGGTCAGCTGGCCCTGGCCCTCCATGGCGTCGCGCGCGTTGATGGCCAGGTTGAGGATGACGTTTTCCAGCTGGTGCGGATCGACCAGGGCGCGCCAGCAGTCGTCGGCCAGCAGCAAGCGCGTCTCGATGGTTTCGCCGGTGGCGCGCCGCAGCAGCTCTTCCGTTGCGCGCAGCAGCTGCGCCAGGTCCGTCACCAGCGGTTTTAGCGGTTGACGCCGCGCAAAGGCCAGCAACTGGGCCGACAGCTTGGCGCCCCGTTCCACGGCGGCCGAGGCGCTGGCGATGCGCTTGGCGGTCAGCGGGTCGTTGTCCAGGCCCAGCTGCAGCAATTGCAAATTGCCCGAGATAATTTGCAGCACGTTATTGAAGTCGTGGGCCACGCCGCCCGTCAGCTTGCCCAGCGCTTCGAGCTTTTGCGATTGCAGCAGGGCCATTTCGCTGTGGCGCAACGATTCCTGCATGCGGCGCAAGGTATTCTGCGCTTCCTTTTCCAGGGTGACGTGGCGTCCGGTGGCAAACACCAGGTCGCCTTCGATTGCCGCCACCCACGACAGCCAGCGGTGGCCGCCGTCGCGGTGCCGGTAGCGGTTTTCAAAGCTGGGCATGGATTCCTTGCCGACTTGCAGCAAGGCCTGGCGCGTGGCGGCGGCATCCTCGGGCAGCACGAAGTCGAAGATGCTGCGGCCCAGCATTTCCTCGGGCAACCAGCCCAGGATGGCGCCAGCGGCCGGGTTGACGGCGGCAAAGCAGCCTTCGCCATCGATGGCCACCATCAAGT
The DNA here is from genome assembly GCF_030587305.1 of Janthinobacterium sp. SUN206. NCBI lineage: Bacteria > Pseudomonadati > Pseudomonadota > Betaproteobacteria > Burkholderiales > Oxalobacteraceae > Janthinobacterium > Janthinobacterium sp. SUN206. The sequence continues at coordinate 782,009 of NZ_JAPWIB010000001.1, read as the reverse complement.
CTTGCGCGCTGCGCCATAGCCGCTCGCGCTCGCTGTTGCGCGCGGCCAGGTCCGCTTCCAGTTTCTTTTCCACGGTGATGTCGCGCGCGCTGCAATACACCTTGTCGCCTTCTGGCACGGCCACCCACGACAGCCAGTGCCAGCCGCCCAGCTTGTGGCGGTAGCGGTTTTCGAAGCGCAAGGCGGGCTGGCCCTGGTTGGCCGCCTCCCAGGCCGCATGGGTGCGCGGCAAGTCGTCCGGATGGATCAGTTCGAGGAATTTCGTCGTGCGGATTTCCTCTGCCGACCAGCCCAGGGTGGCTTGCCAGGCGGGGTTCGAGTGTTCGAAATAGCCGTCGAGGTTGAGCACGCCCAGCAAATCGGGGCTGACGTTCCAGGTGCGGCCGAACTCGCGCGTGCGCTCGGCCACCTGCGTTTCCATGCTGGCACTGAGGGCGCGCAGGCGCGCTTCCGCCTGGGCCCGCAAAATGGTCGACCAGACCCGTTCCGACACTTGCACGGCCAGTTCGATCTCGTCCGCATGCCACAGGCGGGCCGCGCGGCTGTGCACGACGAACAGGGCCGCCAGCTGGCCATCCTTGGCAATGGGAATGTTCAGGAAGGCACGGATGCCCAGGCGCGCAAACGTGGCTTGCGCGGCGGGCTGGGCCGTGCGCGGGTCATTCATCACGTCGCTGACGGCAAGCGCCTGGCCCGTGGCAAGCGCCTCGGCCAGGCCTGCCGCGCAATCGCCGAGGAAATATTCGCCGGCGGCGCCCGGCGCCAGGCCATCGCTCCACGCATGCTGCAGGGTGGGGCACTGCAGGACCTGGTCAATATCGAAACACGCCACTTGCTGGGCGCCCAGGCGCTGGCCCAGCAGCTGGGCCGACAGGGCGAGGATCTCGCCCGTGTCTTGCAGCAGGCGCAGCCGGCGTTCCAGTTGCAGCAGGAAGGCCACGCCGCTGGCGCCGGCCTGGCTGCTGGTGGCAGGGGAGCTGGTCATGCGGGCCTCAGCTTCCGGCCAGTGGCAGGGTGACGCTGAACAGGGCGCCATTGCCGGGCTGGCTTTGAAGGGTGATGGCGCCGCCGTGCGCGTCGACCAGCTGCTTGGTGATGAACAGGCCCAGGCCCAGGCCGCCCGTGCGGTCCTGGTGGATGACGCGCTCGAAGGCGTCGAAGATGCGTTCCTGGTCGCGCGCATTGATGCCGATGCCATGGTCGCGCACTTCGATGACGGCGCTGTTCTGCGTGTGCGCCAGGCTGATTTCCACAGGCTGGCCCTGGCCGTAGCGCACGGCATTACTGATCAGGTTGACAACAATTTGCTCGACGCGGAAGGCATCCCAGAAACCCTGGATGGGTTCGAAGGCCAGCACTTCCAGCACGCTGCCCGTCGTGGCCGCATACGGTGCCAGGTCGTCAGCCACCCGGCGCACGAGGCTGGTCAGGTCGACGGCTTCGCGGCGGATCGACAGCTTGCCGCTGGTGATGCGCGACACGTCGAGCATGTCGTCGATCAGGCGCACCATGCTGCGGATTTGCCGCCCGTCGCGCGCCACCATCTTGCCCAGCTTTTCCGGTTCGAAGGCGGCCAGGTTGCCCCGTTCCAGGTTGACGGTGCGCATCTGCGTTTCCAGGAACAGCGTGTTCAGCGGCGTGCGCAGCTCGTGCGCCACCATGGACATGAATTCGTCGCGCAGCCGTAGCGAACGCTGCAGTTCCGCCTGGGTGGCGCGCAATTCTTTCAGCAGCGCTTCCTGCTGCTGGCGGCTGTGCTCGAGCGCCTGCACCTGGCGCCGCGTTTCGCTGCGCTGCTGGTGCAGGGCAACGAAGACGTTGACCTTGCTTTGCACGGCATTGATGTCGAGCGGCTTGTGCAGGAAATCGACGGCGCCGCTTTCATAGCCCTGGAAGGCGAAATTCATTTCCTTGCCGGCCGCCGTGACGAAGACGATGGGGATGTGGCGCGTTTTTTCCGTGCCGCGCATCAATTGCGCCAGCTCAAAGCCATCCATTTCCGGCATTTGCACGTCGAGGATGGCCAGCGCGAAATCGTGTTCCAGCAGCAGGGCCAGCGCTTCTTCGCCCGAGGATGCCTGGTAGACGCTGCGGTCGCTCTCGCGTATCAACGCATTGAGCGCGCGCAAGTTTTCCGGCAAGTCGTCAACGATCAGCAGTTTGGTGCTTGTTTCATTCATCATGTTTCATTCCTGGCATGGCTTTGCCGTCCAGCGTAGTGGGAAGCGGCGTGCGACGGCGCACGCTTGCGGTAGAGCTTTTCGGGACCCGGCAATGGCTCGAATTCGGCGGCAAAGCGGGTGAAATGCGTGCTTTCCTTGCTGCCCAGGCCCAGGAAACCCCGGTGGCACAGCGAGTCGTGGAACAGGCCCAGGGCCCGTTCCTGCAAGGTTTTGTTGAAGTAAATCAGCACGTTACGGCAGCAAATCAATTGCGTTTCAATAAAAACACTGTCCGTGGACAGGCTGTGGTCGGCAAAGTTGATCCTATCGAGCAGGCGCTGCTGGAAGCGCGCTGTCGCATGCTCGGCCGTGTAGTAATCGGCCAGCTGGCCCAGGCCGCCCGCGGCCAGGTAGTTGGCGCCGTACTCATCGAGCCGGTGCAGCGTATACACGCCGCGCGCGGCCGTGGCCAGCGCTTGCGGATTGATGTCCGTGGCGTAAATCGTGCTGCGTTCGAGCAAGCCTTCCTCGTACAGCAGGATGGCCAGCGACAGCGCTTCTTCGCCCGTGCAGCAGCCGGCCACCCAGATGGTCGGCGACGGGTAGGTTTTCAGCACGGGCACCACCTGTTCGCGCAAGGCGCGGAAAAACGCCGGGTCGCGGAACATTTGCGTGACGGGCACGGTCAAAATCTGCAGCAGCTTGCCAAAGGCGGCGGCATCGTCCAGCACCAGCTGCTGCAAGGCGGGCAGGTCGGCGCAATGCAGGCGTTCTAGCGCCTGATGCAGGCGCCGCCGCTGCGAGGGTAAAGAGTAGTCGCGGAAGTCATAGCTGTAGCGCTGATAGATTGCCTCCATCAGCGCCTGCAGTTGTGCGTCCGTGGTGCGCTGGGACATCAGCGCCGCTCCCGGGCATGGCGTGTCATCACATGCGTTCCATCTTCGGCATCCACACGCGCAGCAGCGAATACAAACGGTCCAGGTCGATCGGCTTGGCCAGGTAGTCGGACGCGCCCGCCTGCAGGCATTCTTCCTGGTCATTTTTCATGGCCTTGGCCGTGATGGCGATGATGGGCAGCTTGTTGTAGCGGCCATCGGCGCGGATCAAGCGCGTCGCTTCCAGGCCATCCATGCCCGGCATCATGACATCCATCAATACGAGGTCGATATCGTCCACGCTGTTGAGCTTGCTGATGGCTTCGAAGCCGTTGCGGCCGATTTCCACCACCACGCCTTTCTGTTCCAGCGCATTCGTCAGGGCAAAGATATTGCGCACGTCGTCGTCCACCAGCAAGATCTTGCGCCCTTCAAACACGCGTTCGCGGCTGCGCACCTGCTGCAGCATGCCCTGGCGCTCGCTCGACAGTTCCGACTCCACCTTGTGCAGGAAGAGGGTGACTTCGTCCAGCAGGCGTTCGGGCGAGCGGGCGCCCTTGATGATGATGGAGCGCGAATACTTCATCAGGTCCGCTTCTTCTTCGCGGCTCAGGTTGCGGCCCGTGTAGACGATGACGGGCGGGAACGAGCACAACTCTTCATGTTCCATGCGTTCGAGCAATTCGTTGCCCTGGATATCGGGCAGTTTCAAGTCGATGATCATGCAGTCGAAAATCTGTGTTTTCAGCAATTCCAGCGCCTGCTCGCCCAGCGCCACGGCCGTGATTTCCACGTCGTCGTCGCTGATCAGGTGCACCACGCTTTCGCGCTGGCGTTCGTCGTCCTCGACCAGCAGGATGCGCTTCATCTTTTGCGTGAACTTCGATTCGAGCTTGCGGAACACTTCCTTCAGCTGCTCGCGCGTGCGCGGCTTGGTGGCGTAGCCGATGGCGCCCAGTTGCATGGCTTCCTGCATCTGGTCGTTGCCGGAGACGATGTGCACGGGAATGTGGCGCGTCAGCGGGTTTTCCTTGAGCTGCTGCAAGACCAGCAAGCCCGGACGGTCCGGCAAGCCCATGTCGAGCAGGATGGCGTCGGGCAGGAATTCTTGCGCCAGGCGCAAGCCTTCGTCGGCACCGTGCGCCACCAGGCAGCGGTATTGCATTTCATGCGCGAGGTCGAACAGGATGCCGGCAAACGACGGCTCATCCTCGATCACCAGCACGGAACGCTGGCCCGTCTTGGCTGCGGGCACGCTATTCCTGTCATCCTCGAAGGTGGGCAGCGGCACGGGCTTGGCGGCAGGCGCCGCCTTGGGGGCGGCGGCCGCGATTCTGGCGGGGGGCTGCGGCGCGGCGGCGGGCACGGTGACCGCTTCCGCCGCGCGTTCCGGCATGACGGCCGGCAGCACGAGGGTGAACGTGCTACCCTGGCCGGGCGTGCTGGCCAGCTCGATGCTGCCACCGAGCAAGGCTGCCAGGTCGCGCGAAATCGACAGGCCCAGGCCCGTGCCGCCGTAGCGGCGGCTGGTGGTGCCGTCGGCCTGGTGGAAGGCGTCGAAAATCTTGTGCTGCTGGTCGCCGGCGATGCCGATGCCCGTATCCTGCACCTGGAAGCGCACCTGGCCGGCCGCAGCGGTGCTCACGTGCAGGGACACGCTGCCCGTGTCGGTAAACTTGATGGCGTTCGACAGCAGGTTTTTCAGGATTTGCTCGAGGCGCTGGCGGTCGCTGACAAACGATGGCGGGGCGTCCGGCGCCACCTTGACGTCCAAGGCGAGTTTCTTTTGCTGCGCCTGGGCGCCGAACAGCATCTTCATGCTGCTGAGCAGCTCGTCGAAGGGCACGGCTTCCGGCGTCAATTCCAGCTTGCCCGCCTCGACCTTGGAAATGTCGAGGATATCGTTGATGAGGGTCAACAAATCGTTGCCGGCCGAATAAATGGTTTGCGCAAACGTCACTTGCTCCGGCGTCAGGTTGCCGCTGGTATTGTCCGACAGCAGCTTCGACAGGATGAGCGAGCTATTCAGTGGCGTGCGCAGTTCGTGCGACATGTTCGCCAGGAATTCGGATTTATAGCGGCTGGCCCGCTGCAGCTCTTCGGCGCGCGCTTCCAGCTGTGCATGGGCTTCGCCGATGGCCATGTTTTTCTGGTCCAGCGACAGCGCCTGCACGGCCAGCTGCTCGTTCGACTGTTCCAGTGCCGCCTTTTGCTCTTCCAGGTGGGCTTGCGACTGTTCCAGCACGCGCGACTGCTCGCCCAGCTCCTCATTGGCCGTACGCAATTCTTCCTGCTGCACTTCCAGTTCTTCATTCAATTGCTGGGTTTCTTCCAGTACATTTTGCAGGCGCTGGCGGTACAGGGCCGCTTCCAGCGAGGTGCCGACATTCGCGGCAATCAGGCTCAGCCATTCCTTGGCGCGGGCACTGACGGGATGCGTGAAGCCCAGTTCGATGACGCCGTTGACGACGCCTTCGTTATTGACGGGCGTCAAGACCAGTTCCAGCGGCGTGCCGTGGCCCAGGCTCGACGTCACGGTCAGGTAATTCTCGGGTACTTGCTGCACATGCTTGAGGCGCTTTTCGCGCGCCGTCTCGCCCACCAGGCCTTCGCCTAGCTTGAAGACGGGCTTGTCCTTGACGCCCTGGTCGCTGAAGCCGTACACGGCCGTGCGGCGCAGGCTGCCATCCTCGTCGACGACGTACAGGGTGGCGACGGCCACGTCGAGGCGGTGGGCCAGGAAGTCCAGCACGTGCCGTCCCAGTTGCGGCAGGCCCAGCTGGCCGCTCGTGTGGGCCGCCAATTCCGTCTGCCCAGTGCGCAGCCACGCCTGCTCTTGCAGCACGTCGTTATCCTTGCCGCGCTGCTCGAGCGCATCGTTGTAGATGTCGGACAGGCGCAGCAGTTCGCGCCGTCCCAGGTAGGCGAGCAAGCCCGACAATCCCAGGCTGAGGATGAGGAAGACCACCACGGCCAGCATGGTGCGGCTTTCGGCCGTATCGGCCCGTTCCTGGCGCAAGCGCTGCTCCATGGACAGGAAGGCGAGGAATTCGCGGCGGATTTCGTCAAATTCCAGCTTGCCTTCGCCCTGGCGCACGCGCGCGAGGAATTCCTGGTTGCTGCGGCGCTGGGCGATCACGCCTTCGGCATAATCGAGCCACTGGCCTTGCAGCGCGCGGATGCGGCGCAGACGGTCGACCTGGATGGGGCTGTCGGACACCAGTTCCAGCAGCGTGTTCATTTCGACGGCGATCTTTGCCTTGCCTGATTTATATGGCGCCAAAAACGTTTCGTCGCCCGTCAGCAAGTAGCCGCGCATGCCCGTTTCCAGGTCGACGGACAATTTCATGACTTCGTTCGCATTGCCGATCACCCGTTCGGAATGCTCGACCGAGCGCAGGGCCGACAGCAGGTAGGCGATCAGGGCGACGAACACGAGGGCCGTGATGACCCCGATGACCAGCGGCAAGGTGACGTTGCGGGCGAGGATGCGGCGAAAGCTGAAGGAATCGATCGGGGTCTTGGTATTCATCATGTCCGTGTAAGGCTGTCGCGAAAGAATCAATTTTAATTGAAATGCAAGTTTTCTGGTGGTCAAGCATGGCGTGCGCTAGCATAACAGTCTTGTGCCCAATTGCCGACTCGCACGCCTGTGCAAGGCGAGGCAACGCACAGATCAAAGTGGCGGGAAAATCAAGCTGGCCACGATTGAGGCAGATCAAAGAGATTGGCTGTTGTCATCCTAAGATGCAGGAGGTGGCGGCGTCCTTGCAGGCGGCCGCCGTGTGCAAGCCAGCCCATGCAGGAGGACATCATGGCCAATCATTTGATCCACCGCGATCCGCAGCACCCGCTGGGACGTTTCGACCCCTTCAGCGACATGGAAGAATTCATGCGCGACTTTTTCGCGCCCGCCTTGCATGTGCGCGACGTGGGCAATGGGCGCATGCGTGTCGACATTGCCGAAACCGAACAAGCCTATCTGTTGCAGGCGGACATTCCAGGCGTGAATAAAGACGATATCCAGGTGTCCATCGATGGCAACCGCGTCTCCATCAGCGCCGAACTCAAGAATGAAAGGGTGACGCGCGACGGCGGCGGCAAGGTCGTGCGCAGCGAACGCGAGTATGGCCAGCAATACCGCAGCTTCGTGCTGCAGCATGAGGTGGACGAGGCCGGTGCGCAGGCCCGCTATGAAAATGGCGTGCTGCTGCTGGACTTGCCGAAGAAGGAAGGCACGGGCGGGCGGCAGCTGGCGATACAGTGAGCGTGACCAGGAAGCGTGGCGTCAAGCTGGCGCGGGGATGAAAAAAACGCCGGACGGAGCCGGCGTTTTTCAGTGCTGTGCGTACTGCACACTATATATATGTCAGTCGCGGATTTCCAGTGCCCGGTTCAGGCTCAGGGCGGCCAGCGAGGCGACGGCGCCCGACAGCAGGTAGAAGCTGACGTAGGCAAGGCCGAAGTTGGCTGACAGGCCCAGCGCCACCAGCGGAGCGAAGCCGGCGCCGACCAGCCAGGCCAGGTCGGACGTCAGGGCCGCGCCCGTATAGCGGAAGCGGGCAGGGAAGTTGGCCGTCACGGCGCCGGCTGCCTGGCCATAGGACAAGCCCAGCAGGCTGAAGCCAACGAGGATGAACACGTCCTGGCCCGTATTGCCGCCACCCATCAGGGTCGGCACGAAGGCGCTGAAGATGGCGATCAGCACGGCCAGCACGCCCAGGGTGGTGCGGCGGCCCACTTTATCGGCCAGCAAGCCGGAAATCACCACGCCGACGGCGGCCAGCACGGCGCCCAGCATCTGGATTTGCAGGAAGTCCGGCGCGGAACGCGTCTGGTAGACGGAAATCCACGACAGCGGGAACACGGTCACCAGGTGGAACAGTGCATAGCTGGCCAGCGCGGCGAGGGCGCCGATCAGCACGTTGCGGCCCTGGCCGCGGCTCATTTCAAATACGCTCACGGGCTGCAGTTCGCGTTCGTCGAGCAGGCGCGCATATTCATTCGTCGACACCAGGCGCAGACGGGCAAACAGGGCGACCACGTTGATGGCGAAGGCCACATAGAAAGGATAACGCCAGCCCCAGTCGAGGAAATCTTCATCCGTCAGGGTGGTCAGCATGAACCAGAACAGGCCGGCGGCGATCAGGAAGCCGGCGGGCGCGCCCAGCTGGCCCAGCATGGCGTACCATCCCCGCTTGTTTTCCGGCGCGTTCAGGGCCAGCAGCGACGGCAAGCCATCCCACGAACCGCCCAGCGCCACGCCCTGGCCGATGCGCAGCACGGACAGCCAGATGATGGCGGCAAAACCCAGGTGGGAATACGTCGGCAGGAAGGCGATGCCGGCCGTCGACACGCCCAGCAGGAAGAGGGCGAAGGTCAGCTTGGCGCTGCGTCCCATGCGGCGCTGGATCTCCATGAAGATCACGGTGCCGAACGGACGGGCGATGAAGGCGAACGAGAAAATCAGGAAGGCATATAAAGTCCCTTCCAGGCGCTCTTCGAATGGGAAGAAGACGCGCGGAAACACCAGCACCGAGGCGATGGCGTAGACAAAGAAGTCAAAGTATTCGGAAGCGCGGCCGATGATCACGCCGACGGCGATCTCACCGGGGTCGATATGCGATTCGACCGTGCCGGCCCCGCTTGCGTCGCGCAGGGAGTGAGGGGAAAAGTCGGCGGGTACATCCCCGCTGTGTATGCGCGTGCTGGACATGATGATCGTCTCCAATATAGTTTCGAGTTCGGCCAACGCGTAACATACCCCGGGTGTCTCACGCCCGGAGTAGGACTATTCAATAGATAGCTGTAGGAAAACTCCGCAACTACCGAGTGAAAATCCGAGCAAGGGGTAGGACAAAACGTCCAATTGCCAACGCGCTCCAGTGAGAATACAGTACCATATCTTCATCCCCTGTACTGGACTTTCCTGTATGTTTTCATTAAAAGTTCGTCGCGGACTGCTTCTTTTACCTCTCGCATTGTTGGCTGGTTGCAATACGGTGGTACTGAATCCGTCCGGAGACATCGCAGTTCAGCAAGGCAATCTGATTGTCATCTCGACATTGCTGATGCTGTTGATTATCGTTCCGGTAATCGCCCTGACCCTGCTTTTCGCATGGCGCTATAGAAAAAACAACACCGCGGCCAAATACGAGCCGGACTGGGACCACTCGACTCGCCTCGAGCTGATCATCTGGGGCGCGCCCCTGCTGATCATCATCGTGCTGGGCCTGCTGACCTGGATCAGCACCCACACCCTCGATCCTTATCGTCCGCTGAGCCGTATCGACGCCAACCGTCCGATTCCTGCCAGCCACAAGCCGATGATCGTCGAAGTCGTGGCGCTGGACTGGAAATGGCTGTTCATCTACCCGGAGCAAGGCATCGCTTCCGTGAATGAACTGTACGCGCCAGTCGATCGTCCGATCCGCTTCAAGATCACCGCGTCGTCCGTCATGAACTCGTTCTTCATCCCCGCACTGGCAGGTCAGATCTACGCCATGCCTGGCATGGAAACGCAGCTGAATGCCGTCATCAACAAGCCTGGCGTCTACAAGGGCTTTTCCGCCAACTACAGCGGTGCCGGTTTCTCGGGCATGCGCTTCAAGTTCCACGGCGTGAATGATGCGGACTTCGACAAATGGGTGGAATCGGCACGTGCCGGTGGCGGCGCGCTGAACCGCGACGACTACCTGTCGCTGGCCCAGCCTAGCGAACGCGACCCGGTCCGCCGCTACAGCGCCGTACCTAGCGATCTGTACAAGGCAATTCTGAACCGCACCATCGTTTCCGACGCTCTGTGCGTGACGCCGGTCGAGCCATACAAATTGACGATGGCAAATAGCCCGGTAGCGGCCGTAACGGCAGTAGTCGCTAGCGATGCAGTAGTTGAAAAGGGCGTTCAAGCCAAGTAACGACTGCATGAATCCCGCAGCGCATTGCGCTGCAGATACTGGCGCCGCTTGCCTGGCGCCTCCCTTTTTTCTCTGAGAGTAACAATGCTAGACCATATTGATCTGACGAAGCTTATATTCGGCCGTCTGACTTGGGATGCAATTCCATTTCACGAACCTATCCTGCTGGCGACCTTTGCCATGGTCGCCCTGGGCGGTATCGCACTCGTTGCGGCACTGACGTATTTCCGCGTCTGGGGTACCCTGTGGCGCGACTGGATCACCAGTATCGACCATAAAAAAATCGGTATCATGTACATGATCCTGGGCCTGGTCATGCTGCTGCGCGGCTTTGCCGACGCACTCATGATGCGCACCCAGCAGGCAATCGCCTTTGGCGACAATGCCGGCTTCCTGCCACCGCATCACTACGACCAGATCTTCACCGCCCACGGCGTGATCATGATCTTCTTCGTCGCGATGCCTTTCGTGACGGGTCTGATGAACTACGTGGTGCCGCTGCAAATCGGCGCGCGCGACGTGGCTTTCCCTTTCCTTAACAACTTCAGCTTCTGGATGACCACCATGGGCGCCGCCCTGGTCATGGCTTCGCTGTTCGTCGGCGAATTCGCCCGCACGGGCTGGCTGGCGTATCCGCCGCTGTCGGGCATCGTCGGCAGTCCGGACGTGGGGGTAGACTATTACATATGGTCCTTGCAGATTGCCGGGGTCGGGACGCTATTGTCCGGTGTCAACCTGATCGCCACCATCGTCAAGATGCGCGCGCCAGGCATGACCTGGATGAAAATGCCGGTCTTCACCTGGACCGCACTGTGCACCAACATCCTGATCGTCGCCGCCTTCCCGGTGCTGACGGCCGTGCTGGCCATGCTGTCGCTGGACCGCGTTGCAGGCTTTAACTTCTTCACGACGGAACTGGGCGGCAACGCCATGATGTACGTCAACCTGATCTGGATCTGGGGTCACCCAGAGGTCTACATCCTGATCCTGCCGCTGTTCGGCGTGTTCTCGGAAGTCGTTGCCACCTTCAGCAGCAAGCGCCTGTTCGGCTACGCTTCGATGGTGTACGCCACCTGCGTCATCATGATCCTGTCGTACCTGGTATGGCTGCATCACTTCTTCACCATGGGTTCGGGCGCCAGCGTCAACTCCTTCTTCGGCATCACGACGATGATCATTTCGATCCCGACGGGCGCGAAGATATTCAACTGGCTGTTTACCATGTACCGCGGCCGTATCCGCTTCGAACTGCCCATGCTGTGGACGATCGGCTTCATGGTCACCTTCACCATCGGCGGCATGACCGGCGTATTGCTGGCCGTACCACCAGCGGACTTCGTGCTGCATAACAGCCTGTTCCTGATCGCCCACTTCCATAACGTGATTATCGGCGGCGTGGTCTTCGGTGTCTTCGCTGCGATTAACTACTGGTACCCGAAAGCCTTCGGTTACAAGCTCGACGCGTTCTGGGGCAAGTGCTCGTTCTGGTTCTGGTTCGTCGGCTTCTACCTGGCCTTCATGCCGCTGTACGTGCTGGGCCTGATGGGCGTGACCCGTCGTGTCAACCACTTTGAAGATCCATCGCTGCAAATCTGGACCATCATCGCCTGGTTTGGCGCCGTCTCGATCGCACTGGGCATCGCGTCCATGCTGATCCAGTTCTTCGTCAGCTACCGCAACCGTCACGCCCTGCGCGACGTGACCGGCGACCCATGGGGCGGCCGTACGCTGGAATGGTCGACGTCGTCGCCACCGCCAGACTATAATTTCGCCTTCACGCCGCAAGTGCATGAACTCGATGCATGGACTGACATGAAGAAACACGGTTACCAGCGTCCGACGTCCGGTTTCACGAAGATCCACATGCCGAAGAACACCTGGGCTGGTTTCGTGATCGCCGCACTGTCCGCACTGGTCGGTTTTGGCCTGATCTGGCAAATGTGGCTCGTCGCCAGCATTGGCTTCGTGATCATGATGGTCACCATCATCGTCCATACCTTTAACTACAAGCGCGATTACTACATTCCTGCGGAAGAAGTGGTCCGTACCGAAGACGCTTATACTAAATTGCTGAGCAGCCATGTCTGATACCATCGCCCATAACACCGGCGCCGCTGGCGCCGCACCAAGCACGCGCAGCTACTTTGTGCGCGAGCACCACCCGGAAAACGGCAGCTTGCTGGGTTTCTGGCTCTACCTGATGAGCGATTGCCTGATCTTCGCCTGTCTGTTCGCCACGTACGCCGTGGTCGGCCGCAGCTACGCGGACGGCCCGACGGGCGCCGCGCTGTTCGACCTGCCGCTGGTGGCCGTCAACACGGCCATGCTGCTGTTGTCGTCGATCACCTACGGCTTCGCCATGCTGACCATGCAGCGCAAGCAATTGCGCAGCACCCTGGTCTGGCTGGGTATCACGGGCCTGTTCGGCCTGGCCTTCCTGTCGCTGGAAATGTATGAATTCATTCATCTGATCCACGAAGGCGCCGGTCCGCAGCGCAGCGCGTTCCTGTCGTCGTTCTTCGCCCTGGTCGGTACCCACGGCTTGCACGTGACGTTCGGCGTGATCTGGCTCGTGACTTTGATGTTCCAGTTGAACAAGCATGGTCTGACCCCGGAAAACGGCCGTCGCATGATGTGCCTGTCGCTGTTCTGGCATTTCCTGGACGTCATCTGGATCGGCGTCTTCACCTTTGTCTACCTGATGGGAGTGCTGCCATGAGCGACCACCACACACACGGCGATAGCCACCACCATGACGATCACGATCATGGCAGCCTGAAAAGCTATACCATCGGCTTCATCCTGTCGGTGATCCTGACGGCCATTCCTTTCTGGCTGGTGATGACGAAAGCCATCACCAACTCGGGCACCATGGGCCTGGTCCTGTTGGCGTTCGCGGCCGTTCAAGTCGTGGTGCACATGGTGTACTTCCTGCACATGAACACCAAGTCGGAAGGCGGCTGGAACATGATGGCGCTGATCTTCACGATCATGATCGTGGGTATTGCCATGGCCGGTTCCCTGTGGGTCATGTACCACATGAACCACAACATGATGCCGGATCTGATGCCTGAGTACATGCATACGAAAACGGCTCCATGATGAGTAATACGCGCCCAAGCAACACCGGGCGCGCCCCTGGCGCCGCATCGCAAGATGCCGCGCCAGGCCCACGCGGCATGGCTGTGCATTATTCAAAAATTGCACTGGCCTTGCTGGCGGGGATCTTGTTTGCCGGTTTCTGTGCCCTGGGCACCTGGCAAGTCAAGCGCCTGTTCTGGAAGCTTGACCTGATCGAGCGCGTCGAACAACGCGTACATGCGCCCGCAACGGACGCGCCTGGACCCGCAGCCTGGGCCAGTGTCACGCAGCAAACGGATGAATACCGCCATGTGCGACTCTCCGGTACGTATCTCCCCATTTTCAATACCCTGGTGCAAGCAACGACGGCACTGGGCAGCGGTTACTGGCTGGTGACGCCCTTGCGCCTGGCCGATGGCAGCACCGTGCTGATCAACCGCGGCTTCGTGCCGAAACGCGAAGGCATCGCCGCCCGCACGCCGGCCGGCATCGTCCACGTGGACGGCTTGCTGCGCGTCAGCGAGACGGGCGGCGGTTTCCTGCGCGAAAACAGTCCAGCCACGCAGCACTGGTATTCGCGCGACGTGGCCGCCATCGGCGCCTCGCACATGCTGACCAACGTGGCGCCATACTTCGTCGATGCGAAGGCAAAGTCGGAAACGGCTGCGGACGCCCCCGTCGGCGGGCTGACCGTGATTTCCTTCCACAACAGCCACCTCGTGTACGCCTTGACGTGGTTCACCCTGGCCTTGATGGTAGCCGGTATCAGCTGGTGGATCGTGCGCGAAGACAAACGTCGCCGCGCGCGCAAAGCAGGTCTTGATCTATCACAAGAAAGCGACCATGCCGGGCAGGATTGAGATCCTGCCCAACCGCGAGGTGCTAGAACGCGGTGCGGTGGCGGCCGAGATGGAACATCCGGCCGGCCACCAGAACATGAAGCTGCTGATCCAGCTGCGCTGGCTGGCCGTGATCGGCCAGATCAGCACGATCTTCGGCGTGGGCGTGGGACTGGGCATCGCCTTGCCCGTGCCCTACATGCTCGAAGTGCTGTCCTGCCTCATCGCTTTTAATTTAGCCAGCCTGCTGCGCTGGCACGAACGCCAGCCCGTGTCCAACACGGCCCTGTTCCTCGCTCTGCTGGTCGACGTCACCGTGCTGACGGCCCAGCTTTACCTGAGCGGCGGCATCAGCAACCCGTTTGCCTTCCTGTACTTGTTGCAAGTCATCCTCAGCGCCGTCCTGCTGGAAGTGTGGTCGACCTGGATCATGGTGGCCATCACCAGCTTGTGCCTGGCGGGCCTGGCCTTGCTGCCCGGCCCCTTGATCCTGCCGATCGACCCGGAGCGGGGCTTTTCCAGCCTGTATGTGCAAGGCTTGCTGATCTGTTTCATCCTGAACGCCGCCTTGCTGGTGGTGTTTATTACGCGCATCAACCGCAACCAGCGCGCCGGCGACGCCAAGGTGGCCGACTTGCGCCAGCGCGCGGCGGAAGAGGAGCACATCATCCGCATGGGCTTGCTGGCTTCGGGCGCCGCGCACGAGCTGGGCACGCCGCTGGCAACCCTGTCCGTCATCCTCGGCGACTGGCGCCGCATGCCGGAACTGAGCAAGAACAGCGAATTACTGGAAGAAATCACGGAAATGCAGGCGCAATTGCAGCGCTGCAAGAGCATCGTCAGCGGCATCTTGCTGTCTGCGGGCGAGGCGCGCGGCGAATCGTCCGTGAAAACGACGATCAACACCTTCCTCAACGACCTGGTCGACGAGTGGCGCAGCAGCCGCCCGATCCAGGATTTCGAGTACGATAACCGCATTGAGCACGACGTGCCCGTCGTTTTCGATTCGACCCTGAAACAAACCATTTGCAATGTGCTCGACAATGCACTGGAAGCGTCGCCCGACTGGCTGCGCTTCGAAGCGACGCGCGAAGCGGATGCCTTGCACCTGGTCATTACCGATGCGGGCCCCGGCTTCGAGCCGTCGATGCTGACGCACCTGGGCAAACCGTATCAAAGCAGCAAGGGCAAGCCCGGCGGCGGCCTCGGCCTGTTCCTGGTGGTGAATGTCGCGCGTACTTTAGGCGGTACGGTGACGGCGCGCAACAGGGTGCAGGGCGGGGCGGTGGTGCACCTGGCCTTGCCGCTGGCGGCCATCAAACTGGAAAGAGAAAGCGACCACCATGCAGGATGACCGTCTGTTACTGATCGTGGAAGACGACGCCGCGTTTGCCCGCACCCTGGGCCGCTCGTTCGAACGGCGCGGCTACCAGGTCATCCTGGCCACCAATTTCGATGAAGCGAGCGCCTTGCTGGAACAGCATTGCCCCGACTACGCCGTCGTCGATTTAAAACTCAATGGCAATACCTCCGGCCTGGCTTGCGTGCAGATGCTGCACCAGCACGACCCGGAGATGCTGATCGTCGTGCTCACCGGTTACGCCAGCATCGGCACGGCCGTCGAAGCCATCAAGCTGGGCGCCTGCCAGTACCTGGCGAAACCGTCGAACACGGACGACATCGAAGCGGCCTTCGGCCACGTGGCCGGCAACGCCGACATCGAACTGACGAACCGCGCCACCAACATCAAGACCCTGGAATGGGAACGCATCCACGAAATGCTGGCCGAGACGGATTTCAATATCTCGGAAACGGCACGCCGGCTGGGCATGCACCGGCGCACGCTGGCGCGCAAGCTGGAAAAGCAGCGGGTGAAGTAGGGCGCCGCGCCAGCTAGTCATCGGCGAACGTCAGTTCGAGCACGCTGTCGTCGCCCCAGTCCTGTTCCCGCAGCGGCGGCGTGAACGACGTTCCGCTGAAGGGCACGGGTGCGCTCTTGCCGTTAAAACTGATCGTTGCCGCCGTGATGCGCCGTGGTTCGGAAAAGCTGTAGGTGCCCTTTTGCGACACGAAATTGCAGGGCCCGCCCAATGCGCTCATCGTGGTACGCATCGCAAACGGCAAGGTTTCCTTGTCGATGGCCCAATGCACTTCGCACGCCAGCCGCAGGTCGCCCAGGCGGCGCAGCGTGTCGCTGGTGGCCGCGCTCCTGACGTAGGGTATCCACCTGACGGACCCCGCCTTGCGGTTCACGGTCAGCTCGGCCTTCTCATACAGCGGACCCTGTTCGACGGGCAGGCTGAAGATATTGCGCTCACCCAGCGGTATCGCCATACCCGCCTCGTCGCTTTCCAGCCGCAGCGCGATGGCGTGCATGTCGACATCGGCATGGCGCGGCTCCAGGATGAAGCGCAATTCGGCGCCAGGCGCCAGACCGTGTTTTTCCTCGAAGCGTTTCACCCCCTTGAGCATGGCGCTGTAGGGTTTCCAATCCGGATCCCGGATGCCTTTGACATTGACGGACGCCGCCGCAGCGGGTTCAGTTTGTTCCACGGCTTGCTCCACGGCCGTCGCCACGGCTTGTTCCACATCGGCCTGGGCGTGGACGGCGGCGCCGCATGCACACAGCAGAAGTCCGGCGATTGCACGCATATTCATCCTGTTCATTTGCCTCTCACGTCATTGTTTATCAAGTCAGAGCAGTCTGTTTTTCCTGCCCATTCAAGGAAACATGAGTGTAGAAAAGAATGGCGATGAATGGGGATTTTTAGGACAGAGTGTCAATCTGGAGCAATGGAATGCTTGAATCAGCTGTTTTTTTAGCGGCATTGGGGAAAGAAAGCAACGTTGTGCCGATGCCGCGTCGATGCGCGTATCTGCCATGAATGATTTACTCGCTAAAACACTGTATTTACGTCAATGCCATCAACAGGCCGGAAGCGATGACTACCGCAGCAAACAGGGCGACGGCAAAGCGATTATGCGGCAACGCTCTCGCCGGCGGGTAGTGGCCCAGCGTGAGTAGCCGTAGTATTGCCCAGCCCGGCCAATAGAACAGCTTTTCAATGACCGTTCCTAACAGGTTATAGATCAACAGACGAACGATCTAGACGATGCCGTCAAAAATCCAGTCAAACACGATTCATTCTCGGGGGGGGGCGCAAGAATGGCCGCTACGCGCAGTGATCGAACTCATGCCACCGCCAGCCATTCCATTTTCTGCACGCGGATATGGGGATGGCTTTCCAGCGCTTCCCATTCCGGTAAAAAGACAAAGCCCTGTTTCTGGTAAAACGCGGCCGCGCGCGCATTTTCCGGCGCCACGTCGAGCACCAGCCGCGCGTGGCCATTGCCGACGGCGCATCGTTTCACGGCCTCGACCAGCCCTTGCGCCACGGTCAGGCCGCGATATTCGGAATGTACCCACATGGCGATCAGGTGGCACTCGCCATTGCCGGCCAACACTTGCGCGGCCAGGCCGATGGGTTGTTCTGCGTCAAAGGCAAGGAAAAACGTGCGCTGCGGCGTGCTGACGGCGCGTTGCTGCCAGTCGGCGTCCGAAAAAGCGGCCGCGCTGGCGTGGCTGGCGCCAAAGGCCGTGGGGGCGTCAAGCAGGGCGGCCAGGCGCGTGGCTTTTAGGGCGGGCCAGTCGCTGGCGGTGGTAGGACGGATGAAGTACATCAAACTATATTGAAAAATTACTCTACGGAGTTATGTTTTGTGCCAAAGGTTTCATAATTATCACTCGAACTATATCGATTCGAATATCGCATCCCAGAGACTTCAGGCAATAAAGAGCAGTATGTCCCCCAGTTTAAGATATGCGTATCGTAAAGATCTTTGCCGAACTGCACATTCAGGCCAGATGAATTTCCGGCTGGCCAATGCGAATAAATTAAGAGGCGCTCGACCTTTGTCAGTTGTGCGGTCCACTCATCATCCGTTGGTGTTCCTTCGTATCCGCCGAGGCGCCCAATATAGACGCGAAGGCGAGAGCAGTCCTGGTTGAGATAATTCCAGCTTTGCTGTGAAAGGCGTTTTCCAATAGTCTGTTGTACAGCCTTCCCTATATATATCAAAACATCTGCTCCATATACAGGATGAGCGCCGTATATTTGGTATACGCCGTAATCCACATTGGTATCGCGAAAAGCTAGCGCCTCTTCATAGTCATGTGGCCCAGTCCAGTCGACGTGAATGTGCATAATCTCTATTTTTTAGAATCGAAGCTTGCATGATAGCCTTTTCTCTATTGAAAATGGAGTGTTGATATGTAAAACTTGAAAATATTCCAAAGACCCGTTTGGCAGAAGCACGACGCTCCCTTAGAGTTAATCCAGTACTGATGCGGATGCTAGGGACGGTGTACTAGGACTGATCCCACACTTCGATGGTAAGTAACTGTCCTGGCACGCAGGCGGCGATGCGCTCCGGATGCACGGTAATGCTGCCGGGCCAGCCCGTCAGCGTATCTTGCGGAAATTCCCCATCTTGCGCTTCGGCAATGCCTGCCTGCAGCAGTGGCGCGATGACGTCCGCCGAAGCCGTGTAGCGGTTGGGAAAGCCGTTCGACGACAGCTGGGTCGCCTTGCCTTGTGTGCACAGCTGCGCGATCCAGTCGGCGCCGAACAGGCCTGCTTCCCAGGTGGCGAGAAACGCGTCCTTGTTGATTTTCGTCATGTCGGCCAGCTGTTCCGGCGTTTCTGTCGAGATAATGGTCCACCAGCCTGACATGGGCGATCCTTGCGAAAAGTGACAATTAACGGGTCATGGCGCGGCGCAGCAGGTAGCTGAGGCCATCGACGGCGGCCACCATCAGCAGCATGGCGACGATGACGGTGGCGGCGTTCTGCATCTGGAACAGCGACAGATGGTATTTCAGCATCTGTCCCAGGCCACCCGCACCGACGACGCCGAGGATGGCGGCGGCGCGGATATTGTTTTCCCAGCGGTACAGGGTATAGGACATCATTTGCGGGCTGCATTGCGGCAAGGTCGCGTACAGGAAGGCCACGGCGGGCCGCGCGCCGTTGATGCGCAAGGTCGCCGCCGGCAAGGGCGGGCAATTCTCGAAGGCGTCGGCAAACAAGCGGCCCAGCACGCCCACCGTGTGCAGCGCCAGCGCCAGGGTGCCCGCGAACGGGCCCAGGCCGGCGGCGATCAGTAAAATTGACGCCCAGACCAGTTCCGGGATCGAGCGCAGCACATTCAACACGCCGCGCGTCGCGTTGCGCGCCACGGTGCCAAAACGCCCGCTGGCGGGGAGGGCCAGCAGCGCGCCAAATACGGCCGCGATGACCGTGCCGATGGCCGACATGGCCAGGGTCTCGAACGTGGCCACGCCGACTTTCATCAGGAAGGGGCTGGCCAGCTCGGGCGGGGCGAAGCCGTGCAGGAAGTCGGCGCTCGTGCGCACGGCGTCCGCGCTGAAAAACTCGCCCCATTTCAGGGGCAAGGTGGCGAAGCTGGCGATGACCAGCAGCAACAAACCGGCCAGCAAGGCCCAGGTGGACCAGCGCACGGGAGCAGGCGCGGGCATCGCCGCGAAATTCTGATGCTTCATGCCAGCCTCCGGCGCAGCATGGCCGAGACGGCGTCGGCGCCCGCCACCAGCAGCACGAAGACCATCAGCATGGTGGCCAGCTCGCTGCCCGCCATCATCTTCATCGATTCATCCATGCGCTGGCCCAGGCCGCCCGCGCCGACAAAGCCCATGACGACGGAGCCGCGGATCGCGCACTCCCAGCGGTAAATCGTGTACGACACCAGTTCGGCGGCCGATTCGGGCAGGGCGCCGTACAGCAAGGCTTTCAGGCGGCCGCTGCCGTTGTGCAATAGCGCGTTGCAGGCGGACGCATCCGACGATTCGAGGATTTCCGCGTAGACCTTGCCCAGCATGCCGCAATAGGTGAGCGCGATGGCGATCACGCCCGCCGTCGGCCCCAGTCCCACGATACGCACCAACAACAAGGCCCAGACCAGTTCCGGCACGCTGCGCAGCAGCACCAGCAAGGCGCGGACCGCGTGGCGCAGGGCGGCGGCCAGGGGCGCCACCCGGCCGGAGCCGAGGCGCGAAATCGACAGGCGCTCCGTCACCAGCAAGGTCAGGGGGATGGCGCCCAGCATGGCCAGCGCCATGCCGGCCGTGGCCATGGCGATGGTTTCCCAGCTGGAAATGGCCACCAGTTGCAGGAATTCCAGCGAGTGGGCGGGCGGCACGAAGCTGGCAAGGAATTGCCAGGTGGCCGCCAGGCTTTGCGCATCCCATAAAATCCACGGCTTGAATTCCGCCTGCACCAGCATCGGCCACAGCACGAGCAGCACGATGGCGGCGCCGGTCAGGCGGCCGCGCCAGGCGGGGTCGCGCGGCATCGCGGCGTTGGCGGATTTCAGCAAAGGGGCCTCGCGGCGTCCAGCTGCGTTTCCACGGCCTCGAACTGCGGCGCCGTATCGGCCTTGTTGCGGTACAGTTCGGCGATCATGGCGTCGCTGACCTGGGCGCCGGGCAAGTCGAAGACGATCTTGCCGTCGCGCAAGGCGACGATGCGCGTAAAGCAGGCGCGGGCGATTTCCACCTGGTGCAGGCTGCAGATCAGGGTGGCGTTGCGCGCCGTCGCTTCCGCTTGCAGCACGTGGATCGTTTGCAAGGCGAGCGTGGGGTCGAGCGCGGACAGCGGTTCGTCGACGAGGAACACTTGCGCATCCGACACGAGCGCGCGGGCCATGCCGCAGCGCTGGCGTTCGCCGCCGGACAGGCGGTCGACCCGTGCATACAGCTTATCCTGCAGGTTGAATTTACCTAAAGCTTCCCATGCGGCGCGCGGATCGACGGGCGCCAGCAGCGAACGGATGGCCGTCCACAAGCTCCATTGGGGCAAGCGGCCCGCCAGCACGGCGTTGACGACGCGCTGGCGCGGCGGCAGCGGCGGCGTTTGCGGCGCCAGGAACAGGCGCGCGCGCAAGGCGTGGCGCTCGGCGCTGCCGATTTGCCAGGGAGAAATACCCAGGATGTCCAAGGTGCCGGATTCGGGACGCAGCGCGCACGCCAGTGTGTGCAGCAGGCTGGTCTTGCCGGCGCCGGACGGGCCGATCAGGGCGATTTGCTCACCCTGGGCCACGTCCAGGTCCAGGTCCCGCAGGGCCAGCGCATTGCCGGCGGCGCCCGCGTGGTGGACGCTGACCTTGTGAAGTTGGAATGTCATGCGAGATTTCGGTGTGGGGGAGTGTGCCGGATGCGTCCGCAGGACGCCATCCGGCAAGTTTCAGCAGTTACTTCAACAACTTGGCATCGCGCGCAGCCGCTTCGATATCCTTGTAGTTCTCGGCCTTGGTCGGGATGAACTTGGTGGCGCGCTGCAGTTCGAGGATTTCCTTGCCTTCGGCCGTCGATGGGTCCAGCGCCAGGAAGGCGTCCGTCAGCTTCTTGCGCACGACGGGGTTCATGTCGGCGCGCACGCTCCAGTTGTAATCGTAGTAGCCTGGCGTCGTGTAGAACACGCGCACCTTGTTTTGATCGACCTTTTTCGCTTCGACGAGCTTTTCCCACACGGAAATGTTCAAGGTGCCAGCATCGACCTTGCCGCCGGCCACTGCCGCCACGGTGGCGTCATGCGCGCCGGAAAACGCGATGCGCTTCATGTCCGTGTCCGGGTTGATCTTGGCGGCCAGCAAGTAGTAGCGCGGCATCAAGTGACCCGAGGTCGACGATTCCGAGCCGAACGTGAAATTCTTGCCCTTCAGGTCGGACAATTGATTGATGTCCTTGCTGGTGGTCACAAACACCGAGCGGAACTTCGTGTCTTCCTCGCGCTGCACCAGCGGCACGATCTTGCCGCCGCTGCGCACGTTCGCTTGCACGAAGGTAAAACCGCCGAACCAGACCATGTCCAGCTTGTTATTGATCAAGCCTTCGACGGACGCCGCGTAATCGGTGACGGGCGTAAATTCCACCTTCATGCCCAGCTTTTTCTCCAGGTAGCTGCCCAGCGGCTTGAACTTGCGCTGCAATTCCGTCGGCGCTTCGTCGGGGATGGCGGAGACGCGCAGCACTTGCTGCGCTTGCGCCAGGCCGCTGTGGATGGCCAGGGTGGCGGCGACGGTGGCCAGGATGGCGGGGAACTTGCTAAATGAGTTCGAGAATGTGGTCATGGGACTGCCTTTGCAAAAAATATTCATTAGATTACGGAAACCCCGGTACTGCCTTCCTGCATCTCGCCGATGACGACGGCGTCGCCAAAGCCTTCGGCGCGGAAAATCGCCAGCACTTGCTCGACGGCTTCCGGCGCGCAAGCCACCAGCAGGGGGCCGGCCGTTTGCGGGTCCGTCAAAATCGCCTTGTCGATGGCGCTCAGGCTGTCGTCCAGCGCCACTTGCGCGCCATAGCCCTGCCAGTTGCGGTTCGAGGCGCCCGTGATGTTGCCGTTTTGCGCCAGTTGCTGCACTTGCGGCAGCAGCGGCACGTCGTCCATGGCGATGCGCGCCTGCAACTTGGCGCCGCGCGCCAGTTCCAGGGTGTGGCCCAGCAAGCCGAAGCCCGTCACATCCGTCAGCGCATGCACGCCGTCCAGCAGAGCCAGTTTCTTGCCCGGGGTATTCAATTTGGTGGTGTTGTCGATTAAAGAAGCGTAGCCATCCGCGTCCAGCGCGTTCTTTTTCAGCGCGGCCGACAGGATGCCCACGCCGATCGGCTTGCCCAATACCAGCTTGTCGCCGGCGCGCGCGCCCGCGTTGCGCTTCACTTGCGACGGGTGGACCAGGCCCAGCACGACCAGGCCATAGATCGGTTCGACGGAATCGATGGTGTGGCCGCCCGCGATGGGGATGCCGGCCTGGGCGCAGATGGTTTCGCCGCCTTTCAAGATGAGACCGATGGTTTCCACGGGCAGCTTGTTGATCGGCATGCCGACCAGGGCCAGCGCCATGATGGGCGTGCCGCCCATGGCGTACACGTCGGAAATGGCGTTGGTGGCGGCGATGCGGCCGAAGTCGAACGGATCATCGACGATGGGCATGAAGAAATCCGTCGTGGCGATCAGCGCCTGTTCGTCGTTGAGCTGGTAGACGGCCGCGTCATCCGAGGTTTCTATGCCGACCAGCAATTCCTTCGGCAGGGGAAAGCCGCCGCTGCCCTTTAAAATATCGGCCAGCACGCCCGGCGCGATTTTGCAGCCGCAGCCGCCGCCATGGGCAAATTCGGTCAATCGGATGGGGGTATTGGGTGTTGCTGCGCTATTGGACATGGTCGTCATTCTGCTCAAAAAGGTCATCAAAAGCTGCGCCGGCGCTTACGCGGCGCTGGCGGCACGGTGTTCGCCGACGATAGCACATAATGCGCGCGCGGCTTGCTCAAAGGCATGTTCTGAAATGTCGGGCAAGACCAGCGGCGTCGCCTGGGCGTAGCGGCTGAAGTTGCGGGCGATCGATTGCCGGTAGACGGGGTCGTAATGCTGCACCAGCAACTCTTCCACGAGCTCGGCCATGCGGCCGGAAGTGGCCAGCTGCTGCCAGTGGGCAATTTTCTCCTTGCCATGCAGCTGCGTCAACAGGGCCAGCTGCACGTTCAGGCGCGCCGCATCGCCGACGAAATGCTCATAGTCCTGCATCAGCAATTGCACGCGCTGCTCCGTGGCCAGGCGCACGTCCGTGCAGGCGGCCGCGCGCATCTTGTCCATCAGCGCATCGGGCACGCGCAAACGGCCCACTTTCTTGCTTTCCGATTCGATGAAGACGGGGAGTTGCGGGTCGAAATGGCGCAGTTGCTGCCACAGCGCGCTTTCAAACGCTTTTTGCGCCGGCTGGTCCGCCTCGGGCAAGCCGCCCAGCACGGAGCCGCGGTGGGCCGCCAGGTCTTCCAGGTCGATCACTTGCGCGCCTTGCTTGTCGAGCACTTGCAGCAAACGGCTCTTGCCGCTGCCCGTGGGGCCGCACAGCACGTTGATGAAGTCGAAGCGTTCGGGCAGGGTGGCCAGTTCCGCATTCACGTGGCGGCGGTAATCCTTGTAGCCGCCCTCGAGCTGCGTGACGGGCCAGCCGATGCGCGCGAGGATGTGCGCCATGGCGCCGCTGCGGTTGCCGCCGCGCCAGCAGTACACGAGGGGTTTCCAGTGCTGCGGATGGCCGAGGAAACCGTCTTCGATATGCCGCGCGATATTTTTCGCCACCAGCGCCGCGCCCAGCTTCTTCGCTTCGAAGGCGCTGGTCTGCTTGTATAAAGTGCCGACGCGCACGCGTTGCTCGTCGTCCAGCACGGGCAGGTTGATGGCGCCGGGCAAGTGGTCTTCCGCGAACTCGGACGGGCTGCGCACGTCGATGATGGCATCGAATTCATTCAGGCGCGGCAGGATGTCGCTGAAGGGAAGCACTGCAGGGTATTTCATCGTGGCGCGGCTGCTTGGAATGGGGAAAGACGTATTATCCCCGATAAACGCCTTTCCCGTGGACCGTTAGCCCAACAATCTGCCCAGCAGCGGCGCCAGCAATACGGTCACGACGCCCGAGAAAATCATCGTCAGGCTGGCCACGGCGCCTTCTTCCGTGCCGACCCGGCGCGCCACGGATAAGCCAAAACCGTGCGCGGCCGCGCCATACGGGGCGCCACGGGCGATGCGCATGCGCAAGGGCAGCAGTTTCAAGAGCGGTTTGCCCAGCATCAAGCCGAACAAGCCCGTCATCACGACGAAGATGCCCGTCAACTGGGCCGAGCCGCCCATGTGGCGCGACGCTTCCAGCGCGAACGGCGTCGACACGGAACGGGCCAGCAGGCTGCGCGCCATGTCGCCATGCACGCCCAGCAGCCGGTCCAGCAACAGGGTGGCGGCCATCGAGGCAACAATGCCGGCGCAGCTGCCCAGCGACAGGGCCAGCCAGTGTTTGCGGATCAGCTTGCGTTCCTGGAAGATGGGCAGCGCAAACGCAATGGTGGCCGGGCCCAGCAGCCACGGCAGCCAGCGCGTTTCGCCGAAGTACGTGGCGAACGGCGTCGACGTCGCCTGCACGATGACGATCAATATCGCCGAGGTGCAGATGGCGGGCGTGAGCAGGAAATGCGGATGGCGGCGGTGCAGCGCCTGGTTGGCGTAGAACAGCACCAGGGTCAGCAGCAAAAACAGCAGCGACAACAGCAGGGTATTCATGCCGCTGTCCTCGCGGCGCGGCGGCGCAGCAGTTTCTGCAGGCGCAACTTGCGCTCATAGCGGCACACCCATTCCACCGTCAACGCCGTGGCCAGCATCACGCTGGCAAAGCCCAGGCCGATATTCACGAACAGCATCAGACCTTGCGACTTCAACAGTTGCGTAAATTGCACCACGGACACGACCAGCGGAATGAAGAACAGCAGCATGTTGGCCAGCAGCCAGTTCGCGCCCAGTTCGATGGCGGTTGGCCGCACCCAACCCGCCAGCAGCAGGGCCACCAGTACGAACAGACCCACGACCCCGCCGGAAAATGGCAGGTGCAGGGCAGAGGCGGCCTCATCGGCCAGCCACCAGGCGGCGATCAGCACGCCCACTTGCCACACGGTGTGCACGGGCTGGCGCCAGGCAGGGATGGCGGGCAGGGCGGCGGTGGAACAGTGCAAGGCTTTCACGGCAGGCTTTCAAACGGCAGGGGGAAGTTTTCATTGTAGAGACCCCACATCAAAAGATAAAATGACTTAAACTCATGAAAATCATTCGATATTGGAATGCATCATGGATATCCGTTCGCTGCGCTACTTCGTCGAAGTGGTGGAACAGAACAGTTTTACGCGCGCGGCCGCCAGGCTGCACGTGACGCAACCGACAGTGAGCAAGATGATTGCCCAGCTGGAACAGTCGCTGGACCTGGCCTTGCTGGACCGCGCGGGCAAACGTTTTACCCTGACGGACGCGGGCAAGGTGGTGCTGTCGCGCGCGCATACATTGCTGGCCCTGCACGCGGAACTGAAGGTGGAGTTGCGCGACCTGCAACATCTGGAACGGGGAGAATTACGGGTAGGCGTGTCGCCGCAAACCCATTCCACCCTGGCACCGTGGCTGGCCGAGTACCACCAGCGCTATCCGGGCATCGAGCTGAAAATGTACGAAAGCGGCACGCAAGCGATCGAGCGCGACTTGCGCACGGGCACGGTGGAGCTGGGCACCATGCTCGACTACCCTGGCAATGCGGCCACCTGGCAGGATTTCGAGGCGCTGCCCCTCGTGCGCTCGCCGCTGTGCCTGCTGGCCGCGCCCGGCTCGCCGTGGCAGGGACGTGCTTCCGTCGCCCTGGCCGAACTGGCCGACAGCCCCTTCATTTTCTATGGCGCCGCATTTGCCTTGAACGACATCGTGCTGGACGCCTGCCAGCGCGCCGGTTTCGCCCCGCGCATCACGGGCCGCAGCGGTCAGTGGGACTTTATTGCCTCGCTGGTGCGGCAGGGCGTGGGCATCTGCCTGCTGCCGAAGATGTACTGCGACACCCTGGAGCCGTCGCAGTTTGCCGTCATTCCCCTGGACGGCCCGCCCGTGGAATGGAATCTGATGCTGGCCTGGCGGCGCGGCGGGCGGCTGTCGTTTGCCGCCCGCGCCTGGCTGGAGCTCGTCAGGGCGCGCATGACGGACGCGGCACGTTTACAATAGGCGCTCGCCAACTTCCGTCCGACCAGATGAACATCAACGCCAAGGTTACAGCCAAAATCAAACGCACGGCCGGCTCGCTGCTGCTGGGATTGTTATGCACCGTGGGCCTGATGAGCGAAATGGGCTACGCCCAGGCCGCCATCCCCGTGTATGGCTATTTCGTCAAGAATACCTATCCGCACGACCCCCAGGCGTTTACCCAGGGCTTGCTGTTCAAGGATGGCCATCTGTATGAAAGCACGGGCCAGAACGGCCAGTCGTCCTTGCGCAAGGTGGAATTGACGACGGGCAAGGTGCTGCAGAAAAGCATGCTGGACAAAACGGTGTTTGGCGAAGGAATCACGGATGTGGGCGATGAAATCCTGGGCTTGACGTGGATTTCGCAGACCGGTTATGTGTTCGACCAGAAAACGTTCAAGCTGAAACGCAAATTCAGCTACCAGGGCGAAGGCTGGGGCCTGGCCAGCGATGGTCATTTCGTCTACATGAGCGACGGCACGGCAGCCATCCGCGTGCTCAATCCGAAAACCCTGGCCGAGGTGCGCCGCTTCGAAGTGAAGGCCGAGGGCCGTCCCATCGAACGCCTGAATGAACTGGAAATGGTCGACGGGCAATTGTTTGCCAATGTGTGGGGTGCGGACGTGATCGCCCGCATCGACCCGGCCAGCGGCAAAGTTGTCGGCTGGATCGACCTGACGGGCTTGCTGCCGTCCGAGCAGCGGGGCACGGCCAATCCCGACGCCGTGCTCAATGGCATCGCCTGGGATGCGCGCGGCAAGCGTTTGTTTGTCACGGGGAAACTGTGGCCCAAGCTGTTCGAGATCGAGCTGATCGAAATCCAGCGCCACTGATGTTTCCTATCGGACAGTGTTGCTAGCGAAGAATCGTCTATGATGCTGTTCCTTCGCCCCGTGCGACTCTTGCAGGATGCCATGCTGTCCCTTCCTTTATGCCGCCTGGCGGCCGCTGCCAGCTTGCTGGCCGCCGTCTTGCCCGCCGCGCAGGCGCAAACGCCATACGTGCCGGTGATGCAGCAATACGGCGACTTTGTCGTCACGCGCGACCGCCACGACCCGCTCGTCAACTTGTCTTTCCGTAAGCACGGCTATTGGCCCGGCGGCGCGCGCGAAGTGGTGGAAGTGCGGCCCCTGAAGGCCAGGCGCGAAGGCCAGCCCATGCTGCTGGCCTTTACCAAGGGCTATACGGGCCAGGGCACGATATTGATCGGCGTGCAGAACGGCGAACCGCTGATGCGCCCCGTCAGTCCTTTGCGGCGCGACGACATGGTGCGCACGGAGCGCGACCCCGAATGGGGCGTGCCGCAGCCGGGCCGCAGCGAAATACTGCTGTTTGCCCGCGACGGCCGCGCGCTCGATACGGACACGGGCGAACTGCTGTGGTTTGACATGCCGGGCATCGTCACGGGCGATTACGCGCCCGCCATGCTGGTCTCCGTCTCGCCCGACAGCCGGCGCGGCGCCTATCTGGTCCGCAGGGCAACCAGCGTGGAGGTCGTCGTCGCCACGCGCGACGACGGCGTGGCCGGTGTCCTGACCTTGCCGGCCGACACCTATCAACGGTGGCTGAAGCCCTTGTCGCAGGCCGCTTCCGAACAGGCGGGCGCCGCCATCAAGGCGCGCCAGGGCCGCACGGATTCGAACCGCATCCGGCGCGAGCTGGAACTGGCCTGGTTCGGCCAGCAATTTCAATGGAAACAGGGCAAGAACGGCTTGCAGGTGACGGGGCTGGGCCTCATTTCCGCGCCGCCGGAGGGGGAACAGCCATGAGCATACCTGGACTGATCGCCGGCTGCTTCGCCGCCTCCGCGCTGGCCGGCTGCGTGCACGGGGAAATATTCGCCCAGGATTATCTGGCGCAAGACATCGACAAGCAACAAGCCTTGCTGGAACTGGACGTGGTCTTCGGGCAAGCGCCCGATGACAAGCTGACGTCGCGCGTAACGGCCCGCAATACCGTGGAATACACGGGCGCGCCGCATATCGTCGTGCCGTTTTACCAGAAGGGCCTCGGCTTCGACCAGGGTTTTGCCGGCACCTACATGTTTGCCGTGCCCTATCCGATCGCCAAGGTCGAAACGGCCACGGCCAGCAGCCGCGTCTTCGGCCAGAAACTTGACGGCCAGCAGCAGGGCAGCCCGCGCTACCGCTTCCGCGTGCCGGGCAAGGCGCAGTGGAACAGCAATGAAACCTTCATGCTGGGCTTTGAGCGCAAGGGCCGCCGCGAAGAAATCACTTTCCGTTTCAGCAACGAGCAAAGCTGCCCGTCCGCCTTCCTGGCCACCACGCCAAAATACGGTTTCCACATCAAGGTGGTCGCCACGTTCAAGGATGACAAAGGCTGCCTGAAAGTATGCGACAGCCGCGACCAGTGGCCCGGCTTTTGCGCCTTCCAGCCGCCGCCCGGCACCTGACTATCACCATGCAAGCCATGCGCCGGCGTTTGCCGGCGCGCCGCTTATACACGCGCGCGTTTTGCCGATTCTATTCAATTGTCATCGAATGACCGCCTGAAACGCCTATTTTCACGGCGTAAGGGTGGCGATATTGACGCAGGTCAATGTCTGGATCGGCGCATAAATCTTGCCGCAAAAGTATCTTTCTCAGGCGTATGATTTCTGTGCCGTGATCGGCGCACGCAGATGGCGCGGCGCGGCCCGATATCCGAAACGCATCCTTCCTGTGGAGATACAGAATGAAAATGCCCGTTTTAGGAAGCACCCAGCCCGCCATCACCGGGCGTCCGCTCGACATGCTGGACACCGACAAGGCCGCCGTGCGCGCCATCGCCCAGGCGGCCGTCAGCGTCGAACTGTTCACCATTCCCCTGTACATGGCCACCATGTATTCGATCCAGGGCACGCACCAGATCAACTCGAAAGGCATCACGTATTACGAAGGCCGCCAGTGGCCGGGCATGGGCACCACGGCCCGGCCCGAGCTGGCGGAGCAAAAGGCCTTCAATATCATCTTCAGCGTTTTCATCCAGGAAATGCTGCACCTGCAGATGGCGGCCAACCTGGCCACGGCCATCGGCACGGCGCCATGCTTCACGGGTTCGGAGCTGCAATCGCAGGACCACGGCTGGACTTGCTATGGCAAGAGCTGCACGGTGATCCCGCACATCGTCGACTTGCAGGACACGTCCGGCTACCGCCACGTGCGCGTCAACCTGGAAGAGCTGAACGCCAACCAGTGCGACCTGTTCCTCGCCATCGAGCAGCCGGAGGAGCAGGCCCGCGCCCAGCTGGCCGAGTTCGACAAGCACAACCACACCAAATATTTCCCCGAGGTACCGTTCGTGGGCTGGACGCCGGGCAAGCACGTGCATGATCTGCCCCTGTTCGGCACCATCGGCTACATGTACGAATGCTATGCGCGCTACATCGGCATCGAATACGCGGATGGCCAGACCTTGTGGCAAAAGCTGTTCGTCAACGGTTCGGTGCAGCAAGACATGTTCAACAGCCAGGTGCAGGGCCATGCGCGGGCGGAATTTCCCAAGTTCGACACCTGTTTCGGCCCGCAAGACCAGGATGGCGGCCAGACGGGCTCGTTCAACAAGGCCATCGACATGATGGCGGCCATCACGGACCAGGGCGAAGGCAGCGCAACGGCCATCCAGCGCTACCGCCGCGACGCGGCGCAGCGCCTGATGGCCGTGCAGCCCGATTACCGCGAAGACCTGGCCGCCCTGAAGTGCGATTATCCGTCCTACGCGAACAATGGCAAGGATGCCGAATCGCGCGACGCGCAGGCGCGCCACGACAGCGCCCCGTTCGACCACTACGAGCGTTTCGGCCAGGTGAAGGCCATGCTGCCCGTAAAAACCTGGGCCGGCTGGCACCAGGACGGGGGACGCTGGAGCGAGGCCATGCTGACCAACGAGCGCTACAACCCGGCCACCGCGCCCAGGAATATCCCGGCTCCGGCGGCCGTGGCCGGCGCCCTGAACCGCCTGAAGGATAGCAGCGGCACCTTGGGGATGCTGAGCACGGTCGCCACGGGCGCCATCTATGGCATCACTTCCGTGCTGGACAAGTACTGGCTGAACCAGGACCTGGACTTCCCGTATCCGTCGATGGTGGGCGCGGGCGACCGCATGGCCATCTGCTGGGCCGTGCTGGGCCAGGCGCCGAACCTGGCAACGGGCGTGCCGCTGGCCGAGAAAAGCGTGCTGTACCACGCCTGCCAGGGCATGCACCTGGAGGGCGAAGCGTCGTCCACCTGCGCCGCGCTGGCCGTCTACCACACCTGCCGCGGCTCCAACGGCTGCCACGCCCAGGGCGGCTGCGGCTTTGCCCAGGCCGACACGGGCGGCTCGTCCTGCGGCCACTCGGTCAAGCTGGCCGCGTCGCCGGGCACGCCGTGCTATGTGCCGCCGCCTCCGCCGCAGCCCGACAAAGTCTACAGCGCGCCCAGCGACAACAAATGCGGCGGCTTCGGCGGCTGCGCCGTGCCGATTTCGGCCTCGCAGCTGTATCCGAACACCTCGGGCAAGGAACCGCCCGAGCCCGCCACCATGACCCTGTACGATTTCGGCCCCGCGCCCGACCACCGCAGCATTCCGCTGGGCCAGAGCATGAGCTTTGCGCTGGGCGACAATGTCTACGACAAGGCATGGGAAGCCTATGGCAAGGTGATGGCGGCGCGCGGCACGCCGGTGGGGGCGCCGCCGCCGCCCACCGACCTGCGCCTGGCCTTGCCGCCGTCGACCTGATGCGGGCCACGCACGGGGTGCCGCCACGCCTGGGCTTGCCGAACCTGGGCCTGGGCGTGGGGCTGCGCCCACCGCATTATGAACACATCCTGCGCCACGGGCCGCAGGTGGACTGGTTCGAGATCATCAGCGAGAACTTCATCGACAACCACGGCTATGCGCGCCACGTGCTGGAGCAGGTGGCGGCGCAGGTGCCCATCGTCATGCATGGCGTCTCGCTGTCGATCGGCAGCAGCGATCCGCTCAATCTCGGCTACCTGCGCAAGCTGCGCCAGCTGGCCGAGGAGATCCGGCCCGTGTGGATTTCCGACCACCTGTGCTGGACGGGTGCCGCCTCGCTCAACAGCCACGACTTGCTGCCGCTGCCGCTGGACGAGGCCAGCCTGCGCCACGTAGCGGGACGCGTGCGGCAGGTGCAGGAATTCCTGGGCCGTCCCCTGGTCCTGGAAAACCCCAGCACCTACGTGGAATTTGCCCAGTCCAGCATGCCGGAATGGGAATTCCTGGGCCGCCTGGCCGAGGATACGGGGTGCGGATTCTTGCTTGACGTCAACAATGTCCACGTCAGCGCGCATAACCACGGCTATGACGCGGCCGCCTACATCCGCCAGTTGCCGCACGCGCACATCGTGCAGATCCACCTGGCCGGGCCGACCGTGTGCGGCGCCGTGCTGATCGACACCCACGACGCGCCCGTGCCGGCCGCCGTCTGGCGCCTGTACGCGCTGGCGCAGCGGCTGACGGGCGGCGTGTCGGCCCTGCTGGAATGGGATGCCGGCATTCCCCCGTATCCTCAGCTGCTGGCCGAACTCGACAAGGCGCGCGCGGCCGAACGGGGAGAATTCGCGGATGCGGCGCCCGCCACGGCTGCCGCCGCCGTGTCCGCGCCGCTGGGCTTTCACCTGGAGGCGGCCCATGCCCCGTAGCACCGCCGCAGGCGAATCTGGCGACGCCCGCGCGCCGCTGGCGCAATTGCAGGCGTGGTTCCTGACGGCGATGACGGCGCCGGGCGGCGCGGCGCGCGGCGTCCAGCTGGCCAGCGAGCGCCATGGCTTGACGCAGGAGCAAGTATTGAAACGGGCCAGGGGCGGGCCGGCGCCGCTGCACATCCATGCGGATGGCTATGTGCTGCGCCTGCTCGAATGCCTGCAAGCCGACTATCCCGTCTTGCGCAAGGTCATGGGCGACGAGCTGTTCGCCTTCTTTGCGCGCGCCTATGTCTGGCGCCACCCGTCCGCTTCCCCGACCTTGTATGACCTGGGCGGCGGCTTTGCCGATTTTCTCGCCGCCAGCCAGCGTGCCGCCGGCGCGCAAGGGGCAGCCTTGCGCTTTCCCGTGGAACTGGCGCAGCTGGAACGGGCACGCAGCGAGGCGGGCAGGGCGCCGGGCCTGGAAAAGCTGGCGCCGCCCATGCTGCCTTCCGGATTGGACTTGCTATTAGGAAATACACCGGCCTGGCGCCTGGCGCCGTGCACGCGGCTGCTGGCCCTGTCGTTCCCCCTGTGCGACTACTGGCAACGGGCGCAGGCCGCACCCGGCGACGCCGTGCCGGCCCAGCCGGAGGCAAGTCCCGCCTTTGTCGCCATTACGCGCATGCATTACCGGCTCGTCATGCAAGAGTTGCAGCCTTGGCAATTTTATTGGCTGCAAGCGCTGGCCGGCGGCGCGCCGCTGGCGCAGTGCGCGCGGCAGGCGGCGCAGTCCAGCGGCAGGGCGCCGGACGAGGTGCTGGCCGACGCCATGCTGTGGCTGCCCATGGCGGCCGCGGCCGGTCTGGTCGCCTGCGATGCTTGAACAACAAGCGGCGGACGCAAAAAAGGCCGATGAAAATCGGCCTCGATGACAGTTGAATGCGTTGCTTAGCGGTAAAACGCTTCGACTTTGCCCTTCAGCTTGATCTGCAGCGGACGGCCGCGGCGATCCAGCGACTTGGTGGAAGCGACCTTGATCCAGCGTTCGCTGATGCAATATTCTTCCACGTCAAGACGCTCCTTGTCGTTGAAGCGGATGCCGACGTCGTTCTCGAACACGGCTGCAACGTGGTAAGGGCTGCTGGGGTCGATCGACAGGCGATCGGGCAATGGGGGTAAGGTGGTGGTATCGTTCATGGCCGTAATTATCGCCCAGAATGCCGATCCAGACAACGGGGTGCGCGTGCTTATCTGGCCGGCTGCGGCGCGGCGCTCCCGCATTTCCCTTCCCAGCGATGCCTACGCCCTACAGATGCCGTGTTTCCTGCGGCGGCACATTCCACTCGTCATGCAAGCCATCGACAAAGGTGACGGGCACCCGGGCCAGTTCGGCCGCCGAGGCATCGTCGAGGCAGTTGACGCCGATGCCGACAAACGCACCGCTGCGGGCGGAATCGCCACGGCCGAACAGGCGCACGCCGCAGTGGCGGCAAAAGTAGTGGCGTTCGCGGCCGGCGCCGAAGCGGTATTCGCTCAAGTCCGCCTCGCCGGCCAGCAGGCGGAAGGCCGTGGGCGGCACTTGGCTGGCCCAGCAGCGGATTTTCAGGCAATAGGAACAGTTGCAGCGCAGGCTGGGCGCCGCCAGGTCGATCTCGGCCGCGAAGCGCACGGCGCCGCAGTGGCAACTGCCATGACAGGTTTTTTTCATCGTGACTTACTTTACAGTGTTGCCGTGCTGTCATGCAACTGCTGGAATTGCGACAGCTGCTGCTGCATCAGCCGCGCATACTGGCCGCCCGCGCGCAGCAGCTCGGCGTGCGTGCCTTGCTGGCAAATCCGGCCCTTGTCCAAGACGATGATGCGGTCCGCTTTGACGATGGTGGAAAAGCGGTGGGCGATGATGATGGTGGTGCGTCCTTGCATCAGGGTATCGAGGGCGAGCTGCACCTGCTGTTCGCTGGCGGCGTCGAGCGCGCTGGTGGCTTCGTCCAGGATGAGGATTTTCGGCGCGCGCAGGATGGCGCGGGCGATCGCGATGCGCTGCTTCTGTCCGCCGGACAATTGCACGCCCCGTTCGCCCACCAGGGTTTCGTAGCCGTCTGGAAAGGCCGTGATGAAATCGTGGGCGTGCGCCAGGCGCGCCGCCGCCAGCATCTCGTCGCGCGTCACCCGGCGGTCCGGCACGGCAAAGCCGATATTGTCGGCGATGCTGCCGGAAAACAGGGCCGGTTCCTGCTCCACCACGGCCATCTGGCGGCGCAGCTGCGTCACGCCCAGCACGTGCGCATCGATGCCGTCGAATTGCAGGCTGCCCCCGTCAAGCCGGTAATGGCCAAGCACCAGGCTGGCGATGGTGGACTTGCCCGCGCCCGAGGCGCCCACCAGGGCGATTTTTTCGCCCGCGCGGATGGACAGGCTGACGCCGTCGAGGGCCATGACCTGCGCGCGCTCGGGATACGAAAAACGCACGTCGCGCAGCGCGATATGGCCGGCCAGCGGCGGCTGCGGCGGCGCCTCGGGCACGGCGCGGTGGCTGCGCAGGATGTCGAAGATGCGGTCGGTCGAACCCATGGTGCGCATCCACGTGTTCCAGAACTCGCTGATGGAGCCGGCCGTGTCCGTCACCATGCTGGCATAGATGACGAAGGCCGTCAGTTCGCCCACGCTCAAGCGGCCCTGGCCGATCAGGTGGGCGCCGAAGCACAAGGTAGTCAGCAGGGCAACGAAGGCCAGCAAGCCCTGCGCGCCCTGGAACACGGCCAGCAGCCGCGTGCCGGCCAGGGACACGTCCAGCAATTGCCGCATGGCTTGCGCGTAGCGGGCCATGGCGCCGCCTTGCTGGTTGAATGCCTGCACCAGGCGCGCATGGGCAAAGTATTCCTGCGCCACCTTGCCGCTGGCGGCCAGGCTGGCGGAAATGGCCCGCGCGCGCAGCCGGTAGTTACTGCCAGACAACTTGCCCAGATACAGGCTGACGGGAATGAACAGGGCCAGCGGCAGGCTCAGCATCGGTGACAGATGCAGCAGCATGGCGATGCCGCCCACGAAGACGCACAGCGAGCGCAAGGCGTTGGCCGCGCCGATGGTCAGGCTTTCGTGCAGGGCCGACACGTCGGACGTGAGCCGGCTGTTCAGTTCGCCGCCATGGTGCTTGTCGAAGAAGGCGATGGGCTGGTTGATCACCACGTCGAACAGGCGCCGGCGTACGCCCATGACGATCATGTGGCCGCCCGACTGCAGCAGATAGAAGCGCGCGGTCGTGATCAGCGCATACAGCAGGCTGAAGGCCAGCATGGCGGCCACCATGCCCGGCGTGACGCCGCGCCGGGTCAGTTCCGCCACGTTGTCGATGAAATACGCGATGGCTTGCGGAAAGGCCAGCTGCGCACCCACGGTGAGGGCCATGCACAGCAAGCCGGCGGCGATGCGCCAGCGCACGGGATACAGCAGGCGCAGCCGTTCGAGATGGGGACCGACATTCAGATGGCTCATGCGGCGCGCTCCTGCGACGGTTCGGCGTGCAATTGCCCCACGAGGGCCAGCCAGTCTTCGTCGCCGATCAGGCCGGCAGCTTCCACTTGTCCCTGGTAGTTAATAAAGACATAAGATGGCGAGCTCATCAGGGGATTCACGCGCCGGTAGTCGCGCAGGGCAAGCCGCGCCGTGGCCGAGCGCAGGCTGTCGCCGGGCAAGAAGGCGCGCAGCCGGCGGGCCGGCTCCTCGCTGAGCAGCCACAGGGCCAGGCCCGCTTCCTGCGCCAGCGGCAGCAGTCGTTCGATGCCGGCCAGCTTTTCCCCGCATTTTGGGCAGCGGCTGGCCAGGAACAGCAGTACGGCCGCCTGGCCGGCCGCGCCCGGCTGGAAACGCGGGCCGCCAGCCAGCGGACGGGCTTGCACGGCGGGCAGGGGCTGGCCCGGCTCCAGGGCCATGGGCGCGAGGCGTTCGCGGCGGCCGGCGCGCAGCACGGCCAGGCTTAGCCAGATATTGCCCGCAACGGCAAACGCCAGGGCCGCCAGCACCCATTGCAAGGTCGTGGCATCCATCAGTCGGCCTTTGCCAGGGTGGCGATGTCGTGCAGGGAAATCGTGGCCACGCAGACGATGGCCGCCAGTCCGGCTGCCAATGCCGTGGTGGCGACGGGCAAGGTCGTTTCTTGCGCGAGCGCAAAATAGGCGCCGTTGATGCCCACCGCCAGCACGTTGCGCAGCAAGTCGTACCGCGACACGGGCCGCGCCGCTTCGCCAAAGCAACTGCAGCGCACCACGCTGTGCGTGAAGTAGCGCCAGGCCAGGACGGCCGTGAGGGTAGTCAACAGCAAGAGCGACAGCAGCATCGGTATGTGGGTACCGCCGGCCAGCAGCCAGCCGGCGAGCGATAATTCCGCCATCACGAGGGCCGGCGCGGCCAGGCTGGCGGCGCCGGGCGGCACGCCGAACGAGGTGGCCAGGTTGCCGCGAAAGTCGCCGTAGCTGCGCAGCTTGCCCACGCTGGCCGCCAGCAGCAGCAAGGCGATGCAGTAGCGCGCGGTATCGGCCAGTAACGTGGCCAGCACGGACGTCAGCATTGCGTGCTCCACACGGGCGCAAAGCCGCCCGGACGCTGGCGCCGCAGCTGCACGCCGTCGCGCGTGGCCAGCAGAGCATCGTTCCACGGCTCGTCCGGTGCGCTGCGCAGGGCGCCGCCTATGCTGGCCTGTAATTGCGTCGAAATGGCCCAGCCCAGCCGTTCCGCATGCGCGTCGCGTTCCATGCGCAAGCCCAGCCGGGCCAGCTCTTCGCGCGTCAACGCATAGTTGTGCGAGTGATAACCCGTCACCAGTTGCGCGACGATGGCGCGCCGCGCCTCGGGTGTGGCATCGGGCAATTGCCAGGCGATCAATTCCTCGCCGATCTGCGCCAGTTCCAGGGTGGTGCGGTAAAAGGCCGTCAGGGAAGGGGGAAAGATGCTGCCGCACAGCAGGGACAGCGATTGCTGGCGCGCTTCAGCCGCATCCACGCCGAACCATTGCTGCGCCATGTCGCCGAAAACCTTGATGTCCAGGCTGGAAAACGCGCCGCCATCCGCGCCTTCGAGCTGCGGGTCGATGGGCGAGAACAGGGCCAGGTCGCCCGCGATGATGTCATCCGCGCCCAGGGCCAGCAGGGTGGCGGCCGATTCGCAGTGGAAAGGCACGATAAAGCTCAGGTGGCGCGCATGCTGGCGCAGCAGGAGGGCGATGCGGCGCGCCGCGTTGACGATGCCGCCGCGTCCATGCAGCACCACGTCGAGGCGGGCCACGGGGCCGATACCCTGGCACAGCTCGTACAAGGCGGGCAGCAGTTCCATGTCCAGGTGCGATGCGGCCAGGACGATGGCCCGGCTGTCGCGCACTTGTTCCAGCTCGCGCAGCTGGACGGGGATCCGGTTCAGGTCTGGCTGCGGCATACGGCTCCTTCGATCAGGGTATCGGCCACGCTTTCCAGCAGGGGCAGGGCGGGCACCAGTTGTTGTACGTACAAGAATTGACCCACAGGATTGTTTTCCAGGAAAACATACTCGCCCTCGGGCGTGACGATCAGGTCCAGCGCGCCATATTCGAGGCCATAGCTGTGCACGAAGGCGAGGCAGCGCTGCTGTATTTCCGCAGGCAAGGTGCAGGCCTCATAGCGGATGGGGGCCGACATGTCGCGCGAATCGATGGCCGTGCGGGCATCGTCCTGGGAATACAGGCGCGCGGCAAACAATTGCTTGCCGATCACGGTGATCCGCAGTTCGTATTGCTTGGCGATATATTCCTGGAACTGGCAGCTCAGTTCGCCGACGGCGTCCAGGCTGTCGAGCATGGCGTCGTCGACGATGGTGGTGCCGATGCCGGCGCTGACCCTGTCAACCTCCTCGACCGTTTCGGCGGCCAGGCTGGGCGTGGACATGGACTTGAAAATGATAGGTCCCTTGACGGCCGCGCGGAAGGCGCGCACGTCGTCGGGCACGTTGGTGATCACGGTGGCGGGCACGCGAAAGCCCATGCGCGCGGCGCGCGCAAGCTGTTCGCCTTTCCATTGGGCGCCGCGCAAGGCCAGCGGATGGCTGAGCCAGTAGCAATCGAGACCGTACAGCACGCTGAAGACGGCTTGCTCCGTTTCCAGCTGGGCGTAAGCGCGTTCCTGCGGCGTCAGGTCGGCGCTGGCATAGGCATAGTCGGCCGCCTTGCGCAGCCAGACGGCGCCCACGTCCTGCAAGTCAAGCCAGTCGCCGCCGGGCAGGCGGCGCAGGCGCGCGCTGGCGCGGCCGTCCTGCACGCGCTGGCACAGCTGGTAATCACGGGGAAAGGCGTCGAGGTCGATACGGAAAGGGGCATGGCCGCGGGCGGCGAGGAGCGATCCGACCAGGTCGGCGTGCAGATCGCCGCTATGGCTGATGATCAAGACCTTTTTGTGCATGGAGGGGGCCTGCGTAAGGGAAGGAAAAAAGCCTTGCCGCGGCAAGGCTTTCAGCTGGAACGTATCAGCAGAACTCGCCGCCATCGCTGGAACCGATGCGCGAATAGCGGTATTGCTCTTCGCTGTCGACCGCCGTGCAGCCGGCCACGGCGACGCCGTCGCGCACCTTCCAGGGCGCGGGAAGGGCCGGCTTTTCCTGTTCCTTCTTTTCCGCCAGTTTGAATGCGAACAGTTTGGTTTCTTTATGCATGGGAATATCCTCTATGAATGGTTATGTTCCGATGTTTACCGATAAATACATATTTTAAAAAATGGAATCGCCAATTGAAAGGCGATCATATGGCTTTATGCATTGCGCGCAGAAAAGCCGCGCCGGAATTGGCGCCGGCGCCAGTTTGAATATGGAAGATTGAATGAAACCCCCACGCCTGGCGGGGGTTATGGCGTGCCGGGGATCAGCAATACTGGCCGCGGTCGTTCGGCTGGAAGCGCGAAGAGTCGCGGTATTGCTCAGCTTGCACCGCGGTGCAGCCGGCCACGGCGACGCCGTCGCGCACTTTCCAGGCGGTGGCGGGCACCGCCGGTTTTTGTTCCTGTTTCTCTGCCAGTTTGAATGCGAACAATTTGGTTTGATTTTGCATTGTACTATCCTCTTGTGATGGTTAAGTACTGCTTGCGTTGTATGCCATGGTATATGGCCATTCGATCTTAGCGCTGGAATAAATAAGCGTCAACTTGAATTGAATCGTATTCGCTATTATCTTTCTGAAATACTCACCAAATATCACGCAGGCCATTTATATTATTGCAGTGCGATAAATAATATCGGCCCATTTTAAATGGGTGGCAATATGCCTGATTATCGATGGAAAACGGATCGACCATGCGCGCGGGCACGCACTATAATGGCGCCTGTTGAATGGATAAGGCAGGAATCGCTCTATGGACATGGCCATCACAGACAGCTTGCGGCAGCTGGCATATGCGCAGGCCGCCGCGTTCGTGCAGACGCTCGACCGGCGCGATCCTGTTGCGCTGCAACGCGACTGGGGCCTGTCGCCCGGCGTGGCCGACGAGATCATCGAGATGCTCGACAGTTATTTTGCGGCAAACCAGGCGCTGTCCCTGGCGCCGCTGGCGCAAGCCTTCGTGCCGGGCAAGGGTGGCCGCGTGGCCGTCGATGTGTATGCCACCGATGCCGGGCCGCTGGGCGTGGAATGCCTGCTGCTGGCCGATGGCCAGCCGGGCGAGGCAACCTTGCACCTGGAAATGTCCGGCCACGACGGCGCGCTGCGCCTCCATTACCACTACATCGGATCCTGAGAACACCATGACCGCACCGATCAGCGACACACAGCAGCGCATCTGCGACAAATTCGGCATGCCCGCGCAAGCGCCCGAGCCCATGGTGGCCCTCGCCATCGGCAGCCTGAACCAGTCGCCCATCTACGGCACGCGCATCGTGCTGCCGGAAAACGGCACCATCAGCTGGTTCATCCACTGCGGCGAGCACGACGATGCCAGTGGCTTTTACCAGCCCCTGCATGCGGACCACCTGCACCAGATGCTGCCGCAGGTGGTCGATTACCTGGCCTTGCCCAGCGGCGCCAGGTTCATCCTCGACCGGCAAGGGTATGAGGATGTGTGGCTGGAAGAGTAACTTTCCGACCGGCAAGATTGTCGTTGACGTTGATAAATAGGTATGGGATGCTGCTGTTCCGTTTTCAACTGTCGAAAGCCTTATCTTGAAGCCACGCCTCCCGTCTTTCCTGCTCGTCATGGCGCTCGCTGCCGTGGCTGCTCCCGTCACCGCGGCTGCCGCTGCCACCAGCCAGCCGCAAGCCTTGCGCGCGGAACAGGATATCGCCGCCTTTGTGCGCAGCGAAATGCAGGAGCGTCAGATTCCTGGCTTGCAACTGGCAGTGATTCAGCATGGCAAGGTTGTGCTGTCGCGCAATTTCGGCCTGGCCAGCCTGCAATACCAGGTGCCGGTGACGGACGCCAGCCTGTTTTCTATCAATTCGGCAACGAAGGCGTTTGCGGGCGTGGCCGTGATGCAACTGGTGCAAGAGGGCAAGATCGACCTGGCGGCACCCATCGGCCAGTACCTGACGGGCTTGCCTGCCGCCTGGCAAGCCGTGACGGTGACCCAATTGCTCAACCATACCTCGGGCTTGCCCGACGTGCTGGACCAGCGCAGCGGCAAGCTGGTGGGGCCGCAGCCGGACGATGCCGCTGCGGCGTGGACTGCCGTGCAGGCGCTGCCCGTGGAAGCCCAGCCAGGCGAGCGCTACCGCTATAACCAGACCAATTACGTGTTGCTGGCGCAATTGATCGAGCTGCAAGGCGGCCAGCCGTTTACCGCTTTCATGCAGCGCCGGCAATTCGACGTGGCCGGCATGCCGCACAGCGGCTTTGGCGATGCGAAGGACGTGGTCGCCAACAAGGCCAGTTCCTACGTGCTGGACCGGGGAGGCAAGGGCTACCGCAACGTGATCGAGGATTTCCCCGTGTTCATGCGGGCCGGGGCCGGCATCAACAGCAATGCGGGCGAACTGGCCAACTGGCTCATCGCGCTGCAGTCGGGCCGCTTGCTGGCGCCCGCCAGCGTGGAACGGCTGTGGCAACCGACCAGCCTGAAGGATGGCAAGCCGGGGGCGTGGGCGCTGGGCTGGCCCGCCATCGGCCGCGATGCGCACCGCGCCGTGGCCGGCATCGGCGGCGCCCGCTCGGCTTTCTATGTGTATCCGGACGATGACCTGGCCGTCATTATCCTCAGCAACCTGGCCGGCGGCCAGCCGGAACAGCTGATCGATACCGTCGCCGGCTTCTACCTTCCCGCCCTGCGCCAGCAGCGGGGCGGCGCGTATGCTGCGCACTTGCTGCGCAAGCAGGCGGCCAGCAGCGGTTTCGACGGGCTGGAGCAGAAGCTGGTGGCCATCCGGCGCCAGCACGGCTTGTCCGCGCCCACGGAAGGCGACTTGAATGCCTGGGGCTACCGCCTGCTGGCGCAGCAGCGGACGAAACAGGCTCTCGCCGTGCTGCAGCTGGCCGTGCAGCTGGCGCCGGGCAGCGCGAATGCCCACGACAGCCTGGCCGAGGCGCATGAGGCGGACGGCGGCACGGCACTGGCCGTCGCGCACTACCGCCGTACGCTGGAGCTGGACCCGGGCAATACGCACGCGGCGGCGCGCCTGCGCAGTCTGGCCGCCCGTTAAGCTCGTCAAGTGCCCAGCTTCAGCACGGCATCGATCAGCGCGCGCGGATCGTAGAGGTTGTCCGGCATCACGATGTCCGGCTGCAGCAGCACGGGCGTGGCCGCGCCCGACGGGCGCTGGAACAGCAAGCGGGGCACGCCCAGCTCCAGGCCGCTGTTGGGCAGCACGAAATTCTGCGTGCCGCCGCTCTGGCGCGTGCGCGCCTGGCCCGCCGCGCCCACCACCTTGCCAAAGCCGAAGTCCTGCATGACATTGCTCAACAGGATGGAGGAGGAATACGTGCGCCCGCCCACCAGCAGATAGGTGTTGCCCGAAAAATGCAGGGGATCGTCCAGCCGCGGCTGCTGCCAGGAGGTGATCTCGCCATCGATGACGTCGCCCAGCTTTTCGCGCGCGCTGTCGCGTCCCCGTATTACCTTCTTGCGGTAGGTCGAGGCCCAGCGGTAGGGCTTGTCCGCGATATAGCGCAGCACGCCATCGATCCACATGTCATCATTGCCGCCGCCATTCCCCCGCACGTCGATGAGCAGGGTGCGCACGTCCGCCGCGCGCATCTGGCGGAAGGCATCGGCCGTGAACGCCGTGAATTGCGCTTTGTCAGGCCAGGCAAAGGTGTTCAGGGTCAGCAGGGCGGCCTTGCCGGGCAGCAGTTCGAAGCGGAATTGCTGCGCGAAACTGCCATCGCTATCCAGATAGGCGGGCAGGGCGGCGGTGCCGGGCACCGTCAATTCCCGGCCGTCGTCCAGCTGCAAGGCATGGCTGGCCGGCGCGCCCAGCACCTTCCAGTACAGGAAGGGCCAGCGCAGCGACAGCAGGCTGGCACGAAATGCGGCCGTGTCGCCGTGGCAGCGGGCCAGCAAGTCGGCGACGATGCGGCTGGCCGGCACGCCATTGATGCGCGTGATGCGTGCGCCTTGCAGCGGCGTCGGCGCGCCGCCCAGCAGGGCCCGGATGTACAGGCCGCCAGCGCCATCGAGCGTGACTTCATAGGGGAAGAAGCGCCCTCCCTCGTCGAGGAAGGCCTGGCTTTGCGCCCGCGGCGCGGCCGGCGTGATGGCCAGGTGGCCATCGGCATACAGGGGATTGAGCGTGGCGAGCAAGCGCCAGGCCTGGTCGGGCGACATCGGCGCCCGCATCTGTTCCGCGATGGCGGCGTAGGCGTGGCCCACAGCGGCGGGATCGGCGGAAAAGCCCGGCTCCGGGTGCGTCGCGGCGATCGCGTCCTGGACGAAGCGCAGGTCGGCGCGCAGCTGTTCCGGCGTCAGCGGGGGAACGGTGGCGCCCCGGGCCAACGCCAGCGGCGCACAGCACGACAGGATCAGGCAGGCTGACAGGTACTTCAGGCGGTTCATGGCATCCTTCCCCGGTGTCGATGAAGGATGCACTTTAATCAAGTCTGGCGCAGAACGCCAGTCATTCCGTGACGTGCTGCAGAAATTGCCGGGCAGGGAGCGGCATCAGGCGGCCAGGTGCGCACGATCCGCCTGGCCATGTTCGGCCCCGTGCATGGCCAGGTAGGCGGCCAGGTTGTCATCGGCGATGCCCAGGGCGCGCAAGACTTCCCGCGTGAAAGTGACGGGCGCCGTGCCGGGCGCCGTGATGATGCGCTGGTCGGCCACGGCCCACGGCACGTCCTGGTACAGGGCGGCGCCCGCATAGCCGGTACTGGCCAGGTTGTCGGTGGAATTGGAGGTGTGGCGCACGGTGTCGAGCACGCCGGCTTGCGCCAGCACGCGCGTGCCGTCGCAAATGCCTGCCAGCACGACATTCTTGTCGCGGGCGGCGCGCAGCAACGGGCCCAGGTCGGGCGCCTTGCCGCTTTGCCAGTGGCTGCCGCCGCACACCATCAGCAAGTCGAGTTCCTCGAGATTGATTTCTTCCAGCGCCAGTTGCGGCGTGACCAGCATGCCGCCGGACGAAGTGACGGGCAAGCCGCCCGGCGTGGCGAACTGCGTGTAGAAGCCGTAGTACAGGCGCGCCGTGGAATTGATCAGGGCGGTTTCCCAATCGGCAAAGTTCTCGGTCAGAATGGTAATGGCACGTGTCATGAAAAGTCCTGTCGCAGGTGGAGATATCGATATGAATACAGGCTGGCTGGCCTGCTGGTGCCGAAAGCATAATAAAAAGCACTGACAATTTCTGTCAGGAGCCCACGCAAAATGATGGCACGAGT
The DNA here is from genome assembly GCF_030587305.1 of Janthinobacterium sp. SUN206. NCBI lineage: Bacteria > Pseudomonadati > Pseudomonadota > Betaproteobacteria > Burkholderiales > Oxalobacteraceae > Janthinobacterium > Janthinobacterium sp. SUN206. Next base: position 738,078 of record NZ_JAPWIB010000001.1, on the reverse strand, counting down.
TGCAACAGCCTGCGCTACAATCGCAGGCCCGTTACCGCGGGCATGACACTGTTCCATGTACGCCTGTTGATTACCTCCTACTTGCCGCCGCCATGCTGATTCTGTTTTGCCGTGTCCTGTTCAGCATTGCTGGCCTGCTGCTGTTCTTCCTCTTCGATCAGTTAAGCGCGAACGAATGCCTGAAATTGAGCGTCTTGCTGGCGGCCTTCCTGCTGGGCGTAGGCGGCGTGCTGTATGCGTGGCGCGGCAATGCCAGCGCCAGCGCGATTACCGTGCTGGTGCGCGTCGTCGTGCCCGTGTTTTACCTCGATGTCGCCATCAAGGGCTTCTTGCGTGGCTATTTTGGCATGCGGCCGAATCCCAATGCGGTTTTACAGGCGATGTTTGCGACAGATCAAGCCGAGACGGGAGAGTTTTTCCTGCACAACAGCGTCGCCCTGGCGCAAGCGGCCGGCTGGTTCGTGCTCGTGACGGCGGCGGTGCTGCTGGCCGACCGCCAGCTGCAGCGCTGGCAGGCCGGGCGCGACAGTACGCCGCCGGGCTTGCCGCAAAAGGGCTTTGCCGTCTTCATGGCCGCATTGCTCGTGTCCTTGCACGTCAATACCACCATGCGGCGCGAAAATCCGGCCCTGTTCTGGCCGCTGCGCTACCAGCAATACAGCGCGCAACTGGCGGTGATGAAGTCCATGCAGCACGCGCTGACGGCGGCCATGGCCGCGCCGCGCGACTGGAACGTGCGCTATGCGGGCGAGGATGCCCGCACCGTCATCCTGGTGATCGGCGAGAGCACCAACCGCGCCTCGATGTCGCTGTACGGCTATCCGCGCGCCACCACGCCCCAGCTCGACGCTCTGCGGTCGAAACTGCTGGTATTTAACGATGTGATTTCGCCGGCCGCCAGCACGGTGGAATCGATGATGACGATGCTCACGCCGGCCGATATCGGCAACCCCGATGCGTGGATGGCCAAGCCGAACTTGCTGATGCTGGCCGAGGCGGCCGGCTACAAGACGTTCTGGGTGTCGAACCAGACGCGCAACGATGGCTGGATCGGGCTACTGGCGGGCGAGGCCGATGAAAGCGACTTCATCAACTACGGCACCGGCCGTGGCGAAAACAATTTTGATGGCAACCTGTTCCAGCCATTCGCCCATGCGCTGCGCGACGAGGCGCCGAAAAAGCTCATCGTCGTGCATTTGCTGGGCGCGCATCCCAGCTATGACATGCGCTACCCCAGCCGCTTTGCGCATTTCGACAGGGCGCACGACGCCGTCAGCGCGCAGATGGAACACCAGGGCAGGTCAAGCTGGATACGCAGTCAGCGCGACGAGTACGACAACGCCATCCGCTATGGCGATTATGTGCTCGGTACGCTGATCGGCATGACGGAAAAGGCCAAGACCGACCGCGCCGCGTCGCTGCTGTTCGTTTCCGACCACGGGCAGGAAGTGGGCTACAACCGCAATCACGCGGGCCATTCGGCCTCGGACAAGAGCGGCTATGAAATTCCCATGTTGATCTGGAATAACCGGCAGGCGCCGCAATCGGCGGCCGCGCGCGCCGCGCTGGAAAACCGGCCCTACCAGACGGACAAGCTCGATGCGACCGTGCTGGGCTTGCTGAAGATCGAGACGCGCTATTACGCGGCGCAGGACGATATCCTCAGCAGCGCCTTCTTGCCCGTACAGCGCTTCATGAATGGCTTGCGCTACCAGCGCGCCGCTGGCCCGCTGACGCGGCAATGAAAAAGGCCCCGCGCCGCCGCAGTGTGCGGCGGGACCGGGCCTCGGGTCTTGCGGATACCTTGCGGATTACTTCTCGGCGAACGCGCGCTCGACAACGAAGTCGCCAGGCGTCGAGGTATTGCCTTCCTTGAAGCCACGCGCTTCCAGCATTTCTTTCAGGTCGCGCAGCATGTCCGAGCTACCGCAGATCATGACGCGGTCTTCGGCAGGATTGAGTGCCGGCACGCCCAGATCTTCGGCCAGCTTGCCGTTTTCGATCAGTTCGGTGATGCGGCCCATGTTGCGGAAGTCTTCGCGCGTCACGGTCGGGTAGTAGCGCAGCTTGTCGCTGACCATTTCGCCCAGGAACTCATGCTTCGGCAGGTGCTCTTCCAGCAAATCGTGGTAAGCCAGTTCATCGACCTGGCGCACGCCGTGCACGAGGATCAATTCGTCGAAGCGCTCATAGATGTCCGGATCGCGCACGATGCTGAGGAAAGGCGCCAGGCCGGTGCCCGTCGACAACATGTACAGGCGCTTGCCTGGCAGCAGGTAGTCGGACACCAGGGTGCCCGTCGGCTTGCGGCCGACGATGACGGTGTCGCCCACTTGCAAGTGTTGCAGACGCGACGTCAACGGACCGCCCGGTACCTTGATGCTGAAAAATTCCAGGTGGTCTTCGTAATTGGCGCTGGCGATACTGTAGGCGCGCAGCAATGGCTTGCCGTCGACGCGCAGGCCGATCATGGTGAAGTGGCCATTCGAGAAACGCAGCGACGGGTCGCGCGTGGTGGTAAAGGAGAACAGGGTATCCGTCCAGTGGTGCACGCTTAAAACGCGCTCTTCATTCATCGAACTCATAGTATTTGTTGGCTGGTCAAAAAAATGGTTAGTTGCTGGCAACTGCTGGCAAAAGTGAAACCCTGTGTAGGCCCAGACGCTATTGTACCGGCCTCCACACGAAATTGTTACCGTCTATCGCCGCCAATGCTGCCGCACACGGTGCCAACATTATAGTGCGGCTGGCAAGATCGGGCTGGAATTCGCCCGTAAACGGGCTGCGGGCATGCGGACTCTTGACCTGGCTCAGTTTTTCAGGGCGCCGCGCCAGGGCTGTCGCCAGCGCACGCCGGCGCGGCCGTGGCGGCGCCCCGGAAGCGCCGGCGCAGGGCGGCATTGGCCGGGTCGGACACGTAGCGGGCCACGAGGGCTGCCGCCAGCGCCGTCGCTGCCAGGAACAGCGCCAGCCAAGGCAGCCGTTCCGCGTAGCCCAGGCCCGCCTTGTCGACCACATTGCGCATGCCGGCCAGCACGATGATATGGAACAAATACAGCTCATAGCTGTGCCGTCCCAGCCATTGCAGCGGGCCGGGGCGGGCCCGGCCGGCCGCCTGGCCCGCCGTGGCGCCCGCGATGAAGGCGGCGCCGGCCACGGCGACCCACGTAAAACCGAACACCTCATGGCCGCCGATGCCGCGCACGTACAGGGCCGCCAGGGCCAGGCCCGCCGTCCAGCGCAAGAATCGCCCCGCCCGCGCGCCCGGTTGCCAGTGTTGCGTCAGCAGGGCCGTCAGGCAACCGATGGCGATGGCGTCGAAACAGGCAAGGTAGCCGTACATGAAGTAAATCTCGTTGCCCACATGCAGGCTGCGGTACACGGGGCCGGCGGCGATGGCGGCGCCGCACAGCAGCATGATCCAGTGCCGCTGGCGCAGCAAGCGGCACGACAGGGGCAGCAGCAGATAGAACATTTCTTCAACGGATAGCGACCAGTACACGTTCAGGCAGTAATTGAAATAGCCGGCGCTTTGCATCAGCACGTTGTGCCAGAAGGTCAGGACGGAAGCGATGGCGATGACGAAGTAACTGGCGGGCAAGTCCTTGCCGCCATCGGAATTGGCAAAGAAGGGCACGTCGAGCACGCCCAGCAGTACGATAGTGGACAGGGCCAGCAGCAGCGCGGGCAGCAGGCGCGCGATGCGGTAGGCATAAAACGCCGCCAGGTCGATGCGCGCCAGGTCGCCCCAGCGACGCAGCGAGGTCGAGGTGATCAGGTAGCCGGAAATGACGAAAAACACGGTCACGCCGTAATTGCCCTGGTAGGCGGCGCGCAGCAGCCAGGATGGCAGGACTTCGAGCGGGCTGTTCTTCAAACCGTAGGCGAGCGCAAAGTGCAGCACCAGCACGCACAGGATGGCGGCGCCGCGCAGCGCGTCGATATGGCTGTTCCGGATATTCAATATGAGTCCTTCGCAAGATGGTTGGCGACGCAAGGGGCAATTATGTGACAAGTGTCGCTTGCCGGTCAATGATTTTGAAGATAAGGACGCGCGCTGCCGTAACGGAGCGGGGGGCGGGGAAGTCTTGCGTGTATGATATTGCCGAACAGAATTGTTGGGCATCTGTCATCTCGCGGGGGCGTTTTGTGGCCTTCCAGCCCCATGAATCTGCGTGCACGATTGCGTGTTGCCACGATGCCCGGCCCACAGCGAAAGGTAATAAAGATGTATAAAACAGTGCGCGACATGTTCCTGCATTTCAAGGAAGCCGTCCCATTCCGCCTCGTCCCCGCCCTGATTTGCACGGTCTTGCTGGTGAGCATGTTATTGCTGCCGGCGCCCGATGGCTTGACGCCCAAGGCCTGGGGCCTGGTGGCGATCTTCCTCACCACGATTTTGGCGATCATCCTGAAAGTCATGCCGATCGGCGTGATGGCGATGATGGCCATCGTCATCGTGTCCTTGTCGCAAGTGACGTCGACTTCGTCCAAGGGCGCCATCACGGATGCGCTCAGCAGTTTTTCGAATCCCCTGATCTGGCTGATCGTCGTGGCGATCCTGATTTCGCGCGGCTTGAAAAAGACGGGATTGGGCAGCCGCATCGGTCTGCTGTTCATCTCGCTGCTGGGCAAGCGCACCATGGGCATCGGCTATGGCCTGGCGATTTGCGAACTGGTGCTGGCACCGTTTACGCCAAGTAATACGGCGCGTGGCGGCGGCATCGTCCACCCCGTCATGAAGTCGATCGCCAACGCCTTCGATTCGGACCCGGCCAAGGGCACGGAAAAGAAAGTCGGCACCTATCTGGCCCTCGTCAACTACCACGCCAACCCGATCACCTCGGCCATGTTCCTGACGGCCACGGCGCCGAACCCGCTGGTGGTCGACTTCGTGGCCAAGGCCAGCGGCCAGGCTTTTCACCTGACGTGGACCACCTGGGCCCTGTGCATGCTGCTGCCGGGCCTGGTCTGCCTGCTGGTCATGCCGCTGATGATTTATTGGCTGTCGCCGCCGGAACTGAAAGCTACGCCCGACGCCGTCACCTACGCCAAGGCGGAACTGAAAAGCATGGGCCCGCTGTCGCCGTCGGAAAAAGTCATGCTGGGCACCTTCGCCCTGTTGCTGCTGCTGTGGGCAAACGTGCCCGCCATGCTGTTCGGTCCCGCGTTTTCGCTCGATGCGACGGTGGTCGCCTTTGTCGGCCTGTTTGTACTGATCATTACCGGCACCATCGACTGGGACGACGTGCTGTCGGAAAAGAGCGCCTGGGATACCCTCGTATGGTTCGGCGCGCTCGTCATGATGGCCGAGCAATTGAACAAGACGGGCGTGATCGCCTGGTTCTCGGCCGGCATGAAGGCGGCGATTATCGCCAGCGGCATGGACTGGCTGCCGATCGCCGGCGTCCTCGTGCTGGTGTTCGTGTTTTCGCATTACTTCTTCGCCAGCACGACGGCCCACATCAGCGCCATGCTGCTGGCTTTCCTGACGGTGGGCCTGCACCTGATCCCGGCCGAATACCATGTGCCGTTCATGCTGATGATGACGGCCGGCTCGGCCATCATGATGACACTGACCCACTATGCCACGGGTACGTCGCCCATCATCTTCGGCAGCGGTTTCGTGACCATGGGTAACTGGTGGCGGGTCGGCTTCATCATGTGCGTGGTGGAACTGCTGATCTTTGCCGTCGTGGGCACCACCTGGTGGAAAGTGCTCGGCTACTGGTAACGCAGGCTGTCACCGCCGCTACAGCTGGCGCGCCAGGCTCTGCACCGTCGCCAGGCAGTGCTTGAGCTCGCCGCCCGCGGCGCGTTTCCACAGGGCGGCCGCCTGCGACCACGCCTTTTGCGCCAGCAAGTCCTTGATTTCGCTCTGCAATTCGCCTGGCAAGCCGCCGAACTGGCGCAGTTCCAGTGTACGGGGCTGGCCGTGGCGGCCCGCCGGGTCGTTCTCTTCCAGCGCATCATGCAGGCTGCCGTAACGGTGCGTGATGCCGGCGTCGTCCACGGCCGCCAGCGCCAGATCCGGCGTTTCCTCCAGATCGTAGCCGAGGTCGCGGCAAGGCTCGTCGATCAGCTGGGCGATGTTATAGATCGTCAATACCTGCGCGGAACGCACGACGTCCGTCAGGTCGTGCACGTCGACGCCGGCGTCCAGCAGGCGCTGCAGGGCAGGGGAGTTGATGAAGGGAAAGCCTGATTCTCCCAGTTCGCGCCAGCGTTCCAGCCACAGCGGCTGCGGCATGGACTCGTCGATGACGTCGGACCACAGGCCGCGCAGCAGCAACTGCTGCAGCAAGGGACCATATTTCTTGTGTTGAATATCTTGCGCGAGGGCGTCTGCCTGCGCCGCATCGATGCCGCATTCCTGCAATCGCCCGGTGATCGTTGTCATTCCCGCCGCCAGCCTTTCCATTTCATCTTGTCCAGGCGGCATCATATACGCAAGCGGGCGGTTCCCGCATGCACGCTTGATGTGTTGTTGCAGATCAAAGCCTGTTTTGCGGACCTGCGCTAATATCTATTAAATAAGCGCAGTCGGCGAAGTTGAATATCGAGACTGATATGCGGGTATTTCAAGCGGCACCAGGAATTTACCGGAGCCGCTTGAATAATGCAGGAAATTAATAAAGAACGATTAGTTCTTCAGGCTGCAAAAGGAAGCATAGTGGTCTTGCGTGTAATAGCGTTCCACCAGCTTGCGTTTGCCCGCCGGAGTCTGCACGAGCAATACCGCGCGATGCGAACCTGCTCCGCCATCGCCGCCGATACCCAGATAATATTCATAATAAATCTCGTCCTTGCCGGCGGCAGGGAGACGCTTTTCATTATTATTGAACACGGTATTGCCCGGACCGCCCGCCACAGCGCTCGTTTTCGCGTTGCGGTATGCGTCGTATTCGCTATTTTGCGGGGTGGGCAGGGTTTTGCTCGGCTCCCTTTTGCCGCAATCGGGGATTTTCGCCGCATAGGCTTGGGAAGAGAACAGGGCGCCTGCCACGATAAGACCAAGCGACCAGGTTGTTGCGCGTTGAATTTTCATCGGTAAGCTTTCGTTGGTGCTGCGTTCAATGGATGGGCTATTGCGGATGCGGCCGGAATCCGGGCGGCCGGTGTCATCACTGCAATGCTGAATATAGTTGGATTTTTAAAAGATTTACTATTCAATTGTCACAGGCCGATAAATAGCCATATATTTCCTTCAGGGGAACTATATGGGAGGCATTGCAGAAAATAAATGCAAGGCAAGGAATGGAAAGCAGCCGCGCCGCCATTTGCATTAACGTGACAATGTTTGAGTTTTTTTGATCGGCAATTCGTTATGCTTCGAAGAAGTTACTGGCAACAAGCAAGCCAGTCCAGGCGTCGCGTTTTCCCGATATTCTGTTGTTGGATATATTCGAGCCGGAATAAAGGATGACTTCATTGATTTAAATCATTAACCTCTGATAGGAATCTGCATGAGCCATGACCACCTCGGTTGCGCCTGCTGCAACCTGCCTCACCTGCCTACGCTGACAAGCGGCCTGTTGACGGGAACCGCACTCAGCGGCGAACTGGACACGGCGTTCCAGCAGGCATATCCCCAGCACGCCCAGAAACTGACGCCGCAAGCGACGATTTTCCATAACGGTAACATTCATACCATGGCTGCGGATGGCAGCGACCAGGTGGCGGCGCTGGGTATCGCCGGCGGCACCATCATTGCCACCGGCACGCTGGACGAGGTGCGCCAGGCCATGCAGCCGCATCAGGCAAGCGAGGTGGACCTGGACGGCCGCACCTTGCTGCCGGGCTTCGTCGAACCCCATATGCACATCCTGCCCAGCGCGCTGTACAAGAGCTGGCTGTCGCTCACGCCGTTCCTGAGCGCACCCCGGCAGCAGGAACTGGATCCGGAATACAGTTTCAAGAGCATCAGTTGGCGGATTGGCGCGGCGCTGGGGCAGCCGGACCAGCTGCCGAAAGACAAGAAAGGCAACCCTTGGGTGCTGGGCTTCGGCGTCGATCCTTCACTGATGCAGTCGTGGGAAGACATCACCGCCAGCGAGCTCGATAAGCTGAGCAGCACGGTGCCCATCCTGCTGATGAACTCTTCCGGCCACCTGGCCTATCTCAATACCGCGGCACTGAAGGCGGCGAACATCGAGGACAGCCCTTCCGGCGTGCTGACCGAAATCAGGATCGCCAAGGCGCTGCTGGTTGCGCCGCTGCCCAAGCTGCCGGAATTTATCGCGTGCCTGAAGCAGGTGCTGGACAACGCCTCGGCCATGGGCTTTACCAGCGTCTTCGACGCGGGCCTGGGCGCCACCGATGCGCCGCTGGTGGAAATCGGCTTGCTCAAGCTGGCGGCCCATCTCGGTCCCGTGCGCATCGGCGCCGCGCTGTTCACCAAACCCGACGAAAAAGCACTGGACAATTGGCTCGATCATTACAAGCCGGACCTGGACAACCACGGCGACCAGCGTTTCAGCATCAAGGCGATCAAGCTGATCGCGGACGGCTCCAACCAGGGCTTGACCGGTTACCAGAGCCAGCCCTATGCCTGCTCGGACGAGCACGCGATACCTGAGGTGCCACCCACCGGCTTGAGCAATTACCCCGACACGTCCGTGTTTTCCCGCATGCTGGACAAGGCGGTGGGGCGCGGCTGGCCCGTGCTGGTGCACGCCAACGGCGACAAGGCGGTGGAATATGTGCTGCACAGCTACGACAAGGTATTGACGCCACGGCCAGGCGGCATCAGCGAAGAGGAAGCGAAAAAGCGGCGCCAGCTGCGCCTGCGCGTCGAGCACGCCTCACTGCTGAATGATGAGGCCATCACGAAAATGGCGACACTGCAGCTGAACCCCAGTTTCCTCATCGGCCACGTCGGCTATTGGGGACACACGTTCCAGCAGACCATTTTTGGCCAGGAGCGGGCCCAGTTGCTGGACCGTTGCCACTCGGCATTGAATGCGGGCATGCACATCAGCTTGCACTCGGACCATTTCGTCTCGCCGCTGGGGCCCTTGCGCATGATGGAGCAGGCGGTGTTCCGCACCATGGAAGGTGCGCCAGGGAAAGAGGTGCTGAATCCGGACGAGCGCATCAGCCGCATGGCGGGATTGCGCGCCGTCACGCTCGATGCCGCCTGGCATTGCCACATGGATCATCTGGTGGGCTCGCTGGAAGCCGGCAAGCGGGCCGACCTGGTGATCCTGGCGCAAGACCCGCTGGACGACAACGTGCGCAAGCTGCGCGACATCGTGGTGGAGGAAACCTGGCTGGCAGGGGTGAAAGTGCACAGCGCCGCCACATCCGCAGGGGCAGTGACGCGCTAGGCGGCTATAAACGTAACAGCCCCCGATAGCTGCAGGCAGCTATCGGGGGCTTTCAGTTACTGCGGGGCGTCACAGGGTCAGGCCAGCTTGTGCTTGCCTGCCGAGAAACGGTTCCAGCCATAACCGGCGACGATGATGGCCAGGATGGCGGCCTGCGCCAGCAAGGTTTCCAGGGTCGGCAGGATGCCCAGCAAGTCGATACGCATGAAATTGACGGGGGTGACGCCGACCCAGCCCGCTTCCTGCAGCGCGGCCACGCCTTTGCCCATCAAAATCACGGCCAGCACGGCCACGAAGGCGGACGTCCACGAGAAGAATTTGCCGATCGGCATGCGGGCGCTCGTGCGCAGCAAGGCCCAGGCGATCACCACCAGCAGCACGATGGCCACGAGGAAGCCGCCCAGCAGGGCGCCGCCATTGCCGTCCGCCGCCAGGGCGGAATAGAACAGCACGGTTTCAAAGACTTCGCGGTAGACGGCGATGAAGGCCAGGGCGAACAGGCCCCAGGCGGAGCGCCGCGACATCGCCGCCGTGAGTTTTTCGTGCAGGTATTCCTGCCAGCGCCCGGCGCTGCTCTTCTGGTGCATCCACAAGCCCACGCTGAGCAAGACCAGGGCTGCAAATACGGAACCGAGTCCTTCGCTCACTTCACGGCTGGCGCCGCTGATGGTCACCAGATACGTTGCCGCCACCCACGTCAGGCCGCCTGCCACCAGTGCGCTGGCCCAGCCCGCATGCACGTAGGGCAGCACATCGTTGCGCTTGGCCTTGCGCAGGAAGGCGATGATGCCGATCACGATCAGCAGCGCTTCCACGCCTTCGCGCAGCAGGATCGTCAGGGCGCCGACAAAGGTCGTCATCGGCTCGGCCTTGGCGTCGCCCAGCTCCGCTTCCACGTGGGTAAACAGTTGCTGCAGCTTTTCTCCCGCCGCCTCGGCCTCGGCCACCGTGCCCTTGGCCACGGCGGAACGGTACGCCAGCATGGCGTTTTCCACGGCCAGCAGCAAGGATTTGTTGCGCGCGCCGACCATCGGCTCGATCGGCTCGAAGCCGTCCAGGTAAGCGGACAGGCCCAGGCGCGTCGCGCCCGCGCGGTCGCCCGCATGCATGGCGGCCAGGCTTTCCGCCAGACGCAGGCGGGACAGGGCCAGGCCGGCCGGCTTGTGCGCCTCGGCCTTGTCCGGGTGGCTGCGCAGGTAGGCCGTCAGCGCCTGCGCTTCGTCCGCGCCCAGCTTGGCGGCCACGGCTTCCTGTGTCAGCGTCGTCACGGCAGCCAGGTCCGCGTACAGTTTTTTGCTGCGCGGATCGTCCTGCCACAGCTTTTCGCCGCGCGCGCTTGCCGCCGCGTCGTGCGACATGCCGCCGATATAGAACGCCAGGTCCCAGCGTTCGTTGTCGGACAGCTGGCCGAAACTGGCCATCGAGGTGCCGGACACGCCTTGCGAAATGACCTGGTACAGCGCCATCAGGCTGCGCGACTGCGCCCGCTCGGCATCCGTGAAGGCGATCGGTTTCGGTTCCAGGCTGGCCGCCAGGGGGCCGTCGCCGCCGCCGGCCACGCCGTGGCAAGACGCGCACTGGGCCGCGTACAGGGCCGCGCCGCGCGCCAGGTTGGGCAGCACTTTGGGCGCCACGGGAATCGGGTAGGCGGCAATCAGCAAGCCGTTCGCGTGGTGCGCCAGGCGCTTGACTTCCACGCCGTCCGCCTTGGCGACGACGGCCGCGCGCAGGTCGGCGATGGCGGCGGCAATGGCCGCCTTGGAAGCGTGGGCGGGCAGGGCGGCGATCTGCGTCGTCGCGTTGTCCGTGAAATCGAGCATTTCCGCGTATTCCGCTTCGCTGACCACTTTGCCGTGCTCGACGGCGCCGCTGTAATCGACGGCAACATAATCGATCAATTGCCACAACTGTTTGGCGCCGCCGCCCTGGTCGGCCACTTGCGCTTGCGCGCCGCCTGCCAGTAAGAGGCTGAGGCTGGCGGCCACGAGCGGATAGCACACGAGCCATTTCTTGATAGAACTGAACATGATTCTCATTCTCATTTGTCGTTAACCCGGCGACTATAGGACAGACAGTGCGGGGTGTCAACGGCGCACGGGCGTGCGCGGGTGCAAACAGCGTCGTCCGGGTCAATGTTCTTGACCCGGACAAGCCGAGAGGAGAATGGAACGAGGGTGAATAAAGGTTATTGCTTCGATGCCGCTTTCGCGTACAGGCCCCTGGCCAGTCCGTTGTCCGCATCGTCGACCTTCAGGCCGCCCTTGACGACGCGCAAGGCCAGCTTCTGGAAGGCCTGGCCCCGCAACCACTGGGGATCGGTGACGGCGAACGCGGCGATGCGCTCCTGCGCGCGCGCGGCCGGCACGGCCAGCCATTGATAGTCGGCCTTCGAGTCCTGGCGGCGCAGGCCGGCGCGCACCCAGCGTTCCGACGCCGGCATGCGGACGATGGCGTCGCCGTTCGCCACGCTGACGGCCGTGGCCGTCTTGCCGCTTTGCGCTTCGAACTTCACTTCCACGCCGGGCATCGGCCCGACCTGTGGGTAGCCGACGATGGCCACCCACATGCCCGCTTCGGCGGGTTTCTGGATGCGAATTTCCGCTTCCTCGAACACGCGAAACTGCGGCTCCTTGCCGCCGTTGCCCGTCTCCAGGGTCACCAGGTCGCCGGCAACGCGCCACTCGCCGCTGGCTTGCTCGTCGGTATTGCCATAGCTGAGCATCCATTCGAAGGTGCCGTCCTTTTTCAGCAGCAGTTCGGAGCCCGTTTCCATGACGCCTTGCAGGTAATAGTGTCCGGGCAGCGTAGCCGCAGCCGAGTCTGCCGCGCTGGCCGAAAACGACCAGGCGAGGGCGGCGCAGGCCAGCAGGCGGGAGAGGGATTTCTTCATCGGTGTATCCTCGGTGTGTCTTTTAGGAAATGCCATCATAGCAACATCAATCTCATTGCCGTCGCACGACACACCGCGCAGCCTGCCGGCGGCGTGCCGCTCAGCTGCCGCTGAAATCGAGCACCACGCGCGAGGCAACCTGGCCATGTTCCAGCCGGCTGAAGATCTCGTTGATGGCTGACAGCGGCTGCAATTCCACGCCGGCCTTGACCTTGCCCGTGGCGGCGAAGGCGAGCGCCTCGGCCATGTCCTGGCGCGTGCCCACAAAAGAGCCGCGTATCGTCACGCAATTGGCGACCACGTCGAACAGCGGCGTCGGGAAGTCGCCCGGCGGCAAGCCGACCAATACGCAGGTGCCGCGCTTGCGCGTCATCGCCACGCCTTGCTGGAAGGCATCGATCGACGGCGCCGTGATCAGCACGCCGTGGGCGCCGCCCCCGGTCGCTTCGCGCAAGGCCGCGACCGGATCGCCCTGGCGCGCATTGATGGTCACTTCGGCGCCCAGGGCGCGCGCATGCTCCAGCTTGCCTTCATCGATGTCGACGGCCGCCACGCGCAAGCCCATGGCCACCGCATATTCGATGGCCAGGTGGCCCAGTCCGCCGATGCCGGACACGGCCAGCCACTGGCCCGGCCGCGCGCCCGTTTCCTTGATGCCCTTGTAACTGGTCACGCCGGCGCAGATGATGGGCGCCGCCTGCACGGCGGACAAGCCGGCCGGAATGTGCGCGACGTAGCGCGGGTCGGCCAGGATGTATTCGGCAAAGCCGCCATTCTTGGTGTAGCCGCCGAACTGCGCCTCGGCGCACACGGTTTCCCAGGCTGCCAGGCAATGTTCGCAATGGCCGCACGCCGAATACAGCCAGGGCACGCCGACCCGGTCGCCCAGCTGCACTTCCGTCACGCCCGTGCCCATGGCCACAACGAGGCCGATGCCTTCGTGGCCGGGAATGAACGGCGGCGTCGGCTTGACGGGCCAGTCGCCGCGCGCCGCATGCAAGTCCGTGTGGCACACGCCGCACGCTTCCGTCTTGACGAGGATCTGGCCGGGGCCGGGCACCGGCACGGCGACGTCGCGCAGCACCAGCGGTTGACCCAGCTGTTCGACAACGGCGGCTTTCATGGTGGTGGGGATCATGTTATTCCTTATGTAGTGGCAAATGCAGGACGCAGGCGCTCTGCCATGGTTTGTTCAACAGAGGCTTGCGAATGATCATATTCTGCTGCACACAATAGGAAAATTGATTGATCTACATCAACATATACCGGGAGGGGAGGCGATAAAAAAAGCACCTGAAACGGTGCTTTTTCGCTGCTTGCTGTTTAGCCAATCACTTGCCGGCACCGAGGGTTGCCAGCGGCTGCGGGGCATACAGTGCATTCTGGAAGGCTGGCACGTATTCATAGCTCATCATCTTCCCCAGCTTCAATGATTTCATATACGTGGAAAAACTGCCGTCGCCCAGTTTCAGGTCGACCGATTCCGCGCGCGTGCTCGATGCATGGCTCAGCAGGCGGGAAACGGCATAGCCATACGTCAGCTTGCCGGCGCCATCCTTGTTGGTGAAGCTGTTGCTCACCACCTCGGCCTCGTGCGACAGGTCACCCAGCTTTTTGCCTTCGAAAACAAAATCCAGCTTGCCCGTCGCGCTGTCCGTGACGGCAAAGGAAACGCTTGCTTCAGTTTCCTGTATGTCGATACCGGTCAGCCACTTGGGCAGGTTGTAGCCAACTACGCCACGCACCCTGGCCAGTTCCGTGTTGACGGGAAGCTTGAGCACATAGCCCCAGAAATCATGGGACAGCGATTGGCCCAGCAAGGTCAAGGGGCCAAAACTGGTGGAGCCGGGCTTGTTGGTCACAATCGCCAATGAAATTTCATTGTAGCTGTCGTTGTCGCAGTATTCGTAGGCGTAGGCCGTCAACGCCACGGCCCCCCGGCCTGGCCACACTTGCAGCGGCTGGACTGCTTTCAATATGTCTTCCGGCATCAATTCCTTCAAGCGGGCAAGGTCGGCCGTAAATACCGCCGTGATCTTGCGGTTCTTGTAATAGAAATTCGGCGAATACGAGGCAAAGCCGATGTCGACCTTTTCTTTCCGCATGCCCTTGAACCAGCTCAGGTCAAGGTCCGGCGCTTCCGACGCAATGACCGATAAGGGCGGATTCGAGCGGAAGCGCTCGTACAGGCCGCCAGCGGCCACGGGGACGGCATGGCCGGCGATATCGATGATGACGGGCGTGTTTTCGGCAGGAGTTTCGGCCCGCGCCGGGCTTGCGGCTAGACTCAGCATCAATGTCGATACTGAGGCGGCTGCTGCCGCGGCAATTTTCATGTTCATGGCTTGCACCTTCAATGTTGGATGTGGAAAAATTCAGTTCAAATCCCGCTATTCATCCTGCGGCGATACTGCCGGCTCCTGATGGCGGTTTCCCATTGCTGCATCAGCAGCGCCAGGGCAGGCGCCACCTGGGGCCTGGTATGCTTGCCCTGGCTCAGGCGCCGCAGCTGGTACTTGACCATCGCCATATACGCGATGGACGACAGCACCTTGTTTTTCCACGTGATGGCCCTGAGCAGGGGGCTCGCCGATGGATCGGCACGCCATGCCTTGGGCAACTGCGGATCGATCGCCAGCGCCGTTCCCATGCCGGCCATGGCGATGCCGCTGTCGAGCACTTGCTCGACCACCTGGTAGCGGCGTATGCCGCCCGTCACCATCAGGGGCATGCTGGCCACCGTGGCGATCTCCTTGGCGAACTCCAGGAAATAGGCTTCGCGTGCCAGCGTGCGGCCATCGCGGGTCTGGCCATGCATGGCAGGCGCTTCATAACTGCCGCCGGACAACTCAATCAAGTCCACGCCCAGGGTGTTGAGCATGGAAACGACCCCCTTGGCATCTTCCGAACTGAAGCCGCCTTTCTGGAAATCCGCCGAATTGAGCTTCACCGCGACGGCAAAGCCCTTGCCGACGGCTTGCCGCACCCCGTTGACGACGTCGACCAGCAAGCGCGCCCGGTTTTCCAGCGATCCGCCCCAGCGATCCGTGCGTTGATTGGTCAGCGGGGAGAGAAATTGGCTGATCAGGTAACCGTGCGCCGCATGGATTTGCACGCCCGTAAAGCCAAACCGCTCAGCCAGCCGGGCGCTGTTGACAAAGCGCTGCTTCACGTCGGCAATATCGGCCTCCGTCATCTCGCGTGGCGCCGAAAATTGCCTGGAAAAGTTGCCCATATCCATAGGCACAGGAGAAGGCGCGATGGTTTCCTGCCCCAGGGCGGCGGGCATCTGGCGCCCTGGATGGTTGATCTGCATCCAGATCTGCGCCCCGCGTGACCGTGCGGTGCGGGACCACTGCTCGAAGCGGGTGCCAAATTGCTCGGACTCAAGCACCACGCCTCCGGGGCCCGTCATGGCGCGGCGGTCGATCATCACGTTTCCGGTGATCATCAGGCCAACGCCGCCGTCCGCCCACGACTGGTACAGGCGGATCAGTTCCTTTGACGGGGCGTGGTCCTTGTCGGCCATGTTTTCCTCCATGGCGGCTTTGGCAAGGCGGTTCGGAATGACTGTCCCATTGGGCAATGTCAGTGCGGTAAAGGGTTTCATGCTGATCTCCAAGGTTGCGATAGCCTCACGATAAGCTTTAAGCTAACTTGAAGGTCAAGCCCTAAAATGAAAAAAAATCGCACTGTCGCGTTCGGGACACTGGTTGGAAGAAGGGTCGCTCCCCTCGAACCACAAAAATCCCGTGGCAGCCGATCTGCCGCTTGACATTCAAGTTGGCTTTAAGCTTATAGTTGATCACGCTGTGTTCGGCGGACATGGCCCAGACTACTCAACTATTCGGAGGACGATCCCATGTCTGTTTTCAAGAAACTGCTCCTGGCTGTCATGCCCTTGCTGTTCCTGCAGATGGTTGCTGCTGAACCGGTGTCCCCCATGCGCGATCCGGCCATGGAAAAAGTGCTGATAGTCATGACCAATCATTCCCGATATCCGAGCAGAAACGACCATACGGGGCTGTGGCTCACGGAATTGACGCATGTGTATGATGTGCTGCAGGAAGCCGGGTATGGCATCGACTTCGTCAGTCCCAGCGGCGGTGTGGTGCCGCTGGATGAACGCAGCCAGGGATGGCTGTACATGGATGAGGCAGCAAAAAGTCACCTGAGTGATCCTGCTTTCATGGCATTGCTGCAATCGACAAAAGCTGCGGCCGACATCGATCCCGCTGCCTATGGGGCTGTTTTCTACACGGGCGGCCATGGAACGATGTGGGATTTCAAGGGCAACAAAGACCTCAAGCGCATTGCCGAGGCCATCTACCGCAACGGCGGCGTCGTTTCCTCCGTGTGCCATGGCGCCGCTGGCTTGCTGGATCTGGAGGACGAGAAGGGCGAGCCACTGATAAAAGGGCGCAGCGTGACAGGATTTTCCAACTTGGAAGAATCGCTTGCCGGCATTAAGGACCAGGTTCCCTACCTTTTGCAAAGCGAGGTAGAGAGCAAAGGGGCGCTGTATGCCAAAGGTTTTTTCCCGTTTGGCAGCTTCGTGCTGACGGACGGCCGCCTCGTCACCGGCCAGAACCCTGGTTCCAGCAAGGAAGTGGCGCAAGCTCTGCTCAAGGCTTTACGGAATAACAAACTACAACTTCAGCGGGAAAAATAATGAAAATTGGCGAATTGGCCAAGCGCAGCGGCTTGGCGGCGTCCACGATCCGGTTCTACGAATCCAAGGGCTTGTTGAAAGCCGTGAGCCGCCAATCGAACGGCTACCGCGACTATCCGCTGGAAGCGGTGGCGGTACTGTCGATTATCAGCGACGCGCAGCAGGCGGGCTTTTCCCTCGACGAAATCAAGCAAGTCTTGCCAGAGGACAGTTCATCATGGAAACATGATGAATTGATAGCTGCGCTCAAGAAGAAGATAGCCGATATCGAATCGCTGGAAGTGCGCCTGGCGCAGAACAAGGCCCATCTTTTGTCGTTGATTCAATTGATCGATGCAAAACCGGAGGATGTGGACTGCAAGGACAATGCCGCCAGGGTCATGGAAAGCTTGGGTATTGCCAGTAAAAATTAATACACGGCAGCTGCGGGGGCCAGGTATTCGAACGCGGACCAGGGGAGGGGGGGCTGCTCGGCCAGGTGCTTTACGGTCATTAGGCGCATGATAACCTTGCGTCACTGCTTCGCATTCAGGGGTGCAGAAAAACGTTGAAGCTGACCATTTACGCGTATTCCTAGCTAAGCTTAAGTGCCCGCTTCTTTGAGTGTGCTCTGGACAGACGACCATCCGTGTCCGCGGGATGCACTGGCAGCCACCACCAATTTTATCAGTACTTGCATTGTGGCTCTCAAAGTTCCACACCGTAACATCGGAGCGCCAGCGCCTTCCAGTCATTCGCCGATATCCTGGGGGTTGAGTTGCGAAAATTCATAAAATACAACAAATTAGTCGAATTCAGTTTTCATATTTGCAATATCAAGATAATATTCTCAGGAAAATCTTGTTGATTCTGCGTAAGCCTACACGGAGATCGCGTTGAAGAAAATAGACCTGCATATTCATACAGTACCCACTATTAGTGATGCGCACTTTACGTTTAGTCTTGAATCGTTCAAAAGCTATGTGAATGAGGCACAACTGCATGCAATAGCAGTGACCAATCACGATGTCTTCGACGGAGACCAGTTCAGGACGATAAGACACGAACTTGGCATACTGGCGCTTCCAGGTATTGAGGTGAATCTGGCCAATGGCCATGTCCTTGTCATTAGTGATGGAAAAAATTTGCCTGACTTCCAAGAGAGGTGCGATCTCATATCGAAGAAAGTGGTCGCTATAGGAGACAGCGTCACGTTTGAAGAATTCGAGGCCATTTTTGGTGATCTGCGGCGCTATATTATCATCCCGCACGCGGATAAATCACCCGCTATTTCTGGCCTAACTTTACAGAAGATCACTCCCTTTGTGACGGCAGGAGAGGTAGATAGCCCAAAGAAATTTATCCGTGCTGTCAAGGATGACGATAAATTTCCTCCTGTCCTGTTTAGCGATACTCGGATACGGGAAGATAGAAACAAGTTTCCTTCACGCCATACATTCATTGATTGCGGCGAGCTTACGTTCGAAGCCATCAAAGCCTGCCTGTCCGATCGAACCAAGGTTGCGCTATCCGAGAAAGATGGCAACCGTCTTTGGCCTGTTTTCTTGGATGGACAGAAGATATCTACCGGGCTTAATATTTTGCTCGGTGAGCGATCCTCAGGCAAAACCCACACACTGAATAGGATCAAAGAGGCAGTAGAACACCCGAAGTATATCGCCCAATTTTCTCTTGTGCAGCAGGACGATAGTGCCTATGAGAAAGAGTTTAATGTTGAAGTGCAAAAAAAACGCAGTATCGTCATCGAAGAATACCTCTCGGGCTTCAAGTCAGTCCTCGATGAAGTGATACGCGTCGATCTGCATGCGAATGAAAAGTCTTTAGAACGTTACCTAGATTCGCTACTGAAGTCTGCGGACGAGGCCGACCGGCAAGATGCGTTTTCAAAGGTCAAGCTGTACAAGGAGTCGGAGTTTGCAGTGAGTGAACCAACTACCTTATATGAGTTGATCGAATCAGTCCGCTTACTGATTGAGAACGCTGAATTTCGCGACATCATTCAGAAATACGTCAATATGGAAGGCTTAAAAGGATTGATTCGGGAATTAATTGATAATCTTAGATTGAAATTTCAAGAAAATAAAAAGAAGAAAATAATAAATGGCTTAATCAAAGATGTTAAGCAGCAATTGGCACTCCGCAGTTCTTCAATTCAGATTGAAGATATCAATTTGTATGATTATAAGATCGCGCAAGAAAAAGTTAAAATATTTTTAAAAATCGCGGAAGCCATTAAAGTCTCGTCAATTATCTCCCAAGAGACTATCCAAGGGTTTACCATTGAGGCCAGAAAGGGGTCATATGCTCTCGCAGGTGAAGTGAAATCGGCAGCCGCCACGACGCTGGCCTATGGTACTGCCTTCAAGAAGTACGATCAACCGTATGAGTATCTTCAGGAGCTTTTACGAATCGAAGGTATAGTCCCATCAGAACTTTATAAACTATTTACGAAAATAAGTTACCAGATATTAAATAGTCACGGAGCACCTGTTTCTGGAGGTGAACGTTCTGAATTCAGGCTGCTACAGCATATCATTGATGCAAAAGATTACGATATTCTACTTATTGATGAACCTGAATCATCGTTTGACAATCTATTCCTAAAGAGTAATGTAAATAACATATTAAAGCATCTTTCGCAATTCATGCCAGTCGTAATAGTGACGCATAATAATACAGTCGGAGCATCAATTGGTGCCGATTATGTTTTATATGCAAAGAAAGAGTTAAGCATCATGGGTAACCGTCAGGTAACGTACCGACTTTACTCTGGGCACCCATCCGATAAGTTATTACATTCGCTTGACGGAGCAACAATCAATAGCCATGAAGTAGTAATGAACTCGCTGGAAGCAGGTTACGATGCTTATAAGGGAAGGAAAAAACAATATGAAATTATTGAAAATTGAGAATGGCCAAGGTCATTACTATACTTCGGCTACGGTCTATCATGCAGTTGACAAGATTAGTAAGGATGATCTATTGCAGTTGGTTAATTGGGCGTTAGAAAATGAAGTGGAGTTTGACGACTACAACGAGGAACTATTGAAAAATCAAGCTCACCAGATTGTGTATAAAAGCCTGCTTGAAAAGCTGCGCGACCTCACAAACCGACGCAGGGAGTTCCACGATGAAGCTGAGCAGCTCTTCAGCAAGGAGTATGATAAGTATGCGCCAGCCGTCAGTGACTAACGAAGAGATATACTGAGAATGCGGCCTATGATTAACAAGGCCCACGCGGCCTCGAGTGCCAAATGAAACTGACGGAGGTTAGGGGATACGTCGCCAACGTCCTGTCTTTTTTGGGCGATGGCAAGATTGCATGCGAGATTTCTCATGAGCGCAGGAGCGCCGCCCGGGATCGTCAAAAGATAGCCGTGGACCAAGCTGTTCCTGCATTCGTAGATGTCAATGGCCGCTTGGGCTGCAATGCACAGATTTGAAATGCTGTCCGCATACTTTAAAAGCGTCAGAAGGATGGGGTACGATGCACCAAAGTACGTTCATCCTCTACTATCAATTTTACATAATATAAAGAACTAGCATAGTTGCAGTGCCTATTGCCATAGAGAGGAGGGGGGTGATTTGTACAAAACCTCCCTGTAACTTAAAGTTCTTCGATTTCAAATTTCGTTGCTCTTCGGCTAGAGCAATGAAGGCTTCCCCAGGCTCCACGCCAGCCTCGATTGCAATCTTTAGGGCAAGATCATAGTCCGGCAATCTATTGCCCTGCATATACCGCGCTAAAGTTGGCTGCGGTACACCCCACGTTCTCGCCATTGAATTAACGGAACGCCCCTTTAGTGCCATTTCTATCAAGTCAGAATATTTCATAGATATTATCCATTTCAGTTATTCCGTTCGGAGTACTAACGTGTATTAGTACATCCGGTATAGCTACTCGGCTAGTACGTCTCTTCATCCTAGCACATTCGTAGATATTTCAAATCGCTCTAGTGGGCGAAATCGGGGGCAGCATGGCTAGCCAATTTGTCCTGAGTGATGACGCTGTGAACGAATCCATTTTGGCGCTCCTGTCGCGCCGTGCCGAAGGGCAGGAGCAACTTGCTCTTCTTCCTTTGCTGCCAGCGAACCTCACTCACCAGATTGACCTGCAACTTGCAGAGATAGCAAAGCTCGATGCTGTGATTGACGAGCTTTCCCGCTATCAAGCTTCCTCGGTAGCAGTGCGGTTACTACTGACTTCTCACGCCAATCCGGCATTTCATCAATCGCTCTAGCGGGCGAAAAAGGAGCAAGCCATGAAACACACTATCCAGATCCTGCACATTACTCAAGTTGCCGGCCGTTCCAAAAAAACGGGCAACGATTACGACATGAGGATGGCGCAGTGCATCGTCCATAAGATCAATCGCGCCACCAATAACGTTGAACCGCTCGTCGGTGAGCTGCTGCTCCCTGAAAAATTCAAGGACACGGTGCCAGGCATGTATGAGGTGGAGTTCGACGTTGCCATTTCACGGGATAAGCGCGTGGGTGCCGAAGTGTTCTCCATTGAACCGATGAAGGAAGAACCGCAAAAAACGTCCCATCGCCACGCGTCCAGCGCGCCGGCGGCCGCCACTTAATAAATCCACTTGTTTTGCGGCATTTTGCCGAATCGCGCCGGCGATCTCCGGTATAGAAGGGGAGTCATCATGTTGAAGAACCATCTGTCGTTGAAAACGGTTGTTCCTGCGCTGGCAGTTGCTGCCTTGTCCGGCCCCGCATTTTCAGCAGGTGTCGATACCGGTGCCATGACCGCTGGCATTGCCGAAGCGCAAACGGCCATTCTCGCCGTCGTCGGCGCGCTGGTCGCCCTGAGCGTCGCCATTTTTGGCGTGGTCAAGGTGTACTCGTTCATCAGCAAAAAAGCGGGCGCATAACATGGCTTACCAGGTCGGCCCGTGGTGCTACGCTACTACAGCGGATGCTGCGGTTGCCGCCTGTGCAGCATTTCCACCCGCTACCATCGTGCTGGCTGACGGTAGCGGAATTCAATCGGCCAGCTGTACCTCGGCCACGCCAGACGGCGGTCTCATGCTTCGCATTACCACCACACCTACCACCGGCGCCGCAGCGATCACTGTGTCAGCCGTCCACCATATCGATTTCCCGCCATGCCAAAACGATTCCGTTATCAGCGCCGGTATGCAGGTGTTTGGCGCCGCCCTTACTGCGGTTGTCCTTTGCTGGAGCGCTTACAAAGTTTATTCGTTCCTTGAATGGTCGAGGGCTGAGAAATGAAAACAATTCAAATCCTTTGTATTGTTGTCTTGTCGCTAGTGGCGCTGTGGATTCCGCCAGCCCATGCGCAAGGCACGGTTTTGCTCCCTCCAAGCAACGTGGCCGGACCATATTCCGCTTATTTCCCGGCAGGCCAGACCGGTTTCTCCGTGGCTAATGGCTCCACATCAGGATCAGCAGCAGGCGTCTCGGTGAACGCCAATGGCGTTGCCATCGCCGTCAGAAATGGCGTCCACATCAAGATTCCGGTTTCTTTGAGTACCTTGATTACCAAACCTAATGTTGCACTCGCTGCTGGCCGTGCGTTTAAGCTGGCTCGTGGATTGTCGGGCCCTGTCGGGTTGGCGCTCACGGCATGGGAAATCTACAACGTCGTTAAAGATTCCGGTCTGGCTCCTTGCCCGCCGCCAGACTTTCTATGCAAAGTTGCGCAAAATACGGTTGTCGCCCCTATAAGTGGGCAGTTTATCACCATATCAGGCCCGTATCTGACGGGGGCCTCTCCAGCTGCCGTTTGCGAGGCTTATGGCCCGATAGTTTCGTCGACCGGGAATCCTCGTGTCTACAAGCCGGTTGTTGTCCCCAATCTTGGAACCTTTTGTGTTGAGGTCGGTTTTCACAATACATATGTTCCAGAATTGAAACCCGACAATGTTGTTTGCCCTTCTGGCGCAGTGTTGTCACCGCTCGGCTGTGTCAACCAAACGGGTTCCGCTCCTGCCACCGATGCCGATATTGACGCGAAACTTGCCGAAGCCTTCGATTCGCCAACAACTGGCGCGGCTGCTGCTAAGCGCGCCTGGGATGCGGCGGAAGCCGTCAATGAAATTGCTCGCGCTAATGGCAAGTCGGGCGTGCCGGTCGATGTGATGATGCCTCCAACTTCGCAGACCACAATGAGCGCGCCGCCGGTCACTACGCCTCAAACCACCACCTCCGTGCAGAACTATACTGATGCAAGCGGCGTACCGCAGACCAAGACCACCCAAGAAAAAACGACGATCACGCCGACGCAGACGGGCACCAGCACCTCCACCGGCATTACCTACAATGCGCAAAACGTGACCACCACCACGGTGACCAACAATACCGGGCAATCCACGTCGAACCCGCCGACAACGACGACAACGACAGAAAACTCTAACTTGAATGTGCCGCCAGTAGTCCCGGCCACCGTCAATCTGCCGACAGACTACAACCGCGAACCGACGCAACAGGCGATTGCCGCCGATATCAAGGCGATGCGCAATGCATGCCAGGACAATCCGCGTAGGGCAGGGTGCGCGGAACTGGACGTTCCTCCCGTTGCAGACGTCATTCCGCGCCAGAACGTGCCGGTTACCTTCACGCCAGTTTTCTTCGCTTCCTCCGCGTCCTGTCCTGCACCGATCACATTTGATATGTACGGGCCGCGCCTGATTAGCTTCGCTCCGATGTGCGATTTGATGACGAAGTTGCGCCCGCTTTTCCTGGCCTGCGCCGCTGCGGGCGCGGCGCTTATCTTTATGCAGGGGTTAAAATCATGACGCAGGTTGCCGCTTGGTTACTGGCCTTGATCGGCCCCCTGGTCGTCAAGGCCATCATTGCGCTGGGCTTTACCGCGCTGGTCTTCACCGGCGTGACTGAGCTGGTCAATCAGCTGATAGCGTCTGCGCAGGCCAGCTGGTCCACGATTCCTCTGGCCGTTCTGCAGCTATGTTCCCTGTCCGGCATCCCTGAGTCGCTCGGCATGCTGTTTGGTGCGTATATGGCGCGTGTGGCTATGTGGGCCAGCGTCGGCGCGGCGCGTTATGTGCTGAAATCCAGCTGACAGGCCGGGATGCGCCATGATCGAGCTAAACACAGGCGTGCCCGGTTCGGGTAAAACGCTCTCCATGGTCCAGCAACTGGCCGCGCTCGTGGGCCGGTGGGAGCGGCATCCGGAAGAGGCCAGGCCGATTTTTGTACACGGCATTCCTGAATTATCCCTTCCACATGCGGCTATGCCGCTGCTTTCCGTCACCGTTGGGCAGCTTGGGCTATCGGAGGTCATCCCGGACTGGCAAGCCATGCCCCATGGCTCCCTCGTCATTATCGATGAATGCCAGTGCGCGTTTCCTCCACGCTCCACGCAATCAAAGCCGCTGCCGCATGTGGCGTGGCTGAACGTGCACCGGCACAGTGGTTTCGATATCTGGCTGACGACGCAGCATCCCAAACTGATGGACGGTTCCGTGCGCGCCCTGGTCGGCAAGCATAAGCATTTCCGCCGCCTGTTCGGTGGCCAGCGCGCCATGGTCTACGAATTTGATGCGTGTAATGACGGCCTGGGCGGGCTCAAGAACGCGGTCAAGAGTTACTGGGCCTATCCGAAAAAAGCGTACACCTGGTACAAGTCGGCCGAAGTCCACACCAAACAGCGCTTCCGCTTGCCGATATGGGTCTTTATCCCCGTGCTGGCCGTGGCTCTCGGCGTGGTGTTTGTTCCCCGTGCCTATTCCGCTTTGACGCGCACGATTAGCGGCAAAGGCCTGCATGATCCAGCATCCAGCGCGGCCACGCAAGTAAGTGCCGCGCCGGTGCTTGACATGCGCACCTTTTCCACCACCGTCACCGCGCGCGGCTATTTCAATCATGGGGGCGCGATTACCTTGCTCCTTTCAGACGGCCGAGTGATTTTCCAGCCGCAGCAATTCAAGGTTTTTCCGGGCGGGTATGAGGCGCAAATCGCGCCAGACTTATGGGTGAGGGGAGGTGTGCAATGAATCGGCTATTTCGGGTTCTGCTTTTTCCAATGATTTTTCTCGCAGCTTCGCTGCCCATCGCGGCGCAGCCGCTAGGGCCGTCCACCATTACCCTCAATTTTGCCGCGGTGCCTGTTGTAGCCTTTATGCAGGCGACGTATAAAAACCTACTGATGCGCGACTACGTGATTTCGCCGGAAGTACTGGCCCTGGACCGGCAATTCAGCATCAACATCAAATCCCTGCCTGTGGAAGAGGTGCCAGCGTTTGTCGATGGGCTGCTGAGGGCGCAAGGCATTCGAACCCGCATCAAAGACGGGGTGTATTACCTGGAAATGGCGCCAGCCAGCGCTGAAAAAGCCGCGACCGAACTACCGCAAGCAGCCCTTGCTTCCGCTTCCGCCGCTGGCTCACTGCCTGAACGCGACGGCGCCCCCTTCGATGTGGTTGAGCTTTATGCGCCTCGCCACCGGCCCGCCGAATTCCTTGTCACTGCCCTCAATGCGGCCTTTGGCGCGCCGTATGCGCGGCTGGCTGGTGTCGCCGTGGCGCTCTCCGTGCCCGCCGCACGATCAGCCGATGCGCGCCGCTTGCTCGAAGCCCTCGATGAACGGGGCCGCACCGTCGAGGTATCCGCATCGTTTGTCGAGGTGCTACGCTCTGACTCCACCTCAAGGGGCCTGTCGCTGGTCGCCTCCACGCTGGCCGCTCGGTTTGGCGCGGCATTTTCTACGTCCACCGGTTCGCTGAGCGTGTCAGCGGGCGGCTTCCAGCTGGTGCTTGACGCGCTGCGTGCTGACGGCCGCTTTAAGCAGGTGTCGAATTCGCGTGTCCTGGGCGATGAAGCGGAACACTTGTTGCTGACAGTCGGGGATGAAACTCCCACTATCGCCAGTTCGGGCCGCGACAATCAGGGCAACGCCGTGCAAAACATCGTCTACCGGCCATCGGGCGTGATTCTCGATGTGACGCCGCGTGCCGCTGGCCCTGGGCGATTGTCGCTGACCGTCGACGGGCAAGTATCGTCCTTTCAATCCACGGTCAATGGCGTGACGGGTTCGCCCACGCTGCTCAAGCGCCAGGTGAAAACCTCCGTGACCATAGCCGATGGCGAAGTGGTGATTATTGGGGGGCTGGACGATACGCGCTCGTCTACGGCGCACAGTGGATTCTCATTCCTGCCGCGCTCCTGGGGCGGCGGCACGTCTTCCGACTCGCATACGGATCTGGTGCTGATCTTGAGCGCCCGCGTGGCTTCCGCGCTCAATTAGCGGCCTGGAATGGCCTTGACAGTACAAGCGGCCCGCAGGGCGGGCAAAATCTTTTGGGTATCTGGAATCGGCGGTGGACGTTGGGGTAACAGCTTATTGGCTGAGGCGGTATTCGATGCGGGCGACCCGCATAGTTTAAAAAGTTTTAGCGGGCAGACTTTAGCGCTATTTATTTCTCAGATGTCTCACGTCGAATTCAGGCCCCATTCATGAAGACAACATTATCAGCAGGCAACGAGTGGCGGTCGCGCTGCTTGCAGCGGCGGCCGCCGCAAGGCGGCCTAAATTTATATTAGGGACACTTAAGCACACCACAGGAGATTCGGTACTTGCATTAAAGAACTCAATTCTCTTTTCCATAAAAAAACTCCAAGCATCGGCAAAATGCTTGGAGTCTTCGATAACCCTGCCACACAGGAGTACCGAATGAATGAATTAAATGATGAAAGCTCGATTTCGTCAATAGATTTCTCTTCTGTCGAGCAAGATATTGATATAAGCAGGCCCGACTATTGGAACGATGATGGTATTAAGAATACCTGGAACGATACCTACACGGCGCGACGCCGTGTATTTCCAGACGGACAGTGCGAAGTAACTGTCGTTAAGGAACGTTTCTTTATCGGTCCAGCGTTGCGGCGAAAACCACGAGCGAAACGCGGCGAATCAAGCCAGCGCGAAGCGAATGACGACGACGCCGGCAGACGCGCAAAAAAGAATGTGCGTCTTTGCTGCAAGCAAATCGGCGCTGATCGCATGGTGACGTTGACTTACCGAGAAAACATGCTGGACCGCGAACTTGCATTAAAGCACTGGAAGGCGTTTTGTCGAAAACTTGGTAAGCATAAACAATTTCATTATGTCGCGGTCATTGAGGAACAGGCCCGTGGCGCTTTGCATTTTCATGTGGCAGTCGCTGGACGGCAGATGTATGCGCTGCTTCGCTCGATCTGGCAGAGCATCCTGGGGCGCGGCCCGAACGGCGAACAGATGGGCCAAGTCCACGTGCGCGATCCGCACCGTTTCGGCTTCGGCGTGGCCGGGGCGCACAAGATCGCCAGTTACATAGCGAAATACTGCGGCAAAGAAATGCAGTGCAGGGCGCTTGACCAGAAACGCTACTTCCGCTCCAGAGGCATCGTGGTGCCGGAAGTCGATGTATGGCGGGTGCCGTTTTGTACAAACATGCTGCGCGCTGCGCAGGTCGCGTTTCAGGCGCTTTCGGGCCATTGCATGGACGGCTTGCAGACTTGGTGCAACAACAATCTCGGCGTCGTGTACCTGGCGACTGCACCGGGATTGCCACAAGTGGTGGACGATTGTCCGTTCTGACAGTTACTCCACCTTGATTGACGGGGAGGAGGGAACTGACATGGGAAAGTTTGATGCTAATTCACTGCGGATACTTGAACAGATAGAGGATGAATTCCGTAATCAGTACTGGATCATTCGTAACTCCCGGCGGACAAACTGGAAAGCAGTGAACCGTACGAGGATGCTAGGCGATTTTATGTACATGCTTGGGGTGCCTAAATGGGCAGTGCAACAGGCCCGATATTGTTTGCGTTTGCGTGTATGTGAGCGTTGTTTTAAGGACGAGATTCGCTGTCATGGAATCTGTGATCGTGCGATACGGGGAGACTTCGATAGCCAAAACTAGAATTGAAAAAGGAGATTTTCACAACTTATTTTGTAGGTTTGCAACATTTGAAGTAGCTTTTAAGCAATTTTTGCGGTTAGAATGCGAGAAGTACCGCAGAATTTCCTTAAAACACATGTCCATTGTGCCTTTTTAAGTAGCTGTGGCCATTTTAATCTTAAAGTAAGGCCAAGTGAAAAAACACATTTGATGCCTTAAAAAGGAATATATGTCAATGGAATTTGAGGTTGTAATAGATACCCAACAATATGCAGTAGACATGAAATCTGGATTGGATACATTGAAAGGTGTTTCTGATGCTACACGCTGTATTGCCCAGACTGTGCTTGAACGTAAAGTTCCTGTAAGGAAAACGGCACACGCACCAGTGCGAACCGTAATGAAACGCACGTTTGAAGGGTCCTACGGTCAAAAATTTAGCATTGATGTATTTGATGATATTCTCCAAGCTAAACTTACCGCTATTGGACAATCTGCATTTTCTGAAATTATTTCTTTCTATTTAAATGAATCTATATATATTGAGATAAAAGATTTGTCGGGCAAGGCGCAAGAGATAATAGATTCTCTCGGGAATTTATCGCAAGAACTTACTGATCGATTACGTATTACTGCAGTAACGAATATTCATGCAGTTACAAAAAATTTCGGCCACGATGTAAGAGTTCAATATAGACAACGTGATGGCATAAAGCTTTTAGTGGAATTCAATGGCGAGTCAGTAAGAACTCTTGATTTGGAGCGCTCTAACGAGGAAATTGAAATACTAGCTGCGATAACTCGATTTAATACTAAGACAGGAAATGGTAGGCTTCAAATAAAAGGGGCGAATGAAACCGTGGCCTTCGGATTTTCTACCGAGTATGAGAGTATTTCGATGATAGGGAAGAAGAAGTTTTCTATAAATTTGAATGATAACAATGGCATAAAGCCTGAATATCATTTACATATGAAGCTGAAGGTTTCCCCTGTTCGGATTCACAGTCAAAAAATAGTGAAATATATTGTGGAGGGTTATGAAAGTTAATTGGTATAGATTCTTCGCCATAACTGCTATGGTCCTGGTGGGATTGACTTATATAGTCAAATTCTGCGGCTTTGGGGCATCCACTGCTGAAGATTTTGCGGTATGGGGGCAGTTTGGCGACTATATGGGGGGATCGTTGAATCCCATATTAAGCTTCATATCTATTATGCTACTTATAAAATCGCTTAATCTGCAGAATGAAACAAATTTGGATTTGCGAAATGAATTAAGGGAGAACAAGCGAAATGAAAAGTTAAGATCGTTAGGGCTTCTATTTTTTAATATGATAAATTCGCAGAAATTATTGCTGGATAATTTCTCGTTTGATTTCCCCAATGGGATGATGCCTGAGAAACGTGGTGCGGCAGCAATAATGCACATTGAGGATGGAGTTCATCTTCTTCGGCAAATAGGGGCAAAAGATACTGCAATTACTAATTTTCTGGCGGCATTGGATTCAACTGATCAAATCTATGGGATTCTTCGCGCGTTTTATATCACTGTAAAAATGGTGACTGAGAAACTAAGTGATGAAAATGATTTTACAGCCAACGATAGAAGGGAGCATTTATTGACATTGATTAATTTTACGGACTACGCACAATTCAGACTTGTATTGATGGCCGTTCAATTTTTAGACGTTCATGGGGCGAGGTATCTCAAAGAGAATAAGGACTTTATGGCAACACTAAAAGAAGTTAAATCGGGAATCAATCTTTACTGAAGAGGAGTGGTTCAGATCAAGACCCGAAAGCATGTAGACCCAAGCATGGAGCAACCACAAGTATCTTCCACTCCGACTTCTTATTTGACATAATATAAATTATGCGAAATTGTGGATGGATTTGAGAAAACCTCCAGTTTGCCAGTTCCCCAATCGCAAATGCGATTTTCCCCCTCTGCGCGCCGCTGTCGCTGATGCTGCGCAGCCGCGCTTGAACGAGCTGCATGAAATACGGCTCGTCCTCGTCTGTGTGCGGTTTGTTCACGCCCAGATTCGCGCGCAGGTGCAAGTCTGGCGCTGCGATGATGTTGGCGACCAGGTCTGCCACGCTCCTGCGCAACACCACGGTGCCGTTGAGTGGCGCGCGGCGCGTCGTTCGTTCGTCGCCGACTTCGTCTTCGTTCGTCACCCAGGCTGGGTGCACGATGGCTTATGCGAGGCCCGGTGCTTCGATGGCGTCGGCGGCGCGGCGGAATGGTTTCAGGTGTTGCGCCAGCCTGGCGTTGGTCCATTCGCCGATGTGCCGGGACCTTCATCGTCGATGCCCATCGACAGGATGAAAACCAGGCGTTCAACACCGGAGGCCCGCATGGCGGCAATGATGCTGTTGACCTGGTCTCCCATGCCGTTGCCCAGCAGATTGGCGTGAATCAGGACATGGAATCCGGTGAGGCGTGCCGGCCTGGCGCCTTGTCTCGTGGTAAATTGCCGTCCGTGAGAAGTATCTCCAATACCTACAATATCAATGAAATCAGGCGTTTGCCGACTATTTTGCATGAGAAGTCTCAAGATCCGCATGACCCAGCAGCCTGCACGCACGGCGTTGCTTTTAGCGCCTTGCCGGCGTTTCCTGTCCCTTGCCGGCGCGCTGGCCATCGCGGCCGCCTTGTGCGGCTGTGCCAGCAAGCCTGGGCCTTGGCCTGCGCGCGCCCTGCCGGCGTCGGCTGCCGTGACGGTCGATGCCACGCAATTCCTGTCTAGAAAACAACTGGTGGACTGGCAAGTGGACCTGGACGAGCGCCGCCTGCGCGCCACGGGTTCGCCCCGGCATGAAGCATATATCGACGTCCTGCATGAACGCCTGGCGCGCGCCGGTGTCAAACAACTGCGCTTCGAGCCGGTCAGTTTCCGGCAATGGTCGGTGCAGCCGGAAGACTGGGGCCTGGAAGTGGTCCACGACGACAGGTCTGGCGTGCTGCCCACGGCTGGCTACATTCCGTATTCGGGCGTGACGCCGCCGTCTGGCATTACGGGGCGCATCGCCTATCTGGCGCCGGGGGCCAGTCCCGATGCCAGCCTGGCCGGCAAGCTGGTGCTCGTCGACATGCCCGCCGTGGCGTGGACGGGCAAGGTTTTCCATCGGTCCGCCGTGCATGTCCACGATCCGGACCACGCCATGGGGCCGGACACGCCGTATGCGCGCCAGTTCCAGATGTTGGGGCCGTTCATCTCCCTGCTGGACAGCCTGCAGGCAGCCGGTGCGGCGGGCGTGATCGTCATTCTCGATACGCCGCCCATGTCGATGAACGGCTTGTATGCGCCTTACGACGGCAAAGTGCGCCAGCTGCCCGGCATGTTTATCGACCGTGACCGGGGTCGGCGCCTGCGCGAGAGCGTGCTGGCGGGCACGGCGCCTGTCTTGCGGCTGACCATGGCTGCCACTGTGCGGCAGGTGCAGACGCGCAACCTGGTCGGCATCATTCCCGGCAAGTCCGCGGAATTGATGGTGCTGGGCAGCCACACGGATGGCACGAACGCGCTGGAAGACAATGGACCGAACGCCATCGTCGAC
This sequence comes from Janthinobacterium sp. SUN206, assembly GCF_030587305.1. Taxonomy (NCBI): domain Bacteria; kingdom Pseudomonadati; phylum Pseudomonadota; class Betaproteobacteria; order Burkholderiales; family Oxalobacteraceae; genus Janthinobacterium; species Janthinobacterium sp. SUN206. The sequence continues at coordinate 706,743 of NZ_JAPWIB010000001.1, read as the reverse complement.
ATGGCCCAGTACCTGGCGCGCTTGCCGCAGGACAGCTTGCCGCGCAGCGTCATGCTGCTGTTGACGAGCGGCCATTTCGCGGGCGGCGTGGGCATGAAGCAGTTTATGGATCGCCACCAGGACGATGGCTTGATGCAAGGTATCGCCACGATGCTCACCATCGGGAACTTGGGCGCGTTGGAAGTGCTGTCTGACAGCAATGGTTACTTGCACCTCACGGGCAGGTTCGAGCCGGCCGCCGTGTTTTCGCCGCGCACGCCTGCCCTGATGGACGCCTCCTACGCCATGCTGAAGCAGGCCGATGCGGCGCCCGCGTTCGTGCTGCCAGCCTCCAGTCTTGCGGGCGATGGCGGTCCGAAGACTGCCGCCTGGCCTGGCGCAGGCCAGTATTTATGGGAGGCGCAGCGCATTCCCACGGTGCATTACATCACGCAACCGACCTATTTGCTCTACTATGGCATCGACAGCGTGACCCGGCTGGATTACCGGCTGATGCAGCGCCAGACCGTGGCCTTGACGCAAATGCTGCTGGACCTGTCGCGCGTGCCGTATGCCGATTTGCGCAAGGAAACGGTGCCATAGACCTTGCCTGGCGTCCACCGCCCTTCCCCGCCCTGCTTCCGGCGCATTCCGGACACCATACCAGCGCACTGGAAAACAGGCACTGGTATGGCCCGCATCGCCCATCTGCTGGGGTAATGCCGCAACTGGTATTGTGATCTTGCGCAAAGAATAAAACCAGTTGACTACCACCTGCAATGCTTGCACTCTGAAAAATCGGACGGTGTCCAGCCGCCCGGCCATGCTAAAAAATACACAAGGAGATGCAATGAACCGGACAGTCATGAATACCCTCATCCTTACCCTCTTCGGCGGCACCCTGGCGGCCTGCGGCGGCGGCAGCGGCGACGGATCCAGCGGCGGCGCGAGCCAGCTGCTGGCCGGCGCGACCGCAGCAGTGGCCTGCTACACGCCGTGGAATAGCGGCACCGCCTACAACGGCGGCGGCCAGGCCAGTTACAACAACGTCAATTACACGGCCAACTGGTGGACGCAGGGTAATAACCCGTCGACCAGCAGCGGCGGCTCCGGCAGCGGCCAGCCCTGGACGGCGGTGGGAGACTGCGGCACGCCGACGCCGACTCCTACCCCAACGCCGACACCCACGCCTACCCCGACACCTACGCCGACTCCCACCCCAACGCCGACGCCGACGCCGACGCCAACACCAACGCCGACACCTACCCCGACTCCAACACCCACCGGCCTGGCCAAGCACGCGCTGATCGGCTACTGGCACAACTTCACCAACCCCAGCGGCGCCACGTATCCAATCAGCCAGGTCAGCGATGACTGGGACGTGATCGTCGTCTCGTTCGGCGACAACGCGGGCGGCGGCAATGTCAGCCTGACCATCGATCCGGGTGCGGGCACGGAAGCGCAATTCATCGCCGACGTGGCGGCCAAGCGGGCCAAGGGCAAGAAAGTCATCCTGTCGCTGGGCGGGCAAAACGGTTCTGTTTCCGTCGGCAACACGGCCGAAGCGACGAATTTCACCAACAGCCTGTACGCCATCATCACGAAATATGGTTTCGACGGCATCGACCTGGACCTGGAAAACGGCGTGGCGCAAGGCGCGGCCATCCAGACGTATCTGCCGATCGCCGTGAAAAACCTGAAAACCAAGGTCGGCAGCAGCTTTTACCTGTCGATGGCGCCCGAATGGGTGTATGTGGAAGGGGGATACACGAGCTATGGCAGCATCTGGGGCGCCTACATTCCCATCATCAACGCCTTGCGCAGCGAGCTGACGGTGCTGCACCCGCAGTACTACAACAATGGCGACATTTACACGCCGTACGCGACGGGCGCCATCAAGGCGGGTTCGTCCGACCAGTTGGTGGCCACGGCGCGCATGCTGATCGAGGGGTTCAATTATGGCGGCAATACCTTTGCCGGCCTGCGTCCGGACCAGGTGGGCTTCGGCGTGCCGTCGGGGCGCAGCTCGGCCGGTTCGGGCTTTACGACGAATGCCGACGTCAGCAATGCCCTGAATTGCCTCACGCGCCTGCTCAATTGCGGCACCATCAAGCCGCTGCAGGCGTATCCGGACTTCCGCGGCGTGATGACGTGGTCGATCAACTGGGACCGCCACGACAACTATAATTTCTCCGTGCCGACGAAGAATGTGCTGAAAACCCTGCCGTAACGGCCCAGGCCCGACTGCGCATGCGAGCTTGGCCGCTCACATGCGCAGCAGCGCCGCGCCCAGCAAGCGCATGTGCAGCGCCACGCCCTGGCGCAACGCCTCCCCTCCTCCTTGCGCATGCTTGATACCATCCATGGTGGCCACCAGCAAACCGGCCACCTGCGCGGCGGTCGCGTCCACCCGGCGCAGCGCGATATCGCCCGCCGCCTCGGCCTGTTCCAGCGCGCCGGCCAGCGACGCCACCAGTGTTGCCCGCGCCGTCAAGGTGATGTCGGCGGCCAGGGTCATATTGGCGTCGAACAATTCCTGTCCATGGGCGCTGGCGGAAATTTCCGCCATCAAACCTTGCTGGAATGCCAGCAACGCCGTTTCGACGCGCGTGAAGACGGGGCCGGGTTCGGCCAGCGCCGCTGCCACTTGCGCCATGACAGTGGCATGGGCCCGTTCGGAACCGGCGCGGAACACGTCTTCCTTGTTCTTGAAGTGCAGGTACAGCGCGGCGCGCGACATATCGGCCGCCTGCGCGATGTCGAGCATCGATGTCTTGCGGTAGCCATAGCGGCAAAACACGGCCAGGGCCGCGTCGAGTATGCGCTGGGTCTTGAGGGTGTGGGGTGACATGCTGGCATATTGACATTTTATATATATAGTGTCAACATGGCTTTTGGACAAATTACGTCAAAGTGTCAATCTCCACAGCGAAGGATGGAATCATGCAAGAACAGCACCCTGGCTCCGAGGCGGCCATGCAGGAACAATTGCGCGACATCGAACGCGGCCGCCTGCGTGCGCTGGTCGACGGCGACGTGGCGCTGGCGCGCACCCTGCACGCTGACGATTTTCAGCTGGTCACGCCCATCGGCGGCTTGCTGTCCCGGGAAGAATACCTGGGCGCCATCGCGGCGGGCCACATGCGCTATCTGAGCTGGGAACCGGGCGAGATCGCCGTGCGCGTGCATGGCGATGCTGCCGTGCTGCGCTACCAGGCCCAGCTTGAAATCCATTTCGCCGGCCAGGCCGTGCCCCGCTCGCGCTACTGGCATATCGATAGCTATGAGCGGCGCGCTGGGCGCTGGCAAGCCGTGTGGTCGCAGGCGACGGCGATACGCTGACGGCCAGGGCGGCTGCGGGAAGTGTGCGCAGCAGGGGCAATTGATATTTCTCAAACCATAGCCTCAATCTATGGGTTCGGTTGAAATATTTTACTTCCTTTTGTAAATGAGAATCGTTACTATTTAAATCAAGGATAAGCGAATTCAACAGAAAGGAGCATCCCTTGTTCACAGCCATCAAAACATTCAGCCAGGTCTGCACGCACATGTCGATCGCCTTCGGCCTCGCCTACTTGCTGACGGGGTCCCTGGCGCTCGGTGGCTTGGCCGCGATCATCGAACCGATCATCAACGTAGCCCTGTTGCCGTGGCATGAAAAAGCCTGGCACGCGATCCGCCGCCGCTACGCCGCCAGCCGCCTGGGCATTGCCGCCCTGGCCGGCGAAAAGCTCAGCCAGACGACCTTGCACATGGGCGTGGCCTTCGGCGTCATGTACTGGGCCACGGGGTCCATGGCCTTCGGCGGCTTGCTGGCCGTGGTCGAGCCGATCTGCAATGTGATCGTCCTGCCCCTCCACGACCGGCTGTGGGAAAAAGCCCGCTTTCGCCTGGAAAGCCGCGGCGCGGCCCGCCTCGCCGCCCTGTAATCGTCCTTCTTAATTCCCTGCCCACACGGATGGGCGACGCTGCCGCCACGGCGCCGCCCGCTCCAGCTGCCCAGCCAGGCGCAGCAGCACGCCATCCTTGGCGTAGCCGGCCATGAACTGCATGCCGATCGGCACCCCCTCATTTGACATGCCCAGCGGCACGGACATGGCCGGCAAGCCCGCCACGTTCGCCAGCGGCGTGTACGGCGAATGTTCGAACAGGCGCGCCGTCCAGCCAATGCCGTCAAGCTGTTCCTCCTTTTCGCCATAGCGGCCCAGTTGCCACGGCATATCCGGCAAGGTGGGCGTCAGCAGCACGTCGTACTGGCCGAACAAGGCGCCCGCGTGGCGCGTGACCGTGTTGCGCACGTCGAGGGCCGCCACGAAATCGACCGCAGAGACCGTCTTGCCGTGGCGGTAACAGGCCAGGGTCGCCGCTTCCAGGGTCTCCAGCGACACGCCGCGCCCGCTCTCCTGCGCCAGGCCATCGATCCACGGCACCAGGTTGGCGCACCAGATGCCGGCATTCGCGTGCACGAACGCTTCCCACGACACGCCCAGCGCGGGCGCCACTTCTTCCACGTGGTGGCCCAGGCTTTCCAGCAGGCGCACGGTGGCGTCCAGCGCGGCTTCGATGGCGGGCACGGGCCGGGTGCCATTGCAGGCGGCGCGCTGCACGCCGATGCGCAACTTGCCCGGCGCCACGCCCACCTGCGACAGCCAGCTGTGGCCGGGCGGATTCGTCACGTACGGTTCGCCTGCCATCACGCCCTGCACAGCATCGAGCAAGGCGGCGCTGTCGCGCACGGTGCGGCTCACGCCCAGCTGCACGCCCAGCCCGCTGAAGATTTCATCCATGGCGGGGCCGTTCGAGACCCGGCCACGGCTCGGTTTCAAGCCGAACAGGCCCGTCGAGGCGGCCGGTACGCGGATGGAACCGGCCGCATCCGTAGCATGGGCCAGCGGTACGATGCCGGCCGCCACGGCCGCCGCCGCGCCGCCGCTGGAGCCGCCCGCGCTCAAGGCCAAGTTCCAGGGATTGCGCGTGGCACCGTAGAGCACGGGTTCCGTGGTGGTGGCAAACGCCATTTCCGGCGTGCTCGTGCGGCCGAACGTCGCCAGGCCGGCTGCGCGGAACTGCGTCATCAGGTGGGAGTCAAATGCGGCGACATGGCCGGCGCCCAGGCGGCTGCCCGCTTCGCTGCGGCGGCCCGCCATCGTGACGGCCACGTCCTTGATCAGGAAGGGCACGCCGGCGAACGGCGCAGTGCTGAGTGTGCTGTCGATGGCAGTCAAATCCGCCAGCCACAGCTCGACCACGGCATTGATCAGCGGGTTGACGGCGGCGCAGGCGCGCGCGGCCGCGTCGTGCAATTCGGCAGCCGAGACGTCGCCGTCGCGCAGCAGCTGGGCCAGTCCAAGACCATCAAAGCTTGTATATTCATGGAGTTGCATCAGTTTATTCCTGTAATGGATGAAGAGTGGATATCACAGGAACTACTCTAGGGCTTGCGCTATCATAGTGGAAATGAATAGTTGATATACGAGGTATAGTCATGAACAATTTGCACAAGCTGGACTTGAACCTGCTGCTGACCCTGAACGCCCTGTTGATTGAACGCAACGTCACGCGGGCGGCGGCGCGGCTGCATCTGAGCCAGCCGTCCGTCAGCGTGCAGCTGGGCAAGCTGCGCGCCGCCTTCGACGATCCGTTGCTGTTGCCCGGCCCGCGCGGTATGTTGCCGACGGCGCGGGCGCTGGCCCTGTTCGCGCCGCTGCAAGCCGTGCTGGCCCAGCTGGAGCAAGTCTTGCAGCCGGAACAGGCGTTCGACCCGGCCACGGCCGAGGTGCGCTGGAACCTGGCGGCGGCCGACGCCACCGAGTATGCGATTCTGCTGCCCATGCTGCCGTCCCTGCGCGCGCAGGCGCCCCTGTCGCGCATGGCCGTGTTCGAAGCCGTGCCGGCGCGCATGGCGCACGCGCTGGAAAACGGCCAGGTCGACCTGGGCTTTTTGGCGCAGGAAGAAGCGCCGCCCGGCTTGCGCCACCGCACCCTGTTCACCGAACATTATGTGCTGGCGGGCCGCCGCGACCACCCGCTGCTGCAAGCGCCGCCCGACCTCGAGCGGTTCTGCGCGCTGGAATTCATCGTCGTCTCGCCCAACGGCGGCGGTTTCCGCAGCAACGTCGATACGGCGTTGGAAACGCTGGGCCGGACGCGCAAGGTGGTGCTGTCCGTGCCGCATTTCCTCATCGTCCCTCCCCTGCTGGCGGCGTCCGACATGGTGGCCCTGCTGCCGTCGCGCCTGCTGAAAAACGCCCTGGGCGACCTGCGCACGTGGGAGCCGCCCGTCACCCTGCCCGATTACGAGATGGCGATGGTGTGGCACGAGCGCATGCACCTGGACCCGGCGCACCGCTGGCTGCGCGAGCGCATCATGGCGTGGAACGAAAAGCCCGCTTGAGCCATTGACAAAGAGCATCAGGCCGTATACTGTCTCGCTTTATTACTAACTAAGTTAGCTATTTATTTGTATGAAGACTGCTGCACTGCCTCGCTGGCCCATTTTACTGGTCATGATCGTTTCCGAGATCATGGACCTTGCCGCATCCACCATCGTCAACGTCGGCGGACCTGCCCTGATCGAGTCGCTGGGCGCCAGTTCCGCCCAGATGCAATGGGTCATCGGCGGCTATGCGCTGGCACTGGGCGCCGGCCTGGTGCTCGGCGGCAGGCTGGGCGACCGCTACGGGCGGCGCGCCATGTTTCTATACGGCCTGGCCGCCTTTACCATCGCTTCGCTGTTGTGCGCCGTGGCGCCGACCATCGCATTGTTGATCGTCTTTCGCCTGCTGCAAGGGCTGGCCGGCGCGATGCTGTTGCCGCAAGGCTTGGGCTTGCTGCGTGAAAACTACCAGGGACCGGCCCTGGCCAAGGTGTTTGGCATCTTCGGCCCCATCCTGGGCCTGGCGGGCATACTCGGCCCCGTGCTGGGCGGGATGTTGCTCGAAGCGAACGTGTTCGGCCTGGGCTGGAGAGCCATGTTCCTGATCAATATTCCGATCGGCATCGCCTGCTTCCTGGTGGCGCGCCGTTACCTGCCCCACCGTCCGGGAGACCGCTCCGTCCACATCGATGTCCCCGGCGCCAGCCTGCTGGTGCTGTCATCCGTATTCCTCGTCTTGCCGCTGGGCGAGGCGGGAGCGTGGCCGGCGTGGGGATGGCCGATGCTGGCGATGGCCGTGCTGGGTTTCGGCCTGTTCGGCCTGCGCCAGTCCGCGATGGTGCGCGCCGGGCAGACGCCGCTCATCATGACGTCGATCTTCCAGCGCTCCGCCTACACGGCCGGGCTGGCCGGCATTGCCCTGTTCTTTTGCTCGCTCGTCGGCATGCAGCTGGTGCTGACGCTTTTCTTGCAAATTGGACATGGATTGACGGCGGGCGAAGCAAGTATTGCCAATCTGCCATTCGCTGTGGGCACGGCATTCGGCGCCACCCTGAGCGGCGCCTTCCTGGCGGCCCGTTTCGGGCGCAAGGTGCTGCAACTGGGCGCCGGTGTCCAGCTTGCCGGCGTGGCGCTGCTGCAATTTGAACTGGGCAATACGGCGGTATTTTCTGCATGGCATGTCGTGCCCGGCATGCTGGTTTGCGGTATCGGCGCCGGCCTCGTGATCGCAGCCTTGTTCAGCATCATTCTGGCGTCGCTGGACAACAAGCAGATCGGCTCCGGTTCCGGCGTGCTGTCTGCCGTGCAATCGATCGCCGCATCGATCGGCGTGGCCCTGTTCAGCGGCGCATTTTTTGCCGCGCATCCCGCCCTGACGCCGGACCGGGCGCTCAGCGCCGCATTGACGATCCAAACCGGCATACTCATCGCCTTCATGGGCGTGACATTCTTCTTTCCCACTGCTGCAAAATCTGAACTTGAGGTAAATCATGCATGACCAGCCAACACACAATCAAGCATTCGCGGCCGACGATCCCCGCGGCATGCACATCGCCGGCGATGTCATCGGCCGCCAGTTGCAGGATATCGCGATCCTGACCCGTGAAACGGCATTGCACCTGAGCAACGCGATGGGCATCAACCAGACCGATTTGGCCCTGATGGAGCAATTGATCACGCACGGTCCTTTGTCTCCGAATGAACTGGCCGCGCGCCTTGCCGTCACCACCGCGGGCGTGACGCTCGTCATCGACCGCCTGGAACGGGCCGGCCACGTGACGCGCGTACGCCAGCAAGACGACAAGCGCCGCGTGCTCGTCCATCCCGTGCCAGCCTCGGTGGCGCAAACCTACACGCATATCGCGCCGATGCTCAACGGACTGGACGCGGTGCTGAGCGGCCTGTCCGCCGGCGAACGGACGACGATAGAACACTTTCTCCAGCAAGTGATCACGGTTTACCAGACCACTTTGCCAACCACAGCAGAAAAGAAAATCAAATGACGATCAAACGAAAAATCCTGATCACGGGGGCCAGCGTCGCCGGCCCGACCCTGGCTTACTGGCTGTCGCGCCTGGGCATGGACGTCACCGTTGTCGAGCGGGCGCCCGAGTTTCGCGATGGCGGACAAACGATCGACGTGCGCGGCGCAGGCAAGCTGGTGGCGCAGCGCATGGGGCTCGAGAGCGCCATCCGCGCCAGGACCACGCATGAGGATGGACTCCGGTTTGTCGACGCGCAAGACCGCACGCAGGCGGAATTCGGCATCGGGGCCTTTGGCGGCAACGGTCCCGTGGCCGAGCTGGAAATTTTGCGGGGGGAACTGGCCAAGCTGCTGATCGGGCATGGCCGCGACGCGGTCGACTACCGCTTTGGCGACAGCATCGCCGCGCTGGAAGAATTGCCCCATGGCGTCAAGGTGCGCTTCGAACAGGGCGGCGAAGCAGTGTTCGATCTCGTCATCGGCGCCGAAGGCGTCGGTTCGCATACGCGCAAACTCGTGTTCGGCGATGAAGTCCGACGCCGCTCGTTCAAGCTCTACACGGCCTATTTCACCATCCCGCGCGCGCCGGGCGACGAACGCCAGATGCGCTGGTTCAACGCCCCTGGCGGCTTGAGCGTGTGCCTGCGTCCCGATAACCTGGGCACCACGCGCGCCCTGCTGTCGTTCCAGGAAGTGCCCAGCGGCTATGAAAAACTGCCGATTGCCGAACAAAAAACCCTGCTGAAGCAGAAATTCGGCGCCCTGAAGTGGGAGACGCCGCGCATCCTGGCGGCCCTGGATGACGCTACCGACCTGTATTTCGACCAGATTTCCCAGGTCAAAATGCCGCGCTGGTCGAAGGGACGGATTGCCCTCGTCGGCGACGCTGCCTATTGCGCCTCGCCCATCAGCGGCATGGGCACGAGCCTGGGCATGTGCGGCGCCTACGTGCTGGCGGGAGAACTGGGACGTCACGACGATCACGCGCAAGCCTTTGCCGCGTATGAAGCGATCATGCGCCCGTATGTTGACCAGGCGCAAAGCGTGCCCACCTTCGCGCCTCGCCTGGCCTCGCCGCACTCGCGCGTGGGGATCGCCATCGGCCATGCGATGTTGCGCATGTCAAACGTGCCAATTATCAAGACGATCCTGGCCAGGTTCCTGACGCCCAAGGCGGATGCCATCGCGCTGCCCGAGTATGCATACATGGCCTGAGGCAGGCGGGCGCGGGCGTTGGCATACACGAATTGTTGCCGCAATGCACTAGGCAAAATTACCTAGTCGATCGAAAGAAACTCCCAATTTTCGCCTTGGGAAGGAATGCGTAAGCTTGGCCCGAATAATAAAGGGTCACCATGAACGTCATTTCCATCCTGCATCGCGGCTCGCGCCGCCCTCCTGCTTCCTCCCCCTCGCTGTTTGGCCGGCTTGTCGTCATGCTCCTGGGCATGCTGGCCTGCTGCGCCAGCGCCTGGGCCGCACCTGCGCCCATGGCCTCGGCCGAGCTGATCAAGCGCGGCGAGTATGTCGCCCGCCTGGGCGACTGCGTGGCCTGCCACACCAGCCCGAACGGCGCCGCCATGGCTGGCGGCCTGGAATTGAAAACGCCGTTCGGCACCATCTACAGCACGAATATCACGCCGGATGCGAAGACGGGCCTGGGCACGTACACCTTCGCGCAATTCGACCGCGCCATGCGCAAGGGCGTGGCGGCGGACGGGCACAATCTGTATCCGGCCATGCCCTACCCTTCCTACGCGAAGATCACGCCCGACGACATGCAGGCCCTGTACGCGTATTTGCAACGGGGCGTGGCGCCCGTGGCGCAGCAAAACCGCGAGACGGACATGAAATGGCCGTTCAGCATGCGCTGGGGCTTGTCGCTGTGGAACGCCGTCTTCCTCGACGACGCGCCATTCAAGCCCGACAGCGCCAAGTCGGCCATGTGGAATCGGGGCAGCTATCTGGCCCAGGGGCTCGGTCATTGCGGCTCGTGCCACACGCCGCGTGGCGTGGCCTTCCAGGAAAAAACCATGGGCCAGGATGGCGGCAGCGGCAAGCATTATCTGTCCGGCTTCACCTTCGACGGTTGGCATGCCGTCAATTTGCGCAATCTGTGGACGCCGGCCGACATCGTGCAATTGCTGAAAACGGGCCGCAACAGCTTCGGCACGGCGGCCGGCAGCATGACGGAAGTCATCACGCACAGCACGCAATACTTTACGGACGGCGACCTCGATGCGCTGGCCCACTACCTGCACGGCTTGCCGGCCAAGCCGGGCGCGGCAGTGCCGCAGGCAAAACCGGCGCCGGCTGTCGCGGCCAGCAACGACGCGCTGTACAACACGCGCGGCGGCCTCGGCTACCTGCAGTTTTGCGCCACCTGCCACCGCCGCGACGGCCGCGGCGTGGAAAACATCTTCCCGCCGCTGGCGCAGAATGATTCGGTGCAGTCGAAGGACTCCACCTCCGTCATCCATATCGCATTGACCGGCTGGCAGTCGGCCGTCACGCAACAGTCGCCCCGTTCCTTCGGCATGCCCGCATATGACCGCCTGTCCGACACGGAACTGGCGGAAATCCTCACCTTCGTGCGCGGCAAGTGGGGCAACCACGGCGCGCCCGTCACGCCCGCCCACATCGCCAAGGTGCGCAAGGAGCTCAAGCTCAAGGCGCCGGATGCGGGCGGCTTCGTCACGCCCCGCTTTGCCGCCCTGACGGCCGATCCGAATGCTAATCAATTGATTCACGGCATGCAGCTGATGACGGAAACGCGCGCGCGCCTGCCGCAAAACGTGGGCAACGACCTCAATTGCAGCAGTTGCCACCTGAATGGCGGCACCGTGGCCAACGGTTCGCCCTTCCTCGGCATTTCCGCCTTCTTCCCGGCGGAAGCGCCGCGCGCCGGCAAGGTCATCAGCCTGGGCGAGCGCATCAACGGCTGCTTCCGCCGCTCCATGCACGGCAAGCCCCTGCCCGTGGACGGCCCCGACCTGCAAGCCATGGTCGCCTATATCGACTGGATGAAGGGCGCCACGCAGGCGAACGACAAGGTGCCGGGACGGGGCGTGGCGAAGATCGACCGCAACCTGCTGCCTGACCCCGTGCATGGCAAAAAAGTGTATTCCGAGCAATGCGCCGTCTGCCATGGCGCGAATGGCGAAGGCATCCGGGGCGCCAACGGCGTGGTGGCTTTCCCGCCGCTGTGGGGCGACCGGTCGTTCAATATCGGCGCCGGCATGGCCCGCACCTACACGGCGGCCGGCTTCGTCAAGGCGAACATGGTGATGGGCCACGGCCAGAAATTCCCGCTGGGGCAAGGCAACCTGTCCGACCAGGACGCCGTCGACGTGGCCGAATATTTTACGCACATGCCGCGCCCGGACTTCCCCGACAAGGTCAAGGATTGGCCGAAGGGCGGCAAGCCCAAGGATGCGCGCTACTGACGCCCCATCGCGTTCGTAATCTGCTACGCTCATGCCACGACCACGCCAAGGAGTCTTGCATGAGCAGCAACATCCACCACGCGGCAGCCGGCGGTTATGCCACGGCGGCCGCCAGCTACGTCAAGGGCCGGCCCGATTATCCGCCCGCGCTATCGGCCTGGTTGCAGGATAGCCTGGGTCTGGGGCCGGGCGCCACCGTGCTGGACCTGGGCGCCGGCACGGGCAAGTTCACGCCGCGCCTGCTGGACACGGGCGCCACGGTGATTGCCGTGGAACCCGTGCCTGCCATGCTGGCAAGACTGGCGGCGGCCTTGCCGCAAGTCCAGGCGCTGGCGGGTACGGCAACGGCCATTCCCCTGCCCGACGCCTCGGTCGACGCCGTGGTCTGCGCGCAAGCGTTTCACTGGTTCGCCACCCCGGAGGCGCTCGATGAAATCTGGCGCGTGCTCAAGCCGGGCGGCAGGCTGGGCCTCGTGTGGAATCTGCGCGACGCCAGCGTGCCCTGGGTGGCAAGACTGGACACCATCGTCAACCAGGCGGAAGGCGATACGCCCCGCTACTACACGGGCGCCTGGCGCCGGGCCTTCCCCCATGCGGGTTTTTCACCCTTGCAGGAAACACATTTTTCCCAGGAACACACGGGATCGCCCGAAGACGTGCTGTTCAACCGCGTGCGCTCCACCAGTTTTATCGCCGCCTTGCCGCCGCAGGCGCGCCAGCGCATCGATGACGAGATTGGCCTGCTGGTCGCGTCGGAGCCGGCCTTGCGCGGGCGGGACAGCATCAGCGTGCCCTACCGGACGGCCGCCTTCGTGGCACAAAAACAGGCCATATAGATGTCTAGTGAACAAGACACAGAACCGCAGCAGGCCGCCCGCCAGGCGGCGGCCCCGTCCGACACCTGGCTGGGCAAGCTGGGCCCCGGCCTGATCACGGGCGCGGCCGACGACGACCCCAGCGGCATCGCCACGTATTCGCAGGCGGGCGCCCAGTTCGGCTTCGGCATGCTGTGGACCGTCTGCCTGACCTTCCCTTTGATGCTGGGCATCCAGGTGATCAGCGCCAAGATCGGCCGGGTCAGCGGGCACGGGCTGGCGACGAATATCCGCCGCCACTATCCGAAATCCTTGCTGTACGCCATCGTCGGCTTGCTGCTGCTGGCCAATGTCATCAATATCGCCGCCGACGTGGCCGCCATGGGCGACGCCTTGACCCTGATCATCGGCGGTCCCACCCACCTGTACGCCGTCGGTTTCGGGCTGCTGTCCCTGCTGCTGCAAGTGTTTATTCCCTACCAACAATATGTACGCATCCTGAAATGGCTGACCCTGGGCTTGCTGGCCTATGTGGCCACCGTGCTGACCGTGCACATTCCCTGGGGCGAAGTGGCGCTGCGCACCGCCTGGCCCCAGTTCGCCTGGTCGGCCGCCTCGGTGACCATGATCGTGGCCGTGTTCGGCACGACGATCAGCCCGTACCTGTTCTTTTGGCAAGCGTCGCAGGAAGTGGAAGACTTGCAGGCGGATGCCGGCGCGCAAGCCCTGCGCCGGGCGCCGGAACAGGCGCCGCGGCAATTCCAGCGGATCAAGATGGACACGGCCATCGGCATGGGCTTTTCCAACCTGGTGGCCTTCTTCATCATGCTGACGACGGCCGTCACCCTGGGCGCGCAAGGCATCACGCATATCGACACGTCGGCGCAAGCGGCGTCCGCCCTGCGCCCCATCGCCGGCGAGTTCGCGTTTGCCCTGTTCAGCCTGGGCATCATCGGCACGGGCTTGCTGGCCATTCCCGTGCTGGCCGGCTCGGCCGCCTACGCCATGGCGGGCGCCTTCCACTGGAAAAACAGCCTGGAACTGGCGCCCCGTGCCGCCAAGAAGTTCTACGGCATCATCGTCACGGCCACCGTGATCGGCGCCGCCCTGTGCTTCACACCGCTCGACCCCATCAAGGCCCTGTACTGGAGCGCCGTCATCAATGGCGTCATTTCCGTGCCCATCATGGCCCTGATGATGGTGATGGCCTCGCGCCCCGCCATCATGGGCACGCTCACCATATCAAGACGCCTGCGGGCGCTGGGCTGGCTGTCGACCATCGTCATGGCAACGGCCGTGCTGGCCATGTTTGCCACCATGGCGTTTTGAAGCCTAGGCCGTCTTCGGCTTGAGCATGCCTTCCACGATGCCCAGCACGGTCTGGCGGGGCAGCAGGCGCGGCAGCCAGGCCAGCAGCCGGTTCGGCCGGCCCGCCACATGGCTGCTGCGGCCCCGGTCCAGCGCGCGCAGCGCTTCATCGACGACGGCTTGCGGCGCCATGCGCTTGCCTACGGCCGCCTCGGGCGCGGCCACCACGTCGAAGAAGGCCGTGTCCGTGGCGCCAGGGCACAGGGCCAGCACGCGCACGCCGCGCTGGCGGTTTTCCGCCCACAGGGCTTCCGAGAACGACAGCACGAACGCCTTGCTGGCGCCGTAGATCGCCATGTAGGGATCGGGCTGCAGGGCCGCCGTGGACGCCACGTTGATGATGGCGCCCCGCCTCTGGGCCAGCATGTGCGGCAAGGCGCAGTGCGTGAGTTCCATGAGGGCCGTGCAATTGACGGTCACTTCGGCCGCCTGGCGCGCCAGGTCGATGCTCTCGAACCTGCCATGCGTGGCGAATCCCGCGTTATTGATCAGTACATCGGGCGGCATGCCCAAGGCGCAAGCCTGTGCATGGGCGTCTTGCGCGGCGCCGGGCAAGCCCAGGTCGGCCACCAGCGCGTGCGCGCGGATGCCGTGGCGCCGGGACAGTTCGGCCGCCAGCGCATCGAGCACGGCGCCGGAACGGGCCAGCAGCAGCAAGTGCGCGCCGCGCGCGGCCAGGGTTTCCGCAAAGACGCGGCCGATGCCGGACGAGGCGCCCGTGATCAGCACGGTTTGGTTGGTGTAGTCGTATGGGAGCATGGCAAACGTGTCGTAGTTGAGAGTATTTCTAATGTAAACTGTAGACTTTAGTCCACGGTCAAGAAGAAACTATGCGCATCGGTGAAATCACCCGCCTGACGGGCGTCAGCAAGGATACGGTGCGCTTTTACGAGCGCCAGGGCTTGCTGGAGGAAGCGCCGCAGCCGGGCGTGACGAATAACTACAAGGAATACTCGGCGCAAGCGTTGCGGCGCATCGAGCTGATCGGCCACGCCAAGGCGCTGGGCTTTACCTTGAAGGAAATCGCCGAAGTCATTGCTGTCTGGCAAGAAAACGCGCTCGATGCGCAGACCAAACGGACCATGCTGGAAACGAAAATTGCCCAGATCGATGACAAGGCCCGTTCGATGGCCGTGCTGCGCGCCGGCCTCGTCGATGCACTGGCCAAGGTGGAGACGGGTTGCGACGATGCGGCGCCAGTGCATATGAACAAGAATAACGACAAGGAGACTCAATGAGCAACCATTACACGCAGTACCGCCACCTGGCGCTCGAGGGCGCCAAGCCTGCCCCCACGGCGCAGCAGATCGCCGCCATCGAAACCTTGCTGGAAGCGCCCTTGCCGCCCGCCTTCCTGGCGTTCTTGCGGGTTGCCAACGGCGCCTGGTTCGATTACACGTGCGATGTGCCGGACGGCAATGGCGGCGTGGAAAAAATGGGCTTCAATACCTTTTTCAGCGCCGACGAAGGCGATTTCTGCGATGAAACCCTGGTCGGCGAAATCCGTGCCGCGCGCCAGCATGCGGACATGCCGGTGCGCATCCTGCCGTTCGCCCGCGATGGCGGCAATTCCATGCTCTACCTGGACTTGACGGAAGAAGGCGGCGGCCGGGTGCTGGCCTATGTGCAGGAATTGCCGGAGTGGACGGGCAAGCGCGCCCACGGCCTGATGGAACTGGCGCCCTCGTTCGACGCCTGGCTGGACAGCCTGTATATCGACCGCGACACGGTGCTGGAGGAACTCGAACACAGCGTTTCGGAACCCTCGCACCTGGAAGCGATGGCGCAGTGGCTCGATATCGGTATGCCCGCCTGGCGCCGCGATGCGGGCATCGCCGCTTTATTTGCTATTAAACAAGTCGAATTGTGCGCTAACGAACAGGACTAGTCCTACGGGCATGGCCGTGCCTGTCCTATGGGTGTGCGCAGGCTGAGGGCTTAATATTGTCATCAGCTTGCATAAAACGCCATAGTTGAAAGGATTTCCCATGCCTATCTCCACCACCAGTTCCCGTACCCCTTCCCTGAAAAGCGTGGTCATCGGCGCGGCCGTGGCGCTGTTGAGCGGCATCGCCATCAACAGCATTGCCGCCGCCGCGCCGGGCGCGTACGACAAGCGATTCCTCAGCAAGGCCGCCGATGCGGGCAGCACGGAAATCGCCGCCAGCAAGGTGGCGCAAAGCAAGAGCAGCAATGGGGAAGTGAAGCAATTCGCCGACGCCATGGTTACCGCCCACACGACAGTGGCCGACACGCTGAAGCAACTGGCCAGCAGCAAGCAGATCGAGGTCAGCGACCAGCCCGGTGCGAAACACAAGGCGCAGATCGACCGGCTGGGCCGCCTGGAAGGCCAGGCCTTCGACAGGGAATATGCGGCCACCATCGGCGTGGCGGCGCACAAGGAAGCCGTGAAACTGTTCACGGATGCCAGCCAGAAGGCGAGCGATCCCGACATTAAGGCCTTTGCCGCCAAGACCTTGCCAGCGTTGCAACATCACCTGGAAATGGCGCATGCGCTGCACGCGGCATTGGCGAAATAGACGGCCATACGCGGGGAAATACTTGCAGTACGTGCTGTACAGCAAGTATTTCTGCTCTTGACATACAATGCGGCAACTTCGTTTTCGGCCATGCCATGACCTCATGCAGCTACTCAAGAAAACCGGCTTGATCGCCGCCGCCTTCCTGCTCCTCATCCTGCTGGCAGGCTGGCTCTTCATCAAGGTGAGCGCGGCGCGCAATGCCACCGTGTATGCCCAGCAGTGGAATGACCAGGGCACGTGCGTGATCAAGACCTATGTGCCGCACTACGGCAACGGCGTGCCGAACAACATCGTGCGCGCGTTCAGCACGTCCACCTTCTTCCGCGTGTACCACAAGGATGGCACCATGCTGGAAAGCACGGAATGGGTGCTGGACATGCATGAAGACGGCATCCTCGACCACGCCCACTGGGGCCAGAACCGCGCCATCTACCCGACCGACCTGGGGTATGAAGGCTGGACCTTGCCTGAGTGCGCGTGAACGGAAAATCATCATGCAAGAACTGAAACAAAAGGGGTTGCGCGGCCCCTGGAGCGACGCCCCCTACCTTCCCACCTTGCACCATTTCCTCGGTCCCTTCGACGTGTATGACCGCGAAGAAACCCTGGGCGTGGAACTGGATGCCTGGGACATGAACGATCCTGCCCAGCGCGCGGCGTTGATACGGCGCGACATCACGTCGCAATACAAGGAACTCAGCTACCGCCACCGCCATGCGCTGGCGGCCGTGCTGGCGCAGGCCTTGCAAGACCCTGATTACGATTTCCAGGCCATCCTCGAACATGACCCGGAAAGCACGCATGCGCTGCCGGCCCTGTGGGACGAAATGCACGACCCGCGCGCGTTCTTTGCCGATATCTACCGCCTGGTGCGGCAAGACTGGCGCGACGACCTGGCGCGCGCGGCGGCGGAAGACCCGGCCAGCTGGTAGCGCGGCGCACGCGCCACACTATCGACACGATAGGCTGCGCCCTCCTTTCCCCTATGAAATATCCATTGCGGCAATGTGCACGCGCCGTTGCAAAAACGCCCGTCTGAAAAAATATCTGTTGCACCAGCGCATGCCCACTGGCATCGCGCTACCATGAGCCGTCGGCACTTCGATAGGCGCCGCCTTACCGCGCCGGTTCCCCCGCCGGCTTCCCCCAGCTGCAATGTGAAGGAGATTCTCATGCCCAAGTTCGCCCCTGCCATGTGTTTGTCGCTCATGCTTGCCGCCGCCACCTTGCCCGGTGTCGCCAGCGCTGCCGAGGGCGGCGCCACGCGCGCCGACGCCGAAGCCATGGTCAAGAAAGGCGTGGCCTACATCAAGAGCGCCGGCGACGCCAAGGCGTATGGCGAAATCACGGCCAAGTCCCCGCAATTCATCCTGCACGACCTGTACCTGGTCGTGTACAAGCTCGACGGCACGGTCGCCGCGCATGGCGCCAACCCGAAAATGGTGGGCAAGAACTTGATCGACCTGAAAGATATCGATGGCAAGGCCTTCGTCAAGGAGCGCGTCGACTTGGCCAAGAGCAAGGGCACGTTCTGGCAGGAATACAAATTCACGAATCCGGAAACCAAGAAGATCGAGCCGAAGGTGATGTATTGCGAAAAGCTGGCCGAGACCGTCGTCTGCGGCGGCATCTACCTGTAGCCAGCCGCCGCGCCGCCGGCGCCGGGATGGTTGTCCGCTCTCTTGACGATAGGGGCTCCGATGAAAATCGCACAGAAGATGTTGATCGTCCCGGTGGTCGCGCTGGCTTGCCTGCTGGCCATGGGGGCCTTGTCCTATTTCGCCATGCAGCAGAACGAGCAGCGCATGCGCGAACTGAAAGACGTCACCCTGACGGCCGAGCGGCTTGCGAACCAGCAAGCTATTGCCCTGGGCCAGGTGCACGCCGACGTGTATGCGAAGATCGCCATCGCGGCCAGCCTGTCGGATGAGCAGTTCAAGCAATTCGGCGCGCAAACGGATGGCCAGCTGAACGCCATTGCGCAAGGATTGAAGCAATTGCAGACATTCTCGGGCGCCGCCACGGAAGCGGGCCAGGCGCTGCCGGGTGTCGAACGCTACCGTGCCAGCGTGGCGCAGGCGCTGGACTTGGCGTCCATGGACCCGAATACGGGCGTGGCGGCGATGCAAAATGCCGCCACGCATTACCAGCAAGTGCGCGGACAGTTGCGCCAGGTGCTGCTCAATCTCGACCACCGCACTGTCGATGCCTTGCAGGATACCAAGAATGCGGGCCAGCGCGCCGGCTGGCTGTCGCTGGGCGCCATGGCCATCGGCTTTGCCCTGCTGGCCCTGATCGCCACCTGGGTGGCGCGCTCCGTGGTGGGCCCCATCGACGAAGCTTGCCGCGCCGCCGAATCGCTGGCCGCCGGCGACTTGACCACGCGCATCGACGCCCGGGGCGACGACGAGGTGGGCAAGTTGGCGCGGGCCCTGGCCACGGTGCTGAAAAACTGGAATACTTTATTGGGCGACATCCGCCAGGCAGGCTCCACCATCACGGTGGAAGCGAGCGAAATCGCGCTGGGCAATGCGGACTTGTCGGCCCGCACGGAATCGCAAGCCCATTCCTTGCAGGAAACGGCGTCGTCCATGCATGCCTTGACGGATACCGTGCGCGAAAACGCCAGCCATGCGCACCAGGCCAACCAGATGGTGCTGTCGACATCGAACGTGGCGCTCGAGGGCGGCCGCGTCGTGGGCCAGGTGGTCGAGACGATGGGCTCGATCAAGGCCAGTTCCGGGCGCATCGTCGATATCATCGCCGTCATCGACGGCATTGCCTTCCAAACCAATATCCTCGCCTTGAACGCGGCCGTGGAAGCGGCGCGCGCGGGCGAACAGGGACGCGGCTTTGCCGTCGTCGCCACGGAAGTGCGTGGCCTGGCGCAGCGCTCGGCCACGGCGGCGCGCGAAATCAAGCAATTGATCGAGGATTCCGTGGCCAGGATAGAAACGGGCAGCGAGCTGGCCGACAGCGCCGGGCGCACCATGGGCGATATCGTCGCCTCCGTCCAGCAAGTGACGGAAATCATGAACGACATCACGGCGGCCAGCCAGCGCCAGAGCAAGGGCATCGAGGAAGTCAACAACGCCATCACGGAAATGGACGAATTGACCCAGCGCAATGCCGCCCTCGTCGAACAGTCGGCCGCCGCCGCGCAAAGCATGCAGGACCAGGCGCATGATCTATTGCGCGTGGTCGACGCCTTCCGCCTGGGCGAAGGCGGCGCGCCGTTGCTGGCGCCTTAGCGCCGGTGCGGCATGGCGGCCCGGGCGCAGGCTTGCATGGCCTTGCCTGTCCCGACCAGCGCGGGGTCCGCGTCCCGCAGCAAGACATTGCCCATGCGGTATTGCTGATGATAATCACCCAGCAGGGCTGAATACAGGAAAACCTGGTCTTGCCTGCGCCAGGCGGCATGGTAGTTGCTGCCTGGCGTAGCCGGAATGGCGGCGCTGAAGTAGCTGTACAGGCCGCCCACCTTCTTCTTGTGCAGCCATTCCATCAATTGCACGATGCGGTACTGTTCCAGCAAGCTCAATTCGCTGACATTGACGCCGGACAAGGCGTAATACAGTTCCAGGCGGGCCATCCAGTTGCCCTTCCCGCCTGCCGCCGCCAGCGCATCCCAGGGCGGGCCGGCACGCACCTTGCGCGCGTCATCCGGCAATGCCATCCACGCTTCCACAAAGGCCTGGTCCGGCACGGGGCCGTAGTCGGCCGGTGCGCGGCAGACGAACTGGCGCGCATCGGGCCCGTCCTGCGGGACTTCGTCGGCGATGTATCTGGCGATCTTGTCGCCGATGCCCAGCAGGCGCTTGCCATACCCTTCCAGGGTCCAGCTCGCAGGCAAACGCCCCAGCCAGGCCAGCGCATCGTCGTTGGCACGGGCCTCCACCGCGTAGGCGGCGATCCTGGCCTGCATCCTGGCTTCCTTCTGCTGCTCCGCCAGCTTGAGCGCCTCTTGCTCTTCGTCATAGCGGCTCGTGGTCTTGGCCAGTTGCACGCAGTCCAGGAAGGCCTCCGGCGCGCCCTGCCAGCACTTGGCCGGCACCTTCAGCTGCCAGCGCATGCTGACGGTTTTCAGCACATAGTTTTCCTCGCCCTCTTCGCCCTTGAGATAGGCGCGGCCATCGGCCTTCGTCACGCCTTTCGCCAGCTGCTTGCCGCCGGCCGTGCTCCAGGTGTACGGGTCATCGTCTTGCGGCACGCCGGGCACGGCGTACAGGGTCAGGTAGTGTCCGGCTGCGGGCGGCGCATCGGCGGCATGGCTCAGCGGCGACAGCAGGGATAAGGTCAATAAAGTTTTTTTAGGCAATAGTTTCAGCATGCAGCAATCGTCAATGAAGTTCGGTGTGGCAGGCGCAGTCGTGGCCGCTGGCCGCCTCGGACAGGTTTTGCAGGATGGCGCAGTCTTGCGACGGCTGCGGTTGGTCGCACTGGTGGCGCAGAGTCACCAGTTGCTGCTGCAAGGTTTGCAGGTTCGCCATTTGTTCGGCAATGCGCAGGATATGGTGGTCGAGCAATTCATTGACGCTTTGACAGCCTTCTGCCGGGTTGTTCTTAAATTCCAGCAAGGCGCGGATATCCGTCAAGCCGATCTGCAGCGAACGGCAATGGCGGATGAATTGCAGCCGTTCCTGGTGTTCTTCCCGGTACTCGCGGTAGCCGGCGCTGTTGCGCCCTGGTTCCTGCAGCAAGCCCGCCTTTTCATAGTAACGTACGGTTTCCACGTCACAATCTGTCCGTTTGGCCAATTCTCCGATACGCATGGCATCCCCTTTTTCATTCCAACATGCAAATTCCGCTTGACCCTGTAGCCGCTACAGGGTTTCTAATGGAAGCATACACGAAACCGGAAGGACGATGCGATGCCGCACGATAGCCATAACCATACCCATGCGCACGAACCCAGCCCTGCGCCCAAGGCGGCCAGTTGCTGTTCCAGCCAGCATGCGTGCTCGTCCACGCCTGCCGCCGCGTCCGCTCCTGCGCTGCCCAGCGCCGCCATCGCCGGCGCCAACACGGCCAAATACCGCATCGCCAACATGGATTGCCCCACGGAAGAGCGCTTGATCCGCAACAAGCTGGCCACCATGGCCGGCGTCGTGGGCCTCGATTTCAACCTGATGAACCGCGTGCTCGACGTGCACCACACCCTGCCTACACTGGCCACGGTGGAAGCGGCCCTGCACGGCATCGGCATGCAAGCCATTCCCATGGAGGCGGACGCCGCCGTTTCGCATAACCCGGATGAAGGCAGCCTGAGCGGCATGCAAAAGGGCTTGCTGGTCGTCTCCGGCCTGGCGGCGGCGGGCGCCGAAGCGCTGGCGTGGACCACGCATGCGGACAGTTCGCCCCTCGTCATCGCCCTGGCCCTGCTGTCGATCGCCACGGGCGGCTGGCCGACCCTGAAAAAGGGTTGGATCGCCCTGAAAACGTTCACCCTGAACATCAATTTCCTGATGAGCCTAGCGGTGTTCGGCGCCATCGCCATCGGCCAGTGGCCGGAAGCGGCCATGGTCATCTTCCTGTTCGCCATTGCCGAGCTGATCGAAGGCTTGTCCTTGAACCGCGCGCGCAACGCCGTGCAAAGCCTGATGCAGCTGGCGCCCGATACGGCGACCGTTGCCGACGCCAGCGGCGCCTGGAGCCAGGTGAACGTTGCCACGGTGGCCATCGGTACGTTGATGCGCGTCAAGCCGGGCGAGCGCATCGCCCTCGACGGCATCGTGCAAAGCGGCGTATCGTCCGTCAACCAGGCGCCGATCACGGGTGAAAGCATGCCGGTGGACAAGGCCGTGGGCGACGTCGTGTATGCGGGCACCATCAATGAACGAGGCTTGCTCGACGTCACCGTGACGGCCAACAGCGGCAACAGCACCCTGGCGAAAATCGTCAAGGTGATCGAGGAAACCCAGGGGAAACAGGCGCCCACGCAGCGCTTTGTCGACAATTTCGCCCGCTATTACACGCCCGCTGTCGTCGTCTTCGCCATCCTCGTGGCCGTGCTGCCGCCGCTGCTCTTCGGCGCGCCCTTCATGGCCTGGATCTACAAGGCGCTGGTGATGCTGGTGATCGCCTGCCCGTGCGCGCTCGTCATTTCCACGCCCGTCACCGTGGTCAGCGGCCTGACGGCGGCCGCGCGGCGCGGCATACTGGTGAAAGGCGGGCAATTCCTGGAAACGGGTTACCGCATCAAGGCCATCGCCGTCGACAAGACGGGCACCTTGACCATGGGCAAACCGGCCGTCACGGACGTGGTGGCCCTGGAGGGCAGCGACCGCGACGCCATCCTGCTGCTGGCCGCCAGCCTGGACGCCAATTCCGCCCACCCGCTGGCCGCCGCCATCGTCAAGGCGGGCCCGCCAGCGAGCAGCCACTTGCCCGTCACCCAGTTTGCCGCCCTGCATGGGCGCGGCGTGCGCGGCAGCATCGATGGACAAACGTATTACCTGGGCAATGCGCGCCTGATGACGGAATTGAACGCCCTGACGCCGGAGCTGCAAGCGATCCTGGCGCGGCTGGAACAGCAAGCCTACACGGCCATGGTGCTGGCCACCTCGGCCGGCGCGCTGGGCGTCATCGCCGTGGCCGACGTGCTGCGCCCCACGGCGGCGTCCGCCATCTCCAGATTGAATGCGCTGGGCGTGACCACCGTGATGCTGACGGGCGACAATCTGCTGACGGCGCAGCGCATCGGCGATGAAGTCGGCGTCAGCCTGGTCAAGGCGGAACTGCTGCCGGAAAACAAGCTCGACGAGATCAAGGCCTTGCAGCAGCAATTCGGCGTTGTCGCCATGCTGGGCGACGGTGTCAACGACGCCCCCGCCCTGGCGCAGGCCGACATCGGCTTTGCCATGGGCGCGGCCGGCAGCGACACGGCCATCGAAACGGCGGACGTGGCCCTGATGGACGATGAACTGGGTAAATTGCCCGAGTTCATCAGCCTGAGCCAGCGCACGCGCAGCATCCTCGTGCAAAACATCAGCTTTGCCATCGGCATCAAGGCCGTGTTCTTCGGCCTGGCGCTGGCCGGCATGGCGACCCTGTGGATGGCCGTGTTTGCCGACGTGGGCGCCAGCCTGCTGGTGGTGGCCAACGGTTTGAGATTGTTGCGCAATAGCAAGCAGACATAGTCCCAGGCAGAAATATTTCCATCTGGACAATTGCTGTAAAAAACGCTACTTTGGCGCTTGATCTCCACCTTCGCCAAAGTAGCCGATGACCGTTCTGCCCCGCCTCCCCCTGCTGGCTACCTTGCTGGCTACCTCCCTGCATGCCGAACCGATGTACTTCACCCCCTGCTCCGATACGGCCGTGCCCGGCAGTCTGTGCTCGGGTTTGAACGTGCCCGGCAGCTACGATGCCCAGGGCCGCGCCGTGGGCGAGCCGGACGCCATGCACGTCTTCGTGCGCAAGATTGCCGCCGACGTGCCTGCCGGCAAGCCCGCCAAGGGCACCCTGTGGCTGGTGGCGGGCGGCCCCGGCGAATCGGGCGCCTCGTTCTACAGCTTGCTGCCCACCTTGCGCCGCAGCTTTCCCGGATTTGAATTCCTCATCCCCGACCACCGCGGCACGGGGCATTCGTCGCGCCTGTGCAAGGTGGAAGAGTCGGAACGGAGTCCCGGCGGCCGCGCCCTGGCGGGTGCCGAATGGGGCAGCTGCTTTGCCGGCATCAACTTGATGCCGGAATACGCGGGCCAGTTTTCCATCACCATGGCGGCGCGCGACCTGCAAGCCTTGATCGCAGGCGAACGCCAGGCCAAAGGCAAACAGCCGCCCGTCTATGTATACAGTGTGTCGTACGGCACGCAACTGGTCTTGCGCACCTTGCAACTGGGACCGCTGCCCGTCAAGGGCGTCATCCTCGACTCGCTGGTACCGCCGCAGACGGATGCGCGCTGGGACTTGAGCCAGCGCTCGCACGTGGTCAACACGGTCGGCATGCAAGTGCTCGCCTGGTGCGATGCGGATGCCGCTTGCCACGCGGCATTGGGCGAGCCGGCAACAACTCTGTACCGCCGCGTGCTGGACAAGGCGCAAGCCGATCCCGCGCTGCTGGCGAAGATCCCCGGCAAGAACCTGAAGCACTTCTTGGGCGGCATGCTCGACGTTCCCGCCGCCCGCGCCCGCATTCCCTACCTGCTGCAGGAGCTGGACCAAGGCAAGGATGGGGAGCTGGCGTCCGTGCGCGCCACGTTGACGCAGGCGGCGGCCGGCCTGGGCAGCTATCCCCAGTCACCGCTGTCGATACCGCTGGTCAATATCATCAGCAATTCGGAAAACAATCTGCAAGCGTCGCTGCGCCCCGGCTGGGCCGCTGCCGACATCGACCGCGACGAGGCGGACTTGCTGTTTACCAGTCCCCTGCCCCGCATCCTCCTGGGCGGCGGCTTGCCCACCTACCCGCGCGACGCCTATTTCGGCGCCTTGCCGGCGAAAGTGCCGCCCACTCTGGTACTGCAGGGTACCCTGGACCCGAAGACGCCCTACGCGGGTGCGCAGGCGCAAGTGCAGGCTTTGACGCAGAACAAGGCCGGCACGGTGGCCATGTCCACCGTGCACAACGCCCCGCATTTCCTCCTGTGGACGGCGCCCGCCTGTTTTGAACAGGCCAGCAGCCGCTTTATCGCCGGCAAGCCGGCGCAGGATTGCACGCTGCAATTCCCACCAACTAACTAAGAGGACGATATGCGCATCACAGGCCTGGCATTGCTGCTGTTATCTTGTTTCGGCGCGGCACAAGCGGCGCCGCCCGCTTCGCCGTCCATCTGCGCTTCGCCCGCACAGTCCGTCCGCGAACAAGGCTATGTGCCCATCAACGGCATCGAGCAATGGATCACGATCACGGGCGCCGCCTGCGGCAATCCCGTGATCCTGTTCATCCACGGCGGCCCCGGCAATGCGCTGAGTCCCTACGCGGACGCCATCTATGCCGGCTGGGAACGCCACTACACGCTGGTGCAGTGGGACCAGCGCGGCGCGGGCATGACGTATGGCAAACAGCGCCCATCGGAAGAGCTGCCCTTGACGCTGGAACAGATGCGCGACGACGGCATCGCCGTGGCCCGCTATATCGGGCAGCATCTGGGCCAGCGGAAAGTCATTTTGATGGGCAGTTCCTGGGGCTCGATCCTCGGCGTGCACATGGCCAAGGCGCAGCCAGAGCTGTTCCACGCGTATATCGGCACGGCGCAGGTGGTCAATGCGCGGGCCAACGAGGCCGGCATGTACCGGGAAGTGCTTGCGCTGGCGCAAGCGGCCGGCGATACCGCCACGGTGGACAAGCTGACGGCGCTCGGCGCGCCGCCCTGGCGCGATCCGCGCAACTTCGGCATCCTGCGCCGCTTCGACCGCAAATATGAGGGATTGGCAACGGATGCGCCGCCCAAGCACTGGTGGCAGCCGGCGCCGTTCTACGCCACGCCGCAAGCGCTGGCCGATGCCGAGGCGGCCGATGACTACTCGTACATCCAGTTCATCGGCCTGCGCGGCGACGGCATGTTCGCCAAGGTCGACCTGCCTGCGCTGGGCACGCGCTTTGACTTGCCCGTGTTTTTCATCATGGGCGAAGCGGACTTGCTGACCTCGCCCGCCATCGCGCGCAGCTACTTCGACAGCATCACGGCGCCGGCCAAGGATTTTACCGTGGTGAAACGGGCCGGACACGACCCCAACCAGGCCGTGCACGACGCCCAATGGACGGTCTTGCGCGACAAGGTGGCGCCGCTGCTGAAGTAAAGCGCGCGGCGCGGCGCATTCACGGCAAACTTTCCTTGTCGATCTGTGCCGTGAAGCGCCGCTCGAAGTCCATCAGTTCCGCCACATTCAGGTCCGAGATGAGCTGATAATGCATGCCGGAGCGGCTCCAGCGTAGCAAATGATAGCCTTGCCTGACAGCCAGGCGCGGCGGCGCATCGCGCTGTGCCCCGTCGGGCCAGACATACAGGTTCAGCACATGCTGATGCCGACGGTACGCGAGAGCGGCGACGGGACGCGCGTTGATATAGTCGAGGCGCCCGCCGATCAAGGGAAAACCTTCTTGCGCCAGATCAACCACGGGCGGAGAAAAGTCGAGCTTGCCGCTGAACCATGGCTTGACCGTGTGCTGGTCGGAGGACGCCACGTCGGCCAGATGATTGGGCATCAGCGAACGGAAATGACTGGCGACGATCTCCTGGTCGAGCCGTTCCGCGTCCGAGGGTACAGACAGATACAGCGCCAGGGTGACGGCCAGGGCCGCCGTGCTGGCGCTGGCCACGCCAAAATTGATCCAGGCCCACGGCGGTTGCGCCCATTTCCTGCCGCGCGGGGCTTTCCTTGCCTGCTTGCCCTCTTCCTGCAACGCCTGGCGCAGGCGCTGCTGCAGGAAAGCGGGCGCGGCATGGCCGACGGCATGCTGTTTCACCGCCGCGCGCAGGGCAAACAGCTGTTCGCAGGCTTTGGCGCAGTCCGGGCACTGGGCCAGATGCTGCGCCAGTTGCGCCATGGCCGAGGCATCGAGCTCGCCATCGGCATAGGCGGACAGCCTGTCTTGTGATTCCTTGCACTCCATGTCAGCTCTCACCATCAGATTGTTTCAGGCGCGCCAGCAGCAGCTTGCGTCCGCGCGCCAGGCGCGACATCACCGTGCCGATCGGGATGCCGACGATGTCCGCAATCTCCTTGTAGGACAAATCGTCGATCTCCTTCAGCACCAGCACTTCCCTGAATGGCTGCGGCAGCGTATCCAGGGCATGGTTGACCGCCTCCTTCGCATCGGCGCGGGCCAGGATGTCTTCCGGGTTGCCGCATCCATCTTCATCGTGGCCATGGAGTTCCTCGTCAAAGCCGATGTCAGCGTGTTCTGCGCGACCATCGCGCAGCGACGTGTAATACGTATTGCGCACGATCGTCAGCAGCCAGGCGCGCGCGCCGTCGCCATGGTAGCCGTCCATGTAGCGGTAGGCGCGCAGGAAAGCCGTCTGCACCAGGTCCTGGGCATTCTGGTCATTGCGCGTGAGCCAGCGTGCCAGCTTGTAGGCGGCGTCCAGGTGAGGCAAGGCCATTTTCTCAAAGAACCGGGTTTTATCGATGTCGTTCAAATCAACACCCATCCGCCTGTCTGGCGTCTCAACTCCCAAGACTCGCCTTGCCTGCCGTTTATTCCCGATATGGCGGTTTTTTTACGGCAGAAAATAAACCGGCACAGGCGGGAATATTTGCCGCGCCTTCGCAGTTATAGCATGTGCAGGCCCCGATTGCATCGGGGCTTGGCAACCGCAAAGCGAAAGGAGTTCAACATGCAATACCCCTGCTTCATCCCTGGCCTGGCCGCGGCCACGCTGATGGCGTTCAGCGGAGCCGCCACCGCCGGCGACGCCATGCACGGCCAGGTACTGTACAAGAGCATGTGCATATCCTGCCACTCGATCGACTACAACGGCGTGGGACCCGCGCACAAGGGCGTGTTCGGCAGGAAAGCCGGCAGTGTCGCCGACTACAACTATTCGCCCGCCGTGAAGGCGTCCGCCATCGTGTGGGGCGAGAAAACGCTGGACCAATGGCTGTCGGGTCCGGAAAAACTGATTCCCGGCCAAAAAATGGGCTACCTGGTGCCGTCCGCGCAGGACCGCGCCGACCTGATCGCTTATTTGAAGCAGGAATCCGCACGGGCCAGCCCGGCCCAGGCCACCAAATAGAGACAGTTGTGCCACCGCCTGCCAGCCATTGCCAGGCATTTCAAGGAGAAACATCATGATGGACCGCAGAAGCTTCATGAAACTGGCCGCCGTCGGCGGCGGCGCCGTGTTCATGTCCGGACTCTACGGGCATGCGCCGGCGGCGGCCGGAAAGACGGCAGCCGCTCCCTACGAGGATTTCTATTTCGTCCAGTTGTCCGACGTGCACTGGGGTTTCACGGGCGCCGCCAACCCCGATGCCCTCCACACCTTCAGGAAGGCCGTCGCCACCGTCAATGCGCTGGAAGTGCAGCCCGATTTCATCATCTTTACGGGCGACCTCACGCATACCACGGACGACCCGAAGGAGCGCCGCCAGCGCATGGCCGAATTCAAGGACATCGCGGCGGGCTTGACGGTAAAAAACGTGCGTTTCATCCCCGGCGAGCATGACGCGTCGCTCGACAACGGCGCCGCCTACAAGGAAAACTTCGGCCCGTCCAACTACGCGTTCGAGCACAAGGGCGTGCATTTCATTGCCCTCGATAACGTCTCCGACCCCGGCGCGCGCATCGGCGACACGCAGCTGGCATGGCTGAAGGACGACCTGGACAAGCAGGCCAAGGATGCGCGCATCGTCGTCTTCACCCACCGGCCCCTGTTCGACCTCGTGCCCAAATGGGACTGGGCCACACGCGACGGCGACAAGGCGATGGCCCTATTGATGCCGTACAGCAATGTGACCGTGTTCTATGGCCATATCCACCAGGAACATCACCACATGACGGAGCACATCGCGCACCACGCCGCCAAATCCCTGATTTTTCCCTTGCCGGCGCCGGGATCGCAGGAAAAGCGCACGCCCCTGCCTTGGGACCCGGCCGCGCCGAACAAGGGCCTGGGCTTGCGCGAAGTGGAGGCGGAAGCAAACAAGGATTACAAGCTTACGGAATTTCCCGTCACAAGGAGCTGAACCATGGACCGTGCAAGAAGACAGTTTGGTATCCGTTGCGCCTGCGGTATCGGCGCGCTGCTGACGGTAGCCGCCATCGAGGCCCAGGGCGTGAAGAAAGTTGCTGCAAAAGAAAGAATCATCGCCATCCAGGCGAAGAAATTCGTCTACACACCGAACGAAATCACCTTGAAGAAGGATGAACCGGTCGTGCTGGCGTTCACGGCCATCGATTTCATCCATGGTTTTTTCATCCCGGACATGCGCATCCGCGCCGACCTGCTGCCGGGCCAGGTCACCGAAGTGAGGCTGACGCCCGGCAAGGCCGGTGAATACGCCTTTTTATGCGACAACTTTTGCGGCAGCGGCCACGAGGAGATGAATGGGAAGATCATTGTCACGGAGTAAGGTGGACGAACCATACAGTTTGACGCAAGCCCGCCATGAGGCGAGCGACTTCGACGCGCCGCGCGTGCAAACACTTTCGCCCTGCAACTACCGGCCGCCAAGGCTTGCTCTGCATGGCGCAGCGCTCAGCCGATGGTGGTGACGATATTGCCGTCGGCGTCGCGGATGGAAGTCTGTTGCACGATCCACGACACGGTCGGCAGCTGGTTCAACTGGTAGCGGCCGGCCTGTGGACGCATGGTGCGGGCGAAGTCCTGCGCGCATGCGGGCGTCATGGTGATCGCAACGCTACCGTCGCGCATGGTGACGCTGCACGCTTCGCCGGGCTCGAATTGCAGCTGCCAGTCGCGCCCGGCCAGCGTGAAGGGCCGCCCGAATGGAATCCGCAGCGGCAGCAGGGAGCACAGTTCGTCTACCTGGCGCGCGCCAAGCGTCACTTCGGTCAGCGGCGCGCGTAGCAGGCGCTTGTGCTGCTCAACGCGCAACACCTCCGTGTACATGAAGCCGTTCCCGGAGCCGTCTCGCTCCATCCCGGCCTTCACTTGTGCGGCCAGGGCCGGGTCGTCCATCAGCGAACCGCGCTCCAGGTCGGTAATCCACAGCGGCATGCGGGGCAGGAAGGTATCCAGCACATGCTGCGGCGACCACAGCTTCGCCGCGGACTCTTCTTCCAAAGTGAGGCCAACCACCTGGATGAACTCGAGGTGTCCGTTCGGCGTTTCCAGGGCCGGTAGCTCCGGGTCGCGCGTCATCGCTATGGAGCAAATCCTGGTGGCAGTGCCGAGAGCGATCGGGCCGTTGGCCGTCATCCATTCGCCCGGCCTGAAGACGTTTCCGGTCTTGAAGACATAGCGCGCAAGATTTTGCAGCATTGAGAACACCCACTTTGGCGCCTCGGCGGCACCCTCTATCGCCCGCAAGCGGAAAGTCAGTTCGAAACCATAGCCGCTCACCTGTTCGTCTTCCTGCACTTTTTCATACAGTTCCGACAAGCCGAATGTCACGTAATGCCAATGCGGCACCGGATGCGCGCGGTAATAGGCGCTGATACCGTCCAGCGGGTCCGGCCCGCCCAGGCGGTAGTTAATAAGCGGGCCCATATGCTGGGGCTTCTGTTCGCCATACAGCGACGCGAGGCTGGCGTCGATGGCGGACCAGCCAGCTGAGTCGTTATCGTCCAGGGAGTTAAGCGGATATTCGTTCACAGCCGCGCCACGTGGTAGCCGGAATGAAAAACAACCCTTGAACGGTCCTGGGTCGACCTCATTTCCTCATCGCCTGGTGGGCGAAAGGGAGCGTTTTCTGTAGGCATATGCTTGTTTTCTTTGTGGATTTGGGCTGTGCAACGACGAAGGATCGCTTCTCGCCGCCGGCGGCCCGTGAGCATAACGAATTACCCAGCGTGAAAAGTCACACATTGTCACGTCAACGCGAATGACTGCTTCTGACTACGGATTCAATCGGTCAACGCAACACACTGTACACATCGTTGGGCCGGTGTTTGGTAATGATGCGTCTGACTATTCTTCCAGAACCGAATCCTGCTGGCGCCGCCGCTCATGGCGACGCCAGCACCCAAGGGGCGGTCGATCAGACCGCGCGGCGCGCCCGCAGATGCAGGTGGCGGATGGTGGCTGCGGCCGCCATCAGGATGGCGGAAGCCGTGGCCAGCACGACAATGAACGCCTTGTCGAAGGCCGAACGGGCCAGTTCCGACACTTGCAAGCCCAGTTCGGCCGGCAATTGCTCGGCGGCCAGCAGTGCCGCGTCGAGCGTGTCATGGGCATTCGGCAGCAGGCCCGCGCTTTCCGGGATCACCAGGGTGGCGCTGTAGACGGCCGACAAGATGGTGCCCAGCACGGTCACGCCGATCACGGCGCCCAGTTCATACGATACTTCCTCGATCGAGGCGGCCATGCCGGCCTGTTGCGGCGCCACGTTGAGCATCACGGCGCTGGACGCGGCCGTCATGACGGCGCCCAGGCCCAGGCCCAGGATCACCAGGCTGGCCACTTGGGCCGAGACGGCGGCGTCATGCAGCAGCAGATACGATGCCATGCCTATGCCGGACAGCAACAACGAACCCCACAAGACCTTGGCCTTGTCGGCGCGCGGCAGCATGAAACCCGTCAGCGGGCCGGCAAACACGGATGCCAGCGGCAGCGGCAACAGCAGCAAGCCCGCTTCCAGCGGCGACAGTTCCCGCACCAGCTGCATGTGCTGGCTCAATGCCAGTTCCATGCCGATCAGGGCGGCGGACGCCACCATGGCGGCGGCCACGGCGCTGGAAAACGGCAGTTCGCGGAACAGGGCGAAGTCGATCAGCGGCCTGGCTTGCCGCTTCTGGCGGCGCACAAACTTCAGCATGAAGAAGGCGCCCACGGCGAACGAGGCGGCGGCCAGCGCATACGACGGCTGCGACTTGCCCAGCTCCTTGATCGCATACACGCCACCAAGCAGGCCCATCATGACTTGCAGCGAACCCTTCAAGTCCCACGGCTTGTCGCGGTTACCGGCCCGCTTCGGCAGGACGACGGCGGCCAGCACCAGGGTCAGCAGGACGATGGGCACGTTGATCAGGAAGACGGAACCCCACCAGTAATGTTCCATCAGAAAACCGCCCAGCACGGGGCCGAACGCGGCGCCGCCCGAGGCGATGGCCGCCCACACGCCGATGGCGAACGAGCGCTCGCGGTTGTCCGTAAAGGTCAGGCGGATGATGGACAAGGTGGCCGGCATCATCAGCGCGGCGCCGATGGCCAGCAGCACGCGGGCAAAGATCAGCCACTCCGGCGCGGGCGAAAACGCGGCGCACAGCGAGGCGACGCCGAACACGGCCAGGCCGGCGAGGAAAACGGGTTTGTGGCTCAAGCGGTCACCGAGGGTGCCGAGGCCGGGCAACAAGCCTGAGACGACCAGCGCGTACACGTTGATGATCCACAGTTTTTGCGAGGAAGTGGCCTGCAAGTCGCGCGTCAGCGCGGGCAAGGCGGTGTAGAGCACGGTCATGTCGACCACGATGAGGAACAAGGCGCTGGAGACGATGGCCAGCGTCAGCCATTTTTTCATTGGATGCATAAACAACTCATGGATTTTAGTGTAACTTTTAACAACTATCGGTATGGATGAATTTGGTGCTGCGCAAATATTTACGTTCCAGGCTGCCACGGGCCTGGGCTGGTCGGAGGCGGCGGGCGTCAGCCACGGTCGCCATCCTTGTCATCCACGGCGGCCGTCACTTCCGGCGCGTCGAGTTCGCGCAGCATGACGACGGACACTTGCTTGAAGCCGCGTCCCTGGAAGAAGGTCTGCGCCGTCAGGTTGTGCGCGCCGCATTCGAGGAACAAACGGGCGATGCCGTGGCTGCGCAATTCGCTCGCTACCCACTCCACCAGCTGGCTGCCGATGCCGCTGCCGCGCACGGAAGGCAGCAGGACCAGGTCGTCCAGCGCGGCGAACGATTTCGAGGCGCGCTGGCGCGTGTCGATGGAAACCAAGGCCATGCCGACGATGGCGTCGCCGGCAGTGGCGACGGCCAGCAGGGTCGAATCGCCATGCGCCCAGTCATGCGACAGGGCGGCGCGGATTTCGCCGCGTATGACCTCAGGCAAGTCCGCGCGCCAGTTGCCCGGCGCATCGGCACGCTCGCCCTGCAGCTCCGAATGGGAGATGTAGTCGGCGCTGACGTTGTCAAGGTAGAGCTGGCACAGCGCATCTTCGGCGGTGGCGTCGTGACACCAGCTGAAGCTGATGGCGGGATTATGGAGTTGAGCGTTTTTCATGGCGGATCTCGTGTTGTTGAAAATGTAAATGCATTTTATGTCGCCCCTGAATGGCATTCAAGTTAAAATCCATCTGTAAAACAGATAGGTGGATGCCATGCAATGGACTTTGGAGCAAATGCGCTACTTCGAGGCGGCCGTCGCGGCCGGCTCTTTCTCTGGCGCGGCGCGCCGGCTGGGCCGCGCGCAATCGGTGGTCAGTACCTCGATCGGTCTGCTGGAAGCGGAGTTCGGCGTGGAACTGTTCGACCGTTCGCGCCGCAGCGCCGTGCTGACGGAAGCGGGCAAGGTGATGCACCTTGAAGCGTGCGAACTGCTGCGCCAGGCCGAGCGCCTGCAGCTGCGCGCCCAGTTGCTGAGCGAGGCGCCGGAAGCGCAGCTGACCCTGGCCCTGGACGAAGCCCTGCCCTACCTGGCCATCAGCACCCTGGTGAAGGAATTGGCGGCGCGCTACCCGGCGCTGGAACTGGTGATGCTCAACGCCACGGCGTCCGAGGTGGCGCAATACGTGGAGCAGCAGCAAGCGGACGTGGCCTTCCACTTCGACCGCGGCCCCATTTCCCCCGTGCTGGAACAGCAGCACATCGGCAGCGTGGCGCAAGGCGTGTTCGTGGCAAAAGGCCACGCCATGGCCCACGGCCAGGAAGTAAGCCGCAACGAGCTGACCCGCTACCGCCAGCTGATCATGGATTCAGAACTGAACCGCGAACACGCGTTCAGCCCCGCCGTCTGGTTTTCCGACAGTTTTTACAGCATCGCGGAAATGGTGGCGGACGAGCTGGGCTGGGCGATTCTGCCGCTGAACATCGCCAATTATGACAACTACAAGGGTTATTTGCAGGAAGTGCCCTGCCCTGCGCTGGCCCTGTCGCGCTTGCCCGTGCGGCGCTTATCGATCCACGGCAAGAAGCTCAGCGAGACGAGTTTGTGGCTGACGACCAGATTGGCGGAGTTGTTGCTGGATGGGCCGCGGGGGTGAGGTCATGTAGTTAATACAGAACATTGGAAGCGTAAGCACTCGATAGACTTGCGTCCACATCGCCACTCGCCCCAAAACATCAAAGATGCTTTGGCTGGAAAGTTGCTACGAAGTTTTTAAGCAGTCACTGAGTTTATTTGTGCAACAAAGTCACTATTGATCGACAAATTCACTGGCCTTGGTCATGACAATATAATTTGAATTTATCCCGTTTATTGAAAGAACAGTGCGCATTACAATCATTGTTAATCACGATTATAATCCGCCATGATCTTTTTATCTTTCAATTAAAAATTCCATGAATCTACTCGATTTTTTCCGAACGCGTCCCTCACCAGATTCTTTTGCCTCCCTAGTCATGCGCCAAGCGCGCGCCGACGGCCAGGTACAGAAATTGATTTACGATGCGGAGCAGTTTCGCATTCTAATGGGTGAAAACAGTCAGCATATCTTCAATCTGGATAATGCCTATCACGATTATTGCGCCGCGCCGCGCAAGATGCGTGCGCAAGTGCTGCAAAACTATCTGGCCAGCATGGTCGTGCCCGGCCTGCCTGCCAGCTTTGCCGAAGCCAAACCCTGCCTGATGCCGGTGGTACGCAGCCGGGCACAAGGCGACTACTTGCGCCTGGTGGCGCTGACCCAGCCAGAGCGCCAGCAAGTGAACGATGCCTACCGCTCACTGGACGACGATACGATCATCATGCTGGCCTACAACACAGACTCGCACATGGCAATCGTCGGCCAGGCCGTCTTGGCGCAATGGGGCGTGACGTTCGATGCAGCGCTGACGGCGGCCATGGACAATCTGCGCGAATGCACGCCGTACAGCTTTACGGATCTGGGCGATGGATTGCTGATGGGCGAATGGCAGGACGACTATGATTCATCGCGCCTGCTGCTGCCTGACTTGCTGAGTCGCGTCTGCAAAGACGCCGAACCGCTGGCGATGATTCCCTCGCGTGGACGTTTCCTGCTGGCATCGTCACATAATGTAGCGGGGCAATTGCGCATGATCTCCCTGGCCGACCAGCTGGTGCAGGACGAGGGACGCCTGGTCTCGGCCACCATGTATCGCATTGAACAGGGAAAAATCGTCGTGTTCCAGCCATCGGACGCGGCCGTGGCCGGAGCCTTGGCGCACTTTCAACAGTTAATGCGCGCACATCACTACGAGCTGCAGAAAGAGCAGTGGGATCGGGTCAACGACAGCATTGGAGAGGATATTTTCGTGGCCACTTGCATGTTGATAAAGTCAAAAGATGGCCAGCGCGTTACATCTGCGGCAAGCTGGACCCGCGGTGTCAACACGCTGCTGCCGCGCACTGATATAGTGGCCATGGTGGAGCTTGACGATGCCGGCGGCGAAAGCACCACCAAGATGCTGGCATGGAATGATGCATTGGCCATCTGCGGTGAGCTGATGCAGGAAGTCGATTGCTATCCAGTGCGCTACCGGGTACAGGCATTCCCTGCCGCGCAGCATCTTGAGTCGGCGCCAGCCTTTGAGTTGTAGCATTTTATTCAAACCATTGATATTAGACAAAGTTATTTAAAATTAAATTTCTAGCAGGACATGCAATAATGAAAATAGACTGCGACCATGCAAGAAAAGTTGAAATAGCGGTGGAATTTCCAATTTCAATACTATGCAAATATAATGGTCCTGACAATTTGGATGTGACGCTGGACGATAATATAACATACCTGATTAATGAAGCATTGAGAAAAGCCGGAGCATATGTAAAAAACAAGGCAATGAAAACGTATTACTCCGCGGAGAATGAGGAAATCCTAAGTTATCAACTGACATTGATCGTTCAACCACCTGGTGTTAACTTGCACTGCATTGTGGATGATCTGACTCCGGAGAATTTCCATCAAGGATTATGCATTAAAATGCAATCTCAGCATCATGGTTTTAGAATGGTCTATCCGCAATCCGCAGTCGGGTGAAGCTGAGCTGAGCATTGATGTACTTCCCAGGCCTGAATTCAAGAATTACTTTTCGACGGAGTACGCTTTGCAGTCGCAGTCATCGCAAGCCCGATTCAGCCGAGAATTTTGCTGTGAATCAGCGGGAAGCCACAACTCAGGAAGTCCCCTGGCCTTGTCGCGCTTGCCCGTGCGGCGCTTATCGATCCACGGCAAGAAGCTCAGCGAGACGAGTTTGTGGCTGACGACCAGGTTGGCAGAGTTGCTATTGGATGGGCCGAGGGGGTGAGTGCATGCAAGTCAGTGCAGGAATGTTGAGGCTTTTATGATAAATAGAAGCCAGTTCCTGAGTGCTGATCCGGCACGGCAAGGAGGCGGAGCTTCAAGGTCGAGGTGTGGCACAATCCTGAATGGTCTGAACTTGAATGATCAAAGATGGCAGCATGAAATGACGGGCGCTGGCATCTTTATTAACACTAGCGACATTTGCTAGCCAAGGGAAATGATGAGTATTGAAATAGTTGATGTGGAAAATGTATTGAAGGATTTTATTCTGGCCATGAATGGTTGGGAACTTCATTACTACCCCGAGGTGCGAGAGAAAGGGCTGATTACTCTCAAAGAAAAAATGAAGCAGGATCTTGATGCTATTTTTGATTGCTTTTGCACCAAAAAAGAAAGAAAACAAGGTCGCCAGATGTCATTGCTCTGCAGCGATCCTCCTGAATACTCACCCACCGAAATATTTTTAAATTCATGCATCTCAGGAAGTAAAGCTGTCATTTCCACGCAGCAGACTTCGGGATTCAAGAATAGATACAGATATACATTTGGTCTTAAAAACCAGCAATGGTTTATTGATAAAAAAGAATGGCTTGATGACGAGGAAGGCATGGAGCGTTGGCGACCGGCGTATCTTTAGTCGCGTTCGCTCAAGCTTGCGCCAATGCGGGCCACGCGACGACGATCAACGCAGTCCCCGCTTCCGAGAGACGCCAGCAATCACAACGAGCGCGGTATCGTCCGCACCAGGAAAAGAATGAGTATTAACACCAAACTGAAAAAACTCGAAGATAAGGCCATGGCCAAAGGCGAGTATGCGGTCGCCGCAGCCGCAGCCCATCTGTTGCACGATATTGGCTGCGTGGACAAGCAGATTAACCTGGTCGGGGCGCTGCACGAAGTCGGCTACCTGCAAAATTCATTTTCTCCATACTGGAAAGAATTCAGAACTGATGAATCGGCATGGATAGAACGCTGTTTGGCCAGGCTTGTCACTGCTGACCATGACTATTGGGCGCTTGCCGCGCTTCTGGGCTGCAATGGTCCAACGACCATCAGCATCGCCATTGGCCAGGGTTTTAAATCCGCTGCAACAAGGCTTTACGAACGTTTTGACAAACCCAAGGTCCATGTCGATACTTTATATTTGACAGCCAATGGAGAAGTGCTGCATCCCGTATTGGAAGTCGGCTATGACATCAAAGACATGAAAACTGTCGACATGGGAAGAGCACGGGCACTTAATCTGAAGAATAAACAATGGAAGCCAGGCGATCGTATGGGCGACGGCGGACTGTCACTTTCCATGCAGGCCAAACTTCCGCATGGCGCATGGCGCTCGGTATGGACGGCTTTTAAAACATGGGATGCATGACGACATGATGAATTGCAGGACAGTCAATGCATGGCTGGAAATGGCGCAAGACGATGAAGTGTTCATTGATGCCGACGACATCAACCGCGAAGCGATGGAGAACATGTGGAGCTTTTCGCCCACGGACGAGGAAACGCCGCAGATCAATGCGGCCGATATCGTTGCATTCATCGAGGAATTGATCGCGGCACGCGGCAGCGCACTTGTTGGCGAGGAAATGCTGTTCTATTGCTGGCACGATGCGCAGTGCCGCCAGTTGCGCTTCAGCATGGTGTCGCGCTCGCATGGGAGGCTGCCGTTTCGCTGCGAGGTGCGCGAAACGCAGGATTTGGCGCTGATCGCCGACCGGGTGGTGAACGGGGACTGGCGCAACGAGGATGTTATGCAGGCCCCGTCGGAGGAAGGCGATGCGCAAGAGCAAGTGCCGTTCATCCTGCCCGTATTTGTCGTGCCCGTGCCGTAGGAATCAGCGCGGCATCATCACATCAGGAACCGTGCGGGCCGGCAAGCTTCCAGGGCTGACGCTGGCTGGCCGTCAACAATTTCCCCGCTGGCAAGCTGACCCACGATGCCTGCCAGCACGACGCCCGGATGCATGGCGCACACGTACGCGCCTTCGACCTGCGGCAAATAGCCGATCACGGGCACGCCATCGACGGGCATGGGGCGCAGGCCGATGCAGGCGAATGCCGGCGCGATGGTGTCGGCGCCCTCAAGTTCACTGCGGATCGCGCTGGCCGTGCGCTGCGCCATGGCGGCCGGCTGGTTTTCCGGCGCGTCGTCCACGTAATCTTCCGCCGCCAGCATGGCGCCGTCTTCGTCTTGCCGCACTTCCATGGCATGGCTGGAAATAATGCCGTGCACCAAGCCGAGCGGCGCCTGGTAGCGCAGGAAGATGGCGGGCGAGGCGTGGATGGGCAGGCTGGCGCCCAGCTGCTCCGCCAGCGCGGCAGTGGCGGTGCCTGCCGCCAGCACGATCACATCCGCATCGATGACGCCAGCGGCCGTTTCCACGCCCCTCACCTTCCCGTCCTGGACGGCAAAGCCCAGCACGGATGTGTGCGTGCGGACCGTCGCACCGAGCGCCCGGGCCGCTGCCAGCAAGGCGTGCGTCGCGGCGACGGCGTCGAGGGCGCCCTGCTCCGGTTCGTACAGCGCCTGTTCCGGCGGTTGCCGCAGCTGCGGTTCCATCTGGGCGATGCGGGTGCGGTCAATCACCATGCACGAGGGAGAAACGCGCCCATCCTGCGTGCCATACGACAAGGCGCCATGCCAGCGCACCGCCAAGCCGGGCACCTGCGTTTCCAGCCGGCGCCAGGCGGCGATGGCGCCGCCGCGCAGGGCCGCGATGGGGTCCATCCCCGCGCAGGACGCGTTAAGCCAGGCAAACGAGGTGCCCGTCACGCCGGAAGCGATGCCGCCCGCCTCGACGACGGTAACTTTCGCCCCCTTGCTGGCCAGGTGGTAGGCGAGCGATGCGCCGACGATGCCGGCGCCGATGACGACGATGCGTTTTGAGGTTTCTTGATTCATATCTGGCAAGTTTGCATATTTATCATAGGTCAGAGTCTACCCCAGCCGCCCGCAATTCCAGCGCAAACCGGTGGCCATCGACGACGTTGCCTTCCACGATGGCAATATCGGGCACAGCCACTCCCTGCGCGAAACCGCAGCGTTCCAGCACGCGGATCGAGGCCGCATTGCCATCGATGGCATAGGCGCATAGGCTGGCCAGCCGCCATTCGTCTTGCGCCAGGGCAATCAGGTACTGCAGCGCGGCCGTGGCCAGGCCCTTGCCCGCCTGCTGTTCCCCGATGCGGTAGCCGACTTCGGCTACGCCTTGCTCCCGGTCAATGTCCTTGAGGTTGGCGCGCCCGATCAATTGCCCGTATTCGTCCACGATGACGCAGGGGTGCATGCGCCCCTGTGCATGCTCGTCCAGGAATTGCGCGACGTGCGCGTGGATGCCGTCGATGCTGTAAAAAGCGTCCGGACGCCGGTCGATATGGCGCTCGAACCACGCCCGGTTGGCTTGTTCGAAGGCCAGCAAGGGCGCGGCGTCGTCCGGGCGCAGGGTGCGTATGGCAAAGGTGCTCATGGAAACTCCTGGAAAGGCATGAGTCTAGTGACGCGTGGCCCAGCCCGTCAATCTTGATTCCATGAATCAATATAAAGTGACAAACGCTACAATGGCCGCCATGAACAACGATCTGTCCGCTCCTGACGCGGCGCGCCTGCTGGGCGTCAGCCTGCCCACCCTGTATTCCTATGTGAGCCGGGGCTTGCTCGCTTCCGTCAGCAACGGTGCATCGCGCCGCAAGCGCTATCCGCAGGAAGACGTGCTGCGCCTGGCGGCCCGTAAAAACGACGCCAAGCGCGGTGGCCAGACGGCCGTGGCCGCCATACACTGGGGCTTGCCCGTGCTGGAGACGCGCATTTCCCAGATTTTCGATGGTCGCTTGCTGTACCGCGGCTGCGATGCGGCGGCGCTGGCGCGGCACGCGACGCTGGAAATGACCGCCAGCCTGTTGTGGGACGATGGTGCAAGTGACTATTTTCAGCAAGACGCGCCCGCCCAGCCGCCAGGGCTGGCCAGCGCGCCCGATGCGCCGCCGCTGGCGCGCGCCATGCTGGCCATGGCCATGCTGACGACAGCGGACATGCCGCACTCGCTGCAATCCGGCCCCGCCGCGATGCGCATCCTGGCCGCCGCCCTGCTGCAAACGGCGCCGTCCGCCATGCCGCTGCACCAGCAACTGGCCCAGGCGTGGCAAGCGGACGCGCAGCAGTCTGAATTGCTGCGCGCCGCCCTCGTGCTGCTGGCCGATCATGAATTGAATGCGTCGACGTTTGCCGTGCGCTGCGTCGCCTCGACGGGCGCCAGCCTGCCGGCCGCGCTGGGCGCGGGCTTGGCGGCCTTGTCCGGAGACAAGCACGGCGGCGGCAGCGCGGCGGCCAGGTGCATGTTGACGCAGGCGCTGGCCGCGCCTGACGCCGGTGCTGCCATCGCTACCTTTTACACAGCCATCGCGCCGGAATTCGCCGGTTTCGGCCACCCGCTGTACCCGCACGGCGACCCGCGCGCCGCATATTTGCTGGGAAGCCTGTCCGCGATGTCGCACGGCTACCCGCAGCTGGGCGCCATCCTGGCCGCGTGCGCCAAGGCGGCCGAGTTGCTCGAAGTAAAACCGAACGCCGACCTGGCGCTGGCGGCCATGGAACTGGCCTTCGGCTGGTCCGAGGGCGCGGGCATGACCATGTTTGCGCTGGCCCGCTCGGCCGGCTGGATCGCGCACGCGGCGGAACAAGCGGCCAGCGCGGCCCTGATACGCCCGCGCGCCCGCTATATCGGGCGCCACCAGCGCGACTGAAAATTCACGCTTGATTTATTACGCATACGTAGTAGTATACTTCGCATGCGTACCAATACCTCCCCCACCCCAGACGTACCCGATGCCGCCGCCTGCCCGCTGGGCGAGCGTTCGCCGCGCTTGTTCAATCTGCTCAACCTGGCGCGCCAGAACCTGTTTCGCTCGGCCGATGCCGTGTTCACCAGCGAACTGGGGTTTTCCGGCACGCAAGTGGTCGCCTTGTTTGCCCTGAAGGGCGAGGAAGGCTGCCAATTGAAGGATCTGGGGCGGGCGCTGCAGCTGAAAAACTCGGCCGTCACGGGCCTCGTGGCGCGCATGGAAGAAAACGGCCTCATCGTGCGCGGCCAGTCGGCGCTCGACGCGCGCGCCGGCACCCTGCACATGTCGCCCAAAGGCGGCGAGGTGCTGGCCGCCGCCCTGCCCCTGCTCGACAGCCTGAATGAACAACTGAAGCAAGGTTTCAGCGAGGAAGAACTGGCCGTCGTCGCCCGCTTCCTGCTGCATGCCTCGCGCCTGCGTTTCCAGCAAGACGTTTAATCGGCAAGACGTTTAACCCAACCTTCACCCCACAGGAGTTACCATGCACCCCAACGACATGACCGGCTTGCAACTGATGCAAGCTTTCGCGCAAGGCCTGTTTCCCCGGCCCGGCATTTCCAAGACCATGCCGATGGACGCCCACACGATCGAGCACGGCAGGGTCATCTTCACGGCGACGGCGAATGAAAACCACACCAATCCCATGGGCGGCGTGCACGGCGGTTTTGCCGCCACCGTGCTCGACACGGTCACGGGTTGCGCCACGCACACGGTCTTGCCGGCCGGCGAAAGCTACGGCACGACGGACCTGAACATCAAGATGTGCCGCCCCCTGCCCTTCAACGTGACGGTCTACGCGGAAGGCAAAGTCATCAATGCGGGACGCAACCTGGTCATTTCCGAAGGCACGATCCGCGACGAAGCCGGTAAAGTGTATGCGCACGCGACGGCCACCTGCATGATCATCCGCCCGGCCCAGCGGGAACAAGCGGCCGCATGATCCGTATTGGCAACATCGAGGAAGCCTGGCAGGTGCTGCAGGCCATCCCAGAGTTCGACCAAGAGCGCAGCCTGGCGCAGTTGCAGGAGCGCCTGCCCGCCGGTGCGCTGGTGCTGATCGCGGAAGCGGACGGCCAGCCCGTCGGCTGCAAGCTGGGCTATGCCGCCGAGGATGGCTCCTTGTATAGCTGGCTCGGCGGCGTGCTGCCCGCGCACCGCAAGACGGGCCTGGCGCAGCGGCTGCTGGAAGCCCAGGAAGCCTGGGCCAGCGAGCACGGCTTTGCGGCCGTCACCGTAAAATCGATGAACCGCTATCCCGCCATGCTGCGCTTGCTGATCCTCAATGGCTATCAGATCCGACTGGTGGAGCACTTTGGCGATCCCGTCAGCGAGCGCATTCATTTCATCAAAGCATTGTCCAAGAACGCTTCGTAAAATCACTTTCCTGTCTTCCACTTTTCAAAAGAGCAACAATGCCATACACTGCGCCATTTTGGCTGTCCGCTATCGGCCATAAGGAGGCTTTCGATGAGCGCCAAAACTACGATACCAAGCCGTCACCAGTCTGTTTTGAAAGCTTGCTCGGTCCCCTTAGACTGGCGGGAAAAACGTGATGACTCTCTCAAGGCCTATCGGAGTGGTGAAGTTATTTTCGGTGCACATTTACTCCAAGACTTCGAAGAGTTGGCGTTTGACACGAATTAGGGTTGTCCGCAATGGAGCGGAACCTGCCGACAACGGCAACCGGCCAGCAGCGGACGTTCGCCTTCGACTCTGCCGACTCCTCTGACATATTCCAATAGGTCCTGCTAACTTTGCAGAATCTAACTTTTTAGGATTTCGAATTTCGCATGGATATCGGTGACATAGCGCGACACTGCTGGAATCAACGCCTTCGTTTGCCGTTTCACAACAAGGAAGGTTGGGTTCATGATACTTTTAAGAAAGATTGGTTCGATGCGATTCGGGCCGATCATTGGGTGAAAGGACGTGAGTGTTCGGGGTGGTATTGGTTTGAACTGGACTTAGCGCTCGACGATATACGGAGCCTTAAACGGCCGATAGACCTGCCCGGCGGGGGATGTGATTTCGGGAAGGTAGCTACAACGAATATTGAGATTTTCAGTGACTATTTGTGTCAACATAAATCTCAACTCAATGTAGTATACAACGGACATGAGAAAAACGTGTTAGCTCGAATTCGCTCCCACTTTGCGGTCGATAACCCACTTACAGGGGCCCTCGGGATTACCCGGTATCCCTTGAGCGCGAGCCAATGGCATGTCTCCGTATATGTCATGAAGCATCTGGAAAATGATCAGACCCTGAGCGCTGATGATAAAGACAAGATTCTTCGACTAAGCAGAAGCAAGACGGGCCGATCTGCGGTTGAGCAGATGTGGCGTACAATTTATGGTTGGCCTGTACTTTGCAAGGAGTAATTAGCACAGAGAGTACATTGACGTACCTTCGAATTCAGCCAAGAACAGTTTTCAGAAATGGATGGGCTCTCGAAACCGATATCGACAGGATATGGGGGATGTGACATTAATTACGGAACTGAGCAATTAGTAGGTATTGTTAGATCGAAATAATAATCGATAAAACTCACTCGAATAATCGGAAAGCTTGTATATGAATACAGACGAGTTGCTGAATGAGGTCGATACCTTGCGCGGACAAGGGATGACGGTTGTCGTGTTGATAGGGGAAAACGGGGTAGGAAAGAGTTCGTTCTTGGCAAGGTATGCGGAACATATCGCCGTTGTGGATCACAATATTAACGTAATGGCGATATCCAATACACCGCATGATAAATTTAACGTGAATCCCACGTCGGCCCAGCGTCTCGGA
The DNA here is from genome assembly GCF_030587305.1 of Janthinobacterium sp. SUN206. NCBI lineage: Bacteria > Pseudomonadati > Pseudomonadota > Betaproteobacteria > Burkholderiales > Oxalobacteraceae > Janthinobacterium > Janthinobacterium sp. SUN206. Next base: position 662,593 of record NZ_JAPWIB010000001.1, on the reverse strand, counting down.
CAACGGAATGGAAGCAGGTACGCAATGGATGCGATAAAAGATTCTTTGAAAAGGCCACGTAATGAAGTCGCGACAAGCTTGCGAAGAGTCGGAGATGTGTTGCAGGGCTTGGGATACGAGCGTACGGTTGGCTTGGCAATTTCTGGAATTAATATTGCTGAAGGATTGGAGGAATCACGGCTTTCCGAAGAAGTGCAAAGCCTGGTAAAAAAAATCAGGAATACGGTCAAGGAAGAGTTGGATGATCAATCGAAGGTCATTTGGATTGATCTCGATGACAATAACGAGTCGAGGACCGGCGCGTCGATAGTCCCTCGCCTGTTGCAGAACGAGGCAACTATCACCGCAGCAGGGGTATGTAGGCCGGTTCGTATCGTTCTACGTAAATGCATAACCCTGAATGGTGTCAAGAAAATTATCAACTTTGATCTTGATGCTGCAAGTTCAGGCGAGATCGGCTATCTTGCGTCCATGGCCTGGGCGAGTGCCAAGATCAAGGAAAATTCGGTCGTATTAATCGACGAGCCGGAAAATAGCCTTCATCCAAGGTGGCAGGTTCAATATATCGAAAACTTGTACCATTTCTTCAAGTATGAAAAGCCGTTCTTTGTAGTTGCGACTCATAGTCCAGTGTTGCTATCTGGTGACCAGAATTATCCATTCGATGTAATCACCTACAGACTTGACCCAGATGGCCAGGTACATCAAATTGACACAGCGGACGAAGGCTTGGAAGGCATATCTTGGTCGGCATTTCAAGTCATTCCCAAGAATAATCAGTACGTGGCAGGTATGTTGATCGACGCGGTCAATGCTGTTTGTGCTAGAAAAATGACTATTGAAGACGCGGGACAGTTCATGGATGAAATTGAGAAGGCTTGCATTGACCCGGAGCAGCGCAATGTGGTAAAAATCTACAAGCAAACATTAATGGGGATAATTAATGAAAAATAAGGAGAATGTCTCGTTTAAAAAACTCATTACAGAAATAAATTCTTTTGCCAATAAAATTGAATATGATGAAAAATTCTGGGATTCGGACGAATTCAAGCCGCTAAAGGAAAAAATAAAAGGTTACCTGAAAGAAAAATCTGGATATTGTTGCTCATATTGTCGAAGAGACATCAAGGGAGAGCACAATATGGTACTCGATATAGAACATGTACTCGAAAAAGATAAATTTCCTCGATTAACCTTCAACATGGAAAATCTTCTTATTTCCTGTCGTCGCTGCAATTTTAAAAAATGCAATTTCCGTGACGCATATACAACACAAACGCCAGACGAAGAGTTTTTAACTTCCTACACTTATAAATTTGTGAATCCAAATTTAGATAAATATTACGACTACATAAGCTATATAAATATTTCTATCAACGAAAAAAGAATAATAAAATATCTTCCTTGGCCACGACCTGGTGTCCCGAATTCAGAAAAAGCATGGTACACATATGAGAATTTTGATCTGCGCGAACTGGAACGTTTTGAGTTGATGAAGCAAATGAGAATAAAAAAACCGAATACAGTGCTGGCGCTTCAAAATCCTGTACTGCAGGAACGCGTGGCTGCAAGCCTCGAGGCAAGCCATGCGCTAAGCAAGGTGGCCAAGCAGGAAGCAAAAGAACAACGCCGGGCCGAGAAGGCTGCGAAAAACGCACCAGTCCCAGACTAACGACTTCGGACCTTTATAGCTGATGTCTCCTTTGGGGCGATAATCGCCGCCGACCGCAACCGACCAGAAGCGGCCCCGATGTGAGCCCCGAGCAATCGCTGAAACTTAATGCAAATGTTGAATAAGAGACTTTTTGATGCTATCGCATCTGCGGTGGACTTGGATGACCCTGCGGAACAATTTTTAGCTCAGCGATTCATGATTGAGGCGATAGGAAGAGTGACTTCACAATTGCCTGAGGCTGCTAAATCAGCCGCAGCTGTGGCGAATCGATACGTCACCGGCGCGGCAATGGCTGAGGAAGTCATTGCTGAGCGTGTACGCCTCTGGCGGGCAATTGAAGGGCGCGATCAATCGGACGAGCCCGACGTTTTGAAAATAAGAGCTGCCATCTGCGTCTTGCATCCTATGGATATTGACGCTTCTGCCGAAACATTGGAGTATTTTTTTGAGTTTTGGCGGCGAGGAGGCTTGCCGCAGGCTGAGCTTAAGGCCGCTGTTCACAACAAGTATGGCATTTGAGGTAGCTTCAGCCGGCCAGGAGCGGGCGTCCATACGTGACATGACAATAGATCATCTATTTTAAATTTATACCAGAGGTTGCATGCGCAATTGTCAAAGTGGAAGCTACTATACGGCTTGTCTGAACATTCGGCCTACGCTGCCCTTCGAAGCCACGGTTGTCGTTCTGGCTGCGGCACTGGGTATCAGATTTTCGCCTGACGAGGAAGGGAAATACGAGGAATATCCGGCGTATCGCGCCTTCGCGCTTGGACTGGAAATCGCTCTGTTGGCGCCTCCGCCGCCGGATATGGACACGCGGGAGATGCGCGACAACTGTTTTCAGCTAATTATCGATACCTGCGCGGACGTATCCGATGGCGGTGCGGACGTGGATATGAGCTCTCTCATTGCGGCGCAATTAAGCTCCGCCACCGAGCTGGAAATTGAGCGTGTCGACGTAGCCCCTGCTTAATCCCCCAGGGCGCTGCGCCCGCATGGGCATCCGTTGACCGGCCGCTGCAATATCTTGCAGGGCACCCTCACCCCGCCGGCTTCCTCTTCGCCTTCAATAAACTCCCCGCCGCATTTTCCTCGAAGCGGCCCGCCTCTTCTATATAGCCATGCACGGTACCGTCGTGGCGCCAGCCGCCCTGGCGCTTGATGGCCTGGAAATCGGCGCCGGCCCGGTGGGCGCTGGTGGCCATGCCGCGGCGCAGGCTGTGGCTCGACAGTTCCGGAACGTAATCGAGCTCAGCCAGCCTGGCGCAGCTTTCCAGTATGGTATTGATGCTGCTCGCGTGCAGCGCTTTCGCGCTCACGTGGCCCCATTGATTGACGGGGCGCAATAGCGGCCCCGTGCGGATGTGCGCCGCGGCGAGCCAGGCGCGCAGGGCCGTGGCCGGGCAGCAGACGCCGTCGCCGAACGGGATCGCCTTGACGATGCCCTCCCCCAGTTGATCCGTTTTCGAGCGGGGCAAGGTGATTACCATGCCCTGCGGCTCCCATCTCACGTCTTCGACAGTCAATCCCGCCAGTTCGCTGCGCCGGAAACCGCCAAAAAAACCCAGCTGCAGCAAGGCGCTGTCGCGCAAGGCCTTGACGCTGCCCAGCGCGGCCAGTCTGGCGACGATCAGCTCCAGGTCTTCCAGCGGCAAGGCCTTGGCCTTTTTCTTTGGTTTGCCATGCAGGCGGGCGATGCCGGCCAGGGTCTTGCGCACGGTGGGCGTGGATGCGGGGTCGGCAAAGGCCTGGTACACATGCCATTGCGACAGGGCCGTCAGGCGCAGGGCAAGGGTGCGGGCGTTCAGGCTGTCCGCATACGCCAGCAGGTAGCGGATGACGGTGGACTCGTCGGCGGGCAGCGCCCCGCCCCAGACCTGGAAGTGGCGGATGGCGGAACGGTAGGTGCGGCGCGTGTTGTCGGACGTGGCGGCGGCGAGAAACGCCTGGTGGCGCGCGGCCAGCTCGGCATCGATCAGGGCGCCGTGTAACGGCACAGGAGCCAAGGCGGCGCTTTTGGGCGCGGCGGCGCGGCGTTTGGAAAGGGGCAAATCGGGCATGGAATCGCTGAAATCGGGCTGGTGTACTGGGAAATACGCAGAATACCATGCAAACCACCCCCATAACCCGCGATAAGCGATCTTATCGCGATATATATTTTTCAAAAACGATCAAAATTTATATCGTAATATTATGCGATATTACGTATCATGTAATACGTTACTAAATTTCACTCATAGGTGATTTCATGGCCCGCACCGGCATTCTGTACTCTGATGTTATGAAAGCAGCCCAAATCGTCGCTGCCGATGGGCGCAATCCCACGGTCGACAGCGTGCGCGAAGCGCTGGGCAGCACTGGCAGCAAGAGCACCATCGCTCCCCTGCTGAAACGCTGGAAGGAAGAGTTCCAGGGCGTGGGCGCCGTGAAAACGGAATCAGGCTTGCCGGCCGAACTGATGGAAGCGATGCGCGGCGTGTACGACAAGCAGCAGCGCGACGTGGCGCAGCAGCTGGAAACGGGCATGCGGGAAAACCGCGCCGAACTCGATGCGGCTTTGGCGCAGCTGAAGAAGACGGAAACGGAACGCTTGAAACTGACGGAGGCGCGCGCCGCCCTCACCCAGGAATTGCGCGCCACCCAGCACGCGCTGGCGCAATTGAAGGAAGAACACCATTTCCGCGCCGTCACCCTGGCCACCTTGCACAGCGATAACGCGGGCTTGACGCAGCGCCTGGCCGACCGGGGCGAGGAAATCGCCGCCCTGAACCGCCAGCTGGCGCAGGTGCGTTCGCAGTTCGACCATTACCAGGAAGCGGCGGCCGCCCAGCGCAGCGAGGAACGGGCCCAGGCGCAGCAACGGATCAGTCGCCTGGAACAGGACAACGCCCAGCTGCAGCAGCGCCTGCAAGGCCAGCAAGCGACGCTGGTGCAGCAAGACATGCGCCTGGCGCAGCTGCAGGCGGAACAAACGACGCTGGCGGCCCAGGCCGCGGCAGACCGCGAAGCCCTGGCTACCGTGCGTCCCGAGCGCGACCAGTTCGAATTTCAATACTTGCAGGCGGCGGCGTCCGCCGACGCCCTGCTGGCCAAGCTCGACACGGCCCTGCTGGCGCTGAACGACGCCAAGGTGGCGCTGGCCGCGCAAGACCGCCAGCTCGACATGCTGGCGGAAAACGGACAACTATCGCAACAGAAAATGGAAGCCTTGGCGCAGGAGCGCGACGGTTTGCTGCGCGACAATGCCGGCATGGCGGCCAGGCTGGGACTGCTAACCGACAACAAGGAGCAACGCCGGGTTTGACCCCCTCCACGTGTGGCCTGGGATAGCTACGACTGCCCCAGGACGGGCATCGCCCGCTATCGGGGCTAGCCCCATTATTTCGTCTGCCCGATGACGGCCGACGGGGCGAATATGCGCCGCATTTCACGTTGACGCCGATCGGCGCGCCGCCCGAGCAAAACTATGACCGCGCGGCCATGGATGCCACGTTTGGCAAAGCGGACCCGGCTGGCGGCGCCCGCTTGCGCGCTTCCGACATGCCCAGCACGAACAGGACGACCCACAGCACGACGCCAAAATAATCGAGGAAATCGAGGCCGGCGAGGAACACGGCGGTATCGTTCGGGTCGCGCGGCCGGTAATGCACGCGGATGTGCGCACCGGGCGCCATGCTGGTCAGGCGCCAGGCCGTGACGGCCTGATCTCGGTGGCAGCCGGCGTTGCCTATCCGCGAGACGCCGATGCGCGAGCTGCGGTAGGCCTTGCCATCCACGCTGTAGCGGTAGCTGAGCTTGACGCACCAGTCCTGCGATTTACCCGTGCGCTGATACATGCTGCTGCGCACGATCTCGGCGCTGGTCACGGGCCAGGCTGGCGAGGCGAGCTTGTCATACGCGCGCCAGAAGGAAAAATACGCGGTGGGAAGGGCGAGCAGGATCAGGAACCAGCCCATCATTCTTGCCAGGGCGGGGTCGATGGCGCCAGGGTCTTTCATCGCCCGGGCGGTGCGGCGCGGTAGCGCACCCGTATCCACGCGCCGAGGATGTCCACGCCGCCATCGCCGGCGTCTTCGACCCAGCCCGCGCGCGCATACAAGCGCCGCGCGCCCGTATTGGCCAGCTGCGTCTTGAGGCTCAGCCGGGGACCGAAGCGCGCCGCCACGGCGGCCAGCAGCTGTGTGCCGATGCCCAGTCCGCTATGCGCCGGGTGCACATATAAATGGTGCAGGAAATGCTCGGGCGCGTCGCCCGTGTACACGGCCGCAAAGCCGGCGACGATGCCGTCACGCTCGGCAACGAGGATTTCTTCGCCCTGCGTCGCTGCCGTGAAAGCGGCGGCGCTGGCGACAGGGCCGAAGGTGTCGCGCCCCGCCAGCGCCAGGATGGCGGCGCAGGAAGGCGTGTCCGCCAGCGCGAATGGCCGAAGCGTGGCTGGCGTCATGCGGCGGCGCGCAAGCGAGGCGATGCTGTGGCGAAATGAGGACGAAGCATGGCGGGCGCGTATCAGTTATCGGAATGCCATTATACGGTCACAAACGGCGGTTCAGCACGCTGTCGATATCGTGGGTTTTCAATTCCACTTCGAGCCTGCCGTCTTGCAGCCAGTAACCGTCGTCCCCCTGGCGTAGCGCAGTCAGGTCGAGCGTGCCCAGCGCTGGCGGGATGGCGCCGGCGAGCACAGCCGCCGCATCGTCCCATGCCGCATACAACAGTTTCAGGTACCAGCCGTCGTCGTGGGCAAAGGCGAGGAAGCGGTTTTGCAGGGCGGCCAGCCCCGTGCGCCGCGACGCGGCGTCGTGGTATGCCAGCGCCGCAGCCACGTCCCCATCCTGGGGCGGCGGCGCCGCACCCCGCCAGTCGGCCCATGCATGGCTGCCGCAGGCGTGCAGGTCTTCCCGGGCCAGGGCCGGCAACTGTTGCCGCGCCAGGGTCTGGTAGCCGGCGGGCTTCCTGGCCGTCCCGGCGCTGCCCTTGCGCAGCACGATGCCGCCAGCTTCGCCGAGGTTGGGGAGAAAATCCTTGAATTCGATGCCGGAAGCGACCAGCATGCGCTCGGCCGGGTCGTGCCACAGATACAGATAATGTCTCAAGTCGGAGTCCGTTTGGGTTTCGGTGTCGTATTCAGCGCCACGGCGGCACGTATCAGCGCCTTGAACGCCGCCGTATCGAGGTGCGCGCCTTCGTGCAGGTCGATGGCCCGGCGCGTGTTGCCGTCCAGGCTGGCATTGAACAGGCCGGCCGGATCGGGCAAGGCGGCGCCCTTGGCGAAGGTGAGTTTCACGGCCAGTTTATAGGTTTCGCCCGTGCAAATCATGCCCGCGTGCGACCAGACGGGCACGCCGCGCCATTTGACTTCCTCGACCACGTCCGGGTCCGCCTGGCGTATCAGTGCGCGCACCGTGGCCAGCGTCTTGCCGCGCCAGTCGGCCAGCGCGGCGATTTTCGCGTCGATCAGGCGAGCAGCGGACTCGGCGCTCACCGCCCCATCCTGGGACTGCGTGTCTGGTTCTGTTTTTTTCATGGCGGTGATCTCCTTTCCTGGCTTGCCTGTGCCTGTGTGCGCCTGCCTTACGGCGCGGGATCGGCCATGCAAGCGGCCAGCGAGCTGATGAACTGGTCGCGCAAGGCCCGGTACTGCGCATCCGTCGCGAATTCCCGTTTGTCCGCCGGCTGGTTGAGCAGATAGGCGGTGGCGACCGTCCCGCTGGCGGCATGCAGCAAGGTGTATAGACTGATGATGCCCGCCGATTGCGTGACATTGGGATTGTTTAATCCTAGCACTTCCACGCCCTGGCGCGTGTCCGTTTCCAGCGACACTAATTGCGGCGCCTTGCTGTTGGCGGCCATCTGCTGCATCTGCGCCACGATGGTGTCGCGGTCGGCGGCAAACCTGCCTTCGGCGCTGCGTTCGATTTTCAGGTTCACCAGGGGCAAGCTACCCTTGCGGAACAGCATCAGCCGATAGCCATCGGCCACCGATACCCGCCCCTCTCCCGTCGCCAGCTTGACGCTGCGCGTCGTCACGTGCGCGGGCAGGCGGTCCTGCTGCCGGAACTGGAACTCGCTGCGGTTGATGCATTGCGCCAACGGCCCCAGGGGATCGGCCGTGCGGTCTTGCGCCTGGGCGGCCAGGGCGGCAACGAGCATGGGAATGGCAAGCAATGGGCGGTGATTCATGAGCGGCATCAGTCCAGGAGTGAAGGTGCCGCGAGCATAACTGTCCATATTGCCAGAAGGCAAATGTTTAGTTGCCATCCTCTAAAGCCCGTGTGCATGGCATCTTAATAGGAAATTCACCTGGCCCGCGTAGCATTCAGATTGGCAAGGCTCTCATTGTGCAGCGCCTGCCCTTTTCCGGCTGAATCATGAATGACATCGCTTTACCCCTGCACCACGGCGCCGCCGTGCCGCACCCGGCCAGCGGCCACCGCCTGAAAGCGGCGCTGGGCGCCCTCTTCTTTCCCCGCCAGCGCACGCGCTGGCAAGCTTTCCTGGGCAGCATGCCCGGCCTGAATTCGCTGGCGCAGCTGCATCCTTGCTTGCGCTTCAAGATTTACCGCCCTTACGCTTCGCGCCGGCTCGGTTGCGCGGACAGGCTGGCCTTGCTGGAAGGGCATTACCGTTTCCTGTGGCAAGCCGGGGCGCGCGCCCTGGTCGAGCGGGCCGCGCGCCAGCCCGTGGTGCTGGCCGCGTTCGAAGGCAAGGATGGGGCGCTGTACCGCTTGCAGCTGACGGCCATCCACGACAGCTACCGCGAAGGCGAACTGTGCCTGCGCCTGACGCGCGACGGCCAGCCGTTCTACCTGGCCAGCTTCCTGTTCCTGCCGCGCGCCGATGGCGTGTCCCTGCAACTGGGTGCGCTGCAAGGCTTGCGCTCGGAAGCGGGCGCGCAAGCCGTGAAGGCGGCCACGCGGGCGCTGCACGGTTGCCGCCCGAAAAACCTGATGGTGACGGCCCTGCGCGATTTCGGCGATTTTTTTGCCTGCAATAACCTGTTTTTGATCAGCAATGACAACCGCATCGCCCTGAATGCGCGGCGCCGGCGCCATATCGCCGCCGATTACGACCTGGCATGGCAGGAATTGCATGCCTTGCGCATGCGCGACGGTAATTATCACCTGCCCTGCGCGCCCTACCGGGCGCCGGACCTGGCCGACGTGCCATCGAAGAAACGGGCCGATGCGCGCCGGCGCGGTGAATTGCTGCAATGCATGTCTGCCGACATGCGCGCGCAGCTGGCGTGCCTGCTGGAAGCGCCGATGGCTGAACATTGAGCAAACGCAAGCCTTGCCATACCGGCAAACATAAAACTCAGGCAACCTTCATGTTGGGCCCGTATCCTTCACCAGGCATGCCAGCCACCTTCCCCATGCGCCGGCGTGCCTTCGATCCACTCTGGACAAGGTTACCCATGACACCCACTTTCGCCCTCCTCCCCCTTTGCCTCGCCGGCAGCGCCGCACTGGCCGCCCCCGCGCTGGACGACGCCGTGCGCCAGCGCGCGGAAGAACTCACGCGCACGGGCTTGCACGCCAGCATCGTCATCGCCGTGATCGAAGGCAAAGACAGCGTCGTGTATGGTTTTGGCAGCAGCCAGACAGGCAAGAGCGCCAAGCCTGGCGCCGACACCGTTTACCAGATCGGTTCCGTCACCAAGACCATGACGGCCTTGCTGCTGGCCAACGCCGTCGTCGAAGGCAAGGTCAAGCTCGACGAGCCCGTGGCGGCCTTGTTGCCGGGCTATACCGTGCCTGCCTTCGATGGAAAAACGATCAGCCTGCTCGACCTGGCCACGCATTATTCCTCGCTGCCGCGCCTGCCCGACAACTTCGCGCCCAAGGACCCGGCCAACCCGTATGCCGACTACACGGAAGCGAAGCAGCGGCAGTTTCTCGCCGCCTACCACCTGCCGCGCGCGCCAGGCACGGCCTTTGACTACTCGAACATCGGCTACGCCGTGCTGGGCACGGCCCTGGCGGCACAGGCCGGCACCAGCTATGAAGCGCTGCTGCAAAAGCGTATCGCCGTGCCGCTCGGCATGCGTTCCACCTCGAACAAGCCCACGCACGGCATGCTGGCGCGCCTGGCGCCCGGCCATCTGCTGTCGGGCGAAGCCACGCCCGCCTGGGATTTGAATGTGGTGGCGCCGGCCGGCGGCGTGTATTCCAGCGCGCGCGACATGGTCGCCTACCTGCAGGCGTATATGTTCAAGCCGCTGCGCCCGTATGCGCTGGCGATCCAGCCGCAGCGTCCGGTGGCGTCCGGCGACGACACGAAAATCGGCCTGTCCTGGCTGCTGGAACAGCGGCAGGGCCAGGCCTACGCGTGGCACAGCGGCCAAACGGGCGGCTACAGCAGCTATGCAGCGTTCACGACGGACGGCAAGCGGGGCGTGGTGGTGCTGACGAATACGGCGCGCGATGTCGATGCCCTGGGCTTGTCCACCTTGCTGCCCGGCACGCCCCTGCCGCCGCTGAAAAAGCCGCAAGCGGCCATCGACGTGCCGCGCGCCGCGCTCGCCGAGTACGTTGGCGAGTATCCACTGGACAAGGATTTCACCTTGACGGTGAGCCTGGGCAAGCAAGGCCTTGAAGCGGCCGGCACGGGCATGGGCTCCGCCCCCTTGTTTGCCAGCGCGAAAGATCAATTCTTCTTCCGCGCCATCGACGCGGAACTGGCGTTTACGCGCGATGCGGCGGGCAAGATCGCCAGTGCCGTGCTCAAGCAAAGCGGGCAGGACACGGTCTTGCCGCGCAAACCGTAGCGATCAAGCTGCCAGGTCTTGCATGAATTGCTCGACCCGCGCGACAAACGCCGCCTTGCTGCGCGTGCGAAACTCGCCCAGGAAGGCGTCGCTGCCCTGCACGATCTTGCCGTCGCGGTCGTATGCCACCTTGCCCATCTCCAGCACGAATTCGCCCTGCGGGTCGTCCTCCGGCTCGAAGTGCGAATTGAAGCAGTAACCGCTGTCGCGGCAGCTGCCCCACAGCAGCAATGCGCTGCTGAACCATTCCATGGTGTCCGGCCCCGGTTCCACCTCGAACAGGGTGTTGACGGTGATGTGCCAGCCGCCCGGTACGCGCAGCGGTTGCAAGGGATAGGGAAAGCGTGGCGGTTTCATGGGGATGCTGGCGCGCGGCGCGTTTGATAAAAGGCAAGGAATTGCGCTGCCGGCAGCGCTTTGGCGAACAGCCAGCCCTGGCCGAATTCGACTTTGCGTTCCAGCAAATAATCGGCTTGCTGCTGCGTTTCGATGCCTTCGGCCACGATCAGCATGTTCAGGGTGCGGGCCATGGCGATGATGTGCGGCGTGACGCTGCTGGTGGCGGCGTCCGTGCCGATGGTGTCGACGAAGGATTTGTCGATCTTCAAGGCGTCGAGCGGCAGGTTTTGCAGGCTCGACAGGCTGGAATAGCCGGTGCCGAAGTCGTCGATGGCCACGGCATGGCCGCGCGCCCTGGCCTTTTCGATGGTGGCGCGCGCCGCTTCCACGTTGATGAAGCCCCGTTCCGTCGCTTCCAGCCAGATCTGCTGCGCCTCGATGCCCGTGCCGGCCAGCGCGCGTTCGAGCACGTCGAGCACGCGGCCCGTTTCGATATCGCTGGCGCACAGGTTGATGGCGATGTGCAGCTCGCGGTCGGCCAGCAGCGCGGCGCGCATGTCGGCGATCACGCAATCGATCACCTGGTCGGTGATGGGTAGAATCAGATCGCCTTCCTCGGCCACGGGGATGAACAGGTCGGGCCGTATCATGCTGCCATCGGGACGGCGCCAGCGTATCAGCGCCTCGGCGCCCACGCACACGCCCGTATCGAGCGCGATGATCGGTTGATAATGGACAAAGAATTCGCGCCGGTCGATGGCGATGCGCAACTCTCCCATCAGCGACAAACGACGGCGCGACAGCCACACGACGATGCCAACGAGGAAGGCAGCCATAAGCAGGCCCAGCGGCAAGAGCAGCAGCTGCTCGCGCCGCAGCCTGTCGTTCAGCTTGCTGCGCGGTTCGATCATGACGGCCGTCAAGCCATCGCGGTACAGCATGGCATGGATGCTGCCGTCCGGCACGGCGCCGGCCGCCGCCGGCTGGCCGGCCAGCAAGGCTTGCACCAGCGCCGGGTCCGGATGGTGCAAGGTGTCGAGCACGCCCCGCTTGCCGATGGCCACGGCCATCTGGATGTCGCTGTCGACGATGACGTCGGAAAAGCGCACGGGATCGATCAGCACCTTGTAGGCGCGATACGACAGCCCCACCATGCGCTTGCCGCCGCTGACGACGGGGCGCAGGTCGAAATCGAGGCCCATGCCATTGTCCAGGGTAAAGTCGGCGGGCGTGACGGCGATGCGCTCTTCCTCGATGCCCGTGGACGTGCATTTGAGCAAGCCGTTTTCCACATAGCCGATATCGTCGATGCTGCGCGTGGTGATGGTGATGCGGCGCAATTGCTGGACATGGGCTTCCGAACACGGCGCCAGCTCCAGCGCATCGGCGCTGCGCAGGGCCATGCTGGCCGAGGCGATCGAACGGTGGGCGCGCTCGAGCGCGTAACCGGCCAGCAGGCGCAGGCGTTCCTGCTCGCCCTGCTCGGCCCGCACGGACGACAGGTAAAAGGCCAGGCTCAGGGGAGCGGCCACGCCGATGACGGCCACCAGCACGCTGGTGATGATAATGCGTTTCCTGCGCATGCGATTCTCCGCACCGAACATAAGCTACTGCGCGTCGCGATTTGCGGCTTCCGATGCTCACTGTGCATTCGCACAGCTCCGCTTCTCAGCCACAACTCACTGCCGCTCGCTACGCTTCTGTTCGGCGCTCTTGATTGGTCGTGTTATATGATTGCCATGTATTTCCTGATGGCATCATATTACAAGCAGAGGCCGCGCACGCAGAACTTGCTGAACAGTTACACTTTTTCCAGCGGCCTTGCCAGCACGAAGACCAGCGCCGCCACCACGGCCGCCAGTCCGCCAGCCAGGTACAGCACGCTGGCAAAGCCGTCGATGAAGGCGTGCCGCGCCGCTTCCTGCGCCACGGATTGCAGGGCGGGCGGCAGCTGGCCGAAGGCGTCGGACGCGTTGCCGGCGACGATGCGCCCGATCATTTCCGGCGAAGCCTTCAAGCCGTGCAGCCACGCCAGTTGCTCGAACGAGGCGGCCGTGCGCATAGCCAGCACGGCGCCCAGCGCGCCCACGGCCAGCACGATGCCGACGAAGCGCGTGGTGGTGCTGATGCCGGAGCCCATGCCCGTGCGTTCGCGGGGGATGCAGGCGAGGATGGCCTTTTGCGTGGTGCCGTTGAGCAATCCCGCCCCCGCCCCCGTGACGACCATGCCCGCCGCCACCCAGCCGTACTGCAGGCTGGCGGCGGCCAGCGCCGTGGCCACGTTGCCCGCGGCGACGATCAGCAGCCCCGTCACGAGGATGCCGCGGTCGTCCAGATAATGCATGGCGCGCGGCGCCAGGCGCGACAGCACGACCATGGCGACGGCAAACGGCAGCATGGCGCAGCCGGCCAGCACGGCGGAAAAGCCGAAGGCGTTCTGCAGATACAGCGGTAAAAAGGTCATCATCACTTGCGCGGCGATGGCATAGCCGAACATGCCCAGCACGGCGCCGACGAACACGCGCCGGCCAAACAGGGATAAATCGACCATGGGCGCGCGCTGGCGCCGCTCTACCAGCACGAATACCAGCAGCAGCGCCGCGCCCGCCAGGAAGCGCAGCAGGGTGGCGCGGCTGGACCAGCCCGCCACGCTGGCGTCGATCAAGCCCCAGATGATGCAGAACAGGCCGGCGGAAAACAGCAGCGCGCCCGCCGGGTCGAAGCTGGCGTTGGACGCGTCCTTCGATTCGTCCACATGGCGCTGCACCAGCCACATCAGGATGGCGACGACGGGCAAGTTCAGGTAGAAAATCCAGCGCCAGTTGATGGCGCTCGTGATCAGGCCGCCCAAGAGGGGCGCCACCGTCATGGCCACGCCCATGGCCGCACCCCACACGGACCAGGCGCGCGCCCGCTCCTTTTCCGCATGAAACGTGTGGCCGATGACGGCCAGCGCGGAGGTGAGCAGCAGCGCGGCGCCCAGGCCCTTGACGGCGCGCGCCACGTTGAGCACGAACGGCGTCCACGCCAGGCCGCACAGCAGGGACGCCAGCGCGAACACGGCCAGGCCAAACAGCATCACCTTGCGCCGTCCCAGGCGGTCGGCGATGCTGCCGGCTGGCAACAGGAACGAGGCGAACGCCAGCATGTAGGCGCTGACCACCCATTCCACGTCGACGAAGCTGGCGTTGAGCGAGCGGGCGATCGACGGCAGGGAGACGGCCACCACGTTGGTGTCGAGCATGATCAGCGCGCACACGCCCGAGCACGTATATAAGGTCCAGTTGGTATTCTTCATGCCCCGATTGTAAGCACGCTTGTATTATTTCCTGTTATAAGATGATCGCCTTATAATTCACTGATGGTGAATACAGACAAAGACATGGAATTGCGGCATTTCCGCTGCATACTGGCCGTCGCGCACAGCCTGCACTTCGCGCGGGCCGCTGCCGAGCTGGGCATTTCGCCGCCCGCGCTGACCAAGCAGGTGCAGGAAACGGAAAGCTTGCTCGGCACACGCCTGTTCCAGCGCAGCAAGCGCGCCGTGGCCCTGACGGCGGCCGGCGAATTGTTTGTCATCGAAGCGGCGCGCGCGCTGGGGCAACTGGCGCAGGCGCAAGAAGTGGCGCGGCGGGCGGGACGGGGCGAGCTGGGACGGCTGGAAATCGGCTATGTGGCCTCGGCCGCCTACTCAGGCGTGCTGCAGGACCAGTTCGCCCGCTTTCGCGCCAGCCACCCCGGCATCCACATCGGTGCGCGCGAATACGCGATGGATGCCCTGCCCGGCTTGCTGGACCAGGGCCGGGTGGACCTGGCGTTCGTGCGCCCGCCCCTGCATTTGCCGGACGGCCTGGACAGCGTGGTCTTGCTGCGCGACCGCTTCGTGCTGGCCGTGCAAGCGGACAGCCCGCTGGCCCGCCTCGGCGTGGCGGGACCGGCCGCGCTGGCGCAGCAGGCGTTCATCGTGCCGGAACAGGAATTGGGCACCCTGGAGGCGAGCCGGCGCGGCGGCTTTTCGGCCCAGGTGGTGTCGCGCCCTGGCAGCCTGGTGGCCGTGCTGACGGAAGTGTCGCTGGGCGTGGGCTGCGCCATCGTGCCCCACTCGGTGATGGCCAGCGTGCAATTGCCCGGCGTCGTATTCCGCGAGCTGGAAGGGCCGCAGATCAGCTCGGAAATCGCCGTGGCCTTCCGCCGCCACGAACAGGCGCCCGCCGCGCGCGCCTTCATCGCCCAGCTGCGCGCGGCGGCGCTGACTTAAGGTCAAACGCCTTTCAACACGGCCACGGCGTAGGTGCAGGCCGTGGCCGTTTCATTCCTGAACACGCAGTCGGCCGGCGGGCCCAGTTCCAGGCAGTCGCCCTCGTCCAGCACGTGGCGGGTCTCCCCTTCGATGAAGACGAGGCTGCCGCTGAGCGACCAGATGAGTTGCCGCCGCGACGCATAGGCGGCGGCCGGCATGGCCACCACGGCGCCGGGCGGCAAGGTAATATGCACGAGGTCGAGCGGCATGTCGGACGCGGGCGACACGTGGCGCCGCACATAGCCGCTCTGCGGGTCGATCCACACGGGCTGCTCAGCCTGGCGCAGCAAGCGCCCTGCGCGCATTTCGGCGCGGGCGATCAATTCGGACATGCTCAGGTCGAAGGCGCCCGACAGGCGCGCCAGCAAGGTGGCCGTGGGGCTGCAATCGCCCCGCTCCACCTTGTGCACCATCGCGCGCGACACGCCCGAGCGGGCCGCCAGCTCCGTCAGCGACCAGCCCAGGCTTTCCCGCTCGAGGCGCACCCTGGCGCCGATGCGTTGGTTCAATTCGTCTGGTTTAGTGGACATGATCAGGATTTATTGGACAAAAGCGTGGGCAGCAATCTATGATTTGTCCATTATAGTAGACGCCTAGCAAGGAGAGCAACATGCAGATACGCGATGCCCATGCGGGCGACATCGAGGCCATCACGGCCATCTACAACGATGCCGTCAGCAATACCCTGGCCATCTGGAATGAACGGACGGTCGATGCGGCCAACCGCGCCGCCTGGCTGGCCGACCGCGAAAAGGCCGGCTATCCCGTGCTCGTCGCCATCGATGCGGAAGGAACTGTCGCTGGCTACGCCTCGTTCGGCGACTGGCGCCCGTTCGAAGGCTTTCGCCATACGGTCGAGCATTCCGTGTACGTGCGCGCCGATCGCCGCGGCGCCGGGGTCGGAAAGGCCTTGATGGGGGAATTGATCGCGCGCGCGCGCGGCCTGGGCAAACACGTGATGGTGGCGGGCATCGAAGCGGGCAATGCCGGCTCGATCGCCCTGCACAAGCAGCTGGGTTTCGAAGAGGTGGGATTGATGCGCCAGGTGGGCACCAAGTTCGGCGCCTGGCTGGACCTGGCATTCCTGCAGCTGCAGCTCGACACGCGCAGCGATCCGGACGGCATTGCGCCGCCCGGTTGAGGTCAAACAAATATCAAGGATCGATCTCCGGCGGCGGACGGCGCAGCGCCATATGTTCCCACACGGCCACCAATACCAGCACGCAGCTGGTGATGCAAGCCAGGGTCAGGGGCGAATACAGCCGGCCATACGCCATCGGGATCAGCGCCAGGATGATCAAGATGCCCAGCAGATGCGACAGCGGCGGCGTGGCGCGGTCGTTGCTGACCCATTTAAACAAGGCATTACCCAGCAGATACAGGATCGGGCCGCCCAGCAAGGCGCTGATGCCGGCGAAGCTCGCTTCGTCCGGATGCACGAGGGCCAGCTCGTCGGCCACGGCGGAAACGATCACGCCGCCCACGATCAGCACGTGGATATACGTGTAAGCCTTGCGGGCGATGCGCCCCGGATCCTTCGAGTGGGCGATGCGGTGGTGGCCCGCCTCGGCGCCCGTGTCGAAATAAATCCACCACATGGCGATGCTGCCAACCAGGGCCGACAGGAACCCCAGCCAGTTGGCGGCCGTCCATTCCAGGCCGGCGAAGGTGGCGCCCGTCACCAGCAGCGATTCGCCCAAGGCGATGATGACGAACAGCGCGCAGCGCTCGGCCATGTGGCCGCCGTCGACATCCCAGTCGGCCGTCGAGGAACGGCCCAGGCCCGGCATGCCGAACTGCATCCAGGGACCGGCCAGGTCGATCAGCAGGGCCGCGCCCCACCAGAAGATGCGCTGCTCGGGCGACGCGATGCCGCCGGCGATCCAGAAAATGCCGGACAGCACGGCCCACAGGGCGATGCGCTGGAAATTGCGGCGGCGCGACAGTTCTTCATGGCGCACGGCCCACCAGGCGAACAGGGGACGGCCCGCCTGCATGGCGACATAGGCGCCCGCAAAGCCGAGGCCCCGCGCGCCGAACGCTTCGGGAATCGAGGCCGACATGAGCAAGCCGCCCAGCATCATGGCGAACAGGCTGATGCGCACGGGAATGCGCTCGGGGTCGAGCCAGTTGGTGATCCACGAGGTAAAGATCCACACCCACCAGACGGCCATCAACAGCAGGCCCGTCTGCAGCCAGCCCATGGCGCTCAGGTGCGCCAGCAAGCCGTGCGACAGTTGCGTGACGGCAAATACGAACACGAGGTCGAAGAACAGCTCGATCATGCCCACCTTGCCGCTGTCCTGCACGCCGCGCTGGCGCAGCAGGGAAATGCGATTATTCATTTTTTTCCTTGCATAAATACCGGACCGGCGCCCGCGGCGCTGGCCAAAACGGCACGATGATAGCAGATGGGGATGGCGGCCATGGCGACGCCCTGCGGTCGGCATGCGTTTGCTCTTCCGGCCGAATTTCGTTACGATGGGCCGCATGCGCGGGACACCACCTCCACCATGTATCAGCTGAATTGGCGCGGCCCCTGGCTCGCTGCCGCGCTGCTGCTATCGCTCGGCGGCGACGCCCCGGCGCTGGCGCGCCAGCTGGCCGAACCGGCCCCCGCGTGCCGGGCGCCGCAAACCATGGCGCTGACGGTCAACAGCGACGCCATCGCCACGGCCAGCAACGATATCAATGACAACACCCTGGTGGCGCTGCGCGCCAACGGCACCGCCTACTGGACGGTTTTATTGTCGACAGCGAATATCCTGCTGCAGCTGGGCGCCGACCGCGACGATACCATCGTGACGTTCCAGAAAGGACTGACCCTGCGTTTCCAGGCGCTCGGTCCGCAGCAATATCAAATCCTCATCGATGGCCCCATCCTCGATGACGGCACGCAATACACGCTGACTGGCAAGGTGGTAGCCGTTTTTGAACGCTGTCCGGCCCCGCCCGCGCCGGCCGCGCAATAAAGCCGCGCATGCCATCTATTTAAATCAATAAACCGTTTATATTCAATTGCATTTCCTATTCCGCTTGCCTGCCGCCGCGCAAAATGGCCGGCGGCGCATTCCCGCGCCGCGCCCGGAAGCCGCATTATTCTTGCCTTCGCGACAATTCGAGAGAATCGCGCAAAAAAATAGGCATAGAATCGCTACTCGTCATGCGCAAGAGCCGGCATGGTTATATTACGAATAGCCGGAAACTACTTTTTTGAATAAGCAAATACGAAATATATTAATCAATCCCGGATTGATTAATATCAAATGTCTTGTCTTTATTTGAAATTGCGTATTGTCCCGCCATATTTTTATGGCATGGTCGCAAAGCCGTCGCAATACCGTTTCCACCGACTTACCCAACTGCCCCGAACCTGTCGGCCACGGGGCGCCCACCGCAAGTGCAGGCCGATATCACCTCATGGAGAATGTCATGTCTAACTTACCTCGCGTCGAAGTCACCAACCATACGCTGGCCTCCGGCCAAAGCGTCACCACCAACACCACGCCGAACAGCATCGCGCTGTCCATCGCCAGCGGCGACAGCAACAACCAGACCGGCATCGCCTTCCAGTTCCAGGGCCGCACCACGTACTGGAATCCCAGCGTCACCACGGGTTTTACCACGGCCAAGCTGGCCAGCGACACGGGCAACGGCGTCGTCACGTGGAAAGCCGGCCTGACGGTCACCTACTCGCCGCAAAGCACGGGCCTGTATAACGTGCTGCTCTCCGGCGACATCGTCGACAGCGGCACCTTGTATAGCTACACGGGCTTCGTGCTGGCCACCTTTACCTCCAACTCGCAGTAAGCGGCGGTTCCGCGCCCGCCTGCGGGCGGGCGCTCCGGATGGCCGCCCGCCACCGCATCCAGGCAAGCCGCCTGGCCATCCGACGCCCTTCCGGGCCCACCCGTTGTAAACGATTGCGTTGCCGCGCGGCAGCCATGCCGCCGCATCGCAGCCCGAGTCGCGTCTTGAGTGGAGGTTGTCATGGGTTTCAGTTTCGTCGCCACCGATCCCGCCAGCAAGGTCAGCCTGTATGAATCGCCGCCGCAGGCGGAGCATGCCTGGGCCGGCTACCTGCTGCCGCCCGTCGCGCCGCCGGCCACGCCCCCGGACAGCATCAGCTATGCCGACAGCCTGTCGCCGCAGCGCATGGGCAGCTACGTGTTTGCCAGCGCCCGTCCGGCGGCGCTGGACGCGGCGCCCGGCCCCTTCATCGCCGCCCTCGCCGCGTATATCGACCTGCAGTCATCGGCGCCGGGACTGAACCTGAACGCACTGCTGTGGCTGCGCGACACCGATGCAGCGCCGACTGATTCCTTCAAGAACTACGGCTGCAGCTACACCTATAACCAGCTGACAAAAGGCTTTGCCACCAGCACCAACGTCAATTTCCGGCTGGGACAGGACCTGCTGTTCAACGTGCTGTCCGGCGTCGGCCTGTCCATCGACGCGGCCAGCGGCAGTCTGCGGCTGGCCGCGCCGCTGGCTACGCCGCCGGCGCTGGCCTTCCAGCGCAATGCCAGCGATATCGGCATACGCGTCACGGGCAGCGGCAGCACGATCCGCACGTTCGTGCCTTTGGCGGGCGCGAATGCGGGCTGCCTGACGTTTACGGCCACCGTCAACCCTCCCGTCACCTTCGGCCCAAGCGGCCTGGCCGTCGGCTTCCCCATGACCGCGCGCGACACGGCCAGCGGCCAGCTGCAGCAGCTGTTCTACCCGGCGCTGAGCGCGCCCGCCAAGCTGTCGGCCAGCCTGGCCTGGGTCGGCACCGTCGACCCGCTCGATCCCTACAATCAGAAGCTGTCCGCCAAGGCGCGGCTGGAAGGCGTATTGCGCTGCGGCTTGCTGCCGGCCGACCGGCCCGCCTTGCCGTCCACCTACCGCACGGCGCTGGGCCATGCGACGACCTTGCGGCCGCTGGGCGCCGCCAGCGGGCAGCCGCCCGTGATCGGCCTGCAGTCGGGCGCCCTGGCCTTCGGCTGCGCCGCGCAGTCGCCTTCCCAGCCCGCCACCAGCAAGGCCCTGCTGACGCCGGCCGGGCGCTTTGGCCTGAGCGCCATCGGCCAGGCTGACGGGGCGCAGACAAACTTGTTATGCGGCATCTTCGGCTCGGAACAGCTGAGCATGACCACCTATGATGGCGCCGCGCCGGAGAATGACAGCCTGCTGTTCGTGCCCGCCTCGCCCGCCTACGCGTCCGTCTTCCCGTTCCAGGCCGCGACCCTGGACTTGCCCGATTCCGGTAACGTGGCCACGCCGCTGACGGCCGATTACCTCGGTTGCTGGGCCAGCGTGCTCAAGGGCGGCGCGGCCATGCCGCAATACCATGCGGAGCCGGCGGGCAGTCCCATGTACGGCCTGCCGCCGGCCGCCCGGGCCGCCGCCTTGCTGCGCACCGTGGCCGCCGATACCGTGCTCGCCTCGACCCCGCCCTCGCTGCCCGTGCCGCAGGGCGCCGCGCACGCCTTTCCCCTGCTGCCGTATGGCGGCGCCGTCAGCGGCGGCCCGCTGGATGTCAGCGCCGCCCTGCTGTCGAGCTTTGAAAGCAGCATCGTGGCCGCCACCCGCAAGGCCGTCATTTCCAGCGGCGCCAGCGCCACCTGGCAGGCGCGCGCGGCCGCCAGCCGCCGCGTGCGCGGACTGGCCGCCGGCGACGCGGTGGCGGAAGCGCCGCACTACCGCACCACGCCGCAGGGAGCGGTCGCCACCGTGTCCAGCCAGGCGCAGGACCAGGACGCCTTCCTGTCAGTGACCCTGGGTCAGACCCTGGGCGGCGGCGGCCAGGTCTTGCCGTTCGGCTTCCGCTTCCCGGACGCGACCTTGCAGGATGCCTTGCAGACCAACCAGCTGTTCCTCGTGGCCGTCAACGCGGCCCACCTGTCGGACGGCGCCGCGCACTTCGACAATACCGTGGGCATCGCGGGCTGGACCATGCAAGCGCAGGTGGGCGTCGGCGTGACGCCCACGTCCTACCGCAACGTGATGCTGCTCAAGTATTGCAGCGGCAGCGTCAGGGAACGCGTCGCCAATCCGAACGCCTGGTCGGGCGCGCCCGATTTTTCGCTGGCCGCCGACGCCGGCCCCGACGTCCAGGGCATCGCCTACACGGGGCTGTCGCAGTGGCTGCAGGATGTCATCGAAGCGGCCGAGGTGCTGGCGGCGGACAAGCCCGAATCGCCGTACCGGCATTTCCTGGAACTGGTCAGCGATCCCGCCTGGACGGGCGTGCTGGTGCTGCAGGCGGACCTGGATCCGTCCAGTCTGCCGCCCGGCCTGCAGGGCATCGCGGCCGGCCTCGACCTGACGCGCTTCGTCGCCCACCATTTCGGCTTCACGGCCAGCCGCGTGACGGTGCATGGCGACGGCAGCATCACCCTCGACGGCAATTCCAGCACCTTCGGCCTGGTCGACTACCAGGATCCGGCCTTCGCCGCCGGCCAGCGCAACGGCTTGCCGCCCGATACCCCCATCGCCCTGCCCGACACCGACAACTATGCATTCCGCGTGCTGCAATTGCAGGTGCTGTTCGACAATGCCGTCATCAAGACCTTCAAGAGCTACGTGCAGCTGGCCGTCAACGGGCTGCTCGGCTCGCGCGTGACGGCCACCACCTTCGGCGGCAATGCGATGCCGAACAACGGCGTGGTACTCGACGGCAGCTATATCGACCAGAATGGCACCGGCATCTACATCTTCGAGCAAGCCACGCCGTCGATATTCAGCCTCGACAGCAACCTGCTGCGCCACGTGGCGTTCCAGCGCATCCAGTTCAACTGCCTGGGCACCACCGACGCGGGCGCGACCGTGCTGAACCGTTTTTCCGTCTGGGGCACGCTGGACTTCGCCAGCCTGGACGACCGCACGGGCGCCGTGCTGGACCTGCTGTCGTTCGGCGCGCTGGCGCCGGACCTGCCGCCGGACGGCGCAGGCCTGGCGTTTTCCAACCTGGTGATCGACATGCGCTATCCGCAGACGACGCCGTCGGCCGTGCGCTTCGACGAGGTGACGGCCAACCTGGCCTACGACCTCGACGCCAGCCAGGCCAGGCCGGACAGCCTGTTCAAGGGCTTCGGCCTGGAACTGTCGGGCTTTATCGCCGCCGCGGACGGGCAAAAGCCGGCCGATTTCGGTTTCCTGCCCGTCAGCACGGCGCTGAACCTGGGCACGCTCGACGGGCCATGGCACGGCATCGTGTACGACGTCACCATGGGCGGGCCGGGCGCGCTCGTCTCGGCCGCCGGCTTCCATTCGACCCTGCTGCTGGCCTGGTCGCCCGCCAGCACGGCCGACGACGACGAGCAAGCCGTCTTCGTCGGCCTGTCGCTGCCCGGCGCGGCGCCGGGCGCCAGGCTGATCAGCCTGCAAGGCATCTTCAAGCTGGCCATCGACAATATCGGGCTGATGCGGCAAAAAGTGCCCGACGGCGACTCCTACTATTATTGCCTGCGGCTCGACAATATCGCCATCAAGTTCCTCGGCATTGCCAAGCTGCCGCCCGACGCGAACATCCAGTTCTTCCTGTTTGGCGACCCGAAGAATACGGGCAGCCTGGGCTGGTATGCCGCGTACATCGCCGATGCGGCCGCCCGCCAGGAGCAGGCACTGGCCGCGCTGCCATTGCCTGCCATTTCACTGGGGAGCGCAGCATGACCAACGTCGTGTACTGGAATATCGAGAACTTCGGCATCAACAAGGTCAACAATCCCAGCCGCAAGCGGCCCCGCTATGGCGAAGGCGGCCGCTGCGGCGGCAACCTGCCGGCCGTGGCCGCGCTGCAGCGCCGCAACCACATCCTGACCATCCTGCGCGCCACGCAGCCCGATATCTTCGTCCTGATCGAGGTGTCGGCCAGCGCGGCCGGCGCCGGCGACCTGGCGCCCGACACGGGCGGCCTGCAGGGCGCGATCTTCCTGCTGCAACAGCTGCGCACCGACCCCGCCGACCCCAACCGCGCTGCCTGGCGCATGGTGCCGCCGCTGAAAGTGGGCACGGGCGGGCGCACGGAATCGGTCGCCGTGCTGTACCGCGGCATATCGGGCACGGTTGGCACGCCCACGGAAGTGCGGCGCTATTTCACGGGGCCGAACGTGTGGACGGGCGGCGGCGTGTCGGCCGTGGCGGCCGGCGCCGTGCCCGCCGCCTACCCGGCCGGGGGCGCCGGCGCGCCCGACATCCAGGATTTGCTCAACCCGCAAGGCCAGCCGGCGCGCACCATCCCGGCCGGCGCGCAGTACAACGGCGGCCTGGCCGAGGGCATGGCGGCGGCGCGCATCGCCTTCGCCCCCGCGCCGGCGCCGGCCGTGCCGCCCGTCGTTGGCGGCCTGGTCAATTTCAACGGCTTGCGCCAGCCCTTCATGGTCACTTTCGTGGAAACCAACCGGGCCAACGTCATCACGCGCAACCTGACCCTGTTTGCCGTGCATGCGCCGCCCAACCACGGCGGCGCCACCAATTTCATCAATATCTTGCTGCGCGGCGTGCTCGACGTGGCGGCGCCGCCCGCCGGCGCGCCGCACAATGAAGTCAAGCTGATCTGCGGCGACTTCAACCTGAACGCCATCTACGCGCAGCCGCCCGGCGCGGGCGGGCGGACGACGGCCTACGACCAGTTGCGCGCGATCAACTACATACCGCTGCTGGACCCGCCGCCCGCCATGCCGGTGGCGCCGAACCTGACGCTGGATGCGTACCAGGGTTACCTGGCCACGCATATCCGCCCCAAGCGCACCAAACAGCAGCTGACGCAGCAATCGCGCTTCCTGTGGTCCGACAATACGGCCGGCGGCGCGCTGGTGGCGGCGCCGTATCCCGGCTACAACTATATCGGCAGCGATATGGTGAGCAACTTTTTCTCGATCGACAATATGCTCGTCAACCCGTTGGTGCCGGCGAATAACTACCAGTTTACGGTGATGAACCCCGTGTCGGGCACGCCGTTCACGGTGGCGGGCGGCATGCCCGCGGGCGTACCCATCGGCACGCGCCCGCTGCCCGCGCAATTTCCGAACGTGCCTGCCGGCATGGCCTGGCCGCAATCGCCGGCGGCCGTGTATGCCGTAGGCCAGGCGCGCACCCTGAACGGCTGGGCCAATTACGGCTACCTGCGCAGCACCAGCGACCACCTGGCGCTGTTTGCCGTGCTGTAGACAGAGCGTCCGGGCGGGTGCGAGCGTCCGCCCTGGACATCACGACTGATTCAAGGAGCAAGTTCGTATGGCCACCACCGATACCGCGCTGGAAAACCTGCAGCAAGCCATCGTCAACGCCGCCAGTAGTGGCCCGTTCGCCCTCGATGCCGCCTTCCTGGAAGCGGGCCTGGCCGACCCGGACGTCGCGCCGCCCGAAAAATTCGACGCCATCATCGGCCAGGCATTCCAGATCGACGCGGCGCAGTTCCTGATCAGCTGCGCGGCAGCCGACGTGGGCGCCGTGAGCGACGGCGTGTTTACGGTCAGCAAGGCGAGCCTGCCCTTCATCGGCGGCCTGCTGCAAACTCCGGCTACGCTGGTGTTTTCCACGCAGCCTGCCGCCGCGCGCTCGTCGGCCGACGACGGGGATGACGGCGGGGATGACGCGGCCGTGCTGGTGGTGCAGGTGGCCGCCAGTCCCGCCGACTGGAACTGGGACAGCAGCTTTCCCTTCATGGGCGGCTGGCCGTTCAGCGAGTTGCCGCTGTCGGGCGCGCTGCTGGTGTTTTCCAGCGCCGACGGCGTCTATCCATGGGGCGGCGACAGCGCGCTGTCCGTCACGGGCGGCGCCAAGCAGAACCTCAGCGCCAGTGTGGCCCTGCCCGCCTTCGTGACGCCGTTTCTGGAACTGTTTTCCGACCTGGCGGCGCCGCCGGGCAAGCTGCAGATCGGCGGCTACCTGGACATGGCGCTGTACGACGGCAAGACGTTCGAATTGGGCGGCCTGATGCCCAGCGGCGTGCTGTCGGCCACGCTAAGCGAGCTCGACTGCACGTTCGCCGGCTACCTGCGCGTGGCGGCGCCCAGCCTGACCGTGACGATCCCGCCGCCCGTCGATGCGCCGCCGCCCGACGCCCTGCTGCTCGACGGCGGCATGCAGCTGCTGCTGCGCGGCGCCGGCGAAGCGGACGACGAGGAAGCGGCCGACGGCGACCAGGCCGCCACGCTGGCCTTGACGGCCACGCTCAGCGTGGAAGGCGCCGGCGCCGCCGACTACACGCTGTCGCTGCTGCTGCAACCATCGAACGCCGACGGCGACGGCAACTACGCGGTCAGCCTGGAAGCGGGCAGCGACGGGCCGCCCCTCAGTCCCGCCGCCGCCATCGGCCTGATCGGCGGCGGCGCCAGCTATTTCCGCGCCACCCCGGCCGTGCTGCAGGAGTTCCTGACGTCGTTCGGCCTCGGCGGCATGACCATCAGCGGCAGCATCCCGCCCAAGGCGGCGCCCACGGTGGACCAGGTCACGCTGCAGCTGCGCAGCGTGCGCGATCTCAGCTGGCAGCCCATCCCGGCGCCCACGCCCGCGCTGAGCTTTACCATCACCTCGTTCTTCCTCGACTGGACGGCTTACCAGCCGCTGGCGAGCAAGGCCAGCGGGAAGTCGCGCTATGAATACCTGTTCGGCACCACCTTCACCCTGTTACCCACGGTATTTCGCAACCTCGACGGCACGCCGGGCGGCGAATTCGACGTGCAGTTCAACTCGGCGCAGCTGTTCCAGGCCAGCTTTCCCGGCAAGGCCACGCTGTCGGACTTCCTGTCCGTCGTCTCGAACGGCCTCGTCAGCCTGCCCGACAGCATCCAGGCCGAGGTGTCGAATATCGCGCTGAGCATAGACGGCGCGGCCCAGTCCTTCGCGTTTTCCAGCGACTACGCCATCAGCCTGTCCTTCCTGACGGTGGGCGGCGCGCCCATCCTGAGCATTTCGGATGGCCAGATCAGCCTGTCGGGCATCAGCGCCACGGTGGCCGCGGACAAGCAGGAAGGCGCGCTGGCCCTTGTCGAGGCCGGCAAGGCGGGCGCCGGCACGGCCTGGGCCGGTTCCATTTCCGGCTTGCTGGGCGTGGGCGCCAGCCTGCAGGCGGCCGTCAGCGTGGCCTACACCAGCCAGGAAACGCCGCCCCGCTGGACCCTCTCCGCCTCGCTCGCGCAGGAACTCGACGTGGGCGAGATGATTAAGCAATTCTTTGCCGCCGGCGGCATCTATGATTTCCCGGTCTTCTTGCCGGGCAACCTGAAGATTTCCGCGTTCGCCATCGACGCAGTCATTCCCAGCGGCAAGCCCAGCACGGACCTGGCCACCAGCTACACGGTCGACACCACCTTTACCTGGCTGTTCTTGCTTGGCCAGCAACAGATCGGCTTGCAGAAAGCCACGCTCTCGGTGCAGTATGACGGCGCCAAGCCGGCCGCGCAGCAATTCTCGGGCAAGGCCGATGCCGTATGGATCTATACCGCCATCAATCTGAAACTGGGCTTCGGCTATGCGTTCCAGCCGACGGACAAGGGGCCGAACCACACGCTGTACGTGAGCTGGGAAGGCTTCACGGCAACCTATACCAGCGGCAACGAGATGCTCAGCTTCACCCTGGCGGGCTGGTCCCTGGGCAGCCTGATCCAGGCGCTCGTGCGCACGCTGGGCGATCCGTATTTCGTGCTGCCGTCGCCGTGGGACTTGCTGAACCAGGTCACGCTGGACGGCCTGTCCGTCAACGTGTCGCTGAAAACCGGCGAAAAGAACCGCCTCAGCGCCACCTACACGCTCAGTTCACCCCTCAACCTGGGCTTCATCGTCATCCGCAGCATCGTCTTCAAGCGCAATACGGACGGCAAGGTGACCCTGGCGCTGGACGCCACCGTGCCGCCATTGCTTAAAGGCAGCATGGGCGACTTGCTGGACCCGGACAAGGGACAGGACGTGGAAGAGATGCCCAGCGTGCCGGGCGCCGGTTCCAGCTATTTCAAGGTCTTCCTGCTGATGCTGGGCCAGCGCGTGGCCATCAACGGCGCGTCCGACTTCAGCTCGACCAAGGCCGTCATCGATGCGCTGGCGGGCGTGCCGCCCACCACGGGCAAGAACAATCCCGTCAACCCGGGCAGCGGCGTGCACGGCCAGCCGTATTACCAGCCGGACAGCAACTGGCTGATCGCCGCGCATTTCGGCGTGCTGCAGACGGCCGGCGTGTGGGCCGTCGACGTCCAGATCGTCTTCAACGATCCCAACCTGTACGGCTTGCGCCTGACCCTGGGCAGCCCCAAGATGGGCGGCCTGGCCGGCCTGGTGGTCGACATCCTGTACAAGAAAATCAGCGACGACGTGGGCCTGTTCCAGATCGACTTCACCTTCCCCGACAGCATCCGCAACCTGAACTTCGGCGCCGTCAGCGTGGTGCTGCCGATGATAGGCATCAAGATCTACACGAATGGCGATTTCCTGATCGACATCGGTTTTCCCTACAATATGGACTTTACGCGCTCGTTCAGCTTCAGCGCCATCGTCTACGGCGTGCCGGTGCTGGGCTCGGGCGGCGTGTATTTCGGCAAGCTGTCGGGCGCGACGGCGACGCAGGTGCCGAAAACCGATCTCGGGTATTTCAATCCCGTCATCGTCTTCGGCCTGGGCCTGCAGCTGGGCCTGGGCTACAACTTCGTCAAGGGGCCGCTGAAAGCCGGCTTCGCGCTGACCGTGTTCGGCATCATCGAAGGCGTGATCGCCACCTACCATCCGTACGACCGCAGCAACGCCGTCGCGCTGGCCAACGCGGGCGCGTCCGGCAGCGTCCAGGAAAGCAGCTACTTCAAGCTGACGGGCACGTTCGGCGTGATCGGCATGCTGTACGGCGAAGTGGACTTGAAGATCATCAGCGCTTCGCTGCTCGTCAATATCACCGTGTCGGTGCAGATCGGCTACGAATCCTACCGCGCCATCCCCCTGTCCGTGACGGCCTCGGTGCGCATCAGCCTGCGCGTCAAGATCGACCTGGGCATCTTCAGCTTCACCATTTCCGTGGGCTTTTCCGCCACCGTCAGCGCGCAATTCCGCATCGGCGACGACAGCCGCGCGCCGTGGGATGGCGGCGGCGCGCTGCGCCTGGACAGCCTGGCGCGCGGCCGCGCGCGCACCCTGCCGATGGAATTGCAGGCCGCCATGCTGCGCGCCGGGCCGCGCCGCCAGCCGCGACGCGTGCTGCGCACCGACGCCAAGCCGGTGCTGCAACTGGTGACGGCGCCGCAATTCACGGTGCTGGCGCCGCAGGGCGCCACGGCCAGCAGCGCGCAGCAAGGCGCGTTCGTCTGCCTGTTCGCCATGGATGCGCCGGACCCGGCCGCCGGCGGCGCGGGAACGGGCACGACCTCGTTCGACCTGCTGTGCAAGGCGTATTTCCCGTGGCTGCTCGACGCCATGCAGCCGGCGGTGCGGGCCGACGCCGAGGCGCTGGACCTGGCAGCCGCCGCGACCGCCAGCGTCACGCTGGCGCAGCTGGTGGCGGGCATCCAGGTGTTGGCCGACCCCGCCATGCAGCCATTCGGCATGGGCGACCTGCTGCACTTCCTCGCCGACAGCTTCATCGTGAACATCAGCGCGCCGGGAGCCAATATGGATGGCGCCACGCTCTTCCCGCTGTTCGACGGGCTGCGGCTGGACGTCCCCGACCCGCAAGGCGGCGCCGGTACGCAAGCGATCGACCTCGAGACCTACGCGACGGCGACGGAACAGTACCGCAGCACGGTGGCCGGCCTGCTGCGCCAGGTGGCCGCCAAGGTGGGCAAGGCGCCCGCCAAGCCCGCGCTGCTGGCGCAGGACGACACTGAGCCCGAATCGATGGCGGCCTTCATCTTCGTCGACGTCTTCAGCCTGATCGGCCGCGCGCTGCTGCAATCGGCCATCGATGCCTTCGACAATTACAGCTATGCGCTGCAGCCGGGCGACAGCATCGCCGGCATCGTCGCCGCCTTCAACCGGGCCGGCAACGCCATCGACGCGGACGACGTGTCGCTGCCGAATGCCGCGTATCCGCTGAACGGCGCGCTGCCGCTGCAGGTCGGCGGCCTGTCCGCCGTGATCCAGGCCGGCGATACGCTGGCGGCCATCGCCGCCCGCTACACGGATCCGGCCGGCGCCGGCGGGCGCTGGCACACCACCGCGGCCCAGCTCATCGGCGCGAATGCCGAGCCGCGCGCGCTGCGCACGGGCGTGACGCTGGTCTTCGACTTCGGCGCCGGCGCCGTCAGCCACGTCACAGCGCCCGGCGACAGCTTCGGCGCCATCGCCGCCGCGCTGGGCGTGCCGCTGGCCACCCTGGCGCAGCAGGCATCGCTGTATGCGCGCGCCGACCTGCTGCTGCCGACGGCCATCCTCGCCGTGCCGCCGCTGGCCTATGCATCCGTCGCCGGCGACACCCTGTCCGGCATCGCCAGCCGCTTCGCCGCCACGACGGCCGCGCTGGGGCGCGACAATGCCGGCGTCGCCAATCTGTTCGCCGCGGCCCCGGGCCGGCTGGCCATCGCCCACCTCGACGCCTTGCCGCTGGAGCAGCTGTGGAGCGGCGTGCAGGCGAGCGGCGCCGTGGCCCAGGCCGCCGGCCAGGTCGCGCGCTTCATCACCTATGGCTTGCGCCTGCCGGTGGCGGCGGGCCTGAGCCTGTCGCCATCCTTCCTGTATAGCAGGACGCAGACCGACTACGCGCTGTACCAGCTGACGGGCCAGCAATTCCCCACACCCGCCAGCGCCGCCGGCGGCTACCGCATCGGCCTGGGACGCAATGCCGTTTCGCATGGCGTCGCCCTCGATTTCATCACCTTCGCCGGCGCGCCCGGCACCAGCCTGCCCATCGACCTGGGCGCCGCGTACGGCTTGCTGTCGGGCGTGCTGGCGTATGCGCAGGCGGGCAACTTCGTGCCGTCGCCTGCGCTGCACATCCTGCCGCTGGCGTCCTTGCAGCCGCGGCAGTTCCCTGCGGCAGGCTACGCCGCCTGGATCACCGCCGACCTGGCGCGCCTGACGGCCGTGACGTCCGGCGCCGCGCCAGGCGCGCGCGCCGCCGCCAGCCAGGCCGCGCCTGCGCCGTATCTGTGGCAATTGCCCGACGCCATGCTGGCCAGCATCACCCAGCGCCAGGATACGCTGCAGACGCTGTACCCCCAGGCGCCATACGCGGACATACTGGCCCTGATGCCCGCCTATCGTCCCCGCATCGGCAACACGCCGCCCAACAGCAGCAGCACGGTGCTCCAGGACTTGAGCGGCTATGCCTATGCCACGCGCGTGGACTTCCAGATCACGCGCATGCCGGCCGCCACCGTGGCCACCAACGACGCCAGCGGCACCGCGCTGGCCAGCGCCGCCACCCTGGCCCACGTATACGAGCTGGTGGGACCGTCGGCCGCCGATGCCCAGCGCCTGGAATACTTGCTGAGCGGCATGGCCGCCGTGGGCGAAACCCTGGTGGCCGGCCTGTTCCTGCTGTACAGCGAAGGCGGAAGCGACCAGGTGGCGCTGACGGGCCAGGCCGATGCCGACTACCTGTGCTTTCTGACGCAAACCAATCTGTCCACGGAAAGCCATCCGCCGGCCAGCCGCATGCTGCTGGACGCGGCGGGAACGGTCTTGCCGCGCGGCATAGCCAACAGCCCCTCGCAATTCATCAAGCTGCTGTGGGAGCAATCGGTGGTGCGCGGCGGCGGCTACTATCTGTATTTCGAGGACATGGTGTCGGGCGCCGGCCTGCCCCCATCCGTCTTCGACGCCACGGGCACGGCCACGCTGACCCTGGTGGTGCCGCTGGCGCGCCAGGCGGCGGGCGCCGCCGACACCGTGCCGAACTTCGTCAACGCCCTGCTGACGACGCAAGCGATCGATCCGCAGCAGGACGTGCTGGTGTTCGAATCGCTGAGCAAGCCGGCCAAGAGCCAGCCTTTGGCCCTGGCCGCCACGCGCACCCTGAGCGCCGTGGCCGCCACGTACGGCATGGGCGTGGGACAGCTGGCGCGGCAAAACGCCGTGCGGCCGCTGCGCGCCGGCGCCAGCGTGCCCGTGGCCGGCATCCTGCACCAGCTGAACCTGCAAGACATGGCCGCGCCCGCGCAAGCGCTGGAGCAGCTGGCCGCGTACTACTCGGCCGGCGCCACCCCGCTGAGCGCGGTGCAGATCGCTGCCTACAATCCCGGCGTGACGGTGACGCTGGGCGCGACCATGCGCATTCCGCCGCTCGTCTACCGCGTGCCCGCCGCCTCTGGCGGTCCCGGCAATACCTTCGCCGCCCTGGCCGCCTACTACGGCTTGTCGGTGGACGCCCTGGCCCTGGGCGCGGCCGACACCGAAGGCCTGTACGACGATGGCGCCGTGCTCGACGTCGACAGCCTGGCCCTCGATGCGCAAGCGACATTGGCGCCGGGCAACCTGTCGTTCCAGCTCAAGCGTACCAATGACGGCGTGCCCGTGCTGCCGCCCAACCCCACGCCGCAGCAACAGCAGCAATATGCGCAGGCGACCCTGTCCGCGCTGTACAACACGCTGTCGGCCGGCCTGGGCCGCAACCCGTTTTTCCTGCCCAGTCCCTACAGCCTGCCTTTCGGACCGCAGGACCATGCGAACGACAGCGACGGCGGCGGCGATGGCGACGATGGCGAAGCCCACCGCCGGCGCTATGCGGCCGCGGCGCTGGCCGATTACGACTACCGCCAGGCGCTGGGCTACCTGGGCAACAACAGCCAGGGACGGCCGTTCGCCACGCTCAATGCGGCGCCGGCCAATCCGCCGGCCGGCCTGCCGCCCGCCGCCGACAATCCCTACCTGGGCGTGGGCGGCCATGCGTCGCTGGCCCTGCGCTGGCAAGACCTGTTCGGCAACACCACCGTCACGCCGTTCGAGGCGCCGCCGGCCGGCTACACGGGTGCGCTGGACCAGGCCCCCGCCCCGCTGCGCTACACGGATCGCCTGCTGGGCCTGTCCGCCTGGCCGAAAGTCCAGGCCAGCTACCTGTATGGCACGGATGGGGGCGGCGCGCCCGCGCTGCTGCTGACCTTGCGCATGGATGGCCTGGCCTACGCCACGCCAGCCGACGCGGCACAAGACTTGCCTTTCTATCAATGTCTGTACTTCCAGCTGCACCAGGACTATACGGGCCTGGGCGTGCCCGGACTGAGCGGAAATGCGGTGAGCATTTCCCTCAGCAACTCGCTCTTGGCCACGCCGCTGCAGCCGCTGGACGAGGCCCGGTCGCGGCAGGTGCGCGACTTCGCCGCCGCCTGCGCCATCTACTTGCAAGCCCTGGCCAACGGCGGCAGCGCCACGGCGCCCGCCGCCACGCTGTCGGTGCCGGTGCCGCTGGCGCAACTGGCCAGCGCCAACCGCATCGCGCTCGACGTGGCGCTGGTGCTGACGCGCCAGGCCATCCTGCTCGATCCCGCACTGGCGGCCCTGCCGGACGGCGCCAGCGTGGTCAGCGCCGTGTTGCCGCAGGCCGACACGAACGGCGGCGCGTCCAGCTTCACCACGTTTGCCAAGGCGCTCGAAGCGTGCCTGAAGACGCCGCAATGGTCGATGCGCGCGGGCGCGGGGCTGACGCGCATAGGCAGCGCCGGACAGCAGACGCAGCAGTTGTTCGCCGTGCGTTTCAGCGACACGCCGGGCCAGGGCATCCATTTCCGCCTGGGCCAGCAAGCCAGCTACTACGCGCCGTTGCCCGTCGCCAATTCGCTGGAAAGCCGCACGGTCAGCATCGACGCCTATCCGACCAATACGCCGCATGCGCTGACGCTCAATAGCGTCGACCTGAACCTGTGGCTGCAAAGCTGTCTCGACGCCATCGACAAGTTCCTCTCGGCCACCTATGCGCCGCCCGCCTACATCCTCGATCGCCTCAACGGCGTCGCCGATCCGCTGCAGAGCGGCCAGCTGGGCCTCGTACTCAAGGCGAAACAGACGCTGGCCGACGTCATCAGCGCCACGGTTAGCCCTGTGCTCAGCAGCAGCGCCGCGGACGAAGCCACGCGCGTCAGCGCGGCCGCCACCATGCGGCAGCAACTGCTGACCACCCTGGGGCCGGCCTTTGCCGCCGGCGCCGTGGTGGTGTACGGCGTCGACCAGGTCACGGGCGCGGACGACGAAGACGAGGGCGCGCCGCCAGCGCTGTACGGCCAGCCCGCCGGCGCAGGCACAGCCGACGGCGCGGCCGGCGACGGCAACCAGAACTACACCTTGTTCCCGACCCGGCTGCCTTTGCTAGGCACGGCCGCGCTGGACCAGAGCCGGCTGTCATTCAACTTCATCTCGAAGAACGTCGAAGGCCAGGCCTATGTGCCGCTGGACTTGCGCTATCAGATCACGCACATGGAATTCGACCAGCGCCCCGTGCCCGGCATCGAAAACTACCTGCAAAGCCAGTGGCTGCTGTTCATCACGGGTCCGTTCGAGGTACCGCTGGGCAATGGCACGCAATATATCCCCGTGCTGAACCGCGCCCTGCCCGTGCCGCCCACGGTCAACCGGCAGACCGCCACCGCGTCCGCCGCGCCGCAGGGCGGCCGCATGCGCCTGGCCGCCGGTGGCTTGCAGCCGGCCCAGCTGGCCCAGTGGGATTACGGCTTCAGCTACACCTATCGCCAGGCGGCGCAGGATGCCGTGCACGTCAGCGTCGTGCTCAACGTGCCGTCGCAGGTTGCCAGACTGTCCGCGGCGACCGGTCCCGACCTGTTCACGGCGCTGGCCGCCTTCGTCAGCAACTATCCGCTCATCTCGGCTGACCTCGACGCCTTCCTCGCCCCCCTCGATGGCAAGCAGGATACGCCCGATAGTGTCGCCAAGGCAACACTGGCCACCACCGCCTTCCAGCAGCTGGTGACCCAGGTGGCAACCAGCTATGGCCAGCATTTCGGCACGGCGCGGCTGGCGGCGGCGCAAGGCGAGACCAGCGTGGCCGTGGAATTCGACGCGCGCCTGGAAGACCATGGCGGCGACGCCTGGTATGCGCTGCTCAATGTCACCGTTGGCGGCGCGCCCGCCACCTACGACCCGCTGTCCGGCACCCTGAGCAACGGTATCGTCAGCGTGCCCGTGCCCGTGCTCGACATCGATGCGCTGCAGTACCGGGCCACGCCGGCCACGCCCACGCCGCCCGATGCGCTGCTGGCCTACCGCTACGCGGCCATCGCCGCCGACGCGCCCGACCTGTCGTTTGCCGCCGCGCTGGCCAATACCGGCCGCGAGGTGCGCATGCCGGGGCTGAACGTGATGGTGTACAAGAACGCCCAGGCTTCGCTGTACGTGCAGCGCAACCGCTACCTGTGCCCGCCCAGCCAGACGCAGGTGTCGACCATGCACGCCTTCCTGTACCAGACGCCGGTCGTCAAGTTCAGCGACCCCATCCTGCCACGCCTGAGCTGGCAAGGCTATGATTTGCGGCAAGTCGCACCGGTGGGCGGCAGCGACGTGGCGGCCTATATGCGAGGCTTCTTCAACGCCCTCTTCACGGGCGCCTCGGGCAGCGTGCGCATCGCCATGGATGGCAGCTATTCCTACAGCGTGATGCCGGCCGTGGCGGGCTTTCCCCGCACTTCGCTGCCGGTCAGCCTGCTGCCGGCCGTGCTCGCGCCCATCGATGCGGCCCAGCCTCCCGCCGCGCCCATGGCGCTGGTGGCCCAGGTGCAGCAATGGTATGACGCGCAGCAGCCGACCACGGATGGTGGCGCCGCCATGGATTTCCGCCTGAACTTCTTTACGGACGGCGCGCCCGAGCAACTGTTGCTGTCGCTCGAAGACGTGCGCTGGGTGGTGCGGCCCTGACGCGGCGGCGCAGCGTCAGGGCACGGGCGTGAGCAGCGGCAAGCCGGCAAAGTGGGCTTGCAGATTGTCCAGCACCAGCTGGCCCATGGCGTGCCGCGTTTCCACGGTCAGGCTGCCCACGTGCGGCGTGAGCACCACGTTCGGCAAGGCGCGCAAGGCGGCTGGCACGCGCGGTTCGTCCGCAAACACGTCGAGGCCGGCCGCGCCCAGGCGGCCATCCTGCAAGGCGGCGATCAGCGCGTCTTCGTCGATCAGGGCGCCGCGGGCGATATTGATCAAGGTGCCTTGCGGGCCGAGCGCGTCGAGCACGCTGCGCTCGACGATCTTGCGCGTGGCCGGCGTGCCCGGCGCGCAGACGATCAGATAGTCGCTTTCCTGAGCCAGGGCCAGCAGCGATGCGGCGCGTGGCGCGCTCGCGCCGGGAATGGCGCGCGGCTGGAAGTAGCGCACCTTGACGCCAAAGGCGGCCAGGCGCAGCGCGATGGCTTGCCCGATCTGGCCGAAACCGAAGATGCCGGCCGTCTTGCCGCGCAGGCTGGATGCGGGGACGATGGCTTCGCGGCGCTCCCAAGCCCCGTCGCGCACGAAACGGTCGAGCGCCACGATATGCCGCGCGCTGGCCAGCAGCAAGGCCAGCGCCACGTCGGCCACGTCATCGGTCAGCACGTTCGGCGTGGTGGTGACGGCGATGCCCCGTTCGCGCGCCACGTCCAGCGCCACGCCGTCGAGGCCGACGCCATTGACGGCGACGATTTCCAGCTTCGGCAACAAGGCCATGTCGGCGGCGTTCAAGCCCAGCGCACCCGTCGTGACGACCCCGCGGATGGCCGAAGCGCGCTGGGCCAGCCAGGCGTGGCGCTCGTCCGCCGGCACTTGCCAGGCGTGGTGGCAGGTGTAGTGCTGCTCCAGCTGCGCGTTGACGGCAGCCGAAGGGCTGGGAGCGAGGATGAGGAGTTCGGGGAGCATGGGCGTCCAGGTTGGTGTCGACAGGATTAGCAGACGCAACTTAGCATATTTGGGAACCGGCCGGGGCTGAGCGCCCCGTATGCCGTGAAAACCGTGTACTGCGCGGAAACGTTAGCCCGGGCAAGGCACGCGTTTGACCTTGCCGCCCGTCCTGGCCGGGTCGGCGCCCGAGCCTGGATTCTCGGCCATGCCAAAGCACGTGGCGCCGCCGGCGCTGACGACGCGCGTGGCGGGCCGGCCGTCGGCCGTCAGGTAGTCCTCCACGCGGATGACGGGGCCGCCGCGCCAGGCGGAGGCGACCAGTTTCTGGAAGGTGCTTTCGCTTTTGAGGTCGGCAGCGGCCAGCCACGGCTGGTCTTGCCTGCGTTCGCCGCGCAGGGCCTTGTCAGCGGCGCCCGCCGCCAGCCGGGCGCGCGTGAGCAAGTCGGCCGTGGCAGGCGCCGTGGCTGGCGCGGCGGGAAATTCCTCGGCCGGTACGGTGATCGCTTCGGCCGCCACGGGCGGCGGCGCGAAGAAGACGGGCGGCGCGGCGGGCGGCGCAACGGCCCGCGCGCGCGGCGCAGGAACCGGCATGGGCATCGGCAAGGCCATCGGCGGCGTCTGCGGCAGCGCACGGGGCGGCAGCAAGGTCATGAACGCCACTTCCGTGTATTGCTTGAGTTGCCGCGCCGGCAAGAGCAGGAAATACAGGCCCAGCACGTGCATGGCCAGGATCAGCGCGACGGCGGCGCCTTTCAGGCTCAAGCCGTCCCGTATGCGCATGCGCATGGAAGCGGACGGTAAATGGCGAAGCAATGGCATGCGGTGTCCTGTGGGCGCGGGGCGCGATGGCCTATTCTAGCGAAACTTGGATTTGCGCATTAATAAATCCGCAAGGTATCGCCTGGCGCGCCTTTTTCCCCCAGATTCCAGCACCCTGGCTTGCCCGGTGTTGTACGAATGGCGACTTTCTTGCTCGCTTTCTCACACTTTCCCACGCGCTGCGCTGTGCTGGAATATAATGATAATCATTCTCATTAATATCCAGATAACTCCATGCGCACCTTCCACCTCGTCCCTACCCCGTTCGCCCTGGCCGCCTTCCTGCTGGCCAGCGCCGCCGCCCACGCCCAAGCCACCACCACCGCGCCGGCCGGCGACGCGCAAACCATGCCCACGGTAGTCGTCAATGCCTCGGCCGATGCGTCGGCGGAAGGCCTGTCGAAGGCGTATGCGGGTGGCCAGGTGGCGCGCGGCGGGCGCATGGGTATCCTCGGTGCCGTGGACATGATGGACTCGCCGTTCGGCAGCACCAGTTACACGCAGCAATTCATTGCCGATCAGCAAGCGCGCAGCGTGGGCGACTTGCTGCAGAGCGATCCGGCCGTGCGCATGTCGCGTGGCTATGGCAATTTCCAGGAAGTGTATGTGATCCGCGGCTTCGCCCTCGATTCCGACGACGTGGCGTACAACGGCCTGTACGGCGTGTTGCCCCGTCAATATGTATCGCCGGAATTGCTCGAGCGCGTGGAAGTGTTCCGTGGCGCCAGCGCCTTCCTGAATGGCGCGGCGCCGGGCGGCAGCGGCATCGGCGGCGCCATCAACCTGATGCCCAAGCGCGCCGGCAATGCGCCACTGACGGAATTGACGGTGGGCGTGGAATCGGGCGGCCACGCCTATGCAGCCATCGACGTGGCGCGCCGCTTTGGCGAGCGCCAGGAATTCGGCGTGCGCGTCAACGCCGCCAAGCGCCAGGGCGAGACCGGCATCCAGCGCGAAGACCACGACGTGGGCATGTTCTCGGTCGGCCTCGACTACCGCGGCAGCGGCTACCGCCTGTCGGCCGACGCCGGTTACCAGAATTTCGACCTGACATCGCCGCGCCCGTCCGTCGGCATTGGCAGCGTGGCCGTGCTGCCATCCGCACCCGATGCGTCGAAGAACTTTGCCCAGCCGTGGAGCTATTCCAAGGAGCACGATGTGTTCGGCACGGCGCGCGCCGAAGTGGACCTGGCCAAGGATGTCGTGGCCTGGGCCGCATTTGGCTCCCGCTCGACCAAGGAAGCCAACAGCCTGGCCGAACCGACGTTGACTTCGATCAATGGCGACGCCACGGTGTCGCGCTTCGACAATGCCCGCAAGCAAGAAATCCGCACGGGCGAACTGGGCATTCGCGGCAAGCTCGTTACGGGCGCCGTCAAGCACACCCTGGTGGCCAGCTGGTCCGGGCACTGGAATGAAGCGAAGAACGCGTTTGCGATCGGCGACAAGTTTGCCACCAACATTTACGCCCCGGTCGACGTGACGGCGCCGCCGGCGCCCTACACGGGCGGCATCATGAGCGACCCGCGCATCACCCAGAAAACCATCCTCAACAGCTACGCCCTGGCCGACACCATGGCCTTCCTCGACGACAAGCTGCTGCTGACCGTGGGTGTGCGCCGCCAGCAGATCAAGGATGCCGCTTACGACTACAACACCTCGGCGCCGCAAGGCAAGGCCTATGACGAGAGCGCCACGACGCCCGTGGCGGGCATCGTCTTCAAGGCCAGCAAGGACGTGTCGCTGTACGCCAACTACATCGAGGCGCTGGTCAAGGGGCCGACGGCCACGGGAACGTATCTGGAAAACGGCCAGCAGGTCAATGTCGAGAACATGGGCGAGGTGTTTGCGCCGTATAAATCGAAGCAAAAGGAAATCGGCGTCAAGTATGACGGCGGCAAGCTGGGCATGAGCGCGGCCCTGTTCACGACAAGCAAGCCTTTGCTGGCCGTGCTCGGCAAGCGGGCCGAACTTGATGGCGAGCAACGCAACCGCGGCCTGGAATTGTCGATTTTCGGCACGCCGATGCAGGGCGTGCGCCTGCTGGGCGGCTTGACCTGGCTCGATGCAAAGCTCAGCAATACCGGCGTGGCCGCCAACAATGGCAAGAAACCCATCGGCGCACCGGAAACGCAGATGAGCGTGGGCGGCGAATGGGACGTGCCCGGCGCGCCAGGCCTGACCCTGAACGCCCGCACCATCTACACCTCGACGCAATACGCGGACCTGGCCAACACCCGGCAACTGCCATCGTGGACCCGCCTCGACATCGGCGCGCGCTACCTGACGCAAGTGGCGGGCCGTGACGTGACCTTGCGCGCCCGCGTGGACAACGCGACGGACCGCAATTACTGGTCGTCAGCCGTGTCGTCCTTCAATATCGGCTCGCTGGTGCTGGCCGCGCCGCGCACCGTGGTCGTGTCGGCCAGCGTGGCGTTTTAACGACCACGCGCCTGTCGCACGATGAAAAGCTGCCTTCGGGCAGCTTTTTTATGTGTGTGCGCCTGTGCCGCAAGGCGCGCTTCGGCGACAATGCCGACATGAAACGACTCCCTGCCCTGCTGCTGTTGCTTTGCCTGTCCCTGCCGGCCCTTGCCCAAAAACAAGCCGCCTGCCCGTACGCCGCCTGGAAAAGCGGCTTCAAGGGCGATGCGCTGGCGCAAGCCACGTGTTTGCTGCGTCCCGTCAAGCTGTATGCGCGCTTGGGGGACAGCGCGCCGCTGCCGGACTTTCTGGCCGCCCGCATCGGCCAGCGCGCGGGTATCGCGCCGGCCCGCCTGCGCGCCTGGCTGGCGGAACAGGGCATCGCCGAGGCGGACGTGGGCGGCGCCGTCGACGCGCCCCTGTCGCGCGCCGTGGGCCGGCTGGCCGCGCCGATGGCGCGCTATTTCGTCATCCACGACACCAGCTACCCGAATTTCTTGTTAGAAACCATTCCCGACCACATCAACGACGCCAGCTGGGATTTCAACGACTTCAGCTTGCGCAATCCGGCGCTGGGCGGCGGTCCGAAAGGCCATGTCTACGTGAACCGCCTGGGCGGTTCCTTGCAGGTGCGCGATTTCAGCATGGCCAGCTTTGCCAGCAAGCTGGAAAAGGACAAGCCTTCGCTGACGGGCCTGTTCCTGCACGTGGAACTGGTGCAGCCGCGCAACTCCGTGCCCGGCGGCGGCAAGGGCAACGATGGCCTGGCGCCCGATCCCGGCTTTACGCCGGCGCAATACGACCGCCTGGCCCTGCTGTATATCGCCGCCAGCGTGCGCAAGGGAACGTGGCTGATTCCCGCCTTCCACGCCGTGCTCGATACAGGGTTTGCGAATGGTCATGATGACCCACAGAACTTTTCGCTGAGCGAGTGGTCAGCCTCGCTTTCCCGCCTGTATGCGGCCTTGCGCCAGGCCGATACTGGACAATAAAGCGTTTCCCCGCCGGCTGATTAGGCGCATACTATTGCAAGCATAGTCACTGCGGTCAGGGAGGCCAGGTGAGCATCAGCACGGATCAGCACGTGGGTCGCCAGGCCGGCGCGCACCAGCCATTGCAGCGCGCGCAGCGCATCTTCGCCATGCGCGACGCCGTCCTCGAGGCTTGGGAACAGCGCGTGCGCGCCAGCGTGCGCGGCGCAGACCAGCTGCTCACGCCCATACTCATCAATACCTTGCCGGCCTTTTTCGACAACCTGGCCGAAGCCCTCACCCCCGGCCACCCGCGCGACAACGCCGCCAGCAACAGCAACGTGCCCGCCGTGCATGGCAACGAACGGGCGCGCATGACCAATTACGGCCCGGAACAGGTGATCCAGGAGTACCAGATCTTCCGCGACTGCTTCGCCGCCACTGCGCATGAGTCCGGCATCACCCTGCGCAGCAAGGATTGGCAAGTGATCAACAAGTCGATCGACGTGGGCATCCGCGAATCGATACGCGAATTTACCAGCATGCATGAAAGCTTCCGGCGCCGCGTCGCGGCCGGCCTGTCGCACGACATGCGCAATCCCTTGGCCGTCATCAGCACGAGCGCCCAGCTGTTGTTCAGGCCAACCGACCCGGAGCGGGTAGTATTGCTGGCGCACAAGATTGTCGAGCACAGCAAGCGGCTCGACAGCATGATCGAGGAATTGCTCGATGGCCTCAGCTACCACCAGGGCCAGCAACTGCCGCTGGTGCTGAGCCAATTCGACGTGCTGCCGCTGGTACACGCCGTGGCCGGCCAGGTCAACTTGCAGCGGCCGGACAAATGCCGGGTCAGCGGGCAAGCGGTCACCGGCTGGTGGTGCGAGAACTCGCTGCGGCGGGCGCTGGAAAACCTGCTCGGCAATGCCCTCAAGTATGGCGACGACACGCCCATCAGCGTGCACGTGGAAGCGGTCCACGAACGCCTGATCGTCACCGTCCACAATGGCGGCCAGGCCATCGCGCCGGAACAGGCCGCCCGCATCTTCGACTACTTGCGCCGCGAAAACGACAACCCCGCGCCAGGCTGGGGCATCGGCCTGCCCTTCGTGCAAAGCGTGGCCGAAAGCCACGGCGGCAGCATCGCCGTCGACAGCGCGTCCGAAACGGGCACCAGCTTCATCTTCGACGTGCCCGTCGATTGCCGCCCCTTCGTCCCGTCCGCCGACGTCCCCAAGAGTGGCGCCTAGCGCACCGAGTTGGTGCAAGGAATGGCGTGACGCCACAAAAGTGGTCATATTTACACCTGTTCACGTCCGCCCTGTTGGCACGCTTCCTGCTGAGCTATACCCAGACACGGCTCAAGGGAAATCACAACATGGCAAATTTTTTCAATGAAATGACTGCAAATGAAGTGGGTACGGACAGCAAGGTACGTGAACACTATCGTGAATTCAGCAATTGGCTGGAACAGCAATCGCCCGAGACCATCGCCCGCAAGCGGGCCGAAGCCGACCTCACGTTCCGCCGGGTCGGCATCACGTTCGCCGTGTATGGCGACGATGCCGGCACGGAACGCCTGATTCCGTTCGACACCATCCCCCGCATCATCCCCGCCGCCGAATGGGCGCAGATGCAGACGGGCCTGGTGCAGCGCGTGCAAGCCTTGAACATGTTCATCCATGATATTTATCATGAACAAAACATCATCAAGGCGGGCATTATTCCCGCCGAGCAAATCTACAAGAATGCCCAGTACCGCCCGGAAATGCAGGGTATATCCGTCGCTTCCGACATCTACGCCCACATCGCGGGCGTCGATATCGT
This sequence comes from Janthinobacterium sp. SUN206, assembly GCF_030587305.1. Classification (NCBI taxonomy): domain Bacteria; kingdom Pseudomonadati; phylum Pseudomonadota; class Betaproteobacteria; order Burkholderiales; family Oxalobacteraceae; genus Janthinobacterium; species Janthinobacterium sp. SUN206. The sequence continues at coordinate 620,765 of NZ_JAPWIB010000001.1, read as the reverse complement.
GCGCGCCGGCCAGGGCGAATTCTATGTACTGGAAGACAATTTGCGCGTGCCCTCCGGCGTGTCCTACATGCTGGAAGACCGCAAGATGATGATGCGGCTGTTCCCGGAACTGTTCGCCCGCAACCGCATCGCCCCCGTCGACCATTATCCGGACATGCTGCTCGACAACCTGCGTTCCGTCGCGCCCATGGGCGTGGACGACCCGACCGTCGTCGTCATGACGCCCGGCATGTACAACTCCGCCTACTTCGAACACGCCTTCCTGGCCCAACAAATGGGCGTGGAACTGGTCGAAGGCAAGGATTTGTTTGTCAACGATAATTCCGTGTACATGCGCACGACGCGGGGCCCGAAGAGGGTCGACGTCATCTACCGCCGCGTGGACGACGACTTCCTCGACCCGCTGGCCTTCCGCTCGGACTCGTCGCTGGGCGTGCCGGGCCTGCTGTCCGTGTACCGCGCGGGACGCGTGACCCTGGCGAACGCCATCGGCACGGGCGTGGCCGACGACAAGTCGATCTATCCTTTTGTGCCCGACATGATCAAGTTTTACTTGTCGCAGGAACCGATATTGAACAACGTGCCCACGTACCAATGCCGCAAACCGGCCGATTTGTCCTACGTGCTGGCGAATTTGCCCAAACTCGTGGTGAAGGAAGTGCATGGCGCGGGCGGCTACGGCATGCTGGTGGGGCCGGCGTCCAGCCTGGCGCAACTCGAGGATTTCCGCCAGCGCCTGCTGGCCAATCCGGGCGGCTACATTGCCCAGCCGACACTTGCCCTGTCCGCCTGCCCCACGTATGTCGAGGCCGGCATTGCGCCGCGCCACATCGATTTGCGCCCGTTCGTGCTGTCCGGCAAGACAATTTCCATGGTGCCGGGCGGCCTGACCCGCGTGGCCCTCGGCGAAGGCTCGCTGGTGGTCAATTCCTCGCAAGGGGGCGGCACCAAGGATACCTGGGTATTGGAAGCCACATCCGCTTTTGCAGGAGAAAAAACATGCTGAGCCGCACCGCCGATCATTTGTTCTGGATGGCCCGCTACACGGAGCGGGCGGAAAACACGGCGCGCATGCTGGACGTCAACATGCAGACGTCGATGCTGCCCCAGTCGGAGCAGGACGCGGAACAGGGCTGGCGCGCCACCCTGGGTATTTCCGAGCTACAAAGCGCCTACGACCATAAATATGGCCGCTTCCACACGCGCGACGTGCTCGACTTCATGGTGCGCGACCCGAACAATCCGTCTTCCATCCTCGCCTGCCTGACGGGCGCGCGCGAAAACGCCCGCGCCGTACGGGGCACCCTGACGACGGAAGTGTGGGAAATCCAGAACGCCACCTGGCTCGACATGCAAAAGCGCCTGAAGAGCAATCTGCTGGAAACCGACCCCAGCCAGTTCTTCGAATGGGTCAAGTACCGCTCGCATTTGTCGCGCGGCGTGACCCTGGGCACCATGCTCAAGGATGAAGCCATCCACTTCATCCGCCTGGGCACCTTCCTGGAGCGGGCCGACAACACGGCGCGCATCCTCGACGTGAAGTTCCACGGCGCGCGCGACACGTCGAAAGACATCACCCAGCGCGACTTTTACTACTGGGCGGCCCTGCTGCGCTCCGTTTCCGGCTTCGAAATCTACCGCAAGGTGTACCGCGACGTGATCACCCCGGCACGGGTGGCGGAATTGCTGATGCTGCGCGGCGACATGCCCAGGTCGCTCTTGGCCTGCATGGATGACGTGGTGGAAAATCTCAAGCATATCCGCAACGACGTGTCGGCCGATACGGAGCGTTTCGCCGGCAAACTGCATGCGGAGCTGAAATTCGGCCATATCGACGACATCATGAAGGCGGGCCTGCACCATACATTGACGGAATTTCTGGAAAACATCTATGACCTGGGCAACCGGGTCAGCCGCGACTTCCTCGTTCCCTTGGCGGCCTGATGCAGCTCACCATCCGCCACGAAACCCATTACGCCTATAGTGCGCCGCTGGCCTACACCATCCAGCAGCTGCACCTGACGCCGCGTATCGAGCCGCAGCAGCGCGCCCTGTCCTGGCATATCTCCACGCCGGGCCAGTGCCACGCCTACACGGATGCCTACGGCAATCTGTCGCACATGCTGACGATTAACGGCAGCCATCAGTCGCTGAGCCTGGTGGCGCACGGCGTGGTGGAAACCATCTACCCGCACAAGGGACGGCTGAACCTGGTCGATACCCTGTCGCCGCTATTGTTTACCATGCCGACGCCGCTGACCCAGGCCAACCCCGCCATCCTCGAACTAACGGCCGCCAGCCTGCCGGACCGCCGCGTGACGGCCGGCACGGGCCATTTGCTGCGCCTGGCCGAGCACATCGTCGGCAAGGTGGCGTATGAAAGCGGCGCCACCATGGTCACCACCACGGCCGGCGACGCCCTGGCCCTGGGGCGCGGCGTGTGCCAGGACCACGCCCATTTGTTCCTGGCGTGCTGCCACGCCTGGGGCATCCCTGCCCGTTATGTGTCCGGCTATATCGATCCGGGCACGACGGGCCACGCGGCCAGCCATGCCTGGGTCGACGCGTGGACGGAAGACACGGATTTCGCGGGCTGGGTCAGCATCGACGTCACGCATGCGCGGCTGATGACGGATGCGTATTGCCGCCTGGCCATCGGACGCGACTACGATTCGGCCGCGCCCGTGCGGGGCGTGCGCCAGGGTGGCGGCACGGAAACATTACGAGTCGATGTGCAGATCGTGCCCGTGTAAACGGGCAGGAATGAGGCTGGCCGGGCCTTGCAGGCGGTAGGCCGGACCCGGCTGGTGTAAAATGCTTCCCCTTTTGATTTGATTTACGACGATGACTTATTGCATAGGCATGCGCCTGAACGAAGGCCTGGTCTTCCTGTCCGACTCCCGCACCAACGCCGGCGTGGACCAGGTGGGCACCTTCCGCAAGATGAGCGTGTTCGAAAACCCGGGCGACCGCATGCTGGTGCTGATGACGGCCGGCAATTTGTCGATCTCGCAGGCGATCCGCCAGATCGTGTCCGAGCACGTGGATGCGGACGGGCGCAGCATCTGGAACGTGGCCAGCATGTACGACGCGGCCCGCATCGTGGGCGAAGCCGTGCGCACCGTGCACCTGCGCGAAGCGAAGGCGCTGGCCGACTGCGGCATCGATTTCAATGTCAGCATCATTCTCGGAGGCCAGATAGGCGCCGAGCGCTGCCGCTTGTTCCAGGTGTATTCGGCCGGCAATTTCATCGAATCGCACGATGAAAACACGTATTTCCAGATCGGCGAAGCGAAATACGGCAAGCCCATCATCGACCGGGTCATCAACCCGTTCACTCGCCTGGACGAGGCGGCCAAGTGCGCGCTCATTTCCATGGATTCGACCCTGCGCTCGAACATTTCCGTCGGCTTGCCGCTGGACTTGCTCGTCTACGAGACGGGCAGCCTGGCCGTCACGCGCTTCGTCACCATCGATGAAAAGAACCAGTATTTCCGCATGATCCGCGATACGTGGGGCGAACAATTGAAGCATGTGTTCGAAGGCATCGTCGATCCCGTGTGGAATGCGGCGCCGGAAACGACGACGAACGTATTATCGTCGGCCAACATGCACAGCAAGCCCGTACGCGTGGCCATCCCCGAGCACGTGAGCCGCGGCGGCCTGACCGTGGCGCCCCTGCAATCCCTGGCGCAGCAGTTCAGCGACGACAAGCAGCATTGACCGTTGACAGGTCCGCTGCGCGGGTCGCTGGACAAGTCGCTTTCCGCGTGCTTTTATGGCAATATGGGTTGACATTCAATCCAGATTGACCTGAAAGGCAGGTGGCGCATGGACTTGATCACTTCCGCCGTCGTGGCAGCCATCGGGCATGGCGCGCCCGGCCATGCTCCCGAAGCCGTCGCCAGCCACTATGAACGCCTCAAGCAAGCCATCGCCAAGTTCGACGGCGCCGCCGCCATCCTGGCCGCCATCGCCGCGCTGGAAACGGCGCCAGCCGATCCCCAGCGGCAACTGGCCCTGGCGGCCGCCCTGTCGACCGCGAAAGTGCCGGACGACATGGAAACCCTGTTTGCCGCGCAAGGCTTGCTCGATGCGGTGCAGCCCCCGCTGCGTCCATTCCCCCCGTCGCCCGCCCCTGCCGACCAGGGCGCCGTCGTGTCGAACTATGCGGTGGTGAAAGTGTATTTCGCCACGGACCGCCAGCGCGACGTGGGCAAGCCGCCGGCCCAGCGCTTCAGCGGCGAACGCAACATCATGGGCGGCAATGGCCCCCTCAGCTATGGCAGCTGCGACATCAGCATCCCCCGCGACCATCGAATGGGGCAGCTGGAATCGCCGTCGCTGTGGCGCCTGGAATTTCGCGACGACCCGGCCAAGCACGTGGTGGTGCTGTCGGCCGACGTGCAAGACCGCGGCAACTTCTTTGCCGCCTTGAAGACCCAGATCCGCGCCTCGGACGGCAAGAGCGCCTTTATCTTCGTGCATGGCTATAACGTGAGTTTCGAGGATGCGGCGCGGCGCACGGGACAGATGGCCTACGACCTGGGCTTTGACGGCGCGCCCGTGTTCTACAGCTGGCCGTCGCGCGGCGAGGTGGCCGGCTACACCATCGATGAAAACAATATCGAGTGGAGCACGCCCCATCTCGCCAGCTTCCTGACCGACTTTCTTGCCAGCACGGAAGCGGCGCAAGTGTATCTGGTCGGACACAGCATGGGCAGCCGCGGCCTGGCGCGGGCCGTGGCCGACTTGCTGGCCGCGCAGCCGCATCTGGCGCAAAAGATCACGGAAATCATCCTGTCTGCGCCCGATATCGACGCCGCCATCTTCAAGCACGATATCGCGCCGAAACTGGCTGGCGCGCGCAATCCCGTCACCCTGTATGCCTCGTCGCAAGATCTGGCCCTGGCCGCCTCGAAAGCCGTGCACGGCTACCCGCGCGCGGGCGACAGCGGCGCCGGCATGCTGATCGTGGCGGGCGTGGAAACCATCGACGCCACGGGGGTCGACACCAGCTTCATGAAGCACTCTTACTTTGCGGAAAAGCGCTCGGCCCTGTCCGACATGTTTTATCTGATACGCAACCAGGCACGCGCCGACCAGCGTTTTCTCGACCCCGTCGATACGGTGGCCGGCCGCTATTGGACGTTCAAACCGTGACGCCGTTCCATCGAGTACGGCACGCATGCTAAGATACGGCCCATAGGGTGGCAACGGGCACGGCGATGACGCCGCCAGCCGATCCCCCGCAAGCAGGCCTATCATGTTGACATCATCTTCTACACCGCAAGCCGAATCGCTGATCCGCAACACCAATGCCCGCGTCACCAAGACGCGCGTGAAGGTGCTCGACTTTTTAATGGCGCAAAGCCGTTCGCTGACCCACCATGAAATCCAGCAAGCGCTGTCGCAGGACAGCGACATCGATTCCGTCACCCTGTACCGGGTGCTGGAATGGCTGACGGAAAATGAACTGGTGCACCGCATCGCAGGCGCCGACCAGGTGTGGCGCTTCAGCGCGGGCGCCGGCCACCAGGCGCACGAACACGCGCACTTCCAGTGCACGAAATGCGCGAACGTCACCTGCTTCAATGAAGTCAAGCTGCCCCCGCCCGTGCTCTTGCCGGAAGGTTTCAGCGGCGGCGAAGTCGATTACCTGATCAAGGGCCTGTGCCCGCGCTGCAAGTAAACGGTACCGGCAGCGGTACCGGCGGCATTACCTGATCAATAAAGCCAGGTGATGCTCGTCATAGAACAGCTCGCCCACGCGCATCGAGCGCGGTTCCGTGCCATATGCGATAAATCCCAGCGATTCATACAGGCCCAGGGCGGCATTGTTTTCCGCATTCACGCTCAAATGCACTTGCATGACGGCGGGGTCCGCTTCGGCCTGGGCGATGCAGGCGTTCACGAGACGCCGCGCCACGCCCTTGCCCCGCTGCGCCACATCGACAAACACGCCCCACAGCAAGGCCTTGTGCGACAGTTGCCGCATGGATTCACGCCGCAAGCCGGCAAAGCCGACCAGGCGTTCGCCATCGAAGGCGCCGAACGCCCGGTGCAGCGGGCCGTCGGCGATGCGCTGAACGTGTTCTTCGGGCGTGCGGGCCAGCTCATCCTCGCGCGAAGAGGAAAACGAGCTGGGCGAATCGAGGATGGCGCGCAGGCGCAGCGCGCAAAAGGCGGCGGTGTCGGCCTGCGTCAGCAGGCGGATGACGATTTCAGGTGCGGGCATGGTGGAATCCGGCAGTTTTTTTCCATTATACCCACGCCCCGCCTCAGGCACGCACGCGGCGCAAACCCAGCAAGGTCCAGCCGTACAGGGCCGCCATCAGCAACACCATGGCCGCACCGAGGGCCGCCGTCCAGCTTTCCGGCAGCGACCAGGCCGGATCGAGCTTGCCGGCCGCCATGTACGCGGCCATGGCCACGCAGATGGCGACGATGGGCCAGCCCAGGCGGCGCCGGAAGGCGCGCACGAGGTCAATCTGGCCGGTGCGCATGACTTTTGCCGTGACCCAGCCATCGAAGGTATCCGTCACGCCCATGCCGACGGTGAATACCAGGCCCGTGAGCAAGGCCGGCTGCATGCCGCCCAGCGCGACGGCTGCGTAGCCCCAGGCGGCCGCCTGCAGGGCCGTGTCGAAGACCAGCGCGAACAGCATGCCGACGAGAATGGCGGCGAACGGCCCGGACGCGCCCCGCAGCCAGCGCGGCAGCAGCCGGCCGCGCACCTCGGCCAGCTGGGCGCCGGCCAGCAAGCTGCGCGCATTCAGGGCCGCAATCAGCAGCAGCAAGCCGATGGGCAACCATTCCAGCCAGCCGAACACGGTTTCCGACGGTGAAAATTGCTGTGACGCCACGGCGGCCACGGCCACGATGGCCAGCACGGTGACGCCATGGCCCAGCGCAAACAGCGCGCCCATCCACGGCGTCCAGCGGGGCGCCGCGGCCTGGCTGCGCAGGGTCAGGCCGTCGACGGCGGCCAGGTGGTCCGGTTCCAGCCCATGCCGCATGCCCAGCAAAAAGATCAGCGCCAGGGCGGGCAAGCCCGCTTCCACGCTCACGCCGCCACCTCGGCGGGGCTGTCCGCCTTGGCCACGCAGCGGTCCAGGCCCCGAATCAGCATATCCTGCGGCAAGTCGCGGCCGATGAAGATCATCTTGCTGGCGCGCGTTTCCCCGTCGCCCCACGGCGCGCCCAGTTCCGAGCCCATCAGCATGTGCACGCCCTGGAAGACGGCGCGGCACGGCACGTCGGCCACGTACAGGATGCCCTTGTAGCGCATCAGCTGGCTGCCAAACAGCTGCACCACGGCGTCGAGAAAATTTTCCACCTGCAACAGATCGAGGGGCCGGGACTGGTGATAGACGAACGATTGCACGCCGTCGCCATGGCGGTGGCCCAATTCTCCCAGGAAATCCGGCTCCAGCTCGACGATGGCGTTCAAATTGAAACCGCGGATGTTCAGGATATCGCGCAAGGGCACATTGCCAAAGCGCACTTTCTGGATGCTGGCGCGGCCATTGATGGCGACCAGGCGCTGGCGCAGCGCGGCCAGCTCGTCCTTGCCGACCAGGTCCGTCTTCGACAGCAGGATGCGGTCGGCAAAACCCACCTGCTCCTGCGCTTCCTTGTGCGCCGTCAATTGCTGCTGCGCATGGCGCGCATCGACCACCGTCAGGATGGCGTCAAGCATGTAGTACTCGCTGACGGATGGCTCCGCAAAGAAGGTTTGCGCCACGGGGCCGGGCGCGGCCAGGCCCGTCGTTTCGATGATCACGTGGTCGAAAGCGATGGTGCCGGCTTCGCGTTTGGCGTGCAGTTCGCCCAGGATGCGGATCAGGTCGCCGCGCACGCTGCAGCAGATGCAGCCATTGTTCATTTCCACGATCTGCTCGTCGCTGTCCTGCACCAGCAAGCCATGGTCGATGCTTTCGGCGGCGAATTCGTTTTCGATCACGGCGATGCGCACACCGTGATCGCCCTGCAATATGCGCTTGAGCAAGGTGGTTTTCCCGCTGCCGAGAAAACCCGTGATGATGGTGACGGGGATCAATTCTGTCATATTTGTTTCCTATCGATGGTTAATCTTCCAGTTCTTCCATGCGCTGCCACTGCGGAAACGGATCCGGCAGCTTGCGCCAGGCGGCCATGCCCTGGCGCGTTTCCGTGTAGTTGAGTTGGCATTTCTTCAAGTCCGCCTCGATGGCGGCCTGGTCCATGTCCTGGCCGATGAAGACGAGCTCCTGGTAGCGGTCGCCATACGGCTCGCTCCAGCCTGTTTTGACTTCCGCCAGCGAGGCCGCATCCGTGGGCCAGCGCTCCTTCGGCACGGACGCCCACCACAGACCCACGGGTTCGATATTCATCAGCTTGCCCGCGCCGGACAGGCTGGCCACCCATTCGGGCCGGCTGGCCAGCCAGAAATATCCCTTGCTGCGCACCACGCCCTTGATCGGCTGGGCGATGTAATCGTGCAGGCGCTGCGCGTGGAACGGCGCTTTCGCGCGGTAGACGAAGCTGCTGATGCCATACGTTTCCGTCTCCGGCGCATGCACGCTGGCCAGCTCCTGGGCCCAGCCCGGCATGCCGGCCGCCTGTTCCAGGTCGAACAAGTTCGTGCCCAGGATGGCGTCCAGCGGCACGACGGACTGGTTCGTTTCGATGATGCGCGCGCCGGGATTCAAGGCTTTTAAAATGGCCAGCACGCGCAGGCGCTCGTCCGCCGCCACCATGTCGACCTTGTTGAGGACGATGACATTGGCAAATTCGATCTGTTCCGTCAGCAAATTGGCCAGCTGGCGGTCGTCGCCCTCGCCGGCGATTTCGCCGCGCTGCTCCAGGCTGTCTTCGCTGTGGAAATCGTTGAGCAGGTTGGCGCAGTCGACGACGGTGACCATGCAGTCGATGCGCGCCACGTCGTTCAAGCTGTCGCCGTGCTCGTCCTCGAAGTCGAAAGTGGCGGCCACGGGCATCGGTTCGCCCACGCCCGTCGATTCGATCAGCAGATAGTCGAAGCGGTCTTCCGCGGCCAGGCGCCGCACTTCCAGCAACAGATCGTCGCGCAAGGTGCAGCAGATGCAGCCGTTGGACATTTCCACGAGTTTTTCTTCCGTGCGCGACAGGGCCGCGCCGGCCGCCTCAGCGCCATCCCTGACAAGCGAAGCGTCGATATTGACTTCGCTCATGTCGTTGACGATGACGGCCACGCGCTTGCCTTCGCGGTTGCGCAGTATGTGGTTGAGCAAGGTGGTCTTGCCGGCGCCGAGAAAGCCGGACAGGACGGTGACGGGGAGTTTGCGCTGTGGCATGGGGATTCCTTAGGCTGGCTGAGTTGGCGAAGGTCGCACTAATGCAAATGAATTGCGTTTTCGAATTATAATGCAACTAACCTGCATTTACCTGGCGATCTTTGCCTGCCACCGTGAAAAAGAGGAATCCATGCGCTACCAGCAGGATCAGTATCCCGGCCCTCGACGTGCTAGAGTGCGAACTCGTCGGCGATGCCATCGAAGTAAGCGCATGGCGGCTGAACTGTTGTCAACAGCCCCTGGATGATGCGATGAAGACTGATTCTGCCCCCCGTGCAGACATACAGCCGTGCTTCTCAGCCGTGCGGCCGCGCGAGCATCACATCGGCTGGCTTCGATTTTATTAGCCCTTAGCAAGCCGCTCTTAAATATTTTATTCTCGCCTAGCCAATGAAAAAAATACTGATAATAAGCCTGCTCGCTCTCATCTCCATATATTCTTTTAAGAAAATGATTTACAACCCGTATATATGGAAACAAACCATTAACAGCCCTGAGCATAAATTGCAAATTGGAAGTTTTATTTTTAACAAAACAACAGGGGTTAATGGTGGAAGCCAAAGCATTCAAACGGATTATTACATTTTCAAAGTAATAGAGATCAATGGCGATCATGTTCGGCTTTCTGTGGTCAGGCAATTGTCGAAAAATAACACAATTTTACAATCCGACTTCTCGACCACAAAAGAGAATTTTGAATATTTAAAAAAACATATCAATAAAATTACAATTACAGGAATTTTGACAAAAGACTTATTCGTGGGAAATTATGAGCCATATACCGTGAATGATTATTTGCTAAAGAAGTATCCTTCATTGGAAAAATCAAGGTATTACTTCGAAGATATCCCTGAAGAGAAGAAAAATTTGCCGTTACCGACAGACAATAACAAACTACAGGATTATTTTAGTACAATCTATTCCAAAAAAGAAATTATTGAAAATGGCAAGCTTGCTCTCTGGGTTTTAAATAATAGCAATAATCCTGAATTGGCCAAAAGATCAGCAGAAGATATAGATTTAATACAAAATTAGATTTTGTCGCGCTTGATCAATTGTGCTTGCATGGCGCGTGAAGATACTCCATCTTGCCACAGTTCAATTTTCACAATCACCAAGGAATCGATGTTCTTGCGCAACTCCATAAGGCGTCTTGCCGTACTTGTTTTGATGATGGGCAGCGCCATTGCCGCAGACATAAAAAAGCCGATCCAGCACTATCTTTACTTTAGTCACCGTGAACTGAACGGGGAAAACATCCGCTCGGATAAAGCGTTAAACGATGCCCGCTTCCGTGGCGCGCAAATCGTCTACACCTGGCGCAGCCTGGAGCCGCAACAGGACCGGTATGATTTTTCGGCGATCCGCCACGACATCGCCTTTCTCGATTCAATCGGCAAAAAACTGTGGATACAACTGCAGGAAAAATCCTTCACGCCGCGCCATAATGTGCCGGCCTATCTGCTCAGCGATCCTCGCTACCAGGGCGGCATCATCAAGCAAAGCATGCTCTCGGCGCCGGAGCGCGACCCGCACAAACCGGTGACGGATGATGAGTACGGCTGGTCGCCAAAGATGTGGGAACAACCGGTGCGCGACCGTTACCAGCGCTTGATCCGGGCGCTGGGCCAGGAATTCGACGGAAAAATCGAGGGCATTAATTTCAGCGAAAGCTCGATCGACATCGGCGTCGAGGACGGTAAAGGAAATACGATTTTTCCCGATGATTTCAAGCCGCAACAGTATGTCGATGCCATCAAGGAAAACATGCGGGTGCTGGCCGGCGCCTTTCCTCACACCAATACCATGGTGTATTTGAATTTTTTGCCAGGTGAATGGCTTCCGTGGAGCGACAAGGGTTATATGCGCAGCGTGTTTGCGCAAGCGCAAACGCTGCATATGGGCGTGGGCGGCCCCGACCTGATGCCGTATCGAAAAAGCCATATGGGCCAAAGCTACGGCTTCATCAAGGACTACCCGGCCGATCTGGTCAAAGGCATGGCCGTGCAAGACGGCAATCTGCGCCAGATCAATCCCCGCACCGGGAAAAAAAACTCGGTCGAGGATGTCCTCGACTTTGCCCGCAACTACCTGGGCCTGGACTATATTTTCTGGGTGGAGGATGAACCATACTTCAGCAATGAGGTGTTGATAAAGCTGCCGGCGCATTGATGCGCCGGCACGACGCCATGCGCCCTGCCACACTGTCATGGTGGCGTCATATGCCGGCGTTACAGTCGCGTCTTTTGAATCATTCTAAGGGCGGCAATGAAAACAAATTGGATCATGCTGGCGGCGCTGGCAAGTGCAGGTCTCGTCGGTTGCAACGGCAGTTCGAACACGGCGCCGGCCATTCCCGAAGGCACGACGGTCACCGTCGCCTTGCTGGAAACCACGGATATCCACTCGAATGTCCTCAGCTATAACTATTACGCGCTGGCCGAAGACACCAGCCTGGGCCTGGAACGCACGTCGACCCTGATCCAGGCGGCGCGCGCGGAAAATCCGAACAACGTCTTGCTCGACGATGGCGACGTCATCCAGGGCACCTTGCTGGCCGACCTGCAGGCCGTGGCCGCGCCCGTGCCTTGCAGCGGCACCTTGGCCGTGCACAAGGCCATGAACGCGCTGAAATACGATGCGGGCGGCATGGGCAACCACGAATTCAACTACGGCTTGCCTTATCTGAGCCAGATCACCAACACGGATTTCGGCATTCCCGGCGTGGCCAAGCCGACGGGCACGTGCGGCGCGCCCGTCTTCCCTTCCGTGCTGAGCAATGTCGTCGGCGTGTCCAGCGGCAAGCCGATTTTCCAGCCCTACACCCTGCTGCCCCGCGATTTCGCCGCCACGGCGCCCGACGGCAGCAAGCTGACCGTGAAAATCAATGTGGGCGTGCTGAGCTTTGTGCCGCCGCAAATCCTCGAATGGGATCAGAAAGTACTCGCTGGCAAAGTCAGCGTGACGGGCGTGCAGGAAGCGGCGAAACAATACGTGCCGGAATTGCGCAACAAGGGCGCCGACCTCGTCGTGGCCCTGTCGCACGGCGGCCTGGATACCAGCCCCTACAGCCCGAAGATGGAAAACGGCAGCTATCACCTGACCAGCACGGGCATCGACGCGCTGATGATCGGCCACTCGCACTTGATCTTCCCGAAAGGCAAGGAAGAAGGCGCGGCCGCCCTGGATGCCTCGTTTGCCGCCTTCCCCGCCAGCGCGAAGATCGACGCCGTCAACGGCTTTGTGAACGGCGTGCCCACCGTCATGGCGCAAAGCTGGGGCCGCCGCCTGGGCATCATCAAGCTGACCATGGCCTACCAGGGCGGCAAGTGGGTGGTGCAGCCGGCCAAGACGACGGTGGAATCGCGCGGCTTCAAATACCTGGATGGCAAGACCCTCGTGAACGCCGACCCGGCCATCGCCCCGCTGGTCGCCACGGAGCACGCGGCCACCATCGCCTACGCCAAGCAACCACTGGGCATCAGCACGGATTTCGAGATGTCCGCCTACTTCGCACTGGTGGGCGACGTCAGCGCCATCCAGCTGGTGAACCAGGCGCAGCTCGATTACGTGAAAAATTTCATCGCCACCAGCACGGATGCCACCTTGTCCAGCTACAAGAACATCCCCGTCATTTCCTGCAGCGCGCCATTCAAGGCGGGCCGCAACGGGCCATCGGACTTCACGGACGTGGCGGCAGGCGCCTCCCCGGCCGCGCCGGTCGGCTTGCAAGTGCGCAATCCGGGCGACCTGTATTTATATAGCAACAACAACCTGCAAGCCGTGAAGATCAAGGGCGCGGACTTGAAAGCCTGGCTGGAAACGTCGGCCAAACAATTCAACCAGATCGACCCGGCCAGCAGCGCCGAGCAAGACCTGGTGCCGTCGTATGGCACGATCTATAACTATGACGTGTTCTACGCGGAAAACAATGCGCTGACGTACCAGATCGACGTGACGAAAAAGCCGGGCAGCCGCATCGTCAACCTCACGTACAAGGGTGCGCCAGTGGCCGATGGCGATGATTTCATCGTCGCCACCAACGATTACCGCGCCGGTGGCGGCGGCGCCGTGCCGGGTATCGATGGCAGCAAGACCATCATCAAGTCGCCCGATGCGAACCAGGCCGTGGTCAGCAACTACCTGGCGTCGCTCAGCACCAAGGGCGGCAAGGTGACTCTGGCCAATAATGGCAGCGCGCGCAGCTGGAGCTTCGTCAAGACGGCCACGGCCGGTCCCGTGATCCTGCGCTCGGCGCCCGGCCATCTGGCCCTGGCGCAGGCGAGCGGCATCACCAACGTGGCGGCCGAAGGCGGACTCGACGCCAGCGGCTTTGCCAAGTACCGCATCGACCTGAGCAAATAAGGTTCGAGGGCCGGAACAAGCCCAGTTCCGGCCCGTTTTGATGAAAGCTGATCACAATGAAACACGCACTCTCCCTGCCCGCCGTCGTGCTGGCCTCCGTCCTGGCCGCTTGCCAGGCGTCGCCACCGCCCACGGCGGCGGAAATCGAAGCCGTCGCCATGCATGCGCGCCAGGCAGGCGACCACCAGGCCGAGCGCAAGGTGCGCAGCTGGGCCGGCAAGGACATGCCCGTCGCCGAGCGCGAACTGGCGCTGATTTACCAGCCCCGCGCCGAACGCCGTGCCGAGGCCTTGAACCTGTTCGAACAGGCGGCCCGCGCCGGCGACACGGAAGCGGCCTTTGAGCTGGGCCAGATGCTGCGCGCGGCCACGCCGGCCCAGGCCTGGCTGTGGTACCGCCAGGCGGCGCAGCAAGGCCACGCGAAGGCGGCCCTGATGCTGGGTTTGCTTGCGGCGAATGGCGAAGGCGTACCGAAAGACGCCGTGACCGCCGCGCACTGGCTGGACAAGTCCAGCGAGCTGGGCAATCCACACGCCATGTTCCTGCTGTACAACGCCTACCGCGAAGGCCGCGGCGTGCCGCGCGACCTGGCGAAAGGCCGCGAATTGCTGGAAGAAGCGGCCCACCACGAATACCCGCCCGCCATCCAGGAACTGGCCATGACGGTGCAAGCGGACGACGCTCTGCGCGCCGGCCACCTGATGAAGGAAGCGACGGAGCACCGGCACAATAACTGGAACAAGTTTTAAGCCAGGTCAAGGCCGGCCCATATTGCCAAATGGAATGCTTGCCGGTGGCATAAGCTTGCCTGGCACGGACAGCTGTTCGCGCACAATTTTATCGCGAGGCAGGCATGGCAGATCACCGGTTGGGCCCCATGACAAAGAGCGACTTGCAGTTCAGCTATCCGGACGGCCCGGCGGCCGGCGACGACCCGGCGCAGCGCGGCATCCCCGACAGCAGCCTGCTGAACCGCCACGAATGGTATGAAGTGCTGTACAGCTGCAACAGCTGGTCCGGCGGCAGCCTGGCGACGGCCTTGAAATGCGAACGCCTGATCCAGCGCCACTTGCCCGCCGACATACGCGGCCATGCCGCCGTGCTGACGTGGCTGCGGGCGAACTGGGCCCAATATCGCTGATACCGCCAATACCTATCGCCAATACGTCGGAAATCACGCTGCGCTTTGCGCCAGGTCAATCGTGTTGGGCTGGACAAGGCCGAGAGGCTATGATGGGCAAGCCGCTTCCCCGGACGCGGCGGGGCTGTTGCCGGCTCCGAAATGGATTACACTGAATTTGCTTTTTAGAAATTTGTTACTCTGGACCAGCCTCGGTGAGCACGTCGCACACGCTCAGCCCAGCCAGTGTTTGGGTAGGCCCTGGCTCGTCCGTTGACCTCCCCTATAAAGAAAGAGTCCAATGAAAAAGCTGACCACCGCCTTTGGCGCGCCCGTAGTCGATAACCAGAACATCCAGACGGCCGGCCCGCGCGGCCCCGCCCTGCTGCAAGATGTGTGGTTCCTGGAAAAGCTGGCCCACTTCGACCGCGAAGTCATCCCCGAGCGCCGCATGCATGCCAAGGGTTCCGGCGCGCACGGCACATTTACCGTCACGCACGACATCACGCGCTACACGCGGGCGAAAATCTTTGGCGAAGTGGGCAAGCAAACGCCGATGTTCGCGCGCTTTTCCACGGTGGCGGGCGAACGGGGGGCGGCGGACGCGGAACGCGATATCCGCGGCTTCGCGCTGAAGTTTTATACGGAAGAAGGCAACTGGGACCTGGTCGGCAACAACACGCCCGTGTTTTTCATGCGCGACCCCTTGAAATTTCCCGATTTGAATCACGCCATCAAGCGCGACCCGCGCACGGGCTTGCGCAACGCCAACAGCAACTGGGATTTCTGGACCTCGCTGCCGGAAGCCCTGCACCAGGTGACGGTGGTGATGAGCGACCGGGGCTTGCCGCGCAGCTTCCGCCACATGCACGGCTTCGGCAGCCATACCTTCAGCTTCCTGAATGCGCAAAACGAGCGTTTCTGGGTCAAGTTCACCTTTAAAACCCAGCAAGGCATCCAGAACCTGACGGATGCCGAAGCCGAGGAACTGGTGGGCAAGGACCGCGAAAGCTCGCACCGCGACCTGTATGAAAGCATCGAAAACAAGGATTTCCCCCGCTGGACGCTGTACGTGCAGATCATGCCGGAAAAAGAGGCAGGCACGTATCACCTCAACCCGTTCGACCTGTCGAAAGTGTGGCCGCACGGCGACTATCCGCTGATCGAGGTGGGCGTGCTGGAATTGAACCGCAATGCCGACAACCATTTCGCGGAAGTGGAGCAAGCGGCCTTCAATCCGGCCAACGTGGTGCCCGGCATCAGCTTTTCACCGGACAAGATGCTGCAAGGCCGGCTATTCTCGTATGGCGACGCGCAGCGCTACCGCCTCGGCGTCAACCACAGCCACATCCCTGTCAACGCGCCGAAATGCCCGTTCCACAGCTATCACCGCGATGGCCAGATGCGGGTCGACGGTAACCAGGGCGGAACCTTGGGCTATGAACCGAACAGCGAGCAGGAATGGGCCGAGCAGCCCGATTTCCGCGAGCCGCCGCTCAGCATCGAAGGCGCGGCCGACCACTGGAATCACCGCGTCGACGAAGATTACTATTCGCAGCCGCGCGCCCTGTTCCGCTTGATGACCGCGGCGCAGCAGCAAGCCTTGTTCGACAACACGGCGCGCGCCATCTCGGGCGCCTCGGAGCAAGTCAAGCAACGCCACATCGGCAACTGCACCCTGTGCGACCCCGCCTATGGCGCGGGCGTGGCCGCAGCGATCGGCCGCCTGAGTCCAGGCTGATAGTAAACACGGAAGGCCTGGCGACAGGCCTTCCGCCGCCGCCATCCGCGGCCGGAGGCCCCCGCCGCCAGGCTGGCTGGCCTAGCGGCGCTGGATATCGATCTGGCCCGTGATGCTCGTTTCCACCGGATAACCCTCGACCTGCAACGGCACGCGCCGCTTGACGGACGAGTCGCGCAGATACACGACGAGCGCTTCTTTGCCCACGGCCGTCTGCCCCAGGCTGACGCCTTCCACGCCGTCGATGGCCATCAGCGCCCGCTCGTTGCGCCGCCTGGCCGCTTCCAGGCGGCCCTGCGGCGCAGCCTGGGCATGGTGTCCCGGGCCCTGTCCAGGGGGGGCATCCGGCAAATACGGCATGGCGGCGTCCTCGAAGACGGCATATGGCGATTGTGCGAACTTACTGTTTGACATGACACACCCTCCTGATATGACAAACCCTCCCGATGCCTTGCATGATACACCCGGCCAACCGGCGCTGCAGCACGCTTCGCCGGCCAAGACCATGCGCGACAGCCGGCCTTGCGCAAGACTTGAGCAATACTTAAGCAAGATCGTCATCGTGCAAAAAACAGCGTCAGGCAAGGCGGCGCGGGGCCGCCCCGCCGGCTCCTAAAGTGTGCTCAGGTGTACAAATTGATGTCGAGCGCCACCACCACGCGCCGCATCTGGTTGGCAAACGTGATGTTGCCGCCGCCGGCAAACAGCAGGCCGACGGGATTGCGCTGCTGGTTCCAGGTCCAGATGGACGAGCCGGAATCGCCGCCCGCGCTGAACGCCCCGCTGACGCCCGTGATGGCGATCTGGTCCTGGAACAGCGCGATCCTGCCGCCGCCGTAATTGACGTTGATGGTGGCGCCCAGGCCCGTGATGCGGCCCTGCGTCAATTGCGTCGTGCGCCCGGACTTGCCGACCATCATGCCCAGTGCGGGCGCCACGAGCGCATTGCTGATGCGGAAGTACGCGGGCACGCCGCCGCTCAGGTAGACCAGTTCGGGACGCACCCTGTCTGGCCAGGCCCAGCCGGTGGCACAATCGACAAAGTTGACGCCGCCGCTGAAATTGATGGGCACGAAGCGTTCGAGCACGGCCACCTGGTCTTGCGGGCAGCGGCCGCCGTCGATGGGGCCAGGCTGCACGATGCAATCGTTGAACACGCCGCCGTTGGAATTGGCCAGCACGTGATTATTGCTAAGAATCATCAGGCGGCTGTTGCGCGGCGCGCTGCGCCCCACGGCCAGGCAGCCGATGGTGCCGGCCGTGATGCGGAAATGCCCGACCGACACGCCGCCCGGCGCGGGGCGCAGGCGGAAACGGTGGGGCTGCGCATCGATCACGCCCGTGACGACGATGTTGACGGGCACCTTGTCGCTGGCCACGGCGCGCACGCCCATGGCCCCCACGATGGCAGCCTTGGCCCGGTCGACGGAAGTGGGCTCGGCCACGTACAGGGTCAGTGCCGGCAAGCCCGGCTCGCCGGACGAGCTGTCGCTGGCGCCCTCGCCCAGGCCGATGGACACGCCCTGGATATTGCCGCTGTCGCTGAAGGCGTCGGCCGCGCGCGCGCCGCCCGCTTGCGCGATGCTTTGCCGCATGCCATCCTCGATGCTGCGCTTGATTTCCAGCAATTCCATGCTGACACCGCTCAGGGCGTCGGGCACATCCGCGACGGACGCGCTCTCGATCGTATTGTCGTCTTCGCCGGGGACGGAAAACTGGCCGACGGCCTCTTCATCATCCGCGCTCTGTCCCCTGCCGCTGCTGCCGGGCGGGGCGCTGAAACCATTCTCGTTGCCTATCATCGTGTTCTCCTCGTGGGTCGCCGCAAGCTTCCAGTGTGGACGCGCTGCGCGGGCCGGTATTGATCTGGATTGAACCGCGCGGATGCCAGGCTGCCCTGCCCCAATGGGGGCCAGCGAGTACAAAAATAGTTCCCTCGTCAAGGTTGAGCGGGATCAGGCGTGCGGGCAGAGGCGCCGCCGTATACTTGGCCGACAGGCTGGAACCGGGCCTGCTCCACGGCAGCAACGCCAGCAACAGCAAGGATGGGGAAACAATGACGAGCCCTGCAATAACGAGCCCTGGTATGACACGCCAATCCGACGACGCCCCTGCGGCAGCGGCCTCAGCCGGCGCCAATACAGCCGCCGACAATGCGACGGACGCCGGTGGCGCGGCCCAGCATGCGGGTTTCGTGCACGGCATGGCGGCCTGGGCGGAAAAACACCGCATCACGCCCTGGCGCGGCAGTTTTGCCGACTTCCTCGAGCAAATCCTGCCCGGCCGCGCCGCACTGCTGACGCGCAGCGCGCACCGGTACCTGTGGGACATGATGCGCTGGAATGGCCAGACCGACGGCAACGGACGCTTCCGCTGCCGCCTGTTCGACGACGAGCTGTTCGGCATCGACGAGGCGATCGACCGGGTCGCCGCCTACTTCAAGGCGGCCGCCGCCGGCTCCGAAGTGGGCCGCCGCATGTTGCTGTTGCTTGGCCCGCCATCGGGCGGCAAGTCGACCATGGTGATCCTGCTCAAGCGGGGCCTGGAAGAGTACAGCCACAGCAGCGAAGGCGCGCTGTACGGCATCGCCGGCTGTCCCGTGCACGAATCGCCGCTGCACCTGGTGCCGCACAGCATGCGCGCCGACTTTCGCGCCAGCTATGATGCCGAGCTGCAGGGCGAACTGTGCCCACATTGCCGCGCCCGCCTGGAAGAGCAGTATGCGGGCGACTTCCTGCGCATGCCCGTCGAGCGCATCCATTTGTCCGAGGCGGGCCGCTGCGGCATCGGCACGTATGCGCCGCACGATCCCACGACGGCCGACCTGGCCGACCTGGTCGGTTCCGTCGACCTGTCGAAAGTGGCGCAATACGGCGACGAAGGCGATCCGCGCGCCTGGTCGTGGTCCGGCGCCGTGTATGCGGCCAGCCGCGGCATGCTGGAAATGATCGAAATCCTCAAGGTCAAGCGGGAATTCCTCTACTTGCTGCTGACCTTGACGCAGGAAAAGAATGTCAAGGTGTCGCGCTTCCCCCTGATCTACCTCGACGAAACCATCCTCGCGCACACGAATCTGGCCGAATTCCGCAAATTCCTGCAAGAAAGCGAAAACGAGGCGCTGCTCGACCGCATGGTCATCGTGCAAGTGCCCTATACGCTCAATTACCGCGAAGAAGCGCGCATTTACCGCAAGCTAATCCTGGCGGCCGCGCCCGCCTTCCGCGACGTTCACCTCGATCCGCACGTGCTGCATGCGGCGGCCGTGTTTGCCATCCTCAGCCGCATGCCCGAGGGCGAGGACAAGGAGGCCGAGCTGGTCAAGAAACTGCGCATCTACGCGAACGAAGATGTCGACGACTTGCAGCCGGCCGACCTGCGCCGCATGCGCGAGCGCGACAAGTCGCCCGACGAGGGCCTGTCGGGCGTGTCGCCCCGCTTCGTCATCAATGCCCTGTCGCACGCCATCATTTCCGCCCAGCGCAACAGCCTGTCCACCATGGACGTGCTGCTGGCCCTGAAAGACGGCATCGAAAACGATGCGCGCATCGAACCCCGGCGCAAGCGCAAATGGGTCGATTACCTGGTGCTCACGCGCAAGGATTTCTATAACCGCTGGGTCAAGGCCGACGTGCACAAGGCCTTGTTCGTGTCATTCGAGCAAGAAGCGCAAGACTTGCTGAACAAATATCTCGATGAAGTCGAAGCCATGCTCGACAACCGCCAGATCCGCGATCCCATCACCAGCGAAGAGCGCCGTCCCGACGAGCGCTTCCTGCGCGCCGTGGAAGAGAAAATTCACATCAGCGACTCGGGCAAGCAATCTTTCCGGCAAGAAGTGGTGCGCAAGGCCATGAGCGCCTTCAAGCGGGGCGAAGCGTTTGGCCTGGCCAGCCATGCGCCATTGCACGACGCCATCCAGCAATACCTGTTCGAGCAGCGGCGCGACGTGCTGCGCCTCGTCGGCTCGGCCAAGCGGCCCGACGACGACGTGCGGGCCAGGATCTCCGCCGTCGAGCAGCGCCTGGTCGACGAATACGGCTATGACGCCCATAGCGCGCGCGAAGCGCTCAACTACGTGACCACCTTGCTGGCGCAGGAATAGCCATGGCCGCCACCACGACGCCAGCCAGCGGCACACAGGATGGCCATCCGGCCTGGGGGGATTCCACGGACCCCACAGGCGCGGCGGCGGCGGGTGGCGCGCCAGCCCTGGCCCGGCCCTGGTATGCGCTGTTCTCGCGCGGCGCGCGCGACTGGCTGCGCCACAACCAGAAAGTGCGCGAAGCCGTGCAGGCGCACTTGCCCGAGCTGGTCGCCACGCCCGACCTGATCGGCGGACCGCAGCAGCGCACGGTGCAAGTGCCCATGCGCCTGCTCGAACATGCGCGTTTCCGCCTGGCGCCCGCGCGCAGCAGCTTGGGCGCGGGCCAGGGGGACGGCCAGCCCGGCGATATCCTGCGCCCGGCCCGGCCCGCCGCCACGGGCGGGGCCGGCACGCAAGGTGACGGCGGCGATGGCGAGGGGGCCGTGCGCCTGCTGCTGGAGTTTCCCATCGACGACATACTCGACTGGCTGTGGGACGCCTTCGAATTGCCGCACCTGACGCCACGCCACCTGGGCGCCATCGACGACGTGCGGCTCGTGCGTAGCGGCCTGGATCGGCATGGCGCCCGTTCGCGGCTGGACCGGCGGCGCACCGTCAAGGAAGCCATCAAGCGGCGCGCCCTGCAAGCGCAGCCAGTGCCCTTTACCAATGAGGACTTGCGCTACCGCCAGGTGCTGCCGCAACCCCGGCCCAGCACGAACGCCGTCGTGTTTTTCGTGCTGGACGTGTCGGCCAGCATGGCGCAGCCAGAGCGCAAGCTGGCCAAATCGTTCTTTTTCTTTGCCTTGCAAGGCTTGCGTCGCAGGTATGCGCGCGTGGAAACGCGCTTTATCGCCCATACGACGCGGGCCTGGGAATTTTCCGAAGCCGAGTTCTTCCAGGTCAATGGCATGGGCGGCACCATGGCGTCCACCGCGTTTCGCCTGAGCCGCGAATTGCTGCAGGAACACTACGCGCCGGGCCGCTACAACGCCTATCTGTTCTATGCCTCCGATGGCGAAAATTTCAGCGAAGACCGGGGGCCGGCCAGCGCGGCCCTGGGCGAACTGGCCGGTTTGCTCAACTATATGGGCTATGTGGAAACCGTGCCCGGCGTGCCGCGCAGCCTGGAAACCGAAATGCACAGCTTGTTCGCCGAGCAGGAACGGCGCGGCTTGCCCTTGCACAGCAGCATCCTCGGCAAGAGCGACGACGTGTGGGAAGCCATCCGCACCTTTTTCCGGCACGAGGCGGCCGATACGGAGGATGCGGCATGACGCGGCATGACGCCCCGCGCCACGCCGACACGGCCGATATGGCCGATACAGCGGACACGGCGAACACAATTGGCCTGGACGGCTACGCGGCGCGCATCGAAGCGCTGGCGCGGCAACTGGGGCTGGCGTTCGCCCCCGTCGAGTTCGAGCTGGTGCCGGACAGTTTCATGGCCGAAATCGCCATCTATGGCTTGCCCGTGCGCATGCGCCACTGGTCGTTCGGCGTGCGCTACA
The DNA here is from genome assembly GCF_030587305.1 of Janthinobacterium sp. SUN206. Taxonomy (NCBI): domain Bacteria; kingdom Pseudomonadati; phylum Pseudomonadota; class Betaproteobacteria; order Burkholderiales; family Oxalobacteraceae; genus Janthinobacterium; species Janthinobacterium sp. SUN206. The sequence goes on along the minus strand of NZ_JAPWIB010000001.1, from coordinate 598,627 downwards.
TCCACCAGCTCGTGCATCAAAAGATGGGCAACTCGCATATGTTCGAAGTCATGTTTCCCGGCGACCCTTGCCATGCCTACATGGCCGAACACAATTCCGTGGCGGAAAACACCCTCGTCACGGCCCACGTGCTGGGCCACGCCGATTTCGCCAGCCGCAACGCCCTGTTCCTGCGTTTCGGCGTCATGGCGGGCCAGCATATCCTGGAACAGAGCGCGGCGCGGGCGCAACGTCTGGAAATGGCGCTGCAACGGCACGGGCAGGAACAGGTGGAAGCCGTGCTCGACGCGGCACTGGCGCTGGAGCAGCACGTGGACATCCACGCCGAGCTGCACCGCCCGCCCTATGCCGCGCTGTCCGGACCGGCCGGTGTCGCCGGCAGGCGTGGCGGCGCCGGGGGAGACGACCCGTTTGCACGACGCTACCGGCGCCTGCCCGGCGAAGCGGCCGCGCTGGCGGCGCGCGAGACGGCACGGGCGCGCGTGACGCAGCGCCCGCTCCTGCCGCCGCAGCCCGAATACGATTTACTCTGGTTCATCGCGCAACATGGGCCGGACCTGGCCGACTGGGAACGCGATATTTTCCTGGCCGTGCGCGAAGAGTCGTTTTACTTCTATCCCGTGTACGCCTGCCAGATCATGAACGAAGGCTGGGCCTCGTACTGGCATGCGCGGCTGCTGCGCGAAGCGGATTTCCTGCCGCCGGCCCTGTACCTGGCGGCCCTCAAGTCGCACTCCGACGTGGTGCGTCCTTACGCGGGCGAGCACCAGCAGGCGCTGGCCGTCAACCCCTATCACCTGGGCTTTTGCATGTGGGAACACATCATCGAGCGCGAAGGACTGGCGCGGGCGCGCCAGATTTGCCGCGACGACGATGACTGCAGTTTTATTCGCAACTATCTGGATGCCGAACTGGCTGACCGCCTGGGCCTGTTCGTGCATGAAAGCCGCCGCGACGGCGAAACACGGCTGGCCAGCCGCGACTTGCGGGTCATCCGCGAAGCCATCCTGGCGCCCAAATACAACTATGGCGCACCGTGCATCGCCGTCACCCTGCTCAACGACGACGGCAGCCTGGTGCTGCGCCACGACCACCTGCGCGATGGGCGCGGCCTCGACCTGGAGCGGGCGGAACAGGTGCTGGCGTACATCGCCCGCGTCTGGCGCCGTCCCGTCACCCTGCATACGGCCGACTTTCGGGGCACGCCAAGGGTTCTACGCAGCAAGAGCGACGGCGTACCCGAGCCGCCCTCACCGACAGCGTCAGCAACAACGTCAACAGTAACGTCAGCAACGCCGACAGCGCCGCCCACGCAACGCTGAACGCCAGGCACCGGGCACCAATCGGTCTGGCGGTCTCGCGGTCTCGCGGCCAGGCGGCAGGACGGATAGCGAGCCTGCGCATCTGGCATGGGCATCTGGTCGACATATCTGGTATGGGTATCTGATGTGGGTATCGGGTATCTGTATCTGATATGTATGTCGGCATGCATATCTGGCAATGAAAAGTTGCCGATGACCAGTGCCGGACTCGGACTCCGCCGGCCGCCTGCGCGCGCGCCGCAAGCGCGGCCGGCACGTGCCTGCCTGGCCAGCGTGTTTTTCAAGCCCCGTCCGCCTGCGCCACATACCAGGCGATGGTGTGCCGCAAGCCTTGCGCCAGGTCGTGCGTGGGCGCATAGCCGAGCAAGCGGGCCGCCTTGGCAATGTCCGCCTGCGAATGGCGCACGTCGCCGGCGCGAAACTCGCCGTACTGCGGCGCCTGCGGCACGTGCTGCGGGCGGGCGGCAAGCAGCATCTGCTGCATGGTGGCGTGCAGCTGCGTCAGGCTGGTGCGGGCGTTGACGGCCACGTTGTAGACCTGGTTGACAGCCGCCGGGTCGGTACCGGTGGCGGCGAGGATATTCGCTTGCACGGCGTTGTGCACGAAGCAAAAGTCGCGGCTGGTGGCGCCGTCGCCGTGGATGAGCACGGCCTCGTTGTCCAGCATGGCGGCGATCCAGCGGGGAATGACGGCCGCGTAGGCGCCCAGCGGATCCTGGCGCGGACCGAAGACATTGAAGTAGCGCAGCCCCACCGTCTGCATGGCGTAGCAGCGCGCGTACACTTGCGCATACAGTTCATTGACATATTTGCTCAGGGCGTACGGCGACAGGGGCGCGCCGATGTGTTGTTCCACTTTCGGCAAGTCCGGATGGTCGCCGTACGTGGCGCTGGAAGCGGCATACACGAAGCGCCGCACGCCCGCCTCGCGCGCGGCGGCCAGCATGTTCAGGAAGCCGCTGACATTGACGGCGTGGCAAAGCAGCGGGTCTTCCAGCGAACGGGAGACGGAACCGAGCGCCGCCTGGTGCAGCACATAGTCGACGGCAACGCCGTCACCGGCGCCGGGACCGTCCGGATCGTCCGGACCTGCACGGCCGTCCGGAGGTTCGCCGCCGTCGCTTGCACCGGCGGCATGACCCGCATGGTGCCCGGCATGACCGGCATGAGCGGCATGAGCGGCGCCGATACTGGCGATGTCGGCACCTGCACCTGCACCTGCGACGCCGCCTGCGCCTGCCATGCCGGCCATGCTGGCAAAACCGGCCATGCCGTCGCCTGCTCCGCACGCGCACGCGCACGCTTGCGGGTCGCGGATGTCGCCTTCGATGAAGGTGAAGCGCCGCCACGCCTGCTCGCCCACGCTGGCGCGCACCTGCTCCAGGTTGTGGCGGTGGCCCGTCATGAAATTATCGAGGCCGCGCACTTCCTGCCCCAGGTTCAGCAGGGTTTCCAGCAAGTGCGAACCGATGAAGCCGGCCACGCCCGTCACCAGCCAGCGGTGCGGCGCCTGCGCCAGCCGTGCGCAGGCCAGCGCGTACGCGCCGGCAGCCGGGCCGCCAGCGATAAGGCCAGTGGGAGCGCCAGAGGGGGCGCCTTGCGCCGCGCCCGCCGCCCGCTCGAAGGCACCGGCCGCCATCACAGCCGCCACACGTGCAAGCCGCCGTCTTCCAGCGGACGGGGATCGAAATGCGATTTGATATCGATGAAGCAACCGTTTTCCAGCACCTTGGTCTGGAAATCCGCCAGCGGCCGCGCCAGCAGGGCCTGGTGCGAGACGGCGCTGATGATGGCCTCGGCCCGCGGCAGCTGCTCCCAGCTTTCCAGGGTCAGGCCGTATTCTTCCAGCGCTTCGCGGCCATCGGCCACCGGGTCGTGCACGTGCACCTGCACGCCGTACGATTGCAGTTCGTGGATCATGTCGACCACTTTCGAGTTGCGCAAGTCCGGGCAATTTTCCTTGAAGGTCAGGCCCAGCACGTTCACGTGCGCTCCCTTCAGCTTGAAACCTGCCCGCACCATTTCCTTGATGGTCTTTTCCGCCACGAACTTGGCCATGCCGTCGTTGATGCGGCGCCCGGCCAGGATCACGTGCGGGTGGTAGCCCAGCATTTCCGCCTTGTGCGTCAGATAATAAGGGTCGACGCCGATGCAGTGGCCGCCCACCAGGCCGGGACGGAACGGCAGGAAATTCCATTTCGTGCCCGCCGCCTGCAGCACTTCCAGCGTGTCGATGCCGATGCGGTCGAAGATGATGGCCAGCTCGTTCATCAGCGCGATATTCAGGTCGCGCTGCGTGTTTTCGATCACCTTGGCCGCCTCGGCCACGCGGATGCTGGACGCCCGGTGCACGCCCGCCTCGACCACGCCTTCATACAGGGCGGCCACCTTGTCGAGGGTGGCGGCGTCGTCGCCCGAGACCACCTTGCGGATGCTGTGCAGGGTATGGTCGCGGTCGCCCGGGTTGATGCGCTCGGGCGAAAAGCCCACATGAAAGTCTTCCTTCCAGCGCAGGCCCGAATGCTGTTCCAGGAGGGGGATGCAGATTTCCTCGGTGGCGCCCGGATACACGGTGGACTCGTAGATGACGATGGCGCCGCGCCGCATGTGCCGGCCGACGGCCGCGCTGGCGCCGGCCAGGGCCGAGAAATCGGGATTGTGCGCGCTGTCGACGGGCGTGGGCACGGCCACGACGATGAAATCGGCCAGTTGCAGCTCGGCCGGATCGCAGCCGACGCTCAGCCCTTGCGCCGCCAGCAACTGTTCATGGCTGACTTCGCCCGTCGGGTCGATGTGGCGCCGGTAACTTTCTACCTTGCGTGCCGACAAGTCAAAGCCTATCGTGCGCTGGCGCATGCCGAATGCCACGGCCAGCTGCAAGCCCACATAACCGAGCCCCACCACCGCCACCACGCCCGCCTTGCCATCCACCTTGCTATCCGCCTTGCTGTCCATATGCATGTGCTCCGAAGGGTTGCGGCCTGAGCATCGCCGTCCGGGAAATTCTACGGTCGCCGGTCCGGCCATTCTTGAGCGGGAACAAGGAACGCGGGGCGGCGGCCGGCAGGCGCGCGGAGAATCGGCGGCTTGTTGAGCGCAATCAAGGAGAGCGGCGGCCATCTTTTTAAGCTAGGTCATGCCGATCCCTCATGCACGCCGCTACCGGAGACTTCCATGGCCCGTTCCCTGCCCCGCCCTTTCCCCGGCCTGCCGGCCGCCGCGCTGTGCTGCACCCTGCTGCTGCCCCTGCTGACGGCTTGCCACGGCACGCAGAGCAGCGAGACCCTGCTGGCCGACGCGCAGCAGTACCGCCAGAAAGGCGAAGCGCGCGCCGCCATCATCCAGTTGAAGAACTTGCTGCAAAAGGAGCCGGACAACAAGGCCGCGCGCTTGCTGCTGGGCAGCATCTACATCGACACGGGCGAAGCGCTGTCGGCCGAGAAAGAATTGCGCAAGGCAAAATCACTGGGCCTGGCATCGCAGCAAGTGATGCCATTGCTGGGCAAGGCCTGGCTGATGCTGGGCCAGTTCGACAAGGTGCTGGCCGAGATCCCCGACGATGCTGCGCAGCCCGCCAGCGTGCTGGCCCTGCGCGGCGACGCCTTGCTGGCCCTGGGCCGCCAGGACGAGGCGCGCGCCGTGTACGCGCGCCTGCTGGAAGCCCATCCGGACCAGCTCGAAGCCTTGCTGGGCCTGGCGCGCCTGGCCGCGCTGCAGCAGCAGGTGCCGGCGGCCGAGCTGCTGCTGGCGCAAGCGTTGAAAGGCGCGCCCGCCAACCTCGACGCCTTGCGCCTGCAGGGCGACCTGCTGCGCCTGCAAGGCAGGAATGGTGCGGCGCGGCTCGCCTACATGCAGATCCTCAAGATAAAACCGGATAATACCCAGGCGCACATCGACCTGGCCAACCTCGACATCCTGGAAAACCGCTACCTGGAAGCGGCGGCCCAGCTGGCCACGGCGCGCAAGACGGCGCCCAACAGCCTGGGCTTGCTGCAAACCCAGGCGCTGCTCGATTTCCGCGAAGGCAAGCACAAGGCGGCCTTGCAAGGCTTGCAACTGGTGCTCAAGGCGGCGCCCGACCACATGCCGTCCATCCTGCTGGCCGGCGCCGTGCAACTGGCGCTCGGCTCGCCGCCCCAGGCGGAAAGCTACCTGCGGCGCTTCCTGGCCGTGTATCCGCGGCACCTGTATGCCGTCAAGATGATGGCGTCGATCGAATTGATGCGCAACAAGACCGACGCGGCGATCGACTTGCTGCAGCCGATGCTGGCCGCCTTCCCCGAAGACGTGGAATTGCTGTCGCTGGCCGGCGAAGCCCACTTGCGCGCGCGCCAGTACGACAAGGCGACAGCGTATTTCGAACAGGCCAGCATCCTGGCGCCGGACACGGCCAGGCTGCACGCGGCGCTGGGCATCAGCCGCCTGGGCCAGGGCGAGAACGGCCGCGCCATCAGTGAACTGGAACGGGCCAGCATGCTCGACAAGAGCACGCCGCAGGCGGGCACCATGCTGGTGATGACCTTGCTGCGCAACAAGCAGAACGACAAGGCCCTGGCCAGCGTCAAGATGATGGAGCAACAACAGAAAGGCACGAATCCCTTGCTGCTGAACCTGAAAGGCGGCGTCTACCTGGCCTTGCACGACTTGCCGGCCGCGCGCGCCAGCTTCGAGCAAGCGCTGGGCATGGACCCGGTCTACCTGCCCGCGCTGAATAATCTGGCGCAGATCGACCTGGTCGAGAAAAAGCCGGAGCAAGCCAGGCAGCGCTTCGAGCGGGCGCTGGCGAAGGCGCCGAAAAATGCCGACCTGTGCGCGGCGCTGGCCAAGCTGGCCGCGTCGCAGGGCAAGACGGACGAGGCGCGGCGCTGGCTCGAGCGGGCCCACCGCGACAATCCCGACGCCGTCGCGCCGGCCCTGCTGCTAAGTAACTTTTACCTGAAGACGGGCGCGCCCGACAAGGCGCTGGAACTGGCGCGCACCCTGCAGACGGGCCATCCGGGCGACGCCGATGCGCTGGCCCTGCGCGCCCAGGTGGAATACAGCGCCGGCCTGGCGCCGGCCGCGCTCGACAGCTACATCAAGCTGGCCAGCATACAGAGCACGTCGGCGCCCTTGCAGATGCGCATCGCCAGCCTGCACATGGCGCTGGGCGACCATCACAATGCGCTGCAAGCCGTCAAGCGGGCGCAGGCGCTCGATCCGGCCCTGCTGGAAGCGCGCGTGGTGGAAGTGGCCATGCTGCTGACCCTGAACCGCCAGCGCGAGGCGCTGGCCGTGGCGCGCCAAGTGCAGGAACAGCAGCCGAAGCTGGCGGCCGGCTACAAGCTTGAAGGCGACGTGCTGATGGAACAAAAGCTGCCGCAGCAAGCCGTCAAGCTGTACCAGCACGCCTTCGGCATCAGTCCCATCGGCCCCTTGCAAGTGCAGCTGTACCGCGCCTTGCAGGCGTCAGGACAGGAGCGCGAAGCCGATGCGCGCATGGCCGCGTGGCTGAAAGAGCATCCGGAAGACTTGCCGACGCGCACCTACCTGGCAGGCACCCGGCTGGCAGCCAAGCAATACCGCGCCGCCATCGAACAGTTCCAGTATGTCGTCGCCAAGGATGCGGGCAACGTGGTGGCCTTGAACGACCTGGCCTGGGCGTATCAGCAGGAAAAGGATCCGCGCGCGCTGGCCACGGCCGAGCAGGCGCTGAAGCTGGCGCCCGAGAATGCCGCCGTGCTCGACACCCTGGGCTGGATCGCGCTGGAGCAAGGCGACGTCAAGCGCGCCACGACGCTGCTGCGCAAGGCGGCGGGCCTGGCGCCCGCATCGCCCGAAGTGCAGTACCACCTGGGCGCGGCCCTGGCGAAATCGGGCGACAAGGGCGGTGCGCGCAAGCAACTGGAACAACTGCTGGCCGCCAACAAGGACTTTCCGCAGCGGGCCGCGGCGCAGGCCTTGCTGACCCAGTTGTAGGCCATGGCTGTGCAAGCGGCCATGCCCGGCGTGGCGGCGCGGCCGCTGGCCCTGCTGGCGGGCGCGGCCTGCATGCTGGCCCTGCGCCATTATCCGCTGGGCCACGGCTGGCCCGGCCTGCTGTTTGCCATCCTGCTGCCCGCGTATTTCCTGCTGCTGTGCTGGCGTCCCGCCTGCTGGCTGTTCTGCGTGCCCGCCCTGCTGCCCGTGCTGGACCTGGCGCCGTGGACGGGCTGGTTCTTCCTCGAAGAAATCGACGTGCTGCTGTTGCTGACGGTGGCCTGCGGCTATTGGCGCCTGGGCGGACCCAGCCAGCCGGCAGCGGCGCGGCTGTCGCCCGCCGCCCGCCTATGTTTGCTGCTGTGCAGCCTGGCCTGGCTGGCGGCGCTGCTGCGCGGCGTCCTGCCGCTGGCGCCGCTCGACCTGAATGCCTGGGACAATTATCTGAGCCCCTACAACAGTTTGCGGCTGGGCAAGGCATGGGCCTGGAGCATGCTGCTGTTGCCGCTGCTGCTGCGCGACGCGCATCCGCTCGCCCTGCGCCGCTACGCGCTGCCGGGCATGCTGGCCGGGCTGGCCATGGTGTCCCTGTTCGCCCTGTGGGAACGGGCCGTGTTTCCCGGCCTGCTGAACCTGTCGAGCGACTACCGCATCACGGCGCCGTTTTCCGCCATGCACACGGGCGGCGCCGCGCTGGACGGCTACCTGGCCCTGGGCTTGCCCTTTGCTGGCCTGTGGCTGGCGCGCACGCGCAGCCGCTGGCAGGCGGCGCTGGCCTTGCTGCTGCTGGCCCTGGCCCTGCACGCGGCGTTCACCACCTTTTCACGGGGCTTGTACGCGGCCCTGGCGGCGGCCATGCTGCTGGCCTTGTGGCAAGCCCTGCGGACGGCGCCCGGCGCGGGGCGGCAAGCGCGCGGCCGCCCGCCCGTGCGGGGCATCTTGCTCAAGCTGCTGCTGGCCGGCCTGGGCACCGCCCTGCTGCTGTACATGTTCAGCCTGGCCGGCTACCGGGGCTTGCTGGCCGCCGCCGTCCTGCTCGCGGCCAGCTTCGTGCTGGCGGCGCGGCCCTTGCCGTGGCGCCTGGCGCCGGCCAGCCTGCTGTGCGCGCTGTGCCTGCAGGGTCTGCTGGCCGCCTGGTGGCCGGAGCCGGCCGGCCAGCCAACGGCCGGCTGGCTGAAAGGCCCGTATTTCCTGTTCCTGCTGGCCGCCATGCTGCTGACGGGCACCTTGTGGCCGGGCGGCGCCGGCGGCAAGGGGCCAGCCAGGCTGGGTCTGGCGATGATGGCGTGGACCATGCTGGCATGCAATCTCGCCTGGATAGGCTGGCACTGGGCCGGTCCGCCCGCCCTGCTGCCGGCCGGCCTGGTCGTGCTGCTGGCCATGCTAATGCTGTGCAACGGACGCTTGCACCCGCCGCTGTGGCGGCTGGATCGGGCCAGCCTGAGCATCGCGGGCGCGGCCGGCATCCTGCTGTTGCTGGCCATCCCCGTGTCGGCCAGCTATTACGCCACCGAACGCTTCGCCACCACGGCCTTCGACATGCAGGGCCGCTTGCGCCACTGGCGGCAAGTGCTGGCCATGCAGCCGCCCGACTGGGGCAACCGCCTGTTCGGCATGGGCAGCGGCAGCTTTCCCGCCACCTATTATTGGCACAATCCGGGGCGCGAGGTACCGGCCAGCATCGCGTATGCCGAGGACAGGGATGCGCCCGGCAATTATTATGTGCGCCTGGCCAGTCCCGGCTACAGCGCCGGCTATGGCGAACTGCTGCGGCTGCTGCAACGCCTGCGCGTGCAACCGGCCACGCGCTACACCCTGGCGCTCGATGTGCGCAGAAGCGGCCCCATGCCCGTGCTGCAGGTGCGGCTGTGCCAGCGGCAATTGTTGTATGCACAAAATTGCGTGGAAATCCCCCTGCGCCTGCGCCCGCCCCCGCCCGGCAATCCGCCGGCGGCCTGGCAACACTATGACGTGCCGTTCGACAGCGCCTGGCTGGGCACGGGCGCCTGGCTGCTGCGCCCGCCCGTGCAGCTGGAACTGGCGGTCAGCGGCACGGCCGCCTCGTCCGTGCTCGACGTCGACAACCTGAGCTTGCGCGCGCTAGGCGGCGAGGAACTGATCGCCAACGGCCGTTTTACGCAGGCCAACAATTACTGGTTTTTCAGCAGCGACCACCATCACTTGCCGTGGCATATCAAGAGCATGGCGCTGCATCTGCTGGTGGAAACGGGCTGGTGCGGCGCACTGACCATGCTGGCCCTGCTGGCCGTGGCCGGCCAGCGCCTGCTGCGCCGCGCCGCGCGGGGCGAGCCGGGCGCGCTGGCCTGCGCCGCCGCCCTGCTGGGTTTTCTCGTCGTCGGCCTGTTCGACAGCCTGCTCGACGTGCCGCGCCTCGCCCTGCTGTGCCATCTGATGCTGCTGTGCGCGCTGCTGCAGCCCGCGTCCTGCCCGCCACCTCCCCACCTAGAAAGCGCGCCGCCATGACAACCCTGTTTTCCGCCCTCCTATTCTGCCTGGCCCTGGCCAGCGCGCCGTGCCGCGCCGATGCGCCGCTGGCGCAAACCATCGCGCGCATCAAGCCGTCCATCGTCGGCGTGGGCAGCCTGCAAAAGACGCGCACGCCGCCGATGAATTTCATCGGCACGGGTTTCGTGACGGGCGACGGCTTGAGCGTGCTGACCTGCGCCCACGTGATCCAGAAATTGCTCGACGCCAATCCGAACGAAGTCATCGGCATCCTCACGGGCCAGGGCGAGGCGGCGCAATTTCGCCCCGCCAGGGTCCAGGCGCTCGATACGGAACACGACCTGGCCTTGCTGCGCCTGGCGGGCGCGCCCCTGCCCGCTCTGGTGCTGGGCGACGCGGCCACGGTGCGCGAAGGCCAGGCCATGGCGTTTACGGGCTTTCCGCTGGGCACCTTGCTCGGGCTGCACCACGTGACGCACCGCGCCACCGTGTCATCGCTGACGCCGGTGGTCATGCCCAGCGAAAACGCGCAGCGCCTCGACATCCGGCGCCTGGCGCAGCTGCAAAAGGCGCCGTACACCGTGTTCCAGCTGGACGCGACGGCGTATCCGGGCAGCAGCGGCAGCCCCCTGTTCGATCCCGAGACCGGTCTCGTCTACGGCATCGTCAACATGGTATACGTCAAGGGCCTCAAGGAAGCGGCCATCAGCGCCCCGAGCGGCATCACCTACGCGATTCCGGGCAGCTACATGCAGACGCTCTTGCTGAAAAACAAATGAGTGATCAGTTGCGCCCCTGCCTCAGCCGGTCCGTAATGCCAGGCTCATCCCATGTCGGAAAAAAAAAGGGGTAAAACGACCGTTCACCCCCATGCTGTTCCATCAGGCCACCGTATTTACGGATCTGGGCCCCCATGTAATCGAGGTCCAGCCGTAGCAGCACGGCCGGCGCCCCCACGCGCGTGCACTCGCGCTCGCCGCCAAAGTCCTGGAAACCCAGCATGCGCTTGTAAAACACCACGTGGCGCGGGTTGACTTCGATCACGTAATCCGTAAAGCCGTGAATATTGTGGGCATAGATATAAGAGATATGAATCAGCGCCGCGAACACGCGCTTGCTCACCCCCTTGTCGATGGCCAGGCGCGACGGTTCGCACAGGCGCCGGCCTTCCTCGCGCAGGATGTCGAGCTTGTCGCGGAAGTTTTCATCGGCCGGCAAGCCGGTCTCGTCATTGTCGAGGCACAGGGTCATGGTGCCGACCGTGGTGCCGGCCGTTTCCGCAAACAGCGTGATTTTATTCAGGGCATGCGCGATGCCGGGGTCGACGGCATAGCCGCGCCAGCCGTACATCTTGCGGATCAGCAAACTGGCCGCCTCGCGCCGGCCGCGCGAATTGGCCATGCGGATATGAAAGCGCTGCAGGTCGAGCTCATGCTCCATGGCAGGGTCGATCTGCCCCTCGCCCACCACCAGGTCATTGAAAGTACCGGGCGTGTCGAAGGAAATAATGGGTTCATCTTCAAAGCTCATCTTGTCCTCACGTTCATCGGCAGCCGTCGAGACGGACTGAAGCCAATGCCTTGTGACAAGAGAAAAACTGGAGAAGTTCCCGCGCCAGGCAAAAAAAACAGAAGAAATATGCTATTTAATAGCAAAATTGCATGCTGAAATTTGCCTGCAAGTACAAAATGACAAATATAAGTGCTGTTTTGATATTGCCGAGTCCGCTATTAAAAGAAGCTCTCCGGTATCAGCAGCACGTCGCCCGGGCGCATCATCACGTTGGCGGAAATATCGCCACGCTTCAGGAGGTCGTCGAGGCGCACGCCCAGCTGCTGCTGGTTGCCTTCGCGCATGCGGATGATGCTGGCCTTGTTGCCGGCCGCAAAATCGGTGATGCCGCCCACGGCGATGAGCACGTCCATCAGCGACATGCCCAGCCGGTACGGCAGCGCCTGCGGCTTGGCCGCCTCGCCGATGACGCGGATCTGCTCGCCATACGGGCCCGAGAAATTGGTGACGATGACCGTCACGACGGGCTGCTGGATGAACTTGCCCAACGCTTGCTCGATGTCGCGCGCCAGCTGGGTCGAGGTCTTGCCGCTGGCGGGCAAATCCTCGACCAGCGGCGTGGTGATCTTGCCGTCCGGCCGCACGGCCACCGTCAGCGACACTTCCGGATTGCGCCAGACGATGATGTTGACGGAGTCTCCCGGTCCGATCAGGTAGTCGTGCATGGGCGCGCTGTCGTCGGAGGGCGCCAGCGGATGGGACGTGCGGCAGGCGCCCAGCAAGCCGGCGGCCAAGGCCAGGCCCAGCGTGTTGCAGACAAATGCACGGCGAAACGGATTCATGCGGAGCCTCTTCGAGTCGATGGCGCGTCCATGGCCGGCCCCGCAGAACCAGCCTGGGCCGCGAACTTCCTATGATTATTAAAACCCGGCAAGTCAACCTTGAGGCGTATCAAGAAGCAATCATCTTGGGAAATTTTGCCTCCCAGCCGCCCTATACTTTGCTTACTCAACAGGCAAGCATTTCTTGCAGGACGCCGTCGCCAGCCCATCGACCGTGCAGCACCGTCACCTGAAGGAAGCGACATGGAAGAATTGATACAGCAATTGCTTTCCAGTCTGAAAGGCATCTGGAAGTACCGCTGGCATGCGGTGCTGGTGGCGTGGCTGGTGGCCGTCGTCGGCTTCATCAAGGTGATCACCCTGCCCGACGACTTCCAGACGTCGGCGCGCGTGTTTGTCGATACGCAAACCATCCTCAAGCCGCTGATGGCCGGCATGACCAGCGTGCCGAACACGGAACAGCAGGTGGCCATCATGAGCCGCACCCTGCTCAGCCGTCCGAACGTGGAGCGCGTCATGCGCATGGTCGACCTCGACCTCGATTCGAAGACCGTGCGCGAACACGAGGCCCAGCTCGACGACCTGATGAGCCGCATCAAGATCACGGGCACCAACGCGTATGACATCTACACGATCAGCTACAGCGGGCGCGACCCGAAGCTGGTGCGCGACGTGGTGCAAAGCCTGCTCACCATCTTTGTCGAAGGCAGTTTCCAGGGAAAAAAAGGCGATTCGCAAAAGGCGGTGCAATTCATCGACGAGCAGATCAAGAATTACGAGGACAAGCTGAGCGCGGCGGAAAACCTCGTGAAGGAATTCAAGATCCGCAACAACCTGCTGCTGCCGCGCCAGGGCATCGACTATGGCAGCCAGCTGCTGATGTCGTCCGATAGCCTGAACAATGCCAAGCTGGAACTGGTCGAGGCGGAACAGGCCCGCAAGGCCATCCAGAGCCAGATCGAGGGCGACGAGCCCGTGCTCGACCTGGAACCGAACGCTTCGGCCATCGCGAATCCCGAACTCGACGAGCGCATCGCCACGCTCAACAAGAACCTCGACAGCCTGCGCATGCAATTTACGGAACTGCACCCCGACATCATTTCCTCGAAGCGCCTCATTGCCCAGCTGGAAGAACGCAAGATCGAGGAAAGCAAGCTGAAGACGGCGGCCGGCGACCCCGGCAAGAACTACAGTCCCATGCTGCAGCAGCTGAAGGTGGCGCTGACGGATGCGGACGCCAAGGTGGCCGCCATCCGCGCCCGCGTGCAGGAATACAACGCGCGCAATGAACGCCTGCTGGCGCAGAGCAATGCCGTGCCCGAGGTGGAATCGCAGCTGGCGCAGCTGAACCGCGATTACATCATCAACAAGGAAAACTATGAAAAGCTGATCGGCCGGCGCGAAGCGGCCAAGCTGTCGGGCGAACTCAGCTCCACCACGGAAATGATGGCCTTCAAGATCATCGACCCGCCCACGGTGCAATATGCGCCCGTCGGCCCGAACCGCCCGCTGCTGTTCAGCGCGGCGCTGGGCGCGGCCCTGGTGGCCGGCGTCGCCACGGCCTTGCTCATCAGCCAGGTGCGTCCCACCTTCCTCAGCCCCGCCGAACTGCGCGACGCCACGGGCTTGAACGTGCTGGGCACGGTATCGATGAACTGGACGGCGCTGCAGCAAGTGCGCCGCCGCCGCGCACGCTACGGCTTTGGCGCCTGCCTGGGCAGCCTGTTCGTGCTGTACGGCGGGGTCATGACGGCCGCGCTGCTGAAATTCTAGATCCCGGGGAGCGACGATGAGCAGCAAGGACAGCGGCAAGCAGGAACCCACCATCCTGGGCGTGGCCGAGGCCGGCGTGCCGTATGGCGTGGAGGGCGCGGCGGGTGCGGATGGCGCGGACGCGGCCCGGTCGCCCCAGTACCGCCCCCTGAACCTGGCCCGGCTGGCGGAGCAAGGCATGCTCACGCAGGAAGGCGGACGCAGCTCGGTGGCCGAGGATTTCCGCATCATCAAGCGCCCGCTGCTGCGCCAGGCGCGCGCCAGCGGCGCCGAGGCCATCCGCCACGGCAACCTGATCGTCGTCACCAGCGCCATGCCCGGCGAAGGCAAGACCTACTGCGCCGTCAACCTGGCCATGAGCATCGCCATGGAAATGGATATCACGGTGCTGCTGGTCGATGCCGACGTGGCGCGCCCGTCCGTGCTGAAAGTGCTGGGCCTGCCGCCGGAGCCGGGCTTGATGGACGTGCTGCTCGACCCGCAACTGGCCATGGGCGACGTGATCCTGAAAACCAATGTGGCCAACCTGAGCATCCTGCCCGCCGGGCGCAGCAACAAGCATGCGACGGAATTGCTGGCCAGCCGGGCCATGAGCCGCCTGCTGGCGGAAATTGCCAGCCGCTACAGCGACCGCGTCGTCATCTTCGATTCGCCGCCCCTCTTGATCACCAGCGAGGCGCACGCGCTGGTCGGGCAGATGGGGCAAGTGGTGATGGTGGTCGAGGCGGAAACGACGACGCAGCACGCCGTCAAGGAAGCGCTGCGGCAGATCGAGTCGTGCGAACACATTCATTTGATCTACAACAAGACCAAATCGTTCCCCGGCAACGACTACTACGGCTATGGCTATTACGACTAGCGGCCGGGTTCCGCTGCCGCTGCTGCCGTTCCTGTCGCTGCTGCTGCCCCTGCCGGCCGGCGCCGTCGACTGGCTGGTGAAACCGTCGCTGCGCCTGCGCGAAAGCTATACGGACAATGCCTTGCGCGCGCCGTCCGGCCAGGCGCAATCGGACTTCATCACGGAAATCGCGCCCGCCATCGCCCTCATCGGGACGGGTCCCCGCCTGCGCGTGCACCTCGATTACAGCTGGCGCAAATACCTGTCGGGGCAGCGCGCCGATACGGATACCCACGAACTGCGCGCCTCGGCCGACGCCGAGCTGGTGCAGGACTGGTTCTTCGTCGATGCGGACGCCAGCGTGAGCCGGCGCAACATCTCGCCATTCGGCCCGCAACTGATCGACGGCCTGCCCGACACGGACAATGCCAGCACCGTGCGCACGACGGGCATCAGCCCCTACCTGCGCCACCGTTTCCGCGGCCTGGCCGCGGCCGAGCTGCGCTACACGCGCAACACGGTCGACAGCGGCGGCGACCTGCTCTCCGTGCACAGCGATGAGCTGGAATTGCTGCTCAATGGCGAGCCGCGCGGCAACGGCTGGACCTGGAACGCCAGCCACGACGTGCGCCGCACGCAGGACAGCAAGCTGGCGCCCGTGCGCATGCAGCGCAGCAGCGCGGGCTTGCGCTATCCCATCAACAGCAAGTGGGCGGCCACGGCCAGCGGCGGCATGGAAAAGGAAGGCTATCTGTCGACCAGCGGCAAGGCGCCGGCGGGCCGCTTCTGGTCGCTGGGCGGCGTGTGGACGCCGTCGCCGCGCACCAGCGTGGCCTTCAGCACGGGCAAGCGCTTCTTCGGCACCACCTACAGCCTGGACGCCACCTTCCTGCAGCGCCATACCAACTGGCAGCTGAGCTACGGCGAAAACATCACCACCATGCCGACGCAGTTTTCGCGCCTGGGCGACCGCGATGCGGGCCGGCTGCTCGATCAATTGTGGCGCGGCATCTTTCCCAATGCGCGCGACCGGCGCTTGCGCATCGACGCCTTCCTGCGCTACGCCAACAGCCTGGGCCCGGAACGGGGCGCCATCAATTACTTCAGCCACCGCTATTTCCTGCAAAAGCAGCTGAAGCTGATGATGGCGCGCGCCACGGCGAAAAGCACGATGATCGTCGGCGTCACGGCCGTCGACCGCACGGCGCAAACGGCCAGCGGCATCGACAGCGGCTTGCTGCCCGGCGTGGAGTTCGGCAGCGAAGACCGCACGCGCCAGATCGGCGGCAACCTGGGCTGGGGCTGGCAAGCCAATTCGCGCACCACCGTCAATGTCAATGCCGGCTACGCCGGCGTGCGTTCGCTGAGCGCGCCCCGGCGCGACAACAACATCACCTTGACGGCCGGCTACACGCGCATCCTGCAGCCGGACATGACGGCCAGCATCGACGTGCGGCACACGCGGCACGCCAGCAACCGCGGCGGAGACTACCGCGAAAACGGCGTCAGCGCCACGCTCACCATGCAATTCTAAGGAGCCCGCAATGTCCGACCCTTCGCTGTCATCCGCCGCGCCGGCGCACCTGCTGTGCGTGGTGGCCGCGCGCCCCAACCTGATGAAGATGGCGCCCATCCTGGCCGCCCTGGCGCGCCATGCTCCCGCCGTGCGCGTGACCTTGCTGCATACGGGCCAGCATTACGACACGGCCATGAACGAACAGCTGTTCATCGACCTGGACATGCGCCCGCCCGACATCGCCCTCGACGTCGGCTCCGGCAACCACGCGCAGCAGACGGCCGAGATCATGCGCCGCTTCGACGCCGTGCTCGACGTCCATCCGCCGCTGGCGCCCGACGCTGTGCTGGTCGTCGGCGACGTCAATTCCACGCTGGCGTGCGCGCTGGTGGCGGCCAAGCGCGGCACGCCCGTGATCCACGTCGAGGCGGGCTTGCGCAGCGGCGACCGGCGCATGCCCGAGGAAATCAACCGCGTGCTGACGGATCAATTATCAAGCCTGCTGCTGACCAGCGAGGAAGGCGCGCGCGCCAACCTGCTGCGCGAAGGCATCGCCGCCGAACGCATCCACTTCACGGGCAACGTCATGATCGACAGCCTGCGGCAGCAGCTGCCGCGCGCCATGCCGCCCGCCATCACCCTGCGCGCCCACGGCCACGCCTGCCCGCCCGCGTATGGCCTGTTGACCCTGCACCGGCCGTCGAACGTGGATGACCCGGCGCAACTCGAAGCGCTGCTGCAGGCGCTGGGACAGCTGTCCCGCCGGCTGCCGCTGCTGTTTCCCATCCACCCGCGCACCCTGGCCGGCCTGCGCCTGGCGGGCCTGGAAGGGCAGCTGGCGCGGCATGCCATCGTCAGCCTGCCGCCGCTGGGCTACCTGGAAATGCTGGGCCTGATGCAAGAGGCGCGCCTGGTGCTGACGGATTCGGGCGGCGTGCAGGAAGAAAGCACGGCCCTGGGCGTGCCCTGCCTGACCCTGCGCGACACGACGGAGCGCCCCGTCACCGTCAGCGACGGCACGAATACCCTGGCCGGCACGCAGCCGGCCGCCATGCTGTCGCTGGCGCGGGGCATCCTGGACACGGGCGGCAAGCGCGGTCGCCTTCCGCCCCTGTGGGACGGCCACGCGGCCGAGCGCATCGCCGCCGTCGTCGCGCCCTGGCTGGCGGCGCGCCGGGGCACGCCATGACGCCGCCGGCGATGCTGCGCAATGCGCTGACCATCGACGTGGAAGACTATTTCCAGGTGTCCGCCTTCGCGCCGCACATCGCGCGCGCCGACTGGCCCCGCCTGGAATGCCGGGTCGAGGCGAATATCGAGCGCATCCTGCTGCTGCTCGATGCGCGGCGCATCCACGCCACCTTTTTTACCCTGGGCTGGATCGCCGAGCGCTATCCGGCCATGCTGCGCCGCGTGGCGGACGCCGGACACGAAGTGGCCAGCCATGGCTATGCGCACCAGCGCGCCTGCGACCAGTCGACCGCGCAATTCGCCGACGACGTGCGCCACAGCAAGACCATCCTCGAGCAGATAACGGGGCTGGCCGTGCACGGCTACCGGGCGCCCAGCTTTTCCATCGGCGCGGCCAACCTGTGGGCCTTCGACGTGCTGCAGGAAGCGGGCTACCGCTACAGTTCCAGCATCTACCCGATCCGCCACGACCACTATGGCATGCCGGACTCGCCCCGCTTCGCCTGGCGCCCGCGGGGACCGCTGGGTGTGCTGGAATTGCCCGTCAGCACCGTGCGCCTGCGCGGACGCAACGTGCCGGCCGGCGGCGGCGGTTATTTCAGGCTGATGCCGTATGCACTGTCGCGCTGGCTTTTGCGACGCATCAATTCGCGCGACGGGCAAGCTGGCATATTCTATTTTCATCCTTGGGAACTCGATCCCGGCCAGCCGCGCCCGGCGGGCCTCGACGCCAGGACGCGCTTTCGCCACTACCTGAACCTGGGTCGCATGGAAGCGCGGCTGGCGCGCCTGACGGGCGATTTCTCCTGGGACCGCATGGACCGTATTTTTCTGGAAAGCACATGATGCACGAGGCCAGCCTTCCTCCCGACCCGCTACATGGCAGCGCCGCTATCGCCGTGCGCTCGCTGCAGGGGCACGAACATGCGCGCTGGGACGCCTTTGTCGACACGTGTCCGGAAGCGACCTTCTTTCACCGCGCCGGCTGGCACACCATCATGCAGCAGGGTTTCCGGCACGACAGCCATTTCCTGTACGCGGAACAGCACGGGCGCATCGCCGGCGTGCTGCCGCTGGCCCATGTGCGCAGCCGCTTGTTCGGTTCGTCCCTCGTGTCGCTGCCCTTTTGCGTGTACGGCGGCATCGCCGGCGGCGGCGCGGCCGTGCGCCAGGCCCTCGACGGCGCGGCGCTGGCGCTGGCCCGGCGCCTCGGCGTGGGCCACCTGGAATACCGCTGGCGCGAGGTGGAACAACAGCCGGACGCGGCCTGGCTGCACAAGCCCCTGTACGCCACCTTCCGCCGCGCCTTGTTCCCCGAGGCGGAACAGAATCTGCTGGCGATCCCCCGCAAGCAGCGCGCCGTCGTGCGCAAGGCCATGGCGGGCGGCCTGCACAGCGCCATCGACTACGACCTCGAGCGTTTCTACCCGCTCTACGCATCCAGCGTGCACCGGCTGGGCACGCCCGTCTTCGCGCGCCGCCACTTTGCCCTGCTGCGCACGGTGTTTGGCGGCGATTGCGAGATCCTCACCGTGTATCACGGCCAGCAGGCGCAAGCGAGCGTGCTGCTGTTCTATTTCCGCGACGAAGTGCTGCCGTACTATGGCGGCGGCAGCGTGCTGGCGCGCCGCACGGGCGCCAACGATTTCATGTACTGGGAAGCGATGCGCCGCGCCAGCGCGCGCGGCTGCCGCCTGTTCGATTTCGGCCGCAGCAAGCTCGGCACCGGGGCATACGATTTCAAGAAGAACTGGGGTTTTGCGCCGCAGCCGCTGCCGTATGCGTGCCGGCTCGTGCGCGCCAAGGCGTTGCCGGAAGTCAATCCCCTGAATCCGAAATACGCGCTGTTCATCCGCGCCTGGCGCCGCCTGCCGCTGCCGCTGGCCAACCTGCTGGGGCCGCACATCGTGCGGCAACTGGGCTAAGCAAGGGAACATACCATGCGCGAACTGCTCTTCCTCGCCCACCGCCTGCCGTATCCACCCAACAAGGGCGACAAGATACGTTCGTGGCACATGCTGCAATACCTGAGCCGGCATTTCCGCGTGCACCTGGGCTGCTTCATCGACGATGACGACGACTGGCGGCACGCCAAAAGCGTGGCCGCCCTGTGCGCCAGCACGCGCTTCATCGGCTTGCAGCGCGGCACGGCCCGCTGGCGCGCCATGCAGGCGCTGCTGTCGCGGCAAGCCATGAGCGTGCACTATTACCGCGATGCGCGGCTGCTGCAATGGGTCGACGGCTTGCTGTCCGGCGGCAAGGTGCGCCATGCGCTGGCCTTTTCCGGGCCCATGGCGCAATACATCGACGGCAGCGCGGGCCGCGCCCTGCACCGCGTCATCGATTTCGTCGACGTCGATTCCGACAAGTGGCGCCAGTACGGCGACAGCAAACCCTGGCCCATGTCGCTGCTGTACCGGCGCGAAGCGCAGCTGCTGCTGCAGTACGAACGCCACATCGCCCAGCAATTCACGGCCGCCAGCTTCGTCTCGCCGGCCGAGGCGGCCCTGTTCCGCCAGTGCGCGCCGATGGCGCGGCGCAAGACGGGATACTTCAACAACGGCGTCGACACGGCGTATTTCACACCCCAGCCGGGCCGGGCCAGCGTGTATCCGGCCGGCGTGCAGGCGCTGGTATTTACGGGCGCCATGGATTACTGGCCGAATATCGACGCCGTGCAATGGTTCGTGCGCCACGTCTGGCCCGCCCTGCGGCGCGAGTTTCCCCGGTTGCAGTTCTATATCGTCGGCAGCGCGCCCGTGCCCGCCGTGACGGCGCTGGCCAGGATTCCTGGCGTGGTGGTGACGGGCAAGGTGCCCGACATCCGCCCCTACCTGGCGGGCGCGGCCCTGGCCGTGGCGCCCCTGCGCATCGCCCGCGGCGTGCAAAACAAGGTGCTGGAAGCGATGGCGATGGGCAAGATCGTGCTGGCCACGCCGCAGGCGCTGGAAGGCATCGCCGCCCAGCCGGGCCTGGAACTGCTGCTGGCGCGCGACGAGGCCGAATTCATCCACCATGCCGCGCGCGTGCTGCGCCATGCCCAGGATGGCGCGGCCGAAGCGGGCGGCGCGGCCATGGGCGCGGCGGCGCGCCAGCTGGTCTTGCAGGATTACGACTGGGAGCGCAATCTGCGCGGCCTGGGCGCCATGCTGGGCATATCGGCCGAGGCCGAGGCCGGGTCGAATACGCCTGCCGGCGGCGCCGCCGCGCCCGTGCTGCCTGTGCGGGAACCGTCCACATGAGCGTGCAACTCGACCCGGTGGCCTGCTTGCCGGATGCGGCCGTCCGGCCGGACGGGCATGGCCAGCGGCATGCCCTGCCGCTCCTGCTGCTGGCCCTGGCCGCCGTCGTGCTGCTGTACCACGCCACCTTCTGGTCGATGCTGGAATTGTGGTCGCGCTCGCAGACCTTCGCGCACGGCTTCTTGATCGTGCCCATCAGTTGCTGGCTGGCCTGGCGCCGGCGCGCGCGCCTGGCCTTGCTGGCGCCCCAGCCGTCGCGGCCGGGCTTGCTGCTGCTGGGCGCGCTGGGCCTGGCCTGGCTGCTGGCCGACGCCGCCAACGTGCCCGTGGTGGAACAATATACGGCCACGGCCATGCTGCCCGCCTGCGTGCTGGCCATCCTCGGCTGGCCAGCCGTGCGCCTGCTGGCCTTTCCCCTCGCGTATCTGTTTCTCGCCGTGCCGTTTGGCGAAGTCTTCCTCGAACCGCTGATCGACTTCACGGCCGCCTTCACCGTCACCGCGCTGCAATGGACGGGCGTACCCGTGTTTCGCGATGGCAGCAATTTTTCTCTGCCCACCGGGAACTGGTCAGTGGTGGAAGCGTGCAGCGGCTTGCGCTACCTGATCGCCGCGCTGGCCCTGGGCGCCCTGTTCGCGCATGTCAACTTCCGCAGCACGCGGCGGCGCCTGGCCGTCATGGCCGCCGCGCTGCTCGTGCCCATCCTCGCCAATGGCGTGCGCGCCTATATGATCGTGATGCTGGGCCACCTGAGCAACATGCGCCTGGCCGTGGGCGTCGACCACCTGATCTACGGCTGGCTGTTCTTCGGCCTGGTGGCGCTGCTGCTGTTCTGGCTGGCCGCGCGCTGGCGCGAACTGCCGCCGGCGCCGACTTTGCCGCCCACTTTGTCACCGACCTTGCCAGCCGCCTTGCCCGCGCGCCCCGGCACCGGCGCGGCCAGCCTGCGCGCCGTCGTGCGCGCCAGCGCCGCCTGCCTGCTGCTGGCGGCCCTGTGGCCCGCCCTGGCGCTGGCCAGCCACCGAGACGACGGCGCCGCGCTGCCCGCCATCGTGCTGGCCTTGCCCGATCCGCCCGCCTGGCGCCGCCTGCACGATGCGGCACCGGGGAGTATCGACTGGCAAGCGCCGTATGCGGGCAAGCCCGCGCTGTTTGCCGCCACGTATGCGCGCCAGGACGGCGACGGCGCGCCGGTGGGACTGCAACTGCGCTGGTATGCGCGCCAGGTGCGCGATGCCGAATTGCTGACGCATCTATCTTCGCCCTACGGCGCGCGCTGGACTGCTCTGGCGCAGCGCGTGCGGCAGGTCGGTTTGCCCGGCGGCGCCCTGGACGTGCGCGAAAGCGTGCTGGCCCACGGCGGCGAGCGCCTGCTGGTGTGGCGCGTCTACCGCCAGGGTGGCGTCGTTACGGCCCGGCCCGTGCTGGTGAAACTGCTGCTGGCGCAAGCCAAGCTGCTGGGCAGGCGCCAGGATGGCGCCGACCTTATCGTCTTTGCCGCCTACGACGAGCTGGCGCCGCCGCCGCGCGCGCACCTGCAAGCCTTCCTGCGGGCGGCGCTGCCCGTCATCGAACAACGCTTGCAGGAGTTGCCGCATGGCCCTTGACACCGAGACGGGCCGCGCGCCGGCGGCCAGCACGGCCCCGCTGATCGTGCACGTGATCCACCAGCTCGACGTGGGCGGGCTGGAAAACGGCCTGGTGAACCTGATCAACCATTTGCCGCCGGAACGCTACCGGCACGCCATCGTCTGCCTGAAGAACGCCACCGCGTTTCGCCAGCGCCTGACCACGCCCGGTGTCGACATCATCAGCCTGGACAAGCGCGAGGGCAAGGACTGGCGCCACTACGTGCACCTGTACCGCGTGCTGAAACAGCTGCGCCCGACGCTGGTGCACACGCGCAACCTGGGCTGCCTCGAAGCGCAACTGCTGGCCTGCCTGGCCGGCGTGCGCCTGCGCGTGCATGGCGAACACGGGCGCGACATGAGCGACTTGCACGGCACCCGCCGCAAATACCGGCTGCTGCGCAAATGCATGCTGCCGCTGGTGCAGCACTTCATCGCCGTCAGCGCCGACCTGGGGCAATGGCTGGTGGACGCCATCGGCGCGGCGCCCGCGCAGGTGTCGCACATCGGCAATGGCGTCGACAGCGTGCAATTCCATCCGCGCCTGGGCCCGCCGGCCGCCGTGGGCCCGCCCGGCTTCCTGTGCAACGGCGCCTTCGTCATCGGCAGCGTGGGCCGCATGGCGGCCGTCAAGGACCACGCCTCGCTGGTGCACGCCTTTTTACTGTTGCTGGCGCAGCCGGGCGCCCGCGCGCGCCTGCGCCTGATGATCGTCGGCGACGGGCCGTGCCGCCAGGCGTGCCTGGACTTGCTGCGCCAGTCCGGCGTGGCGCACCTGGCCTGGCTGCCCGGCGCGCGCGACGACGTGGCGCAGCTGCTGCGCGCCATGGACCTGTTCGTGCTGCCGTCGCTGGCCGAAGGCAGCTCGAACACCATCCTCGAAGCGATGGCGACGGGGCTGCCCATCGTCGCCACGCAGGTGGGCGGCAATGCGGAACTGGTGCAGTCGGGCTGGAGCGGCACCCTGGTTCCGCCCGGATCGCCCGAGATGCTGGCCGACGCCATGCTCGACTATTACAGCATGCCCGAACTGGGGCCGCGCCACGGCGCGCGCGGGCGGCGCCAGGTGCTGGCCGAGCACAGCCTGCCCGCCATGGCCGGCGCCTACCTGGCCGTGTACGACCGCCTGACGGGCGCGCGCCAGCCCTCCCCCCTCTCTACCACTCCCTGAAAGGCCTCCCATGTGCGGCATCAGCGGCATCTTTGATTTGCAGGGCCAGCGCGACATCGACGTGCTGCTGCTGGCGCGCATGAACCACAGCCTGCGCCACCGGGGGCCGGACGAAGGGGGATTGCACCGCGAGCCGGGACTGGGCCTGGCGCACCGGCGCCTGTCCGTGATCGACCTGGCCAGCGGCCAGCAGCCGCTGTTCAACGCCGACCGCAGCATCGCCATCGTCTTCAATGGCGAAATCTATAACTATCGCAGCCTGATGGCGGAACTGCGCCAGTTCGGCCACCCGTTCCGCACCAGCAGCGACACGGAAGTCATCGTCCACGCGTGGGAACAATGGGGAGAGCAATGCGTGCAGCGCCTGCGCGGCATGTTCGCCTTCGCCCTGTGGGACCGCCGGCGCCACCTGCTGTTCCTGGCGCGCGACCGCCTGGGCGTGAAACCCCTGTACTACGGCGAGGCGGACGACGGCACCCTGCTGTTCGGCTCCGAACTCAAGGCCCTGCTCGCGCATCCTGCCATGCCGCGCGCGCTCGACCCGCTGGCCGTGGAAGAGTATTTCGCCTACGGCTACGTGCCCGAGCCGCGCAGCATCTTCCAGCACGCGCGCAAGCTGCCGCCCGGGCATACCCTGTCGATTCGCGCCGGCCAGCCGCTGCCCGCGCCGCAGCCGTACTGGGACGTTCCGTTCACGCCGAACCCGCCCGCCAGCGAAGCGCAGGCGGCCGACGAGCTGCTGGCGCGCCTGCGCGAAGCCGTGCGCATCCGCATGGTGGCCGAAGTGCCGCTGGGCGCCTTCCTGTCCGGCGGCGTCGATTCGAGCGCCGTCGTGGCGCTGATGGCGGGGGCCAGCAGCACGCCCGTCAACACCTGTTCCATCTCGTTCGGCGACCCGGCGTACAACGAAGCGCGCTACGCCGACCTGGTGGCGCGCCGCTACGCCACGGCGCACCACGCGCGCCAGGTCGAGCAGGACGACTTCGAACTGATCGACCTGCTGGCCAATCTGTACGACGAACCGTTCGCCGACAGTTCCGCCATGCCCACCTACCGCGTCTGCCAGCTGGCGCGCCAGCGGGTCACGGTGGCCCTGTCGGGCGACGGCGGCGATGAAAGCCTGGCCGGCTACCGGCGCTACCGCCTGCACACGCGCGAGGAAAAGGTGCGCAAGGCCATGGACCCGCTGCTGCCGGCCGGTTTGCGCCAGTCGCTGTTCGGCACCCTGGGGCGGCTGTACCCGAAGGCCGACTGGGCACCCCGCTTCCTGCGCGCCAAGACCACGTTCGAAGGCCTGGCGCGCGACACGACGGACGCGTATTTTCACGGCGTCAGCCTGCTGGGCGACGCCATGCGCGCGCGCCTGTTCAGTCCCGAGTTGCGGCGCAGCCTGCACGGCTACCGCGCCGTGGAAGTGCTGCGCCGCCACGCGCTGGCCAGTCCCGCGCAAGACCCGCTGTCGCAGGTGCAGTACCTGGACTTGAAGACCTACCTGCCCGGCGACATCCTCACCAAAGTCGACCGGGCCAGCATGGCGCATGCGCTGGAAGTGCGCTCGCCCCTGCTCGACCATGAACTGGTGGCGTGGATGTCCGGCCTGCCGCCGCAATTGAAGCTGCGGCGCGGCGTAGGCAAGTACCTGCTGAAAAAAGCCTTGCGCCCGCTGCTGCCCGACGCCCTGCTGTACCGCCAGAAGATGGGTTTTTCCGTGCCGCTGGCCGACTGGCTGCGCGGCCCGCTGCGCCAGCGCCTGCAACAGCGGCTGCTCGGTCCCACCCTGGCGCAGTGCGGCCTGTTCGACATGGATTACGTGCGCCTGCTGCTGGAACAGCATGCGAGCGGGCGGCGCGACTACAGCGCGCCCCTGTGGGCGCTGCTGATGTTCGAGTCCTTTTTGCGCCAGGTGCTGCCGGCGGGTGCACCCAAGACGCCGGCGCCCGCGCCGGCCATGGCAATGGAGTAGATCCATGCGCATCCTGCACATCCTCGACCACTCGCTGCCCCTGCACAGCGGCTACACCTTCCGCACCCTGGCCATCCTGCGGCAGCAGCGCGCGCTGGGCTGGCACACGATGCAGCTCACCAGTGCCAAGCAGGGGCCGACGGATGGCGCGCAACAGCTGGTCGACGGCTGGCATTTTTACCGCACGGCGCCCGATGCGCGCTGGTGGGCGCGCCTGCCCGTGCTGCGGCAGGTGGCCGTCATCACCGGCCTGGCCGTGCGCCTGCGCCGGCTGGCGCGGCGGCTCAAGCCCGACATCCTGCACGCGCATTCGCCCGCCCTGAACGCCATCGCCGCCCTCAACGCGGGCCGCGCGCTGGGCATCCCCGTCGTGTATGAAGTGCGCGCCTTCTGGGAAGACGCGGCCGCCGACCATGGCAGCAGCCGGCCCGGCGGCCTGCGCTACCGCCTCACGCGGGCGCTGGAAACCTACGCGCTGCGCCGCGCCGACGCCGTCACCACCATCTGCGACGGCTTGCGGCGCGAACTGTGCGCGCGCGGCGTGCCCGCGCATAAAATCACCGTCATCCCGAACGCCGTCGATGCGGCCGCCTTCAGCGCCACCGCCGCCGAAGACCATTGGCTGGCGCACAAGCTGGGCCTGCATGGCCACCTGACGATCGGCTTCATCGGCTCGTTTTACGCCTACGAGGGACTGGCCCTGCTGCTGCGCGCCATGCCGCGCCTGCTGGCGGCGCAGCCGGCATTGCGGCTGCTGCTGGCCGGCGGCGGCCCGCAGGAAGCGGCGCTGCACGCGCTGGCGGCCCAATTGGGCGTCGCCCACGCCGTGGTCTTCGCCGGCAGGGTGCCGCATGCGCAGGTGGCCACGTATTATCAGCTGATCGACATCTGCGTGTATCCGCGCCTGCCGATGCGCCTGACGGAGCTGGTGACGCCCTTGAAACCGCTCGAGGCGATGGCCCAGGGCCGCCTCGTGGTGGCGTCCGACGTGGGCGGCCACCGCGAACTGCTCCAGCATGGCAAGACGGGCGTGCTGTTTCGCGCCGGCGACGCCGACGCGCTGGCGCACGCCATACTGGCCCTGCTGCTGGCGCCCGCCGGCTGGCCGGCGCTGCGGCGCCAGGCGCGCGCCTTCGTCGAGACGGAGCGCAGCTGGGACGCCAGCGTGGGCCGCTACGCGCCCGTGTATGCGCGCGCGGCCGCGGCACGGGTGGCGGCGGGAGCGATGCCATGATCTTCACGGGCCTGCGCATCGCGCTGGTCGGCCCGCTGCCGCCGCCGGCCGGCGGCATGGCGAATCAGACGGCGCAACTGGCGCGCCTGCTGCGCGACGATGGCGCGCAAGTGCAGCTGCTGGCCGTCAACGGCCCCCTGCTGCCAGCCTGGCTGGCGCGCATCCGCTACCTGCGCGCCGCGCTGCGCCTGCCCGTGCACCTGTGGCGCCTGTGGCGCGCCGCCAATACGGTCGACCTGTTCCACATCATGGCCAATTCCGGCTGGTCCTGGCATTTGCAGGCCGCGCCCGCGTTGTGGATCGCCAGCCTGAAAGGCAAGCCGGCCCTGCTCAATTACCGGGGTGGCGAAGCGGCCGCTTTTTTCGCCCGCTCGCCGCGCCTGGTGGCCTTCAGCCTGCGCCGCGCCAGCGCCATCATCGTGCCCTCGGCCTACCTGGCCGGCGTCTTCGAGCGCCATGGCCATACGGCCCACATCGTGCCGAACGTGGTGGACTTGCAGCGCTTTACCCACGCCGCACGTGCCGCGCCGGCATCGGCCGATGGCCCGTGCATCCTCGTGGCGCGCCACCTGGAAAGCCTGTACGACAACGCCAGCGCCGTGCGTGCCTTCGCCCTCGCGCGACGGAGCTATCCCACGGCGCGCCTGGTGCTGGCCGGCGGCGGGCCGCAGCGCGCGGCGCTGGCGCGCCTGGCCAGGTCGCTCGGCGTTCTCGATGCCGTGCGCTTCGCCGGCCCCGTCGACAACGCCGCCATGCCGGCCCTGTACCAGGCCAGCGACATCGTCCTCAATCCCAGCCTGGCCGACAACATGCCCAATTCCGTGCTCGAAGCGCTGGCTTGCGGCGTGCCGGTCGTCAGCACCAACGTGGGCGGCATCCCCGCCCTGCTGCACGATGGCGTGACGGCGCTGCTGGTGCCGCCCGGCGAGCCGGCCGCCATGGCGCAAGCCATCGTGGCGCTGCTGCGCGACCCGCCCCGCGCGCGGGCCATGGCAGACGCGGGCCTGGCGCACGCCGCCACCTTCGGCTGGCCCTGCGTCGCGCCCCGGCTGGCCGCCCATTACCGCCGCATCCGCGCCGCGCCGCGCCCCGGCGCCTACACGCGCTGCGTCGCCCGCTGGCTGTTTCCCCTGCACGAATGGTTGAAGGGGCACCATAGCGCGCGCCTGCTGCGCCGCCTGGAACGCTCGCAGTGGTGGAGCGCGCAGCAGCTGGAAGCGTGGCAGCTGGCGCGCCTGCGCGCGCTGCTGCGCCACGCGGGCGCGCACGTGCCGCATTACCGCGCCCTGTTCGCCCGCAGCGGCTTCGACCCGGAACAGGTGCGGCAGCTGGCCGATCTGGCGCGCCTGCCGCTGCTGCGCAAGCGCGACATCGCGGCTGCGCGCGACAGTTTCAAGTCCGCCCGCGCCGTGGGCTTGCGCCCGTTCGCCACGGGCGGCTCCAGCGGCGAGCCGCTGCAGTTTTTCCTGGGACGGCGCAGGGTCAGCCACGACATCGCCGCCAAGTGGCGCGCCACGCGCTGGTGGGGCGTCGACATCGGCGACCGCGAAGCCGTGTTGTGGGGTTCGCCCATCGAGCTGCATGCGCAAGACCGCGTGCGCCGCCTGCGCGATGCGCTGCTGCGCACCACCCTGCTGCCCGCGTTTGCCATGTCGTCCGACCGCCTCGATGGCTACGTGCGGCAGTTGCGCCGCTGGCGTCCGCGCATGCTGTTCGGCTACCCGTCGGCCCTGTGCCGCATCGCCAGCCACGCCGGCGCGCGCGACCTGCCGCTCGACGGCCTGGGCGTGAAAGTGGCTTTCGTCACGGCCGAACGCCTGTACGACGAGCAGCGCGCGCAGATCGCCGCCGCCTTCGGCTGCCCCGTGGCCAACGGCTACGGCGGGCGCGACGCGGGCTTCATCGCCCACGAATGCCCGGACGGCGGCATGCACATCACGGCCGAAGACGTGATCGTGGAAATCCTTGATGGCCAGGGCCAGCCGCTGCCGCCGGGAGTGACGGGCGAAATCGTCGTCACCCACCTGGCCACGCAAGACTACCCGTTCATCCGCTACGCCACGGGCGACATGGGCGCGCTGGGCACGCAGCCGTGCGCCTGCGGCCGCGGCCTGCCCCTGCTGCAGAAAATCGAAGGGCGCAGCACGGATTTCCTCACCGCCATGGACGGCACCGTCATGCACGGCCTGGCCCTCGTCTACATCGTGCGCGAACTGCCGCAGGTGCGCAGCTTCAAGATCATCCAGGAAACCCTGCTGCGCACGCGCGTGCTGCTGGTCTGCCAGCCGCGCCTGGACGACGCCACCCGCGCCGTCATCGTCACCGGTTTCCAGGCCAGACTGGGCGCGCAAGTGGACGTCGTTATCGAGGAAGTCGACGAAATCGCGGCGGAGGCGTCGGGCAAGTACCGCTATGTGCTCAGCAAAGTCGCCTAGCCAGGCGGCCTACGACGACATCAGATAATTCTTCCCCACCACGCGACCATGCCGGTCCAGTTCTAAGGACCACACCTCCAGTTCCGTGTTCAGGCGGTTCTCGAACCACAGCCGCTCGACGCAAGGCGCGGCGCATGGCGTGGTGGAATACTGTTTGAAAGAGACTCCCGCACGCTCCACATGCGTCGGCGCGCCGAAGCGGTCAAGCACCGCTTGCCGCGTATCGCCCGTCTGGATTTGATAGAACGCCGCCTTGCGGCTGTTGGAAAACACGCAGCATGCGGCGACATACCAGGCCGGGCTGAGGATGAGCAGGCACAGCAGGATTTTTTTAGGCGATATCTTGATTGGCATGCCATATTGTCGATGACTTCATCCGGCGCGACAAGCGGGCCATGCTGGCGAAAGCGAGGCCACAGCTGGCGCAAACAGTGGCGCTGGACGAACCACATAAACTGCAAATCGCGCAGATGCGGTGTTCTTCCATATATTCCTGAAGCAAATCGGGCCTTCTATCTTAAAAGATTGCTATTCATTACTATTTCCCTTATTTTTATTTCAAAATAGTAATGAAGGCCGCTATCCTCGCTATATTGATTTTCCAACACAACCACATCGACGTCTTTTTCAGGAAAATACACTTTAATCGATGCAAAGCCCAGGCCTTTTCCCGAGTGGCCTATATATTTGACGGGCGATGTATCGCTCACATAAACGCCGTAGCCATAACCGTTCTTCCCATCGCCGAAAGCGACATGCTGGCTGGATATGTCGTAACTCGTCATCAGTTGATAGGTTTCCGGCTTTAACATTCTGCCCCGATGCAGATTTTCATCCCAGATCGTCAAATCTTTTGCATTTGAAACAATACCGCCGGCCGGGATGAAGCCGATCCAGTCTTTTCCCTGCACGGGATGCGCCTTCAGCGCGAATACATTTTCCGTGTTCACATAGCCATTGATGACCTTATTATTCTTATCTTCCTCATAGCAAAAACTGTTTTTCATTCCCAGTTCCTTGAACAAGTCATTTGCTGCCTCGATATACGTTTTCCCGCTGACTCTTTCAAAAATTTGACCCAGCATGGTATACGTTGTCACTCCATACAGAAAATCCGTTCCCGGCTTGAAGCTCAGCGGCTGGCCGATTTCAGTGATTCCCGCCGAAAAGTTGAGCAATTGATGCACCGTCACTTGATCGGCCCAGGCTTGCGGCAAATCGGGCAAGTATCGTCTCACGGGACTGTGCAAGTCTATCTTGCCTTTTTCAACTTCCCTTAAAATCAATACAGCCGTCATTTGCTTGCTGTTCGACATGATCCTGAAATTATCGTCCGGCCTTAACGGTATCTTGTTCTCAAAATCCGCATAGCCATGGGCTTTCGAGTATTTTGTTTGCCCATTTTTCGTGATGAGAATGACGCCATTAAAACGTCGTGGACTGGTCGCCTGTATCAGCTTGTCAATCCTGGCGGAGTAATCATCGGCCTTTTCCGCATGGGCATGATCGCCAGCCTGGGCATGCACGAAGGCGGATGCCATCAGCAAGAAAGAAAACGCCACTGCTTTTAATGGCAGCAGCGTCTTGTTGTCCGTATCGGGATTTTTCATGGGAAATTGTCGGTTAGTTGTTTATTTCCAGGGAAACACCGTGCTCGACCGCAGCGTTCAGTCGTCCACCAGATCGAAGTCGGCAAACAAGCCGTCCGCCGTCAGGTAAACCAGCAGCGTGCGCTCCGGCTGGATGCCGCTGGCATGGTAGGCAAGGACGCTGTCCACCTTGCTGCCATGCCGTTCGATCGCGCGGCCAGCAACAGCTTGCTCGTGCAAAAAAGTCAGAGACTTCACATTGGCGAGTTCGCCAATCGCCTGCGTGCCAAAGTTGCTCTTGATGCCCGGCGTGGCAAAATCCGAGTTGGCCAGGGCGCTGCCGCCACGCGCGATATCGGCCAGCAAGGCCTGCACACTCCGGGTACGCGCAGGCTTGGGGTCGGTGCGCGCTTTCAAGGTGTGCATCAGCGGGCCGATGCGCGGCGCCGTGCTGGCTTTGTCCTTGGTCGTCACGATGACGCCTGTCACCTCGCCCTGTGCATCGACGGCGAACGCCAGTTCGCAATTGCGCGACGTCGAATGGAAACGGTGCGCGCCGACAGGCACGAAAGTTTCGTCCGGCAAGCCATCGTAAATGCTGCGCAGCTGGCCACCCTGCACATCGAAGGTGCCTATCGTGTTGTTCGCCAACTCGTAGCGGCCCGTGTAGCGGCTGAGTGCCCTGGCATCGACCCTGATGACTGGGTGCTTGCGCAACACGGCGTAATCGGCATCCGGCCAGCGGTAGGCGCGGCCGATGGCGTCGGTCAGGCGGTCCATCATGCGGGAATTGTCATTCGCGTTAATCATGATCACGGCGCCCTGGCCCGTGCGGGAAAATGCCGTCAACAAGGTATCGAAGCCTTCGTCACGCCCGCCGTGCGAGAAGCGTTGCGCGCTGCCGCTGCCGTGCAGGAAGACGCCCAGGCCCGCGTTCTCTATTTGCGGGGTCAGCATCTGTTGCGTCAAGGCTGCCGAGATGACCGGATTCGACGTGCCCGCCAGGGATTGCTGCACGCCGATGGCGAAGCGCGCCAGGTCCGACGCGTTGGTCCATAAACCGGCCGCCGCCATTTCCGGATACACATGCCAGCGTCCCGCCACCAGGCTGCGGTCGGCAAGGTGGCCGCTGGCATTCAGGCGCGCGCGCTCGGCTGGCGGCGGTTGCACATAGGAGCTCTCCTGCATGCCCAAGGGCGTGAGGACCGCGTCGCGCATGTAGTCGGGATACGCCTGGCCACTGACGTCGGCCACCATTTGTTGCATGACGGTATAGCCGCCACCGGAGTAACGCACCTTGCTGCCTGGAACCATGTCAACGCGGATGGGCGCCGTATTCGCCGGTTGCTCGCCGTTCAGCACCTGGACCACGGTGGGCAGCGGCGCATTGCTGGCGTAGCCGGGGAAGCCGTGCACGGTCAGGCCGGCGTTGTGGCTGAGCAGCCTGCGCAAGGTCACCTTCTGTTCGGCCGTCAGGGCGCTGTCCGGCAGCTTCCACGTGAGCAGCCGGGGATTGACGTCTTCGTCAAGGCCAAGCTTGCCCTGCTCTACCAGGTGCAGCGCCCCCAGCGCGGCCACCGGCTTGCTGACGGAACCGGCCTGGAACAGTGTGTGCGGGCCGACCGGCGTCTTGCCGTCCTTCTCCGTGACACCGTACCCTTGCGCCCTGACAATCTTTCCGTTCTCGATGATGGCCAGCGACAGTCCTGGGATTTGCCGCATCGTCATTTCGGCCTTGACGATGTCGTCCAATGCGTCCGCCCGGGCGCCACTTGCAAACAACAGGGGAAGGACCAGTGCCAGGGGATGAGCTCGCATAAACGATTCTTTCAACGGTGATGGACGGATGCCAGGAAGGAAACGTTGACGATACGTCAGCGCCCCCTGCCGCCATGCGGGATTGCGACAGGCCGTCAAATATCAGTCATGGACGGTCATTTTCCCGGATGAGTTGCGGCCCGCATTTGCTGGCGCGGCGAATTCCGGCTGCTTGCCGCCGTTGGCAGGTTCTGCGCCGTTGTGGGCCTTCACGCATCGCCGGTACTTGAAATATTCTGCACCATACTTAGCTCCCAGTGCTTTTGCCATTTTTCTGAATCGTCCTGATCGAACCAGCCAGCTACGTAAGAGGATATTTCATCCGCATCCTGCAAGTTCGATTCTGCCAAATATGAAACTGTCGCTTGAAATCCCGCCCCAATAAAAAATTCCACGCCCATTGATGTTCCGACATCCATATTTATATGCTTTGCTACCCAAAGGCTATGGATATCGCTTGTGCTGCCTAGACGATAAAGCAAGAAGGCACAACGATAAATTTCTTCGTAAGAATCACCATCATCCTTAATTGTCCCATTCCAAAGCGCAATTCTATACTGCACTTCCTTCTCGAAGACTTGTCGAATTAGCGTGGAGTATGGCGCGAGTGGCCGCTCCAGCAGAATTTTGTAGAGTTGTTGGCGTACCCGCGGCGAGTCGAGTTCACTCTCGCTGTCAGGTGTCAGAAGTCCTTGGGAATGTTCAAAACACGCAAGAATTTTTTCAGCACACAAGAAGGATATTTTATTTTTTTCTGCAGACCTGTTTTGACTTATCTCAACTTCAACCTGCGCCACAATCTGAGGCGTGATAGGCAATTCTGGCGTATTTTTACGCTTAAAAAAATTCCACATTAAACTTGGCCTTTTAGATCCTGTCCGCTCCCACTTGAGAGCACTTAACTGTCCTGCTTGCGCCTTGTGAAAACCACCCAGGCAAGCACCACAATGCCTGCAACGACACATCCGGCCAGACTGACGGCGGCGCCAAAAATGTACCACGCCACATCGAATCCGTGACTATAGAATGTTCCGACAAATAGCCCGCTCACCAGCCAGATTAATACAGCTAATGTCAGCAGGAAGTTTTTTACTTTACGAAGGGGGTGACCAAGGCGCATCTGTTGAATGGCGGCCATGCCCATGGCTAAACAAGCCAAGCCAGCCGCAATTATCAAGCGTGAAAACGAATACTCCATGTCGCAACCTGACTTGTAGCTGAGCCGGCGGGCCCAGAGATTAAAAGACCGGGGGGCTTCAGTGCCGCAGCCCATTCTCGCTTGCAACGACACCGCCGGCCTGAATCCGCATTATGGAACTTGTGTGGCCAGACGAATTGGCAAGCGTCCAGGCGTCCGCTACTGGCCGCTACCGTACGATTGCAGTATCTCAGTAAAGGTCTTATTGCCATCCTGATAAAAATCAATTTCTCAAGCCCTTATATCACAGCGGCAAGGCGCAGATAAACTCTAAAGTGGCAAGGGGCCTGTACAAATTCTTTCCGTGCAGGACGGTGCGCCCCCATGTGCCACCCTTCACTCTTCAGCGCTATCTACCCCTATCGGCGCATTTCTGGCGATCTCGTCCAGATTTTCAAGCACCGTGTTCGTCAGGGGAACACTAAGCCCACGGACGAGAAGGCCAAGCAATCCGATTTCCCGCATCATCGCTTTGCGCTCATCGTAATCGGGATTTTCTGAGTAGTGGAGTACATCCACATTCTCAAGCACTCTTTCAATCGAAGCGCAAAAATCGGCAAGCTTGCCATATTGCATGTACTGAATCGCATAACTGGCTGAAATAAGCGCATTTTGTGCAAGATGGCCCTCGATGGCGCCAAAATCATCGCTGTCAGGAATTTCCGAATCAAGGGTCGCCAGCATATCCGCCAATACCTGTTCGTCTTGAAAGCAGGCCTCCCCATTCAATGACAGGTCGACGATGTCCAAAAAATACCGGGACCTGTTTTCACCATAGCGGACATCGAATTGCTCCATCAATGGCGCCTGGCGCCTGATGAAATTGATCAATACTGCAACATTTTCACGCTGCGAGAGCCTGGCCGCCGCATCAATGATGTGCTGACCATATTTATTTATAAGCAATTGCATTTCAACCTCTTTTTTCTTTGGCGTTCCTGCCATGGAAGGCAGGGCAACGCTGCTATTCCGACGCGATTCCGCATCATATACCGGAGCCGCCCCCACCGCCCTCGATCCTGCTTTTCTTTTTGGCTTGAACCGCCCACAGCTTGAATTTATCATCCATGGCTTCGGCGAGAGCGATCGCCCTGACGAGCGCCTCGGGATTGTCTGCTTTCATGTTTTCAGGCAGCCTGTGGTAGTCATGCGGCTCGTCCGCATTGAATATCCCTGCCAAATGCGCATTCACCCTGAGAATAAGATGCAGCGCTCGCCAGCAGATGGGTCTTTCGATCCAGGATAGATCCCGGTCGCATTGAGACTTCGGAATTTCTTTTCCTCCGACCCAAAGATAAGGAACAAATGAAAATGTAATATCATCGTAGTTGGACTGCGATTTATCGTAATACGGATCAGAAAAAAGCACCCGCCACTTGGGTACTTCCGAAAAACTGAAAGATGTCATCACAGGCCGGAACAGGCGTTGACTCATATCGATATCTTCCATGCAGGCAGGCGGTATCGTATAGAACCTTGCAAAAACCTCCAGCAAGTAACCCACATTCACCGGAACATTTTCAATAAATCTCGCCATCACAAAACCTTGCTCTTGCGATGGATTGAGTGCAGGGATATAAAATACATCACCCGGCTTCACGCTTTTCCCTGACAGTTTTATCATGGCTTACTCCTGATAAGAATGGAACGGGATCAGTTCCGCCATTTTCAAGTTTGCAACAAACGCACGATTCCGGACAAATCGTCCTGTGCCGCAAACCACGCCGCCTGCCAGCGCTGCGTGCGCTGTGCCTGGATGGACTCCGGCGCGCACCACGGCGGATACACGCGCAGCGCACGCTTGCCGCCCTGGGCGGCGCGCGACATTACGCCGCGCCCGATCAGCACGCTGCGCGGGAAGATGAAAAAGCCGTGCCGCGCGCCAACGTCGTCAGCCACGGCGATGATGACGATGTCGACGGGGTCCGCTTCATCCAGCGGGGCAATGTCGGCGTCGGGATGGGGGCGCTTCCAGACGGTGACGAACTGGCCGATCTTCGTCGGCGTGGTTTTGGCCACGCGCAAGACCAGGCGCTTGCCGTGCAGCTCGGCGCGGCAGGCGCCGTAATCCGCGCTTTCCGCTTCCGGCACGGGCGCTTGCGGCAAGCCCAGGAAAGCCCAGGGACTGGCCTTCATTGCGCGCTGAACTCGGCTGCGGCCTTGGCCGCCCACAGCGCTTCGGCATGGCTGGCGAACGGGCTGTCATAACCGTCGACCTTGCCATCTTCGTCGACAAAGTACAGCCACCAGCCATCGCCCTGCTCGCGGATGGCCGTCTGGCCCGGTGCGCAGTGGGATTCGATGGCATCGCCGGCGGCCAGGGTGGCGATGCGGATGCCGCGGTGAACAAGATGCTGGGGGGTCATGGCAAAATAGCTAATGCAAAATAAATAATGGCGATAGTGTAGCCGCCGCGGCCCGTCCTGGCCAGTGCGCTACACTGTTCTTTCACACGGAGGACGACATGGCATCACAGCAAGGCACGGTGGATTTTTTGCTCGACCAGATGGCGGGCGCGGGCAGCATCAGCGCGAAAAAGATGTTTGGCGAGTATGGCCTGTATTGCGATGGCAAGATGTTCGCCATCGTCGCCGACGACCAGCTGTTCATCAAGCCGACGGACGCGGGCCGCGCCTGGATCAGCGCACAAGGCACGCTGCAGGAAGCGCCGCCCTATCCGCAAGCCAAGCCGTATTTCCTCATCGATGGCGGGCTGTGGGACGAGCGCGACTGGCTGAGCCAACTGGCGCGGCGCACGGCGGACGCCTTGCCGCTGCCGAAACCCAAGCCGCCGCCCAAGCCTAAAAAGCAGGTGTCAGCTGGCTAGTACGCTGTTTTCGCACGCCTTGCCCTGGCGGAAGCACGCGAGGTTGTGATACGTGATGGCGGCGATCTCGCGCAGCGCTTCCATGGTGAAGAAGCCCTGGTGGCCCGTCACCAGCACGTTCGGGAACGTCATCAATCGCTGGAAGATATCGTCGTCGATGATGTCGGACGAGCGGTCCTGGAAGAACAGATTGCTTTCCTGCTCGTACACGTCGATGGCGAGCGAACCGAGCTGGCGCGATTTGAGCGCCTCGATGACGGCGCCCGTGTCGATCAAGCCGCCACGCGACGTATTCACCAGCATGGCACCCTTCTTCATCAGCGGCAAGGTTGCTTCGCTGATCATGTGGCGCGTGCTGTCCATCAGCGGACAATGCAGCGAGACGATGTCGGACTCGGCCAGCAGCCGCGACAGCTCCACCATCGTGCCCAGGTCCGCGAACGCGGGCGCCGGATACGGGTCGTGGCCCAGCACCGTGCAGCCGAAACCCTTGAAAATGCGCGCCGTGGCCAGCCCGATCTTGCCCGTGCCGACAATGCCGACCGTTTTACCGTGCAGGGTGGAGCCCAGCAAGCCATCCAGCGAGAAATTGCCTTCGCGCACGCGGGCATACGCGCGGTGCGTGTGGCGGTTCAGGGTTTGCACGAGGGCCAGGGTGTATTCGGCCACGGCTTCCGGCGAGTAGGCCGGCACGCGGGCGACGAACAGGCCCAGGCGCCTGGCCGCTTCCAGGTCGAGGTTGTTGTAGCCGGCGCAGCGCAGCAGGATGGCGCGCACGCCGTAGCCGTGCAAGGCTTCCAGCACGGCCACGTCGAGCACGTCGTTGACGAAGACGCACACGGCGTCGGCCCCTTGCGCCAGGACCACGGTTTCCTGGCTCAGCAAGGCGCTGTGGTAGACCAGTTCGATGCCGGCGGAATCGGGCTGGGCCGGCAAGGCTTCGTCGAAGAAGCGGCGGTCGTAGGGCTGGCTGGCAAAGAAGGCGATTTTCATGGGGAGTCCTGGAACTTGCTGGATGGCAAAACATTATCATAGCGCAAGCGCCCTGCCCCACGCCGTACGGCTGGCGCCGCCGGTCGCCTATTTGGGTTCGCGGGGCAAGGTCAGCGCGTGGCGCAGGTAGGCCGTTTCCTCGGCGTGCTGCGCGTGGTAGCGCTCGCGCGCGGCGCGCATGGCCGCCTGGTGGGCGTCGATGCTGGCCTGCGTCAGCTCCACGCCGAAGTCCGCCGGCGGCGGCTCCGGGCCGCCGAACAGGCGCGCCAGGATCATGCGGCCCACATTGTCGCGGTAGTGCGATGCTTCCCAGTAATAGCGCATCTCGCGCGCGCCCGTCACTTGGGGGATCGGCTCGCTGGTGATGCTGTTAAAGCCGGAAAAATCCAGCAGGCGCACGTCGCAGCCCTGGCGCCGGTAGCGTCCGGCCATGTTCGTCAGGTCGCGCTGCCACGCTTCCATGGCAGCCCACTTGCCGCGCCAGTACAGGGCGTCGAGCGTGAGCGCATGCGTGGGATTGATGTACAGGCGCAAGCGCGTGCCGCCGCGGCACAGTTTCCCCACGCTTGCATCGAAGGCGTGCAGCGCGGGCGCCGTGGGTCCCAGGCCGTCGCTGAATTCCTGCAGGCGCGGCGTGAAAGCGCGCGCCGTGCCGGTCCAGGTACGGTTGCGGCTGGTGAGGCAGGATTCGTCGCGCTGGCCGTGCAGTGCCAGGCTGGACAGGCACACGCCGTCATAGCTGCCGCTGAGGATGCGCCACGTGTCGCGCGTCATGTCGACCGTCAGGCCACGCTTGATGTTGAGCAAGGCGCGCCGCGCGAAAAACGCGGGGCCGGGGTCCGTCAGGCCCGGTTCCACGCCGGCCGACCCCAGTTCCAGCGAGAACGAGGGAGCGTCGATGCCCCACACCATGGTGTCGACATGACTGACCCTGGCCGCATGCTCGGCCAGGCGCATGGCTTCGCCGATGGAAGCGCCCGACACGGCGCTGTTGAAGACGCTCTTGCCTGCGAACAAGGTGCGCACGCGATGCGTCGGCAAGCCCATTTCCGTGCGCGAATTGCCGATGTAGACGACGGCCGGCCGGTAGCGCGCCACGGCATACGTCTTGCCCCACACGCTGAGTTTTTCGGTCGTCGGCCGCAATCGCTGCAGCAGCGGGCTGTCCCACTGGTGCAGCAGATATGGATCGACGTGGTAATTGACGGCGGACACGAGGGCCAGCGCGGCCAGCACGCAGGCGAAGAAGATGGCGAGGTAGCGGCGGGCGGTGGTATCCATGGTCGGCACGGGAAGTAGCAACATGAGTAGAGAAATGGCGTTCAGCGCCGGATCAGCGGCCCGTCCAGCACCTGCCGCGCATAGGCCGCCTCGCGCGCGTGTTCCATGCCATAGCGGTCGCGCGCCGCGCGCATGGCCTCCTGGTGGTCGTCGACGTTGGCCTGCGTCAGCTCCACGCCGAAATCGGCCGGCGGCGGCGTGTCGCCGCCGAACAGGCGCGCCAGGATCAAACGGCCCACATTGTCCCGGTAATGCGACACTTCCCAGTAATAATGCATGTCGGGCTTGCCGCTGACGAGCGGGGTCGCTTCCGTCGTGATGCTGTTAAATCCGGAAAAATCATGCAGGCGCACGTCGCAGCCGTGCAGGCGGTGGCGCTCGACGAGCTGCACCAGTCCCCGCTGCCAGGCTTGCATGGCATCCCACTTGCCGCGCCAGTGCAGCGCGTACAAGGTCAGCGCGTGCGTGGGGTTGATGTACAGGCGCAGGCGCAGGCTGCTGCGGCACAGCTTGCCGATGCTGGCGTCGAGCGCCAGTGTCGAGGGCGGCGTCGGCCCCAGTCCGTCGCCGAATTCCTGCAGCCGCACGGGAATCGCGTCCTTCGTTCCCAGCCAGTGCCGCATGCCCTTGCGGGTGCACGTCTCGTCGCGCTGCCCGTACAGGGCCAGGTTGGAGCGGCACACATCGCCGGCCTTGCCCGTGAGGATGCGCACGCTGTCTTCCGTCATGTCCAGGGTCAGGCCCCGCTTCAGGTTGACCAGGGCGCGCCGGGCGAAAAAGCCGTGTTCGGCGCCCGTCAGGCTGTCTTCCACCCGCGCCGCGCCCATGTCCAGGGAAAAAGTGGGCGCGTCGACGCCCCACACCATGGTCTCGACGCGGCTGACCCTGGCCGCATGCTCGGCCAGGCGGATGGCGTCGCCGATCGAGGCGCCGGACACGGCGCTGTTGAAGACGCTCTTGCCGTCGAACAAGGCGCGCACGCCCGTCGGCAAGCCCAGTTCCGTGCGCGAATTGCCGATGTAGATGACGGCGGGACGGTAGCGCGCCACGGCGTAGGTCTTGGCCCAGGCGCCGAGCTTTTCATTGAGCTGGCGCGGGCGCTGCAGCAAGGGACTGTCCCACTGGTGCAGCAGATAGGGATCGACCTGGTAATTGAGCAAGGAGACGGCGCCCAGCACCAGGCCGACGCAGGCGAAAAAGCCGGTGAGGTAATGGCGGGCTGCGGTGTCCATGCTCAGAACTGGAAGTAGAGAAACTCGGTGACCCGGTTCATGCCGAAGATGCAGGCGATGAACAGCGCGGCAAAGCCCACGCTCCAGCGGCGCGTGGGGCGCCAGCTGAAGGCCCAGCGCCCTGCCGGCTGAAAGATTCTTTCAATGGCAGGCTCGTAGAGAAAGAATATTTCTTGCGTATTCGGCGCCTTGAAGGCCAGCAGCATCGCCGCCAGCAGCACGGGCAAGCCCGGTCCCGCCAGTTCGATCCAGCGGATGCCATCGAACGCGGGATGCATGCCCCACTGCGCCAGGCTGGCCCCATGGCTGGCCAGGCCGCGCGGCAGGCTCACGCCGTTCGCGCCCACCAGCGCGCCCGCGATATCCCAGGCCGTGGCCACGTCGGGCGCGCGGAAAAAGATCCAGGCCAGCATGACGGCAAGAAAAGTCAGCAAGCCAGGCCACCAGCGCAGCCAGCGGTACGCCCGCGCCGCGCCGAACACGCGCTGCCACGCCTGCTGCAGCACCAGGTACAGGCCGTGCAAGCCGCCCCAGATGACGAAGGTCCAGCCGGCGCCGTGCCACAGGCCGCCCAGCAGCATGGTCAGCATCAGGTTGCGGTAGCGCATGGCCTCGCCGCGCCGGCTGCCGCCCAGGGGAATATACAGATAGTCGCGCAGGAAACGCGACAAGGTCATGTGCCAGCGGCGCCAGAAGTCGGCGATATTGGCCGCCTTGTACGGCGAGTTGAAGTTCAGCGGCAATTTCACGCCGAACAGGCGCGACAGGCCGATGGCCATGTCGGAATAGCCGGAAAAGTCGAAATACAGCTGGAAGGTGTAGGCCAGCACGCCGATCCACGCTTCGATCAGGGTGGGCGTGGCGCCGGCCGCGAAGACGGGGATGGCCAGCGGCGACAGGTTGTCGGCGATCAGCACTTTTTTTGCCAGGCCAATCGTAAAAATCGACAGGCCGATGGCGAAATTGGCCGCGCGCGGGTGGGCGTTGGCCGGGTCGGCGAATTGCGGCATCATGTCGCGGTGGTGCAGCACGGGCCCGGCGATCAGGTGCGGAAAGTAGCTGACGAACAGCACGTAATGGATGAAGCGGTATTCGCGCACCTCGCCCCGGTGGCAATCGACGAGGAAGGCGATCTGCGTGAAGGTAAAGAACGAGATGCCGATCGGCAGGATGATGTCGAGACCGGACCACGGCAGCCTGCCAGCGCCAGCACCGGCACCAGCAAGCCCGGCGACGGCATTCACGCTGTCGATGAAGAAGTTCGCATATTTATAGTAGGCGAGCAAGCCCAGGTTCAGCGCCAGCGCCGCCAGCAGCACGCGCTTGCGGGCCGCGCCTGCGCGCGCGCCGATCAGGCGCCCGGCGGCGTAATTGACGCAGATGGATGCCAGCAGCAGCGGCAGGTAGCGCACGTCCCACCAGGCATAGAAGAACAGCGATGCGCCGGCCAGCCAAGTGGCCGGCGCCAGGCGGCGCCAGCTGGCGGAGGCGCCGGCGGTGGCCCAGCGGTCCAGCAGGAAATAGCCGGCCAGCACGATGGGCAGATAGCCGAACAGGAAGGCGAAGGAATTAAACAGCATGTTGCCTCCTGGCCGGCAGCGACTGCGCCTGGTAATAACACTCGGCGATCTGCGCCGCCACCCGTTCCCACGTAAAACGTTCCACCAGCGCTTGCACGCTGGCGCGTCCGGGGGGCAGCGCCAGCAATGCGAGGATGGCCTGGCGTTGCGCGGCGCCATCGTCCCAGCGCACCTTGCGCAGCGCAAACGCGGAATCGGGCAAGTCCAGCGCGCTTTGCGCCGTCATGACGACGGGCGTGCCGGCCGCCAGCGCTTCGAGCACGCTCAAGGGAAACACTTCGCCCTGGCTGGGCAAGGCCGCCACGGCCGCCGCATGGTAGGCGCTGGCCAGCAGCGGGTCGGCGTGGTCGAGCGCGCCCAGCCAGCTGACGTGCGGCAAGTCCAGCAATTGCTGCAGATACGCTTGCTGTTCGCGCGGCGCGGCGCCGATCAGCACCAGGGGCAAGCCGGCGCCCGCCAGCGCCTGGGCCAGCCCCAGCTGGTTTTTATACGGCGAAATGCTGCCCACCATCAGCACGAACGGCCCCGCGATGCCTGTCTCGCGCAGGAACAAGTCGCCATTGGCCGTGAAGAAATGCGGGTTGATCCCGTTCGGCAAGACGCGGATGGCTTGCGCCGGCATGCCGAAACCGTGCACGATGGCGTCGCGCTCGGCCTCGCCCAGGGCGATCACCACGTCGGCCAGCTGCAGGGCGCGCCGCGTCTGCGCATAGCTTGTCTGCACCATCCATTCCGTCAAGCGCCCCGCCAGCCGGTCGGCCAGCCGCGCGCGCCAGGCGCTGGCCCGGCCCCAGCCCGGCGACAGCAGCGGCGACAGCACCACGGGCACGCCTTGCTCGCTGGCCATTTCCATGATGCGGTAGGTGCCATTGCTCGCCGAAAACACGTGCAGCACGTCGAAATCGGCCAGCCGCTGATGGTTGGCGTCGACCAGCTGCACGGCCAGGGGACGCGCCGGCAGCTGGGGCAGCCGGTTCAGCGCGGCAATGGTTTCGCGTACCTGGATCTGCAAGCCGCCGTCGCGCTGGAACAGCATCGGGTAGGACAAGATACCGACACGCATGGTCATCCTTTCGTCCATTTGACTGCCAGCCAGCGTCCCGCCAGCTTGCGTTGCAATAACAAAAATTCTCCGGCCAGCTCATGCTGCAACAGGAAAATCCCCGCCAGCCAGCACAGCAAGGTGACGAGCGCCGTGCCCGCCAACGCCAGCAGCGCCGGCGTGTCCACGGGCAGCCACAGCAGCGCAACGACGGGCGCGACGCCACTGACGCCGCACAGCAGCAGGCTCTTGCGCAGGGCCCGCGCCAGGATGCGCCAGTCCAGGGCGCTCAAGCGCCGCAGACAGCCGTAGTTCAGCCAGCTGCGCAGCACGTTGCTGAGCACCACGGCCCAGGCCACGGCCACCAGGCCGAACGGCGCCGCCGCCAGCAGCAGCGCCACCTTGATGCCGCCGGCGCAGGCATCGAGCCGCACTTGCGCCTGCAGCTGGCCCGTCGCCACGAACAGGTAGCGGGCCATGCTGAACATGCTATACACGGCCGAGGACAGGCACATGATGCGGATCAAGGGCACACAGCCTAGCCATTGCGTGCCATACAACACCTTGACCAAGGGCAAAGCCATGCAGGCGAGAAAGAGAAAAAACGGCCAGGCCAGCGCCGTCATGTAGCTGATCGTGCGCAGATACACGAGTTCCGCCCCGCCCTGCCCCCCTTCCCCGCGGGCGCGCGCCGCGAACAGGGGAAACACGACGGGAGAAATGGCGCTGGTGATGGCCTGGTTGAAAATATTGAGCACGCTTTGCGCCTTGCCGAACAGGGCCAGGCTTTCAATGCCGATCAGCTTGCCGATGATGAGGTCCGGCGCCGCCACGCCCGCCTCGTCGACGAGGCCGCCTCCCGTCGCATACGCGCCGAAACGGCCGATGGCGCCCATGCCCCGTCGTCCCGGCAGCCACGGCAGCTCCTTGGGACGCACGAGCAGGCTCACCAGCAGCGACGCACAGGAACCGGCCAGCGCCGCCCACACCATGCTCATGTAACTGCAGCCCTGCAGCGCCAGCAGCACGGCCACCAGCAGGTTGACGGCGCTATTGGCCGCATTGATGGCGTAGATGGCGCGAAAGCGCAGTTGCCGGCGCAGCATCGGCAAGGTCAGCGCGCTGAACGGAATCAAGACAAAATTGATGGCCAGCAGGCGCAGCACGAGGGTCAGCCGGGGTTCGCCATAGAATTGCGCGAGCGGCGCGCTGGCCAGCAGCACCACGCCCGCCAGCAGCCAGGCGACGAGCAGGCTGGTGGCCAGCGCGGCCCGCAATTTCACCGTATCGAGCTGCTTTTCCTGGATCAGGTATTGCCCCACGCCAAAGTCGCGCACCACTTGCGCCAGCGCCACCAGCACGGCGCCCAGCGAATACACGCCCACCTCGGCCGGCGTCAGCAGGCGGGACAGCACCATGGTGGCGATGATGCCCAGCAGCAGCACCGTGTATTTTTCGGCGAAGGAAAAGAAAAACGAATGGCGGGTGGCGTTCATCCCCGTGACCGGCGCCTACACGAGGCCGGCATAGAACTGGCGCAGC
The DNA here is from genome assembly GCF_030587305.1 of Janthinobacterium sp. SUN206. Classification (NCBI taxonomy): domain Bacteria; kingdom Pseudomonadati; phylum Pseudomonadota; class Betaproteobacteria; order Burkholderiales; family Oxalobacteraceae; genus Janthinobacterium; species Janthinobacterium sp. SUN206. The sequence goes on along the minus strand of NZ_JAPWIB010000001.1, from coordinate 554,434 downwards.
TGGCGCTCCAGGCGCGGCATCGAATAGCGCTGCACGGTTTCTTCGCGGGCCAGCCGTCCCATGCGGGCGCGCCGCGGCGCATCCATCAGCAGCTGCGCCACGGCCGCGCAGGCGGCGTGCTCGTCGTCCAGCGGCAGCAGCAAGCCGCCGGCGCTGTCGTGCAGGATATCGTGGGTGCCTGGCACGTCCGTCCCCACGGCCGGCACGCCGCACGCCATCGCTTCGATGGTGGCGATGCCGAAACCTTCATTTTTGCTCAGCAGCACATGCAGGTCGAAGGCGGGCATCAGCCATTCGACGCGCTGCTGGAAACCGGCAAACACGACTCTGTCCTGCAAGCCCGTCTGTTGCGCCTGCAGCCGCAGCATGGCGTCCAGCGGCCCCGTGCCCACGAGTACTACATATAAATTGGGAAACCGGGGCGCCAGGCGGGCGAACAGGGCCAGCAGCGCTTGCGGGCGCTTCTGTGCGGAAAGCCGCGCCACGCAGCCGAGCACGAGGGCGTCCGGCGGCAGCCCCAGCTGCTTGCGCGCCAGTATTCTCCGTTCCGGCGAAACGATGAAGGTCTCCGTATCGACGCCGTTGGGAATCACGGCCAGCCGCGTGTCCGGCGCCAGCATGTCGCGGTACAGGTCGAGGAAATGCTGCATGGACGAGGCCGACACGGCATACACGCCCTTGACGGCGCGAAACGCTTCCTGCAGCCGGGGCCGCTGCCAGTCGCTGAACGGCTCCAGGGGAAACGCATTGTGCACGCTGATCACGGCCGGCAGCCGGCATTGCCGGGCCAGCCACAGGATGGAAGCGCCATAGCTGGTCCAGCAAAACGCCACGTGGACGATGTCGGGCCGCAGCCGCCGCAGCCGCCACGCGCCCGTGACCCTGGCGCGCAGCCAGTTCCAGCGCCGCCAGGCCCAGTGTTCGAGAAACAAGGGCGGCTCATACACGCGCACCTGCAGCTGCTGCGCGCGCAAGCCTTGCGCCCACTGGCTGAAACCGGGAAAGCGCCGCAGGGCCAGCACGCTGTCATAACCGTTCGCGCCCAGCATCTTCGCCTCTTGCGCCATGCGCAGTTCCATGCCGCCCAGCTCGCCCGAATAACTGCTGATGACGATGCGCGGCAAGCGTTTGCGCCGTCCCCGCCACGCTTCATGGAAGAAACCGCGCAGCCAGGCCCGTTCCCACTGACGCAGGAACAGGTCGGCGTGGTCGCGCCGCAGCCAGGCCCGCACGGCGCCCAGGGTATCGCGCACGTATCTGCCCAGCATCCAGCGCGGCACGCCGAATAATTCCACGCTGGGGGCGAGGGTCGCCAGCCGGCACTGGCCCCGGCCGAACAGCATGGCGCGGCGCAGTATCCAGGCGCGCCGCACTTGCGGGGCGCGGATGATGTGCGCCACTTGCGCCCGCGGACAGAACCAGGAAGGGTTGCCGGCCGCATGCATCTCCAGGTTGAGCCGGGTTTCGCTGCCCATGGCGTAATTGGCGCCCTGCGGGCCGATGCTTTCGTCATAACGGGCGCCCGCCTCGAAGATGCGGCGGCGTATCGCCATGTTGGCGCCCCAGACGAGGCCAGGATAGATGGGGGCGTCGCGCAAGTCGGCGCTGGTGATGCCCCACGTCAAGCCGACGGGCGTCAGGCGCAGCAGCCATGCCTCCGGTTGCTCGCGCCAGGCGGGCACGATGGCGCCGCCGAACAGGGCGTAGCCGGGGTGGGCGCGCGCGCTGTCCTGCAAGCGGCACAGCCAGTCGGATGCGGGCATGGCGTCGTCGTCGCCAAACACGAACAGCTCGCCGCCATCGCCCCCTTGGCGCAAGGCGTGTTCGACGGCGTCGTTCAGGGCGGGACTGCGGCCCCGCCGCGCCACGTAGATATAGCTCAAGGGCAAGCGGCCGCGAAAGGCGGCGATCACCTCGGCCGTGGCGTCGGTGCTGCCATTGTCGGCGATGACCAGGCGCCAGCCGCCCCTGGGCGACTGCAAGCCCATGTAGGCGCGCAATACCTGGGGCAAGGTGCCGGCGCCATTGTAGGTCGCCATGAGAACGGTCAACAAGGACATGCCTCCTTGGTCTTACCATGACAAAACTGATTGGCAGTTTCAACAACGCCGGGCGGTATTGAACCAGTGTACTGAGCCTGCCCGCCAGCCCGTTGACAGGCATCAAGACCTTGGCAAGCCGGGCAACACCAGGAGCGTCCCCCTTCATGCGCGACATATTGATCACCGTCATCATCCTGGGTTCGCTGCCCTTCATCCTGAAGGCGCCGGCCATCGGCGGCCTGATGTGGGTCTGGGTCAGCGTCATGAACCCGCACACGCAGGGCTGGGGTTTCGCCACCCACATGCCGTTCGCCTTCATCATCGCCATCGCCACCCTGCTTGGCCTCTTGATGACGCGCGAACCGAAGAACTTGCCGCTGACCCCCGTCAGCGTGCTGCTGCTGCTGTTCGTCGCGTGGATGAACGTCACGGCGCCGTTCGCCCTGCTGCCCCAGTCGTCGTGGGTGCAGTGGAACAAGGTCATGAAGATCATGCTGATGAGCTTTGTCGTGATGATGGTGATACGCTCGCGGCGCGACATCGTGCGCCTGGTCTGGGTGCTGGTGGGCTCGATCGGCTATTACGGCGTGAAAGGCGGCGTCTTCACCATCCGCAGCGGCGGCACGGAACGGGTGTGGGGGCCGGAAGATACGTTTATCGGCGATAACAACGCGCTGGCCCTGGCCCTGATCATCACCATCCCCCTCATGTATTATTTGCAGCAAAACACGGACCGGCGCTGGCTGCGCCACGGCTTGTCCGGGGCCATGCTGCTGTCGGCCCTCGCCGCGCTGGGCTCGTATTCGCGCGGCGGCTTGCTGGCCATCGCCGCCATGGGCCTGTTCATGTGGCTGAAAAGCGACCGCAAGCTGGTGCTAGGCGCGCTGCTCGCCGCGGTCACGCCGCTGTTGCTGGCCTTCATGCCCGAGCGCTGGGCCGAACGCATGGACACCATCAATACCTACCAGGACGACGAATCCGCCATGGGCCGCCTGAATGCGTGGCGCATGGCCTGGAACCTGGCGCGCGACCGCTTTTCCGGCGGCGGCTTCGACGTCTCCGACGCCGCCGTCTTCGCCCGCTATGCGCCGAACCCCATGGATGTGCACGCGGCGCACAGCATCTACTTCCAGGCGCTGGGCGAACACGGCTTTATCGGCTTGCTCATTTATCTGGCGCTGGGCATCGCCACCTGGCGCACGGCGGCCGCCATCATCCGCCGCACGCGAGGCAAGCCGGAATTGCGCTGGGCGCACGGCCTGGCCACCATGAGCCAGGCCAGCCTGATCGGCTTTGCCGTGGGCGGCGCCTTCCTCAGCCTGCTGTATTTCGACATGCCGTATTACCTGATGGCCGCCCTGATCGCCACGCGCATCGTCGTCGAACAGCAGGCGCCGGCCCCGACATCGCGCCAGGCCAAGCCCCGCGCCGCCATCGCGGAGCAGCCATGACGGCCGCCTTGTCCATCCTGATCTACCACCGCGTGCTGGCGCGGCCCGACCCGCTGTTTCCCGGCGAAGTCGATGCGGCCCTGTTCCAGCGCCAGTTGCGCCTGTTAAAGCGTTTCTATACGCCGCTGCCGCTGGGCGATGCCGTGCGGCGCCTGCAGGATGGCAGCCTGCCGCCGCGCGCCGCCTGCATCACTTTCGACGACGGCTATGCGGACAATGCGCAAGTCGCCCTGCCGCTGCTGCTGCGCCACGGCTTGCATGCCACGTTCTTTATCGCCACGGGCTACCTGGACGGGGGACAGATGTGGAACGACACGGTGATCGACGCCGTGCGCCAGGCGCCAGGCGCCGTGCTGGACTTGCGCGCACAGGAATTGGGGACCTTCCCCATCGCCACCCTGGCGCAGCGGCAGGCGGCCATCGCCACCTTGCTGGGCCGGCTCAAATACCTGCCCTTTGCGCAGCGCCAGCGCCTGGCCGTGCAGATCCGCCGCCAGGCGGGCGCCCGGGCAAGCGCGCCAGCCATGCTGAGCACGGCGCAACTGCGCCAGCTGCACGGGGCCGGCATGACGCTGGGCGGGCATACGGCCAGCCATCCGATTCTATCGACCCTGGCGGAGCGGGCCGCGCAGCTGGACATCGCGAATGGCAAGCGCCAGCTGGAAAGCCTGATCCAGGCGCCCGTCACCCTGTTTGCCTATCCGAACGGCAAGGCCGGGCGCGATTATGGCGCGCCGCACGTGGCGATGGTCAAGCGCCTCGGTTTCCAGGCGGCCGTCGCGACGGACTGGGGCGTGGCGCGCCCCGGCGCGGATCTGGACCTGCTGCAGCTGCCCCGCTTTACGCCGTGGGATCGAGGACGGCTGGCGTTTCTGTGGCGCATGCGGCAAAACCGCCGGCAAGCGCACCCAGCGCGCCCGGATGCTGGCTGAGCCACTGTTCCAGCATCAGCAGCAGCCACACCATGGTGCCGTGATAGGCCGGGTGTTCCGCCAGCAAGCGCCCTTGCAGATCGTCGATGAAGGCGGGCCGCACGATGCCGCGCCCGCGCAGCTGGGTCAGGTTGTCGAAGGCAAACTCGCGCAGCGGCACGTGGCTGTGCAGCCACTGGCCGAACGGCAGGCCGAAGCCGTGCTTTTTCTTGCGCACGATGGCCGGCGGCAAGATCTCGGCCAGCGCCCGCTTGAAGAACGGCCGCAAATTTTGTCCGTCGAGCTTGTCCCGCGGCGCCAGGCGCGCGGCAAACGCCACCATCGCATCGTGCAGGAAGGGAAACGCCGCTTCCACGCCGGCCAGTTCGCACGCCTTGCGCACCTTGAACAAGTCGTTGTCGGCCAGGGTGAAGCGCATGTCCAGGGCCAGCAGCTCATTGATCTGGCTCAAGCCCTGGCCTTGCCGCTCCCAATACGCGCCATTCACGCAGCCAGGCGCCATGCCGGGGTCGATCGTATCGATGAAGCCCGCTTCCAGCACCGTGCGGTAGCCATGGCGCAGCAGCAAGTTGTAGCCGTCGAGGCGGGCCGGCAGCGGCAAGCTGGCTTGCTCGATGTAGCGGCGCGCCTTGTCGCCCAGGCGCCATGGTTTGCCTGTCTGTTCACGGAACAGCAGCGGTTCGATGATGGCCTGGCGCAACATGACGGGCAAGCGCTCGTACTGCGACAGCAAGGCCTGGTGCGCATAGCGCGCATTGCCGCCAAACAGTTCATCGCCGCCGTCGCCGCCCAGCAAGCGCGTCACGCCATCCTCGCGCGCCATCTGCGCGCAATAGTAAGCGGGAATGGCCGAGGCATTGCCGAAAGGCTGGTCGAAAATGGCCGCCATGGCGGGGATGGCGGCCAGCACGTCGCCTGGCGTCACATAGCGTTCGTGGTGCAGGCTGCCCGCATGGCTGGCGGCCAGGCGCGCATACGCCATTTCATCATAGCCGGGAAAGTCGAAGCCGATGGAATACGTGCGCGCAGGCCGCCCCGTCACTTGCCCCATGATGGCGGCCAGGGTGGAACTGTCCGTGCCGCCGCTGAGAAACGCTCCCGTGTCCGCCCCATCCGCGCCCAGGCTGCTTTCCACGGCCAGTCGCAGCAGGCGCAGGAACTCCTGCTTGTTGCTGGCGAAGGTGGCCCGCGTGCGCGCCGCCGGCTCGTGGAAGGCCAGCTGCCAATAGCTGCCCTTGCATTGCTTGCCGCCCCGCATGTGCAGGTATTCGCCGGGCAGCAAGCGCTGCTGGCCCAGGTAAGCCGTGGCCGGGCCCGGCACCATGTGGAAGTACAGGTAGTGATACAGGGCCTGCGGATCGAGCGCGCCCCGCACGGACGGATGGGCCAGCAAGGCGTCCGCCGAGGAGGCAAAGAACAAGCCTTGCGCATTGCTCGCATAGCTGAGCGGATGCATGCCGGCGCGGTCCACGGCCAGCAGGGCCGAGCCGGAAAAAGCGTCGAGGATGGCCAGCGCGAAGGGTCCGGACAGGCTGGCGCAGGCCGCCACGCCCCGGCTCAGCCACAGGGAAGCGAGGCGGCACGCCACGTCGTCGGCCGAACCGTCGAGCTCGGGCCGGCCCCACAGGGCCACTTGCAAGCCATCTTGCTGATACACATGGCGGCTGCCGTCGATGGCGGCCACGGCCACGCCGCCCACTTCGCTCAAGCTGCTGGCCAGCGGCGCGCCATCGAAACGCGACAGGGGCGCGGCCATGCTTGTCAGCGCCGTGGCCGCATTGGCCGCAGCGCCATCGGACGCAGCGCCGTGCGCCACCGCGCCAGGCGCGGCCAACCAACCGCACAGGCCGCTCATACGAGCACCTCGGCCGGCAGCGGATGGCCGAGAAAGGCCGTCGGGCTGGCCGTCAAGCCGTACGCACCCGACTGGAACACCACCACCAGGTCGCCTTCCTCGGCGCGCGCCATGTCCATCTGATCGGCCAGCAAGTCCAGCGGCGTGCACAGCGGCCCCACGACGGACGCCACTTCGCGCGGCCCGCCCAGCAGCCGGTTGCCGATGGCGACCGGATAATTCTTGCGGATCAGCTGGCCAAAGTTGCCGGATGCGGCCAGGTGATGGTGCAAGCCGCCATCCGTCACGAGAAATACCTGTCCATGCGACACCTTGCGTTCAAGCACCTTGCACACATACACGCCCGCCTCGGCCACCAGATAGCGTCCCAGTTCCAGGTTCAGGCGCGCGCCGGGCGCTTCCTGGGCCAGGATGGCGAGCTGCCGCTGCAAGCCTTCGGCCACAAGCGCCAGGTCCAGCGCCTGGTCGCCGGGAAAATACGGCACGCCGAAGCCGCCGCCGATATTCAGGGTGCTCAAGGGCGACGGCGCGCTGTCGGCCAGTTGCAGGGCCAGTTGCACGCTGAGCGCCTGCGCTTCGGCCAAGGCTTGCGCCGACAGGCTTTGCGAACCCGCATACAAGTGAAAGCCATGAAAATCCAGTCCCAGCTGGCCGATGCGCCCCAGCAGCGCCGGCACCAGGGCCGCATCGACGCCGAACGGCTGCGCCCCGCCGCCCATGCGCATGCCCGTGCGGCGCAAGGCGAAGTCGGGATTCACGCGCACGGCCACCCTGGCCGTCAGGCCCAGCCGTTCACTCGCCAGCGCCAGGCGTTCCAGCTGGGCGCCCGATTCCACGTTGACCAGCACGCCCGCGGCCACGGCCCGCGCCAGTTCCCCGTCGCTCTTGCCCGGTCCCGCAAAACTGATGCGTTCGGCCGGCATGGGCGTATCGAGCGCGGTGGCCAGTTCGCTGCCGGACGCCACGTCGATGCCGTCGACCAGGCCCGCCAGCGACTGCACCACGGCCGGCATGGGGTTGGCCTTCATGGCGTAATGCACGTGCACGCCGGCGGGCAAGGCGGCGCGCAAATCGGCCACGCGCCGCGCGATGTGCGCCCGTTCATAGGCATAGAACGGCGTACTGCCCACCCGCTGGGCCAGCCGGCGCAGGGAAACACCGCCGATCTGCAGCATGTCGTTTTCCACTGCGAACTGGCGCAACGGTTGGTGCGACGGCAATTCCGTATTGTTCGAGCGTATCAAGTCTTTCATGCCGCATCTCCTGATTGGACCGCATACGCATGCGCCAGTTCCCTGGCCAGCAAGGGGCGGTCGATCTTGCCGTTCGGGTTGCGCGGCAACACGCCGTCGCGGATCTCCACCCACAGCGGCACCATATAGCTGGGCAGGCGCGCGCGGCAGGCGGCCAGCACGCTGTCGCGCAGCAAGACGACGCCCGGCGCGGGCGTGACGAGCAAGGCGATGGCCTGGCCCAGCACGGCATGGGGCAAGCCCAGCGCGGCCGCCTCGCCCACCAGCCCGCTCCCATACACGACTTCCTCGATCTCGGCCGGGCTGACCCGGTAGCCGGACGTCTTGATCATGTCATCGCTGCGGCCCACGAAATACAGGTAGCCGTCCGCATCGCGGCGCACCGTGTCGCCCGACCAGACGGCCAGTTCCGGCAGCACCAGGCCGCTCGCCTGGGGCGGCAGCGGCTTGAAGCGCTCGGCCGTGCGTGCCGCATCGTTCCAGTAGCCGAGCGCCACCAGCGCGCCACGGTGCACGAGCTCGCCCGGTTCGTCCGTGTCGCACGCGCTGCCGTCCGGGCGCAGCACCAGCACTTCCGCGTTGGGGATCGCTTGCCCGATGGAATCGGGGCGCCGCTCCAGCTGTTCCGGCGCCAGGTAGGTGGAGCGAAACGCTTCCGTCAAGCCATACATCAGGTACACCTGCACGCGCGGCAGCGACTGGCGCAGCCGGTCGAGCGTGGCGCGCTGCATCACGCCGCCCGAATTGGTGATGTAGCGCAAGGGCGTGGACAAGGGCCAGCTCAGCTGCGACAGCTGCACCCACAGGGGCGGCACGGCGGCCAGTCCCGTGATGGCTTCCTGCTCCACGGCTTCGACGATATCGCGCAGCAGCAGATAATTCATCAGCACGGCGCAGGCGCCGCTGGCAAACGCCGTCGTCAGCTGGCTCAGGCCGTAATCAAAACTGAGCGGCAGGACGCACAGGATGCGGTCTTGCGGCGTATTGCGCAAATAGCCCGACACGCTGAGCGCGCCCGCCAGCATGTTGCGGTGCGACAGCACCACGCCTTTCGGCCGCCCCGTGCTGCCCGAGGTATATAGAATGGCGGCCATGTCCGCGTCGATCGCCGCATGCGGCCGGGGCGCGGACGCGCCGGCGGGCACGTTGGCGGGCATGGCGCTCCACGCCAGCACGCGCACCTTGCCCAGGCGCGATTCCGGCAGCGCTTCGCCCGTCAGCAGCACCGTGCGCAAGTCCGGACACGCGGCCAGCGCGGGGCCCAGCTGCGCCAGGCGTTCGCGCGAGGTGACGAGGATGTCCACGTTGCAATCGGCCAGGATATACGCCACCTGCTCCGGCCTGAGCAGCGGATTGACGGGCACGAACACGCCGCCGGCCGCCGCCGTGCCGAACATGGCGCTGACGTTTTCCGGGCGTTTTTCCAGGTATACGGCCACGCGCGCGCCACGCTGCAAGCCCAGGGTCAGCAGGGTGCAGGCCGCCTCGCGCACGGATTGCGCCAGCGCGGCATAGTGCATTTCCTCTCCCTGCCACGACAGGGCCGGCGCCTGGGGCGCACGCTGCGCCGTTTCAAAGATCAGATCGTGTATCAGTGTCGCCATCGTGTCATCCCCGGGTTGCCATGATTGCCATGCATTCCCCTATGATTCAGACAAACGGCCACAGCGGTCTTGATTTTGATCAATTAACAGTTTCAGCAACACAGCTTGAGCCGGCGCAAGACCGCCGCTGGCCGCTGCGCTCTAATGGACAGCGTTGGCTGCATAGCCGCCCCATCCATTACCGCCATGGCCCTGTCCCCGCAATTTCCCCTGCTGCAACGGCTGGCCGCCAGCATCGCCCGCCTGGGCTGGCGCGACAGCGCCTGGCTGGCCGTGGCGCGCTTGCTGGCGATGGCGCCGGGCGGATGCTGCGCGCTATATCGCTACCAGTTCGTCGCGCAGGCCGTGGCGCCCGGTTCGCTGTGCCGCGGACGCGGCCAGTCGATCAAGGTGACGCCCTGCCTGGCGGAAGCGGACTTGCCGCCCGGTCCCGAACGCCGGCCCGGCGCCCTGCGCGAGCGCTACCGGCAAGGCGCGCAATGCCTGGTGGCGCGCGACGCGTCGGGCATGCTGGGCTGGATCTGGCTGCTGCGCCACGGCTGCCAGGAAGACGAGGTGCGCGCCCGCTATGCGCTGGCGTCGCAGCAGTCGTCGTGGGACCTGGACGTGTGGGTGCATCCCGGACGGCGCGGCGGCCTCGTCTTCGCGCGCCTGTGGGAAGAAGCCAACGCCGTGCTGCACGCGCAGGGCGTCCGCTGGACGTGCAGCCGCATCTCGCGCTTCAACCGCGCCTCGCTGGGCGCCCATGCGCGCCTGGGCACGCACGCGCTGGGCACGGCCACCTTTCTTCGCTGCGGGCGCTGGCAAGCGATGGCCGCCAGCCTGCCGCCGTATCTGCACCTGTCGCGCCGCGCCGACGATATTCCCTGCCTGGCCTTCGATACGTCTTCCCTGCCGCACTACCCTTCCCTGGAGCTGACATGCCGCATCTTGAAGCAGTAAAGCACATCCTCGACACGACGCTGGGCTTGAACGGGCGCGTGCTAGAAGCCCACACGCCGCTGCTGGGCAGCGTGCCGGAACTCGACTCGATGGCCGTGATCGGCGTGATCGCTGCGCTGGAAGACCATTTCGGCATCACAGTCGCCGACGACGACATCCATGCGCGCCACTTCGCCACCGTGGGCACCCTGCACGATTTCGTGTTTGCAAAGCTGCGGGCATGAACCGCGCCGCCCTCGACGCCCTGCCGCTGCTGCCCTTCTTCCTGCCCGCCAGCGGCGGCCAGCGCTACTGCCTGCTGCACCTGCCGCCGCCGGGCCAGGCCACGCGCGGCGGCATCCTCTACGTGCATCCATTCGCGGAAGAGCTGAACAAGAGCCGCCACGTGGCCGCCGCGCAGGCGCGCGCCTTCGCCGCGGCCGGCTACAGCGTGCTGCAGATCGACCTGTTCGGCTGCGGCGACAGCAGCGGCGACTTTGGCGAAGCGCGCTGGGACATCTGGCACAACGACCTGCACCTGGCTTGCGCGTGGCTGGCGCAGCGCGTCGACGGCCCGTTGAGCGTATGGGGCTTGCGCCTGGGCGCCCTGCTGGCCCTCGATTTCGCCAGCCGCGCGCCGCTGCCCCTGGCGCGCTTGCTGCTGTGGCAACCGGAACTCGACGGGCGGCGCAGCATCGACCGCTTCCTGCGCCTGCGCCTGGCGTCCCACATGCTGGCCGGGGCCTCGCAGGAAGCGCCCGGCCAGGCTCGCGCCGCGCTGGCGGAAAGTGAACCTGTGGAAGTGGCCGGCTACCTGCTGGCGCCCGAACTGGCGCACGCCATCGACGGTGTCAACGCGTCGACGCTGCTGCCTTGCGTGCCCGTCTATTGGCTCGATTACCGCGCGGCGGAGCAAAAGGACGCTTGGTCGCCGCCGCTGCTGGCGCGGCAATGGCGCAAACGCGGCGCCGCCGTGCACGTGGCCAGCTTCGATGACGGCCCGTTCTGGCACAGCGGCGAGCTGCTCGCGTGTCCGCAACTGCTGTACGCCACGCGGGAACTGTGCCGCGACTGGCTCGACGAGGAAAGATCTCCGAGATGAAGCGCGACGACAGCCGGCAGCACCCCGCGGCGCATGCCGTGCGCGAGCTGGCCCTGCGCTTTCGCAGCGCAGCCGAAGACGAGGAGACGCAGGCGCGCCTGGCCGGCATCCTCAGCCTGCCCGATGCGCCTGGCCCGCGCGGCGTCCTGATCGTCACGGGCGGACCGCAGTACCGGATCGGCAGCCACCGCCAGTTCGTCTTGCTGGCGCGCGCGCTGGCCGCACAAGGCTGGCCCGTGCTGCGCTTCGACTTGCGCGGCATGGGCGACAGCGAGGGCGGCGCGCGCGATTACCGCGCCGCCGGTCCCGACATCGCCGGCGCGCTGGCGCAATTCTTCGACGCCGTGCCCTCGTTGCGCGAAGTGGCGCTGTGGGGCTTGTGCGACGGCGCCACGGCCGCCGCCTGCCATGCGCCGCGCGACGCACGCGTCAAGGCGCTAGTCTTGCTCAACCCGTGGGTGCGCAGCAGCGCCGGCCTGGCGCGCGCCACCTTGCGCCATTACTATTTGGCGCGCCTGCTGCAAGGCGACTTCTGGCGCAAGCTGGCCAAAGGCGGATTGCGGCTGGGCGCCAGCCTGGCGTCGCTGCGCCAGGTGGCGGCCGCCACGCGGGCAGCGCCAACGGGGGAAGACGACGCGCCCGCGCCGGCCCTGCTGCGGGCGCTGGCGCAATTCCAGGGCAAGGTCTTGCTGATCCTCAGCGGCGACGACCTGGGCGCGCGCGAGTGGCAAGCGCTGCTCGATGGCGACGCGGCGTGGCGCGCCGTGGCCGCCCGCGGGCAATGGACGCAGGCGCAGGTCGACGGCGCCAACCACACATTTGCCAGCGCCGCCTGGCGCGGCGCGGTCGAACAGCTGTGCGCACGGTGGCTGCAGTCATGGTAGCGGCCCTACCAAAACGGGTGCTGATGGTCGCCTACCATTTTCCGCCCCTGGCCGGCGGCAGCGGCATCCTGCGCACCCTGGGCTTTGCGCGCCATTTGCCCGACTGCGGCTGGCAGCCGCTCGTGCTCAGCCCCAGCGCCAGCGCATATGCGCAGCGGGGCGATACGCAACTGGCGCAGGCCGCCACGCAAGCCACCGTACGGCGCACGCTGGCGCTGGATGCGGCGCGCCATTTCGCCATCGGCGGGCGCTATCCGCGCTGCCTGGCGCTGCCCGACCGCTGGAGTTCCTGGTGGCTGAGCGCCGTGCCGGCCGGCCTGCGCATGATCCGCGCCTACCGTCCCGACGCCATCTGGTCGACGTACCCGATCGCCACGGCGCATTTGATCGCGCTGACCCTGCAAAAACTCAGCGGCCTGCCGTGGATCGCCGACCAGCGCGACCCGATGCTGGACGACAGCGACCCGCAGGCGCCGTATCCGCCCGAGCCGCGCCTGCACCGCATGCATGCGTGGATCGAACAGCGCATCGCGGCACGCAGCGCGGCCATCGTCTGCACCACGCCGGGCGCCATCGCGGCGCACCAGCGGCGCCTGGCGCAGGTGGCGCGCGAGCGTTTCCACCTGATCGAGAACGGTTACGATGAAGACGGCTATGAGCATGACGGAGGCCATGAACGCGCGGGCCGGCGCGGCCGCTTCCTGCTGCTGCACAGCGGCGTGATCTACCCGTCCGAGCGCGATCCGCAAGCGTTGTTCGAAGCGCTGGCCCGGCTGCGCCGCGACGGCGTGCTCCACGCGCGCAATTTCCAGCTGGTGCTGCGCGCCACGGGCCACGATGCGTGGCTGGCGGGCCTGCTGGTGAAATACACCATCCTCGACCTGGTGCGCCTGGAACCCTTGCAACCGCACGGCACGGCGCTGCAGGAAATGCAGGCCGCGGACGGCTTGCTGCTGCTGCAGGCGGCCAATTGCAACGGGCAGATTCCCGCCAAGCTGTATGAATACCTGCGCTGCCGCCGGCCCATCCTCGCGCTGACCGACGCGGCGGGCGACAGCGCGGCCAAGCTGCGCCACTGCGGCATCGACACCATCGGCCAGCTGGCCTCCAGCGGCGATTGCGCGCGCGCCCTGCTGCGCTTCCTGGAACTGGCGCGCCAGGGCCAGGCGCCGCTGGCCAGCCCCGCCGCCATCGCCCTGCAATCGCGGCAAGCCCGCAGCAACGCCCTGGCCGCCTTGCTGGACCAGGTCAGTCACAGGAGACCGACATGAAACATCGCCTGCTTGCCTGCACCCTCGCCGCCTGCTGCGCCCATGCCGGCGCGGCCGAATGCCCGCCCTACGTCAAGCACACGCCGGGCGGCGACTACACGAACGAGGAAGACCGTTCCGGCCTGTCCGTGGTCGAGAAATTCCATTTTTCGCGCGCCGTGGAAACGCTCACGCAAGGCATGACGACCAGCCTGGGCGGCGATATCAGCTACACGCTCGAGCACTTCCCGAATCACCACCGGGCGCTGGCGTCGATGGCAAAACTCGGCTTGCGGCTGAAAAGCGCGCAACCCGTCGGCGCCCGCTACACGGTCAACTGCTACTTCGAACGGGCGATCGCCTTCGCGCCGCACGACGTGACGGCGCGCATGGTGTATGGCAACTACCTGCTGGCCACGGGCCAGGACGCGGCGGCGCTGGAGCAGCTGGACTCCGCCAGCCGCCTGGCGCCCGACCAGGCCACCATCCAGTACAACCTGGGCTTGATGTATGTAAAAAAGAAGGAATATGACAAGGCCAGCGCGCACGCGCAAAAAGCCTACGCGCTGGGCTTTCCCTTGCCTGGCCTGAAGAACAAGCTGAAGGCGGCGGGCAAGTGGAAAGAACCGCCGCCGGCCGCCGTGGAAACCAAGGAAGCACCGAAGGCAGCGACAGAACCGGCCGTGCCGCCGGTCGAACAGCCTAGCGGGGAATGACGGCGGGCCGCCCGGCCACGCTCAGGTGCGCCGTCGGCGACGCGGCCAGCGCGGCCGCCAGGTCGCGCCGCGACTGCGCCTTGTCGGCGGCATTGCCGATGTGCGCCAGTTCCGCCGGCTGCAGCACGGTGGCGGTGAGCAGCATCACTTCGCCATACGGCGTGTCGAATGACGGGGGAATGGTGGCCACGCCCTGGGCCAGCAGCACGCCCACCTGTTCGTTTTCGTCTTCCAGTCCCTTGGGCGCATCCTGCACGTCCAGCACCATCGACACGCTGCCGTGGCGCTGCACCAGCAAATCGATGGAACCGTGGTCGGCCACGTTCTGGCTGACCTGGTAGATCACGTCGAAGAGCCACGATTGCGCCACTTCCTGACCATCGAAGGCGGACAGCGACGCTTCGATGCACACTTCCAGCAGGTGGCCGCGCGGGACGAACACGTCGTCGTCATCCTCGAACGGATCGCTCAAGCCATCGCTGGCGAGAATGATCGACTCGGCGCGGCGGATCACGCGCCACGCCTGGCGCAACGATGGCCAGCGCGGGCCTCCCATGAAAGCGGGATTGACGAGGGGCGCCAGCACGTCGGCATCTACAGTGCCCAGGGTGGCATAGAAGGCGTCGCGCGCGGCGCAGGCCGCAGCCAGCATCCGCGCGCCCGCTTCCTTGCCGACGACGGCGTCGTCCGGTTGCGCTACCTGGGGAATATCGTGTTCGTTTTGAGACATGGGAATACTCTTGAATTAGTCGGCAGGTGGAAAGTCATGATAGGAACGGGGCAGATAGCCCCAGATGCGCGCCACCCGGTCGCGCACCTCGAAATCGAAGCCGATGCGTGCCAGTTCCGGCACGATCCACACGCCATGGTCGATGATTTTCTTGGGCAGCAGCATGGCCACGTGTTCTTCCGAGTACAGGCTGATGTCGAACCATTCCACGCCCAGGAAGGGAAACGGCGGGTGGTAATCCCATTCCGTATCCCAGCGCGAGACATAGCCGGTGACGGAGCCGTAGCGGTAGGACGGCGCCCAGTCGGGCTGCCCGCGCATGAAGGCCAGCAACGCGTTCCACTTGCAGTCGTTGGCGGCGCCGGCCAGGTTGCGCCGCGCGATGTGGCCGCGCAGCTTGCGCTTGACATCGTCGCCGCCCGCATCGGCCTGCGGCAGGCTGTGCGTCGCTGATGCCGTCATGCGGGCGTCTCCTGCGCGTCGCTCACGCGGAGGTTCGCCCGCAGATCCTCGACCAGGCGCTTGCGGCTGCTCAAGGCGTATTCGATGGGCGAAAAAGGCATGGCGGCCGCCGCATAGGCATCGATCAGCGCATGCATCTGCTGCGCCTGCGCTTGCGGCAACAGCGTCTTGCTGCCATTCCCGCTTTGCTGCGCGAGCTTTTCCTGCAACACTTCCTTCCAGGCGATGTGCGCCTCGGACATGGGATTGGCCACGCACAGGGAAAACGTGCCGTTCAAAAAATACGTCCAGGCGCTGTCGGTGCGGGCGCGCAAGCCCTCCGCGATCGGCGCGCCCCTGTCGTCGAAACTGTCGCGCAGGCGCCAGGTCGTCAGGTTCAAGGTCGCCAGCGCGGCCCCGTAACGCGACGCAAATTGCGCCTGCAGGCGCGCTTGCGCCATTTCCGGCCCTTCGGCGAGTGCGTGCAGCGCCACGGCGATCCAGGCCAGCTGGGACGGTGGAAAATAACGGCCGGCCCTGGCCCCCGGCGCCGCCATGGCGCCAAAGACGAACGAGCACAGATTGCCACTGGCATCGACCACGTATGCCGGCGCGGGAACCAGACGAGCCTGGATCAGGGCGTCGATTTCTTCCATGGTCATGGCGGCGGCGGCCGCCAGCTGCGTCTCGTCCAGATAGTGCTGCGCGAGATAATGATCGAGTTCCGTCATGCGCCGGCTTCCATGTTGATGACTGTGGTATCGGCCAACACGCTTACGGCGCCACCGGCTTGACCTTGGACGCGGCCAGCACGGCGCGCGCGCGGGCTGTGTCGATATCGTCGGCCGTGGCCAGCGCCACGCCCATGCGGCGGCGGGCGAACGATTCCGGCTTGCCGAACAGGCGCAAGTCCGCGCCCGGCACGCTCAAGGCGTCGGCCACGCCTTCGAAGGCGATGCCTTTCGCTTCCAGCTGGCCATAGATGACGGCCGAGGCGCCGGGCGAACGCAGCGCCACGTTGACGGGCAAGCCGAGGATGGCTTTCGCGTGCAGCTCGAATTCGCTCTGCACCTGGCTGGCCATGGTGACCATGCCCGTGTCGTGCGGACGGGGGCTCACTTCCGAGAACCACACCATGTCGTCCTTGACGAACAGCTCCACGCCGAACAGGCCCAGGCCGCCCAGGTTGTCCGTCACCTTGCGCGCGATCTCGCGCGCGCGTTCGAGCGCCAGCGGCGCCATGCGGGCCGGCTGCCACGATTCCACGTAGTCGCCGTGCACCTGCAGGTGGCCGATCGGCTCGCAAAACTGCGTCTCGACCTGTCCCGCAGCACCGACGGCGCGCACCGTCAGCAGGGTGATTTCGTAATCGAAGTCGATGAAACCTTCGACGATGACCCGGCCCGTATCGACCCGGCTGCCGCTGGCCGCATATGCCCACGCCGCGTCCACCTCGGCGGCGCCATCCAGCTTGGACTGGCCCTTGCCCGACGACGACATCACGGGTTTCACCACGCACGGGAAGCCGATCTCCCGGCAAGCGTCCTGCAACTCCTGCAGGCTGCTGGCAAAGCGGTACGGCGACGTGGCCACCCCCAGGGTTTCGGCGGCCAGGGTGCGGATGCCTTCGCGGTTCATCGTCAGCACGGCCGCGCGCGCGTTCGGAATGCACGTGATTTGTCCGGCCGCTTCCAGCGCCGCCAGGGTATCGGTGGCGATGGCTTCGATTTCCGGCACGATCAGATCCGGCTTTTCCAGGGCTATCAAGGCAGCCAGCGCCACGCCGTCGCTCATGTCGATCACGTGCGAGCGGTGCGCCACCGGATGGCCCGGCGCGTTCGGATAGCGGTCGACGGCGATCACTTCCACGCCCAGGCGCTGCAGCGAGATGATCACTTCCTTACCCAGCTCACCGGAACCGAGCAGCATGACTTTGATGGCGGTGGGCGACAGCGGTGTGCCGAAGGTGCGGGGCGCGATGGTGCTGCTGGTGGTGCGAGTGGTCATGGCAGGGTCTGTAGGCGGATGGAAAGATGGCTGGGACTATAACAAATGCCGGCCCGCTTGGACAGAGTGCGCCAATGGTGCAGGCGCTGGCGGCGGCACTTGCCAGCGCCCGCAGTCAATGCAATAATTGAGAATGATTCTCAATTAACTATCGTCGTCCATCGTCCCAGCCGCCATGAACCCTGCCGCACCGCCCGACCTTGCCACCCTGTACCGCGCCCACCACGGCTGGCTGCAGGGCTGGCTGCGGCATAAGCTGGGCTGCGGCGCCGATGCGGCCGACGTGGCGCACGACACCTTCCTGCGCCTGCTGCAGCGGCGCGAACGGCCGCAGCCGGCCCTGCGCGAACCGCGCGCCTACCTGACGCGCATCGCGCAAGGCCTGGTGATCGACCATTACCGGCGCCGCGACGTGGAATACGCCTACCTGCAGGCGCTGGCCGCCCTGCCCGAACAGACGGCGCCGTCGCCCGAAACGCGGCTGCTGATCATCGACACCCTGGTGCGCCTCGATACGGCGCTCGACGCCCTCAAGCCGCGCGCCAGGCAGGCCTTTTTGCTGGCCCAGCTGGACGGCTTGACGGGCCCCGCCATCGCCGCCAGGCTCGAAGTCTCGCTGGCCACCGTCGAGCGCGACCTGGCCAGCGCGTGGCGCGCCTGCTACCGCGTGTATTTCCAGTGACGGCCGCCTTGCAGGACGACCCCGTCGAGCAAGCGATCGCCTGGGCGGTGCGCCTGCAGATGCACGGCGCCACGCCGGACGCCCTGCTCTCGCTGCAGCGTTGGCGCGATGCCGATCCCGGCCACGAACAGGCGTGGCAGCGCCTGGCCGCCATCGGCCACCAATTCTCGGGCTTGCCGCCGGAAGCGAGCCGCGCCACCCTCGACGCCAGCCTGGCGCGCCGCCGCCAACGCCGCCAGGCATTGAAAGTGCTGGCCGGCATCGGCTTTGCCGGCACGGCCGCCTGGTTCGCCATCGACACGCAGGCCGACTACCGCACGGGCACGGGGCAGCGCCTGGCCGCGCGCCTGCCGGACGGCAGCTTGCTGCACCTGAATGCGGGAACGGCCGTCAGGCTGCGCTTTGACGGCAAGCAACGGCTGCTGACCTTGCTGCATGGCGAGCTGGCCGTCACCACGCAAGCCGACCCGCAGCGCCGGCCGTTTCTCGTCGACACGGGCGAAGCGCGCATGCTGGCGCTGGGCACGCGCTTCACGGTGCGCCGTCTCGCCGGCGCCGACGGCATGCTGACGCGCCTTGCCGTGCAGGAACACGCGGTGCAGCTGCAGGCAGGTACAGGCGTGGCCGGTCCCGTGCTGGTGCAAGCCGGCGACAGCGTCGTGACAGATGGCGCGCGCACCTGGCGCGAGCCGGTCCATGACGATCCGGCCGCCTGGCTCGACGGCGTGATTGCCGCGCGCGACATGCCCCTGGGCCAGCTGGTGGCCGAACTGGCGCGCCACCGGCACGGCTTGCTGCTGTGCGACGCCGATATCGCCAGCTTGCCCGTCTCCGGCGTCTTCCAGCTGGACGACCCCGAGCGGGCCCTGCGCGTACTGCTGCAGACGCAGCCCATCGTGGCCGTGTACCGCACGCGCTTCTGGGTCACGCTGAAAAAAGCGTAAAAAAGATGAGGGGATCGGGCTGGCCGCACGGCATACAGCTTGATACCCCCCAACTTGATAGCGATTATGAACCACTCTTTCCTGCCCCGCCCCCAGCCATTCCCCCCGCTTCCCGCCCGCTTTCCTGCCCGGTCTCCCGCCCGCTCCCGCCTGGCCGGCGCCGTCGCCGGCGCCCTGCTGCTGCTCGGCGCGGCGCCCGTCCTGGCCCAGCACAATCCACAGCAGGCCAGCAGCGCCAGCGCCACGTATGCCCTGCAGATCGCCGCCGGCCCGCTCGATGCGGCGCTGGAACAGCTGGCGCGCAAGGCGGGCCTGACGCTTACCTACCAGGCGGCCGAGGTGCGCGGCTTGCGCACGGCCGGCCTGGCCGGCAATTACAGCGCCGCGGCCGGCCTCGATGCGCTGCTGGCCGGCAGCGGCCTGGCGGCGCTGCGGCTGGCGCCCAACGATTTCGTCCTGCGCCCCCTGCCCGGGTCGGCGAACGCGGCGGCCGATGGCGCGCAGCAACTGGCCGAAATCACGGTCACGGCCGGCGGCGAGCCGGCGCTGGAAACGGAAGGCAGCGGCGCCTATGCGGCGGCGCTGGCCGGCACGGCCACGCGTTTTACCCTGTCGCCGCGCGAAACGCCGCAATCGCTGACCGTCATCACGCGCCAGCAGATGGATGACCAGGGCGTGCTGAGCCTGGCCGACGTGCTGCAGCAGACGCCAGGCGTGACCGTTTCGCACGACGATACGGAGCGCTACAACTACTATGCGCGCGGCTTCAGCCTGAACAGCTTCCAGTATGACGGCGTGCCCACCTTCGATTTCAGCACCAATTCGAACGGCCTGGGCATCCGCGACATGGCCATCTATGACAGGGTGGAAGTGGTGCGCGGCGCGAATGGCCTGATGAGCGGCGCCGGCAGCCCGGCCGGCGCCGTCAACCTGGTGCGCAAGAAACCCACGCGCCAGTTCCAGGCGTATGCGCAGGCGGGCATCGGCAGCTGGGACCGCTACCGCGCGGAAGCCGATGTCTCCGGCCCCTTGAATGCGGACGGTTCCGTGCGCGCGCGCCTGGTGGCCGCGCACCAGGAGCACGGCTCCTACATCGACTATTACCAGCAGGACAAGAGCGTGGTGTACGGCGTCATCGAGGCCGATGTGACGCCGCGCACGCGCGTGCTGGCCGGCATCGAT
Source organism: Janthinobacterium sp. SUN206 (assembly GCF_030587305.1). Lineage (NCBI taxonomy): Bacteria > Pseudomonadati > Pseudomonadota > Betaproteobacteria > Burkholderiales > Oxalobacteraceae > Janthinobacterium > Janthinobacterium sp. SUN206. Next base: position 534,438 of record NZ_JAPWIB010000001.1, on the reverse strand, counting down.
TACCAGAAAATCGATTCGAAGGGGTCGTCGTTCGGCCAGAATCCCCTGTTTTACGCCGATGGCAGCCGCACGCGGTTCGCGCGCGCCTTCAACCCCGCCGCGCGCTGGACGGACGCGGGCAGCACCAGCACGCGCGTGTTCGCCGCCGCCGAGCACCTGTTCGACAACGGCTGGCAAGTGAAGGCGGAAGCGAGCCACTGGAAAGGCGATACGGACCAGTTGCAGGCGAACATCATCAGCTGGGGACCGTATCCAAACCCGGCCACGGGCCTGGCTACCGTGCAGCGGGGCGCGAAAACCTATGTCATCGACAGCAATTCGCTCGATGCGTATGCGACGGGACCATTCCAGTGGCTGGGCCGCCAGCATGAACTGGTGCTGGGCGTCAACGCCAGTCACCGCACGTCCGACTACCTGGCGTATGGCGGCGGCAATGTGGAAATCGATTACCGCCACTGGAACAACGATGTGCCGCTGCCGGCGAGCATGGCCGTCAGCCTGACGCAAAAATACAGCTTCAAGGAGTATGCGGCGTACGGCGCGGCCCGCTTCAAGCCGGCCGATGACCTGTCGCTGATCGTCGGCAGCCGCCTGAACAGCTACGAGCGCACGGGCGCCCTGATCTACGGCTGGGGCGGCACGGGCCGCGACGACGCGAAGGAAAAACACCGGCTGGTGCCGTATGCGGGCGCCGTCTACGACTTGAACGGCACGTATTCCGCGTATCTCAGCTATGCCAGCATCTTCGAGCCGCAATCGGTCAGCGACGCGAATGCCAGGGCGCTGCCGCCCACCACGGGGAAATCCTGGGAAAGCGGCATCAAGGGCGAGTTTTTCGAGCGCAAGCTGAACGCCAGCGTGGCCATCTTTCACATCCAGCAAGACAACCTGGCCGATTACGTGGGCACGGACGCCAACGAACGGGAAGTCTACCGGCCCATCGACGGCACCACCACGCGCGGCGTGGAGCTGGAAGTGGCGGGCCAGTTGTTGCCGGGCTGGCAAGTGCAGGCGGGCGCGACGTTCAGCCGCCCGCGCGACAAGGATGGCCAGCGCATCGATACGACGCGCCCCGAACGCAGCGTCAAGCTGGCGACCAGCTACCGCCTGGGCGGCGACTGGCGCCGCTTGAGCGTGGGCGGCAATATCAACTGGCAAGGCCGGACCTATTACCACACCGTCCTGACGGGCGACGTGCCGGCGCGCGCCGACGAAGGCAGCTTTGGCGTGGCGGGACTGATGGCGCGCTACGAGTTCGGCAAGGGGCTCAGCGCCGTGCTGAATATCAATAATGTCTTCGACAAGCGTTACTACAGTGGCTATGGCCTGTACGGCAGCGGCTACTATGGCGACCCGCGCAACGCGCAGCTGACCTTGCGGGCCAGCTTCTAACCGGCGTACGCCCGCTTGATCTCGTCAATGTCGATCTTTTTCATGCCCATCATGGCCTTCATCACGCGCCCGGCCTTGACGGGATCGGGATCGGTCAGCAGCTTGATCATGAGGGTGGGCACGATTTGCCAGGACACGCCGAACTGGTCCTTGAGCCAGCTGCATTGCTGCGCTTCCGGCGGCCCCCCTTCGGACAGCAGGCGCCAGTAATGGTCGACCTCGTCCTGGGTTTCGCAATTGACCTGGAACGAGATCGCCTCGGAAAACTGGAACAGGGGGCCGCCATTCAAGCCCGTGAACGTCTGGCCGTCCAGCTCGAAGGCCACCGTCAGCACGCTGCCCGGCTCCTGGCCGTGGATTTCCCTGCCCTCCTCGCCATAGCGCAGGATCTGGCCGATCTTTGAATTGGGAAAGATGCCCGTATAAAACCGGGCCGCCGCCTCGGCGTTGCCGTTGAACCATAAACATGGGGTAATCTTTTGTACGCTGTGCATGATGTCTCCCTTGGCCGAAGTAGAAACACCTTCCCTGCGCGGGAAGGCCAGTGCTCCATCATAGTCACTATCGCGCCGTCGAGGCGCGCAATTTGCCGCCGCCTGTGCCGCCGCTTGCGCCACCCTCTTGCGCGATATCGGCGCGTCCCAGCATGCCGGCGCTGGCCAGCAGCCGCAGCCGGGCCGAGCGCCATTCCGCCTGGCAACGAATGCGTTCCTGCTGCGCTTCCAGCAGCGCCGACTGCGTATTGAGCATTTCCAGGATGTCCGCCGCGCCCAGGCCGAACTTGCGCTGCACGCTGGCCAGCGCGTCCTGCGCCGCGTCCAGCCACGTCTGCGCGGCAGTCAGGTTGGCCAGGGCCGTGCTCGCCTCCGCATGCGTCCTGACCAGGTCCATCAGGGTCTGCTGCTGTATTTCCTGCGCCTCCGCTTCCCTTTGCTCGGCCTGCGCCTGCGCGCCGCGCACCTTGTAGTGGCGCGCAAAACCGTCGAACAGGGGGATGTTGAGCGAGATGCCCACCAGCGTTTCGCGCGTGGAGGCCGGCGACAAGCCCTGGTTGGGGCGGCCGTTCTGGTACAGATTCGCCGTCAGGTCGATGCTGGGCCGGCCTTCCGAGCGGGCCACGTCCACCCGTTCGCGCGCGGCCGCCAGCTGCGCCTGCGCCGCCACGATGGCCGGATGCCGTTCCCTGGCCTGCGCCAGCCAGGCGCTCAAGTCGTCGCGCAAGCCCCCGTTCAAGCCCGCCCCGGCGCCATCCCCGTCGTCGTCCACCAACACCGCCGTGCCGGCCGGCAAGCCCAGGGTGTACACCAGCACGGCGCGGGCCTTGCGCTCGTCGCCGTCGGCGCGGCTGGCGCCCAGGGCCGCCTTGGCCAGCGCGCTCGTCGCCTGCAGGGTATCGCTGTGCGAGCCCAGGCCCCGCTGCGCGCGCCGCTGCGTCGCCTGCACCGTTTCCCGGGCCAGCGCCTCGTATGCCTGCCGCATCTGCACGCTGGCGCGCGCCGTCTGCGCGTCGAAATACGCGCTGACCGTCGCCGCCAGGGTCTTTTGCAGCACGGCGTCGCGGTTGGCCAGGGCCGCATCGAGCAAGGCCTGGGCCGACCGCTGGCCCGCCGCCCGGCCGCCAAAGTCGAACAGACGCCAGGACAGGCTGAGCGAACCCGTATTGCTGTCCAGGCTGCTGGAAGCCGTTCTGGCGCCGGGATAGGCCGTGCGGTCATGCACGCGGCTCAGGCTGCCGTTCAGGGTGGGCAGATAGGCGGCCCTCGCCTCGCCCACGCCGGCCGCCTGTAGCCGGATGCCGGCCCAGGCGCCGTGCACCTGCGCGTTGCGGCACAGGGCCAGGTCGACGGCCGCCGGCAGGGTCAATGGTAAGGTCAGCTGTGCTTCGGCCTCCCAGGTGGACGGACATGGCGCGGTATTGAACTCCATCGGCTGTTGCGCCTGCGCGGGCAAGGCCCCCAGCAAGACGACAGCCAGCAAGGCGGCGCGGCATCTAGCGTTCATGCAGCGCCTCCTTCTGGTGCTGCACCAGCGGCGAGAGCACGTATTCGATCACCCGTCGCGTGCCCGTGCGGATTTCCGCGCGCACGGCCATGCCGGCCGACAGGGGCACCAATCTGCCGTCGACGGCGATGGCCGGCTGCTGCAGCGTGATCCGAACGGCGTAGACGAGGCCCTTCTTCTCGTCCTCGATGGCGTCGCGCGAGACGCTGCTGACGACGGCGGGCACGGTGCCATACTTTGTGTAGTCGAAGGCGTCGACCTTGACGGCGACCGCCTGCCCTTCCTGCACGAAGCCGGCGTCGCGGTTTTCCAGCATGGCGTCGATTTCCAGCCTGCCCTGGCGCGGCACGATCTGCATCAGCGCCTGCGCGGCCGGCACCACGCCGCCCACCGTGTGCAGCTTGAGCTGCTGCACCGTGCCGTCGACGGGGGCCGTCAAGCGCAACAGGCTGCCGCGGGCGCCGGCGCGGCGCGCATCCTGGCCGCTGGCGGCTGCCACCCTGGCCCCTTCCGCCAGCGCGTCGTACGCATCCTTGCGCGTCTGCGCGACCAGCGCCGCCCGTTCGCTGCGGGCCGACGCCAGCTGGCCCGCCAGGTCGATGCGCGCCTGCTCCTTTTCCAGCCACGCGTGTTCGGCCACGTCGCGCGTGTCCGCCAGCGCCTGGTAGTCGCCAGCGCGCTGCACCGCCAGCGGCAGCGCCTGCGCATAGCGGGCGATTTCGCCGTCGAAATGGGCCAGTCTGGCGCGGAAGCTCGCGTACTGGCCATCCACATGCGCCTGCGCGGCGGCGACGTCGGCGGCGGAAGCCTCCGCGGGCGGCGCCAGCTTCGGCGCGCGCACGGTGTCGACGGCGGCGATCAGCGCGCGCGAGCGGGCCATCTGCAGCGCGGCCGCCACGGCGTCGCCGGCAGCCTTGTCGCGCTCCGCGTCGGGGCCGCGGCTGTCGAGCTCCACCAGCAGCTCGCCCGCTTTGACGGCTTGTCCTTCGCGCACGTGCAGGGCGCGCACGGCGGCCACGTCGACGGAAGCGATGGTCTTGGTATTGCCGGAGGGAATGATCTTGCCCGCCGCATTGACGATGATGTCGACCTTGCCGAAGACGGCCCACAGCACCACGCAGCCGACGAGCAGCATCAGCACGCGCGCCGTGAAGCGCAGCGACGGCGACACGGGCCGCTCCTGCAGCGCCAGCGCGGCCGGCAGGAAGGCCGCCTCGTCCTCGCTCAGCACGGGGCCGCCCAGGGTGGCGCGGCTGCGCCAGCTGTGCCGCAGCACCTGGCCATAGCGGGCCAGCAGTTCGCCATACGCGGCCAAGCGGTGGCCGGCGCTCATGCGGCGCTCCCGGTCGTTCCCTGCTGCAAGCCGTACAAATGGGCATAGATGCCGTTCGGCCTGGCCAGCAGCGCCTTGTGCGTGCCCAGTTCTGCCACCTGGCCCCGCTCCATGACGACGATGCGGTGCGCCTCGCGCACGGCCGACAGGCGGTGGGCGATGATCAGCACGGTGCGCCCCGCGCAGATGCCGCGCATATTGTCCTGGATGATTTTTTCCGACTCATAGTCGAGCGCGCTCGTCGCCTCGTCGAAAATCAGGATGCGGGGGTTGCCGACGAGGGCGCGGGCGATGGCGATGCGCTGGCGCTGGCCGCCCGACAGGCCCGTGCCATGCTCGCCCACCATGGTGTCATAGCCTTCTGGCAACTCACAGATAAAGTCGTGGGCGCCTGCCAGTTTCGCCACGGCAATGACGGCGTCGATGGGCAGCGCCGGGTCACTCAGCGCGATATTGTCGCGCACGGAACGGTTGAACAGGATGTTTTCCTGCAGCACCACGCCGATCTGGCGCCGCAGCGAGGCCGTGTCGATGACGGCGATATCCTGCCCGTCGATCAGCACCCTGCCCCGTTCGGGGATGTACAGGCGCTGCGCCAGCCGCGTCAGGGTGCTCTTGCCGGAGCCGGAACGCCCGACGATGCCGATCACTTCGCCGGGCGCGATGGCAATCGACACGTCGCGCAGCACCTCGGCCGCGTCGGGCCGGTAGCGGAAACCCACCTGCTGGAATTCGATGGCGCCCGCGATGCGCGGCATGCGCGCCTTCTGGCTGCCGCCCAGGCCGCCGGATTCCGTGCTGGCATTCAGGATATCGCCCAGCCGGCTCATGGAAATGCCCACTTGCTGGAAATCGTTCCACAGCTGCGCTAGGCGCAGGATGGGCGAAGCCACCTGCCCGGCCAGCATATTGAAGGCCACCAGCTCGCCCACCGTCATTTTCCCGTCGATGACGAGGGTGGCGCCCCACCACATGATGGCGGCCGTCACCAGCTTGCTGACGAGAGTGACGCCGCCGCTGGCCAGCATGCCGATGTTGTTCGCCGACAAGCCCGCCGACACGTAGCCGGCCAGCTGCTTTTCCCACTGCTGCTGCCAGCGGGGCTCGACGGCCATGGCCTTGACCGTGTCGACGCCGCTGATCGTTTCGACCAGGAAAGACTGGTTTTCCGCGCTGCGGTTGAATTTGTCGTTCAAGCGCCCCCGCAGCACGGGCGTGAGCAGCATCGACAGGGCCGCATACACGGGAATCGAAGCCAGCACGATCACGCTCAGCGCGGCGCTGTACCACAGCATGGCGGCGATGAAGATGAAGGAAAACAGCACGTCCAGCACCAGGGTCATGGCGTTGCCGGTGAGAAAGGAGCGGATGCTTTCCAGTTCATGGATGCGGGCCACGGAATCGCCCACGCGGCGCGCCTGGAAATACGCGATCGGCAAGGCCAGCAGGTGACGGAACAGGCGCGCGCCCAGTTCCACGTCGATCTTGCTGCTGGTGCGCGCAAAGACATAGGTGCGTATCTGGCCCAGCACGGCCTCGAAGACGATGGCGCAGACGAGGCCGATGGCCACCACGTTCAGGGTCTGCATGGCGTGGTTGACCAGCACCTTGTCCATCACCACCTGGAAAAACAGGGGCGTGGCCAGGCCGATCAGCTGCAGCACGAAGGAAATCAGCAATACTTCGCCCAGCAGCCGGCGGTATTTGACGATGGCGGGGATGAACCAGCTGAAGTCGAAGCGGGCCGTCTCGCCCGCGTAGCTGGCCTTGCTGGTAAAAAAGATCAGTTCGCCCGACCAGATGGCGAGGAAATCGTCGCGGCCCAGGATTTGCGGCGGCTGGCCCGGATGCTGGACGAGCACCTTGCTCACGCCGCCGTCGCCCGTGTCGACCTTGCCGAGGATAAAGAAACGGCCGTCGTGGCCGATGGCGATGGCCGGCAGCGGCGCCTGCGCCAGCCGTTCAGGCGCTTGCTGCACCAGCTTGGCCGTCAAGCCCAGCTGTTTTGCGGCCAGCAGGACGGTTTGCCGCGTGAACACGGACTGGCCGAATGCGTGCTTGAGCTGGGCGCCGTCGGCAGCGATGCCATGCAGGCTGGCCATCAGCAGCAGCGACAGCAAGCCCGTGTCGGGCGCGGCAGGTTCCAGGGGGGACGTATCGTGGCGATATGAAAATGCGGTCATCGGATCATGTCAGAAATTCAATGGCGCAGCCTGGCCGAGGCTGCTCACCCCGGCCAGGCTGCGTGCTGGTGAAACTAGCCTATTAAACGATCAATGCGCCGCCGCCAGCTGGATCTGCGACGCCGGGCCGCCATGGGCCGACCACGGCGCCGATGCGGCCGCCGGCACGGCAAAGCCGGCCATCGCTTGCACCAGCTGCGCCGCATCCGCTTGCCAGCCGCCGAAACCGCCCTGGCTAGCGGCACTGAATGGCTGACCGGAACGCCAGTTCTGCGCCAGCACGGGCGCCAGGGTGGCGGCCGTGCCGGCAGGTAGAGTGAGCTGGCCGGCTGGCGGCGGCGTCAGGCTGGCCATCGCCTGCACCAGGTTTTGCACCTGGTTGCCCAGCAAGACGCGGCCATCGGCCATGCGGAATTCCTCGATGCGCCGCTCCGCGCTCTCGTACCAGCCGGTGACGGTGATCTTGTCGCTGGTGCCGATGGTGCTCACTTCCAGGTTCGTGCCCACCTGGCGGAACCACAGTTGCTCGGCGCTGACGCCGGCCAGGAAGGACACCACGTCGCGGCTGCCCGCCTCGTTGGCTTCATTGATCATGTCGGCGCCGTCGCCGCGGGCGAAGATATAGGTATCGTTGCCCAGCACACCGGCCAGGACGTCGTCGCCCTTGCCACCCTGCAAGATATCGTTGCCCAGGGCGCCCAGCAGGGTGTTCTTCAGTTCATTGCCGATCAGCACATCATCGAACTTGCTGCCGACGACCGCGTTGAAATTGGCCACCACATCCACGCCCGGACGCGCCGCCAGGGCCGTGCCTACGGCTGCGAAGGCAACCGTCGCGCCGGCGCTTGCGTTGACGTAATTGAGCGCGTTGCCCGCACCGCCGCCGTCGAGCACGTTGCCGCCGGGGGTAGTGACGAAAAAGATGTTGTTGGTGAGGGAGCTGCCCGTCACGGTCAGGCCAGAGCCCCCGAGGCGCACATTCTCGACGTTGTCGGCCACCGTGTAGTTGACCGTGGTAAACACGGTATCGTTGCCGCCGTTGTCCCGTTCGTCGATGAAATCGCCGCCGTGGTTGACGTAATACGTGTCGTCGCCGCCCAGGCCCTGCAGCAGGTCGGCGCCGGCCGTGCCATACATGACGTCGGCATTTGCCGTGCCTGTGAAGGTTTGCCCCGTCGGCTGCGTGGGGCCGTTGAAGTGCCAGGCCTGAGCCAACGCGGGCGCCAGGGCGGCGGCCGTGGCGGCAGGCAAGGTCAGCTGGCCCAGCGCCGGCGGCGCCAGGTACGCCATCGCCTGCACCAGCGATTGCACGTCGGCGCCGCGCAGGACGTGGCCGGCGGCCGTGCGGAATTCCTCGATGTTCGGCGCGGCCGCGTTCCAGGCGCGGATGGTGATCTTGTCCGTCGTGCCGATGGTGCTCACTTCCAGGTCCGCGCCCACCTGGCGGAACCACAGCTGGTCGATGTTCACGCCGGCCAGGAAGGCGATGGCGTCGTAGCCGGCGTCGGCGGAAAGCTCGGTGATGACGTCGGCGCCGTCGCCGCGGGCAAAGACGTAGGTATCGTCGCCCAGGCCGCCGGCCAGCGTGTCGGCACCCTGGCCGCCTTGCAAGGTGTCGTTGCCGAGGCCGCCGGACAGGCTGTTGGCCAGTTCGTTGCCGATCAGCACATCGTCATAGGCGCTGCCTGTCACGCTGGAAATATTGACCAGCACATCGCTGCCAGGCAGGAACGCGGTACTGCCGCCGACGGGGGCGATGGTCGCCGTGGCGCCCGCCCTGGAACCGGCATAGGTGGCGGAATTATTGCTGCCGATGCCATACAACAAGTTGCCGCCGGCTACGTCGACGTGAAAGACGTTACCGCTGCCGTTGCCTGTCACACCCAGGCCCGCTGCGGCCAGGTGCAGTTCTTCGATGTTGGCGGCCATGGTGTAGTTGACGGTCGTGTAGACAGTGTCGCGGCCGCCACCAGGCTGTTCAGTTACCACGTCGTTGCCATGGTTGACGTAATAAATGTCGTCGCCGGCCAGGCCCGCCATCACGTCGGCGCCCGCCGTGCCCTTGATGATGTCGGGGTTCGCCGTGCCGGTGAAAACGCCATTGCCGGGCTGGTTTGGTCCCTCGATGCGCCAGTTCTGCGCCAGCACGGGCGCCAGGACGGTGGCTTCGTAGACAGGCAAAGTCAGCTGGCCAGCCGGCGGCGGCGTCAGGCCCGCCATCGCCTGCACCAGGTTTTGCACGTCGCCGCCCAGCAGCACGCGGCCGTCGGCCGTGCGGAATTCCTGGATGCGGGGCACGATGCCGCCGCTGAACCAGCCATTGACGGTAACCTTGTCCGTCGTGCCGATGGTGCTCACTTCCAGGTTCACGCCCACCTGGCGGAACCACAGCTGGTCGGCGCTGACGCCGGCCAGGAAGGAGACGACGTTGTGGCTGCCCCCTTCCACCATCTCGGTGATGCCGTCGGCGCCGTCGCCGCGGGCAAAGATATAGGTATCGTCCCCCTGCATGCCGACGAGCAGATCGTCGCCCTTGCCACCGCGTAAGGTATCGTTGCCCAAGCCGCCAATCAGGCCGTTCTTGAGCTCGTTGCCGGTGAGGACATCGTCGAACTTGCTGCCGGAGATGCTCATCAGGTTGACCAGCACGTCGCTGCCCGCAGGCGCCGTCAGAGGGTCATTCGCGCCCAGCAGCGTTGCCGTCACGCCCGTGCGGGAACCGACATACACGACAGAGTTGCCCGTGCCGCCGCCATCGATCCTGTTGCCACCGGCCGTATCGACGTAAAAGATATTATTGGTATTGGCGGTGCCCGTGACGGTCAGCCCGGCGGCGGTCAGGTAGACTTTCTCCACGTTCTCGGCCACCGTGTAATTGACGCTGGTGTACACGCTGTCGTTGCCGCCGTTGGCCAGTTCGACGATCACGTCGCCGCTGTCGTTGACGTAATACGTGTCGTCGCCGGCCAGGCCTTCGAGCACGTCCGCGCCCGTGGTGCCGGTCAGCACATCCGCGTTCGCCGTGCCGATGAAGCGCTGCGGTGCCGCCGCGACACTGTTCAGGTATGCCTCGATGGCGGACATGCCGTCGGCGGAGGTGGAAGTTTGCGATGCAAATTTTTCAGTCATGTTGCAGTTTCCTGTCATTAAACGTCAAAACCAAGAGTGAATATGTCGGCGCAAGCTGACATGCAAGGCAAAAGTTCCGGCCGCCTCCACTTGCAGTTCAGCGTGCACCTTCAACGGTCCGGCACTTTCGGCGCAGGGACGGCGCGCGATTGAACGCCGCCTCGCATGCACGCCGTATTGACGTTCAAGCGGGTGTAGCACTGTTATTTGTCATGCAAATGTCACACTGCATGCTGGAAGGGAGGCGGGGAAGGAAGCGCGCGGGCGCGCCCGCTGCGATGGCGTCTGGTTTCAGGCGGCTGGGGGAGAGCTCTCGCTTGACGGCCGGGCGCCGAACGTCTGGTCCTGCAGCTGCGCCACCAGGAAATCGATGAACACGCGCAAGCGCGGCGGCAAATGGCTGCTGGCCGGCCACAGCAGCCAGAATGCCGTGCGCGCCTGCGTATGCGCGTCCAGCAGCGAAACCAGTTGCCCCGCCGCCAGCTCGCGCTGCACGGCGAACGCGGGCAGGTAGGCGATGCCCTGCCCTTGCAAGGCCAGGAAGACGCGCATTTCCACGCTGTTGCACACCATGCCGGACGCCGGCTGGGCCAGCGCGTCCATCAGCGGCCACGGCTCCAGGCGGCCCGTGGCGGGAAAACGGTAGTCCAGGCGGGCGTGCCGCAGCAGCGCGGCGCCATCGGCGGGCCAGCCATGGCGCGCCAGGTAGGCAGGCGACGCCACCAGCAAGCGGCGGAACGTGCATAGCTTGCGCCGCATCAAGCTTGAATCGGCCAGCTCGCCCGTGCGCACGACGGCGTCGAAGCCGTCGCTGACGAGGTTGACCATGGCGTCGGAAAAATCGAGATCGAGTTCGATGGCGGGATAGGCTTGCATGAAAGCGCCGATGGCCGGCTCGAACAAGCCGCTGTAGCGTGGCAGGCTGATACGCAGGCGGCCGCTGGGGCCGCTGCTGGCCTCGCTCAATTCCAGCTCGGCCGCTTCCACCTCGGCCAGGATGCGCTTGCAGCGCTCGAGGAACTTTTCCCCTTCCGCCGTCAGCGCCAGGTGCCGCGTGCTGCGCTGGAACAGGCGCGCGCCCAGCCGCGCTTCCATGCGCGCCACGCTCTTGCCCACGGCCGACGAAGACAGGCCCAGCAGCCGGCCCGTGGCCGAGAAACTGCCGCTGTCGGCCACCTGTACGAACATGGCGATGCCGCCGAGACTATCCATGCGCTCCCCATTAAAGACAAATGTGTCCGATATGTTGATCAGTTTAGCCCATTTTTCTTCAATGACGGGCGCGCCATACTTGCCGCTCCTTCTATCCGAGCCCACTTCCATGCCCTCTTCCCCACGTTTGACGCTTGCCCTGCAAGTGCTGGCCGCCTGCCTGACAGGCTTGCTGATTCCTTTGTGCTTCACGGGCCCGGCCGTCGCGCTGCCCGCCCTCGGCGCCGAATTGCGCGGCAGCGCCGCCGCCCTGAACTGGGTCATCAATGCATACATCCTCAGCTATGGCAGCGCCATGATGGTGGCCGGCAGCCTGACGGACGTGCTGGGCCGGCGCCGCGTCTGGCTGGCGGGCCTGGCCCTGTTTTGCGCGGCCACCCTGGCCATCGCCATGGCCCCGTCCGTCGCGCTGGTCGCCGCGCTGCGCTTCGTGCAGGGCCTGGGCGGCGCGGCCGCGTTCGCCGCCGCCATGTCGTCGCTGGCGCCCCTGTTCCACGGCGCGGCGCGCAGCCGGGTGATGAGCGTGCTGGGCACGACGTTCGGCCTGGGCCTGGCCTTCGGCCCGCTGGCGGCCGGCGCCATGCTGGAACTGGCCCGCTGGCCCGCCATCTTTTACGCCACGGCCGCGCTGGGCGCCATCGGCGCGCTGCTGGTGCTGGCCAGCGTGCCGGCCGATGCGCCCCGTGCCCAGGGCCGGCTGGACTGGCCCGGCGCCCTCAGCTTCAGCGGCGCGCTGTCCCTGTTGACCCTGGGCATGCTGCTGGCACCCGAACATGGCTGGCGCAACGGCGCCGTGCAACTGTCCATCGCCTCGTCCGCGCTGCTGTTTTGCGTGTTTGTCGCGGTCGAACGCAGGACGGCGCGGCCCATGCTGGACTTGACCCTGTTCCGCCAGCGCCGCTTCGTCGCCGTGCAAGTGCTGGCCGCCTCGCCCGCCTTTTTGTTCATCGTGCTGATCGTCATGCTGCCGGGGCGCTTCATCGGCATCGACGGCGTGTCGCCGCTGGCGGCGGGCCGCCTGATGATCGCCCTGGCCGCGCCCCTGCTGGTCGTGCCCATGCTGGCGGCGCTGCTATTGCGCTGGGTCAAAGCCGGCACCGTGTGCGCGGCGGGATTGCTGCTGGCGGCCGCCGGACTGGCCTGGCTGGCGCAAGTGCTGGGCAACGGCGGCACCGCCGCGCTGGCGGGACCGCTGCTGCTGGTAGGCGCCGGCATCGGCTTGCCGTGGGGCTTGATGGATGGCATGGCCCTGAACGTGGTGGACACGCCGCGGGCCGGCATGGCGACGGGCATCTTCAATACCGTGCGCATCAGCGCCGATGGCGTGGCGCTGGCCCTGGCGGGCGCCGTGCTGGCCAGCCTGATCGGCGCCGCGTTGCAGCGCCAGCTGCCCGCCGGCCTGCCCGTGCTGGCCGCCGCCAGCCGCGCCGCGCTCGGTGATATCCAACAGGCAACTCAGCTGCTGGGCGGCCAGGAAGCGCTGCTGCGCGCCAGCTATGACGCCGCCTTCCGCCATTTGCTCAATGGCCTGGCCGTGCTGGCCGTGGCGCTGGCGGCGCTGGTGCCGTATTTACTCAAGAAAAGAGAACTTCACGACGCTTGACAAAACCGTCGCGAGCGGAAGGTAGAGGTGGTCGAGAAGCGCAACCGTACTCAGGTACGGTGAGCATCGCAGGCCATCTATACCGACGCGCAGCAGGTTTGGGCAGGCGTCCTAGGCGTCCAGGCCGTAAAACACGGCGACGAGGATGGCGATGTTGTTGCAGGCGCGCGAGAATGTCGTTGTGGCGTAGGCCACGGCCACACTTGGGCCGCGGTAGCGCAGGTAGACAAAGCTGAACATGGCGCCCGACCCCAGCGCGACGATGGCGTGCAACAAGCCGCCGCTGATGAAATGCACGATGGCCCACAGGATGGCACCGATAAAAATGCTCAGCTGACGGCTGGCGCCCAGGCGCCGGAGGATTTCCAGCGGCAGCAGCTGGCCGAGGAAGGTTTCCAGGATGGGGGAATAGATGACGACCCAGAACACCAGCAGGGGCAGCGACATTTCGCGCTTGAATTTGGACAAGCCCGTGTGCGCGCCCCAGTATTCGGGCGGCAACAGCCATTTGGTGAGGAACAGGATGGCAAAGCACAGCATGCAGGTGAGTAACCCCCAGCCGAGGCCGGCAAGGGCCAGCTGCAGCACGGGAGGCGCCGGGCCGTCGTCGTCCGGGCTGGAGAGATCATGGCTGCTGCGCACTTGCATGAGTAGTCCTGGCGGTGATCCAGCGCTCATTGTAGCGCGGAATACGGCTGTTCGCGCATGGCTGTGGAGCGCGGCGCATGGCGCGCCGCGCTGCCGTGCTCTCGGCGTCAGGCCGCCAGGCGCAGCGGGCCGTTGGCCGGCTTGGCCAGTTTGAAGATGCCCACTTCCTGTTCCAGCTGCGCCGCCTGCTGCTGCAATTCATGCGCGGCGGCCGCCGCCTGCTCGACCAGGGCCGCGTTTTGCTGGGTCACGCGGTCCATGTCGACGATGGCGCGGTTGACTTGCTCGATGCCGGCGCCCTGCTCCTGCGTGGCGTGGCTGATCTCGGCCATGATGCCCGTCACCCTGCCGATGCCGGCCACCACGTCATGCATGGTGACGCCGGCCTGTTCGACGAGCAAGGTTCCCGTGCCCACCTTGCTGACGGAATCGTCGATCAGCAGCTTGATTTCGCGCGCGGCGGCGCTTGACCTCTGCGCCAGGTTGCGCACTTCCGTGGCGACGACGGCAAAGCCGCGTCCCTGCTCGCCCGCGCGCGCCGCTTCCACGGCCGCGTTCAAGGCGAGGATATTCGTCTGGAAGGCGATGCTGTCGATCACGCCGATGATGTCGACAATCTTGTTCGACGAGGCATTGATCAGGCTCATGGTGTGCACCACTTCGGCCACCGCCTTGCCGCCCTGCTCCGACACCTTCGACGCTTCGCGCGCCAGGTGGTTCGCCTGCTGCGCATTGTCCGCATTCTGGCGCACGGTGGAAATCAGTTCTTCCATCGATGAGGCGACCTCTTCCAGCGAGCCGGCCTGCTGCTCCGTGCGCTGCGACAGGTCGCGGTTGCCCGATGCGATCTCGGTCGAGGCCGTGGCGATGCTTTCCGTGCCGTGGCGCACCTTGCCGACGATGGCGGCCAGGTTGTCGCGCATGGTCTTGATCGCGAACAATAAACTGCTGTCGTCGCCGTGGCGCGTGTGCACGTCGATGGCCAGTTCGCCGAGCGCGATGCGGCCCGCGATCGAGGCCGCATACCCCGGTTCGCCGCCCAGCTGGCGCAGCAATCCCCGCGTGATGACGGTGGCAACAAAGATGCAAATGAGTACGCTGAGGGCGGCCAGCACGCCGATCCAGCGCAGCGACTGGCCATAGATGGCGCGCGCGGCCACGCTGGCCTGCTCCGACTCGCGCTGCACGTTTTTCAGCACGGTATCGATGTCGGCGACGATCTGGCGCCGCAGGGGGCTGCACTCCTCGACGAGGAAGGTGCCGTACTGTTCCATCTGCCCCGTGGCGCGGAACTGGCGCGGACGCTGCAATTGCTGCGCCATGGTGTTCAAGCCCGCGCTGACTTTCTCGAATTGCGGATCGCCGGCGAACCGCGGCGCCAGGCGCGCCAGCGCTTCCAGGTACAGCGCCTTCTGGCTGTCGAGGATGGCCAGCTCTTTTTCGGCGGCGGCCTGGTCATGGAAGATATACGCGTTGCGGGCGGCCAGGCCCGTCTGGTCGAGCGCTTCGCGCGCCACGTACAGCGGGTCCAGTTTTTCCAGCTGGACTTTGTCTTGCGCGTCCATGGCGCCGGAGATGGCGCCGATGCGCAGCAGCGCGAAAGCCGCCAGCACCAGCATGAATACCACCAGCAGCCCGAAGCCTGCGCTCAGGCGCGCGCCTATCGTCAAACGATTGAATGACATCATTGTTGTTATTGCCCTGTAAATAAAGTTGATTGTTGCTGGTTATTTAAAAACCAGCGATCTGCTCGCCGTCGTGTTGCCTTTCCTGCATGGCGCAGGATGGGTCTCTAACTGGCGTTTTTTGGGCAGTCAGCTTCTAATTTCGGGCAATGCAGGCGCGCGGGACATACCCTGCGCCATACAACAGCACACTGAATTATAAGCGAACAGCGTTACGGATGATTCCACGCGCTCACTTTTAATGCCTTGACGCATATCAAAAAAGACAATTAACGCTGGCCTGGCGTATCGATGACGGCCATGGTGATGCGCGAGATGCAGCACAGCTTGCCGTCGTCGTCGGTGATGCGGATTTCCCAGACCTGGCTGGTGCGGCCCCGGTGGATCGGCGTGGCGCGCCCCGTCACCTGGCCGCCGCGCACGCCGCGCACGTGGTTGGCATTGATTTCCTGGCCCACGCTCACTTGCCGGCTGGAATCGAGGCAGGCATTCGCGGCCATGCTGCCCAGGGTTTCGGCCAGCAACACGGAAGCGCCGCCATGCAGCAGTTTAAAAGGCTGCATGGTGCGGTGGTCGACGGGCATGGTCGCTTCGATCCAGTCGGGGCCGAAGGCGCTAAATTCGATGCCCAGGTGGCGCATGGCCGTGCCTGCACTGGCGGCGTTGAGGGTGGCCAGGTCGAGCGGTGCGTGCCAGATTTCCATCGTTACCTCATATCAGTGGGGAGAACAGCCATTGTAGGACAGAGCGCTGCCGCGCGCCGCTTCATCTTTCCTTCACCGTGGCACGGGGTGGCGCCGGCATTAACTGGTTATAATTGCCCCATTCTTAAAAAACGAGGTTGTGTATGAAGTGGGCCTTGCTGGGCATTTTTGTGTTTTCTGTTTTACATATTCATTTTCGTGGCAAGGTGCGCCTGCCGTTCCGCCGCCAGATCTTCGATCACTCCTCGTTCATGGCGCCGCTGAACCTGTTCATGCACACCTTTTCCAAGGTGCCGGCCACGCCCTATTTAGCCGTCGAGCAATTCCCGGAACTGGCGCCGCTGCAGCAGAACTGGCAGATCATCCGCGATGAAGCGCTGCGCATGCAGGAAATGAAAAAGATCAAGGCGGCCGAAAAGAACAATGACGTGGGTTTCAATTCCTTCTTCAAGTATGGCTGGAAGCGTTTCTACCTGAAATGGTATGACGCGAACCACCCGTCGGCGCAACAGATGTGCCCGCAAACCTATGCGCTGCTGCAATCGATTCCCTCGATCAAGGCAGCCATGTTCGCGGAACTGCCGCAAGGCGGCAAGCTCAACCCGCACCGCGACCCGTTCGCCGGCTCCCTGCGCTACCACCTGGGCTTGCAGACGCCGAACGACGACCGCTGCTTCATCGATGTCGATGGCGAACGCCACAGCTGGCGCGACGGCCAGGCCGTGATGTTCGATGAAACATATATCCACTGGGCCCGCAACGACGCCGACAGCGACCGCATCATCCTGTTCTGCGACATCGAGCGCCCGATGCGCTACCGCTGGGCGCAAGCGCTGAACCGCTGGCTGGGCCGCACCCTGATGACGGCCGCCGCCTCGCCGAACGAGCTGGGCGACCAGGTGGGCGGCGTGAGCAAGCTGTTCCAGATTTCCTGGACCATGGGCCAGTACCGCCGCCGCTTCAAGGCGTGGAACAAGACGGCGTACCAGGTCACCCGCGTGGCCCTCGTCGTGGGCGTGATCGCGCTGATCTACTTTATCTAGATGCCGGCATCGCCTGTTTGACAAAAACCGCCTTCGGGCGGTTTTTTTTATAATGCGATGCCACTCACCAGGAAAATCTGAAAATGACCGAACGCGACCGCCAGTACGATATCCAGATCGGCGACGATGCATGGATCGAGTTCATCCGCCTTGACGGCCGCTATGACCAGGCCATCGACATCGATGCCCTGCTGGACGGCCTGTGGCCGCTGATCTGCCGCCTGGAAACCTATTGCGTGGCCGGCTGTTGCGGCATGGATGCCTTCGATTTCACGCCCGAAGGCATCGCTGCGGCGCTGGTAGACCTTGACCGCGCGCAACTGCACGCCGCCTGCGCGCAAGCCCGCAACGCCGTGGCAGCAGCCGCCAGCGACGTCTTCACGAGCAACACGCTGAACCACATGGCCGACAAACGCGTGTTCCTGCAATTGCTCGAGCATGTCGGGCGCTGCACGGCGGCCCCTGAAACGGGCCGGGCGGCAAGCCAGCCGCGCTGACATAGGCGATAATACGGGTTCACACCACTCTCTTCTCTTATTTATGCGCGACATCATTGCCGGATTTCTACGTTTCCAGAAGGAAGTCTTTCCTGAACGCCGAGAGCTGTTCAAGACATTGGCCACGGGACAGACGCCCAAGGCCTTGTTCATTTCCTGCTCCGACAGCCGGATGGTGCCGGAACTGGTGACGCAGCGCGAGCCTGGCGAACTGTTCGTGATCCGCAACGCGGGCAATATCGTGCCCTCGTTCGGCCCGGAACCGGGCGGCGTGAGCGCGTCCGTCGAATTTGCCGTGGCAGCCCTGAATGTGACGGACATCGTCATTTGCGGCCATTCCGATTGCGGCGCGATGAAAGCCATCGCCACCTGCACCTGCCTCGATCACATGCCGGCAGTCAAGAACTGGCTGCGGCACGCGGATGCGGCGCGCATGATCAATGAATCGATCGAGCATGCGACGGAACAGGACCGCATCGATGGCATGGTGCGGGCCAATGTGGTGGCGCAACTCAACAACATCCGCACCCACCCCTCGGTGGCGCTGGGCATCACGCAAAAACGCCTGACCCTGCATGGCTGGGTGTATGACATCGAAAATGGCTCGCTCGATGCGCTCGACGAGTCCACCGGCCAGTTTGTCCCGCTCGCGGAACATCCGGCCTCGAAGCTGTAAGCGCAAGCCATCCCCGTCAGGCGCAACATTGCGCTTGACCTTGTCCAGACGGGAAGGTGCAAGGTAGCGGTACTCAAGGAGATTATCGTATGCCAACCATCACCGTATTACCCCATCCCGAGCTGGCCCCCGAAGGCGCCGTGTTTGACGCGCCGCAAAACATGAGCATTTGCGACGCCTTGCTGCTCAACAAGATCGACATGGAACACGCGTGCGGCCAGGTGGGCGCCTGTTCCACCTGCCACGTGGTCGTGGTGCAGGGTTTCGACTCGCTCAATGCGCTGGGCGACAATGAAGAAGACATGCTCGACCAGGCCTGG
This sequence comes from Janthinobacterium sp. SUN206, assembly GCF_030587305.1. Classification (NCBI taxonomy): domain Bacteria; kingdom Pseudomonadati; phylum Pseudomonadota; class Betaproteobacteria; order Burkholderiales; family Oxalobacteraceae; genus Janthinobacterium; species Janthinobacterium sp. SUN206. Next base: position 516,012 of record NZ_JAPWIB010000001.1, on the reverse strand, counting down.
GGCTTGCAGCCGCACTCGCGCCTGTCTTGCCAGGCGCGCATGGCGCAGGAAGACCTGACGCTTGAACTGCCCAGGTACACGCTCAACCACGCCAAGGAATAATCCCCGGCGCGGCTGCCCGGCTACCCTAGCTGATTACCACATGATCACGCGCTGCTCGGGCGGCAGATACATCGGGTCGCCCGGCTTGATGCCGAACGCTTCGTAAAAGCCGGGCTGATTCTTGACCGTGCCCTTGGCGCGGAATTCGCCCGGCGAATGGGGGTCGCTCTTGATCTGCGCAATGGCCGCTTCCGGACGCAATTTCGCGCGCCATTTCTGCGCAAAGCCGATGTACAGGCGCTGTTCGCCCGTCAAGCCATCGATGACGGGCGACGGCTTGCCGCCGAGCGAACGCTGGTACGCCTTGTAGGTGATCGACAGGCCGGAATTGTCGCCGATGTTTTCGCCCAGGGTGAGTTCGCCATTGATATGGTAGCCAGGCACGGGGCTGTAGGCGCCGTATTGCTTGACGAGCCCGGCCGCCAGCGCCTTGAAGGCCGCGCGGTCCTCTGCCGTCCACCAGTTGCGCAGACGGCCCTTGGCGTCATATTGGCTGCCGGAATCGTCGAAGGCATGGCTGATTTCATGGCCGAAGGTGATGCCCAGCAAGCCGTAATTGACGGCGTCTTCCGCCTTCACGTTGAAGAATGGCGGCTGCAAAATGGCGGCCGGGATCGTGATGGCGTTGAGTGCCGGGCTGTAGCTGGCGTTGACGGTTTGCGGCGTCATCGACCATTCGTCGCGGTCCACCGGCTTGCCCAGCTTGGCCAGGTTTTGCTGGCGGCTCCACGCGCGCGCGGCGCGCACGTTGGCGATCAGGTCGTTCGGCTGCGTCTTCATGCTGCCGTAGTCGCGCCAGGTAGCGGGATACGCGATCTTCGGCTTCAGGGCGGCCAGCTTGAGCTGGGCTTCCTTCTTGGTTTCCGGTCCCATCCAGTCCAGCTGCTCGATGCCATCCTTGAACGAGGCGACGAAATTGTCGAACATGGCCATCACGCGGGGCCGCGTTTCCGGCGGCAAATACATTTCCACATAGCGCTTGCCGACGGCGTCGCTGATGGCGTTATCCGTGAAGCGCAGCGCCAGCTGCCACTGCGGTTCGCTTTGCGGCACGCCGCGCAGCACCGTGCCGTCGAAGGCAAAGCGTTCCTTGACGGCGGCGCTGTCCAGGTAGGAGGCATAGCTTTCGATGATGCGCCAGTTCAGGTAGCTTTTCCACGCTTCCAGCGGCACGGTGGCCACGGTCTCGGCAAAACCTGTCATGAAGCTGGGCTGGCGCACCACGGCCGAGGCGGCTTTCGGCGCCAGGCCGGCAGCCGTAAAGTAGGCGTTCCAGTCGAAGGCCGGCGCCAGCGCCGCGAATTTGTCGAAATCGACGCGGTTGTACGATTTGACGGGGTCGCGCATCTGCACGCGCGTCCACTGCACCGCCGCCAGGCGCGTTTCGAGGTCGAGGATCTGCGCCGCGTGCGCGCCGGCGGCCTTGTCGCCGCTCATGGCCAGCATGGTTTCGACATGCTTGAGGTATTTGGCGCGCACGGCTTGCAGCTTGGCGTCGTCATCCTTCAGGTAGTAATCGCGGTCAGGCAAGCCCAGGCCGGACTGGCTGATGTTGACCGTGTAGCGCTCGGGGTCTTGCGCATCGGGCGCCACGTAGGCGGAAAACGGCGTGGCAACGCCATTGCCTTGCAGGTAAGCCAACAGTGCCGGCAAGTCCTTCTTGTCTTTCACGCCAGCCACGCGGGCCAGCTCGGCACGCAGCGGCTTGAAGCCGGCCGCATTGCGCGCCTTGTCGTTCATGAAACTCGTGTACAGGTCGGCGATCTTGTGCGCCTCGCTGCCGGGCTTGCCGGGGTTCTTGACGGTGGCGTCGATCAGGCCGCGCAACTGGCCCTGCGCGATTTCGCGCAATTCGATATACGTGCCCCAGACGGATTTGTCGGCCGGGATCTCCGTATTGCGGGTCCAGACGCCGTTGACGTAGCCGTAGAAGTCGTCACGGGGGCTGACGGCAGGGTCCAGGGTTTTCAGGTCGATGCCGGAGATGGGTGCGGCGGCGGTAGCGCCTTGCTGGGCGTACAGCGACGGCGAAGACAAGGCGAACAAGGCGCAGCAGGCGGCGCTGATAAGCGAACGTTTCACGAAGATTCCTTTAATTGTTTTGACTTCATGTTGGGGAACATGCTGTATCCAGGCATGAGAGGTCGGATTATAGTCGGCATGCTTGCGGGGAAACAATGTCGGTTGAACAATTCCGGTGAGCCGATGTGCGTTGAAGCACGCCTCGCGCCCGCGCCGATGATCGGCAAATGTTACCATCTAGCAATAGCCATACCTGTCGCTCACCACCTTTTTTGCCTGGCTCTTGGACTGGAGAAGTTTGATGCAGGAATGCAGATTCAATATTTTCGGCACGCTGATTGCCGTCCGGGGACATCAAGGAGCATGGCGCGCCTTCTATCTCGGCGCGGAAGGCAAGCGCCGGCCCGCCGATTTCATCATTCCCGACGATATTCAAGGCGATGCGTTATGCGAATACCTGGCGGACCTGTTCCATGAAGAGGCGACGCCGCGCAATAACACGGCCACGCAAATCACCACGCCCGCGTTCCAGGCCTAGCTACTTTCTTATTTCACCGGTTCGAACGTCACCGTCAACCCGTTGCCCGTGGTCCGGATCTGCGTGGGCACGAATTGCACGCCCGCATAGCGCAATTCGTCCGGCTTGAAGGTGTAGATCGGCGTTTCATGCATGAGCTGGTCGGCCACCAGGCTGGCTACCTTGGCGAACTGGCGCTGCTGCGACTCGTCCATGCCGTCGATGGTCACCTTGTCCACGCTCGCTTCGCTCAGGTAGACGGCGTTGCGCTGGGCGTCGAGCACGAGGCGGCCCGACATGGCCAAGCTGCCGCGCCAGCTTTGGCGTATGAATGGCGGCAAGACGCTGGCGTCCACGCTGAGGGCGACTCTTTCGCGCTCGGGCTGCAGCGACAATTGCGGATGCGTCAGCTTGACGTCCAGCACGGACAGCACGCGCTTGTCGATGGGAAAGCGGCGCTCCAGGCCTTGCTGCATCTTGCTTAGCGACACATTCACGTCGCGCGGGCCGATCAGGGTGGAGCACGCGGCCAGCACGCTGCAAGCCAAGGCGGCGATGGCGGCGGTTTTCAGCAAGGGACGAAAGGCGGTCGCATTCATGGATAGTCTCGGTGGAAAGATGGCGCCATATTACACATGCGCCCGCTTTCACGCAAAAACCGGCGCCCACCTTGCAGCGGACGCCGGTTTGCATGTGGGCCTTGTCAGCGCACGAACAGGGCGATCAGGATTACGATGGGCAATGGAATGCCCAGCAGCAGCAAGAGGATGGAACGCATGGCAGTCTCCTGGATTGAATTGGTGGATTAATCGGTAAATTAAATGGTCACATGGCGCAGCACGCGCTCATGGTCGCGCTGGCGACCACCAAACGTGGCGGCCAGGCTGGCCACGAAAGCGCCCAGCAGCAAGGCGACGAACATCCACAGCGCCGTGTGGGCGCCGGCCTTGCGGGCCGCTTCGGCCGCTTGCTGTGCCTGCGCCTTGGCGTCGGCGGCAGCCTTGGCGGCGCGGCCGTAGACGGCGTCGACACGCGCTTCCGCTTCCGCCTGCGTCAAGCCCGTGCGGCTGGCGACGACCTGGCCCAGGTAGGCGCGGTCATCGGCGGCCAGGCTACCCGTGGACAGGCCGGTGGCGAAGATCTTGCCGATTTCGCCGCGCTGTCCGGCGGATACGCCGCCCGCTTCACCCGCCCCGGCCGCCGGGGCGGCGCGCAGCAGCATGTCCGAGTAATAATCAAGCGGATTGGCACTGCTGCCCTCGCCTTGCTTGGCGCTTGCAGCGCCAGCAACACCTGCGCCCGCTGCCGCTGCCGCTGCGGGGGCAATGGCAGCCGCCACGCCGCTGCCCGCATCGATGGCGCCGCTCAGCACGGCGTGCGTGCCGCCGGCCAGCACTGCCACGGTGATCAGGGTGGCCACGGCCCAGGCCAGCAAACCGTGCGCCGTATCGCGGAAATGCACTTCATCCGTATGGATGGAGCTCCATTTCACGCGCAGACGGCCCGCCATGTAGCCGCCGATGCCGGACGCGGCCAGTTGCATGAAGGCCAGCCAGGCGATGGTCGACACGCCGATGGCCGTCGCATTGAACGACCACGGCGACACGGACGACAGGCCCAGGCCCACGCCGAGGATCAGCAGGATGAAGGACAAGGCGGCCGCCGCAGCAGCGCCCGCCAGCACGGCGCCCCAGGAGACGCCCGGATTGTTCAAGTCCGAGACGGACAGTTGTGTAGCTTGCATGAAATTCTCCCTGTTGACTTGATTGAGTTGCTGGGAGAAGCATGCCGTGCGGGCGCCGCCCCGTATGTGCGACGCCATACACAATCTTGATATTTAGTTACTGCCTACTTGATGCCGTGATGGCCCATCAGGTCGTACAGGGTGGGCCGGCTCACGCCCAGCAGCTCGGCTGCCTTGGCGATATTGCCGTCGGCCCGCGCCAGCGCGCGCACCATCACCTTGTATTCGGCCCCTTCGCGCGCCTGGCGCAGGTTCAGCGGCTCGTCCGCGGGCGCCGCCCGGGCGCTGGCGGGCAAGCCCAGGTCGTCGGCGGCGATCTGCGGCCCGTCGCACATGATGACGGCCCGCTTGATGCAGTTTTCCACTTCGCGCACATTGCCGGGCCAGCCATAGCTTTCGATCAGCTGCAGCGCGCCCGCGCTGAAATGCAGGTTGCTGCGGCCCTCGCTGGCGCAGAACTTGTTCTTGAAATGCTGCGCCAGCAAGGTGCAATCGCCGGCCCGCTCGCGCAAGGGCGGAATGCGCAAGACGATTTCGCTGAGGCGGTAAAACAGGTCTTCGCGGAAGCGTCCCTGTTCCGCCAGCACTTTCAGGTCCTGGTGCGTGGCGCAGACGATGCGCACGTCGACGGCGATCTCGGCGCGGCCGCCTACCCTTTCGATGACCCGCTCCTGCAGGAAGCGCAGCAATTTCGCCTGCAGCGGCATCGGCATGTCGCCGATTTCATCGAGAAAGAAGGTGCCGCCGTGGGCCAGTTCGATCTTGCCCAGGGTTTGCCGCGCCGCGCCCGTGAACGCGCCCCGCTCATAGCCGAACAGCTCGCTTTCCAGCAGGTTTTCCGGGATGGCCGCGCAATTGATGGCAACGAAACGCTGCGCATGGCGGCTCGACAGCGCATGCAGTCCCCGCGCGATCAGCTCCTTGCCGCTGCCCGAATCGCCCAGCAGCATCACGCTGGCCGACGAGGGCGCCACTTTTTCCACGTTGCGGCACAGTTTCAGCATGCCGGGATCGCGGCTGACGATGCCGGCCAGGGGCGAGTCGGCCTGGGTCTGCAGCATGCGGCGGTTTTCCTGCTGCATCGCGTGCAAGTAAAACGCGCGCGCGATGACCAGGCCCAGCATGTCGGCCTCGAACGGTTTCTGGTGGAAATCGTAGGCGCCCAGCGCGATGGCCTTCAAGGCATGCGCGCGCTCCTGGTTGCCCGACAGGATGATGACTTTCGTGTCCGGCGCCAGCGCGAGGATTTGCTGCAAGGTGGCCAGGCCTTCCGTGGCGCCGTCCGGATCGGGCGGCAAGCCCAGGTCCATCGTCACCACGGCCGGCTGGTGGCGCCGCACGAGCGCCAGCGCCGCCTCGCGCTCGCCCGCCAGCAAGACGTCATAGCCGTCAAAGCTCCAGTGCAACTGCTTTTGCAGGCCGGGATCGTCTTCGATGACCAGCAGTTTCTGTTTGCCCATGGCACTCCTTTGCTATGCCGCATGCAGCGGCAGGATCACGCGAAACGTCGTGCCCACTTGCGGCTCGCTGCGCACTTCCAGGCTGCCGCCCACTTCGCGCAGGTATTCGCGGCTTTCGAACACGCCGATGCCCATGCCCGCCGTCTTGGTCGTGTCGAACGGTGTAAATAAACGTTCGCGGATGAACTGTTCGCTCATGCCCTGCCCCGTATCGTCGAGCTCGACGACGGCCGTATGCTGCACGCGCCGCAAGCGCACGGCCACCTTGCCATCGCTGGCCGTGGCCTCGATGGCGTTCTGGATCAAATGGCCCAGCACCCGCTCCAGCCGCGCGCGGTTGGCCAGCACCGTCAGTTCGCCATCGACGATTTCCAGGCACGGTGCCGGCGCCAGGCTGGCCTTGGCGGCCACGGCCTGGCGCAGCAAGCCGTCCAGCAGCAGCGGCGCGGGCGCTTCCGGCGCTTCGCCGCGCGCCAGTTTCTGCAGCAAGGTCTTCATTTTCTGCACGGAATGGTCCAAAGTGCCCAGCATGTCTTCCTGGAAGGCGGGATTGGCGCGGTGCTTCTCGGCATTGCTCAGTAGCAGCGACAGCTGGAACACCAAATTCTTGAGATCGTGCACGATGAAGGTGGACATGCGGTTGAACGAATCGAACTGGCGCGCCACCGTCAGGGTAGCGAGCGATTCGCGGTGCGCCAGGTAGCTGGCGGCTTGGCTGCCGGCAATTTTCAGCACGTCGCGGATTTCCCAGTTCAGGCCGATGCGCGTGCGGGGCCGCGCCAGCGCGACAAAGGCAAACAGCTGGCCATGCAGCATCAAGGGCACCAGCAGCCACACGTCGGGCAGCGCCAGCAGCGCGGGCGGCAGCGGCAAGCCGCCGTACTGGTCCGGATTCTGCACCCAGTCGGGCACGTCGATCACCCATTGTCTTGCTTCCAGGAACTGGCACAAGGGGCCGGACGCCGGCTCGCTCCAGGTGCCCGGCGGCCAGTTCCAGCTGGCCGCCGGCGCGAACTGGCCCTGCTCGCGCAAGATCCACAGCGCGCCGGCGCGGCTTTCCACCAGCTGCGCCATGGCCTGTATCGTGCGTTCGCCCAGGTCCGGCCCGTCTTCGGACAGCGCGCGCGTAAAGCGCAGCCATTCCTCGCGGTAATCGAAGATGGCATTATAAAAATGCTTGTTGATCGTCACCTTCAGCTTGGCGCGCAAGCTGCCGGAAAACAGCACGCCCGCCAGCAGCAAGGCCGCGCCGCCCAGGTAAGCCATTTGCATCAAGGAACCCCAGGTGCCGCCGAAGTAGCGCAAATAATAGGCGCTGGCCGCCATGGCCAGCAAATAGATGGCCGAGCCCAACAAGGCCGCCGAGCGGTACAGCATCTGGCGCGACACGGACAAACCCAGCGCCCAGCCCGGATTGCGCGCGGCCGAGACAGCCAGCAGCGGCGCGCACAGGGCGTCGACGATGCCGCGCGCGGCCCAGATGTCGTCGTTGACCGCGCGAAACAGCAAGGCGTCGCTGTACAGATAGAAATCGTAGGCGAACAGGCCACCGACACCGAGGCACGCAAACTTGATGCCCCAGCGTTTCAAGGGCGGCGTATTGCGGTACCACTGTTCCACCAGCAACATGCCCAGCACGGCCAGCAGCAAACGGCAGACACTGGCGATGAATCGCGCAGGCAAAGGCAGCGCCAGCCAGGACGAGGCCATGGACAGCAGCCATGGCGCCAGCGCCGTGAGGGCGATGCCGGCCAGCACCAGGCGCAAACGGGACCGCGCCGGTTCGATCAGCAGCAGCAAGAACACCAGCCAGGCCAGGGTGCGCAGCAGTTCCAGCGCATCGCCGGCCAGCGCCGTGCGCTGCCCCAGCAGCACCAGCACCACCGTGCCCGTCGCCCAGCCGCCCGTCGCCAGGCAGGCCACCAGCAAGGCGCGCACGTTTTGCCGCGCGCGCCAGTTGCTGATGAGCAGCAGCGCCAGCACGAAGAAGGCCAGCGACGCCAGGCCGTGGCTGAGGGCCGCCGCATCGGCCGCCGCCAGCCAGTCCGACTGCGCCCGCATCATCGGCTGCCCTTGCCAAACAGCACCACCTGCACCGTGTCGAGCAAGATCAGCAAGTCGAGGAACAGGCTATTGTTTTTCACATAATACAGATCGTATTGCAGTTTTTTGACGGCATCGTCGACGGAGGCGCCATATTGATAGCGCACCTGCGCCAGGCCCGTGATGCCCGGCTTGATGCTGTGACGAATGTTGTAGTACGGTACCTGCTGCTTCAATTGTTCGACAAAGTAGGCGCGTTCGGGCCGCGGTCCCACGAAACTCATCTCGCCGCGAAACACATTGAGCATCTGCGGCAGCTCGTCGATACGAAGCTTGCGGATCAGCTTGCCCACGCGCGTGATGCGCGCATCATTGTCCAGCGCCCAGATGGGCTTGCCATCGCGCTCCGCATCGCAGCGCATGCTGCGAAATTTCAGCACATTGAAGGGCAAGCCGTCGCGTCCCACCCGCTCTTGCTGGTAAAACACGGGGCCGCCGTCTTCCAGGCGGATGCACAAGGCCGTCGCCAGCATCACGGGCAGCGCCGCCAGGCAGATGACGCCGCTGGCGGCCAGGTCGAACAGCCGCTTCGAGGCGGCGCGGAAAAAACTCTGGTCGAAGCCGCCGCCATAGATCAGATAGCTCGGTTGCAAGGAATCGATGCGGATCTGGCACGCTTCGCGCTCGAAAAACGTGGCCGCGTCGATCACCTTGACGCCGCCCAGCGCGCATTCCAGTAGTTGCTTGGCAGGAAACGCACCATTGCGCCGGTCGCTGACGGAGACGACGATTTCATGCGCCGCATGACGCTGGGCCATGGCCAGCAGCGACGGTTCCGCCGGCAGCAAGGCCGAGGCCGGTACGCAGCATTGCTCGCCAGCCACGTCGATGCAGCCGACGACGGTAAACTGGTGGAAACCGATCTTGCTCGCCGCCAAGTCCATGCATTCGCGCGCCAGCGCCCCGCCGCCCACCAGGATCAGCCGGCCTTCCATCAGCGCCGATTGCGAGGATTTGAACACCACCAGGCGCGCCAGCAGCACGCCGATGGCGCCCAGGCCGAAGATCAGCACGCTGCCGCGCCCGAAATGCAAGGAAGGAATAAAGCGGATCAAGACGCTGAGCACGGCAAAACCCAGCGCGAACGACGGCAGGATGCGCAGCAGGGTGTTGCGGATGTCTTCGCGCGAGCGGTGCTGGTACATGCCCAGCGCGCTCATGCTGAAAACGATGACCAGGGCAAAGATCGAGGACGACAAATACACCTCGCTCGCCCGCACGAGGCGGCTGCCATCCGCCAGCCACAGCAGGGACGTCAGGGTGGCCGACAGCAGCAGGATCAGGATTTCCAGCAACAGCAAGATAAACGCTGTTTTCGAGACGTAATGGCTGAAGATGCGGATCATGGGGCCTCCTGCGGCAAAGGCAACACGCTGCGCTCATGGCGGCCTGCTGCTCTCCTGCCATCATGGCGAACTGTTCCACGAAGACATTGATACGCCACAAGCTACGGCCCCAGCTATCTTTCACCGGCAGAATTTATCTCAACACATTACCGATTGATGTGAAATGGACTATAGTATGCTTCCCCTGAAAAAAGATAAATGTCATGAAATTTGATGTAGCGATTGTCGGCAGTGGCCTGGCGGGTTTATCGGTTGCACTGCATTTAGCTGAGACGCGCACCGTCGCGATCATTTCCAAACGCGCGCTGCTCGATGGCGCCAGCAACTGGGCGCAAGGCGGCATCGCGGCCGTGCTGGACTCGGGCGACAGCCACCAGCAGCACATCGAAGACACCCTGATCGCGGGCGGCGGCCTGTGCGACGAGAGCGCCACGCGCTACATCGTCGAGCACGGCCGCGAAGCCATCGAATGGCTGATCGAGCAAGGCGTGCCGTTTACGCGCGACGCCACGGCCGAACTGGGTTTCCACCTGACCCGCGAAGGCGGCCACAGCCAGCGCCGCATCATCCACGCGGCCGATGCCACCGGGCACGCCGTGCAAGTCACCCTGGAAGAAAAGGTGCGCGCCCACCCGAACATCAGCCTGTTCGAACACCATTGCGCCATCGACCTGATCACTTCCGACAAGCTGGGCATGAAGCCCGCCCAGCGCAACGCGCAACCGCATTGCCACGGCCTGTACGTACAGGATGAGCAAACGGGGAAAGTCCTCACCTTTGCCGCCGAGCACACCGTGCTGGCCACGGGCGGCGCCGGCAAGGTGTATTTATATACCACCAACCCGGACACGGCCAGCGGCGACGGCATCGCCATGGCCTGGCGCGCCGGCTGCCGCGTGTCGAACATGGAATTCATCCAGTTCCACCCCACGTGCCTGTACCACCCGTATGCGAAATCCTTCCTGATCACCGAAGCCATCCGTGGCGAAGGGGGCTTGCTGAAACTGCCGCCCGAAGCGGGCGCGGCGGCTGGCACCCGCTTCATGCTGGCGCACGATGAGCGGGCCGAACTGGCGCCGCGCGACGTGGTGGCGCGCGCCATCGACTTCGAAATCAAGAAACGGGGTCTCGATTACGTGCACCTGGACATCAGCCACAAGCCGGCCGAATTCCTCATCGAACACTTCCCCACCATCTATGCGCGCTGCCTGGAACTGGGCATCGACATCACCAAGCAACCTATCCCCATCGTGCCCGCCGCCCACTACACGTGCGGCGGCGTCGTGACGGACCTGTCCGGCCGCGCCGACTTGCCGGGCCTGTACGCCGTGGGCGAGACGGCGTGCACGGGCTTGCATGGCGCGAACCGCCTCGCGTCGAATTCCTTGCTGGAATGCATCGTCATCGGCCGCGCCTGCGCGCAGGATATCGAAAGCAAGGAAAAGCTGGGCACGCCATACCTGCCCGACTGGGATGAAAGCCGCGTCACGGATGCGGATGAGGAAGTGGTGATTTCCCACAATTGGGACGAGCTGCGCCGCTTCATGTGGAATTACGTGGGCATCGTGCGCACAACGAAGCGCCTGGAACGGGCCCAGCACCGCATCGCGCTGCTGAAGGAAGAAATCGACGAGTACTACCGCAACTTCCGCATCACCCACGATTTGCTGGAACTGCGCAACCTCGTCGACGTGGCCTCGATGATCGTCAACAGCGCCCTGTCCCGCCGCGAAAGCCGCGGCCTGCACTTCAGCCGCGATTATCCGGAAACGTTACCGAAGGCCATCGCCAGCGTGCTGACGCCGCCGCACCGCTAACCGTGGCTGGAATGCGCGCCGGACTGGTACCGGCGCGCATTATTCTTCCGGCATCTCAAACTCGATCCCATCCTCCGTGTACGACATCTTGGCCGACTCGCCCGTGCATGCGCCCTGCGGCTCGTCCGCCACATAGCGGCATTCGCTTTCCACGCTGCCATCTTCCCGCCAGTGCCGGGTCCAGCCCTGGCGCTCGCCATCCACGTACTCGATCAGCTGCCTCGGCTTGCCATCGGCATACCAGGAACGCAAGGCGCCCTCCTCGCGGCCGCCCGCGTTCCATAGTCTGTGCACGATCAATACGCCGGCCCGGCTGAAGCGTTGTTCGCTGCGCAACACATAGTGATCGGTGTGCGTGCGCTTGCTGGCGACTTTGCCGTCCGGGTAATATTCGACGCTCTCGCCGACAGGCTTGCCGTCCACGTAGTTGGCAGTGCGCTGCACCTTGCCATCCGGAAAATATCCGGTGCTGGGTCCCGTCATGACGCCGTTGTCATGCTGGCTGCGGCTTTCCACGGCGCCGTCCGGATAGAACCGCAGCAATTCGCCATCCGTCCGGCCCTTGACCTGGGTCGTGCGCGTTTTCAGCTTGCCGTCCTCGTCGAACGTTTCCATCACACCATCGGCGCGGGCGCCGTTGCGGAAGGTGCGCGACGCGATCTGCTTGCCATTCTGGTGAAAAGTCTGTTCCTCCCCGTCCTGCACGCCATTGCGCCACGTAATACGCATGGAAACCTTGCCTTCCGGGTAATACAGAGTCTGCACACCCTCCTGCACGCCGCGCCCATCCCGCTCCATCTGCATCTCGACTTGTCCGTGCGGGTAATACATGCTGTAGTTGCCCACCAGCTTGCCGCGCAGGTAATCGGGAGCGTTGACGTGGCCAATCAGCCGCTTCGGTTCGCCTTCGCGCACATGATAGATCGCGACTTGCCAGGTGCCGGGCGTCTTGCCGGGCGGCAGCGGCAGGACCAGCGCATAGCGCGCCTCTTCCATCACCTCGCCGCGCGACAGGTTGTGGTTCAGGTAGAGCCGCGCCTTGCCGTCGGCACAGTGCGCATCGCAGCCGCGCAGCATGTGGATGACGGGAATGGCCTCGGCCTTGGCCTGATCTGGCGCCGGACAGGCGCGCAGGCGCACGAGCAAGGGATTCCTGTCGCGTATCATGTTGGCCAGCTCGGCCTTCATGACGCCATACTGCTCCTCGTTCAGTCCGACCGACGCCGCATCCATGCGCAGCTGCCTGCCGCCGCAGCCCGTGTCCTCGTCCACGGTCAGGATATCGCCGCCGCCGGGCGCGGCCGTGATCGCCGTGACCACTTGCCGCTGCACGATCTCGGCATGGACCAGCGCCGGCAACAGCAGCATGGCGCCAAGCAGGCGTTTCAATTCAGTGCGCGCCATGCTTGCTCCTTTCATAATGTTTCCGGAGATGGCTGCGCCATTCCGCACTCGCCCTGGGCCTTGCCAGCCACATACAGGCATTCGCTTTTCACGCTGCCATCGTCATGCCATGCGCGGATCGTCCCCTGCAGGCGCTCCTGTGGATCCCATGCTTCTTCAAGGATCAGCACGCCCTGCTCATTGAAGCTGCGGGCGCTGCGCCGCTTGCCGTCATCGCCGTATGTGAGCCTGCTGGCCAGTTTTCCATTCGGGTGATATTCGAGAGCATCGCCGGTGGCCTTATCATTGACTCGCGTGACCGTGATGCGTACGCTGCCATCGGGATAGTATTCGGTGCACAGGCCGTTGAGCATGCCATCGCCGGCCTGCGCGCGGCTGGCAATCTTGCCATCAGGGAAAAAGGTAATGATTTCACCGTCCAGCTTGCCGTTCCGCAAGGTTTGGCGCGCAACCAGATTGCCATCCTCGTCGAACGCCTCGAACGGCCCGTCGACCTGCATGCCGTCGCGGTAGGTGAACGCTTCCAGAAGCTTCCCCGTAGCATGAAACGTTTCATGCACGCCCTCTTGCAGACCGTGACGCCATGCACCGCGTGTTTCCGGGAGACCATCGGGATAGAAGCTGCTGCTCAAGCCATCCTTGCGGCCCTGCGCATCCAGTCCCACCTGCTTTTCGATCTTGCCATCGTCGTAATAGGCGGTATAGCCGCCCACCGGCTTGCCCGACACAAAATCGGCCGCATCGAACTGGGCCGACATGCGCGGTTTCTGCTCATCCACTGCGTGAACAATCTCCACCTGCCACGCACCGGATAATTTTCCTGGCGGCAAGGGCAACACCAGCATATAAGGTGCCAGCCGTTTTTCTTGCGGGACCAGATGTTCATCCAGGTACAGGCGCGCCTTGCCGTCGGCGCAAGCACCGGGCTGGCAAGCCGACAGCTTGCGCACCAGCGGAAGGGCCGCATCGCCCGTCGCGCCCACCACCGGGCACCGGGCCAATGTGACGAGCATCGGCGTCTTGTCGCGGATACGCCTGGCCAGCGTGGCCCTCAACGCCGCATACGCGTCCCCCTTCGCCAGCTCCCCTTCCTCCATGCGCAGCTGCCTGCCGCCGCAGCCCGTGTCGTCGTCCACGGTCAGGATATCGCCGCCGCCGGGCGCGGCCGTGATCGCCGTGACCACTTGCCGCTGCACGATTTCCGCATGGACCAGCGCCGGCAACAGCAGCATGGCGCCAAGCACGTGCTTCACAAGGCGCGCCATGCCTGCTCCTTGCGCTGCAGTTCCGGCGCCGGCGGCGCTTCCCCGCATGCGCCCTGGGCCTTGCCGGCCAGATACCGGCATTCATTCTTCAGGCTGCCATCCTCGTGCCAGCTGCGGCTCCAGCCGTCGCGCCGGTCGTTCACGTACTCGATGGCTTGCTCGGGCTTGCCATTTTCATACCACGAGCGCGACGTGCCCTGCTCGCGCAATTGCGCATCCCACCGTCTTTCCAGCACCAGCACGCCCTGGGGACTGTAGCGCCGGACGCTCAGCAGCCCGCCTTCGTCGCCATATTGCTGGCGGCTTTGCACCTTGCCGTCGGGATAGAACTCCAGCGCTTCCCCTACGGGCAAATCGTTGACCTGCGTCATGGTGGCGCGCACGGCGCCATCGGGATAGTATTCCGCGCTGCGGCCATTGAACTTGCCCTTGCTCACTTGCGTACGGCCGGCTACTTTTCCATCCGGGAAATACGAGAGCAGTTCGCCTTCCATGCGGCCATCGCGCAGCACGTAACTGGTGCTCAGCTTGCCATTCGCGTCAAACGTCTGCACGGGGCCGTCCACGCGCTGTCCCTTGCGGTACACGCTGGCCTCGCGCAGCTGGCCCGTGGCGTGATATTGCTGGTGCGTGCCCTCCGGCAAGCCATGGCGCCAGTTGCCACGCGATTCCAGGCTGCCATCCGCGCGATACAGGCTGGTGACGCCATCCTGCCGTCCCTGCCCATCCTGCGCCAACTGTTTCTCGATTTTTCCGTCCGGGTAATACGTGACATAGCCGCCCACCAGCTCGCCCTGCGCATAATCGGCGCGGTTGACCTGGCCCGACAGGCGCAGCTTGCCGCCCGCCACGCTGACAATCTCCACCTTCCACGTGCCCGGCAGCTTGCCTTTCGGCAAGGGCAACAGCAGCACGTTGGGCGCGTTTTCCTGCTCGATAGGGTAGAAACGCTCGTGCAGGTACAGTCGCGCCCGGCCATCAGCGCAGGCGGCCGGCGTGCAGACGGCGATGTGGCGCACGATGGGCACGCTCGCATCTTCCGGGCATTTTTTCACGGTGACGAGCATGGGCGTCCTGGCGCGCATGCGTTCAGCCAGCCGGACTTTCAGCGCCTCGTACGGCGCCTCGTCGAGGTTCACCGAGCGCGCATCCATGCGTATCTGCTTGCCGCCGCAGGCCGTCGAGCCGGCAATAGTGAACACATCGCCGCCTTCGCTATCCGGCTCGCTGTCCATCGCCGTCACCACCAGGCGCTGCACGATTTCCGCCTGAGCCGTGGCTGAATACAGCAAGGAAGCGCCCAGCACGGCGCATATCGTCTTGATTTTCATGCTATTCCTCTAATTTTCCGCCGTGACGGCGACACCGCCCGGCAAGAAGCTGACCCGGCCATCGCGGTAACGCACCAGCACCACCACCTTGGCATCCATCAATTGACCGTGCTGCACGGCCGGCAGATAGGTCCAGCGCTGCACGCTATCGAGCAGCGCCTTGTTGAGCATGGGTTCCATCGGCAATTCCGCTGTCGCAAGCGTCAGGCTGCCGTCGGCGGCAATCGACAGGATCAAGCGGTTTTCGCCCGTCGCGTGCTTTGCATCGAGCACGCCATAGTCGACCGTCGTCATCGTCTCGCGCTGCACGCCGCCGACCTGGTCCCGCAGAGGCGGCATGGCCTGGAGTTTTTGCGCCAGCAGCGCGCCATCGGCCAGCGTCTTGTCCCAGCGTTTCTGGTAGGCGCCCGGTTGCGCCAGGCGCAACACCCTGCCGGTCAGGTCCATGCGCTGCATGGTGCGCGCGACGCCATTGTCGGCCGGCTCGCCCGGGTCGGCCGGCAAGGCGTTCTGCACGGCATAACGGTAAGCCGTCAACCGCGCCAGCGCCACCAGATTGACGGCATCGCGCTCGTCGCCGCCGCGCAGCTGTGCAGCAGCCG
Organism: Janthinobacterium sp. SUN206; assembly: GCF_030587305.1. Classification (NCBI taxonomy): domain Bacteria; kingdom Pseudomonadati; phylum Pseudomonadota; class Betaproteobacteria; order Burkholderiales; family Oxalobacteraceae; genus Janthinobacterium; species Janthinobacterium sp. SUN206. Next base: position 500,299 of record NZ_JAPWIB010000001.1, on the reverse strand, counting down.
CGATGCCCAGCCAGGCCGTGCCGTCGGTCGGGCGCGCCCACACGGCTTGCTCGAAGTACTGGCGCGCCGCCTGCGGTTCGTTCACGCTCAGGTGCATGCGGCCCATGGCCGCCGCTACCAGATGGTCGCGCGGGTTGGCTTGCAGCAGATCAAGATAACTGGCGACCAGCGCCGGCTGATAGCCGGGCACCCAGCCCAGGCCTTCCAGCAACGAGGCGCGCAGCTGCGCCTGCGTGCGGTCGCCGCCGTAGCCGGACTGCTTTTCTTCGCCGGCCCGGTACAGCAGTTGCAAGCCGCGCGTGACGGCGTCATCGTCGCCCTTGCTGACGGCTTGCGACAGGCTGCGCACGGCCTTGCGCGCATCGGACGGCTGGAAACCTGCCGCCTTGCGCGGGCGCCAGCGAAATACTTCCAGGCCAGCCGCCTGGTCGGCTTGCGCCTGCAAGTTGGCCTTGTCCTTGACTTCATCGGACGACGAGGTCCAGGCCGTAAAGCCGATCAGGAACAGCACGATCAAGAGCACCACCACGGCCCAGCCCTTGCCCGTGATGCCGCCGCCCGCGTTGCCCGCCGCATTGCCGGCCACATTGCCGGCCCAATTCGCAGCGGGAATGGCGACGGGCGCCTGCCCCGGCGCCGTGCGGCGCGCGCTGCGCTGCTGCGGCGGCTGTTGCAGTTGCATCTGCTGCGCCTGCACGGACGCTTGCGCGGCCGCACCGATGACCTTGTCGCGCGCGCACGCCGCGCAGCCCAGGCCCGCAAAATGCTGGTGTTCGGGATGCGCGGTACACACGACGAGCTTGCCCCCGCTGCGCTGCGCATAGCCGCGCAGCAACTGCGCCCAGTCGGCCGCCGCGGGCCGCTGGGGTTTCGGCGACTGGGAAAACGCGCGGTCGAACATGGCGCGCAATTCGGGCGGCATCAGCGCATGGCCGCTGGTGGCGTTCGGCGCCAGCTGCTTGTGGCGCTTCACGCCATACGCGTAGCAGCCGTCGCGGATGCGGCCGGGAATGTCGGTCGCCACTTGCGCATTGCCGGGCCGCCCGCTGTACGGGTGGATGCCGAAGTTGAGCAACTGGAAGATGATGACGGCCAGGGCGAAGCGGTCTTGCGCCATTTCCGTGCCCGCCGGCATGCCCTTGCGCTGGAATTCCGGCGCCAGGTAGTCGGCCGTGAATTGCTCGGCAGGAAATCGCTCCGCATGGCCCTGGATGCTGAAACCGTCGCAATCGAGCATGGCGATGTACAGCGAATCGCGGTAAAAGCGCAAATTCACGGGTTTCAGATCGACCACGTAATGCTGCTGCTGGTGCAGCGCATCGATGACGGCGGCCAGGTTGGCGGCCAGAGTCAGCTTGGGACCGAGTCCCGTGGGCAATCCTGCCGCGCGCGCCTGGCGCTCCTGCATGATCTGTTCCAGCTCGGCCGTCTGCGCCATGTCCAGCAAGGGCATGACGAAACCGGCAAAGCCGCCCTGACCGTCGAACACGGCCGCTTGCGGCCAGGCGATCTGGACGTAGCGCTTGCCGTTTTCCACTTGATCGGGCAGCTCGGGCGACAATTCCAGCATCGCTTCGAGCTTGCGCCGGTTGGCGGCCCGGTCCAGGTGCGGGTGGTACAGCTTGGCAACCTGGGCTGGCGCGCCGGGCAGCAGGTACACGCTGCCCGCGCCGCCGCTCTTGACGAGTTTGCCCAAGATCAAACTGCGGACTTTATCCAGCCAGATTTTTCCACCCGGACTCAGGCCGGGTGTCACGCCTTGCTTCCGGCTCATGCGCGCAAGGCCAGCAGCAGGGTCTTGTCGTCGCCCGTGATCTGGTGCGTGCGCGGGTCGGCCAGGGTGGACGCCAGCGCCGTATCTCCCAGCTCGATACTTTCGACCGTGCGCAGATAGCCTTGCACGGCATCCATGAACGGCGCGTACAAGCCCCCATTGTTCTTGCTCATGGCAAAGGGCATACAGCCGTCCGACATCAGCACCACGCCGCGCACGGACTGGGGAATCGGCAACAGGCGCAGCTGTTCGCGCCAGCGCTCGCCCGACAGAAAATAGGTTTCGTTGGCGTATTCGCCGTTGGCGGGCAACGAGATCAGTTCGCCGCCATCGCCCAGTTGCGCCACGCCCAGGCCGTCGCCCAGGTGGAAGAAGAAGCCAGCATCTTGCCCCATGACCACGCCGACGACGGTGGCAGCGTAGTCGTCGAGGGTGGCGTTGGCGGCGCGGGCGATGTCGTCCAGCGCGGCGCGGATCTGCGCCAGGGTGGCCGCCAGCGCGCCGTCATGCAAATCCTGCACGGTGGCGCCCTGCTCCAGCCGTCCGGCCAGCGCCTGCACGGTTTGCGTTGCGACAAACTGCGCGCCCTGCTCGCTGAGCCTGGCCGAACCGGCGCCATCGCAGACGATGGCGACCAGCACGTCGTTCACGACGGCGTGCGCGTGCGCATCCTGGCAAGCGATGTCTTTATCCAGGTGCGCCTTGCCCGTGACGGAGGCGCCGAACACGCGCCAGATATTCTGTACTGCAGTCATGGATCAGCGGGCTTTCACGTATTCACGACCGACCAGCCGTCCGTCGAGGCCAGCTGGGCCTGCGCACCGGGACGCGATTGCGACACCACTTGCATGCTGGCGCTCAGCCACAGGAACAGTTCGCGGAACTGCAAGCCCTTCAGCTGCTTCACGCCCCGTTCACCGCGGCTGGAGAATTCGCCCAGGGAATCGATATTTGCATGGTCGCCCACGGCGATGGGGAAGATCGCCACTTTATTCGCCTGCTCGGCCGCGCGCGCCTGTTCGGCGCCATGCTGCCAGCGGTCCGTCGGTTCGCCGTCGGACATCAAAAACAGCCACGGCCGCGTGTACGCCACGCCCGCCTGGCGGAAACGCTGCTTTTCCTGCTCGATTTCCGCCAGCGCCAGTTCCACGGCCGCGCCAGTCGGCGTGGTGCCGTTCGCTTCAAGACGAGGCGCCGTGAAATCCATGGCGTCGCACCAGTTGCTGGCGACGACGGCCTCATCGTGCGCGCCATACTGAATCACCAGGATGCGCACGCGCTTGGCGGCGATCACGTCGGATTTGAGTTCCTGTTCCAGCAAGGCCAGGCCTTCGTTCAGCAGCGAGACGGGTTCGCCATCCATGCTGCCGGAGCAGTCCAGCACGAGCACCAGCGGCGTGCGTTGTTCGGTATTGTCGACCAGGGCGACGTCGGGGATCATTATGGAAGTCATGTAATTTTGATAGAGTTGCGAAATAGCCTAGCCCCGAAGCTTACCCTATGGATATGTTTTCCATGCGTCCGATTGCTTGGGATTGCGCCATGCGCTATCAAAGTGCTAATTTTCAGGGATTTTTTCATCCCTCCCCCAACGCGCGCCCGGCGAACTTGCTCTGAAAGCAACAACCTCGTACACTGCGCCATTCAGGTCGCCCGGCAACGGCCATATAAGCAAACTTGATGATGATACCGATCGCCAGCCTGGAAGCGCTGGAAGAATTCCTGGGAGAAAAACTGGCCCCGTACGATGCTGGGCCGCCAATCGCCCATCCGGGGCTGCGGCTGTCGCAGGTGTGCAGGCAGGTGGCGCTGGAAATCCGCAACGGCAACGCCTCTGCCGTGCGCGTCGCCGTCCAGATACTGACAAAGGATCCTGGCATGCCCTTTGGCAAGCTCATCAAGAGCGGTTTCGCCAGGGCGTTAAAGCAACGTGCCGACCTGCTGTCCGAGATGCAGCGGCGTGGCTTGATCGCGAAAACCGTTGCGTTGCTGGAACTCGAATTCTGTCCGCGAGAAACAGAAGATTATTGCAAATTAATCAAAAAATTTGATCCAGGCGAGTTGCTCGCGAGGATAGAGGATGTCCGCGTCACGGACGCGAAATCGCGCATGCTGCTGCAAAGCCTGATAGCCGACGGTGCGCGACGGACAGCCGCAAGTCAGCAGCACTATTCCCAGATGATTTCCAAGGGCACGCCCGGCTCCAGCTCCGCCTCCTTGCCGGAAAGCGGATATTTTCGATGCCCCAGCGAGTATTTGGTCACGAAGACCTTGTAGCTGCCATCGTGAAGAAAATGCACGACGAACCGACCAGCATCGGCGGGAGCATACTTCGGCACCGGTACGGTTTGTTCCACGCGGATATCCTTGCCATTCTTGATGGTATGCATGACGATATTTGCCGTCATTCCCGCTTGCCACACGCGGGGAATGGACAGGCAGCACGTCAATCCACCGCCGCCCTGGCCCGCGTCCAGATAGCCCGCCCCCGCAGTGGCGCCGTTCTGCAAGGTCACCTCATAGCTTCCCACCCCGTGATCGGTATGGTTGTAGCCGCTCAAATTCACCGTCAGCTCCCGGCTTTCCTTGCCCTGTGCGGCGTGCGGCAAGGCCGTGAACAGCCATAGGAAGCCGATCAGCACCGCTTTCATCGAAAGAAAATTCTTGACCATGGGATGCCCTCGGCAATCGCGTATGAATGACGCTGTCAATTCTGCATTGTTGTCACGCCTCGACGGCTGCCTATTTTGCCGCCTGCGCATCCCACAACGGCGTGCCCGCCTCCCAGACGGTATTCGGCAAGGCGTGCAGTGCGTCGTAAAAGGCGTCCAGCGAAGCGGGCGGATTTTTCATCAGGGTCACGAACTGCGGCTGTTCCATCGCCTTGCCCGACGTGTAGAGCGCCAGCAGCACATATTGCGTCTGCCGGTCGAGGTCATCGATTCCCGCATCGAGCGCGCGCTGCTGGTATTTGGCAACAAAAGCATTGAGCACGCGCGGCGGCGTGTCATTCGTTTCATCCGTGATCACGCGCCGCAGATGGCTGACCAGGTTGGCGGTATCGGCAGGCTTGGCCTTGACCTGCCGCGCACCGCTGGAGGCTTGCGGCGCCGCCTTGTCGGCAGCCTGCGCCATGGGGTTGCCACCGATAAACGCCAGCGCCGCGCACAGGGCCAGCGCCGGGAACGTCGTCGGGTAAGGCTTGCTTGGTTGCATAAGAACTTCCGCTAAATAAATAGCATGCGACTCCCGCCCCATACCTGGAATTTATATTTTTGACAATTTTTTATTGTATCGGGGAATTTTTTATCCAGGAGCACGATTGCATCGGCGGCGCCGCATTGCGGTGGCGCCGCGTATGTACTATCTTGATAGTTGCCCAGGACAGATGGCAGCGACCCGCCCCTCCTCACAAAGGTGGGGCGGATCGCTGCGCAACACCGCCCTTACCCAGTTCCGCACCTGCACGCCTGCGGCACACTGATGTAATCAGGATTGGGGGCAAGCATGCACACAGGGACAGTCACCGCGGATGTGGGCAAACTGATCGGCGCCATGTACGACTCGGCCTGCGGCACGGGCGACTGGCCGCAGCTCGACAACGCTGGACTGAACGGCCAGCAATGGCAGGAACTCCTGCCGCATCTGCAACGCGCGCTGTGCCTGCAGCAACGCCTGCGCGAGGCGCAACTGGCCAGCCACTGCGCGCTGGCGGCGCTCGACGCCATGGGCGCGGCTGTGCTGGTGCTCGATGGCAACCTCGCCTTGCGTTTCGCCACCCCCGCCGGACACGCCCTGCATGCGGCGCAACTGGAACACGCGGCCCCGCCCGCGCTGGTGCGCGCCGTGCGCCTGGTGATCGCCAGCGCCGGTGGCGCTACGCAATGCCAGTCGCTGCGCCTGCCGCGCAAGCAGCAAGCGCCGCTGGCCCTGACCGTCACCCCGCTTGCCGATTGCCAGCCCACCTGCGCCCTGCTGATCGCGCGCGACCCCACGAAAACGTGCACCTCCGTCCCTGCCTTGCGCCAACTGTTTGACTTGACGCAAGCCGAAGCGCAAGTGGGCAAGGCGCTGGCGCAGGGGGCCACCATCGAGGAAATCGCCGCGCAGGGCGGCATCAGCGTCAACACCGTCAAGACGCATCTGCACCACACCTATTTAAAGACGGATACCCGGCGCCAGGGCGAGCTGATCGCCCTGATCCACGGCGCCACGGCGCACCTGGCCGTACTCGATGCATGAGGCCGTGTCATCCGATCGGATGATGCGCGGCGCATGTTGCCTGCCTACACTGGCAAGACCGGCAGCCCGCGCCTTGCCAGTGTGACAGCAGCGCTTGCGGACCAGCCGGTGCGGTTTCCCTGTCACCCACATCAACATCGCCGCGCCGGCAGCGGGACGGCACCACAGTTCAAGGATGGGTAAAGAAATGAAAACATGGATCTTGGCCGGCACCCTGGGCGTCTGCGCCCTGCTGGCAAATGCGCAAACGCTTCCTGACAGCCAGACCGTCGTCGTTCCCGGCGGACGCCTGCACACGATCGAATTGCCTGCACACAAACATTTCATGAGTGCGGAAAGTTTTGCCCCGTTCCGCGGCGGCTATGAATTATCGAACGGACAAGTGCTCTACCTGCGCAATGCGGGCAGCATCGGCGCCATGATGTATGCGCGCATCGATAACCAGGAAGAACACCGCATCATCGCCACCGGCAGCGACAGCTTCGTGGCGCTCGACCAGCAGCTGGCCATGCGCATCGACTTGCGCGACGACGGCAGCGTGGGCGGTGAAGTGCTGATGCGGGTACCGGCCGAAAAACTGGCCAGCGGCGAGATCGTGCCCGCCCATGTGCAAAGCATGAGCCTGGCATCGCGTTAGGGCGGCAAGCCGCATGCCGCATGGGTGACAGCCATGAGCAAACAGTATTCTGTGCAACAGCAAAACGCGCTGACCCAGGCCGCCATCAAGCAGACGGCGGCCTGGTGGCGTGCCCGCCCCCTGCCCGACGCCTTGCGCCAGTGCGCGGCCAGCCATGGCGTGGCGCTGGGCACGGCCCTCATGCTCGACCTGAAACTGGCCTGCCCCGGCATGCCCGCCGTGTACGGCAAGCTGCTGAGCGCCGATGGCCACTTCATTCACTTCGAGATGGACCTCGACGACGACTTGCGCCCCCTGCCCGGCAGCGTGGCGTGGGACGACATCAGCGCCGGCTACGACCTGGCCGCGCACAAACGGGGCACGGGCGTCGGCTATGGCGTGCTGTGCAAGAAGGTGTTGCAGGAATTGAATCGCGGTGCGTGCTAGCGGAACCGCCGCCGGGGCATGCTATGATCGGCGCCCCGTTCATGAGATAAATGGCAACGCTACATGCAGCATCCATCCGGCAACAACCCGATCCCGGCGCTGCTGCGCCGCGTCCTGCGCCTGCTGGCCTGGCCCTTGCTGGCCCTCGTCAGCGCCGCCTGCACCACCACCACGCGCCATCCTGCCAGCGAGCCCACGCAAGTCATCCTGCGCTTTACCTTTGACGATGGCAAGCCGATGCGGCATGAAGATCACATGGTCATGGCGCGCCAGGAAACGTATACCAAGTACTGCAGCAAGATAGGCAGCACCACTGTCTGCGATGTCGGCATCGATATACTGTATGCAAGCGCCGACGCGCCGCTCGATGCAACTGGCGAAGTGCGCGTCACCCTGCGTTCGACCGGCCCCATCGGCGACCTGCCGACCGAACGCTGCATCAATGGCAAGTCCTACCTCTTTAATTCCGGCGACTGGATACGCGGTCCGTTTCACCATGGGCAGGTGATCGAGATCCGCTACAAGATAAGTCCATTGAAGATGGCATGCCCGAGGTCGGAGAGCGCGCCGCCGTGGTGGGACAAGGATTAAGCTAGCCAGCCGGGGCCGGCCGGCTGGCGGTTACTGCAACTCGAACTCCGCCGGAGTCAAGCCCAGTTCGCGCGCGATCTTGCCGGCCACGCGCTGCTCGTTGGCGTCGAAATTGCCGTCCGACGAAGCGACGGCAATAATCATGCGCACCAGCAGGCGCGACGCCTCCACATTCGACTTCATCTTGCCCAGCGCCTGATACGCCTTGGCTTCGCCGATATCCTTGTCGAACTCCAGCTGGCCGACATATTCCTGGAAAGCCTTGATCACGTCCGTGGTGGTAAACACGGACAGCGCGTCATTGCTTTCAATAAACTTCACCATCTTCTGCTTCTCTTCCGCACTGACGCTGCCGTCGGCCATGGCGATCAGGGCCGAGCCTGCCATCGCGGCATTCAGGAAATCCTTGTTCTTGTACTTCAGTGCCTCGGTTTTCAGTTCGCTGGCTTTGCTCTTCAGCTTGGACAAAAAAGAATCGAAACTCATGGTGTACCTCCGGTTTGGTTGGTGCATATCGAGCGGCAAGTCTTGCCGCCACCTGGGATAGTTGAGGGTGCAAGCTTGAAATACAAGCAAGGGACGAGCAACAAGCGCGCAACTGAGCGCGCCGCGTTTGCCGATCGCCATGCCTTGCCCTGAAAAACAACTGCAATCCAACACCAATTGAGCCACACGCAAAGTTAAATAATTTGCAGTTGAAAAATAAGTAACTTCATGGCAGCATGGAATTACATTTTCTTCACTGCAAGGTTATGATGGACAAGCAATTGCTGTTGATTTGTGCACTGACGTTCATCATCCACATCATCGGCACCCTCGCCTATTCCGTGCGCATCGCCGGCATCCGTACGCGGCGCATCGCCGTATCCCTGGCCCTGTTCAGCATTTTGATGCTGCTGTCGCGCACTTCGAATTCCTTCCTGGGACCATTTCTCGCCAAGCGCGTGGAAACAGGCATCGACCAGCATGTTGCCGCCAGCACGCTATTGGGCGACTTCCGCTGGCTGCTGTTCTCCGCCAGTCTGGCGACGATACTGGGTGCGATACTGATCCCCACCTTCCAGCGCGCCTTTTGCCGCGCCGTCGAACATTTCCAGGTGCACAGGTCCGTGCCGAAACTGCTGCTGCACGCCGTCTTCAAGGGTGGCTTGTCCTACCTCAAGACCTCCGCCAGCCTGCCCAAGCCCGCCAACGTCACCGGCCTGCGTGAAAAATCCGGCGTCTCCATCTCCATGACCGCCATGAACGTCATCGCCACGGCCCTGTGGACGGTAGGCGTCTTCGCGGCCCTGTACGCGGGCGTGCTCGACCCGAGCGTGCGCGTCACCTCCAGCACCCTGTCCTCCATCATCAACGGCGGCGCCACCATCATGATGGCCATCTTCATCGACCCGCACATGTCAGGTATGACGGATGACGTCATCGAAGGCAAGATCGAAGAATCGCAGTTCAGACGGGCGGTGGTGTGGCTGGTGGGCAGCCGATTGGCGGGAACGCTGATTGCGCAGTTTTTATTGGTGCCGTCGGCGGTGGTGATTGTGGGGGTGGCGAAGGGGTTATAGCCTAAGTCATAAAAATATCAATAAAATAAAAAAACAAATCAAACACATATGGAAATACCAGAATTATCAAAAGATGTAATTTCCCTTCTGCAATATTTGGCGCCAGGATTTATTGTGTCTTGGATTTGCTTTGGGATGACATCACATCAAAAACCCGTTCAATTTGAACGAATAATTCAAGCCTTAATATATTCTTTATTCGTTGCATTTTTGGTAAAAATAGAACAGTATTTAGCATTGAAAATTTCCAATTTGTTTATCATCGGATATTGGAATAAAGAAACTGAATTTCTCTTTTCAATTGTGACAGCAATATTTATTGGTTTTTTTATATCGTGGTTAATAAATTCTGATCGACTTCACATCTACCTAAGAAGATTTAATATTTCAACAAGAAGTAGTCATCCATCTGAATGGTGCACTGCATTTGAAAAAAATAAAAATTGGATAGTCGTACATTTCAAGGACGAAAGGCGAATTTATGGATGGCCAAGTATCTGGCCATCTGACCCAACCAAAGGACATTTGATGTTATCCCAAGCTTCATGGTTAAGAGAAAGGAACGTGACATTAGAAACAAATGTTATAGACGATCCATCTACAGATAATCAAGATATAAATATCTTAGTTGACATCACAGATATTAAATGGGTAGAGTTCATTAGTTAAGGAGAAATCATATGGCAACACAAATACCACCCGCCAGACCAACTCAAGTTCCGGTACGTGACGGTCGCCGAGACCAAGCAAATGTCAATCCAGCTCCAACACAACCAAGACCGCCGGCACCTCGCTCACCGCCGCCTCCGCCACAAAAGAAGTAGGCTAATAAATCTAAGACAACAATCTAAATATTGCATTTTTCCATAAAAAAACCGCTGTCTCCCGACAGCGGCTTTCTCATTCCTACCCCAGCAGCAGCGCCTGAACTCCAGCACTGCCCTGCAAGCGAGCTAATTACCCCACAAACTTCCGCGCATTCCTGAACATGCGCATCCACGGCGAATCCTCGCCCCATGCTTCAGGGTGGTAGGACTGCTGCACGCTCCGGAACACGCGCTCCGCGTGCGGCATCAGCACGGTGAAGCGGCCGTCCGGCGTGGTGACGGAGGTGATGCCTTCCGGCGAGCCGTTCGGGTTGTACGGATACGCTTCGGTGGCGGCGCCCTTGTTGTCCACAAAACGCATGGCTTTGGTGACCTGGGTGATGTCGCCCGTTTGCGAGAAGTCGGCGTAGCCTTCGCCGTGGGCGATGGCGATGCCGGCTTGCGTGCCGGCCATGCCGTTGAAGAAGATCGATGGGGAATCCATCACTTCGACCATGGCAAAGCGGCCTTCGAATTTCTCCGACTTGTTGCGCGTGAACTTGGGCCAGGCGTGGGCGCCAGGGATGATGGATTTCAGGTTGCTCATCATCTGGCAGCCGTTGCAGATACCGAGGCCGAAGCTGTCCGTGCGGTTGAAGAAGCGCGCGAACTGTTCCGCCAGGCTGGCGTTGAACAGAATCGTTTTCGCCCAGCCTTCGCCCGCGCCCAGCACGTCGCCGTACGAGAAGCCGCCCACGGCAATGACGCCCTGGAAGTCGTCCAGTTTGACGCGGCCGGCAATCAGGTCGCTCATGTGCACGTCGACCGCCGTGAAGCCTGCCTGGTGCATCACGTACGCCGTCTCGATGTGCGAGTTGACGCCCTGCTCGCGCAGGATGGCGACGCGCGGACGCACGCCCGTGGCGATGAATGGCGCGGCGATGTTGTCGTTCTGGTCGAAGGTGACGATAGGCGACATGCCCGGATCTTGCACGTCCAGCAGGCGGTCGTATTCGGCGTCCGCGCAGGCCGGATTGTCGCGCAGGCGGGCGATGCGCCAGCTCGTTTCGCTCCACAGGCGGTGCAGGTCTGCGCGCGGCTGGGTGTAGATCAGCTTGGCGTCGCGCGTGAATTCGATCACGTCGCGGTCGTTCAATTTGCCGATGATATGGCTGCAGGCGCCCAGGTTGAAGGTGCGCAGCACGTCCATGACGAGCGACTTTTCTTCCGCGCGCACCTGGATCACGGCGCCCAGCTCTTCGCTGAACAAGGCGCGCAGGGTCAGTTCGTTGCGGCGTTCCGCCACCTGGCCCGTCCAGTTCTTGGCGTCGCCCCAATCGCTCGAGTGCTCGCCTTCCATGGTCAGCATGTCCAGGTTGACGGACATGCCCGTGTGGCCGGCGAAGGCCATTTCCGTCAGGGTGGCGTACAGGCCGCCGTCCGAACGGTCATGGTAGGCCAGCAGCTTGTCGTCGCTATTGAGCTTTTGAATGGCGGCGAAGAAGCCTTTCAAGTCTTCCGCGCTGTCGACGTCCGGCGTTTCATTGCCCAGCTGGCCCATGACTTGCGCCAGCGCAGATGCGCCCAGGCGGTTCTTGCCGCGGCCCAGGTCGATCAAGATCAAGGACGTGTCGCCCTTGTCCGTCTTCAGCTGCGGCGTGAGCGACTTGCGCACGTCCGTCACTGGCGCGAACGAGGAGACGATCAGGGACACCGGCGACGTGACGGATTTAGCCGCGCCCGTGCTCTCGTCTTTCCACGTCGTGCGCATCGACAGCGAATCCTTGCCGACAGGGATGCTGATGCCCAGCGCCGGGCACAGGTCCATGCCGACGGCTTTTACCGTGTCGTACAGGGCTGCGTCCTGGCCAGGCTGGCCGCAGGCGGCCATCCAGTTGGCGGACAGCTTGATGTCGGATATATCGGCAATCGCCGCTGCGGCGATGTTGGTGACGGCTTCGCCTACGGCCATGCGGCCGGAAGCAGCTGCGTCGATGACGGCCAGCGGCGTGCGTTCGCCCATGGCCATCGCTTCGCCCAGGTAACCTTCAAAGCTCATGGTGGTGACGGCGCAATCGGCCACCGGCACTTGCCATGGTCCCACCATCTGGTCGCGCACGGTCATGCCGCCCACGCTGCGGTCGCCGATGGTGATCAGGAAGGATTTGTCGGCCACGGTCGGCAGCAGCAGCACTTTTTGCGCTACATCAACCAGGTCCATGCCCGTCAAGTCGATGGCAGGGAAATCGTTGGCCACGTGGACCACGTCGCGCTGCATCTTCGGCGGCTTGCCCAGCAAGACGTCCATCGGCATGTCGACCGGCTCGTTACCGAGTTCCGGGTCGATCAGCTTCAATTGACGCTCTTCGGTGGCCACGCCCACGGCGGCGAACAGGCAGCGTTCGCGTTCGCACATGGCCTTGAACAGCGGCAGGCTTTCCGGCGCGATGGCCAGAACGTAGCGTTCCTGCGACTCATTGCTCCAGATTTCCTTCGGCGCCATGCCCGATTCTTCCAGCGGCACTTTGCGCAGGTCGAAAATCGCGCCGCGCTTGGCGTCGTTGGTGATTTCCGGGAAGGCGTTCGACAAACCGCCCGCACCCACGTCGTGGATGGAGATGATCGGGTTGTCCGCGCCCATTTGCCAGCAGGCGTTGATGACTTCCTGGGCGCGGCGTTCCATTTCCGGATTGCCGCGCTGGACGGAGTCGAAGTCCAGGTCGGCCGTGTTGCTGCCGGTGGTCATCGACGAGGCGGCGCTGCCGCCCATGCCGATGCGCATGCCCGGGCCACCCAGCTGCACCAGCAGGCTGCCGACGGGGATATCGTTCTTGTGCGTGTGCTGCGCCGAGATATTGCCGATGCCGCCAGCGATCATGATCGGCTTGTGGTAGCCGAAGACGGCGTCCGGTGCGCCAGCTTCTTGCGCGCCGACGTTCTGTTCATACGTGCGGAAGTAGCCGCCCAGGACAGGACGGCCGAATTCGTTCGAGAACGCGGCGCCGCCCAATGGGCCTTCGATCATGATCTGCAGGGGCGAAGCGATGCGTTCCGGTTTGCCGTATTGATCTGCATCAATACGCGCGGCCAATGGCGCCGTCACGGAAGCGGCCGTTTCCCAGCTGCGCACGGCGTCCGGCAACGACAAATTCGATACCGTGAAACCCGTCAAACCGGCTTTCGGCTTGGCGCCGCGGCCCGTCGCGCCTTCGTCGCGGATCTCGCCGCCCGCGCCCGTGGAGGCGCCGGGGAATGGAGAGATGGCCGTCGGATGGTTATGCGTTTCCACCTTCATCAAGGTGTGCGTCAATTCCGTCGACGCCGCGTATTCGTGCTTGTCGCCGCGCGGGTAGAAGCGCGACACGGTGGCGCCTTCCATGATGGACGAGTTGTCGCTGTAGGCGACGACGGTGCCTTTCGGCTGCAGTTCATGCGTGTTCTTGATCATGCCGAACAGGGACTTGGGCTGCGCCACGCCGTCGATGGTCCAGTCGGCGTTGAAGATCTTGTGGCGGCAATGCTCGCTGTTCGCCTGCGCGAACATCATCAGTTCCACGTCCGTCGGGTTGCGGCCGGCCTTGGTGAAGGCGGCGTCCAGGTAGTCGATCTCGTCTTCCGACATCGCCAGGCCCAGTTCCGTGTTCGCCGTTTCCAAAGCAAGCTTGCCCTGCCCCAACAAGTCGATCGATTCCAATGGACGTGCTTCCAGGGTGCGGAACAGGTCCTTGGCGTCGTCCGCGCTGCGCAGCACGGATTCCGTCATGCGGTCGTGCAGCAGGTCGGCCACGGCCTGTACCTGCTCGTCCGTCAGTTTGCCGGCGCCAATGGCGCTGCCCAGGATGCCCGATTTCAGGTTGATGCGGAAAGCGATGCCGCGTTCGACGCGCTTGATGTGCGCCATGCCGCAGTTGTGCGCGATGTCGGTGGCTTTCGAAGCCCACGGCGAAATCGTGCCGAAACGGGGGATGACGAAGAATTCTTCGGCAGCGCCTTCCGTATTGTCAGCGTGGGCCGGCTCGCCGTACGTCAGCAAGGCGCCAAGGCGCGTGCTGTCGTCGTTGGTGAGAGGCGCGCTGGCATCGATGAAATGGACATAGCGTGCTTGCACAGCAACAATCGCAGGCGAAACGGCTTGCAGTTGGCTTAACAGACGGTGGCTACGGAAATGGGACAGGGCATTGGAACCCGGCAGTATCAACATGATTGGAAGGTGGTTGATGCAGCGTGGCTGCGGGTTAAAGGTAGGTATGACAATATCTTTCGTACGGCAAATTTCCTTTGCGCGCATTATACCCGTTTTACCCCTGCCTTATGACCGGAACTTGGGCCTTTGCCACCCTTTTGCCCCGCACAGCGGCCATTTATGACGCGACAACAACACCGTCAGCCGACGATCAGGCGATCACGTAGCGGTTCTTGCCCTGCCGCTTGGCCAGGTACAGCGCCTCGTCGGCCAGCCGGTAGCTGTGGCCCAGCTCCTTGGCCCGGTCCAGCTCGGCCACGCCCACGCTGATCGACACAAACTGTGCCGCATGGAAAGCCTGGCTGACGGCCTCGACCAGGGCGCCGGCAAAGGCGCGCGCCGCGTCGCGGTCGCCCGCGTAGACGATGCCGAATTCCTCGCCGCCCAGGCGCCCGCACAGATGGCCTTGCGCCTTGTCGGCGATGATGGCGGCCGTGCGCACCAGCACCTCGTCGCCCGCATCGTGGCCCTGCTGGTCGTTGATGATCTTGAAATCGTCGATATCGATCATCAGGAAGTACAGCATGCCGCCGTGCGGCGCGCCATGCATCTGCTGGGCGCGCTGCGTGAACATGCGGCGGTTGTTGAGGCCCGTCAAGCCGTCCTGGAAAGCCAGCCGCGTCAATTCCACCTTGGAGTGATAGTTGCGCAAGCGCAATAAACTGAAGCTGACATTCAGCGCCAGCCCGAACAGCACGCTGACGGCGATCATCAGCGGCGCCCAGGATTCGTCGGGCAAGCCCGCGTTCACCGGATACAGGCCGTGGCCCACGTTCCACCACACGCCGGCCACGACGGCAAGGTAACTGAGGCCGCCATTGAAGATGGAGGCGATGGCCAGGGTCATGAAGACGCCCACGGGCAAGACCCAGAAGCTGGCGTGATGGACGGCGTCGGCCATGGTGCGCAAGCCGAAGGTCAGGGTCAGCACGGCGCAGGCGCCCGTAATGGTCAGCACGGGCAAGGTGGTGCAGCGGTAGCGCACGATCAGGCTCGTCAACATGCCCAGCAGCGCCAGCACGGCGTGCGAGAAGTTCGGATGATAGGGATCGGGCATCAGCAGCCAGGTCAGGCTGTAGGCGATGATGCCCAGCAGCTGCGTCACCATGCCGACCCGGTGCAATTCCGCGAAATACGTGTGCTGCTGCTCGCTGTTGCCGCCAAAAGCGAGGGGGACGGCAATGCGCCGCAGGGTACTCATGGAAGGAAGGCGCATCACGAAGGCTGGATTTTCTCTGGTAAAGGTAAAACGCCAGCGGTCACGTCACGGTGAAACTCTGCGTCTGCGCCACATCGCGCCTGCCTGCGGCTGATATATTAATACAAACAGAATACCCGCTCCCTGGCGCCTCCGCAAGACTCATGTGCATGCCGTCAGGCAATGACATAGCGGTTCTTGCCCTGGTGCTTGGCCTGGTACAGCGAGGCATCGGCCAGGCGGTAGCTGTGCGCCAGCTCCGTGTCGCAGGCCAGCTCGGCAATGCCCACGCTGATCGACACGGCCTGCCCCGGATTGAAGGCCAGGTAGACGGCATCGACGAGGCTGGCGGCAAACTGGCAGACGGCACGCCGGTCCCCCGCGTAGACGATGCCGAACTCCTCGCCGCCCAGGCGTCCGCACAGGTGGCCGCCGCAGGCATCGGCGATGATGCCCGCCGTCTTGACCAGCACCACGTCACCCGCGTCATGGCCCAGGGTATCGTTGATTTTCTTGAAATTATCGATATCGATCATCAGGAAGTACATCGGTTGCGGCCGCTGCTGCAATTGCTGCGTCAACTCCGTAAAGCGGCGACGGTTGTTCAAGCCCGTCAAGCCATCCTGGTAGGCCAGGCGGGTCAGCGCCTCCCTGGCGCGGAAGTCGCGCAGGCGCAACAGATTAAAGCTGATGCTGAGGACCAGGCCGAACAGCATGCTGTAGACGATCAGCAAGTTCGCCCAGGCCGCATGCGCCATGGCGGGATCGATCGGGAAATGGCCGTAACCCAGTATCAGCCAGACTGCCGCGGCAACGATGAGATACACGACGCAGCCATTGAAGATGGGCGCCGCCAGCAGCACCATGAACACGCCCACGGGCTGCATCCAGAATTCCGCCTGGCCCGCCGCTTCCGCCAGCAGGCGGAAGCAAAAGGCAATGGCGCACATGCCCACGGCGCCGCCCAGTTTCAGCACCCAGATGGCGCGCGCGGCCACATTGATGCCGATGGCCAGCGCGATGCCAGCCAGCGCATACAGCAGCGCGCCCCTGTCGAGCGTATTGACATGCGGAATAAAAGCCCACACGAACAAGATACTGGCCAGGCCAAAGGACTCGCTGACGACGGCCATGCGGCGCAATTCGGGAAAATACTTCTCGGCATGCGCCCGTCCTCCGCCGAAAAGCAGGTGGTGCAGGGTTTGCCTGCGAGTGTCGGTCAAGTACATGGCGGCTTTCCAGGCGTGGTGTCAGGCATGAGCGAACGCAAAAGGTTGCTTTTAGGATACCCCGCGCCTGCCCTGCCCGCAAGCGCGCGCGCCTGCCGTGTCGCGCCGCGCGCACTCGCCTGCATTTTGTTAGCGATTTGCACTGGCTTTGCAGTATGCTGACAAATAGTAATATTATTAGACCGTCGTACCATCGAGCCGCAGAGCCATACACAGATGAACGAGAGCTGAACAATGCCAGAAACTAGCGACTTATCTGTCCTGATCGTCGACCCGAACCCCAGCATGCGGGGCAATCTGCACAATATGCTGAACCAGGCGGCCATCACCAAGGTGGAATATGCCGTCAATTCCGGCACGGCCATCCGCTTGCTGACGAAGAAACCGTTCGACATCATCCTGTGCGAATACGATCTTGGTAGTGGCACGGATGGTCAGGATGGCCAGCAATTGCTGGAAGACTTGCGCCACCACAAGCTGATCGGCCTGTGGACGATCTTCATCATGCTGACTTCCGAAGCCATTCACAGCAAGGTGATCAGCGCGGCCGAACTGACCCCGTCCGACTACATATTAAAACCGTTCACCGTCGATGTGCTGAGCGGACGCATCGCGCGCGCCATCGAGCGGCGCGCCATGTTCCTGCCCACGTATCAGCTGATCGACAAGGGCGACTTGCGCGAAGCCGTGAAAAGCTGCCGCGCGGCCGAGCTGCAGCATCCGCGCCTGGCGGCCGATTTCACCCGCCTGCGCGCCGAGCTGCACCTCACCCTGGGCGAATGGAAGGAAGCGGAGCAGCTGTACGCCGACATGCTGGCCACGCGGCCCATGGCCTGGGCCCACCTGGGACTGGCGCGCACCCTGTTCGAGCAGCAGCGCCACGAAGAGGCGCAGGATGCGCTGCTGGAACTGGTGGAAATCTATCCCCGCTTCATGGCCGCCTACGACTTGCTGGCGAAGAACCATGAAGCCATGGGCCAGCAGCTGCAGGCCAAGAAAATCCTCGAAGACGCGGTGGCCATCTCGCCGCACATGGTGCGCCGCTTGCGCCACCTGGGCGGCATCGCGTATGACACGGGCGACATCGGCGCGGCCGAACGGGCGTATAAACAGGTCGTGACGAAAGCGAAGTACTCCGAATTCCGCGATCCGGAAGACCACGTCAACCTGGTGAAAACACTGGTAAAAAAGGGCGATGCGCCGCAGGCGAGCGGCGTGCTGCGCGATATGGAGCGCTCGCTGCGCGGCGGCGCCAACGTGGAAGCGTGTCGCGCCATCTCGGCCGCCATGCTGCACGAATTGTCGGGCAACGACATCGCCGCCGCCAGCGAACTGCAGCTGGCCGCCGCCGCCCTGGATACGGCGCGGGGCCTGTCGACGCAGCTGAAGGTGGGCCTGGTGCAAAGCTGCCTGAAGAACAACCTGGAGCAGGCGGCGTCCGACGTCATGATGAAACTCGTCAATGAAGCGGACAGCGAGGTGACGATGGAAGCGGCCGTGGACGTGTTTGAAAAGGCGGGCCGCCATGATCTGGCGCAAGGCATGGGCCAGCAGATCACGAACCAGGTGCAGGAACTGATGCAGGATGCGGCCAGCAAGTCGGAAAGCGGAGAGCTCAAGGGCGCCGTCTTCGTGCTGCGCCAGGCCTTGCGCAAGACGCCGGGCAACCTGCCCGTGCTGTTCGCCTCCGTCGACGCCATCTTGCGCCAGCTCAATATGCTGGGCTGGGAAGCGCCGCTGGCCGAACAGGCGCAGCACCAGATGCAGGTGATCCGCAAGATCGACCCCAAGCATCCGAAGCTGGAGTCGCTCAAGCAGCAGTATGCGGCCACGCAGCACAAATATGGTATTGCGACCTGAGTGGAGGGACGCACTGCAAACCTGCTGCGCAGCCCACTCTCGGGTTGGCGTTGCTCACCGTACTAAAGTACGGCTGCGCTGCTCAACCCGACATTGGGATTGCTCGCTACGGTTTTCAGAGGCGTCGTGACGTGCGTTGGCGTCAAAAACGCGCAGGTCGGATTAGCGAGCCGCGCGCTTCGTCGCGGGCATGTCCGGCGGCTTGCATCAAGGCTCGCCCCTGAGCGTGTAGACCGGCTTCTCGGATTCGCCTTTTTCCGCCATCGCAAGCACGCGCTGCAGTTCCTTGCGCTCGCTGCCCTCCTTGGCCGATGACACCAGGTTGCGCAGGATGGCGACATGCGCCGCCTGCAGCGCCTGCGCCGCGGGCACGGCGATATCCGGCTTCACGCCGACGTGCTCCCAGTTGGTTTTGGTGACGACATTGGTCGTGCGCGCGGTCGGGATCGAGACGATGATGTCCTGTCCCAGGTTGTACCAGCTCACGGGATTGGAGCCGCCGCCGGTGGTTTCCCCGACCACCGTGCCGCGCTTCTGCGCCTGGATGCCATAGGAAAAGTCCTCGCCGGCGGAAAACGTGCGGGCCGAGGTCAGCACATACACGGGTTTGTCGTAACGCTGTGCGACCGTCTTCACGGTCCAGAACTGCCGCGTCAGACCGGTCGGGCGATCGTACATGTCGATCAGGTGACGCTCGTCGCCGAGCGGGAAGAAATGACTCATCAGGTAAGCCACGCTGGCCGGGCTGCCGCCGCCGTTGCGGCGCAGGTCGAGGATCAGTGCATCCGTCCCCGCCATGAGCGACATCGCCGCCGTGTACGCCGCACTGACGTATTCCGGGCCGCCGAAGCCGCGCAGCTCGATATAGCCGACGTTGCCGGGAAGGCGTTCGATCTTCTCGATGTCATAGCCACGCCGCGCGGTCTGGTCGCGCCATTCGTCCGTCTTGGCGCGGCTAGGCAGCTCGGGGTTGGCGCTGCGCTCGCGAAGGCCTTCGTACACCGAAGTGCCGAAATGCAAGTCGCCGCTCAATTCCCGCAAGTCCTTTGCCAGCGCCGCACTGAACGCCTGGGTGTTGGCGGCGCTCGCATAGCCTCCTTCGGCATTTTTCCTGGCGATCGCAGTGCCGACCCGTTCGGCCACGGCCGGTTCGATGTAATTCGCGTTCATTTTCGCGACCAGTGTCTGCACGATCGCCGCGCGGCCGGACGCGTTCAACGCGGTGTCCGCCGCCGCAAAAGCCTGAAACGACACCAGCGTACCCAATACGACAGCTGCGACATATTTCTTGCTACCTGACATACATTCCTCCAAGTTGGACTGCGAAGCGATTGATCGTTGTGTGAAAAAATACGCGTGACGCCCCCCGGCGCGCCATCGAAGCGGCGCCTGGGCAGGCAAGCCTGCATCATTCGGCTTGATCGTCCAGGTGTGGCCGTGCCTGCGCCGGAGCGGTATCGAGCTGCGGCCCGCCGTCGCGCAGGCGCTGCAAGTTGGCGTCGCGGATGCGCGCGCCGAAGGAACGTGTCTCGAGTACGGCGATCGCCTGTCCGAGGCAGGCGGACAAGGGAAACGCCAGTTCCGCATCGAGGCTGTCGGCCGCCGATTTGGTCGCCTGCCAGCACACGCGCAGGCGCGGCAGCAGCGTTTCGCCAGCGGCGCTGAGGCACACCACGCGCTGCCTGCCGTCTGCGCCGCCGGCGGCCACCGTCAACAGGCCTTTTTTCACCATCAAGGCCACCGTCTGCGTCGCGGCCGGCTGCGTGAGGCCGGCCAGGGCCGCCAGCTCGCCGATGGTCGCGCTAGCCTGCTCGGCCAGCACCCGCATCACCGGTGTGTAGCGCGGCCGGTAATCCAGCCCCGCGTCCACGTAGGCTTGCTCGACCGCGCCGTCCAGCAGTTCGATGAGATGTCGTAATTGTGTGCCGAGTCCAGGTTTCATGGAACCATGGTAGCACCATTTACATAAGAGCTTATATAAATATTTTATATATTTGAAAACGCTTGCGGCGAGCCGCCGGAGGCTGCCGTGTGGAACCCAGGAAGATGAGAGACGAGATAAGGTGAAAAACGGATGGATGGCGTCTGGGGCCAACGGGGCATCTCCGTCCTGACGGATGGCGAACGATGCCCTGTCCGATCGGGCGGGAATCAGCAGCGCGCCAGCTTCTGCGCGCTACAAGTCATCGCCTGCATTTACGCCAGGTTATAGACTGTTTCCAGGACCGCGATTGTCAGCGGGGCAATTTGTACCGTATCAGCAGCGTAGGTCCCTTGCCGCCGGATGGCGTCAGCAGTATCTCGTCACCGGGCAGCATCTCTTCATACATCACCGTGCAACAGGTCGGCATCGAGTGGCCGCGCGCCGGATACACGCCGACGTCGGTGTGCAGGGTCGCAGCGCGCACGTCCACGCTGGTCTTGCCGGCCTTTCCCTCTTCTTGCAGCAGTTTGCGCAATGCGGTGACGAAGTCCCCTTTGCTGAGCCTGGCAGGCGTCTGGCTGGCTTGCGGGCGCGCGGTTGCGTCGTTTTTCATGGCAGTTTCTTTCAGTGTATACATTCCCGCCACTATATCATCCGCCCCCTGGCGGCATCACGCCAACATAGACGCCAGCCCTGGCCGCTTAAGCTCTGCTGATGGTGCGCTCCGGCGGAACTCGCAGGCAGGTGACTCTTATTTCTTTCCGAGGCAGGTGCAACAGGCCGGCTTAGCTAAAGTCCAACATGATTAAAATAGTACTCGATGGAGTGTCGTAGAACATCAAAAGTTTATCTGCTCCATGGTCCCGATAGCGATACCCAACCAATATCCCAATTAATCGATATCGCTGCCCCTGTTCGTTTAGCGGATGAGTGAAGTTGACGCCATTAACCGTCTCGTCCTCGCGCATCATCCGAGATGGCCTGAATCCCCATTTAGCCACCTCATCAGGCAAGGAGAGATCGTTGGTCCAGTTGCCGGCCAGGGCATTTCCTCCAAAAGCGGTGCCCCAACCAAAGCTGTCAGATTGCCGATTCATGAGACCCTGCTCATGCCATGCGCGCCTACGCTCGGCATAGCTTTTGTTGGCCTCCCCGTACCAAAAATCAGCCTCCACATCATGCTCCCGATTAATCGCAAAATAGCGCCAATCCCCGGCGAATCGATACTTTGATCCTATCCGAACGAACTTAATCCATGCTTCGCCACAGTGAGGACCGTAGTAATCCGTGCTGCCTTCGCCCAAAGCACCATCAAACGGCTCTATGGGCAAGACGAAGTGGAACTGCCCCGTCCACGTAGGGTCGACCTGTGCTGCGGGTATGGTTAGAATAGGATGGAACACTTTCAGATGGAGCCCGACGTCTTCCATAAAGACGTCGTCTGGATCAGGATAGGGCACGAATCCGGGAGGGACTACTAAATTTTGAGCCATTGATGATGCAACCTTATGTAAATAGTGACTTACATAAGCCAGACGTTTCTCGGAGATGGAAACCGCATTTATTTTGCATCATTATGCAAAAATATTTTTTAGATTGCGACGGGTTCACACGACACCGCAGAATTGCTCATCAACATCGCCGAAAGGCGGCCAACCGCATCCCGGTCGCGCAGATCGGATTAACAGGGCCGCCGAAGCACGCAAGCGCGTCATCCGAATACCACCGGCCAACAGACTATTCTCGGATTACGGCCCTAGCGGGCCGACTCCGCCTTGCGCGCCACCCTTGCCACCACCAGCTCGATCAGCTCCGCGATCAAGGGCCGGAACGTGGCCGCATTGCCGCCCTGCCCCAGCATGACGGTGCGCGTGGTCAGGTGCGAAAAGACGGCGTCGAACAGGATCTGCGGCAGGTTGGAGAACGAGGCGTCGGGCGCGATGCGGCCCTGGGCGCGCTGCTGTTCCAGCAGGCGCAAGATCAGCGCATGCCACACTTGCGGGCCGTGTTCGTACCAGGTCAGGCCCACGGCCGGCACGGCGGCCGCGCCCGTGACGACGAGGCGATAGAAATCCACGTGGCGGGGGCTGGTGACGACGGCCACCAATTCATCGAGGATCAGCTGCAAGCCCTGTTCCAGGCCCGCTTGCGAGGTATCGAGGCGGCGCAGGTCGATGATGAAATCGGCGCACAGGTATTCGACCACCGCCACCAGCAGCTCCTGCTTGCTGCCGAAGTAGCGGTAGGCCGTGGCCTTCGAGCCGCCCGCCTCGGCCACGATGGCGTCCATGCTGACGCCGTCGTAGCCGGAGGCGAGGAAGAGGTCCGCCGCCGCCACCAGCAGCTTGCGCCGCCGCTCCTCGCTTCGGGTACTCGGGGAAGCTGGAACGGTGCGCAACTGGGGCATGAAGCAAACTCTTACTGTGTCTTGGGAAGCGCGTATGCTATCACGTAATCTCCCCGGTCCGGGCTCTGGCGGGCGCCGCCCGCCGCCACCACGACATACTGGCGGCCCGACTTGGGCGACACATACGTCATCGGCGTGCCTTGCGAACCCACGGGCATGCGCGCCTTCCACACTTCACGTCCCGTGGCGATGTCCATGGCGCGCAGATAATAATCCTGCGTACCCGCATAAAACACGAGGCCCGACGCCGTGCTCACGCCGCCGCCCAGGGTGGGCATGCCCAGCGGGATGGGCAGCCGCGCGCGCACGCCGTTGATGACGGCGTCCTGCACCGTGCCGGCCGGACGTTCCCACACTTTCGTGCGCGTCTTCAAATCGATGGCGGCAAACACGCCCCACGGCGGGCTTTGGCAAGGTATGCCCAGCGGTGAATTGAAGGCCTTGTGGTCGATGACGAAGGGCGTGCCATCCATCGGATAGGTGCTGCCCACGCCGTGGCCCGACGTCAGCTTGGCCACGTCCACCGTTTCGCGCGGCACCAGCTTGACCACTTGCGGCATGCGGATATCGTTGACGAACATATAGCCATTGCTTTCATCGACGGCAGCGCCGCCCCAGTTGAAGCCGCCGTAGTAGCCCGGATAGATCAAGGTCTCTTGCGTGCTTGGCGCCGTGAACTCCCCTTTGTAATTGAGCTTGCGGAAGCTGATGCGGCACGCCAGCTGGTCGAAGAAAGTGGCGCCCCACATGTCGCGCTCCGTCAGGGTTTCCGCGCCGAGGGCCGGCATGCCGGTGGAGTATGGCTGCGTCTTTGCCACCCAGTCGCCGGCCGCGTGCTCCTGCGGCACGGCTTTTTCGATGACTTCGGCAATCGGCTTGCCCGTGCGGCGGTCCAGCATGAATATCTGGCCACGCTTGGTCAGCTGCACCAGTGCGGGAATCTTGCCGCCCTTGCCGTCCGGGACGTCGTACAGGGCCGGCTGCGCCGCCACGTCGTAATCCCAGATGTCGTGGTGGACGGTCTGATATGTCCAGCGCTCGCGGCCCGTGGCCATGTCGAGGGCGACGATGGCCGACGCGTATTTTTCCGTCAGCGGCGGGCGCTTGCCGCCCCAGAAGTCCGGCTGCTCGTTCCCCGTCGGCAGGTAGACGAGGCCCAATTCATCGTCGAAGGCCGGGGTCGACCACATGTTCGGCGTGCTGCGCGTGTAGGTCTGCCCTTCCGGCGGCAGCTTGGTGATGGCCGGATTGCCCAGGTCCCAGGCCCACACCAGTTCCCCCGTGTCGGCGCTGTACGCGCGCACGACGCCCGACGGTTCATCGGTGGAGCGGCCGTCGAAGACCCAGCCGCCGAGGATGATCAGGTTGCGCGCCACCGTGGGCGCGGACGTGTAGGCGTAGTACGGCACGTTCATTTTCACCTTGCCCAGGCCGACGGTGAGGTCGACGGAACCCTTATCGCCGAAGCCCTCGCACTGCTTGCCCGTCTGCGCGTCGATCTCGATCAGGCGCGCATCCATGGTCACTTGCACGATACGCCTGGCGCACGCGCCCGCCGCCGGCGCGCCGGCCGCCTGCATGCCCTCGACACGGAACGGCTTTGTCACTTTGGCCGGCTCGTAATAGCCGACACCGCGGCAGCGGTTCCACGTCTTCGTGTTGGCCGGCTTCGGATCGAAAGTCCAGCGCTCCTTGCCCGTGTCCGCGTCCAGCGCGATGACCTTGCTGGTCGGCGTGCACGTATAGAGGGTGTCGCCGATCTGCAGCGGCGTGTTTTGCGACTCCGACGCACCCTCGGCCAGCTCGCCCGTGCGGTAACTCCACGCCACTTGCAGCTGGCCGACATTCTGCTGGTCGATCTGCGTGTACGGCGCGAAGCGCGTGCCTTTCGGCCCATGGCCATAATGCGCCCAGTTGGCGCTGCCGTCATTGACGGGCGTCACGGCATCCTGCTGCGGCTGCGCGGTGGCTTCCAGCACGCCGTGCGGCTGGAACATGGAGGCAAAGCCGGCCACCAGCACGACGGCAAACAGGGCCGCGAAGCCGCGCGACTGGCCGCTGTGGCCACGGCCTGCCAGCCACGGATGCAGCAAGGCGGCCACGAGGCCGATGACGAGGAACGGCGCCAAACGCGGCACCATGGGCCAGAAGGCGAAGCCGATTTCCCACACGGCCCACAGCAAGGTAGCCAGCACCAGCGCAGCGACGATGCCACTAGCCAGCGGCTTGCGGCGCCAGTACAGCACGCCCGCCAATATTAAACCGAGACCGGCCAGCAGGTAATACCAGGAACCGCCGAGAGTAATCAGTTCGATGCCGCCCGCCGCCAGGGCCAGGCCGGAAAATCCGAGAAAAACGCCAAAAACCGCCAGGGCAATACGCTTGCCCCTGGAGACCGCCGGGATCGCCGTCGCTCCATTCTTTGTTGAAGTGTCCATTTTTTATCCATGACGCCTCCCCTGCCCAGGCCAACACGCCGGGGATGGCTGATTTTTTTAAATCTACGTAGTGAAACTGTACTGTACGGTTTCATTTTATGCCGATTTTTGACGCAAGGAAAGAAAAATTGACAAGGGAGCTTGATTTTTGGCGGGGATGGGATGGCGCTGCGACGTCGGCATGCCGGTTTTGACGTTTAAACAAATACCGTTGGAACGCCCGAAAAACGCCCAGGGCTAGGCGCCGCGTCGAAGACAGTACGAATAGTACGGCGAGACGCGGCAACAACGCCCTGGGCGTTTTCTCGGGTGTTACAAAGATGCCATGTCGATCACGAAGCGGTAGCGTACATCGCTCTTCACGACGCGCTCGAACGCCTCATTGATATCCTGGATGCGGATGATCTCGATGTCCGACACGATGTTGTGCTTGCCGCAGAAATCCAGCATTTCCTGGGTTTCCTTGATCGAGCCGATCATGGAGCCGGACAAGCTGCGGCGGGCGCCCACCAGGCCGAAGGCGCTGATCGGCGGCACGGCGCCGTCGGGAATGCCGACGATGACCATGCTGCCATCGACCTTCAGCAGGTTGATGTACTGGTTCCAGTCGATGGACGCGCCCACGGTGCAGATGATCAGGTCGAAGGTGCCGGCCAGTTTGCTGAACGTTTCCGCGTCGTTGGTGGCGTAGTAGTGATCGGCGCCCAGGCGCAGGCCGTCTTCGCGCTTCGACAGGGTCTGGCTCAGCACCGTCACTTCGGCGCCCATGGCGTGGGCGATCTTCACGCCCATGTGGCCCAGGCCACCCATGCCCAGGATGGCGACCTGCTTGCCAGGACCGGCCTTCCAGTGGTTCAGCGGCGAGTACAGGGTGATGCCGGCGCACAGCAGCGGCGCGGCCGCGTCCAGCGGCAGGTTGTCGGGAATCGACAGCACATAGCCTTCCTTGACGACGATGCTGTCCGAGTAGCCGCCCTGCGTGGCCGTCTTGCCGTCCGCTTCGACGCCGTTGTAGGTCTGGATCAGGCCGGGCATATACTGTTCCAGGTCCACGTTGCGCGTCTTGCAAGTGGTGCAGGAGTCGACGAAGCAGCCCACGCCCACGTGGTCGCCCACCTTGAACTTGCTGACGTTGGCGCCGACGGCCGTGACGATGCCGGCGATTTCATGGCCGGGCACCATCGGGAAGGCGGCGCCGCCCCATTCGTCGCGCGCCTGGTGGATGTCGGAATGGCACACGCCGCAGTATTTGATCGAGATGGCCACGTCGTCTTCGCGCGGGGCGCGGCGCTCGAACGTGAACGGTTGCAGTGCGGAGGTCGGGCCCAGTGCGGCGTAGCCTTTGGCGATGGTGGTCATGAAAACTCCTGTATCTATATGTGTGTAACGAGGGGGAACGCGTGCCATGCATGCGATTGCACAAGTGTGCCCGAGAAGCCGCCCCGCCGTTACCGCGATCCTGCAAGACCTTTGCACGATCCTCCAAATCTGCGTAAGATCAGCCCCTGCCCTCCCTCGCCTGACGCATACTGCCACCCATGCCTACCTTACTCCTGCCCCAAGATGAAATCGCCGCCCTGATCAGCCGCCACGCGCCGCGCACGGGCGATTACGCGACGGCCATCGGCAACCTCACCTTCCACCGCCAGTCGTCCGTCACGGAGTCGCTGTTCCATGCGGCGCGCCCCAGCGTGGCCATCATCGCGCAAGGAGCGAAGGACGTCACCCTGGGCACGGAAACTTTCCATTACAGCCGCATGCAGTATCTGCTGACGTCCGTCGACCTGCCGGTGCAGGTGCGCGTGGTGGAAGCGAGCGTGGACAAGCCGCACCTGTGCGTGGTGCTGGGCATCGACATCGCCGACGTGGCCGCGCTGCTCGATAGCGAAAGCGCCGGCGACAGCGCCGCGCAGCAGAAAATCCTGCCCGCCGCGCGCGGCATATCCGTGAGCGACGTGTCGCCCGAGCTGCTCGACGCCATGCTGCGCCTCGTGCGCCTGCTCGACAAGCCGGGGGAGATCGCCGCGCTGGCGCCCCTGATCCGCCGCGAGCTGACCTACCGCCTGCTCAATGGCCCCGTGGGCGCGCGTTTGCGCCACATGGCGCTGGCCAGCAGCCAGTCGCACCAGGTGGGGCAAGCCATCGACTGGATCAAGCACCATTACGCGCAGCCGCTGCGCATCGAGCACCTGGCCGGCATGGCGAACATGAGCATGTCGTCGCTGCACCACCACTTCAAGGCGATCACCGCCATGACGCCGATGCAGTACCAGAAGCTGCTGCGGTTGCAGGAAGCGCGGCGATTGATGCTGGTCGAGCAGATCGACGCGGGCACGGCCGGCTACCGGGTCGGCTACGCCAGCGAATCGCAGTTCAGCCGCGAATACAGCCGCCAGTTCGGCCGCGCGCCCATGCGCGACGTGGGCCAGGTGCGCGCGCAGCTCAGCGGCGCCGGTGCCGCCAGTGCCAGTGCCGACCTGGCCTATTCCGTCTTGCCGTAGCCGCCGCCGCCCGGCGTTTCGATGACGAACACGTCGCCCGCCCGCATGGCCGTCTTGCCGATATGCGCCAGGTGCTCCACCGTGCCATCGGCCCGCTCCACGTAATTGCGCCCCAGCGCGCCCGCCTCGCCGCCCGCCATGCCGAACGGCGGAATAATCCGGTTGTTCGACAGGATCGCCGCCGTCATCGCTTCCAGGAAGCGCACCCGGCGCACGCCGCCATTGCCGCCATGCCAACGCCCCGCCCCGCCCGATCCGGCACGGATGCTGTAGCTGTCCAGGCGCACGGGGAAGCGCCACTCGAGGATTTCCGGGTCCGTCAGGCGCGAATTGGTCATGTTCGTCTGCACCACGTCCGTGCCGTCAAAGCCGGGGCCGGCGCCCGAACCGCCCGATATCGTCTCGTAATACTGGTATTTCTCGCTGCCGAACGTGAAATTGTTCATCGTCCCCTGCGAGGCGGCCATGGCCCCCAGCGCGCCATACAGGGCATTCGTGATGCAGGTCGAGGTTTCCACGTTGCCCGAAACGACGGAGGCAGGATACCGCGGGTTGAGCATGGAGCCGGGCGGGATGATCACGGTCAAGGGTTTCAGACAGCCCGCATTCAGGGGAATCGCGTCGTCGACGAGGGTGCGGAACACGTACAGCACGGCCGCCATGCAGACGGCGGACGGCGCATTGAAGTTGTTCGGCAACTGGCTTGAGGTCCCCGTGAAATCGATGACGGCGCTGCGCCGCGCCACGTCGACCTTGATCGCCACCTGGATGCGCGCGCCGTTGTCCAGGTCCAGCGCGTAGCTGCCATCCTTCAGGGTCGTGATGACCCGGCGCACGGCTTCCTCGGCATTGTCCTGCACGTGGCCCATGTACGCTTGCACGACAGGCAAACCGAAATGCGCGACCATGTTATGCAGTTCTTCGGCCCCCTTCTGGTTGGCCGCCATCTGGGCGCGCAGGTCGGCCAGGTTTTGCCGCGGATTGCGGGCCGGCCAGCTGGCGCCCGCCAGCAGGGACAGTGTTTCCGCCTCGCGCATCACGCCCGTGGCGCCGTCGACCAGCTTGAAATTGTCGATCAACACGCCCTCTTCCTCGATGCGCGTGGAGTCGGGCGGCATGGAACCGGGCGTCGTGCCGCCGATGTCCGCATGGTGGCCGCGCGAGCCGACGTAGAACAGGATGGATTCCCCCTTTTCATCGAAGACGGGCGAAATCACCGTCACGTCGGGCAGATGCGTGCCGCCGTGGTACGGGTCGTTCAGCATGAAGACATCGCCCGGCCGCATGGCACCCGCATTGCGCGTCATGACGGTGCGGATGCTCTCGCCCATGGAACCGAGGTGCACGGGCATGTGCGGCGCATTGGCGATCAAGTGGCCTTGCGCATCGAAGATGGCGCAGCTGAAATCGAGCCGCTCCTTGATGTTGACGGAATGGGCCGTATTTTGCAGGCGCAAGCCCATCTGCTCGGCGATCGACATGAACAGGTTGTTGAATATTTCCAGCATCACGGGGTCGGCATCAGTCCCGATGGCGCGCCGCTCTGGCAAGGCCACGACCCTGCGCAAGATCAAATGGCCATGCGCCGTCACTTGCGCGCGCCAGCCCGGCTCAATGACGGTGGTGGCGTTGGCGTCGCTGACGATGGCCGGGCCGTCGATGGCGTCACCCGGGCGCAGGCTGTCCGCCGCATACAGGCCGCTGTCGCGCCATGCACCGGCGCAGTACATGGCCACCGTCTGCACGGGCGCCACCGTGCCAGACCGGGCCGCATACGCCGGCGCGGCCACTTGCGGCGCGTCGGATGCGCCGAGGGCTTCCACGGAGATGGCTTCGACGATCAAGGCGCGCGCCGGCATCAGGAAGGAAAAGCGTTTTTTGTACGCCGCTTCGAACTGCGCCTGCATGCTGGCCACCGTATCGAACAGCACGACGAGGGCCGAATCCGTGCCTTCGTAGCGCAGGTGCACGCGGTGCACGAGCGCGATGCGCTCGCCTGCCACGCCCTGGCGTAGCAAGTCGCCCCGCGCCTGTTCTCCCAGTGCGGCGAAATCGCGCGCCAGGTCGGCCCCCAGTGTCGCTTCGATGGCCCGCTCGCGCATGGCGCTCTGGTCGGCCAGGCCCATGCCGTAGGCCGACATCACGCCGGCCAGGCTGTGGATGAACACCGTGCGCATGCCCAGCGCGTCGGCCACCAGGCAGGCATGCTGGCCGCCCGCGCCGCCAAAGCTGGTGAGCGTATATTCGGTGACGTCGTGGCCGCGCTGCACGGAAATCTGCTTGATGGCGTTGGCCATATTGCCCACGGCGATGGCGACATAGCCTTCGGCCACCTCCTCCGGGGTGGAATTCACTGTGCGCGCCAGCGCTTCGAACTGGGCGCGCACCGTGGCCGCGTCCAGCGCTTCATCGGCGTCGGGGCCGAAGACGCGGGGGAAGAACGCGGGCTGCAGCTTGCCCAGCATGACGTTGCAGTCGGTGACGGCCAGCGGGCCGCCGCGCCGGTAGCTGGCGGGCCCCGGATTGGCGCCCGCGCTGTCCGGCCCCACCTTGTAGCGGGCGCCGTCGAAATGCAGGATGGAGCCGCCGCCCGCGGCCACCGTGTGGATGCTCATCATGGGCGCGCGCATGCGCACGCCGGCGATCTGCGTCTCGAACACGCGTTCGAACTCGCCCGCGTAATGCGACACGTCCGTCGAAGTGCCGCCCATGTCGAAGCCGATGACCTTGTCGAAACCGGCCAGCGCGCTGGCGCGCACCATGCCGACGATGCCGCCCGCGGGGCCGGACAAGATGCTGTCCTTGCCCTGAAAGGCGCGCGCATCCGTCAAGCCGCCGTTCGACTGCATGAATTGCAGGTGCACGCCGGGCAGCTCCATCGCCAGCTGGTCGACATAGCGGCGCAGGATCGGCGACAGGTAGGCGTCGACCACGGTGGTGTCGCCGCGCGCCACCAGTTTCATCATGGGGCTGACCTCATGCGACACGGACACCTGCGTAAAACCGGCTTCGCGCGCCAGCTGCGCCACCCGCGCCTCGTGCGCATGATGGCGGTAGCCGTGCATCAGCACGATGGCGATGGCGCGCATGCCGCGCGCATGGGCTTGCGCCAGCGCGACGCGCGCGGCCGCCTCGTCGAGCGGCGTCACGACGTCGCCATGGGCGCCCACCCGTTCATCGATCTCGATCACGTCACCATACAGCAGTTCGGGCAGGATGATCTTGCGCGCGAACAATTGCGGGCGATTCTGGTAGGCGATGCGCAAGGCGTCGCGAAAACCGCGCGTGATGGCCAGCACGGTAGGCTCGCCCTTGCGTTCGAGCAGCGCATTCGTCGCGACCGTCGTGCCCATCTTGATGGCGCCCACCTGCTCCACGGGCAGCGGCGCACCGGGCGCAAGGTCCATCAGCCGGCGCATGCCCGCCAGCGCCGCGTCGCGGTACTGGCCCGGATTTTCCGACAGCAGCTTGCAGGTGGCCAGGCTGCCATCGGGACGGCGCGCCACGATGTCCGTAAAGGTGCCGCCACGGTCGATCCAGAATTGCCAGTCCATCGCCTTGCCCCCGCGCTTATGTGAGATGGCTATTGTAGCCGCCAAACAGGCGCGCATTTCAGGCGTGCGCGCCTTGCCTTTCGCCCGCATCGGCCTTATGTTGAAGACATGCTGACTAACGGAACACGCTCCATGCCCCTGATCGACTCTGCAACACCGCTGTACTCCATCGCCGAACTGCGCGCCATCGAACAGGCGGCCATGCGCGACTTGCCGCAAGGGCTGCTGATGCAGCGCGCGGGCCAGGCCGCC
This sequence comes from Janthinobacterium sp. SUN206, assembly GCF_030587305.1. Taxonomy (NCBI): domain Bacteria; kingdom Pseudomonadati; phylum Pseudomonadota; class Betaproteobacteria; order Burkholderiales; family Oxalobacteraceae; genus Janthinobacterium; species Janthinobacterium sp. SUN206. Next base: position 468,655 of record NZ_JAPWIB010000001.1, on the reverse strand, counting down.
GCCAGTGCCGCCCTGAAGCTGCTGCACGCCCAGGAAGAAGGCGGCGATGCGGGCCACCGGCGCGTACTGGTGCTGGCCGGCCCCGGCGACAACAGCGGCGACGCGCTGGAAGCGGCCGCGCACCTGGCCGGCAGCGGCACCGAGGTGCTCGTCTGGCTGGCGCCCGCGGCGCAAGCCACGTCGCCCGAGCGCGAACAGGCGCTGAGCCGCGCGCGCAACAGCGCCGCGCGCTGCATGGATGCGGCAACCAGCACGGCGTCGGCCGCCGTGGGCGCGGCGCCGTGGCACCTCGTCATCGATGGCCTGTTCGGCATCGGCGCGTCGCGTCCCCTGGACGGCGAATGCCGCGACGTGGTCCAGCTGGTGAACCAGCTCGATTGCCCCGTGCTGGCGCTCGACGTGCCCAGCGGCCTGCACGCGGACACGGGCGCCATCGACGGCGTCGCCATCCGCGCCACGCACACGCTCACCTTCATCGGCGACAAGCCTGGCCTGCACACGGCAAATGGCCGCGACCATGCGGGCGAAGTGGAAGTGGCCGCGCTGTCCATCGCCCCTGCCCTGCTGCCCGCGGCGAAGGCGCAGCTGGGCGGCCTGCACCTGTTCGCCCGCCAGCTGCAGCCGCGCCGGCAAAACACGCACAAGGGCAGCTACGGCAGCGTGGCCATCATCGGCGGTGCGCAAGGCATGGCCGGCGCGCCCATCCTGGCCGCCCGCACGGCCCTGCATGCGGGCGCGGGACGGGTGTATCTCGCGTTTCCCGACGCACCACCGGCGTTCGACAGCGGCCAGCCGGAACTCATGTGCCGGCACGCCCGGGACGTGGATTTCTCGGGCCTGCACTTCGCGGCGCTGGTGGCGGGGCCCGGCCTCGGCGACAAGGCCGGCACGGTGGAGCTGCTGCTGCGGGCGTTCGACAGCGACAGCCCCCTGCTGCTGGACGCCGATGCGCTGAACCTGATGGCGGCCGAGCCGGAACTGCAATCGGCGCTGGCCGTGCGCACAGGCGCGGGGGCGACGATTTTGACCCCGCATCCGCTGGAAGCGGCGCGCCTGCTCGACATGACGGTGACCGAAGTGCAAGCCGACCGCCTGGGCGCGGCGCGCCAGCTGGCCACGCAGCTGGGCGTCATCGTCGTGTTAAAAGGGTCGGGCACGGTGATCGCCGCGCCCGATGGCCAGGTCGTCGTCAACAACACGGGCGGCCCCGCGCTGGCGACGGCCGGCACGGGTGACGTCTTGGCGGGCCTGTGCGGCAGCCTGCTGGCGCAGGGCTGGCCGGAATGGGAAGCGGCGCTGGGCGCCGTCTGGCTGCACGGCGCGGCGGCCGATGCGCTGGTGGCCGCAGGCAGCGGCCCCATCGGGTTGACGGCGGGGGAATTGATACCGGCGATACGCAAGTTGATCAATGCCTTGTCGGCGTAATAACGACGTATTACAAGGAATGTCACCACGCCTGACAGCAAGTAGGTCGGATTAGCGCGTCAGCGCGTAATCCGACAATCAGCAGCACCAATCACACCAGCCTGCCCGCCGCAATCGTAATCGTGCGCCCGCAACGGGCCGCGATCGAACTATCATGCGTGACGAGCACGAGGGTCGAGCCCCGCTCGCGGTTCAGCTCGAACATCAGCTGGATCACGGCTTCGCCCGTGGCAGCGTCCAGGCTGCCCGTCGGCTCGTCGGCGAACAACAGCGGCGGCTCCGTGACGAAGGCGCGGGCCAGCGCCACGCGCTGCTGCTCGCCGCCGGACAGGTATTTCGGATAGTGCTTCAGGCGGCTGCCCAGGTTCACCCTTCCCAGCATGGCTTGCGCCTTCTCTTTCGCGTCCGGGTCGCCACGCAATTCCAGCGGCAGCATGACGTTTTCCAGCGCCGTCAGATGGGCCAGCAGCTGGAAGGACTGGAACACGAAACCGAGCTTTTCCTTGCGAAAACCGGCGCGGCCGTCTTCGTCGAGGGCGAAGATATCCGTGCCATCGAGGATGACCTTGCCCTCGCTCGGGGTGTCCAGGCCTGCCAATAAACCGAGCAAGGTGGACTTGCCGGAACCGGAGGCGCCGACGATGGCCAGCGTCTCGGCCGTTTGCACGGTAAAATCGACTTGATGCAGGATGGTCAGCTCACCATCGGCATCGGGTACGCGCTTGGCCAGCTGGACCACTTCGATGGCCGGCCGGGCCTTTTGGCTGTTTTGACTGTTAGGTGCGGCGGGCCGCTGGGCCGCTGCTTCTGACGGGAGAAAACTGGTGGAAGTCGCTTTAGGGAATTCGGGCATGCTGATCTATCTTAAAAAATTTCGTGAACAAATAAGTGTCGAGGGCGGCAACCGCCTGCGGCGGCGTACCCTGTCCTTGCTTCCTGCGGCAGCCCTGCTCCTGGTGTCAGGCATGACGAACGCCTATTCTGCACCAAAAACGCTGCTGGTGCTCGGCGATAGCCTGTCGGCCGAGTACGGGCTGGCGCGGGGCACGGGCTGGGTGGCGCTGCTGGAACAGCGGCTGCAAGCGCAAAAGAACGACACGCGCATCGTCAACGCCAGCATCAGCGGCGAGACCACCAGCGGCGGCCGCGCGCGCCTGCCCGCCCTGCTGGCGAAGCACCAGCCCGACGTCGTGCTGATCGAACTGGGCGCCAACGACGGCTTGCGCGGATTGCCCGTGGCGGCCGCCGAAGCGAATCTGCGCGCCATGGGCGAGGCGGCCAGGAAATCGGGTGCGCAGGTGGTGCTCGTGGGCATGCGCATGCCGCCCAACTATGGCCGCGCCTACGGCGAGCAATTCTATGGCGTGTACGGCAAGCTGGCAAAGGAATGGAAGGCGCCTTTGGTCCCCTTCATGTTCGAGGGCATCGCCGACCAGCCTCAGCTGTTCCAGGCCGACCGCATGCATCCGAATGCCAAGGCGCATCCGACGATTCTGAAAAACATCTGGCCGCAACTGGCGCCGTTGCTGAAAGCCAAGTAAGCCAGTTGTTGACGTTACCTCTAGCCCGAGGCAAAAATCCGGGGTCAGACCCGGCGGGTCTGACCCCAGCTCTACGCTGATGGTCATGCTCAGTTCATTGGCACGCACATTCCGCAGACAAAAAAATAGCCGCTCGAGAGCGGCTATTTTTATGCGTGGAAACTAAATCTTACGGTGCTTCCGGCGCTGCGGCGGCTGGGGCGGTGAGCGGTTTGACGATCTTCACCTTGGCCTTGGCTTTCAGGTACTCGACGTAATCGAACATTTCCTGTTGCGCCAGGATGCCGCCGATCTGGTCTTTCTCTTGCTGGCGGCGCGCCGCGTCCACTTGCGCCGGCTGCTGCACCTTGCCGATGCGGTAGATGCCGTAGCCCAGGGCTGGCAGGTCCACGCCCACATAGGCTGGCAGCTTGCTCGTGTCGGCCTTCATGACTTGCGCGATGGCGGCACGGTTGATGCCGTCCAGCTTGCTGCGCGATACCCATTGCGCCGCGCCGAAACCCGTCGCATCGCCCGACGCCTTCAAGGCGGCCAGCTTGGTCTCGCCCGCCTTCTTGGCCAGCTTTTCCGCTTCTTCCAGGGTCACGCGCTGACGGATCATCGCTTCGACTTCGGCCAGCGGACGCTTCGTTGCCGGCTTGAATTCCACCACGCGGCCAGCGATCAGCACGTTAGGTGCGACGGTCACGGCTTCCGTGTTGCGCTTGTCTTTCAGCGAATCGTTCGAGAAGATGGCGGCCAGGAACTTGGCGTTGTTGAACGGCGCCTTGCCCAGTGCCGGCGACGGCGTGCGCGACAGGTTGGCGACGGATTCCACTTTCAGCTTCAGCTTGTCGGCCACCGGCTTCAGGCTGTCCGATTGCTCGTAGACCGTGTTGGTGAACGTTTCCGCCATTTCCGAGTATTTCTTGGCAGCAAATTGCTTGCGCAAGTCGGCCGTGATTTCGCCGCGCACTTCATCGAGCGCACGCACGTGCTGTGGTTTGAGCGAGGTGACGGTCAGGATGTGGAAGCCGAAATCGGAAGCGACGACATCGCTGATTTCGCCTTGCTTGAGTTTCGAAACAGCGCTCAGCAGCGGTGCTGGCAAGCCATCCTTGCCGATCACGCCCAGGTCGCCGCCCTGTTCCGCGGAGGCCGGGTCTTCCGACTTGGCTTTCGCCACGGCGGCAAAGCTGGCAGGCGCCTTGCGCACGTCAGCCAGGATGGCTTCAGCCTTGGCCTTGGCGGCTGCCTTGTCGGCGGCCGAGGCGTCTTTCTTGACGGCTACGAGGATGTGGCTGGCCTGGCGCGCTTCTTCCGTCGTGTAGGCTTTCTGGTTCTTCGCGTAGTAGCCGGTCACGTCGGCGTCGGTCACGTCGACTTGCTCGCCGGCGGCGCTGTCGTCCAGCACGACGTATTCGATCTTGGCTTGTTCCGGGATTTCGAAGAACTTGCTGTTCTTGTCATAGAACGCCTTGATCATGGCGTCCGTCACTTTGACTTCCGACACGTATTGGGCGATCGGCAACAGCAGTTCCTGCACTTCACGCTCTTCCGAGGTGATGTCGGACAGGCGCTTGGACACGGTGCTCGGCGCGAAGGCGGTGCCTTGCACGGCGCCGGCCAGTTGCTGCAGGGCCAGGTCGCTGCGGCGGCGCGCATCGTACATCTGCGGCGTCATGCCCTGGGCAGCCAGCATGGCCTTGTAGCGTTCCAGGTCGAATTTACCGTCCGGCAAGGTCAAGCCTGGGATTTCCAGCACTTCCTTTTGCAGCACGGCATCGCTGATGACGAGGTGGCTACGGCCCACTTCGGCGGCCACGGCGCGCTCGGCGATCAGGTTGTCGAGGATGCTCTGGCGCGCTTCCGGCGTGTCAAACATTTTTTGGTCGAACTGCTCGCCCATCATCTGGCGGTAGCGGTCGATCTGCTGGCGTTGCGCTTCTTCATATTGCTGCTGCGTAACGACCTGGTCGCCGACCTTGGCGATGGTGTTCGCGCCATCGCCGAAGCTTTGGTAGCCGCTGATACCGACCAGTGCAAAAGACGGGACGATGACCAGCATCAGGAGAAACTGCATCAAGCGTCGATGGGTACGAATAAATTCAAACATGGTCAGCCAATTCGGGATGAGTGGATCACTATAAAAAAAGGCGAACATGCGTTCGCCTTGATTTCTTCGGCGGAATGGACGGGACAGATGTCCACTTCCCCTTTAGATTCAACAACTTGGCGCTGGAACTAAAGCAGGATTCTGACGCCCAAGCCATTATCTCCTGATTCTACAATGCCCATAGCGCTATAGCAAGAGTAAATCAGGGCGCGCGCCCTGCCCTGGCGCCGCCTGGATGGCAAGGCGCCGGACTCGGGCATTTAACCCGATGCAGCTTAAAGGAGATTTAAACGCCGGCGTTTTTATTCAACACGGCAGGCGGGAATTTTAAAAAGCAGGCGCGCCGAGATAATCTGGCGCTGAAAAAGAAAAACCCGCGCTACTTATTCAGCAGCGCGGGCTTCTATATTCTGGCGGAGCGGACGGGACTCGAACCCGCGACCCCCGACGTGACAGGCCGGTATTCTAACCAACTGAACTACCACTCCTTGAGAGCGTATTTTTTTGGCGGAGCGGACGGGACTCGAACCCGCGACCTCCGACGTGACAGGCCGGCATTCTAACCAACTGAACTACCACTCCGAAAAATACACAGTACTACTTGCATTTGTATCCAGGATCGCCATTCAAGAACGTCGATCCTGAAATCGCGGCACCCAAAGGCGCCGCCAAATGTTTCCGGTGATTGTCACCTCACCGAAGTCCGTTAGTTTACAGCATCCTTCAAAGCTTTACCAGCTTTAAATTTTGGAACTTTTGCTGCTTCGATCGTGATCGCTTCTTTGGTACGCGGATTGCGGCCGGTACGCTCAGCGCGTTCGCTGACCGAGAAAGTGCCAAAACCAACCAGCGTCACGCTGTCGTTGTTTTTCAAAGTTTCCGTCACGCCGCCGATAACAGCGTCGAGTGCGCGCGCAGCGGCGGCTTTGGAAATGTCAGCTTTTTCAGCAATGTGGTCGATCAATTCAGTCTTGTTCACTAGCATCCCCAATTACAAAGGTATAAAACGTTTACCGTATCGTTGCGGCACTTTTGGCACCACAGCTGTCCGGCGAAAAAAATGTGCAGGCGTATTAAACAAGCCACACTGTATATGTGTCAAGCGCTTTGGGGGCGCAATTCACGTTTCAATATAAAACAAGCGCTCTAAAAGCGCTTGTTTGGGGAAAACAGGGGTAAAACGTTAGTGTTTTACTACCTCACCGGCCGCGTCAGGCTTGGCCGCGGCGGCCGTGACAGCCTCTACCGCAGCGACGTCCGCCAACGCTTCAGGCATGCGTTCGAGGGCGATTTCCAGCACTTTGTCGATCCAGCGCACCGGTACGATCTCCAGTTTGTTCTTGACGTTGTCCGGAATATCGGCCAGGTCTTTCACGTTTTGCTCTGGAATCAGGACCGTCTTGATGCCGCCGCGATGGGCCGCCAGCAGCTTTTCCTTCAAGCCGCCGATCGGCAATACTTCGCCGCGCAAGGTGATTTCGCCCGTCATCGCCACGTCGGCGCGCACGGGAATGCCCGTGAAGACCGACACCATCGCCACCGTCATGGCCGCGCCAGCCGAAGGACCGTCCTTCGGTGTCGCGCCTTCCGGCACGTGGATGTGGATGTCGCTCTTCTCGAACACGTCCGCCTTGATGCCCAGGCGCTGTGCCCGGCTGCGCACCACCGTGCGGGCTGCCTCGATCGACTCTTTCATGACGTCGCCCAGGGTACCCGTGCGGATGATGCCGCCCTTGCCCGGCATCGACACGGCTTCGATGGTCAGCAGATCGCCGCCCACTTCCGTCCATGCCAGACCGACCACCTGGCCTACCTGGTTTTCTTTCTCTGCGACACCGAAATCATAGCGGCGCACGCCAAGGAATTTATCCAGGTTCTTCGAGTTGACGATGACTTTCTTGTCGGATTTCTTCAGCAACAGCATCTTGACCACCTTGCGGCAGATCTTCGACACTTCCCGCTCGAGCGAACGCACACCGGCTTCCCGCGTGTAGTAGCGGATGATGTCGCGCAGCGCCGACTCGGCCACCGAGATTTCCTCTTCCTTCAAGCCATTGTTCTTGATCTGCTTCGGCAACAGGTAACGCTGCGCGATGCTGGTCTTTTCATCTTCCGTATAACCGGACAGACGGATCACTTCCATGCGGTCGAGCAAGGCTGGCGGAATATTGTACGAGTTCGACGTCGCCACGAACATCACGTCGGACAAGTCGAAATCGACTTCGATGTAATGGTCGGAGAACGTGTGGTTCTGTTCCGGGTCGAGCACTTCCAGCAGGGCCGACGACGGGTCGCCACGGAAATCGGCGCCCATCTTGTCGACTTCATCGAGCAGGAACAAGGGATTGCGCACGCCGACTTTCGACAGCGATTGCAAGATCTTGCCCGGCATCGAGCCGATGTAGGTGCGGCGGTGGCCGCGGATTTCCGCTTCGTCGCGCACGCCGCCCAGGGCCATGCGCACGAACTTGCGGTTCGTCGCGCGGGCGATGGACTGGCCCAGCGAGGTTTTACCCACGCCCGGAGGACCGACGAAGCACAGGATAGGCGCCTTGAGCTTGTCGACGCGCTGTTGCACCGCGAGGTATTCCAGGATGCGTTCCTTGACCTTGTCGAGGCCGTAGTGGTCGCCTTCGAGCACTTTTTCCGCGTTCGCCAGGTCGTTATTGACCTTGGATTTCTTTTTCCAAGGCAAGTTGACCAGGGTGTCGATGTAGTTGCGCACGACGGTGGCTTCGGCCGACATCGGCGACATCAGCTTGAGTTTTTTCAACTCGTTGGTGGCCTTGTCGAGCGCTTCCTTCGGCATTTTGGCCGAAGCGACTTTTTTCTCCAGCTCGTCGAGGTCGGCACCATCTTCGCCCTCGCCCAGTTCTTTCTGGATCGCCTTGACCTGTTCGTTCAGGTAGTACTCGCGCTGCGACTTTTCCATCTGGCGCTTCACGCGGCCGCGGATGCGTTTTTCCACCTGCAGGATGTCGAGTTCGCCTTCGAGCTGGCCCAGCAGGTGCTCGAGGCGCTTGGCCACGCTGAAAATTTCCAGGATGACTTGTTTTTGCTCAAGTTTCAGCGGCAGGTGCGCGGCCACCGTGTCGGCCAGGCGGCCGGCATCGTCGATGCCCGACAGGGAAGCGAGGATTTCCGGCGGGATTTTTTTGTTGAGTTTGACGTACTGGTCGAACTGCTGCACGATCGCGCGGCGCATGGCTTCGACTTCCGACTCGTCGCCCGGCTCGGACTCGAGCGGCGTCAGGTCGGCGATGAAGTGCGTCGGAGCATCGCTGATGTGGTTGATACGGGCACGCTGCGCGCCTTCGACCAGCACCTTGACGGTGCCATCGGGCAGCTTCAGCATTTGCAGAATATTGGCAACGCAGCCAATTTCATAGATATCCGAAGGAGACGGCTCGTCCTTCGCGGCTGCTTTTTGAGCGGCAAGCATGATGCTCTTGCCCTGCTCCATCGCAGCTTCCAGCGCCTTGATCGACTTTGGACGGCCAACGAACAGCGGTATCACCATATGCGGGAAAACGACGACATCCCGCAACGGCAATAACGGCAGTTGAGTTTGCTCAGTTAATTTGGAAGTTGTCATGGCGTACCTTATAGAAAGCGTGTTTACGATGTTGGCGCTCGCTGCCAAAACACAAGACCGGCGAGAATAAATAATTCTGTGAAACAAACATTTTTCTGTTTATTTCGCAAAACACACCCGCATGACGGTAATAAATGCAGTTTTCACAGTAAAAAAGCCACGCGCAGCTAAGCGCCGCGAGTGGCTTTCCGATTGAAGCCTGCACTCATTGATTTAAATTGTACTGCCATGCATTAAGGAATCAAAACCCTTTTTATGCATTTGTCTCGGCAGTTTTCAATTTTCTCCGGAGGCTTTGGCAGTCTCTTGATAAATCAACAAAGGTTTGGCGCCGCTGGTGATGGTATTTTCGTCGATGACGACCTTCACCACATTTTGTTCGCTCGGCAGTTCGTACATGACGTCCAGCAAAGCATGTTCCAGGATGGAACGCAGGCCACGGGCACCGGTCTTGCGCGCCAGCGCTTTCTTGGCGATCGCATGCAGGGCGGCCGGACGAATCTCCAGTTCCGCGCCTTCCATCTCGAGCAGCTTCGAATACTGCTTGATCAGCGCATTCTTCGGCTCGACGAGGATCTGGATCAGCGCCTCTTCCGTCAATTCCGCCAGGGTGGCGATGACGGGCAGACGGCCCACCAGTTCCGGGATCAGGCCGAATTTCACCAGGTCTTCCGGCTCCGCTTGCAGCATCAGTTCGCTGGCCGAGCTTTGCGACTTGCTGCGCACCGTGGCCGAGAAGCCGATGCCGCTCTTTTCGGAACGGTTGGCGATCACTTTCGACAGGCCGTCGAAGGCGCCGCCGCAGATGAACATGATGTTGGTCGTGTCGATCTGCACGAAATCCTGGTTTGGATGCTTGCGGCCGCCTTGTGGCGGTACGGAAGCCATCGTGCCTTCGATGAGTTTCAGCAAGGCTTGCTGCACGCCCTCGCCCGACACGTCGCGCGTGATGGACGGATTGTCGGACTTGCGCGAAATCTTGTCGATTTCATCGATGTAGACGATGCCGCGCTGGGCTTTCTCGACGTCATAGTTGCAGCTTTGCAGCAGCTTCTGGATGATGTTTTCCACGTCTTCACCCACGTAACCGGCTTCGGTCAGGGTGGTGGCGTCGGCGATCACGAACGGCACGTTGAGCATGCGCGCCAGGGTCTGCGCCAGCAGGGTCTTGCCCGAGCCGGTAGGACCGACCAGCAAGATGTTGCTCTTGGCCAGTTCGATGTCGTCTTTCTTGCCCAGGTGCTTGAGGCGTTTGTAATGGTTGTACACCGCCACCGACAGGATGCGCTTGGCAGTCTGCTGGCCGATCACGTACTGATCGAGCAAGGCGGCAATTTCTTGCGGCGTCGGCAGGTCGGATTTGGTACCGGTCACCGTCTCGATGCTCGACGTTTCATCACGGATGATGTCGTTGCACAGGTCGATGCACTCGTCGCAAATGAAGACGGACGGGCCGGCGATGAGTTTCTTCACCTCGTGCTGGCTTTTGCCGCAGAACGAGCAATACAGTAATTTTTCGCCGCTAGAGGATTTTTTGTCTGACATAAGGCATTTTGGTTGGAACTGCATTAACAATATTGCAAAATCGCAAGCCGGATGATGGTTGCCGCCCGTTAAGGCAACTCCCCATGGCGCAAGTCAACAACGTGCACAAGCTCCATGCTACCCGAAATAAAAGCGAAACGCCCGAACGTTTGAGCGCCCGGGCGTTTACTTACGTACTTAGCAATACCGGTAGGGGCTCATCAAGCGCGGCTGGTCAACACTTTGTCGATCAAACCATACTCAACGGCCTCGTCGGCGGACATGAAACGGTCGCGGTCGGTGTCCTTGGCGATCTGTTCGATCGTCTGGCCCGTGCGCTCGGCCATGATGCCGTTCAAGCGGGTGCGCAGGTAAAGGATTTCCTTCGCCTGGATCTCGATGTCGGACGCCATGCCTTGCGAACCACCGGACGGCTGGTGAATCATGATGCGCGAGTTCGGCAGCGAGAAACGCTTGCCCTTGGCGCCAGCGGCCAGCAGGAAAGCACCCATCGAAGCAGCCATGCCCGTGCACAGGGTCGAGACGTCCGGCTTGATGAACTGCATGGTGTCGTAGATGGCCATGCCGGCCGAGACCGAACCACCTGGCGAGTTGATGTAGAGCGAGATTTCCTTTTCCGGATTTTCGCTTTCCAGGAACAGCAGCTGGGCGACAACCAGGTTGGCCATCTGGTCATTGACCGGGCCGACCATGAAAATCAAGCGTTCCTTCAGCAGGCGCGAGTAAATATCATACGAGCGCTCGCCGCGACCGCTTTGTTCCACCACCATCGGCACCAGGCCGAGCATCTCTGTGTCCAGCGCTGGGTTACGGTTCATACCTGTCATTTCATTTCCTTGTGAAGCAGTTAGGGGATGCTACCACCACCTTGGAACACCTGACAAAACCTACTGCGCGTCGCGATTTGCGGCCTCCGATGCTCACTGTGCATTCGCACAGCTCCGCTTCTCAGCCACAACTCCCATCCGCTCGCTACGGTTCTATCAGGTGTTAAAAGCGATCATGGCATCCCAATACCAACTGGTTTACGCTTGTGCGTTGCTTCCCATCAGTTCGTCGAAAGCAACTGCTTTCGTCGTGACTTTCGACAGGCCCAACACGTAAGTGACGACGTTTTCTTCCAATACAAGGGCTTCGATCTCACCCAGACGACGACGGTCGCTGTAGTAGTACTTCAGCACTTCGCGTGGATCTTCGTAGCTTTGGGCGAAATCTTCGATTTGCGCCTTGACTTGCTCAGGCGTAGCTTGCAGCTTGTTGTCGCCCACCAGTTGCGACAGGATCAGGCCCAGGCGTACGCGACGCTCGGCTTTGTCTGCGAACAGTTCTGCTGGGAAAGGCACGTCCTTGACGTTCATGCCGCGCTGCGCCATGTCCTGGCGGGTCATTTCAGCCAGGCGCTCGGAATCCTGAGCGATCAGCGTTTTTGGCACTTCCAGCTCAGCAACTTTGATCAGCGCGTCCATGACGGCTTCCTTGTTGCGTGCTTTCACGCGGCCAGCGACTTCGCGTTGCAGGTTGACTTTGATGTCTTCGCGCATTTTGGCCAGGTCGCCATCGGCAACGCCCAGCGATTTGGCGAATTCAGCATCGACTTCCGGCAGGTGCGCCCATTCCAGCTTTTGCAGGGTGATGGTGAACGAAGCGGTTTTGCCGGCTACGTCTTTACCGTGGTAGTCCTCTGGGAACGACAATGGGAAAGTCTTCGACTCGCCCACTTTCAGGCCCAGGGTCGCTGCTTCGAATTCTGGCAGCATGCGGCCTTCGCCCAGCACGAAAGCGTAGCCTTCAGCTTTGCCGCCTGGGAATTCAACGCCGTCGATCGAGCCGACGAAGTCGACGGTCACGCGGTCGCCGTTGGCAGCGATCGGCTCACCGCCGTCGCCGTGTTCGCCAGCTTCGCCCTTGGTGTGGAAGTGCACGCGCTGCTTGCGCAGGATGTCGATGGTCTTGTCGATTTCGGCTTCCGACACGTCGGCTTGCACGGTTTCGATTTCAACGGCCGTCAGGTCGCCGATGGCGACTTCCGGATACACTTCGAACGTTGCGTCGAAAGCCAGCTGGCCTTCGGCTGCTTCTTCTTTCGGCACGATGTTCGGGAAACCGGCCACGCGCAGATTGTTTTCGTTGGCGGCGTCGTTGAACGCGCGGCCGACTTTGTCATTCAGCACTTCGGATTCAATTTGGTAGCCGTATTGTGCTGCGACCATTTTCAACGGCACTTTGCCCGGACGGAAGCCCGGTGCCTTAGCCGTACGGGCTTGCACTTTCAGGCGCTTCTCAACTTCCGTGCGGACGTCCGTCAGCGGGAAGGAGATCGTGATACGACGTTCGAGTTTGCCCAAGGTTTCGACTGCAGTTGCCATGTAAAAAATCGTCCAAAAAATAAACACTGTTGGTGCGAGAAAAGAAGACCCGACCCCTTGCGCCATCACTGGCGGCAAGACATGGGTCCAGCTTCACTCGCTCGCATATATCATCTGTAAAAGTACTGCAAACAGGACAATGGACCTGGTCTACCCGGCTGAGGGAAAACCCGCACCAGGCACCAAACAATCCGCCGCTTCCAGTACTGCGACAGGGCTCCGAGCGTCCAGCCTTGCTTCTAAGTAAATGCAGGGCCGGCCATCATTCGGTAAAGCGTGGCATTATAACAAAGGACTTCGGGAAAGTGGCTGGCTTTGCAGCGCGGCCACAGAGGATACCAGCGGCGGCGAACGAGTCGCCACAGCCTGGGGGTGCCCTGTCTTTACTCTTGCCCCGGCATTCTTTGTTTCGCCAGAGACAGGCTTTCCAGCCTGCTTCGTTCATTAGTATATGCGAACTGGCGCCCCGTCCGAAACAAAGAAATGCGCTCATAGCGAAGATTTCGGGCAAAAAACCTTTGATTTATCTCAATTTGGCCATTTTTCAGGTAAATCGCCGCCCATACCCCGCCCTATCCTGCCGTGCCGGACGAAAAATAGCGCGATGGAAGACGCATCCCATGACGAAAACACGGGAAGAACGGGAAGAAAAACAGGAAGATGCCTGCACGAGGCTGAAGAACAACTTGGTGGTGCTGCACGTCCGGGCTGGAACAACCCGGATTGGTGCGGATGGGGAGACTCGAACTCCCAAGCCGAAGCACTGGCTTCTAAGACCAGCGTGTCTACCAATTCCACCACATCCGCATTTTTTCACTACCAGCAACAGACTGCCGCCGCGCAGACTGTCGTCTGCGCCTCCCTGATTTTAACAACTCGGGAGCGATCTGGCTACCGCAGACTCAACGAGCAAGCCCTCGGTAAAGCAAAGGCGGCATTCTACTGGATTTCCCAGAGGAATGCCGCCTTTTTTTGCCTAAGCCCTGGCGCAGGCGGCTAGCCTTCTTTTGCGGTCGCCGGCGCCGGCTTCTTGACCCGGAACCAGGCCGCATACAGGGCCGGCAGGAACAGCAGAGTCAAGGCCGTCGCCAGGATCAGGCCGCCCATGATGGCCACCGCCATCGGCCCCCAGAACACGGAGCGCGACAACGGAATCATGGCCAGCGCGGCGGCTGCGGCCGTCAGCACGATGGGGCGGCAACGGCGCACGGCCGAGTCGATGATGGCGTCCCATGGAGCCGAACCATCGCGGATGTCTTGCTCGATCTGGTCGACAAGGATCACCGAGTTGCGGATGATCATACCGAACAGCGCGATGACGCCCAGGTTGGCCACGAAGCCCAGCGGACGGTGCAGCAGCAGCAAGGCAAACGCGGCGCCCGCCACGCCCAGCGGCCCCGTCAGGAAGACCAGCAGGGAACGCGAGAAACTGTGCAGCTGCAGCATCAGCAAGGTGAAGATGATGAAGATAGCCAACGGCAAGTTCGCCGAAATCGACGCTTCCGCTTCGCCGCTGTCGGCCGCCACGCCCTTCACATTGATGCGGTAGCCGGCCGGCAACTTGGCCCGCAAGGCGTCCAGCTGCGGCGCCAGCTGCGTCGACACGGTGGCGCCCTGGATGCCGTCGATCACGTCCGACTGCACCGTAATGGCCCATTCACGCTTGTCGCGCCAGACGACACCCGGTTCCCACACGAAATGCGCGCGGGCCAGCTGCGAGATGGGTACGGACTTGCCCGTCGCCGTCGGGATATTCGTGTCATTCAGCACGGAAATCGTCGCCCGCTCTTCCAGCGGCTGGCGCACCTGGATGTCGATCAGCTTATTGTCTTCACGGAATTGACCGATGACGGTGCCCGACAGAATCGTATTGGCCGCCTGCATCACCGTTTTCGACGTGACGCCCAGCGCGCGCATCTTGTCCTGGTCCAGGTCCAGGCGCAATACTTTCACCGACTCATTCCAGTTGTCGTTCACGCCCAGGGTGTTCGGATTGGCGCGCATGATGTCCTTGACCTGGTCGGCGATGGCGCGCACACCGGCCACTTCCGGTCCCGTGACGCGAAATTGCACGGGATACGGCACGGGCGGCCCGTTCGGCAACAGTTTGACGCGGCCCCGCACTTCCGGGAAATCTTTCTTGAAGACATCGACGATTTGCTGGCGCAAGCGTTCGCGGTCAGCCAGGCTCTTCGGCAAGACCACCACTTGTGACACGTTGGTCTGCGGGAAGATCTGGTCCAGCGGCAAGTAGAAACGGGGGCTGCCCGTGCCGACATAGCTGGTGACGCTTTCCACGCCGTCGAGCTTGCCCACGAAGGCTTCGAATTTCTTCACCTGCTTTTCATTCGCGGCAAACGTCGTGCCTTCGGGCGACCACAACTCCACCATCAGTTCGGGACGGCTGGAATCGGGGAAGAATTGCTTTTCAATAAAGTTAAAGCCGTAAATGCCCAGCGCAAAGATAGCCAGGGTGGCGGCAATCGTCGTCTTGCGCCATTCCACGCACCAGGTGACGGCGCGGCGGAAGCGGCGGAAGTTCGGCGTATCGAACAATTCATGGTCGTTATGCGCGTGCGGTTTGACTTTCAGCAAGACATAGCCGATGTAGGGCGTGAAGACGACGGCCACCACCCACGAAATGATCAGGGCCAGCGCATTGACGGAGAACAAGGAGAACGTGTATTCGCCGGCGGCCGACTTGGCCAGGCCGATGGGCAAAAAGCCCGCCACCGTGATCAGGGTACCCGTCAGCATGGGCATGGCCGTCGACGTATAGGCGAACGTGGCCGCGTCGAAACGCGACATGCCCTCTTCCATCTTGCGCACCATCATCTCGACGGCAATGATGGCGTCATCGACCAGCAATCCCAGCGCGATGATCAGGGCGCCCAGCGAAATCTTGTGCAAGTCGATGTCGAGCAGGCGCATGAACAGGAAGGTGACGGCCAGCACCAGCGGAATGGTCAGCGCCACCACCAGGCCGGGACGCACGTCGATGCGCAGCGGTTTCGTGTGCAAGCCCAGCGCGACAAAGCTGACTGCCAGCACGATCAGGATGGCTTCGACCAGGGTATGCACGAACTCGCCCACGGAAGCGGACACGGCTTCCGGCTGGTTCGACACGCGCTGCAGTTCTATGCCGACCGGCAACTCGCTCTTCATGCGCGTGACCGTTGCCTGCAAGGCCTTGCCCATGTCGATGATATTGCCGCCCTTTTCCATCGACACGCCCAGGCCGATCACTTCCTTGCCGTTGAAACGCATCTTGTCCTTCGGCGGATCGATGAGTTCACGTTTCACGGTAGCAAAATCACCGAGGCGGAAGGTGGTGCCGTTGGCGCGCAGTTCCAGGTTTTCCAGGTCCTTGACGGTCAGCATGGCGCCCGTCACGCGCACTTGCAGATTGTCCGTCGGCGTCACCAGCACGCCCGTGGCGTTGATGCTGTTTTGCGCGGACAGTTGCTGCACGATGGCGTCGAAAGGAATGCCCAGCTGGGCAAATTTCTTGTGCGAAAAGACGATATTGATCTTTTCATCCTGCACGCCGAACAGTTCCACCTTCGATACCTGTCCCACGGCCAGCAGTTCCTGGCGTACCTTGTCCGCGTAATCCTTCATTTCCGCGTAGGTAAAACCGTCGCCGGACAGGGCGAAGATGGAGCCATACGTGTCGCCGAACTCGTCATTGAAGAACGGGCCCACGACGCCGGCCGGCAAGGTGCCCTGGATGTCGCCGATCTTCTTGCGCACCTGGTACCAGGCGGCGGCCGTTTCCTTGGGCGGCGCCGATTCGCGCAGTTCCAGCAGGATCAGGGTTTCGCCCGGCTTCGAATAGCTGGTGATTTCGTCGATGTACGGCGTTTCCTGCAGCTTCTTTTCCAGCTTGTCCGTCACCTGCTCGGCCATCTGCAAGGCCGTGGCGCCGGGCCAGTACGCTTGCAGCACCATGGCGCGGAAAGTAAACGGAGGATCTTCATCCTGGCCCAGGCTGGCGTAGCTGAGCATGCCGCCGATCAGCAGCACGGCCATCAAGTAACGCGTCAGCGGGATGTGTTCGAGCGCCCAGCGCGACAGATTGAAGCCGCCCTTCATTTGACCGCACCCACGCTGACGGCGGCGGCACCGGCGGCAGGCTTGCTGGCCAGTTCGGCGCCGAGGATGGTCACTTTCTGGCCCGGCTTGAGCAGGTTGACGCCGGCCGTGACCACGGTCTGGCCCGCCTTCACGCCCGAAGTCAGCAGCAGCTCATTGCCCGCCACGCCGCCCACCGTCACCGGCACCAGCTTCACGGCGCCGTTTTCCACCACCCACACGGAACTTTGCGATTTCTCATTGAACAGGGCCGTCAGCGGTACCTTGATCTGCGGCGTGGCCGTCTGCGAGGCGAACTGCACCACGGCCGTCATGCCCAGGCGCGCCTGCGGCGCGTCCGGGATGCTGACCTTGGCGATATAGGTGCGCGTGGCGGCATCGGCCACGGGCGACACTTCGCGTATCTTGCCCGGCAAGCCCTGCTTCGGGTCGGCCCACAGGCGCACCACCACATCCTTGACGCCGCGCAAGGTCTCGACCTTGTCTTCAGGAATGCCGATCACGACTTCCTTCTCGCCGCTCTTCGCCACTTGCACGACGGGCGCGCCGGGCGCCACCACCTGCCCCACTTCGGCCTCGATGCGCGTGACGACGCCATCGACGTCGGCCAGCAAGCTGGCATAGCCGGACTGGTTCGCCTGGCCACGGTACAGGGCCTGGGCCGCTTCCACGTTCGCCTGCGCCGCCTTGTAGGCGGCGTCCTTGCCGTCAAGCACGGCCTGGCTGACGAAATTTTTCTCGCGCAAATCCTGGTAGCGCTTCAATTCCGCGCGCGCCAGGTCGCGGCTCGTTTCCGCGCTGACGAGCGAAGCCTTGGCCTGCGCCTGCGACAGCTGCAAGTCGGCAGGGTCGAGCTGCATCAGCACTTGCCCCTTCCTGACGCTGGCGCCCACGTCCACCTTGCGCGCGACGATCTTGCCGCCCACGCGGAAGCCCAGCTGCGATACGACACGGGGCACGACCTCGCCCGACAGCTCGGCACTCACGTCAACATTACTGCTAGACAATACGATCGCGCGCACGGGGCGCACGTCTTCCACTTTGACGGCAGGCTTGGAACAAGCCGCCAGGGTCAGCGCCAGGGCGGCGGCGGCAATCAGCCGCAGGGCGGGAAGTGCGGGAGCGCCGGTCTCGCGGCGCAGGGTTTTCAGGGCAAACAAGGTATTTTCCTTTACTATGCGGGCTGCAATATTTTTATGCGGAGAAACTTTTTGCTTGTCCTTTGGGCCAAGCCAAACTTTTTCGCACGCGATATCCTTAAATTTGTGACAATATCAGCTTGGTCATCGCGGGGAGCGATTTTCCCCTAATGACTTTCTGGTTATTAATTATAATCGTGCGTAAAAGTTTTTAGTGACTTTTGCGTCATTAATCTTGAGACGTACAACGTCCGGCCCCATTCCAGCGTGTGAGGGTGCCGGACAAACGCAAGACTAGAGAAGTGTGTTCATGCCTGTAGACCATTACGAAAATTTTCCTGTTGCATCATTTTTACTGCCGCGCCGCCTGGTGCCCGCCGTCGAAGCCATCTATGCCTTCGCCCGCAGCGCCGACGACCTGGCCGATGAGGGCGACGCCACGCCGGCCGAGCGCCTGGCCGCCCTGCACGCCTATGAAGAAGCGCTGGGCCGCATGGACCGCCACGAAGGCCATGCCGGCGAGAACGCCGCCATGTTCGAGCGCCTGGCCGCCGTCATCGCCAAACACCAGTTGCCGCTGAAGCCGTTCCACGATCTGCTGTCGGCATTTAAACAGGATGTGGAAACGACGCGCTACGCCAGCTATGACGATGTGCTCGATTACTGCGCCCGCTCGGCCAACCCCGTGGGGCTGCTGATGCTGCACCTGTATGGCGCGGCCGATGAACAGAATGTACGCGATTCCGATGCGATATGTTCAGCTTTGCAACTAATTAATTTCTTGCAAGACGTCGCCATCGACCAGCAAAAAGAGCGCATCTACCTGCCGATGGAAGACTTGAGCCGCTTTGCCGTCTCCGCCGCCGCCTTCGAGCGGCCCGAGGCGCACGGCAAGTGGAGCGCCCTGATGCGCTTCGAAGTGGCCCGCACGCGCGCCCTGATGCTGTCCGGCGCGCCGCTGGCCCTGCGCTTGCGCGGCCGCATTGGCTGGGAATTGCGCCTGGTGGTGCAAGGCGGCTTGCGCATCCTCGAATGCATCGAAGCCGTCAATTACGACGTGTTCCGGCGCCGTCCCAAGCTGGAGAAACGCGACTGGCTGATCATTTTCTGGCGCGCCCTGCGCATGTCGCGCAAAAGCTTGCATCAAGAGACACAAGTAAAAACGGCTTTTCCCCCGTCGCCCACTCTGTAAGACGATAGAATAGCGGCTTCGATCTGCAACCCTTGCTCTTTTGACTATGTCTCCCGACGAATACTGCCAACAAAAGGCCGCCCAGAGCGGCTCCAGCTTCTACTACAGCTTCCTGTTCCTGCCCGCCGAGCGCCGCAAGGCCATCACGGCCCTGTACGCTTTCTGCCGCGAAGTCGATGACACGGTCGATGAATGCACGGACGAAGCCGTGGCACGCACCAAGCTGGTCTGGTGGCGCAAGGAAGTCAAGGCCATGTACGAGGGCATCCCCACGCATCCCGTGATGCGCGCGCTGGAACCGCATCTGGCCGTGTATCAACTGGAAGAAAAGCATTTGCAGGCCATCATCGACGGCATGGAAATGGACTTGAACCAGACCCGCTACCTCGATTACCAGGCCATGAGCCGCTATTGCTGGCATGTGGCCAGCGTGGTGGGTATCTTGTCGGCCAGCATCTTTGGCGCGACCCGCCCGGAAACCCTGCTGTACGCGGAAAAACTGGGCCATGCCTTCCAGCTGACCAACATCATCCGCGACGTGGGCGAAGATGCGCGCAAGGGGCGCATCTATTTGCCGATCAGCGAATTGCAGCAATTTAATGTGACGGCGGCCGACTTGCTGAACGCGCGCCACAGCGAAAACTTTGAAAACCTCATGCGTTTCCAGGTGGCGCGCGCGCAAAAGGCGTATGACGAAGCTTTCGCGCTGTTGCCAGCCGAGGATCGCCGCGCCCAGCGTCCGGGGCTGATCATGGCCGCCATCTACCGCACCCTGCTTAACGAAGTCGAGCGCGACGGCTACCACGTGCTGAAACAGCGCATCTCGCTCACGCCGATCCGCAAACTGTGGCTGGCCTGGAAGACCTGGGTTCGTGGCTAAGCCTATCGTGAAGCAACGCTACGCCGTCATCGGCGCCGGCTGGGCCGGCTGCGCGACGGCCATGGAACTGGCGCGCGCCGGTCACCCGGTGACCGTCTTCGAGGCGGCGCGCACCCTGGGCGGGCGCGCGCGCAGGGTCGAGAGAGAAAACACGGTGCTCGACAACGGCCAGCATATCTTGCTGGGCGCCTACACGGAAACCTTGCGCCTGATCAAACTGGCGGGGCAAGACCCGGACGAACTGATCCTCACGCTGCCCCTGCAGATGCGCTATCCGGCCGGCTCCGGGGGCATGGATTTCATCGCGCCCCGCCTGCCCGCGCCGCTGCACCTGGTCTGGGCCCTGCTGCGCGCCACGGGATTATTGCGCGCCGACAAACTGGCCCTGATGCGCTTTTCCACCGCCATGCGGACGATGGGTTGGCAACTGTACAACGATTGCACGGTCAGCGAATTGCTGCAGCGCTTCGACCAGACGGACCGCCTGAACCGGCTGATGTGGCACCCGCTGTGCCTGGCCGCCCTGAATACCCCGCCCGAGCGCGCCTCGGCCCGCGTCTTCCTCAACGTGCTGCGCGACAGCCTGGGCGCCAGCCGCCGCCGCGCCTCGGACATGCTGGTCCCGAAGGCCGACCTGAGCAGCGTGCTGCCCGACGCGGCCGCCCGCTATGTGGAACAACATGGCGGCGCAGTGCGCACGGGCGCCAAGGTGGCCGCCCTGCAGGCGCTGCCCGACGGCCGCTGGCGGCTCGATGACGACGTCGACGATGGAGATATCTTTGACGGCGTCATCGTCGCCACCTCGTCCGTGCAAGCGGCCGGCCTGCTGCAAGGCTTGCAGGACGCGCGCCTCGATGACGTTATTGCCAAAATGCAAGCCTTCACGCCGGAAGCGATCAGTACCTGCTACCTGCAATACGACGCCTCGGTGCGCCTGGACTTGCCGTTCTACGCCCTCGTCGATACGCCGGCGAACCGGCACTGGGGCCAGTTCGTCTTCGACCGGGGCCAGCTCGACAGCAAACAGGCCGGCTTGCTGGCCGTCGTCATCAGCGCCTCCGGCCCTGCCGCCGAGCAAGGCCACGGGCCGCTGGCGCAAGCCATCGCGGCGCAGCTGGCGCAGGTCTTGCAGCGCCCTGCCCTGGCCCAGCCCCTGTGGACCCAGCTGATCACGGAAAAGCGCGCCACGTTCGCCTGCACGCCGGACCTGGCGCGCCCCGGCAACGCCAGCGGCGTGCCGGGCCTGCTGCTGGCCGGCGACTACACGGCGAATGACGACCGGACACAAGACTATCCGGCCACCATCGAGGCGGCCGTGCGCAGCGGCGTGGCGGCCGCCAAGGTCGTCACCACGGGCAAGGCGGCAAAGTAGACTTGACGGTGCATCCTCCCCTGGCGTCGCTCGCCCCCGCGAAATTGCATTCTGTCGCACCGCGCTGGTGCGCTCGCGTGCGCTTGGGTACAGTCTGATCATCGACAACGGCCATGCCACGAGGAATACCATGCACACCACCTTGCACTTGAAAAACAGCTTGAAAGCCCTGGCGCTGCTGGCGGGTGTGGTGCTAACAACCTTGATCGTCATGCAGGTACAGCAGGCGCCACAGGCACCGTTGCTGCTGAGCCAGGCAAGCATGTTGCTGCCGGCAGTGGGCTGAAGCGGCGGACAGGAAGAATATGATGAACAAGCAAGATTATCTCGACGCGCTGCGGCGCGCACTGGCAGGCTTGCCACCGGACCTGGTGGCCAAGACCCTCGATTATTACGAACAGACCTTCATCGAAGGCGCTGCGGCCGGCCGCAGCGAGCACGAAATCGCCGATGACCTGGGCGACCCGAAAAAAATCGCCCTCACCTTGCGCAGCAGCACCCATCGCCAGGCTTTCGAGCAAAAGAAAACGCCCGTCAACCTGCTGCGCCTGCTTGTCTCGCTGGTGGGCCTGACCATCTTCAACCTGTTCATGGTCGTGCCTGCCGCCGTCTACGCGGCCCTGCTGGCCACCCTGTACGCCGTCGGCCTGAGCTTTTACCTGGCCGGCATCGCCATCACGGCCAGCGGCTTGTCCGGCGCCAACGAACTGGTGCTCGATGGCCCCCTGCGCCACGTCTTCATCCATGACGATGACGGCGGCGAAGGCGGCGAACGGCGCGAAACGCGCATCACCATCGGCGACACGGGCATCGAAGTCGACCACGTGCCCGGCCCCGTCAAAGCCGAGTCCGCACCCGAGGCACCGGGCGCCTCATCGCGCATGATGGAGCGGGCCGAAGCGCTGGCCGGCGGCGGCATCCGCATCTCCACCGACATGGACCGCGATGCGCGCACCACGCAAACCGTCTTTGGCGTGGGCATGCTGCTCGGCGGCATCGCCATCTTCCTGCTCAGTCTGGTCGTAACGCGCTATACCTTGATCGGCATCAAGCGCTACGTTGCCATGAATGTTTCCCTGCTCAAAGGTCACTAGAAAGGCTGCCATGAAACGCTTGCTCAAAGTTGGCCTGTCCATGCTCTTGCTGGCATTGGTCCTGATCGCCATGTCGTATGCGGCGCTGCGCGCCAAGGGAATCAGCAATCCCAGCAGCGCTGCCGGCCGCGCCGTGCGCAGCGAAACGCGCCCGATTTCCGCCGATATCACCAGCATCGACCTGGCCGGCCCCATCGACCTGGTGCTGCGCCGCGGCGCCACGCCATCGCTGAAGGTCAGCGGCGAACAGCGTTTGCTGTCGAACGTCGACACCACGCAGGATGGCACGACCGTGCATATCGGCCCGAAAGGCATGCTGTTCCACCATCGCCAGCCGCTGCAGGTGGAACTGGTGCTGCCGGCCCTCGTGCGCGTCGAAGTGCACGGCAATGGCGACAGCAAGATCACGGGCTTTTCCGGCGACAGTTTCATCCTGGAATTGACGGGTTCCGGCGACGTCAGTTTCACGGGACGCTACAAGCAGGTACAAGCCACCGTCAACGGCAGCGGCGACCTCGACATCAATGCCGGCAACAGCGACAGCGTGGTGCTGGAAATGGTGGGCTCCGGGCGCATCGCCGCCAGCGGCAACACGAAATTCCTGCGCGCCGACCTCAGCGGTTCAGGCGACATCGATGCCGAGCACCTGGCCGCCGACAAGGCCAGCGTCAGCCTGCAAGGCTCGGGCACGAGCACCGTCTTCGTGCGCGACGCCGCCAACCTGACCGTGCGCGGCAGCGGCGACATCCACGTCCACGGCAACCCGCGCCAGCGCGAGACGCAGAAAAGCGGCTCGGGCGAAATTACCTGGCACTAAGGTTCTCTTCCAGCCAGCTGACCGCCTGCTCGCCGGCCGCCTTGCCTTGCGCCAGGCAGGCCGTTAGCAGGTAGCCGCCCGTCGGCGCTTCCCAGTCCAGCATTTCCCCCGCCAGGAACACGCCCGGCATGGCACGCAGCATGCTGCCTTTGACACCTTCAAAATCCACGCCGCCGGCGCTGCTGATGGCTTCATCGATGGGGCGCGGACGCCTTAAGGTGACGGGCAGCAGCTTGATGGCGGCGGCCAGCCTGGCTTCGTCGGCAAAGTCGGCCGCACTCAGGCATTCGCGCAGCAAACCCGATTTCACGCCCTTGATGGCCAGGCGGCTGTTCAGGTGGCTGGACATGGAACGGGCGCCGCGCGGGCGCGTCACTTCTTCGAACACGCGTTCATGACTGTGGTCGGGCGCCAGGTCGAGCCAGATGGTGGTGCTGCCCTCGGCGGCGATCTGCTCGCGCAGCGCGGCCGACAGCGCGTAGATCAGGCTGCCCTCGACGCCGCCCGCCGTGATGACGAACTGGCCCTGGCGCTTGATCGTCAAGCCATCGATGTCGCGCGCCGTGATGGCCACGGTGGTCAGCGGCTCGCCCGCATGACGGCTGCGGAAATACTCGCTCCAGTCCACGTCGAAGCCGCAATTGGCCGGCGCCAGGGGCGTCACGGCCACGCCGCGCCCTTGCAGCAGCGGCACCCAGGCGCCGTCCGACCCCAGCCGCGCCCAGCTGCCGCCGCCCAGCGCCAGGATCACGGCGTCGAAAGCGAATAGCCGTTCGCCGTCCGGCGTGGCGAAGGCCAGCTGGCCGTCTTGCCAGCCCGTCCAGCGGTGGCGCATGTGAAATTGCACGCCCGCTTCGCGCAGGCGGTGCAGCCACGCGCGCAGCAAGGGCGCCGCCTTCATGTCCGTCGGGAAGACGCGGTTCGAGGAGCCGACAAAGGTTTCCACGCCCAGGCCATGCACCCAGTCGCGCACCTTTTGCGGGCCGAACTGGTCCAGCGCCGGTTTCACCCGGTGCGCTTGCCTGGCGTAGCGCGAGACAAAGGCCTGGTAACCTTCCGCATGCGTGATATTCATGCCGCCCCGCCCCGCCAGCAGGAATTTGCGGCCGACGGACGGCATGGCGTCGAACAGCTCCACCCTGGCCCCCTGGTCGGTGGCCGCCTGGGCGGCCATCAGGCCGGCGGGGCCGCCGCCGATGACGGCGATGTGAAACGGAGGGGAACTGGTTTGGGTCATGGCGAGCTGGAAAGACGGTGAAAACCCCGGCATTTTAGTCGAGATAAGGCCGGCGGATGGCAAGAAGGCCGAAAAATGATGCATACTGCGCGGACATGCTGCAGCGATCGGCACTTCGACTTCACGAGACAACGCGACGACAAGAGGAGAAACACATGGGCGCAGGATTCTGGATTTCCCGTTATTTGCTGGCCAGTTCGATTTTATTCATCATCCTGACGGTGGTCGAGTACAGCAAGGGCACCACCAGCCGCGCCGACATCCTCAGCGCGCTGGCCTGGTCGCTGGTGGCGTCAGCCATCTTCATCGGCTCGAAATACTGGCGCTACAAGAAAGCCATCGCCTGCGCCACCTGCGGCGATACCACGGCCAGCAAGCCGAAAACCAAGGCGCCATGAAAAAACGGCCACTTCGATGAAGTGGCCGTTTCATTTGGCGCGCAGGATCAGCCGCCCGTCACGGGCGGGAAGAACGCCACTTCGTCGCCGTCGCCTGTCACGGTATCGGCATCGCACATCACCTGATTATGCGCCATGCGCAGCGCGCGTCCCTGCGCCAGCGCATATTCCCAGTTGCCGCCGCGCGCGATCAGCAGGGCCCGCACCTCGCCCACCGTCAGCGGCCCGGCCACTTCCAGCGCTTCCTGGCCCGTGCCCACCAGCTCGCGCACGCTGGCAAAAAATCGCAGATTGATCTTCATCAAGACTTCCTTAGTACAGCAATTCGTTAAACGGGATAAACCGCAGCATGTCGCCGCGCGCAATCGACAGCCCCGGCGGGCAATCGATCAAGCCGTCGCCCCACACGGTGGACGTCAGCACGCCCGAACTCTGGTTGGCGAACAGTTCCAGCTCGCCTTCTTCATTGACCTTGGCGCGCAGGAATTCGTTACGCTTGTCCGCCTTCAGGCGTTCAAACGCGGCCGGCAGCCTGTAGCTGCGCGGCGCCAGGCTCCCCGCCACGCCCTGCAGGCGCAGGATGAACGGGCGCACGAACAGCAAAAAGGTGACGAAGCTGGAGACGGGATTGCCGGGCAAGCCGACAAAGAACGCGTCCTGCACTTCGCCAAACGCCAGCGGCTTGCCCGGCTTGACGGCGATCTGCCACATGTTCAGCCGCCCTTCCGCTTCCACGGCCGGCTTGATATGGTCTTCCTCGCCCACGGACACGCCGCCCGAGGTGATGATCAAATCATTGCCCTGGGCCGCCTGGCGCAGCACGGCGCGCGTCGCTTCCAGGCTGTCGGGCACGATGCCTAGGTCCGTGATCTCGCAGCCCAGATTTTCCAGCAGGCCGCGCAAGGTAAAACGGTTCGAGTTGTAGACGGCGCCCGGCGCCAAAGGCTCGCCCGGCATGGCCAGCTCGTCGCCCGTGAAGAAGACGGCCACGCGCAGCTTGCGCAGCACCGGCACTTGCGCCAGGCCCACCGAGGCGGCCAGGCCCATTTCCTGGCTGCGCAGGCGCCGGCCGGCGCCGAGGATTTCGCCGCCGGCGCGGATATCCTCGCCCTGGCGCCGCACCCATTCGCCCGCGTGCGGCACGTGATTGACCGTCACCACGCCGTCAAGCAAGGTGCACTGCTCCTGCATCACCACGCAATCGGCGCCGTCCGGGATCAGGGCGCCCGTGAAGATGCGCGCCGCCGTCCCCGGCTGCAAAGGCTGGCCCACGTGGCCGGCCGCGATGCGCTGCGACACGGGCAGGCTGGCCGCGCCGCTGGCGCAATCCTGCGCGCGCACGGCGTAGCCATCCATCTGCGTGTTGTCGCGCTCGGGCACGTTCAGGGTCGACGTTTGCGCGGCCGCCAGCACGCGGCCGTTGGCGCGCATGGTGTCGACCAGCTCCACGTCGGCCACCGGGCGCGCCGCGCCCAGCATGAAGGCTTGCGCCTCGGCCACCGACAGCATGGGTTTACGTACAGTGCTCGCGTCTGTCATCACAGCCCCGTATTGGCGGCGATGTACGCCTTCATTTTTTCCACGTCCGCATCCATCACGACGAACTTTTGCGGCAAGTCTTCGATGTTTTCGAAGCCGGCCGGGCGCTCCGCATCCACGCCCAGCGCTTCGAGGATGGTTTCGTTGAACTTGGCCGCCAGCGCCGTTTCCAGCACGATCATCGGCACGTTCGGCTCCAGGTGCTCGCGCGCCACCTTGATGCCGTCGGCCGTGTGCGTGTCGATGGTGATGCCATAGTCGTCGGCCACGTCGCGGATGGTGTCGAGGCGGTCCTGGTGCGTGGACTTGCCCGACTTGAAGCCATATTTGGCCACCAGCTTGAACTCGTCGCCATCGCTGCCCGGCTTGCCGGACAAGTCGAAGCCGCCGTGCGTTTCCACTTTCGTGAACAGCGCGCGCACGCGCTCGCTGTCGCGGCCCACCAGGTCGTAGACGAAGCGCTCGAAGTTCGACGCTTTCGAGATATCCATCGACGGGCTGCTCGTATGGTACGTTTCGGCGGACTTGCGCACGCGGTAGACGCCCGTGCGGAAGAATTCGTCGAGCACGTCGTTTTCATTCGTCGCCGCCACCAGTTTCGAGATGGGTAAACCCATCATGCGGGCGATGTGGCCGGCGCAGATATTGCCGAAGTTGCCAGACGGCACCGTGAACGACACTTTCTGTTCGTTGCTGGTGGTGGCCGCCAGGTAGCCGCGGAAGTAATACACGACTTGCGCCACGACTCTTGCCCAGTTAATGGAATTGACGGTGCCAATCTTCTGCTTCGCCTTGAATGGCAAGTCGTTCGACACTGCCTTGACCATGTCCTGGCAATCGTCGAACACGCCTTCGACGGCGATGTTGTAGATGTTCGGGTCTTGCAGGCTGAACATCTGCGCCGTCTGGAAGGCGCTCATTTTCTTGTGCGGCGACAACATGAAGACGCGGATGCCCTTCTTGCCGCGCATCGCGTACTCGGCCGCGCTGCCCGTGTCGCCCGAGGTGGCGCCGAAGATATTGAGTTCGGCGTCGTGCTTGGCCAGCGTGTATTCGAACAGGTTGCCCAGCAACTGCATGGCCATGTCCTTGAAGGCCAGGGTCGGGCCGTTCGACAGCGCCTGCAGGATCAGGGTGGTCGATCCGCCCTTGACGACGTTTTCTTCCAGCACGCGCAGCGGCGTGATGTCGGCCGCATTTTCGCCGGCGCGGGCGTTCTTGTAGACTGCCTTGGTATAGGTTTTCGCCGTCAGCGCCTTCAGGTCCGCGGCCGGGATATCGGTGGCGAACTTCTTCAGGATTTCGTAGGCCAGGTCGGCATACGACAATGTGCGCCAGGCGTTGAGCTCGGCACCAGTGACTTGCGGGTAGTGTTCAGGGAGATACAGTCCGCCATCGGGGGCCAGGCCGCCCAGGAGGATGTCGGAGAATTGCTGCGGATTCATTGGCGCTTTATCAGCGCGGGTAGACACGTAGTGCATAGATTTGAAGAGTCCAGTTGAGCTGAGTGCGGTTGATCATGAATGGCAGCGGATATTATAGTGCCAGCCGCCGTCCAAGGCGAATCGCGTGGCGCACGCCGGTTGCCGGCGTGACAATTGGAGAGCCATGCTGTTGTCAAACCACACATAATGCTTGAGATCAAGGCAGGTGGACATGGCCTGTGTGCGCACTGGCGCGCGCCGCCAATTTGCGCCACACTGCAGCTGTTACCCCGGAGCGGGGCCACTATGGAGTCGAAAACCGGCCATGTCGCTGAGTAAAAAACCGTATTTGCAAAGCGCCGCGCTGCGCCCTGACGCCGTCGTCGACCTGGACCACTATCCGTTCACCATTCCCGCCATCCGCGACTTCGTGCACATGGACTTTCATCGCGACGTGACGTTTTTCGTGGGCGAGAATGGCAGCGGCAAGTCGACCATGCTCGAAGCGCTGGCCGTGGCCCTCGGTTTCGGCAAGGATGGCGGCACGCGCAACGTGCGCATCGCCCTGCCGTCGGACGAGGAATCGGGCTTGCACGCGCACTTGCGCCTGAGCAAGAGTTATAAAAAACCCGAGGACAGCTATTTCCTGCGCGCCGAAAGCTTTTTCAACGTCGCCACCTACATGGACGACATGCCGGAATACCTGGCCAGCTATGGCGGCAAGTCGCTGCACGCGCAATCGCACGGCGAAGCATTCATGGCCACCCTGATCAACAAGCTGCGGGGAAAAGGCTTGTACCTGCTGGACGAACCCGAGGCGGCCCTGTCGCCCAGCCGCCAGATGGCGGCATTGTCCGTGATCCACCAGCTGGTGCAGGACGACTCGCAATTGATCATCGCCACCCATTCGCCCATCCTGCTGGCCTATCCGAATGCGAAAATCCTCAGTTTTACGGGCGGCGGCATCCACGAAGTGGCGTATGAAGACACGGAACACTACGCCGTCACGCGCGATTTCCTGAATAACTACCCGAGGAGGCTGGAGCAGTTGTTTGAGGAGGAGTAAGGGTGATGGCTTGCTGCCATGGTGATGTCGGCTTACGCCTGTTTGAGGAGGAGTGATGCCATAAGGCGCAGCGGAAATCTGGGTCAGACGGGGACGCCGAGTCCCGGCGGGTCTGACCCCGGCACTTAGCAGGCTGCATGGTTGACGGTGATTACATGCACGGCCAGCCCGCCCAAGGACGTTTCCTTGTACTTGTCCTGCATATCCGCGCCCGTCTGGCGCATGGTTTCGATGACTTCGTCGAGGCTGACGAAGTGCGTGCCGTCGCCCTTCAGCGCCAGCGAAGCGGCCGTGATGGCTTTCACGGCGCCCATGCCGTTGCGCTCGATGCAGGGAATCTGCACCAGGCCGCCGATCGGGTCGCACGTCATGCCCAGGTGGTGTTCGATGCCGATTTCGGCCGCGTTTTCGATTTGTTCATTGGTGCCGCCCAGCGCCGCCACCAGGCCGGCCGCCGCCATGGCGCAGGCCACGCCCACTTCGCCCTGGCAACCCACTTCGGCGCCCGAGATCGAGGCATTGCGTTTGCACAACATGCCGATGGCGGCCGCCGTCAGCATGAAGCGGCGCACGCCGCCGACCGGGTCGCTGGGGCGGCAATCCTGCGCGTAGTAGCGCAGCACGGCCGGGATGATGCCGGCGGCGCCGTTGGTCGGCGCCGTCACCACGCGGCCGCCCGCCGCGTTTTCCTCGTTGACGGCCATCGCGTACAGGCTGACCAAGTGCACGGCGTCGTGCGGCAAGTCGTTGGCGCGGTTGTCGGATGCTTTCGCTTCCTGCGCCAGACGCCACAATTTCGCGGCGCGGCGCTTCACGTTCAAGCCGCCCGGCAGGTTGCCCGTCGTTTCCAGGCCGTGCGCGATGCAGTCGCGCATGACGTGCCAGATGCGGTCCAGTCCTTCATTGAGTTCCGCGTCGCTGCGCTTGACGCATTCGTTCGCGCGCAGCATTTCCGGGATCGACAGGCCGCTTTCCACGCCGTGCGCCAGCAACTGCTCCATGGTATCGAAGGGGAAGACGACCCGCGCGCTGGCCGCCGACTCCACGGCCGCTTCGGCCTGGGCCTCGCCGGCTTCGCGGATAAAGCCGCCGCCGATCGAGTAATACACTTTGTCGACGCGGCTGCCATCCGCCAGTTTCAGGGTAAAGCGCATGCCGTTCGGATGTTCGGGCAGGGATTCGCTCTTGTGCCAGATCAAGCCCGTGGCGGCCGTAAACGGCACCACGTGCGTGCCCAGCAAGGCGATTTCGCCGACCGCCTCGATGGCGGCCAGCTTGCTGTCGACGGCATCGGGCGCCACGTCTTGCGGCGTTTCGCCCATCAGGCCCAGAATGACGGCCTTGTCCGTGGCATGGCCCACGCCCGTCAGCGCCAGCGAGCCATACAGGGCCGCCTCGACGCCCACTACCTGGTCCAGCGGACCGTATTCGACCAGAAAACGCCGCGCCGCCACCATCGGCCCCACAGTGTGGGAACTCGACGGCCCGATGCCGATCTTAAACAGGTCAAATACGCTCATGTCCATGTAGTGTCTCTTTATATTAGTATGTTTTTATGCAAGCGGGTTCGTACTTCAGGCAGCCTTGGCGGCATGGCCCACATCGACATTGGCCAGCATGTCCGTGACCATCTGCTCGACGCCGATCTGCGCCTTCCAGCCCCAGTCGGCGCTGGCCTTGCTGTCGTCCAGGCTTTGCGGCCAGCTGTCGGCGATGGCCTGGCGGCTGTCCGGCTTGTAGCTGATCTTGAAGTCCGGGACCATGCGCACGATGGCCTTGGCCAGCTGCTCGGGGTTGAACGACACGCCGGCCACGTTGTACGAGGAGCGGATCTTGATTTGGGCCACAGGCGCGTCCATCAGTTCGATGGTGGCGCGGATAGCGTCGGGCATGTAAATCATCGGCAAAGTGGTGTTCGCATCGAGGAAGCAGTCATAGCGCTCGCCGCGCAAGGCCGCATGGAAGATGGCGATGGCGTAATCGGTGGTGCCGCCGCCCGGAGGCGATTTGTAGCTGATGATGCCCGGGTAGCGGATGCTGCGCACGTCGACGCCGTACTTGTTGAAGTAGTACTCGCACAGGCGCTCGCCGGCCAGCTTGCTGATGCCGTACATCGAGGTCGGGTCCATCACCGTCATTTGCGGCGTGTTCACCTGCGGCGTGTTCGGGCCGAAGGCGGCGATCGACGACGGCCAGAAGATGCGCAGCGGCTTACCCGCTTCGCCCCGCTCGCGCGCCAGCTCCAGGATATTGAGCAAGCCGTCCATGTTCAGGCTCCACGCCTTCAACGGCGCCGCTTCGCCCGTGGCCGACAGCATGGCCGCCAGCTGGTACACCTGGGTGATGCCTTCGTCGGCGATGATCTTCGCCAGGCCGTCCTTGTCCAGCACATTCAATTGCGCATAGCGCTTGGCCTGGTACAGATTATTCGTGCCGATGTCGCTGGCGATGACGTTGTCCGCGCCGTGCTGCTGCGCCAGTGCGCCCACCAGTTCACTACCGATTTGGCCGTTTGCGCCAATGACTAAGATGCGTTCCATGCTATTTTCCTGAATTCTTGTTAGTTGGTAGTGGTCGTGGCGGTCAGCAAACCGAGTTCCTTGCCAGCCTGCTCGAAGGCGGCCAGCACTTGCACCAGCTGTTCGCGGGTGTGGGCTGCCGACAGCTGCACGCGCACCCTTGCCTGGCCCATCGGCACGACCGGGTAGAAGAAGCCCGTCACCAGCACGCCCAGTTCATACAGGCGGGCGGCGAATTTCTGCGCCACGGGAGCGTCGAACAGCATCACGGGAACGACGGGATGGGTGCCCGGCTTGATGGTGAAGCCGATGCGTTCGATCTCGCTGCGGAAGAAGGCCGTGTTTTCATGCAGGCGGTCGCGCAGTTCCGTCGACTTGGCCAGGCGCTCCAGCACCGACAGCGAAGCGCCGGCGATCGATGGCGCCAGCGTGTTCGAGAACAGATAAGGGCGCGATTTCTGGCGCAGGGTGTCGATGACTTCCTTGCGCGCCGACGTGAAACCGCCCATGGCGCCGCCCAGGGCCTTGCCCAGGGTGCCCGTGATGATGTCGATGCGGCCCATCACATTGTGGTGTTCGTGCGTGCCGCGGCCCGTCGCGCCCATGAAGCCGGAAGCGTGGCATTCGTCGATCATCACCAGCGCGCCGTACTGGTCGGCCAGGTCGCAGATCTTGTCGAGTTGCGCGATCGTGCCATCCATCGAGAATACGCCGTCCGTGACGATGACTTTATGGCGCTTGCCGGCGGCGACGGCCGCTTTCAGCTGCACTTCCAGGTCGGCCATGTCGTTGTGGGCGTAGCGGTAGCGGCCAGCCTTGCACAGGCGGATGCCGTCGATGATGGAAGCGTGGTTCAGCGCATCCGAGATGATGGCGTCGTTTTCATCGAACAGGGGCTCGAACACGCCGCCGTTGGCGTCGAATGCGGCCGCGTACAGAATCGTGTCTTCCGTGCCCAGAAAAGCGGAAATCGCCTGTTCCAGTTCTTTATGCACGGTTTGCGTGCCGCAGATAAAACGCACGGACGACAGGCCGTAACCATACTTTTGCGTGGCGGCAATAGACGCTTCCTGCGTCTGCAGGTCGCCGGACAGGCCCAGGTAGTTGTTCGCACACATATTGATCAGGGTACGGCCATCGTCGCACACCACTTCGGCGCCCTGGCGCGAGGCGATCACGCGCTCGGGCTTGTACAAGCCCTGTTGGCGCAGTTGATCGAGATTCTGTTGCAGACCGCTGAAAAAGGTGTTCTTCGCTTGCTCGCTCATGATGATCCTTGTGTGTCCCTGTTGTATGTGTGCTATCCGGGTGAGCTCAGTTGCCATAGGGAAAAGCGTCCGCTTGACCGGTGCGCGCACAATGCTGTACCGTGAAGCGCTGTTTGAAGTCTACACGTTTCCGTGTTTTTCCTCAAAATCCACTATTTCGAACTGAAATTCAATATAGTGGATATTACCCAAGCCTTTTGAACTTTGCAAGCCACCTGCCGATGAAAACCAGCGTTTCGACCAATTCTCCGCCCGAAGTGGGCGCCACCCTGCAACGGCTGCGCCTTGCGCGCGGCCTGACACTGGAGGATTTGTCGCGCATCGCGGGCGTCTCGAAGTCCATGCTGTCGCAGATCGAGCGCGAAAAGGCCAATCCCACCATCGCCATCACGTGGCGCCTGGCCAACGCCCTGGGCGTGCAGATCGGCGAATTGCTGTCCAGCGCGGAAAAAGCCGTGGAAACCATCCGCATCACGGACGCCCACGAAACCCCCACCCTGCCCGGCGACCACGCGGGCTACGTGCTGCGCATCCTGGGACCGATGGAACTGGCCGGCAAATATGAATGGTATGAGGTGACCCTGGCGCCGGGCGGTGAACTGGCGTCGCAGCCGCACGATCCGGGCACCACCGAGCATTTGACGGTGATCCACGGCAACCTGGAACTGGAAGTGGGGACGGCGAAGAAAAAGGTCAAGAATGGCGGCACGGCCAGGTATCCGGCGGACTTGCCGCATACGATACGCAACCTGGGCAAGACGGAAGGAAAAGCGCTGCTGGTGGTGATCCACCGCTAGTGGCCACCAGCAGCACGGCGTACGGCTCCGGCGTCAGGCCTGGCGCTGACGTCTTCTGCTGACAAAGCCGAGCAATGCCAGGCCGCCCAGCAACATGCCATAGGTTTCAGGCTCCGGCACGGCGCTGAGCGGGTCGAGGCGGATCACTTCACAAAAGCGGTCGTTGCAGCGGCTGGCGGCGATCTGGCCAGCCTCGTTGATGCCATTGACTTGCAGATTGCGCCAGCCTTCCATGCCATCGACCAGGTCGGCCAGC
Source organism: Janthinobacterium sp. SUN206 (assembly GCF_030587305.1). Taxonomy (NCBI): domain Bacteria; kingdom Pseudomonadati; phylum Pseudomonadota; class Betaproteobacteria; order Burkholderiales; family Oxalobacteraceae; genus Janthinobacterium; species Janthinobacterium sp. SUN206. The sequence goes on along the minus strand of NZ_JAPWIB010000001.1, from coordinate 434,995 downwards.
ATATAGGTGTTGCCATTCATATTGATAATGGATTCCGCACCTGAAAGGCTGATGCCCACCACGTTCCCTTTGCCATCGATCCCGAGCGCTTCCGACATGGAGTTGATCCCGCTCCAGCTGCCATCCACCATCTTGAAGGCGCGGTAGGGAACCGGCCAGGGGGCATTGGGGAAGTACTGGTTGAACACGATTTCCCCTGCATTGTTAATCCCTCGCATCTTCACCTCGGCGTCTCTGATCGTGGGCGTGATGTCTCTCATCACACCATTTTCATAGATATAACCGTGCTGCTTGCCGCTGGCCGTCGAGGAGTTGCCGACGATGACCCCATGATCATTGATTGCTGAAACACTACTCCAGGCGCCGCCCAGCGTACCGAGGGGAGTAATGCCCGATGCGGAATCGTACAGATAGGCGTTGGTGCTGCTGACCTTGGTCTGGCTGTCGACCACGGTGGCGCCAAACGCGACTTTCCCCGACGCATTAACTTGACCGGTCCACGACACCTGGCCGGGAATATCCAGCGACGTCAGGGTGTTGCCCGACTGCAGTTGCATGTGCAAGGTGCCATCGGCGGCGGTGGAGCGCAGCAGCAAGTCTCCTGCAATATTGCCGCCACGCAGCATATTCGTTGCCTGAGCCGCAGGCATGGCCGTCACTGCCGAGCCTGATGTGCCGTACCACATGTCCACGCCATTCAGCTGAACATAGCCATACAGTTCGCCCAGCGCCGTGATGCCGCCCCACTGCAAACGGCCAGTCGAGGGGAGCGCAAACGTTGTCGAAGAGAAAATCGGTGCAGGTGCAGGCAGGATTTGTGCAAACGCCGTCGTTGTCGCAGCGCTCAACAGCAAGAAACACAGGGTTTTATGTATCGGTTTCATTGTCAATTTTCCAATAAAATTAACAAGATAATCGATAATATAAAAAAGGTAAACATTTTTGACAACTTTGATGCAAGATAAGCATCGATGGCTCCCATTGCAGGGGCCAGCAGTGTGCAATAAGCCCTTATGCCCATGCTAAGATTTCGGACTAGACAAGATTTCCACTGCCCTTCATGGAGCCTTACCGATGACGATTTCCGACAGCACCACCACCTTCCACAACAAGAAAGTCGTCCAGTACGACCCTGACCTGCCCTTCGACGCCTCGCCCGACATCGTCTACCGTTTGTCGCTCGAGTACGACGACAAGCGCAAGATGGACGAGCTGATCGCCGGCTTCCTCGCCAAGGCGGACCAGAACGCGCTCGCAGCGCTGATCATCGGCATGTGGGGCGATCCGTACGAATCGGGCGCCGACGAAGTGATCGCCGCGCTGATCGCCCACGCGCCGCAACTGCCCAATGTGCGCGCCCTCTTCATCGGCGACATGACGTACGAGGAATGCGAAATCTCGTGGATCGTGCAAGGCAGCTACAAGCCCCTGCTGGACGCCTTCCCGCAGCTGGAAGAATTGCGCATCCGCGGCGGCAATGAGCTCGTCATCGAACCGTTCGCGCACCAGCACCTGCGCCGCTTCACCATCGAAGCGGGCGGCCTCGATCAAAAGATCGCCGAAGCGCTGGCGCAATCGAGCATGCCGCAGCTGGAACACCTGGAGCTGTGGCTGGGCACAGAGGAATACGGCTTCTCGGGCGACGTCGACCTGTACCGCAAGGTGCTGGCGCAGTTGACCGTACCGACCCTGCGCTACCTGGGCTTGCGCGACGCGGAAATCGCCGACGACCTGGCCGTGTGGCTGGCGGAAGAGCCGCTGGTGGCGCAGCTCGACACGCTCGACCTGTCGCTGGGCACCATCGGCGACCTGGGCGCCGTGGCCGTGCTCAATCACACGCAGCTGGGCAAGCTGAAACGCCTGGACCTGTCGCACCATTACATCTCGGAAGAAAACCAGGCCAAGCTGAAGGCGCTGCCCTTCGAAGTGGTGCTGGACGACCCGCAGGAAGCGGACGAAGACGACGGCGAAAGCTACCGCTACGTGGCCGTGGGCGAATAAGCGGAGTCTTTTCCTTTGGCTACACCCCTCACCCTGCTGGCCAGCGCCGGCAGCAAGCGCGTGCGCCTGATGCAGGCGGCGCGCGCGCAACTGCGCCTGCCGCCCGCGCAGGTGCTGGAATGGCGCGACTGGCTGGCGCAGCCGGCGCTGCTGACAGACGCCTTGCGCCAGCCCGGCCTGCTGAAGATCGAGCCGCCCGGCGACGCTCCCGCCGCCCATTTTCTCTTGCTGCAGGCGGGCTGCCGTTTGCTGGACCGCGCCCCCGTGCGTGCGTCCGAACATGGCGAGCTGCTGGCCATGGATGCGTGGTTTGCGGGCTTTGCCAGCGCCATGCAAGACCTGGCGGGGCAACTGGCGGCTTTGCCGGCAATACGCGTCTTCAATGCGCCGGCCGAGATTGTCCGCATGACGGACAAGCTGGCCTGCCAGCGCCACCTGGCCGCGCACGGCATCGCCATTCCCGCCCTGCTCGGCCCCGTGCATGGCTACGAGCACCTGCAAGCGCTGCTGCGCCAGCATGACCTCGACCGCGTGTATCTGAAGCCGCGCTACGGCTCGTCCGCGTCCGGCGTCGTCGCCTACCGCCGGAACAAGGCGGGACGCCAGCAAGCCACCACCTCGGCCGCCCTGCAGCATGGGGATGGCGCGGCGCGCCTGTTCAATGTCAAGCGCATGGCGCGCTATGACACGCGGCACGACATCGCCGCCCTCGTCGACGCGCTGGCCGCCCAGGAACTGTATGCGGAAACGTGGCTGAACAAGCCGCGCTGCGGCGACAGCCACTACGACCTGCGCGTCGTGACCCTGGCGGGCCAGCCCGCGCACCGGGTGGCGCGCATCGGACAGCACATGATGACCAATCTGCACCTCGACAACCGGCGCGGCGAGGCATCCGGCCTCTTGAACGCAGCCGACCTGGAGGCGCTGGAAGCGGCTGCCGCCCAGGCCGCGTGCGCCTTCCCCGCCAGCCACGTGACGGGCTACGACCTCGTCGTGCGCCAGGGCCAGGCCCACGTGCTGGAAGCGAACGCCTTCGGCGACCTGCTGCCAGGCCTGCTGTGGCAAGGCGCGGACACCTATGCGGCGCAATTGACGCAACTGACACATGCTTAAAGATACACCGGACACACCGGCCATCCCCGACATGCACGCCATCGTCGGCAGCCACGATATCGTCTTCCTCACGCTCGACACCCTGCGCTTTGACGTGGCCCAAGCCCTGTACGAGGCGGGTGAATTGCCCGTGCTGGGACGTTTTTTACCGCCGGGCGGCTGGGAACGGCGCCACTCGCCCGCCACGTTCACCTATGCGGCGCACCAGGCCTTCTTCGCGGGCTTCTTGCCCACGCCGGCCGCGCCGGGCCGCCATCCGCGCCTGTTCGCCAGCGCGTTTGCGGGCAGCGAAACGACGTCGCGCGACACGTTTACCTTCGCGGAAGCGGACCTTCCCGCCGCACTGGCCGCACGCGGCTACCGCACCATCTGCATCGGCGGCGTGGGCTTCTTCAACAAGCAAACGGCGCTGGGCACGGTGCTGCCGTCGCTGTTCCAGGAAAGCCACTGGAGCGCGGGCATGGGCGTGGCCAGCCGCCATTCGACGCAAAAGCAGGTGGCGCTGGCCATAGCCCGCCTGGCGGATGGCGATCAGCGCACTTTTTTGTTCATCAACGTGGCCGCCCTGCACACACCGAACCGCGCCTACCTGCCCGGCTGCCGCGCCGATTGCCTGGACAGCCACGCGGCAGCGCTGCGCTATGTGGATGGCGCGCTGGCGCCCCTGTTTGCCGCCTGCGCCGCGCGCGCGCCCACGTTCGCCATCGTCTGCTCGGATCACGGCAGCGCCTATGGCGAAGATGGCTACCGCGGCCACCGCATCGCCCACGACAGCGTGTGGAACGTGCCATATGCGCACTTCTTCATCGCCCCCGATACACCTCCCAAGGAGTCCCCACCGTGAACCCAGCCGAACAACCTGGCACCCTGGCGCAACGCATGCGCCACACGCCCTATCAGGCGTATTCGTATTCGTATCCGCACAAGGCGGCCTACCGCGCCTTGCCGCAGGCGGCGCCGCTGGCGCCCCTGTGGGCGCGGCAAGACCGCTCCGCCCTGTTCGCGTACATCCATATTCCGTTTTGCGAGATGCGCTGCGGCTTTTGCAACCTGTTCGCCATGGCCCGCCCCAGCGCCGACATGGTCGAACGCTACGTGCGGCAAGTGCTGGTGCAGATGCGCGCACTGGCCGGCGCGCTGGGCGAACGGCGCTTTGCCCGCTTCGCGCTGGGCGGCGGCACGCCCACCTATCTGTCGCCGGCGCAGCTGGACACCTTGCTGTGCGGCGCGCGCGACATCCTCGGCATCGATTTGCAAGCCACGCCGGCCGGCATCGAAGCGTCGCCCGAAACCATCACGGCCGAACGCCTGGCCGTCTGCCGCGCGCACGGCATCGACCGCGTCAGCCTGGGCATCCAGAGCTTTGCCGCCGGCGAGATGCGCGCGCTGGCGCGTCCCCAGCAAAACGCCACCGTCCATCACGCCATCGGCCTGATACGCGCAGCAGGCTTTCCCACCCTGAACCTGGACCTGATCTACGGCATCGCGGGCCAGACGGTGGCCAGCCTGCTGGCGTCCATCGACAGCGCGCTGGCCTTCCGGCCCGAGGAAATCTATCTGTATCCGCTGTACGTGCGCGAGCAGACGGGCCTTGGCAAGATCGCGCGGCGCAAAGGCGCCGATACGCTGAACCCCATCATGCTGGCGCAGGACGGCGACAGCCGGCTGGCCCTGTACGCGGCCGCGCGCGACCATTTGCGCGCGCAAGGCTATGAGCAGGTATCGATGCGCATGTTCCGCGCTCCCCATGCGCCGGAACAAAACGGTCCCTCGTACTGCTGCCAGAATGACGGCATGGTGGGCCTGGGCGCGGGCGCGCGCTCCTACACGGCCAGCCTGCATTATTCGAGCGAGTACGCGGTGGCACGGACAGAGACCATCGGCATCATCGACAACTACCTGGCGCTGGACGAAGTAAGCTTCGCGCAGGCGGAACACGGCTACGTGCTGGGCGAGGAAGAACAGCGCCGGCGCTACGTGATCCAGTCGCTGCTGACGGAACCGGGCCTGGACCGCGACGCCTACACGGCGCGCTTCGGCACGCGCTGCGAGATGGATCTGCCGCAGCTGGCCGAATTGCACGCGCTGGAACTGGTGCAGGAGGATGGTCCGCTGCTGCGCCTCAATGACCGCGGCTACAGCTACGCCGACACCATCGGCCCGTGGCTGGCCTCCGAGACGGTGCGCACGCTGATGGCGCAAGAGGGCCAGGCGTGCTGACAACGCCGCCTGGCACTCTGTCCCTGCTGTACCGGGGCACGCTGGCGAGCTGCAACTACGCCTGCGGCTACTGCCCGTTTGCCAAGAAGCGCGACAGCCGCGCCGCGCTGGCCCGCGACGCGCGCGAGCTTGTCCGCTTCACGGACTGGGTGGCGCGGCAAACGCGCCCCATCGGCGTGCTGTTCACCCCCTGGGGCGAAGCGCTGGTGCGGCGCCACTACCGCGCGGCCATGCAAACCCTGGCCGCACTGCCGCACGTGCGCCAGGTGGCGCTGCAAACGAATCTGTCCGGCCCCCTGAACTGGCTGCAGGGGATGGATGGACTGGAAAAGATCGGCCTGTGGTGCACCTACCACCCGGACCAGACGACGCTGGCCCGCTTTCTCGAACGCTGCGCGCGCCTGGACGCCATGGGCGTGCGCTATTCCGTCGGCGTCGTGGCGATGAATGAACACCTTGACGCCATCCGCGCCCTGCGCGCAGCCCTGCCCGCGCACGTCTACCTGTGGCTGAACGCGTATGACCGGCGTGGTCCCGGCTACTACGCGGTGGAAGACCTGGCCTGGCTGGACGCCGTCGACCCGTGGTTCGCGCAAAACCGGCGCCCTTCGCCCTCGCGCGGCAAGCCCTGTCTGGCGGGCGAGGCGTCGCTGTCCGTCGATGGCGACGGCGAGCTGGCGCGCTGCCATTTCGTGCCCGAGCGCCTGGGCAACCTGTACACGGACGACCTGGCGGACCTGCTGCAAGAGAAATCCTGCCCGCGCTTCAAGTGCGATTGCTATATCGGCTATGCGCAGCGCAAGGATTTGCCGTTCCAGTCCACGTTTGGCAACGGCGTGCTGGCGCGCATCGCGCCTTTGCACCAGACGTAAAAAAGCGCGGGCCAACGGCACCCGCGCTTTTTACCTGAACACTACCTGTTTACTGCGCCGCCACCTTGGCCGGCTCCGCCACTACCGGCGTCATCTTCAGCGAACGGCTGAGGAAGCCCCAGCGATCGGCTACTTCTTCGATCTGCTTGGTCGTCGGCTTGCCGGCGCCGTGGCCGGCCTTGCTGTCGATGCGGATCAGCACGGGCGCCGCGCCGCCTTGCGCTGCCTGGGCAGCGGCGGCGAACTTGAAGCTGTGGGCAGGCACGACGCGGTCGTCGTGGTCGGCCGTCGTGATCATGGTGGCTGGATAGCAACCGCCCGCCTTCAGGTTGTGCAGCGGCGAGTATTTCACCAGCGCCTTGAACTGTTCGGCATCGTCCGACGAACCGTAGTCAGGCACCCAGCCCCAGCCCACGGTGAACTTGTGGAAGCGCAACATGTCAAGCACGCCCACTTGCGGGATCGCCGCGGCGAACAGGTCGGGACGCTGCGTCATGGCCGCGCCCACCAGCAGGCCGCCATTGCTGCCGCCGCCGATGGCCAGCTTCGATGGCGAGGTGACCTTGTTGTCCACCAGCCATTGCGCCGCGCCAATAAAGTCGTCGAACACGTTTTGCTTGTTCAGCTTGGTGCCAGCCTGGTGCCAGGCTTCGCCGTATTCGCCGCCGCCGCGCAGGTTGGCCATCACGTAGACGCCGCCCATTTCCACCCAGGCAAGATTTGCCACGGAGAAGCTCGGTGTCAGCGAAATATTGAAGCCGCCATAGCCGTACAGATAGGTCGGGTTGGAACCGTCGAGCTTCATGCCTTTTTTCGAGACGATGAACATCGGCACCTTGGTGCCGTCGCGGCTGGTGAAGAATTGCTGGCGCGTTTCAAAGGCGTTCGGGTCGAAATCGACCTTCGGCTGGCGGTACACGCTGCTCTTGCCCGATTTCATGTCGTAGCGGTAGATGGTCGCCGGCGTCGTGAAACTGGTAAACGAGTAGAACGTTTCCGTGTCGCCACGCTTGCCCGCAAAGCCGCCGGCCGAACCGATGCCCGGCAAGGCCACTTCGCGCACCAGCTTGCCGTTCAGGTCGACGATCTTGATTTGCGTTTGCGCATCTTTCAAGTAATCGAGCACCAGCTGGTTGTTGATCAGGTTGACGGCAACGAGGGTTTCCGCGCTTTGCGGCACGATTTCCTTCCAGTCGGCAGGCGCAGGCTTGCGCGTGTCGATGGCGATCACGCGCGATTTCGGCGCCTTGTTATCCGTCTTGAAGAAGAACACGGGGCCGTCATTGTCGATGAACGAGTACGATGCATCGAACGCTTCCAGCAAGCCCACCACCTTGGCGTTCTTTTGGCGCAAGTCCTTGTAGAAAATGCGGTTCTTGCGTTCCGTGCCTTGCGTGGCCGTGATGATCAGGTAATTGCCGTCGTCGCTGACGGTGCTGCCGCCAAACGCCCATTCCTTCTGGTCGGGACGGTCGAAGACGAGCACGTCGTCGCTTTGCGGCGTGCCGATTTTATGGAAATACAATTTCTGGAAGTAATTGATATCGGCCAGCTTGGTCGCTTCGTTCGGCGCGTCATAGCGGCTGTAGAAGAAACCGGTGTTGTCCTTGGTCCACGAAGCGCCGGAGAACTTGGCCCACTTGATGTGGTCCGTCAAATCCTTGCCCGATTCGATGTCGCGCACCTTCCACTCGTTCCAGTCGGAACCGGAAGCGGACGTGGCATACGCCAGGTACTTGCCGTTCGGGCTGATCGAGGTGCCGGCCAGCGCCACCGTGCCATCCGTGGACAGGGTGTTCGGGTCCAGCAGCAGGCGCGGCTCGTCCGTCAGTTTTTTCACCGTGTACAGCACGGCCTGGTTCTGCAAGCCGTCATTGCGGCTGTAGAAGTAACGGCCGCCCTGCTTCGTTGGCGTAGAGAAACGCTCATAATTCCACAGCTTGGTCAGGCGCTGCTTGATCGCGGCGCGCTCCGGGATGGTGCCCAGGTACGATTGCGTCAGCTTGTTTTGCGCCGCAACCCATTCGCCTGTCTCGGCGCTGTTGGCATCTTCCAGCCAGCGGTACGGGTCGGCGATGGTGGTGCCGAAATAGCTGTCTTGCTGGTCGACTTTTTTGCTGACCGGATACGTCACGGGTGCGCCATCGCCGGCCGGGCACGATGGCATCGCGGCGCTTTGCGCCAGGGCATTGCCACCGAAGGCGGCCATCAAGCTGAATATGAGGGTTGCACTACGTAATTGCATGGGTTGTTGTCTCATTGTTGGATGTCGAGGAAAGCAGGCCGCCTGCATGCGCGGCGGCTGCCCATGTTGACTTTCGCCAAGAGAAATCATAGCGCGGATTGCCACTTTTAAAGCACAGTTATCCGGTGGATTTACCGTCTTTTGTTTGGGGAATTTACATGAATGGCCATGATAAATCTCGCTTTCGCCGGAATCGGCAAACTGACATTCATGCAAGAAACATTATCAAAAACAAAGTCGTTTCATCAAGCCGTCATAAATCTTCTTTACTATCGGCAACATGTTCATGGCCCGTCCAGAGGCCGTGCCGCCACATCCGCCTATGCACACTCTCGCCCTCCCCACCGCCACCGCCGCGCCGCCCGGCGCGGTGCCATCGAATGTGGCTTACCTGAAGCCACCATCGATATCCATGAGCATCGAAGGGACGGATGCCTTGCATGAGATCATTGCGGGCCGCAAGCTCAGCGCGCTGTTCCAGCCCATCATCCACATGCACAGCGGCGACATCATCGGCTACGAAGGCTTGATACGGGGGCCGTCCGACAGCCCCCTGCATGCGCCGATGAATCTGTTCAAGGTGGCGCGCGCGCATGACCTGACCCTGGAAGTAGAGCACCTGTGCCGGCAAGTGGTGCTCGAACGCTTCGCCGAACTACAGCTGCCGGGCAAGCTGTTTCTCAATGTCAGCCCCGAATGCCTGCTGCTGCGCAATGCCCGCCATGGCGAAACTCTGGAATACATCGAGCATATCGGCATCAATCCGGACCGCGTCATCATCGAACTGACGGAAAACCAGCCTACGTATGACTACGAGCTGATGCGCGAAGCGGTGCTGCATTACCGCAATATGGGTTTCCAGATCGCCATCGACGACCTGGGCGAGGGATTTTCCAGCCTGCGCCTGTGGTCGGAACTGCGCCCGGAATACGTGAAAATCGACATGCATTTCATCCAGGGCATCAATAATGACCCCGTGAAACTGCAGTTCGTGCGCTCGATCCAGGAAATCGCGGAGAAATCGGGCACCCTGGTGATCGCCGAAGGCATCGAAGCGCAGACGGAATTGCTGGTCTTGCGCGACCTGGGCGTGGCGTTCGGACAAGGCTATCACCTGGGCCGGCCCAACGCGGTGCCGGCGCGCGCCCTGCCGGCCGAAGTGGTGCAGGCGCTGGGACGCAACGGCGTGGCCGTGTATCCGCAGCGCAGCAGCCTGGAAAAGAATGGCGCCAGCATCCGCAAGCTGCTGCACCGCGTGGCGGCCGTTTCGCCCGAGAAAAACAATAACGAGGTGTACGATATTTTCCTGAAAGACCCGAAGCTGATGATCATTCCCGTCGTCGACGATGGCGTGCCGCTGGGCCTGATCAGCCGCTTCGAGATGATCGACCACTTCGCCCGTCCCTACCAGCGCGAACTGTATGGCAAGAAATCGTGCAGCCTGTTCATGGATGCCACGCCCCTGATCGCCGACCACGAGACGAGCTTGCAGGAACTCAGCTACACCATGGTGCAATCGAGCGCCCACCATCTGTTCAACGGTTTCATCATTACCGAACACGGCCGCTACCTGGGCATGGGCACGGGACACGACCTGATGCGCGAAATCACGCAGATGCAGATCAACGCGGCCCGCTATGCCAACCCGCTCACGCAACTGCCCGGCAACGTGCCCATCAACGAGCATATCGACCGCCTGCTGCACAGCGGCAGCCGCTTCTGGGTCTGCTATTGCGACCTCGACCACTTCAAGCCTTTCAACGACGTGTACGGCTACCGCAAGGGCGACGACGTGATCCAGCTGACGGGAGAAATCCTCAGCAGCCACTGCGACCCGAACCGCGACTTCATCGGCCACATCGGCGGCGACGATTTCATGATCCTGTTCCAGAGCGAAGACTGGGAAGCGCGCTGCCAGGCCATGCTGGACGACTTCGCGGCCGCCATCCTCGCCTATTACAGCACCAGCGATTGCGAACGGGGCGGCTACATCAGCGAAGACCGGCAAGGCAAGAAAGTGTTTTATTCCCTGATCAGCCTATCCCTGGGCGTCATCAAGGTCGAGGCGCACCAGTATTACACGCACCACCAGATTGCCACGCAGGCGGCGGAAGCGAAGAAGCAGGCGAAGAAAATCCACGGCAACAGCCTGTTCCTGGACCGGCGGCAAGGCGCGGGCGCGGCGCGCCTGGATGCGTAGCCAGAGGCACTAGTCAAAGCTGGACGGCGGCAGGCTGGCCGCACTCAAATACGCACGAGGTCGCCAAACGCATTGCTGCTGCGGGCATCGGGCACGAATGCCAGGCTGATGCGTGCCCCGTCGCGGCGCGCCTGCAAGCGGTAACTGCCCGCGGGCACGTCGACGAACAGGCCGCCATATGCCGTGTCCGGTTCCAGGCCGCCGCCGGTGACGTCCTCCCCGGCGCCGATGAAGACGCGGCCGGAGACCACGGCCAGATGCACGACCACATGCGGCTCGGCAAGTTCGGCGTGCAAGGCGATGTCATACGCGCCGTCGCCGCCGACGTTGAAAAACGCTACCTGCCCCGCGTTCACGGCCGCCAGTTCCGCACTGGGAATACTCCACCAGTCGCAGTCATCTTCCAGCTTGTGGCGCAAGAGGGCCGGGTCGAACACGCACAGGGTGGCCGTGCCCGTCACAATGCTGACGGACGCGCCTGCCGTCATGCCGCCAGCGGCGCCGGTCCCAGCAGCGGCTGGCTTTCCACGTACTGCGCACTGGCTTGCGCCTGCCATGGAAAATGGCCATCGCGCGACGGCCAGACGATCTGGTACACGGTAAACTCGTCACCCTGGTAATACCAGCGCGCATAGCCGACATAGTTGCGGTATTGCTCGACGGGCACGCGCACGAAGGCGCACTGATGGCCCTTCAGCAAGACGTCCGTGGTGGCCGTGAAATCCGTGATGGCGCCGCTGCGCGCGGCGTCCAGCGCCACGTCGAGTATCTGGTGGGCCACGGCCCGCGGCAAGCCCATGATGAGAAATTCGGGCTGGCCAAAGCTGTGGCAGGCGCCTATCGTGAAGGCGTAGCCGGGGCCCTCTTCATCGGCACTGATATGCACGCCATGCCAGCCATGCGTGGCGATGTCGTCGATGACTTTTTGCTCGGATGCATCCTCGCCTGCCTGCCTTACCATGTTCCGCCTTTCACTGTGCCAAAAACCACGCCGCCTTCGCGACATTCCTGCCAGCAATTATCGCACGCAGCCCGCGTCCGCGCCCACGCTTCAGTCGCGCGGTGGCCGTGGCGACCGCGGCGGGGAACGCACCTGGTGCCATTGCCGCATGCGCTGCTGCGCCTCTTGCAGCTGTGCCGGCTCCAGCCTGGCGGCAGCCGCTTCCCGCGCCCGGGCCGCCCCGCTATCGCCGCCCTCGGCCGCCAGCGCCAGCCACATATAGCCGCAAACGGGATCCTTCTCCACGCCGCGCCCGCTGTTGTACATGCCGCCCAGGTTGTACTGCGCCAGCGCATGGCCCTGGCCGGCCGCGCGCGCATACCATTGCACGGCCAGGCCATCGTCTTGCGGCACGCCGTGACCGCTTGCATACATGACGCCCAGGTTGTTTTGCGCGCTGGCATCGCCCTGCTCGGCCGCCGTGCGGTACCAGCGCACGGCGCACACCTCGTCGCGCTCCACGCCCTGGCCATTCGCATACATCACGCCCAGGTTGAACTGCGCATTCGACGCGCCCTGGGCCGCCGCCCTGGCATACCAGTCCAGCGCCTGGCGCAGGTCGCGCGCGACGCCCCGCCCGCCTGCAAACATGCCGCCCAGATTGTATTGCGCCATGCAGTGACCTTGCAGGGCGGCACGCCGGTACCAGACGACGGCGCGCGCCTCGTCCTTGTCCACGCCCTGCCCCCGCGCCAGCATCAGGCCCAGGTTGAACTGGGCGTCGGCGTCATCCTGCTCGGCCGCCCGCTGCAGCCAGGCGTAGGCGCGCAGCTGATCGGGCGCCACGCCCAGGCCTTCCGCATACGCCACGCCAAGTTGCCGCTGCGCCACGGCCAGGCCCTGGGCGGCGGCCTGGCGGAACCAGGCCAGCGCCTGCGTATCGCTTTGCGCCACGCCCTGGCCCCGCTTGTAGACGAGCCCCAGGTTCAGCTGCGCCTGCGCATCGCCCTGCAAGGCTGCCTTGCGGAACCACGCCAGGGCCAGCGCATCGTTCTTTTTCGCGCCCAGGCCTTGCGCATAGGCTTCGCCCAGCAAGGATTGCGCGCTGGCCACGCCCTGTTCGGAGGCGCGGTAAAACCATGCCAGGGCCAGTTCATCGCTCTGCAGCACGCCCCGTCCCTTGCGGTACATCTGTCCCAGGTTTTGCTGGGCCGACGCATCGCCCTGCGCAGCCGCGCGGCGAAACCACAGCACGGCGTCCTCGTCGCTCTGCGCCACGCCACGGCCGTGGTAATACAGGGCGCCCAGGTGGTTTTGCGCGAACGCCAGCCCTTGCAGCGCGGCCAGCCGTAGCCAGACAAAGGCGCGCGCATCGTCCTGCGCCACGCCTTCGCCCTTCTTGTACATCAATCCCAGATTGAACTGGGCGTAGGCATTGCCCTGCTCGGCAGCCGTGCGGAACCAGATATACGCCTCGTGGCTATCTCTGGCAGTATGGTGCTTGTCCATGTGCGCCCCCATCCACATTGCGCTTGCTGGCAGCACGCGCAAAACGGCGGCCCAGGGCGGCGAAATCATGTGTTGCTTAAATTTTAAATTCGATGCGGGGGAAGGACTTGAGCAGGCTCAAACGAAATAACAAAATTATATCGTTTTGATGAGCCCGCTTAGGCAGGCATGGCGCTCAGCGGCGGGATGGGTGTTTTTGCAGGAATTGCGGTACCTTGGCGGCGGCCAGCTTGTTCAGCGACACGAGCAAATCCGCGTCGACGTCAGCGATGCCATAGCTGCTGCGCAAATGGCGGCCGATGTGGATCAGCACTTGTGCCGCCACTTCCGCATCGGACTCGGCCCTGTGGGCGGCGCTCTTGAAGGCGATGCCCAGCTGGCTGGACAGCAAGCCCAGCTTGTAGCTGGCCATGCCGGGAAACACGCGGCGCGACAGTTTCAATGAACACACGAGCGACTGGTGCGCCGGTGTCAGGTTCAGCCTGGCACTTTCCGCGCGCAGGAATTTTTCATCGAAGCTGGCATTGTGCGCCGACAAGGCATCGCTGCCGATGAAGTCGAGCAGCTGCGGCACCACCTCGGCCACGGGCGGCGCCTTGTCCACCATCGCTTGCGTGATGCCCGTCAAGCCCGTGATGAACGAGGGGATGCGCGCATTGCAGTTGATCAGGGTCACATAGCGGTCCGTGATCTGCCCGCCCTCGATGCGCAGCGCCGCCACTTCCGTGATGCGGTCGCCCATGTCGGGAGATAAACCGGTCGTCTCGAAGTCGATCATGACGATCGGTTTGTCAAACACATTCATGGGGCGTTCTTTCGTGGGTGCAACAGTGGGGGTATCGATAAAATGCGCAGGGCAAGGCGCCGTGTCGCAGACAGTACACCAGTACGGCAAGACGCGGCAACGCCGCCATGCACATTTTATCAACCAAATTTACGCACGGCGTCCAGCGCGAGTCCCGCACCGATACTGCCGAACAGATCACCCTCGACCTTGCGCGCGGCCGGCACCAGGGCGGCGATCTTTTCGCGCAGCAAGCGCACGCCGCTCGAACCGCCCGTGAAGAACACGGTGTCGACGGCTTCCGGCGCCACGCCCGCGTCGCGCAGCAGACGCAGCACGGTTTCTTCCACGGAACCGCACAGGTGGCCGATGGCCTCGTCGAACTGCGTGCGTTTGAGCAACAGACTCTGCGCGGGCGACAGGCGGTCCAGTTCCAGCTGCACTTCGGCTGCGTCGGACAGGGCAATCTTGCCCTCTTCCACTTTCATGGCCAGCCAGTGGCCGGCGCGCTCGTCGATCAGCTTTTGCAAACGGCCCATCTTGTCTTGCTCACGTGCATCGCGGCACACGTCGGCCAGCTGCACCCAGATCTTCTTCGTGTACGCCAGGTTGATCGTGTGCCAGGTCGCCAGGTTGAAATAATAGCTGGACGGCACTTCGCTATTGTTATGCAGGCGGCTGCCGTAGCCCAGCAAGGGCATGACGGAAGACAGGCTCAGATATTTATCGAAATCCGTGCCGCCGATGTGCACGCCGCCGGTGGCGAGGATGTCGTCGCGCCGCTCGGTTTTCTTCGCCCGTTCCGGCGACAGGCGCACCAGCGAAAAGTCGGACGTACCGCCACCGATGTCGGCGATCAGTACCAGTTCTTCCTTGTCGATTTGCGACTCGTAGTCGAACGCGGCGGCAATCGGCTCGAACTGGAAGGCGACGTCCTTGAAACCGACGGAGCGCGCCACTTCGGCCAGCGTGTCTTGCGCCAGCTGGTCGGCTTGCGCATTGTCGTCGATGAAGAAGACGGGACGGCCGAACACGGCGGACGAGAATTCGCGGCCGGCGGACTGCTCGGCGCGGCGTTTCACTTCGCCAATGAATTGCGCCAGCAACATGCGAAATGGCAAGGCGCGGCCACCCACTTCCGTCTGGCCATCGATGAGGCTCGTGCCCAGCAAGCTTTTCAGCGAGCGCATCAAGCGCCCCTCGTAACCGGCCAGATAGCCGGCCAGCGCCGCGCGGCCAAAACTGACTTCCTCGTCTTCCGCATTGAAGAAGACGACGGACGGTAAGGTCGTCTTGCCATCTTCCAGGCCGAGCATGGTGCTCTGCCCGGGACGTGCCCAGCCTACCGTGGAATTTGACGTGCCGAAATCGACGCCGCAAGCATTGGCCATGTCGACCCTTCCCTGAATAAAGGGGCGTTATGTTATCAGAAGGCAGGCTATTGCACCAGCAAAACCCGTTCGACGGGGTCAACAGCATAAGCTTGCTTTGCATCAAGTAGCGGCCGCGCGCAAAAGCTACTCTTGGGAAATGAATGCCGAGCAACTCGGCCAGCTCCCGGAGACCCATCGTGCCCCTCGCCCGCCTGCGCCACCCACGCCACCTGCCCGCCGCTTTGCTGCCTGCTACCTTGCTGGCGGCCTTCCTCGTTTCCCTGGCCGGCTGCGGCGGCGGTTCGGCCGATACCCAGGCTGGCGCCGGCTGCTCGCTGCACAGCACGGCAGGCTGCGGCGGCAGCCCGCTGCCCACCGTGCCGCCCGTGAAGCCGCCGGTCACCCCGCCCGTGACGCCCCCCGTGATTCCTCCCGTCACGCCGCCCGAGCCGGCCAGCCTGGCCAGCGCCGTCAACCTGGTGTTTTCCAGCACGGAACTGGCCTCGGCGGGATTGGCCGGCAGCGAAGTGGCCGTCACCGCCCTCGTCAAGGATGGCGCCAACCTCGCCTTGCCAAACGCAAAGATTTCCTTTGCCGCCGATTCCGGCATCCTCGGCAGCGTCGACGCCGTGACGGACAAGAATGGCCAGGCGCGCGCCCTGCTGGGGACCGGCGGCGCCAACAGCAACCGCAGCATCACCGTGACGGCGACTGTCGGCGCGCGCAGCGGCAAGGGCACGGTGGCCGTGACGGGCAGCAGCGTGGAAGTGCTGGGGCCTGCCGCCCTGATGCTGGGCCAGGGCGCCGACCTCACCGTCACCGTGCGCGACTCGGCGCGCAAACCCGTGGCCGGCGCCGCCATCGCCTACAGCACGGGCGCCGGCAACGGCGTGCGCGTCAAGGATGGGGGCGCGGCGCTCAGCAATGCGCAAGGCCAGCTGGTGCTGCGCCTGACCGCTGGCAGCCTGGGCAAGGATGCCGTGTCCGTCAGCGCGCTGGGCGCCGCCGCCACGCAAGCGTATGCCGTGGCCGGCAGCGACCTGCGCCTGAGTCCGGCCGTGGGCCAGGACGCCAGCGGCGCGGACGTGCTGCCGGAAGTGGCGACCCTGGCGTGCCAGCCCATCGACGCGCGCTATGACAAGGCGGGCGTGCCGCAAGCGGGCAGCGCCAGCCTGTCGACCTCGCGCGGCAGCCTGTTCAGCGACAGCGCCTGCAGCCAGGCCTTGCCTGCCAGTTTGATTTTTAGCAATGGCAACTTGCCGCGCAGCTATGTGCAATCGGCCAACGCGGGCGTGGCCACCCTCACGGCCGCCGTGGCGGGCGGCCCCTCGGCGCAGACGCGGCTGGAATTCGTCGCGCCCCTGAGCGGCGCCAGCAAGCTGGCCGTGCAAGCGGACCCTGCAGTGCTGCGCGCGAATACGACCACTTCGGCGGCATCGGCCGACAACGTCAGCACAAGTATCAGCACAATCAGCGCCGTGGTGCGCGATGGCGCGGCCAACAACCTGGTCAAGAACGCGCCCGTGCTGTTTTCCATCTTGAGCGACCCCAGCGGCGGCTACCTGCGGCAGGCGGGCCGGGTGCTGACGGGCAGCGATGGCCTGGCGCGCGCCGTGTTTGTGGCGGGGCCAGCCGACAGCGGCCGCGACGGCGTGCTGATCCAGGCCCGCATCGAAGGCGCGCCGCAAGCGGCGGCCACGGCCCTCGTGCGCCTGACGGTGGCGCGGCAAGCGCTGTCGATCAAGCTGGGCACGGGCAGCCTGCTGCGCGAATATTCACCCAGCGTGCTGCAGAAGGACTTTGCCGTGTTCGTGTCCGACAGCGCCGGCAATGCCGTGCCGGGCGTCGCCATCACGGCCGCCGCCTGGCCCAGCCGCTATGCCAAGGGATCTTACGTGTGGCAGGCGGACAAGCCCGAGTTCCCCGACACAGGCGTCTGGCGCCTGGCCCTGCCCCTCTACAGCTGCGCCAATGAAGACGTCTTGCGCAACGGCATCTTTGACGCCGCCTACGACCGCAACGGCAATGGCGTGCTCGATCCGGGCATCCCCCTGACCGTCAGCGCCAGCGGCCTGAGCGACGCGCTGGGCATGGCCACCGTCACCGTCAGCTATCCGCGCAATTTTGGTTCCTGGGTGCACGTGGCGCTGACCGTGCGCGGCACCGTCAGCGGCACGGAAGCGAGCGCCACGGCGGAATGGCCATTACCCACGCTGGCCAGCGATTTCAGCGCGCGCCGCGTGGACCCGCCGGGACGCCTCAGCCCCTATGGCAGCGGGCCCTGCGACAGCGCCGATTGAGGAGCAAGCATACCACTTGCCATTCAGTCATATTTTTTGCAACATGAACAAGAAAACAGTCTTGCCATGCGGCAATCTTTTACGCTATGCTCATTCTGCCCGCCCAGGCCGCCACAAGCGGCCGGGCCTGCAGGAATACTTTGAGACAGGTTGCTTGCCAGACCAATATGCGAAAAAAGAATACTGTAGCCCGGACACCCAGCACCGCCAGCCGCGCCATACCCGGCGCCGGACGGCGCGTGACCTCGTATGACGTGGCCTTGCTGGCCGGCGTGTCGCAATCGGCCGTGTCGCGCTGCTTCAAGCCGGGCGCCAGCATCTCGCAAGCCACCCACGCCAAGGTCATGCAGGCAGCCATCAGCCTCGACTACATCCCCAACGCGGCCGCGCGCAGCCTGATCACGCGCCGCTCGAACCTGGTGGCCGTCATCATTTCCAATCTGGCCAATCTGTACTATCCGCAAGTATTGTCCGACCTGAGCCAGCACATCGCCCGCCAGGGCAAGCGCCTGTTATTGTTTACCCTGGAGCGCGAAGCGGACATCGGCAAGGCCCTCAGCGATGTCTGGCAATACCAGGTCGACGGCGCCGTCGTGGCCGCCTGCCTGTCGGACGAGCAGATGGCCGAATTCGGCCGGCGCGACGTGCCCCTGGTGCTGTTCAACCGCAGCCCGCGCGAACACGCCGTGCATGCCGTGCTGTGCGACCAGGGCGAAGCGGCGCGCCTGCTCGTCTCGCGCCTGGCCGAAGCGGGCCACCGCCAGTTCGCCATCATCGACGGCCCCGGCGATTCGGCCGTCGCGCAGGAACGCAAGGCCGGCATGCTGGACCGCTTGCTGACCCTGGGCTTGCCCGCGCCCATCGTCGTCAGCGGCAACTACGACTACGCCAGCGGCGGACGGGGCTTGCGCAAGGTCATCGACCGCCTGGGCCGCGTGCCGGACGCCGTCATTTGCGGCAACGACATCATGGCCATCGGCTGCCTGGACACGGCGCGCCACCAGATGGGCATCCAGGTGCCGCTGCAAATGTCGGTGGCCGGCTTCGACGCGCTGGAAGCGTCCGGCTGGCTCAGCTACGACATCACCACCCTGCGCCAGCCCGTGCAAAAGATGGCCGCCGATGCCGTCGCCATGCTGGGCGAACTGATGGAACGGCGCGGCGGCAGCGCCGAGCGGAGACGGTATTGCTCGTATCTGGTGGAAGGGAGTACGGCCAGACTGACCAGCGAACCGGCGTATATGGCGCAGCGCCTGGGAATAATGGCCGCCGCCTGAAAAACGCCCGTGGCGTTGTTGCCGGGGTTACTCTTGTCCTTCGCCGTACTCGCGTACTGTCTTCGGGGCGGCGCCTAGCCACAGGCGTTTTTCCGACGTTAACTCTGATCCCCCAGAAACCTTGCACATAAAAAAACCTCGCATCGCTGCGAGGTTTTTCACTTGCAAGACCAGGGAATCAACCGAAGATCTTGCCCTTGAGCATATTCAAGCCCTGGCTGACGAGGTCGTTGCCTTCCGGCACCTGACCGTCCGGGGTCAGCTTGTCGATCAGCTGGGGCAGCAAGGCTGCCAGGCCGCCCGAGGCCGCGTCCGGGGCGACGCCAGCTTTTTCAGCGATCTGGGTGATCGTGTCGCTGCCCAGCGCATCCTTGATCTGTTCGCCGGAGACGGGCGCATTGGCGCCCGTGCCGATCCAGCTGGCCACCTGGTCGCCCAGGCCGCTTTCCTGGAATTTCTGCAGCAGGCCGGGCAAGCCGCCGTGCTGGTTGACCAGATCCATCACGCTGGCCATCAATCCCGATGGGGCTTCCCCGTCAGCACTTTTATTGCCCAAAGCGCTCATCGCCTGTCCTGCAAGTTGATCTAGCAAACTCATCGTATTCTCCTGAACGCTATCGATTGGTGCCGCGTGACCGCGGTGTCCGGCATGGCGCAGACCATTCTCCGCCATGGAAATCATTATACTATGAATAATAATAGTGACATAATTACAATATCAAGACGAACGCACAGACTACCTCACTGTCGAGGCGCCCACCTCCATCATATTTAGTTCGGCACAACTTGCAAGCGTAAATTGACGGTTCTCAAAAACGTGTAGAATTAATTTTCCCACTTACTGAGGAGTATCAACACATGAACATCAATAAAGCGGTAGACAAGGCTTACGAAAAAAAGACGTTCAAGGAAATCGCTGATGCACCCGTCGATGCGTTGCAAGGTGTGAGCGAGAAGGATGCGGAGCTGCTCAAGCAGGCATTCAATATCAAGACCGTGCGCGACCTGGCAAACCTGAAATACTCGAAGTGGGCGCGCGCCATCGTCACCCTGGCCGATACAGAAGAATAGACCGGGCCATGCCTCAGGCATCCCCGTCAGCACAGCCCGCCCCAACCGGCGGGTTTTTTGCTTCAGGCCGGCGGGCGGCTGGCAAGCCGATAGCCGCGCGGAGGCGCCATTGGCCACGCCGCTGACCCTGCCCGGCATCTGCTGGCCCCTGCACGCGAGCACGGGCCATCTTGCCGTCACCACGTCCCACATCACGGGCCACTTTCGGGCCGGCGCGGGACTGGACGCCATCATCGTGTGCGATTTGCTGCCCGCTGGAAAATTTCGCAATGGCGCGGTACGCCAATGGTGCCGCACGCACCAGTGCTACTGGGGCACGCAAGCCGACCTGGCCGCTTGCCCATCCGCGCAACCCATGCAATGCCGCCAGCACGCCCGCCCCATGGGCTATGTGCTGTATCCGGAATTGTTCGACCCCACGCAATTCCACGCCAGCACCCTGCGCCTGGGCAATGATGGCCTGCTGCAACTGCGCGCCCGGGCCAATGACGGCGGCGCTCTGTTCAGCCGCGACCTGCCAGCCCTGACCATCGACTGCCGCGCCCTGCCCAGCCTGTTTCCTCCCGACATAGTGCAACTGAATATCACGCCGCCCGCCGCGCAGGCGTTCGCCGCCGCCTTGCAGGCTGGCGCGCCGCTGGGCTGCAGCGACTGCGCCCGCTGCGGCCACCCGCACCTGGACCTGAGCGACTTCGCGCTGGCGCCGCACCGGCGCCACAGTTGCGGCCATTGCGGCCACGACGCCTCGCACAGCGCCACGGCCATCGTCTCGACGCCCTTGTGGCGGCTGCGCCAACGCTACCCGCACTGGTTCTGACGCAATGCGTCCGAAGGTGCGCCCGCCCACAGTCGGCCCGGCCGCCTGTGCGTAGACTGGCCCCATCGCCACCAACAGGAATAGCGCCATGCCGCACACCCCGCCACATGACGACAATAATCAAGCAGGCGAGGAAGGCGACTTGTCCGACCTGCTCAGCGAATTGCGCATCCTCTTGCCGGGCGCGCAGATGCTGACGGCCTTCCTCATCATCCTGCCCTTCAACGGCGGCTTCGCGAAGATCGTGCAGGCGGAAAAAATCGTCTTCCTGCTGACGTTTTTCCTGTCCATGACCAGCCTGGTGCTGCTCAGCGCGCCAGCCATCCAGCACCGCGTGATGCGCCCCCTGCAAGACCGCGAACGCTTCAAGCGCGTGGCCGACCGCATCATGATGTGCGGCGCCTTTTCCCTGGCGCTGGCGTTCATCCTCGGCACCAATCTGGTGATGTCGGAAGTGTTCGGCCACGTCGCAGGCATCGTCGCCTGCGTGCTGATGGGCACGCTCATCATTTGCATGTGGTGGTGGCTGCCCTTGCACTTGAAGCACGGCAAAAAGATTTAAGCGGCCACGCCCGCCTGCTGCAGCAAGGTTTCCCGGAAAATCCCCACCAGCGGACGCAAATTGACCTTGTGCCAGGCCAGCCACAATGGCGTGCGGTAGCTGAACCACGGCAATTCCCTCACGACGACGCCGGCCGGCGCGTGCTGGCGCAGGCTGTGCTGGATCATGGCCATGCCCAGTCCGGCCGCCACCAGGCCCAGCGCCGTCAGCGGTTCCGTTGCTTCCATGCGGATGTCGGGCGTAAAACCGGCGCGCGCGCAGGCGGCGATGAAGTTATCGTGTTTCAGCACGCTTTCCTTGTGCAGCACGGCGATCCACTCCTGGCCCGCCAGGTCGTCCGGGGTCAGCTGGGCCTTGGCCGCCAGCGGATGCGTCGCGGGCAAGGCCAGCAGCATGGGGTCGCTCAGCACTTGCGCGCAATCGAGGTCCGCGTCGTTCGGCAGCGGCGGCTCGCACAGCAGCGCGATATCGAGGCTGCGCTGGCGCAAGCCCTCGATCTGCTCGGCCGAATGCAGGTTGTACAGGGCCACGTGCACTTGCGGCCGCGTGGCGCGCAAGGCGCGCAGCCCCTCCGGCAAGACGCCCGCATGCATGGCGTTCTCGATGTAGCCTATGCACAGGCCGCCCTCGTCGCCGCGCCCCAGGCGTTTCGCCAGCGCTTCCAGGCGGTTCCCGTGGGTAATGAACGCGCGCGCTTCGGCCAGGAAGGTGTGGCCGTCGCGCGTCAGGCGGATGCGCTGGGCGCTGCGCTCGAACAGGGTCAGGCCCAGCCGATCTTCGAGCTGGGCGATCTGCCGGCTCAGCGGCGACTGGGAAATATGCAGGCGCTCGGCGGCCCGCCCCACGTGTTCTTCCTCGGCGACGGCGATGAAGTATTGCAATTGGCGTATGTCCAGCATGTCAGACCTTTCAGGACTCAAGTTGGGCCAATTATGTCTTGGACAGGCTTAACTTGTCCAGCTATTCTGTCTGCACTGACTCACTCATTGAAGGAAAACAGCATGACAATCAAACACTTACTGACAGGCAAACTGGGTTTCGGCACGGCGCCGCTGGGCAATATGTTCCGCAACATTCCGGAACAGGAAGCGCTGGCGACCGTCGACGCGGCCTGGGAATCGGGCATCCGCTACTTCGACACGGCCCCGTTCTACGGCGCCGGCCTGGCCGAGCTGCGCCTGGGCGCCGCCCTGAAGCAGCGCCACCGCGACGATTACGTGCTGAGCACCAAGGTCGGCCGGATGATCCTCGACGAACTGGAAGACCCCGCCACCCGCGAACTGGGCGAAAAAGGGGGATTGTTCGAATTTGGCCGCAAGAACAAGATCGTCGATGACTACTCGGCCGACGCCACCCTGCGTTCGATCGAAGACAGTTTGAAACGCCTGGATACGGACCGCCTCGATATCGTCTGGGTGCACGACATCGCCCAGGATTTCCACGGCGACAACTGGCTGGCGCAATTCGAGATTGCCCGCACGGGCGCCTTCCGCGTGCTGACCCGCTTGCGCGAAGAAGGCGTCATCAAGGCCTGGGGCGTGGGCGTCAACAAGGTGGAACCGCTGGAACTGACCCTGGACCTGGCCGAAGCCCAGCCGGACGCCTTCTTGCTGGCCGGCCGCTACACCCTGCTCGACCATGAACGTGCGCTGCAGCGCCTGATGCCGGCCGCGGCAAAACAGAACGTCGACATCGTCGTGGGCGGCCCCTACAGTTCAGGCATCCTGGCCGGCGGCGCGCACTTCGAATACCAGAAGGCTTCGCCCGAAATCATTGCCAAAGTAGAACGCATCAAGGCAATTGCCGCGCGCCACGGCGTCAGCGTCAAGGCTGCCGCCCTGCAATTTTCCTTGGCCAATCCGGCCGTGGCTGCCGTGATTCCCGGCGCCAGCCGTCCGGAACGCCTGGCCGAAGACCAGCAAGCGTTACACGCCGTCATCCCCGCCGCCTTCTGGCACGACATGCGCGCCGAGCAACTCGTGTCGCCGTTCGCCCCGCTGCCAACCGGCGCCAACTAATAGATAAGGAATACATATGGCACACACCACCACCTCGATCGACATCGCCGCCACGCCGGCGCAAGTATGGCAACTGATCGGCGGCTTCAATGCCCTGCCCGACTGGCTGCCCTATATTCCCAGCAGCACCTTGAGCGCAGGGGGCCGCATCCGCCACCTGACCAACCCGGCCGGCGACGTCATCGTCGAGCAGCTGGAAGCGTACGACAACACGGCGCGCAGCTACAGCTATTCCATCCTGCAGGCGCCGTTTCCCGCCGCCGATTACCTGTCGACCCTGAAAGTGGAACCACTTGCCGGCAGCGACGGCGCGCGGGTCACCTGGTCGGGCCGCTTCACGCCCGTGGGCGTGAGCGAGCAGGAAGTGACGGACCTGTTCCACGGCATTTATGTGGCGGGACTGGAAGCGCTGCAGCAATCGTTAGCGAAGTAATACGCAAGGAAGACCATTTCCGCCACAGCCAGGCTTTCTTCGCTCACCCTGTGGCGGAATCGCGCTGATTCCGTGTTATCGTTAACAATAAGAGCAAACGCTGTTGTGTGCAGTGCAGCAGAT
Source organism: Janthinobacterium sp. SUN206 (assembly GCF_030587305.1). Classification (NCBI taxonomy): domain Bacteria; kingdom Pseudomonadati; phylum Pseudomonadota; class Betaproteobacteria; order Burkholderiales; family Oxalobacteraceae; genus Janthinobacterium; species Janthinobacterium sp. SUN206. The sequence continues at coordinate 411,137 of NZ_JAPWIB010000001.1, read as the reverse complement.
TTTAGCCGGCGCCCTGCAGAGCTTGCCCGAATCTCTTACAATGTTGTCTTTGGGCAGCTCTTCTAGCCCGAAAATACCGGCCATCCGTCGACTCTGGTGGCGCATTGCCACCTCCGGCTGGGCCACTGCGCGCCCCTCCGCCCTGTCATTCTTTACCCAACTAACAAGAACATGCACGCCTCCGTAGATCCCCTGATTCCGCGCGTCACCGCGCCTTTTGGCGCTGGATACGCCGACCTGGCCCTGGCCATCGGCGGCCTCGCCATCGGCACGGGCGAGTTCGCCTCCATGAGCATCCTGCCCGTGGTGGCCGACGACCTGGGCACGACCTTGCCGCAGATGAGCCACATGATCAGCGCCTACGCGCTGGGCGTGGTCATCGGCGCGCCCCTGATCACCATCTTCCTGGCGCGCATGCCGCGCCGCTTGATGCTGATCTGTCTGATGCTGATGTTCGCTGGCGGCAACTTGCTCAGCGCCATCGCGCCGAATTATGGCTTGCTGGTGGTGGCCCGCTTCGTGGCCGGCATCCCGCACGGCGCCTACTTTGGCGTGGCGGCCCTGGTGGCGGCCGCGCTGGCCGAACCGGACCGGCGCGGCCAGGCCGTGGCCCGCGTCCTGATGGGCTTGACCGTGGCGAATATCTTCGGCGTGCCCCTGGCAACCTACATCGGCCAGACCCTGGGCTGGCGCTCGGCCTTCCTGCTGGTCGCCGCGCTGGGCTTATTGACCATGCTGATGGTGCGCATCTTCGTGCCCATGGTGGCCGCCGGCGATTCCAGCCCGCGCCGCGAACTGGGCGTGTTCCGCCGCCTGCAAGTGTGGCTGACCCTGCTGATGGTGGCGATCGGCTTCGGCGGCATGTTCGCCGTCTACACGTTTATTACGCCAACCCTGCTGGAAGTGACGAAAGTGTCGCCGCTCGTCATTTCCATCTTGCTGGCCATCATCGGTATCGGCATGACGGTGGGTAATCTGATCGGCGGCTGGCTGGCCGACCGCTCGCGCCTGTGGACCATCTTCGGCGTGCTGCTGTGGAACGTGGCCGCGCTGGCCGCGTTTACTTACACCAGCAGCAATGTCTGGTTGACGGCGATCAACCTGTTCGCCATCGGCGCCGGCATCGCCGTCGCCCCGGCAGTGCAGACGCGCTTGATGGACGTGGCCGGCGACGCGCAAACGGTGGCGGCCGCCCTCAACCACTCCGCCTTCAACATCGCCAACGCCTTGGGCGCCTGGGCCGGCGGCATCGCCATCGCCATGGGCATGGGCTTGCGCTCGACGGGCTGGGTGGGCGCCATGCTGGCCTGCGGCGGCATCGTCGTGCTCGGTATTTCCGTGCTGGTGGAAAACCGCAGCCGGAATGTGAGCGGCGCGCAGCCGGCTTGATGCTGACGAGAGCGGCAGCCTGCCCAGGCAGCCGCTCTGTTGCCAGCGCTTAATCTTCGATGGCAAACGCCACCGCCGCCTCGCAATGAATGGCCGTGGTATTAAATAGCGGCAAGTCCACATCGCCCTGCTGGATCAGCAGCGGTATCTCCGTACATCCCAAAATCACGCCCTGCACGCCTTGCCGCCGCAGTTTCTCGATGATGGCGAGGAAAATCTTCCGGCTGGCGTCGGTAAAGATATTCTGCACCAGTTCCGTATAGATCAGGTCGTGCAGGATGTCCTGGTCGGCCAGATCAGGCGTCACCGTGGTGATACCGCGCTGCTCCAGCGCATCGTGATAAAAGCGGCCCGCCATCGTCTGCTTGACGCCCAGCAAACCCACCTTGCGTATGCCCGACTGCTGCACCCGCTTTGCCGTTTCCTCGACGATACTGATAAAAGGCAAGCCGATAAGCGGCACGACGGCCGGCGCGAAGCGGTGCGCGCCATTCGCGCACAGCAGGAAGAAGTCCGCGCCCATGTCTCGCAGGCGCTGCCCTTCCCCGACAAGGAATTGCTCAATGGCATGGGAATCGGGCTGCGCTGCGTGCGCGACGAAATCGGCCTGGTCCATGCTGACCAGCATGATGCGCGCGCTGTGCGCTGGCCCGATGCGCGCCACCAGCATTTCATTGATGAGCCGGTAGTACTCCAGGGTCGAAGCCCAGCCGATGCCGCCAAGTAAACCGATAGTCTTGTTTTGCACATTATTCCCTGCGAAAAGAATTGCGCAAATTATACGATAGCGGCCGCCCGCCACGCGCATGCCGACCTTAGGCGTCGATCCACGCAAACAGCGCCTTGTCCGGCGTGGCGGATTGATGCCAGGTCGATTGCAACTCCATCAGAAATCCGGCCAGATCGAAGGGATTGACATCCAGCCCGGCCCATGGCGCCATCTGCGCCCATGCCACCGCGATATCGGCCAAGTCGTCAGCCGTCAGCCGCTCGAGAGCCTGCCCCATGGCATGCGCAAACACGTAAAGCTCACGCCCCGGGATAGACACGGGCCTGATGGCAGGCGCTGCCGAATGGGTCAGCAATTGCCCCAGCGACGCAAAATCCAGTTCGCCGGGCAAGGCAATGCCCGTGACGGGAAAGGAGTCGAAGGCATCCTGCCAGCTGGCACATGCGCGCATCTCGGCGTCGGAACAGACAAAAATATCGATTTTTTTCATATTGCAGCCATTTGGCACAATCAAACGCTTGCCGCATCATGTTGGCTGGATGCCTCGCGGCTGTATTTGCGCTCGAACGCGGCCAGGCTATCCGCCTGCGCCCACAGGCTGGCGATATAGCGGAATTCATCCTCGAATGGCTGCTCGAAATCGGCTACGTCCGTCGCATACTCGCAATTGCGGCTCAGCATGACCAGCCAGTCGGGATAATCGAGCGCCGGGTACAGGCGGGTAAAGATGGCGTCGAGCGACGCTGCGCTTTCCCGGCCCGCCAGGTAGGCGGCGCGCAGTTCGACGATGTATTTTCCGGCCAGGAATTGTTCACTGAGGCGCTGCGTTCCCCGGTAGCGCGCGATGATCACCTCGGCCAGCGGCAGCACCTCGTCGCGGCCCCGGGCGCTGGCCAGCAGCACGACTTCCAGGTCGTCGCCTTCCTGGTCGAGGCGCAAACGCTCCACTGCCCAGTCCACGCAGCGGTCCGCCCGGCCATCGCCATGGCGCAGCTGAAAGCATTCCAGCTCAAGTTCCGTCAATTGTTCCATTGTTATTTTTCCCGTGCGCATAAATGGACGTCAATGCACATAATGATTCAACTCCGACCCGGCCAATTGCCATAAACGGCGAACGGTGCCCGGCACGCGGAACGAAGAGTATGGCTGGCATATTATACGACGGACAGTGGAAAGCCCGTACCGGATAATGAGCGGGAGGAATGGGAACGCTTCGATAGAAAAGAGAGGGAGGAGCGATTAAATACACTGCCACACAGCGGGGCATTTATTCAGAACAGGGAATACAAGCGATTCACTAAAATGAAAAATCCAGGTTTATCTGGAAAGTATTCATTTAAAGAAACATCAAAACAGGCCATGCGCGCGGCATGCCGAACATGGCCCTTGCCCGATTATTGCGGATTCGACGCCACGATGAATGGATCGAAGGTCAGCAGAGTATTGCCCGCCAACAACAAGGTTATCGTATATTGCACATTGCTGCCTTTGGCATTGACGCGGCCACCCCATACGGTGCTGTCATATTGCGGGTAAGGCGCCGGATTGATCATGCCGCTGGTGATGGCGGTGCCATCGAAGTTGTGGATGGAAACTTGTTCGGCCGGGTCCAGCGAGCTCACGTTCCAGACGATGGTGTCGCCGTTCTTGCACGTTGTCACCAGTTCATTGCCGCCTTCGTTGCCATTGCCCGAGTAGCCGGTCGTATCGACCATGAAGACGTACTTGCTCAGATTTTTTTGTGCCACTGCCTGACCAACATTGACCGCTACCAGTACATTAATTGTTGCCATGATTTTACCCCTATTTGGAATGGAATTAAACATTACAACTATCCTTTGTGCGATGAAATAATGAAGACCCATTCAGGTTTCCGGCAGCGCTCGCGGCGTAATCGGATTCCATCACTGGTGCATAAAAATACGCGAAATGTATCAATTAAAAATACACAAAATATATCAATAAATCACCAAATCTATCGATAAGATAATACGCCTGATGACCAATGATGTTTTTTGACCCTCATTACCGCAACCACGAAGTGAGGATATTTCGTTTATTTTCGCAAGTCAAATTATTTTTAATAATATTTAGAATCTATCCATTAATAACATTTAATTTTTAAATGAAATTTCTTTTATTTATAACATTGAAATTCCGTGTTTGATTTACCGCAAACAATAGAGGTGTATCAACGGAAACAGATAATGAAAAGAAAGAAAACAGGGGATGTGATGGGCGCCGCAGGCGGGCAGGATGGCGCTACGGCAACTCAGCTCGTTTGCAGCATCTTCTGCAGCACCGCATCGAGCTCATAAAAATCCACGGGCTTGGTCAGATGTAAATCAAAGCCCGCGTCGGACGCCATCTGGCGGTCCTTGTCCTGGCCCCAGCCCGTGACGGCCACGAGGATGGCGTCCTTGCCGCAGGGCTGGCTGCGCAACAGTCTCGCCACGTCGTAGCCATTCATGTGCGGCAAGCCGATGTCGAGCAAGATCACTTGCGGCATGAAAACTTGTGCGGCTGCCATGCCCGCCGCGCCATCGTAGGCCGTGCGCACGTCATAGCCGAGGATGTCGAGCGCCAACGCCAGGCTTTCGGCCGCGTCGGCGCTGTCGTCGATCACCAGCACCTTGCCTTCGCGCGTGCCGGCCAGCAAGCGGCGGTTGGGTTCGGGCGGCGCCTGCAAGGGTACGGCAGGCAGCGGCAGGCGCAAGGCGAAGGTGCTGCCCTGCCCCACGCCATCGCTGTGCGCGCTGATGCTGCCGCCATGCAACTCGGCCAGGCCGCGCACGAGCGACAGGCCGATGCCCAGGCCGCCTTGGGCCCGCGACAGGGCCGGTTCCAGCTGCGAGAACAGGTCGAATACCGTGTCCAGGTGCTCGGGCGCAATGCCGATGCCCGAATCGCGCACGCTGATGTGCACGTCGTTATCCGTGCATGCCACTTCCAGCCCGATGACGCCGTTGGCGGGCGTGTACTTGATGGCGTTCGTCAGCAGGTTGGCGATCATCTGTCCCAGGCGCGTGGCGTCGGCGTCGAGCCAGATGGCTTGCGGCCATTGCTCCACGAGTACCTTGTGGCCGGATTGCACGGCCAGCTCCGCCACGCTGTGCAGGGCCGCCTCCACCACGGGCGCCAGTTCCACGCTGGCGCGGCGCAGTTCCAAACGCCCCTGCGTGATGCGCGACACTTCCATCAAATCGTCGACCAGGTGCGTCATGTGCCCCACTTGCCGGCCCAGCACGTCGCGGACCCAGCGCAGCTGCGGGTCGTCCAGTTGCGCCAGGCGCAACACTTCCAGCACGTTGCGCATGGGCGCCAGCGGATTGCGCAACTCGTGCGCCAGGGTCGCCAGGAATTCGTCCTTGCGCCGGTCGGCGGCCGCCAGCTGTTCATTGAGCTCGCCAGCCTCCTTGCGCGCCAGTTGCAGCTGCTGTTCATACTTGCGCCGGTCGCTGGCGACAAAGACGGCGATCTCGTCATAACGCACGCCATCATGTTCGCGGCGCACGGCATTGAACAGCATGGGGATGGACTGCCCCTGGCGCTGGCGCATGTCGAGCAGGATTTCCGACACGCTGCCCTGCACCTGCATCAGCGGCAGCCAATGCGTCTGGTGGAATACGCGCCCGCCGATGGTCAGCAAGTCTTGCAGTTTCTTTTTCCCGAGCAACTCCCCGGCGCCATAGCCGAGCCAGCCGCAAAAGGTGGCGTTCGCCTGCACGATGGTGCCGTCGGCCGTGCACAGCAGCAAGCCGCAAGCTGCGTGCTGGAACAGGGTAGCGGCGTCAGGCAAGGAAGGCATCGTGTCGCGCATTACAGGTGTTGGCCGTCGAGAAAGTGGCGGATGGCGCGGTAGCTGGCGTCGGGCACGCTCATGTGCGGACAATGGCCCACATTTTCGAGCACGTGCAGGGTGCTGTGCGGCAACATTTCACGCAAGTACACACCCACGCAAGGTGGCGCGATGAAGTCGTCGCTGCATTGCACGATCAGGGCCGGCGTGCTGTTTTGCGGCAAGACGGCGCGGTGGTCGGACAAGAACGTGGCTTGCGCGAAATGCCGGGCAATGACGGGGTCGGTGCGGCAAAAGCTGTTCGCCAGGTCTTGCCCCAGCGCCGGCTGCCCTGGCGCGCCCATGATGGCAGGCGCCATGCCGGCGGACCAGCCCAGGTAATTGCTGTCCATGGCATCGAGCAAGTCGTCGATATCGGCACGGCTGAAGCCGCCCCGGTAGCCGGCCGCCGCATCGTCGACATAGCACGGCGACGGCGCCAGCATGACTTGCGCGGCGAACAGCTCCGGCTCGGCGATGCTGGCCAGCAAGGCGCTCATGGCGCTGACGGAATGGCCGACGCAAATCACGGGAGCGCCGCCGACGGCATGGATGACCTGGCGCAAATCGGCGCCATGCGCGTCGAGCCGCGCGTAGCTATCGAAATCATAGGCACTGAGGTCGGAAGCGCCGCTGCCGACCAGGTCGAACAGCACGGTGCGGTAGCGCGCACGAAACAGCGGCTCCAAGTAACGCCACATGGTTTGGTCGCAGCCAAAGCCATGCATGAACACCATGGTGGCAGCCGCGCCCGCCTGCGGCGCACCGCTGCATTCGCGAATGCGGACATTGTTCCGGTCTTCTATGCGCATGCAGCCTCAGCCTTGAATATTTCCATGTGGAATGTAAATTAACTTCTTGCTAGCATCTTAGCATGCGCCATTTGACCCTGGGCAACACCATTGGCGCTGGACAAACGCCACGCCACGGCGGATAATGAGAACGATTCCCATTATCAAAATAGCAGGCGTGTGCCTGGCTTTTCCCTGTGCGCCCCCGTGGCGCCTGCTGGCGGCAACAAGCCGGTTTTATGTTGAAGGTTTGTACCGCATGCGCGCTTTCTGGACTGTCATACACCGCTGGGCCGGCCTGACCATCGCCCTCTTCCTCATCGTCGCGGGCCTCACGGGCGCCGTCACGTCGTGGGACCACGAACTGGACGAATGGCTCAACGCCGACATCATGGACACGCCGGGCCGCGGCCCCCTGCAGTTGCCGTTTGCGCTGGCGCAAAAAGTCGCCGCCGCCGACCCGCGCGTGGAAGTCAATTACATGACCCTGGGCCTGGAAGAAGGCCATGCAGGGGCCTTCATGGTGCGTCCGTTGACGGACCCGGCCACGAACAAGCCGTTCGTGCTCGACTACAACACCGTCTACATCGACCCCGTCACGGCGCAGATCACGGGCACGCGCGATTCGACCGCCATTTCCCTGTCGCGCCGCAGCCTGATGCCATTTTTGCGCCACCTGCATTACAGCCTGCACGTGCCCGCCTTCTGGGGTACGGACCGCTGGGGTTACTGGCTGATGGGCACGGTAGCCCTGGTGTGGCTGCTCGACAGCATGGTGGCGTTTTATCTGACCACGCCGCGTCGCCTGCGACCGCGCGCGCAGGACGAGGCGCCGCGCCACCGCGACGCCGCCAGCTGGTGGCAGCGGTGGAAACCGTCGTGGGTGCTGCGCTGGGCGGCCGGCGGCTACAAGCTCAATTTCGATCTGCACCGCGCGGGCGGACTGTGGGTATGGCCCGCCATCATCGTCGTCGCGTTTACCTCGTTCTCGCTGAACCTGTACCGCGAAGTGTTTTATCCCGTCATGTCGCTCGTGTCCACCACCACGCCGGGACCGTACGAAACGCAGGTGCCGGCGCCCTACGGCACGTATATCACGCCCGCAATCGGCTTCGAGCAAGCGGTGGAGATTGCCAAAAAGCAAGCCGCGCAGCGCGGCATCACGGCGCCCATCGGCGGCATTTATTATGGCGGCAATTATTCGTTCTACAACGTCTCGTTCTTCGATCCGGCCGACGAATTCGGCGCGGCCGGCATGGGCCTGTCGAACCTGTATGTCGACGGCATGGACGGCAGCATCATCGGCCAGCACAAGCCGTGGGAAGGCACGGCCGCCGACGTCTTCGTGCAACTGCAATTCCCCCTGCACTCGGGCCGCATCCTCGGCTTGCCGGGACGCATACTGATGTCCTGCATGGGCCTGATGGTGGCCATGCTGTCCGTGACGGGCATCGTCATCTGGGAAAGAAAACGGCGCGCGCGCCGGCTGCAGGCGAAAAAGCCAGCGAACTTCACCTGAAGCAGCGACTCCATCACGGCGCAGGCGGACCAATGCAGTCTGCGCCGCACACCTTGCCAGCGGCCTGATCACGCGCAACGCGCAAGAGCAGCACACCTCCCCCCTTTCCAACCCAGTAGCCGGCACATGCCGGCTGCCTGCGCTGCGCAGCTTCCGTGCGCCAGTCCGCCGACGCCATCAAATGCAGTTTACTTGCAATAGCATCAGGCGCAAGCTATTATTGCAACTCAATTGCATTTATACCTTCACGCCGGGCCTGCGTCCAGCACCACCTTCCGCCTTTTTAGAAAGTCCTATGCGCCATCACGTATTCGCAGCTGCCATGCTGTCCACTGCCCCGCTCGCTTACGCGGCGGACGACGTCACCCTGCAAACCATCAAGGTCCGGGCTGACCGGCCTTCCAGCATCGACAGCGTCGTCCTCGTCGAGAATACGCAAGCCCAGAACCGGACCCTGGGCGGCATGCTCGAGCATGTCTCGGGCGTGCAAAGCAGCGCCTTCGGGCCGAATGCGGGCGCGCCGGTGATACGCAGCCTGAGCGGCAGCCGCGTGCAGATCCTCGAAGATGGCCAGTCCATCCTCGGCATGAATGCGCTCAGCGGCGACATCAACATCCCTTTCGATCCGCTGTTCGCGCGCACCGTGACGGTGAACAAATCGTCCGATAGCGTGCGTTTCGGCGGCAATGCCATCGGCGGCAGCGTCGACGTCGATTCCGGCATCGTTTCCAGGAAGATGGAGGACAAGCAAAAGGACGTGGAGTTGATCCTGCGCAAAGGCTTTAACGATGCCGACGCGCAAGGCTTGCGCGCAAACTTCAACGATGGCAAGCGCTTCTCGACGAATCTGCAACTGTCCTTCCAGAAGATCGGGCATTACGATATTCCCGGCAACAGCAAGGCCGGCGCGTGCAACAGCCAGCTCTTCCCTGCAACCGGCGGTGTCAACACCTTCCTGGCCGACAGTTGCCAGAAGGAAGCGCGCATCCAGCAAATCTACAACAAGGCGTCGCAACCGTTTATCGACCAGTTCATGAAGGAAAATCCGGACTGGGCGGACGGTGATTTTTCCTTCTACACCAATAATCCCACCTCCGTCTGGCAGCGCAAGACCTACGTCAATCCGGCCAATCCAGCCTACGTACCGGGTACGCCGTCGATGACCCAGAGCAAGATCAACAAGGACGTCACCCCCGATTACCACGGCACCCTGGGCAACAGCCATGCCAGCAATGCCCACTTTGCCGTCGGCACCACCTACTTTTTCGACCAGGGCTACGTGGCCGTCAGCCTCGACTCCAAGGAAAGCGAGTATGGCGTGCCGGGCTTTTCCATGGAAAACAAGTCGTTCGGGGCGAATTATGACGAGGGGTTACCCGTCGGCGTCGTGATCAAGCAGGATAAATATGCGCTGGAAGCCCGGCTGTCCAGCCCCGTTGCGTATCTTGAAAGCGTGCAACTGCGCATGTCACGCCTGAACAATGCATCGGGAGAGCGCCTGGGTTCCACCAAGGCGAACGATTACCAGTTCGACACGAATCAAGCCGAGCTTCTGCTGGCGCACCGGCGCGCAGGCCCCTTGAGCGGCATGCTGGGCTTGAGCCACAAATCCCGGGATATCGCCGGCAGCGGGCCGCAGTTGTACCTTCCCGACGCGAGCACGGTCAGCCGCGCGCTGTTCCTCAAGGAAAGCCTCGATGTCGACTGGGCCACCTTCGACGCGGGCTTGCGCCATGAAAAAGTCGAGCACGATATCCGCAAGAGCGGCTTCAAGACGTCGAGGAATGCGAGCAACTCGACACTCGAGGACAAGTCGTTCAGCCTGAACAGCTATAGCCTGGGCGCCTCGGCCAAGCTGGGCCAGCTGTTCGGCGCGAAGCTGCGCTATGCCTCGTCGGAAAGAGCGCCCGACGTCAATGAATTATATGCAAGCAACCGCCACTATTCGATCATGACCCAGGAAGAAGGCAACCAGAACCTGAAGGCCGAGCGCGCGAAGAATACGGAACTCACCGGCCTGTTCGCCAACCGCGGCTTCCAGCTGTCGGCAACGTGCTACGTCATGAAGTACGAGAACTACCTCTACCTTGGCCACTCTGGCGCCCAGATGGCCAATCGCCTGCCCTTGAAGTACTGGAAGCAGACGGATACGACGGTGAGGGGCTTCGAGATCGACGCCTCCCAGGCCGTGCAGCTTGGCGGCTACGGAAAACTGAACCTGTCCGCATTTGCCGACCTCGTCAAGAACAAGGCGGACAACCCGGACAAGCTGCGCGCGCACAACGACGGCGCCTACCTGCCCAATATGCCCACCAACCGCTATGGCGCGAATATGCTGTGGGAAAACAAGGGGTGGAAAGCCCGGCTGTCCGGCACCCGCTACGACAAGCAAAAGTACCTGGGCAAGAGCGTCAGCGAGGAAGTGCCGCTCGACGGCTACACCATGGTGAACTTCCAGGTCAGCCGCGCCCTGCAGGTAGCCAATTCGCCGTTTGCAGGCATCGACGTGTTTATCAGCGGCAGCAACCTGCTCGATGCGGATGCCAGGCCGCACAATTCCCCACTGAAATACATCGCGCCCTTGCCGGGCCGTGGCTTTCAAGTTGGCTTGAGCGCCAGGCTTTAAGGCACGCTGCCGTTTCGCTCCCGCCGCACCAGCGCCAGCACGCTGTCGCCCCGGTTGCCGTCGCAGCAGACGGCCACGCCGTCCGTGAAATCGGGCGCCGTCAGCCGCGTCAGGACACTGCCCGGCGGCATTTCCAGCGCCAGCCGGGCGCCCCGCTCCCACGCCAGGCGTACGGTACTGGTCCACTGCACGCGCTGCGCCATGTTGGCGGCCAGGCTGTCGCGGATGCGGGCCGGGTCGAACAACGCGCGCGCCGCGCTGCTGCTCAGGTAGACGAGCGAGGGGCGTCGCACGGTCACGCCCTCAAAAGCGGCGGCCATGTCGAGCGCCGCGCCTTCCAGCAGCGGGCAATGCGACGGCACGCTGACGGCCAGGCGTTTGGCCTTGCTGGCGCCGTGCGCCAGGGCCAGCGCCATCACGGCTTGCAAGGCAGGCTCGCTGCCGGCAATGGCGATCTGGCGCGGCGCATTCAGGTTGGCGACATACACGGGATTCGCGGCGCCATGCACTTGTGCCAGCAACGATTCGAGTTGCGCCAGATCAAGTCCGATGATGGCCGCCATGCCGTAGCCGGCCGGATACGCCTGTTCCATCAACTCACCGCGCCGCGCCACCAGACGCACGGCATCCGCAAAATCGAGCGCGCCGGCGACGACGGCCGCCGCATACTCGCCGATGGAAAAGCCGGCCACCATGTCGGGCAGCGCGCCGCGCGCCGCCAGCGAACGCGCCATCGCCACGCCCGCGATCAGCAAGCACAGTTGCACGGCCCGCGTCGACGCCAGCGCTTCGGCCGTGTCCAGCGCCAGGGAATCTTGGCCCAGCACGTCAGCCGCTTCGGCCAGGGCCGCCGCCACGGCCGCATCGTCGGGCAGCGCATGCAGCATGCCGGGATATTGGGCGCCCTGGCCCGGAAAGGTAAACAATACGCTCATGCCTGCTCCCAGGGCGTGGCCGTCAGCACGGGACCGTGGTCCGTTTTCAGCAAGACCCTGCCCCGCCCCGCCGCCCATTCCGCATACGCAAAGCCGCCATGGCCCGTGTCGATTTGCAGATCCAGCCGGCACGCCGTGACCGTGGCGGCGATGGCGCGCAGGGCGTCGGCCTGCGCGGCGTCCGGCGGCGCGGCGATGCGCAGCACGAGATCGAGGTCGCTGTCGGCGCGCAGCACGCGCAAGCCGCTCGCCAGGGCGAAGCCCACGCCGCCCGTCGGGCCCCAGGCCCAGCCCGTGGCGTCGAGCAGCGGCGCCACCAGCCGCAGCGCATCGAGCGCAGTACAGTCAAAACCGGACGGCGGGGTGTGCGCCAGCTGCGCCAGCATTTCCGGCGTCACGCGGCGCAGAACGGCGGAAGACTCCACTTCGCACGCATGCCGTTCGCTGCGCAGCCGACCGCGCAAGCCCACGGGGATGCGTCCGGGCGCGCTGCTGGCGCGCCGCACCACCAGCGGCGCCGCCTGCAGCCAGGTTGCGTCGGCCCAGGCGGGCAAGCATGCGTCGTCCGGCAGGCCGGACACCCACAGCAAGTCATGCGCGCGCCTGGCGTCCATCAAGCCACCACCGCCTTGACGGCGAAGAACAGCAGCGATGGTCCCAGCAAGCAGCCCAGGCCCGTATGAAACGTGGCCACCAGCGCGCCATACGGCACCAGCTTGCGGTCGGTGGCGGCCAGGCCGGCCGACACGCCGCTGACGGTGCCGGCCAGGCCGCCGAAGACCATCGCCGAACGGGGCGTTTTCAGGCGCAAAAAGCGCGCAGCGGCGGGCGTGCCCACCATCACCAGGATGGCCTTGATGAGGCCTGCCGCGATACTGAGCGCCATGACGTCCGAGCTGGCGCCGATGGCCGCGCCCGTGACGGGGCCGACGATGTACGTGACGGCGCCGGCGCCGATGGTGGTCATGCTGACGGCGTCCGAATAGCCAAACGCGTAGGCGACGCCGGCGCCGACGAGGAAAGGCAGCACCACGCCCAGCAGCAGCGCCACGACGCCGATCAGGCCAGCCTTGCGCGCTTCCGTCGCCTGCACCTCGAAGGCCGTGGCGACGATGGCGAAGTCGCGCAGCATGGCGCCGCCCATCAGGCCGATGCCGCCGAACAGCGACAAATCGGCCAGGCCCTTGTGGCCGCCGCTATGCACGCCGCCCCAGTACGCGAGGCCCAGGCCGATCACGATGGCGATGGCCGAGCCGTGCACGCGGCCCAGGGTCAGGTATTTCGACAGCGTCACCGAGACAAGCATGATCAGGCCGACGAAGGCGAAGGCCGTCACCAGGCCATTGTGGATGGCGGCTTTTTCAAAGATTTCAAGCATGACGGTGCTCCTTCATCAGCATCGAGTCGGCTTGCACGCGGTCGGCTTCGGCGACAGCGATGGCAGCGGGGCTTTCCGACCGGTTAATCAACGAAATCACGGCGCCGCACACGAGCACGGAACCGATGGCGGCCAGCACGGCCACGGGCCCGCCGCGCAGGGCTGCGACCACGTCCTGCTGCGCCGCCATGGCCACCACCACGGGAATATACATGGCGCCCCAGTATTCGACGCCCCGCTCCGTCATCTGCGGCAGCCACGCGCGGCGCTGCATGTAGAGCCGGGCGCAGATCAAGAGCAGCATGGCGATGCCCACGCCGCCCACGTTGGTCTTGACGCCCATCAGCTGCCCGAGCAGGTCGCCCAGGAAGATGCCGAGCAAATGGCACAGTGCCAGCAATGCGGTTCCGTAAATGATCATGATTGTCTCCGTTATAGGAATAGGAATGACTTGATGTCTTCTCTGTTGTTGCACCTACCACTGCTGCCCCAGCACCTCCCTGACTCTTGCCGACGCCTGGCGGTGCGGCGCGCCCAGGCGGCTGGCCAGTCCCCGCTCCGGATCGGCGCGGATATCGGCCAGCGCCGCCTGCAGGCTGGCGCGCACTTGCGCCAGATCAAGCTCCGACGGCCCGTCCGGCTGCGCCACCCGCAAGGTTTGCCACAACAGGCCCAGGGTGGCGTAGTTCCTGATGTCGTAGGCCATGGGCGCGATGGTGGCGGCCAGCGCTTCGAGCGCTGCCACGGTGCGCAGGGTGATGCGCGCGGCCGACGCCTTGCCCATCGCGTGCACCATCACTTGCGGGTCGTCGAGCGCGATCAGCCGGTTGGCCTGGTAGCCGTGGGCGAGGAAGGCGCCCGACATGGCCTTGCCGACGATCAGGCCGATCACGGGATGGCCCGCCAGGCGCGCCTCGGCATACGCGCCCGCCGCGCCGGCCAGCGCCTGGTGGATGCCATACGCTTCTTCGCGCCTGCCGTAGGCCTGGCTGGCCACGTCGATGACGGCGACGATGGGCCGTTTCACCGCCAGGTCGCGGTCCTCGGCAAGCACCTGCTGCACGGCGCGCGCCAGCTGCCACGCCTCGACCAGGCCGATTTCACCCGTGCGGGCGCGCGTAAAACGGTTGTCCGGATCGGGCAGCACGGCGAGGTAGCGCGCCGCTTCGCCCGCCAGCGGCGCGTCGACCACTCGCACCGAGGGCGGATAGCCGTCCAGCGGCGCAGCGTTGTTCGTGAGTGCCGCCAGCCAGACGGCGCCGCGGCTCGTGTCGGTAATGGCGTTCATGCTGCTGCTCCTTTGCTGTAGATCAAACGTACGGCTTCCGGCGTGGCTTGCGGGCCGGCGTCGACTTGCGCCAGGCGGGCCAGGTAGCCTTCCGCCTGGTCGCTGCGGTGCTGCGCCGGCACGCCGCGCGCGAACAATGCAGCCACGGTGGCGCGCATCTGCGCCGTGTCGTCTTCCACATAGGCGTCGGCCAGGCCGCTCTTAAAACGCTGCTCGCCGCCCGTCAGGCTCCAGATGAAGGGCTTGTTGCGCGAGTCGAATTCGTCCACGCCCGCCTCCTGCTCGATCACGGCCGGGCCGTTGAGACCCAGGCGCGCCTCGCGCGTGACGACCAGGTAGCTGCACAGGCCCGCCGCGATCGACATGCCGCCGTAGCAGCCCACGGTGCCGGCCGTGATGCCGATCACGGGCTGGTAGCGGCGCAAGTCGACGATGGCCGCATGGATGTCGGCAATCGCTGCCAGACCCAGGTTGGCTTCCTGCAGGCGCACGCCGCCCGTTTCGAACAGGATCACGGCCCGCGTCGGCACGCCGTTGCGGTTGTCGCGCGCCGCCAGTTCCAGCGCGCCGGCGATCTTCGCGCCGCCCACTTCGCCCATGCTGCCGCCCTGGTAGGCGCCTTCGATGGCCAGCACCACGGCCGGCTGGCCGTCGAACAGGCCCTTGGCCACCACCACGCCGTCATCCGCCTGCGCCGTCACGCCTTGTTTCGGCAGCCAGGGCGAAGCGATGCCGCAGAACGGATCGAGCAGTTCGCGCATGCTGCCAGAGTCCAGCAAGGCCTTGGCCCGGCTGCGCGCCCCCCGCTCGATGAAGCTGTCGCGCTCCAGCAATTGTTGCAATGTGCTCATGCCGCCCTCCCCGCTTGCAATTCTTCGTACGCTTGCTCGATGCGCATGCGCACCACGCCCGGCGTGGCGCCGCAATCGTTGATGACGATGGCCGCCGCCGGCAGCGGCTCGCCGCCGAAGACGCGCTGCAACAGCGCATCCCACACGGCGCCCTTGCCATCGACGGAGGTGTTGACGACGATGCGGGTCACGCCATCGTCGCCCGGCTGCAGCAGCACTTCCAGGTCGCCCGAACCGACGACGCCGGCCAGGGCGCGCCCCGCCACCGCTGGCCCGGCCGGGAATGTATAGTCACGCGTTTCCATGCGCTTCTCCTTCTGTCAATCGATCGAGGAACAGGGTGGCCGCCAGCAAGTCCGCCGCGCCGCCCGGCGACACGCCGCGATCCAGCGCCACCGCTTCCAGCGCCAGCAGCGCCTCGGTGCCGGCAGCCGTGGCCGCGCCGCCGGCGGCCAGCACCCGCGCCGCACCCGTTTGCAGTGCCAGCAAGGCCGCCTCGCCGCCGCGCGACAGCACGCAGGTGTCGTCCAGGCAGCGGAGAATGGCCAGCAAGGCGTTCAGGCGCGCCGTCGTCTCGCTGTCGCCGCGCAAGCGCGAGGCGTGCAAAGCGGGCAGTCCCGCACCCGTCACCAGGGGGAAACCGGCGCGGGCCTGGCCCCGTGCACCATCGACCTGATACTGGCGGCACGCCAGCTCGCCCTTGTTGCCGGTGGCGCCAGGCGCGCCACGGTCGTGCAAGCGGGCCAGCGCGCCGGCCCGCGCCGCCACGGCTTGCGGCGCCAGCGACGCGCCGCGCGCGCCCTGCTGCGCCGCCGCCGTCACCAGCAGGCCCAGCGCCCAGATGGCGCCCCGGTGCGTGTTCACGCCACCCGTGGCTGCCAGCATCAGCGCTTCGCCGTCGCGGCCGATGGCGCCGATGCGCTGGCGCAGGTCGTCGTCATCGTCACTTTCCCAGCCTGCCTGCGCCATGGCGGCAAACACGGGCTGCAGCACGCAGGCCGAGTGGCACATCAGGGCCCAGTTCAAGTCGGCGTGGGCGCCACGGCTGCGCAAATCGACGAGGCCCGGTTTCGGCGTCAGGGTCACTTCATCGAGCAGCGCCTGCAGCACTTGGCGCGCCAGGGCCGCAGGGCGTACCTGCACCGGCACTGTCGTCATCATTGTGGTCATCATTGTCATCATTACCAGCTCCTGAATTTGGCGGGTGGTTGATACAGGCCGTCGGACCATTCGACCAGGTCGGCGATGCTTTTCGCGGCCAGCAGCGAGCGGCTGGCGGCACCGCGCTGCACGCCGATATCCTCGGGCAGCGCGATCAGGCCGTCGGCGCGCAGTTTCGCCGTCGTCTTCGGGTCGTGGCGCAAGCCGATGGGCGTCACGCCAGCCACCGCCGCCAGCATGGCCTTGCGTTCGTCGAGCGAACGGGCCTTGTACAGGTAGGCGATGCCCTCCTCCGTCAGCACGTGGGTGACGTCGTCGCCGTAGATCATCACGGGCGCCAGCGGCATGCCGCTGGCCTGGCCCACGGCCACGGCGTCGAGCGATTCGACGATGGTCGGCTGGCCGCCGTCCTGGAACGTTTCGACCATCTGCACCACCAGCTTCTTGCCGCGCGCGAGCGGATCGTCCGTCTCGATCAGGTCCAGCCAGGCGGGCGTCGGATGGCGCCGGCCGTGCGGATCGTGGCCCATGTTGGGCGCGCCGCCGAAACCGGCCAGGCGGCCGTTGGTGACGGTGGACGAGTTGCCCAAGCCATCCATCTGCAGGGTGGCGCCGATGAACAGGTCGACCGCATACTGGCCCGCCAGCTGGCACAGGGCGCGGTTCGAGCGCATGGAACCGTCGCGGCCCGTGAAGAACACGTCGGGCCGGGCGGCCGCATAACCTTCCATGCCCAGCTCCGCGCCGAAGCAGTGCACGCTCTCGACCCAGCCCGTCTCGATGGCGGGAATCAGGGTGGGATGCGGGTTGAGCACCCAGTTGCGGCAAATCTTGCCCTTCAAGCCCAGCTGCTCGCCGTAGGTGGGCAAAATCAGTTCGATGGCGGCCGTATTGAAACCGATGCCGTGATTGAGCGACTGCACCTGGTGTTTTTCATACACGCCGCGGATCGCCATCATGGCCATCAGCACGTGCACGGGCTTGATGACGCGCGGGTCGCGGGTAAACAAGGGTTCGATGAAGAACGGTTTGTCGGACTGCACGACGAAATCGATCCACGAGCCGGGCACGTCGACCCGCGGCAAGTCGCTCACGTCGTCGACGATCTGGTTCACCTGGGCGATGACGATACCGTCGCGGAAGGCGGCCGATTCGACCAGGGTGGGCGTGTCCTCGGTGCTGGGGCCCGTGTACAGATTGCCCTGGCGGTCGGCCATGTAGCCGGCCACCATGACGACGTTGGGCGTGAGGTCGACGAACAGGCGCGCATACAGTTCGATATACGTGTGGATGGCGCCCACTTCCAGCAAGCCATCCTGCAGGAATTGCGCGATGCGCAGGCTTTGCGTGCCGGCAAACGAAAAATCGAGCTTGCGGGCGATGCCCCGCTCGAACAAGTCGAGGTGCTCGGGCAGGCTGACGCTGGGCATGATCAGGTGCAGATGGTGGATCTTGTCGGGGTTGACCTGGGTCAACATGCGGGCGAGGAAGTCGGCCTGCTTCTGGTTATTGCCTTCAAGAACGACGCGGTCGCCCGGCGCAAGCAGCGCTTCGAGCACGGCGACCATGTCGCCCTGTTGCAGCACGGGGCCGCTCGCGTACTGGCGCACGGCTTCCAGGCGGCGGCGCTTCTCCGTGCGCCGCGTATCCCATTGTTTTTGCCGCTGCGCTGGCGCTGCTGTGGCGGTTGACATCATGCCTCCGGAATGAGCTATCGAACCCCGACGATAGAACGAAAGCGTCACCGCGACAATCAACCTGCTACCATGTTCATTACCTTGAAGTTAATGAACTGCCATAAAAGAGGCTAGCCATGGCCATCAATGAAGAAATCACCTTGAAAAAGCTGGAAGTGTTTCTCAGCTTTATGGAATTGAACAACCTGGCGCGGGTGGCCGATGCGCTGGGCCAGAGCACCGTCAGCGTGCACCGCGCCCTGCATTCGCTGGAAGACGGCTTGCGCTGCCCCCTGTTCAAGCGCGAGGGCCGCAGCCTGATCCCCCTGCATGCGGCCTACACCTTTGCCGAATCGGCGCGGCGCGCGCTGGCCGAGTGCGAGGAAGGCGTGCGCAAGGTGCGCGAAATGTCGGGCATCAACCCCGTGCGCCTGAAGATCGGCTCGCTGTATTCTCTGACCCTGCACTGCATCCCGCAACTGGTGATCGCCCTGAAACTGCGCCGGCCGGGCCTGGACATCGACCTGACCCTGGGGTCGAACCGCGAACTGCTGCAAAGCCTGGCCGATGGCAGGCTGGACGCCATCATCGTCGGCGTGCAGGAAGATGAGCAGCATGCGGGCCTGGTGGCCGTGCCCCTGTTCCAGGACGACATCTTCCTGGCCGCGCCGCTGGCTTCGCCCTATGCCGGGGCCGCTTCCGTGGACTTGCAGGCGTTGCGCGACGACAAATTCGTCACGCTCAACGAGGGTTTCGTCACCTCGCAAAGCTTCAACCATGCATTCGAGCTGGCCGGTTTCGTGCCCGACACGGCCATGCGCGTGGGTGACATCTTCTCCCTGATCAACCTGGTCAGCGGCGGCATCGGCTACAGCCTGCTGCCCGGCCGAGTCCGCGCCTTCAGCTCGCGCATCGAACTGCTGCCCCTGGACGCCCGCTACGGCTCGCACCAGCAGATTACCCTGCTGATGCTGAGCAGCCGCGAGCGCGACCCAAATCTGCTGGCGCTGGCGGCGGAGTGCAGGTTGTATGGGCGTGGCGAGCGCGCAACTGATAGCTGAAATGGAGTCGCACGTCGAAACGGTGGCACAGGAGCGCCGCGCTGCGATGCTGGGGCGCATGGAAAACGGGGCCACTTGCAATCTTCAACTGGGCAGCATCAGCTCAAGTTGGAAATTCTCCGTGCATATAGGTTTTCCAGAGATTGTCGATAAAGTCGATCTCGACTTTATCGTGACATGCCTGCGCAATCAAGCCCATGTCGTCCGACACATATCCAGCAAGGTCGGAATTTTCAGTGACTTGATACACTTTCTTGAATGCGATCTCCCTGATCTCCTTCACCAGGGCGCCCTCGGGTGGACAAGATGAGCTCACTTTTTCGTAGCTGGCACACCATGCGCCATCAAACTCAAAAGAGTCCCTGGCGCACAATGCAGCATCCCAGTCAGTATCTTTCTGAAAAATAGTCTCAAAAAAAATACTCTTATTTATTGTCGCTAAAATTTCGCTTACGGTCGTCATCTCGATATTTCGTATTCATCTGTGTGGATGCCATTCGGCGTTTCGTGAGCCTGCGCGCCAACGATTGTTATGACCTGACGCCAAAACGCCCGCAAGCAGGTCAACGCGCCCATTATAGGGACTGACATGGACTGCTCACGGGACTGGAGCACGGTAACATTAAATCGCGCTATCCCAAGGCGCCGACAGCCGCACGGCGCAGTTGATGAGACCCACCATCGAATACGTCTGCGGGAAATTCCCCCACATCTCCCCCGTCACCGGATGCGTGTCTTCCGACAGCAAGCCCAGGTGATTGCGCGCCATCAACATCGTCTCAAAAATTTTGCGCGCTTCGTCTTTCCTGCCGATGCGCGCCAGGGCGTCGATGCGCCAGAAGGTGCAGATGTTGAAGGCTGTTTCCGGTTTGCCGAAGTCGTCGGGCGCTTCATAGCGGCGCATGTAGGGGCCGTCGCACAGCGATGCTTCCAGCGCATCGACGGTGGCGATGAAACGGGGATCCATGGGGTCGATGAAGTTAACTTCCGCCATCAGCAGGACGGAGGCGTCCAGGTCGCGTCCGCCCAGGCTTTCCGCGAAGGCTAGGCGCTCTTCGCTCCACGCTTCGCGCAGCAGGCGTTCACGGATCAGCACGGCGCGGCTGTTCCAGTGGTCGGCCCGGTCGTCCAGCCCCAGCTTGTGCGCGACTTTCGCCAGGCGGTCGCAGGCGGCCCAGCTCATCAGCATCGACGAGGTGTGGACCCTCGCCCGCGTGCGCAGCTCCCACATGCCCGCGTCCGGCTCCGCATGCAGGCGGAAGGCCTGGTCGCCCACGGCTTCCAGCGCGGCAAACTCGGCTTTTCCCGCCCGGTGGAACAAGCGGTGGTCGAGGAAGGCCTGCGCCGCGCCTAATACAATGTTGCCGTAGACGTCGTGCTGGAAGTGTTCCTGCGCCTGGTTGCCTACGCGCACGGGGCCGTTGCCCCGGTAGCCGGGCAAGTGGTCGAGCATGGATTCGGGCAGTTGCTCTTCCAGGCCGATGCCGTACAGGGGCTGGATGTGGCCGCCTTTCGAGCGGGCGACGATATTCGTCAGCCAGCGCAGGTATTCCTCCATGGTGCCCACTTCCGACAGGCTGTTCAACGCGCGCACGACAAAGAAGGCGTCGCGCAGCCAGCAATAGCGGTAATCCCAGTTGCGGCTGCTGCCCGGCGCTTCCGGGATGCTGGTGGTCATGGCGGCGATGATGGCGCCCGTGTCTTCATATAAAGACAGTTTTAATGTGATGGCGGCGCGGATGACCACGTCCTGCCATTCCAGCGGCACGGCCAGGCGGCGCGTGTAGGTGCGCCAATAATTGATGGTTTCCTTTTCGAAGATGCGCGCCGTCTCGTCGATGCCGCCGGCCAGGGTTTCATCGGGACCGAGAAGGAAGTTGGCCGTGCCGCCCAGCACGAAATACGTTTCACTCAGCACATAGTTGAGCGACACATCGGTGTTCAGGCGCAAGGTCTGTTCCGGTCCCACGTAGCGGATGTGGTGGCTGCCCTGCGTGATCTGCGGCGCCAGTTTGCCCCAGTCGTAGCGGGGGCGCAGGCGCACCCGGATGCGCATGGCGTGGTCGAGCGGACGCACCCGGCGGATCAGCATCAGCGGGCGAAACATGCGGTCCCGGCTGAGGAATCGGGGCGCGAAATCCGTGATTTCCACGCCGCGCCCCTGCGTATCGTACAACCGCGTGCGCAGCACGGCCGTGTTCGGCTCGTAGACTTGCTCGCTGCGGGCGAAGTTTTCGATGTCGATGGCCCACACGCTGCCGTTTTCAGTGTCGTCCAGCAAGCGGTTGAAGACGGGATCGCCGTCGAAACGGGGCAGGCACGACCAGACGACCTGCCCCGCCTGGTCGATCAGGGCACTGAAGGCGCAATTGCCCACAACGCCGCAGTTGAGGGATGCTGGCGCGGACGCGCCGCCGGGGGTGTCATCAGCTTGTTCATTGGATATGGTCATCGGCTACTCCTTGAAAGGGGATACGGACGCGGCCAGCAGCGCGGCGCGCAAGGCGCGCGGACTGGCCAGGCGCAGGGTGGCGGCGCTGGGGCCGCTGCCCACTTTCACGCCCTGCCCGCCTGCTTGTTGGACATAGGCAAAGCCTGCCTCGTCGGTGGTGTCGTCGCCCGCGAACACGGGCCGGCGGCCGGCGAACGGGGCTTCCTGCATGAAGGCGGCGATAGCGCCGCCCTTGTCCGTGGCGGACGGCTTGGCTTCCAGGACCATTTTGCCATGCAATAGCAATACCCCCGGGCACGCTTGCACGGCCGCCGTCATTTCTTGCATGCACAGTTGCTCGAGTTCCGGCGCCAGCCGGTAATGCAGGGCCACGGCGCCCCGCTTCCGCTCCACCAGCAAGCCGGGGTGCATCGCCGCCAGCGCCTGCGCGCGCGCCAGCACGGGCGACACGTCGGGCGTGGCCGCCACGCTGAACGTGCCATCGGCGCCACGCCGCTCCACGCCATGCACGCCGGCCACCGGCAACACCAGGGGCGCCAGCATGGCGTCGATCTGCGTCACGGGACGCCCGGAAATGAGGGCCAGCGCGCCCCCATGGCGTTCGGCCAGCAGCGCCAGCGCCTCAATGACGCCCGCTTCCAGGCGCACGCCGTCGGGCGTGGGCGCCAGGTCGACCAGGGTGCCGTCGAAGTCGAGGAAAACGGCTGTGCCGGGCGTACCCAGCAGTTGCAGCAAGGCTGCGCTGTCGTCAGGGGTCTCGACCATCAAATCATCCCCTTGCGCCGCTTGATGCGGCTGTGGGCATCGATCTTGGTCATGACCTTGTCGCGCTGGCGCAAACGGGCCGCGTCCAGCAGCATGCGCCCGGCCCAGCGGTACACATTGAAATGTTTCACGCGGGCCCGCATGCTCTTCATGCGCTCGCGCTGTTCCACGGGCGGCATCACGAGGGCGCGGTACAGGGCGTCCGCGCCCTGCTCGATGTGATACGGGTTGATGATCAGCGCTTCGTGCAGCTCGCGCGCGGCGCCCGTGAATTGACTTAAAACAAGTACGCCCAGCTCGTCGTCGCGCGCGGCGATGAATTCCTTGGCCACCAGATTCATTCCGTCATGCAAGCTTGTCACCATGCACACTTCCGAGGCGCGGAAATAGCGCTGCAAATCGTCCTGGCCGTGGTGCTCGGCTTTCAGCAGGATGGGCACGTAATCTCCGCTGCCGAAACGGCGGTTGATGCGCTCGACCATCTTGCGCACCCTGGCGTCAAAACTCTGATATTCATCAAGCGAAGCGCGGCTGGGAGCGGCGATTTGCACGAAAGTAAAATTGCCCACCATGCCAGGCTGCTGTTCCAGCATGCGCTCGACGGCCTGGAAGCGCTCGACGATGCCTTTCGTGTAATCGAGGCGGTCCACGCCGATGCCCAGCAAGTGGTCATGTGCCACGCCCAGCTCGCTGCGGATCTGCGCGCGGCAGGTGGCCACGTCGGGCTGCGCCGGGTCGTCCTCGGGCCAGGCGATGGAAATCGGGTAATCCTCGACCTGCGTCATCTCGCCGCCATATGAAATGGTCGACGCTTCCGGCTCGATGCGGGTTTCCAGGTAGCGGTCCACCGTTTCGAGGAAATTCTTGCGGTGGAATGGCGTGTGGAAGCCGAGGATAGTGCTGCCCAGCAAGCCGTCGAGGATTTCCTCGCGCCAGGGGCAAATGCCGAACGATTCGGAATTCGGCCAGGGGATATGCCAGAACGTGATGATCGTCGCCTTCGGCAAGGCTTCGCGCACCATGCGCGGCAGCAAGGCGAAGTGGTAATCCTGCACCAGCACGACGGGGTTGTCCGTCTTCGCTTCGGCGATCACGGCGTCGGCGAAGCGGCGGTTGACCTTCACGTATTGCTCCCAGTCGGACGAGCGGAACACGGGGCGCACATGGGCGATATGGCACAGCGGCCACATGCCCTCATTGGCGAAACCATAATAATAGCCCTGCTCTTCCTCTTCCGTCAGCCATACGCGGCGCAAGGTATAGCTGGGATTGTCGGGCGGCACGGGTACGTGGTCGAGCTTATCCACCGTCTCGCGGTCGGCGGAACCGGCGCCATGCGCGATCCACGTGCCGGAACAGGCGCGCATCACGGCTTCCACGGCCGTCACCAGGCCGCTGGCGGGACGTTGGACGGCGATGCCGGTATCTGTTTTCGTGTGGATGTACGGTTCGCGGTTCGACACCACCAGCACCTGGTCGCCCTGCAAATCGGCTTCCAGCAAGGCGCGCAGCTTGTCCGGCGTCCAATCGGACGACCAGCCGTTGTCGCCCTGGCGTTCCAGGTGGTATTCCTGCAGCAATTCGCGCAAATCGCCGATCAGCGGCTGCATTTCCGGCGGCGGCGCGGGCGCGGCGGCGGGTGCGGCGGCGGCCACGGCTCCATTACTTTTCGGCAACAACTCGCCCCGCAGAATATCTTTCACGGCAGACAGCCAGCCGCGCCAGCTCAAATGGGCCACGAACACGGTCATCAGGGAAATCAGCACGGCCAGCACGGCCAGGAAGGCAAAGATGAAACGCTTGGTATCCGTATTGCGGCGCTCGACAAAGCTCATGTCCTGCACCAGCACCAGCCGTCCCAGCTGGGTAGCGTCCTGCATGACGGGGGTTTCGCTGAGGTGGACTTGGCCCTGCGGCAATTGCGCGAGGGATTTGTACAGGCCGCCCGTGGGAGGCGTGCTCCAGCAGCCGATGGAGCTTGGGTATTGCGCGGACTGGTACAGCAAGTGGCCTGCATTGTCGCAAAAGCCGATGGCGATCAGGCGTTCGTCGCGCGTGGCGCCCTGGAACAGTTCTTTGACGCGCGTGGCGTCTTGCGCTGGCAGGTATTCGGTGAGCGAGGGCCGGAGGGTTCCAGCGAGCAATTCTGCCCGGCTGTCGAGGTCGCGCACATACCAGCGCAGGGTGATGTTGTCGAGCAGGGGTACCACGATATAAGCAAACAATCCCAGCACCAGGGCCAGTGGCAGGATGAAGCGCAAGGACATTCGGAGTGATCGTACTATCATCGTTTTCCTTTGCAAAAACAAAAAGCATGGCAAGTATGACTATGTTTCCACTGCGGCGACGCCCGTTTGCTTTCCGTAGCGAAACGTCAACGTGGCATGGCGCAGCGCAGCAATTTCTTCCAGTATCCACCTTGACGCAGGTCTTATCCGTACGGCAACGCACGCCCCCGTTACGCCATCTGCCCGTAAAATACCGCTTCCGACATCCATTTCACTAAAAACAAGGAGTTTTCGCCTATGGATCTCAGCACGTTCCACTCGCTGATGGGAGGCCCGCTGCGCTCGGCGCTGACCGTGCTCGTTTCCGCCCTGCTCGTCACGGTGGTCGCCATCGGCGTGCACCGGGCCGGCATTGGTTTGCTGAAAAGGCTGGCCAATGGCCGCCCGTTCACCACCAACGCCACGCGCGTGGCCTTCCGCGCCAGCCAGCTGTGCGTGATCGTCTTCGGCCTGCGCATGGTGCTGGCCGGCGCGCCCGACGACACGCCGGGCTTGCTGGCCATGTCGCATCTCGCCAGCGTGGCGCTGATCATCGCGCTGACCTGGCTGGCCATGCAATGCATCCAGGCCCTGTCCATCACGATTTCCGAAGTCAACCCCGTCGACGTGGCCGACAACCTGCGCGCGCGCCGCCTGATCACGCAAGCCCGCGTGCTCACGCGCAGCGCGCACGCCATCGTCGTCATCCTGGGCCTGGCCTTCGTGCTGCTGACCTTGCCCGGCGCGCGGCAGATCGGCGCCAGCCTGCTCGCGTCGGCCGGCGTGGCGGGCCTGGTGGCCGGTATCGCCGCCCGTCCCGTGCTCGGCAATTTCATTGCTGGGCTGCAAATTGCGTTTTCGCAACCCATCCGCATCGACGACGTGCTGATCGTCAATGGCGAATGGGGCAAGGTCGAGGAAATCAAGGGCACGTATGTGGTCGTGCGCGTGTGGGACGAGCGCCGCCTGATCGTGCCGCTGCAATGGTTCATAGAAAATCCGTTCGAGAACTGGACGCACAGCTCGTCCACCCTGCTGGGCACGGTGTTCCTGTGGCTCGATTTCAGCATCCCGCTCGAACCGCTGCGCGCGGAACTGACGCGCATCTGCGAGTCCGCCGCGCAATGGGATGGCCGCGTCTGCACCGTGCAGGCGACGGATTCGAACGAGCGGGCCGTGCGCGTGCGCTTCCTCGTCAGTGCGGCAGATTCGGGCCTCGCTTTCGAGCTGCGCTGCATCGTGCGCGAGCAGATGCTGGCCTTTATCACGGCTAATTATCCGCATGGCTTGCCCCGCTTGCGCTCCACGCACGACCCCATCGAGCTGCACGCCATGCAGGCGCAGAACGACAGCGTGTCGCTGTACAAGGCGCAGCACAAGGCTTGAAAAACCTGCGGCGCGCTGCCCTCGCCCGCGCGCCGCTAGAATAAGGCGCATGAGCACCACCGCCTGGTTCATCCTGATCGGCTGCCTGATGCTGGCGCGCGGCCTGGGCGCCGACGGCATCGCGCGCCTGCCCTTGACCTCGGCCATGGCTTACCTGGGCGTGGGCCTGCTGCTGGGCCCCATGTTCCTCGGCCTGTTTGCCTTCGACCTGGTGCGGCAGGCGCCCCTGCTGGAAACCCTGACGGAAATCGCCGTCCTCATCTCCCTGTTTTCCGCCGGCGTCAAGATGCCCGTGCCGTTCAGCCTGGCGCGCTGGCTGCCGTCGCTGCGCCTGGCGTGGCTATCGATGGCCATTTCCGTGGCCCTGGTGGCGGCCTTTGCATGCCTGGTGCTGGGCCTGCCCCTGGGCGCGGGCGTGCTGCTGGGCGCCATCCTCGCGCCCACCGATCCCGTGCTGGCCACGGACGTGCAGCTGCGCCATGCGGGCGACAGCGAGCAATTGCGCTTCATCCTGACCAGCGAAGCGGGCATGAACGATGGCAGCGGCTTTCCTTTCGTCATGCTGGGCCTGGGATTGCTGGGCTTGCATGAGCTGGGTCCCCATGGCGCCACCTGGCTGTGGCGGGATCTGTTCTGGGCCAGCGCGGGCGCCATCTCCCTGGGCGCGGCCGGCGGCGCGCTGCTGGCCTGGCTGGCCTGGCAGGTGCGCGCCAAGGAACCGAAACACGCGATGCTGGACGACCTGGCGGCCCTGGGCCTGATCGCCTGCGTGTACGGCGTGGCGACCTGGCTGCACGCGTGGGGCTTTTTGGCCGTGTTCTTTGCCGGCGTGGCCCTGCGCCAGACGGAACTGCGGCTGGCCGGCGCGCCGAAAGACCGGCAAGGCTTGCTGCAAGCGGGGGAAACCCACGCCGCGTCCGCCGCCAGGCCGCACGACGGCGAGGTGACGCTGACGGTCAGCGGCGAATCGCTCGTCTTCAAGGAACACCTGGAACGCCTGTCCGAACTGACCCTGGTGCTGTTGCTGGGCGGCGCCGTCACGGCCGCCGCCTGGCGCTGGCAGGCGTGGAGCGTGGCGCTGTTCCTGCTGCTGGTGGCGCGCCCGGCCAGCGTGATGCTCGGCTTGCTCGCTTCGGGCACCAGCGTGCGCCTGCGCGGGCTGGCCGCCTGGTTCGGCGTGCGCGGCATCGGCTCGCTGTACTACCTCAGCTATGCCATCGCGCATGGCTTGCCGCGCGGCCTGGCGCGCGACCTGGCCGACATCACCCTGGTCGTCGTCATCCTCTCCATCGTCGCGCACGGCTTGACGGTCAAGCCCCTGCTGGAACGCTATTGGCGCAAATAGGCGCCGGCTATCCCCGTTTGTCATTGCTGCACAGCAATGTTTTGTCAATCGCCCCTATGTCGGGCGGAAATGTTGTTAAGATAATTAAAAATGGCAAAAGAGAGAATCAATGAAACGACGAAGCGTGCTGGGACTGGGCGTCTCACTGGCCCTGCTGCAAACGGGCTGCGCCACCGATCCGGCCAGGCTGGCGTGGGAAACGGAATTTGACGGCTTCATGCGCGATGGACTGGCCCGCACGGAAACGCCGGGCATGGGCGTGGCCGTGGTGCGCGGCGAACAGACCCTTTTCGCGCGCGGCTATGGCTGGGCCGACATCCAGGCCGGCAAGAAGGCCGACGCCAACACGGTGTTCCATGTCGCGTCCGTCAGCAAGCTCGTCACGGCCGCGGCCGTCATGATGCTGCTGGAACAGGGCGCCTTCCAGCTGGACGACAAGGTGGCGGCCTACCTGGACTTCCCGCTCATGCACCCGAAGTTTCCCGACGTGCCCATCACCTTTCGCCATCTGCTCAGCCACACCTCGGGCATTTCCGACGCCGTGTACGAAAAAACGACGGCGTTTGCCGTGCAGGGCGACCCGCGATTACCGCTGCGCGACTTCGTCAAGGGCTATCTGTCGCGCGGCGGCGCCTGGTACGACGCGGATGTGTCGTTTGCGGCACGGCCCGGCACGGAATGGCGCTACAGCAATGTCGGCATCGCCCTGCTCGGCTATCTGGTGGGCCGCGTGAACCCCGATGGCCTCGACGCCTTTACGCACGAGCACCTGTTCGAACCGCTGGGCATGGACCATACGGCGTGGAGCCTGGCCGGCTTGCCGCGGCGCGCCGTCGTCGCCCAGCCGTATGTGCACAAGGAGCCGGGCCTGCAAGTGCTGCCGCCCGTCGGCTATCCGGACTGGCCGGCGGGACTGCTGCGCAGCTCGGCGCATGACTTCGCCCGCTTCCTGGCCATTTTCAGCAATGGCGGCCGGGTCGATGGCCACCGCTACCTGCAAGATGCCACCCTGCAACTGTTTTTCGCCCCGCAAGCGGCCCCCGTCGTGCCCGCCGATTCATCCGTGCGCCAGGCCCTGGTGTGGCTGCTGCGCGACGTCGACGGCAAGCCGCTGGCCACGCACAGCGGCGGCGACCCGGGCGCCGCGTCCGTCGTCTGCGTCGACCGCGCCAGCAAGACGGCCGTGCTGGCCTTCGCCAACGTCAGCGCGGACAAGGAGTTTCGTTCATTCCAGAAAGAAGTCGTGCTGCGCCTGCTGGCCCATGGGGGCAGCGGCGCGCCGGCGGCAAAGAAAGCCTAGGCGCCGAACCAGCCGCGCAGTTTCTCGGCGGCCCGTTCCTTGACGTCGGCCGTGATGTAGGTGGCGACCGTGGCGACGGCCGCCGCCAGCACGGCCAGGTCATCCGCATAGCCGACGACGGGCGTGATGTCGGGAATCGCGTCGATGGGCGAAATGAAATAGCCGAGCGCGCCGTAGATGGCCGTCTTGGCCCACAGCGGCGTGTTCGGCTGCTGCGCCGCGTAGTACAGCCACAGGGCTTTCTCGATGACTTCGCGCCCCGCCGTCCTGGCAAACTTGACGACCTTGTCCCAGAAGCTGTCATCTGTGTATTTCTTTTCATACTGCTTGTCAGCCTGGGGGGCGTGGTCTTCTTCCAGATTCTTTTTTCTGCCAAACATCTGCTGCTCCTGTCTGCCGCGCACGGCGTTACGAATGCGCACCTTAGCATAACGGCGCGCCGGGCGCGCGGCGTGCAAGGTAAGCTATCGTCATGGAAATATCCGCCACCACCACGGCCCGCGCCGCCGGCCTGCGCTACACGGGCGACCACCAGCGCGGCATCGCCCGCCTGGGCAAGCCCGGCAAATTCCGCTACCGCGACGGGGACGGCCAGTTCCTGCGCGATGCCGCCGCGTTGACGCGCATCAAGGCACTGGCCATACCGCCCGCCTGGACGGACGTGTGGATCTGCCCGCACGCGACGGGACACCTGCAGGCGACGGGGCGCGATGCGCGGGGCCGCAAGCAATACCGCTACCATGCGCGCTGGCGCCAGGTGCGCGATGAAGTGAAATATGAGCGCATGCTCAGCTTTGGCCGCGCCCTGCCCGCCATCCGCGCCGCCGTCGCGCGCGGTATGCAGCTGCCCGGCTTGCCCCGTGAAAAAGTGCTGGCCACCATCGTGCACTTGCTGGAATTGACGATGATGCGCATCGGCAACGAAGAATATGCGCGCACCAATAAATCATTCGGCCTGACGACCCTGCGCACGCGCCACGTGCAGCTCGACGGCAGCGCCGTGGCCTTCCGCTTCAAGGGCAAGAGCGGCGTGCGCCACGATATCCGCCTGAGCGACCGGCGCCTGGCCAGGGTGCTGCAGCGCATGCGCGAGCTGCCGGGGCAGGAACTGTTTCAATATGTCGATGAGGATGGCGCGCGCCACGGCGTCGATTCGGGCGACGTCAACGATTACCTGCGCGCAGTGACGGGCGAAGACTACACGGCCAAGGATTTCCGCACCTGGTCCGGCACCCTGCTGGCCGCGCTGGCCCTGCAGGCGTTCGAGCAGGTCGATTCCGAGGCGCAAGCGAAGAAAAACATCGTGCAAGCGATCGAGTCGGTGGCAAAAAAACTGGGCAACACGCCGACGATCTGCCGCAAGTGCTATGTGCACCCGGCCGTGCTGGAATCGTATCTGGATGGTAGCTTATGGGAAGGCATGCGCGCGCGGGCGCGGCAGCAATTACAGGAAGACTTGCCGGCGCTGGCGCCGGAAGAAGCGGCCGTGCTGGCCTTGCTGCAGCAGCGCCTGCAGGCCTGACCCCATCAAGCCTGGCGGGCCGGCTGGGGCTGGCACTGGGCCGACAGGGTGAGGGCGTCGCTGCGGCAGACGGGCAAGGCGCCGTGGCCTGCATCGCGCGCCACGGGCGCCGGGGCGGCATCGTCCGTCCGCGCCTCGTCCGTATTCATCAAGGTGGCCGCCAGGGTCGAGAAAGTAAACAGGCAGATCAGCAGGAACGGCTTGTTCACGTGGATGGACTGGACTGGCTTTTGCATCGCATACTCCGTCGGACTGGTTGGCTGTTGCAGCATGAACATCATCATCGCGTGTTTCCGCAAGGCATACAATCAGACAGTTTCGACAAGATAAGTAGGACAGCGCTGACAGGCTCAGCCATAAAAACCCGTGTCGGCGGATTTGACACCGGCACCACCCCGCCTCAGCCAAACCCTTGTTTTTACAGCACATTTTGTACGGGAACGCTTCCTGCTTGACCTCTTGCCTGGGCACGCTTGGCGCCAGTCAACGGGGGAACGATCATGGGTTTTATCAAACAGGCGCTGCTGGCGCTGCTGCTCTGCGCCATGTCCGCCGCGCACGCCACCCACATCGGCTACACGGCAACCGCGCTGGGCGGCACGCAGTGGCGCTACGACTATACCGTCAGCAATACCACCCTGG
Organism: Janthinobacterium sp. SUN206; assembly: GCF_030587305.1. Classification (NCBI taxonomy): domain Bacteria; kingdom Pseudomonadati; phylum Pseudomonadota; class Betaproteobacteria; order Burkholderiales; family Oxalobacteraceae; genus Janthinobacterium; species Janthinobacterium sp. SUN206. The sequence continues at coordinate 380,215 of NZ_JAPWIB010000001.1, read as the reverse complement.
GCGTGCCCATCGGGGAATTCACCTTGTTCTTCAGCGTGGGCCGGTATGCCAACCTGCACAAGGTTTCCACGGCGCCCGGCTGGGACGTGCTGCTGGTGCAGCCCGATCCCGCCATCCCCGCCAGCGGCTACCTCGACGCGCTGGCGCTGGCCGGCGGCATCAATCCCGGCGCCACGGCCACGGGCTTTTCCGTCACCTTCGACTACCTGGGCGCGGGCAGCCCCGGCGCCCAGCCGTTTTCCATCCTCGACCCCGTTTCCTTCATCGAACTCGACTCCGGCAGCACGCAGCCGGCCGCCATCGCCCTGCCCTCCACGCCCTGGCTGCTGCTGGCCGGCGTGCTGGCCATGCTGTGCCTGCGCCGCCGGCAGCTGGCCGCCGCCGTGCTGGCCCCATTGCTGACCCTGAGCCTGTGCGCCTGCGGCGGTTCGAACGATCCGACGCAGCCGCCTACGCCGAAAGTCATGCTGGCGGCGGATGCGGATACGCTGGGGCCGGACACGGCCGTGCCCCTGGCGGCCAGCGCGGACGCCGGCCAGGCTGCCGGCCCCTTCACGGTGACGGCACTGCGCAAGGTGGGCGAGCAGCGCATCAACCGCCGCACCTACGACTACACGTTCCGCATCAGCATCCGCAACAATGGCAGCGAAGCGGCAAGCAACGTGCGCGCCATCCTGGCCAGCGTGCCCGCCGGCGCCGGCATCGTGGACGACAGCGTGCTGGCCGGCGGCATCGACGCGGGCGCGACGGTCACTCCCGACGACACCATCACCCTGCGCATCGACCGCACGCGTCCGTTCGAGCTTGGCGGCCTGGCGTGGAACATCACGTCCGGCGCCAGCGTGGCCCTCGACCCCGTGCGTCCGGCGCAGGTGGTCAGCCTGCCGCTGGCCGAACTGGGCTTTCCCGCCGGCGCCGACAAGGTCGCGGCCAGCGGCGCCGTGACGGACGTGCTGCTGAAAGATGGCAGCCTGCGCTTTTCCACCCCGGGCGACACGGGCGAAGACCAGCACGCGCAGTTTTTTGTCACCAAGGGCAACATCGTCACCACCCTCGACCTGCTGATCCAGAGCGAGCTGCCGACCGCCCTGCAAGTGTATGTCGAGCCGCTCGAGAACGGCTCGCTGCCGCCCGCGCCGCCGAAGCTGGCCATCGGCGGCCTGGGGCCGAACAATACGCTGCAGCCCGGCGGCCTCTCCTTCCGCCTCGAGGGCGTGGCGCCGATGAACCTGCGCAACGACAGCGGCGGCTTCCTGGCGGCGCAGAGCGGCGCGCCGGTGGCCATCCATTCCTACTGGGTCTTTCATGCGGACACGGGCAGCTTCAGCATCAGCGCCACGGCCATGCAGCAGCTGCTGAACGTGCTGCCGGCCGGCGCGCTGCAGCTGCACCTGAATTTTGTCACGCAGGATGGCGAATTTGCCGTGTCGTACGCGCTCACCGTCATCAAGGCCGCCACCGTGCTGCAGGGCCAGATGCGCACGCCGGCAGGCGGCAACGCCAGCGGCCTGGCCGGCAAGAAAATCTTGCTCACTGGCTATAACTTCCACCTGCGCCGCGTGGCCGTGATCGACGCAGCGGGCGCCTTCCATTTCGACGGCGTCATTCCCGACACCTACCAGCTGACCCTGAACGACCTCGACCATCCGAATGTCGTCGGCATCAGCACGGCCATCTTCCCCACCAGCACCATCGTCAACGTCAGCATCACCTACCCGTATGCCGGCGTCCCCGGCTTGCAGGCGGCGACGGCGCCATGGACCGCCGCAGCCGTGACGCAGGATGGCGCCGCGCCGCCGGCGCGGCAAGCGGCGCAGGCCATGGCCGTGCCGGCGCCGGCCACGCCGCAGGCTGAGGACGAGGACGGCACGCAGTCCTTCACCGCCACCGCCGGCCCGCAAAACCAGACCGTCGTGCGGCCCTTCAGCTACACGGTACCGAAAGGCACGCAGGACGTGGGCGTGAAAATCACCGTCAGGACGGCGGAATATCCCACCTACACGACCCAGCAAAGCCAGTACAACGATACCTGGTCCTACGTCGTGGTCGGCTTGCCGGGCGTCGACCTGGCAAGCATGGGCGCCGTCAACCAGTCGCACTTCACGCAAGGCACCACCGTCAGGACGGAATGCGTGGATGTCAGCCAGCAAACCAGGACGGGGCCGCTCGTCATCACGGGCGCCGCCAGCGCTACGAATATCGGCGACAGCCTGCTGGCCACGCTCACCACGGTGGAACTGAGCCTGGCCTGCAAGGGCTTGAAGATCACGCGGGCGCGCTTGTTCCCCATCAATGCGGACCTGCATCCCGTGCTGCAGCCGCGCAATCTCACGCACAACCTCCCCGGCCCCTACGTGTCCGTGCCGCAAAACACGCCCGACCGGCACACCATCTCACTGGAAGTGCGCTATTCGCCGGAGCGGGTCAACTTGACCGAGGTGAATATCGGCATGTCGGCCGACGGCGCCAACCCGGCCTTCAGCACGGTCAATCTGCTCGACCAGGCCAACATCCGCGGCAAGGACAGGATCACCTTCCCGCGTCTGAGGCTGCCCGACTTCCCGGGGCCGAAAATCGACAGGAAAGCCGTGCTCACCGTCCGCCTGAAGGGACGCGTCGGCAATGCCAACGCCGTGTCGGATCCCGCGGAAGGGGGGCAAGTGGCGCTCAAGGGCGACACGGCGTTCATCCCGCTGTATCTTGCCCACAACGAAGCGGCGCTGGCGAAGCGGCGCTACGGGCCGCGCGATGACGGCGGCGATTCGTGGGCCACGCGCCTGACCATCGCCTGGCTGGCGGGAAAACCCTACCGTTTCAACGATATCAGCGGCCAGCACGTGACGCAGGAGGCGTCAGGCCGCTCCATCCTCGACCACGACGGCCACAGCGATGGGCAGCAGATCGACATGCGCTACGCGGATGGCGCGGGCGGCTATTCGGACGAGCTGGGCGGCCTGGGCAATGGCGCCGCCATTTTGCAGCTGATCAACGATGCGGAAGCGGAAGTGGCGGCCGGCTTGCCGAAAAAGCCGAAACTGGCCAGGCTGGGCGCGTGGATCACGGCCAACCGGGCCATGCTGACCCTGGAAGCGGGCGCCGCCAGCACGCGCGTCGTCTACATCGGCCACCGTTTCATCAAGCTGGCCCTCATCGACGGCTGTTTCGCCAGCCCGCCGCACGCGCGGATACCGGGCGTGCCGGTGTGGACCAAACCCCTCAAGGTGAGCATCGACCCGTCCCACTTGCACCACTGGCATCTAAGCATGACGGCCCATCCTTGAACAGCCGGGCGGCGCCCCGGGCGTGTTCAGGCAGGCAAGTCGGACAGTTCCAGCTCCGAAAACCCCGCCCGGCGCCGCGCTTCCAGGTTGAAAGGGCCGCGCAGGGTGGGCGCTTCGTAGCGCAGCGCAAGCTCCGCATAGGTGGCGCGCAATTCCAGCCCCCGCTGATCGCACAGGTAGCCGTACCAGCGGTTGCCGATCTCGACGTGCCCCACTTCATCGCGCAGGATGATGTCGAGGATGGCGGCGGCGGCCATGTCGCCCGCCTGCGCCAGCTTGGCGCGCAGCGGCGGAATCGCGTCCAGGCCCCGCGCTTCCAGGGTGCGCGGCACCAGCGCCATGCGCGCCAGCACGTCGCCGCGCGTCTTGTCGACCATTTCCCACAGGCTGTCGTGGCCGGGAAAGTCGCCATACGTGTGGCCCAGCACCTGCAGGTGCGCCTGCAGCATGGCGAAATGCGTCGCTTCCTCTTTCGCCACGCGCAGCCAGTCCGTGTAGTACTCGGCCGGCAAATCAGGGAAGCGCCACAAGGCGTCGAGCGCCAGGTTCATCGCATTGAATTCGATGTGCGCCAAAGCGTGAACGAGCATGGCGCGTCCTTCCGGCGTGATCATCGAGCGCCGTCCCACCAGGCGCGGCGGCACCAGTTCCGGACGCGCGGGCCGGCCCGGCACGGCGCCGGATGGCGCCAGCGGCGCCTTGACGTCCAGCGCCAGCCCGGCTGCGGCCATGGCCGCCACCATCGCCACCTTCGTCGCCGGGTCGGGTTCGAGCAGGCAAGCGAGCGCAAACGTGCGCAATTCCGCTGGCGCGGTGGAGGTCAAGGGAGATGGTTGCATGGGGCTGCTTTCTGGCGCGTTGCTTGGTAAGGCGCGCAGTGTATCAAATTGCCTGCCCCACGAGCCAGTCGGACAGCGCCTGCACTCTGGCTGGCAGCGGTGTGCGCGCGGCGTGCACGAGGTAATACGCCTGCGGGCTGGCCAGGTTGAATCCGCCGAACGGCAAGACCAGCTGACCGCTGGCCAGCCACGGTTGCACCAGCTGACGCCGGCCCATGGCCACGCCCGCGTGGTGGATGGCCGCCTGCGCGCACAGGTCGGCGCGGTCGAAGCGCAGGCTGCGCGCGGGCAAGTCCACGCCGGATGCCTGCCCGTCCAGCCACAGGCGCCACTCGGCATCGGGCGCGCAGGCGGGCCAGGCCAGGGTGTCGTGCAGCACCGTCGCGCCAGGCAAGTTGTGTGGCGCATCGAGCAAGCCGTGCTCGCGCGCATACTGCGGGCTGCAGACGGGCGCCAGCCATTCATCCATCAGCTTGCGCGACACGAGGCCGGGAAAGTGGCCGTCGCCATAGTGCAAAGCCAGGTCGACCTGGCCGGCGCGAAAGTCCACGCTGTCATTGCCCACACGCAAGTCAATCGACACGTCCGGATACTGTGCAGCGAAGCCCGCCAGGCGCGGCACCAGCCAGCATTGCGCGACCGACGGGCGCGCATGCACGGTGACGCTGCCCGCCAGCGCATCGCTGCCGGCAAGGGCCGCATGCAGGCTGTCCCAGCCCGTTTGCAGGGCCGCGAAGATGCGCTCGCCGTCTTGCGTCAGCCTGACCTGGCGCGTCAGGCGTTCGAACAAGCGCAGCCCCAGCCCCGCTTCCAGCCGCGCGATACGGTGACTGACGGCGCTGGGCGTGAGCGCCAGTTCCTGCGCCGCCAGCGCGAAACTGGCGTGGCGCGCCGCCACGAGAAAGGTGTGCAGGTTGGCGAACTGGCTGGCCGTGAGCGTGGCCCCAAGCGTGGCCCTGATCGGCGCGCCGGCCGGCATCAAGCGGCTCCGGCCGCCAGCAAGGCGCGGCCGCGCGCCACGTAGGCGGCCATCTCCTGCTCCGGCACCATGCTGCCGCCCGTGCCCCACACCAGATGCGTGGCCGTTTCCAGGTGCTGCTGGTATTGCGGCGCGGCCAGCACGGGCGGAATGCCGGCGAAACCGGCCACGGCGGACGGTTCCAAACGCAAGCCTTGCGTTTGCTCAAGCGTCGCCAGCAAGCGGTACAGTTCTTCATCCGTGACGGTGGCGTAGCCGTCGATCAGCCGCTGCATGGCGCGTCCGACGAAACCGGACGGGCGTCCCACGGCCAGGCCATCGGCGGCCGTGACATTGTCGATGCCGATTTCCTGCACGCTGATTCCCTCGTGCAAGCCCGTGTGCACGCCCAGCAGCATGCACGGCGAGTGGGTCGGTTCGACGAAGACGCAGTGGACGGCATCGCCAAAGGCCAGCTTCAAGCCGAAGGCCACGCCGCCGGGGCCGCCGCCCACGCCGCACGGCAAGTACACGAACAGGGGGTGCTGCGCATCGACCGCGACGCCGCTTGCGGCGAACTGGGCTTTCAGGCGCTGGCCCGCCACCGCGTAGCCGAGAAACAGGTCGTGCGAGTTTTCATCGTCGACGAAGTGGCAGGTCGGGTCGTTCTCCGCCTGCCTGCGCCCTGCTTCCACGGCCACGCTGTAGTCGGTCGCGTATTCGACGACGGTGACGCCGTGGCTGCGCAGCTTGTCCTTTTTCCATTGCCGCGCGTCGGCCGACATGTGCACGGTGGCGCGAAAGCCCAGTCGCGCGCTCATGATGCCGATCGACAAGCCCAGATTGCCCGTGGAGCCGACGGCGATCGCATACTGGCCAAAGAAGGCGCGCACGGCGTCGCTGGCCAGCACGCTGTAATCGTCGCCCTCCTTCAGCAAGCCGGCGTCGAGCGCCAGCGTTTCCGCGTGCTTCAGCACTTCATAGATGCCGCCGCGCGCCTTGATGGAACCGGAAATGGGCAAATGGCTATCCTGCTTGAGCCATAGCTGACCGCTCGTCATGCCTGACGCCAAACCCAGCGCCGCCTGCATGGCGGGCAGCGGCACGACGGGCGACTCGATGACGCCGCCGCTGGCCTGCGTTTCCGGAAACGCCTTGGCCAGATATGGCGCAAAGCGCGCCAGGCGCGCGCTGGCATCCGCCACATCGTCCGCCGTCAAGCCCACGTCGTGCAAGGCCTCGGCCGCCGGCGCAATGCGGGGATTGAACCAGCTCAAGGGCTGCAAGGCCATCAGTTCTGTAATCAGGGGAAATTTTTCGCACAGCGCGGCGATGGCGGAAGTGGGCAGCATGGCAACCTCGTGAAGGAACAAGCCATGATTAGACCGCATCCGGGCGCTGCTGGCAAAGGATGCTTGATCAGCCAACAGGTGACGGGAGATCACCTGTGATGCCGCAACAGAAAAAAAGGCTATTTACCAGGAGCGAGCGCCCTGGATTTTCTGCTGCTCAAGAACGATGCAATAAACACGGCTGGAAAACAGGCCAGCCACAGATAGCATCCGGCGCCGAATCCCAGCACCGCGTAAGAACCATTATCACTAGGAATTTCTTTAATGCCAAAGGTGGTCAGTGCCAGCACAAAGCCAAAAAAAACGGCCAGCATCGCGGCACTGGGCTTCTCTTTCGAAAAATACATGGCAAAAATAAGCAGCGGATTGGCAAACCAGGCAAAACTGCCGGCCAGCGGCCCTAGCCAGCCGAGCAATAACACGCCCCCGCCCAGCAAGACTTCGTGGGAGTCCACGATTGCCGTTAAAAACAGGGATGCCACATATGCAACAACGCTCAGGGACAGCACGATGGCGGCGGCATCTTCGCCGAGTATTTTTTGATATTTCACAGGTTTCCGATGGCACGAACGGGAGTAGCAGGACGACGATGAATTAACCAGGAAAAGTAATCCCCTTACGGCTTTAGCGGCACGGCGCCCACTTCATACCACACCCGCAAACCTCGCCATCGCACGCCTGTGCGGCAAACGCCGAAAACCGGACGCCATGCAGCATAACAAATTACCAAGAAGAAACATGCGTACATTGTCACAAGCACCTGGCCAGCGCCGATGCGGCGCATACGGCAGACGCCTTCCCCTCCCGCGTCGGCAACGGGAAGGCGCCATTGCTGTTAGAACTTCAGCTGCAGCCCCAGATCAATCGACCGGCCCTCGGCCAGCAAGGCTTGCAGCGCCCCGCCATTCGCCTTCAAGCCCGACAGGTACACGCCGCCCAGCGGGTCCGCGTAGGCGCGGTTGAACAGGTTGCTCACGCCCGCGCTCAGGCTGGCCATCTTGTTCAATGCCACGCTGCTGCGCAGGTTGACGAGGGCATAGCCGCCCGTTTCCGGTTCGAAGCGGCGCGCATCGACCTTGTCCTTGCGGGCCACGATCTTCGTTTCGATGCGGTTGCTCCAGGCGCCCAGCTTGTGCTCGACGGCCAGCAAGGCGCTGAACGGCATCATGCGGTACAGGTCGCCGCCATCGCTGCGCTTGCCCCGCGTATAAGCGGCATTGCCCGTCGCCATGAAACGGCCCCAGCGGGCACTGCTGGCCAGCGGCAGTTGCCACGCCACATTGGCGCCGTACAGCTTGGCGTCGTGGTTGGCAAAGCGCAGCAAGTTGCCATTCGCGCCCATTTTCATGTACGGATGGAAAGACGCCAGCACGTCGACATCGATGTAATTGTCGACCTTGCTGTAATAGGGGTTGACGCGCACGAACCAGCCCTCCTCGCCGCCGCCATGCCAATCGGCCGTCAATGCCGCCGTGTAAGCCGTCTCGGGCTTGAGGTCGATATTGCCCACATAGCCGTTGCCGTCGCCAAACCAGTTGGTCATGGTCATGGCCATCGAACCGCGGCCCCAGGAATAACGCTCGTACAGATTGGGCGAGCGCACCTTGCGCGCCAGCGCGAATTCGTAGCTGCTGGCCGCATCGGGCGTGAAAGTGGCTTGCGCCGAGGCATCGATATTCGTGTCGCGCTGGCTGCGGCTGCGCGCATTGAAAGCCTTGGCGGCCATCAGGTCCGGCATGTTCATCATGTTGGTGCCGTACGATTGCACGTCGCCCGTGTCCATGCGCACGGATTCGCCGCGCACGCCCAGCACGCTGGTCCAGCGCGCATCGTGGCGCGTTTCCAGTTCGCCAAACAGCACGGTGCGGTCGCGCTTGCCGTCATTGATGTTCAGGTAGGTGCGCGGACCCATCATCATGGAGCCGGGCACGGCCGGCCAGTAATCGTCGAGGCGGAAGCCGTGCCACTCCTGGCCCAGGCGCAACTCGCCCGCCGCCGTCGGCAAGCTGGCCATCAGCGCATAGCCCGTGTTGCGTCCATGTGTGAGCATCGGCATCGAGCCCTTGCGCTCGCTGCTGAAGAAGCCCATCTCGTGGTCCGTCTGCTGCCAGTAGGCGCGCGCGTCCAGCACGCCCCATCCGAATTCGCCCTTGTAAGCGAGATTGGCGAACTGGCCATGGTTATCCGTCATGTCCATGTACTGGTTGGGAAAACCCTGGTACGGGATGTGCTGCACGCCGGCGCGCAGGGTCAGCTGCTGGCCCTGGCCTTTCGCCGCCAGCACGATGGACTGGTTGATGCTCTCGAACATGCTGGCCAGCACCGTGTTGCCATGCCCGTCTTCATAGCTGTGGCCGCGCGTGTAAGCGCCGCTGTAGCCGACGCTCAAGGTGTCGCTGGCGGCCGACGCATTCACGCTGGTCGCCACGCTGTTGTTGACGCTGCGTCCCGAGACGGCAAAGCTGCCTTGCGACAGCAAGCCTGCACCGGGCTGGGCGAACACTGGCGCGTTCGACTGCACCTCGATGGTGCCGGCGATGCTGTCGCCGCCCGCGCTGACGGGCGTCACGCCCGCGATCAGGCGGATGCGCTGCACTTGTTGCGGATCAATGTAGGACAGCGGCGCATTCATATGATTGGCGCAGGCGGACGTCAGTTCCATGCCGTCGATGCGGATCTTGATACGGTCATCCGCGAAACCATTGACTACGGGCAAGCCGGACACGCCGCCACCTGCCGCCACGCTGTAGCCGGGCGTGCTCGACAGCATCAACGCCGTGTCGGCGGCAGGACGGTAGCCGTCGCCTATGGCCGTGACGATGACTTTCATTTCGGGCAACACAGTGGTGCCGGCTTCGCTACGCGTTTGCGCCACGGCAGGCATGGCGATGGCGAGGGAAATCAATAACGGTAAATGTTTCATGGTGCTGCTTTCAGTTTCTGTATGGGCAAGACGAACAGGCGCCAGCGCACGACAAGTGCGAGGCAAGGCCGTTCAGGGAAAGGACAGATCAGAAAGCGGCGGGCGGGCCACGGGGCTGGACGGGCGTCCAGGCGAACAATGGCGTGGCGGATTGGTAAAACAACTCGGGCAGCAAGCCCGTGATGAGTTCGCCGGAAGCGAGCACGAGGGAGGTGGGCGGTATCGCTAGGGTGTCGGCATGCATGCTGCAGCACGGGCAATCGCCCATGCGCATGCCGCCCTTGGCGGGATCGGGTGTGTCCGTGGACAATTTCACGGGCAGCATGTTCATGCCGCCCGCCACCGAGCAAATCTCGAAGCTGGGCACGGCCTGGCCGCTGGCGACCGTGAACGCGCGCGACAAGGTGGGGGCGAGCGCGGCCATGAGGATGGCGAGGCACGCGATCCACAGGACGACGACGGCGCGGCCTTGGCGAATAAACATGGCGGCATTATAGCGACCGCCCTGCCCTGCAGCCAGCCATGTGGTCAAAGAAACTTTACAAAGCGTCCAGTTTCTTGATCTCGGCCTGCAAGTCCTGTTCGCTGAGCGGCAAGTAGCCCTCTTCGCTATCTTGCTGGGCCAGAATGATGGCTTGTCCCTGCGGCGACAGGGCCAGCTGCAAGTACGCTTTCACCAGCGGATCGAGCCTATTCCTCGGCGCGCGGTTCACGTACAGCTGCACGGGCATGGTCAGCGGGTAATTGCCGGCGCGCACGGTGGCCTTGTCAGGACCGTAGTATGGCGCGCCCTTGGCCGCCGCCAGCGGCAGCACGCGCACCTGGTCCGAGATGGGCGCCGCATTGACCCAACCCAGCACGGCGATGCCATAGCGGTCGGCGGCCACGGCGCGGATCACGGCTTCGCGCGAGGCCAGCGCCTCGTACCTGGCGGCAAACGGACGCTTGCCGAAACGCGCATGGCGCAAGCCCGTGGCGAAGCCGCCATCGTCGCGCAAGCCGTAGGCGTGGATGCGGCGCGGCGCCCAATCCCCTGTCGCACCCAGCTGCGACCACAGGTTGGCGTCGCCTCCCGGCGCGCCTGCCGTGAATACCTGGCCCAGCTGCTCCATCGTCAAGCCCGCCAGCGGGTTGTCGCGGTGCACGTACACGGCGGGCGGCGTTTTGGCCGGCGGACGGGGACCGTGGCCGTTGTAGCCGATGCGCACGGGAGTGGCGTCGTAACCGAAGACTTGCCGGAAGGCCGCCTGGTCGCCCGGCCACATGTCGCGCGTCAGCGGCGCAAACGCCGTGGCGCCCGCCGTCAGCGCGGGCATGCCGGCCGACGAGCCTTCCATGCGCAGGCTGAAGCGCACCTGCGGATGCTGGCGCGTAAACAGCGCGTTCAACTGCGTCATCACTTCTTCCAGGCCATCATTGCCGACGATGGCCACCGTGCCGTCACGGTTCACATAGGTTTGCGCGGGATCAACGGCCAGGGGCGCGGCCTGCACGGCGGACGCCAGCACGCAGCAAGCGGCCAGCGCGGTCTTGTTCAACGGCGTCATTCGAGTTTCTCCAGTTCAGCCCTGGCTTGCGCGGCCGTCAGGGGCAGGTAGCCGCCGGGCTGCGCGGCGATGATGGCCTGTCCCTCGCGCGACAGCACCAGGCGCAGGTATTCCTTTGCCAGCGGATCGACGGCGTGGCCCGGCAAGCGGCGCACGTACAGGTACACGTAGCGGCCGTACGGGTAGCGTTGCGCGACCACTTCCTCGTCCGTGCCCGTCGTCGCCCGGCCATCCGCGCCCACGATGGCCAGCTGGCGCAGCTGCGGGTGCTGCACGCCTAGCGCGGCCACGCCGATGCCGGCCGGGTCTTGCGCGATGCGGCCCGTGATGGCGGCCGTGTTGCCCAGCTCTTCGTGGCTGGCTGCCAGCGCCCGGCCCTGGAAGTGTTCACGCTGCAAGTAGTCGCCAAAGCCCGTGTACGCGGCCGTGCCGTACGGGTGAATCGCGCGCTCGCGCCATTCGCCGCTCAAGCCCAGCTGTCCCCAGCGGCTGACATCGCCGCCTGGATTGCCGATAGATAAAATTTGCGATACTTGTGCCGCCGTCAGCCGCGTCAAGGGATTGGCGCGGTTCACGTACACGGCCAGGGACGTGGCCAGGTGCTCGCCCGGCGTGGATGCCGTGTGCGCGATGCGGATTTCCAGCGCGTCGCGCCCCACGATCTTGCGGTATGGCACCAGCTCGATGGGATTGATGGCGCGGCCCATGGCGCCGAACAGCACCTTGTCGTGCATCAATAGCGGCACGGCGCTGCTGGTACCCTTGCCGTCAAACCCCAGGACGATGCCCGGATGGCTGGCCGAAAACAGGGCATTCCACTGGCCAACGACGGTAGCCACGTGTTCGGCGCCGCCTATCATGGCCGCGCCCGTCTTGCGGTCCAGGTAACCGGCCGTGGCCGGCACCTTGACGGGCTGCGGCGCGTAGGCGGACAAGGCGGGGTCGAGTGCGGCTGCGCCCGCTGCCGATGCGGACATGGCCAGCATCAGCGCCGCCAGCAGCAAGGATGGGCTATTTGCCATCGCTGGCCCAGTCCACGGCCGCGTCGAACAGGCGCAAGCCGGCCGGCGACAGATTCGTGAAGGTTTCATTGTCGAGGAAGAAGCTGACCCGGCGGGCGGGCGCCAGGCTGTCGTAATCCATGGTGGCGCCCTGTTCATAGCCAAAGATGGCGGCTTTTTCCGGATCGCCATAGATGGTGGCGATGGTCGTGGCGCCCAGGCCAGGCTTGCCCCAGCTCATGGTCGCCTGCTTTTGATAAATATCTACCGTGCCGGCCGGCAAGCCGCCTGCCAGCGCGTGCGGCGCGTTGACCAGCCACACATAACGCGACTTTTCCACCGTGCCATAGTCCACGCCGGCCCGCTTGCCCGTCATCGACAGGTCGTCATACAAATCGTTTTCCCACGTCAGCACGGGCACCGTGACGTTGCGGTAGGCGCCCAGCAGGTCGCGGCCCCGGATGGTCGACGACAGGATCACCAGGTCCTTGCCTTGCGCGCCGGACACGGGCGCGTACTGGCTGTGCAGCGTGACGGCATAGCCGCGCGATTCCAGATGTTCCTTGATTTTCTCGTCGAAAGGCAGGCTCTTGCCTTCCAGGCGCACCACCAGCAACACCTGCTTGCCAGGTGCAATCTGCGCCGCCTGCACATGCAAGGTGCCTGCCAGCAGTGCCGCCGCCAGCGCGGTTTTGACGAGACGCATCACAGGTCCACCTTCATGCTCAGCTTGATGGCGCGCGGCGCACCGGACGCCAGACGCGTGCCTGCGCCAGCCCAGTAACGCTTGTCGGCCGCATTTTCCACGTTCAGCTGCCACACGACGGCTTTGTGCATGACCGTGCTGGCATAGCGGGCGCCGGCGCTGAACAAGGTCACACCGCCCAGGAATGCCTGGTTCAGGTCGTTGACGGGACGGGCGCTGTAGTAATACGCGCCGCCATTGACGGACAGGCCAGGCACGGCGTCGAATGCGTAGGCGAGGAAGGCGCTGGCCGTGCGTTTCGACGCGTTTTCAGGCGCCTTGCCGTTGTAGTCGGCGTTGATGTGCTCGAATTTCGGGTCGAGGAACTGGGCCGAGGTTTGCCACGACAACTGGCGCGTCAGCTTGCCTTGGGTCGACAGTTCCAGGCCACGGTAGCGCTGTTCGCCATCCGAAGTGAACACATTGCTGCTGTTGGTGTAGTAGCCGGGACGCGTGATGTCGAACAGCGCGGCCGACACCAGGGTGCCGCCCGGCGTCAGCCAGCGCGCGCCCAGTTCCTTCTGTTTGCTCACGCCGGGCGCCATCTTGACGTTCTGGTTGACGGTGCCCGTCGGCCCCGTCTCGCCCTCTTCTAGCCCCCGCGCCGACGAGGCGTAGAACGAGATGGCCGGCGTCAGCTTGTAGACCAGCGATACCATGGGCGTGGTTTTGCTGACGTCATAGTGGCTGGCGCCCTGGTCGCTTTGATAGCTGGTGCGGCGCACGCCGATGACGCTTTGCCACTGCGGGCTGAAGACCATGCGGTCGAGCGCATACAGGCCCGTGTCGCGCGTGTCCAGCGCGGCCGTCGTCGGCGAAGTCGGCTTCGGGCCGAACACGACATTTGTCACGGGCACGGGGTTGTACAGGTTTTGCGAGGCGATCGTATAGTTGCTCTGGTAAATAGGGTCTTGCGACTTGTCCGTGCGCGAGGCGCCCAGGGTCAGTTCATGGGCAATGAAACCCGTATTGAAAGTGCCGGCCAGTTCCGCGCGCAGCAAGTCCGACGCCGTCACGTGATGCTGCATATTGCCCGTGATGCGGCCCGCTCCCGTGGCCAGCGCCGCCGCATTGTTCAGGCGGAAAATGGCCAGGCGGCGGTCGCGCGCCGTTTCCGAGTGACCCGCCTCGACCGTCAGGGCCCAGCCATCCGTGATGGCGTAGTCGGCGCGCAATTGCGCGTTTTTCGTCTGCGCCTCGAAATTCGACCAGTCGGGGCCGATCAGCTTGCTCGGGTCGACGGCGCGCGGCAAGCTGATCACGCCTTTCACGGCGGCCGGCAAGGCCACGCCCGCCTGCTCCGTCACCCGGCGGCGGTCGTATTCCAGGTCCGCTTTCAGCAGCAGCTTGTTCGTCACGCGCCAGTCCAGCGCAGCGGACACGAAGCTGCGGTTGCCGTTGCCCACATTATCCAGATAAGAACCCAGGGTGCCGCCAGCGGCGTTGATGCGCACGCCGAATTCCTGCTCCGCGCCAAAGCGGCGGCCGATGTCCACGTTTGCCACGGCACTGCCCCGGTCGTCGAGACTCAGGCCCATGCTCGTGACGGGCTTGCTGCCCGCCCGCTTGGTGACGAAGTTGACCACGCCAGCCGGCGAGGTGAAGCCGTAATACAGGGCAGAAGCGCCCTTCAGCACTTCCACGCGCTCCTTGTTTTCCATGGGTACTTGCGAAAAGTTCATGATGGGCAGCGAGCCATTGAGGCGGTAATTCGTGCGGTTTTCCACGGCGATGCCGCGCACCACCAGCTGATCCCAGGTATCGCCGCCGTTTTGCTGGCGCGTCACGCCAGCCGTATTGCGCACGGCGTCATACAGGCCGGACACGGCTTGCTGTTCCAGCAATTCGCGCGTGATCACGTTGACGGTCGATGGCACGTCCATGATGTTGGCGCCACGGAAGCTGCCCGCCTCGGTGGTGGTCGGCACCAGGCCTTGCGCGCGCGCCCCCGTCACCTGCACCGCCTGCATGACTTTCTCATCGCCAGCCGTCAAGTCGTCCTGGCCGTTGGCGCCATTGGCGGCGCAGGCCGTGTGGGAAGCGAAAGCCAGCGACAGGGCGGCTGCCACTGGAAGTAGTTGCAAGGAAGGAAAAGCTGCGCGCATATAAACGGGTCTTTCAACAGAGAACAGTGATAGAAGGAAACTTCAAGTTACCGCTCATAATATCCGTAACGAGAATCATTCGCAATAAATAAGTGACAATTCGTGAGAATCAGAGAATTTCATAAGATAAACAGTCCGCCAGGCCGCCTGTTATCACTTGAACACGTTTGGATTTTGCAGACACAGCCGCAAAGAGGCATACTGACAGTCACGGCGTGCAAGATGTGCCGCCCAACAAGATCAAAAGGTAAGTTCGTGAATACAATCGACAACAAAAGCGTGCAGACGAAAACATTTCGCTGGAAACGCTGGCAGCGCTGGGCCGTTGGCACAGGCTGCGCCCTGGCCGCCTACAGCGCGGCCGGCTTCTGGCTGGTGCCCTACATCATCAAGCACCAGCTGCCCAAATTTGCCGAGAAAGAACTCGCGCGCCAGGCCAGCATCGCCGACGTGCGCTTCAACCCGTTTACCCTGCGCCTGGAAGCGGACCAGATCGCTTTCAAGGAAGCAGTCGGCGCGGATGGCAAGGACGGCGCACCGCTGCTGTCCATCGGCGCCCTGGCCGTGCAACTGGAATGGAAATCCATCGTGCGCCGCGCCTGGAGCCTGGCGGAAATCCGCATCACGGCGCCGCAAGCCCAGCTGACGATCACGCCGGAAGGCAAGTTCAACCTGGCCGAAGTGCTGGCCACCTGGCAACGTAATCACCCGGAAAAAAGCGAAGGCGGCATGCCGCGCCTCGTCATCGCCCACTTTGCGCTGGAACAAGGCAAAGTGGATTGGCACGACCAGAAGGCGGGCTATGCGGACAACTTCACGCCCATCAACTTTACGCTCGACAATATTTCGACCCTGCCCGACGCCAACGGCAGCTACAGCCTCAGCGCCGACGCGGCGCGCGGCGGCAAGCTGCACTGGCGCGGCACGGCCTCGCTCAGCCCGATCCGGGGTGAAGGCGAACTGATATTGAACGACGCTTCCCTGCCCGGCCTGGCCGCGTATCTGAAAGCCTATACGCGCGCCACGGTGACGAGCGGACAATTGTCGGCGCGCCTGCCCTACGCCTTTTCCTATGCGGACGGCAAGCTGGAAGCGAGCGTCAAAGGCGCGGGCCTGGCCCTGCACGACTTGGCGCTGGTGCGCGACGGCAAGGGAGAAGCATTTACTTCGCTCAATACTTTGGGCGTCGCCGGCGTGAACGTGGACCTGGCGCGCCAGAGCGTCACCGTGGATAAAATCAACTTGTATGGCGGCAAGGTGGCCGTACGCCGCGACAGCAAGGGCGAGATCGACGTGGCGAACCTGATGCTGCCGGGTAATCCCGCGCCTACCGCCACCGCGCCAGCCGCACCAGCCAAGCCTGGCAAATGGAAGGTGGACTTGAAACAGCTGGCGTTGGCCAATGTGGACGTGTCCGCCATCGATGAAACCGTCTCGCCAGCCTTGCAGCTGAGCGCGAAACAATTACAACTGCAGCTGCAACTGGGCTTGCAACAAGGTCCAGCGGGCATGGCCACCGTGATCGACGGCGCGAGCTTCAGCCTGGCCGACCTCGCCATGCAGCGAGGTACGCAAACGCCGTTCAAGCTGGCCCAGTTGGGCTTTACGGAAGGCAAGATCGACCTGGCGGCGCATGCCGTGCACCTGGGTTCCGTAACGGCCAGCGGCGCGCAGATCGACTTGGCGCGCAACCGCCAGGGCGAATTTGCGATTGCGCAAAAGCTGCCCGTGTTTACCTCCGGCAAAACCGACCCGGCCAAGGACGCGCCATCCGCGCCGTGGTCCACCAAGGTAGACAAGGTAGAGCTGAGCAAGTTCGGCGCCCGTTTCGACGATGCGGGCACGGGTATCAAGGGTAATCTGCAGGATGCCAGATTGTCCCTGCAGAACGTCAGCAACGACATGCAGCAGGCGCTGCCGTTCGAGCTGGGCGTGGGTTTGCGCGAAGGCGGCTTGCTCACTGCCAACGGCAAGTTCGTGCCGGGCACGGGCGCCGTCGATGCGCAATTGAATTTGAAACAGCTGACCCTGGCGCCGGTGCAACCCTTGCTGGCGCAACATCTGAAACTGAAGCTGGCGGGCGGGTCGCTCTCCGGCAGCGGCCGCCTGACGACGGGCGGCGGCGCGCCGAAAGCGCCGAAAGTACGCTATGTGGGCGGCGTGGACATCGCCGGCCTCGTGCTCAATGAAACGGATGGCAAGCGCTTTGCCTCGTGGAAAAGCGTGCGCGCCGACAAGCTGACGGCCAGCGTGGGCCCCGATTTTGTCGACATCCCCGAATTGCGCGTGGTGGAACCGAACGCCCAGCTGATCATCGAAAACGACCGCAGCCTGAACGCGCAGCGCTTGCTGGTGAAAGCGCCGGAACCGGCCGCGCCAGCGCCCGCGCCGTCGGCCGCCGCCACGCCGGCCGCCGACGCCGCCTTCCCCGTGCGCGTGCGCCGCGTGCGCCTGCAGAATGCCAAGCTGGACTTTGCCGACTTGAGCTTGCGGCCCCAGTTCGCCGCGAAGATATATGAATTGAATGGCGTCGTCACGGGCCTGTCGACGAAGCGCGATGCGCGCAGCCAGATCGAACTCGACGGCCGCATCGACGAATTCGGCCTGGCCCGCGTGCGTGGCCAGCTCAATCCGTTCGCGCCGACCGACAATACGGACTTGAACGTGGTGTTCAAGAACGTCGACATGGTGTCCGCTTCGCCGTACACGATGAAGTTTGCCGGCTACAAAGTGGCTGAAGGCAAGATTTCGCTGGACTTGCAATACAAGGTGCGCAACCGCCAGCTGGACGGCACCAACCAGATCGTGCTCGACAAGCTGACCCTGGGCGAGCGCATCGACAGCCCGGACGCCTTGAAACTGCCGTTGGAACTGGCGCTGGCCATCCTCAAGGATAGCGACGGGCGCATCGACCTGGGCTTGCCCGTGTCGGGCGACATGAACGACCCGCAATTCAGCTATGGCGCCCTGATCTGGAAAGCCGTGGGCAATGTGCTGACGAAAATCGTCACGGCGCCGTTCCGCGCGCTGGGCAACTTGCTGGGCATCAGCGCCGACAAGCTCGAAGCCATCGACTTCGACGCGGGCAGCGCCGTGCTGCTGCCGCCGGAACGGGAAAAGCTCAAGCAGGTGGCGCAAATCCTCGCCAAGCGCGAACAGCTGAAGCTGGCCGTGCCGGGCCAGTACAGCGACACGGATGCGGCCGCCCTGCGCGCCCAGGCCGTGCGCCGCGCCGTCGCCGCCAAGGCCGGCATCAAGCTGGAAGCGGGCGAGGAACCGGGACCGTTGAACCTGGGCGAACGCAAGATACGGGGCGCCCTGCGCGACCTGTACGGCGAACGCTTCGGCAAGGCCGAGCTGGACAAGCAAAAAAAGGCGGCGGAATCGGCCGTACCAGCCACAGCGGCGACAGCCTCCGCTCCGGCGGCGGCCAAGATTCCCGTCTGGCAACGCCTGGGCAAGCTGATCGAGGGCGAGCCGCAAGTGGCCGACACGGGCGCCTTCTATAACGGCTTGCGCGAGCAGCTGGAAGCCAAACAGCCCCTGCCTGCCGACGCCTTGAGCAAGCTGGGCGCCCAGCGCAGCGCGGCCATCCTGGCGGCCCTGCAGCAGGACGGCACGCCGGCGGCCAGGGTCAGCGCGGGCGCGCCGGAAAAAACGGATGCCGCACCGGGCAAGCTGGTGGGATTGAAGCTGGGACTGGCCACGCAATAAGACACGGAGAGAATCTGACGCATGAAAAACCTCGACAAGGTAGCGCCCTATGCATCGTCTGTTACACAGGGCGACTTGTGCACCATGACAACGCTCGTCGCTGAGACACAGGTATCGGCAAAAGACAGCATTGCATTTGCTGAAAAGACGCTGCTGGCGAACTATGTATACGGGAAAAATGGCACGTACAAGCTGATTTATACGGTGGTCGAGATTGATGGCAATATCGACAACTACATCGAGGATGACGGCATCTTGCCGACATTGTTCCTGAGTCCGGATCAGGAAAACTATGTGTCCGTCATCCCCTATCATCCTGACAAGGAACTGGAAATCAGCATTCCCATCTTTAATCGTGAAGACGTGGAAATACCGAAGGGCAGCCGTCCATTTACAGGAACCTTCTTTGGAACAACGGAAACCTGTTCGATATTTCACGATGTGGATTTCTATGACAGCAAACCCGATAAGATCCTGGCCATCGAATTTATCAATGGAAAACTAAAAAAGAAAAACAATATCAAGATCCCATTGCCCGCAAATAACAGAATCAGCATTGCCAACAAGGCGATTCATTTGCTGGCCAATGAAGACAGCCTGCTGCTGCACCGGGAGCTTGATGAAAAAGGCAATGTGATTCGCCATCGCGAAATCGACTCGGATGGCGTCTATGTTTTGCAGATATTAAGCGCTTCCTTCGATGGGAATTCTTATCTGCTGGCGCAGGAAAAAGACAAGCTCGTTATCCAGAAAATAGATGAGAATGGTGCAAGTGCCGTCATTGAATTGGTGGATTTTGCTGACCCATTGTTCAACACATGGCAACCAGTCAACATCGCCGACGACACTTTCATCACCCGCTTCAATAGCGAGTTTGGAAATGGCTGGCTGACCACGAAAAATGATCAGTTATTGGAAATCTTCTATAGCAAAGGTGAACAGGGCTACAGGAACTTGCTGACCAACGAGCTTTTGTCCATACCCCGTGACAACTTGATCATTTCAAGCATCAACAAGACGAGCGATCGTGCTTATGCGGTAGTGCTCTACCCGATGGCAGACGATAACGCGGGCAATGCCGAACTGATCGTCTTGAATCGCCGCTTGCAATAAGGTCGAACGCTTCAATGGCAGCGCATCCGCGGCATGGGCGGTCCATGCCGCGGATGCGTAGCGCTTACTTCCCTTTCCCCGCCTCCTTCACCGCCTCGTCCGGCAAGGCAAACGCCACCAGGCTGTCGCCCATCTTCGTGCCCAGCGAACCGTGGCCGCCGGCCATCACCACCACATATTGCTTGCCCGTCTTGTCGGAGACATAACTCATCGGCGTAGCTTGGCCGCCGGCCGGCAGGCGGGCTTTCCATACGGTCTTGCCGTTGCGCACGTCGTAGCCGCGGATGTAGTAATCGAGAGTGCTGCTGAGGAAGGCCACGCCGCCGCCCGTGGTGCTGATGCCGCCCAGGCTGGGCACGCCCAGCGGCAAGGCGATGGGCACGGGAGCGCTGTCGCGCGTGGTGCCGTTCTTGTGCATCCACACTTTTTTCATGGTGCGCAAGTCGACGGCGGCGATATAGCCCCAGGGCGGCGCCTGGCATGGGAAGCCCAGCGGCGACAGGAAGGGCTTGATTTCCACGGCAAACGGTACGCCCGTCTGCGGCTGCAAGCCCATTTCCGTGCCCGTGCCGCCCGGCGCATTGGCTTGCGCACGCGGCACCAGGCGTTCCAGGAAGCCCATGTAGTCGGGGTTGACCAGCAGCAACTGACGCACGGGATCGACGGCCGCCCCGCCCCACTCGAAGATGCCGAGCGGACCGGGCGAAATGATGGCGCCCTTGATCTTGCCTTCGGCCACCGTTTGCGGCGTGAACGGCCCTTCATAGCGGTGCTGGCGGAAGATGATGCGGCACGCCAGCTGGTCGAACGGCGTCGTGCCCCACATATCCGTTTCGCTGATGTTTTTCTCGGGCAAGAACGTGAGGGCCGAAAATGGCTGCGTGGGCGACAGCTTGTCGCCGGGGGCCGCGTTGGCGGTCGGCACGGGTTTTTCCGGCGCCGGCACGACCAGGCTGCCGTCGCGCCGGTCGATCACGTAGATATCGCCGCGTTTCGTCGTGGCCACCACGGACGGTACCTTGCCTTTCGGCGTGTCGATGTCGACCAGGGTCGGTTGGCCGCCGATATCCATGTCCCATATGTCGTGGTGCACGGTCTGGTACACCCAGCGCACCTTGCCCGTCGCCAGGTCCAGCGCGACGATGGCGCTATTGTATTTCTCGCCATGGGGGTTGCGGTTGCCGCCCCACGTGTCGGGCGTTTCGTTGCCCATCGGGATGTACACCATGCCCAGCTTTTCATCCACGCTGGACACGCCCCAGGAATTCGGCGAATTGTTGGTGTAGGTTTTCCCCTCGGCAATCGGCGCCGTGTCGTCCGGGTTCGAGGCATCCCAGTTCCACATCAGCTTGCCCGCGACGGGATCGTAGCCGCGGATCACGCCAGACGGCTCCTCGGTGGAAAAATTGTCGGTCACGCTGGCGGCCATCACCACCACGTTTTGCGCCACGGCCGGCGGCGACGTCGGCATCAGGAAGCCCCGCTTCTTCATGCCCATGCCGTGGTACAAGCCGATGACGCCATTTTCGCCAAAGCTCTTGCACGCCTCGCCCGTATCGGCATTGACGGCGATCAAGGTCGCATCCATGGTGGGCGCGAAGATGCGGCGCGGGCATTCCATGCCGGCCGCTTCCGGCGCCGGGCTGTCCTTGGCGCGGCCCGCATTGACGTCCCAGTAGGCGACGCCGCGGCAAATCATGTGCTGGTAGCTGGACGCGTCGCGATTGATCTTCGGATCGTGGCGCCAGATTTCCTTGCCCGTGTCCGGGTCCAGCGCGATGACGATGTTATGGGGCGTGCACAGGTACAGCATGCCGTTCACTTTCAGCGGCGTGACTTCGTTGGCGATCTCGCCCGGATCCGTCGGCCCCTTGAAGTCGCCCGTGTTGTAGACCCACGCCTGTTTCAGCTGCGCCGCGTTGGCCGGCGTGATCTGCGCGGCCGGCGCATAGCGGTCGCCATAGCCGGAGCGGCCATATGCGGCCCAGTCGTTGGGCGCCACGCCGGGCGCGAAATCGCCTGCGGGCACGGCGGCCATGTTCTCGGCCGGCACTTCGCCATGCAAGGTGTAATAGTCCTGGAACAGCGAGAACACGCCCACGGCGGCCGTCAGCACCACGGCGGCGGCCAGCGCGCTCTTGCCCGCGTCGCGCGGTTTCGCCCCGGCCGTCAAGGGCGGATCGAGGCGGCGGTCGATGAACGGCAGCAGCAGCCAGACGGCGGCGGCGAACCAGATATCGAGGCGCGGCAGCAATTGCCACCAGTCGAACTTCACTTCGATCACGGACCAGATCAGGGTGCCGAACAGCAGCAGCGCAAGGAAGAGCTGGGCGCTGCGCCGCCTATTCCACACGAGCGCACCGGCAACTATCATGCCGATACCCGCCACGACGTAATACCAGGAACCGCCGAGGCTGACGAGCCAGGCGCCGCCGCCAACGAGCGCCAGGCCCAGCAAGATAAAGATGACTGCGGTGATGACAAGCAAGGGTCCAGGCCGGGCAGAGGCAGTCATGATGCTCCTTTACAAGAGTCAGTCGGCGGCACGCGCCTGCGCACCGTATTTGATGGCAATCAATGAAATTACATTTTTTCACTAATTGACAAAGCGTGCCACACGCCAGAACGCCCGCCGCGTGCCGTGTGGCTTTTTATACACGACATGCGCGTTCAGCCATCTTCCGCGATGCGATTTTGATGAAAAACATAAATTAAAATAGATAAACAACAAATTTCTCGAATAAAACAAATTTTTTGGCGTAAAATGAAAAAACTCATCCAGGCAAAGTATTTTTCTTGAATTTCACTTCATTGGAGCGGCGCCCATCATGACCATCGCTAAACGGCTGTACGTCTTGATCCTTTCCGTCGTCCTGGGACTGGCCGCCCTGGCGGGCTTTGGCATCTACCAGATGGACCGCGTGTACACGGCGGCCAGCTATGCCACCGTCAACACGGTTCCCAGCCTGCTGACCCTGAACCAGGCATTCGTGCCGTTCACGCAGATGCGCACGGCCGTCTGGCAGCACATGGCCAGCAAGGACGCCGCCAGGCGCGACAAACTGGAAGCGGGCATCAACGAGGCGCGCGCGGCGGTCGGCAAGGCGCTCGACCAGTATGAAAAGGAAAACATTTCAGATGAGCAAGACAAGGCGCTGCTGGCCACGGACCGTGCCGTGCTGCTGCGCTACGACGCCGTGCGCGACAAGGTGCTGGCGCTGTCGAAGGCGGGCGAACTCGACGCCGCACGCGACTTGCTGATGGCAAGCCAGCCCCTGATCAAGGAACTGGTCGACGCCCTCGCCGCTCATCACCGCTACAACGAAACCCTGGCCGCCAGGGGGGCTGCCGACGGCGCCGCGGCCGCGGCCAGCGCGCGCTGGATTTCCTGCAGCCTGGCCCTGGCCGTGACGGCCCTGGTGGCCGGCATGGGCCTGCTGCTGGCGCGGCGCATCGCCGCCTCGCTGGCCGATGCCATCGGCGTGGCCCGCACCATCGCAAGCGGCGACCTCAGCGTGCAGGTCAGCGCCGCCTCGCACGACGAGGTGGGCCAGCTGATGACGGCCCTGGCGGAGATGAGCGCCAGCCTGGTGCGCATCGTGGCCGAAGTGCGTGCCGGCACGGACACCATCGGCACGGCGTCAAGCCAGATCGCGGCGGGCAACCTGGATCTGTCGGCGCGCACGGAGCAGCAAGCCGGCTCGCTGGAAGAAACCGCCTCGGCCATGGAAGAATTGACGGCCACCGTGCGGCAAAATGCGGACAACGCCCGCCAGGCCCGGCAAATGGCCGTCAGCGCCTCGGACCAGGCGCAGCGGGGCGGGCAAGTGATGGGCGACGTGATCCGCACCATGCAAGCGATCGACAGCTCGTCCGCCAAGATCGCCGACATCATCGGCGTCATCGACGGCATCGCCTTCCAGACCAATATCCTGGCCCTGAACGCGGCGGTGGAAGCGGCGCGCGCCGGGGAACAGGGACGCGGCTTTGCCGTCGTGGCAACGGAAGTGCGCAACCTGGCGCACCGTTCGGCGGTGGCCGCCAAGGAAATCAAGGCACTCATCGGCGACTCCGTGCAACAGGTACAACAAGGCGGCAAGCTGGTCCAGCAGGCTGGCGCGACCATGACGGAAGTGGTCGACACGGTACGCAGCGTCACCGGCATCGTCAGCGAAATATCGGCCGCCAGCGTGGAGCAAAGCACGGGCATCGAGGAAATCAACCGCGCCATCGCGCAGATGGATGAAGTCACGCAGCAGAATGCGGCCCTGGTCGAGGAAGCGGCGGCGGCATCGCAATCGCTGCAGGAGCAGGCGGCCAAGCTGGCCGACGTGGTGGGCACCTTCAAGCTGGCGCAAGGACAAGCCGGCGCGGCGCCCCGCGCGCCTGCCGCCCGGCGGCCCGCACAGCACAAGGCCACGCTCAGGCTGGTCGCCACGCGCCACGCGGGCCAGGCCAGGAACACGACGCCGGCCGGTGCCGATGCCGGCGACTGGGAAGTATTTTAGGTCCGTCCTCACGCAGGATCACGCGCATCGTCCGCACTGGAGCACCGCCATGAACGCCTTTCTCTCCATCCACCCCTTCCTGCGCTGCGAAGACCTGTCGCTGATGCGCCCGGCGCTGGCGCTGGCAGGCTTGCTGTTGCTGCTGGCCGCCCTGCTCTGGCGCCGCACCCGCTGGCGCCAGGCCGGCCGCGCGCCAGCGGCCGGCGCCAGCACGCCGTCCGACCTGCATCAACTGCTGCAGATGCGCAAAGCGGCCCCGCCGGCCAGGGGGGCTGACAGCGCACCGCCGCCGCAAGCGCCCAGGGCGCCGGGCGCGCCGCCATTCGAACTGGCCCGCCTGGACGCCATGTTCGGCCACGACCGGCGCCTGCAGGGCGAGATTCTGGCCCTGTTCGTGGCCGAGACGCGCGACCGCCTCGCCGGCATCGCCCATGCGCTGCGCTGCGAGCGGTCCGCCCCGGCGCGCGTGCTGGCGCAGGAAATTCTCGACGGCAGCCTGGCCATGGGCCTGCTCCCCTTGCAGGCGCTGGCGCGCCAGGCCGTGCATGCGGGCTTTGCCAACGATATCGGTGCGCTGCGCCGCCTGCATGCGGAACTGCTGATGGCGCTCGACACGCTGTCGCAAGCCGTCACGGCCCTGCAAACGGGCGCGGTGCTGGCCGAGGAGCGCAGCGGCGCCGGCAGCCGGCCATGAGCCCGGACGTCGGCGTGGCGCGCCAGCCCGGCCCAGAACCAGCCAGGTTTTTATTGAATTCATCTAATTCGTTAAAATTGATTTTTTGAGCGCGATTGCGTATCATCTCCTTCAACTTCATCCGCGACCAGACAGCCCATCATGCACACTGCAGACGTTTGCACTACCCAAAAGGCCGCCGAAATCCTCGGCATCTCGGTGACATCCGTGCAGCAACTGGTCGAGGCCGGCGTGATCGAAGCCTGGAAGACCAAGGGCGGCCACCGCCGCATTCCCCTCGCGGCCGTCGAAGCCTACAAGGGCAATCCCGGCCAGCCGGGCCAGGACCAGCGCGCCGCACGCGCGGGCCGCCCCGCCCCGTCGGGCCGCCCGCCGTCCATCCTCGTCATCGAAGACAATCCGATCGAACGGGCGCTGTATGAAAAGCAGATCGGTTCCTGGGGCTTGCAGGCGGACTTGCGCTTTTGCGAAAACGGCTACCAGGCGCTGATGGAAATCGCCCGCGACCAGCCCGACATCCTGTTGGCCGACATCATCATGGAAGGCATCGACGGCTACGAGGTGATCCGCACCATCCTGGCCGACCCGCTGCTGGCGGACATGCACATCGCCATGCTGTCGAGCCTGACGCCGGAGGAACTGCAAGAACGGGGCGGCGTGCCGCCCGGCGTGGTGTTCTTTGCCAAACCCGTCAATTACGACGAGCTGCGCGGCTATCTGCGCGCCTGCTGCGCCGGCCATGCGCGGCGCAACAGCCTGGCCGCCTAGCCGGCCACCGCCTCCCCCCCGCCACGGAGCCGCCATGCCAGCCTATCGCCACATCGATCCTGCCGTGCTGTTCCAGGCCACCGGGCGCGACCTGGAGATGTTCCGCGCCCTGTCGCAGACCTACCTCGATACGGCGCCGGCCATGTTTGCCCGCGTCGAGCAGGCCGTGCGCGGCGGTACGGCGCAAGCCATCGTGCACAGCTGCCATACCTTGCGCGGCACCGTCGTCCTGCTGGGCGCCGGTGCCCTGGCGGCGCGCCTGGCGGAATTCGAGCAGCTGGTGCGCCACCAGGGCGTGCCGGCAGCGAACTGGCTAGCTGAGACGGCGGCGCTGGTCGGCGCGGTGGAGCAGGAGGTACGCCGCAGCATGCTCGACTACACGGGCGCGCAGGCATGAACGCGCGCCAGGCCGCCCTGCGCCTGGTGCACCGCTATCGGCCGCGCACCACGGCGGCCGTCGTGGGCCTGGTGCTGGTGGGCCTGCTGGCGCTGCGCATCGTCGTCTCCGGCGTGCTGCTGCACCGCGAAGCCGTCGACGACTGGAAACAGGACTTGTCCAAGCTGTCGCTGCTGCTGGCGGAAAACACGGCGCAGAGCATGACGGCGGCCAGGCTGGTGCTCGACGGCGTCAGCCGCGACATCGATGCCGCCGCCCCGGCAGACGCGCAAGCGCTGGCCGCCGCCGTCGGCACCCCGGCCATGCAGCAGATGCTGCGGCACAAGATCGGCGGCGTGCCGCAGGTGGACGGGGTATCCATCGTCGGCGGCGATGCCAAGGTGCTGGCCTTCAGCCGCGCCTTTCCCGCGCCGTCCATCCGCCTCGACGAGCGCGATTACTTCGAGTATCACCGGCGCCACCCGGACGGCGGCATGCATGTCAGCGCGCCCGTGCAAAACAAGGGCGATGGCGCCTGGACCTTCTATATCAGCCGGCGCATCAGCGGCACGGACGGCCGCTTCCTGGGCGTGGTGCTGGTGGGCCTGTCGTGCGACTTCTTCAGCACATTCTTCCAGAACACCAGCATCGGCGAACACACGGCCTTTTCCCTGTACCGCAGCGACTACACGCTGCTGGCCCGCTGGCCGGCCGTACCCGCCATGATGGGCAAGCGCAACCTGACGGGCAGCACCTACCGCCTGCTGGAACAGGGCAAGACCGATGGCGTGCTGCAGGTGGACTCGCCGCGCGCGGCCGACCAGGGGCGCGCGGTCGACCGCCTGGCCGCCATACGGCTGGTGCGCGACTATCCGCTGGCCATCAACGTGACCGTGACGGACGACGTCTACCTGGCGGGCTGGCGGCGCATGCTGCTCACCATGGGCGGCGCGGCCATCGTCAGCCTGCTCGTGCTGGCCGCGGCCGTCGCGCTGATCCTGGCCCTGCTGCGGCGCCAGGAGCGCGACGCGGCCACGGTGCTGGCGCTGCAGGAGCGCGCACCACCAGCGGATGCCGCCAAGCCGCCGGAGCAGGAGATAGCGCAGGGCGCGCGCATCCTGCTGGTCGAGGATACGGCGCTGAACCGCCAGCTGGTGTGCCTGCAGCTGGGCACCTGCGGCTACGCCATCGACACGGCGGAGAACGGCGCGCTGGGCCTGCAAGCGCTGGCCGAACAACAGTACGACCTGGTCCTGATGGATTGCATGATGCCCGTCATGGACGGCTACCAGGCGTGCCTGGCCCTGCGCGCCCGCGAAGCGGCCAGCGGCGCGCCGCGCCTGCCCGTCATCGCCCTCACGGCCGGCGTCACGGACGACGACCGGCAGCGCTGCGCGGCGGCCGGCATGGACGATTACCTGTCCAAGCCCTTCACGGCCGCCCAGCTGCGCGCCATGGTGGAACGCTGGCTGGCGCGCTAGCCCGCGGCGGCCGCCTGGCGGCAAATTGGCCACACTATCACCTGCGTAGTCATGCGCAAAAGTTGTTCTCCGTGCATATCGGGTATAGCATCGCCACATGACCTACCACACAGATGCGGCGGCAGTGCACAGGCGATTGATCGAATGGCTGTTTTTGCTCCTCGGGCTGCTGATCGTGGCTGCCGCCCTCGCCTACGCGCACCTGGCCGAAGCGTCGCGGCACGATGCGGCCGAGCGCGAACGGCTCAGCGTGCTGACGGCGCTGCTGGCAAAAAATATCGAAGTCGACCTGGCGTCGACCAACCTGGTGCTCGACGGCGTGATCCGCGACTATCTTGCCGCCGGCGCCGCGCCCGACGCCGGGCAAGCGCTGCCCCGGCGCCTGGCCGCGCTGGTCGACGCCATGCCGGGCGTGCGCACCATGCTGGTCATCGATGCCGGCGGCAAGCCGGTCGCCACCAACATCCCGGAACTGGCCGGCCAGGATTTTTCGCGCCGCGGCTACTTCCAGACGGCGCGCGACGCCCCCGATGCGCGCATGCTGTACATCTCGGCGCCTTTCCTGTCCTTCAAGCGGGACCTGGTCATCACGGCGGCGCGCATGGTGCAGGACCGGCAAGGCCGCTTCGCCGGCGTCGTCGTGGCCACCTTCGACCCCGACTATTTCACGGCCAAGTTCCGCACCGCCATGTATGCGCCCGACGTCTGGGCCGTGGTCGTGCATGGCGACGGCCGGCAATTCCTGAACTATCCCCCCAGGAACGCCAATGGCGGCAATGTGGACGCGCCCGGCAGCTTCCTGCGGCGCTTTCGCGACAGCGGCTTTCAGGCGGGCGTGCTGAGCGGTGTCGAGATTGCCGGCGCCGGCGGGTCCGCCTCCCCCCGCGTCATGGCGATGGCAACCATCGCCCCCGCCGCGCTGCACATGGACCGCGCCCTGATCATCGGCCTGAGCCGCGAAGAAGCGGCCATCGCCGCCCCGCTGCGGCGCCAGGCGCTGGGCTACGTGCTGGGCTTTGCCATGCTGGCGCTGGCCGCGGCCAGCCTGCTGTTCTGGAGCCAGCGGCGGCGCCGGCAGCAGGCGGCCTGGCAGGTGGAACAGGAAAGGGAACGCCAGGCCATGCAAGCCGTGTCCGACAGCGAAACGCGCTTTCGCACCCTGATCGAAGATGCGCCCGTGGCGATTGCCATCCTGCGCCATGGGCGCTTCGTGTATTCCAACCCGCGCTACCGCCACCTGCATGGCTATGCGCCCGAGGATGACCTGAGCGGCCTGGCCTGGCGCACCATGCTCACGGCCGACTCGCAAGTGGCGCTGGCAAGCAACGAGACGCTGATCGAGGCCGATTCGGCCAGCGAACAGGTGTTTGAAGCCGTCGGCCTGGACAAGCAGGGCCGGCCCGTGCCCACCCTCAAGACCAGCACGCGCGTGATGCTCAAGGATGGGCCGGCCACCTTGATCTTTGCCCAGGATATTTCCGCGCAAAAGCAGGCCGAGGCGGCCATGCTGCTGGCGCGCGACGGGGCCGAAGCGGCCAACCGCAGCAAGGCGGAATTCCTCGCCAACATGAGCCATGAAATCCGCTCGCCGCTGAACGCCATCCTCGGCATGGCCTGGCTGCTGGAAAGGGGCCGCCTGGATGAAGAGGGACTGTTGATGACGCGCAAGATCCGCGCCGCAGGCCAATCCCTGCTGGGCATCATCAACGACGTGCTGGACGTCTCGAAAATCGAGGCCGGCCACATGCGCATCGAGCAGGCGCCGTTCCGCCTGGCCGAAGTGATCGAAAAGATTGCCGCCAGCATGGGCGTTGCCGCGCACGACAAGCCGATTGAGGTGCGGATCGGGCCGTTGCCCGACGGCATTGACCACATGCTGGGCGACGCGCTGCGGCTGGAGCAAGTGCTGGTCAACCTGGGCAGCAATGCCATCAAGTTCACGCCGCAGGGCACGGTCGAGCTGCTGACCACGCTGGACAGCCGCGACGGCGACGCCGCGGTGCTGCGCTTTTGCGTGCGCGACACGGGCATCGGCATCGCCCCCGAGGTGCAGGAAGCGATCTTTTCCGCCTTCGCCCAGGCCGACAGTTCCACCACGCGCCGCTTCGGCGGCACGGGACTGGGTCTGACCATCTGCCGCCAGCTGGTCCGCCTGATGGGCGGCACCCTGCAGCTGAAAAGCGGCCTGGGCCAGGGCAGCACATTCAGTTTCACGGTGCCCCTGCAATTGATGCCCGCCGGCGCCCTGTCCTCACCCGACATGCAGGGCCTGCATGTCTTGCTGGCCGATGACAACCCCGGCACGCGCGAGGCGGTGGACGCCGTGGCGCGCGGCCTGGGCTGGAGCGTGCATGCCGTGTCCGGCGGCCAGGCGGCACTCGATTATGCGCTGGCCTGCGCCGAGGGCGAGCGGCCCGGCGTCGTGCTGCTGGCCGCCCGCATGCCGGACCTGGACGGCGAAGCGACGGCGCGCGCGCTGCGCGAATACTTGCCGCCGCAGGATTGCCCCGTCGTCATCCTGGCCGCCAGCGGCGCGCCGGCAATGGCGCCGGCACGGCGGCGCACCGACCCGGTCTATGCCGCCGATGCCATCCTCAACGAGCCGGTGACCGCTTCCAGCCTGTACAACGCGGTGATGGCTGCGCGCCAGCAGCGCGCCAGGGACGCCGGCCTGGACGCCAGTCTGGTTCCGCTGGAAGAGCGCCAGCTGGCCGGCGTGCGCGTGCTGGTGGTCGACGACAGCGAAATCAACCGCGACGTGGTCAGGCATATCCTGTGCGACCAGGGCGCCGTCCCCTCGTTCGCCTGCGATGGCCAGCAGGCGCTGGACTGGCTGCTGGCCCACCCCGCCGACGTCGACATCGTGCTGATGGATGTGCAGATGCCCGTCATGGATGGCTTGCAGGCGACGCGCGCGCTGCGCCAGTTGCCGCAGTTCCAGGACTTGCCCGTGGTGGCGCTGACGGCCGGCGCCTTCCAGACGCAGCGCACGGCGGCACTGGAAGCGGGCGTGAACCATTTCATCAGCAAACCGTTCGACGTGCCGCAGACCATCGCCCTGGTCGCGCGCGCGCACCGGCGTCATGCGCAAGGGCTGCCTGCCCTGCCGCCTGTCACGGCCGAAATGGCAATGACCGAGCCGCCGGCCGGCGCGGCGCCCGCGATCGACCTGGCGCAAGGGATGGCGCAGTGGCTCGATGAAGCACCCTACCGCCAGCACTTGTTGTGTTTTAGCAACACCTACGGCGACACGGTCGGCGCCATGCGGGCCCTGCTGGCGGCCGATGCGCGCGGCGACGCGGCCGCGCTGGCGCACAAGCTGGCCGGCGAGGCGGGCAGCCTGGCCCTGCCCGCCACCCTGCATGCGGCCCGGCATGCCGAACAGCTGCTGCACGCCGGCGACGATGCGGCCGCCGCGCTCGACACACTGGAGCAGGCGCTGGCGCACGCCTTCGAGGCCGTCGCCGGCTTCACGGCACGGCCGCCGCCGCCCGACCAGGCGCCCGTACCAAAAACGCAACATGGCCAGGCATGCCAATGATAAACTTGCCAATATGAAATTTTGGGAGACGCCATGATCTGGTGCAGGGATTTACTGCTGAGAGCCTTGATGCTGGGCCTGCTGCTATTCGTCGTGGGCGAATCGCTGTCCTACTGGACGCCGGAAATCAGGAAACTGCTGGCCTGGCGCCCTTTCTGACGCTTAGCCTTCGCGGCCATCCACCCTGGCGCGCCACAGGTACGGCGCATACACGCACGCATACAGGCCAAAGGCCAGCGACCAGCAGGCGCCCGCTGCCAGCAGCAGCGGCATGGCCAGCGTTGCGGGACCGACGGCGGCCAGCAGGCGCGCCAGCGCGCCCAGCTGGATCAGCCAGTACATCGCCGCTTCCGCCCTGCCGCCTTTCAACGGCCGCCCTGTGTGGCCCAGGGTGGTGCGCGTCATCATGCCGATGATCAGGCCCGCCATCGAGCCCACCGTCAGCGCGTGAAACGCGGCGCTGGCCGGCAGCAGGCCCAGGCTGGCGGCCGCCAGCAGCGCGAAGCCGATGCCTATCCACGCATACGACAGGTGCAGGATCCACAGCAGCGGCACGCGCAAAGTGCGCTGTGGCTGCCAGGCCAGCAGGTTGGTCAGCGAGACGCCGGCAGCACAGAAAGCCAGCGGCGCCGTCAGCCAGGCCGGCGCGCCGGCCAGCCACGCGATCGCGGCCGCCGCCATGCAGGCCACGGCGATCAAGGCCCGCCGCGGGCTGGCCACCGGCGTGCTGCCAGGCGCGCCATTGCGGGTAAACATGGGGATCACGCGCGCGCCGATCACCGATTCGATCAGCACGATGATGAAGATGGCCGCCTGCACGGGCAGGAACAGCGACAACGGCAGCCAGCCCAGCACGGCCGCATGGAACAGGCCGTTGGCCAGCGCCAGCAAGGCCAGCAAGCCGACGAGGAACAGGTTGCGCGTATTGCCCGAGCGGCGCAGCACCCGATACAGGGGCCAGGCGGCCAGCGGCAGGAACAGCCAGTCGACCAGCGCCGTCAGCAGGCTGGGCCCGCACAGCATGGCCACGCGCCCCGCCAGCCACAGCGCCGCCAGCGCCATCAGCGGCGCGCCGTGCGGCGTGGGCAAGCCCGTCCAGTTGCGTCCCGCCGTGTACAGGAAGCCCACGACGACGGCCAGCGCGAAGCCGAACACCATTTCATGCATATGCCAGCCCAGCCCCACGTGCAAGCCGCCCGCCAGCACGCCGAAGTAGCTGGCCAGCCACAGGGGAATGCTGATGGCCGCAAACACGGCCGCCAGCAGGTAAAACGGGCGGAAACCCAGTTGCCAGACGGCGTGGCCGGCATGCCAGGGCGCCGCGCCGGGGGCGGCGGGAGAAGGAGATTGTTCGCTGATCGGGGTGATGGCCATGATGGGCTCGCATTTAAAGATATATTCAATATACTACTTTAAAAGCGCAGCTGCCGCCATCGGCAAAAGGATTAGACGGCTAGCCCGCAAGGACTAGCCGCCGGCGCAGGCTACTTGCCCTGGCGGTGTTCGACCGCGTACACGGCCGCCTGCACGCGGCTGGTGAGGTTGAGTTTTTTCAGCACGTTCTGCACGTGGATCTTGACCGTGCTTTCAGCCAGGTCCAGCGTGCGGGCGATGCCCTTGTTGCTCTCGCCGCGCGACAGGCAGTCGATGATTTCCTTTTCGCGCGGCGTGAGCTTGTCGAGTTCCGACACGGGCTCCTCGCGCCGCGTGCCCGCCTGCAGCTGCGCCACCAGCTTGCCCGTCATGGCTTCGGCGATGACGACTTCGCCGGCGGCGGCGCGGCGGATGGCGCGCACCAGGTAATCGGCGTCGATATTCTTGATCAGGTAGCCGCAGGCGCCCGCGCGCAGGGCCGTCGCCAGGTCTTCCGCATCTTCGGACACGGTCAGCATGACGATGGCCGTGTCCGGGCAATCGTGCTGCATCAGCTGCAGCGCTTCCACGCCGGACATGCCGGCCATGTTCAGGTCCAGCAGCACCACGTCGGGCTGCAACTGGATGGCGCGCTTGATGCCTTCCACGCCATCGGCCGCCTCGCCCACGACGGAAAAGTCCGTATGCCGCTGCAGCAGCGAGCGTATGCCGCTGCGGAACAGCGCGTGGTCGTCCACCAGCATGACGGTGATCGGTTTATCGGGTGTCTCCATTTTTTTGTACTTTCAGGTGGTTACTTAGGCGGCGCGGCGCTGTTCGCGCGACAAATGCAGTTCGACGGTGGTGCCGCCGCCAGGACAGGCGTGCACGTCGAACGTGGCGTCGATGCGCTGCGCGCGCTCGCGCATGATATGGATGCCGACATGGCTGTCGCCCTTTTCCAGCACGGCGCAAGCGTCGAAGCCGACGCCATTGTCGCTGATCGTCAAGGTAAAGTCCTGGTGGTCGGCGAGGCGCACCTCGACGTGGCTGGCCTGGGCGTGCTTGCGGATGTTCGACAGCGCTTCCTGCACGATGAATAATAACTGCAATTGCTGCTCGCGGGGGAATGGCGCGCCGTCGACATCGGCCAGCAGCTCGGCGTCGATGCCCGTCTGGCGGCGGAATTTGTCCACCGCGGCGCGCAGGGAGCCGATCAGGTCATCTTCCATCAGGCGGCTGCGGAAATTGGCCAGCAGTTCGCGCACGTCTTCATAGCTTTCCTTCACGCCCGCATGCAGGGCCGGCACGATGCCCGCCACCTCGTCGAAACGGGCGTTGCGCACGGAGTCGTCGAGCATCTGCACTTGCAGGTTGAGGAAATTGAGGCTTTGCGCGATGCTGTCGTGCAGCCCCTGCGCCACCAGGTTGCGCTCTTCGGAAATGGCCATTTCGCGTTCGCGCGCAGCCAGGCGCAGGTTTTCCAGCGCGATGCCCAGCAACTGGCCCAGCGTTTCCAGCAAGGCCAGCTCGCGCGCGGAAAACACGCGCGCATGGCGGAAATGCAGGTTGAAAAAGCCCAGGTGCTGTTCATGCGCGTAGATGTGGAAAACGGAGACGGTGGCAAAGCCCTCGCGGTGGCAGCGCAGCTCGTGCGCCTTGTCGATACGGCGCATGTCGTGCACCTTCGCCACCTTCATCTCGACGGCCGTGCCACACAGGCAGTCGCCCACCTTCAGGCAATGCTCGGACGCCACCAGTTCTTCGGACAGGCCGTGGTGCACCACCATGTGCAGGTTGCCCCGCTCGGCGTCGAGCACGCGCACGGTGGAGCCGTCGGCCTCGAAATAGTCGACGATGCGCTGCATGAAACCGCCGCAGATGTCTTCCAGCGGCTGCGGGCGCTGCAGGAAGGCGGCGCTTTCGTACAGCAGCGCCAGTTCGCGGTTGCGGTATTCCAGCGTGGCCGTCTTGCTGCGCACGCCCTCTTCCAGGTTGCCGTACAGCGCCTGCAGGCGGTCGGCCATCTGGTTGAAGCCACTGGCCAGCTGGCCGAATTCGTCATTGCTCTCGACGGCCAGGCGCACGCTGAAATCGCGTTCCTTCATGCGCTGCATGCCCAGCCGCAGGCGCGTGACCGGTTCGATGATCAGCATGAACATCAGGTAAATCATGCTCACCGTGCCGATGACGGCCATGCCGACCAGGATCAGTTGCGAGGCGCGCAGCCAGAAGGTGCGCTGTTCGCTATCGTGTTCGATCAGGCGCACCAACTGGTCGACCTGGCCCACGAAGGTGTCGGCGTCATGCTCGAACTGGCGCGCGCGCGCGCTGGAATCGGCGGCCAGGGCGGCCGGACGCAGGGCGCCGCGCCAGGCGGTGCCGATGCGCTCGAATTCGGATTTGATGGCGCTGCTGGGCGGCAGGAACAAGGGACGCTGCGGGTCGCCATGGCCGATCTTGGCCAGGGTCTCGTCGATCAGCAGCACTTGCTGGCGCGCCTGCTCGCCCGCGTCGCTGGCAAGCAAAAGGGTCAGGCGGTAAGTCTGCATGCGCAGCCGGCCCGTCTCGTTGATGGCGGCCGAACTGCCTTCGAGCTGCCACGACAGGAACAGGGTGCAGCCGATGGCACTCAGGGC
Source organism: Janthinobacterium sp. SUN206 (assembly GCF_030587305.1). NCBI lineage: Bacteria > Pseudomonadati > Pseudomonadota > Betaproteobacteria > Burkholderiales > Oxalobacteraceae > Janthinobacterium > Janthinobacterium sp. SUN206. The sequence continues at coordinate 345,277 of NZ_JAPWIB010000001.1, read as the reverse complement.
CAGCACCAGCATGAGCAGCAGCGCGCCGACGATCTTGGTCGACAGCTTCTGCCAGGAGGAAAACATCGCTTTAAATTTCATACACCCTTTACTTGGCACCGCACCGTTCAGCCTCCGGTTTGGGCCATAAAACGGATAATCTTGTCCGGCTGCGTGTTGAAATCGTGCTGCTGCGGCTTGAGTTCGATGGCGGCGCGGATCGCCGCTTCGATCTCCGCATCCGTGGCCCCGCCGCGCAGCATGGGGCCAAAGGCGAATTTTTCTTCCTGGCCCAGGCACAAATACAGGGTACCATCGACGGACAGGCGCACGCGGTTGCAGGTGGCGCAAAAGTGCTGCGACATGGGCGTGATGAAACCGATGCTCGAGCGCCCGTCGGGGGTCGCCATATAGCGCGCCGGCCCGCCACCGAGCTCCATCGCCTGCGGCACCAGGCCAAAGCGGGCCGCCAGGCGCTCGCGCACGGGACCGAGCGGCATGTAGCGGGCATTGCGGCCCGTGCTGCCCATCGGCATGGCTTCGATCAGGCGCAGAATGAACTGCTGCTCGATGCAGAAGGCCGCCATGGCCTCGATCTGGCTGTCATTGACGCCGCGCATGGCCACCATATTGATCTTGATCGGGTCGAAACCGGCCCCCTTGCCCGCCATCAGGCCATCGAGAATCGGCTGCAGGCTGTCGCGCCCCGTGATCTGCTGCATGCAGGCGCGGTCCAGGGAGTCCAGGCTGACGTTGATGCGGTCCACGCCAGCCGCGCGCAGGGCCACGGCGTGCTTGCCCAGCTGGGTGGCATTCGTCGACAGCGACAAGTCCTGCAAGCCGGGCAGCGCGGACAGCCGCTGCGCCAGTTCCGGCAGATTGCGCCGCAACAGGGGCTCGCCGCCCGTCAGGCGCACGCGGCGCGTGCCGAGGCGCACGAAAATACCCAGCAGGCGCTCGATCTCGTCGAACGTCAGCCAGTCCTTCGGCTCTTCGAAACCGCGAAAGCCCTTGGGCATGCAATAACTGCAGCGCAAATCGCAGCGGTCGGTGACGGACAGCCGCACATAATCGATCGAACGGCCAAAACGGTCCTGCAACTTGACGCTACCCATGACGCTACTCCTGTTTCTTCCTTGATTGTAAAGGCTGGGGCACGATCTGGCTGTGCCCCAGAAGGCCTAGCGGCCTACGCCTTCCGGTCTATTGCACTAACGGACTGGCTGTGCCTTCCAGCTCGATGCCGGCGATCTCCGCGCGCCCCACCAGCAAGTGCAGATACTGGTGCACGGCGCGCTGCCACGCGGCACGCGACAGGCGGTCGGCGATCTGCGCCTGCACCGCCTCGTAGGCGATGGCCTGGCCTTCGACCCGGCGCAGCACCTGCACGATGTGGTAGCCGAAGCGCGTTTCCAGCAAATGGCCAGCCAGCGCGCCCTCTTCCAGGCGGAAAAGCAGCGCGTCGAACTCCGGCACGCTCTGGCCCGGCGACAGCTGGCCCAGGTTGCCGCCCAGGGCGCCCGAGGGGCAGTTCGAATACTGCGCCGCCAGTTCGCCGAAGCGCTCGGGCGCCAGCTTCAGGGCGTCGAGCACGGCTTGCGCCGTGGCCCGCAGCAGTTCCAAAGGCGCCTCCGGCGTCACCTGGAACAGGATGTGGCGCGCCTCGACCAGCGCGCCGCTGCTAAACAGCTGCGGACGCTGCGCATAAAAGGTGCGGCAAGCCGCATCGTCGGCGGGCGGCACGCGCACTTCCTGCGCGAACAGCGCTTCGATGCGGTCGTCCAGGCTACCGCCCTGCACGCCGAGGCGTTCGGCCTCGTCTTGCAGCAGCCGGCGCAGCACCAGTTCATGCACGGCCTGTTTCAGCGGATTGCCGGCGCCGTCGTGATGCGGCAATTCCTGCGCGATGTCGGCATCGTCGATATCGATGCCATTGACGGAGATTCCCATGATGTAGCTCCTTTCTTAACGGCGGCGCACCAACTGATAGGCGCGGCCAAGATAGCCGATGGCGCCAAAGCCGCTCCACACGTGCACCAGGCGGGTGAACGGGAAGATGACGAACAACGACATGCCCATGAACAGGTGCAGCTTGAACACCAGCGGCGCATCGACGATGAAGCTGGCCGCGTCGCCGCGGAAAGTCACGATGTGCTGCGCCCAGTTCATCAGCAAGACCATCATGTGGCCATCCATGTGCGAAGCCGAGACGAAGATCGACGACAGGCCCAGCAGCAAGGTCAGCAGGATCCACACCATCACCAGCTTGTCGCCGACCGTGGTGACGGCGCGCAGCCGTGCATTGCCGAAGCGGCGCGCCAGCAGGATCAGGATGCCGGCCAGGCACAGGCCGCCCATCACGCCGCCGGCCGCCATGGCCACGCCCTGCTTCAGGCTATGCGACACGCCCAGCGTGTCCCACACCCAGACGGGGGTGAGCAAGCCGGCCGCATGGCCGAACAGCAGGCCGATGATGCCGATGTGGAACAGAATATTGCCCAGGCGCAGGCTGCCGCGGTGCAGCAACTGGCTGGAATCGGACTTCCACGTGTATTGCTCGCGGTCGAAACGGATCAGGCTACCCAGGAAAAAGATGGCCAGCACGATGTATGGATAAATGCCATACACAAATTGATGCAAATAATTACTCATGATGTACTCTCCTCATGCGGGCGCAGGCGGCCAATTAAGCGGCGCGCCGCGGCTGCGGGTGAAAATGCACGGGATGGACGCCGCCCGCGACCTGGCCTTGACCCTGGCGCAGCAACGGCTCGACGCCGTCCGCACCGGGACCGAAGGTTTCCAGCGCTTCATCCATGTCGCGCACCGGCGGTTCAGCCAGCATTTCGGCCGCCACGGGGCTCAGGCGTTCTAGCAAGGTGAAGACGGGCGCATACGGGCTGCCGTTGGCCGTCAGCTTGCGGCCGATGTGCGCCAGCACGTGGACGGCGTCGCCCAGCAGCGGCGCCGAAGCCGCCTCGTCGAGCTGTGCCAGGAACTCCAGGAACAGGGGCACGAAGTCGGGCAAGTCGTCGCCCACCATTTGCAGGCCGTGGCGCTTGTATTCCTCCATCAGGTCGACCATGGCCTGGCCCCGGTCGCGTGATTCGCCGTGGATATGCTCGAACAGGTGCAGCGAGTGCGACGGATTGCGGTCGAACGTGGCCACGTACTGCTGCTGCAGGTCGATCAGGCTGCTGCTTTCCAGGTGCGCCAGCAAGGGCCGCAGCAGCGCGTGCTGTTCCGGCACGGCCGCCAGCGCGGCATCGAGCTGCGGCAGGTGTTCGATCAGCTCGGGCTCGGGATACAGCAGCAGGCGAGAAAGGACTTGGTAGTGATGCATAGCGTGTTCCATATGAACTCCTTAAGCGCCGGGCGCCGTTTTGCGCGACTTCGGCATCTGCATGAAGATGGCCGAACCGTGTTTTTTCTTGCCGAACAAGGTAGGCTCGCTGACTCCGTCCGAGCAGCCGTTGCCGAAGCTGAAACCGCACGAACCCTTCTCGTTGAAGCTGTCCTCGGCCATTTCCTTGTGGCTGCTGGGGATGACGAAGCGGTCTTCGTAATTGGCGATGGCCATGATGTGGTACATGTCCTCCACCTGCGCCTTGGTCAAGCCCACCTGCTTCAATACCGTGAGGTTTTCCACCTTCTCGACGGTCTTGCTGCGCATGTAGGCACGCATGGCCAGCATGCGGTCCAGCGCCGAGACGATGGGCGGCTGGTCGCCGGCCGTCAGCAGATTGGCCAGGTACTGCACGGGAATGCGCAGGCTTTGCGTATCCGGCAGCATGCCGTTCACGCCCAGCTTGCCCGATTCGGCAGCCGCCTGGATCGGCGACAGCGGCGGCACGTACCACACCATCGGCAAGGTGCGGTATTCCGGATGCAGCGGGAACGCCACTTTCCACTCGACGGCCATCTTGTAGACGGGCGACTTGACGGCCGCTTCCAGCCAAAGATCCGGGATGCCCTGGCGGCGCGCCTCGGCGATGATGGCCGGGTCGTGCGGATCGAGGAACAGATCGAGCTGCGCCTGGTACAAGTCCTGCTCCTGCGGCACGGAGGCGGCAGCCTCGATCTTGTCGGCGTCATACAGCAGCACGCCCAGGTAGCGGATGCGGCCCACGCACGTTTCCGAGCACACGGTCGGCTGGCCAGCTTCGATGCGGGGGAAGCAGAACGTGCACTTCTCCGCCTTGCCGGACGACCAGTTGTAGTAAATCTTCTTGTACGGGCAACCGGAGATGCACATGCGCCAGCCGCGGCACTTGTCCTGGTCGATCAGCACGATGCCGTCGTCTTCGCGCTTGTACACGGAGCCGGACGGGCAAGACGCCACGCACGTCGGGTTCAGGCAATGCTCGCACAGGCGCGGCAAGTACATCATGAAGGTGTTTTCGAACGTGCCGTACATCTCCTTCTGCATGTTGTCGAACAGTTTATCTTTACTGCGCTGGGCGAATTCCCCGCCCAGGTCATCCTCCCAATTCGGACCCCACTCGATTTTCTCCATCTTTTTCCCCGTCAGCACGGAGATGGGACGGGCCGTCGGCGGCGTCTGCGACAGCGGCGCGCTTTGCAGGTGCTCGTAGTCGTAGGTGAACGGCTCGTAGTACTCGTCGATGGCGGGCAGGTTCGGGTTGGCGAAGATATTCGCCAGGATTTTCAGACGGCTGCCCTGGCGCGGCTCGATCTTGCCCGCGTCCGTGCGGCGCCAGCCGCCATTCCACTTGTCCTGGTTTTCCCACTGCTTCGGATAGCCGATGCCTGGCTTGGTTTCCACGTTGTTGAACCATGCGTACTCGACGCCGTCACGGCTGGTCCACACGTTCTTGCAGGTGACGGAACAAGTGTGGCAGCCAATGCACTTGTCCAGGTTCAGCACCATGCCGATTTGCGCTCTGATTTTCATACTATGCTCCTTCTTCCTGCAACGGGCCTTCGAGCCAGTCGACCTTGTTCATCTTGCGCACCAATACGAATTCATCGCGGTTGGAGCCCACCGTGCCGTAGTAATTGAAACCGTACGCCAGTTGTGCGTAGCCGCCGATCATGTGCGTCGGTTTGGGCACGGCGCGCGTCACCGAGTTATGGATGCCGCCCCGCTTGCCCGTCATCTCCGCGCCAGGCACGTTGATGATCTTTTCCTGGGCGTGGTACATCATCGTCATGCCGGCCGGGATGCGCTGGCTGACGATGGCACGCGCCGTCAGGCTGCCATTCACGTTGAACACTTCGATCCAGTCGTTATCGACGATGCCTGCCGTCTGCGCATCGGTTTCCGACAGCCACACGTGCGGTCCGCCGCGCGACAGGGTCAGCATGCGCAGGTTGTCCGAATACGTGGAGTGGATGCCCCACTTCTGGTGCGGTGTCAGGAAGTTCAGCGCCAGTTCCTTGTTGCCGTTCGGCTTGGTGCCCAGCAGCGCTTCCGTCGTCTTCGTGTTGATGGCCGGCTTGTACACGCACAGCCCCTCGCCGAAATCGCGCATCCACAGGTGATCCTGGTAAAACTGCTGGCGGCCCGTCAGGGTGCGCCATGGGATCAGTTCATGCACGTTGGTATAGCCGGCCGTGTAGCTGACTTCTTCGCTTTCCAGGCCCGACCAGGTGGGCGAGGAAATGATCTTGCGCGGCTGCGCCTGCACATCGCGGAAGCGGATGCTGTCATGCTCGCGCGGCAGCGCCAGGTGGGTGTGCTCGCGTCCCGTGATGGCGGACAGCGCGGCCCAGGCTTTCACGGCCACGTGGCCATTCGTTTCCGGCGCCAGCGACAGAATCATTTCGGCCGCATCGATGGCCGTATCGAGGCGCGGCTGGCCCTTCGACACGCCCTCGTCGAGCACCGTGCGGTTCACGCCGCGCAGTACCTCCACTTCATGCCCCGTTTTCCAGGAAATGCCCTTGCCGCCGTTGCCGATGGTTTCCAGCAGCGGGCCGATCGAGGTGAATTTCTTGTAGACGTCGCGGTAATTGCGCTCGACCACCGTCATGTTCGGCATGGTCTTGCCGGGAATGGCGTCGCATTCGCCCGCGCGCCAATCCTTGGGATCGAATGGCTGGCCCAGTTCGCCCGGGGTGTCGTGCATCAGCGGCGTCAAAATGATGTCTTGCTGGGTGCCCAGCAGCTCGCCGCCGATTTCCGAGAATTTCTCGGCGATGCCCTTGTAGATTTCCCAGTCCGATTTCGATTGCCACAAGGGTTGCACGGCTTCCGACAAGGGGTGAATGAACGGATGCATGTCCGACGTGTTCAAGTCGTCCTTTTCATACCAGGTGGCCGTCGGCAGCACCACGTCGCCGTACAGACACGTGGTCGACATACGGAAGTCCAGCACCACCAGCAGATCGAGCTTGCCTTCGGCGGCCGGGCGCACTTTCACCTGCTTCGGCGTGAGGCAGTCGTCTTCGTCGCTGAGCAAGCCATTCTGCGTACCAAGCAGGTATTTCAGGAAGTACTCGTGACCCTTGCCCGAGCTGCCGAGGATGTTCGAACGCCAGACGAACATATTGCGCGGGAAGTTGGCCGGGTTGTCCGGGTCGTCGCACGAGAACTGCAACTGGCCTGCCTTGATCTGGTCGAGCGCATACGCGGCCGGCGCCTGCCCCGCCGCCTTCGCGGCCTTGGCCACTTCCAGCGGATTGGTTTGCAGCTGCGGCGCCGATGGCAGCCAGCCCATGCGTTCGGCCTTGGCGTTGTAGTCGAGCAGGGTCAGGTCGCCCGTGCCGCCGGCCGCCGATGGCGAGGCGATGTCGCCCGTTTCCAGCTTTTCATGGCGCCATTGGCTCGTGTGGGCATAGAAGAACGAGGTGCCGTTCATCTGGCGCATTGGGCGTACCCAGTCCTGGGCAAAGGCCAAAGGCGTCCAGCCCGTTTGCGGACGCAGTTTTTCCTGGCCCACGTAATGGGCCCAGCCGCCGCCCGACTGGCCGATACAGCCGCACATCATCAGCATGTTGATGATGCCGCGATAGGTCATGTCCATGTGGTACCAGTGATTCAGGCCGGCGCCCACGATGACCATGCTCTTGCCGCGCGTCTGGTCCGCGTTTTCCGCGAACTGGCGTGCCACGGTGATGACGTCGGCGCGCTTCACGCCAGTGTGCTTTTCCTGCCATGCGGGGGTGTACGGCACGTCGTCGTCATAGCTTTCGGCCACGTTTTCGCCGCCCAGGCCACGGTCGATGCCGTAGTTGGCCAGGGTCAGGTCAAACACGGTGGTCACCAGGCCCGTGCTGCCGTCGGCCAGGCGGATGGTTTTCACCGGCACCTTGCGCAGCAGCATGTCGGACGCATCCTTGCCGCCGAAGTAGGCAAAGCCCACTTCCGTGACGGCGTCGCTGTCGTTGATCATGGAGAGCATTGGCACGATGGGCGCGCCGCTGCCGCCCGCCTTCTGTTCCAGGTTCCACTTGCCCGACTCACCCCAGCGGAAGCCGATGGAGCCGGCCGGCGCGGTGATCGCACCCGTGGTTTCATCGATGACGAGGGTTTTCCATTCCGGATTGTTGGTTTCGTCGAGGTTGTTGTCCAGGTGCGAAGCGCGCAGGAAGTAGTCGGGCACCAGGGTGCCGTTATGCTCCTTGAGCAGGACCAGCATCGGGAAGTCCGTGTACTGGCGCGCATAGTCGCGGAAGTAGGCGCTCTGCCCTTCCGAGTGGAATTCCTTGAGGATGACGTGGCCCATGGCCAGCGCCAGCGCGGCATCCGTGCCCTGCTTGGGCGCCAGCCAGATGTCGCCGAACTTCACCATTTCGCCGTAATCGGGCGAGATGGCCACGGTTTTCGTGCCCTTGTAGCGCACTTCCGTGTAGAAGTGGGCGTCCGGCGTGCGCGTCATCGGCACGTTCGAGCCCCACACCATCAGATAGGTCGAGTTATACCAGTCGGCCGATTCCGGCACGTCCGTCTGTTCGCCCCACACTTGCGGGCTGGCCGGCGGCAAGTCGCAGTACCAGTCATAGAAGCTCAGGGCCACGCCGCCGATCAGCGACAGGTAGCGCGTGCCGGAGGCATAGCTGACCATGGACATGGCGGGAATCGGCGAAAAACCGACGACGCGGTCCGGGCCGTATTTCTTGATCGTCAGCGCATTCGCGGCGGCGATGATTTCATTCGATTCGTCCCACGTGGCGCGCACGAAGCCGCCCAGGCCGCGGATGGACTTGTACTGCTGCGAGCGCACGGGGTCCTGGCTGATCCAGTCCCAGGCCGTGACAGGGTCCATGGTCTTGCGCGCTTCGCGCCACATTTCCATCAGGCGGCCGCGCACCATCGGGTATTTCACGCGCTGCGCCGAATACACGTACCAGGAATAGCTGGCGCCGCGCGGACAGCCGCGCGGTTCGTGGTTGGGCAGGTCGGGCCGCGTGCGCGGGTAATCGGTTTGCTGGGTTTCCCAGGTGATCAGGCCATTCTTGACATACACCTTCCAGCTGCACGAGCCGGTACAGTTCACGCCATGCGTGGAGCGCACGATCTTGTCGTGCTGCCAGCGCTGGCGGTAGGCGTTTTCCCAGGTACGGTCTTCATCGACCACGGTGCCATGGCCGTTTGAAAACGGCTCGGCGGGCTTGCTAAAAAATTTCAGGCGGTCCAGAAAGTGACTCATGCTACCTCCACATTGCGCCGCAGACAGCGGCGCCAGGTCTTAAAAAACGCTGCAAGCAGGATGGCTCAAGCGTCGATACAAACAGTCTATCGATGCGCCGTGCCCGGCGGTATTGGCAAGAAGTCGGTTTCCGGCACCAGGAATGCATAGATGGGTAGTCACTATTGCCTATGGGCGGCAAGGCGGCGCTGCGGTATACCTGTCGTCATCGTTCAACACAGAGAAAGAGCACCATGTCGATTACCGATTACGCCAGCCTGCTGCGCAGCGCCCGCAACCAGGAACAGCCGCAACGCCTGCTGTTCACCTTTACCCAGGCGCAGGCCCAGCCTGGCGGCCAGGGCAAGTCCCTCACGCCCGTGATGTGCGCCGACAAGCTGCCCGAGGAACTGGACAGCTTCGAAACATTGAAGGAGGAGTCGAAACAGATGCAGACGCACTGGGACGTGGTCTTCGTGGCGGGACTGGCGGGCCAGGACGGCCAGCCGCCGGCGGCGCAGGAATGCGAGGCGCCCCTGCGCGCCATGGTGACGGCCATCGAGCAAGGCCGCATCGACAGCCTGCTGGCGTTTGACCGCAGCGGGGATTTGTTACGTTTTAGCTGAATCCGGCCAAGGGCGCTCGTGAAGGTGGCGCGCCCTTTCGATGGGACAGACCAGCGGCAAAAACTGCTGCTGGCGCGCCGAATACGCCATCAGCGCCCCGCTGTCGATATCGAAATACCATCCATGCAATTTCAATAATCCCTGCTCCACCCTGCGCTTCAGCCATGGATAGGTGAGCAGGTTGTCCAGCGACTGCAGGATGCTGGCCAGTTCGCACGCATGGTGCTGTTCCGCCGACGAGCGGTGCGCCAGCTCGCGCCGCACTCGCTGCGCCACCGGTTCGGCAATGCGCATCCACTGTCCCACGAAGTCCGTTTCCTGGCCTTCCGCGCGCGGCTGCGGTTCCAGCAGCGCGCGGATGCCGCCGCAGCGCGCATGCCCGAGCACGATGACCCTGGCCACTTCGAGCTTGCAGACGGCAAACTCGATGGCCGAACTGACGCCGGGCGGCGCGTCGGGCGTGCACGGCGGCACCAGGTTGGCGATATTGCGCACGACGAACATGTCGCCCGGATCGCTGCCCGTCAGCAGCATGGGATCGACCCGCGAATCGCAGCAGCCGATCAGCAGGGTCGAAGGCCGCTGCCCGTCGCGCAGGCTGTCGTACAAGGTTTGCGGCTCGCTGAAATACTGCTGCTGAAACAGGCTGAAGCCGTTGACGAATTTTTCCAGTTCTTCCATGACTACCTCTTACTGAATACAACGCCCGGCAAGCAGGACTTGCCAGGCATTCTGACGCTAACTAGCAAGGCATCGGCGCGTTTTTACGGGCATAGCACCACCAGGTGATCGCGATGCAGCTGACATAAAAGCCGATGAAGCACCACAGGGCCGCGTCGGGGCTGCCCGTCAGCGAAATCGAGGTGCCATAGCTTTTCGGGATGAAGAAGGCGCCATACGCGGCCACGGCCGAGGTGAAGCCCAGGACGGCAGCGCCTTCCTTGTTGGCGTCGACGATGGCTTGCTCCTGCTCCGCCTTGCCCTTGCCGGCGGCCGCGCGCTGGTGTTCCGTCAAGAAGATCACGGGGATCATGCGGAAGGTCGACGCATTGCCGATACCGGTGCCGGCGAACAGCAGCATGAACATCCAGAAGAAACCGGTGAAGCTTCCACCCACGCCGGCTTGCGGCATGAAGTACAGCACGCCCAGCACGGCGCCGATCATCAACAGGAACGACCATAACGTGACGCGGGCGCCGCCTAATTTATCGGAAATCACGCCACCGGCCACGCGCGCCAGCGCACCGACCAGGGGGCCGAGGAAGGCGTAATCGAGCGGGTTCACGTCGGGGAACTGGATCTTGATCAGCAGCGGAAACGCGGCCGAATAACCGATGAAGGAGCCGAAGGTACCCGTGTACAGCCAGCACATGAGCCAATTGTGCTTGCGCTTGAAGATCACGGCCTGTTCCGAAAACGAAGCCTTCGCCGACGCCAGGTCATTCATGCCGAACCAGGCCAGCAAGGTGGAGAGCGCAATGAACGGCACCCAGATGAAGCCCGCGTTTTGCAGCCACATGTCCTTGCTCACGCCATTCTTGACCCAGGTGAGCGAATCGCCGCCCCAGGCGCCGAAGACGGCGAAGGTGATCACCAGCGGCACGACGAACTGCACCACCGACACGCCCAGGTTGCCCAGGCCCGCATTCATGCCCAGCGCGAAGCCCTTGCTCGCCTTCGGGTAGAAAAAGCTGATGTTGGCCATCGACGAGGCGAAATTGCCGCCGCCGAAGCCGCACAGCAGGGCCAGGATCAGCATGGTCGGATAGCCCGTGTTCACGTCCTGCACGGCCAGGCCGATGCCGATGGCGGGAATCAGCAGGGACCCGGTGGAAATGGCCGTCCAGCGGCGCCCGCCGAAGATCGGCACCATGAACGAATAAAAGATGCGCAAGGTGGCGCCGGACAGGCCCGGCAAGGCCGTCAGCCAGAACAGCTGGTTGTTACTGTAGGTGAAGCCGATGTTGGGCAGGTTGACCACCACCACGCTCCACACCATCCACACGGCGAACGCCAGCAGCAGCGCGGGAATCGAGATCCACAGATTGCGCGCGGCCGTGGCCTTGCCTGTCGATTGCCAGAAACTGGGAGTCTCAGGCTCCCAGGTGTTAATCATATAGCGGCTCATGCTTTTGCTCCTGCAGGTTGAGGGATAGGTGCCGCGCGCAGCGGCTTGAACGAGAAATACATCCAGACGAGGGAAACGCAGACGGTGCCGTACAAGAGCATGAAGGAGCTCGAACGCACGCCGGTGAAGTCCACCAGGGCACCGAACATCACGGGCAGGATGAAGCCACCGAGACCGCCGGCCAGGCCGACCACGCCCGAGACGGCGCCGATGTTGTCGGAAAAATCATCGCCGATGAACTTGAAGACGGACGCCTTGCCCACGGCCATGGCGATGCCGACGATGAACAGCAGCACGGTGAACCACAGCGGCGACAGGCCGATATGGAAGGCCAGCGGCCCGGTGACGGTTTCCACCACCATCTGGGTTTGCGGATATGACAGCAGGAAGAAGCACACCCAGCACACCCACATCACGGCCCAGGTGACTTTCGCCGCACCGTATTTGTCGGAAATCCAGCCGCCCACGGCGCGCAGCACGCCGCCCGGCAGCGAGAAGCAGGCGGCCAGCAGCGCCGCGTGCTTCAGGTCGAAGCCGTATTCGGCCACGTAGTACTTGGTCATCCACAGGGCCAGCGCCACATAGCCGCCGAACACCACCGAGTAATACTGGCAGTAGCGCCACACGCGGGGATCCTTCAGCACCTTCATCTGCGCCGAAAAGCTCTCGCCCGACGGCGCCAGATGCGATTTGTCCGAGTACGAAAACAGCCAGAAGATGATGGCAGTGGCCAGCATGGTGACCGCATACACCTTGGGCAGCATTTGCCAGCCGAAAGCGGCGACGATGCCGGGCGCGACGAACTTGGTCAGCGCGGAACCGGAGTTGCCGGCGCCGAAGATGCCCATCGCCAGGCCGCGGCGCTCCTTTTCATACCAGCGCGCCACGTAGGGCGTGCCGACGGAAAACGAACCGCCCGCCAGGCCCACGAACATACCCAGCACGAGGAAATGCCAGTAGGCGGTGGCGTAGGAGATCAGGTAGATCGGCACCACGCTGGCCAGCATCAGCCAGAAGAAGACGCGGCGTCCGCCGTATTTGTCCGTCCAGATGCCCAGGGGCACGCGCACGAGAGAACCCGTCAGCACGGGCATGGCGGCCAGCAGGCCGAATTGTGTTTCAGTTAAGCCCAGGCTGGTCTTGATGGGAATGCCCAGTACGGCAAACATCATCCAGACTGCAAAGCAGATGGTAAATGCGAAGGTGCTGCTGACCAACACGGAAAACTGCTTGCGCCGCATGCCGGGTTCGACTGCCTTGTTACTACTGTTGTTCTTAGTGCCATCTAGGGTAGCCACGATGTTTCTCCATGAATGCACTGGCCGTCTGGCCAGCCGTCCCGACCAGCTTACGTGGCAGAGGGGAAAGGCACTATCGGTCACAGGGTGATTCTGGAAAGGCAATCTGGATAGCCGTATCGGCAAAAGTGACTAGACAGGGAGGCGCCGCACTAGGCTGAACGGCAGGCCAGGCTCGTGCGGACCGTCGCCCTGCCCAGCCTGGAAAAGCAGGCCCGCGGGCAGTCCAATTCCCGCCACGCCTTGATCTGCATCAAGAACATGAAATTGCCTGGCGAAACCGCCTTGCCGCATCACCGCTCTATCCTATTCGCCTCCCGCCGCCTGCATTCCCCAGTAGCGGCAAGAGCTTCACCAAGAGGAGTTACCATGAAGATATTCTTTTTCACTATCCTGTTGCTACTTTTACAGGCGCTCCCGGCATCGCCACGCGCCAGCGGAAGGCTGCCCGCGCTGGCCGCCAGCCAGTCGCAAACTTCCGTTTCCGGCCTTTCCGCAGGCGCATTCATGGCTGTGCAATACCAGGTCGCCTATTCGGGATCGGTGATCGGCGCGGGCATCGTCGCCGGGGGGCCGTATTACTGTGCCACCGGCATGGCCACACGTACCGCACTGTGCATGGGCTGGATGAGTCCTCTTGAACCGTGGCCGCAGCGAATGCTGCTCGCGGCCGAATATTTCGCCACCATGGGCCTGATCGACCCGCTCGACAACTTGAGGCACGAGCGGATCTACATATTCAGCGGCCTGAATGACAAAGTCGTGGTACCGCCCCTGGTCGACGCTACGGCCGTTTTTTTCAGGGATGCCGGCGTTCCCGCCGAAAATATGCTGTACATCAAGAATGTTCCTGCTGGACATGCCATGATATCGCCATCGTATGGCGGCGACTGCGCCACGAATGGGGACCAGTACATCAACCACTGCGAGGTCGACGGCGCGGCATATGACCAGCCTGGCGCGATACTCAAGCACATCTATGGCGACTTGAATCCGCCGGTGCGCAAGCGCACGGACAAGGCGAAAAGCTTCAATCAGCGCGAATTTTCCATGGGCTGGACCAGCCTGGATGCCGATGCCCATGTGTATATCCCCGCCATCTGCCTGCGCGAGCCCGGCTGCCGTATCCATGTGGCATTTCATGGTTGCGAGCAGACCCAGGCGGATGTGGCCGATGCCTTTTATGAAAAAACCGGCTATAACGATTGGGCTGACAGTAATAAAATCATCATCCTGTATCCGCAGCTGCGGCGTGTCGGCATCCTCAACCCCCTCGGATGCTGGGACTGGATCGGCTATACGGGGCAGAACTACGCGTTCCGCTCGGGAGCGCAGATTTCCGCCGTGCATGCGATGCTGACGCGGCTGATGTCCGCCCCGGACTGAGCGCGGATGATTGCCGCCCGCTTCTTCGTCCGGGCGGCAAGGCGCAAACCCGTCGGCGCCTCATGCGATTTACCGGCGTGTTTGCCGGCGTGGCGAGAAAGACGCATGATGATGGCAGCGGCCTGCATGACCGCGCATGCCCGCTGGGCGATATCGACAAGGGAAAACCCGACTGGAAAGGAGCATTCATTGATGTATTACGCAGGAAACAGCGCCGCACAGGGTGACGAGAGCACCGTGCTGGTCCGCACTGCAAGACCCGAAGAGATCGACGCCATGCTCGCCTGTGATGCGTACGCGCAGGCGCACGCCAGCCGGGGCGATGCCGTACGCGCCGCCGTCGGCCAGGGCCACTGCCTGGTGGCTATGCACGCGGGCCAGGTGGCCGGCTATGTCCTCACGCACGACGACTTCTTCGGCTACGGCTTCGTCTCGCTGGTGGTGGTCGCCCCCGGGCAGCAGCGGCGCGGCGTGGGGCGGCGCCTGCTGACGGCGGCCGAAAGTGCCTGCCATACGGCCAAGCTGTTCACCTCGACGAACGAGAGCAACCTGGCTGCGCAACGGCTGTTCGCCAGCGCCGGCTTCGTGCGCAGCGGCCAGATTGACCATCTCGACGAGGGAGACCCGGAGCTGGTGTACGTGAAATGGTGCCGCTGATCGATCGCGCCTCATCCCGACGACGTATGGCGCGGCGCGGCAAAGGCGGCTATGCTGGCGCCATCGTCAATCAACACCGACAACATCACGCATGGATTATCTGAGCCTCAAGCATTTCCACATGGGTTGCGCCGCCGCCAGCGGCTTTCTTTTCCTCTTGCGCGGCGCGTGGATGCTGCGCGCCTCGCCCGCCTTGCAGCAGCGCTGGGTGAAGATATTGCCGCACCTGGTCGACACGGCCCTGCTGGCCAGCGCCATCACCCTGGCCGTGTGGAGCGGCCAGTCGCCGGGCAGCCAGCCGTGGCTGGCCGCCAAGCTGTGCGCGCTGGTGGCTTACATCGTGCTGGGCACCTTCGCCCTGAAACGTGGCAAGACGCCTGCCGTGCGCGGCACCGCCTTCGCGCTTGCCATGCTGGTATTCGCCTACATCATCGCCGTGGCCGTGACCAAACAGGCCTGGCCACTCTGATACATCAGAAGAGGTAGCGCAGCGTGACGCTGGCGTTGCGCGGCGCGCCCCAGTAACCCTGGTTGTACATGCCAAGCTGGCTGTAGTAATGCTTGTCGAACAAGTTGTTGACGTTCGCCTGCAGCGACAGCTGGCGCGACAGCGCGTACTTCGCCATCAGGCTTGCCACGGCGTAACCGCCCTGCCCCACGCGCTTCGTGCCCTTCGGCCCGGTGGCGTCACGGTAGGCGCCGCTCTGCCAGTTCACGCCGCCGCCCACCGATAACGCGCGCCAGTCGCCAGGCATCTGGTAAGTGGAAAACACGCGCGCCAGCGTCTGCGGCACATAGCTGTTCAGGCGCCCGCCCGTGTTGTCCTCGGCCGCCGCGTGCGACACGCTGGCCGAGACGTTCCAACCCTGCGCCAGCTCGCCCGAGACATCCAGTTCCACGCCCTTGCTGGTGGTGCCGGCCGCCGCGTAATACGCCTGCGTCAGCGAATTGCCAACAAAATGCCCCGTGTCCTCCTGCGCCAGGCCATCTTGCGCGATGCGGAACACGGCCAGCGCCGCGTTCAATCGGCCGCCGAAATACTCGCCCTTCACGCCCGCTTCCACATTCTTGCCCTGCACGGGATCGAGGTAGCGGCCGAGCCGGTCCTGATAGCCCTGCGGCTTGAATATCTTGCTGTAGCTGGTGTACAGCGCATGCTGCGCGTCGATATCCCACACCAGGCCCGCATACGGCGTGACGGCATGCTTGGCATAGGCGTAGCTGCCGCCCCAGTCATCGACGTGGTCCGCCTTGTAGCGGCTGTAGCGCGCGCCGACGATCAGTTTCAAGGGATCGGCCAGCGAAAAGCGCGCCGTACCGTAGATGCCGCGCTGCTGCACCGTGTCGAGCAACTGCCAGCGCGAGAAACTCGGCGTGTTCCAGTCCGGCTCCGGCGCCACGCCCTGCCACTGGTAGAAATTGCCGTAATCGACGCTGCTGCCGGCAATACCCGGATTGCTGGAGAACTGGTTGCTGCCCGAGACGCCGAACGCCAGGTCGTGCGTGCGCCCCAGCAGTTGCACGGGGCCCTGCACATAGGCGTCGACGCTGTCCTGGCGCCGCGTGCCCGAGTAAAACCCGGCGTAGCCCGTCACGCCTTGCCCCGTGACCTTGTCCGGCCAGGTATTCGCGAAAAGCTCGGCAGCCGAATAATTGCCCCAGCCGTGATTCAGCATGGCCGTCAGGTTCCAGCCCTTGCCCAGGTCCTGCTCCAGGCGCAAAAAGGCCGTCTGGCTGGTGCTGAACCAGCGGCTCCAGGTGGTTGCCGTGGTGGCGGAACGGGGCAAGGTGGCCCGTTCGCCATCCGCATACCACAGCGGCAAGCCGCCATACATGCCGCCGCGCGGGCGATTATCCTGGTACTCATAGCCGGCAATCAGCACGCTGCCGGGCGCCAGGTCCGCTTCCACGGTGGCATACGCCATGGCCTTCTTGGCGTGATACAGGCTCACATACGATTCGCTGTCCTGGTAGCTGGCCACGACACGCCCGCGCACCTTGCCATCGCTGCTCAATGGCGAGGAGACGTCAGCGCTGGCGCGCGCATTGCTCCAGGAACCCAGGCTCAGGGTTGCATTCCCGGCGAGCTGACTCGATGACGCGCGCTTGCGCACCAGGTTGATGGTGGCCGACGGCTCGCCCGCGCCCGTCAGCAGGCCCGTGGCGCCGCGCACGATCTCGACCCGATCGTAGGCCGTCATGTCCAGGGTGCTGTCACCCACGCTGAACGCATTGTCGACCGTGGTGGGGATGCCATCGTATTGATAGCTGGCGATGGAAAAACCGCGCGCGAAGAACGAGGTGCGGTCGCTGTCGTAGCGATTGATGGCCACGCCGGCCGCGTTTTGCAGCACCTCTTCCACCGTTTGCAGGTTCTGGTCATCCATCTGCTGGCGCGTGACCACGCTGACGGCTTGCGGCGTCTCGCGCACGGACAGGCCCAGACGCGTGGCCGAGCGCATGGTCTGCGTCGTATAGGAACCGCTGCCTTCCGTCGCGCCGTTCGCATCAAAGCTGGCGCTGACCTTCATCTCGGGCATGGTCTGGCCGCCATCGGCCGCCGCCACGTCGAGCACATAACCGCCGTTCGCCTGCGGCACGGCGCGCAAGCCCGAGCCGGCGACGATGGCGCTCAGCGCTTGCGGCACGCTGTAGCTGCCCGCCAGGCCGGCGCTGCGCTTGCCCGCCACGGCGGCGGCCTGGTAGGAAATCATGGTGCCCGTCTCCTGGCCAAAGCGCACCAGCACCTGTTCCAGGGTACCGGCGGGTATCGCCAGCTCGATGCGCGCCGCATTGGCTGCCTGCGCAAGGGGTACGGCGGCCGAGGCGCCGCCGGCGGCGAGCAGCCACAGGGCCTGACTGACGGCCAGCGCCGCCACGCTGCGGCGGCATGTGCTGGAAATGGAAGAGGCGTAAATAGGTGTTGTGCTGGGCATGCGGACTGTTTTCCTGAAAGTGAATGAAGGGTTCACTCGCTATGTCACGCGAAAATCGAAAACCCCTCATTTTTTCGGAAAATAATCACGGGTGCTTCCGATGCGGCACCACGCTCACCCAGAAGCGCGTGCTCTGGCGCACGTCGACGGGCAAGGTGCGCGTCAGCATGTCGAGCACTTGCGTCGTGTCGGCCAGCGGATAGATGCCCGACACGCGCAGGTGGGCGATGGCGGGATCGCAGGCCAGGCGCCCTTGGCGATAGCGGGCCAGCTCGCCGACAAAATCGGCCAGCGGCATGTCGTGCGCCACCAGCATGCCGGCCGTCCACGCATCCGCACCGGCAGGCAAGGTTTGCACGCTACCGATCTGCGCCGCCGTGAAGCTGGCTTGCTGGCCGGCCTGCAGCCTGCGCACGGCGGCGGGCGCCTGTTCCGGCAGAATATCGACGGCGCCCGCGAACACACCCAGGTGCGTGCGTCCCCGTTCCGCGCGCACGGCAAAACGCGTGCCCACAGGCTGCAAGCGGCCTTGCGCCGTGCGCACGAAAAAGGGACGGCCAGCCGCATCGCGCGCCGTGCTGACCATGATCTCGCCTTTTAACAAGGTCACCAGGCGCTGGCCCGCATCGTAGCGCACGTCGATGCTGGACGCCGTGTTGAGAGCGATGCGCGTACCGTCTGCCAGCACGAGGTGGCGCAGCTCGCCCGTGCCGGTGCGGTAATCGGCCAGCCAGAAGGCCGCCTGTTCGTCGCCGCCCGCCAGCCAGGCGCCGCCGCCCACGGCCAGCAGCGCCAGCAGCTTGAGCGACTGCCGGCGCGCCGCGTTGGCCTGCGCATGCGCGGGCTTGCGCGCCAGGGTGCCGTGCGCCAGCGGCGCCGGCAAGGCACGCATGCGCGCCATGCAGCCTTCCACGTGCTGCCAGGCTTGCTCGTTTTCCGGGTCGCTGCCGCGCCAAGTGCGCCAGGCCTGCTCCACTTCGGGCGTGGCGTCTCCGGCCTGCAAGCGCACCAGCCATTCGACAGCCTGCAGGCTGGCCGCTTCCGGCCTCAGGGCGCCCATCACGGCGCCGACGGGGAAAAGAAGCACTGGTGCATGGCTTTGACCAGGTGGCGCTGCACGGTGGCCAGCGAGATGTTCAGTTCCAGCGCGATGGCCGCCTGCGGCATGCCGTCGAGCTGCGACAGCAGAAAAGCGCGGCGCACGGCGGGCGCCAGGCCGTCGAGGCGGCGGTCGATGTCGAACAGGGCTTCGAGCAGGATCGCCTGCGCCTCGGGATCGGGCGCGCACTGCGCGGGCAGGCTGGCCAGGGTTTCCAGGTAGGCCGCTTCCAGGTCGCGGCGGCGGTACAGATTGCCCAGCACGCCCTTGGCCACGGTGGTGAGGAAGGCGCGCGGCTCGCGCGCGGCGATGGCCTCGTCACGGTTCAGCAGGCGCATGAAGGTGTCGTGCGCCACGTCGGCCGCGTCAAACGCGTTGCCCAGCTTGTGCCGCAGCCAGCCTTGCAGCCAGCGGTGGTGATCGTGGTACAGGCTGCCCACCTCCTGGTGAACGCCGGGTTGGGCTGCCGACACGTTGTATGCTCCCTGGGTCGCAAATAATAATGATTCGCATTCTATATCTAGGCGGTGCTGCGGCGCAAGCGGCCTGCAAATGCCAGTTTGACGCGATTCTTTCCAAAATTGCCAGGCTGGCCGCGTCCGCCGGCGCAATGCACGGTGCAAGTTCTACCGGGCGCGCCCCGGTACGCGGCAATGATAGTATTGACAACATCACCCAGCCGGCCATCCTGGCCTGGCGTCCCTCCATTGAAAGGCAAACATGCTGTTATCTGAACTGCTGACCAAGCTGACCTGCGGTGACCTGGAAGGCGAGGAGCTCGACGCGGCCGTCACCGCCATCACCAACGCGCCGTCCGCGCCACGCGACGAGTGGATCGACAGCGATGCGCATGCCTACGCGGTGGCGATCCTCTGGCACCTGGCTGGCTATACGGCGTCGGGCGACAAGCTCGATGAGCTGCACGAACAGATACAGGACATGTTCGACGAATTCCCCGACTTTCCGTACGCAATGCTCGAGGGAGGCGACGGTAGCGCGCTGCCCTATTTCGAGTGGCTGGACGCGGAACTGGCGCAGCGCGCCGTGGACGAAGGCGGCTATGACCTGATCCAGATCGACGGCAACGGCACCGACCAGATGGATGCGCTGGTCGTGTACCGGCGCGATACAAACGACATCATCCAGGCGGCGGCATTGATGGGAGTGACGATAGGCCGCCCGCTCACCTACTATCGCGGCATCGAAGCGATGGTGGGCAAGCGGCCGGGGTAAGGATCAACGCCTATTGCATCGGCAAGGCCGCCACATCGACGGCCGGTGCCTGGCCCGTGGCCGGACGCGTGAAGTTCTGGCTGGTTTTCACGTAGTCGGCAAAGAAGCCGCCGTTACGCAGGTAGAACTTACCGTTTTCCAGGCCGCCCGCGTAATCCATGCGCTGCCCATTGGTGGCCGTGGCGTCGCCCGTGAACCTTCCCGCCGTCACTTCCGACCAGGCGCCTGAAACGTTCCTCGCCCACTGGTTGCCGAACTGGACGCGGCGCTCCGTATAGCCCAGGGTATCGATGAAGTTCTCGAGGAAGGAATGCACGCCCGTCAGATACGTGGAAATCGCCGGGCGCTTCCACGTGGCGATGTAGCGCCACTTGCCCGTCTCGGGCGCGTAGAACCAGGCCGAGTAGTCGCTGCCGCCTTTGCCGTCGGGCCGCGTGCGCGTGATGAAGCGGTACGTGGTGCCGGCCGCCCAGTTGTACGACAAATAAGTCTGGCCGCCCGTGCCTTCGCCGCCGAACGCGTTATCGACCACGCCGGCGCCCTTGCTGACCAGGGTGGTCTTCGCGCCATTGTCGGCGTCCCAGACGGAAAACAATATCCAGCGCTCGCTGGGCGACTTGACCTGGATGCCCATGTAGCCCTGGCCAAAGCCGTTGGCCATGAAATAGGAGCCGATGACGTCCTGGCCCTTGGGTATCGTCATCTCGTTATAGAAATACTCGGTATTGGCCGGCACCGTGTAACCCATGTGCACGGACGGGCCGCGCCGCGACCAGTAGTAATTGGCCGGGTCGTTGGCGTAATTAAGCGCCGCGTTCGCAGTCACCTTCAACGCGGCGACGTCGCCAAACGTGGCTTTTGCGCGCGTCACCCCCTGCAAGTCCACCTTCACATAGCCGGCCGCCGGCACATTGACCGTGCCCACGGCATAGGTCTTGCGGGCCTTGCCGGCCAGCTTGACGTCGAACGGCGCGCCATTGATCTTCACGCGGATGGTGCTGTTGCCGCCATCGGCCAGGCTGGCGTCGAGCGCCACCTGGACGGGGCCCGCGCCGGCCACGCGGAAATACGTGCTGGCGACGGCATCGGGATTGCTCCAGCCGGCCAGGCCATGTTCGCCGATGACGGCGCCCTTGTCTCCGCTGGTGATGAAGGCATTGCCGGCCAGTTCCACGGTGGCGGGCGTGACCGCTGTGGCCACGCCAGTGGCCAGCAAGGCGGTGCCGCCCATGTCCGGGGTAGCGGTGGCAGTGGCGCCGCCGCAGGCTGCCAGCAGCAAGGGCATGGCGGGAAGAACTGCGCAGAGTAATGAACTTCTGTGTTTCATCAACGTCTCCTGGTAGTACGGCGTGCAACAGGCGCAAGAAGTCCTGCGGCGTGCGCCGCGGTTGAAAAACGGATCGGGACAGAAAAAACCCGCTACGGCGGCAAGCGCGGTAGCGGGCGAATGGGGCTTAGTACTTGCCGTCGAGGGCGAAGACAGGCTTGCGCGATTTCCACTGCCCGCCCGTGAAGTCCGGGAAGTCCAGGGTCTGGAAGTTGGCGGCGATCGATTGCTCGGACAGGGGTGTGATGGCGCTCCACGTCACGGCATCGTAGATATCGATCGGCATCGGCGCACTGGCCTTCAGGGCTTCGACAAAGGCGTGGATGACGAAGAAGTCCATGCCGCCGTGGCCCGCGCCTTCCGCTTGCGCGGCATATTTGCGCCATACCGGGTGCTCATACTTGTCCTGGTAGGTCTTGAAGTCATCCCACTGGTGCGGCTTGCTGACGCCCTCGATATGGATGGCATTGTTCAAGTCCATCCACAGGCCGTCCGTGCCTTGCACGCGGAAGCCCAGGGAATACGGGCGCGGCAGGCTCGTATCGTGCTGCAGGATGATGGTTTCGCCGTTTTCGCACGCCAGGGTGGTGGTGACCACGTCGCCCAGCTTGAATTTCACCTTGGCGTTCGCATGCTGCGCGCCGCCCGGCTGCTTGACGATATAGTCGTGCAAGCCGCGCGCCTTGGTGGCGAAGGCGTTGATGCGCGTAAAACGGTTGCCGCGGTTGATGTTGGTGTACATGGCGCATGGGCCGATGCCGTGGCTCGGATACAGTTCGCCATTGCGCTCGACCGAGTGCTGCGTGCGCCAATGGGCTTCCGACCAGCCCTTTTCGCCGAATTCCACGCCGCCGCCATACGGCTTGGCCGGATTGCCGCTGTTGAATTTGACGGCGCGCAAATCGTGCTGGTAGCCGCCCTGCAGGTGCAGCAGTTCGCCGAACAGGCCCGCGCGCACCATCTGCAGCGCAGCCATCACGTCGCGGCGGTAGCACACGTTTTCCAGCAACATGTACGGCGTGCCCGTTTTCAGCTGGGTGTTCAGGACATCCCAGTGGTCTTGCAGGGTGATGCCGGCAACCACTTCGCAGCCGACGGCGATCTTCGCCTGCATGGCGGCGATCGCCATGGGCGCGTGGAATTCCCACGGCGTGGCGATGATCACGCCATCGAGGCCGCCCGCGTCCAGCATGCGCTTGTATGCTTTCTGGTCGCGGTCTTCGCCATACGTGCGCGGACGGGGCTTGCCGGCTTTGGCCACCTGGCCCAGCGCGTGTTTCAGCATGATCGGCTCGATATCGCACAGGGCGACCACTTCCACGTCGTCGCGGCGCACCAGTTCAGCCAGCAGCACCTGGCCGCGCATGCCCGTGCCGATCACGCCCAGGCGGACCTTGTCGCGGCCGGCCACGGGGGCGGCGTTGGCGTCGCCGGGCAGCAGTGCGCTGCCGGCCATGGCGCCACCGGCCAGCGCGGCGCTGGCGGAGAGGAAATTGCGTCGATTGATTTGTGTTGTCATTGGTCTCTACTCGCTTCCATTGGTAATGTTCGTCGCCGGCCCGCCATACAGCGGGCCGGCTGCAGTTTAATAGGTGTATTCAGCCGTGAAGCGCACCGAACGCGGCGCCGTGCGTCCATCGACCTGCAGGTAATTGCGGGAGATGGCGCCATGGTCTTCGCGCGTTTCGGTGTAGCGGGTCACGGTCTGGCTGTTGAACACATTGAAGACGTCCACTTTCAGGCTCAGGCCCTTGACGGCGCTGGGAGTATAGGCCACATTCATGTCCAGCTGGGCTTGCCACGGCAGGCGGCCCTGGCTGCCGCGCGGCGCCGGCTTGCCGTTGCAATAGAAGTAGGAATCGCCGTAGTCTTTCTCGAACCTCAGGTTCGCGGGCAGCGCGCCGATGCAGTTGCGCGGTGCGCCCGAGGTCAGCGACAGGTTGGCGCCCACCATCACGTCCGGGATGACCTGCATGAAACCGTAGGCCTTGAAGGCGTGGCGATGGTCGCCCGGCAGGTAGCCATACGCGTTGTACATCAGTTCCTTGTGGTCGTCGCTGACCGTCAGGCCCACGTCGCCGCCGCCGATGCTGTCCGTCTGGCCTTCCATATTGCCCTTCAGGCCGGACAAGGTGTAGGTCAGCTTGCCGTACCAGCCATTCGTGTACGGGTGCTCGATGAACATGTTCAAGGCGCGGTAGGTGCGCGATGGCAGCGGGTTGCCCCATTCCGCCGCCGAAATATCCACGCGGCGCAGGCCCTTGCCATCATCAAAGTCCACCATCAGGCTGTTGTCGCGGCCCGGGTTGATGATGGCGCACTGGAAGCCGCTCCATTTGCCCGTGTCGACGCCGTTGCGCGTGGCCCAGGCTTGCAGCGGACGCTCGTCGCAGACGTCGTCGTTGGTGTCGTTCAGCTTGCGGTACAGGAAGCTGGCGCCCACCACCAGCTTCTTGCTCAGGGCGCGTTCGAAGCCCAGCGAGAATTCATCCTGCGACAGCGGCTTCAGGCCCACGGCCGTCACCTCGCGCGCGTCGCGGCTCTGACCATACGCGTTGTTGGCCGAATACGGCTTGCTGATGGCGTGCAGGCCCGTCGGCGCGCCCGTGACGGGATCGACGCCCGTGTAGGTGAACATCTCGCTGGTGGCCAGGAAGGGGCTGGCCATGTTGCTCGACAAATTCGATGGCACCGGCAGGTGGTAGCGACCGCCGTTGGCGAAGAATTTCAGGGTGCCGTCGCCCAGGTAATCCCAGGTGGCGCCCACGCGCGGGGCGATCATGTTGCGCTGCGAAATGAAGGCCACGCCATCGGTGCTGTAGTTGGTAAACTGTTCGCGGCGCAGGCCCAGGTCCAGCAGCACCCGTTCCGTGACCTGGTAGTGATCCTGGATGTACTGCGCCGATTGCACGCTGGTCGGACGCGCCAGGTTGGCGTTCAATTCCTTGCTGACGTAATAGCCGTCCTTGCCGTAGCCGTTGCCCTGGGCCGGCGTTTCAAAGGCGCCGTTGATCAGGAGCGTCGGATCCTTGACCTTCTGGTACTTCCAGCGGTAGCCGCCGGCCAGGCTCAGGCCCACTTTCGATTCCACGTCGATGCGGTCGATGCCGCCGCGCAGCGAATGCTTGCCCAGCTTGTATTCCAGGTCCAGGCGCTTGGCTTTCTGGCGGTCTTCCGACGACGGGTCGACCAGAGTACCGGTCACCATTTGCGGATTGGTGTACGTCAGGCCAGGCACCTGGGTCGATTCATTCGACGACGTTTGCGCCAGCAGCGGATTGTAGCCTTCCGGGGTACGGCGGTGCGAAGTGCGCGACTGCCCCATCATCGCCGTCACCGTCAGGTTGTCCGTCAGGTAGCCCGTGTACTTGAAGATGTCGACATTCGCGCCCGGCGCGGCCGACGAGCCGCAGCAGTTGATGGTGGTCTCGCTCCCGCCGCCAGCCACGTTGTTGCGTTTCAAGGTGGCATAGTCAAAACCATAGCTCTGGCTGTCCGTAGTCGTGCGGTCATACAGCTTGGTATATTCAAAGTGATGGTCGTCCGTCAGGTTGTAGTCCAGCTTGGCCATCATGCGGTCAACCTTGCTCTTGCTCTCGCGCCAGCCGTTCGGCAGCACCTTGTCCACCAGGTCGTCGCGCGCACCGGCGACGGCGCCGCCGTCCGTGCGCGTCTGTTCCAGCGCCACGAAGGCGAACAGCTTGTTCTTGATCAGCGGTCCGCTGCCGTACAAGCCGACCACCTTGCTGGTGCTGCCGTTATCGCGGTTCCAGTACTTCAAGGTGCCATCCGTGTCCGGATTGGCGCCCGTGTTCGGGTAGTACCGGTTTTCCGTCGTGCCCTTCAGCGAGCGGGGGATGATGGAGACCTTGCCGCCGAATTCGACCTTGTTGCCGCCGCTCTTGGTGGTGATGTTGATCACGCCGCCCGTGGAGCGGCCAAATTCCGAACCGTAGCCGCCCGACAGCACCTGCAGGTTGGAGATCGCGCCGAACGGCAGCTCCGACGCGCCCACCTGGGTCAGGAGGTTGGTGATGGGGAAGCCGTTGACGTAGAACGCGTTTTCGGACTGGCCCGAGCCGCCGATCGACGGTGCATTGCCATACACGCTGTTGGTGCCGCGCGCCACGCCCGGCGTCAGCTGCACGATGGACGCGACGTCGTTGCCGACTGGCAGCGCCTTCAATTCCTTGGCCGTGAAGATCACGCCATTGTTGGTGTTCGACACGTCGATCGGATTGCGCGACGCCTTCACCACGACAGTCTGCTCCTGGCCCACGGGGCCAGCCGCGCTGGCCGGACCGAAGTTCGCTTCCGCGCCGGCGCCGATCAGGGCCTCGACTTCCTGCGACGCTTCCACCGAACCGGCACGCAGCACGCGCACCGCATAGCGGCCTGGCGGCATGGAGTTGGCCACATAGCGGCCCGACGTATCCGGCGTCAGGCTGCGCTGCACGCCCGTCGCCAGGTTTTCCAGCACCACGGTGGCGCCGGCCGGCGCGCTCACTTCGCCGAAAATGGTACTCGTGGCGTTCGACTGTGCCCAGGCCTGGCCTGGCACGCCGGCCGCCAGTGCGATCACGATCGCGGCGGCGCGGCTGATGTCGCGCAATTTGAGTCGGGTGCTATGCATGATGTCTCTCCGTCTATATCGAGGGTTATACGCGCCCTCCCCGCTCCAGGGCGGAGTCGGGGGAGCGCAATTTTTATGGTGGTCGTCGGCCGGTGCAGCCAGGCAGCTGCACCTTTCGGGAAATCAGTCCGTATCGGCTGATTTTCGTTTTCTTGGGATTACTTTAAAAAGAAAAATAAGTATCGTCAACAAAAAGAAAGTTAAAACGGTAATTTATCGCTCAATCGAGCAAATAAATGCAATTTATCTTTCGATTCAATCAGTGACGCGTCGAATAACTTTCGTTATCGTGGTGTGGCAGATACACGCGTCTGCAGGAAGGTGGCAAACAGAGGACGATACGGGCGGGAATCAGGGGAGGAAAACACGAAAGACGACAGGGCAAACGTCTTTCGCTTACGTTTATCTTTCGTATTGTGCATTTCGGAACATTGTCTTTTCTTTTCCATGGCAAAACCCCGGCCCGCCACAGGCAAGCTGGCGGACCGGGGCAGTGTCACGCCTTAAAAGAACTTGTAGCTGGCCGACAGGGCAAACTGGCGGCCGAACAGGTCCTGGCTATGGTTGTAGCCTTCCCAGCCGTTCGGGTCGTAGTACGGCTGCTTGTTGAACGCGTTTTTCACGTTCAGGCCCACGTCCAGGTGCTTGATCGGCTTCCAGCTGAATGCCAGGTTCACCGTCGTGTACGAGGGCGCCCCCTTGCACTGGCCGGCCGGCAGCGCCACGGAGGCGGCGGTGCAGTTTTCCGGCGTGTTGTCCTTGTCCCAGGGGCCATACGCCCAGCGCGTCTTGCCCGAATAGTTGATGAAGACACTGCTGACGAAGTTGCGGTAGCTCCAGTCGGCGTTGACGGTAGCGCGGTAGCGCGGCGAATCGTAGTAGCCGACGGTGTTGCCCTTGATGTCGCTGCCGTCTTCGCTGTCGTGGGTGTCGCGCTTGCGGATGGTGGCCGCAATGCCCGTACTCAGCTTGCCCATGTCTCCCAGCGAAAAGCGCGTGCGCGCATCGATGTCGACGCCGTCCATCAGGGTGCGGCCACGGTTCGAATACGAGTTGATCAAGCCGCCCAGGTTGCCCACCGAGTAGCCGGGCACGCCGCCAGCGCACACGCCCGCGTTGGCGGGATTGGCGCACATGGCCGCCACGGCCGCCACATTGCCACGGTCAGCGTCGGTCAGGTCATTGCGGATGGCGCTGGGCGTGCCGGCTAGGGTCGGACCGTATTTGTCCACCAGTTCCGTAAACAGCTCGTTGAAGTCCTGGCGCACGATTTCGTCGCGGCGGTTGATGAACCAGTAATCGATGGAGATGCTCACATCCTTGGCCGGCTGCAGCACCAGACCGACGGTGGAAATCTTGGCCTTCTCCGGACGCAGGTTCTGGTTCGGCGGCGTCAGGCCGCCCACCGTCGTCGAGCAATTCGAATTGAGCAGGCTCTTGCCCAGGTCCGCATCCGTCGCCACCTTGGACTTCATCAGCGCGCGCGCCATGGCATTCGTTTCATCGCAGCGCACCGTGTCGCGGATGCCGCCCACCTGCGCAAAGACGCCGCCCGTGCCCGATTCGGCCAGGTTGGGCGCGCGGAAGCCTTCAGAATACGTCCCGCGCAGCATCAGGTCGGGCCGCGCGCGCCAGATCACGCCCAGCTTGGGCGCTAGGTTGGCGGCGAAATGCGGATATTTGTCCAGGCGCGCGGCCGCATTCACTTCCAGTGTGTCGGAAAGCGGCACCACCACCTCGCCAAACACGGCGGCGATGGTGCGCCGGCCGTCGAACCAGGAACCGCCCTGTTGCGTGATCAGGCCATTGGCCGCATCCGTGTTGCCGGGCGTGAGAAAACTCTCCCGCATGACGTTGGTGCCCACGGCGGCGCGCACTTCGCGCTCGCCCAGCTTGAACAGGGTGCCTTCCAGCTTCGCATCCCAGGTCATCAGCTTGGTCCACGATTCGATGGCGAAGGTGGGATAGGCGGCGCGCAGCAGCGCCGCATTGGCCTCGCTGATTTCGCCGAACTTGTAGGCGGGATTGTCCGAAATGAACGTGCGGCCGCTGACGGGGTCTTTCGTGAACGGGCCGAATGCCTGTTCAAAACCCTTGATGTTGATGTTCGCCGTCTGGAACAAGGTGGAATGGCTGCCCGCCACGCTGAGCGCCGTTTCAAAATCCCAGCCGCCGCCGATGCTGCCGCGCAGGCCGACGAGCGCGCGGTAGTTTTCATCGACGTTCTTCTGGCCGAAGTGGCCCGTCGCATCCTGCAGCAGGTAGTTCAAGCCGGCCGCGCCGCCCATCTTGGCCACCATGTCGGCATCGAGCTTGCCTTTCAGGTAGACGTTGTTGGGACTCAGGAAAGGCGTGGCGAAGGTGTTCAGGGTATTGCCCGTGTTGCGGGCGAACCAGTTGTTCGTGCTGCCGCTGTTGAAGCTGGACGGGCCGTTTTCGCCGCGCATCTTGATGTGGGTGAAGGCGCCTTCCGCGAACGCTTCCAGGTCGCCGCCCAGTTTCAGCCGGCCGCTCAGATACGCCGTGGCCCGCTCCGAGGTAGGCCCCGTGTCGAGCTGGTTGGGCAGCGCATTCCACACGCAGCGCGTGCCCGACGCTTCCGTGATGCTGGTGTTGCAGCCAGGCGCGGCGCGCTGGGTGCGGGCATTGTTGTTGGCCTTGTCGAAGACAAAGAAGGTCCCCGGGTTCATCGTGCCCGGTTCGCTGCCGACGCCCACGCGCATGTTCGGGATGAAATTGGGATTATTCGCATAAAAATACGCGGGACGCTTCTGCCAAGTGTCGGCCAGCGCGATGCGGTCGCGCTGGTAGACGTTCACGGAACCGTAGATGTTGTAGCCGTCGTTGGCCAGGTCGCCCAGGCCATACAGCACGCTGGCCTGGCGCTCGCCATAGGACTTCACGCTGGGCGAAAACTCGCCGTTGGCGCGCGCTTCCAGCCCCTGATACGACTTCTTGGTGATGACGTTGATGACGCCGGCCACGGCATCGGAGCCATACACGGCCGACGCGCCATCCGTGAGGATTTCCATGCGCTCGATGGCGGCGGCGGGAATGGCGTCGATATTGACGAACATGGTCTGGAAACCGGCCGGCGCGCCATAGAACGACAGGCGGCGGCCATTCAACAGCACCAGGGTGCCCTGCGCGCCGAGGCCGCGCAGGTTCGCCTGCGAACCGCCGTCCGAGCCCGTGAACATCGAGCGGAAGTCCTGCTGCGCCGGACGGGCGGCGGGCAGGTTGTCGAGCACCTGCAGCAAGGTGAGCGCGCCCATGTTCTCGATCTGCTTGGCGTTGATCACCTGTACGGGCGACGCCGTTTCCGCGTTGATGCGCTTCAGGCTGGACCCCGTCACTTCGACGCGCGTCAGTTTCTCTTCCTCCGCTGCCAGCGCCGTTGACGCCAATCCTACCGCCACCATGGCGGCCATCAGTTTTTTCAAGTGCATTCCCATCTCCCTTTTTATCAGTGATTTGTTTTCGTCAGGTTGCAAGAGCCCCTCCCCGGTCCGAAGAGGGGCTCGTTTTTGGTGAAATGATGAAGTGAAGTTGCTTAGCGCGGCTTGACGGTCGCGCCTTCCGTGCCGGTCAGCACGGCGTTGGCCCAGTTGCCGCAGACTTGGGCCGGGTGGGCGCCGCGTGCGCCCAGGGTGCGCAAACTGAGCTGGCTCAGGCCGCGCACGTCGATTTCGGGTTTGACCACCCCGGGAGCCGTGACCAGGCCGCTGTCATACAGCAGCCGCTCACCGCTCCAGACCTGGAATTGCAAGCCGCCCGCGCTGCGGCAGCTATCGTCCACGCCCAGGTCGGCGCGCAGCAGATTCCAGTTGCCCGCCAGTTGCAAGTCGATGCGGCTGGCGGGGCCCACGCCGAGGCCCTTGCGGAACCACAGCCCGTTCATGCGCATTTCGGCTGCCTTGCCGGCTGGCCTGTCTTTCGCGATATGCTTCGGCAGCGCCAGGTCCGACAGATAGCGCTGCACCTCCTCGCCTTCGGCCACGCGGTGCTCGAGCACGCGGAATTCGGACAGGGTGACGGGCGCCACGTCGGTCGCCAGCGCCGCATCGAACGCGCGCGCCACCGGTGCGCCTTGCGCCGCCGTGACCATCGGGTCGGTGGACGCCGCGCCATCGCCTTCCGGATTTTGCGTGCTCATCACGCGGAAGCGCAGCAGGCGCCCGGCCGTGGCAGGGAAATTGATCGTCTGCGTGCCCTGTTCCAGTTTCAGGGTGCCACGCGCAAGCGGTGCGCCCCACTCTCCATTGTTGTCGCCGATGTAGATTTCATAGTCGCGCACCTGGCCATGCTTCCAGTGCTGGTCGTTGCGCGGCGCCAGTTCGATGCCGTCGACCAGGCGCCGCTCCGTAAAGCCGATCACCCATTCGTGCGGCCCGCTCTTCACGGACGGACTGCGCACGGTGCGGAACCACGTCTCCGGCTTGCCGTCGAAGGCGTTTTCCAGCGGATAGCCATTTTCCTCAAACGGACGTCCCACCACCTGCATGGCATCCGCCGGCAAGGCGCGGCCCGGCACGGGTGCGGCCGGGAAATCTGCATCGATTCTCGCCACGGCCAGCGCGCCGGCCACTTGCAAGGTCAAGGCCTGGCGGATATCCTGCGCCGCCACCTTCACGTGCAGGGTGCCCTGGCGGTCGGAAGCATCGAAATACCAGCCCTCTGCCGCCTTGTCGTAGACGGCGCGGTTGCCGGCTGCCGCGATCAGCCGTTCGCCGGCCCGCACGGCGGCCGGGGCCTGGCCCGCCAGCATGCGCAGCGCGTAGCCGCGGCGCGCTTCCTGGCCCTGGTACTGGCCATCGACAGCGCCGATGTCGACCTGCACGTCGCCGCCCGTCTGGCGCATGCGGATGACTTGCTGGCTGAAGGCGCCGCCCTGGTACTGGCGCGTGTTGCCATCGTCTTCATACAGCGTGTATTCGGAATCGCCGTGCGGGTAGATATCGAGCGTGAGCTGATCCTTCGGCTTCTGGCCGTCGTACAGCATTTCCGGATACATGGGCAGGATGGCGCCGGCCCGCACGAACACGGGCAACTTGTCCAGCGTGACCTGCATATCCAGGTCGCGCCCTTTCGCGTCCGCCATGGCCTGGCGGCCGTCCCAGTAGTCGTACCACGTGCCCTGCGGCAGGTGGATGCCCTTGCGCCAGCCGCCGCTGACGGCCTGGCTGCGGTAGACGGGCGCCACCAGCACGTCGCGGCCCAGGAGGAACTGGTATTTATAGGCTTCCGTGTAGGCGGCCGGGTCTTGCGGGTAATCCCACATCAGGCCCCGCACCAGCGGCGCGCCCGATTGCTCCGCTTCGCGCACCAGCGTATACATATACGGCGTCAATCGCATCTTGAGTTTCAAGTAGCGGCGGTTGATGTCGCGGTACGGCTGCTCGAACCACCACGGATGCTTGCGCTCGGCCGCGGCCCAGCCGGACATGCCCATCAGGACGGGCGTAAAGCTTTTCCACTGCAAGTCGCGCAGATAGGTTTCCGGGCTGCCGCCAAAGATGGCGTCCACGTCGCCGGACGCATACGCCTGGCCGGACAGGCCCGAGCCGATCAGGGTCGGGATGTGCCAGCGGATGTAGTCCCAACTGGCGCTCTGGTCGCCCGTCCACGCCACGGCGTAGCGCTGGATGCCGGCCCAGCCCATCACCGTCCACAGGAACGGACGGCTGTCGGAGTTGTTCAGGATGCCGTCGTAGGCCGACTTGTTCGCATCCATGGCGAACTGGTAGCCCTTGCCCGTCCACGCCACGTCCAGCTTTTGCACGCGGCTGCCCGCCTGGCCCACTTCCCACGCGATCTTGTCGACGCCGTTTTCCGTCCACAGACCCGTGCGGAAGCCATAGCCGGCCAGGCCCTTCACGGTTTCCGGCAAATTCGTGTAGCCGCAGCCATAGCCGTCGTTGGGCAGAATCCAGCCGCCCGGCATGTCGTGCTCGCGGTACTGGCGCGCCACGCTTTCCACCACGTCCGGCGTCTTGCCGGTCGGGCCATCGGTCCAGCCCTTCGGCACGGAACCGGGCTTTTTCACGTTGTCGCCATCGTTGTAGCAATCGGCGTCGCCGTATTCCAGCGCCCAGCGAGGCAGCATGCGGGCGCGGCCCGTCAAGTCCGTGTAGCGGGCGACGACGTCGCGCACGTCCTTGCCGACGAAGAAATACGCGTCATAGCGGCCTTCCGCGTGCTGCAGCGAGATCTGTTCCTTGTCGCGCAAGTCGTAGTTCCCGTCGGACCAGGTATTGCGCAGCATGCCCCAGCCCCGTGAACTCATGAGAAATGGCGCGGGATTCGGCCGGTCGCCCTCTTCCCAGCCGCCCGAATACGACACGGGCACCTGCTTGCCCTTGAATTCGAAGCGGCCATTCTGCTGGCCGCCGCCAAAGTATCGTTCGCCGGGCAAGCTGGAAAGCACCTGCACGCCCTGCTTGTCGTCGAGCGACAGCGGCTGCACTTCGCGCCACAGGGGCACCGCGTCGCCCTTGCGGTACAAGGTAAAGCGCAGCGGCTTGCGGTCGATGCGCAGGCTCAGGGCTTCGGTGCTGATCAGGATATGGCCGGGCTGTTCGTCGATCTGGTATGCCACCTGTGCGGCCGGCTGGCCCACGACGATGGGCGCGGCCTTATCGCCGGGACCCGTCAAGCCCCCCTTGCCGCCCGCCTGGATGCGCAGCACGTCCGCCTGCGGCAGGCTGATACGCAGCTGCATGCCCGTGTCGCTGCGCACCTCCCAGCCCAGCGCCTCGCCCTTGGCCACGTCGGCCGGGTGCACGGCGGAGAGCGACTGCAGATTGCCGATGGTCGCGGCCTGCAAGCCAGGCGCAGACAGGGTGGCAAGGGCGGCGAGGACACAGGCGGCAAGGAGGCGGCGGGGAAGCGGGAGAGGTTTCATCGGCTGGCTTTCAGAAGTAATTCAATGAAATTACTTTAAGAAGAAAAATAAATATCGTCAACCAAAAGAAAGTTTTGGCGCCAATTTATTAATAAAATACCTAAAATCAGCTCATTTATCTTACGTTTTACTAAAAAATTACGATACATACTTTCGTTATCGTCGCATTTCAGCGACATGCCGCGCCGCCACACGCTTTCACGCTGCACTGCAGCACGCTCCGACACCGTTAAAACGACACTATTTCGCAAGTCGATTAAAAATTTACTTTCGTTTTACTTTCGTATTTGACTTTTCGAAATTTAGTATTTATGCTTTCTCCAACAAACACTTTACTGACACTCCATGACTACCCTTCTTCAGCGTGACATTCAAACCTGGCGCGACATCGGCGGCCTGCACACGGCCGAGGAAATCGCCCACCAGCCAGCCATCTGGCGCGCGCTGTCCGGCATTTTGCGCAACGAGCAAGCCAGCCTGGCCGCCTTCCTGGGCGACGCGCTGTCCAATCCGCAGCAACGCGTCATCCTGACGGGCGCCGGCAGCTCGGCCTATGTGGGCGAAATCGTCGTCGATACCCTGAACGCGGCCTGGCCTGCGCAGATCCGCGCCATCGCGACCACGACCCTGCTGACACACCATGAGCTGTACCTGGAAGCGGATGCGCCCACCCTGCTCGTCTCGTTTGCCCGCAGCGGCGACAGCCCGGAAAGCCTGGCGGCCGTGGAACTGCTGCGCCAGGTCGTGCCCGGCGCGCGTTTCCTGAACATCACCTGCAACGCCGACGGCAAGCTGGCGCGCCAGGGCGCCAACGACGGCAACACCTATAACCTGCTGATGCCGGAAGGCAGCTGCGACCGCGGCTTCGCCATGACCAGCAGCTTTACCAGCATGCTGCTGGCGGCCCTGTCGGTGCTGGGCAAGGACACGGATTTGCAGCGTCTGGACACCCTGGCGCAACTGGGCGAGCAAGCCTTGCGCGACTGGTCGGCCCCCGTGGCGCAGCTGGGTTCAACACCCGTGCAGCGCGTCGTCTACCTGGGCAGCGGCCCGCTGGAAGCGCTGGCCAAGGAAGCGGCCCTGAAAATCCTGGAATTGACGGGCGGCCGCGTGATGGCGATGGCGAATACGCCGCTGGGTTTCCGCCACGGCCCGAAATCGGCCGTCACCACGGAATCGCTGGTGATCCTGCTGCGCAGCAGCAAGCCGCTGGCGCGCCAGTACGAAGACGACCTGCTGAAAGAACTGCAGCGCGACAGCGTGGCGCAGCGCTGCCTGACCGTAGGCATCGGCGGCGACTTATCTGCCAACTTAGCGGCCGATGCGCCGGCCTGGCCCGACGCCTGGCTGGCCCCTCTGTGGCTGCTGATGGCGCAGCAATATGCACTGCACCAGTCCGCGCTGCTGCAACTGCGCCCCGACAATCCATTCGCCGGCGGCATCGTCAACCGTGTCGTACAGGGCGTCACCATCTATGGCCATGACCAATTCTAATCACATCGCCGGCTACCACGGCATCGACATCGGCGGCAGCAAGATGGAGCTGGTCGCCTTTGCCGACCGCGACGGCGCGCTGGCCGAGGTGTTCCGCGAACGGGTGGCCACGCCGGGCGACGATTTTGCCGCCTTCGTGCAGGCCATCGTCGACCTGGTGGCGCGCGGCGACGCCGCCCTGGGCACGACGGCGCCCGTCGGCATCGGCTTGCCCGGCGTGATCGACAGCGCCAGCGGACGCCAGCTCAGTTCCAACGTGCCGGCCCTGAACGGCCGCCTGGTGGCGCAAACCCTGCAACAAGCCTTGCAGCGCCCTGTCGCCATCGGCAACGATTGCCAGTGCTTCGCCCTGTCGGAAGCGCAGGGCGGCGCGGCCGACAATGCCGCCAGCATGTTCGGCGCCATCCTCGGCACGGGCGCCGGCGGCGGCTATTGCGTGGGCGGCCAGCTGCTGCGCGGCTTTAACGGCGTGGCCGGCGAATGGGGCCACTGGAGCCTGCCCGCCACCCTGCTGGCGCAGCACGGCCTGGCCGAATACCCCTGCCCGTGCGGCAAGGCGGGCTGCCTGGAACGCTATGTCTCCGGACCCGCCATGCGCAAGCTCCACGCGCATTTCGGCGGCGACGGCGCCGAACCGCTGGCCATCGTAGCGCGCGCCAACATGGGCGACGCCGTGGCCCAGCGCACGGTCGCCGTGCACCTCGATGTGCTGGGCCACGCGCTGGCCGGCCTGGTCCTGGCCTACGACCCGCACGTCATTGTGCTCGGCGGCGGCTTGTCCAAGCTGCCGCACCTGTACGACAAGCTGCCGGCCGCCGTCAAGCGCCACCTGTTCCCCGGCGTGCACGTGCCGCCTATCCTGCCGCCCCGCTTTGGCGACGCCGGCGGCGCGCGCGGCGCGGCCCTTTTGATACGACAACATACAAAGGCCTAAACATGATGACGCAAGCGGAAAACCCGACTTTTACCCTGTCCCCGATCCAGCAAGTGATCAAGGCGCACCGCCGCGGCGAGCGCGTGGGGCTGTACGCCGTCTGCTGCAGCCATCCGAGCGTGCTGCGCGCCGCCATGCGCGTGGCCAGCGAATACGACACCGTGCTGCTGGTCGAAGCGACCTCGAACCAGGTCGACCAGTTCGGCGGCTACACGGGCATGACGCCGGCCGTTTTCCGCGACACCATGCTGGCCCTGGCCCGCGAACAGGGCTTCCCCGCCAGCCGCCTGGTGCTGGGCGGCGACCATCTGGGTCCGAACGCCTGGCAGCACCTCGATGCGGCCACCGCCATGGACCATGCCGAAACCCTGATCGCCGCGTATGCGTCGGCCGGTTTCCATAAAATCCACCTCGATTGCAGCATGCGCTGCGTGGATGACCCCTTGCAGCTCGACGATGAAACCGTGGCTGCCCGTTCCGCGCGCCTGTGCATCGTCGCCGAGGAAGCGGCCGCCGCCGCAGGCTTTGCGCCGCCCGTCTATGTGATCGGCACGGAAGTGCCGATTCCTGGCGGCGAAGCGTCGCTGGCGCAGGCCGGCGCCGTCACCAGCCCGCAAGCGGCGCGCCGCACCCTGGACGTGCACCGCCGCGCCTTCCTCGACAACGGCCTGCATGGCGCCTGGCGCCGCGTCATCGCCATGGTGGTGCAGCCGGGCGTCGATTTCGACCAGAGCAGCATCCAGCACTACGATGCGGATGCCGCCGCCGAGCTGTCGGCCTTTGTCGCCGAGCAGCCTGGCCTCGTGTTCGAAGCCCATTCCACCGACTACCAGCGCGAAACGGCGCTGCACGCCATGGTGCGTGACCATTTCGCCATCCTGAAAGTGGGCCCTGCCGCCACTTTCGCCCTGCGCGAGGCGCTGTTCGCCCTGTGCCAGATCGAGGAAGAACTGCTGCCGGCGCACGCGACCTCGCAGCTGATGCAGGTGCTCGACGACGTGATGGTGGCCAAGCCGAAGAACTGGATCAAGCATTACCTGGGCACGCCGGAAGAGCAGCGATTGATGCGCCGCTACGGCTTGAGCGACCGTTGCCGCTACTACTGGGGCGAGCCGGAAGTGGCGGCCGCCGTCGGCAAGCTGCTGGCCAACCTGGACGCCGTGGCCATTCCGCTGCCGCTGCTGAGCCAGCATTTGCCGGAACAGTACCTGGCCGTGGTGCAGGGCAGCCTGCAAGCGCAGGCACCGGCCTTGATCGAGCACAAGATCGGCAGCTTGCTGGCGCAATATGCGCGCGCCTGCAACCGCAATGCGGCAGTCCCCGTCATTGCCGAAGCGGCAATCTGTTAAGCTCGGTATTTTCATTTTTTACTGAGCCCGCCACCATGCGAAATACCAGCCAACGCCGTGAATCCATCCTCCAAATGCTTGCCCAGCAGGGCTCGGTGCAGGTGACCGATCTGGTGGAAAAGCTCGGCGTGTCCGCGGTCACCATCCGCAGCGACTTGAATGCGCTGGAAGCGCAAGGCATGGCCACGCGCAGCCACGGCGGCGCGACCCTGACGCGCACGCCGCCGCCCGAGCACACGATACGCCAGAAGGATGCCATCAACCACGAGCAGAAGGAGCGCATCGGCGCCTACGCGGCGCGGCTGGTGGAACCGGGCGACAACATCATCATCGACTCGGGCACCACCACCATCTCGCTGGCGCGCCATCTGCGCGACGCCACGGGCGTGACGGTGGCGACGAATGGCCTGAACATCGCGTGGGAACTGGCCGACGCGCCCGGCGTGGACCTGATCCTGACGGGCGGCCTGCTGCGCAAGCAATCGCTGTCGATCCAGGGCAGCCAGGCCGAGACCTGTTTGCAGGCGTACAGCTTCGACAAGCTGTTCCTGGGCGTGGACGGCTTCGACCTGCAGTTCGGCGTCACCACCCACCACGAAGCGGAAGCAAGCCTGAACCACAAGATGGTGGAA
The DNA here is from genome assembly GCF_030587305.1 of Janthinobacterium sp. SUN206. Taxonomy (NCBI): domain Bacteria; kingdom Pseudomonadati; phylum Pseudomonadota; class Betaproteobacteria; order Burkholderiales; family Oxalobacteraceae; genus Janthinobacterium; species Janthinobacterium sp. SUN206. Next base: position 308,068 of record NZ_JAPWIB010000001.1, on the reverse strand, counting down.
CGGGCGAAGAAAATCATCGTCCTCACGGACGCCTCGAAGTTCGGCCGCGTCAGCCTGCACCGCATCGTGCAGCTGGACCGCGTCGATACCGTCATCACCGATGCCAGCATCAGCCAGGAGTACCGCGAAGGGCTGCAAAAGCTGGGCATCGAACTTTTTATAGCGGAATAACACATGCTGAGCGGCAGAATCCTTACCCCATCTGGCTGGATCACGGGCACCATCACCTTTGACCAGCGCATCGTCCAGATACAAGAAGACCCTGCCGCCGACAGCGCGCTGACCATTCTGCCCGGCTTCATCGACCTGCACGTGCACGGCGCGGCCGGCGTCGACATCATGGAAGGCGACGACGCGGGCGCCACCGTGGCGCAGGTGCATGCGCGCCACGGCACCACGGCCCTGCTGGGCACCACCCTGACGGCGAAGGAGCCGTCGATCCTGCGCGCCCTGCAAGGCCTGGCCGGCGTCATCGCCGAGCGCCCGGCCAACGGCGCGCGCATGCTGGGCGTGCACCTGGAAGGCCCGTTCCTGAATTTGCACCGCCTGGGCGCGCAGCCGCCCGACGTGGTGCAGGCCAGCCTGGCGCTGGTGCAGCGCTTCCACGCCATCGCCCCCATCAAGGTCTTGACCATGGCGCCGGAAATCCCCGGCCACCTGGAACTGATCCCGCAGCTGGCGGCCATGGGCATCCGCGTGCAGATCGGCCACAGCGCCGGCACGTATGACGAAGGCGTGGCGGCGCTCAACGCCGGCGTCTCCGGTTTTACCCACCTGTACAACGGCATGACGGGCATGACCCATTACGACCCGGGCATGGTGGGCGCGGCGCTCGCGCACGCCGAATACGCGGAAATCATCCCCGACCTGCAGCACGTGGCCAAGGGCGCCCTGCGCGCGGCCCTGCGCGCCATCCCCCGCCTGTACGGCGTGACGGACGCCACCTCGGCCACCGGCATGCCGGACGGCGAATACGGCCTGGGCACGCAGCGCGTCTACAAATGCCTGGGCTGCGTGCGCCTGGCCACGGGCTCGCTGGCCGGCAGTGTGCTGACCATGGATCAGGCCCTGCGCAATTTCGTCGACCTGGGCCTGGATCTGGCCGACGCCTCGAACCGCTTGTCGCTGTACCCGGCCGACTACCTGGGCGAATCCGAACGGGGCCGCCTGGCGCCCGGCGCCTGGGCCGATATCGTCGTCCTCGATTCCACATTACAGCCAGTGTCCGTCTTCGTCGAAGGCGCGGCCATCGATCTTTCCACCCGCTAGATTCAGTCTCTAGACCCAGCCCCCAACCTCAACCCCGTCCCGGAGTTTTCATGCACGACACGTCACACAAGGCCCCCGTGTGGGCCATGCGCTACCTGCTATTTATTGCCGGCATGGGGGGATTGCTGTACGGCATAGACATCGGCATCATCGCCGGCGCCCTGCCCTACCTGGAATCGACGGCGTCCGTGGCGTGGAAACTGACGGCCCAGCAGCTGAGCTTTATCGTTGCCGCCGTGCTGCTGGGCTCCGTCCTCTCCTCGCTGTTCGCCGGCGCCCTAGCCGATATCCTCGGCCGGCGCTGGGTGATGTTCCTGGCCGGCGCCCTGTTCAGCGCCAGCATCCCGCTGATCGCGCTGGCCGACGGCTACATGCCGCTGCTGCTGGGCCGCCTGCTGCAAGGCATCAGCGGCGGCTTGATCGGCGTCGTCGTGCCCCTGTACCTGGCCGAATGCCTGCCCGCGCAGCAGCGCGGACGGGGCGCGGCCCTGTTCCAGCTGCTGCTGACCATCGGCCTGGTGGCCGCCGCCCTGATCGGCCTGCTGCAGGCGCAGACGGTGGAAACGGCCACGCAGGTGGCGCAAGCGCTGCCGGAAGCGGGCCGCATCGCCGCCATCTTCACGGCCAAGGACCACGCCTGGCGCAGCATCTTCTGGGTCTGTCTGACACCCGGCCTGGTGTTTACCATCGGCGCGCTGCTGCTGGCCGAATCGCCGCGCTGGCTGGCGCAACGGGGCCGCATTGAGCAGGCGCGCCAGTCGCTGCTGCGCACGCGCCTGCCCGCCGACGCCGACATCGAACTGCGCGAGATGCAGGATACGCCGGAAAATACGGCCAAGGCCGGCGGCAAGGCCAGGGATCCGCTGCTGAGCCGCCGCTACGTGCTGCCCTTCCTGCTCGCTTGCCTGATCCTCGCCTGCACGCAGGCGACGGGCATCAATTCCATCCTCGCCTACGTCGTCAATATCTTGAACCAGGCGGGCCTGTCGGGCGCCTCGGCCAACATGGCGGACGTGTTGTTGAAGGTGCTGAACGCCGTGATGACGGTGGTGGCCGTGCTGCTGGTGGACCGCAAGGGCCGCAAATTCCTGCTGATGCTGGGCACGGGCGGCATCGTCGTCTCGCTGCTGGCGGCCGGCCTGCTGTTCCGCGGCGCCGAAGCGCACCTGGCCGACGTGCGCCCTGCCATCGCGGCGCAGGTGCAAGCGGACAGCCTGGCCTTGCACCTCGATGCGGCCACCTTGGCGGCCCTGGGCGCGGCAACCGACGGCACGCCGCAGCAGCTGACCATCGCCTACGCCTACGGCCCGTTCACCAACGTGAAAAGCCTGCGCAGCGACGATCCCGTGCTGCGCCAGGTGACGATCGCCCGCGCGGACGCCGTGCAGGCCGACAGCGTGATCGGCGTGTTCTTCCGCAAGCTGCATCTGAACCCGTTCGCCGACCCGGCCGCCGGGCGCGAGGCGCCGCTGCGCATCGAGAAGGCCAGCCTGGGCCCCGTGCCCTCGTCCACGCACGGCTGGCTGGTGGCGGTTGCCATCTGCGTGTTCGTTTCCAGCTTTGCCGTGGGACCGGGCGTGTGCGTGTGGCTGGCCCTGTCCGAGCTGATGCCGACCCGCATCCGCTCGAACGGCATGAGCATCGCCCTGCTGGTGAACCAATTCGTCTCGACGGTGATCGCCGCCATCTTCCTGCCGACCGTGGGCTTGCACGGTTATTCGACGCTGTTCTTCTTCGGCGCCGGCTGTACCGTGCTGTACTTCCTGGCGGCGGCCTTCCTGCTGCCGGAGACCAAAGGCAAGACACTGGAAGAGATCGAGGCGCACTTTTCAAAGTAAGCCAAAGTAACCATTTGTAGCAGTCTCCTTTCCAGCCCCGGCCGCTTCCGGGGCTGTTTTTTTACCCGCAAGACAAGCTTCCGGGCTGGCGCGCACGCCAAAGTACGGTTTTCCTTCTGGAATCTTGGCCGCCTGGGCTAGAATCTGGCTGCGTCGTGCTACTCACGAGGCGGCAATGGCGCCATGACAAAAACCACCAGGAGACACAGTGAGCTTATTTAGAACCAAGAATTTGGATGACATGATTGCCCACAGCAAGAAACCAGGAGGTCTGGCCAAGGTGCTGGGGCCCTTCGACCTTGTCCTCATGGGCATCGGCGCCATCGTCGGCACGGGCATTTTCGTGCTCACCGGCACGGGCGCGCTGACGGCCGGCCCCGCCCTGTCGCTGTCGTTTGTCGTGGCGGCCGTGGCTTGCTGCTTCGCCGCCCTGTGCTACGCGGAATTTGCCTCCACCGTGCCGGTGGCCGGCTCCATCTACACCTACAGCTACGCCACCCTGGGCGAGCTGGCCGCCTGGATGATAGGCTGGGACTTGCTGCTCGAGTACGGCCTGGCCGCCGCCGCCGTCTCCGTCGGCTGGTCCGGCTACTTCCAGTCGCTGCTGTCGGGCTTTGGCATTACCCTGCCCGTCGCGCTCACCGCAGCGCCGGGCGCGCTGCCCGGCGTGACGACCTTCATCAACCTGCCGGCCCTCGTCATCATGCTGGCCCTGACGGCCATGCTGGGCTGGGGCGTGCGCGAATCGGCGCGCCTGAACAACATCATGGTGGCCATCAAGGTGGGCGTGGTGCTGCTGTTTATCATCTTCGGCGCGCGCCACGTGCAGCCGGCCAACTGGCAGCCCTACATGCCGTTCGGCTACCACGGCATGCTGAGCGCCGCCGCCCTCGTCTTCTTCGCCTTCATCGGCTTTGACGCCGTCACCTCGGCCGCAGAGGAAGTCAAGAAGCCGTCGCGCGACCTGCCCATCGGCATCATCGGCTCGCTGGCCGTGTGCGCCGTGCTGTACGTGGTGGTGTCGGCCATCATGACGGGCATCGTGCCGTACCAGAAATTCCTCGGCGTCGACCATCCCGTCTCGCTGGCCCTGCAGTATGCGGGCGAAAACTGGATCGCCGGTTTCGTCGACCTGGGCGCCATCCTCGGCATGACCACCGTGATCCTCGTGATGGCGTTTGGCCAGACGCGTATCATCTTCGCCATGTCGCGCGACGGCTTGCTGCCCAAGCGCCTGTCGACCGTGCATCCGCGCTTCCACACGCCGTTCTTCGCCACCTGGCTGGTCGGCATCGTGTTCGGCCTGATCGCCGCCGTGATCCCGCTCAACATCCTGGCTGAGCTGATCAACATTGGCACCCTGGCCGCCTTCACCATGGTGTCGGTTGCCGTGGTGGTGCTGCGCAAGAAGCGTCCCGACCTGCCGCGCGCCTTCCGCTGCCCCGGCGTGCCGTACGTGCCGGCGCTGGCCGTGATCCTGTGCGTGGGCCTGATGAGCTTCCTCAGCTGGGTCACCTGGGTGGCCTTCACCATCTGGCTGGTGATCGGCCTGGTCATCTACTTCGGCTACGCGCGCCGCCGTTCGCTGCTGCACCCGCCGCAGTAAAAAATCCCCTGCAGCGACATTTCCTGTCGCTGCCCCAGTTAAGATGGCGGTCTCGCAACCCTGCAGGCCGCCATCCATGCAACCTTCCCCCGACCTCATCGCACAGCTGGACCGGAGCACGGACCAGCTCAAGCGCGCGCGCCTGCGCAGCATGCAGTGGCTGGCCGTCGGCTTGCTGCTGCTGGCCGCGCTGGTCTTCGCCGTGGCCCGCTCGCAGCGGGACGGCCACCCCGCCTGGGGCTACGTGGAAGCGTTTGCCGAAGCGGCCATGGTGGGCGCGATCGCCGACTGGTTCGCCGTCGTCGCCCTGTTCCGCCACCCGCTGGGCATCCCCCTGTGGCATACGGCCATCATCCCGAACAGCAAAGCGGACATCGGCCGCAGCCTGGGCGCCTTCGTGGAAAACCATTTCATTACCGAACAAGGCATCGCCGAACGCATCGTGCAAGCCGACCCCGCCGCGCGCCTGGGCGCCTGGCTCGGTGACGAGACGCACGCGCGGCAGCTGGGCATGGCCGGCGCCGGTGTCGCCAGACAGCTGCTGGCGATGGCCGACCACGACAAACTGGGGCGCCTGTTGCGCGAGCAGGCCAGCAGCTACCTGGGCCAATTGAATGTGTCGGACGTGGCGGCCGACTGCATCGATGCGCTGATCGCCGACGGCAAGCCGCAGGAATTGCTGGACTTCCTGCTCGACCGCAGCGCCACCTACCTGGACGATGAGCACCACCACGCCGCCATCGGCGACTTCGTGCTGGGCGCCTTCCAGATCGAGAACGCGCTGGTGAAAAAAGCCGTGAAAGCGTATGAACCGCGCATGATCGCCTCGCTGCAGAAATTCGCCCTCGCCGTGCGCGTCGATCCCGCCCACCCGCTGCGCCAGCGCATCGCCGGCTGGATCGCCGACAGCGCGCTGCACCTGAAGGCCGACCCGCAGTGGCAAGCCACGGTGCGCCGCTACCAGCTGCAGCTGATCGCCAGCGATACGGTGCAAGCCATGCTGGGCGACGTCTGGAACCACCTCCGCACGCGCCTGCTGGCCGACCTGCACGCCGACCAGCCCGTGCTGGCGCAAGCCATTGCCGGCCTGGCGCAGAACACGGGCAAGGTGCTGGGCGCGGACCAGGCTGCGCGGACATGGCTGAACGATGCCATCGTCGCCGGCAGCGGCGCGCTGGTGCGCCGTTACCGGGGCGAGGTGGGCGCCTTCATCGCCGCACGCCTGGACCTGTGGAGCAAGGACGAAATGAGCGAGCGCATCGAACTGGCCATCGGGCGCGACCTGCAATTCATCCGCATCAACGGCACCGTCGTGGGCGGCCTGGCCGGTTTGCTGATTTATACGGCTACCCAGCTGTTTTAGGCCGCCTTCACCAGCGCGGCACGGCACTGGCCGGCGCCGCATGCGAGGGAAAATGCGGCAGCACTTCCTGCGCCAGTTCCTGCAGCACCTCCGCGGCCGGGCGCTGGCCATGCTGGATGCCCAGCGCCGCATGGTTGACGCCCGCTTCGCGCCATTCACCGAGCAAGTCGATCAAGCCCCTGCGCCCCGTGCGCAGCACATAGCCGCTGCGCACGGGCGTGCACGGGTAATCGGGGTCGTCCACCAGGTCCAGCCACTCGTTGCACATGTGCGGACGAAAGCCGCCATCGGGTATGCAGGCGCGCCAGGCGCGGATCTTGTCCGCCAGCCGGCGCGGCCCGTCCGGCGTATCCGTCGCTTCCGGATACGTCAGCCATCCATCGGCGTGGCGCCCGATCCACTCCAGCGGCTGGCCCGAGGAGCTGGTGACGACGAGGGGAATGGCGCCCGCCACGGGCTTGGGCAGCAGTTCGAGGCCCGCCAGGCTGCCCAGCGGGCCGTCGATGCTGGCGGGACCTGCCTGCAGCAGCTGGCGGAACATGTGCACGGCCTGCGCATAGCGCGCGCCGCGCGTGGCATACGGCACGCCATACGCGGGAAATTCGCTGGCCCGGTCGCCCGACGCCGTGCCCAGCACCAGGCGTCCGCCCGACAACTGGTCGATGCTGGCGGCCGCCTTGGCCAGGTCGATCGGATGGCGCAGGGTGAAAATGGCGCTGCCCGTGGCCAGGGCCAGCGAGTCCGTGCGCGCCGCCAGATACGCCAGATAGGTCCACGGGTCGAACAGCTGGCCCGCATCGCCGAAGCGCGGGTCGAACAGGGGAATGTCGCGCACCCAGGCGGCGGCAAAGCCTTGCCGGTCCATGGCGGCGACCAGGTCGGCCTGGCCCGCCAGCGCCTGCATGTCGCCCTGGTAAAAGCGCAGCGGCAGATAAATGCCGAGGGTGAGCGCGCCGGGCGCGAACATGCGGCGGTAGCCTGCATGGTGGGCAAACGCGTGCGAGGACGCGCCGCCGGTATCGATCGTCATATTGTTCCTTGATGTAGGTCAAGCGCCCGTGGCGGGCGCAGGAAGCGTGATGCCCAGCTGCACGGCCGGGCGGGCCGCCACGCGGGCGTACCAGGCGGCCACGTGGCGCCAGGCGGAAAAATCGAAGCCGACGATGCGGGCGATGTGCAGCCAGCCGAAGCTGGCGATGTCGGCGATGGAATAGTCGTCGCCGGCCAGGTAGGCGTGATCCGTCAGGCGGCCGTCCATGGTGGCCAGCGCGGCGTCGCACAAGTGGCGGAAGTGCGCCGTGGTGGACACGTTCGCGCCTGCGTCCGCGATCTCAAAGTGCACGCGCTGGCCCAGCATCGGCCCCATGCTGGCCGCGTGAAATTGCAGCCAGGTGATGGCGGCCCAGCGCAGCTGCGGCTGCGCCGGCAGCAAGCGCCCCGTCTTTTCCGCCAGGTACAGCAGGATGGCGGCCGACTCGAACACGGTGATGCCCGTGTCGTGGTCGACCAGCACGGGAATGCGCCCGTGCGGATTGAGGGTCAGGAAGGCGGGCAAGCGGTGCTCGCCCTGTTCGATGCGCACATGGCGCAATCGATAGGGCAAGCCCAGTTCGGCCAGCGCGATGGTGGCCTTGAAACCGTTGGGCGAGCTGTCGGTATAGAGCTCCATCATGACGCCGCCTCCTGGCGCGCGGCCTTGCCGGGCAGGATGGCGATGGCGCAGGCCAGGCCCGCCGCCACCAGGCAGGCGGAAACGAGGATGGCGCCGCTGTAGCCTTGCGCGGCCGTGCCGCCGCCAGCCAGCACGGCGATGCTGACCGCCACGCCCACGGCCAGGCCGACGGCCGAGCCGACTTCCTGCGTGGTCGTCAGCATGCCGCCCGCCAAGCCATGGTCCGCTTCCGGCACGCCGTCGATGCCGGCCACCGTCCAGGCGGGAAACGCCAGGCCATAGCCGATGCCGGCCAGTACGGTGCCGGGCAGGATGGAGGCGACCCACGACGCCAGCGTGGCCAGCGACGCACCCAGCATGGCCAGCCCGCCGATGAACAGCAGCATGCCGCCAACGATGACGGGCTTGGTGCCGCAGCGGGCGATCAATACCGGTCCGGCCCACGCGCTGGCCAGCGTAAAGGCGACGGCCATCGGCAGCAAGCCCAGTCCCGTGCGCGTGGCGGAAAACCCCAGCACTTCCTGCATAGCCAGCGCCACGACGACAAAGGTGGGGCCGAGGGCCGTATTGGCCAGCAGGGAGACGACATTCGCGCCGCCCGTCGAGCGGCGCAGGAAGACGGCCAGCGGCATCAGCGGCGTGGCCACGCGCCCCTCCACCCAGACGAACAGCGCCAGCAAGGCCAGCGCCAGCGCGACCAGGGCAAACGTGAGCGGATGGGCCAATCCCACATGCTCGCTATTGGCAAAGGCAAACACCAGCGTCGCCGCGCCCGACGCCACCAGCAGCGCGCCCCACACGTCGAGCGAGCCGCCAGCCGCGGCGGCATCGGGCCGGCCCTGGGGCAAGGCCGGCGACAGGGCCAGCACCAGCAAGCCGACGGGCACATTGATCCACAGCACCCAGCGCCAGCCCAGCAGGTCCGTGATGAAGCCGCCCAGTATCAGTCCCGCGACAAAGCCGCTGGCCGCCACGGCCGTCCAGGCGCCGAGCGCCCGGTTGCGCTGCGCCGGCTCGGGAAACACGGCCAGCAGCAGCGAGAACGCGGCCGGCGAAAACATGGCGGCGCCGAAGCCCTGCAGCGCGCGCGTGGCCACCAGCATGGCCGGGCTGTGCGAAAAGCCGCCCAGCAGGGAGGCGGCCGTGAACAGCAGCAGGCCCGCGATGAAGACGCGGCGGCGGCCAAACAGGTCGGCCGCGCGCCCGCCCAGCAGCAGGAAGCCGGCGATGGCCACGCCATACGCATTGATCACCCATTGCAGCCCGCCGGGCGTGAAGCCCAGGCTGTGCTGAATTTGCGGCAAGGGGATCATGGTGATGGAAAAATCGAGCAAGGCGACGAATTGCGTGGTGCACAGCAAAAGCAGGCAAAGCTGCCGATGTGAAAGTAACATGGAGATCCTATCGATATAGTTTTACTCGACGTCAAAAGAACACCGAACTCCCCTATAATGCGTTTTCCAAGAGAGAAATAGAAACGATGTTTTTTCGCGCTTAACTTTAGAAAAACTATATCGATGACGCATCCTTTACCGCTCCAGGCGCTGCGCGCCTTTGTCGAAGTGGGCCAGCGCGGCAGCATCAAGGCGGCCGCCGAAGCGCTGCACGTGACGTCGGGCGCCGTCAGCCAACAGATCCGCCTGCTGGAAGAACGGGTCGGCATGCCCCTGTTTACGCGCGAACGCCAGGGCTTGCGCCTGACCGAGGCGGGCGCCAGGGTCCACCCCGCCCTGCTGGGCGCCTTCGCGCAGATCGCCGGCGCCAGCCAGGCGCTGGAAGACATGGGCGCGCGCCAGACGCTCACCGTCAGCACGGTCGCCACCTTTGCCGCCGCGTGGCTGGTGCCGCGCCTGGGCCGCTTCAACCAGCGCCATCCCCATATCGAAGTGCGCGTGGAAGCGACATCCGCGCTGGTCGACCTGCGCCGCGACCGGGTCGACGTGGCCTTGCGCCACGGCCTGGGCGACTATCCGGGCTTGCAGGTGACGCGTTTGATGGCGCCCGTGCTGGTGCCCGTCGCCAGTCCATCCCTGATGGCGGGCCAGCCGCCCATCGCCACGCCGGCCGATTGCCTGCGCTACCCGCTGCTGCACGACACGGACCGCGCCGACTGGCCCCTGTGGCTGGCCGCGCATGGCGCGCCGGACGGCAGCGAGGATGCGGCGCGGGCGCTGCGCGGCTCGGCCTTCGAAGATGATTTTCTGTTGATACGTGCGGCCGAGGCGGGCCAGGGCCTGGCCCTGGTGCCGCAGCTGTATGCGCAGGAAGAAATCGCCGCCGGGCGCCTGGTGCAAGTGCTGGACTTGCCGTGGCCCGCGCGCTTTGCCTACTATCTGGTGACGCGGCCCGACGCAGCCACGCGCCCTGCCGTGCAGGCATTCATGGCATGGATTTGCGAGGAAGCGCAGGCCACGCGCTAGAACACATCGCCGCCGGCCGCGCACGACACCACGCCGCACGCGGTGCTGAACAGCACAGGCACGCCGGCGCGTCCCATGGCGATGCAGCTTGCGGCGGGCAGCACGGCCAACAGCAGCGCCAGGTAGGCGAGCGCCTGCAGGCGGCCCAGGGCCGGTCGCACAGCGCCCGCGGTATCGCGCGCCATGCCGCGCCTGAACGCCGTATTGCCCCTGCAGGCATCTGCCCTGCCGCTTGTCATCCAGTTCGTAAGCATGTCCCTCTCCTCGATTCCGGTTACCGGCCTGTCCCGCCGGCTTGAACGGCCTGCACGCCTGCTGCTCAGGCTGTAATGGCATTTTGCTGCATAAATTTACCAAATACAATAAATAAATCCAAAAAGAAACAATTTTTTTGGTTTGCCAGCATGCATCGTGGCGCAAAGAAATCCGCCTTGACAGAGTGTAGAATGGGGCACTGGACACTGGCACCGCCATCGAGTCCGGGTATCGCCGCATGGAAAATTCAATTTTAATTATTGCAATCAGTAAATTCGTTGGAATGCATTTCGTATATGCAACAAACGGACTTGGCCATCCCGGCGGCAGGCTGCAGGCCGCAGGCATCCGGCCAAACTTGATGTAGATCATAATTTTTTGAACAAGCTCTTGCTATCCTGTAAAAAAATGACGGGAGCCCCGGATGAACAAGATGCAGTCGAGCAATGCGGAGCAAAAGTTTGCACATGAGCGCCTGGGCAGCGCCTGGCAAGGCGTGCCGGTTCCCGGCTATCCGGAAAGCGCACCGGAAGGCGCCACGCTCGACCTGCTGCTGAACGCCTGGCTGGGCAAGTTCACGGGCGGCATTTCGCCGGCCGCGCTGAGCAACGCGTATGCCGACTGGCTCAGCCACCTGGCGCTGGCGCCATCGAAGCAGCAAACGCTGCTGCAGGAAGCGTGGAAGAAGATCGGCCGCTGGCAGCAATATGCCTGGCAATCGGCCCTGACCGGCGGCGGCGCCGAACCGCCGTGCATCGCGCCGCTGCCGCAGGACCGGCGCTTCGACGACCCGGCCTGGCAACGCTGGCCCTACAATCTCGTCTACCAGGGCTTCCTGCTGCAGCAGCAGTGGTGGCACCGCGCCACCACTGGCGTGCGCGGCGTCTCGCCGCACCACGAGGATGTCGTCACGTTCACCGTGCGCCAGTGGCTCGACATGCTGGCGCCGTCGAACTTCCTGCTGACCAATCCCGTGGTGCAGCAAGCCACCCTCGCGAGCGGCGGCGCCAGCCTGGCGCGCGGCATGGTCCACGCGGCCGACGACTGGCGGCGCGCCGCCATGGGCGCCGGCGCGGCCGGCGAAGCCACGTTCAAGGTGGGCGGGAACGTGGCCGTCACGCCGGGCAAGGTGGTCTACCGCAATGACTTGATCGAATTGATACAGTACGCGCCCGCGACAGAGAGCGTGCATGCCACGCCGCTGCTGTTCGTGCCCGCCTGGATCATGAAGTTCTATATTCTCGACCTGTCGCCGCACAATTCGCTGGTGCGCTACCTGGTGGGCCAGGGCCACACGGTGTTCATGATTTCCTGGAAAAACCCGCAGGAAGAAGACCGCGAACTGTCGCTGGAAGACTACCGCCAGCTGGGCGTGATGGATGCGCTCGACGCCGTTGCCCGCATCACGGGCGCGCCGCAGGTGCACGCGGCCGGCTACTGCCTGGGCGGCACCCTGCTGGCGATCGCCGCCGCGACGATGGCGCGCGATGGCGATGCGCGCCTGGCCAGCCTCACCATGCTGGCCTCGCAGGTGGACTTCAAGGAGCCGGGCGAACTGTCGCTGTTCATCGACGACAGCCAGGTCAGCTTCCTGGAAGCGGCCATGTGGAAGCAGGGTTACCTCGATACGAAGCAGATGGCGGGCGCCTTCCAGTTGCTGCGCTCGAACGATCTGATCTGGTCGCGCCGCTTGAACCACTACCTGCTGGGACAAGATGAACAGGACAGCGACCTGATGGCCTGGAACGGGGATGCCACGCGCATGCCCTGCCGCATGCATTCGGAATACCTGCGCCGCCTGTTCCTGCACAACGACCTGGCCGAAGGCCGCTACCGCACGGCAGGCCGCCACATCGCCCTGCCCGACATCGATGCACCGATCTTTGCCGTCGGCACCCTGACGGATCACGTGGCGCCGTGGCGCTCCGTCTACAAACTGCAGCTGCTGACCGACACGGACGTCACCTTCCTGCTCACCTCGGGCGGCCACAATGCGGGCGTCGTCTCGCCGCCGGGCCAGCCGCGCCGCAGCTACCAGCTGGCCACGCACCGCCACGACGCGCCCTATGTCGACGCGGACAGCTGGCAGCGCGACGTGCCGCACCATGACGGTTCCTGGTGGCCCGCCTGGCAAGCCTGGCTGGCGCAGCAAGCGGGCGCGCAAGTGGCGCCGCCGGCCATGGGCCCCGACCTGGGTGACGCGCCGGGCAGCTACGTGCTGCAGACCTGACAACTGACAACCGAGGAAACGCCATGCCCTACACCTCCCTGCTGGTCCACGTCGACAATTCCCGCCACTGCGCCCAGCGCATCCGCCTGGCCGTGCGCCTGGCCATCGCCGAAGGGGCGCACCTGATCGGTTCGGCCATGAGCGGCATCTCGCGCTATGCATATGGCGGCGGCGTCAACGCGCTGCAGTTTGCGCCGGCGCAGATGCAGGCGCTGCGCACCCAGGCCAGTGTAGCCTTGCACGACTTCGAGCGCATCGCGCGCGAGGAAGGCCTGGGCGCCTACGAAACGCGCTTCGTCGACGACGACGCGCAAGGCGCGCTGCTGCTGCAGGCGCGCTATTGCGACTTGCTGATCCTGGGCCAGACGGATGCGCAGGATACGCCGTCGCGCGTCATCGCCGGCACGGCCGAATACCTGATGCTCCATTGCGGCCGGCCCGTGCTGATGGTGCCGCACGCGCCCTCCGCCGCGCCGGCCGGCGCCGCGCAGCATCCGCTGCTGGCCTGGAACGGCAGCGCCGAAGCGCTGCGCGCCATCACCGATGCGCTGCCGCTGCTGCAAAAGGCGCGGCAAGTCACCCTGGCCGTCGTCAATTCGCACGCCCAGCCGGCCGCGCACGGCGAGCAGCCGGGCGCCGACCTGGCCCTGTACCTGGCGCGCCACGGCGTCAACGTCGAGGTGCTGCAGCACGACACGCCGCCGGGCCAGGACGTGGGGACGGCCCTGCTGGCCATGGCCGCGCAGCGGCGCTGCGACCTGATCGTGATGGGCTGCTACGGCCACATGCGCCTGCGCGAAGCGCTGCTGGGCGGCGTCACGCGCACGGTGCTGCAAGAGACGACGTTGCCGGTGCTGGTGTCGCACTAGCGCGGCCGCCCGTTCCTTCAGCCGACCTTCACCCGTCCCTCATCCGCGCTTCATGCGCGGCGGCGACACTGCTCATGCCCTTACCCACACCAGGAGTACAGCATGAGCAAGACACCCGGCGCCCCCGCGCATTTCCACGCCCGCAGGCACTTTCTGTCGGGGATGACGGCGCTGGCCGGCCTCGCCGCATGCGGCGGCAGTTCGCTGCCGCGCGCACCCGGCGTGACGGACCGGCAGATCGGCGTCGCCCCCGGCGTCAGCCTGCACGTGCGCGACTGGCCATCGGCACGGGGCGGCAGCGACGACGTGATCGTGCTGCTGGCCGGCCTGGGCGCCAATGCGCATGCGTTCGACAGCCTGGCGCCCGCGCTGGCGCGCCGCCACCGCGTGCTGGCCATCACGCGGCGCGGCTACGGTTCATCGAGCAAGCCAACGCCCGCCAGCGACGCCAGCTACTCTCCCGCCACCCTCGTGGCCGACCTGCTGGCCGTGCTGGACGCACTGAAGGTTCAACGCATCATCCTGGCCGGCCACTCCATCGCCGGCAACGAGCTGACCCTGTTCGCCGGCAGCCACCCGCGGCGCGTACGGGGCCTCGCCTACCTGGACACGACCTTCGATTACCTGGCCAGCGGCGGCTATGAAGAACCCGCACCGACGCCCTACGATGAACCGCCGCCCGGCCCGGCCGACCTGGCATCGCTGGACGCCTTGATCGCCTATGCCAGACGGATCAACAAGCAATGGTGGCCCGCGCTGGAAGCGAACTGGCGCGATGCGCTGGAAGTGCTGCCCGACGGTTCGGTGCGGCCGAACACGCCGCCCGCCATCGCCAGGGCCATGGACGTGGCGGCGCACAATTTTTCGCCCGACTACCGCCGCGTGCGCGTGCCGGCGCTGGTCGTCACCGTCGATCCCGGCACCTTGCGCAACCTGTTTCCATGGCTGCTGCAAGCCGATCCCGCCACCCGGGCCGCCGCGCAGGAAGTACTCGACTTTATCCGGCCCCTGCGCCTGGCTGACGGCGAGCGCCTGGCCGCCGCCCTGCCCGGCAGCAGCCACCTGGTAATGCGCAACGGCTTCCACAGCGATTTCTTCATCGAGTACGAGAGCACGGTGGTCGATGCCATCGAGGCCATGCGCTGGGAAGGTCTACAATAGGCGTGCAGCCAGCCGCCGCGCAGTGCCTTTTCGAACACGGCGCGGTCTTCTCCGTTTCCCTTGTCCCAAGGAGTTCCGCATGAGCAAGCAAGCCACCATCGTCCTCGTCCACGGTTTCTGGGGCGGCGCCGCCCACTGGAGCCGCGTCATCGTCGAATTGCGGCGCCACGGCCACACGGCCATCCGCGCCGTCGAACTGCCCTTGACGTCGCTGGCCGACGACGCCGAGCGCACACGCAAGATGGTGGCGCAGGTCGATGGTCCTGTGTTGCTGGTGGGACACTCCTACGGCGGCGCCGTCATCAGCGTGGCCGGCAATGCGCCGAATGTGGCGGGCCTCGTGTACATCGCCGCCTTTGCCCCCGACGCGGGCGAAAGCCCGGGCAGCATCACGCAGGAACACCCGCCCCTGGGCGCGGCCAGCCTGGAAGGCGACAGCGACGGCTATCTGTGGGTCAAGCCCGAGCAATACCATGACAGCTTTTGCCAGGACCTCGACGCGGAAGAAGGCGCCGTGCTGGGCGTGGTGCAGAAAGCGCCGCTGGCCAGCACCTTCGGCGACACCGTCAGCGACCCGGCCTGGAAACATAAGCCCAGCTGGTACCAGGTGTCCAGTGCCGACCGCATGATTTCCCCCGTCAACCAGGAGCGCATGGCGGCGCGCCTGCAAGCGCGCAAAGTCATCACCCTGAACGCCAGCCACGCGTCGCTGGCCTCGCGCCCCGTGGAAGTGGCGGCGCTGATACTGGAGGCGGCAAGCGCGCTGGCCGCAGCGTAAGCTTGCCGGCTACAGCCAGCCTTCGCGCTTCAGGCGGCGGTGCAGCCACCAGCAGCCGGCGATGATGACGACGATCACGGCCGGATAGCTGCCGCGCCACTTCAGCTCCGGCATGAATTCGAAGTTCATGCCGTACAGGCTGAAGACCATGGTGGGCACGGCCAGGATGGCGGCCCAGGCGGCCAGGCGCTTGACGACCTCGTTCTGGCGGATGGAAATTTGCCCCAGCGCCACCTGCATGGCCGAATTGACCAGCTCGCGCATCTGCCCCGCCGTATGCGTGACCCGTTTGACGTGATCGAGAATGTCGCGGTAATAGATGCGGTTTTCCTTGGGCACGATATCGCCATGGAAACGGATCAGCTGGGTGCAGATGTCATGCAGGGGATTGACGGCCGCGTCGAGCTTCAGCAGTTCCGTCTTGAGCTGGTAGAAATCCTGCAGCTTGTCTTCGCTCAAACTGGGCTTGAACAGCTGCAGTTCATGGTGCTGGAAGCGGGCCTGCAGATGGTCGATGCACGGCTGGTACTGGTCGACGATGAAATCGATGATGGAATACAGCACGTAGCCGGGACCGCTGGCCAGCTTCTCGGGCATGCTTTCCTTGCGTTCGCGCAACTTCGCATAGCCGGCCGAAGCGCCGTGGCGCACCGTGATGATGAAGCGGGGACCGAGAAAGACATGGGTTTCGCCGTAGACGATGGCCTCGCCATCCAGGGTGGCCGTGTGCATCACCATGAACAGGGTGTCGCCGTACTCTTCCAGCTTGGGGCGCTCGTGCGCGCCCTGCGCATCCTCGACGGCCAGTTCGTGCAGGCCGAAGGCCGCTTGCAGCGCGTGCATGGCCGTGACGTCGGGGCTGGCCAGGCCGATCCACACGAAACAATCGGGGTCGCCGAGGAAGTCGCCCACCTTGTCGATATCAAAGTGCGCGATCTTCTTGCCGTCGCGATACGCTTCGCAATTGACGACGGCGGCGTGGGTACTCAGGTCCATGGTGTTTTTCGGCCAGGGGCAACAATATTGGGGGGCCAGTATAGCGGAAAGCGCATGATTGCCATGCCAATCCGGCTACCGCATTGACATTCGGGCACGTCAATGTAAAATGAGAACCATTCGCATTTAAGAAGAGCCTGCATGCGCCAGCGGCACGGGACTTCCGCGCCAACCTGGAGTGTGCTGTGACGTATGCCGTATCGCCTGCCGCCGATTCTCAAAGCCCCATGTCATTGAGTCAGCTGTATGGCCAGCACCATCCGTGGCTGTTGCGCTGGCTGCGCGGCAAATTGTCCTGTACGGATCACGCGGCCGACCTGGCGCAGGATACCTTCATCAAGCTGCTGGCCACGCCCGGCGAGCGCGCCGTCACCCTGCGCGAGCCGCGCGCCTACCTGACCACCGTGGCGCGCCGCCTGCTGATCGACCATTACCGCCGCCAGTCGCTGGAGCAGGCCTGGCTGGCCACCCTGGCGCAGCTGCCCGCCCCCGTCACGCCGTCGGCGGAAGACCGCTTGCTCATCCTGGAAACCCTGCACCAGATCGACGCCATGCTCGACGGCCTGGGGGCGAAAGTGCGCACGGCCTTCCTGCTGTCGCAGCTGGAAGGCATGGCGTATGCGGACATCGCCACGCGCCTGAAGGTGAGCGAGCGCACCGTCAAGCGCTACATGGTGCAGGCGTTCGAACAATGCATCCTGCTGCTGGCCTGACATGAGCGCGGCCCTCGATGCGCGCGCCGCGCGCGAAGCGGCGCACTGGATGATGCGCCTGCAAGGCGGCGAACTCGACGCTGCCGCGCAGCAGGGGCTGGCCCGCTGGCGCGCCGCCCACCCCGACCATGAAACGGCGTGGCAGCGGGCCGAGCAAGTGTGCCGCACCTTCGGCATGCTGCCCCCGCCGCTGGCCATGCCCTTGTCCAGGCAAGTGCTGGACCGCCCGTCCGGCGCGCAGCGCCGCGCCATCCTGAAGACCCTGGCCGTGCTGATCGTCGCCGGCCCAGCCGGCTGGGCCATGCTGCGCGTGGCGCCATGGCAGGCATGGACGGCCGAGCTGCGCACGGCGACAGGCGAAATCCGCCACCTCACCTTGGCCGACGGCAGCGGCCTGAGCCTGAATACGGCCAGTGCCGCCGATGTCGCCTTCGGCGCATCCCTGCGCCTGGTGCAGCTGCGCGGCGGAGAGATACACGTGGCGACCAGCCCCGATCCCCTCGGGCGTCCCTTCATCGTGCGCACCAGCAACGGCAGCATCCGCGCCCTGGGCACGCGCTTCACGGTGCGCCAGGACGACAGCCTGCTGGGCGCGCGCAGCCACGTGGCCGTCTCGCAGGGCGCCGTGGAAGTGCGGCCCGCCGAAGGCCGGCCCGTCACCGTGCAGGCGGGCTGGCAAGCCAGTTTCGATGACACGGCCGCCGGCGCGCCGCAGCCGCTGGCGCCGCACGCAGCGGCCTGGCTCAAGGGCTTGCTGTACGCGGACGACACGCCGCTGGACCAGGTGCTGGCGCAGCTGGCCCGCTACCGCCACGGCGTGGTGCGCTGCGATCCGGCCGTGGCGCGGCTGCGCGTGTCGGGCGTGTACCAGCTGCGCGACACGGACGCCCTGCTGGCCCTGCTGCAAGCGTCGCTGCCCATCCGCGTACGGCGCCACAGCCGTTGGTGGATTTCTGTCGGGCCCGCATAAAAATTTTTGAGAACAATGTCCCTTTCCGTCATGTGCCCCGTCAATCCACACAGGACCAACACATGAACGAAGGGAAACAAGCAATGAAGCACTACCGCCACACCAGCATCACCCTGGCCCTGCTGGGCAGCCTGGCCTTGACCGCGCCCGCATCCGCCCAGCAGCAACCGCAGCAGGCGCCCGCGCGCCACTACCAGGTAGCCGCCGGCCCCCTCGGCGCCGTCCTGTCCGCGTTTGCGGCCGACGCCGGGGTCAGCATTTCCGGCGCCGCCGGCCTGTATGCGGGCTTGAACAGCCGCGGCTTGAACGGCAACTACCAAGTGGCCGACGGTTTCGCCCGCCTGCTCGATGGCAGCGGCCTATACGCTGTCGACCAGGGCGGCGGCCACTACGCCGTACGCAAGCTGCCCTCGGCGGCCGACGCGGCCACCCTGCCCGGTATCGCCGTGCGCGCCACGGCCGAGCGCAGCACGAGCACGGAAGGCTCGGGCTCGTACACGACGCCGGCCACGGCCAGCGCCACGGGCCTGGTGCTGTCGCTGCGCGAGACGCCGCAATCGGTCAGCGTCATCACGCGCCAGCGCATGGACGACCAGGACTTGCTGACGGTGCGCGACGTGCTGCGCAACACGCCCGGCATCGCCGTCAACCAGTTCGACACGGAACGCAGCACCTTTTCCGCGCGCGGCTTCGACGTCGACAATTTCCAGTACGACGGCGTGCCCACCACCTATAAGGTGCAGTATTCGGGCGGCGAATCGGAAATGGATTCGCTGATCTACGACCGCGTGGAAGTGACGCGGGGCGCCACGGGCTTGCTGACGGGCGCCGGCTACCCGTCCGCCTCGATCAACCTGGTGCGCAAGCGGGCCAGCGCCAGGCAATTCGAAGGGCAATGGTCGCTGGCGGCCGGCTCGTGGAGCGATTACCGGGGCACGCTCGACCTGGCTGCGCCGTTGAATGCCGACGGCTCCGTGCGCGGCCGCGTGGCAGGCGCCTGGCAGGACCGCAAGTCGTTTACCAATGGCTATTCGAACCAGCGCCAGCTCGTCTACGCCACCGTCGAAGCGGACCTGGCGCCCGGCACCGTGGCCATGCTGGGTGCCAGCTACCAGAAGAACGACCCGAAAGGCAGCAACTGGGGCGGCTTCCCCCTGTGGTACAGCGACGGCACGCGCACGAATTTCGACCGTTCCGTCACGACGGCGCCCCGCTGGGCCGCCTGGGCCACGGAACAGACGAATGTGCACGCCACCGTGGAACACGCGCTGGGCCAGGGCTGGAAAGCGCAGGCGCAAGCCATGTACAGCAAGCACACGGAAGACACGCCGCTGGTGTTCCTGGCCGAACGGCCCGATAGAATCACGGGCCTGGGCATGCTCGGCTATCCGAACCGCTACATCGGCGCGCGCGACCAGATCAGCGCCGACATGAAGCTGTCCGGCCCGTTTACCCTGGGCGGACGCCAGCATGAAGTCATCGTCGGGGCCAACTACACGGTGCAGCACGCCGAGTTCAGCGTCAAGGAAGCGCTCGACCCTGAACCGATCGGCAATTTCCTCGCCTGGGATGGCAGCTACCCGCAGCCGGCCTGGGGCGAACTCGTGCTGTCGGAAAAATACACGACCAAACAATATGGCGCGTATGGCGCAGCGCGCCTGAATCTTGCCGAGCACACCAAGCTGATACTCGGCGGGCGCTTGAGCCGCTGGGACAAGGACCGCATCGGCTTTGACGGCAGCGCCCGCTTTGCCTTCGCCAAGAGCAAATTCGTGCCCTACGCGGGCGTGGTGGTGGACCTGAACGACACCTATTCGATGTATGCCAGCTACACGGACATCTTCCGCCCGCAGGAAAACCAGGACCGCACGGGCGCCTGGCTGGACCCGCTGACGGGGCAAAGCATGGAAGTGGGCTTGAAGGGAGAACTGGCCGGGGGCCGGGCCAACGGTTCCATCGGCATCTTTGAAATCAAACAGGATCAGCTGGCCCAGCCGGACGGCGCGCATAGGATTCCCGGCACCACCACGCAGGCGTACTACGCGGCGCGCGGCGCCACCAGCCGCGGCATCGAGGGGGAATTGTCTGGCCGCTTGGCGCCGGACTGGAACGTGACGGCCAGCGCCAGCCACTTCCGCGCCAGGGACCGCGAGCAACAGGATATCAACACCCTGTCGCCCCGCTCGACGGCGCGCCTGTTCACCACCTGGAAGGTAAAGCCCGACCTCACCGTGGGCGGCGGCGTCAACTGGCAAAGCAAGTTCTACTTTGACGACGAAGGCCCGAACGGCAAGGAAAGAGTGACGCAGGAAGCCTACAGCACAGTCAGCCTGATGGCCACGTACCAGCTGTCGCGCCAGTTGACGGCCCAGCTGAACGTGGAAAACGCGCTGGACAAGAAGTACATCAACATCAACACCTACGCGCAAGGCACGTATGGCGTGCCGCGCAGCGTGCGGGGGACGTTGACGTACCGGTTCTGACGAGACGCGGCGCTACCCCGTCGAAATGACCATGTTCAAGGCGCGCCGCAATTCCTTCAGCCGGGGCGGCTTGCCCAGCACGCAGTTGACGTACTCCGGGTAGTCGCTGTCGGCCGCCAGGCGCTGGCCCCAGCCCGTGAGCATGATGATGGGCGTGGCCGGCGAATGCTGGCGCACGGCGCTGGCCACCTTGCGCCCGTCCACGTGGGGCATGCCGAGGTCCGTGATGACCACCGCGAAATGCTCGCCCCTGTCGCAGGCGACCAGGAAGCAGTCGATGCCGGCCTGGCCGCCATCGGCGGACACCACGTCGTGGCCGTCGATTTCCAGGATGTCGCGCAGGGACTTGAGCACCATCGGGTCGTCGTCCACCACGAGGATGCGCAGGCGCGGCGGCACGGCGTGGGCCGTGTCGGGCACTTCGATCCCCTCGCCTTCCGCGCAGGCGGGAAACGCCAGGCGCACCGCCGTGCCCTGCCCCGGCGCCGTGACGATGTCGATGCCGGCCCCATGGCGCTCCATCATGCCGTACACCATGGCCAGGCCCAGGCCCGTGCCCCGCTCGCCCTTGGTGGTAAAAAACGGCTCCAGGCAGCGGCGGCGGGTATTTTCGTCCATGCCGATGCCCGTATCGCCCACTTCGACCTGCACCTGCCGTACCCCGGCCTGGCCCGGCCCGGCGATGCAGGCCGTGCGCACGGTCAGGGTGCCGCCTTCCGGCATGGCGTCGACGGCGTTGAAGACCAGGTTCGTCAGCGCTTCGCGGATTTCGCCCACGCTGCCGGGCAGCATGGGCAACCCGTCCGCCAGCTCCATGCGCAGGGCGATGACGATGCCGCGCTGCTGCGGCATGTCGCTCCAGCGCGCGCGCGTCAAGTCCAGCACCTGCTGCACCACCAGGTTGACATTGATGGGCGACAGCGCCAGTTGCGGTTCGCGCTGGCGGTAAAATTCGCGCATGCGCGCCACCGTGGCGGCCACGTCGTCGATGGCCCGTTCGATGACTTCCAGGCAATGCCGGCCCTGCGGACTGAGATTGGTTTCCGTCTCCAGCAAGGACTCGGTGTACAGGGCCACGGGGGAAATGGCGTTATTGATATCGTGTGCGATGCCGCTGGCCATCTGCCCCAGCGCGCGCAGGCGCTCCTGCTGCATTACCGACTGCTGGGTCTGGCGCAAATCGTCATACGCGCGCTGCAGCGCGCCATAGAGCTGCGCCTGGTTGGCGGCCAGCGCCACATGCTCGCTCAGCTGGCTGAGGAATTCGCATTCGCCGCTGGTGAAACTGTGCGCGGCACGGCGCGCCACGATCAGGATGCCGAAGACCGTGTTTTCAGCCAGCAGCGGCGCCATGACGAGGGCGCGCAGCCCCCCTTGCGCCAGCCGCTGCGGAAACGGAAACGCCACATCGGCGATGTCGGCTTCATACACGAGCTTGCCGCGCACGCAGCTCGACAGGCCATTTTCATCGATGGGAATGTGCGCGTGTTCGCTCATCATGAAGGACTGCGCCAGCGCCTCGCTGCGCACGCCCACGCACGTCACCTGCAGCGCGTGCTGCGACGGCTCATACAGGCAGATGCAGCTGAAATCGATGGGCAGCTGCTCTTCCAGGCTGCGCACCACCACCTGGAAGATGCTGCGCAAGTCCTGCCGCTCGCCGATCGAGCGCGTGATCTGCTGCAGCAGGTTCAGGCGCTCGAGCTGTTCATGCACCTTACGCTCGGCCAGCTGGCGTTCGGCGATCTGCGTTTCCAGGGCTGCATTCGTGTGCGCCAGCTCGTCGCGCGAGACGGTGGTGCGGCGCAGCTTTTCCGTCATGCCGTCGAAGGCGCGCGCCAGGTCGCCGATTTCATTCTTGGTGTGCACGCCGAGCGCAAAATCGAGCTTACCGGCGCCGACGATCAGGGTACCCTGGCGCAGCTTTTCCAGCGGTCCCGTGACGCTGGTCATGGTGAAGTAGATCAAGCCGGCCACCAGCGCGATGATCATGCCGCCAAACAGCATCACGGCCACGTTGGCTTGCTGCTGCGCCTCCAGCACGCCTTGCCGGCTCAATTCGGACAGCCGCATCGCATCCGAAATCATGCCCTGCACCTTGCCCATGATCTGGCCCGACAGCCGCGCTTCCAGCTCGCCCAGCACCTCGCGCCGCTGCGGGTCCTGCCCCAGCTCGCGGTGATTCGCGACAAACAGCTCGAACAGGCCGCCCACGCCGGCCAGGTCGCCCTGCAATTCGCGCAGCAGCTTGCGCTCTTCGTCGCCGTTGAAGGCGGGCGTGGCCAGCAGCCCCGTGGACAGCGACTCGCTGCGCAGCTGCCACTGGGCGCGCGTGCGCGCACCGTGGTGCAGCGCATACTCGATCGACAGGTAGCGCAGCGACGTGACGGCTTGCAGGATATCGGCCGCCGCCTTGTTCTTCGCCAGTTCGCGCTGCATCGCCATGGTGGTGGAGAACAGCACGGCGACGATGATGGCCACCAGCACCACGCAAAACAATTGGGCCAGCTTGAAGCGCGTGACGATTTTCACGGTGGCCCTCTTAATGAATGACCGTCACGGCCGATGGCGCCACAGCTTCCAGGCCATCCAGGTAGACGGCGTCGAGGAAATTCGGCATGTCGCCGCGCTCGCCCAGGCGGTTCTTGATGGCCCAGCGCGCCTCGTCTTCCAGCGCCAGCAGCAAGCCCTGGTCGAGCACGACGCCAAACTGATAACCGTGCCAGGCCGCCTGCAGGCGTGCCGCCTCGCCGGCCGATGCCCTGGCAAACAGGGCGCGCGCGGCGTCGGGCTCGTCCTGGCAAAAGCGCGCGCCGGCGATCAGCGCGCGCAACACCTTGCGCATCGTCGCCGGGTGCGCACGCACGTAATCGCCCGCGCCGGCCACGTTGAACAGGCCCGCATACACGTCCTCGCCATAGAAGATGGCCGCCTTGCCCGCGATGGCATGCGTCATGGCCGTCAGGAACGGTTCCCAGCCGGCCGCCGCATCGACCTCGCCGCGGGCCAGCGCAGCGGCCAGCTGGTCCGGCGCG
This sequence comes from Janthinobacterium sp. SUN206, assembly GCF_030587305.1. Classification (NCBI taxonomy): domain Bacteria; kingdom Pseudomonadati; phylum Pseudomonadota; class Betaproteobacteria; order Burkholderiales; family Oxalobacteraceae; genus Janthinobacterium; species Janthinobacterium sp. SUN206. The sequence goes on along the minus strand of NZ_JAPWIB010000001.1, from coordinate 284,410 downwards.
TAGTTGTGCAGGGTGACTTCGCCGGGCAGCAGCTTCTGGCGGTTCAGGAAGGCGTCCAGCGCGAACTGGCCGGAGGTGCCCAGGGTCACGCCGATGCGCTTGCCCTTCAGGCTGGCGGGCGTGGACACGCCGCGGTCCAGGCGCCCCACGATGCCGTGGTCGCGTTCGGCCTCGAAGATGCTGGCGATGATGACGACGGACTGATTCTTCAGGCTCGCCAGCACCACGGGAATATCGGACACGGTGCCCAGGTCGGCCTGGCCCTGCAACACGGCTTCCAGCGACGCCTTGCCCGACGAGTAGGATTGCAGCCGCGCGTGGATGCCTTCGCGCGTGAAATAGCCCTGCCCGTGCGCGGCCAGCACGGGGCAGCTGCCCACGTATTCCGCGTTCACGGCCAGGCGCAGCTCTTCCACGGGGCCGGGCGGCGGCGCGGCACGGGCAAACAGCCGCCACAAGGCGATGGCGGCCAGCACCGCCAGCAGCAGTGCGGCCGCCAGCCAGACCGTCCGCCGCGCTGGCGTCGGGCCGCTCATGCGCTGCACTGCGCCGTGGCCAACTCCAGCGCGCTGTTGACGGCCTCGGAAAACGCCACCACGTCGACCGGCTTGGTGAGGTAGCGGTAAAAGCCGGCCGCCAGCCCCTGGCGGACATCGCCGGGCCCCGCCACGGCCGTCAGGGCGATGACGGGAATATGCGCCGTGCGGGCATCGGCGCGCAGCAGCTGCATGACTTGCGTGCCGCTGATGTCGGGCAGGTCGATATCCATCAGTATCAGCTGCGGCAGGTGGCGGCGCGCCATCTCCAGGCCCGTTTGCCCATCGCCGGCCGACAGCAGGTCGAGATCGGGGCGAAAATGGATCAGGCCCGCCACCAGGGTCACGTTCAGGGGATTATCTTCCACATACAGCAGCGTCTTGCGCTCCGGCAACGCTATCGGCTCGGCGGGCCGGGCGATGGCGGGCAGGCGCGGGCTTTCCTGCAGCGGCTGGCGCGCCGGGCAACTGGCGATGTCGAGCCAGAAGGTGCTGCCGCGCCCTGGCGTGCTGGCCACGCCGAGCCTGGCCTGCATGGCTTCGGCCAGGCGCTTGCTGACCACCAGCCCCAGGCCCGTGCCCTCCTCGTCGCGCGCATCGCGTCCAAGGCGGTTGAAGGGCTGGAACAGCGCCTCGAGCTGCGCGGCGCTCAGCCCGGCGCCCGTGTCGCGCACGGACAGGCGCAGCCGCTGTGCATCGACGGGCTGGCAATCGACGTGGATCTCGCCCTGTTCGCGGTTGTACTTGACGGCGTTCGACAGCAGGTTGATCAGCACCTGCTTGAGGCGCGTGCGGTCGGCCAGCACATGCAGGCCGACCGCTTCCACGAACGTCAGGGTGATGCCGCGCTTGTGCGCCAGCGGTTCCATCATTTGCCAGCATTCGTGGTAGATGCCGGCCAGGTCCACGGGCTCCATCGACAGCGACATATTGCCCGACTCGATCCTGGCGATGTCGAGGATATCGTTGATCAAGGTCAACAAATGCCGGCCGGCGCCGAAGATGTGCGAGGCAAAGGTTTTCCTTTCCTGCGCCGTCGAGGGGATGGAATCGGATGTCAGCATCTGCGAAAAGCCCAGGATGGCGTTGAGCGGCGTGCGCAACTCGTGGCTCATGCTGGACAGGAAATTGGTCTTTTCCTGGTTCGCCCGCTCGGCCACTTCGCGGGCCAGCTGCAAATCCTTGTTCATGGCGTCGAGTTCGGCCGTGTGCTGGCGCAGCAGCAGTTCCAGGCGCGCATTGGCGATGCGCAACTGGCGCGTTTCCAGCGCCCGCGCCAGTATCAGCAGGATGCCCGACACCTTGAACGGTTTGACGACGTAATCGAGCGCACCCGCCTGCATGGCCTGCACGGCCGAAGCAATCGTGCCTTCGCCCGTCATGATGATGCAGGCCAGGTCGGGATCGATCTGCCGCGCCGCTTCCACCACGGCGATGCCGTTCATGCCCGGCATCATCAGGTCGACCAGCAGCAGGTCGAACGATTCGACGGCCAGCAGCGACAGCGCCGCCTCGCCCGAGGCGAGCCCCGTCGTGTCGTAGGCCTGGCCGCGCAAGGTGTCGCACAGCGCGCGCACATGCGCCAGCTCGTCATCGACGATCAGTATCCGCGGCGGCATTGGTGAGCTGTTCATGCATTCTCCTGGCGGCATGGCCTTGCGGACCTGAAACCTGCCCCGCAAGATGCGTTCCGAGCATAGCACTTGAAAATTACCAAAAATACACGCTTTGTCACGCGCGCGGCGACGCCAGGACGCCAGACCCCTAGGCCGGCACGGGCAGCCCCCGCAGCAGCTTGTCGAGGGTCAGCGGATAGTCGCGCACGCGTACCCCCGTCGCGTTGTAGACGGCATTCGCGATCGCGGCCGCCACGCCGCAGATGCCCAGTTCGCCCACGCCCTTGGCTTTCATGGGCGAGGACATGGGATCCGTTTCATCGAGGAAGATGACGTCCTGGTGCGGGATGTCGGCGTGCACGGGCACTTCGTAGCCGGCCAGGTCGTGGTTGACGAAGTAGCCGCGCCGCTGGTCGACCACCAGTTCCTCCATCAGGGCCGCGCCCACGCCCATGGTCATGGCGCCGATCACCTGGCTGCGCGCCGCCTTCGGGTTCAAAATGCGGCCGGCCGCGCACACGGCCAGCATGCGGCGCACGCGTACTTCGCCCGTGTCGCTGTCCACGCCCACTTCGACGAAATGCGCGCCGAACGTGGATTGCTGGAATTTTTTATCGAGGTCGCCGTATTCCATGCGGTCTTCCGCGACGACGTCGCCATGGTAGGCGGCGGCAGCGAGCGGCACGCTGCGCTCGCCCTGGCTCACCTGGCCGTCGGAAAAGCGCGCCTCTTTTTCATCGAAACCCAGCTTGGCGGCGATGGCCTGGCGCAGGCGCACGCAGGCCGCGTACACGCCGGCCGTGGAACTGTTGCCGCCCCACTGCCCGCCCGAACCGGCCGAGACGGGGAAATCCGAGTCGCCCAGGCGCACGACGACCCGCGTCAAGGTCACGCCCAGCATTTCCGCCGCCGTCTGCGCGATGATGGTGTAGCTGCCCGTGCCGATGTCCGTCATGTCCGTTTCCACCGTGATCATGCCATTGCCATCGAGGCGCACGCGGGCGGCGGACGGCATGACGAGGTTGTTGCGGAAGGCGGACGCCACGCCCATGCCCACGCGCCAGCGGCCATCGCGCCGCATGCCCGGCTGCGTCGACCTCTCCTTCCAGCCGAATTCCACGGCGCCCGTGCGCAGGCAATCGATCAGGCGGCGCTGGGAAAACGGCCTGCCCGGCTTTTCCGGGTCCACTTTCGTGTCGTTCAGGATGCGAAAGACGATGGGGTCCATTTTCAATTTATCGGCCATCTCGTCCATGGCGACTTCCAGCGCCATCAGCCCCGGCGCCTCGCCCGGCGCGCGCATGGCGTTGCCTTCCGGCAAATCGAGCACGGCCAGGCGCATGGCCGTCATGCGGTTCGGCCCCGCGTACAGCAGCCGCGTCTGCATCACGGCCGTTTCCGGCTGGCCCCCTTTCAAGTCGCCCGACCACGATTCATGGCCGATGGCCGTGATCTTGCCATCGCGCGTGGCGCCGAGGCGCAGGCGCTGGATGGTGGCGGGCCGGTGCGTCGTGTTGTTGAACATCAAGGGCCGCGTCAGGGCCACCTTGACGGGACGCTGCGCCGCGCGCGCCCCCAGGGCTGCCAGCAAGGCTTCCGCGCGCACGAACAGCTTGCCGCCGAAACCGCCGCCGATGTAGGGCGAGACGATGCGTACCTTGTCTTTCGGCACACCCAGGGTGCGGGCCAGGTCGCCACGGCCCCAGTCCACCATCTGGTTCGCCGTCCACACCGTCAATTTATCCCCTTCCCAGGCGGCAATCGAAGCGTGCGGCTCCATCATGGCGTGCGACTGGTCGGGCGTCGTATAAGTGGCGTCCAGGCGCACGGGGGCCTGGGCATAGGCGCCGGCGAAGTTGCCCGTCTTGCTGTCGGGCTGGCCATCCTTCGGCTTGGTGGCCGTATTCTTCGCCTTGGCCAGGTCGAAAACACCCGGCTGTTCGACATATTTAACGTCAAGCAACTGCGCGGCCGAGCGGGCTTGTTCGAAGGTTTCCGCCACCACCAGGGCGATGGCCTGGTGGTAATGTTCGACCTCGGGGCCGCCCAGCAGCCTGGCCGTGTTCATCTTGCCTTTGCCCAATTTCCCAGCCGATTCCGCCGTCACCACGGCCAGCACGCCGGGCGCGCGCCGCGCCGCGCTGCTGTCGATGGAGGCGATGCGGCCCCTGGCGATGGCCGCGCCTACGACATGGCCGTAGGCGGCGTGCGGCGCGGCCTTGTTCTGCTCATACGCGTACGGCGCCGTGCCCGTGGTTTTCAGGGGGCCGTCGATGCGGTCCGTGGGGCGGCCCACGACTTTCAACTGGTCGATGGGATTGGTGGTCGCCGGTGTCGTAAATTTCATGGCCCTAGCCTTTCTGTGCGGATGCGTGCGCCATCACGGCGGCGATCGTGCGCTGCGCCAGGGTCACCTTGAAGGCGTTGTCGGCCGTCGGTGCGGCGCCGGCCAGCAGGCGTTCGCTCACGGCGGCGGCGCCTTGCGGCATCGATTGCTCCGCCGCGGCAATTCTCCACGGCTGCGGCGCGACGCCGCCCAGGGCCAGCCTGCCCGTACCATCGGGCAAGATAATCGCCGCCACGGACACCAGCGCGAACGCATACGAGGCGCGGTCGCGCACCTTGCGGTAGACGTGCATGCCGGCTACGGGCCGGGGCAAGGTGACGCTGGTGATCAGTTCGCCCGGCTGCAGCACGGTTTCCAGCTGCGGCGTGCTGCCCGGCAAGCGGTAAAAGTCGGCGATGGGGATGGTGCGCACGGCGCCGTCTGCCCGCACCGTGTCGATGGAAGCGTCAAGCACGCGCATGGCCACGGCCATGTCGCTGGGATGCGTGGCGATGCAGGCTTCGCTGCCGCCCAAAATCGCCAGCGGCCGGCTGAAGCCGGCGATGGCCGAACAGCCGCTGCCCGGCACGCGCTTGTTGCACGCCTGGTTCGTGTCATAGAAGTACGGGCAGCGCGTGCGCTGCAGCAAGTTGCCGGCCGTCGTCGCCTTGTTGCGCAATTGCGCCGAAGCGCCGGCCAGCAAGGCGCGCGACAGCACGGCATAATCGCGCCGCACCGTGGCATGCGCCGCCAGCGCCGTGTTGCGCACGAGGGCGCCGATGCGCAAGCCGCCGTCCTTTGTAGTTTCCACCTTGTCCAGGGCGAGGCCATTGACGTCGATCAAATGCGCGGGCGTTTCGATGTCCAGTTTCATCAGGTCGAGCAGATTCGTGCCGCCGGCGATGAACCTGGCGCCCGGCGTGTTCACGGCGGCGGCCGCCGCTTCGGCCGGCGTGGCGGGCTTCTGGTAGCTGAACACTCTCATGCGGGCCTCCCCGCCACTTCCGTGATGGCTTCGATGATGTTGGAATACGCGCCGCAGCGGCAGAGATTGCCGCTCATGCGCTCGCGCAATTCTTCCGGCGTCGCCTGCGGCGCCGCATTCAAGTCGGTGCTGACGTGGCTGGGGATGCCCTGGCGGATCTCGCCCAGCGCGGCCACGGCCGAACATATCTGCCCCGGGGTGCAATAGCCGCATTGATAACCGTCATGCGCGATGAAAGCCGCCTGCATCGGGTGCAGCTTGTCGGGCGTGCCCAGCCCCTCGATGGTGGTGACCTTCGCGCCGTCATGCATCACGGCCAGGGTCAGGCAGGCATTGATGCGCTGGCCGTCGAGCAGGACGGTGCAGGCGCCGCATTGCCCGTGGTCGCAGCCCTTCTTGGTGCCCGTCAGGTGCAGATGTTCGCGCAAGGCGTCGAGCAAGGTGGTGCGCGTGTCGAGTTCCAGGCTGTGGCGCTGGCCGTTGACGTCCAGGCTGACTTGCATCAGGACGGGCGGCGCCTGGCCGGACGTGCTCACCGCTTGCGCCGCTCCCGCTACGCCGGGCACGGCCACCGCCGTGGCCGACAGCGCGCCGGCGATCAGCACGCCGCGCCTGCCGGCATTGATGTGATTACACTCGGTCATGTCGCGCTTCCTCCTGGCAGTGGGCTGGGTGGGCGCATGCAGGCCCGGAGTTCCAGTCTGTCAGCGGAATTTCTGCGCGTCTGTACGCGAACGAACGTAAAACAGGGGGGAGCGCCTATCCTTGGCGCAAGCGCAGGCCGCGCCGGGTCGTGCCGACGCCCCCCTGCGCCGCGTAACCCGTGTGGCGCGCGCAATGGTCGAGCGCCTGGCGCAAGGCCGTATCGACGTTGCGCAGCGACATGTCATGCCGTTCGGCCACTTCCTGGCGGGTCAGCTCATCCACGCGCAGCGCTTCGAGCACTTGCCGGTGGCGCCGCGGCAGCAAGTCGACGGCCTGCGCCAGGCGCCGCACGTCCGCCTGCAGCTCGGCCAGGCGTTCCGGCCCGGCCGCCGTATCGGCCAGGAAATCGACCAGGCCGGCGGCGCCATCGTCACCGCCCTCGTCCGCATACAGCCAGGCGCGGTTGCGGCGCAGGCTGTCCATGGCCGCATTGCACGCCACGCGGAAGACATAGGCGACGGGGCTGTGCGCCAGCGCCGCGCCGTCCCCGGCCGCCAGCGCGCCCAGCCGCAGCCAGGCGTCGTGCAGGCTGTCGCTGGCCAGCTCGGCGCAGCCCAGGTGGCGCGCCAGGCGCCGGTGCAGTCCCGCGTAATTGCCTTCCAGCACAGCCTGCAGCCGGGCGCCCTGCGCCGGCGCCGGCATCGGCAGGGGCGCCACGTCGTTGGCCGCCTGCAAACGGGGCCGGATGGCGGGCCGGCACCAGGCCATGCCGGCATGCCCCGCCGCGCGCAAGGGCAAGACCGCGGCCACATTCGCCATGCCGGCCATCATGGCGACAACCTGCTGCGCTCTTGCGCCGTCAGCTGGCGCGTGGCCGATTCCGGCAAGGTGCCCAGTCCCAGCACGCGCACGGCGCTGCGCGGGTTGTAGTCGGCCGCCTCGATGCGCGCGCCCTCCTGCGGCGCCGCTTGCGCGCTGTCGGGCGGTGCTTCGCTGCCAAAGCCCAGCACGCGCACCGTGAACACGGATGGCTGCGCGGAACGGGTGGCGGCGCGCTCGCGCTGCACCACGTCCTGCGCCGCCGCCGTGGCCTGGGAAGCGGCCGCGCTGGCGTTCGTCATGGCCGCCACGTTGACGGACGCCGCCGTCGGCATGCCCTTCGCTTCGCCCTTGACCTGGATATTCGCCGCATTCATCACCTTCAGCGCGGCCAGGTTGACGTTGCCCGAGACGCGGATGCCCGCCTCGCCCGCGTCGATGGTGCCCAGCGGGGCCAGCAAGTCCACGTCGCCGGCCGGCACTTCCGCGATCGGCGCCAGGGTGGCGATGCCGGCGCCCGTGCTCGGCACGTCGGACGACAGGGTCACGTTGCCCCAGTTGTCATATACGCGCTTGGGCGGCGTGTAGACGATGGTCGACTTCGAACCGCGCCCCGCGTTGATGTCGCCTTCCGACGACCAGCCGAGGATATCGCCGCCAAACGTCGTCATGATGCGGCTCTGGCCCAGCAGGATGCTGCCGTGCGAGAACAGCTCGATATTGCCGCCGCCCTTGGTGATGACGCCCGAGGTCGCCGGCGGCGCCTCGCCTTCGATGCCGAACACCTGCCTGCCGCCCGGCGTCAGCAACTGGATATCGCCGCCGAAGTTCGTGTGCACGTAGCCGCTGCGGGGGTAGTAATCCCAGCGCTGCTCGCCGTCATTGCGCACCGCGTACAGGCCGCGGTACATGACGATGTCGCCCGCATAGGCAAGCGCCTTGCCATTGGCGTCCGTGGCCGGCGCCAGGGCCGCGATGGCGTTGCGGCTGCGCAAGAAACTGCCATAGCGCGAGCTGTCCCAGTCGTTGTATTCGCGCCCGCCCGCCTTCAGTTCCGCGAAATACACATTGCGGGCGAACACGCGCTGCTGCGGCTCGGGCAAGGCCAGGTAAAAGGCCAGAACCTCGGCGGCCGTGCCCTTGAAACTGTAGCGTTCGCCCAGCCACGCCGCCAGTTCGCTGTCGTACGCTTTCACTACCTTGCCCGCCTGGTCGGCCAGCGGCACGCCCTTCTGCGCCACGTTCGCCGGGTCGAGATACGGCTTGACGAAGCGCAGGTAGTCGAGGCCGGCCGCGCCCACGCCCGCCTGCATGGCGATGCCGGCGCCCGGACGCTTGTCGCCCGCCACCACGGGACCGAGGCTGACGACGCTACCCTTGTCCTGCATCAATATATTGCGCCCGGCGCTGATGTCCAGCGTGCCGGGGCCGGCCACGTTGAAGGAGCTGTTCAGGATATCGCGCCCGGCCGACACCACCGACACGTCATACACATTGTTATGCACGACCAGGTTGTTGATATTGCGGAAGCTTATGTCTCTGCCGCTGGCAGTGCCGTCGTTGGCTTCCAGCTGCGCAGTGCCGCTGCCGACGATATCGCGGCCCGCCTTCATCCACACGGGCTGGCCGCCCTCGTACCAGGTAATGCCTGCACGCTTGCCATTGGAAAATTCGAGGATGCGGCCGCTGTTCACGCCCACCAGGTCACCCGTGACGGCATAGATGCGGGCCGTCTGCGTGCCGCTGTTGGCGGGACCGGCCGAGGAGTCGGGACCGAAGGCGAACAGCGGGAAGTTCGATTGCGTCGCCGGCGCCCCCGTGCTCGAGACATTCGCGGCCAGAGGATCGGTCACGTAAGGACTGACATCCCAGCCCGTGAAACCCGGCTTGAACGGCGTCGCCATGCTGTCGGCGGCGGCGCCGGACTGGCTGACGGCAAATCCGCCCGCATAGATGGAATCGCTGGCCAGCCATTGCAGCTGTGCATTGGGAGACGGCGCCAGCAGCAACGGCGGGGCATACGCGGATGCACCACCCCAATCCGTGATGGTCTTGCCATAGTACAGGCTACCATTTGCGGCCGCGGCCCGTACGATGGATGGATAGACGATGGCCAGGTCGGTGTCCGTGCCGACGGACGCCGCCAGCGGCGTCATGTTGCCGCCGGCGGAGTACAGGTCGAGCGCCGTGCGCGGCGTCCACAGGCTGAACCAGCTGTAGCCGTAGCCCCGCTCGCCCGCCGCGCCGGTGAACGGCGTGCCATTGAACGGGGTCACGCGGCCGGGGTCGGCCACGTCCTGCAGCACCAGGTCGCCCAGGGTTGCCACGCTGAACGTGGCGTCGCCCGGCACCAGGGTCATGCCGCCCCGGGGCGTGGCGCGCGTGGCGCGGAAGGCGTCGTAGGCGCGCGATTCCAGCGGCACGTGATCGGTCCCCCAGGTGCCGTACTGCAGCGCCACGCTGCCCAGTTGCGTAGCCGACGTTTCCGCGTGGCCGCGCAAATCGACCAGCGCGCCATTCAGGTGTGCGAGGCTTGCCATGCCGGCCGGATTGAGGGCGCCGCCCACGCGCAGCTCCAGGTCGCCGCCGCCCGTCTGCAGCAGGCTGCCGTCGGCCTGCACGCGGCCCGTGCCGCCCACGGCCAGCATCAAGCCCTGCGAACGGGGATTGATACTGCCGTTATACGTGCTGCCGGTCAGCGGCGCCAGCACGCCGGCGGCGCCCGCCACCTCGGCGCGCACATTGCCGCCGCCCAGGGTGCCGAAACCCGTAAAGCCCAGCACCGTGTCGGCCAGGGTGGGGCGGCCCACGTAGCTGCCGAAATTGATCCACCACGCCACCGGCTGGGGTTGGCCACCCGTAGCCACGCCGCCGCTGCCCTGGCGCCACAGCCAGTTGCCTACTGTCACAGAATCGGCCATGCCATCCTTGCTGACCGGACGCTGGCTGATTTCGCTGGACTTATCGACCAGCGAACCGCTCAAGTCGCCCCCCACCTTCAGCAGCAGGTTGCCGCCCTGCTCCGGATACCAGGCGCGGTAGATGCTGTCGGCGCCGCCGTCGACCAGGCGTTCATGGGCGCCGTCGGGGTTGCCAAGCACCTTGCCGTCCGCATTGCGCGAACGCGGCAGGTTGTACGGGTCGCCGGCCGCCGTCGGCGTGGACGACATGCCGGCCGTGTACACGCCATACAGGCTGTCCATGCGCAGGCTGCCGCCGCTGACGAGGTCCAGGTCGCCCGTGCCCGTGCGCAGCACGCTGTAGCGCAGGCTGCTCGCCTTGTAGTCGAACGTCGGGTTCGACGTGCCGCACCAGGTGGGGTTTTCCTCGCAAATGGTGGGCCAGCCCAGCGCCACCGGGTCGAGCACATCGCCCGCCTTGGTCTTGGGGTCGGCAAACTCTTCCGCGCCTTCCCTGGTCCATACATAGGCCACCTTCAGCAGGCACATGGTGGGGTCGTTGGCGCAAAACACCTCGACAGTCTGACCGAACTGGCTGGTGAATTCCTCGGTGATGGGTTCGCCCGCCACGATGCCGGGGAAGCCCTCCCGCTCGCCCAGCTCCTGCGCTTCCTTGGTCCAGTACTGCACGCCCTTCGGCGGGATCAGGATGCCGTACATGCCGTAATGGCTGTCGGCCAGGCGCAGGGTGCCGTGCGCGGGATGCGCCTGCACGGCGCGCGTGTCGGCCCCGTCCAGGTCGGCGCCGGCCACCAGGCGCATGCCCCACGCTTGCGAGCCTTCGGCCAGCATGGGCGCGATGGCCCACAGCTTGCCCTGGCTGCCCGCCACTTCCGGACGCAGGCCGATTGAATCCACATTGGGCAACAGCTTGACGTCGGTGCCGGACGGGATCAGCGAGCCCACGGCCAGTGCCAGCTGGCCATTGAGCGCGAACACCGAGCGCTCGCCGGCCACGCCCGGCAGGGGCACGCCCTTGGGCCAGGTCATGGCGCGCAGCGTCACCGATTGCTTCAGTACGCTGCCCGCATCGAGGCGCATGCCGGCTGTCAAGGTCTGCGCCGTGGCCAGCAGGGTGCCGGCCGCGTGGACGATATTGCCGGCGCCGTCGCGCACGGCGGCCGCCAGCACCGTGCCTGGCGGCAAGGTGATCGCCTGGTCTAGGGTCACTGCCACGGGCAGGCGCGTGTCGGCGAGCAGATTGAAGCCCTTGACGGGCAAGTCGTAATTGAGCGCGATGCCTCCCGGGAACAAGGTGCCGTCGGCCAGGGTCACGCCCTTGCCCGGCACGATGACGTCGCTGCCGTTGATGTCGCGCCCCGGCAACAGTTTCCAGCCGCTGTCGTCCTGGGTGGCGGGCGGCGGCGCGAAGCCGTCATTGATGCTGCCATAGATGCTCAAATCGCCCCCGGCGCGCAGCAGCAGGCTGCCCACCTCGCCCGAACCGCGCAAATTGCTTACTTGAAAGCGCGGATTCAGGCTGGCATAACGCATGCCCGACAGATCCAGGTCGCCCTGCACCACCAGGTCGCCATCTTGGGTCTTGCTGACGATATCGACGCCGGGACGCAAATGCAGCGCGTCGGCATACGCGGCCGTGGCCAGGCCCGCCAGCTTGCCGTTGCGCAAGTTCGTATTGGCCAGCGCCGCATCGATGAAGGCCGTGCTGTCCCCATGCTTGCTGTCGAGGTAAGCCTGGTTGATCACCTGGTAAGGGCGGCCGCTGACCGAAAGGTCCGTGGCGTAGGCCGCGTCGTCGTAGCGCTGCATGGCGTTGACGGCGATGGATTTCGCGCCGCGGATGGTCAAGCCGCCGCCGGCGGCGATGGCGATGTCGCCAAAGGTGGCCGCGTCAAGGTCCGTGCGCGCACCGCCGCTGCCCAGGCGCGGCGCGCTCAGCTCCACCGTGCCGCGCACCGCGCCATCGTATTCGCCCTTGCCCTTGCCGGCCACGGCCGCCGTGCCGTGGCGCACGTCGATCTGCGCGCCGCCGGCCAGGTTCAATACACCCTCGCCCGCATTCAGTTCCACCGTGGCACGGTTCGGGCTGTCGATGATCTTGCCATAGCTGTCGACGCGCAGGACCGTGCCGTGCGCGTCGAGCACGGCGTTGCCGGCCAGAGTGACGCCATGCCGGCCGGCCAGGCGGATGCTGCCCACGCGCTCGCCGCTGGCGTCGATCACGCCGGCGACGGTGAGGCGGCCATTGTCGACGGCCACCAGCACCTCGCCCGCCTTCAACTCGTTGCCGATCGTCAAGTCGCCCTGTTTCAGCTGGAAGCTGCGCGCGCCCGTCACAGCGCCTTCATTCAGGCGCTGGTTCAGCGACGCAAACTGGCTGTCCAGGGTGCCTCCGGCGCCCAGGGTCTGCGCGCGCACGTCCACGCTGCCCTTCTTGTACGGCACCATCGTGCCGCCCGCGTCGTAGCTGCCGCTGGCGCCGCCCAGTATTTTGCCCTGCAAATCGACCATGCCGGCCGCGCCATCGAGCGCCACGGCCTTCAGGCTGCCGGCGCGGTTGTTCTCGGCCGACAGGTCGATCACGGCGCCCGCCCCCTGGCGGATATCGCCGGTCCGGCTGTCCAGGGTCACGTCGCCGCCCCAGCTGTATTTGTCCACGTCAAAGAAGGTGGTCTTGCGGCCCGCCATGTCGATGCGCGCGCCGTCCGCCACGGTGATGTCGTGCAGGGCGTTGACGGCAAGCTTGCCGCTAGGCAACACCACGGCCGTCGCCACGCTGACGCTGTCGCCGTTCAAGGCCAGCTGGGCGCCCAGCGCGGCGCTATTTTTGACGGGAGCCGCTGCCGCCGCGCCGGCCGGCGCCGCCACCGTCAGCGCGCCGCCCGCCGTGTAGCTGTGCGCGGAACCGGCGTCGCCCGTCAGCAGCGGCGTGCCGATGTTCAGGTTGCCGCCGCTGTACTGGTAGCCCTTGCCCGTTTCATACGCGCCCTGCGACTGGTAGACGGACAGGCTGCCCTTGTGGTTGGCCGTGACTTGTCCCGACGCTTTCAGGTTAACCGTGCCAAAACCGAGCGCCAGGCGGTCGAACGAGGCGACGCTGGCCGGCTGCGTGAACGGGCCAAAGCCGAAATCGATGCGTTCCGCTTCCAGGTTCAGGGTGCCGCTGCCCGTACCGGCGCCGTGCGCAATCACATTGCCGGCCGGCGACAGGGCGCCGCCCCAGACCAGGTTGGCCGTGCGGATGGTGGCCACCGTGCCCGCATCGCCCTGGCCATACATGGCGGGCGTGGTCAGCACCAGGCGCTCCAGGGTCGATTTGCCGCTCGCCTTGTCGTAGGTGTCGAGCACCACGTCGCCATAGAAATTGACGCCGTCCGCCGCGCTCAGCACCAGCGCCTGCAGGGCCGGCGCGCCCGCGCTGGTGTCGCCGCGCAACAGGCGGTCCAGCACGCCCTGGTTCATGGCCAGGCCGTTGGCGCGCGTGCCGTTGGCCTGGGCCGCCGCCAGCGCTTCGCTGCTGCCCATGTTGATGGCGCCCACGGCCAGGCTCAGGTTGCGCGTGCCGTAGCGGGCGGAGTCGTCCAGCGCGAAGCTGCCATTGGTCGACAGCAGCAAGGTGCCTTCCGAGTACAGGCTGGCCGTGCCGATGCGGATGCCGCCGCGCGCCGTGCCACTGACCGGCGCCACATTGAGCAAGCCGTTCGACGCGGCCAGCATGTGCACGTCCGCGCGGCCCTTCTTGTAGATGAAGCCGTCGTTGGCGTCATACGCGGCCTTGCCCTTGCCCAGGGTGCTGATGCCGGCGCCGGCCGCGATATCGATCAAGCCGTCGCCCAGCAGATAACTGCTGGGGTCCTGGGCGACGAGGAACACCTCGGGCGCCGACAGCACGGCCCCCGCGCGCAGGTAGATGGAGCGCGCCGAATTGGCGCCGAAACTCACGTAGTTGCCGGCCTGGCCATATTCCACCGACGGCGCATTGCCCACCAGGATACGGGCCGCGCCGATACTGTTCAGGCTCGAGGCGCGCATGCTGACCAGTCCGGCGTCGCGGGTGGCCGTTGCGCCGTCGGCAAGGATTTCAATGTCGCCCTTGGCGCTATTGCTCGGCATCACGATCACGGTGCCGCCATAGCCGCCCTCGGCGGCGCCAAACTTGCCGGTGCCCTTGAACTGGAAGGTGTCCAGGCCGCCGTCCTGGAGCATGGTCAGCTTGAGCGTTTTCGCATCGGACGGCAGCAGCGCGCGGGGAATGCCCCGCCTTTGCGCATCGGCCAGCGCGAATGCGGCATAGCCCGTTTCGTTGTACTGGGAATACGTGCGCAAGACCTTGGCCGGCGTGAGTATCAGCTGGCTGGCCAGCGGCGCGCGGATGTCCGTGCCGGCGATCGACAGGGTGCCGGGCGCGGCCCAGGAACCGTTGCGCAACGGCTGCGCCGGGGCCGCGCCGCTGCCCTGGCCCGCCAGGCCGTTCAGCTCCACGCGGAAGGCGCCTGGCAACAGGGCGTAGGTGGACGGCATCAGCGTGTAGGTGCCGGCGGCCAGGCCCGGCACGCCGCTGCCTATCGTCACCTGCCGGCCCACGGCCGGATCGGACGCCGCCTTTTCTCCGCCCGTGGGCGCTTGCGGCGCCTGCGCGCCCGGCACGATGGCGTACACGGGGTTGGTGGCCAGTCCCGGCAGGACAAAGCCGCCGTTCGCGCCCACCTGCGCCAACGGATGGTAGCGCGCATCGGTGGAGCCGCCGCGGCCCGCGATGAAGCCGGCGCCCGCCAGTTCGCCGCCGCCGGACAGGTCGAGCAGCGCGCCCGGCCGCACGTCCACGGCCACGCCGCCCAATTGCACGCCGTTGAGCAGGCCGCCCTGCGCATTGATGCCGCCCACGCCCATCAAGGTGACCGGCTTGCCGTTGACGTTCCAGGTCTGGCCATCGACGGTGCCGCCATACGGCATGACCAGGCCCGCGCCGCTGACGGAACTGATGCTGTTGGCCAGCAGATTCACGCTCAGGCTCTTGTCATTGTCATAGCGGGCCGCGCCGATCACCAGGCGCCCCAGCGGCGCACGCACGACGCCGCCCTGCTCGATATGCGCCGCTTCCAGCTCCAGCGAGCCGAAGGCGGAAGACGGCATGGCCGGCACGGCGTCGGTCGCGCGGCCGATGGTCAGGCTGCGCGCAGGGTCGTAGCCGAACTTGCCATTGATGACGCCATGGCCGGCACGCACGGCGGCGCCGGCGCCCGATTCCGGATACAGCTGGGCTGCAACGAGGGTCATGTCGCCCGGCGTGGACAACACCGTCGTCGCCTGGTTGCCGTCCCAGCCCAAGGGCGACAGCAGGAAGCGCAAGTCGCCGCGGCTGCTCAGGCGCACGTCGTCAGCCAGCATGTTCACCATGCCGCGCACGTCGATCAGGCCGCCCGCAATACTGATCTGGCTGGCAACCGGCGACGCCCCCGCGCTGCCTGGCGTCGTATAGAAATCGCGGCCGGCCGGCTTGATGCTGGCCAGGCGCACATACGGCGCCGCGATGCCGATGCGCGCGCCAGGCTGGCTGCCGGGCGACAGCAGCGGCGCACCGTACAGCTGGAAGCTTTGCCGCATCGTCAGCGACACGTCGCCGTCGAACGAAGCGGCGCCCAGCAGCGCCAGGTTGGCGAAACCGCCCGCCTCCACCTGCTCCACGGAAAAACGGCCATGGCCGTACTGCAGCGCCTGCGCCCCGTCCCTGGCTGTCACATTGTCAGCCAGGTCGCTGGCGCCCTGGCGCTGCGTCATGGCCAGCTGGCGGCCCTGCAGCACCTTGGGCGTGGCCAGCACTTTCAGGTATTCGGGCGTGCCCGTGGCCACGGACAGGGTGCCGCCCGCCGCGCCCGCGCCGCCGGCCCTGGCCAACAGCTGGCCATCGAGGTACAAGCCATTGTTCGACGCCAGCGCGATGCTGCCGCCCGCGCTGGCCACGTCGATGGCGTCGCCATTGACGTCGAGCACGGCGTGCGCGCCGGACGCGTCGAGCACGGCGCCGTCGCGCACGACGACAAACAGGCTGGCCGCCGAAGTGCTGCCCTGTGCATGGTCGATCTCGCCGCCGACGACGATGCTGCCGCCATCGACCACCTTGCCGTAGCGCCGGCCCTGCGCATCCGTGGCGCTGACGGCGCGCGCGGCCACGTCCAGCACGGCATGCTCGCCGATCCAGATGGAACGGCCATGGCCGGCCGCTTCCACCGCTTCGGAAACCGTCCGGTCGACGCCCACGCCGCCCAGGCTGATCTTGCCGCCCCACGCATTCAGGCGCCCTTCCACAGTCAGCTGGCCCACGCTGGACAGCTTGATGGACTGGCCCGCGTCGACGCTCACCACGGCATTCTTGCCCACCAGCAATTCGGCGATGGCCATGTCGGCCGCGCCGGACTGGATATCGCCCACCTGCACGGCAAGGCTGGCGCCCTTGCGCTGCGTCAAGGTTCCCTTCAGCGGATTTTCCGTGACCTGTTCCGGCATCCACAGGGCCAGTTTTTCATTGTCCGCCACGCGCAATACCGGCATGCGCACATCCACCTGCGTGCCGTCCGCTACCGTGACGCCTTGCTTGCCGACCAGACTGTAGCTGGAAAAACCCTTGTCGAAGAAGCCGCCGTCCAGCTGCAGGGCGCCCGCCTCGGGTTTTTCAATGTGGCCGATCATAATCTTGTTGGCCTGCAATTCCAGCTTGCCGCCGCCCGCCACACCGTGGCCGCGCACTTGCGCGCCCTTGCCCAGCACCAGGTCGGCCTTCGGTCCGTAGCTGGCCAGGGTCAAGTTGCCGCCCTTGCCGCCCTGCTGTTTCGCCTGCGCCAGGATGGCCGCGCCGGAACTGACGTCGACCAGGCTGCCATTGCCGATGCGCACGTCGCCATACGTTCGCAACGATACGCTGCCGCCGTTCATATAAGGCAGGCCGGCGGCGGCCAGCGGATCGCGCAGCACGTTACTGAGCAGGCCGCTGGTATCGAGCGTGACGCCGTCGGCCAGCACCAGCGTGCCCGGAGGCACGCCAGGATTGACGAAGGTATCGAGCATGCCCAGTGAACCGATCTGGTTCAGCACGTTGCCTGCCGCGATGCTGCCGCCGCGGCTGCGCAGGCTGGCATTGATGGCCACGTCCTTGCCGAACAGGGTGATATTGCCGCCATCGGCCACCTGCAGCGCGCTGTCGACGGTGATCGCGCCCTTGGCGGCGATGCGCAGGGCGCCCAATTGCTGATTGTTCAGCAAGGTGGTGTCGAGCAGCAGCCTGCCCTCGCGCTCGGCATCCAGCGCGCCTGTCACGTCGAGGCCGGCGGCGATGCCGTCCTGCACGCGCGTCAGGCGCACCTCGTCCATGACGGCGGACAGCGCATGCTGCAGCACGCCCGTGCGCTTGTCGAACATCGGCACGTACTGGCCCACGATCAGCTGCCCCCGCTGTGCTGCCGCCAGCTGCGACTGCTGGTAGCCGTCGAGCAGCGCTTGCGGCGCCTGCGCCTGGCGCTCGCCCTGGAAGACGTCGCCCGCAATGCCCCCTTCCAGCACGGCCGACCCCGTCGCCACCACCAGCTTGCCCGCGTCGCGGCCCACCGTGTAGCCGTTTTCCAGGCGCTTTTGCGCGGCGATCAATGGATTGGCGTAAAAAGCGCTGGCATCCTTGCCCCAGCGCACATGCACTTCCTCGTAACCCTTGTACACGCCCGCATACGGCAAGTCGGCGGGCGCGCTGCCGGCCTCATACAGCTTGCCGTCCGCGCCTTTCAGCCAGGTCTGGCGCAGCGCGCCCGTCTGCACGTCCAGGGTGCCGCCCGACAGGTTGATGCTGGAGCCAAGCTGCGTAACGACATCCTTGCCGCCGAAGCTGACCGTGCCGCCCTGCGCCATCCATTCGCTGACGGAGTGGCCCTGCGTGCCCAGGTAACCGGCCACTTCCAGCAAGCCGCCCGCCGTGTACCAGCGGTCGCTGTCGTAGCCGTTCGTGCCTTTTGGCACGAACACCAGCTTGCGGCGGTCCACCCAGATATTGTTATTGATCAAAGCCTTGCCGTCGCGGTTGACGGGCGCATCGCGCTGCTCGTTGCCCTGCACGTTGATCTCGACATTGTTCGCTTCCATCGCCACCTTCACACCCACGGCGCCGGAAACGTCGAGCTGGGCGCCGTCGCGCAGCAGGCTGCGGCTGGCCACGTTGACGGCGATCTGGCCGCCCGTGGCCAGGGTCAGGGAGTCGCCCATGAATTCCACCGTGCCGGCGCTGCCGATCTCGATGCGCGACTGGTCGCGGCGGTCGTTGACGGCGAGGATATTTTCCGTGGACGTCACGGCCGGGCCGCGCATGGCGTCGCGCTGGCTGTCGAGCGCCGTCGTCTTGCCGTCATCCTCGACGAGGATGGCCGTGGTGGCGCCCCGTCCCACGGTGACGGCCGCGTCGCTGCCCAGGGCGTTGAGGTGGATGGTGCCGCGCGTGGCCGTGGTGGTGGACGCCAGCAGCACGCCATCCTGCTGCACCGTGCGCCCGGCCAGGGTGACGTCGCCTTCGCGCGCCTGGATCAGGCCCGTGTTGACCACCTTGCCCGCCGTGCTGCCAGCCGCGAACTGCGGCGTGACTTCGCTGCCGCGCGTGGTCGACAGGGGGTTGCCATCCGTGCCTACGCCTTTCTTGATGGCGAAACTGTCGCCGGCGGCCAGCAGGGCCTGGCCTTTCGGCGTGCCGATCTCTCCCCCGTTGTGGACTTCCTTACCCAGCAGCATCACATAGCCGCCGCCTTCCGTGCTGCCCTTGGGCGCATTGCTGGCGATGCGCGCCCCCGCCTGCACCTGCACCTTGCCGGCCGCGTCCGTGAACGTCGTGGCGCCGGCCGTGCCGGGGCTGTAGATGCCGTTTTTCTGGAATTGCGCATCGCTGATGCGGGCCGCGGCCGCCACCAGGCTGCGCGTGTCGACCTGGCTCGCGCCGTTGAAGACGATGCCGTTGCGGTTGACGAGCAGCAGCGTGCCGTCGGCCTTGATCTGGCCCTGGATCTGGCTGGGACGGGCTTGCGGATCGTTGACCCGGTTCAGCACGGCCCAATCCTTTTGTTGCTGGAACGTCAAGGTCGTGTCCTTGCCGACGTTAAACGTTTCCCAGTTCAGGATGGCCTTGTCCGCCGTTTGCTGCACCACCACGGCCGTCTTGCCGTTCGCTACCGTCTGCACGGGCGCCTGGGCGTTGAGCCAGCCGGCCGTCAGGCTGTTGGTGTCGACCTGCAAGCCGCCTTTCACGAGGCCATCGGGTGCGCCGGGCACGCCAGCCGCCGCCTGGCGCGCCTGCGCCTGGGCCGCTTGCTGCGCGGCGATGGCGCGCGCGGCCAGGTTCAGGTTGTTGAGCGAGCGCTGCAACTGCTGATTTGCCTGCTGTTGCTGGCCCTCGGGCCGGCTGCCCAGCGGCAGCGGCTGGCCATTCGGCAGGCGGCCCGAAGTGGCCGCCGTATTCTGCGCCGCGCCCTTGGCCGCGAACCAGCCGCCGCTGAACGCCTGCTGCGCGCGGGCCGGCGTGGCAAAGGCGCCCGCCATCAGCATGGTGGTCAGTGCGTAGGCGAGCGGCGTGAGCCGCAAGCGGCTGCCCAGCGTGGAGGTACGCTGCGCGTCCATGTCGACGTTCGGGACTGGGCGCTGGGCAGTGTGAAGCTTGGTCATGGCAATGGTTTCCTGGCTAGAGAGAAGGGAACGGAGCCTGGCGGTAGCGCAAGCGTCCATGCCTCCATGACGTAGCCGGATGGCGGAAGGGATAATGTTTTTTGAAAAATATTTTTAAATATTTTCAAATAAGCCTGCCAAAGGGAAACCTGGAATCAGCGGAAATCAACTGAGCAGCACGATGCCGCCCGGCAAACTGGTCATTTCCGCGCCGTACAGGTCGCGTATCATCGCCAGCGCGCCATCGGTTTGCCCGATGGAAAAACGCATGCGCACGAGGCGGCGCCCCAGCTCGGCATTGCGCAGCACCACCCGGCCCGGCCGGTAGCGGTTGATTTCATCGACGACTTCGGCCAGCGGCTTGCCGACGAACGACAGCGCGCCCGTGCGCCACGCGCTGGCCTCCTCCGCTGGCGCGGCCGTGGCCGCCTGCACGCCCCGGTCATCGTAGACCAGTTGCTGCCCCGCATCGAGGGTCTGGCGCCGCTGCTGCCAGACCACGTCCACGGCGCCCGCCAGGCAGGTGACGCAGACGGCATCATCCGTATGGCGCACGTTGAAGCGGGCCGACTGCGCCAGCAGGCGCCCCGCGCCCGCCACCACCGTGACGGGCTGGCGCGCGCCGCTGGCGAGGATTTCCGCTTCGCCGCCCAGCAGTTCGATGGCTTCCGGCGCCCGCACATCGATGCGCGTCTGCGTATTCATCTGCACCGTCATCTGCTGCGACACGGCCACCTGCCGCTGCTCGCCCGTGCCCGTGCGGTAATCGGCGCTCCATTCCTGCAGCGACGGCCAGGCGCCCAGCGGCGGGCGCAAGGCCAGCACGGCCACGCCGGCCGCCAGCGCGCCGCCCAGGAAAGCCCGGCGCCCGGGGCGCGCCGGGAACGCCAGCACGTTCGCCCGCTGCGGCGCGGCATCGGCGGCGCGGTCCAACGCGGGGGCCAGCGCCTGCCACACTTGCTGGAGTTCGCGCCAGGCGCGCGCATGCGCGGGGCTGCGCGCGCACCAGGCGCGCAAGGCGTCGGCGTCCGCCTGCGTGAAATCGTCGCCGCGCAGCCGCGCCCACCAGGCAGCGGCTTGCCGGCCGATGTCAGCGTCGCTGTCGGCGGTATGGGAAGGGTCGCGTGGATCGCGGTCAGGAGCAGTCATGAGATTCATCAATATTTACGGCGGCCCGACACATCGCTGCGCTGGGCGGCATCGGCGTCGGCCATGCACGTTTTACAGTGTTGCATGGCGGCCTGCAATTCTTTCTTCACCATCGCCACGGAAATGCCGAAGCGCTCGGCAATGTCCGCATTGAGCAAGCCATCGACCCTGGCGGCCGTCAGGATGGCGCGGCGGCGCGGCGACAGACCCGCCAGCGCCGCGTCGAGCGCCTGCACGTCGAGCCGCGCCGAGACGATGCGCGCCGGGTCGCTGATGTCGTCGCCCACCTCGTCGGCCATGTGCATCAGCTCTTCGCGTTCGCGCTCGGTGACGATGATGCGGTCGCGGCGGTAGGCATCGGTGGCGATATTGGCCGCCATGCGCAGCAGATAGGCGTCCGGATTGTGGACGGGCGCGGCGGCGGGACCGGGCGCCACCATCGCTTCGAGGCGCAGCCACGTTTCCTGCAGCGCATCGGCCGCATGGTGCTTGCAGCCGACCACGCGCTCCAGGCGCCCGCGCAGCACGGCGTAGCGCGAACTGAGGTGGCGTTTCAGCTTGGTGCGCAGGTCGGGCATGCTCATGGCGCGAGCCTTCCCATTGTTCCTGGGGCGCAATCGACTTCGCTGCCCGGCCCCTGCGGCAGCAGCAGGATGGAAACGGGCTGCGGCATCGAGGGCTGCGGCGCCGCGCCCACGCGCATGCCCAGCACCAGGCGCGCGATGGCCGTGTCGCGCGCGCGCAAGCCCGTGCTGTCGAGCAGGTGCACGCGGTCCACCACGCCGGCGCGGTTCAGATACAGCTGCAGCGCCAGGCGGTAGCCGCCGGGACGCGTCTGCGCCGCGCGGCACAGCAAGCCCAGCAGCACGTGCTGCAGGCGGCTGACATAGGCCGCATGGTCGCCGCCGCCCTGCACGGCGCCCGGGATGTCGGCAGCGGCCACGACGGCGGCCTGCGGCAGCTCCGCCGCGGCGACAGCCGCAGCGCCGGCCGGGGCGTACACGATGACGGCTTGCGCGTCGGACAGGCGCGATTGCAGGCCCGTGCCTTCCAGCAAGGCTTGCAGGGCCGCGCCGGCCGCATGGGCGCCGCGCACGGCGCCCGACTGGCGCTGCGCATAGCGCTGGTCCATCAGCACGGCGATGCCCGTGCGGCGGCTGTACAGGTCCAGCGCGTCGCCCAGGTTTTGCGCGGCGATATCGAACTGCAGCACGGGGCCGTCGGCCGGCTGCGCCCGCACGGGCCCCACCGCGGCCAGGAAACCCAGCAAAACCAGGTATCCTGCCAGCGCAAGCACATGGACGGATGCCGGGCTGCCTGTCATATCGCTATCGAGTCGCTATCGTGTGAGGGGGAATTGCGTGGAAGCAAGGCATTGCCAAGTAACAACTCTTGCATCAACTGCAATAGCCTACACAGAAAAAATGACGGCTTCGTGACATCGCCAGCGTGCATAAATTTCGCCATGCGGGACGTCCGGCGCGCCACCTATTTCGGCTACACTGGCTGTCACTTTCCCTTTCAGACGCCTGATGATCGAAAAGAATCTGCCCGAGCTGGTCTTGCTGAAGCGCCTCATCGACGAGGGCGGCAGCCACCTGGAAGTGGCCGCGCCCTGCAGCATCGCCATGGATGGGCGCGAGTTTCCCGTGTACTCCATCGCGCTGGGCAATCCGAGCCCAGACGTGCCCGTGCTGGGCTTTTTCGGCGGCATCCACGGCCTCGAGCGCATCGGCACGCAAGTCATCCTGTCTTTCCTGGAAAGCCTGGTCGCGCGCCTGCGCTGGGATGCCACCCTGCACCAGCAGCTGGAAGGCATGCGCCTCGTGTTCATGCCGCTGGTCAACCCGGGCGGCATGTGGCAAGCCACGCGCTGCAATCCGCGCGGCGTGGACCTGATGCGCAACGCGCCGCTGAGCGCGCGCGAAAAAGTGCCGTTCATGCTGGGTGGACAGCGCTACAGCGCCCGCCTGCCCTGGTACCGGGGCGCGGCTGGGGGGCCGATGGAGCTGGAAAGCGCCGCCGTGTGCGACCTCGTCGAGCGCGAACTGCTGTCGCGCCAGTTCAGCATCGCCCTCGATTGCCATTCCGGTTTCGGCTTGCGCGACCGCATCTGGTTTCCCCACGCGCATACCAAGGTGCCCATCGAACACCTGGCCGAAATCGGCGCGTTGGAAGAGCTGTTCAGCCAGAGCTACCCCAACCACAACTATGTATTCGAGCCGCAAAGCCGGCAATACCGCACGCATGGCGACCTGTGGGATTATCTGTACCTGAACGGCACCAGCTATACCGGGCGCGTGTTCCTGCCGCTGACCCTGGAAATGGGTTCCTGGCTGTGGGTCAAGAAAAATCCGCGCCAGCTGTTCAACCGGGTCAGCATCTTCAACCCCACGGCCGCGCACCGCCTGCAGCGCGTGCTGCGGCGGCACCTGGTGTGGTTCGATTTCCTCATGCGCGCCGCCAGCAGCCACGGCCGCTGGATGCCGGAAGGCTTGCTGCGCAAGGCACAGCGCCGGCGCGCCCTGGCGCAATGGTATGAATCATGACGCAGATCAACACGCACGATAACTGGGTCTTGCTGCGCGGCCTGATGCGCGAACAGCGCCACTGGGGCAGCTTCCCCGCCACCCTCGCGCGCGCCCTGCCCGGCGCCCGCATCGTCACCCCCGACCTGCCCGGCAACGGCACGCGCCATCTGCAAACGAGCGCCACCCGCGTGGCCGACATGGTGGAAGACTGCCGCCGGGAGTTGCAGGCGCGGGGCATCCCGGCGCCCTACCACTTGCTGGCCCTGTCCCTGGGCGGCATGGTGGCCGTCGAATGGGCCAGCCGCTATCCGCAGGAAATCGCTCGCTGCGTGCTCATCAACACCAGCATGCGGCCGTTCAATCCCTTCCATCAACGCCTGCGCTGGCAAAACTACGGCGCCCTGCTGCGCCAGCTGCTGCTGGGCGATGCCGCCAGCCAGGAAGCATTGATCTTGCGCCTGACGAGCCGCCGGCATGCTGGCGGCACTCCCGCGCTGGTGGCCGACTGGTTGACTTATCAGCAGGAATACCCGGTGAGCCGCCGCAACGCCCTGCGCCAGCTGCTGTCGGCCGCCCGCTACCGCGCGCCCCTCGTCCGCCCGACCATGCCCGTGCTGGTGATGGCCGGCGCGCAAGACCGGCTGGTCGACCACCGCTGTTCGCAGCGCCTGGCCCGCGCCTGGCAAGCCGATTGCCTGATCCACGGCGACGCCGGGCACGACTTGCCGCTCGACGAGGGGGAATGGCTGGCGCAATCGGTGGCGCGCTGGTTGGGCGTGGCAGCGGCAGGCCATGAGCAGACCAACACGGCACGATCATCATGCCGATAGCCTATCGCACGGAGCAACTGACGGCGCTGGCAGAGGCCGGCGTGCAGGAACGGATTTTCCCAGGCGCGGCCTGGGCCATCGGCACCGTCGACCACGGCGTGGCGGGCGCGGCCGGGCGGCTCACGCCGGAGCCCGCCAGCGCCGCCATGCAGGTCGACACCCTGTTCGATATCGCTTCGCTGACCAAGATCGTCAGCGTCTGGTCGCTGATCGGCAGGCTGATTGGCCAGCAACGCCTGCGCCTGGACGACCGGCTGGACGACCTGCTGCCCGGCACGGCGGGCTACGCGCTGGCGCCCATCACGATTTTCCAGCTGCTCACCCATACGGCCGGCTTGCCGCTGCGCGCCCGCCTGCGCGCCAGCTATGGCGAGGTGTACGACGATATCGTGCGCGGCGTGCTGCGCGAGCCGCTGGAAGGCACGCCGGGCCAGGCTGTCGCATACACGGACCGCGCCGCCCTGATCCTCGGCTTTGTCATCGAGCGCCTGCTGGGCCTGCCACTGGAACAGGCGCTTGCAGAGCATGTGCTGCAGCCGCTGGGCATGGCCGCCACGGGCTACGGCCCGCTCGCGCCACGCCACGGCCAGTTAGTGGCGCCGACCGAGTATTGCGAACAGGCGGGCGCCCACCTTGCCGGCGTGGTGCATGATTTCTCGGCCCGCCTGCTGGGCGGCGTGTGCGGCATCTCCGGGCTGTTTTCCAATGTGCCCGACTTGCAGCGCTTCCTGCGGGCAATGCTGGCGTCGGGCCTGCATGGCGCAGGCCAGGTGTTTGACGCCGGCTGGGTGCGCGCCTCGCTGACGGTGCAGACGGGTTCGTTAAATCCCTCGCGCGGCCTGTTCTGGCACCCGGCGGCAGGCACCGGGCCGCAAGACGATGTCTGGTGCCACCAGGGGTTCACGGGCACGGCCATGTGGCTCAGCCCACGGCGCGGCCGCTATGCCGTGCTGCTGACGAACAAGCTGTATTACACGCGCGATTCCGCCCGGGTCAACGCGCTGCGGGGCGACTTCATGCGCTGCGCATTCGGCCTCTGAGGTTTACAGGCGCAAGCTCACCGCGATGGCCAGCAGCAGCGCGCCAGCCGCCGCCAATAATGCGCCGTTGAAACTGTGCGACTGCGCATACAGGCTGCCGGCCAGCACGGGGCCGATGATCTGTCCGATGCCATACACCACCGTCATGATGGCCATCATGCTGGCGCCTGCCTTGACAGCCGCCCGCTGCGCGGCCGGCATGGCGATGGTCACCGTGCCGACGAACGTGCCACCGACGAGGATGGCGCTGAGCAGATAGCCGGCGGCCGAGGGCGCCAGCACGGGCAAGGCCACGCCCAGCGCCTGCAGCAGCAAGTTCAGCCGCAGCGCCTGGCGCGTGCCCAGGCGCTCGTGCAGCCGGTGCCACAGGAAACACGAAGGCGCCGCGCCCAGGCCGAACACGGCCCACACGTGGGCGGAATTGAGATTGGGCAAGGCCACGCCCACCAGCACGGGCAGATAGGTGGCCGTGACGATGTAGCCGAGTCCCGCCAGTCCATAGATCAGCACCAGCGGCCAGGGCGACACGGGCGCCAGCGCCGGCGCGGCCGGTGCCGACGGCGCATCCGCGGTCGCCTGGCCGCTCACGGCAAGCGCGGGCGCGGCCGCCAGCCCCGCCAGCACAGTAACACTCGCCAGCAGCAGCCACATGCCGGCGCTGCGCCAGCCCAGGTGCGACGCCAGCACCAGCAATTCAGCCGAGACGGCAATGCCGGCGCCCACGCCCGCGTACAGCAACGGCGCGCCGCGCGCCTGCCCGCGCTGCACCAGCAGCCACAGCGACGCCGCCACCATGGCCAGGGCGCTGAAGACGCCCGCCACGCCGCGCACCGTCACGATGAGCCAGACGGGCATCGGCCAGGCCAGCACGCCCAGGCACAGGGCCGTGCCGGCCACCGACCATAAACACAGCCGGTGCGCGCCATTCGCCCGCGCGCGCATGGCCAGGATGGCGCCCAGCAAGTAACCGGCATAGTTGGCCGAGGCGGCGAGGCTGCCGTCGCGCAAGGTCAAGACGCCTTCCT
This sequence comes from Janthinobacterium sp. SUN206, assembly GCF_030587305.1. NCBI lineage: Bacteria > Pseudomonadati > Pseudomonadota > Betaproteobacteria > Burkholderiales > Oxalobacteraceae > Janthinobacterium > Janthinobacterium sp. SUN206. The sequence goes on along the minus strand of NZ_JAPWIB010000001.1, from coordinate 258,303 downwards.
CGAGCATGTGCGGGTAGATGGCCGTGAAGGCGAAGCGGCCGAAGCCCATGCCGATGGCGAGGATGACGGCCGCGGCGATGGCCGCGCGCAGCCCGGCCGGCCCGCTCACGCCGCCTCGCCGAACTGCGCCAGCAAGTGCTGGAACGCGGGTACGTCGAATCCCGCGCGCCACACCAGCACGGTGTCAATTTGCCCTGCGGAAATAGTCGCCAGGGTGGCCGGCGCGCCGGACAGCGCCAGCACGCTGGCAGGCAGCAGGGTCACGCAGGCGCCGGCCGCCACGCAGGCGATCATGCAGTGATACGAACTCATTTCCTGCACCCGCCACTGCGTGCTGCCGGCCACGCCCAGCACCTCTTCCGCGATGCCGCGGTAGGTGCAGCCCTGCGGAAACGCCGCCAGCGAACGCGTGCGCACGTCCATGGCGCGGTGCGCCTGCGCTTCGCTGGCCGGCAGCAGCAGGCACAGTTCCTCGCGCCACACGGCCTTAGATGCCAGGCCCAGCTCCGCCAATGCGGCGGCGCCGCCGAATGCTGGCGGCAAGGCCACGAAAGCGCAGTCGAGCAAGCCCGTGCGCACTTGCTCGATCAGGGGCCGCGACGGCCCCGTGCCCAGCGCCAGGCGCGTCGCCGGATAGCGCGCGTGATACGCGGCCAGCAGGGCCGGCAAGCGGCTGGCCGCCGTGCTTTCCATACTGCCGACGCGCAAGGTGCCGCCCTCGCGCCCGCCCGTGACGACATGCCGCGCCTCTTCCGCCAGCGCCAGCAGGCGCTGCGCATACTCGAGAAAGCGCTCGCCCGCCGCCGTCAGGGCCATGCGTTTATTGGTGCGCACGAACAGTTCCGCGCCGATATCGGCTTCCAGCTGCTGGATGCGCGTGGTGACGCTGGACGGCGCGCGACCCAGTCGCGTTGCAGCCTGGGTGACGCTCAGTTCACTGGCGACCGAGCAAAAAATCCGCAATGATTCCGAATCCATCGTATTCTCTTTTTGAAAATGATTATGCTATTATATTCTTAAAATACGAATAAAATGCAGCATCCTCAACTTCATGAAGGAATCATCATGACGTCAATCCAGCGTTTCCTCGACCGTCTCGGCTTGCAATTGCCCATCATCCAGGCGCCGATGGCGGGCGTTTCCACGCCGCGCCTGGCCGCCGCCGTCTCGAACGCGGGCGGCCTCGGTTCGCTGGGCATCGGCGCCGGCACCGTGGCGCAGGCGCGCCAGATGATCGCCGACACGCGCGCGCTGACGGACAAGCCCTTCAATATCAATGTGTTCTGCCATGCGCCGGCCGTCAGGGATGCGCGGCGCGAAGCGGCTTGGCTGGCCCATCTGGCGCCCCTGTTTGCGGAGCTGGGTGCAACCGTACCAGAGGCGCTCGACGAGATCTATAAAACGTTCATCGGCGACGAGGCGGCGTTTGCCCTGTTGCTGGAACAGCGTCCCGCCGTCGTCAGCTTCCATTTCGGCTTGCCGACGCAGCAGCAGATCGCCGCCCTGCGCCAGGCCGGCATCTACACGATGGCCACGGCCACCAATGTGCGCGAAGCAGCACTGATCGAACAGGCGGGCGTCGACGCCATCGTGGCGCAAGGCGTGGAAGCGGGCGGGCATCGCGGCGTCTTCGACCCGCAAGCGCCGGACGAGCGCCACAGCACCACCGTGCTGCTGCGCCTGCTGGCGGGCCGCACCGCCCTCCCCCTCATCGCCGCCGGCGGCATCATGGATGGACAAGGCATCCGCGCCGCGCTGGATCTGGGCGCCGCGGCCGCGCAGCTGGGCACGGCATTCGTGCTGTGCCCGGAATCCTCGACCAATGCGGGCTACCGGGCCAACCTGAAAAGCGGACGGGCGGCATCCACCCGGCTGACCAGCGTGCTGTCGGGCCGCCTGGCCCGCGGCATGGTGAACCGCTTCATCGAATACGCAGAAGCGCCGGGCAGCCCGCCGCCGGCCGACTATCCCGTCGCCTACGATGCCGCCAAGCAATTGAACGCGCTAGCCAGCCAGCGCGGCGACAGCGAATTTGCCGCGCAGTGGGCCGGCCAGGGCGCCCCGCTGGCGCGGGAAATGGGGGCGGAGGAATTGGTGGCCACCCTGGCGAGGGAAATGGCGGCCTGACATTTCCGGGGCCATCTGCCTCACGCCGGCTGCTGCTGCGTGGTGCAGTGGATGCCGCCGCCACCGGCCGCGATGGCGTCGATGTTCAGCTGCACGATGTCGCGGCCGGGGAATTGCTCGCGCAGGATGGCCTTGGTATTGCGGTCGGCTGCCGCATCGCCAAATTCCGGGCACAGCACGGCGCCGTTACAGACATAGAAATTGATGTAGCCGGCGGCGAAGTCCTTGTTTTCATAGCGCGGGCGGACTGACCCAGGTCCGGGCAAGACCACCACCTGCAGCGCACGGCCGCGCGCATCCGTGGCCTTGCGCAGGATGTCGAGGTGGCGCTGGGTGACGGCCCGTTCGGGCGACGCCGGGTCGCTGTCGAAACCGGCCGCCACGACGCCGGGGGCGCAGAAGCGCGCATAGAAATCCGTGTGGCCATCGGTGATGTCCTGGCCAGCGATGCCGGGCAGCCAGATGACTTTTTCGATGCCCAGCAGCCGGCGCAATTCACGTTCGCATGCTGCCTTGCCGACGCCGGGATTGCGGTTGGCGTTCAGCACGCAGCTTTCCGTGATGATGGCCGTGCCCTGGCCATCGACTTCGATGCCGCCCCCTTCCAGCACCAGGCTGCTTTCCAGCACGGCCACGCCGGCGCGTCCGGCCACGAAAGGGGCCACCCGCGCATCGTCGTCGTAGTCCTGCTTTTCGCCCCAGCCATTGAAATTGAAATTCACGCCGGCCAGCGCCCCGCCCGCCTTCCTGACGAAGACGGGGCCCGTGTCGCGCATCCACAGGTCGTCGATGGGCTGCACCAGCAGCTTGACCTTGTTGCCGCACAGGCGAGCCGCCACGTCGTAGTCTTCCTCGTTGACGAGCATGTGCACGGGTTCGACGCTGGCGATCGCTTGCGCGATGCGCGCCAGGTCCGCCTGCGCGCCCGCCTTCAGGCGCTTGCCCCACACGTCGTCATTCGCGCCGAAAGCCATCCAGGTGGCGGCGTGGCGCTCACCTTCGTCGGGCATGCGCCAGCCGGCGCCGGCCGCCAGCGCGGACATGGCCGGCAAACCGGCCGCGGCGCTGGCCGCCAGGCCCATGGCGCTGGTCAGAAAATGTCGTCGTTGCATGCTGTTCTCCTGTGCGGCGCGCTTACGCCGGTTCCTGTTGCGTGGTGCAATGGATGCCGCCGCCACCGGCCGCGATGGGGTCGATATTGATCTGGATCACGGCGCGTCCCGGATACAGCTGCGCATACTGCACCCTAGCGCTGGCGTCCGCTTGCGCATCGCCGAATTCTGGCAGGAAAATGGCGCTGCTGGTGGCATAGTAATTGATGTAGCCGGCGGCGAAGGTGTTCGGGTTGTTTCCGGGACGAATTTTTTCGGGGCCGTCGATGACGACGATCTGCAGCGGCCGGTTGTCGGCATCCGTGGCGCCGCGCAGGATCTCCAGGTGGCGCCGGGTCAGCGCGTAATCGTACGATGCCGTGTCCATCTCGCGGTGCGCCGCCACCACACCGGGGCGCACGAAGCGGGCGTAAAAGTCCGTGTGGGCATCCGTGATGTCCTGGTTCTTGATGCCTGGCAGCCAGATCACCTTGCGGATGCCCAGCAACCGGCCCAATTCCGCTTCGCAATCGGCCTTGCTCCAGCCCGGATTGCGGTTGCTGTTGAGCACGCAGCTTTCCGTGATGATGGCCGTACCCTTGCCATCGACTTCCAGCGCGCCCCCTTCCAGCACCAGGCGCGTGGCCAGCAGCGGCACCTTGGCTTGGGCGGCGACCACGTCGGCCACCTGGCCATCCTTGCCGGACTGCTGCTTGTTGCCCCAGCCATTGAAATTGAACTTCACGCCGGCCCGCTCGCCATTCGGCTTGCGCACGAAGACAGGGCCCGTGTCGCGCATCCAGACATCATCCATCTCGGCGGGAATCAGGTTCACGCGGGCGTCGAGCAACTGCCGCGCAGTGGCCAGCTCGGCAGGACGCACCAGCATGTTGACGGGTTCGTAGGCGGTGATCGCGTTGGCGATGCGCACCAGCGCCAGCTGCACTTGTGGCACTTGCGCGCGCGTCCAGACGGCGTTCGAGGCGCCATACGCCATCCACGTCGCCTTGTGGGCTTCGGCCTCGTCGGGCATGCGCCAGCCGTCGGTCTGGTTGACGCCACCGCCGCTGATGATGGGCGGCACTGGCGCCACCGGGCTCGTTTCCGGCGTGCCGCCGCCGCAGCCGGCCAGCATGCCGCCCATGGCCAGCGCGCTGCCGCCCAGCATGCAATGACGCAAGAAATATCGACGTGTGTTCATATCCATCCTTGATTAGTTAGTCAGAGTGCCGCGCAGTCGATGCGCTGGCATGGACGGCATTGTGGAGCGATCAAGATATGAAAACAAATGATATGATTTACGCCAATTCATTAGGTTTTCTCATATGTCAGAACATCGCATTCCTTCGCTGAAGTTATTGATGGGCTTTGAAGCGGCCGCCCGCCACGGCAATTTCTCGCGCGCGGCCGACGAGCTGCACGTGACGCAGTCGGCCATCAGCCACCAGGTGCAATTACTGGAAGAACAAGTCAAGCAGCCGCTGTTCCGCCGCGCGGGACGGGGCGTGGAACTGACGGTGGCGGGCGAAGTGCTGCTGCGCAGCGTGCAGCGCTCGATGACCGTGCTGCGCAGCGGCCTGGGGCGCATCGCCACCTATCTCGATCCGGGATTGGTCGTGCTGGTGTGTCCGGCGCCCCTGCTGCACGGCTGGCTGCAGCCCCGGCTGCGAGAACTGGAAGCGCGGCTGCCCGAACTATGCCTGCTGCTGTCGGTGGACGAGAGCGCCCGCTTCGTCGATGAAATCGACGTCGATATCGCCATCGGCGACCGTCCCATCCTGCAGCCGGACTTGCAGGAAATCCCCCTGCTGCGCGATGAATGGGTGATGGTCGCCAACAGCGAGCTGGCGGCGAGGCTGGCCGGCGTGCCGCAGGATGCGCATCACCTGCACGTGGATCTGGTTTGCCTGGAAGAAAGCTTGACGGGCGACACTACGGCGCCCCTGTTCCTGGGCCCGCTGGCGCGCTTTCGCAAGCGGGCCATCTACGACGATGCGCGCCTGTTGCTGGACGCCACCTTGGACGGGCGCGGCATCGCCTGCCTGCCGCGCCTGCTGGTCGATGCCAGCCTGGCGCGCGGCCTGCTGCACATCCTGCCCGCTTATCCGCGCGTGCCCGGCGCCACGTGGTGGCTGTCGGGCGTGGCGGTACATCCGCGTTCGCCCATCGTCGGGCAAGTATTCGACTGGCTGCGCGCGCAGGGTGCAGCTGAGGGGCAGTGATTACGGCAGCGGTGCAGGCGCAGGCGCGCGCGCATAGTCGACGCCGCTGGCCCAGCGGTTTTCCCAGTGCGCCAGGTACGATTGCGCCAGGCGCTCGCTGTGCCACACGACGAGCACGTTTTCGCTGTTGACGGTGGCCGCATCGGCCGTGTAATTGAAGCTGCCGTTCTGCACGGTCACGCCATCGGCCACGATGTACTTGTCGTGATGCAAGGCATAGCGGGAAATCAGGCGCGTGGGAATGCCAGCGCCGACAAGCCGGTCCAGCGTAGCCCGGCTGTTCTTGCGCGCGTTGCGCCGCGTATCGGCCAGCACCCGGACATCCACGCCCCGTTGCCGCGCCCGCAGCAGGGCCTCGACCACATGGGGCGAGCTGAACGAATAAGCGGCCAGCCGGATCGTCGACGCCGCGCTATCGATGACCTTGAGCACCAGCGCCTCCGCCCCGCCATCGGGGGAAAACGCGTTCTCGATGGTCACCACGGGCGCGGTGTCGGCGGCAAGCGCCGCTGGCGAAACGCCGTTAGCCAGGCACAGCGCAACGGCAAGTACGAGATTCTTCATCGCTGGCATTTCCCTGTTTCAATAATCGGGGGTGGACGAACAAAAAATGTGGACACAGCCTGCAGGCAGACTCGTCGCTTGGGCGAGCGTCCGCTGTCGCCCCGAAGCAGACATAGATCTGACGCATTCGACATATACCACCGCAGCCGATTAAGCGTCGTGATAAACAACGCCGTATGTGTCGAACATAGCTCCAGCTAGCTCGACCATGCTTAAGCCGCTGCGCTCCCAAAAAAACAGAAAGTATTCCAACTTGTCGTAAGGTGCTTCAGCGTCCATGCCGTGCAGCGCACAAATCGTGGTTCTGATACGCAACACCTCAGGGTCATCCGACATATCACGTCCTCGGATGGTCTCCCAAAGCCTCACCCGGACAGCTATGGCCTCGCTATCCGTTGCCGCGCCCTCAAGATATCGTTTAGCAGCCAAAACAGAAGACTGCGCGGTAACGGGTAGACATTCGATCACCCGAGCCAGGGCGTTAACCATAAAGCGTTGAGCATCACCGTGCTCTACCGGATCATCCAGATCAACGGTGGATGAAATAACATCAAAAGGATCACGGTGAGACATGCTGACTTTCTGAGTAAAGCTTTATTGGTCAATTGCCGACTGTCCGCTTCTGGCCGATTTCAGCCAACCACTCCACCTTCAAAACGAACCGGAACCCCACGACGTCGTGCATCACTGCTACGTCTCTCTACATACTCTGGGAGCCTGGCACACCGCAGCAGTTCATTTTTTCGACTTCTGACCATTTGAATACACCAGCACACCTTGCTCGTTGAACTGCTGGGTACTCAGCAGCACGCCCTTATCACTGTAAACCTGAAGAATGCTTACCTTACCGTTGAGATGGTAACTATTTTGCACACCCACGGGCTGGCCATCGCGCCATTGCCCTCGGGACTCCAGCTTGCCATCACTAAAATGGGTAGTTGCTACGCCGTGTTGGCGGCCATGCTCATCTAGCTCTACCTGCGATTTGATATTGCCATCTCGATCATAATAGCGGTAACCGCCAACCATCTTGCCAGAAACAAAATCGGCTGCATTGGTCTGTCCGGAGATTCGTACCAGATCGCTCTTGATGGTATCGAAAATCTCCACCTTCCAAGTGCCGGGCAACGCTGCTTTTGGTAAGGGCAGCACCAGCACATAAGGCGAGCGATGCTTGACCTGCGGCATCAGCTGTTCGTCCAGGTAGAGGCGCGCCTTGCCGTCGGGACAGGAGTCCGGGCCACAGTCGGTCATCATGCGCGCAAACGGAATGGCCTCATCGCCAGCTTTCCCGACAGGGCAGCCAAACAAGGTCACGACCATTGCTGTCTTGTCACGGATGCGCTCGGCGAGTGCGGGTCTGAGGCTCGCATACTCATCTTTGTTTTCCAGCATCCCCTCTTTTATGCGCAGCTGATTGCCGCCGCAGGCCGTAGATTCCGCCACGGTCAGCACATCGGCGCCTTTGCTATCTTTCTCGTTAGAAATAGCCGTAAACACGTGTCGCTGAATAATATCGGCCTGCGCCACTACTGGCCACAACAGCATCGCACCTAGCGCCACGCATATCATTTTCTGATGTTTTTTCAAGTACATCTCTAATCAAGTGCATCTGTAATATTGACTGGGTTAGCGGAAAAGTGCTTTCCCATGGCCGCTTGTGGCTGCTGTCATTGGCAGGTTCCGCCCCATTGTGCCGCTCGAAATCACATTCAACGTCAAAGTGATCGCCGCGCTTCAGCGCGTCAAATGCGCCATGGTGTTATCCATTTGCTTCAACTTTGCTTCGATCTGATCCAAAGCATGTAGCTTTTCTTCGCGATGAGACCAGTCCCCCGCGGCCAGCGCCTGGGCTCTTTGCTGCCCGATAGCGTCCAATGCCAATTGTCGCGCCTGTTGGTTGCATGCCGCCCTTAACTTGATATCTGCAAATGCGAGAGCAATCGACGCTTCGCAGCGCACATCATCGTCCATGGCGTGTATGTTGGCGTATCCCCACTGCTTTGCCAGTTTCTCGAGGAATCGAATTGGCGTGACATCCTTGTGCGTCTTGTGCCAATCGCGATAGCTCTCCAGAAGATCAGCGCCAGTATCATTGCCGTTCGGCGAGAAATCATCCGTGCAATTCCAAAAAAATGGATCATCCAATATCTCGCGTGCATTGGGATGAAAGTCTTCCCAGTCGATTCCCAACTGCTCCCAGGCCGACATTCCATCACGCTTGGCTTGTGCCGCTGCCTCCAGCCTGGATGCCAGGAGTTGCAGGGCTTCCTCGGAATCCGGGACGCGTTTTCTGGCAGCTTCACAGTGATCCAGAAATTTCTCCAGGCTAAAATCATCAGTGCGCTTCAATCGCTTGCTCAATAGCCCTAATGCATGGATGACTTCATCCACACCTGCTTTAAAAAGTGGCAAAGACAATGTTGAAGAACGCGTCCAGTCCCGGCCTTCCATCAATTCGCTGGCGATGTCGATCTCGACCTGGCCCTTTGCTCTTCGATAAGTGATCTTCGGTAGCGTTGCGCGGAAATTGTTGTGCCTCTCCAACAGAGATTCCAGTGTCTTCTTTGCCGGACCAGAGTCCCTGAAGTGAAGCGTGACCGCAATTTCCTGGATCGCGTCGCCAAAACTGCCGCTGCCCGCGAGAAGAAAATCCCCGATCGGAGACAACGTTGTGTGACCACCGTAACAATTATAGGAATTTGCGACTACATGGAAATCCATTGAATACTGCCTTTCATCCGAAATTTCAATTGTTCTGAATGTCGATATATATTGCTTGTTCACCTCAGGCCAGCCATGCCGTGGCTACGGCAGCCGGTGCCGGAAGGTCGGTTCGATGTTGCGCGCATGCAGCCAGCGCACGATGTCTTCCAGGGTGGCGTCCTGCAACAGCAAGCCTGGCGCGGTGGCGGAAGATGCAACAGGCGATGCGGCCACGGGAACAGGCGCTGGCGAAGACTCCGAAAGGCCCGCATGTCCCTGCAATTTCGCCAGCGCCTGCGCGAACTGGGCCGGGTTGATGCTGCGCAAGCTTTCCAGAAAACCCAGTTGGGCGGCGGGCGGCGGCGGCATGTCCAGGCCCGGCTCGTCGACGAAGGCGGCGCCCATGCTGGGGTGGATGAAGGCGGCCCACTTGCCCGACGGCTGCAGGCTTGGCGGCAGCGCCACCTGTTCCACGTCGGCGGGCGGCGCGGCGGCGAGGATGTCGGTCGAGGCAGGCAAAAAGGTCGAGCGCAGCAGTTGCACGAACTGGCGCGCCTGGGCGACGGGCACGGGCGTGGCCAAGGATAACCACAGCTGGAACGCCGTGCCGGAAATGCTGACGGCGGGCGCGGGCAAGTCCAGCTCGTGCTGCACGGCATTGGCGATCGCGCACAGTGCGCTCCAGTGCGCCTCGCCGCCGCCCTTGCCGCCAAACTCCAGCACCAGCGCGCGCGTCAGGCCGCTCCCGGTCACGAGTCGCACCGCTACCGTCTGCTCGCCCGACAGATGGCGCGCCAGCACGGCCGGCGTCAGCGGCTGCGCGCCGCCCTCGCCATCGACATAGTGCTGCTGTTCATCGAACAGGTACAGGCGGGTGAGTTCGGAAATCAGTTTATGCATGGACGGCCTCGTAATGACGTTGAGCAACACTTGTCAACGTGCCCAGATTATAGCCTCCCAAGCCTTGGCGCACCCGCACGTCCGACGCCAAACACGAGCCAGCTGGCCACGGCGAACAGGCAGGCGGCAACGCCGCCGTACAGCATCACGGCGCCAAAGCCTTGTGCCAGCGCAAGCTTCGCCACGCCGGCCGGCAGCGCACCGCCCTTGCCCGCCGACACTTCCTCCGCCAACGCCCGCAATGCCGCCCCGTCAATCCCGGCAGGCATATGCCGGCGCAAGGCGGACTGGATGGCTGCAACGAGGATAAAACCCATCAGCGCGATATTGATGGACAGGCTGACCATGCGCGCGCTGATGTCGATGCTGGACGCCATGCCCGCCCGTTCGCCGGGCACGGCAGCCGTCGTCGTGTTGGTGACGGGCGTGTTGGTCAAGCCCAGGCCCGCGCCCGCCAGCAGGCAGCCGGGCAAGATCGTCAGCCAGCTGGCGGCGTCCGCGCGGCTGCCCCAGCACATCAGCAGCAAACCCGTGCCGATGGCCAGCAAGCCGGCGGGAATCACGGCATCGGCCTGGTAGCGCAGCGCCAGCCGCTCGGCCAGGGGCGGCACGAGCAAGGTAGGCAAGGTGTAGGCCAGCAAGGTCAGGCCCGTGTCCAGGCTGCTGTAGCCCAGGCCATATTGCACGTACAGGGGCAGATAGATCATGAACGGCCAGAAACTGCAATTCATGCCCGCCGAACCGAGCAGCGCGCCCGAGAAGCGGCGGATGCGAAATACGGAAAAGTCGATCATCGGTTCCGCCTGACGCTTCTCGATCACGACAAACAGCATCAGGCTAACCAGCGCCACGGCCAGGCTGGCCAGCGTACGGGGATCACTGAAACCCAGCGCCGGCCCCTGCGTGAGGCACCACGCCAAGCTGAACACGGCCAGCGACAGGGTGACGATGCCGGCCACGTCCAGCCTGCGCCGCTGCGGGTCGCGCGATTCGCTCACGCCCAGCGCCACCAGCAGCAGGGCCGCCAGCGCCAGCGGCCCGTGCACGAGAAATACCCACTGCCAATTCGACAGCGCGACGATGGCCGCGCCGATGATGGGGCCGAAGCCCAGGCCCAGGCCAAACACGATGCCCCAGGCGCCGAACGCCCTGCCCCGCGCCGCGCCGGCCGGGAACTGCTGCGACAGCACGGCCACCTGGCAAATCAGCATGGCGCCGCCGGCCATGCCTTGCAGCGCGCGCGCCGCGATCAGCACGCCCGTGCCGCCGGCCCAGCCGCATGCCAGCGAACTGAGGCCGAACAGCGCCAGGCTGGCCAGCAGCAGGCGCTTGCGGCCATAGCGGTCGGCCAGGGTGCCCGTGGCCATCAGCACGGTGGTGCACGCCAGGGTGTAGGCGTTCATGATCCACTGCAAGTCCTTGAAGTCGCCATGCAGCACGGTTTCCAGGGCGGGCAGGATGACGGGCACGCTGGAAATTTCCAGGCCGAACATGAGCGAGGCCAGGCACACGGCGGCCAGGGTCAGCGAGTTTTGTTGTGAAGTAGTCAGGTGCATCGAAGCCTTGATGTCGGTAGTCATGGAGGGGCGCGTGGAGACGGCGCACTGCGAGCCGCTATTCTAGAAAGCCTGAACTCATGAGGGAAATGATAAAATTTTGTACAATTCATTCATTTTCATCATGAATCACGGGAGCGTCACGCCATGGACTTCGATACCGCCCTGCTGCGCGCCTTTGTCGCCATACAGGACACGGGCGGCTTTACGCGCGCCGCCGAACGGCTGCACCTGAGCCAGTCCGCCATCAGCCACCAGATCCGCCGCCTGGAAGAGCAAGCGGGCACGACGCTGCTGGTGCGCACGACGCGCAGCCTGCGCCTGACGGAAGACGGCGAGGATTTCCTGCGCCACGCGCGGCAGGTGCTGGCGGCCCAGGAGGCGCTGTCGCGCCGCTTCCAGCGTTCCTCGCTTGCCGGCGCCGTGCGCTTCGGCGTGCCGGAAAATTTCATGGGCGCGCGCCTGCCCGCCCTGCTGGCGCAGTTCGCCCACCTGTTTCCCGCCGTACGCCTGGATGTGACGGTCGGCACCTATCTTGACTTGCAAAAACTGGTCGCCGCCGATGCGCTGGACCTGGCCGTCGTCATGACCCTGGCGGACGGGCAGGATGAAGCGGCCGTGCTGCGCCGCACGCGCTTCGTCTGGGCTGCGGCGCAGGATTTCCGGCACGACGGCGCGCTGCCCCTGCCGCTGGCGTTTTCACCGGCGCCCTGCATGCACCGGCAAGTGGGCGTCGACGCCCTCGAGGGCGCCGGAATCGACTGGCGCGTGGCATTTACTTCGCCCAGCCAGCAGGGCTTGCGCGCCGCCGTGCTGGCGGGCCTCGCCGTCACGGCCCTGCCGCAAGGCGACCTGGAGTCCGGCATGCTGGTCATCGATGGCCAGCATGGCTTGCCCGCCCTGCCCGCCGCCCAGTTCCAGCTGCTGTGGCGCGCCGCCGGCAGCACGGCGGCGGCCGAAGCGTTTGGACAGTTGCTGCGCGAATGGTCAGCCGCCGCGGCGGCTTGACAACACCAGCAGCAAGGCCAGCGCCAGCATGGCGCTCGCGCCGCCCAGGGCCACCGTCACGCGGTGCGCCAGCAGCGCCGCGCCGACGCGCTGGTGCGCGCCAAAGGACGAGATCGCCACCAGCGCCGCCAGCCCCAGCGAATTGCCCAGCTGGTGCGCCACGTTGACGACGCCCGCAGCGGCGCCCGCATCCTGCGCGGGCACGCCCGCCACGCCGGCCGCCGTCAGTGGACTCAAGGCCATGCCCTGCCCCGCGCCGATCAGCACCATGGGCAAGGCCACGCCCAGCCAGTACGCCGTGCCCGCATCGATACGGCTCAGCCATGCCATGCCCAGCAGGGTTATCGACAATCCCATGGCCAGCAGGCGCGCATTGCCCAGGCGACGCGTCAAACGCGGCACGCACAGGGCCACGCCGAAGTTGACCAGGGTCATGGGCAGGAAAGCCAGGCCCGTCAGCGATGGCGGATAGCGCAGCACCACTTGCAAAAATTGCGTGGTGAAAAAGAAGAAACCGATCATGGCGCCCAGGAACAGCACCCTGGCCCCGTACGCCGCATTGCGCTGCGCATCGGCGAACAGGCGCAGCGGCAGGATGGGCTGCGCGGCGCGCCGTTCGATGGCAATGAAAGCGGCCAGCAGCAGCACGCCCGCCGCCAGCGCACCTTGCGTCAAGGAATCACCCCAGCCGGCGCCGGCCGAGCGGATCAAGCCATACACGAGGGCCGACATGCCGAGGGTGGAACTGGCCGCGCCGGCCACGTCAAAGCGGCCCCGGCTGCGCGGGCTTTCCGCGATGAAACGGCGCGCGGCCAGCAGCATGGCGGCGCCGATGGGCAGGTTGATGAAGAAGCCCACGCGCCACGACAGCCACTCGGCCAGCACGCCGCCCAGCACCAGCCCCACGCTGGCGGCAATGCCCGCCACGGCGCTGTACAGGGCGATGGCCCGCGTGCGTTCGCGTCCCTCCGCAAATGTGGTTTGCAGCAAGGCCAGGGTGGATGGCGCCAAAATGGCCGCGCCTACGCCCTGGACGGCGCGCGCGGCGATCAGCATGGCTGGCGACTGCGCCAGGCCGATGGCCAGCGACGCCAGCGTGAACAGCGCCAGGCCCAGCTGCAGCAGGCGGCGCCGGCCAAGCACGTCGCCGGCGCGCGCGGCCAGCAGCAGCAAGCCGCCAAACGTCAGCGTGTAGGCGCTTTGCACCCAGGCCAGGCCCGTATCCGTAAAGCCCAGTTCCTGGTGGATGTTCGGCAAACCCGTCAGCACGATGGACGTGTCGAGCACGATCATCACGTAGCTGACGAGAATGATGGCGAGGATGGCCGCCTTGTGCGGCGCGGCGGAGGGAGTAGCAACTGGCGGATTGTTCATGCCATCACTGTAAGCCGTATGCATTACCATGAATAGATGGTAAAGTCTGCATGAACTTATTAGCACAACTAATGAATTGAAAAGACATCCGCCATGGCACAAACCAACTTCAACGACATCCTCGCCTTCGTGGCCGTGGCCCGCGAAGGCAGTTTTACCCGGGCGGCGGCCAAGCTGGGCGTGTCGCAGTCGGCGCTGAGCCAGACCGTGCGCGCGCTGGAAGAGCGGCTCGACTTGCGCCTGCTGGTGCGCACCACGCGCAGCGTCTCGCCCACGGAGGCGGGCGAACAGCTGCTGCGCACGGTGGCGCCCCGCTTCGACGAGATCGAGGCGGAACTGGCCCTGCTCAGCGCACGGCGCGACAAGCCGGCCGGCAACATCCGCATCAGCGCGGGCGAACATTCGGCACTGACGGTGCTGCAGCCGGCCATCGCCCGTTTGCTGCCCCACTACCCGGACATCAACATCGAAGTCATCGTCGACAACGGCATGACCGACATCGTGGCCGCGCGCTGCGACGCGGGCGTGCGCCTGGGCGAGCAAGTGGCCAAGGACATGATCGCCATGCCCATCGGTCCCGATTTCCGCATGGCCATCGTTGCCGCGCCAGCCTATTTCAGCCGGAATCCGCCGCCCGTCACGCCGCAGGACTTGATGGCGCACAACTGCATCAACATGCGCCTGCCCACCCTGGGCGGCCTGTTTGCCTGGGAATTTGCCAAGGATGGGCAGGAACTGAAGGTGCGCGTGGAAGGTCAAATGATCTACAACAACATGGCCATGCGCTTGCATTCGGCGCTCGATGGCCTGGGCCTGGCCTGCATGCCGGAAGATGTGGTGCTGCCCTACGTGGCCGATGGCCGCCTGGTCCGCGTGCTGGACGACTGGTGCCCCGCGTACGAGGGCTACAAGCTGTATTACCCGAGCCGGCGCCACCCGTCGCCCGCGTTTACCTTGCTGCTCGACACCTTGCGCTATCCCCGCGTTTGAGCCAGCGCAATCGTCCACCGGGCGTGGACAGTCGCCAAACGAACATGCGTTTACCGTGCGGCGGCGCAGGACTATAGTGGCTACTTTCCCACCTGTTCAAGGATCGCCATGAAACTCTTTTATTCGCCGGGCGCCTGCTCGCAGGCGCCGCACATCCTCCTGCGCGAAACGGGCACGCCATTCACCCTGGTCAAGGTCGACCTGGGGCAGCACCGGACGCAGGAAGGCGGCAATTACTACGAACTCAACCCGAAAGGCCAGGTGCCGCTGCTGGCGCTCGCCGATGGAACGACCTTGAGCGAAGGCCCCGTCATCGCCCAGTACATCGCGGAACAGGCTGGCCGACAGGACTTGCTGCCGTCCGTGGGCAGTTTTGCCCGCTACAAGGTGCTGGAATGGCAAAACTACATCACGTCCGAGCTGCATAAATCGTTCAGCCCCCTGTTCGATCCGCGCATCGACGCGGCCGCCAAGGCCTTGTTCGTCCAGCAACTGGGCAAGAAATACAAATGGGTGGACAGCCGCCTGGAAGGCCGGGCCTACCTGACGGGCGACACGTTCACGGTCGCCGACGCCTATCTGTTCGTCATCACGGGCTGGGCGCCAGGCGTGGGCGTGGACTTGTCCGCGCTGGCGCATGTGCAAGCCTTCCTGGCCCGCGTAGCCCAGCGCGACAGCGTCAAGGCGGCTTTGGAAGCGGAAGGACTGGCCAAGGCGGCTTGAGCGCCATCGCCCGGTGCACGGCTCACGTCTTTTCCGACTTGCCGTGCATCACCATGATGGTTTGCTGCATCAGCGCGCACAGGGTTTCCTTGCCATCGCGCACGGCGAACACTTCGGCTTGCGTGACGATCAGGGTGCGCCCCGGGCGCACCACCTTGCCGCGCGCGATCAGTTTCTCGCCATCGGCGGGCGCCAGCAAATTCATCTTGTATTCCACCGTCAGCACGGACGCGCCGTCGGCCACCATGGTCATGGCCGCGTAGCCGGCGGCCGAGTCCGCAATCATGCCCACCACGCCGCCATGCACGAAACCGTGCTGCTGCTCGATGCCGCGCCAGTGCGGCACGTGGATTTCCGTGCTGCCGTGACTGACCACGGGCAGGCTGGCCTGGATCAGGGTCATGGCGTTTTGCAGATCGAAACTGGCGCGGACTTTCTCGGCGAAGTGCGGGTCGGGCAGACGGGACGTGCTCATGGGCTGTGCGCTTTCAAGGGAAGAACGCCTTACTGTACCCGCTTATGCCCGTTCGCACCATGTCACGGCGCCCGCCAGCCTGCACGGCGGATGCGGTAGTATCGCCATGTCGACACATGATCCCTCCTCCTGCCCCCGCGAAAGGTCCGCCATGGAAGAAGAATACGAAGTACCCAGCCCCCATGAGCACGCCGTGGAAGAGGCAACGGAGAAGGAGCGCGATGGCCTGACGCAGAAAATCGCCCTGATGACGGCCATCCTCGCCACCATCGGCGCCCTGATCAGCTACCAGAGCGGCAACGCGCAGAACGAGGCCATGTTCCTGAAGAACGAGAGCATCCTGAAACAGGCGCAGGCGAGCGACCAGTGGGCCTTGTACCAGGCGAAGTCGACGAAGGGACATATCGCCGAAGCGACGGCCGCGCTGGCCAGCGTACCCGAGGTGCGGGCCCGCTTCCTGGCGGAACAGGCGCGGCAGGAACGGGAAAAGCCCCTGGTGCAGGCGCAGGCGCGCCAGCTGGAAGAGCAGTCGAGGAAGCTGGGCGAGGCGTCGGAAGCCAAGCTGCGCCCGCACGAACGGCTGGCCATGGCCCTGACCTTCATCCAGATCGCCGTGGCGCTGGCCGCCATCACCGTGCTGACGCGGCGCCGCTGGCTGCTGTGGGGCTCGGTGGGCGCGGCGGCGGCCGGTATACTGGCGGCCGGCAGCGCCTTCCTGCTGTAGCGGCAGGCGGTTCAGGCGGGGTCAGGCGGGCGGCACGATGCCGCTCCAGCCCGGCAAATAGCGCGCCTGCTGGCTGCGCGCCAGCTTCATGGCCTGCGCCAGTGCCTTGGGGAAATTTTTCTGCAGGCTGGCGGGCGCGATGCGGCTGCGCAAGAAATCGGCCCACAGGAATTCACTGAACGGCGTCACGTCCTTGGCGTAGCCGCCCGCGCTGCGCAATTCGCCGGCCAGGCTGCGGTAGGGATCGTCGTGCAAGCCGCTCAGGTGCCGGGGGATGGCGGAAAAATCGCGGCGCAAACCTTCGCTGTCGTACGGGTGCACCCACTGATGGTGGTCCATCACATGCCAGAAGTGCAGCGGCTCCAGCCAGGACAAATCCTTGAGGATCATCAAACTGACGCTTTTCACGCCTTCCTGGTGCAGCGCCAGGCCGAAATGGTGGTGGTCGACGATGTAGTGGCGCCCTTCCGGACCGATAATGCTGGGAAACCAGTGGTCGGCCAGCGCCGCCGCCCGCGCCTTCCGGCCCAGGCTGGCCCAATGCGCGCGCTTGAGCGCCACCTCGGCCATGCCCACCGTGATTTGCGTGGGCAGCAGCTTGTTCAGCCGTCCCTTGACCAGTTGCGGTTTCGCGCTTGTCATACCGTCTCCCAGATGCATGGCCTGGCCGCCAGCGTAGCATAGTCGCCGCTACTTTTCAGGCGCGGCGCCGCCCAGCAGGCGCACGGCCTCGGCCACGCTCAACTCACTGAGCAGCAGCGCCGGCCCCGCCTCGGCAGCCAGCATGTCGCGCAGCGCCAGTTGCAGCACGGCGCACGCCGGCTCCTTCAGCCGCGCCAGCGCCAGGGCCAGCCCCCGCTGGCGCGCAAACGCGGCAAAGTCGCGCAAGGCTTCGACGCTGCTGCCATCGAGGTCGGGCGACTCTTCCAGGCTGAGGATCACCTTGCGCAGCGGACCGGCCCGCTCCTCCAGCAGGGTGCGCGCCAGGTGCAGGCTGCGCTCGGCATTGACGAAGAACAAGGGTTCATCGAGGCGCAGGATCAACGTGTCGGGCTGCGCGCGGGCCGCTGGGTACAACGCCAGTTTCACGTAATCGTGGCTGTCGCCCAGCCGGCCCAGCACGGACAGGCCCGGCCGCGACAGGCGGCGCAGCATCAGTAGCAGGCTCATGGCGATGGCTGCCAGCAAGCCGTCGAGTACGCCGAACAGCAGCACGCCGGCAATGGCCGCCAGCACCAGCAGGCGGTCGCGGCGCCAGGTGAAATAAGGCCGCAAGGAAACAGGGTTCAGCGTATGACTGACGGCATGGATGACCACGGCGGCCAGCACGGGCACGGGGATCAGGGCCACCAGCGGCAGCAGGGTCAGCACGATGACGCCCACGACGGCGGCCGCCACCAGCCCCGCCAGGCGCGAGGTGGCGCCGGCCGCCTCGTTGGCGGAAGTGGCCGAATAGCCGGC
Source organism: Janthinobacterium sp. SUN206 (assembly GCF_030587305.1). Classification (NCBI taxonomy): domain Bacteria; kingdom Pseudomonadati; phylum Pseudomonadota; class Betaproteobacteria; order Burkholderiales; family Oxalobacteraceae; genus Janthinobacterium; species Janthinobacterium sp. SUN206. Next base: position 240,382 of record NZ_JAPWIB010000001.1, on the reverse strand, counting down.
GCCCACCGGCATGGCCTGGAACAGGCCCGCCACCACGTTCGCCGCGCCCAGCGCCAGCAAGTCGCGCTCGGGCGCCACGGCGTCGCCATGCTTCAAGGCAAAACTGCGGATGGCGCCATACGATTCCGCATACAGGATCAGCGCCAGCGCAAACGCCAGCTCGGCCAGGCGCGTCCATTCCTCCTGCGTCAGGCGCGGCAGGACAGGCATGGCCAGGCGCACATCGATGGCGCCCACCAGGGCCACGCCATGGCGCGGCAAGTCCAGCCATTGCCCGGCGGCGATGCCCAGCGCGATGACGATCAGGCCGGCAGGCCAGCGCTGCAGCCGCCGCAGCAGGAACAGCGACAGCAGCGCCGCCGCGCACAGGCCGGCGCCGCTCCCGTTCCACTGCCCTGCGCCTGCCAGCAGGCCCGCCAGCAGATGCGGCACGTCGCCGTGCGCCGGCTGCACGCCCAGCACGCCGGGCAACTGTTTCACGATGATCACGATGGCCAGGCCGAAGGAAAAGCCCCGCAGCACGGGCTTGGCGATGAATTCCGTGATGCTGCCCAGCCTGGCCAGCCAGGCCAGCAGGAAAAATGCCCCCGTCAATATCACCAGTCCCGCCATCAGCATCAGCCGGTGCCCCGCCGTGCCGCCCAGCATGGATGCCATGGCGGCGGCCAGCACGGCGGCCGAGGACGACGTGGCCGAGACGATGGCAAAGCGGCTCGTGCCCAGCACGCCGTAGCACAGCAAGCCCGCAAACAGGGCCAGGATGCCCGCTTGCGGCGCCAGGTTGCCGATGCTGGCATACGCCACCGCTTCCGGCAGCAGCAGGCCGGCGATCGACAGGCCAGCGCTGGCATCTTGCCAGCGGTTCATTTGCGTCGCAGCCGATGCGCTCATGGAAGCTCCTGGTGGGTGGCGCCGGTCCGCGCCATGATGCGGCAAAACGGCGGCATGCAGGCTTACGGCGCTGCGGCGCCGTCCACTTCCGACACTTTCCTGCCGGCGCGGAAGATGGAATAGATCACGGCACCGACGCGCTCATACGGCACGTCCGGCTGCGTGCGCAAGGCAACGCTGGCAATATGCTCCTCGGACAGGACGGCCAGCATCTCGTCCACCGTGTGGACGCGCCGGCCCGCCACGGTGATGTCTTCCTTGCCCAGCATGACCACGGGCGGCGGTGGCGGCACGCTGGCGCAAGCCGCCAGGCACAGCAGTAATGCCGCCGCGCTTCCCGCATGGACGAATCTGCACATGTTTTTCCCCTTTTCCTGCAGCTTACAGGCGCGAGACTGGCGCCGCAACAGGCGCCGACTACCGCCGGCACCCCGCGCCGTGCGAAAATGCCCGCCTTCGCCATTGCCGGATTCTACCCATGCCGCACGCTGCCCTCGCTACCCCTGCTACCCTTTCCGGGCGTGACGCGCGCCGCATCGCGCGCCATGCGCCGGCCGCCGACGCCGCCCGCTTCCTGCATCCGGCCCAGCAAGCCTTGCTGCACCGGCGCGGCTGGCTGACGATGCTGGCGCCGCGCGGCGCGGGCGGAGCCGAGCTGCCCTTGCCGCAAGTGGTGCGCCTGGAGGAAGCCGTGGCCGCCGTCGACGGCAGCATGGGCTGGGTGCTGACCCTGTGCGCGGGCGCGGGATGGTTTGCGGGCTTCCTGGCGCCCGACATGGCGCGGGCCGTCATCGGCACGCCCCGCGTCTGCCTGGGCGGCAGCGGCGCGGCCACCGGTGATGCGGAAGAGGAAGGCGACGGCTACCGCATCACGGGCAGCTGGGACTACGCCAGCGGCGCGCCGATGGCGACCCACTTCACGCTGAACGCCCGGCTGCGGCGCGATGGCCAGCCCCTGCTCGATGCAGATGGCAAGCCGCGCATCCGCGCCTTCCTCGTGCCCGCCGCCCTGGTGCAGCTGGTGCCCTCGTGGAACAGCATCGGCATGCGCGCCAGCGCCTCGCACAGCTACCGCATCGACGGTCAATGGGTTGCCAAGGAGCACGGTTTCACCATCGATCCTTCGGCCGCGACGGCCGGCGGCCCCCTGTACCGCTACCCGTTCTATTCGCTGGCCTACGTGACCCTGGCCGCCAACGTGGCCGGCATGGCCAGCCATTTCATGCAACTGGCCGAAGAAGGCATGCGCCACCGCCGCCATGCGCGCGCCGGCTTGCCGCTGCTGGACGTGCCGGAAGTGGCCGCCATGCTGCAAGCCAGGAAACAAGCGTTCACATCCGCCCGCACCCGCTTCTATGCCGTGCTGGACGACAGCTGGGCGCAGGTGGCGGGCGGCGCGGCGCTCGACGCGTCCGCCATGCAAACCGTGCAGGACCGTTCGCTGGACCTGGTCGCCGCATGCCGCGCGGCCGTCGGTGATGTGTATCCGTACTGCGGCCTGTACGCGGCCCGCGAAGACAGCACCATCAACCGCGTGTGGCGCGATTTCCACACGGCCAGCCAGCATGCGCTGCTGCTGCCGTAATCTGCCTGAACGCCCGGCGCGGCATCGTCATTGAGCGCCTTGGCGGGGATAGCTATCGTCCGCCACCTGTTCCAGCCAGCTGACGGCCGTGCCATCTTGCGCCTCGGCAATAGCGACGTGCTGCATGGCGGACGTGGCCGTCGCGCCATGCCAGTGCTTGACGCCGGGCGGTATCCACGCCACGTCGCCCACGGCCAGCGCCTGTAGCGGGCCCTGCCAGTGCTGCACCCAACCCTGGCCTTGCGTGACGATCAGGGTCTGGCCCAGCGGATGCGTATGCCACGCCGTGCGGGCGCCGGGCGCGAAGGTGACGATGGCGCCGCCCACGCGGGCCGGCGCCAGGCGCTGGAACCTGGCGTCGACTGCGACCTTGCCCGTGAAATAGGCGGCATCGCCCATGCTGCTGGGCATGGCGGCGGCGCGCGTGACGGTGACGGCCGCTGGCGCGGCAGCCGGCTCGGCGGACGCGGCCCCGGCGGGTAGGCAAAGCGGCAAGAGTGCCGCGGCGTATCGGTGCATGTAGATATCCTTTCTTGCCGCGCGGGGCGGCGGTCGTTATTTGCGGAAGACTTCTTTCGCCACGGCCAGCGCCGAGACGGCATTCGGCCAGCCCGCATAGAAGGCCAGGTGGGTGATCGCCTCGACCAGCTCGTCCTCCGTCAAGCCATTCTGGCGCGCCAGCAACAGGTGCGATTTCAGCTGCTCGGGACGGTGCATGGCCACCAGCGCGCTGACGGTCACCAGGCTGCGGTCGCGTTTGGACAGCTGGGGACGCTCCCAGATGTCGCCGTACAGCACCTTGTCCGTGAGGTCGGCCATCTTCGGCGCGAAGTCTCCCATCAATTGCTGCGCGCGCGAGGGCGGCTGGCTCTGCGCATCCAGCGTTTGCGCTGGCGCAAAGACGGGCAGCGCCAGGCAGGCCGCCAGGAAGCCCGCTTTCATGCTGTTCGAGAAAACGCCCATCACGCCCCCAGGTGCTGGCGAAAGAAGGCGTCCAGCCTGGCCAGCGACTGCGCGATGTAAGGCGGCCGGTCGTACAGGTCCACATGCGAGGCGCCGGGCACGACGAACAGTTCCTTCGGCTGCGCCGCCCTGGCGTACGCATCCTCGCTGAAATATGCCGAGACGGCGCGCTCGCCGACGATCATCAGCAACGGGCGCGGCGCGATCGCCTCGATCTGCGCGAACGGGAAGAAATTCATCATCGGCGCCAGGCTCGTCAAGGCGTACAAGCTGGTCGAGTGCGGGTGCTGGCCCCGGGGCGTGGCGTAATAGTCGAGGAATTCGCGCACGATTTCCGGCGCGTCCGGCCCGGCCGACTCGGGCAGCGCGCGGATGTCGCGCCGTGGCTCGCCGCGCGCCTCGCGCGTGCGCTGCTCGCCGACCTCGTCCAAGGTCTTCATGCGCTGCTCGTAGGTGAGCGTGTCGCCCAGCCCCTGGCGGCGCGCGCGGCCCATGTCGTACATGCTGACGGTGGCGATGGCCTGGATGCGGTGGTCGACCTGCGCCGCGCTGACGGCATAGCCACCGCCACCGCAAATGCCCAGCACGCCGATGCGCGCCGGGTCCACGGCCGGATGATTGCTGAAGAAATCCACGCAGGCGCTGTAATCGCCCACGCGCGTGCCCGGCACTTCCGTGTAGCGGGGCAAGCCGCTGCTGTCGCCGTAATGCGAAGCGTCGAACGCCAGGGTCACATAGCCCAGTTCCGCCAGTTTTTGCGCATGCAAGCCGGCCGTCTGTTCCTTCACGCCGCCGAACGGGTGGCCGATGACGATGGCGGGATATTTTTTGGCCGCATCGAAGCGGGCCGGCATGAACAGGTTCGCCGCGATGACCGTCTGCGCGCTGGTGTTGGGGAACGTGACGCGTTCGATAGCGACGCCGTTGCGCCGGGGATGGCCCACGACCATGGGCCGGGTGGGCGCGGACGCCGGCGCTTGCGCCTGGGCCGTGCCTGCCAGGGCCATGCCGGCGCCGCCGGCCACCATGGCCAGCGAGGTGTTCAGGAATGTGCGCCGCTGCGGCTGGGGAACTTCATCACGCATCTGTATTTTCCTTGTAAACATTGATATGGAACAAGCCGCGTACGAGGCACGCTTGTGGCAGATCAAGCGTACCCGCCCTCGCCCACCGTGAATAGACAGGCAAATCCACTAAAGTCTATAAGTACAGCTTATGAATGGCGCGACCGGCCAGCCGTGCCTGACAGGAAAGGCAGCCGGGCGCCATGCGGCCTGGATTGCCTGATAAGATGGGGACATTGCTACTTCCCGCTCCCCTATCCATGCACGTCAACACGCTCAGCAGCCTGGCGCAACTTTTGGCCAGCGCCGAAACGGAAACCCTGGCTTTTCCCACCAGCATCAATACGGCCCTGCTCCTGCAAAAGGAACTGGCCAATCCGGATTGCCACTCGGCCGACATCAGCCGCTTGCTGCTGTGCGAACCGACCTTGTCGGCGCGCGCCGTGGCGCTGGCCAATTCGGCCCTGTTCTCGCCCGGCCAGGCGCCCGCCATCACCAGCGTGCGCGCCGCCGTCGAGCGACTGGGCCACCGCAACCTGTATGCGCTGGCGACGGCGGCCGTCATCCGCCAGCTGAACGCAGGCATCCGCGACGAAGCCTTGCGCGCCCGCGCCACCCAGCTGTGGGCGCACACCGTGCACGTGGCGGCGCTGGCGCACGGGCTGGCCACCACCGTCACGCAGACGGACGCCGATACGGCGCTGTTCGCCGGCATCGTGCATGAAGTGGCCGGCTTTTATTTGCTGGCCCAGGCCGACAAGACTCCGGGCCTGTACGCCCAGCTGGAAACGCAGATGGCGTCCACGCTGGAAGTGATCGGCCGCGCGCTGATGCGCCAGCTGGGCGTGCCGCTGCCGGTAGCCGACGCCGTCAACGCCTTGCCCGGCTCCACCATCATGCTGCCGCCCGAGGGCTTGCGCGACACCCTGCTGCTGGCCAAGGCGCTCTCTCCCGTCCCTTCGCCGCTGCCGCAGGCCGGCGTCACCGTCAGCGAGGCGCTGCAAGCCTATCTGGAACACGATCCCGTGCTGCAGGCGCTGCGCACGCAGCCGTCGGCCGAAGCGAAGGGCCTGATCGAGGTACTGCTCAGCTGATGGCCGATCTGCTATGATGGCGCGAGCCGGGATGGACCCGGTCCGCTTTCATTGATGCTCACTGGAAAACTGCCTTGACTACCTCCTTACGCATGCTCGGCCTGGCCGCAGCTCTGACCATGGCGTGCAACGCCAACGCCGACAGCTTCGTTTCCTCGGCCTCCAGCGCCGGTTCCCAGTCGAGCGGCAGCATTTCCGATTCGCTCAACGGTTCGAGCAACAGCTCTTCGCGCGACAACAAGGTGGCCAATGGCCCCTACCGCATCATCGACGTGGCCGCCGTGCCGGGCCGCGCCGGCATGACGCGTTTGACCATGCAGGCCGACGCCACGGCAACGCCGCTGGTGCTGGACTTGCCGCAAGCGGCGCTCGACAAGCAGCAGTTGGCGCAGGGCGACGTGGTGCATGCGCAAAACCGCGCCTACGGCATCGAATTCTCGCGCAACGACACGCGCGCCGCCTTCTTCCTCGTGCTGGCCGACGACTGGTACGGCGAAATGGCCACGCGTCCCGTCAGCCTTTGATCTTGCGCAAACTGGCGCCGCTGCTGGCCGGCTGCGCCGCGCTCGTCCTGGCTGGCGCGGCCCAGGCGGGCACCTCCATGTCCTCCTCGCGCTTTTGCGACCGCGCCCAGGAACTCACGGCCACGGAACAGGACCGGCTCTTGCGCTTTGCCGCCGTCGTGCGCGAAGAACTGGCCGCCAGCGAAGGCAGCGTGGCCCTGATCAGCCGCTCCGGCCTGGACCTGGCCCGCTTCGGCATCCGCTATTCGCACGCCGCGCTGGCCTGGCGCCACGACAATGACAGCGGCTGGTCCGCGCGCCAGCTGTACTACGCCTGCGACGAAGGCCGCCCGCGTATCTTCGACCAGGGCACGGCCGGTTTCGCCATGGGCACGGAAAACCCGGCGCTGGGCTACATCTCGCTCGTGAAATTGCCGGCCGAAACCGTGCCGCCCCTGCGCCGCGCCCTGCTCGACCCCGTGCGCGTGCAGCAGTTGCTGGCGGGCCGCTACAGCGCCAACGCGTATGCTTTCAATTTGACATACCAGAATTGCAATCAGTGGGTGGTGGAAATGCTGGCCTCGGCCTGGGGCGAACTGGCGGCAGGCGGCGACTTGCGCGCCCGCGCCCAGGACTGGCTGCGCGCCGCCCAATATGCGCCCGCCCCCGTCGACGTGGGTGCGCGCTGGCTGATGCTCGGCTCCATCTTCGTGCCCCTCGTGCACATGGATGACCACCCGCCTGAGGCAATTCGCTCGATGCAGCTGGCGGTGAGCTTGCCGGCCAGCCTGGAAGCGTTCGCGCGCCAGCGCCTGCCCGCCAGCGAACGCGTGGAAATCTGCCACGACGGCAAGCAGGTGGTGGTGCACCGGGGCTGGGAACCGATCGCCGACGGCTGCGTGCCCGGCGCAAACGACCGGGTCATCGCCCTCGACGATACCTGGCGTCCCCAGGCAGACTAAGCGGCCAGGACCGCTTCGACGTGATCCAGCAGGCGCGCTGATTCGAGCCCCTGCCCCATCCGGCGGGCCACCTCGCCGCACGCCAGCTTGACTTCGGGCGCGTCCAGCAGGCGCGCCAGCTGCCGCTGCATGCGCCCGGCAGACAAGCGCTTGGCCAGCAAGACTTCCCCCACACCGAGCCGTTTGGCGCGCCAGCCATTGTCGAACTGGTCGTACGCGAACGGCACGATCAGTTGCGGGATGCCCGCGCGGAAAGCGTCCGCGCTGGTGCCGATGCCGCCGTGGTGCACCACGGCCGCCACGCGCGGCAACAGCGCCGCGAACGGCGCGTGCGCCTGCCACAGCACGCCAGCCGGCAAGTGCTGCGGCACTTGCGCCGCATGGGGCGTGAGGAACAGGCCGCGCCGCCCCAGCCGCCGCAAGACGTCCAGCGCGATGCTGAAATAGCGTTGCGCGTGCTGGTGGCCGGTACCGGGCGTAAACACGATGGGCGGCTCGCCCTCGCCCAGAAAACGTTCGAGTTCCGGCGGCAGCGCTGCGGCGCCAGGCATGGCGGCGGCGGTGAAATCGGCTTGCGCGAAGTGCGGCGGCCAATCCGCCTGCGGCGCGGCGAACCAGGCGGGAAACAGTCCCAGCGAGGCGTCCGGCGCGGCCAGCATGTGTCCAAAAAAATGCGCTTCCGGCGGCAAGCCGTGCTGCGCGCGCGCGCCGTTCAGTCCAGGCAGCAGCACCGGGTCGATCATGGCGCGGTGGATCATGCGCCACAGGGCCTGGCGCCAGGCCAGCGGCACCCACGCGGGAATGCGCAGCGAACCGGCCGTCAGGAAATCATGGCTGCTGCACAGGTTCGATGGCGCCAGATACGCCGCGACGATGCGCAAGTCCGGGCGCACGGAACGCGCCAGGGCCGCCATCGGCACGAGGATGGGATGGCACAGCACCACGCAAGCCTCATCGGCCGGCAAGCCTTGCACGATGTCGCGCACGGCGCCCAGGTGCGGCACGAGGCCGTTCCACACCACGCCCCAGCCCTTGCGTTCATCCCACAGGCCGGGGTTGCCCAGCATGGCCTGCCCCTCTTCCGCGCTGCCGAAGGTACGATACGGCAACTTTGACGCCTGCGCGGCCGCTTCCTGCCAGCCCGGCACCAGCAGCAGCACGCGCCGGCCCCGTTGCTGCAAGCCCTGCGCCAGCGCGATAAACGGCTGCATGTCGCCGCCGGTGCCGCTGCTGGCGATGATGACGAGCGGGGATGGATCAGCCATGCAGCCATCCGTGCCTGGCGGCAATTTTCAGCGGGAAATCAAGCAAGAACGAGGGGTGCATGGGCATCTTTCCTAGTTGAAACAACCAACGATAGTAAGCGATTAACGTTAGCATTTCAATCAATTATTGAGCGCGACACGGCGCCATGCCTGCCGCCGCTACACCGGCAGTTGCAGCACCATGTCCCATCGATCGATGCCCGGCCCGAAGCCGTCCTGCGTCACGTTGACCGTCACGAAACCGTAGCCCGCATAAAAGCCTTGCGTGTGCTGGCTGGTATTCATGCGCACGCTGGCGATGCCCGGCACGGCGCGGATGGCGTCCAGGCGCGCCTGCGTCAGCGCCCGGCCCAGTCCCTGGCCATGCGCATCCTGCGCCACCATGCCCCAGCACAGGCTGGCGACGCTGCCGCCCGCCTCGATGGCATGGCCGCCGCAGGCGACGATGCGGCCGTCGCGCAGAATGACCAGGTAGGGATGCGTCGAGGTATCGAGCCAGGCGGCAAAGTCCGCGCGCTCGGACGGGTCGAAAAAGCGCGGCGTATTGCCGTCGAACAGGGCCAGGCAGGCGTCGCGGTCGCCGGCCTGGTAAGGGCGTACAGTCTGCATTGCTATCCTTTTCAGAAACAGGAAGGGAGATTACACGGGCGCGCACTCACAGCAGCTGCTCCGACGTCACCGCATGCACGCCCGGCGCGGCGGCCAGCGCCGCTTCCAGCAAGGCGCTGGCGATGCGCGGCGCGGGATTGATGCGCCAGCGGCGCGGCAGCACGGGACCGAGCACGCGCAGGATGCGCAAGGCGGCGCCCTCGCCCGCCCGCGCCACGGCGCGCTCGCCGCCGATCAGGCCCGGCCGCACGTACGTGAGCGAACGAAAACCCAGCGCTTGCAGGTCGCGTTCCAGCTCGCCCTTGACGCGGTTATAGAAGATGCGCGAAGCGGCGTTGGCGCCGGCCGCGGAATTGAGCACATAGACTGGCGTGCCGCCCGCCAGCGCCAGCCGCGCCACGGCCAGCGGATAGTCGTGGTCCACGCGAGAGAATATTTGCCGGGTGCCGGCCACCTTCATCGTCGTGCCCAGGGTGCAGATGACGGCGTCCGCCTGCCACCACGATGCGTCAGGCGGCAATTGATCGAAATCAATGAGCGGCGCGGCCAGCTTGGGATGCGACGGCAAGGGCTTGCGCACGGGCGCCACGATGGCCGTGATCCGCGCATCCATCAGCGCCAGGCGCAGCACTTCGCTGCCGACGAGACCGGTAGCGCCTACGAGCAGTAATTTCATTGCATCCCAATATAAAGTTGCTCACAGCCACCACCATACACGGAACTCAGGACAGGCGCAGCGCCAGCGCGGCCAGGGTCACCAGCAGCACGGGCACGGTCAGCACGATGCCGACGCGGAAATAGTATCCCCAGGAAATGTGGATGTTCTTGCTATCGAGCACGTGCAGCCACAGCAAGGTGGCCAGGCTGCCGATCGGCGTGATCTTCGGCCCCAGGTCGCTGCCGATGACGTTCGCGTAAATCATCGCTTCGCGCACGGCCCCCTGCGCCGTCGTCGGGTCGATGGCCAGGGCGCCCACCAGCACCGTCGGCAAGTTGTTCATCACGGACGACAATAACGCCGTCAGCACGCCCGTGCCCATGGCCGCGCCCCACACGCCGTACTGCGCAAAGTGGTTCAGCATGCCCGTCAGGTAAGCCGTCAAGCCCGCATTGCGCAAGCCGTACACGACCAGGTACATGCCCAGCGAAAAGACAACGATGTGCCATGGCGCGTGGCGCAGCACGTAGCGCGTGGAAATCACGTGGCCCTTGCCGGCCACGCCCAGCAGCAGCGCGGCGCCCACGGCGGCGATCAGGCTGATGGGTACGCCCAGGGATTCCTGCGAGAAAAAGCCCACCAGCAGCAGCGCCAGCACCAGCCAGCCGGCGCGGAAGGTGGCCAGGTCGCGGATGGCGGCGTCCGGACGTTTCAGCTGCGCCACTGCATAATCACGGGGAATATCCTGGCGGAAAAAGAGCAGCAAGGCCGCCAGGGTGGCCAGCACGGCGACGACGTTGACGGGCACCATCACGGCCGCGTACTCGGCAAAGCCGATCTTGAAGAAATCGGCCGAGACGATATTCACCAGGTTCGACACCACCAGCGGCAGGCTGGCCGTGTCGGCGATGAAGCCGGCCGCCATCACGTAGGCCAGGGTGGCCTTGGCGGAAAACTTCAGCGCCCGCAGCATGGCGATGACGATGGGCGTGAGGATCAGCGCGGCGCCGTCGTTGGCGAACACGGCGGAAACCAGGGCGCCCAGCAAGACCAGCAGCACGAACAGTTTTCTGCCGCTGCCGCCGCCCCAGCGCGCCACGTGCAAGGCGGCCCATTCGAAGAAGCCGGCCGCGTCCAGCAGCAGGCTGATGATGATCACGGCGATGAACGTGCCGGTGGCGTTCCACACGATGTGCCAGACGACGGGGATGTCGCCCCAGTGGATGACGCCCGCCAGCAAGGCGACGCAGGCGCCGATGACGGCGCTCCAGCCGATGCCCAGGCCACGCGGCTGCCAGATGACGAGGATGAGGGTGGCGAGGAAGATCAGGAAAGCGGTCAGCATGCGGTAATGGTCCCGTGCAATGCGGCGTCGCGGGCACCATGCGCCGCAGCCTGTGAAATAAAACAATACTTCTATATTACTGGAATTATTGAATCAATGCAAAACCGCAGTGCTTGGGCCTCACTGTAGCGCCATGCCAGCCGGGAGGCCGGCGGCGCAAAAAAAAGTGGGCGCCACCATTTATGATTGTCTTTAAGCAATTTAATCGGTGTATAGTCGCAGCACCGTTGACACCAGGATCGAACAAGGAAGCATACATGGCGCGCATTTACCAGACCAACAATATGGGCGAAGCGGACGTGCGCGTGGCCATCGTGCAGCGCGGCAACGCCGACTTGCTGGTGCAACGGGTGAGCAGCTGGGGCCTGGCGCATGGCGACGCCCATTGGTTCCTCACCCGTGAGCGGCAGGACGCCTCGGCCAGCGTGTATTTCACTTCGCAAGGCTTCGCGCAACTGACCATCTGCTTTGTCGACCACCCGGGCGAGGCAGGCTGGGCCCGGCCACACCGATTTAAAGGTTGCCTGTCGCACGGCGGCACCTGACCATCAAGCGGAGGAATTCGTCATGGATTTGATCTTACTGGAACCCGGCGACGGGGAACTCGTGTTCGGCAAGGCGCAGGACGGTGAAAGCAAGAGCGGCGGTATCGACGCCATCTGGCGCGACGACGCCGCGCTGCGGGGCATGGGCCGGTGCATCGAGCTGGTGTCATTACATCAAGGCATGAAGCAGCAAATAACGACCGACGTCAGCAACTCTGCGCGCACGTCTGGCCGGCCCGTCATCACCGAATTTACCTGCGTCAAGTATGTCGATGCGAGCTCGGTCAAGCTGTACGATCTGTGCCTGCGGGCGAAGCCGCTGGGCAGCGGCCCGGACCAGCCGACCAGGCTGTACATCACCCGCCAGACGGGCGACAAGACGGCCAACATCATCACCATCGCCCTGCGCGACGCCCTGATCAGCGAAATCCAGCTGCAAACCCATCCCGACGACATGCCCACCGAGCAGTTCAAGCTGAATTTTACGGAAATCCTCTGGACGTACAGCGTGCAGCAGGCCGACGTCCAGCTCGGCGACCAGCAGACGACGGGCTGGAGCCTGGCGCGCAACCGCCCGATCGGGGCATTTACAGGATAAGCACATGAACGACGCTGTACACGCGACTGACATCGCCGACATCGGCAACGCCGGCCTGGCGCTGCTCCACCCGTTCCTGCCGACAATGTTCCAGCGGCTGGACTTGCTCGCCACTGGCGGCGATGGCAGGCCGCAGCTGCGCGGCGAACACGGCGCGCGCGCCGTTCACTTGCTGCAATACCTGGTCGATGGCAGGAGCGACGCACCGGAGCAGGAGCAGGAGCAGGCACTGTCGCTGAACAAGCTGCTGTGCGGCCTGGAACCGGACTTCCCTGCTCCCCCTGTCGACCTCGGCGAAGAAGAACGGGCCCTGTGCGAACAAGTGCTGGCCGCTGTGATGCGCCATTGGCCAGCGGTGGGACAAACCTCGCCCGAGGGATTGCGCCAGGTATTTCTGCAGCGCGAAGGCCGACTGCAAAAAGGCGACGGGAAATGCACGCTGGCTGTCGCGCGCAATCCCTTCGATGTACTGCTGAGCCGCTTGCCGTGGAATCTGGCTGCCATCCGGCACCCGTGGATGCCGCAACCGCTGTTGATCGACTGGCCCGGCGCGTAGCCTGGCAAGCCCACGCCCGGCTGGCCGCCCCCCCGCAAGGCGGGCTACTCTTCCAGCCCGCCCCCCAGCGCCTTGTACAGGGCCACGGCCGACTTGAACTGGTCGCGCCGCGCGTCGAGCAAGGCTTGCTGCGCCGCATACGACTGACGCTGCGCGTCGAGCAATTCCAGCCGGCTGTCCTGGCCCGCGTCGTAGCGCAGCTGCGACAGGCGCTGGCGCTGCTGCGCCGCCGTCACCACGCGTTCCTGCGCGGCGATCTGCTGCGCATACGTGGCGCTGCCCGCGAGGCCGTCGCGCACGTCGCGGAAGGCCGCCTGGATCGCTTGCTCGTATTGCAGCACGGCCACGTCCTTGCGCAGGCGCGACAGCTGCAGCTCCGCGCGCAGCTGGCCGCCCTGGAACAGCGGCTGCGTCACTTGCGGCGCGAACGACCAGCTGCGCGCGCCGCCGCGGAACAGGTCGCCCAGTTCCGGGCTGGCCAGGCCCAGCTGCGCCGTCAGCGACAGGCGCGGGAAGAAGGCGGCGCGCGCGGCGCCGATTTCCGCATTCGCCGCCACCAGCGCGTATTCCGCCTGCAGGATGTCGGGACGGCGCGCCAGCAAGTCCGACGGCAGGCCGGGCGGCAGCTGCGTCAGCACGGGCTGGCCATCGAGCGGCCGGCCCGCCGGCAAGTCGGCGGGCAACGGCGCGCCCAGCAGCAATTCCAGGTTGTTGCGCGCCAGGGCAGTCGCCCGCTCGCGGGCCTGCACGTCCGCTTCCGCCGTGGCCGCCTGCCCTTCGGCTTGCGCTACATCAAGACCGCTGCCCTGCTGCGCGCCGTGCAGGCGCTGCGTCAGGAGCAGCGCCTGGCGCCAATCGAGCAGGGTTTGCCGGGCCAGCGCCAGCTGTTCCTCGGCTAGGCGCTGTTCCAGGTAGGCGTCGGCCACGGCGCCGATCAGGGCCATGTGGGCGGCCCGCTGGCCCTGCTGCGTGGCCAGGTAGCGCGCAAAGGCGGCCTCCGACAGCGAGCGCAGGCGGCCGAACAGGTCGATTTCGAACGCGCTCATGGCGATGCCGGCCGTGAACTGGTTTTGCACCGTGGGATTTTGTCCCGTGGCATCGGCAGCGCGCTGGCGCGTGCCGCCGCCGTTGAGACCAATCGCCGGATAGTGGCCCGCATCCTGGATCTGGTACTGGGCCCGCACGGCTTCCACGTTGAGGGACGCCACGCGCAGGTCGCGGTTGTTTTCCAGCGCGATGTCGACCAGGCGCTGCAGGCGCGCGTCGAGCAGCATCTGGCGCCAGCCCAGGTTGGCCGCCGTGTCGGCCGTGCCTGGCGCGGCGGCCTCGGCATATGCGGCGGGAATCGGCGGCGCCGGCTTGACCAGCGGCGGCGTCAATGAACAGGCCGACAAGGCCAGCGCGGCCAGCGGCGTGATAAAAATCAAACGCATTACAACTCTCCTTCCACCGCCTTGACGGCGATGCGATTACTGCGTTTGTTGAAATAACGGTCCATCTTGTCGACGGCGCCCAGCACCACGACAAAGAACACGGGCACGAAAAACACGGCAAGCACGGTGGCGGTGATCATGCCGCCGAACACGCCCGTGCCGATCGCATGCTGCGTCTCGGCGCTGGCGCCCGTGGCCAGCATCAGCGGCACCACGCCCAGCGCGAACGCCAGCGACGTCATCAGGATCGGGCGCAAGCGCAATCTGGCCGCTTCCACCGTCGCCTCGACCAATCCCTTGCCCTGCGCCTGCAACTGGCGCGCATACTCGACGATCAGGATGGCGTTCTTCGCGGACAGGCCGATGATGGTGATCATGCCCACCTTGAAGAACACATCGTTCGGCATGCCGCGCAACATCACGGCCAGCACGGCGCCCAGCAAGCCCAGCGGCACGACCAGCATGACGGAGACGGGAATCGACCAGCTTTCATACAGGGCCGCCAGCACGAGGAAGACCACCAGCATCGACAGCGCCATCAGCATGGGCGCTTGCGAGGCCGATTCCTTCTCTTGCAGCGATTGCCCCGTCCACGCCAGCGCGAAGCCGGGCGGCAATTGCTTCACGAGCCGCTCCATTTCCAGCATGGCGTCGCCGCTGGACACGCCGGGCGCCGCGCTGCCCGAAATGCGCGCGGCAGGATAACCCTGGTAGCGCACTAGCTGCAGCGGCGATTCGCTCCACACGGGGCGCACCAGTTCGCCCAGGGCCACCATGCCGCCCGCGTTATTGCGAATGCGCAAGGCCAGCACGTCGTTCAGCTGCATGCGCGACGGCGCATCGGCCTGGATGATCACTTGCTGCATGCGGCCCGCATTCGGGAAATCGTTGACGTAGGTCGACCCCATGGCCGCCGTCAGCATGTCGGCGATGGCCGTAAACGACACGCCCAGCGCTTCCGCCTTGGTGCGGTCGATATCGAGGCGCACGCTGGCGCCGGGCGGCAAGCCGTCCGGATACACGCCCGCCACCTTGGCGCTTTGCGCCGCCAGGCCCAGCAGCTGGTTTTGCGCCGCCTGCAGGGCAGCAATGCCCTGGTTGGCGCGGTCTTGCAGGCGCAGGGAAAAGCCGGACGAGTTGCCCAGTTCATCGATGGCGGGCGGCATCAGGCTCATGATCACGCCCTCCTTCGCCTGCGACATGGCGGCCTGCGCCAGCGCCACTTCTTCCTGCGCCGTGGCGCCGTTGCGCTGTTTCCAGTCCTTCAGCATGGTGAACGCCAGGCCCGCATTCGGCCCCGCGCCGGAAAAGCTGAAGCCAAGGATCGATTGATTTACCTCAATGCCGGGCCGTGTGGCCACGTGCTGTTCGTACAACTTGACGACATCGAGCGTGCGCTCCATGGTGGCGTCGGACGGCAGCTGGATCGAAGTAATGAAATAGCCCTGGTCTTCTTCCGGCAGGAAGGCCGACGGCAGCTGCATGAAGGCCACGCCCAGCGCCGCGACGATGGCGCCGTACAGCACCATCGAGCGCCCAGCGCGTTTCAGCATCGCCACCACGCCCTTTTCATAGCGGGCCGTCATGCGCTCAAACTGGCGGTCGAACCACAGGAAGAATCCCTTCTTGTCATGGTCGTGCGGACCGATGGGTTTCAACATCGTGGCGCACAGGGCCGGCGTCAGGGTCAGCGCCAAAAACGCCGAAAACAGGATCGACACGGCCATGGCCAGGGTGAACTGGCGGTAGATGGCGCCCACGGAACCGCTGGCCAGCGCCATCGGGATGAACACGGCCGTCAGCACCAGGGTAATGCCCACCACAGCGCCCGTGATTTCGCGCATGGCCTTGGAAGTCGCTTCCTTCGGCGACAAGCCTTCGGTCGCCATCAGGCGCTCGACGGCTTCCACCACGACGATGGCGTCATCAACGATGATGCCGATGGCCAGCACCATGCCGAACATGGTCAGCACGTTGACGGAATAGCCGGCCAGCAACATCACCGTAAACGTCCCCATCAGGGCGATCGGCGCGACGATGGCGGGAATCAGCGTGTAGCGTATCTTTTGCAGGAACAGGTACATGACGAGGAACACCAGCACCATCGCTTCCAGCAGGGTGACGATGACCTTTTCGATCGAGATCTTCACGAACGGCGCCGTATCGAAGGGCACCGAATACTTGATCCCGGCCGGCATGGTGTGCGCCAGTTCGGCCATGCGCGCACGCACGGCAGCCGCCGTCTGCACGGCGTTGGCGCCCGGCGACAGCATGATGGCGGCGCCCGACGCGGCCTGGCCGTTTTCGCGGATGCTGAAATTGAAGCTTTGCGCGCCCAGCGACACTTTCGCCACGTCGCCGATGGTCACTTTCGAGCCGTCGGGATTCGCGCGCAGGACGATGGCGGCAAATTCGGCCGGCGTTTGCAGCTGGCCCTGCACCGTCAGCGGGATGGTCACGCGCTGGCCGTGCACGGCGGGCGAGTCGCCCAGGCGGCCCGGGGCGATCTGCGCATTTTGCTGCGCGATGGCGGCCGTCAGCTCGCCCATGGCGATGTTGTACGACACCAGCTTGGCCGGATCGACCCATATGCGCATGGCGCGCTCGGAACCGAACAGCTGCACCTTGCCCACGCCGGGAATGCGGCGCAGTTCTTCCGTCACGTTGCGCGCCAGGTAGTCGCCCAGCGCCACTTCGTCGTGCTGGCCATTGTCCGAGATCAAACTGACGATCATCAAAAAGCCGGACGACGCCGATTCCACCGTCAAGCCGTTTTGCCGCACGGCTTGCGGCAGGCGCGGCTCGATGGCTTTCAGGCGGTTTTGCACGTCCACCTGCGCCATTTCCGGATTCGTGCCCGGCTGGAAGGTGACGGTGATCGAGGCCGAGCCCGACGTATCGGTGGACGACTCGAAATACAGCAGGTGCTTGACGCCCGACAGTTCGCGTTCGATCAGGCCCACCACGGAATCGTTCATGGTTTGCGGCGTGGCGCCGGGATAATTGGCGCTGATGCTGACGCTGGGCGGCGCCACCGAGGGGAAGCGCGCAATCGGCAATTGCGGTATGGCGATCAGTCCGAACAGGACGATGAAGACCGCCACCACCCACGCGAAGACGGGGCGGTTGATGAAAAATTGAGGCATGTCATTAGGCTTTCATTGTATTCATATGGTGCATCAACGCGCCTTGGCGGCAGCCGCCGTTGCCACGACGGCTGGCTTCCACGGTTGCGGCGCCGCCGTGGCGCCCGGCTGCAGGCGCTCCTGGCCTTCGATGACGACGGTTTCGCCAGCTTTCAAGCCGCCGTTGACGACGTACTGGTGCTCGATCACGTCGCCCACGCTGATGGGTTTAAGACTTGCTTTGTTCGTGCCATCGAGCACCCAGGCCTGCGCCTGGCCGCCGCTGCTGTGCAGGACGGCTTGCTGCGGCAACAGCACGCCATTCGCCTGCACGGCGCGGGCGATGCGGGCCCGCACGAACATGCCCGGCAGCAACTGGCGCTGCGGATTGTCGACCAGCACGCGGATGACGGCGTCGCCCGTGCCCGCATCGACGCTGATGCCGGAGAACAGGATGCGGCCCGTGACGGGATGCGGCTGGCCATCGGCGCCTAAAATGGTCACGGGCAGCTTGTCCGCGCCGCCCGTGCCCGACGCTTGCAATGCCGCCAGCGCGGCGGCCGGCTGGCGCACGTCCACATACACCTTGTCGATCTGCTGGATGCGCGCCATCGGCGTGGCATCGGCCAGGCCCACCAGCGCGCCTTCCGTCACCAGTTCCGAGCCGATGCGCCCGGCAATGGGCGCCTCGATGCTGGCGAAGGCCAGGTCCAGGCGGCGGCGCGCCAGGCTGGCCCGCGCCTGGGCCACGGTGGCCACGGCTTGCTCGCGCTGGGCCACGGCGTCGTCATACGCCTGGCGGCTGATGGCGTCCGCTTCCACCAGCGGCTTCAACCTGTCGGCCTGGCTGCTGGCGCGGTTGGCCGTGGCCACCGCATGCTGCAGGGCGGCGGCGGCCGAATCGACGTCCGCCTGGAACGGCGCCGGGTTGAGCTGGAACAATTTCTGTCCCGCCTTCACTTCGGCGCCCTGCTCGAACTGGCGGCGCAGCACGATGCCGCCCACTTGCGGACGGATGTCGGCCGTGCGGAAGGCGGCCACCCTGCCCGGCAATTCATCGCTGAGGACGACGGGCGCCGCTTGCAGCTTGAGTACCGTCACGGCAGCGGGCGGCGCCGCGCCTTCTTCCGGCGCGGGTTTGGAACAGGCGGCAAGGCTGAGCAGTGCCGCGGCGATCAACATGTTTTTCCTGGTGAGGTACTTTACTGGCATGACTTTTCTCTATGACTGATCCCAACCGGCGGTCCGGTCGACAGATAACAAGAGCATAGAAGGCCAACATGGATGTTCCGTCAAAGAAATGTGGAGATTCGATGGAGAGCGCGAAGAATGCTAGACTATTTGCATGAACTATCATCACAGCGCCAGTCAGCCCTCGTTTCTTGCCACCACGCCCCCTTCCGCCCTCGTCCTGATCGCCGAAGATGAACCGCAAATCGCCCGCATCCTCGCCGGTTACCTGGAGCGCGACGGCTATCGCACGGCCTTCGCGCACGACGGCCAGGAAGCGCTGCAGCAGCACCTGGCGCTGGCGCCGGACCTGCTGCTGCTCGACGTGCAAATGCCCAGGGTCGATGGCTGGGGCGTGCTGGCGGAAGTGCGGCGGCGCGGCGAAACGCCCGTCATCATGCTGACGGCGCGCGACCAGGATGCCGATAAACTGGCCGCCCTGCGCGTGGGCGCCGACGACTACATCATCAAGCCCTTCAATCCGGCCGAGGTGGTGGCGCGCGTGGCGGCCGTGCTGCGCCGCTCGCGCGTGCGCCACCACCCAGTGGGCGGCCAGCGCCTGCGCTGCGGTCCCATCGACATCGACCAGGAAACGTACGTGGCCAGCGTGCTGCGCGACGGCGCGCCCGTGCCCTTGAGCCTGACCCTGACGGAGTTCCGCCTGCTGGCCCACCTGGCGCGCACGCCGCGCCGCGTCTGCAGCCGCCTGGAATTGCTGGAGTCATGCATGCCCGAGAGCAATTCCATGGAACGCACGGTGGACAGCCACGTCAGCAAGCTGCGCAAGAAACTGGAAGAAGCTGGGGTGATGAACATGCCGGCCAGCCTGCGCGGCGTGGGCTACCGCCTGGAAAGCGACCTCTGATGCGCTTCACGGGCCTGAACCGGCAGATCGTGCTGTCGATGTCCGTGCTGATGGTCAGCGGCATCCTGATCATCTGGATCGGTTCCTGGACCTTCTTCGCCATCGCCTTCAAGATCGATCCCGGCATGCTGTCCGAGCCGGACGACTGGTCGCCGACGACGGCCGAATGGCTGTGGATCTTCGCCATCACCATCTTCGGCCTGGGCCTGGCCGCGTTTTTCGCCATCAAGCTCGCTTCGCGCATTCTCAAGCCGATCAATTCCGTGATGGACAGCGTGCGCCGCGTGGCGCATGGCGACCTGTCCGCGCGCGCCTTCGCGGGCGACCGCAGCCTGGGCGAGACGGCCATGCTGGTCGACGATTTCAACAGCATGGCCGAGCGCCTGCAGCGGGCGGCCAAGGAAAGCGAGACGTGGAATGCGGCCATCGCGCACGAATTGCGCACGCCCGTGACGATACTGCGCGGCACCTTGCAAGGCGTCGTCGACGGCGTCTTCAAGCCCGAGGAAGTGCCGTTTTCCAGCCTGCTGGCGCAAGTCGAGGACCTGGGCCGCCTGATCGAAGACTTGCGCACCCTGAGCCTGGCCGACAGCGGCCACATGCAGCTGCGCATGGCGTGGACGGACCTGACCCTGGAAATCGGGGAAGTGCGCCGCCTGCTGGCGCAGGAGATGGAAGCGGCCGGCTTTACGCTGCAACTGCACCTGTCCGACCATCCCGTCTGCTGCGACGCGGCGCGCATCCGGCAAATCGTGCTGGCCCTGCTCGACAACGCGCGCCGCTACGCGCATCCGGGCTTGCTGCGCGTGCGCACCCGCGTGCAGGCCGGCCAGTACTACCTGAGCGTCGAAGATGCGGGTCCCGGCATTGCCGACGACCTGGCGCCGCACGTGTTCGAAGCGTTCCGCCGCGGCGACAGCGCCAGGGTCGACCTGAACGCGGGCAGCGGCCTGGGCCTGGCCGTGGTGGAAGCCATCGCGCGCGCCCACGGCGGCAGCGCCGTCTGCACGCGTGGCAAGGCGGGCGGCAGCCTGTTTACCATCAAGTGGCCGGTCGAGCATGGCGCCCCGCCGCCCGCCGGCTGACTACACGGGCGGGGCGCGCAGCATGTCGACGAAGGCGCGCAGCACGGGCGGCATCTGGCGCCGGCCCGGGTAGTACAGGTAGTAACGGGGCGGCGGCGGCAGGCAGCGCTCCAGCACGCACGCCAGGCGCCCCGCCGCGAGATCGGCGCGCGCATCGGCCTCGTACACATACGCCAGTCCCGCGCCATCGCGGGCCGCGCGCAGCATCAATTCATCGTCGTCGAACACCAGCGGGCCGCCAACGGCGATGCTGAAGCCTTCGCCTGCCTGCGCGAACTCCCACGCATACTGGCGCCCGCTGGGAAAACGCCGTCCGATGCAGGCATGGTCCAGCAAGTCGCGCGGCGTGCTTGGCGCCCCATGCGCCGCCAGGTAGGCGGGCGACGCCACCACGACGAACGGTTGCGGCGCGCCCACGGGCACGGCGATCATGTCGGCCGCCACCTGCTCGCCAAAGCGGATGCCCGCATCAAAACCGTCGCGCACGATATCGATCATGCCGTCATCCGTCACCACGTCCACCTGCACGCGCGGATAGCGGGCGACGAAGCTGGCCAGCATGGGCGCCAGCAGCAGCCGCGCGGCCGGACGGGGCACGTTCAGGCGCAGCTTGCCTGCGGGCACATCCTGCAAGGCGCTCAGATCCAGCAAGGCATCGTCGATTTCCCGCATGGCCGGCGCCAGCCGCGCCAATAGCTGCTGCCCCGCCTCGGTCGGCGTGACGCTGCGCGTGGTGCGGTTCAGCAGGCGCACGCCCAGGCGCTCTTCCAGCGTCCGCAGCGCATGGCTGAGGGCGGACGCGGAGACGTCCCGTTCGAGGGCCGCCTTGCGAAAGCTGCGCAGGCGGGCGACGGCGGCAAAGGCCGTCAATTCATTCAGGTCAGCCATTATTCGGGAAGCAATTCATGAGCAATATTCAGTAATGCATGCAGGATTAGGCATCTTATCGCATGCTGTTGCTTCATCCATACTCCTCGCATCTTTTTTTTGAAGAGGAGTGAAAAATGGAACACAGAACACTGGGCAACTCCGGCTTGCGCGTCGCCCCCATCGGCCTGGGCTGCATGGGCATGAGCTTTGCCTACGGCGGCGCGGACGAAGCCGCCTCGCTGCGCGTGCTGCACCGCGCCGTGGAACTGGGCGTGACCCTGATCGATACAGCGGAAGTCTATGGCCCCTACGCCAACGAGGACTTGATAGGCCGCGCCCTGAAGCAATTTCGCGGCAAAGTCAGCATCGCCACCAAGTTCGGCTTCAAGATCTTGCCTGAAGGAAAAGGCGTGGCACGCATGGCGGGCGTCGACAGCCGCCCCGAGCATATTCGCCAGGCGGTGGAAGCGTCGCTGTCCCGGCTGGGCATCGAATGCATCGACTTGCTGTACCAGCACCGCGTGGACCCCGCCGTGCCCATCGAGGACGTCGTCGGCGCCATGGCCGGCCTGGTGCGCGCGGGCAAGGTGCGCCACCTGGGGCTGTCGGAAGTGTCGGCCGCCACCCTGCGCCGCGCCCACGCCGTGCACCCGATTGCGGCCGTGCAGTCCGAATACTCGCTGTGGAGCCGCGACGTGGAAGCGGAGGTGCTGCCCGCCTGCCGCGCCCTCGGCATCGGCTTCGTGCCCTACAGCCCGCTGGGCCGGGGTTTCCTGACGGGCCAGCTCACGTCCAGCGCGATGCTGGCGCCCGACGATTATCGCCACAGCCTGCCCCGCTTCCAGCCGCAGGCGATGGCGGCCAACGCGCACCTGGTGGCAGAACTGCAACGCCTGGCGGCGGCGCGCGGCGTCACGGCGGCCCAGCTGGCCCTGGCCTGGCTGCTGGCGCAAGGCGACGACCTCGTGCCGATACCCGGCGCCCGCAGCCTGGCGCACCTGGAAGAAAACGTGGCCGCCGCGCGTATCCCCCTGGGCGACAGCGAGCTGGCCGCCATCGGCGCCGCCATCGCGCCCGCCAGTGTGCAAGGCGCGCGCTATCCGGACGTGGAACTTGCCATGCTTGGCCTGTAGACAAGCGTACTCGAGTACGCTAATTTGAGTACGAATACCGCTTCTTTTTGCCCGCCGCACTTGAAATGCCTGAATCCGCTATCATTTCCAGTCTGAACTATTCATTATGAAAGGGATTTACATGTCCGCACTGCTCGAAACACTGCAATGGCGCTACGCCACCAAGAAAATGGACCCGACGAAAACGGTGCCGCAAGACAAGGTCGAGCGCATCCTGGAAGCCGTGCGCCTGACGGCCAGCTCCAGCGGACTGCATCCTTATGAAGTCTTCGTCGTGACGAATCCGGCCCTGCGCGAGCAGATCAAGCCGCACGCGTGGAACCAGGGCCAGGTGACGGACGCCTCGCACCTGCTGGTGTTTGCCGCCTGGGACAATTACACGGTGGAACGCATCAACGCGCGCTTCGACCTGGTCAACGAGGTGCGCGGCTTCAAGAATGAAGGCTGGGAAGCGTATCGCCAGCAAATCCTGGCCACGTATCCGCAGCGCGATGCCGAGACCAACTACCAGCACGCGGCACGCCAGGCCTACATCGGCGTGGGCACGGCCCTGATCGCCGCGGCGCAGGAACAAGTCGATTCGACGCCGATGGAAGGTTTTGATCCGGCCAAGGTCGATGAAATCCTGAACCTGCGCGAAAAAGGCCTGCGTTCCGTCGTCATGCTGCCGCTGGGCTACCGCGCCGACGAAGGCGACTGGCTGGTGGACTTGAAAAAAGTGCGCCCTGCGCGCGAGCAATTCATCACCGAGCTGGCGTAAGCGCTACGCCAGTGACTGAAAAGCGGATGCCCTGACCGGCATCCGCTTTTTTTTTTGACCGTTCAGGCCGCCTGCGGGAAGCGCACCGTCACCTGCAATCCCCGCCCCGCCTCGCCGTCGGCCAGCGCGATATCGGCCTGGTGGTGCTCGGCGATGTGGCGCACGATGGACAGGCCCAGGCCGCAGCCCCAGGCGTCGTTGCCGTCGGGACGGAAGAAACGGTCGAACAGGCGCGCATGGTGCTGGCGCGGCACGCCGGGGCCGTTGTCGGACACGCGCAGCAAGGGCCTGCCCTCTTCCACTGCCGCCTGCAAGTCGACCCGGCCGCCCTGCTGCGTGTAGCGCAAGGCATTGTCGATCAAGTTGTTCAGCAACACTTGCAAGCCGTCGGGATCGGCCTGCACCAGCACCCTGGCGGGCAGCGCTTCCACCACGCCCAGGTCGATGGCGCGGCTGTCGGCCAGCGCGCTATGGTCGCCCACGGCCGCTTCCAGCAATTGTCCCAGGTCCACCGTGTGCAGTTGGCTGACCGTGAGCGCCGTTTCATGGCGCGCCAGGCTCAGCAACTGACGCACGAGGTGCGTGCTGCGGTCCAGCCGTTCGTGCAGCCGCGCCAGCGCCACGCGCCGTTCTTCCTCGCTGCCGGCCCGTTCGGCCACCTGCAGCTGCAGTTTCAATGCCGTCAGCGGCGAACGCAATTCATGCGCGGCATCGGCGACAAAGGTGCGCTGCGCCGTCAGCGCCGCCTCGAACTGCCCCATCAGGCTGTTGAGCGCCAGCGCCACGGGCCGCAGTTCGGGCGGCATGTCGTCGGCCGCCAGGGGCGTCAGCGCGTCCGGCGAACGGCCCGCCACGGACTCGGCCAGCCGGTGCAGGGGCGCCAGCGCGCGTCCCACGACGGCGACGATCAGCAGCGCCAGGATCAGCGCGAACACCAGCAGGGGCGCGCCGGCCCGCATCGTCATCCGCCAGGCCAGCTGGTCGCGCACGGCCTGCGCCTGCGCCACCTGCACGTAGCGGCCGCGCCGCGTTTCGCCGTACAGGCGCCAGTCCTCGCCGTGCAGCTCGACATCGGCGAAACCGGCCAGCGCATAGCGCGGCAGTGCCGGCTGCTCCTGCAGGACGGGCAAGGGCTGGCCATCCTCGTCCCACGCCTGCAGCACGAACGCTTCTTCCGGCTCTTGCGCGGCGGCCAGTCCCTCCTGCGGCTCGAACTCGTCGGGCAAGGCCACGGCCAGCTGGCGCAGCTGCAAGTCGGCCAGCTCATTGGTTTCTTCCAGCAGCGAACGGAACAGGGAAATGCCGGCGCCCAGCACGCACAGCAGGGTGGCGGCCAGCAAACCGAGCAGCAATTGGCGGCGGATGGTCAGCAAGATGCTACCCGCATCTTGTAACCCACGCCGCGCACGGTCTGGATGCAATCCGCACCGAGCTTCTTGCGCAGCTGGTACACGTACACGTCGACGGTATTGCTTTCCACTTCGCTATCCCAGCCGTACAGCTTTTCGCTCAGCTGGCGCTTCGACACCACCTTGCCCGGATGGTCGAGCAAGGCGCGCAGCACGGAAAACTCGCGCGGCGGCAGCTTGATCTGCTCGCCCTCGAACGTGACGTCGTGGCTGGCCAGGTCGAGGATCAGCGCGCCATGCTCGATGACGGAGCGCGAACGGCTGACGCGGCGGCGCAGCAGCGCGCGGATGCGCGCCAGCAGCTCGTCGAGGTCGAACGGCTTGACCAGGTAATCGTCGGCGCCGCTGTCGAGCCCTTCCACGCGGGCCGGCGTGCCGTCGCGCGCCGTGATGATCAGCACGGGCAACTCGGCACCCCGCGCGCGCATGGCACGCAGCACGTCCATGCCCTCCTTGCCGGGCAAGCCCAGGTCCAGCAGCATCAAATCGTAGGCGAAGCCGGCCAGCGCCAGCTCCGCATCGTGGCCATCGCGCACCCAGTCCACGGCATAGCACTCGCCGCGCAAGCCCTCGACCAGGCTTTCCCCGATCATCGGATCGTCTTCCACCAGCAACACGCGCACGCGGGCCTCTCAAAGTCTTGAAAAAGCCACCATCTTACCTTGACTGGCGCCGCGCCGCAGGGGCTGCCGCGGTAGCCTTACCTGGACCCGGACCCGCGGAACGGCGGGATATTGCCTTCTTGCGGATACAGCGCCACGCCTGTCGCAAGCGGTGCCGCCGCAGCGAGCGCCTCGCCGGGCTGGGCCGCTTGCGATACGGGCAGAACGGCCAGCAGGGATACTGCGCCAACACAGAAAACAGCCTTGATTTTCATATCATTCCTTCAAAGGTTGCATAGAAAAATATCGGATCAATACATTGTTTCGTATATTGATAAACAGGCAATACCAGTCCAAGATAGCTACATGCCGGCAACAAGTCAATCTCCGCAGCAACTGAATTGCCCGCGTGTCCGCCCATGCCATGCATGGCGTGAATTCGCGATACCGTGACTATGTGCGCATTTGGCGCGTTTTTTATGCGGTATATTTTCCTTCCCTCCACGCATCTGGAAAGGCATGCCATGTCCAGTTCCACCCAAGATACCGTCATCGTCAAGGCGGCGATTTATCCGCCCATCGGCATTGCCCGCGTGGGCAACAGCCCCAGCGAATACTTTATGGGACCGGAGGTGCCGGAACCGGCGCCGCGGCCGGCCGGCTATTACCGCGATGCGTCCGGGGCCATCAAGCGCCAGGCGGCGGGCTTTCGCATCTACGGCCTGAACGCCGCCGGCGTGGCCGTGGCCGAGTTGAACGCCAGCAATGCCGACATCGAATGGTCCGTCACGCTGGCCAACACCAAGGCGGCGTGGTATCAGTTCCAGATCGCGCTCGACATTCCCGAGGCGAATGCCACCCAGCCCTCGTTCCTGCGCAACATGGCCGTCACCGACCGCGCGCAACTGTCCATCACGCCGGGCGAGCGCAAGATCGGCGGCAGCGAACAGCCGGCCGTCGCCTTCGACAGCGGCCGCTTCATGGGCACGCCCGTCTACCTGGGCGAATTGCGCACGGACGCCATGGGACGGCTGATCGTGCTGGGCGGCCATGGCAAGTCCGCCTCGTGGAATGGCGCGCGCGCCATCACCTTCGCCAACAACGAAGGCTGGCATGACGACACGGCCGACGGCCCCGTCTGCGCCACGGTGCACTACCAGGGCCATGCCTTGCCCGTCGACATGGCCTGGGTGGTCGTCGCGCCGCCCGACTACGCGCCGCAGCAAAAGTCGGTGCGCACCATGTGGGACTTGATGCGCGACCTGTTTGTTTCCGAAAACAAAATTACCGCGCCTGCCGTTCCCTCGTTCCATGACGACATCCGTCCCATTTTCGAGCGCCTGTCCAACCTGCAATGGGTCAACGCCGGCTTCGCGGCCGCCTTCGGCTGGGATGGCAGCACGCCGTTCAGCCGCGACGAATGGATGGCGCGCCTGGCCAGTCCGTCCGAAAACCGCAAGGAGTGGCGCAACGTCATCTATAACCAGTTCCGCCAGTTCGAGCGCGACGCCTGGGCGCCATCGCCGTGGCCATGGCTGTATGGCGACGCGATGGCCATCCCGCCGGCAGACACGCCGCGCCAGAACTGCGCGCTGAGCAATTTGCAGTTGCGCTTCCTCAAGCAATGGGCCGACGGCAAGTTCACGGACGACTACGCACCCGGCAAGACGCCGCCGCAAAGCCTGGCCGACGTGGAAGTGGCGCAGCAGCCGGACACCCTGCTGCGCGCGGCCATGGAATTCTGCCTGGCCGACGCCTTCCACCCCGGCTGCGAAATGACCTGGCCCATGCGCCAGGCCAGCATGTACAGCGCGCCGTTCCGCCTGGCGCACCGGCCGCCCGGCTGGGTGGAGCCGGATTACGGTGCCGTATTGACGCCGGACAATATCGGCAGCCCCTGCTCGGCGCAGATCGCCGGCGGCGTGACGCGCTGGATGGCCGTGCCTTGGCAAACGGACACGGCCAGTTGCCGCTCCGGCTACCAATCCGACTACGATCCCTATGTGCCGACCTTCTGGCCCGCGCGCGTGCCGAACCAGGTGATGAGCAAGCTCGCCTACGACACGGTGATGAACCGGGAAGCCCCCACCGACGACCGCCTGGCCGCCTTCGCCCGGCGCGCCGCGTGGATACGTCCGCTGGGCAACATCAACTATGAAGAGCAAATCAACAACATGATCGCCGACCTAGCGCAAGTGGGCGTGGTCGAGGTGCGCCCCGGCCCCACGGACGTGAGCGGCTTCCCCGCCTTCCTGCAGGTGGAAAACCTGCCGCAAGCGATCGCCGGCAAGCATACATTGCGTGCCGCGGCGCCCATACCGGACGAGTTTGTCGACGTCGACCTGGAAGGCACGGAAAAAGCGCGGCATCTGCAGCGGCACCGCTCGTGACGGTGCTGCAGGCCGACGTGCTCGTCGTCGGTGCCGGTCCGGCCGGCGCCACGGCCGCCCTGAACCTGGCGGGGCGGCACCGGGTCTTGCTGGTCGACCGGCTGGCCGCGCCGCTGGCGCGCATCGGTGAATCGCTGCCGCCCGCCGCCGCGCGCCTGCTGCAAGACATGGGCTTGCTCGACGCCTTCCTGCGCCAGGGCCATGCGCCCTACCACGGCAACCGCGCGTGGTGGAACGGCGCCTGGGCGGAACACCACTTCCTCAGCGACCCCGATGGCCACGGCTGGCACCTGGCGCGCGGCACCTTCGACCTGTGGCTGCGCGACGAGGCGCGCCAACGCGGCGCCGCCCTGCTGGCCTCGGCCAGGGTCGCGGACATCGCGCCGGACGATGGCGGCTGGAGAGTACGGCTGGAAACGCAGCACGGCCCGTGCGACGCGGCGGCGCGCATCGTCATCGACGCCACGGGACGCAGCGCCCGGCTGGCCCGCAAAGCGGGCGCGCAGCGCCGGCACAGCGACCGGCTGATATCGATATGGCAATACGGACATGAACGCACGCCCTCCGCGCGGGGCTTTGCCCACATCGAGGCGTGCGAATACGGCTGGTGGTACAGCGCGCCCCTGCCCGGCCAGCGCCGCGTGCTGGCCCTGCATACGGATGCAGACTTGCTCGGCAACACCGCCCTGCGCGATGCCGGCTGGCTGGAAGCGGCGGCGCGGCGCTTGCCGGCCACGCGGGAATTGCTGGAGCAGCAAGGCTACGGGGCAGATACACCGGCCCTGGCCACGCCCGCCCATACGGCCGCCCTGGACGCCGCCGCAGGACCAGGCTGGTTCGCCGCCGGCGACGCGGCCCTGAGCTTCGACCCGCTGTCGTCGCAAGGCATCTTCAACGCCCTCTACACGGGCCTGGCCGCCGCCGAAGCGGCCGACCGCACGCTGCAGGGCGACGCCACGGCTTGCCAGCAATACAATGCGGAACTGGCGGCCATCGGCGCGGCATACGGACGCCACCTGGCATACTGTTACGGCCAGGAAACACGCTGGCCGTCGGCGCCATTCTGGAGCCGGCGCCGGCCGCTCGCGGCCCGCTGACCCGCCGGCCCGCAAAAAAATCGCCGCGCCGCCGTGCTGCCACGCGCTGCCGCTATGGCTGCATGGCCAGCGCCCCGATCACCAGCGCGCGCATGCCCAGGTCGAACTCGGCCTCGATGAGCGCATCGTCCTCTGCTTCCCAGGCGTCGCCGGCCGGCGCATACACGGTGTCGGCCAGGGCCACGCAGTGGAAGGCCACGGTCGACAGCAGCCAGCGGGCGCGCTCCCTGGGCAGCCGGTAGCTGTCCGCCACTTGCGCCTGGTGGGCGTCGATCCGGGCCAGCATGGCCGGCGTCGTCGCTTTTCTGCGCAGCAGGTACGGCGCCAGCCCCGGATGCGACTTGACCAGCGCGCGCAGCGAGGCGCTGAAACGCAGCAGGTAGCCCTCCAGGTCGTCGTTGCCCGTCGCCGGCAGTTTCCATCGAACAAAAATTTCCTCGGCCACCAGCAGCTTGAGCGCCGCCAGGTTCTCCACATGCTTGTACAACGCCACATGGCTGACGCCGAGCAAGGTGGCGACACCAGTGAACGTCATGGCGGGCAGGCCCAGCGCCATGCCGGCGTCGGCGATGCGTTCGCGCGTGATGCTGGGGGGACGCCCGGGGCGGGGCGAAGTGCTTGCAATAGTCATCGTTATGGTCCGTGGCGGCAGCTGCGTTGTCGGTTTCAGTTAATTAGTTTAGCATGATGAAACTAATTACCCAATACCAAGGAGTACTTACCATGGCAACACCAGTAGAACAGCAATCCAACGGTCCCTTGCGCAATGCCGAGCATGACCGCAGCCTGCATGACGTCACGGCCGCCGTCGTCGCCATCGCGCATCCCGTTCCCAGCGTGTTGCGCGTCACGGCCCGCCTGGACCGTTCCGGCGACGATCCCCAATGGGCGTTGCCCAACGTGGCCTTCCGCATCCACCTCGACGGACCAGCGTATGGCGGCGCGTCGCGCATCTACACCGTGCGCAGCTTTGACGCGCAGGCAGGCGCGTTTACCTTCGATATCGTGCGGCATGCACACGCGAGTCCGATGATGCACTGGGGTAACAACCTGCGCGTGGGCGAGGTCTTCCGCCTGACGGGGCCGCGCCCGCAGTTCGTCGTTCCTGCCGGTGCCGAAAAGAAAATCGCCCTCTTCCTCGACGAAACGGGCATACCCGCGCTGTACGCCATGCTGCAGCAGTGGCCCGCCGGCGCGAGCGGCATCGGATGGGTGGTGACGGATGATGCGGCCGCCTTTGCCGAGCTGCCCACCGTGCCGGGCCTGGCGTTGCAACGCCTCGGCACGGCCCACGTGGCGCCGGACGGGCCGCTGGCGGCCCAGGCCAGGGCCTTGCAATATCCGCACGATTACGCGATCTGGGGCGCCGGCGAGCGCGATGAAATGCGCGCCATCCGCCAGCATTTTCGCGTCGACGCCGGCCTGTCCAAGGAACAGGTGCTGGTGGCCGGCTACTGGAAACGGGGCGTCAGCAACACGGACATCGATCTGCGCCGCCGGCAAAATTTCGAGCAGCTGATCGCCAATGGCGGCACCCTGGCCGATTTCGACGACCTGGCCGTCGAAGTGTGAGCGGCGCCGGTCGCGGCGCGCGCTAGCGGGCGGCGAAGTCGAAGCGCCACGCGTCCTGGCTGCGGCGCAAGGTAACGTCCACTTCGGTAGCCGAGACCGGCATCGCATACTGCGTCATGTCCTGGAAACTCTCCAGGCTGTAGGTCTGGCCCGCTGCCGGCCGCATGGCCACCACAAAATACAGGCTGGGCAGGTATTCGAAACCGACCGTCATGTTGGCATCGACATCGGGCATGGTCGCAACCGGCCGGTCGTTCACGTACCAGTTGCAGCTGAATGGGGTGAATGGGCTGGTCTCGTTCATGACGCCGCATTGCGACGGCGTCAACTTCGATTGCGCCAGCGAGGCGGCGGCTGGCTGCAGCAGCGGCGACAAGCCATGCGGGCTCACGGCCGACAGCAGCTGGCCCGGCGCGATGACCTGGCGGCCCGAGACGATCTTGTTCCCGGTGATGCCGAAACTGTTCACGTCGGTCGAGATCCTGTCCTCGTAGTGGAACGATTCGGTGGCGCCGGCCGACCCCGTCAACACCTGCCAGGCATGGCTGCGGTAATGGCCCTGCGGGTTGTGCAGCTTCAGGAAAACCAGCACGGAGTTGCCTAGCAAATCGTCTGTTTCCACGTTGTAGCGGACGTTGAATTGAATGCCCATCGCTTGCTCCCTGCCTGGAATCTGCACGAACTCAGGAAAGACAGCGCCGGAGGACGAGTCCACGATTTCCTCCGGCGCCGGTTGTCACTGCCCCTGCCCTGGCTGATGCAGGGCGTAAGCACGCTATTCGCGAACGATTACTGCGCCAGGTAGCGTTCCGAACGGGGACCGTACAGCAAGCCATTCGGCACGCCGGCCGACAGCATGCGCGCATTTGCCGTGCCGGCGAGCGGATGGCTGGCATCGGTGCTGGTATTAATGATCTGCTTGACGGCCGCCGTCACCAGCATGCCGACCAAGCCACCGCCACCGCTGTTATTGCCTTCGTTGCTCGACGCGCTGGCCGCGCCCTGCCACAGCAAGGCGCCCGTCTTCAGGTCGACCAGCTTGGCATCGACCGACACTACCGTCACGCTGTCGATCACGGCATAGGTCGTGCCGTACTTGGAAATCGTCACGTACAGGCCCGCATCGGCGCCAAAGATCTCGTTGAGCTTTTTCGCGTCGACGCCGTGGATATCGGCGGCGTTCGTCAAACCGTTCTGCTTGAAGGTTTCACCGACCACGGCCACCGGCAGCACATAGTATCCCGCTTCGGCCAGCGGATACGTCACTTGCGCGTAGACGCTGTTGCCGGCATTGACTTCCGGCGAGTTGTTCAACGGCGGCAAGACCACGATGGAGCGGGGCTTGGCTGCCTTGAAGGCGGTGTAATCGTAGGCCGCCTGCTTGGTGGCGCAACCGACCATGAAGATGGCGGGACCCAGACACAAGGCCATTTTCAACATGCGCGACATCATAATTTCTCGCCTTTTTTCATTTTACCCAACAGGAAGTCCATGTACGGCGTCGATTCCGGGAACAGTTTTTTCTCGTCTTCGAACTGCGCTTCGACTTGCTCCGGCTTGCCAGCGATCGAGTACAGCATGCCCAGGTGGGCATGGAAACCCGGCGGCGCGTGGTTGCCCTTCGCGCCGATCACTTGCAAGTCTTTTTCCATGGCGGCGATCTGCTGTTCCGGGCTTTCACCCTTCAGGTATTCGTACACTTGCGGCTGGTAGCCTTCCCATTGGTACAGGGTCTTCGATTGCGTGGCGCAACCGGTCAGGGCGGCACAGGCGAGCAGCGCCAGCAGGGCTGCGCCCTTGTTCATCATTGTTTTCATGGGATACCTTATTGTTTGCGCATTGCGCCCGCTTCGACACCAGCCACCAGGCGCTCGACCGCTTCGCGCATGGCCAGGTCCAGCACCTTGCCATTGAGGGTCGCGTCATAGCTGGCCGTACCGCCAAAACCCAGCACTTCGCGGTTCGACAGGCTGTATTCACCGGCGCCGGCGGCCGAAAACACGACTTCCGACGTAGCGATGTTGACGACGTTCAAGGTGACCTTGGCATATGCCACTTGCGTCTTGCCGCGGCCCATGATGCCGAACAATTGCTTGTCGCCAACTTCCTTGCGGCCGAATTCGGTCACGTCGCCCGTGACGACGAAATCCGCGCCCTTGATATTCTGGCCCTGCTTCTTGAACTCGGCTTCCTGCTTGAGTTCCGCCATGTTGTCGCGGTCGAGCACATTGAAACGGTTGGACGTCTGCAGGTGCGCAATCAGGATCGTTTTCGACTGGCTGCCCAGGCGGTCGACGCCATCGGAAAAGATGCCGCGCATGAAGTTCGAGCGGTTGTCGAATTTGCCGACAGCGATCAGGGTGCGTGGACCAACGTAGGGACGGGCTGCGCTGGCAACCGTGGGGACAGCCAAAGCTTGCGAGGATTCGGAAGCGCAACCAGCCAACGCCGCGCCAATCAGCGCTGCAATCAACAACGCGCCGGGTTTATTCTTGTTCATAGTGCCCTTATGATATGGAGGATCAGGAGCAACCTGCGAAATTGATTTTTGGCAAGTTAATTTCCTAATGGCAATTATATGGTATTGCATGTCTCACAATTCTCTCCAAAAGTAACGATGGCAAGGATTGCATGATTGCCGGCGCTACTCAGGCGCGGCCCTGCTTGACTTCCTGGGGCCGATTCATTAACTTAGTAGTAAAAAAGCGCGCCGTCAGCGCCCTGTGCCACTGTCCCTCTCGGACTTCGCCCGCCGGCCCGCCCCACTCCGGCGCCAACTCCACGTTTTCCACCTGGACGGGTCTCCTGGCCATGCCGATACACGATCATTCCCCGGCCCATCCGCTGGCCACGGCGCTGGCGCTCTCGCTGGGCGCGGCCGTCGCCCTGGGCCTGTCGCGCTTTTCCTATGGCTTGCTGCTGCCGCCCATGCGCGCCGACCTGGGCTGGTCCTACCTGCTGGCAGGGGCCATGAACACCTTCAATGCGCTCGGCTATTTTCTCGGCGCCCTGGCCACGCCGGCCCTGATGCGCCGCCTGGGCGTGTGGCGCTTGCTGATCGTCGGTTCCGTGCTGGCCAGCATCTTCATGCTGATGTCGGGCCTCGTCAGCGATACGGCCACCCTGTTCCTGCAGCGCGTGTGCGCGGGCGTGGCAAGCGCCTTCATCTTCATCGCCGGCGGCGTGCTGGCGGCGCGGCTCGGCTCCATACACAGCCAGCGCGCCGGCTTCTACATCGGCCTGTATTACGGCGGCACGGGATTCGGCATCGCGCTGTCGGCCCTGCTGGTGCCGGCCGCATTGGCGTCCGCCCAGCAGCACGGCGCCGCTCATGCCTGGCAATGGCCGTGGCTGGCACTGGGCATCGCCTGCCTGCTCGCCACCGCCGTCATGGCCTTGCCGGCAAAAGCCATCGGCGAAGCGCCGCGTGCCGTCGACACGCCGCGGCGCTTCGCCTGGCGCGACTTTTCCCCCAGCCTGGCCGGCTACTTCATGTTCGGCGTCGGCTACATCGGCTACATGACCTTCGTCATCGCCCTGCTCAAGCAGCAAGGCATGCCGCCCACCTTGATCACGGTGTTCTACACGGTATTGGGCCTGGCGGTGGTGGCGTCGTCGCGCATCTGGGCGCGCATGCTGGACCGTTACAAGGGCGGCGAATCGCTGGCGATATTGAATGGCGTGCTGGGCGCGGCGACCATCCTGCCCGCGCTGACGAGCTTTGTCCCCGTCGTGTTCCTCTCCGGACTCGTCTTCGGCGCCGTGTTCCTGTCGGTCGTGGCGTCGACCACGGCCCTGGTGCGGCATAACCTGCCGCAACAATCCTGGACGGCCGGCATCAGCGCCTACACGACGGTATTCGCGCTGGGCCAGATCGTCGGCCCCATCGTTGTCGGCTGGATCGCCGACGGCCCGGCCGGCCTGGAACGGGGCTTGATCGCCTCGGCCATCGCCCTCTTCATCGGCGCGGCGCTGGCCGCACGGCAAAAGGCGCTGGCGGCGGGTGCGTAAGCGACTGTCTCGCACATGCATTGGCCCCGCTTATTGCGGTTTGGCATACTTTGCGACGCCGGTTACATCGAACAGTACACAACGCTGGTTTCCAACTACCCAGGCGTCGTGCCCTGGTGGCATATAGAAGACGTCACCCGGGCCATATTCCATTTCGGCGCCATCATTCATCCTTACCACCATCCGTCCCTCAAGGACCATGCCGGTATGAGCTGCCTGGCACGAATCGGTTCCTGCAATCGGTTTTACGTGCAGACTCCAACGCCAGCCAGGCTCAAATTCGCCGCGCCCCATGGTCTGTTCGCCAAGCGTAAAGACAGCCATCCGGCCGGCTCCGTCCTTGAATGGGCGGACTTCGTCCGGCTTATCCAAGGATTTCTTTTCTAACATCGCACTCATGACCCGCCCCTCCTTTGGAATTTCTGGAAGTATTAAATTTCCGAATTGGAATAACTGACACAATATAAAAATCACATCATTTTCCAATATAGTTTAATAATGGAAATTTACAAGCAGAGCACCTGCCGCACTTACCTCAAATGCGGAGACGGATCGTACAATTGAAACTTCCGGGCCAATGCTTCAACATCCATTTACACTGCAGGCATAGCCCACCTTCGCGGAAAGAAAACGATGAACACCGATGCACGAAAAATCCCGGCAACGATGGATGCGGAAACGCTGGAATTCATCCAGGGCCTGTTCGCCCTGGTGCGCGAAGGTGATACGCAGCAACTGGGCGCCATGGTGGCTCAGGGCGTGCCAGTGAACTTTCGCAATGAAAAAGGCGACAGCCTGATCATGCTGGCCAGCTACCATGGCCACCTGGAAACGTCGCGCCTGCTGCTCGCAGCGGGCGCCGACGCCAACGTCCCCAACGACCAGGGCCAGACGCCGCTGGCCGGCGTCGCCTACAAGGGTTACCTGGACATCGCCGAACTGCTGCTCCGGCACGGCGCCAAGGTGGAAGGCAGCAGTCCGGATGGCAAGACCCCCTTGATGATGGCCGCCATGTTCAACCGCCTAGCCATTCTCGACCTGCTGCTGCAACACGGCGCCCGCATCGATGCCGTGGACAGCCGGGGCATGACCGCCGCCTCGCTGGCCAAGAGCATGAATGCGCAGGAAACCCTGGGCCGCCTGGCCAGCTTGGGACAGACGGCATAGCCGACGCTGCCGAATGAGTGACTATTCCCATTTGATAGTCAATGAGATGGCTAAGCGCTTGATTTTTCAGTGTCTTCCAAACCATTCAGTTACCGATACCCTCAAAAATACCCTCACCAGCAAAATCCGCTATTGCCGGTTTGTCGCGACAACGCGTTCATCTCAGCACAGCAGCAATCAAAGCGCACGATAAATTTAAGGATACGCCGATCTTCAGCGCCGCGCTGTCACCCTGTCATTAACGCCATATCAAGCCCGCTATAGCGACAGAGACGAGGCAATGGGACGAGCTTATCTGTCTGCCGCTTTTACCCTGTCCCACACTACCGCCGCTTTTCACGTCTCAAGCAAGACAGTCAGTCGGGCCGTATCGGCAATTAATAAAGCGCAACTTGCCGCAAATAGAGATGACTAAAGCGGAGATCATGTACAAATGGCGGACCTGACCCTGGCCCTGTGTGCTTAAAAACCCCATAAATACATGACTTACAAGACAGTTTGAGGACATCTATACTTAACTTGGGTGGATTGGTATC
Source organism: Janthinobacterium sp. SUN206 (assembly GCF_030587305.1). Taxonomy (NCBI): domain Bacteria; kingdom Pseudomonadati; phylum Pseudomonadota; class Betaproteobacteria; order Burkholderiales; family Oxalobacteraceae; genus Janthinobacterium; species Janthinobacterium sp. SUN206. The sequence goes on along the minus strand of NZ_JAPWIB010000001.1, from coordinate 204,459 downwards.
TGATCCCACCCCTTGTACCGATTACGTTTCTAAATATCGCCTTCCCTAATTTTCAAAACAAAAGAATGTAGCAACTCATATTCATCATCCGTTTTTGCATAACGTTCCAAAGCAGGAATTAGGTAATACAACAACAATTCAATATTTTCTCCTTTAATAGGAAGCTTCTCCTCCATGACCTTTATAAAGACCTTAAATGACATAATAGACAAGAAAATATCATAAACTTTCCCATTAGCAAAAGGAATTTTTTTTAGATAATGTTTTGCCAAACGAATCTGATCCCCCCTGCGCCATGACAAATGCGGAATTATTTGCAAGGCCTTCCAATAATCAGGATTCTCCACAGAATAATTCAACAACAACCAATCTACCGCCTCGTCAGTTGGAATTTTTCTAAGATTGGCAATTTCATTTTTCACATCATTACCCATTTTTACCTTCCCCCTTTGGAGTTAAATACATTTTTTGGCAATCCAGCATTATCAATCAACGTAGCTGGAGGTTTATAATGACCAGATCTGTCTGTCCAGTTGCTAATTGCACCTCGATTAGGCCCCATATTATTAAAGAACCGAATGGATCCAGCAAAATTAACCTCACCTCCACCACTTAAACCAAGGTGCGTGGAGAAATCGGGATTGCTATTTGGCCTTGTCACTTTAATTTCACCATTCGGCAAAGTAACAAAATCATACGATCCAGATGGTGTTATTTTTTTACCTTCAGGACTTTTCAACCAATAACGTCCACTTTCGTCTTGCAATAAATTCCTCACAGGAAATTGAGCTACTACTGCATGATCTGGATATAAATTCAACAACGTCCCACGATCTGTTATGTTTTGCCCGCTTGAAATATCTATACTTGGCCGACTCTGCACCACCGATACTGGATGGGCCATTCCTCCATCTGAAATTCCTTTAGCACCAGCATAAGGCTCATCTCCCACTGGAACATGAGGTCGGACTCCAACGGTTGCAGGTTTCGTCTCTAATACAGCTTCGGCCTGAAATACCTCCCTGCCCTGCCCCGGCTTCGGGCCACGATTATTACTCGCAATAGCTTTTCCACCTGCGATTGGTGCAATGACATCAATAATTATTGTTTCCGCAATTGCTCTCTTATCCCCCTCTGCTGCTTTTGCATAACGTTCAAGTTGTGTAGCGACAGCGGCATATTCAGGGCGAGGATCATTAATCAATGCAATTAAAAAAGGTAATTTTACCTCACTCATTTCACGATAACTTGTGGCTTTTATTCTATATGTATCGGAAATATTCTTTCCAAATAATTCTGCCTTCGCATTTTTTTTCTCCTGCAAATATACGCTATCACGATACCCACCACCTAGCCTGTCGATTTCATCAACAGCCAAACGAAGCTCCGTTCTGAGTGCCTGACATTGGGCACTTGTATCTGACTTACAACTCTCCAGCTTCGCATCCCGCTCAGCACTGCTTGCTTGCAACTGCTTTTCTCTTTCTTTATCACAGCCACTCCCTTTCGGATCCTTGGAACATGCTTTTGATATGGCGCTAAGTTCGAGAATTTCTTTGTGTTTCAGATAATTATTCGCCACCTCATTTGCCGCGGTCGCCGCTCCCGTCGCCCCACCAGCAGCGGCGCCCACCGCAGCACCCGCCGCCAGCGTCAACGCATCACGCAGCGTTTCAGGCATATCAAGTTGCTTCAGCTCCTTAGCGATGCTATCAGTCGACAACGCCGCCGCGCCTGCGCCCAAAGCACCATTGGCGCCACCGGCAAGCCCGCCAATTGCCGTGTGCAAGGCAACACGCGCGAGTCCATCCTCTTTCCAATTCTCTGTTAACTCAACACTTTGACGCGTTAACTCTGCGCTTCTTTCAGGATCGGTTTCTCGAAGCTTATATGCTTCATCTGCCAATGCAGTCGCTTCTTTCAGCTTATCGGAAGCATAGGTCCCCAGCTTCTCTGCAGCAGCTGCCGCAAACGCCGCCGTCACCTCCATCGTCGCCTGCAGCGCTGCCTTGTCAAAATTATTGCCAATCTTACCGCTGGAATCCACTCCAGTCGTTACATCGCGGTTCAGATCGGAGATAGCTTCATCCGCTCCCTTGCCCGTCGCTGCACGCTGAGCCGCATCATCGGTGATGACCAGAGTGCCGCCACTGATGCCGCTACGCGTAGTACTACTAGCGTTCTCGCTGAGCGCGACAATGGCAGGCAGGCCTGCGGTGGTGCCGCCTTTACCGCCAACATTGGTCAAATTCTTATTCTCTTCGGTCTCCTTGCCCGCTACCGAAAAACCGCCCGAAACACCCACACTGCTACCCTTCGATATCGCATGGTTGGCAATGTCGCTATGCGTCAGGGTCGCGGTGATCAAACTGCTGTTCAGCTTGCCCGCCTCCGTGGCACTGATGACGGCTCCCTTCAAGTCCGTATTGCCGCCCACCTTGATCTGGAAGCCGCCGTTGCCTGCCCTGATGCCGCTTTGCTCCTGCACGCTGGCATAGTCGTTGTGCATGTTGCTCTGGCTATAGCTGCCGCTGAAGCTGGCGCCAATGCCCACCGTACCGCTGGCGGAAATGCTCTGGCTCTTGCTGTCGAACTTGGCCAGGTCTTGCAAGCTTTCCAGGTTCAGATTGCCCTTGATGTCGGCAATCACCTGGTTGGCGCTGGCCACGGCGCCCTTGATGTTGGTGTCGCCACCACTTGTGATAACTAGCTTGTCGCCTGCATTCACATGGGTATTGAGCTGCGTCGTGCCGTCACCATCCTCATGGCCTTTGCTACCGCTGACGCTGGCCGTGAAGCCGAACGAGGTGCCCTGTGTACTGACGATCGCCTTCACGCCCACGGAGGCGCTCAGGCTCGAGCTCTTGCTGTGCTGGCTTTCCGTGTCCTGCGCGGCCAGCAGATTGACGTTATTGTCGGCATGCAGGCGGATATCGTTCTTCGCGTTCAAGTCGCTGCCCAGGATATTGATGTTGCTATCCTTGCCGCCGCCCAGGGCCGTGATGTTGATACTGTTGCCTGTCAACACGCTGCCGCTATGCGTGGTGCTAGCCGTATTTTGCGTCTGGATGCTTTCCGAATGGCCCGCCGTCAGGCTGATGCTGATGCTTGGACCGCCTTCCTTCATCATGTCCTTGGCAGCGTCCTTGGCGGCCATGGCCGCCGTGGCCGCCGCCATGGCCGTAACGCGGCCATCCTTGGCCGTGCTGGCCGCCGAACTCATGGTTTGCAAGGTCTGGATGGCGCTGATCACGCTGCCGCCCAAAGCCAGGGTCAAGCCATCCTGCGTCGTCTTGACTTCAAATTTCCCCTTCTCATTGTCCTTGCCCGGCTTGATGGTGACGCTCTTGCCGATGATATCGAGATCGGTAGCGGCAAGAATATCGCTGCCGCCTATCGTCACGTTATTGCCGGCAACCATCGTCAATGCACCGCCTGTGGCGCCGATCGAACTGCGCGCCTCGCCGCTTTGCAAGGTGGCGTCCCGCTCCTGATCCACCGTCGTGGTCTTGGTGCCATAGCTGAAGCCGATGCCGCCACTGCTCATGAAGCCGCTTTTCTTGGTACTCGTGTGATGCAGTTCGTATACCGTATTGGTGGCCGCGTCGATCGTGATGTTGTTGCCTGCGAGTAATCGCGTCGCGTCGTCGCTCAAGATGCTCGAACCAGTAACTTGCAAATCATGCCCGGCCTGCACCGTCACGCTGCTACCGCCAAGCGAGGTGCCGATGGCCGTGGTGGTATCGACCACATCGTGCTTGGTCGTCGTGGTCTTGTTCCAGAAACCCTTCTTCGTCGATTTGCTGGCAACATCAGTCACTTCGTTCTGGAAACCATTCACCAGGCTGATGTCATTGCCCGCCACCAGGCCCAAGGTACCGCCCGCCTGCACGTCCGCCGCGCGCGCCGTCAGATCATGGCCCGCCTGCAAATTGACGTTGCCGGCGCCCATGATCTGGCTGCCCACTTCGCCTGTCTTGCTTTCTTTGCGGTAATTGTCCGCGTTGCGCACTTGGTCGTGCGTCGAGGCGACGGTGACGGTATTGAGAGTCAGGTTATTACCTGCGACCAAGCTGGTCTGGCCATTCACGCCGGCATTGGCGATGACGCCACCGGTCAGCGTCAAATCACGCCCAGCCTGGGCGATCAGCGTATTGCCTTCACCCGTGCCAGTCACATACAGGCCTGCCACCTTGTCGACGACAGTACTGGTTTCGCTATTGCCCATCCCTTTCTTGCTGGCATTGCTGACAGTGGTCGTGACGATGTTGATGTCTCGTCCCGCGCTTGCAATGAGCTTGTCTGTCGCGATCACCTGGCCGCCAGTATTATTAATGTCATTGCCGGCCAGCATGACGATCTGCTTGCCGCCCAGCTCGCTGCCTTGGCTAGTGCCTTTGGTCGAGCTGTTGCCATACCAGCTTTGACGCGTTTCTGTATCCCGTGCCGTAGAAATGTCGATATTGCGTTCCGCAGACAGCTGCAGCGTTTCCGCTGCCTGGACATTTGCCGCTTTCAGCTGGATATTGTCACCGGCACTCAGGCGAATATCGCCGGCAGATGCAATCGTGCTGGCGGTTTCTTTGCTGGACGTATCGGTCATATGCCGCTTCCCAGGACCTGCCAATGTGAACTCACTACCGCTGCTCACCGTCGTGACGGCAATATCACGGCCGGCTGCGATGCCAATACCGCCACCGGCATCCGTATTCACGACGGAAGCGCCCGCGATAGTCACGTCGCGCCCTGCAGAAACCAGCAGATTGCCGCTGCCGGCCGTGCCATTGCCTGTGACATACAGGCCCGCCAGATTATCCAGGGTGGTACGACTGAAGCTGTTTTTGCCATCGCCGCCACTGGACGTCAGCGTGGACGTCTTCACGTTGATATCCCTTCCCGCACTGACTTGCAGCTCGCTATTGGCGGAAATGGTGCCGCTGATGTTGTTCAGGTCATTCCTGGCATGGGCCGAAATGGCGTCGCCAGTAATGCGCCCGCCCAGGTTGTCGATATTTTCCGCATTCAGCTTGACGATCGTGCGTCCGGCGATCGTACCGCTATTGGTCAAATCGCCTTCGAGATTCAGATTGACTTCCTTGCCGGCCAACAATCCGCCTTGCCCATCGATATCGCCCTCACGCACGCGCACATACACTTGCGGCGCCAATACCTTTTGAGTGCTGCCATCGGCCAGCACGACGTCCTGCTCCACCAGCCAGACGATATCGCTGGTCAGTCCCGCCATTTGCTCCGCTGTCAGCGCAATACCGGGACGAAGGTCCCATTGCTTGGCAAACGCGACACCTTGATCCATCAGTGCCTTGTACTGCTGTTCGTCACTGGTGTAATCGCCGACGAAACGCTGCCCTGTCAGCTCTGCGACTTGCTCGCGCACCAGGCGCTGCTCATAAAAACCGTCGCCCAGGCGCTTTTGCGTCACGGAGGGATCGTTTTTTACCTGCTTGAGCAGATAGTCGGAACCCGTCCATTCGCGGTAGCTGGCAAAGCGCGGATCGGTTTCCACCAGATAGCGGGACGATGGCGCAGAGCTCACTTTATACAAACTGGCGTTCGGAATCTGCAGCGATGACCCCGTGGTCCGCACCACTTGCGCACGCGTGGATGGGTTGCCCAGTTTCACTTGGGTAATGCCATTCATGCGTACCTGCCCCACTCTACCGACGGCGCCTGCGTGTGCCGCGCTGCCTGTCGAGGCTGCGATAGCCACGTCTTTCAGCGGGTTCAATCCGGTTCCGGTGCTTGCTTGCGCGCCGTTGACACCGGCCAGCGCAGTCGGCGCCAGCGTTGCAATTTCGCCGGCCCGGCCAAGCTTGGCGGCATCGGCAATACCGCCCGGCCCGCCCTTGCCCTGCACTTGATCTGCCGCAATGCCAGCCCCGGCGACGGGACCAAGGCCTGTATGCGAGCTGGCGTGGCTGCCGGCAATGCCACTCAACTGGGCAGCATTCACCGCCCCAAGCTCTCCAGCTTGGCCAAGGACGCCACCATGGGCCGCGCCGCCCGGCCCCTTGCCGCCCGACACGGCCGTGACCGCCCCCACAGACGAGCGAGACAGCAAGGCCGCATCAACGCCTGCGCCATGCTGGCCAGCGCCGCTGGCCGCATCAACGTGCGCGCCGGACACTGTGTCAACGGCAACAGTACGGGCCGCATCGCCCGTACGCGTGCTGCCCGTCGCACCGTGAGCGCCCGACACCGTGGCTGCGCCCTGTGCGGCAACGCTACCTGCCGCGCCTGTCGACACGTGGTTCAGTGATGTCCCTGTATCTGCAGCGATGCCTGTCGCGCCATCAAGCTTGCTGCCTGGCGTGACGCCAACAGCCGCATCGGTGACGGGATTGCCAGCACGGTCAGTCTTTTGGACAACACTGCCGCCATCGACACGATTAGTTTCTTGACCGCTGACATCGGCTTTCCGGATTTCTGTTGCCTCCGTAGAAAAAGCCGAAGTGCGCACATGCGTTTCCGCACCGCCTATGCGTTCCGCCGCACCACCAACGCCGTTTTTGACGGCACTGCCTGGTTTTGTGCCCTGGCCGCCGGTATTGGCATTTCCTTCATTGCGTGATGTGCTGGCAGAACTGGAGGGCTCAGTTACAGTCCGGTCTATGGGTGTATCAATTTTCGCCGTCACTGTTCTATGCTCAAATCCAATAACCGGTTTGAAAACTGTCATTTTTCCTTTCTCATGTACAGTTTTCTGCCCCTTCGTCGTCTTATTATTGAGAATCGCCCTATCCATATCCAAAGTACCACCTGCAATGATATGACTATTGTCATTCACAATGGCACTTGAGCTAATTTTCAAATTATTGCTTGCAATAATTCTCCCTGGATCAGAACTAACGACAACACTCTCATAGCTTGTGCGAGTCAGTTCACGCTTTGTGAAAACGGAATAGCCCCTGCCATCAGGTGCATTCATAAATAAGCTAGTATCCTTGGGGTCGTCTGGAAGAGCAAAAATATCCAAACCTAACGTGCCCTCTGTATACCAGATATCACTTCCTTTTCCTTGATACTCAGATATCGTCTCCGTCGTCATCCGCCCTTCCTCAAAAACCAGATGGTTATTGAGGACATTGACCTGATTCGCGCCCAGGTTCAAGCTCCCCAGCGCCTCGATCGTCGCGCTGGCATTCGTCACCGTTCCCGCCCAGCCCGTGGCGATGCGGTTGCCGTCCAGGTAGCCTCCGATGGCCATGTCGCCGCCGCTGAAGATCAGGCCATGTTCGCGGTTACTGAGTGTCGTCACACCAATGTCGAGCCGCTCGCGCGCCGCGATGGTGGCCGCCACGCCGCCCTCCACTTCATTGTTGACGGTAGCGCCACCGATGCTCAGATGGTCGCCGTAGATGCGGCCCGTGCCCATGTTGTTCAGCGTGCCCACGTTCAGTTGCGTGCTGATGCCGTCGATCACCCCCCGGTTGTTCAGCACGCCGCCGACATTGACGCCCGTCGTGCCCGCATTGATGTCGCCCGTGCTGGCATTGTCGAAATTGGCCGCGCCCAGGGTCAGCATGCTGAGCGCCTGGATTTTCCCGGCATTGGCCAACTGCCCGCCGATGGTGATATCCGCATTGCCGTTGGCCATGATCTCGGCGCCTGCGTTCAGCGTAAAGTTGCCGGCCAGGTCCAGCGCCATATCCTTCTGCGACAGCACCTTGCCATCGCCGCTCAGGCTGCCCGCGCGGATATCGGTGCGCTGGCCGCCGATGATGGTGCCGCCCGAGTTGGTGACGGCCAGTCCCCGGCCGGGGCCCGTGTCCTGCAGCGCCAGCGTGCTGCCGGCGCTGAGCATGCCCAGGGTGTTGTTGATAATGCCTGCACTGTTGATCGCCAGGTTGCCATCGGCGCGCACCGCGCCCTGCACATTGCTGACATTGGCACTGTTCAGGGTCACATGAATGCCTTCGATGCCCTGGTTCGCGCCCAGGGTGCTGGCATTGTCAATGGTGCCGCCCGTCACGTTGACAGCCGCGCCGGAGCGGATCAAACCTTGCTGGTTATTAATGCTGCCGCCACCAGCGTTCAGGCCGATATTGCCCAGGACCTGGATTTGCCCGCCCTGGTTTTGCAAGCCGCTCAAGGCCAGGTCCAGCGCCGACTTGCCGACCACCTGGCCGCCACGGTTATCCAGCTGGCCCACGCTGCCCGTGATGTTGCCGGCCGCGCCCAGATAGCCGCCCGCATTGTTCCAGCTGCCCGTTTGCAGACTGAGGCCGGCGCCGCTGCTGATGCCGCCAGCGCTGCCCGGATGGCGCACCGCGTACGCGCCCGCATTGGTGTTGAGTAAAGCGTTGCCATGCGTGTCGATGGTCATGGCGCCGCCCGATTGCAGCAAGCCGCCATCGTTGTCCAGGATGCCCGTCTGCAAGTTGACGGTTCCGGCACCCGCCAGGGTGCCCTGCGTATTGTTGAAAACCTGGCCATGCGTGTCGAGCGTGACGTTCGCGCCCGCAATGGTGCCCTGCCCGTTCCACAGACCGCCATTGCGCAGGATGATATCGCCGCCCGCTTGCAAAGTGCCGCCATTGTTGACGGTGGCGCCCGTGGACGTGACCGCCAACAGGCCTTGTACCGAGGCCAGCTTACCCCCGGCGCTGTTGTCGACGCTGGCCGCGTTCACGGTCATATTGCCCGTGGCGGCCAGCAAGCCGCCCGCATTGTTCAATGCCTGCACCACATTTGCAGTCAGCTGCCCGCCCGCCGTGGCGCTGCCGCCCTGGTTCAGCAGATTTCCGGCACCCAGCACGACATTGCCGCCGCCGGCGATGGCGCCGCCATGGCGGTTGTCGAGCACATTGCTTGCAGTCACCGTCAGGTTGGCCGTGCTGGCCGCCTGCAGCTTGCCGCCCTGGTTGTTCAGGGTCGGTGCGACGATACTGGTGTTGCCGTTGCTGGCAATCGTGCCGCCGCGGTTGTCCAGGCTGGTCGTCAATTGAATGCTGGTGTCGCCCTTGCCCAGCTGCGTCAGGTTGCCGCCCGCATTGTCCAGGGACGCGCCCGTCACGCTCACTTGCTGCGCGATGGTACTGGCGTTGCGGTGGTCAATGGCGCCGGCCGTGACGACCAAGGCGCCATTGCCCGTGATCTGTCCGCGCAGGTCGTTCAACTGCGCGGCTTGCAGGCTCAAGGTACCGCTGCCCGCGTGTTCGATCTTGCCATCCGTATTCGTCAGCGTACCCGCCTTCAGGCCCAGGTTGGCGCTGTTGACTGCGATGCGCCCGCCCGTGTTGTCCAGCACGCCTGCTGGCGATGTCAAGTCGATGGCCGTATTGCCCGCACCCGTCTGTACGATGCTGCCTTGCTGGTTGTTCAGCTTGCCGGCTGTGACGGCCAGCTGGCCGGCGCTGATGTCGCCGCGCTGGTTGGTCCACGTCTGACCATTCCCGCCGGCCGTGATCGTCAGGGCGCCGGGCGTGGTGACCACGGCGCCGCTGGTGCTGACATCGCCGCTTGTCGCCGTCAGGCCGATATTGCCAGCGCTGCTGCGGCTGCCGCCGAGGTCGACACTGCCGCCGCTCAGGACGGCATTGCCTGCCGCCAACACTTGCCCATGCGCTCCCAATGCCTGTTGCGCCGTGACCTGCAAGTTGCCGCTCGTCTGCAGGCTGCCATCGGCTTTCACACCCGCGCCGATCAGGCTGGCCGCGCCGCTGTTGACGCTGTTGGCACTGATCGTGTTGTTGCCCTGGGCCAGGATCACGCCGGCATTTTCCAGCGCGCCCGTCACGGTGAGCGTTTGTTCTGTGCCGGCAAACAGGCTGCCGCTGTTGCGCACGCTGCCCGCCGTCGTCGTCAGATTGCCGCTGGCAACGAGGCTGCCTTGCGCATTGAGCAGCTCATCCATCGTCAATTGCGCATTGCCGCCTGCCGCCTGCAACTGGCCCAGGGTATTGTCTACCTTGCCGCCAGCCAGCGTCAGGTCGCGCCCGGCAATGATCACGCCGCTAGTATTGTCCAGCTTGCCCGTCGCTGCCACATTGACATCTTGCGCAGACGCAATACGGCCATGATCGTTGAGCAACTCGCCCGTTTCCACGCGCACATTGCCGTTCGCTTCGATCTTGCCGCCGCTATTGTCCAGGCGCGTACTGGCCAGCACTGTCGCCGCGCTCGTGCCCAGCTGCGTGATCTGCCCCTGGCGATTATCGAGGATGCCGGCAGAGACGTTCACCTGCTGCGCCAGCAGGCTGGCGTTGCGGTGATCGAGGTAATTGGCCGCCACCTGCAGCGCGCCATTGCCCGTCAGCTGGCCCCGCTGGCTATACAGATTCGTTGCACGGATCTCCAGCACGCCCTTGCCTGCATGTTCGATCTTGCCGTCGATATTCGTCAAGTCGCCAGCCTGCAGGCGCAGATTGGCGCTGTTGACGGCGATGCGCCCGCCCGTGTTGTCCAGCTTGCCTGTTTCGATGAGCGTGTCGCCAGCACCCGTCTGTATCAAGGTGCCTTTGGCGTTGTCCAGGTTGGCAACGCGCAGGGCCAATTGCCCAGCGCTCAAGCTGCCGCCCTGGTTGACCAGTGCCTGCCCGTTGCCGGCATTCGCCGTGATGGCGAGCAAACCATTCGTCGACACGACCGCCTTGCTGGTCGTCACATTGCCCGTCAAGGCCGTCAAACCGATATTCGCCGCGCTGGTCTGGCTGCCGCCCGCGTCGACCGATGCGCCCGTCATCTGCAGCTGGCCCGCCGCCATGTTCTGGCCGCCAGCTTGCAAGGCGCCACGGGCCGTCACCGTCAGGTCACCGGCCGCGGCAAAGCTGCCATCGGCGCGCATGCCTGCCGCCAGCAATCCATTACCGCTCAGACTGCCCGCCGTGATCGTCGTATTGCCCAGCGCGGCGAGGCTACCTGTATTGCTGAGCAAGCCGCCAATGTCCAAGGTCTGGTTGCGTCCGGCATACAGCACACCAGCGTTGAGCACGTCGCCGCTGACCTTGGCTATGATATCGCTGCCCGCGCTGAGCGTGCCTTGCGCATTGCGCACGCTGGCCGCGTCCAGGCGCAAGGCGCCAGTGCCCGCCTGCAGCAAGCCGCGCGTATTGTCGATGGCGCCACCCAGGTGCAGATCGGTTGCCGCCGCGATCACGCCATCGGTATTGACGAGCGCGCCAGTGCTGGCGATGTCGGCGGATGTGGCCGAGGTGATCTTGCCTTTGGTGTTGTCAAGGCTGCCGGTCTGCACCGACAAGGTGCCGTTGCCAGCGATTTCGCCATTTGCGTTGTCCAGTTGGCCGGTCACGGCCACTGTCATGCCCCCCGCGCCCGTCTGCAGCAGATGGCCGCCCCGGTTGCTCAGGCTGTCTGCCTGCACGTTCAGGGACCGCCCCGTGGTGGTGGCGTTGGCGTGGTCGAACAAGCCTGCCTTCAGATCGACGGCGCCATTGCCGATGATACTGCCGCCTGCGCCCCGCAAGGTGGCCGCCGTGATGGCCAAGGTGCCGCTGCCCGCATGCTCGATCTTGCCGCCCGCATTCGTCAAGCTGGCCGTGCCCAGGGTCAGATTCGCGCTATTGACGGCGATGCGACCGGCGCTGTTGTCCAGTTTGCCCGTCTGGATGACGGTATCGCCCGAGCCCGTCTGGATGACGCTGCCCTTGGTGTTGTCCAGGTTGCCCACATGCAAGTCGAGCTGGCCCGCCTGCAAGGTACCTTCCGCGTTGTGCAAGGTGGCGCTCGTCGTGATGCTGAGCGCTCCTGGCGTCGTCACCACCGCCTTGTTCGTGCTGACATCACCCTGGGTTGCCGTCAGGCCGATGTTGGCGGCGCTGGTCTGGCTGCCAGAGAAGTCCACGCTGGCGCCTGTCACGTTCGCCTTGCCCGCCGCCAGATTCTGGCCGTGTGCAGCCAGCGTTTGCGCGGTGTTGATGGTCAAGTCACCAACCGTGCCCAGCTTGCCATCGGCCTGCATACCGGCGCCGATCAGGCTGCTTGCGCCGCTGTCGATAGTCTTTGCAGTGATGCTGTTGTTGCCTTGCGCCGCGATCACGCCCGTGTTGACAATGGCGCCGCTGGCGGTCAAGGTCTGGTTGCCGGCGGCGTACAGGCTGCCGGTGTTGTTCAGGCTCGCCAGGGTGGCGTTCAGGTTGGCGCCGGCAAACACGCTGCCCGCGTTGTTGTTCAGCTTGCCAACGCTCAAGGTCGCATCGCCCGCCACGGCCTGCAACTGGCCCTTGGTATTGTCGATATCGCCACCGGTCAATGCCAGATTGCGCCCCGCCGCCACCGTGCCTTCCGTGTTATCCAGGCTACCGATGTTCAACTTGGCATCCTGTGCCGCCACGATGCGGCCCTTGTTGTTCAACAACGTACCTGCTTTCACCAGAGCATCGCCATTGCCTTCGATATTGCCGCCCGTGTTGTCCAGCAAACCAGTCGCATTGACATTCATCAAACCTGTACCCGTTTGCGCCAGGCTGCCGGCACGGTTGTCCAGGCTGCCCGCGTTCACCGTCAGCTGATTGGCCACGGTGGTGGCATTGCGGTGGTCCAAGGTCGCAGCGGTGAGGTCCACTTTGCCGTTGCCCGTAATCTTGCCGAACTGGTTGTTGAACTGGCCCGCGTTGATAGCCAGCACGCCCACTCCCGCGTGCTCCAGCTTGCCATTGATATTGGTCAAGACGGAGGCGTTCAAAGCCAGGTTAGCGCTGTTGACGGCGATACGACCCGCCATGTTGTCCAGCTTGGCCGTGGTGATAACGGTATCGCCCGTGCCCGTCTGCACGATCTCCCCGCTGGCGTTGTTCAGGTTGGCCACGCTCAGTTGCAACTGGCCGGCCACCAGCTGGCCCTGCGTATTTACCAGTGACTGCGCGTTATGCGCGTTGGCCGTGATGGCCAGCACGTTGCTGGCGGAAATCACCGCCTTGTTCGTCACGACATCGCCAGTATTTGCCGTGATGGCGATATTCGCTGCGCCCGTCTGGCTATCCGACAAATCGACCGATGTACCTTTCAACTGAGCGCTGCCCGCCGCCAGGTTCTGCCCGCTCGCTTGCAACACGCCATCGGCATGGATGGTCAAGTCGCCTGCCGTACCCAGGCTGCCGTCCGCTTTCACACCGGCGCCCAGCAAGCCGCTGCTGGTCACTTTACCAGCGGTAATATGGGTGTTGTTGACGGAGGCGATCGACCCCGTGTTATTCAGTACGCCGCCCACCATCCACTGCTGGTTACGGCCTGCGTACAGCAGGCCAGCATTGTTCAGGTCACCGCTCACTTTCGCCGTCAGGTCCATGCCAGCGCTCACTGTCCCTTGCTGGTTCAGCAAGGTCGCCGCGTCAAGATGTAAATTGTCCGCCTGCAATACGCCGCGCGTGTTGTCCAGTGCAGTACCGCCAACCTGCAGATTGATGGTGGCGGCGATCACGCCATCCGTATTGTTCAGCACACCTTTGCTGATGACAGAAGCTGCTGCCGACGACGTGATGCGGCCCTTGTTGTTGTCCAGCACACCCGCCTGCACATTCAGCGTCCCCGTGCCCGCATGCTCGATCTTGCCATTCTGGTTCGTGAGCTTGACGGCATCGATATTCAAGTTCGTGCTGTTGACGGCGATGCGGCCAGCCGTGTTGTCAAGATTGCCCGTATGGATGACGGTATCGCCCGTGCCCGTTTGCAAGACAGTGCCCTTGGCGTTGTCCAGATTGCCTACATGCAAGTCGAGCTGGCCCGCCTGCAAGGTACCGTCCATGTTGTGCAAGGTGGCGCTCGTCGTGATGTTGAGCGCGCCTGGCGTCATCACCACCGCCTTGTTCGTGGCAACATCGCCCTGAGTGGCCGTCAGGCCGATGTTCGCCGCGCTGGTCTGGCTGCCGCCGATGTCGATGCTGGCGCCTGTCAGGGTCGCCTTGCCCGCCGCCAGGTTCTGGCCGTGTGCAGCCAACGTTTGCGCGGTGTTGATGGTCAAGTCACCAGCCGTACCCAGCTTGCCATCGGCCTGCATACCGGCGCCGATCAGGCTGCTTGCGCCGCTGTCGATAGTCTTTGCAGTGATGCTGTTGTTGCCTTGTGCCGCGATCACGCCTGTATTAATGATGGCGCCTGTTGCGGTCAGGGATTGATTCCCGGCCGCATACAAGCTGCCCGTGTTGTTCAAGCTGGCCAGTGTCGCGTTCAGATTACTGCCAGCAAACACGCTGCCTGCCGCATTGTTCAAGTTTGCAACGTTCAAGGTAGCGTTACCGGCCACGGCCTGCAACTGGCCCTTGGTATTGTCGAAGTCAGCACCGCTCAATGCCAGGTTGCGGCCGGCAGCCACCGTACCATCCGTATTGTCCAGGCTACCGACGTTCAACGCGGCATCCTGCGCCGCCACGATGCGGCCCTTGTTGTTCAGCAAGGTAGTGGCCTTTACCAGCGCATCGCCATTGCCTTCGATCTTGCCGCCCGTATTGTCCAACAAACCAGTCGCATTGACGTTCATCAAACCTGTACCCGTTTGCGCCAGGCTGCCGCTGCGGTTGTCCAGCGTGCCCGCATTGACCGTCAGCTGGTTCGCGATGGTCGTGGCATTGCGGTGATCCAAGCTAGTCGCCGTGATGTCGAGCTTGCCATTACCCGTAATCTTGCTGAACTGGTTGTTGAACTGGCCCGCGTTGATGGCCAGGATGCCGGCGCCTGCGTGCTCCAGCTTGCCATTGATGTTCGTCAATACCGTGGCGTTCAAAGCCAGGTTCGCGCTGTTGACGGCGATACGGCCAGCCGTGTTGTCCAACTTGCCTGTGGTGATGACGGTGTCGCCCGTGCCCGTCTGCACGATGTCGCCGTTGGCATTGTCCAGATTCGCGATGTTCAGCTGCAGCTGGTCTGCCACTAGTTGGCCCTGGGTATTGATCAGCGACTGTGCGTTGGCCGCATTGGCGGTAATCGCCAGCAGCTTGCTCGCAGAAATGACCGCCTTGCTGGTGATGACATCGCCAGCAAGGGACGTGATGGCGAGGTTCGCCGCGCCCGTCTGGCTACCCGACAGATCCACATTGTCGCCCGTCAGCACGGCATTGCCCGCCGCAAGGTTCTGGCCGCTCGCTTGCAAGAGGCCATCGGCGTTGATGCTGAGATCACCTGCCACGCCCAAGCTGCCGTCCGCTTTCACGCCGGCGCCCAGCAAGCCGCTGCTGGTGAGCTTTCCAGCAGATATAGTGGTGCTACCAACGGAGGCGATGGAACCGCTGTTGTTCAGCACACCGCCCACCGTCCATTGCTGGTTGCGGCCCGCGTACAGCAGGCCAGCGTTGTTCAGGTCACCGCTCACTTTCGCCGTCAAGTCCGTGCCGGCGCTGAGCGTGCCTTGCTGGTTCAGCAAGGTCGCCGCGTCCAGACGTAAATTGTCCGCTTGCAATATACCTCGGGTGTTATCCAGTGCAATACCGCCCACCTGCAAGTCGGCAGTCGCTGCCATCACGCCATCGGTATTGTTCAGCGCGCCCTTGCTAACGATGTCGGCCGCCGCGGCGGATGTGATACGGCCCTTGCTGTTGTCCAGCACGCCCGCCTGCACGGACAGGATGCCGGCTCCCGCATGCTCGATCTTGCCATCGCGGTTCGTCAGCGTAGTCGCATCGAGGGTCAGCTTGTCACTGTTGACGGCGATGCGGCCAGCCGTGTTGTCCAGATTGCCCGTCTGGATGACGGTGTTACCCGTGCCCGTTTGCAGCAACGTCCCCTTGGCGTTATCCAGGTTTGCCACATGCAGGTCGAGCTGGCCCGCCTGCAAAGTACCGTCCGTGTTGTGCAACGCGGCGCTGGTCGTCACGTTCAACGTGCCCGGCGTCGTCACCACGGCCTTGTTCGTGCGGACATCGCCTTGTGTCGCCGTCAGGCCGATATTGGCCGCGCTGGCCTGGCTGCCACTGATGTCGAGCGTGGCGCCTGCCAGATTGGCATTGCCGGCCGCCAGAATCTGGCCGTGTGCATTCAGCGCTTGCGCGGTGCCGATCGCCAGGTCGCCAGACGTGCCCAGCTTGCCATCGGCCTGGATACCCGCGCCGATCAGGCTGCTTGCACTGCTGTCGAGGCGATTGGCCTTGATGCTGGTATCGCCCTGCGCCGCGATGACGCCCGTGTTGACGATGGCGCCTGTTGCGGTCAGGGATTGATTTCCGGCCGCATACAGGCTGCCCGTGTTGTTCAAGGTATCGAGCGTGGTGCTCAGATTGCCGCCGGCAAACACGTTGCCTGCCGCATTGTTCAAGTTCGCCACGGTCAAGGTAGCGTTACCGGCCACGGCTTGCAACTGGCCCTTGGTATTGTCGATGTCAGCACCGCTCAATGCCAGGTTGCGCCCGGCGGCCACGATCCCTTCCGTATTGTCCAGACGATCTACATTCAACGTGGCATCCTGCGCCGTCACGATGCGGCCCGTGTTGTTCAGCAAAGTGTTTGCCTTCACCAGCGCATCGCCATTGCCCTCGATCTTGCCGCCCGTGTTGTCCAGCGAGCCGGCGGCATTGAGGCTCATCAAACCTGTACCCGTTTGCGCCAGGCTGCCGGCGCGGTTGTCCAGGCTGCCGGCGTTGACGGTCAGCTGATTGGCCACCGTCGTCGCATTGCGGTGGTCGATGGCGGCGGCAGTGATGTCAAGCTTGCCATTGCCCGTGATCTTGCCGGACTGGTTGTTGAACTGACCTGCGTTAATGGCCAGAACGCCCGCACCCGCGTGTTCCAGTTTGCCATTGATGTTCGTCAACACAGTCGCGTTCAACGCCAGGTTAGCGCTGTTGGCGGCGATACGGCCGGCCGTGTTGTCCAGCTTGTCCGTCCTGATGACGGTATCCCCACTCCCTGTCTGCACGATCTCGCCGCTGGCGTTGTTCACATTCGCCACGTTCAGCTGCAACTGTCCACCCACCAGTTGCCCTTGGCTATTCACCAGCGATTGTCCATTGTTCGCATTGGCGGTAATAGCCAGCAGATTGTTGGCGGAAATCACGGCCTTGTTCGTCAATACGTCGCCGCTGCGCGCGGTGATGGCGATATTGCCTGCCCCCGTCTGGCTGCCCGACAAGTCCACATTGTCGCCCGTCAGCACGGCATTGCCCGCCGCAAGGTTCTGGCCGCTCGCTTGCAAGAGGCCATCGGCGTTGATGCTGAGATCACCTGCCACGCCCAAGCTGCCGTCCGCTTTCACGCCGGCGCCCAGCAAGCCGCTGCTGGTGAGCTTTCCAGCAGATATAGTGGTGCTACCAACGGAGGCGATGGAACCGCTGTTGTTCAGCACACCGCCCACCGTCAGTTGCTGGTTGCGGCCCGCGTACAGCAGGCCGGTGTTGCTCAAGTCTGCGCTGAGGCGCGCCGTCAGGTCCGAACCGGCGCTGACCGTGCCTTGCTGGTTCAGCAAGGTCGCCGCGTCAAGATGTAAATTGTCCGCCTGCAATACACCACGCGTGTTGTCAATATTTACACCTACCACATGCAAGTCGGCGGTCGCAGCGATCACGCCATCCATGTTGGTCAGCGCGCCCTTGCTGGTGATATCTGCCGAGGCAGCGGACGTGATACGGCCCTTGCTGTTGTCCACCTCAGCAGCCTGCACTTGCACGCTGCCATTACCGGCGATGTTGCCGCGCGTATTGTTCAGGGTTTGCGCCACATCCACGCGCATCTGCCCTGGCCCCGTCTGCTGCAAGGTACCGTCGCTATTGTCCAGCTGGTTGGCCTGCACTGTTACCTGCTGCCCGGACGTAACGGCATGACGGTGATCAATTGTTTCCGCCTGGATATCAACCAGGCCATTGCCCATCACCTTGCCGCGTTCGTCATCGAAACGCACCGCGTCGATGCTCAGGCTGCCCGTGCCTGCGTGTTCGATGCTGCCGTCGCGGTTTGTCACAGTTTCCGCAGTCAGTGCCAGCTTGGCGCTGTTGACGGCGATGCGTCCGCCCGTGTTGTCCAGGGTGCTGCCTGTTAATACCGTGTCGCCAGTGCCCGTCTGGATCAAGGTGCCGCCGCGGTTGTCGAGCGGTCCCGTTGTGATATCCAACTGGCCCGCGCTCAGGGTGCCACGCACGTTCGACAGGGCCTGGCCGCTGCCGGCCGCCGCCACGGACAGCAGGCCCGTGGTCGTCACCAGTGCGTTATCGGTGACGACATTGCCGGCGCTGGCGTTCAAGGCGATGGCCGCGCCGCCCGTCTGGCTGCCGCTCAGGTCGATGGCGGAAGCATGCATGCTGGTCTTGCCAGCCGCCAGGTTCTGGCCGTGGGCCGCGATCGCTTGCCTGGCCGTCAGTCGCAACTGGCCACTGCCGGCCAGGCTGCCGTCGGCGCGGATGCCGGCGCCCAGCAAGCTGCCGGTCGCGCTGTCGATGCGGCTGGCGTCGATGCGGTTGTCGCCTTGCGCGGCAATGACGCCGCTGTTGCTGACGGCACCGCTCACCTGCAGCGCCTGGCTGCCGGCCGCATACAGGTTGCCGCTATTGAGCACTTCACTGGCCCGGGTGGCAAGATTGCCACCGGCAAACACGCTGCCGGCCGTATTGTTCAGCTTTGCCACCGTCAAGGCCGCATCGCCCGCCACTGCCTGGATCTGGCCGCGCGTATTGTCGACGTCGCCGCTGTCGAGGCGCAATGTGCGACCCGCCGCCAGGGTCGCCTCGGTATTGTCCAGCGCGCCTGTCGACAGCGCCACATCCGTGCCCGAGACGATACGGCCCTTCTGATTTTGTACATTCCCCGCCTGCACGCTCAAAGCGCCATTGCTTTCCAGCGCGCCACCGCGGTTGTCCAACCCGCCGCGCACCTGCACGCCGGTCGCGCCCTGGCCGCTCTGCGCCAGGCTGCCGCCCCGGTTATCCAGGGTAGCGGCGTCGACGCTGAGCTGCCCCGCCACCGTGCGCGCATCGCGGTGGTCGATGTGCTCGCCCGTCAGCGCCATGGCGCCATTGCTGAGGATGCTGCCGCGTTGCAAGTTGACTTGCGCTGCGCCGATCTCCAGCGCCCCCGTACCCGCATGCTGGATTTGCCCATCCTGATTGCTCAGGCTGGCAGCCTGCAGACGCAGGGCCTGGCTATTCGTGGCGATGACGCCGCGCGTATTGTCTAGCGCACCCGGCAAGCGGATGGCAAGATCACCGTTGCCCAGTTGCATGATCTGGCCGCCCACGTTCGACAAGCCGTACGCATTCACGCCCAGCTGCTGGCCAGTCAACTGCGCCGCATCGCTGCGCACGGTGTGCGCCGCGTCCAGTTGCAGGCGGTCACGGGCAGTGACCTGCGCGCGGCTGGCATCGAGGTCGCCCGCGCTGGCGCCCAGACTGACATTCCCGCCCGAAACTTGCGCCCCAGCAAGGTCCAGCTGGCGCGCCGCCAGAGTGCTGTCGCCGCCAGCCACGGCCGTGCCATGCATGGCAATGGTGTCGCCAGCAGAAACACTCAGCTTGCCGCTGGCAGCCAAAGTATTGTCCAGATTCAAGCCAGCCGCCAGCACCGAGCCAGCAGTGGCATCGATGCGCGCCGCCGCCCCCGTGGCGTGCACCTTGGCATTGCCCTGGGCCGCGATCACGCCGCTGTTGGCAATGTTGCCCTGCGCCTGCACCTGGCTGTCGCCGCCCGCATACACGGTGCCGCTATTGGCCACGTCGCCCGTCACGGCAATGCTGGTCTGGCTGCCCGCGCCAGCGGACTGGATATTGCCGCTATTGCTCAGCCAGCCATTCGATTGCAGCACCAGATTACCCGCCGTGGCCGCCAAGACGCCCGCATTGCGCACACCCAGGCCCGCTTCCGTGCCGATCAGGGTGATCTTGCCCGCGTACATACCGCCCAGCTGTGCCACGTCCAGCGCGTAGGCCGGTGCCGGCCCCACGCCAGCAGTACCGCCCGCCACGCCATGCGCCGCATCGATCTGGTTCGCCCCCGTCACCACTTTCAATTCCTGCGCCCAGATGCCGCCATTGATCTGTGCGGCGCGCGCCAGGATGGCCGTGTAGTCGCTCAGCGACGTGTCCAGTCCACGCCCGTTGATGCTGACCACGCCGCGCTGCACCATGTAACCGTCCAGGCTGCCGCCGTTGAGGATAGGCGTGCCCGTCGTCAGCGTGACCCGGCTGGCATTGATGAAACCGCCGCCGTCGATGGCCACGCCGGCCGGGTTGGCGATGACGACCTCGGCCCGCTGCCCGGCCACCTCGACATAACCGCGCAGCTGGCTCGGGTTGGCCGAATTGACTTCGTTCAATATCACGCGCGCGCTGCCGCCCGCCAGCCATGGATTGCCTTGTACCCAGCCGCCCGTCTGCGTCTGCACGTTGCCGCGGCTATTGTTGAGGATGGCGCCATTCGCCGTCACGTCGAACTGGCTGTAGGTATTGCGCGACACGCCCGCCGCGCTCGGCGTCTGGATGTTGACCTGTGTCACGCCGTTCGCGCTTTGCACCACGGTCGGACGCTGGCGGCCCGGCGCGTTCGGATCAACCACGATCTGTCCCATGGCCGGACCGGCGACAAAGGCCACCATGCCCAGCGCGCCAAATATCGCCAAGGCCAGGGGCCGCAATTTGGCATTGACCCCGCCACCGCCATCACCGCCAAAGACACCACTGTCCAGGCCTCCCTCTCCCTTGGCAGCCTTGCCTTGCGACGAAGCATTTTCGGCGACGACCATCAATTGGCCACGGCGTTTGTTGAAGATGATGCGGTACAGGTTCTTGTTCATGAAAGTCCTAATAGCGGCCAAATACAGGGAAAGGAAAACGTCTGGCGGATGGCTGCGTTTAGTGACTTAATTCTTTAAAACTACGTAACTACATTGCTAAATATCAATAACTGGCGTTCAGGCTGAAACCTGCCGTATGACTGGCCGTGCGGAAGAGTTCAGGTTTATGCACGGGCCAGCCGACAAAGGCGTCGTACTGCACGCCCAGCCATTGCCCCCGCAAGCCGACGAAGCCGCCCGTCAGGCGGCGCGCGATCAGCCATTCCGCGGACGGCCCGGATACCTCGCCATGATCGAGTCCCACATACGCTTGCTGGCCGCTGCTGCCCAGCGGCACGCCGACTTCGTTGCGCAGCAGCCAGCCCCGTTCGGCCGACAGGCTGCTTTCGCCGTCATAGCCGCGCACCGTGTAGCGCCCGCCGATGGCGAAGCGGTCTTGCGGCACCAGCGGCGTACGGTTGTGCTGCGTGCGCCAGCTGCCCGTGTAGTGCAGCGGCTGGCCAGCCAGCGTGAACGGCGCCGACACGGCCGCGTCGGCCAGCAGCAAGCGCATGCGCGAGGTACCCTCGCCAAACGCTTCCTCGGGTGCGGCCAGCGCCTCCATCGCGCCCGTGCCGCGCCGGTATTGCAGGTTCACGTCCAGGGTCGCCTGGCCCATGAATTCGCGGTGGCCGATGCCCAGTTCCCAGCCGGCCATGCGGCGGCGCTGCACTTCCACTTCCGTGTCGTCGATGAAGTTTTGCGCGGAACGCTGCCAGCCGCGCAGGGAAAGCGTCGTCTTGCGCGACGCATCCCGGTAGACCAGGCGGGACAGTTTCACTTCGCGATTCTGGCTGGCGCCGCTGTAGTTGTAGTCCTGGCTGATGCCGGCCACGGACTGGTGGTAATGGCTGTCGCTGACCGTGAAGGCCAGCAGCCAGTAGGCGTAGGGAATCGAATAGTGGGCAACCATGCCAGCCGTGCCGCGCGGGCCGTCGCGGTCACCGTCGACGTTCTGGTTCAGGCTCAGGTAAAACAGGTCGTTCAGGGTCAGCCAATGGTCATACGACAGGGTCACGCTGCCCTGCAGCTTGCCCGTCGAGCGCGAACCGCCATCGTCGAGGCCCAGCGCCAGGCGGAACGGCAAGCCCTGCTTCCACTGGATCTGCAGGTCGCTCTCGCCCGGCTTCGCATTGCCGCCCTCGGCCGGCATGATCTGGATATCGGCCTCGGCCGTCGGCACGCGCTTGAAGTTTTCCAGCGCCTGTTCCGTATCGCGCACATTGAGCAAGTCGCCAGGGCGCGCCGGCACGGCATTCCACCAGGTGGCGCGGGGATTCGTGCCGGGCGCAAAGCCGATCTGGCGGATGCGACCCGGTATCAAGGTCAAGGCCAGCGTACCCTTGCTCAAGTCCTGCGGTTCGGCCAGCACGCGCGTGGTGACGTAGCCGCGCGCGATGATGGCGTTCTGCAGCCGGCCCATCAGTACATTGATGGCCTGCGTGCCCAGGCAGCGCCCCAGCGCAGAGTCCGGCGCGCCCAGGTCGTCGCGCCCGGCGGCGGCCAGCGCCCACTGGAATTGCGCGGCGTCCTCGCCTCGCAACACCAGCTGGTCAATCGTAAAGCATGGCGATTCGCCCGCAGGCAGGCGGTTGGCGGACGCGGCGGCGGGCGTCTCGAGCAGGCGCACGTCGGGAGTGCGTTCCTGCTGCTGGCGCAGGAGGCGCTCACGTTCTTGCTGGCGGATAAGTTCTTGGCTGGCATCGTCGCGCTGGCTGGCGCCAGGCAGATTGGGAAGGGGCGGTGCAATTTCAGGACGGGTCTGCGCGGACACGGCGGTACACAAAGTACTGCTAAACAAAAATACACCGCACCATGGCGTCAAGCGCAGGTGCATATGTTGCCTTAGGTAATTATTTACGTAATGAAATTATAAATTAATTATTTCTATAGGGCAACTATATTTATTTCTTGAGAACTTTACCTCTTTGGTAACTACCTTTCAACTATCCAATTACCACTAGTAAGACAGGTGAGCAGGCGATGGTGCATCGACATGAGCCCATAAAAAAACCTGCCAAACAGGGCTTCAGCTAGCTCAGTCATTCCGATACACAAAGTTTCCAAAAAAAACTTACTCCAACTCGATGCTCAATGAGATAGCTAAAGTTCTGCATTTTTCAAACCAATAAACTGCTGCTACCCTCGCAAATACTCTCACCGGATATATCCATCCTGTCCGATTTGTCGCGGACTGGATGGCAGAGGCAAGCCCGTTCACTCATACCGATCACCATACCTTGCGCTTTTCACTGCGCGAGTAAAACAGTCAGTCGAACCGTATACACATTTGAGAAACTGATGCGTACCCTATGGGCTGAGATCGGGTAAGAATACCCCCGGCCTCCCCATCGCCTTGATCGGCAAGCTGCGCACCCTGCGCATGCAGCGGGACGTGGCCAAGGTCGTGTAAGATTTACGAAGCTGACCACGCTCCACTTCCGCCAGTCAGGCCATCCACCTTGCGACCATCCTGATGGGCCCATCGGCATGGGCTATCAACCGGCGACGTATCGCTGGCAGCAAGGATTGCTTAGGCCACGCGCAGGAGTCGGGCGGCACTGTCAGCGTCATGTTAAAACTCGCCGGGATTCTCCCTGGCTTCAACCAAGGTAACAATGCAAGATGATCAGCACCCAACATCAGCCATCCCTGAACGTCAGATCAGGGCCACCTACGACGAATCGACCATCCGTGTCTATCAGGCCTATTCGGATGTGATCGCAGATGACGCATTAACGAACGGCACATTTACTTCGCCCCCATTCAAAATGGAACGCATGACGTGGATTAAACCGTCTTTCTTATGGATGATGTATCGCGCCGGCTGGGGATTCAAAGATGCTGGTCAGCAACGCATACTGGCGATCGATATCAGTCGAGCGGGATTTGAATGGGCACTGGAGCACGGCTGCCTGAGCCACGCGGATACGTCCATGAGCAAGGACGAATGGTCGGCGAAAAAAGAGGCATCGCCCGTGCGCATCCAATGGGATCCAGAACGGGATCTGCTGTTGCGGCCGCAATCTCACAGAGCCATTCAGATCGGCCTCAGCAAAAAGGCGGTAGAACTTTACGTACATCAATGGATAACCAGGGTGGCGGATGTGACGCCGCTGGCCCATGCAATCCATGCGTTGCTCGCCCAAGAGAAATTTGAGGAAGCAAAGCACATGCTCCCGCAAGAAAAACCGTATTCGTCAGTATTTCATCCATCCTGAGCGCTGACATCCAGGACTTGAGAGCGAGGTCAAGCAAGGTAGCTCATGCAACGCAGGCCACCTCTTAGCAAGCTCAACTGCGTCCAGCTCCCTCCCCTGCGCGGAGCGGGGTCAGATCCGGCATCCGTACATGATCTCAACATTGACCATGCCGACCGGAAGAAATACGAAACAAGGGATGCCGCCATGCCGCTCCCGGGCGGTAAAATCATTGCTGTTGACCAAGCTGTGGCTGGCAGAACGCTCTTGCTCCTTTCATCACCGTGGAGACAGCTGCACCACAGCCGGTCATTCACGAACGCTATATATTGAAAGGCAATATGTATGTCTGGCAACACCCATGTTTCTGAGCGCCTCAAAAGCTGCCGCGAGAATCTTCGTATCTCACAAGTGCTGCTTGCCGAACTGGCGGGCATCAATCCCACGCAACTGTATCGCTATGAATCAGGCAAAGCCAAACTGCTTATGGACGCGGCAGAGAAGATTGCCGCTGCCCTCGACGTCAGCACCGCCTGGTTAATGCATGGGACGTTACCCATCGCCAGAGGGACGCAAATCGACCCGCCAGTACCGGCCGGAGGGGCGCTGATCCTGCATTTTCTGGAACTTCCCCCCATGCTTGCCTCCGCCGTGAAGCGCCTGTCCATGCAAAATGGCTGCACCGTAGAAATAGCGCTGCTGGACCTCGCGCATCAAGGCCTCGAAGCCATCCCCAAAAAAACCTTGGATTGCGCCGAGTCCGCAAGCAAGAGCGAGAAATAACCGGATCACTACCTTGCTGAGAAGTCGCGGTAGATGGAGTAGTGCAGCTCACGGGGAAATACGCGCAGCGTGATCCATGCGCTGACCTGTAAAGTCAAAAACTGCCTGATGACTGGCTGGATTCATTGACCTGGGATCGCGGTGGAGACGTCAATGCACGCATTTCCTTGGCGCGACGGATCAACCGCACGCACATCAAAAAAATGGCCGTTGAGAATTCTTTTTGAATTATCAACGGCCATATATTTTTCACTTTAAAATCAAACAGTTAAAGCGAGCTCATCACTCCCATTCGATGGTCGCCGGCGGCTTGCCCGAAATATCGTAGACGACGCGGTTGATGCCGCGCACTTCATTGATGATGCGGTTGGAGACCTTGCCCAGCAAGCTGTGCGGCAGGTGCGCCCAGTGGGCCGTCATGAAGTCTTGCGTTTGCACGGCGCGCAGGGCCACCACGTATTCGTAGGTACGGCCATCGCCCATCACGCCCACCGATTTGACGGGCAGGAAGACGGCAAACGCCTGGCTGGTCGCTTCGTACCAGTTCGCTGGCAGCGCGTCCGGGTCGACGGCCTGGCCAGCGACGAACTCGTACGGCGTATTGCGCAGCTCTTCGATGAAGATGGCATCGGCGCGGCGCAGCAGATCGGCATAGTCTTTCTTGACTTCGCCGAGGATGCGCACGCCCAGGCCCGGGCCCGGGAATGGGTGGCGGTAGACCATGTCATGCGGCAAGCCGAGCGCGACGCCCAGTTTGCGCACTTCATCCTTGAACAGTTCGCGCAGCGGCTCGAGCAGCTTGAGCTTCATGGTGTCCGGCAAGCCGCCCACGTTGTGGTGGCTCTTGATGGTCTGGCCTTTCTTGCCCTTACCTGCCGATTCGATCACGTCCGGGTAGATCGTGCCTTGCGCCAGCCATTTGGCGTTGACCAGCTTGCCCGATTCGACCTGGAAGACTTCGACGAATTCGCGGCCGATGATCTTGCGCTTTTGCTCGGGATCGGTAACGCCGGCCAAATGGCCCATGAACTGATCTTCCGCATCGACGCGGATGACTTTCACGCCCAGGTTCTTGGCGAACATGTCCATCACCATCTTGCCTTCGTCCAGACGCAACAGGCCGTGGTCGACGAAGACGCAGGTCAGCTGGTCGCCGATGGCGCGGTGGATCAGGGCAGCCGCGACGGACGAATCGACGCCGCCGGACAGGCCCAGGATGACGTCGTCGCTACCGACTTGCGCGCGGATTTTTTCCACCGCTTCGCTGATGTAGTCGGGCATGTTCCAGTCCGACTTGCAGCCGCAGATTTCATGCACGAAGCGGCCGATCATGGCCTTGCCCTGCACCGTGTGCGTCACTTCCGGGTGGAATTGCACGCCGTAGAACTGGCGCTCTTCGTCGGCCATGGCGGCGATCGGGCAGCTCGGAGTGTTGCCCATCAGCTTGAAACCTGGCGGCATTTCCAGCACCTTGTCGCCGTGGCTCATCCACACTTTCAGCATGCCGTGGCCTTCGTCGGTGACGAAGTCGGCAATGCCGTTGAGCAACTTGGTATGGCTGCGGGCGCGCACTTCGGCGTAACCGAATTCGCGCACCAGGCCATTTTCTACCTTGCCGCCCAGCTGGGCCGCCATGGTTTGCATACCGTAGCAGATGCCCAGCACGGGCACGCCCAGCTCGAACACGGCTTGCGGTGCGCGCGGCGAATCGCCGTCCAGCGTGGAATTGTGGCTGCCCGACAGGATCACGCCGGCGGCGCCATAGTTGCGCACGAATTCATCGCTGACGTCATACGGGAAGACTTCGGAAAACACGCCGGAATCGCGCACGCGGCGGGCGATCAACTGGGTGACTTGGGAACCGAAATCGAGAATGAGGATTTTAGAGTGCATGGTCGGAGCTTTATTCAGGGTCAATTGCAAAACCGGCGCACTGGGCGCCGGTCTGGACTTTCGCTACCACAATAGCGTAGCTGGAAAACTGTTCAGGGCAAGGCGCAGTGCCGAAGACAGTACGAACAGTACGGCGAGGCACTGGAACGCAGCCATGGACAGTTTCTCCAGTACGCTTACTCGGAGCGGTAGTTAGGCGCTTCTTTCGTGATCTGCACATCATGGACATGCGACTCGCGCATGCCGGCCGAGGTGATTTCCACGAATTCCGCTTTTTCGCGCAGTTCGTCGATGGTGGCACAACCGCAGTAACCCATCGATTGACGCACGCCGCCCACCAGTTGGAAGATGATCGCCAGCACGCTGCCCTTGTAGGCCACGCGACCTTCGATACCTTCAGGCACGAACTTGTCGGCCTTCATGGTGGCGTCCTGGAAATAACGGTCAGCCGAACCATCGGACATCGCGCCCAGCGAACCCATGCCGCGGTACGATTTGTAGCTGCGGCCCTGGTACAGGATCACTTCGCCCGGTGCTTCTTCCGTACCAGCAAACATGGACCCCATCATGACGGTCGAAGCGCCAGCGGCCAGCGCTTTCGAGATATCGCCCGAGAAACGGATACCGCCGTCGGCGATACATGGCACGCCCGTGCCTTCCAGCGCTTCGGCCACGTTCGAGATGGCCGTGATTTGCGGCACGCCCACACCGGCGACGATACGCGTGGTGCAGATCGAGCCAGGACCGATGCCGACCTTGACCGCATCGGCGCCGTATTCGACCAGCGCCTTGGCGGCGGCGGCGGTAGCGATATTGCCGCCAATCACTTCGACTTGCGGATACTTGGTCTTGATCCAGCGTACGCGGTCGAGGATGCCCTGCGAGTGGCCGTGGGCCGTATCGACCACCAGCACATCGACGCCGGCAGCGACCAGCAGGTCGATGCGTTCTTCATCCTTGGCGCCCACGCCGACGGCAGCGCCGACCAGCAGCTTGCCCTGGCTGTCTTTCGACGCGAACGGGTGGGAAGTCGACTTCTGGATATCCTTGACGGTGATCAGACCGCGCAGTTCGAATGCGTCGTTGACGACCAGCACGCGCTCCAGGCGGTGCTTGTTCATCAGGCGCTTGGCTTCGGCCGTATCGGCGTCTTCCTTGACGACCACGAGTTTTTCGCGCGGGGTCATCTTGGCGGAAGCTTCCGCGTCGAGTTCCTGCTCAAAGCGCAAATCGCGGTTGGTGATGATGCCGACGACTTCCTTGCCTTTGACAACAGGGAAACCGCTGATGCCGTATTGTTCCGTCAGGGCGATTACGTCGCGGATTTTCATTTCCGGCGGAATCGTGATCGGGTCGCGCAGCACGCCGGCTTCGAAACGCTTCACGCGGGCCACTTCACGTGCCTGGTCTTTCGGATTCAAATTCTTGTGAATGATGCCGATGCCGCCTTCCTGGGCCATCGCGATCGCGAGGCGGGCTTCCGTCACCGTATCCATGGCTGCGGACAGCAAGGGAATATTCAGGGTGATATTGCGGGTCAGGCGAGTTTTGAGGGACGTATCGGCGGGCAGAACGTTGGAGTAGGCTGGGACGAGCAGCACGTCATCGAATGTGAGTGCTTTTTGAAGTAGACGCATAGCATTTCCTATTGGCGCAAAAGCAGATTATACAGAAAAAAGCGCCCTCCGTCCTTGCAGCATAGAAAAGATATTTGGAAATAGCAAAAAAATGTCCCGCCAGGGCCAGCCGCCAGCCGCAGCCCTGCCCTCTCCCAGACCCGTCAGGTCTTGGCGGGCTTGCCGCTGGCACGCCGGCGGCGCGCTTCTTTCGGGTCCGCCTGCAGCGGACGGTACACCTCGATCCGGTCATGTTCGCGCAAAACGGTGTCCAACGGCTTCTTCTTGCCATAGATGCCGACCATATTCACGACCAGGTCGATGCCGGGGACTTCCTGCAGCAAGCCGCTCTGCTCCACCGCCTGCCCGATGGTGGCGCCTGCAGCCACCGTCAATGAGCGCAGAAAGCTGCTATCGGGCAAGGCGTAGCAGACTTGCACCTGGATGCTCACTTCAGCCATACACCGTCTCCGCGCGCTTGCAGAAGGAATCGACCATGCTGTTGGCGATCATGCCGAAGACGGGGCCGATGATCTGCTCGAGCACGCGGCTGGAAAACTCGTAGTGCAGGTCCAGTTCGATCTTGCACGCATCTTCGCGCAGGGCCTTGAAGGTCCACACGCCGTCGAGGGTCTTGAAAGGACCGTCCACCAGCTTCATCTTGATGGAGCTCGGCGGCACGTTCTCGTTGGACGTGGTGAAGCTTTGGCGCACGCCGTGGTAATGTATGCCCACGCTGGCGACGACCGTGTTCTCGCCCCGCTCGCGAATCTCGACCGCACCGCACCAGGGCAGGAATTTGGGATAATCCTCCACCGCCGCCACCAGCGCGAACATTTGTTCGGCGCTATAGCCGAGAAAAACTGATTTATGTACTACTGCCATTGAAGAACCATTTGCTATGATGTTGGATACATTTGATTTTATCGCGCTTGCGCGAGACAGTAGTTTAACCGACCCGCGCACATTTACCATCTCATGACCATAGCAGACAACAGAAAAGCCTTCCACGACTACTTTATCGAGGATCGCTACGAAGCCGGCATCGTGCTGGAAGGCTGGGAAGTCAAAGCCATCCGCGACGCCCGCGTACAAATCAAGGAAGCCTACGTTGTCGTCCGCGGCGATGAACTCTTCCTGTTCGGCGCGCATATCAGCGCCCTGCCGACCGCCTCTACCCACATCCACCCGGAAGCCGTACGCACGCGCAAGCTGCTGCTGCACCGCACGGAAATGGATAAACTGATCGGCAAGGTGGAACGCTCCGGCTATACGCTGGTGCCGCTCAACCTGCACTACAAGGGCGGCCGCGTCAAATGCGAAATCGGCCTGGCAAAAGGCAAGAAACAGCACGACAAGCGGGCAGCGGAACGCGACCGCGACGGCGCGCGCGAAGTGCAGGCGGCAATGAAGTCGCACCGCCGCTGATCCGGCACCACGCGCAGCGATCTGCGCCAATACCACCAAGCCCGGCTATATGCCGGGTTTTATTTTGCCGGTACCTGCGGCAAACGGAAATGCACAGCGCAATGGGATGAAAACAGGAAAAGGAAGAAATACTGCGGGAATAAGACAGATATTATCGAAAATACCATGGAGATAAGCGAATGAATCAGCTTTGCCTGCCTGGCCAAAGACGATTAATCAGGAAAGTTCCGGATGCTTGCATGCTGCCTTGTACTACACCTGTACTACTCCACAGGACAAGCATCCGAATGAACGGTTTGTTAAACCTTCAGGATCAAACCTTCAGCAGATCGCGCGACTTGCCCGAATCGGTCCACTCTTTGACCCATTTCGGTTGACGGCCACGGCCAGTCCATTGCTGCGTCGCATCATCCGGATTGCGATAGCGTACTGCGACCGTGCCGGTTTTAGCGCGGATACCGGTACCAACCAGATCTTTTACGGAAACGCCAACGCTCTGGGCGATTGCCAGGATTTGTTCACGCGCTTTGGACAGATCGTCCTGTTCGCGTTTCTTCATTTGCTTCTTGATGTCGTCCTGCAAGGTGCGCAGTTCGGACAGGGATAAGCTGGACAGATCCATGATATTTCCTTGTGTGAGTTGAAAAATATAACTGAACAGTTAAATTCTATCCAATTGTAACGCGACTGAGGTGATTTTTCTTGAGATTTGATTGTTTTTTACAATTCTCTTACCAAAAACCCGACTTCCCCGACCTTCAGATGATGTAAGTCTTCAATCCAGGGAGCGGACATCGCGCCGGACCGACTGTCTGCGCCGACTTCCCTTCCTTGTGCGATCGCGATTCAATGCAGCACCATCGACAGTATTTATTTTGCAGCACTTTCTACCTCATTGCAATTTATAGTAATCATAAATTGCAATTCAAAATATACATGGGAGCAATACTATCGCCAATGATGCATCGGCTCCCAAACACTACCCAAGTATCCGCCGCGGATATCGGTTGAATCATCGCAATGCATGAGCAGCAGATTCTACTTCAATCAAAAAGATAAGCGTCGCACGGCAGCATATAATCCCGAAAGTGCGCATAGCATAGCATAAAGAAAATATTTTCAACATTGCCATTTAGAACGCAGATACTCGAGCCTTGTTGCCAGCATATATTCCAGCAGCGCAAATGAAAACTGCCCGCGATATGGCGGGCAGTTTTGACGACTAACTTGCTACGAGTTTGCTATTCACCAGGCAATCAGGGAATCGCCACGCCGCTTTTCGGCTTTTGCGTTTTCACCACCTGCATCGCCGTGGCGATCAAACCGCTCATATCGCCCAGATTGGCCGGCACGATAATCGAGTTATTTGTTTTCGCCAATTGCGCGAACGCGCCCACATACTGCTCGGCCACTTTCAGGTTGACAGCATCTTCGCCGCCCGGCTCGCGGATGGCGGCGCCCACCTGGCGCAGCGCCTCGGCACTGGCTTGCGCCAGCGCGACGATGGCCGTGGCCTGGCCTTCGGCACGGTTGATCGACGCCTGCTTTTCGCCTTCCGAGCGGGCAATCGCCGCTTCGCGCTCGCCGCTGGCGATATTGATCTGCTCCTGCTTGCGCCCTTCCGAGGCGGCAATCAGCGCGCGCTTTTCGCGTTCAGCCGTAATCTGCGCCTGCATCGCATGCAGAATTTCCTTGGGCGGCGTCAAATCCTTGATTTCATAGCGCAATACCTTGACGCCCCAATTCGCCGCCGATTCATCGATGGCATTCACGATGGCCGTATTGATATGGTCGCGTTCTTCAAATGTCTTGTCGAGTTCCATTTTACCGATCACCGAACGCAAGGTCGTTTGCGCCAGTTGCGTAATGGCGGCGATATAATTCGACGAGCCATACGAAGCACGCATGGCGTCGGTAATCTGGAAATACAGAATGCCATCGACCTGCAATTGCGTATTGTCGCGCGTAATACATACCTGCGGCGGCACGTCGAGCGGAATTTCCTTGAGCACGTGCTTGTAGGCGATACGGTCGACAAAAGGCACGACGATATTCAAGCCAGGCCCCAATACCGCATGGAACTTGCCCAGGCGCTCCACCACCCAGGCATGCTGCTGCGGTACCACATTGACCGTCTTGAAGACAAATACCAATGCCAGCAATAACAAGATCAACGACATGCTTCCGATGCTTACTTCCATAATCTACTCTCCAGGTTATCCAACAATCAAACGGCTGCCACGCACGGCGCGTATGGTGTAATGGCCGGCTTGCGTATCGCTGCCGGGAATCAGTTCCACATCCCACAAGGCGCCGCGGTACATGACGCGCGCCGCGCCATCGACCCAATGCGCGACCGCCACGCTTTGGCCGATATCGAGATTGACATTCGGATCCTGCGCCGCATCGCGCCGCGCCGCCTTGCCAAAACGGCTGCGCCGCAATAACAGGGTGGCCGCCACGCCGACAATGGCGGCCGTCAGGGCTTGCCAGCCGCCATTGCCGCCCGCCAGCGCCACCAGTCCTCCGGCACTGATACCGATGGCGATCATCAGCAAATAAAACGTGCCCGTAAACAGCTCCAGGATCAATACCGCGCCAGCCGCCACAAACCAGCCTACCCATTCAGCCATGATGCCTCCATCTTTGCGAATCCGAAAATAAAAAACCCCGCAGCCTATATAAGCGACGGGGTTTAATGCGTATTACTGCCTGATATTATTCTTGCCAAACACCTATATACAAGCAGTCTAACGCAATTCCTGATGGCGTCAATAGGCAGGGGCGAATTAGCGCCGCAGGCCCGGCAATTACTCTTCCAGCAGGCTGCGCAGCATCCACGCCGTCTTTTCATGCAAATCGAGGCGCTGCGTGATCAGGTCGGCCGTCGGCTGGTCATTGGCTTTTTCCAGCAGCGGGAACAGGCGGCGCGCCGTGCGCGCGGTCGCTTCCTGTGCCGATACCAGGTGGCTGACCATATCCAGCGCCGGCGGCACACCGTCGATTTCCTTGATCGAGGCCAGCTTGACGAATTCCTTGTAGGTGCCGGGCGCAGGATAGCCGAGGGCGCGGATGCGCTCGGCGATCAGGTCCAGCGCGGCCCACTGTTCCGTGTATTGCGTCATGAACATCAGGTGCAGGGTGTTGAACATCGGCCCCTTGACGTTCCAGTGAAAATTATGGGTCATCAGGTACAAGGTGTAGCTGTCGGCCAGCAGGCCGGACAGGCCTACCGCAATCTTCGCGCGGTCCGCCTCGGAAATGCCGATGTCGATCTTTGCCACTTTGCTCGGTTTCTTGCTTGCCATGAGAACTCCCGTTTCAATGTATTGGTGGAATCATTTTAGCTGATCTGGCGCAATGCCATCGAATACAGGCGTGCGCCGCATGGCAGGCATAAAAAAACCCGCTGCCGGGTGAGCGGCAGCGGGTTTTCAGAGGGCGGACAAGACGCTTACGCTTTCAGCGCAGCGAGCTTTTGCCAGGTATCGATCACCGAGTCCGGGTTCAGCGACATCGATTCGATGCCCTGTTCCATCAGCCAGACGGCGAAGTCCGGATGGTCGGAAGGCCCCTGGCCGCAAATGCCGATGTACTTGCCGCGTGCCAGGCAAGCCTTGATGGCCAGGGCCAGCAGGGCTTTCACGGCAGGATCGCGCTCGTCGAAGTCGGCGGCCAGCAATTCCATGCCGGAATCGCGGTCCAGGCCCAGGGTCAGCTGGGTCAGATCGTTCGAACCGATCGAGAAGCCGTCGAAATGGTCGAGGAACTGGTCGGCCAGGATGGCGTTCGACGGCACTTCGCACATCATGATGACGCGCAAGTCGTTCTCGCCGCGCTTCAAGCCATTCTTCGCCAGCAGGTCGATGACTTTCTCGGCCTGGCCCAGGGTGCGCACGAATGGCACCATGATTTCCACGTTCGTCAGGCCCATGTCGTTGCGCACGCGCTTCATCGCTTCGCATTCCATGTTGAACGCTTCGGAGAAGTCGGCCGACAGGTAGCGCGCCGCGCCGCGGAAGCCCAGCATCGGGTTTTCCTCGTCCGGCTCGTAGCGCGAACCGCCGATCAGCTTCTTGTACTCGTTCGACTTGAAGTCGGACAGGCGCACGATGACTTTTTTCGGCCAGAACGCGGCGGCGATGGTGGCGATGCCTTCGGCCAGCTTGTCGATGTAGAACGCTTTTGGCGAAGCGTGGCCGCGCGCCACCGATTCCACGGCCTTTTTCAGGTCGGCATCGATGTTCGGGTATTCCAGGATCGCGCGCGGGTGCACACCAATATTGTTATTGATGATGAATTCCAGGCGCGCCAGGCCCACGCCCGCATTCGGCACGGACTGGAAGTCGAACGCCAGCTGCGGATTGCCCACGTTGAGCATGATCTTGGTGTCGAGCTTCGGCAATTCGCCGCGCGACACTTCCGACACTTCCGTTTCCAGCAAGCCATCGTAGATCTTGCCTTCGTCGCCTTCGGAGCACACCACGGTGACGAAGGTGCCGTCTTTCAGCACGTCGGTGGCGTTACCGCAGCCGACGACGGCAGGCACGCCCAGCTCACGCGCAATAATTGCCGCGTGGCAAGTGCGACCGCCACGGTTGGTGACGATGGCCGAAGCGCGCTTCATGACCGGTTCCCAGTTCGGGTCCGTCATGTCGGCAACGAGCACGTCGCCTGGCTGCACGCGTTCCATGTCGGCCGGGTCGTGGATCACGCGCACGGGGCCGGCGCCGATCTTCTGGCCGATGGCGCGGCCGGAGGTCAGCACGGTGCCGGTGCTTTTCAGCTTGAAGCGCTCCTGCACGTCGGTCGCCTTTTGCTGCGACTTGACGGTTTCAGGACGCGCCTGCAGGATGTACAGCTTGCCGTCGCGGCCATCCTTGCCCCACTCGATGTCCATCGGACGGCCG
The DNA here is from genome assembly GCF_030587305.1 of Janthinobacterium sp. SUN206. Taxonomy (NCBI): domain Bacteria; kingdom Pseudomonadati; phylum Pseudomonadota; class Betaproteobacteria; order Burkholderiales; family Oxalobacteraceae; genus Janthinobacterium; species Janthinobacterium sp. SUN206. Next base: position 169,913 of record NZ_JAPWIB010000001.1, on the reverse strand, counting down.
TAGTGGTTTTCGATGATGACGGCGTATTTGGCCAGTTCCACCACTTCGCTGTCGTTCAGCGAGTAGCGGTTGCGCATTTCGACGGGCACATCGACGGTTTTCACGGAACGGCCGGCTTTCGCTTCATTCGTGAATTCCATCTTCAGCAGTTTCGAGCCGATATTGCGGCGGATCACAGGCGACTTGCCTTTTTCCAGCATCGGCTTGTGCACATAGAATTCGTCGGGATTGACGGCGCCCTGCACCACGGTTTCGCCCAGGCCATAGCTGGAAGTGACGAAGACCACGTCCTTGAAGCCCGATTCAGTGTCGATGGTAAACATCACGCCGGCCGCGCCCAGGTCGGAGCGTACCATGCGCTGCACGCCGGCCGACAGGGCCACTTCAGCGTGCGTAAAGCCCTTGTGCACGCGGTACGAGATGGCGCGATCGTTGTACAGCGACGCGAACACCTGCTTCATGGCCTCAAGCACGTTGTCGATGCCGACCACGTTCAGGAAGGTTTCTTGCTGACCAGCAAAAGACGCGTCCGGCAAGTCTTCCGCCGTGGCCGAGGAACGCACGGCAAACGACATTTCGGTATCGGAATCGGCCACCAGCTTGGCGTAGAACTGGTCGATTTCGGCGGCCAGGCGGGGCTGGAATGGCGTTTCCACGATCCATTGACGGATCTCGGCGCCGGCTTGCGCCAGCGAGCGCACGTCATCGATGTTCAGCCCTTCGAGGCGCTGAGCGATGCGTTCGGCCAGCGGCAAGCCGCCGTTGGCGCTATATGACAGGAAATCGCGGAATGCCTGCGCCGTGGTGGCAAAGCCACCGGGCACGCGCACGCCGGCTTCCGCCAGTTGGCTGATCATTTCGCCCAGGGAGGCGTTCTTGCCGCCGACGGATTCGACATCCGTCATGCGCAAATGCTCGAACGAGGCAACATACACCGCGTCCTTGTCTTCCTGCTGTTGCGATACTGCGTTGGTCATAATGACACCCTTACTGATGATAGAAATCTTTACGCGCGGCGCACAGACAGTCTTCTTGTTATTCTTGGCGTCGTGCAGCACAATCATACCGTTGCAGCCATTTTACCTTGTGCGGCGCAAATTGACGACGCACAATCTTGATCCGAAAACCCATGACACAAGAACCACGCCCTCCTCTGCCCTCCGCGGCCCGTACCGTCTTCTTCGTTTCCGACGGCACCGGCATCACCGCCGAGACGTTCGGCCACTCGGTGCTGACGCAGTTCGATCTGCGCTTCCGGCAGATCCGCCTGCCCTTCATCGATACCATGGACAAGGCCTACGAGGCGGCGCGCAAGATCAACGAAGCCTTCGCCACCGATGGGCAGCGCCCGATCATTTTCTCGACCCTGGTGAAGAACGACCTGTCGGCCGTGATCCGCAAGTCCAGCGGCATGCACATGGACCTGATCCAGACCTTTGTCGCCCCGCTGGAGCAGGAACTTGGCGTGATGTCGACCCATACCATCGGGCGTTCGCACAACATCGTCGACAGCGAGGAATACAAGAACCGCATCGAGGCGATCAACTATTCGCTGGCGCACGACGATGGCCAGTCGCACAAGAACCTGTCCTCGGCCGATGTCATTCTGGTGGGTGTTTCGCGCTCTGGCAAGACCCCGACCAGCCTGTACCTGGCCATGCAGTACGGCATCAAGGCGGCCAATTATCCGCTCATTCCCGACGATTTCGAGCGCGACAAGCTGCCATCGGCCTTACTGGAATTTAAGAATAAAATTTTCGGATTGAGCATTACGCCCGAACGTTTGTCGGAAATACGCAACGAAAGACGCGCTGGAAGCAAGTATGCGGCCATCGAAAACTGCCGTTACGAGGTCAACGAGGCGGAAAAAATGATGAAACGCGAGGGTATCCGCTGGCTGTCGTCGACCACCAAGTCGATCGAAGAGATCTCCACGACGATCCTGCAAGAGATTAAGCCGAACCGCCGCGAATACTGAGAACACCTGAGCAAACCTGCTGCGCGTCGGTTTTGTCAGGTGTCCGTTTCTCTGGATAGTGCCGTCAGCGCCGCCACCAGCCGGTCCAGTTCACCGGTGGTGGTGGTGATAGCCACCGTGGCGCGCACGACGTCGGTATCCCCGATATTGCGTTCCACCGTGAAGATGCCAAAGCGCTGTAGCAAGGCTTGCTGCAACTGGCGCGCGCTCATGCCGTCGACGGCAAACGCCACCAGTGCCGTGCCCCGTTTCGCATCGAGCGGCGACAACATGCGCACGCCGGGCAGCTGCGCGGCACGGCTGACCCAGTAATTGCGCAGCCAGGCCAGGCGCTCCATCTTGACCGGCGTGCCGCCCAGGCGCGCATGGAAATCCAATGCGGCAGGCGCGGCCAGGATGGCGCCGATCGGCGGCATGCCCATGTGCAGGCGGCTGCGGATATCATCCAACGGATAATCCTCGTCGCCAAAATGCGGCTCGATCTTGTGCAGCTGCGATGCGCGGATATACACGACACCCAGTCCCGCCGGCGCTCCCAGCCATTTGTGCAGATTGAAACCGGCGAAATCGATGCCCAGGGCCTGCACGTCCACGTCGACCTGCCCCAGCGCATGGGCGCTGTCGAGCAGCACGTCGATGCCGTGTTCGCGCGCCAGCGCCATGATCTCCCGCACCGGCAGTTGCTGGCCGTTGGCCGGTGTCACCTGCGACAGCAGCAGCAATTTGGGCTTGACGGCCTGGCGCATGGCTTGCGCGTAACTGGCGACGATCTCGTCATCGCTGATGGGCAAGCGCAATGTGACTTGCGTGCTGGTGACGCCACGGCGCTGCGCCAGCCAGCGCATGGCCGTGCGCATGGCCGGATAGTCGAGATTACTCCACAGCACTGTATCGCCGGGCGCCAGGCCTTGGTATTGCGTGATCAGCACCTGCATGGACTCGGTGCCGCTGCGGGTCAGCAGGATTTCGTGCGGTTCCGCATGGATCAGTTCAGCGACACGCCGGCGCAGGATATCCACATGCGTGCGCGTGAACTCGCCGCGCACGAAAGGACTCAGTTGCTCGTTGGTGTAGCGCACGGCCTGCTCGAAGGCCGCTTGCACGGGCGCGGCCATGGCGCCGAAATAGCCGTGTTCGAGATTGACGATGGCGTCCGGCGGCGCAGGATAAAACGCGGCCACCTGGCGCCACCAGGCTTCCTCCCGGGCCGCATCGTCGGCAAGCAGGGGGAAGGACATGGCTACCCTGTTCAGGCCTGGCCCTGGCGCAGCTGCTCGAAGAAGCAGACGGCGGCGCAGGCGGCCACATTCAGCGATTCGATCTGGCCCAGGTGGGGAATGACCACCTGGTGCGTGGCCATCGACAATAAATCGTCGGCGACGCCCTGCCCTTCATGGCCGAAGAGCCAGGCGACGGGCTGGCGCAGGTCGACGTCGTACAATCGCTGCGTGGCATAGCCGCTGGTGGCGAGCGTCGCCACCTTGGCACCGGAAACGAGCGCTGCCAGGTCGACGTTTTCAAAGATGTCGAGCACGAAGTGTGCGCCCATCGCCGCGCGCAGCACCTTCGGCGACCAGCAGAAGGCCGTGCCGGCGCTGCAATACACCTGCGTGATGCCGGCGGCCGCCGCGCTGCGCAGGATGGAACCCACGTTGCCCGGATCTTGCAGGTTATCGAGCAGCACGGCCGACACGCTCAGCGGCTGCGTGACGGCCCGTTCCGGCGTCTCGATGAGGAACATCACGCCCACGCCGTGCTCGACCTGGCTCACGGCGTGATACAGCGCGTCGGGCAAGCCCAGCACGTGCGCGCGCTGGCTTTCCAGCTGGCCGACGATGTCCGCCACTTCCGGGTTCTGCAAGGCGCTTTCGCTGACGATGCACTGCTCCGGCATGCCGCGCAGCTGCAGGTAGGACTGGCACAGGTGCACGCCGTCGAGCAGGGTGCGGCCCGACTTGCGGCGCGCCTGCGAACTGCCCGCCAGTTTCAGCAAATCCTTGTATTGCGCATTGTCGCGCGAAGTAATCGTCTTCATGCCACCACCTCCTGTCCGCCAAACAGGGCGATCACGTTGCGCACGGGCGCGAACGAACGGCGGTGCACGGGCGAGGCGCCGTGCAGGTGCAGGCGCTCCAGGTGCAATTTCGTGCCATAGCCCTTGTGCTGGTCGAAGCAGTATTCGGGATAGGCCGCATGCAGGTGCACCAGCGCCGCGTCGCGCGCCGTCTTGGCCAGGATCGAGGCGGCGGAAATCGAATCGACCTTGTCATCGCCGCCGATGATGGCCATGCCGCGTATCGGCATCACGGGGCAGCGGTTGCCGTCGATCAGGGCCAGGGTCGGCACGGTAGTCAACGCCTCGACGGCGCGGCGCATGGCCAGCATCGACGCCTGCAAAATGTTCAGGCGGTCGATTTCCTCTTCCGACGCTTCAGCGATGGCCCAGGCGAGGGCCTTGGCCTTGATCTGCGGCGCCAGCAGGTCGCGCCTGGCTTCGGTGAGCTTTTTCGAATCGCGCAAGCCGTCGATGGGCTGGTTCGGGTCGAGGATCACGGCGGCGGCGAACACGGGGCCGGCCAGCGGACCGCGCCCTGCCTCGTCGACGCCGCAGATGATTTCATCGAGCGAGAATGGCAAGTCGTCAAACAGGCCGGGATAGATATTTTTCACGTTGAATCTTTGGTTGGTACTGCGGTTGAAGCGATGATCGGGAGCTACTTGCGGTTGGCGGCGATGACTTGCATGACGGCGTTGGCGCTTTCGCGCGCGCTGTCGCGCAGCAGGCTGTGGTGCATGTCCGTGAAGCGCTGCACCAGGCGCAGGCGGCCTGGAACGTCGCTCAGCTGCTGCCACATGGCCTCGGCCAGCGCTTCCGGGCTGGCCGCGTTTTGCAGCAGCTCGGGCACCAGGTAGTCGCGCGCCAGGATGTTGGGCAAACCAATCCACGGCTGATAACCCATGTGGCGCATGATTTCCCACGAGGCGCGCATCATCTTGTAGGCGATGACCATGGGTTTCTTGTACAACGCCACTTCCAGCGAGGCCGTGCCCGACGCCACCAGCACCGCATCGGCGGCGCAGATGGCCGTGTGCGAGCCGCCATCCGTCAGCAGTATCTCGACGTCCTGCAGGCCCGCTTCGCGGATCAGCTGCAAAAAGTACTGGCGCTGTTTTTCGCCGGCCATGGGCGCGACGAAACGCAAGGAGCGGTCGCGCGCCAGCAGCAGCTTGCAGGCGGCCACGAACGCCACCGTATTGTATTTGAGCTCGCCCATGCGGCTGCCCGGCATCAGGGTCACGACGTTCGCGTCTTCCGGCAAGCCCAGGGTGCGGCGCGCGGCCGCTTCGTCGGGCTGCAACGGGATCATTTCGGCCAGCGGATGGCCGACATAGGTGACGGGCACGCCTGCCTTGCGGTAGATCTCTTCCTCGAACGGGAAGATCACCAGCATGTGCGAGACGGCCTTGATGATTTTCTTGATGCGGCCACCGCGCCAGGCCCAGATCTGCGGCCCGATGTAGTGCACGGTGGGGATGCCGCCTTCCTTGAGCTGCTGTTCCAGCCCCAGGTTGAAGCCGGGATAGTCGGCGCCGATGAAGACGGCGGGACGCTCGGCCAGCAACTGGTCGCGCAGCGCGTTCTGGATGCCCTTGATCTCGCGGTAGCGGGGAATGATTTCGAACAGGCCCCGTACCGTCAGCTTGTCGAGCGGCCAGTCGGAAATAAAGCCCTGTTTGGCCATGTGCTCGCCGCCGATGCCGTGGAAGCGGGTGCCGGGCAGCTGCGGCACGAGGCCGGACAGCAGCCGGCTGGCCAGCAGGTCGCCCGACACCTCGCCGGCGACGATGGCGACGTTGGCGACACCGAGGCCGCTGGCCTGGTCAGCGGACGATGCCACGCGAGGCCACGCCAAGGAATTCGCGCATGGCGCGAATGTGTTGCGCCACCTCTGGCGACGACGCCGCTTCTTCTTCGAACAGGGCTGCCTTCGATTCTTCCAGGGTCAGTCCCGAGCGGTAGATGAGTTTGTACGCGGTGCGGATGCCGTTGATCTGCTCGCGCGTAAAGCCGCGGCGTTTCAAGCCCTCGATATTGACGCCATGCGCCTGCGCCGGATTGCCGTTCAACAACACAAAAGGCGGCACGTCCTGCGTCAGGCTGGTGCTCATGCCGACAAAGGCGTGCGCGCCGATCTTGCAAAACTGGTGCACGTTGGCGAAGCCGCTCATGATGACCCAGTCGCCGATCTCCACGTGGCCCGCCAGCTGGGCGTTGTTCGAAAAAATCGTGTTATTACCCACCAGGCAATCGTGCGCCAGGTGCACGTATGCCGAAATCCAGTTGTCGTTGCCCAGGCGCGTCACGCTGCCGCCCTGCACGGTACCCGTGTTGAAGGTGCAGAATTCGCGGATGGTGTTGCGGTCGCCGATTTCCAGGCGCGTCGCCTCTCCTGCCCATTTTTTATCCTGCGGCTGCGCGCCGATGGAAGAAAACTGGAACAGGTGGTTGTCGCTGCCGATCGTCGTGTGGCCGTCGATGACCACGTGCGGGCCGACCTTGGTGCCGGCGCCGATGCGCACGTGCGGACCGATGATGGTGTACGGGCCCACCTCGACCGAGCTGTCGAGCTCGGCCTTCGGATCGATGACTGCCGTGGAGTGGATGGCCGCCATCTTACTGCCCCGCTGGCTGGCTCGCAGACTGGCTCGCATCCTGCGCGCTGCGGATGGTGCACATCAGTTCCGCTTCCAACGCCACTTTGCCGTCGACGGAACCGACTGCCTTGTATTTCCAGATGCCGCGCGAGACGCGCAGGATTTCCACATCCATCTTCAGCTGGTCGCCCGGTTCGACAGGACGCTTGAAGCGCGCATTGTCGATGCCGACAAAGTACACCACCGAATTTTCGTCCGGTTTCACGCCCATCGACAGGAACGACAGCAAGGCCGCCGTTTGCGCCAGCGCTTCGATCATCAGCACGCCCGGCATGACCGGCTTGTGCGGGAAATGGCCCTGGAAGAACTCTTCGTTGACCGTCACGTTCTTGATGGCGGTGATGGTTTTGTTCGCTTCCCAGTCCAGCACGCGGTCAACCAGCAGCAGCGGATAGCGGTGCGGCAGCAGCGATTTGATGGCCAGGATGTCGAGGGTCTTTTTTTCAGTAGTCATTTTTCGTCTTGCGTGGTCAGTGTTTTAATTGTTTTTTCAAGCGCGCGGATCTTCTCGCGCATGCTTGACAGGTTGCGCACGATGGCGGCGCTCTTTTCCCAGTCGGCGTTCTTGGCCAGCGGATAAAAACCCGTGTACTGCCCCGGCTCCGCGATCGAACGCGAGACCATGCTGCCCGAGCCCACGTGGACGCGGTCGGCAATGGTCAGGTGGCCCAGCACCATGGCGGCGCCGCCAAAGGTGCAGTACTTGCCGATGATGGCGCTGCCGGCCACGCCGACGCAGCCGGCCATGGCCGTGTGCGCGCCGATGCGGCAGTTGTGGCCGATCTGGATCTGGTTATCGAGCTTGACGCCATCTTCGATGATGGTGTCGGCCAGTGCGCCGCGGTCGATGGTGGTGTTGGCGCCGATATCGACATCGTCACCGATCACCACCCTGCCCGTCTGCGGAATCTTGATATACACGCCGCCTTCGTTGGCGAAGCCGAATCCGTCGGTGCCGATCACGGCACCCGAATGGATGATGCCGCGCTGGCCGATCACGCAGCGCGCATGGAAGGTCACGTTGGCCAGCAGCTGCGTGCCCGCGCCGATAACGGCGTCGCGCCCCACCACGCAGCCAGGCCCGATGACGCAGCCGGCACCGATCACGGCACCCGCTTCGATCACCGCATGCGCGCCGACGGAGGCGCTGGCGTCAACCTGCGCGCTGGCGTCGACAAAGGCGCCCGGGTGGATGCCGACCGGGGCCTTGATCTCGTGCAAGGCGGCGAAATACTGCGCCGCACGCGCGAAATACACATAGGGATTCGGTGTGACGATGCGCGCGCCCGCGTACTCGTCGCCGATCAGCGCGTCGTCGGCCGGCGTGAGGATCAGCGCCGCAGCGCCGCTCTGGGCCGCCTGTGCGCGGAATTTGGTATTGCTGAGAAAGCTGATGTGCGAAGCGCCGGCGTCGGCCAGCGGTGCGATGCCTGAGACTTCCAGGTTCGGATCGCCCGCCAATTGCCCGCCGAAGCGTTCGACCAATTCTCCTAGTCGAGTGCCCATCTGATTACCTTTATAAATACGCCTGCCAGTGCACGCAGAGCATGCACTGGCAGGCTTGAAACCGTTTCGATTACTTGTCCAGCGCCTTCAAGACCTTGTCGGTGATGTCGATGCGCGGGCTGGCCCACAGGGCTTCCTGCAGCACGATGTCATATCCTTCGATATGCGCCATCTGCTGGATGATGGTGTTGGCTTTTTCCGCGATGGCGCTGCGCTCTTCGTTCGTGCGCTGGCTCAGGTCTTCGCGGAACTCGCGCTGGCGGCGCTGCAGCTCCTTGTCCAGCTCGAAAAACTCGCGCTGGCGCTTGGCGCGCTCCGCCTCGCTCAGGGTCGGCATGTCCTTTTCCAGGGCTTCGTTGGCGACCTTGAAGCGGGCCGCCAGTTCCTGCACGGCTTTTTCACGCGAGCGGAACTCTTCGGCCAGCTTGGCGCTGGCCAGCTTGGCCAGCCTCGATTCGTTATAAATACGTTCGCTGCTGATCCAGGCGATCTTCGACTCCTGAGCCTGCGCCTGCACCGGCAACAGCGAACTCCAGCACAATGCAATCATGGCAAGGGACTTGGGCAGGGTGGCGGATGCGGTGTTCATGATACTCCATGGTCAAAAAGTAAAAGCTGTCGCCCCGTTTCAGATGGCCGGTTAGAAACCGGTGCCCATCTGGAACTGGAAGCGCTCCAGGCGGTCCGTCGGCTTGGCGTTCAGCGGCTTGGCATAGCTCAGCTTGAGCGGGCCCACCGGTGAAATCCAGCTGATGCCCAAGCCAGCAGAATAGCGCAATTGCGAAATCCGCATTTTTTCGCCTTCCTGGTAGACCTGGCCGCCGTCAAGGAAACCGAACCAGCGCAGGCTGCGGTCATTGCCCGAACCGGGGAATGGCATTTGCAGTTCCGCGTTACCGATCAAGCGCGAAGCGCCACCCAGGGCATCGTTGGTGCTCGGTTCAACCGCGCCCAGCGAGGAACTCAGATAGCCGCGCACCGAACCGATGCCGCCGCCGTAGAAGTTCTTGAAGACCGGATACACGTGCTTGCCGATACCGTGGCCGTAATCGATCTCGCCCTTCAGCGCCAGGGTGACCTTGCTGAACAGCGGACGGAAGTACTGGTGCTCATAGATGGCACGGAAGTACTTCTGGTCGCCGATCAGGTCAGCCTCCAGGTTGACGCGCTGGTAGCGGCCGATCGATGGCGTCAGGGCGCTGTCGCGGCTGTCGCGCTGCCATGCCGCCGTCAGCGGGATGGAATTGGTGGTGGCCGAACCGATACCGTCGGACGGGCCGCCATTGTCCACCACGTACTGCTTGAAGCGGATCGGGCTGGTGACGTCGGTCTCGATGCGCGAGCGCTCGCCGCCGATACCGAAGAAGACGGTGTCGACTTCCGAGAACGGCACGCCGAAACTGACGCGGCCACCGGTTTGCTTGATCTTGTAGCTGCCGATGTTCAGCGCTGGCGGTTCCGTCGTCCGCAGGTAGACTTCAAAGCTGCGCGAAATGCCGTCGTCCGTGAAGTACGGATTGGTTTGCGAAAACGCAATCGTGCGGCTGTAATGGCTGGTATTGAGTTCAATGCCGACCGTGTTGCCGCTACCGGCAAAGTTGGCCTGCGAAATCGACGCCGACAGGGTGAATTTCTCCGATTGCGAGAAAGCGCCGCCGATCAGGAAGTTACCCGTTGGTTTTTCCACCACCGTCACGTTGACGTCGACCTGGTCGGTCGTGCCCTGCGCTTCCGGCGTGTCGATGGTCACGTCCTTGAAGTAGCCCAGACGGTCGACACGGTCGCGCGACAGCTTGATCTTGTTGCTGTCATACCAGGACGATTCGAACTGGCGGAATTCGCGGCGGATGACTTCATCGCGCGTGGTGGTATTGCCGGCGATATTCATGTGGCGCACGTAGACGCGCTTGCCCGGATCGATGAAGAAGGTGAAACCGACTTCATGCTTTTCACGGTTGATTTCCGGATTGGCGTTGACGTTGGCAAACGCGTAGCCGAACGTGGCCAGGCGGTCCTGGATGCGCTTGTTCGTCGCCGTCAGGCGCGCGCCCGAATAGATTTCGCCTTCGCGCATCAGGTTCAGGGCTTTCAGCTCTTCTTCGCGACCGAACATCTCGCCTTCGAACTTGGTGCCGGCGATCTTGTATTTTTCACCTTCGGTGATATTGATCGTCAGGTAAATGTCTTTTTTATCGGGCGTGATCGACACTTGCGTCGAGTCGACCTGCATCTCGATATAGCCGCGGTCCAGGTAGTAGGACTTGAGCGACTCGATGTCGCCCGTCAGCTTGGTTTTCGAATATTGATCGGCCTTGGTGTACCAGCTGAACCAGCCGCCCGTGTTCAGGGCCAGCTGCTCGCGCAGTTCCTTGTCGGTGAAGGCCTTGTTGCCGACGATGTTGATCTGCTTGATGCGGGCCACGTCGCCCTCGTCGACGGCGAACACCACGTTGACGCGGTTGCGCTCGATCGGCGTGACGGTGGTGGTGATCTTCACGCCGTACAGGCCATGCGACAGGTACTGGCGCTTGAGTTCCTGTTCCGCGCGGTCAACGGATGCCTTGTCGAAAATCTTGGCTTCGCCCACGCCGATTTCCTTCAATGCCTTGACCAGCACATCCTTTTCAAATTCCTTGGTACCCGTAAATGCCACGGAAGCGATGGCCGGACGTTCCTCGACCAGCACCACCAGCACGTCGCCCTCGGCTTCCAGGCGCACATCCTTGAACATGCCCGTCGCATACAGGGCCTTGATGGCGGCAACGCTCTTCTCGTCGGAGAACGTTTCGCCGACCCGCACCGGCAGGTAGGCAAAGACGGTGCCCGCTTCGGTACGCTGGATCCCTTCGACCCGGATGTCCTTGACAGTAAATGGCTGGACGGCCAGCGCGTGGCCGGAACAGATGGCCATGACGGCGGCGCCGATCAGGCTGCGACGAAAGGAAGGCAAGGCAAAACGAGCAGAATGTAATTTCATTGGGGTTATTCAATGGTAAATCAATGGACAACATACACAAAAGATTGCTTGTGCGACTCACGCAATGGCATCAACCACCGCCCTAATTCAGCAATCGCAACACGTCATTAAAGACGGCAAGCACCATCAAGGTCAGCAACAAACCGATCCCCAGGCGCTGGGCAATCTCGCCTACGCGCTCCGGCAAGGGGCGTCCGGTCAAAACTTCCAGCGAATAATACAGCAAATGCCCGCCATCCAGAACAGGAATGGGTAGCAAATTCATCACGCCCAGACTGATACTGATGAAGGCAATGAAGCTCAGGTAGCTTACCAGGCCGATGCGCGCCGTCTGGCCCGCGTAATCGGCGATGGTAATGGGACCCGTCACATTCTTCAGCGAGACCTGGCCGGTGATCATTTTGCCCAGCATTTTCAGGCTCATGACACTGGTATCCCAGACCTTGGCGGACGCCTTGCCCACGGCGGAGAACGGTCCAGAGGCCACGGTGATCATATCCGGCACCTGTCCCAGCTTTGCCTGTATCTTACCAACTGTTACAGCTCCCTCTGCCCCGGCGCCCGGCACGGCGTCCGGCGTAATGGACAGGGTCAGGTCCTGGCCCTGGCGCAAGAGCTGTAATTGCAAGGTCCGGCCCGGCGCCTGGCTCAGGGTGGCGATGACGGCCGCCACGTCGTGCACGGGCTGTTCGTCGATGGCCAGGATCTGGTCGTTTTTCTGCAGGCCGGCGCGCGCGGCGGCGCCATCGGGCATGATTTCCATCAAGGTGGGCGCGGAACGGGCCAGGGTCAGGCCCAGCTTGCCCAGCACGTCGCCTTCCAGGTCCGCTTCCGTCAGGCTGGCCGTCGGCAAGGTCGCTTCCTGCTGGCCACGGTCGGGACGGCGCACTTCGATGCGCGCCGGCTGCTTGTCGAGGGTGGCCTGGATCAGTTCCCAGCGCAGCTCGGACCAGCTGGCCACGGCCTTGCCATTCACCGCTTCGACCGTATCGCCGCTGCGCAAGCCGGCCGCATAGGCGGCGGTCTGCTCGGCCACGGGACCGAGCTTGCTCGACGGCTCTTCGATGCCATGCATGAACAGGCCCGCGTACAGCACGATGGCGACGAGGAAATTGGCCAGCGGGCCGGCGGCCACGATGGCGATGCGGCGCCACACGCTCTGGCGCGTGAATTCGCGGCGCAATTCGCTTTCTGGCAAGTCGCTGAGGTCTTGCGCGCGGCTGTCGAGCATGCTGACATAGCCGCCCAGCGGCAGCGCGGAAATCGCCCACTCCGTCTGGTCCTTGCCAAACTTGCGCGAATACACCACTTTTCCCATGCCGATCGAGAAACGCAGCACTTTTACGCCGCACCAGCGCGCCACCAGGTAGTGGCCCAGCTCGTGCAAGGTGATCAGCGAGCCCAGCGCGACGATGAACGCCAGCAAGGTGGTAATCAGGGTCATGCGGCCAGCCTGTGGGCGATGTACGCGTGCGCGGCCGCTCTGGCCAGGCGGTCCTGCTCCATCACGGCCTCGATGCTCGAAGCGGCGCCGTGCGGCACCGTCTCGATCACGTGCGCGATGACGCGGTCGATCTGGCGGAAGCCGATCTGTTCATCGAGGAAGGCTTGCACGGCCACTTCATTGGCCGCGTTCAGCAAGGCCGGCGCCGTGCCGCCCGCGCGCAGGGCGTCGAAGGCCAGCGCCAGGCAGGGGAAGCGGCGGAAATCGGGACGTTCGAACTGCAAGGTGGCCACTTGCGCCAGGTCAAGCTGCGCCACGCCAGAGTTGATACGCTGTGGATACGCCAGCGCATGCGCGATCGGCGTGCGCATGTCCGGATTGCCCAGCTGGGCCAGCACGGAACCGTCGATGTACGAGACCATCGAATGGATCACGCTTTGCGGGTGGATCAGCACCTCGATCTGCTCCGCCGGCGCGCCGAACAGCCAGTGCGCCTCGATCACTTCCAGGCCCTTGTTCATCATGGTGGCCGAATCGACGGAAATCTTGCGCCCCATGGCCCAGGTCGGATGCTTGCAAGCCTGGTCCGGCGTGACCGTGTCGAGCGTCTCGACGTCGCGCGTGAGGAAGGGGCCGCCTGACGCCGTCAGCACGATTTTCGCCACGCCCGCAGCGCCCGGCGCTCGGCCATGGGCATGCGGCATGCATTGGAAGATGGCGTTATGTTCGCTGTCGATCGGCAGCAGTACGGCGCCGTTGTCATGCACGGCATCGATGAACAGCTGGCCGGACATGACCAGCGCTTCCTTGTTGGCCAGCAATACTTTCTTGCCAGCACGGGCCGCCGCCAGGGTCGGCGCCAGGCCGGCCGCGCCGACGATGGCCGCCATCACGCCCGTCACTTGCGGAGCGCTGGCGATGGCGCACAGGGCCTCCACGCCATACTCGACTTGCGTATCGACGCCCTGCCCACGCAGCAAACGCGTCAGCTCAAGGGCGGCGTCAGCCGTGCCGACGACGGCGCGCTGGGGACGGAATTGCAGGCATTGGGCGGCCAGTTCGGCGACACGGCTGTGCGCGCTCAACGCGTACACGCTGTATTGCTCCGGGTGACGCGCGAGCACGTCCAAGGTGGACACGCCGATCGAACCGGTCGCGCCAAGGATGGTGATGTATTGCATGAGTTTCCTTAAAGCCAGCTGGCCACGAGGGCGGCAAATGGCAGGACCGGGATCAACGCATCGATACGGTCGAGTACACCGCCATGGCCGGGCAGCAGGTTGCTGCTGTCCTTGATGCCGGCGCGGCGCTTCAATTGGGATTCGAACAGGTCGCCGACGATGCTGGCGGCGACGATCAGCAGCAGCACCAGCAAGGCTACCAGCCAGCCGCGGCGCAATTGCAGCTGCACGGCGAAGGTGTCTTGCAAGACCGGCAGCGCTGGCGCGGCGAAAATCGTGATGGCGGCGATGACGAGCACGGCAATGCCGCCGCCGATGGCGCCTTCCCAGGATTTACCAGGAGAAATACTTGGCGCCAGCTTGCGCTTGCCGAAAGCCTTGCCCGAGAAATAGGCGCCGATATCGGCGATCCACACGAGGGCCATGACGGACAGCAGGTACAAAGGGCTATGCAGGAACAGGGCGATGATGGCGACGAAGCAGCCGACGATGGTCACCGGATACACCAGACTGAGCAAGGTATTGCCCAGGCCTTCGGTGGGCGGCAAGCCCGTCGCCAGCGAAGGCACGAAGCGGATCAGCCAGATGGCCACGCACAGGGCGAACCAGAAATTGAGCTGCGCCATGCCGTTGCCGACAAAAAACGTATAAGCGAAGGCGGCAGTCCAGATGGCGGCAATCAGGAGCGCCTGGCGATTTTTGAAAATGCGGAAGCTTTCCCAGATGGCGGCGCCGAAGAACGCCGTGGCGATCACGGCGAAGGCGGGGAAGTAATTCAGATACAGAACCGGCAGCAAGACCGCCAACAAGACCAGGGCGGTGATTATCCGTGTTTTCAGCATCAGTTTGTCTTTTCAGTTAATTGCGCGCTGGTACGGCCAAAGCGCCGTTCGCGCTGCTGGTAAGACGCGATTGCCGCGTCGAGGCACTCGTCATTGAAGTCGGGCCAGAAAGTCTCGGTGAAAAACAACTCAGTGTACGCCAGTTGCCACAGGAGGAAATTGGAAATGCGCTGCTCGCCGCCCGTGCGGATGAACAGATCGGGCTCGGGCGCGTAAGCCATGGCCAGGTGCGGCGCCAGTTGCTCTTCCGTGTAGGCGTGCCCGGCGCTCTGGCCGTTGGCTGCCGCCTCGGCCGTCATTTTGTTGACTGCCTGCATGATATCCCAGCGGCCGCCGTAATTGGCGCAGATGGACACCGTCAGGCGCGTGTTGTTCGCCGTCTTGCGTTCCGCATTGGCGATCAGGGTTTGCAACTGCTCATTGAAGCGCGACAGGTCGCCCACGACCTTCAGGCGGATATCATTGGCGTGCATCTTGACCACTTCGCGTTCCAGCATGGTAACGAACAGGCGCATCAGCATCGACACCTCTTCTTCCGGGCGGCGCCAGTTTTCCGAACTGAAGGCAAACAGGGTCAGGTACTCGACACCGCGATCGAGGCAAGTCTCGACGATGCCGCGCACGGCGTCGGCGCCCTTGACGTGGCCAGCCACGCGGGGCAGGAAGCGCTTGGTTGCCCAGCGGCCATTGCCATCCATAATGATTGCCACATGGCGCGGCACCGTGCCCACCTCAGGTACTGCCGTTGTCGAACTCGAATAGATCATGAAAACACGAATACCAAAAATAAAAGATAGCTATTATGCGCCAAATAGCACTGCCCGGAAAAGCCATGCTTTCCCGGGCAGCGTCAAAAGAACTGAAAACTAGACCGTCAGCACTTCTTTTTCTTTGTCGACCACCATCTTGTCGATGTCGGCAATAAACTTGTCCGTCAGCTTCTGCACTTCTTCCGACGAGCGGCGCTCATCGTCCTCGGAGCAGGCTTTTTCCTTGACCAGTTTCTTCAGCGACTCGTTCGCATCGCGGCGAATGTTACGCACGGCAATCTTCGCGTCTTCCGCTTCGCTCTTGACCAGCTTGACCATTTCCTTGCGGCGCTCTTCCGTCAGCGGCGGCGTCGGAACGCGGATCAGGTCGCCCTGTGCCGACGGGTTCAGGCCCAGGTCGGCGTCGCGGATGGCTTTTTCGATGGTGTTGGCCATCTTCTTTTCGTACGGCTGCACACCGATGGTGCGCGCGTCGATCAGGGTCACGTTGGCGACCTGGGTCAGCGCCGTCGGCGAACCGTAGTAATCGACCATCACGTGGTCCAGGATACCCGTATGGGCGCGGCCGGTACGCACTTTGGCCAGGTCGGCCCGCAGTGTTTCCAGCGACTTCGTCATGCGTTCCTGGGTGTTCTTTTTAACGTCAGCTAAGGACATGCTGCTCTCCAATCTTGATAACAATGAATATTCTACTTTGCCGGATTCAGCAAACAAACCCGCGCAGTCGGGAGTACCGAAAACCGTTCAGGGCAAGGCGCAGCGCCGAAGACAGTACTAAATGTACGGCGAGGCGCTGCAACGCAGCCATGGACGGCTTCTCGGTGCTCCTTATTTCTATACGTGGACCAGCGTGCCTTCGTCTTCGCCCATGATGACGCGCATCAGCGCGCCCGGCTTGGTGATCGAAAACACCTTGATCGGCAGTTTCTGGTCGCGGCACAGGGCGAATGCGGTGGCATCCATCACTTGCAGGTGCTTGGCGATGGCGTCGTCGAACGTAATCGTGTGGAACAGGGTGGCGTTCGGATCCTTCTTCGGATCGGCCGTGTAGACGCCGTCGACCTTGGTGGCCTTCAGGACGATCTCGGCGCTGATCTCGGAACCGCGCAGGGCGGCTGCCGTGTCGGTGGTGAAGAACGGATTGCCGGTACCGGCGGCGAAGACGACCACTTTACCTTCTTCCAGGTATTGCAGGGCTTTCGGGCGGACGTACGGCTCGACCACTTGTTCGATGCCGATGGCCGACATGACGCGCGCGGTGATGCCCACGTGGCGCATGGCATCGGCCAGGGCCAGTGCATTCATCACCGTGGCAAGCATGCCCATGTAGTCGGCGGTGGCGCGGTCCATGCCTTGCGCACCAGGCGCGACGCCGCGGAAGATATTGCCGCCGCCAATCACGATTGCCAGTTCCACACCCAACTTTGCCACCTCGGCCACATCGGCCACCATGCGCTCGATCGTGGCGCGGTTGATGCCGTAGGGATCATCACCCATCAGGGCTTCGCCGGACAACTTGAGGAGGACGCGCTTGTAGGCTGGTTTTGACATGAGCTGGGGCTCCATAAATGAGGTTATTCGAGTATGACATGGCGCAGCGCCTTGCAGCGCCGGATAGGCGGGAGGAAGCTGCCCATGCCGCCGCCCGGCACGACAGGTGCGGGCGGGCCAAAAAAACGGGCCTCTCGGCCCGCTTTACTTACGCTCCCTGGGAGGCAGCCATCTGTGCTGCGACTTCTGCTGCGAAGTCGTCTTGCTTCTTCTCGATGCCCTCGCCCACTACGTACATGGCGAAACCTTTGACGCTGGTGTTAGCCGCCTTCAGCATTTGCTCAACCGACAGCTTGTCGTTTTTCACGAAAGCTTGGTTCAGCAGGGAAACTTCTTTCAAGAACTTCTGTACGGAACCTTCCAGGCGCTTGGCCAGGATTTCCGGCGATTGCGCTGGCTTGCCTTCGGCGGCCGCTTTGGCTGCGTCTTCTTCGGCTTTCAGTTGTGCAACCGAACGCTCTTTTTCGATCAGTTCCGCAGGAACTTCGTTCGACGACAGCGACACTGGCTTCATGGCAGCGATGTGCATGGCCACGTCTTTGCCGACTTGCTCATCGGCGCCGTCGAATTCGACGATCACGCCAATACGCGAACCGTGCAGGTACGAAGCCAGCTTGGCGCTGGTTTCGAAACGCTGGAAGCGGCGGATGGTCATGTTTTCGCCGATTTTGCCGATCAGGGCAGCGCGCACGTCTTCCAGGGTCTTGCCATCGAGTGGCAGGGCCAGCAGAGCAGCGACGTCAGCCGGGTTGTGTTCCGCTACCAGACGGGCAGCGTTGTTGGCCAGTGCCAGGAAATCGTCGTTTTTCGCAACAAAGTCGGTTTCCGAGTTCACTTCGACCAGGGCGCCTACGCCATTGGCGATGTAGGTTGCCACGACGCCTTCAGCGGTGATGCGTGCCGATGCTTTCGATGCCTTGCCGCCCAGCTTGACGCGCAGGATCTCTTCCGCACGCGCCATGTCGCCTTCGGCTTCGGTCAGTGCTTTTTTGCATTCCATCATTGGTGCGTCGGTTTTGCCGCGCAATTCGCCTACCATCGCTGCTGTAATCGCTGCCATGTGTTTCTCCTGATTCGGTGAGTCGATAGTCGCGGCCGGGCATGCATGCCTCGCCAGCGGTCACTATCGTTTTTTTGTTAAAAAAAAGGGGGAGCTGCTGCCACCCCTTTTCCCTTACTGCTGTGCTTACAAACGGCTATCCTGCGATAGCCTGGCCATTAAGCCTGTTCGTTTACTTCGACGAATTCGTCGCCAGCGGCTGCTTTAACCATTTCAACAACTTCGTTACCGGCAGCTGCACGGCCTTCGATGATTGCATCAGCAACACCGCGAGCGTACAACATGATGGCTTTCGAGGAGTCATCGTTACCTGGGATCACGAAGTTCACGCCTTCTGGGGAGTGGTTGGTATCGACAACGCCGATGACCGGGATACCCAGTTTAGCTGCTTCGGTGATCGCACCTTTGTGGTAGCCGACGTCGACGACGAAGATTGCGTCAGGAATGCCGCCCATGTCCTTGATGCCGCCGATCGATTTTTGCAGCTTGATCATTTCGCGGGAGAACATCAGCGCTTCTTTTTTCGACAGCTTCTCGATCGAACCGTCTTCGATCATCACTTCCATGTCTTTCAGACGCTTGATCGAGGTTTTGATCGTTTTGAAGTTGGTCAGCATGCCGCCCAACCAACGTTGATCAACGAAAGGCACGCCAGCGCGTTGTGCTTCAGCAGCGATGATTTCGCGAGCTTGACGCTTGGTGCCAACCATCAGGATGGTGCCACGGTTTGCAGCCAGTTGACGCACGTGCTTCATTGCGTCCTGGTACATCGCCATGGTTTTTTCCAGGTTGATGATGTGGATCTTGTTGCGATGGCCGAAGATGAACGGTGCCATTTTTGGATTCCAAAAACGGGTTTGGTGACCAAAGTGGACACCGGCTTCCAGCATTTCGCGCATTGTTACGGACATTATTAACTCCAGGGTTGGGTCTGGAATCCGATCAGTCACCATACAGGCACCCTTGTCGACCGGATTCGCGTGTTTATATAAATTAAAGACACTGTTTTACTACATTGCTTAAAAGAGAATTCAAGCAACCCGGGATTCTACACCGAAATGCCCATTTCATCAAGTCCACGGCGCAAATCGCGCGCGCAGCGACGGCAAGCGTTGCACCACGCTGGTGCAATGCGTATCCGCCATGGCCATTCCCGCAAAAAACGCCTGCCCGCCCTAGGATGGAGGCGGCGGATACAGGGCGCCTCGTTTATAATTTCGACATATTTGCAGACTTTTCCTCCTACGCTGAGATTCGTCTGTGCTTTTCACCCGAACAACTTGCAGATTGCGAATTACATCATGTCCACCATCCGTATCAATACCGCCGCCGACATCGAAGGCATGCGCGTTGCCGGCAAACTCGGCGCCGAAGTGCTCGACTACATCACTCCCTTCGTCAAGGTCGGCGTCACGACCGGCGAACTGGACCGCCTGTGCCACGAATACATGGTCAACGTGCAAGGCACCATCCCTGCCCCGCTGAACTATTGCCCGCCCGGCTACACGCCCTACCCGAAAGCCATCTGCACCTCCGTCAACGACGTCATCTGCCACGGCATCCCCGGCGACAAGGTCTTGAAAAGCGGCGACTCCGTCAACCTCGACATCACCGTCATCAAGGATGGCTACCACGGCGACAACAGCCGCATGTTCCTCGTCGGCACGCCCACCATCCTGGCCAAGCGCCTGTCGGAAATCACCTATGAATGCATGTGGCTGGGCATAGCCCAGATCAAGCCGGGTGCCCACCTGGGCGATATCGGCCACGCCATCCAGCAGCACGCGGAAAAGGCCGGCTACAGCGTGGTGCGCGAATTCTGCGGCCACGGCATCGGCAAGGTCTTCCATGAAGAACCGCAAGTGTTGCATTACGGCAAACCAGGCACCCTGGAACGCCTGGAAGCGGGCATGATCTTCACCGTCGAACCGATGATCAACTCGGGCCGCCGCGAAATCCGCGAAATGAACGATGGCTGGACCATCAAAACCAAGGACCGCAGCCTGTCGGCGCAATGGGAACACACGGTGCTGGTGACGGAAACGGGCTATGAAGTGCTGACCGTCTCGCCCGGCATGCCGCCGCCACCGACCTTGATCCTGAACAAAGCCTGATTCTCCACCCCACGCACCGCCACCCAGGGCCCAGATGAAAAAGCAAGTTCGGGAACAGCTGAAACAGCAACTGAAAGCCGACCGCCAGGTCGTCATTGCGGCCTTCCAGGCCGACGGCAAGCCTGAAAAACTGCTGCGCAGCCTGCGCCACAGCGTCGACGGCGTGCTGGCGCGCGCCTGGCAGGAAGCGGGCTTGCCACCAGGCACTTCCCTGGTGGGCGTGGGCGGCTATGGCCGCGGCGAACTGTTTCCGTATTCCGACGTCGACCTGCTGATCCTGCTGCAACAACCGCCCGATGGGGCCACGCAGGAAAAGCTCGAGGAACTGGTGCAGCTGCTGTGGGACCTGGGCCTGGAAATCGGCCACAGCATCCGCACGGTCGATGAATGCCTGGTCGAATCGAAGGCCGACATCACCGTGCAAACGAGCTTGCTCGAAGCGCGCCTCGTGTGCGGCAACGCGGACTTGTTCGCGCAATTGCAGCAACGCTATGACGCGGCCATGGACCCGCAGGCGTTTTTCCACGCGAAAACGGCGGAAATGCGCCAGCGCCATGCCAAATATGAAGACACGGCCTTCAGCCTGGAGCCGAATTGCAAGGAAAGCCCGGGCGGCTTGCGCGACTTGCAAGTCATCCTGTGGGTAGCCAAGGCGGCCGGCCTGGCGAACTCGTGGCGCACCCTGGCCACGGGCGGCCTGATCACCCTGACGGAAGCGCGCCAGCTGATGGAAAAGGAGCGCGCCTTCAAGGATATCCGCGTGCGCCTGCACCTGCATGCGGGGCGGCGCGAAGACCGCCTCGTGTTCGACGTGCAGACGGCCATCGCCGAATCGCTGGGCTTGCAGGCGACGGGCAGCGGGCCGCACATGCGCCGCGCCAGCGAATTCCTCATGCAGCGCTACTACTGGGCCGCCAAGACGGTGACCCAGCTCAACACGATCTTGCTGCAAAACATCGAAGCGCGATTGTTTCCGCAAGACAATGTGGCCGTGCCCATCAACGCACGCTTCAATGAAGTCAACAGCCTGATCGATATCAGCGCCGACGATACGTTCGAGCAATACCCATCGGCCATGCTGGAAGTCTTTGTGCTGATGACGGAACGCCCGGCCCTGAAGGGCATGACCTCGCGCGCCACGCGGGCCCTGTGGCACGCGCGCTTCAAGATCGACGCCGCCTTCCGCCACGACCCCGTCAACCGCGCCCTCTTCCTGCGCATCATGCAAGCGCCGGTCGGTATCATCCATGCGCTGCGGCGCATGAACGAGATGAGCATCCTGGGGCGCTACCTGCCGAATTTCCGCCGCATCGTGGGCCAGATGCAGCACGACCTGTTCCACGTGTACACGGTCGACCAGCACATTCTGATGGTGGTGCGCAACATGCGCCGCTTCACCATGAGCGAACACGCGCACGAATACCCGTTCTGCAGCCAGCTGATGGCCGATTTCTCGCAATCGTGGCTGCTGTACGTGGCGGCCCTGTTCCACGACATCGCCAAGGGCCGCGGCGGCGACCACTCGAAGCTGGGCGTGGCCGACGCCACCCAGTTCTGCCAGGAGCATGGCCTGTCGGAAGAAGACACGGAACTGGTGGCTTTCTTGGTGGAAAATCACCTGACCATGTCGCAAGTGGCGCAAAAGCAGGATTTGTCCGATCCCGACGTCATCGCCGCCTTTGCAAAGGTGGTCAAGGACGAGCGCCACCTGACGGGCCTGTACCTGCTGACGGTGGCCGACATCCGCGGCACCAGCCCGAAAGTGTGGAATGCATGGAAGGGCAAGCTGCTGGAAGACCTGTACAAGATCACCTTGCGCGTGCTGGGCGGCGAGCCGCACACGGCCGACCGCGAACTGAAGAACCGCCAGCAGGAAGCGCTGGCCACCCTGCGCCTGTACGGCTTGCCGCCGGACGCGCACCTGAAACTGTGGCAGCAGCTGGACGTGGCGTATTTCCTGCGCCACGACGCGTCCGACATCGCCTGGCAAACGCGCTCGCTGTATGACAAGCTCGACAGCAAGTTGCCGGTGGTAAAATGCCGGCTGGCGCCCATCGGCGAAGGCTTGCAGGTGGCCGTGTACATTCCCGACCAGCCCGACCTGTTCGCGCGCATCTGCAGCTATTTCGACCGCAAGAACTTCAGCATTCTCGACGCGAAGATCCACACGACCAAGAATGGCTATGCGCTCGACACGTTCCTTGTCACGGAGCAAAATTTCGCCAAGAGCTACCGCGACATCATCAGCCTGATCGAGCATGAGCTGGGCGAGCTGCTGCAGTCGCAAACGCCGCTGCCGCCGCCGGGCAAGGGACGGCTGTCGCGCCTGTCGCGCACCTTCCCCTTCCAGCCGACCGTGGATTTGCGGCCCGATGAAAAGGGCCAATACTATTTGCTGTCGGTGGCGGCCAACGACCGCACGGGGCTGCTGTACGCGATCGCCAACGTGCTGACCAAGTACCGCATCAACTTGCACACGGCCAAGATCATGACCCTGGGCGAGCGGGTCGAAGACGTTTTCCTCGTCGACGGTCCCGCGCTCAACAATGCCCGCAACCAGATATTGCTGGAAACCGATTTACTCGATGCGCTGAAAGTGTAGACTTTCCGCGCAGCGCCTACCTTACTGAAACTGAAACAACATGACCGAAGAATTATTACGCTTGTCCAAACGCATGTCCGAACTGGGCCTGTGCTCCCGCCGTGAAGCCGATGAATGGATCGCACGCGGCTGGGTCCGTGTGGATGGCAAGGTGGTGTCCGAGCTGGGCAGCAAGGTCTACCCGAGCCAGCGGGTCACCGTGGAACGCCAGGCGGCGGCCGAGCAATCGAAGCGGGTCACCGTGCTGATCAACAAACCCGTCGGCTATGTCAGCGGCCAGGCCGAAGACGGCTACACGCCAGCCGTGGCCCTGATCAAGGCGGAAAACCGCTGGGCGGAAGACCGCAGCCCGGAACAATTCCACCCCACCCAGCTGCGCAGCCTGGTGGCGGCCGGCCGCCTGGACATCGATTCCGTCGGCTTGCTCGTCCTGACGCAGGACGGCCGCGTGGCCAAGCAGCTGATCGGCCACGATACCGATATCGACAAGGAATACCTGGTGCGCGTGAGCTACACCAAGGGCGGCACCCTGCCCGACAGCGAACTGAAAAAACTCAACCACGGCCTGTGGCTCGACGGCAAGCCGCTGCTGCCGGCCAAGGTGCGCTGGCAAAACGAAGACCAGCTGAGCTTTACCTTGCGCGAAGGCAAGAAACGCCAGATCCGCCGCATGTGCGAAGCCGTCGGCCTGAAAGTACTGGGTTTGAAACGCGTGCGCATCGGCAAGGTCAAGCTGGGCGACCTGCCGACGGGCCAATGGCGTTACCTGAGCGCGGACGAACAGTTTTAAGCGACGGCATCAAGGTGGCATGCCGCGTGGCATGCCAAGCCATATAAGCAACAGGAATATAGTGATATAAAAACAATTATTGTGATTTACTTAGTAAATATTGCTTTAAACCTATACACTATTCCCCATCAGAACAAAAGAGATACGCTGTCGTGAACGATCCCATCCCCAATCCCCTGCGCAAAGGCGCGCCCAGCCTGGCTGACGTGGCCGAGCCGATGGCGCCAGGCACCAAGCCGCACCATATGAGCGATCCGTGGGATATCGGCGAAACCCTGTGCAGCCTGGCAGACAACGGCGACGCCATTTCCATCTACCCGGCGGGCGGCGAAGACGTCATCATGGCGCGCATCCTGTCCGTCGACGACGACTTGCCGCAATTCGTGCTGGAACTGAATGAAGGCGCCACCCTGCCCGAAGGCGGCGCCACGTTTGTGTCGTGGGTGCAAAGCGCCAAGTTGCAATTTACCATCAATGGCGAATGGGAAGCGTATCCCGAGCGGCCGAACGTGTATCTGACGAACTTCCCCAGCCATTGCCTGGTGCTGGAACGGCGCGAATCGGCACGCCTGGAAACGCCGCTGGGCGTGTACTACCTGGCCGCCTTCGTGCTCGAGGGTCGTCCGTATGAATTGCAGCTATATGATTTCTCGGCCGGCGGCATCGGCATGCGCGCCCATCCGCGCGACACGGTAGGCCTGTACGTGGGGCGCAAGCTGTCGCGCGTGCGCCTGGAGCTGGGACCGAACAAGGTCATGATCGCCGACCTGGAAATCCGCCTGTCGCGCACCTTCCGCTCCTTCCTGCTGGGCGAGCAGGTGCAGATCGGCTGCCGCTTCCTGAACCTGACGGAAGCCATGGAGGATGAATTGAAAGTGCTGCTCGATAATCTGGGCAGCAGCCGCAAGGTGCGCTAGTTTCGCTTCACGCATGAAAAATGGCCGCCCAGCTCATGCTGCGCGGCCATTTTTTGTTTAACAGCCAAAGTCACGAGGCGCCTGAAAAACGTTCAGGGCAAGACGCATTGCCGAAGACAGTACGAATAGTACGGCGAGGCAATGCAACGCCGCCATGGGCGTTTTCTCAGCCGCCGATCAGTCGTCGTCGTTTGGATCTAAATCCGGAAACATCACTTCCGTATAACCGAATTGCGTAAAATCAACGATGCGCATCGGATACAAAATGCCGTGCAAGTGGTCCACTTCATGCTGCACCACGCGCGCATGGAAACCGTCGCAGTCGCGGCTGATGGGCTGGCCGAACTGGTCCACGCCTTCGTAGTGCAGCTCGCTCCAGCGCGGCACGCTGCCGCGCAGGCCGGGCACGGACAGGCAGCCCTCGAAACCCTCTTCCTTGCGTTCCGACAAAGGCGTCAGCACAGGGTTGATCAGCACGGTTTCCGGCACTTGCGGCGCATCGGGGTAGCGCAGGTTCTGCTTGAAGCCGTAGATCACCAGCTGCAGGTTGACGCCGATCTGCGGCGCCGCCAGGCCCGCGCCATTGGCCGCATGCATGGTGTCGAACATGTCGGCAATCAAGGCGTGCAGTTCGGGCGTATCGAATTCACGCACGGGCTCGGCCATGCGCAGCAGGCGCGGATCGCCCATCTTGAGGATGTCACGTACCGTCATTTTGTTTCCAGTGTCGCTTGCAGTTGTTGCAGATAGCTACGGAAGGCGGCGCCCGTTTCCGGATGTTTCATGCCCATCGCCGTCGTTGCCTTCAGGTAACCAAGCTTGGAGCCGCAATCATAACGCTGCCCCTGGTAGCGGTAAGCCAGCACGCGCTCTTCGCGCATCAGGGCGGCGATGCCGTCCGTCAACTGGATTTCGCCGCCGGCACCCGTGCCGATATTTTCCAGATGGTTAAAGATACGGCTGGTCAGCACATAACGGCCCACCACGGCCAGGGTTGACGGCGCCTCTTCGGGCGCGGGCTTTTCCACGATGGCCGAGACCAGCTCCAGGTCGGGCTGATAATTCTTTGCCGACACAATACCGTACTGCTTGGTTTCCGCGCGCGGCACATCCTGCACGGCCAGCAGCGAGCAATTTTCATACTGGAAGACATCGGTCATCTGCGCCAGCACGGGGCGCACGCCCTCTTGCACATCCATGAAATCGTCGGCCAGCAAGACGGCAAACGGCTCGTCGCCGATCACGGGACGGGCGCACAGCACGGCATGCCCCAGCCCCAGCGGCGCGGACTGGCGAATGTAAATGCAATTGATATGCTTGGGAATGACGTTTTGCACCATGTCGAGCAACTGGCGCTTGCCGGCCGCTTCCAGCTCCGATTCCAGCTCGTAAGCCGTATCGAAATGGTCTTCGATGGCGCGCTTGTTGCGCCCCGTGATGAAGATCATTTCCGTGATACCGGCCGCCACGGCTTCTTCCACCGCGTACTGGATCAATGGTTTATCGACGATGGGCAACATTTCCTTCGGTTGTGCCTTGGTCGCTGGCAAGAAGCGGCTGCCCAGGCCGGCGACGGGAAAGACTGCTTTTCTGATTTTTTTCATGGGTCTTCTGTAATATTTTAAGAATTAATCCTGCGCGAGCAAGGCCAGCAAACCAGCCTCGTCGAGGATGGCCACGCCCAGTTCCTGGGCCTTGGCCAGCTTGCTGCCGGCGTCCGAGCCGGCCACGACATATCCTGTCTTCTTCGAAACAGAACCGCTGACCTTGCCACCGGCCGCTTCGATCAGTTCCGCCGCCTCGTCGCGGCTCATGTTGGGCAAGGTGCCCGTCAGGACGAAAGTCTTGCCGTCCAGCTTGCCGCCAGCGGCTGGCATTTCAGGCAATTGTGACAGTAATTCATGGCGCAGGGCGTCCAGTTGACCAAGCAGCTTGACATTGCCCTCATCGGCCAGCCACTGCGCCAGCGACTCGGCCACGGCGGCAGGCAAGCCCGCATGGAAGCTGGCGCCTTGCGCGGCCAGGCTGGCCAGGGTCACGCCCCGCTCCACCAGCTGCTTGCTGCGCGGCTCCGTCAGCTTCGGGATGCCGATGGCGGCCAGCAAGGTGGTTTGTTCGAGCTGCGTGCGCAGCTTGGCGCTGGGCGCATGTTCACCTTGCGGCGCGACGCCCGCGTCCAGCAACGCCTGCAGCGCCTGCTGGTTCTTTTCTTCGGCAAAGAAATCGGCAATCGACTCGGCGACCGTGCCGCCGATGTCGGGCAGCACGCGCAGCAAGGCTGCGGGCGCTTGCCGCACATACGCCAGGCTACCGAGCCACTCGGCCAGGGTCTTGGCCGTCGATTCGCCCACGTGGCGGATGCCCAGCGCGAACAGGAAGCGCTCAAGCGGCGGGCGCTTGCTCGCTTCTATACCGGCCAGCAGGTTTTCCGCCCACTTGGTGGGAATCTTGCCTTGTTGCACTGTTTCTGGCGTCGAACCGTCGCGCTCGTCGGCGCGCACTTTCATTTCCAGCAATTTATCCAAGGTCAGGCTGTACAAGTCGGCCAGGCCATGCACGTATTCCAGTTCGACCAGGGTATCGATATAACGTTCGCCCAGGCCTTCGATATCCATCATGCGCCGGCCCGCGAAATGGCGGAACGCTTCCTTGCGCTGCGCCGAGCAGAATAGGCCGCCCGAGCAGCGGGCAATCGCCTCGCCCTCTTCGCGCACCACGTGCGAGCCGCACACGGGGCACGTTTCCCGCATCTTGAACGGCAGCGGCGCCGGTTCCGGCCGCTTTTCCAGCACCACGGACAGCACTTCGGGAATCACGTCACCGGCGCGGCGCACGACGACCGTATCGCCCACGCGCACATCCTTGCGCAGCACCTCATCTTCATTGTGCAAGGTGGCGTTGGTGACCGTCACGCCGCCCACGGAGACGGGCGCCAGGCGCGCCACGGGCGTCATGGCGCCCGTGCGGCCCACCTGGATATCGATGCCCAGCACCTGCGTCAGCGCCTCTTCGGCGGGGAACTTGTGCGCCAGCGCAAAACGCGGTGCGCGCGACACAAAACCCAGCTCCTGCTGGTCTTCCGTCGCGTTCACCTTGTAGACGACGCCGTCGATTTCATACGGCAACGTGGGACGGCGCGCGCCGATGTCCGCGTAGTAATCGAGCAAGCCTTGCGCGCCCTGCACCACACGGCGCTCCTTCGATACGGGAATGCCCAGGGTTTCGTACCAGTCCAGCAAGGCAGAATGCGACACGGGCATGGCGGCGCCATCGAGGGCGCCGATGCCGTACGCATAGAAACGCAGCTTGCGCTGGGCCGTGATGCGCGAATCGAGCTGGCGCAGGCTGCCGGCCGCCGCATTGCGCGGGTTGGCAAATTCCTTCTGGCCCGCTTCGCGCTGGCGTTCGTTCAGGCGGGCAAAATCGGCCTTGAACATCATGACTTCGCCGCGCACGTCGAGCACGGCAGGAATCCGGTCGCCATGCAGGCGCAGCGGGATGCCGGCAATGGTGCGGATATTCGCCGTCACGTCCTCGCCCGTGGCGCCATCGCCGCGCGTGGCCGCCTGCACGAACAGGCCGTTTTCATAGCGCAGGTTGATCGCCAGGCCGTCGAATTTCACTTCGGCAGCGTAATCGACTTCGGCACCGTCAAGGTCCAGGCCTTCGCGCACGCGGCGGTCGAAGTTGACGATATCGTCATCGGTGAAACCATTGTTCAACGACAACATCGGCACCGTGTGCGTGACTTGCTCGAATTGCGGCAAGGGCGCCGCACCCACGCGCAAGGTGGGCGAATCGGGCGTGCGCAAGTCGGGATGGGCCGCTTCCAGCGCCTGCAGTTCGACGAACAGCTTGTCGTACTCGGCGTCGGGGATGGTGGGATTGTCGAGCACGTGGTAGGCGTGCAGATGCCGATTGAGTTCGGCCGTGAGTGCCAGGACGCGCTGAGCGGCATTCCGCTGGGCGGCGTCCTGGTTGATCGGATCAGTCATTGTTGCGGGATTCTTCAGCTAAATAAACGCAGGGCGCGGGTGGAACCGGCAGGAATGTCGGCCGCGTCCATTTCCTGGTAAAACTCTTGCACCTGGCCGGCGATCTCGGCCAGCGCCGCGTCCGACAAGGCCTGGTTGTAATCGTCGACGATGGTGGCGTCCAGGCGGCCCACCAGTGCCTTGGCGCAAGCGACCATGGCGCCGAAGCCGTCGCGCGCGGGCGCCACGCATGGCACGTCCAGCAGCAGGGTCAGGCGCGGCGTCGTTTCCTCGGCCAGGGTGACATTCGTCGACAGCGAGAACAGATAGCCGCCTTCGCCGTCGGGCATGACGAAACGGCCGTCCGGACGCACGTCGAAGCCCTGCTTTTCCAGCGCGAACAGCAAGGTGGAAATGGCCCATGGCGCGCCATTCGTGTGCAGGTTGACGCCCAGCTGGGCATCGTGACCGGCCACGAAGCGGTGCAGATTGCGCGCTTCGGCCATCACTTCCATCATGTCGGGCACTTCCGGCTCGGCGCCGATCTCGTCGGCCACGCCGCGCAGGCGCGTAACCAGTTCCGAGTATTCCAGTTCATTCAGGGCCGTGCTGCGGCTGGCCAGCTGCACGCCGCCCTGCATCTTGGTGTAGACACCGCCATGCGTGATCGGTTCCCAGTCGCCATTCACGTGCAAACCGATGAAGTGGACGGGCTTGTTGCCCACCAGGCGCAGGGTTTGCAGCACGGGCAGGATCTTGTCGCCACGCACGGGCGCTTCCAGCGACAAAGGCAGCAGGCAATCGATCAGCGGGTCGACCAGGCTGGTCGCCTGTTCGCTGGCGGCGCTGACTTCCGGCTGCGCCGGCGCGGCAGGAGCGGCGGGTGCAGGGTCGGCATCGGCCAGCGACGGTTCCGCATGCACGGGCGCGTCCGGCACCACGGCCGCTGGCGGCGCACCGAACGACGGTTCGGCCTTGGCGGCGGGCGCGGCGTCGAAGCGCGGTTCCTGGCGCAGCACGGGTTCCTGGGCTTCCACGGCAGGAGCGTCGCCCTCGCGCATCAGCACGTCGTCGTGGTCGGTGGAAAAAGCCCGTTCCACGCTTTTCTTGGCCTTGTATTCCTGCCATTTGTTGTACGAGAAAACACCGACGATAAAGACGCCGCCGGCGCCGAACAAGGTAATTTGAAGGTCTGTCATGCTGCTTGTGCCTCGGTTGCAAAATTTGCGGCGGACTCCATGTCCACCGCCACGATGCGCGATACGCCCTGCTCCTGCATCGTCACACCGATCAATTGATGGGCCATTTCCATCGCAATCTTGTTATGCGAAATGAAAAGGAATTGGGTCTGGTCGGACATGCGCTTGACCATGCGGCAGAAGCGTTCCGTGTTCGAATCGTCCAGCGGTGCATCGACTTCGTCGAGCAGGCAGAACGGCGCCGGATTCAGGCGGAACATGGAAAACACCAATGCGGTCGCGGTCAGCGCCTTCTCTCCACCCGATAACAGGTGGATGGTGGCATTTTTCTTGCCGGGAGGCTGCGCCATGACTTGTACACCGGAATCGAGAATCTCGTCGCCCGTCATGGTCAGCCTGGCCTGGCCGCCGCCGAACAGAATCGGGAACAGCTCGGAAAAGTGATGATTGACCTTGTCGAACGTGTCTTGCAGCAAGTCGCGCGTTTCCTTGTCGATCTTGTGGATCGCGTCTTCCAGGGTGTTGATCGCTTCCGTCAGGTCGGCATTCTGGGCGTCGAGGAAATTCTTGCGCTCGGATGCCTGCGCCAGTTCGTCCAGCGCGGCCAGGTTGACGGCGCCCAGGCCCGTGATGGCGTTCGTCAGGCGCGTCACTTCGCCCTGCAGATACGATGGACGCATATCCGGGTGCAATTTTTCCGTCAGCGCGGCCTCGTCGGCGCCCGCTTCCAGCAGTTGCTGGGCGAATTGCTCCTGGTTCAGGCGCGCAGCCTGTTCCTTGAGCTGCATTTCCATGATCTTGTCGCGCTGCGGCTGCAAGCTGCGTTCCGATTGCGTGCGCGCATCTTCGGACAGGCGCAACTGCTGCGTAATTTGATCGAGTTCGTGGCGCGCGTCCGCCAGCGCCCGCTCCTGCGTCGTGCGGCGTTCGAGCAAGTCCTGCAAGCCGTCGGCGGCCGCGCCGCTTTCCAGGTTGGCCAGTTCCAGTTCGCCCGCCTGCAGGCTTTCCGTCACTTGCTGCGCCTGCGTGCTGGCCGTGGCGATGTTGCGGCGCAATTCCTCGATCTTCGCGCGGTGGGCTTTTTCCGCGTATTCCGTATCCTTGGCGGCCCGCTCCAGGTCGCGCAAGGCTTCGCGCGCTTCGGCCAGACGCTGTTCCTTCTGCAGGAAATCCGTGTGGCCGTCTTCGTGCGCTTCCTGCAAGTTGCCCAGCTCCATGTCCAGCTGTTCGAATTTCTCTTCCGATTCCAGCTTGGTCTGCATCTGCTCCGCTTCCTGCGCGGCGATCTCGGCCAGGTCGGCGCCGATCTGCGTGCTGCGCTGGTTGAAGCGCGCTTCCACTTCCGACAGTTTCACCACGTCCAGTTGCAGAGTATGCACGGAAGACGTCAGTTGCTGTATGCGCAAGCGCAAGTCGGACAGATTGCGCGTCAGGGTGGCGACGGCCGCATCGGCCCGCACGGAACGGGCGCGCGCCTCTTCGGCCAGCAATTGCTGGGCACGCAACTGCTTGCCGATATTGTCGATTTCCTGCTGGCGGCCCAGCATGCCTTCCTGCTCCGAATCGGCCGCATAGAAGCGCACGCTGGTGGCCGTCACGACGTGACCGGCGCGCGTGACGAAATAGCCGCCCGGCGGCAATTTACTGCGTTCGGCCAGGGCTTCGGCCGCGTCTTCCACGGCATAGGCGTTGTACAGCCAATCCTGCAGCAAGCCGCGCAAGCCCGGATCGTTGAGTTTCAACAAGTTCAGGAACGGTTTCAGGCCGGCGATTTCCGGCAGCGGCAGCGGCGCCACCGTGGATGGCGCGTACAGGGCCAGCTTGGCCGGCGGCGCGTCGGCAAAGAAAGCCTTGGCCCAGTCGATATTCGACAGTTGCAAGGCCGACGTGCGCTCGCGCAAGATCGATTCCATGGCCGCTTCCCAGCCCGCTTCGATCTGCAGCTTTTGCCACAGACGCGGCAAGGTGTCGAGCTCGTGCTTTTTCAGCCAGGGCTGGACCTTGCCCTGCGTCTGCACCCGTTCCTGCAATTGTTTCAAAGCGGAAAGACGCGCTTCCAGCTGGGCATTCGCCGCCGTCTCGGCATTGACTTGCGCCTGCGCCTCGGCCCGTTCCTGCTCCAGCTTGGGCTGCTGCTCCAGCGCTTCTTCCAGGTAGAAACCCTGCTCTTCCAGGGTTTGCTGCTTTTCTTCCAATTGGAGCTTCAGGTTTTCCAGGTGGCTGCTGTCGGGCAGACTGAGGCTGTTCTTTTCCTGCTGCAGGCGCTCGCGGCGGCTCAAGAGGCTGGCCAGGATGTTCGAGGCGTTGCGCTGGTGCGCCGATTCCAGCTCCAGCTGCTGCTGGGCCTGCATGATGCGGGCGCGCGATTCCGTGCTCTTGTTTTGCGCGGCGCGCCAGGCGGCGTCCAGCTCGGGCAATTGCTCGCCCTTCTGTTCCGCCATCATTTGCGATTGCTCAACCTTCGCGGCCAGTTCTTCGAGGTGGAATTCCGCCTCTTCGATCTGTTCCTGGTATTCGCCGCCCTGGCTGGTCCACTGGTCGCGCTGGGCCGTCAGGGTGGCCAGCTGCGCCTGCAGGCGGGCGCGCGATTCGATGACGAACTTGATCTGCGCTTCCAGGCTGCCGATTTCCGCATTCGTCTGGTACAGATGGCCTTGCGCCGTATGCAAACGGTCGCCCACGGCAAAGTGCGCCTGGCGCATCTGCTCCAGGGTCAGCTCCACGTTGCGCAGCTTGGCCGTCTGCTCTTCCAGGTCCGTCTGCGCCTGTTCCACTTCGCGGAAATAGCGCGTCTGCTCGTTTTGCGCCTCGTTCTTGCGCAGCAGCCACAACAGCTTCTGCTTTTCTTCCTGGTCCGCCTGCAAGGCGTGGAAACGGGTGGCGACAGCGGCCTGCGCTTCCAGCTTTTCCAGGTTGGCATTGAGTTCGCGCAAGATGTCTTCCACGCGCAACAGGTTTTCGCGCGTGTCCTGCAAGCGGTTTTCCGTCTCGCGGCGGCGTTCCTTGTATTTCGATACACCGGCCGCTTCTTCGAGGAAGACGCGCAATTCTTCCGGGCGCGATTCGATGATGCGCGAAATCATGCCCTGGCCGATGATGGCGTAGGCGCGCGGACCGAGACCGGTGCCGAGGAAGATATCCTGGATGTCGCGCCGGCGCACGGGCTGGCCATTGATGTAATAGGTGGAGGTGCCGTCGCGCGTCAGGGTGCGCTTGACGGCGATCTCGGCGTACTGGCCCCACTGGCCGGACGCCTTGCCATCGTTATTGTCGAACACCAGTTCCACGGAAGCGCGCCCGGCCGGTTTGCGGTGGGTGGAGCCATTGAAAATGACGTCCTGCATCGATTCGCCGCGCAATTCCGACGCTTTCGATTCGCCCAGCACCCAGCGCACGGCGTCGATGATGTTCGACTTGCCGCAGCCATTCGGCCCGACCACGCCCACGAGCTGGCCTGGCACCTGAAAATTGGTGGGCTCGACGAAAGACTTAAATCCCGACAACTTGATGGAAGAGAGACGCACGTGTTTTAGAGTTCCTGGCCTATGCTGGCGGTTATATTTGGGTGAACCCGGTTCATATTCAGTTCATGGCCACCTTGGCCACCCTTGCGGCAACAGTCCGGCCACTCACCGCAGGGAGTGGTTCATCATACCATTTCCTGATGCTTTTCTGGCCAAAAAACCGCAGCGCCAGGCGCCGGCGTGCCCCGCCTTACGGGGCTGGGCGGCCATCCTGCGCCAGTTTCCAGTCTTCGCGGGAAAAAACACGCTCATGGCCGGACAGCGCCAGGGCCAGTTTTTGCAGCCATTGCTCGGTCGGCATGGGCTCCGCCTTGAAGCTGAGCACCACCATCAGCACGAGGCTGGCCAGGGCCAGCGCATGGCTGACGGCGATATTCACGGCGCCGCGGGCGCTCCACATGAAGCCCAGCGCCAGCGCCAGGCCCAGCACGCAGCCGCTGACGGCTTCCGACACGCTGTGCGCATGCACGACCACGCGCGAAATGGCCACCAGCACGGCAAAGGCCACGCCGACGAGCACGCCGGCATGGCGCCAGCGCGGTGCAGCCCGCTGCAGCAGCACATACATCAGCACGGGAAACACGGCGCCGGCGCGCATGGCGTGGCCGCTGAAGCCCGTAAAATCGAGCGCGCTGCTGCCCACGCCCCAGCTCATGAAGGCCAGCTTCGACAGCACCACGAGGGCCAGGCCGCCGCCGTACCACAGGCTCCAGCTGAGCACCAGGCGCCATTGGCGCGAGACGAGCAGCCACAGGGCAATCGCCACGCCAGCCGGCCCCATCACGGACATATCGGCCGCAAAAGAAATCCCATTCCACCAAGTCATCGCGCCTGCACTTATTTCATGATCAGCTTGCACTATGCCACGACTCTGCCCTGTTCCGCGCGGCTTTTGCTGTGCTGCAGCGAAGAATTACATTCGATTACAAACTTTCCACGCTGAAACCATCGGCCCGGCATGGCATGGCGGGGCGCGGCAGGCGTCAGATATTCGTCAGGCGCTTGCCCTTGGGCGGCGCAAAGTCGCGGATCGATTCGATCATGCCCACTTCCAGCGCCTGGTCGGCCGTCAGGTGCAGGTCGGAATACGCGTGCACCTGCCACTGCTCTTCCGTCAGGCTGACGTGGCCGCGCAGGATGCGCTCGGTACGCATGTCGTCGGCGCGCAAGCCCTCGACGATAATGCTGAGCGCGTCGGGGCGGGAACCGGGCGAGGCTGTCGCATGCGACTTGTGCACCATGAAGCGGGCCGTGTCGCTGGCATGGCGGTGCCGCCCCGCCAGGAACAGGGTGACGGCGATGGAGGCCACGGCGCCCCCGTTATAGGTGATGATGTCGAGCGGCAACTTGCTGAGGAAGTTGTACAGACAGATGCCGTCGCTGACATAGCCGCCGTTCGACTGGATCAGGATGTGCGCGGTGGTGAGCTTGTCTTCCGTGATGTCGGCCGCGGCGTTGAAGACGCGCCGCACCATATCGCTGTTGACGTCGCCCGAGAGGGTAAAGTAACCGTGCTGCTCGGTGTTGTTTTGCGTCTCGCTTTGTGTAGTGTTCATGGCAGGCACCCGCAAGAAAGCCAGAATTTCATCATAGCGCATTCCCGCGCGGCCGGGCGTCCTTTTGCGGCGTCTCCAGCCCCCTGACAGCCCCGCAAACCGGGGCTTCTGCTGCAATTTGACAATGTCTTTTCAGATTGACAGAAACACCCTGCTGGCATATATTCCTCCCACTTGATCGGGAGAGGGCAAACCAGCGTTGCCGCCGAAGGGGCACTACCCAAAAACTCTCAGGCAAAAGGACCGATCAGGCGGACTGAAGCTGTTGCTTTGGCGACACGTTTCAGCTCAACTCTGGAGAGCGGCCGCGGCTATTGCCGGCGGCCCACCGAAGGGGCGCACGGGGCAAGCCCCCGTAATCTCTCAGGTACAAAGGACAGGGGGGTCAGTGATCACGCTGGAAAGCCGTGTTTGGCTATTCTATGTTTTGTTAACTCCCCTTTTACCTTCGTCCCGAGGAATCCATGACGCTCAAAGCGACCCCACTCAATAACGCCCACCGTGCCCTCGGCGCCCGCATGGTCGATTTCGGCGGCTGGGACATGCCCGTCAACTACGGCTCGCAAATCGAAGAACACAACGCCGTGCGCGGCGATGCCGGCATGTTCGACGTGTCCCATATGTGCGTGGTCGATATCGAAGGTCCGAACGTGCGCGCCTTCCTGCGCGGCTTGCTGGCCAACAACGTTGACAAGCTGCAAGTGTCGGGCAAGGCGCTGTACTCGTGCATGCTCAATGCCGAAGGCACCGTCATCGATGACCTGATCGTCTACTTCTTCAACGAAAACTGGTTCCGCCTCGTCGTCAACGCGGGCACGGCTGAAAAAGACGTGGCGTGGATGCAGCAGCAAAACACCAACACCAACAGCGGCCTGACGATCACCGAGCGCCGCAATGCCAACAATCCGATGGCCTTGGTGGCCGTGCAAGGCCCGAACGCGCGCGCCAAGGTGTGGCAAGTGCTGCCGGAAACGCAAGCCGCGTCCGAAGCCATCAAGCCGTTCAATGTCGTCATCGTCAAGGACACGGCCTTCGGCGAAGTCATGCTGGCGCGCACCGGCTACACGGGCGAAGACGGCTTTGAAATCGGCGTGGCCGCGACCCAGGTGGAAGCGCTGTGGAACGCCCTGGCGGCGGCCGGCGTCAAGCCTGCCGGCCTGGGCGCGCGCGACACCCTGCGCCTGGAAGCGGGCATGAATCTGTACGGCCAGGACATGGATGAAACCGTCAACCCGCTCGACGCGGGCCTGGCGTGGACCATCGACCTCGTCAGCGAGCGCGACTTCATCGGCAAGGCGGCCCTGCTGGCCAAGGGCCAGAACGCGCAATTCGTGGGACTCATCCTGCGCGAAAAAGGCGGCGTGCTGCGCGCCCACCAGAAAGTCATCATCGCCGGCAGCGAAGCCACGGGCGAAATCACCAGCGGCACCTTCAGCCCGACGATGCAGGAAGCGATTGCGCTGGCGCGCGTGCCGAACGGCGTCGCCGTGGGCGACACCGTGCACGTGGAAATCCGCGGCAAGCAGCTGGCCGCTTCCGTCGTCAAGCTGCCTTTCGTGCGTAACGGTAAAATCCTGGCTGCGTAAGGTTTTATAGAGCCGCCCGCAAGACCGTACAACCATAATCAATAACGAACACTTACCATCTGGAGCCACACATGAACATTCCTGCAGACCTGAAGTACACCGCTTCCCACGAATGGGTACGCCTTGAAGGCGACGGCACGATCACCGTCGGCATCACCGAGTACGCGCAGGACGCACTGGGCGACATCGTCTTCGTCGAACTGCCAACCGTGGGCAACACCTACGGCGCCGGCGACGACGCCGCCGTGGTGGAATCGGTCAAGGCAGCGAGCGACATCTACGCGCCGATCGCCGGCGAAGTCGTGGCCGTCAACGACGACGTGGTCAACTCGCCCGAGTCGATCAACGCCGACGCCTACGCCAACTGGCTGTTCAAGATCAAGCCAGCCGACGTGTCGGCCCTGGACGGCTTGCTCGACGCTGCCGCCTATGGCGCCACCACCGGCGCGTAATAGCGTTTGACTCACGGGCCGCAATCGCGGCCCGTTTGCATTTTTTCTGCGCTGCGCCCGCGCGCCGCATCCCGGTTTTTCAGTCTTTTTTGGCCTCTATATCATGACCCGCACCAGCCTGACCCAACTCGAAGCACGCGATGCCTTCATCGCCCGCCACATCGGCCCTTCCCACACCGAACAAGCAGCCATGCTGGCGACCCTCGGCTATCCATCGCGCGCCGCGCTGATCGACGCCCTGGTACCGGCCAACATCCGCAACAAGGGCGCCCTGCCCCTGGGCGCGTACTCGCAGCCGATGCCGGAACAGGAAGCCCTGTCGCGCCTGAAAGCCATCGCCGGCAAGAACCAGGTTCTCAAATCCCTGATCGGCCAAGGCTACTACAACACATTCACGCCCGGTGTCGTTTTGCGCAACATCTTTGAAAATCCGGCCTGGTACACGGCGTACACGCCTTACCAGCCTGAGATTTCGCAAGGCCGCCTGGAAGCGATCCTGAACTTCCAGCAAGTGATCACTGACCTCACCGGCATGGGCATCTCGAACGCCTCGATGCTGGACGAAGGCACGGCCGCCGCCGAAGCGATGACCCTGATCCAGCGCGTGGGCAAGTCGAAGTCGAACGTGCTGTATGTGGCCAATGACGTGCTGCCGCAAACCCTGGAAGTGGTGCAGACGCGCGCCCAGCCGATCGGCATCGAAGTGCGCACGTTTGATCCGGCGGAAATCGAATCGCTGGACGCCTGCTTCGGCGTGCTGCTGCAATACCCTGGCGTGAACGGCGTCGTGCGCGATTACCGCGCCGGCGTGGAAAAACTGCACGCGAACGGCGCCATGGTCATCGTCGCGGCCGACCTGCTGGCCCTGACCATGCTCACGCCTCCTGGCGAATGGGGCGCCGACGTCGTCGTCGGCAACAGCCAGCGCTTCGGCGTGCCGCTCGGTTTCGGCGGCCCGCACGCGGGCTATCTGTCCACGCGCGATGAATTCAAGCGCAATATGTCGGGCCGCCTGGTCGGCGTGACCGTCGATGCGCAAGGCAACAAGGCGTACCGCCTGGCCCTGCAAACGCGCGAACAGCATATCCGCCGCGAAAAAGCGACGTCGAACATCTGCACGGCGCAAGTACTGCTGGCCGTGATGGCTTCGATGTACGCCGTCTACCACGGCCCGGCCGGCCTGCTGCAGATCGCCCGCCGCGTGCACCGCTTTACGGGCGTGCTGGCGGCCAACCTGAAGACCCTCGGCTATGGCGTCGTCAACGCGACTTACTTCGACACCCTGACCATCAACGTTGCCGATGCGGCGCAGCTGCACGCGACGGCCATGCACCACGGCGTCAACCTGCGCAAGATCGACAATACCCATGTGGGCGTGTCGCTCGACGAAACCACCACGCGCGACGATATCGCGCTGCTGTGGAAAGTGTTCGCGCACGGCCTGGCCAACGCGCCTGCCGCGCCGGACCTGGACAGCGTGGAAGCTGGCGTGACCAGCGCCCTGCCGGCGCAGCTGGCGCGCGAAAGCGCCTACCTGACCCACCCCGTCTTCAACAGCTACCATTCGGAACACGAAATGCTGCGCTACCTGCGCAGCCTGGCCGACAAGGACCTGGCGCTGGACCGCACCATGATCCCGCTCGGTTCGTGCACCATGAAGCTGAACGCGACGAGCGAAATGATCCCCGTCACCTGGCCGGAATTTTCGAACATCCATCCGTTCGCGCCCGATGCGCAAACCGTGGGCTACCGCGAGATGATTTCGCAGCTGGAAGAGATGCTGTGCGCCTTGACGGGCTACGCGGCCGTCTCGCTGCAGCCGAACGCCGGCTCGCAGGGCGAATACGCGGGTCTGCTGGTGATCAAGGCCTACCATGAATCGCGCGGCGAAGGCCACCGCAACATTTGCCTGATTCCCTCGTCGGCGCACGGCACCAACCCCGCCTCGGCCAATATGGTCGGCATGCAGGTGGTCGTCACCAGCTGCGACGCCAACGGCAACGTGGACCTGGCCGACCTGAAGGCGAAGGCGGAAAAGCACAGCGCCAACCTGGCTTGCGTGATGGTCACCTACCCATCCACGCACGGCGTGTTTGAAGAAGGCATCCAGGAACTGTGCGAAATCATCCACGCGCACGGCGGCCAGGTCTACATCGACGGCGCCAACATGAACGCGCTGGTCGGCGTGGCCGCTCCCGGCTCGTTTGGCGGCGACGTGTCGCACCTGAACCTGCACAAAACCTTCTGCATCCCGCACGGCGGCGGCGGACCAGGCGTCGGCCCGATCGGCGTCGGCGCCCACCTGGCGAAATTCCTACCGAACCAGCGTTCCTCGGGCTACCAGCGCGACGCGGCCGGCATCGGCGCCGTCAGCGCCGCGCCGTTCGGCTCGGCCAGCATCCTGCCGATTTCGTGGATGTACATCGCCATGATGGGCGCGGAAGGCTTGACGGCCGCCACCGAGACGGCGATTTTGGCGGCGAACTACATCGCGCGCCGCCTGGCGCCGCACTACCCGGTGCTGTACTCGGGCCACGACGGCCTGGTCGCGCACGAGTGCATCCTGGACCTGCGCCCGATCACGGACGCCACCGGCATCAGCAACGAAGACGTGGCCAAGCGTTTGATGGACTTCGGTTTCCATGCGCCGACCATGAGCTTCCCCGTGCCGGGCACCCTGATGATCGAACCGACGGAAAGCGAATCGAAAGTGGAAATCGACCGCTTCATCGACGCCATGATCGCCATCCGCGCGGAAATCGCCAAGGTCGCCAGCGGTGAATTCGACCACGACGACAACCCGTTGAAAAATGCGCCGCACACGGCACAGGTATTGATGTCGGACAACTGGGAACGCAAGTACAGCCGCGAAATCGCCGCCTACCCCGTCGCTTCCCTGCGCCAGCGCAAATACTGG
The DNA here is from genome assembly GCF_030587305.1 of Janthinobacterium sp. SUN206. Taxonomy (NCBI): domain Bacteria; kingdom Pseudomonadati; phylum Pseudomonadota; class Betaproteobacteria; order Burkholderiales; family Oxalobacteraceae; genus Janthinobacterium; species Janthinobacterium sp. SUN206. The sequence goes on along the minus strand of NZ_JAPWIB010000001.1, from coordinate 130,257 downwards.
CCGCCGGTCGGCCGCGCCGACAACGTGTACGGCGACCGCAACCTGTTCTGCGGCTGCGCACCGATCAGCTCATACGAAGAGGAATAACGCCAGACCAAACCTACTGCGCGTCGCGCTTTGCGGCCGGCGATGCTCACCGTACTGAAGTACGGTTGCGCTTCTCGGCCACAAGGGGGCGCCGAGCCTCACTGACGCTCGCTACGGTTTTGTCAGGCGTCGATACTCAGTAATCAGGAATTAAAATCCCGGCGAAAACCGGGAACATTAAACCAGAACGGCAGGCCGCAAGGTCTGCCGTTTTTTTATGCGCCGCGTTACAGCGCCAGCAAGGCCGCGCCCGGCAATCCCAGGGCGGTGCCCAGCATCGTCAGCAGCACGACATCGCGCCGCTCGCAGCGGGCGCGGTGCGAACTCCAGGCGGCAAACAGCAAGGCCACGGCCACGCCGCTGAGCGAAATACCCACTTCCGTCATGTCCGCTCTCCCCGCAGATGCGGCGCAGCCGCCATTGTTACGTTCATCATCGTCGTCATCCTTTGTCCCTATTGAGTTAACTACCTATCGGTAGGTAGCCAGTGTACAATAAAAAAGACGGCAGTGTCCATGCCGTGTTTTTTGACGATACAAAGGAAGCGCAATGCAGCAGCAAACCACTCTCCCCGCCGCCAGTCTCGGGCTGGCGGCTTCCCTGGCCCTGGTGGCCGTGCTCGGCCCGGCCGGCATCGACATGTACCTGGCCTCGATGCCCGCCATGGCGCGCGAGCTGCACACCTCGTATGCGAACGTGCAGCTGAGCCTGACGGTTTTCCTGCTCGCCCTGGGCGGCGGGCAATTGCTGTGCGGGCCGCTGACCGACATGCTAGGCCGGCGCCGTCCGCTGCTGGCCGGCATCGCCGTGTACATTCTTGCCGCCGTGTGGGCGTCGCAGGCGGATCAATTGAGCACCCTGCTGCTGGCGCGCTTGCTGCAAGGCCTGGGCGCCGCGCTGACCCTGGTCGTGGTGATGAGCATGGTGCGCGACGTGGCCGATGGCGTCAAAGCGGCGCAGCTGTTTGCCCTCTTGATGACCATCGTCGGCCTGGCGCCCGTGCTGGCGCCCGCCGTGGGCGGCTTGCTCGACGCGCATTACGGCTGGCGCGCCGTGATGCTGGCCCTGGCCGCGCTGGGTGTCTTGACCTTGCTCAATAGCGCGCTGTTCCTGCCGGAAACGCTGCCCCGCGCCCGCCGCGTCTCGCCGCGCGGCATGCACCGCACGTATGCGCGCATCGCGCTGGATCGCGCCTTCCTGCTGCCCGCGCTGGCCCTGTCCGCCACTTTCTTTTTCCTGTTTGCCTATATCGGCGGCGCGTCGCTCGTGTACCAGCGCGATTTCGGCCTGTCCGCTGGCAGCTTCGGCCTCGTGTTTGGCGCCACGGGCGTGGCCGTGCTGCTCGGTGCCATGGCCAGCGGCCGCCTGGTGGAAAAGCACGGCGTGGCGCGCCTTTGCGTGGCGGGCAGCGCGGCCATGCTGGGTGGCGCGGGGCTGGCCCTGCTCGGCGCCTGGGCGGGCGCGGGCATCGCCGCTGTCGTGCCGGGCATGTTCGTGGCCCTGTTTGGCCTGGGCATCGCGGAAGCGGCGCTGATGGCCATGGCCATGGGGTCGCAGCAGCGCGCGCTCGGTTCCACGGCCGCCCTGCTGGGCGCCATCCAGATGACCTTGTCGTCGCTGGCCACGCCGCTGGCGGCCAGCCTGTCCGAATGGGGGCCGCTGCCGTGGCTGCTGTTCTTGACCGTGGCCGGCCTGCTGGTATCATGGCTGACCCTGGCCACTGCGCGCGTCCATCCGGTCCATGCCAGCAGCCTGGGAGCGCACTGACGCCTCACCCCATATCACCCCCATGATGAAAAAACGCTCGGCCTCGGCCGATAATATCTGCGCCGTCGCCGTCGTCCACTTTTCGGAACACGGCTACGACGCTTCGTCCCTCAGCGACATCGCCGCGCAGGCGGGCATGCGCAAGGCTTCGCTGTATTCGCACTTCGCCGGCAAGGACGCCCTCTTCCTCGACGTGTTTGCCGACGCCCTGGCCGAAGAGCAAGCCTTCATGGACAGCTGCTTCGCCGACGAAGCGGCGCTGGCGGCGCCCGGCGGCCGGCAAGCCGGCGCCCTGTACTGCGACCGCATGGCGCAGCGCTATGCGGACTCGGCCCATTTGCGCTTTCTGCTGCGCACGGCGTATTTGCCGCCCGCGCCCCTGCGCGTGGAAGTGGGCACGGGCTACGAAGCCTTGCTGGCGCAGCTGCAGCGGTATTACGTGCAGAGCCTGGCCAGTCTCGCGCCCACGTTATCGCCGCAGCGCATCGACCTGTATGCGCAAGCCTACCTGGGCATCGTCGACAGCCTGCACGTGGAACTGATCTACGCGGGCGGCGCCGCGCTGCAGCAGCGCCACGCGGCGCTGTGGCAGATATTGTCCGATTCGCTGGCGATGGCCACGCAACATGGCTGAGCATGCGGCCTGCCACAGTCACATTACACTTTGGAAACCTAAGATTTCTTCAGTTGACACTCTTGCAGCATGTGCATAAGATGCCCCCATTATTCATTTACGGAGTCCCACGTGGGTACTTGTTCTAGTGACAGTAGCCGATCTTGTATCGGCGATTGCCTCGGCAACTAAACAGCAAGCAACGCGGAATTCCGTTTCCTCCGTGCCTTGCTGAGCAAGGTGCGGTGTCTCGCGCGGCCAGTACGGCCGCACGCCTCTCCCCCCTCTTTCCGATCGCGACCGGCTACTGACCCGGATTGCCCGCCAGCACTATCGTGCTTTGGCGGCACGCAAGTCTTGCCTGCGGCTGCGCCGCCCGTCAACACCTCGTCGTGAAAGGAAGAGCAATGAATCTCTTCACCCGCTTATTCGAATCGTTCCTGCGCAAGCGCCATACGGCAGGCAACTTCCGCCGCCGCGCCATGCCGCTGGAAAACAGCACGGCCCGCCCCGTGCCCGACCACCTGGCGCGCCAGTTGCTGGCCGCCGCCCATGAAGACCTCGATAGCGCCCTGAACCGCCTGCACACGCGCCTGGAAGGCTTGCGCGATGCCGAAGCACAAGTGATCAGCGCGCAAACGGGTCCGAACGAGGTCGAGCATGAAAAACCGCTGGCCTGGTACCAGCACCTGTGGCTGTGCTACAAGAATCCGTTCAACCTGCTGCTCACCGTGCTGGCCATCGTTTCCTACCTGACGGAAGACCCGAAGGCAACCATCGTCATCGGCACCATGGTGATCTTGTCGACCCTGCTGCGTTTCGTGCAGGAAGGCCGCTCGAACCGGGCCGCCGAGCGCCTGAAAGCCATGGTCAGCAATACCGCCACCGTGCTGCGCAATGGCCAGCAAGTCGAGCTGCCGATCCGCCAGCTGGTGCAGGGCGACCTCATCGTGCTGTCGGCAGGCGACATGATCCCCGCCGACTGCCGATTGCTGTCCGCGAAAGACCTGTTCGTCAGCCAGGCTGCCATGACGGGCGAATCCTTGCCGGTAGAAAAGATGGCCGAGCTGGCCGACGCCCATGGCAAAGATCCCATGGAACTGGCCAATCTGCTGTTCATGGGCACGAACGTGATCTCGGGCGCCGCCACGGCGCTGGTATTGGCCACGGGCAACCGCACCTATTTCGGCACCATCGCCACGCGCGTGACGGCCACCGAGCGCACGCCGACGGCGTTCGAGGCGGGCGTGAACAGCGTCAGCTGGCTCTTGATCCGCTTCGCCCTCGTGATGGCGCCGCTGGTCTTCCTGATCAACGGCTGGACCAAGGGCGACTGGATGGAAGCGTTCCTGTTCGCCCTGTCCGTGGCCGTCGGCCTGACGCCGGAAATGCTGCCCATGATCGTCACCAGCACCTTGGCCAAGGGCGCCGTGAAACTGTCCAAAAAGAAAGTCGTCGTCAAGCGCCTGGACGCCATCCAGAACTTCGGCGCCATGGACGTGTTGTGCACGGACAAGACGGGCACCTTGACGCAGGACAAGATCGTGCTCGAGCGCCATACCGACGTGTTCGGCCAGCAATCCGATGAAGTGCTGCAATTCGCCTATTTGAACAGCCACTACCAGACGGGCTTGAAAAACCTGCTGGATCGCGCCGTGCTCGACCACGTGGAATTGCAGACGGAAATGCAGCTGGCGCGCGACTATGTAAAGGTCGATGAAATCCCCTTCGATTTCGTGCGCCGCCGCATGTCCGTCGTCGTTTCCGAAAAGAATGATCACCATGAACTGATCTGCAAGGGCGCCGTCGAGGAAATCCTCGCCGCCTGCAGCCACCTGCGCCTGGGCGGCGTGAATATCCCCCTCGACGCGGCCCTGCTGGACAAGGTGCTGGAAACCACGCATGGCCTGAATGCGGAAGGTTTGCGCGTGGTGGCCGTGGCCGTCAAGGAAGTGCCGCCGCACAAAACCGTGTATGGCGTGGCCGATGAAACGGCGCTCACGCTGATCGGCTATGTCGCCTTCCTCGATCCGCCGAAGGAATCGACGGCGCCCGCCCTGCGCGCGCTGGCGGAACACGGCGTCACCGTGAAAGTGTTGACGGGGGACAACCACCTCGTGACGGCGAAGATTTGCCGCGAAGTGGGCCTGGCCGTGCATGGCGTGCTGCAAGGCCCGCAACTGGACGACATGGATGACGCCACCCTGGCGAAAGCGGCCGAGGACAACACGGTATTTGCCAAGCTCAGCCCGCTGCACAAGGAGCGCCTCGTGCGCGCCCTGCGCGGCAATGGCCACATCGTCGGTTTCATGGGCGACGGCATCAACGACGCGCCCGCCCTGCGCGCGGCCGATATCGGCATTTCCGTCGATTCCGCCGTCGATATCGCCAAGGAAGCGGCCGACATCATTTTGCTGGAAAAGAGCCTGATGGTGCTGGAAGAAGGCGTGCTGGAAGGCCGCCGCACCTTCAGCAACATGCTCAAATACATTCGCATGACGGCCAGCTCGAACTTCGGCAATGTGTTTTCCGTGCTGGTGGCCAGCGCCTTCCTGCCGTTCCTGCCCATGCTGCCGCTGCACTTGCTGGTGCAAAACCTGCTGTACGACGTGTCGCAGATCGCCATCCCGTTCGACAATGTCGACGCCGAACTGATCCAGCAGCCGCTGAGCTGGAACCCGCGCGACATCGGCCGCTTCATGGTGTTTTTCGGCCCCATCAGCTCGATCTTCGACATCAGCACGTTTATCCTGATGTGGCATGTATTTGGCGCGAATACCCCGGAACAGCAAACCCTGTTCCAGTCCGGCTGGTTCGTCGTGGGGCTGTTGACGCAAACCCTGATCGTGCACCTGATCCGCACGCCCAAGCTGCCCTTCATCGACAGTATCGCTTCCGTGCCCCTGCTGGTGGCCACGACCCTGATCATGGCCGTGGGCGTATTCCTGCCGATGGGACCGCTGGCGACCTACTTCAAGCTGCAAGCCTTGCCATTGGGCTACTTCCCCTGGCTGCTGGGCATCCTCATCTGCTACACCCTGCTGACGACGTTCATGAAACGCGTGTACCTGCGCAAATTCGGCTGGCAATAGTATGATGGGCCGCTCTTACCCCTACACAAGGCACGCATGAGCGGCTCCCCCTCACCTTCATCCCTATCCAAACGCACGCAGGCCCTGCTGCTGTCGGGCCTCGTGTTTCCCGGCAGCGGGCATTTCTTATTAAAACGCAAGGCGCGCGGCTGCCTGTTCCTCGTGCCCGCCCTCGTCGCGCTGGTGCTCGTATTACGCCAGATCATGGCACGATTGGATCAAGTTATGGCACAGATCGACAGCGGCGCCCTGCCCCTCGACGTGCAGCTGATCGTGGAAAAAGTCGATGCGCTGTCGGCCCATGACGGCCCCGCCATGACGGTGGCCGTGGGTGTGCTGGTGGCGTGCTGGATCGGCAGCCTCGTCGATACCATGCTATTGAAGCCGTAAGATCGCTGGCGTCAGACGGCATCGCCCTTGACGCGGCGCGGCTTCGGTCCGCGCACGGCGGCGATGCGCGCTTCGCTGCGCACCTGCACGCGGCCGCTGAACCAGCCCTGCAAATCCTCGCCAAAGCCGGCCGGCGCCGCACTGCCCACGCCTTGGGCCAGGTCGGCCAGGGTCGTCCTGGCCAGCTCGGCGCGCATACTTTTCTCGGCGCGCAGCATCAAGGCATGGATGCCGCACACGCCGCTGGTCATCCAGCCGGGCGGCTCGCCTTCGTACAGGGTGCAGCGGCTGCGGATCTGCTGGCAATCGAACAGCGGTTTCGGCCCCTCGATGGCGTCCACCACGTCGAGTACGCTGATCTCGGCAGCCGGACGCGCCAGCTGGTAGCCGCCGCGTATGCCTTCCGACGCCGTCACGATGCCCGCCTTTTCCAGCTTGGGGAAGATTTTTGCCAGGAAAGAGACGGAAATGCCCTGCAATTCCGCCAGGTCGCGGCTGCTGGCAGGCTCGGCAAGCGGCTGCGCCAGATACAGCAGGCAATGCAAGCCATACTCGGTGCCGCTTCCATAATGTGCCATGATGCCATTCCTCCGTTGCAAAACGGGGACTGTAGCACTCCCCGTTTGCAGCCGCAAGACTACAGCGCCAGCTCGAACGCGGGATCGGCGGCCGCCAGCGCCGCCGCGCTGTCGGCAGGCGGATAAATCACGCGGCCATTGATGGCCACCTTCAAGGCCTTGCCTTCGCTGCCCGTCATCCACACCTTGCGCTCCCAGCCCTGCGTGACGACCGCTCCCCACGCCCCCAGGTCCAGGCACGTCACATAATACGGCTGGCGGTAGGGCCGCGTGGCCAGGCCCAGCAGGTCTGCCACGGCATTGTCGCCCGAGGAACGTCCGAGGAACATGGCGTGCTGGCAACTCATCAGCGTGTGATTGCCAGCGTCGTCCGTGGCCGCGACGGCCGCGTCGCCCGTGGCAAAGACCTTGCCCGCGCCAGGCACGCGCAAGTCGTGCGCCACCCGCAGGCGGCCCGCCGCGTCCTTGTCGCCGGGAATCTGCGCCGTCAGCGCGCTGGCCCGCACGCCCGCCGTCCACACCACGGTGGCCGCCTCGATGCGCTCGCCATCGGCCGTCGTCAAGCCGTCCGCATCGATGGCGGCGACGGCCGAACCGAGCCGGCATTCCACGCCCAGCTCCGCCAGCGCCTGCTCGATCACGGGACGCGGTCCCGGTCCCAGGTCGGGACCGATGTCGGGCGCCCGCTCGACGATGATCACCTTGATCTCGGCATCCTGCCCCAGGATGGCGCGCAGGCGGGCCGGCAGTTCGGCCGCCAGTTCGATGCCCGTGAAACCGCCACCGGCCACGATGACCGTATTGCGCGCGGCCGATGCGGGCCGGGCGGCAAGACCATGCAGGTGCGCATCGAGCGCCACCGCGTCGTCGCGCTGGTCGGTGCTGAAGGCAAATTCTTGCAAACCCGGAATATCCGGCCGGAACAGGCTGCTGCCCGCCGCCAGCACCAGACGGTCATAGGCCAGGGTCGAACGGCTGCCGTCGGCGGCCACGATGTCGACCTCGTCGCTGGCGCTGCGGATGGCCTCGACCTTGCCCGCGATGAAGCGCACGCCCGTGTCGTCGAACAGTTGCTGCAACGGCGCCACCATGCCAGCAGGCGCCGGCTCGTACAGGCGCGGGCGCATCGTCAGCACCGCTTCCGGCGCCACCAGCGCCACTTCGATGTCGCCTCTCGCAACGTTTTCCAACCGCAGGCGGCGCACGGCGGCCAGGGCGCTCCACAAGCCGGCAAAGCCGGCACCAATGATCAATACGCGCTGTGTCATGTTTTTTCTCCTTGATTTGATAACGCAGACTATATCACTCCGCGTTATGCGGCGCAAGCGGACATGGCGAAAAAGGCGCAGGCTGTCTTGCGGTCCGCGCCGGACTCGCGTAGATTCGCGGCACAACGATCAGGGAAAGCCCCATGCAAGAGGAATTGGAAACATTGCTGGCAGCAGCGTTCAAGAGCGAGCGGATACAGGCGCGCCGGCTGGCGGCGCTGGAAGGCATCGCCGGCGACGCGGCGCTGCAGCGCATACTGGAACAGGCGGCAGGCACGCAGGGCCTGGCCGCCCTGCTGGCGGCGCGGACGCAGGCGCGCGCGGCCGACGCGCAGCGCAAGGCGCAAAAGATCAGCGACCGCCAGCAGGCGCAAGCGGCCAAGCGCCTGCCGGCTGGCCCCGCTTCGGCATGGCGCGGCTGGTTCGACGGCTCCGCCCACCCGAATCCGGGCAAGCTGGGCATCGGCGCCCTGCTGCTGGGGCCTAACGGCGAACGTATCGAAGTGAGCGAGGCGGCCGGTTATGGCAGCAGCAGCGATGCGGAATATGCGGCCCTGACGGCCGTGCTGCAGGCGGCACTCGGCGTGCGCCCGCCGCCCGCGCAACTGCTGCTGTACGGCGACAGCCAGGTGGTGATCAACGATGTGCTGGGAACGGCGGCGGCAGGCGCCAAGGGACTGGAAATACACAAGGCCACCGTAGTGGCCCTGCTGGAACAATTACACGATGTAACGCTGCGCTGGTTGCCGCGCCACCGCAATGGCGAGGCGGACCGGCTGTCGCAGCTGGCGATCGCCGGCTGGGTGGAGGACGCCCCTCCCCCCCTAGCCGTTTAGGCGGCGCGGCCGATCTGCAATGCCTCTTGCGTCGCCTTGGCCGCCGGGCGCTTGCCGCCGCCCACGGCCTTCAAGCCGCCGGCGCCGGCCTGCTGGCCATTGAGTTTAAAGACGCTGACGACTTGCGCCAGGTTGTGCGCCTGGTGCTGCATCGATTCGGCGGCGGCCGCCGACTCTTCCACCAGGGCCGCATTTTGTTGCGTCACAGCATCCATCTGGCCGATGGCGCGGTTGATCTCATCGATGCCCACGCTTTGCTCGCTGCTGGCCGCCGTAATTTCCGTGATGATGTCGCTCACGCGCTGCACGCTGTCGACGATATCGTTCATGGTTGAACCGGCTTGCGCCACCAGCATGCTGCCCGCGTTGACTTGCTCCACGGAAGCGCCGATCAGGGTCTTGATCTCTTTCGCCGCCGATGCCGAACGCTGGGCCAGATTGCGCACTTCGGACGCCACGACGGCAAAGCCGCGGCCCTGCTCGCCCGCGCGCGCCGCTTCCACGGCTGCGTTCAAGGCCAGGATGTTCGTCTGGAAGGCGATGCCGTCAATCACGCTGATGATATCGACAATCTTGTTCGACGAAGCATTGATCGATTCCATCGTGCCCACCACCTGCGCCACGACCGCGCCGCCCTTGACGGCCACTTGCGCGGCCGAGGCCGCCAACTGGTTCGCCTGGCGCGCATTGTCCGCATTCTGTTTCACGGTGCTGGTCAGTTCTTCCATCGACGAAGCTGTTTCTTCCAGGGAACCGGCCTGCTCTTCCGTGCGGGAAGACAGGTCCTGGTTGCCGGCGGCAATTTCCGTCGATGACGTCGCGATGCTGTCCGTACCTGCGCGCACTTCGCTGACGATGTTGAGCAAGCTCGTGTTCATGTCCTTCAGGGCCAGCAAAAGTTGCCCAGTTTCATCTTTGGCGCTGGCGTCGATCTGCGCCGTCAAGTCGCCATCGGCCACCTTGCGGGCGATGTCCACGGCCGTGCGCAGGGGGCGCACGATACCCGTCGTCAACAGCCAGGCGCAGACGACGCCAAAGCCCAGCGCCAGCACGGCCAGGGTCAGCAGCAAGTTGCGGCTCGTCTTGGCGACCTCGTCGATCTCGCGCGCCGTCGTGTCGATGCTGGCGCGCTGGTGCTGCAGCATGTCGTTGACCACTTTCAGGTATTTCGTCGAACCGGGCACGAAGATGCCCTGGAACGCCTTTTCTGCCTCGGCTTCCTGTCCATCCGCCTTCAGCTTCGACACTTGCGCGCGCGAATCGAGGTAGACCTTGCGCTGTTCGCTCACCAGCCGGAACAGTTCCTTTTCTTCCGGGCTGGAAATCAAGGCTTCGATTTTCTTTTGCAATTCGCCCGACACGACGGACGATTGCTTGGCCTCTTCCGCAAAATACGCGCCCAGTGACGTGTCGCTGCTGCGCGCGATGGCCGTGGTGCGGCGCACGCCGCTATCGATCTTTGCATACCAGTCGGAAATATAGCGTTCCTTCGCCAGCGGCAGCTCCATCATGGTGCGCGTGGCCATGGCCACGTCGTGCAAACGCCACACGCTGATGCCCGTAATGAGCATGGAAAACAGCAAAATCACGGCAAAACCCAGGCCGAGGCGCACACCAATACTGACGTTTCTTAACAAATTCATGTGAATATCCTAAAAAAGCGGAACCAGACTATATAAAAGGGGTTGCGGCTGCCTGGGGCAGCCGCGGCGGCATCAGCGCGTGCCGATGCGCAAAGTGGTTTGCGGTGCTGCCGGGCGTTTCTGCGCGTGTTGCACACCCTTCACGCCGCCGGCGCCGGCCTGCTGGCCATTGAGTTTAAACACGCTGACCACTTGCGCCAGGTTGTGCGCCTGGTGCTGCATCGATTCGGCGGCAGCCGCCGACTCTTCCACCAGGGCCGCATTTTGTTGCGTCACAGCATCCATCTGGCCGATGGCGCGGTTGATCTCGTCGATGCCCACGCTTTGCTCGCTGCTGGCCGCCGTGATTTCCGTGATGATGTCGCTCACGCGCTGCACGCTGTCGACGATGTCGTTCATGGTCGAACCGGCTTGCGCCACCAGCATGCTGCCCGCGTTGACTTGCTCCACGGAAGCACCGATCAGGGTCTTGATCTCTTTCGCCGCCGATGCCGAGCGCTGCGCCAGGTTGCGCACTTCGGACGCCACGACGGCAAAGCCGCGGCCCTGCTCGCCCGCACGCGCCGCTTCCACGGCCGCGTTCAAGGCCAGGATATTCGTCTGGAAGGCGATGCCGTCGATGACGCTGATGATATCGACGATTTTATTGGACGAAGCATTGATCGATTCCATCGTGCCCACCACCTGCGCCACGACTGCGCCGCCCTTGACGGCCACTTGCGCCGCCGACGCTGCCAACTGGTTCGCCTGGCGCGCATTGTCCGCATTCTGTTTCACGGTACTGGTCAGCTCTTCCATCGACGAGGCTGTTTCTTCCAGGGAACCGGCCTGCTCTTCCGTGCGGGAAGACAGGTCCTGGTTGCCGGCGGCAATTTGCGTCGACGACGTCGCGATGCTGTCCGTGCCGCTGCGCACTTCGCCCACGATATTGAGCAAGCTCGTGTTCATGTCCTTCAGGGCCAGCAGCAGTTGCCCGGTTTCATCTTTGGCGCTGGCGTCGATCTGCGCCGTCAAATCGCCATCGGCTACCTTGCGGGCGATGTCCACGGCCGTGCGCAGGGGGCGCACGATGCCCATCGTCAAGACCCAGGCGCACACGACGCCGAAAGCCAGCGCCAGCGCGGCCAGCACCAGCATCAGGTTGCGGCTGGTATTGGCAACGGCGTCGATCTCGCGCGCGGTGGCGTCGATCGTGGCGCGCTGGTGTTCCAGCAAGTCCGAGACCATCTTCTGGTACTTGGCGGCGGCCGGCACGAAGGTCTTTTCGAACACCTCATTGGCGGCATCGACCTGCGCTTCGCCCTTCAGCTTGTAGACCTGGTCGCGCGAACCGATATACACCTTGCGCTGTTCCAGCAAGCCCGCGAACATGGCTTTTTCCTCCGGCTTGTCGATCAGCGCCTCGATTTTCTTTTGCAGCTCGGCCGAGCTGGACGAGGAGACTTTCGATTCTTCGGCGAAATAGCCGCTCAGCGAGGTATCGCTGCTGCGGGCAATGGCGATGGTGCGACGCACGGCGCTGTCGATGCGGCCATACCAGTCGGAAATATAGCGCTCCTTGGCCAGCGGCTGCTCCATCATGACGCGCGTGGCGCTGGCTACGTCGTGCAAGCGCCAGACGCTGATGCCCGTAATGAGCATGGAAAACAGCAAAATCACGGCAAAACCGAGTCCCAGGCGGACACCGATGCTGACGTTGCGTAATAAATTCATGTGACTATCCTAAAGAGCCCTGATGCCATGGCTGGCAGTTTCGCGCTGCTGCGGGCTGGCTGCCATGGCGAAACGGGCGTAAAAAGTGAAACTCAAGTGAAACTGGCGCACGGTTCGGCTGAACCGTGCGCCAGGAAATGCGCTAGCGTGCGCCTTGCAGAAAAAGCAAACAATGCTTGGGGTCAATTGTTTCTAAAAAACCCTCTCGCACTAGGGTGTCAGGAAATGTTCAGGGCAAGGCGCGTTGCCGAAGACAGTACGAATGTACGGCGAGGCAATGCAACGCCGTCCTGGACTTTTCCTGGCGGCCTAGGCTGCCAATTTTTCGATCAAGCCCATATCGGCGCTGGACATCAACTGGTCGATATCGACCAGGATGAGCATGCGCTCGTCAATGGTGCCCAGGCCGATCACGTATTCCGTGTTGATCGAACGGCCCATGTCCGGCGCCGGCTTGATCTGTTCCGGCATCAGGGTGGTGACGTCGGAAACGCGGTCGACGACCATGCCGACGACGCGGTTGCCGATATTGAGGATGATGACGACGGTGAACTGGTCATAGCTGGGCGTGCCCAGGTTGAACTTGATGCGCATGTCGACGATCGGCACGATGATGCCGCGCAGGTTGACCACGCCTTTGACGAACTCGGGCGCGTTGGCGATGCGGGTCGGCGTTTCATAGCTGCGGATTTCGCTGACTTTCTGGATGTCGATGCCATATTCTTCCTGGCCCAGGGTAAAGGCCAGGTATTCGGCAGCCTTGGCAACGGTTGCGCCAGTGTCGCTGGAAATGGTGTTCATGATATTCCTTTCGTTAACTCGCCTGGGGCGCAGGCCAAGGCACGCTGCAAGCAAGCCTTGGACGTGGCAGAGTCACCCAACAGGGGATGGCCGCCACTTGTGTGTTTTTGCAAATATTTTCTAGCAATTAGCTTATGCCTCTAATTTCCGTGCGGCAATGTTACCCCATGTAAATTTTACATGCACTAAAAAAGAGCGACCGTCTGATTTTTTATTTTCAAAAATGCAATTTATGTGGCGATTACGGCACGCCGGCCCCCGCCACGCACTGCGCCGTTTTATGCCACACTGGCGGCCCCTGCTTTTTACGACTGTGAACATGCATTCTTTGCTTTCCCAATGGCAACCACGCCTGCTGGCGCTGGCTACGGCCGGCCTGGGCGATGACGGCGCCCACGACCTCAACCACCTGCACCGCGTCTGGCGCAATGCCAGTGTCCTGCTGCAAGACCATGCGGAGGCGGACGCCCTCACCGTGATGGCCGCCTGCTACCTGCACGACCTGGTCAACCTGCCAAAGAACCACCCCGAGCGTCACCTGGCCTCGCGCCAGGCCGCAACGCTGGCTTGCCGCCAGCTGGCGGAACTGGATTTCCCATCAGAAAAATTGGCCGGCGTGGCTCACGCCATCGAGACGCACAGTTTTTCCGCCGACTTGCCGCCGCACACGCTCGAAGCGCAAATCGTGCAGGATGCCGACCGCATCGATGCGCTGGGCGCCGTGGGACTGGCGCGGTTGTTCTATACGGCGGCGCGCATGGATAGCGCGCTGGCGCACGGCACGGACCCGCTGGCACAGCAGCGTCCGCTCGACGACAAGGCTTACGCGCTCGACCATATCGTCACCAAGCTCGACAAGCTGCCCGGCAAGATGCAGACGGCGGCGGGCCGCGCGCTGGCCGAACAGCGGCTGGCCGTGCTGACGGATTTCCGCGCCGCCTTTGCCGACGAATGGGGAATTGCCATCTAGCATGGGTGGCGATAGCCAGCATGGCCCACGCTGTCTATAATGCAAGGCTCAGCTATCGCGCCGCGCGCCAGCAGGAAGCTGCCACGCGCCGGCGCCACGCCAACAACTGAACTCCGCACGCCGCACGGCGGCGCGGGGTGCGCGCCGAAAGCATGCATGTCCGACAAAACCAGCCCCGACAGCCATTCACCGTCATCGCCCGCCGCGCCCGCGCGCGCCGGCAACCTCAATTTCATCCTCGTCTGCGTCTTCATCGACATGCTGGGCATCGGCCTGGTGGTGCCCGTGCTGCCCATCCTGATCGGCGACTTTGTCAACGGCAAGGATGAGCAGGCATTCTGGTACGGCATCATGGCGGCCGTCTTCGGCTTGCTGCAATTCATCTTCATGCCCATGCTGGGCGCCATCAGCGACCGCGTGGGACGCCGCCCCGTGCTGCTGTATTCGATGGCCGGCATGGGCATCAACTTTCTCGCCACGGGCTGGGCGCCGAACCTGGCCTGCCTGTTCATCGGCCGCATCATCGGCGGCGTCTCGTCGGCCAGCATGTCGGTCGCGTCCGCCTATGCGTCCGACGTCTCCACGCACGACAACCGCGCCAAGAGCTTCGGCAAGATCGGCGCCGCCTTCGGCCTGGGCTTCATTTGCGGCCCCATGCTGGGCGGCCTGCTGGGCGAAATCAACCTGCACCTGCCGTTTTACGTGGCGGCGGGCCTGTCGGCGGCCAATTTCATCTACGGCTATTTCTGCGTGCCCGAATCGCTGCAGCCTGGTCCGCGCGCACCGTTCACCCTGGCGCGCATCAACCCGTTTGCCGCCCTGCTCAAGCTGGTGCGCCGCGTGGAAATCCGCGGCCTGGTGCTGGCTTTCGGCCTGATGACGTTTGCGCAAATGATGCTCAACACCACCTGGGTGCTGTACACGCACTTCCGCTTTGACTGGACGCCGCGCCAGAACGGCATCGCCCTGTTCTGCGTGGGCCTGTGCGCGGCCGTCGTGCAGGCGGGCTTGCTGGGCATCCTCATCAAGCGTTTCGGCGAAGTGCGCCTGTCCCTGCTGGGCATGGCCTCGGGCGCCCTCACCTATCTGCTGTACGGCCTGGCGACGCAGGGCTGGATGATGTATGCGTTGATCCTGTGCAACCTGCTGGCCTTTGCCGCCGGACCGGCGCTGCAAGGCATCATCTCGAAATCGTCCAACGCCAGCGAACAGGGAGAGCTGATGGGCTCCTTGCAATCGATCAGCAGCCTGGGCATCATCTTCATGCCTTTGCTCGGCAGCATGATCCTCGGCGAAGTGAGCCACTTGCCGCCGCAAGACTGGCGCATCGGCAGCACCTTCTACCTGTGCGCCATCATGCAAACCCTGGGCATCCTGGTGGCTTGGCGCTACTTCAAGGCGCAGCGCCAGGCAAGACTTATGGTTTCCACCACAAAGTAGTCGGCGGGATAATATTGTATTTGGGAAATAAATAGGCGAGAATGGGATAATCAAGCGGGCGTTGCCGACGCCGGCGATACGATGGTGAGCAAGGATGGGTATGACTGACTTTTATTCCAGCGCCTGGCGCCGAACCGTGGCCATGCTGGCGCTGGCGCTGCCATCGCTGGCGGGCGCACAATGCTCGCGCGACATCCAGGTGCCCGTCTCGGCCATCGGCGCCAGCGTCGTGGTGAATGGCGCCACCATCAGCGGCATCTATCCCGACTTGCTGCGCGGCATGGGTGCCAAGCTCGGCTGCAATTTCATCTTCACGGCCGTGCCCCGCGCGCGCCTGGAAGCAATGTTCGAGGCGGGCAAGGCCGACTTGCTGATCCCGGCCAGCAGCACCTTGCGGCGCGACCAGCATGGCCTGTTCATCCCCATGCTGGGCAGCCGGCCCCTGCTGATTTCGCTCCAGGGCGCGCGACCGCCCATCAACACCATGCAGGAATTGATCGAGCGGCGCGAATTGCGCGTGGCGCTCGTGCGCGGCTACGACTATGGCGCACCGTACCAGGCGCTGGCGAAGGAGCTGAGCAGCCAGGGCCGCCTGTTCTACGAAGTCGACGCCCTGTCCGTGGCGCGCCTGATGCAAAGCGGCTTCATCGATGCCACCATCATGGCGCCCACCATCCTCGCCGGCGTGGCGCAAAACGATGCGCGCGTGTATGGCCTGGCCGACCGCCTGCGCCTGGAAGCGCTGCCGGAATTGCCGTGGGGCATGAGCGGCGTCTACCTGTCGCGCAAGTCGCTGACGGCGGAAGACCAGGCGACCCTGCGCGAACTGCTCGACAGGGCGGGCCGCTCCGGCGCCGTGATGGACGGCTTCCAGCGCCATCACCGCCAGGAACTGTTGTCGCTGAGCATACGCCCCCGCTAAGGCCTGCATGTCCGGTCTGGTCGTCGCCGTCGTCCTGTTTGCCGCCCTGCTGCACGCCAGCTGGAACGCCATCGTCAAGTCGGGCAAGGATACCTTCCTCAGCACGGTGCTCGTTTCCGTGGGCGCGGCCCTGATTTCGCTGGCCGCGTTGCCCTTCGTCAACACTCCCGCGCCCGCCAGCTGGCCCTACCTGGCCGCCTCGGCCGTGGCACAGCTGGCGTATTACTCGCTGCTGGCGGCTGCCTACAGGGCGGGCGACATGAGCCATGCCTACCCCTTGATGCGCGGCAGCGCGCCATTGCTCGTGGCGCTGGCCAGCTGGCCGCTGATCGGCGAACGCCTTTCCCCCATGCAAATGGGCGCCGTCGCCTGCATCTGCGCGGGCATCCTCGGCCTGTACGTTGCCGCGCGCACGGGCGCCATCGGCAGGATGCCGAAAAACACGGGCCGCGCCACCGCCTTTGCGCTCGGCAACGCCTGCGTCATCGCCAGCTATACCTTGATCGACGGCATCGGCGTGCGCCTGTCCGGCGCGCCGGCCGCCTACACCATGTGGATTTTTGTCTTGAACGGCGCAGGACTGCTGCTGTGGACGGCGTTGCGCCGCCCCGCCGACTTGCTTGCGTATGCGCAAACGCAATGGCGCCTGGCCGCCGTTGGCGGCTTCGGCACCCTCGCATCGTATGGCCTGGCCCTGTGGGCCATGACGCAGGCGCCCGTGGCCGCCATCGCGGCCCTGCGCGAAACGTCGATCCTGTTCGCCATCGCCATCGCGGCCCTGTTCCTGCGCGAAAAGATCAGCCCCCGCCGCTACCTGGCCATCGGCCTGATCGCGGCGGGCGCCATCCTCATGCGAATCGCTTAGCGGGCGTCGAGCGGCGCAATCGGCAACTCGATCGCGCTGGCCGCCCCTGCCGCGTGGTACACGCGCTGCGTCGCCTTTCTATAATGGCCCGGGTCGGCCAGGAAGATGTTCGGCACGTAGTTTTGCGGGTTGCGGTCGTACAGGGGGAACCAGCTCGACTGCACTTGCACGGCGATGCGGTGGCCGGGCAGGAAGACGTGATTCGCGTTCGGCAAGGCGAAGCGGTAGCGCTCCACTTTACCTGCCGGTATCGGCGTCGGGTGCTCGAAGCTGTCGCGGTAGCGGCCGCGGAAGATATCCATCGCCACGCCCAGCTGGTAGCCGCCCATGGCCGGCTGCGACGGCACTTCGTCCGGATACACATCGATCAGTTTTACCACCCAGTCCGCATCCGTGCCGCTGGTGGCGGCGAACAGGTTCACCATCGGCGCGCCGGCGATGCGCACGGCCGTCTTCAACGGTTCGGACACATAGCTGAGCACGTCCGTGCGGTCGGCATAGCCGCGCTGGTCGCTGACCAGCCATGGCTTCCACACATCCGGGTCCGTGAGGCGCACGGGACGGGGCACGAAAGGCACGGGCTTGGCGGGATCGGCCACGTATTCATCGAAGGCGCCTTCAGCCGCATCCGCAGCGCCCGATGGCGCCGCAAAACCCAGCCTGGAACCGTCCTGCAGGTAGATCGGCGTCAGCTTGGTGTCGCAGGTCTCGCAGGCCAGCGGCCACTGCTGCAGGCGCTGCCACTGGTTGGTGCCGGTCTGGTACGACACCACGGGCGCCGTGTTCGCTTCCGGCGCGCCATCCTTCAGGTATTGATTCAGGAATGGCTGCATGACTTTTTCGCGGAACTGGCGCGCCGTATCGCCGTCAAACTTCAGGGCACCCAGGCTGGAGCCGTCATAGTTGACGCCGCTATGGCGCCACGGGCCGATGGCCAGGTAATTGAGGTTGTTGCGCTTGTCGCGCCCCTCCATCGCCGTGTAGGTGGCGTACGGGCCATAGATATCTTCCTGGTCCCACTGCCCCACCACGTGCATGGTGGGCACGATCAGCGGGCGCTTGGCGAGGATCTTGTCGAGCGCCTGTTCCTGCCAGTAACTGTCATAGGCCGGGTGCTCGAACAGCTTTTTCGTGTAGGTCAGCTTGTCGATGCCGAACTTCTTCGCGTAATCGCCGGCCGAGCCGATGCGCAGATACGCATCGTATTCGTCATACACGCCCAGCGCCGGCGCCTCGCTACTGCCGCGCGCGCTCGTCTGCCACGCCAGGTAGGACAGGCTCGGCATGCGGAAGGCGCCGTTGTGGAACCAGTCGTCGCCGCGCCAGCCATCGACCATGGCGCTCATGGGAATGGCCACCTTCAGCGCCGGATGCGGGTCGACCAGGGCCATCAGCACCGTATGACCCTCGTACGAGGAACCCAGCATGCCCACCTTGCCATTCGTTTCCGGCACGTTTTTCACGAGCCAGTCGATGGTGTCCCACGCATCGGTCACGTTATCGACCTTGGTATGGTTCAGCGGTCCGCGCACGGGGCGCGTCATGACGTAATCGCCTTCCGAGCCATGCTTGCCGCGCACGTCCTGGAATACGCGGATGTAGCCGTTTTCCACCAGGGTATCGTCACCCTGCGGCAAGGCGGCCAGCATGCTGGGGCTGGCAGCGCGCTGGGCGCGGCGGGCCGCATTGTACGGCGTGCGCGTGAGCATGATCGGCGCTTTCTGGGCGCCTTTCGGCACGACGATCACCGTGTACAGCTTGACGCCGTCGCGCATGGGGATCATCACCACGCGCTTGACGTAATCATTCAGGTCGGGCATGGCCAGCTTGGCGCCGATATCGGGCGTCATGGGCGGCGTTTGCGCCATCGCGGGTGCTGCAAACAAGGAACTGATAACAAGAGCCAGGCCGGTGAGCCGGACGGGGGACGACATGCGCATACTGTTCTCCAATGATTCATGCCACGCAAAAGTGGCCGAACGGCAATAGTACTCGGAAAGCAAGTTTTACATAAGGCAAGCCTCTGACGCGGCGCAGCAGATAAATCCGGGCGCAAACTTGACAGAACGCGCCCGAACTGCAACCATAACGCCATGAAATTTATCCCTTCACAACACGCCTGCTTGAATTGGTGGTCCCGCTCACTTTCGCGCGGCCACTGCATAGTGATGTGAATTTGATCCACGCCGCCTCGATCGGTGGCGTAACAGGCTCAGCCTGGATCATCCCCGATGCAGGCGGCTCAAAAGGAAACTTGATGAGCTTGCCTAATACGCCCGATACCCCCGACACCCAGGACCAGAACGACGCCGCGCCGCTGTCCGCCGCCGCCATCGCTTCGCAATCCGTGATCCTGACGGGCGACCGCCCCACCGGCCCCTTGCACCTGGGCCATTACGTGGGCAGCCTGCGCGACCGCGTGCGCTACCAGAACAGCTACAAGCAATTCATCATGCTGGCCGACGCGCAAGCGCTGACGGACAATATGGACGACATCGACAAGGTGCACCGCAATGTCGTCGAAGTGGCGCTCGATTACCTGGCCGTCGGCATCGACCCGACGAAAACCACCGTGTTCATCCAGTCGCAGATTCCGGAACTGGCCGAACTGACCTTTTACTACCTGAACATCGTTACCGTGGCGCGCCTCGAGCGCAACCCCACCGTCAAGGAAGAAATCCGCCTGCGCGGCTTCGAGCGCGACATCCCGGCCGGCTTCCTGACCTACCCGGCCAGCCAGGCGGCCGACATCACGGCCTTCAAGGCGGGCGTGGTGCCCGTGGGCGAAGACCAGATCCCGATGATCGAGCAAACGAATGAAATCGTGCGCCGCTTCAACCGCATGTATAACCGCGAAGTATTGATGGAATGCAAGGCGCTGGTGCCGGACATCGGCCGCCTGCCCGGCATCGACGGCAAGGCGAAGATGAGCAAATCGCTGGGCAACACCATCAACCTGGGCGCCACCCCGGCCGAAATCACGGCCGCCGTGAAAAAAGTCTACACCGACCCGCTGCACCTGCGCGTGGAAGATCCGGGCCACCTGGAAGGCAACATCGCCTTTACGTACCTGGATGCGTTTGACCCGGAAAAAGCGGCGCTGGCCGAAATGAAAGCCCATTACGTGCGCGGCGGCCTGGGCGACAGCATCGTCAAGAAGCGCCTGGATCTGGTCTTGCAGGAAATGCTGGCGCCGATCCGCGCCCGCCGCGAAGAGTTCGCCAAGGACAAGGGACAAGTCATCCAGATGCTGAAAGAAGGCACTTTCAAAGCACGCGAAGTGGCGGCCCGCACGGCCGATGAAGTCAAGTCGGCGCTGGGCTTGAACTATTTCTGATCAGCAGCAATAGCAAACTGATATAGCAAACTGATGCGCTCAGGCGGAGTCGGGTAAAATCCCGCTTCCGCCTGGGCGCAATTCGTTTGTCACCGTGGCACCAGCAATCCGTAGAGAAAACAACGCGCCATGACCGATACCCCTGTCGAACAGCTGCTGCAGCAGCATTTTTCCATCGATGCATTGCAGCAGGCGCCCGCGCCCTTGCGCCAGGCGCTGGGCATGCTGGGCGGCTGGCTGGCCGCCGAGCGCGACACGGCCTATCCGCACACGCCGTATGCGGAGCTGCTGACGCAGCTGTCCGACACCAGCCTGCCCGCGCACGGCATGCCCGTGGCGGATTTCCTGCAAGAACTCGACACCACCGTGCTGGCCAATACGGCCCAGCTGAACCACCCGCAATACATCGGCCACATGACCCAGGCCCTGCCCTGGATCAGCGTGCTGGCCGAAGCGTTTACGGCCACCCTGAACCAGAACCAGGTCAAGATCGAGACGGCGTACGTGTCGACCCTGATCGAAAAACAGATCCTGGGCTGGCTGCACCGCCAGGTGTACCAGCAGCCCGAACATGTCTACACGCAAGCCATGGCCGCCACCAGCGGCGCACTGGGCAATGTCGTCAATGGCGGCACCATGGGCAACCTGACGGCCCTGGCCGTGGCACTGGAACAGCAACTGCCCGGCACGCGCAAGCGGGGCCTGTTTGCCGCCATGCAAGAATCCGGCTACGCGGGACTGGCCGTGATCGGCTCGGCCCGCAGCCACTATTCCGTCAAGAAGGCGCTGGCGACCCTGGGCCTCGGTGAAAACGCCTTGCACCTGGTCGCCGTCGACCGCGACAACCGCATCGACGTCCAGGCGCTGGAAGCGACGATTGCCGACTTGAAATTGCGCAATATCAAGGTCGTCGCCATGATCGGCATCGCCGGCACGACGGAAACGGGCGCCATCGACCCGCTGGCCGCCATGGCAGCCATTGCCTCGCGGGAAAGCATCTGGTTCCATGTGGATGCGGCCTGGGGCGGCGCGCTGCTGATCGCGGAACAGTACCGCGCGCTGTACCACGGCATCGCCCTGGCCGACTCCGTCGTCATCGACGGGCATAAATTGCTGTGGGTGCCGATGGCGCAAAGCATGGTGCTGTTCAAGGATAGCGCCAGCCTGAACTTGCTGAAGCACAACGCCAACTACATCTTGCGTGACAACTCGGGCGACCTGGGCCAGACTTCGCTGGAAGGCTCGCGCCGCTTCGATGCCTTGAAACTGTGGACCTCGTTCAAGGTGCTCGGTGTGTCCGGCTACACGACCTTGCTGCAGCAGGCGGCCACCTTGTCCGGCCAGTTGCAGGATTTATTGGCCGACCAGCAGGATTTCGAACTCGTCACGCGCTCCGACACCTTCATCCTGACCTACCGCTACGTGCCCGCGCATTTGCGCCAGCGCATGGACAGCTTGCTGGCCGGCGGCCAGGTGGACGCGGCGACCGAACTGAACAAGCAACTGAACACCTTGAACGCCAAGCTGCAAAACCGGCAAAAGGCGCAAGGCCACAGCTTTGTGTCGCGCACGGTACTCGAATCGACGCGCTACCCCGGCCCGACCAATGTGCTGCGCGTGGTCATGACGAATGTCAAGACGCGCCCCCACCACTTGCGCGCCATCCTGGCCGAACAGCGGGCCATCGGCCAGGCGCTGACGGCGGAACTGGGATTGTAAGAACGTTCCACCCATCAACCTTGACTGGATGCCCGATGCACCGCCTCAGCGCCCTCACCGATCTGTTAAAGCATCTGTTGAAATGGCTGCTGCTGGCGAGCGTCGTGGCCGTGCTGGCGGGGTCGGCCTCGGCCGCTTTCCTGTTCGCCCTGGACTGGGCCACGCGCACGCGCCTGGCGGACGCCTGGCTGATCTGGCTGCTGCCCGTGGCGGGCTTTGCCGTCGGCTGGCTGTATTTGCGCTACGGCAGCAGTGTCGAAGGCGGCGCGAATCTGCTCATCGATGAAATCCACGACCCGAAAAAAATCATCCCCTTGCGCATGGCGCCGCTGGTGCTGGGCGGCACCGTCGTCTCGCACCTGTTCGGCGCCTCCGTCGGACGCGAAGGCACGGCCGTGCAGATGGGTGGTGCACTGGCCGACCAGCTGACCCGCATGTTTCGTTTGAACAATGAAGACCGCCGCATCATCCTGATGGCCGGCATCAGCGCCGGCTTTGCCTCCGTCTTCGGCACGCCGCTGGCGGGCGCCCTCTTCGGCCTGGAAGTGCTGGCCATCGGCCGCCTGCGCTACGAAGCCATGCTGCCCTGCCTGGCTGCTGCCGTCATCGCCGACCAGGTGGTCTTGCTGTGGGGTCCGCTTTTGCACATTGCTCACACGCATTACGCCGTGCCTTTGATCCCCGCCATTTCCGCCTGGACCTTGTCCGCGATGGTCATCGCGGGCGTGCTGTTCGGCGTGACCGGCAAAGTGTTTGCGCAAGCCACGCACGGCTTGAGTGCCTTGATGAAACGCAAGATTGCCTACGCTCCGCTGCGCCCGCTGATAGGCGGACTCGTCGTCGCGCTCGCCGTGTGGCTGCTGGGCACGGATCGCTACATCGGCCTGGGCATTCCCACCATCGTCGATGCGCTCAAGGAACCGCTGCCCGCCTGGGATTTCCTCGGCAAGATGGCGTTTACCATCGTTTCGCTGGGCACGGGTTTCAAGGGCGGCGAAGTGACGCCATTGTTCTTCATCGGCACGACCCTGGGCAATGCGCTGGGGCCGCTGCTGCACCAGCCCGTCACCCTGCTGGCCGCCATCGGCTTCGTCGCCGTGTTTGCGGGCGCGGCCAACACGCCCATCGCCTCGACCCTGATGGCGATGGAACTATTCGGTGCGGAGATCGGCGTGTATGCGGCCATCGCCTGCGTCGTGGCCTACCTGTTTTCCGGCCACGCGGGCATTTACCGGGCGCAGCGGGGCGGCCACGCCAAGCGCACGCGCCGCGAGGATCTCGACCCATGACGCAGAACATCTACGACAACGACGCCTTCTTCACGGCTTACAGCCAGTTGCCCCGCTCCGTCGGCGGACTCGACAGCGCCCCCGAATGGCCAGCCTTGCGCGCCATGCTGCCCGCGCTGCAAGGAAAAAGCGTGCTGGACCTGGGTTGCGGCTATGGCTGGTTCTGCCGCTGGGCGGCCGAGGCCGGCGCGGCGCGGGTGCTGGGCGTGGACGTGTCGGAAAAGATGCTGGCGCAGGCAGCCGGCATGGGAGACCATGCGGCCGTCAGCTATGCCCGGCTTGATCTGGAACAACTGGCCTTGCCTCCGGCCAGCTACGACCTCGTCTACAGTTCGCTGGCCTTCCACTACGTCGAAGGCTACGCCACCTTGCTGGCCGCCATCCGCCAGGGTTTACAGCCGGGCGGCAAGCTGGTGTTTTCCATCGAGCATCCCATCTTCATGGCGCCGCGCCAGCCCGGCTGGCTGACGGATGCGCATGGCCGCAAGCGCTGGCCCGTCGACAGTTACCAGCAGCAAGGCCCGCGCGTGTCGGACTGGCTGGCGCCGGGCGTGATCAAGCAGCACCGCACGCTGGGCACGACCATCAATGCGCTGCTGCAAGCGGGTTTCCAGCTGGAACATGTGGAAGAATGGGGTCCCAGCGATGAGCAGGTCGCCCTGCAGCCGGCCCTGGCGAAAGAGCGCGAGCGGCCGATGCTGCTCCTCATCGGCTGCGGCCTGGCGTAGTCCCTCCTCAGCTGGCCACGTTGCGCGTAAAGCGCAAGGTGGATGAGCCAGCGTTGACATAGCTATACGCTTGCGCGCTGCTGAACACGAAGAAATCGCCCGTGGCCAGCGTTTTCGTTCCGGCCGCCAGCTCCAGCTGCAGCTCGCCTTCCAGCACGTACAGCATTTCACTGAAGCCGGCCGGGTCAGGCTGGGCATCGTAGCGTTCGCCCGGCGCCAGTATCCACGACCATAGCTCCACCTGGCGGCTGGCGGGCGCCGCCCCCAGCAGCACGGCCTGGCTGGCTTGCGATGCGCTTTGCCACATCAGCACGCGCAAGCTGTCGTGCGGCTGCCGCGGCGGCTGGACCAGGTCGACGAAGGCCACGTTCAAGGCGGCGGCCACGTGGTCGAGGTTGGCCAGGCTGATGTTGGTGCCGCCCGCCTCGACGCCGTTGACCATGCGCCGGCTCAGGCCCGACTTGCGCGCCAGCTCGTCCTGGCTGAGGCCGGCGGCCAGGCGCAAGCGCCGCAGATTTTTGGCCAGGTGTTCCAGCACGCCACCGGCCTCGACTTGACTACGCAATATATTGCTCCTATCATGATGGGAAATATTTTGCTCATAGCATAGCTCCCCATGAAAACACACGCAAGTCCCCCGCCCGCCCTCGGCATGCCCGAACTGGCCCTGATCGCCATCACCTTCATCTGGGGCGGCACTTTTCTCGTGGTGCAACATGCCATGACGGTCAGCGGGCCGCTGGCCTTTGTCGCCGCCCGCTTTGCCGTGGCCGCCAGCATCGGCGCCCTGATTTGCCGGGGCCAGCTGCGCCAGCTGACGAAAGCGGAGTTGCTGACGGGCATGGCCATTGGCGTGAGCATCTTTGGCGGCTATGCGCTGCAAACCTATGGCTTGATGTATATCACGAGCAGCAAGTCCGCTTTCATCACGGCCTTTTATGTGCCCATCGTGCCGCTGGTGCAATGGCTGGTCTTCAAGCAGCGGCCCCACCCTGCCGTGTGGGCGGCCGTCGTGCTGGCCTTCATCGGCTTGCTGTTATTGACGGGCACGGATGGCTTGAGCATGGGTTTTGGCACGGGTGAGCTGATCACTGCCGTGGGCGCCATCGCGATCGCCCTGGAAATCA
This sequence comes from Janthinobacterium sp. SUN206, assembly GCF_030587305.1. Lineage (NCBI taxonomy): Bacteria > Pseudomonadati > Pseudomonadota > Betaproteobacteria > Burkholderiales > Oxalobacteraceae > Janthinobacterium > Janthinobacterium sp. SUN206. The sequence continues at coordinate 105,072 of NZ_JAPWIB010000001.1, read as the reverse complement.
TCCTCATCAGCCGCGTGTCGCCGCAATTGAACATCCTGCGCGTGACCATTGTGCAACTGGCGACGGCATCCCTGATCGCCCTGCTGCTGATGCCCGTCATGGGCGAAGCGCCGCCCGTCCTCAGCAAGACCTTCATCTTCAGCGTGCTGGCGCTGGGCTGCGCCAGCGCGCTGATCCAGTATGTGATGAACTGGGCGCAAAAGCGCATTTCCGCCACCAAGGCCACCTTGATCTATGCGGGCGAACCCGTGTGGGCCGGCGTGATCGGACGCATCGCCGGCGAGCGCCTGCCGGCCCTGGCCATCGTGGGCGCGGTATTGATCATCGCCGCCGGCATCCTCAGCGAATGGCGGCCGAAGCGGGGCCGCGGCGCGGCCAAGGCCGTGCAGCCATAAGCTTCAGTCCCCGCGCCGCCGCAGCGCCGCATTGCCATGCAAGGCCAGCGGCACGGCCCTGGCCCAGCGGTTCGAGGACAGGGAAAACGTCAGCGCCCGCACCTGGTGGTACCAGCCGGCAGGCACGTACAGCATGTCGCCCGGCTCGACGAGGCATTCGATCATGGCAGCCTGGCGCGCGAGGGGAAAACGCTCGAAATCGGGCGCTTCCGGGTCGAAGGGCGAGCCGAACAGAATGGCGTTCGCCTCGCTCGGATACAGGAAGACATCGTGGTGCGGCGGCGATAACATGATGCGCTTGCGGCCCCACACTTGCGCGAAGATATTGTCGTCGTAATCGCAATGCAGGGGCGTGACCGTGCCGGCCGGCCCCACCCAGAAGCGCGGCGGACCCATCTTGTCGAAATACGTGGGCCAGTGGCACAAACGGTTCAGTTCGCGCAATTCCAGGTTGCCCAGGTAAGGCGGCAGCGCGTGCCTGCCCTCTGCCACCAGGTCCAGGTATTGCCCCATCGACATATCCTGCATGGCGCGGTCGGCCGCAAAAGCCGTGTTGATGTAATCGCCCACGCGCGCCCGCACGGGCACGTGGCTGAACTGTTCGCGCAAGACGTCGGGCCCCAGGGCCGACAGGGGCCAGCGCTGCACCAGCCCGCGCATCAGGAAAGGCAGGCCCAGCGCGGCCCGCGCGCGGAAGGCGGCGGCGTCCAGCATGGCCAGGCGCGGCACCTCGGTGATGCTGGGCAAGTCGCGCGCCGCCTGCTTGATGGCCTCGCGCATGGCGTCGATCGAGGTGACGCCCCGCACCTGCGCATCCTTGGCTTCGCGCGCTTGCTTATGCGCAAGGGCTGTTGCGGCAGAACTGAATTCTGCCGGCGGCCTGGGCGGCAGTGCGCGCGTCGAGATGGGGGCTGCCGCAAGCGGGAGCGGCTCTTTTTTTTCTGCAGACATAAATCTTCTTTGCGATCAGGCGCCGCGCGGCATGGCGCGACAGTGCGCTATTTTAAGCCAGCAAGGTCCGTTTCAGCACATCGGCCTGCTCGCCCGCCTGGCGCGCCTTGGCGGCATATTCGCTGGCCGTGCCCGGATGCAGCCAGGCCTGGGCCTTGGCGGCCAGGGTCAGGTAGAGCCTTTCTTTTTCCTGCAACGCCCTGACGGCGGCCCAGATGGCGTCTTCCGCCTTGTCATGCTGCAACTCGCCGAGCATCTGCGCCGTGAAACTGTGGCCCGTATGGCAGCGAAAACGCTGCGGCTGCTGGCCATGCAGCTCCCACAGCGTGCCCTGGCATTCGGGACAGGTGAAAGTCGATGGCGTGGCAATTTTTTCCAGTTGGTCCATATTTCCCACTCCCCGGGCAAAACGGTTTTCCACGGCAATCCATGGGGGCGCAGGCGGCAAGGGCTGCGCGGCGCGGGCCGGTGTGCCGCTGGCCAGCGCCAGCAGGGCCGGGCCGATCTCGGCGGCCGGCAGGCGCCAGTCCACCCCCGCATGCTCGATCGCGCTTTGCGGCATCGACGGCGCCACCGCGTCCTGCGGCTCCTGCACCAGCGCCTTGCCGCCGCAAGCCTTGATGGCTTGCAAGCCCGCCGTGCCATCGTCGAGATAGCCGCTGAGGATCACGCCCACCACCTTCGGCCCGAAAGCGGCGGCGGCACTGCGGAACAGCGGGTCGATGGCGGGACGCGTATGGTTTTCCTTGGGGCCCCGGCTCAGCCCGACCGTCGCCTGGCCGGCCAGGTTGGCAACGAGCATGTGCCGGTCCGGCGGCGCCAGCAGGATGCGCCCCGCGCGCACGGGTTCGCGCTCTTCGGCAAAGCGCACGGGCAAGGCGGAGGTTTTAGCGAGAATCTCGGGCAGCACGCTGCTGCGCCGCCCCACATGCGCGACCACCAGCACGGGTGCCGGCATATTGGCAGGCAAGGCGGAAAAGATGGCGGACAGCGCTTCCACGCCGCCCACCGAGGCGCCCATGACGATCAGCGTTTCCATGCCGGCCCCTTTCGCGCGCAGGTCCAGCAGTTATTCTGCGGCGCCTTGCATCGCGATTCCGTGCGCCGCCTAACACAGGGCCGCATGACGCCATGTCACCCTGGGACGGATCGGGGCCAGGCGTCCTCAGACGGGCGTCTTGAAAATCGGATCGACGATGAACTGCTGCGCCTTGATGCGTAAGGTGCGCTCTTCATCGAGCTCGGCGCGCGTTTCGCCCAGCTCTTCGCGTTCCGCTTCCAGTTCCAGGCGCGCGGCCGCCAGTTCCGTTTCCACGCGCGTCAGGCTTTCCAGCTTCAGCTGGGCCTGGATCAGTTCGGCGCGTGCCGCTTCGGCAGCCTCTTCCAGGCGCGGGATGCCTTCGAGCTTGAATTGCGCCTTGGCCAGGTCCATGCGCGCCTGCTCGGCCGCCTCTTCCAGGCGCGGCAAGCCTTCCAGGCGCAGCTGCGCCTTGGCCAGGTCCGTGCGGGCCTGGTTCGCCACTTGCCGCTCCCGTTCCAGCTCCTCGCGCAAGGTTTCCAGCTCGCCGGCCTGCAAGTCGAGCAACTCTTGCTGGCGCTCGTTCTCGCTGGCCAGGTCCATCAATTCCTGTTGATTGTCGTTCATCTCGGCTTCATGCGCGCTGTGGCTGGCGCTTAATTCCTGTCCTACATAATCGAGGATGGCTTGCTGCAGCACGGGCGACAGTTCGGCGGCGGCAGCGATCTGGCGTTGCGCACCCGCCTTGCGGCGCTGCAAGAGCTTGCTGATGGTGCCCAGGCAGGCGCCGTTGCCCAGCCGTTCGCGCAAGGCGCGCACCGTGATGGCCTGCCCTTCGCCCGCCATCGCTTCCATTGCCGCATTGATCTGTTCCGCGCTTACTTTTGCCATGTCGTCTACTCTTGAATATTGCTCAGGGCAATCTTGCCCAGGGGCATTATCTTATGCCAGCGGCGGCAAAGCGTAAAGTATTTCTCAATAGAAATTGCAATTGCACAACGGAAGCGTGTGCAAACATGCGGCTTCGGCTGATTTATTCTTCCAGCAAGCCATTCTCCGTCAGCATATCCTGCACCAGTTCCAGGCGCAGCACGGGATTGTCCTGGCTGAGCAGAAGCTGCTTCTGCATGGCGTTCAGCGACAGCAGCTCGCACCAGCGGTTCGCCACCCAGCCGCATTCGTCGAGCCGGTATGGCGGCTGCAGGGGCATTTGCTCAGGCGGGATCTTTTGCTCCTGCAAGGTGCGGATCAGGGCGCCGAGCGCGTCAGCCACGTTCTGCTGCTCTTGCGGGATGGGGATGGTCTTGTCGGGTGCCAAAATTTCGATCCGCGCCACCCACAAGCCGTGCTTCAGCTGCTCGCTGGACACGATGTGAAAGCGCTGCATGCCCATGCATTTGATTTGCAGCAAGCCCGACAGGGGCGCGGCCCAGTCGACGATGCGCGCCAGGGTGCCCACGGGCGCCAGGGTTTCCTGCTGGCCCGGCTTGCGCACTTCCGCGCCGTCCAGCAGCTGCACCACGCCGAACGGCTGCTCGCCCATGATGCACTGACGTATCATGTCCAGGTAGCGTACCTCGAATATCTGCAGGGGCAGATAGCCATCGGGATACAGCACCGTATTGAGCGGGAACAAAGGTATCGAGGTCATAGGCGCATGATGGCACGAATGGCATATCCGTGCTGCGCGCCTTGCCCTGCCCGGCCAACTTCCCCGCTTACTTGTAGAAGCGGCGTTTTTTCGCCCGCTCCGCCGCCTTCGGCGCCAGCACCTTCACGGCCTTTTTCTGTATCGCGCCGCCGGCGGAGGTGCCCGGCACGCGGTGTTCCGCCTCGAAACCGGCTTCCTCGTTGCGTTTCAGGGTTTGCCGGGTCAGCGCTTCCACGGCCGACAGCAATTCCACCTCGTCGGCGCAAACGAGCGAGACCGCTTCGCCCGAGGCGCCCGCGCGGCCCGTGCGGCCGATGCGGTGAATATAATCTTCCGCCACGGTGGGCAAGTCGAAATTGACGACGACGGGCAATTGATCGATATCGAGGCCACGAGCGGCCACGTCGGTGGCTACCAGCACCTGCACTTCGGCAGACTTGAAGCGGGCCAGCGCGCGCAGGCGGTTCGGCTGCGTCTTGTCGCCGTGAATCGAATCGGCGCGCACGCCCTGCTCCAGCAAGGTGTTCACCAGCAGCTCGACACCCTTGCGCGTCTTGACGAAGACCAATACCTGGCCCCAGCGCTTTTTCTTCAGCAAGTGCAGGAATAGTTCCGGCTTGCGTTTCTTGTCGCACACGATCACCGACTGTTTCACGGCCTTGACGGTGCTGTTGCGCGCGCTGACTTCCACCGAGACGGGATCCTTCAACATGGTTTTCGCCATGGCGCGGATGGCGTCCGAGAAGGTGGCCGAGAACAGCAGGGTCTGGCGCTGCTTGGGCATGGTCATCAGCAATATATCGAGTTCGCGCTCGAAGCCCAGGTCCAGCATGCGGTCCGCTTCGTCCAGCACCAGGGTTTGTACCTGCTCGAACTTGACGGCGCCCTGCGTCTGCAAGTCGAGCAAACGGCCCGGCGTGGCCACCAGCACGTCGAGGCCCTTGCGCAACTTGCTGATCTGCGGCTCGATGGGCACGCCGCCGTAGGCGACAAAGCTGCGCAGCGGCAAGTTGCCGCCATAGCTGCGGAAGCTCGCATACACTTGCTCGGCCAGTTCGCGCGTGGGCACCAGCACCAGCACGCGCACGCACTGGGGCGCCACCACGCCTTCCAGGGTCAGGCGCTGCAGCAGCGGCACGGCAAAGCCGGCCGTCTTGCCCGTGCCCGTCTGGGCAGCGGCCATCAGGTCGCGCCCGGCCAGCACGGCAGGAATCGCTTGCGCCTGCACGGGCGTGGGCTTGGCATAGCCGAGCTCGTCAAGTTTGCGGACCAGGGGATCGATCAGGCCGAGGGAGGAAAACGTCATGGGAAAAGCAATCTTGGCAAAGGAAAAGGTGGCGCGCACGGACGGGCCGTGCGCGCAATTGCCGAGATTATAGGCCAGCGGGGATGCCGGCCGGGGTTTCACAACTAAAACATCGCCATCAGAACTTCATTTCCATGGTCGCGCGCGCCTGCGGCGAACTCGGCGAAATGTTGTTGCGCACGATCGTGCCGCTGGCGTCCGCATACGTGGTGGTGCTTTCAAAATCCTGCGCCAGCAGGTTCGACACGGCCAGGCGCAACTGGTTCTTCGCATCGAATTTCCACAGCGCATAAATGTCGAGATCGCGCCGCGGCGACGTGTAGGCGCTCTGGCGCTCCGTGATGCGCACGGGGCCGCCATTGCGGAAATTGAAACTGCCGCCCGTGGTCAGCATGCCATCGGGCGTCTTGTAGTCGAGGCCAAAGTTGCCGCTGACGGGGGTTTGCTGGTCGAGCCGGTTGTCCGGTCCCGGCACGTGCTCCACCTGCGACCAGTTGCGGCTGACGCTGGCGCGCAAATCGATGGCCGGCACGGGCGCGGCCAGCACGGCACGCAGCGGGAACTTCGCCTCCAGTTCCAGTGTCTGCGTATTCGCGCGACCGTCGTTGACGGGCGTCGATACCCAGCGTTCATTGATATATAACAAACCCTGGCGCGTGTAGCCATCGATGCGGCGGGCCGAGGCGCGCGCGCTGAGCAAGGCGCCTTCGGCCCAGTAATGTTCGTAGGAAGCGTCGATGCCCAGCGCCAGCTCCGGCTTCAGGTTCGGATTGCCTTCGCGGTCAGGCTCGGTCTGGCTATTGTTCGTCGACATCATACGGCGTGGAATCAGGCTGGAAGTGGCCGGCGCCTTGTAGGTGCGCGTCAAGGCCAGACGCACCTGGTCGCCCTTGGTATCAGGCAATTTCCACAAGGTTTGCAGCAGCGGGCTCCAGACGCTGCTGCGCTGCTGCACCTCGTCATACGTATTGCCGATACTGCGCGTATCGATGCCTTCCCAGCGCACGCCCGCATACATGGACCAGCGCGGCGTGATCTCCCACTCATCCTGCGCATACAGCGCCAGGCGCTTGATGTCGGCATTGAAGTCTTCATCGACGTTGAATGGAGGGCGTCCGCCCGGCAAGGCCAGCTCGCGCTGCCAGCGCTCCTCGTCCCGCTTGCCGTAGCTGCCATCCCAGCCCATCGACAAGGCATGGCCCGGGATGAGCGGCGAAGAATACTTGCCGGTGGACGACACGCTCTTTTCCGACGCATCCACGCGCGCGCTACGGTCCAGCGCCAGTCCCACGCCATCGATATGGCCGAGCGGATGGTTATCGGATGAATTATTGCTCAGGCCTACGCGCAGTCCCAGCTCCAGCCTGGCGCCGCCATCGAGCTTGCGCACCCAGGTCAGGTCCGTACGGCCAAAGATATAATGGTTGCCGCCGTCGCTGTCATTCGTATCGTAGTCCGGCCGCAAGCCCATGAGCGTGTCGGTACGGCTGTGCGTACGGCTTTCGTTGCGTCCCACATTCAGGAAGAATTGCGCCGTCAGATTGTCGCCGCCGGCAAAAGCCCAGTTCAGGCGCGGCGACATATTGATGCCTTCCGAACGGCCATCGCCCGTGCCTTTGCTGCTGCGCAGCAGATTTTGCTGGCCTTCCGGCGCATAGCCCAGGTCCCGTGCCGGGTTTGCATAGTGATAGTCGTAGCGATAAAACGAGGCCGCCAGCGAATAGGAAAAAATGCCATCCTTGTCCGACAATTGCAGGTTTCCATTGCTGGAAAACGCATCGCGCCCGCCCCCCACGCCCAGCTTGACGTCGCGCTGCGCCGTCTTGACGGCCTTTTTCAGCACCACGTTGATGGTGCCGGCGATCGACTGCGTGCTGTATTCGGCGCTGGCCGCATGCAAGATCTCGATGCGCTCGATCACGTCGGGCGACAGGGTGTCGAGCGAAAAACCGGCCGGCGCCCGCTCGCCGTTGAGCAATATCTGCGTGTAGCCGCTGCCCAGTCCGCGCATGCGGATTTCGCCGCCCGAGCGTCCGGCCACGCCGGAAACGGTAATGCCGGGCAAGCGCTTGAGCACGTCGGTGACATTCGTGTCGCCATACTTGAGGATTTCCTCGCTGCCCATGATCATCTTGCTGGCCGTATCGTCGCGGCGCGGATCGTAGCCGCTGCCCTTCACTTCGACGGTCTGCATGGCGGGAGCGGCGGATTTCTCGGCCTTATCGGCCTTCAGCGGCGCAGCGGCGGCATCCGCGGCTGGTGTTTCGGATTGCTGGGCCTGGACATTCCAGGCAAGTAACGCGGAGGAACAAAGGACGGTAAGGCGAAGGCAACGGCGTGGCATCATGACCTGGCTAAAAAAGTTGGCTGAATAAAAATGGCTAAAAGCTAAAAAACAGGCCGCTGTATTGTGCTGTAATTTTTTCCGCGTGGCACAGTTTCCTGAAAATATTTCCTATGGCAAATTAAATTCGGCGGCCGGCTGCGCTACACCCCCTTGCATACGGTACATATCATTGCGCGCCACATCGCCGCTATAATGCGTTTTCATCATTGTTCCCATCACCCCGTCAAAGGCTTCCCATCGTGTCTGACCGTCTTGCCGTTTTGCCTCAATATCTGCTGCCCAAGGGAGCGTTGACCAATTTTGCCGGCCGGATCGCCGGCGCCAAGGGCGGCGCCATGACGACGCGCCTGATCCGCTGGTTCGTCGGCCGCTACAACGTCAACATGGATGAGGCGCTGGACCCGGACATCACGCACTACGCAAGCTTCAACGACTTTTTCACGCGCGCGCTGCGCCCGGACGCGCGTCCGCTGGCGCAAGCGGACTACGTCTGCCCCGTCGATGGCCGCATCAGCCAGTTCGGCACGATCGACAAGGACCAGATCTTCCAGGCCAAGGGCCACCATTTCAGCACGACGGCCCTGGTCGGCGGCGATGCGGCCCTGGCGGCCCAGTTCGAACACGGCAGCTTTGCCAATCTGTACCTGAGCCCGCGCGACTACCACCGCATCCACATGCCGTGCGATGGCCGCTTGACGCGCATGATTTATGTTCCCGGTGAACTGTTTTCCGTCAACCCGACCACGGCGCGCGGCATTCCCGGCCTGTTCGCCCGCAACGAGCGCGTCGTCTGCGTATTCGACACGGCCAACGGCCCCTTCGTCATGACCCTGGTGGGCGCCACCATCGTCGGCAGCATGGCTACCGTCTGGCACGGCGTCGTCAACCCGCCCCGCACGGGTGAAATTCGCGACTGGAGCTATGCGAACGACAATGTCGTGCTGAAACAAGGCGACGAGCTGGGCCGCTTCCTGCTCGGTTCCACCGTCGTCATGCTGTTCCCGAAAAACACGGTCGATTTCAACGCCAGCTGGCAGCCGGCCGGCCCCGTGCAGCTGGGCGAAGTCATGGGCAAGCTGCCCAAATAAGGCAACAAGACGCGCGCCTACACGGGCGCGTCGGTCCGGTACATTTCCTCCATCAAGTCCAGAAATGCGCGCGTCTTGGCCGGCATCAAGCGCCGGCCGGGAAACACGGCCCAGCCCGTGACGAGCGGAAAGCTCCATTCCGGCAAGACCCGCACCAGCTCCCCCGTCGCCACATACGCCTTGGCAAAGCGGTCCGTGCTGGCCGCGATGCCCACGCCCGTACACGCCATGCGCACCAGCAATTCCGGCGAGTTTGCCAGCAGGCGCACGGGCAAGTCCCGTTCCCACGTCGTCTTGCCGCGGATCAAAGTCCAGTGCACGAGGCCATGCACGGCGCGTGGCAAGCTCAATAAATCGTGGCCATACAGATCGTCGGGATGCTCGGGCAAGCCGTGCACGCTCGTGTATTGCGGCGAGGCATACAGCGCCAGGGTGCTGAAGGCCACGCGGCGTGCGGCCAGGCTGGCATCGTCGGGCAAGTTGCCCATGCGGATGGCCAGGTCGAAGTTCTCTTCCAGCAAATCCACGCGACGCGCCGACAAGTCCAGTTCCAGCGAAATGGCCGGATAGCGGCGCACGAACTCGGCCAGCACCTGGCGCATCAGGGTGTCGCCAAAGTCGGCCGGCATGGAAATGCGCAGCAAGCCGCTGGGGCCTGCCTGGCGGTGCTGGGCCAGCGCGCCGGCCGCCTCCGTTTCTTCCACCACCTTGCGCGCATGCTCGAGCAGGCTGGCGCCGAATTCCGTCAGCGCCAGCTTGCGCGTGGTGCGCAGCAGCAGCCGTTCGCCCAATTTCGCTTCCAGCAGCGAGATGCGTCGCGACAGGGTCGACTTGGGCAAGTCCACGCGCACGGCGGCGCGCGAGAAACTGCCGCATTCGACGACGCGGGCGAACAGCAGCAAATCTCCGGGATCGATCTCCATCACTGACCTTTACGTTCGATTGTTCCATTAGTGGATTAATGTTATCCATTTTAACGGCTTCCGCATCAATTTTGGAATTGCTATAGTTCATCCATCGCAAGACACCTCACAACGGAGAAACAAGATGAACATCCTGCAAATCAATTCCAGCGCCCGCAGCACCGGTTCCGCCTCGACCCGCCTGGCTGACGCCATCGTTACCCGCGTACAAGCGGCCAACCCCGGCGCCGCCCTGGTGCGCCGCGACCTGGCCGCCGCACCGCACCCCGTGCTCGACGAACCGACCCTGCAAGCGCTGTTCACGCCAGCGGACAAGCGTACGCCGGAGCAAGCGGCCCGCATCGCCCTGGACGACGCGCTGATTGCGCAAGTGCAAGCGGCTGACGTGATCGTCATCGGCGCGCCCATGTACAACTTCGGCATCACCGTGCAACTGAAAAGCTGGTTCGACGCGATTGCCCGCGCCAACGTCACCTTCAAGTACACGGAAAACGGCCCCGTGGGCCTGCTGACCGGCAAGAAAGTCTATGTGGGCCTGTCCCGCGGCGGCTTGCACCGCGACAGCGCCAACGATAGCCAGGTGCCTTACCTGAACACCATGTTCGGCTTCCTGGGCCTGACCGACGTGCAATACGTGTATTCGGAAGGCATGGGCATGGGCCCGGAAGCCGTGGCCAAGGCGCAAGCCCAGGCGGACGCCGAGATCAACGCGATCCTGGTGTAATTCCCAGCAGTGAAAGGGGCGGCGCACTGGCGCCGTCCTGGCCTAGAGGAGAGAACAATGAGCGATACCACCACCGTCAACAAGCCACGCGCCGTCGAGCGCGTGATCGCCGGCCAGGCCGTCATGGATGGCGCCGGCGTGAAGATCAACCGCGTGCTGACGCAGCAGCTGCAGCGCCGCCTCGACCCGTTCTTGATGCTCGACAACTTTGCCAGCGACAAGCCGAACGACTATATCGCCGGCTTCCCCGAGCATCCGCACCGCGGCTTCGAGACCGTGTCGTACATGATCACGGGACGCATGCGCCACAAGGACAGCGCGGGCCACGAAGGCTTGCTGACCTCGGGCGGCGTGCAATGGATGACGGCCGGCAGCGGCGTGATCCACTCGGAAATGCCGGAACAGGAAGAAGGCGTGATGGAAGGTTTTCAGCTGTGGTTGAACCTGCCCGCGCGCGACAAGATGCGCACGCCGTGGTACCGCGACTTCGACAGCAGCGAAATCCCCCGCTACACGACGGACGCGGGCGTGACCGTGCAAGTGATCGCCGGCGCAAGCCATGGCGTGACGGGCGCCGTACAGCGCGAGCTGACGGAACCGCTGTACCTCGACATCGACTTGCCGGCCGGCGCCAGCTTCGAGCAGCCCTTGCCGCCAGGCCATAATGCCTTCCTGTACTCCTTCCGTGGCGAAGTGCAAGTCGATGGCAAAGCCGTGCCCGCCCTGCGCATGGCGATCTTCGCCAACACGCCGGGCAGCGACGGCGTGCGCATCGAGGCGCCGCAAGGCGGCCGCGTGATCCTCGTCGCCGGCCAGCCCTTGAACGAACCGATCGCGCAATATGGCCCGTTCGTCATGAATACCCAGGCGGAAGTGTTCCAGGCCGTGCAGGATTTCCGTGAAGGGAAGTTTGGCGAGTAACAAGGAGAAACCCCAAGAATTTTTGGGGCTATTCTTTGGGGCTATTCAATAGTGAATAAATCGAAAGAGAGAACCAACGTGTACATGCGGGTCCTCTCTTTCAACGACGACGCTTAACAATACCATACGCTTCACTAGACGAACTACGCTGGAAAGTAAGTTCGTTTAAGTGGTACAAGGCGCTTAGTCTCGGAATCAGTTTGTTCGTAATTTTCGACCAGTGCGCGTACTAAATTATCCAACGTCCATAAAGTCAACGGCACATTCGCACGCTCTGCTTCGTAATAGGCCTCTTTTGAAAATCCGCCGGTACTAACATACAGGCCACGATCATCTTTGTGACGACCGCCCAGAAAGCTACGAATCTGCTGCGTGCCCATTTGTCCCTTCCGATGTTTTACCTCAACAATTATTCGAGGATTTTCAAAACCAAAACCATCCGGTGAGGCAATAATATCCTTTCCCCTATCTGGGCCAGCAGGCGAGACTTGCGTTTTGTAACCCATTGCTCGCAGCAAACCTGCGACCAAATCTTGCATCTCTTCCCAATCGAGTCGACTTATTAGGTCTTTAATACGTTCAATCGCGAGAATTTCCAATCCGGCAAGCGGATCTGCTTCCGGCTCCAGCTCTTCAGTGTCTGCAATCATGGACGAAGTCCCAAAGCCGCTCGATGCCTTGGAATCAGATAGCAACTCTTGCATGACCGTGTCAGGCAGCAAAAAGACCGTTAACGTAGCACCCAAGGTATTTTTGCTGCGCACGCTCAACATGTCTCGTTCAACTTCAATGGTTTTCCATTGAACTGGCCGGATCAGTGGCATATCATCTTCTGTCCATTCTGGGCGATATTGATATGGACCCGTCACCTTGCCGACCAAATAAGTACGATTTGCTGGCGAGTAAGTGACGACCCAATCCCCCTCCTGAATCTCGTTTATGAAACGCCATACTTGGGAGGCACCAGAAATGGCAGTACCGAGCTTTACATTCGGTTCTACTTGTTGATAGATTGCCGTTAACTCTTTCCTGCTCATTCCGGGCTTTGCTTTAGGAGCAAGTTCCGCCCAACCGATTGCAGCGGCCTTCCTTTCCCGAAAATCATCATACAAACGCCCGCCTTCACCTCGAATCATCCACATCTTTGCCATCGACGCTACCCTTTATTAAATATCTGCGCGGAAAGATAACATAAATGTCATTTACCCTGGCGATGTGCGTCGTATTGCCAACCAGCAAAGCCTGCCGCTTAGCCTATTAAGCAATTGATAAAATAGCCCTTCAAGCAACTTCGCGACATCTTGGCATCCGAACACCAGGATGCGCGTTAGCCGCCTTGTTACTTTTCAATTACACTGGCGGCAACATCATTCCACAAAGCATTCCATGCATCCGACGCACACCGAACACGACGCCACCCATTTGCACGCCCACCTGAAGGGCGACGCCAAACACACCCACTCGTTCGAGGGCCGCAGCCAGAGTATCCTCGCGTGGGCGCTGGGCTTGACCCTGTCATTTGCCGGCATCGAGGTGGCGGCCGGCTTCCTGTCCAATTCGCTGGCCCTGATTTCCGACGCGGGCCACATGGTCACGGATGCGGCCGCGCTGGGCCTGGCACTGCTGGCGCAACTGATCGCGCGCCGCCCTCCTTCGCCGCGCCACTCGTTCGGCTTTGGCCGCGCCGAAGCGCTGGCCGCCTTCGTCAACGGCCTGGCCATGCTGTGCGTGGTGGGCTGGATCTGCTACGAAGCGGCGCTGCGCTTTTCCTCCCCGCAACCCGTGAAGGGCGGCATGGTCTTCATCGTCGCCTTCATCGGCCTGGCGATCAATATCGTCGTGGCGTGGGTATTGTCGAAAGATAAGCAAAGCGTGAACACGCGCGCCGCCCTCGTGCACGTGATGGGCGATTTGCTGGGCTCGGTCGCCGCCATCGTCGCGGGCGCCGTGATTTACTTTACGGGCTGGATGCAGATCGACCCGCTGCTGTCCGTGCTGGTGTCGCTGCTGATTTTAAAGTCGACATTCGGCGTGCTGCGCGAGTCCTACCATTTCCTGATGGAAGGCGTGCCCATGCACATCGACTACATCCAGGTGGGCGCTGACGTGGAAGAAGTGGATGGCGTGATTGCCGTGCACGATTTACACGTGTGGGATATGTCGCCGGGCCAGCCGGCCCTGATCGGCCACGTGGAAATCGAGCACCTCGACCATTGGCCGAAGGTATTGCGGGCGATCAAGAAGATGTTACTCAGCAAGCATGGCATCGACCACATTACCCTGCAGCCGGAGACGGCCACGATGGCGGGGCTGCATGCGAGCGACAAGACGCATTAACACCAGGTTCAACAAGCGTCACAACGCCTGACAAAACCGTAGCGAGCGGAAGGTAGAGGTAGTCGAGAAGCGCAACCGTACTCTAGTACGGTGAGCATCGCAGGCCGCCTATACCGATGCGCAGTAGGTTTGGTCAGGCGTCAGCTACGACGTGCCTCAAGCACGCCACTGACATCCTTGATCACATTCAGCGCTTTTAATAACTGCGCCGTCGAACTGATCTCGGCCGTAAACGTCATGCGGGCTTGGCCCTTGGCGCTTTGGGTGTTGACGCCGATCACGTTGATCTTTTCGCGCGAAAAGATTTCGGAGATGTCGCGCAGCAAGCCCTGGCGGTCGCCGGCCAGGATGAAAATGTCCACCGGATACACGGTATCGTGCCCGCCCGTGCTGCCCCACTCCGTGAAGATCACGCGCTCGGGCGATTTGGCGCGCATTTCCTCGAAGTTCTTGCACGTGGCGCGGTGAATCGAGACGCCCTTGCCGCGCGTCACGAAACCGACGATGCTGTCCGGCGGCGCCGGCTTGCAGCACTTGGCCAGCACCGTCATCAAGCCCTCGGTCCCCACCACCAGCACGCCGGACTTGGCGCCCTGCTCCACGCTGGACGCGCGGCTTTTGCCGACCAGAACGGCGTCTTCCGGCACCACCACTTCGCCATTGTCGTGCAGCGCCTGCTCCACGTGGCGCAGGCTGAATTCATCCTTGCCGACCGACAGGAACAGTTCGTCGACTTTCGCAAAGCCCAGCTTTTGCGCCAGCGCTTCGAGGTTGACGGCCGTCTTGCCTTCGCGCTGCAAGGATTTTTCCACCAGCGCGCGGCCGTGGGCCAGGGTTTCCTGCATGTCGATGGCATGGAACCAGGCGCGGATCTTCGAGCGCGTGCGCGTGCTGACGGCGTATCCGGCGCTGAGCCAGTCGCGCGACGGCCCCGCCGTGCCCGGCGCGCCCTTGGCCGTGATGATTTCGCAGGTCTGGCCGTTCTTCAATTGCGTATTTAACGGCACCATGATGCCGTCGACCTTGGCGCCGCGGCAGCGGTGGCCCACGTCCGTATGCAAGTGATACGCAAAATCGACGGGCGTGGCGCCCACGGGCAATTCCAGCACCCGCGCCTGCGGCGTCATGACGAAGATGCGGTCGTCCAGGGTGGCCGATTTCAGCTTTTCCACCCATTCGCGCTGGATTTCTTCCTGGCCCACGACGGCGTCGGCCACCTCGGTTTTCCACGCCAGCAACTGGCGCAGCCAGGCGATCTTTTCGTCGTATTTCTGGCCGGCAAAGTTCGAGCCGCCCTCTTCCTTGTAGCGCCAGTGCGCGGCCACGCCGTACTCGGCAAAGCTGTGCATTTCATTGGTGCGGATTTGCACTTCCAGCGGACGGCCATCCTCGGCCGTCACCACCGTGTGCAGCGACTGGTAACCGTTGGGTTTCGGCCGCGAAATGTAATCGTCGAATTCTTTCGGGATGGGGGTCCAGATATTGTGGACCACGCCCAGCACCGTGTAGCAGGTTTTCACGTCGGCAACGATGACGCGGAAGGCGCGCACGTCGTACAGGGCCGTAAAGTCCAGCTCCTTGCCGCGCATCTTGTTCCAGATGCTGTAAATGTGTTTCGGGCGGCCAAATACTTCCGCCTGGATACCGGCCGAGGCCAGCTCCGTCTGCAGGCGCAGAATCGCCGAGGAAACAAAACCCTCGCGCATCATGCGCTTTTCTTCCAACATCTTGGCGATGCGTTTATACGCTTCCGGCTCGATGAAGCGGAACGACAAATCTTCCAGTTCCCACTTCAGCTGCCAGATACCGAGGCGGTTGGCCAGCGGCGCGTACAGGTCCAAGGTTTCCTTGCCATACTCGCGCGTCATTTCATTGAACAGTTTTAGTTCAGCAAAGTAACGCAAGGTGGTCACGCACGAAGCCAGGCGCACCAGCACGACGCGCATGTCGGACGCCATCGCCAGCAACATCTTGCGCAGGGTTTCCACCTGGGCCACGGCTTGCTGCGCCGCATTCTTGCCGCGCCCGCCAGCGCTGCCATGCTGCGCCTGGGTCAGCGCGCGCAAGCGGATCAGCTGGCGCACGCCTGTTGCCAGGTCGCACACCTGCTTGCCGAAGCGCGGCTCGATATCGGCTGCCGTGTCGGGTTCCAGCAGGGTCAGCTCGAACATCAGGCCGGCGATGCGCGTTTCCGCATCGCTGCGCAGGAAAGCGAGCGTGGTGGCCACGCCGAGGGCGAACTCCAGCGCGGAGCGGCCGGCAAAGGTCAGCTTGTCGCCATACGCTTCGGTGGCATACGCGAGCGCGTCCAGCACGCGCGCGCTGTCCGGCGCACTCAAGCCCTCTACCAGTTGTTCCGAGGTGACGCTATTCGGGGCCGAGATGGAAACCATGTAATACCTTTAAACTTAATAACTCAACAACTGAATAACTTAACGCTCTGCAGCGATGATGACGATTTCCACCAGGCAAGCCGGATTGGCCAGCTTCGCTTCCACCGTGGCGCGCGGCGGCGTGTGGCCGGAAGCCACCCAGTCATCCCACACTTCATTCATGCCGGGAAAATCTTTCATGTCGGCGATGTAGATCTGGCACGACAGGATGCAAGTCTTGTCGCTGCCCGCTTCCATCAGCAGACGGTCGACGTGGCCGAGCACTTCGCGCGTCTGGCCGACGATGCCCTGCGTGGTGTCTTCCGCGATCTGGCCAGCCAGGTAGATGGTGTTGTTGTGTATGGCTACTTCGGAGAGGCGTTTGCCTACGTGCAGTCGTGTAATTTCCATGCTTCTTCTTTCGGTTGTTTCAAAATCTGTACAGCGTTATTACTCGCCCAGCATTACTTGCCCAGCAAAAACTTGCGGGCGATGGCGATCTGGTCCTCGTGCACGAACGTGGGCGCATGGCCGACGCCGGCGATTTCCACCAGTTCCGCCTTCGGGCCGCGGCCCAGCATGAGCGTGGCCGTCTCGTGCGACAGCAGATCGGATTCCGAGCCGCGCACCAGCAAGGTGGGGCAGCGCACGGCATCATACGCGGCCCACAGCATGGCTTCGTCGCTGGCCGCCGATTCCGGCGTGGCCGAGCGGAACGGCATGGCCAGTCCCATATCATAGTGGCGGCGCCAGTGGCCATCCTTATCCTGGCGCAACACATCCACCGCCAGTTTATGCCATTCCGCGTCCGTGTGCGGACCGAAGCTGGCGGACACGTCGCGCACGAACCTGGCGCCTTGCTCGAATGTCTCGAAACGCAGGTCCTGGCCGATGTAGTCGCCGATGCGCTGCAAGGCTTCCGGCGCCAGTGTCGGGCCGATATCGTTCAAGACCAGCTTGCTGATCGGGCTGTCCGGCAACGATGCCAGGCCCAGGCCGATCAAGCCGCCCATCGACGTGCCGAACCAGTCCACCGTCTGGCGCTCGCCATTGGCCAGCACGCGCGCCAGCAGGGTCACCATGTCGCTCACATATTGCGGCACGCGGTAAAACTGCGGGTTGGCCAGCCAGCCCGAGCGCCCGCGTCCCACCACGTCGGGACAGATCACGCGGTAATCGCTGGCCATGGCGCGCGCCAGGTTGTCGAAGTCGTCCGCCACGCGCGTCACGCCATGGGCGCAGACGAGCACGTTCGGATTGTCCGCCGCGCCCCACTCTTTATACGACATGGTGTGCAAGCCTGCGGGGGAAATGCACTGGACGGTTTTGATGCTGGCTTCGATCATGCGATTCCTTATAACACCGGAGAAAACCTACTGCGCGTCGGTGGTTGCGGCCTGCGATGCTCACCGTACCAAAGTACGGTTGCGCTTCTCGGCCACAACTCCCTTCCGCTCGCTACGGTTTTGTCCGGCGTCGTTATTTGGTAGTAAAAAACAAAGAAACCGGCGATTTGCCGGTTGCCTCGCGCGCGACGCTACGGCAGTGTAGCGCAGCGCGGGCAATGCTCCAAGCGCGCGCCTGAAATGCTGCGCCGCAGCACAGCACTGGCACCTTCGCCATGGCGCAATACCCGATATAGCGAAAATGCATATCTGCGGTTATCCACAATTGAGCCTGCCTGGCAATGGGCGGATGATCGCAGCATCAACCCGCAAGAGGAGACCACTCGTGAAAAAACCATTCTATAAAATCCTGTACGTACAGGTGCTGTTCGCCATCGTGGCTGGCGTGCTGCTGGGGGTGTTCTACCCAACGAACGCCGTCGACATGAAACCGCTGGGCGACGGCTTTATCAAACTGATCAAGATGATCATCGCCCCGGTGATCTTCTGTACCGTGGTCTCCGGCATCGCCGGCATGCAGGATGTGAAGAAAATCGGCCGCGTGGGCGGCAAGGCGCTGCTGTACTTCGAAGTGGTCTCCACCTTCGCGCTGGCCATCGGCTTGCTGGTTGCTAACATCCTCAAACCGGGCGCCGGCTTCAACGCCGATCCGGCCCACCTGGACGCCAAGTCGATCGCGCAATACACGCACGCCGAAGGCATGAGCACCGTCGACTTCCTGATGAACATCATCCCGAAGACCTTCGTCGACGCCTTCGCCAAGGGCGACATCCTGCAAGTGCTGCTGATCGCCATCCTGTTCGGCTTTTCGCTGTCCCTGCTGGGCGAGCGCGGCCGTCCGGTCACCAAGCTGATCGACGAGCTGTCGCATGCCATCTTCGGCATGGTCAACATCATCATGAAAGTCGCTCCCATCGGCGCGTTCGGCGCGATGGCCTTTACCATCGGTAAATACGGCCTCGCTTCGCTGATCCCGCTGGCGAAACTGATGGGCTCGTTCTACCTGACCTGCTTCCTGTTCGTCTTCGTCGTGCTGGGCCTGATCGCCAAGTACACGGGCTTCTCCATCGGCCGCTTCCTGCTGTACATCAAGGAAGAACTGCTGATCGTGCTGGGCACGAGCTCGTCGGAATCGGCGCTGCCGGCCCTGATGAAGAAACTCGAGCGCCTCGGTTGCTCCAAGCCAGTCGTCGGCCTGGTCGTGCCTACCGGCTACTCGTTCAACTTGGACGGCACCAATATCTACATGACCATGGCCGCCCTGTTCGTGGCGCAAGCCACCAACACGGAACTGACCATCTGGCAGGAACTGACCATCCTGGGCGTGGCGATGCTAACCTCGAAAGGCGCGTCCGGCATCACGGGCGCCGGCTTCATCACCCTGGCCGCCACCCTGGCCGTGGTGCCGACGATTCCCGTGGCCGGCATGGCGCTAATCCTGGGCATCGACCGCTTCATGAGCGAATGCCGCGCGCTGACCAATTTCGTCGGCAACGGCGTGGCCACCATCGTCGTGTCGAAATGGGAAAAAGAACTGGACATGGACAAGCTGCATAGCGAGCTGGCCCATCCAACCCACCCGACCGACGATGCGTATGTCGCGCCCAGCGTGAATATCGTCAAGTAAGCTGTACGCTTCATTGAAAAGCCCCGCAGATCACTCTGCGGGGCTTTTTTCATGCGTGCAGGCTTTTGCCGGCATCATCAACAAACAGTAAATCATCCATCAATATTTCATTGAATGATCAATGAATGAAAAACCATTACAGTACGGTCACCTGTTCGCCACTTGGTTCCCGCATAATGACATTGCGTTAATGCAAGCCTGACACCGAACCATCCTCACCTTTGAATGGAGTACGTCATGTCCCTCTCGCCCGCCTTCTACGCCACCTGGAACCCACGCCTGCTGGGCCTGCTGCGCATCATCCTCGGCTTCCTCTTCCTGCAACACGGCACGGCCAAACTGTTCGGCGCGCCGCACGTGGCCATGTTCGACGGCTTGCAACTGTTGTCCGTGATGGGCGTGGCCGGCGTCATCGAGCTCGTCGGCGGCAGCTTGCTGCTGGTGGGCCTGTTCACGCGCCCCGTCGCCTTCATCCTGTCGGGCCAGATGGCGGCCGCCTACTTCATGGCGCATGCGCCTGCCGGTTTCCTGCCGATCCTGAACGGCGGCGAAATGGCCGTCATGTATTGCTTCACCTTCCTGTATTTCGCAGTGGCAGGCGCCGGCGCCTACAGCCTGGACAGCTTGCGCGGCAAGGCAGGCGCATAAAAAAAAGGGCGGACATCGCTGTCCGCCCTTTCATTGCCTTCGACGATCCGTTTTATACGGCGGAAACGTCCAATTCAGCGCCCGTGGCCGCCTGCACCTGTTCCTTGGTCACGCCCGGCGCCAGTTCCACCAGCTTCAAGCCGTTTTCCGTCACGTCGATCACGCCCAGGTCGCTGATGATGACGTCGACCACGCCCACGCCCGTCAGCGGCAAGTCGCACTGTTTCAGCAGCTTGTGCGACGTCGTGCCATCCTTGGCCGTGGCCACGTGTTCCATCAGCACGACGACGCGCTTGACGCCGGCGACGAGGTCCATCGCGCCACCCATGCCCTTGACCATCTTGCCTGGGATCATCCAGTTCGCCAGGTCGCCCTTTTCCGACACTTGCATGGCGCCCAGGATGGCCAGGTTGATCTTGCCGCCGCGGATCATGCCAAACGAGTCAGCCGAGCTGAAGTAGGCGGCGCCCGGCAAGGCCGTCACCGTCTGCTTGCCGGCATTGATCAGGTCGGCATCGACTTCATCGTCCGTGGGAAACGGGCCGATGCCCAGCAAGCCGTTTTCCGACTGCAGGAACACTTCGATATTTTCCGGCACATAGTTCGCCACCAGGGTCGGCAAGCCGATGCCCAGGTTCACATAAAAGCCATCCTGCAATTCCTTTGCCGCGCGCGCGGCCATTTCGTCACGTGTCCAAGCCATTATCATCTCCCTCAATTTTCGTGGAACGCCTGCCCAAACCTACTGCGCGGCGCGCTTTGCGGCCTGCGATGCTCACCGTACTAAAGTACGGTTGCGCTTCTTAGCCACAAATCACTGCCGCTCGCTACGGTTTTGCCATGCGTAAATTTTCTATTTATTAGTCGGTGCGCACAGTGCGCTGCTCGATGCGTTTTTCCGGGTTCGCATTGACCACGATGCGGTGCACGAAGATGCTGGGGGTATGCACCTGGTCCGGGTCGATCTCGCCCACTTCGACCAGTTTTTCCACTTCGACGATGGTGATCTTGCCCGCCATGGCCACGTTCGGGTTGAAATTGCGCGCCGTCTTGCGGTAGACCAAATTGCCCGCGCGGTCGGCCATGTAGGCTTTCACCAGCGACACATCGGCCACGAGGCTGCGTTCCATTACGTATTGTTCGCCGTCGAATTCGCGCAGTTCCTTGCCGTCGGCGACGATGGTGCCCACGCCCGTCTTGGTGAAGAAGGCGGGAATGCCGGCGCCGCCGGCGCGCAGCTTCTCGGCCAGGGTGCCTTGCGGCGTGAATTCCAGTTCCAGTTCGCCGGCCAGGTACTGGCGCGCGAATTCCTTGTTTTCGCCCACATAGGAGGCGATCATTTTCTTGATCTGGCGCGTGGTCAGCAACTGGCCCAGGCCGAAACCGTCGACGCCGGCATTGTTGGAAATGGCCGTCAGGCCCGTCACGCCCGAATCGCGCAAGGCGCCGATCAGGGCTTCGGGTATGCCGCACAGCCCGAAGCCGCCAACGGCGATGGTCTGGCCATCTTGGACGATACCGGCCAGCGCCGAGGCGGCGTCAGGATAAACTTTATTCATGGGTGTCCCTCTATCTTTTGTTAAGCTTTGGTCTTGAGTCCATGACTCAGGCAGCGTCTCAGCATAAAATACGCGAGTGGAAAGTACAATACCGTAGAACTACCGGCGCCGTGCCAGCAATCCCCCTGTGAGAGTGATACGTATCAGATGAACGCCGCGTCAGCCATCGATTATGAAAGTATCTTCCTGCACGCGCCCGTGGGCATGTGCATGTCGGAAAACCGCATCATGCGCAGCTGCAACGAAGCGCTGGCGGCCATGTTCGGCTATGCGCGCGCCCAGCTGGACGACCAGTCATTCGAAGTACTCTACCCCACGCACGACGAATTCCTGCGCACGGGTGACCGCATCATCCCCATCATGAACGCCAAGGGCCGCTATTCGGACGAACGCATCATGCGCCGCAGCAATGGAGAATTGTTCTGGTGCCACGTCACGGGCCACGCCATGCTGCCGCGGGAACCGCTGGGACCGGGCATCTGGACGTTCGAGGATGTCAGCGAAAAACGTCCCGTGACGGCGGAACTGACGCCGCGCGAGCGCGAAATCGCCGCGCTGCTGGTGGAAGGCAAGACGAGCAAGGTCATCGCCCGCCAGATCGACCTCAGCCCCCGCACGGTGGAAATGCACCGCGCCAAGCTGATGCGCAAGTTCGCCGCCTCGACCTCGTCCGAGCTGGTGCACAAGCTGGTGGGCTTGCAGCTGCAGCGCTAGGGCTGCAGCCAAGGTGACTATCGTTTAACGCCAAGTAAAACCGTCGCGAGCGGCAGCGATTTGTGGCCGAGAAGCGCAACGCGCAGCAGGTTGTATGGCGTTAAAAGGTGCTCATGCCGCCATCGGCGGAGATGATAGCGCCATTGATGAAATGCGAATCCTCGCCCGCCAGCAACAGCAGCAGGCCGTCGAGGTCTTCCGGCTTGCCCGGACGTTTATTCGGCAGCATTTCGATCAATTTCTTGCCCTGTTCGGTGGCAAAGTAATCTTCGTTGATTTCCGTGGAAATGTAGCCGGGACAGATGGCGTTCGTGTTGATGCCGTACTTGCCCCACTCCACGGCCATGGCGCGCGTCATGTGCACCATGCCCGCCTTGCTCATGCAATACACGCCGATCTGCGGCAGCACTTGCAAGCCCGCCATCGAGGCGATATTGATGATGCGGTGCTGCTTCTTCGGGTCGCCCTTGGCGCGCGCGATCATGCGCTTGGCCGTTTGCTGGGCCACGAAGAACGATCCCCGCAGGTTGGTATCCATCACGAACGAGTAATCCTCGGGCGTGACGTCGACTAGGCGTTGCGTGGTGGAGACACCGGAATTGTTGACGAGGATATCGATGGGGCCCGCTTCCGTTTCCGCGTGCGCGATGGCCGACTTGATGCTGGCGAAGTCGGTCACGTCGAGCGACACCACGTGCGCGGCGCCGCCATCGGCTTCGATTTCGGCGCGCAATTCCTTCAGGCGTTCGGTGCGGCGCGACGCCAGCACGACCTGCGCGCCGGCCTGGGCCAGCACTTTCGCAAAGCGCGCGCCGAGGCCGCTCGATGCGCCGGTAATCAGGGCAATCTTGCCCTCGAAATTGACTTCTATGCCCACGAGCTACTCCTGTTTTATTTTAGATAACACTTTACGCCGTGCCGATGGCGCAGGGGCAAAATACCCTGCGTCGCACTTGAGCAAAGGTAAACGCCATCATTACACAAAATGGCCGGATTTAGATTGCGGCGAGGGGCAATGTCACGCAAAATGGCGCCAAAGTTGCAATCCTCGTCAAAAACAAGCACACTCGTGCTTAAATTTCCCCGATGATGCTTTATTCCCTATCCTTGCTACCTAATTGAGTGACTATAAATCGAGACCATGACACAGCCTAATAACTTAGTTGAACAGTACGGACCGCGCGAAACCATGGAATATGACGTGGTGATCGTCGGCGGTGGCCCCGCAGGCTTGGCCGCGGCGATCCGCCTGAAGCAGCTGGCCGCTGAAAAGAGCCAGGAAGTGTCCGTCTGCGTGCTGGAAAAAGGCGGCGAACTGGGCGCGCATATCCTGTCGGGCGCCATCATGGACCCGAAAGCGCTGACGGAACTGATTCCGAACTGGAAAGAACTGGGCGCGCCCCTGAACACGGAAGTGACGGAAGACCGCATCCTGTTCCTGACGGAAACGAAAGCGTATAAGACGCCAGGCTTCGCCGTGCCGGCCTGCTTTGAAAACCACGGCAATTACATCGTCTCGCTGGGCAATGTGGTGCGCTGGATGGGCCAGCAGGCGGAAAACCTGGGCGTGGAAATCTTCCCCGGCTTCCCTGCCGCGGAAATCCTCTACAACGACGACGGTTCCGTCAAAGGCGTGGCGACTGGCAACATGGGCGTCAAGCGCGATGGCGAACCGGGCCCCGACTTCCAGCTGGGCATGGAATTGCACGCCAAGTACACCCTGTTCGCCGAAGGCGCGCGCGGCCACCTGGGCAAGCAATTGATGGCCAAGTATGACTTGAACGCCGGCAAGGACCCGCAGTCCTACGGCATCGGCATCAAGGAATTGTGGGAAATCGACCCCGCCCAGCACAAGCCGGGCCTGGTGATCCACTCGAGCGGCTGGCCGCTGGACACGAAAACCTACGGCGGCTCCTTCCTGTACCACCTGGAAAACAACCAGGTCATGGTGGGCTATGTGGTCGGCCTGAACTACGAAAACCCGTACCTGTCGCCGTATGAGGAATTCCAGCGCTACAAGACGCATCCGGAAATCCGCAAGTTCTTCGAAGGCGGCAAGCGCATCTCGTACGGCGCGCGGGCGATTGCGGCCGGCGGCCTGCAATCGTTGCCGAAACTGGTGTTTGCGGGCGGAGCACTGATCGGCTGCGATGCGGGCTTCCTGAACATGAGCCGCATCAAGGGCAGCCACGCGGCCATCAAGAGCGGCATGCTGGCGGCGGACGCGGCCTTCGGCGCGCTGGGCGAACAGCGCCAGCACGACGAACTGACGAGCTACCCTGTCGCCTTCGAACAATCGTGGCTGCATGAAGAGCTGCACGTGGCGCGCAACGTCAAGCCATGGCTGTCGAAAGGCCTGTACCTGGGCAGCCTGATGACGGGCATCGACCAGCTGATCTTCCGCGGCAAGGCGCCGTGGACCCTGCACCACTCGCATGGCGACCACGAATGCCTGAAACCGGCCGCCCAGTCGAAGAAGATCGTGTATCCGAAACCCGATGGCAAGTTGACCTTCGACAAGATGTCGTCCGTGTTCATTTCGAACACGAACCACGCGGAAGACCAGCCGATCCACCTGACGCTGAAGAACGCCAGCGTGCCGGTCGACGTCAACCTGGCCACGTATGCGGGTCCGGAAGCCCGTTACTGTCCCGCCGGCGTGTACGAGTTCGTGAAGAGCGACGACGGCGCCGAACGCCTGCAGATCAATGCACAGAACTGCGTGCACTGTAAAACCTGCGACATCAAGGATCCGACGCAAAACATCGTGTGGGTGACACCGGAAGGCGGCGGCGGGCCGAACTATCCGAATATGTAATCGCAAGGCCCCGCAGCACCGGCTGACAATCGGCCAGAACAGCGCACTCCCATCCGGCAGTGCGCTGTTTTTTTGTCGGAAGGATCAGAATTGCCCGCACTTTGGACCAACTGCAACAGCAAGTGCGCATTCGCGCGGCGTGCGTCAACAAATTCCCCTCGGAAAGTTTCTCACGGGCACTGTCACCAGTTACAATTCCCGTTGCTAAACATTTCTGCCAGCCTCAGCCCATGCACCCGACCCTCCCTCCCGCAGTCTCCCCCGACACCGAATTACAGCAAGCCATCGCTGAACACCAGGCAGGGCGTTTTGCCGAGGCGGAAGAGATTTACCTGTCGATCCTGCAGGCCCATCCCTACCATGCCATCGCCAACCACAACCTGGGCTTGCTGGCCGGACAAGTGGGCCAGCACGTGGCCGGCCTGCCGTATTTGCGCAAGGCGCTGTCCGTCGCCCCGGACGAAGGCCAGTTCTGGCTGTCCTATGCGCAGGGATTGCTGCAGGCGGGACAGCCCGACGAAGCGCTCGACATCGTCGACACCGCCATCGCCCGCGGACTGGACAACGATGCTTCGCAAGCGCTGCGCCGGCAGGCGCAGGAAGCCGTCGCGCTGGCGGCCCTGTCGCCGTCGCAGCCGGAAATGGACCACATCGTACAGCTGTACCAGGCAGGCCAGCATGCGCAGATGGAAGCGGCCTGCCGGCAATTGCTGGCAAGCTATCCCGACTCGCCATTCGGCTGGAGCGTGCTGGGCACGGCCCTGCAACTGCAAGGCAAGGATGCCCTCGCCACGCTGCAGCGGACGGTGGAACTGACGCCGCACGATGCGCAGGCGCATGGCCACCTGGGCAATGCCTGGCAAACGGCCGGCAAACTCGATGCAGCCCGCGACTGCTACCTGCGGGCGCTGGAAATCGAGCCGGCGTTCGCCGAGGCGCACTGCAACCTGGGCAACCTGCTCCAGGCGGAAAACCGGCTGGACGAGGCCGTGGCGAGCTACCGCCGCGCCCTTGCCTTGAAGCCGGACTACGCGCTGGCGGCATTTAACCTGGGCAATGCGCTGCTGCGCCAGAAACAGTTTGGCGCCGCTGCCGACAGTTTCCGCGCCGCCACCCTTGCATTGCCCGACGACGCCGAAGCGCACAACCGGCTCGGCCAGGCGCTGCACGAAAACAAAAATGTGCAGGACGCCGTGCGCAGCTTCCAGCGCGCGCTGCAGATCAAACCCGATTACCGGGCGGCACGGAACAATCTGGTCGCCGCCTACCTGGCGCTGAAACAGTATCAGGATGTATTGACGTGCCTCAACACGGCCATGGAATCCGAACCAGATGATGAAGAATTGCATTTTCATTTAGGTAATGTCATGCGCACCATGGGCAAAAGCAAGGAAGCGCTGGCCGCGTTCCAGCGCGCCCTGGAAATCAAGCCCGACTACGCAGCGGCGGAAATCAACCTGTGCTCGCTACTCCATGCCGAAGGCCACCTGGAGGAAGCCATCGCCAGCGGCTATCGCGCGCGGACGGTGGCGCCGCATATTCCGGAAAGCCACAGCGGCCTGCTGTTTTGCCTCAGCCATAGCATCGATATCGACGCCCAACGCCTGTTTGAGGAACATTGCCGCTTCGGCGACGCCTTCGACCACCCGTCCACGGCCGGGACGGCGGAAGGCCAAGGTTTCCACAACGACAACGATCCCGCGCGGCGCATCAGGGTCGGCTTTGTCTCGGGCGACTTCAATTCGCACGTGGTGTCCAATTTCGTCGTGCCCGTGATCGCGCACCTGAGCGCCAGCCCCGGCCTGAGCCTGTATGCCTATTACAACAATACGCTGGAAGACGCCGTCACGCAGCGCCTGCGCGGCTATTTCCCGCATTGGCAAAACATCATCGAGGTGAGCGACAGCAACTTGCAGGAAAAGATCCGCGAAGACGGCATCGACATCCTGGTCGACCTGTCCAGCCACACGGCCTTCAACCGCCTGACGGCCTTTGGCCGCAAACTGGCGCCGATTCAGGTCAGCTGGATCGCCTATCCCGGCACAACGGGCCTGAAAACCATGGATTACTACCTGACGGACCCGCAATTCGACGTCGACGAAAAGTACTTCACGGAAAAAGTCGTGCTGCTGCCCGCCAGCGTGCCCTTCCTGCCATCGTCGGACTCCCCGGAACTGGTCCGCGCGCCCGCGCTGGGCAACGGCTACCTGACCTTCGGCAGCTTCAATCGGCTCAGCAAGCTCAATCCCGGCGTCATCGCCCGCTGGGCAAAGCTGCTGCGGGCCCTGCCCGAAGCGAAAATGCATCTGGCAGCCATGCAAAAGGACAGCGACATCGCCACCTTGCAAGCCTGGTTCGCGCAGGAAGGCATCGCCGCCGACCGCCTGACCTTCCACGGCCGCACCCACCTGGGCGGCTATCTGGCCCTGCACCAGCAAATCGACCTTTGCCTCGACACCTTCCCGTACACGGGCGGCACCACCACGCTGCACGCGCTGTGGATGGGTGTGCCCACGCTGACGCTCAAGGGTACAAGCGTACCGAGCCATGCCGGCGCCTGCATCTTGCAGCATGTGGGTCTCGACGCCTTCATCGCGACCGACGACGACGATTTCGTCCGGAAAGGAATATTCTTGTCTAACAACATCATGCAACTGGCCGTCCTGCGCGCAGACTTGCGCAACCGCATGCAAGAGTCGGCGCTGGCCGACTCCCGGGCCATCGCCCACAATATGGAACAGGCTTTCCGCACCATGTGGCAGCGCTGGTGCGGCGGCTTGCCGCCCGCATCGTTCGCCATTGCGCCCGACGACGCCAGCAAGCAGGCGGTGCAGTCATGAGCCACAAGAAGCCGATTTACGTCACGCAGCCGCTCATGCCGGATTTGCAAGATTTCCTGCCGTATCTGGAAGAAATCTGGGAAAACAAGATCCTCACCAACGGCGGCCCGTTCCACCAGCAACTGGAACAGGCGCTGTGCGACTATCTGGGCGTCAAGCACATCTGCCTGTTTACCAATGGCACGCTGGCGCTGATCACGGCCCTGCAGGCGCTGCGCATCACCGGCGAAGTGATCACCACGCCCTATTCCTTCGTCGCCACCGCCCATTCGCTGCTGTGGAATGGCATCAAGCCCATTTTTGTCGATATCGACCCGCTGAGCCTGAATATGGATCCCGCCAGGATCGAGGCAGCCATCACGCCGCACACCACCGCCATCATGCCGGTGCACTGCTATGGCCGTCCCTGCGACGTGGAACGCATCGAAAAGATCGCCGACAACTATGGCTTGAAAGTCATCTACGACGCGGCGCATGCGTTCGGCGTGCGGCACAAGGGCAGCAGCGTGCTCAATTGCGGCGACCTGTCCGTGCTGAGTTTTCACGCCACCAAGATTTTCAATACCTTCGAAGGGGGCGCGATCGTCTGCCCCGACGCCAAGACCAAGCAACGCATCGACCATCTGAAAAATTTCGGCTTCGTCGACGAAGTGACGGTGGTGGCACCCGGCATCAACGGCAAGATGAGCGAGATCAACGCCGCATTCGGCCTCCTGCAATTGAAGGGCATCGACGCGGCTCGCCTGCAGCGGCGCGCCATCGATGGCCGCTACCGGGAACGGCTGGCGGCCATCGCCGGCATCGACTGCCTGCCGGCGGGAGAGGAAGAATCGGCCAACCATTCCTACTTCCCCATACTCGTCAAGGAAGCCTACGGCACCAGCCGCGACGCACTGTTCCAGCTGCTGCGGGACGAGAATATCTACGCGCGCCGCTATTTCTATCCACTCATCAGCGACTTCCCCATGTACCGCAGCATGCCGACCGCCGCCCACAGCAATCTGCCGAACGCGCTGCAGGCATCGCGGCAAATCATCTGCCTGCCCATCTATCCCGGCCTGGGCCTCGATCAGGTCGATGCCATCTGCGCCATCGTCGAGCGTCACGCACAGGCCGGCCTGACTCCATGAATATTTCCACAGACACCGACTTTTTCGGCACCATCGACGACCATCGCTGGGCGGCACAATTTACCGTGCTGTCCTATAAAAGTGGCGGACAGACCCTGATACCGCATGGCTTTTTCCGTAACTGGCTGGGCAATGAGCCGGACTTCGGGCAATTTACCATCGGCCGCTGTTCCGGCATCGGCATCGGTTCGCAAGCCAAATACGATTCGACCGCGCAGCACCTGCAAATCGGGCGCTACGTTTCCGGCGGCGCGAATCTGCGCTTCATCCTCAACGGCCAGCACGACATGCGCACCATTTCCACGTATCTTCTGGCATTGGGCGGCATGGGCCTGGAAAACAGCCCGATTCCCCAATATGCCGATACGGTCATCAAGAACGATGTGTGGATCGGCGACGAGGCGATGATATTGGGCGGCGCGGTCATCGAGAATGGCTGCGTCATCGGTGCGCGCACGCTGGTGCCGCCCAATTTCCGCAGCGAACCCTACGGCATTTACGCAGGGACGCCGGCGCGGCTGCTGCGCTTCCGCTTCAGCGAGGAAGTGCGCGCAGCCCTGCTGGCGCTGGCCTGGTGGGAACTGCCGCTGAGCTGGATACGCGAGAATAATGCGCATTTCCTGCAAAACATGACGGCCGACGACGGCGAGGCGCTGCGCGTCATAGCCGAACTGGCGGAAAGCAAGCGCCGCCACCTGGAAGCCGGCGCCGGCGCCGCACACCCGCACAAGGATGACCATGTCTGAACTTTTCAATCCCGGCTATTACACCGAAGAAGACTTGCACGGCGCGGGGTTTCGCAGCCTCGGCCACAACGTGCGCATCGCCAGGAACTGCGTCATCATCGGCATCGACAATATCGCCATCGGCAACAACGTGCGCATCGATGGCTACAGCACGCTGGTGGCGGCAGGTGGCCATATCCGCATCGGCAGCTACGTTCACATTGGCGGCGGCTGCTTTCTCTCCGGCGGCGCAGGCATCACGCTGGAAGACTACGCCGGCTTGTCGCAAGGCGTGCGCCTGTACAGCAAGACCGATGACTACAGCGGAGCGAGCATGACCAACCCCACCGTGCCGGCGGAATTTACAAACTGCAAGAGCGGTGCCGTCCACCTGGGCAGGCACGTCATCATCGGCTCGGGCAGCGTGGTGCTGCCCGGCGCGCAGCTTGGCGAAGGCGTCGCCGTGGGCGCGCTCAGCCTGGTCACCAAGTCCCTGCCGGCGTGGGGAATCTATGCGGGCACACCGGCGAAGCGTATCAACAGCCGCGACCAGGGGCTGTTAATTGCGGAAGAGCAATTGCGTGCGCGGGATGCCGTGAAAAATAGTTAAAAGTATATTTTTAATCATAATTTCCATGGCAATAAAAAATCAGCGCAGACCAGCGGCCAGCTAAAAAATATTTCCATGTAGCATTTAATACATAAGCGGAAATAGCCGCCTTGTGCTTGTGAGAGCAGAAAAATAGCGCGTCTCGCTGAATATATCCTACAGGAGCAATACAATGCTGAGCCTTCACACCAATAACGCATCGCTGTCCGCACAAAACTCGATCGCCAAGACCCAATCGCAACTGTCGACCTCGATGACCCGCCTGTCGACCGGCTACCGCATCAACTCGGCAATGGACGACGCTGCCGGCCTGCAGATCGCCACCCGCCTGAAAGCACAGACCAGCGGCATGACGGTCGCCATGAGCAACACGCAAAACAGCACCTCGATGCTGCAAACGGCTGAAGGCGCGTTCGGTGAAGTCACCAACATGCTGGTGCGCATGAAAGATCTGGCCACGCAAGCTGCCGATGCTTCGTCGAACACGGCCGACAAGGACGCCATGCAAGCCGAGTACGACGCACTGGGCCTGGAATTGTCCAACGTGATGAACAACACCACGTTCGGCGGCCAAGCTCTGCTGACCGGCGGCACCATCGCCAGCGCCATGACGTTCCAGATCGGCGCCGCGAAGTCGGAAACGATGACCATCAACCTGTCCACCTCGATGGGCAGCGTCGCCACCGCACTGGGTTCGGCCACCGCCAACTTCACCGGTACCGCCGGCGGCACCGAACTGAAAACCCTGGCCAACACGGCCATCGGCAGCCTGGTTTCGGCCATCGACAGCATCGGCGTGGTACGTTCGGCACTGGGTGCCGCCGCCAACCGCCTCGACCACGTCAACAGCAACCTGTCGAACATCTCGACCAACACCAAGGCCGCTACCGGCCGCATCATGGACGTCGACTTCGCCACCGAAAGCTCGAACATGACGTCGTCGCAGATGCTGCTGCAAGCCGGCACCGCGATGCTGAAACAAAGCAACAGCATGTCCTCGATGGTCATGTCCTTGCTGCAATAATCACCGGCGCCTCGCGCCACATGAAAGCCCCGGCAAGCGATTGCCGGGGCTTTTTTTCATGGCCGCGCGCCAGATAAAAAATTTCCATGTGGAATTTAATGAACGGCGCTCTCCTGTCGCCTTGTAGGGGTGAGGGCAAGAAATTACCTGCCGCTCGACGAATTCACTTACCAGGAGCAATACAATGCTGAGCCTTCACACCAACAACGCATCGCTGTCCGCACAAAACTCGATCGCCAAAACGCAATCGCAACTGTCGACCTCGATGACCCGCCTGTCGACCGGCTACCGCATCAACTCGGCAATGGACGACGCTGCCGGCCTGCAGATCGCCACCCGCCTGAAAGCACAGACCAGCGGCATGACGGTCGCCATGAGCAACACGCAAAACAGCACCTCGATGCTGCAAACGGCTGAAGGCGCGTTCGGTGAAGTCACCAACATGCTGGTGCGCATGAAAGACCTGGCCACGCAAGCTGCCGATGCTTCGTCGAACACGTCCGACAAAGACGCCATGCAAGCCGAATACGACGCACTGGGCCTGGAATTATCCAACGTGATGAAAAACACCACGTTCGGCGGCCAAGCTCTGCTGACCGGCGGCACCATCGCCAGCGCCATGACGTTCCAGATCGGCGCCGCGAAGTCGGAAACGATGAGCATCAACCTGTCCACCTCGATGGGCAGCGTCACCGCCGCACTGGGTTCGGCCAGCGCCAACTTCGGCGCCGCCGGCCTGGGCACCGAACTGACCGCCAGCGCCAACGCCGCCATCGGCAGCCTGGTTTCGGCCATCGACAGCATCGGCGTGGTACGTTCGGCACTGGGCGCCGCTGCCAACCGCCTCGACCACGTCAACAGCAACCTGTCGAACATCTCGACCAATACCAAGGCCGCTACCGGCCGCATCATGGACGTCGACTTCGCCACCGAAAGCTCGAACATGACGTCGTCGCAAATGCTGCTGCAAGCCGGCACCGCGATGCTGAAACAAAGCAACAGCATGTCCTCGATGGTCATGTCCTTGCTGCAATAATCACCGGCGCCTCGCGCCACCTGAAAGCCCCGGCAAGCGATTGCCGGGGCTTTTTTTCATGGCGGCGCGCCAGATAAAAAATTTCCATGTGGAATTTAATGAAAGACGCTCCCCTGTCGCCTTGTAGGGGTGAGGGCAAGAAATTACCTGCCGCTCGACGAATTCACTTACCAGGAGCAATACAATGCTGAGCCTTCACACCAACAACGCATCGCTGTCCGCACAGAACTCGATCGCCAAGACCCAATCGCAACTGTCGACCTCGATGACCCGCCTGTCGACCGGCTACCGCATCAACTCGGCAATGGACGACGCTGCCGGCCTGCAGATCGCTACCCGCCTGAAAGCACAGACCAGCGGCATGACGGTCGCCATGAGCAACACGCAAAACAGCACCTCGATGCTGCAAACGGCTGAAGGCGCGTTCGGCGAAGTCACCAACATGCTGGTGCGCATGAAAGATCTGGCCACGCAAGCTGCCGATGCTTCGTCGAACACGGCCGACAAGACCGCCATGCAAGCCGAATACGACGCACTGGGCCTGGAACTGTACAACGTGATGACCAATACCACGTTCGGCGGCCAGAATCTGCTGGGCGACGGCACGACCGGCAAGGGCACCCTGTCGGAAGCCAAGATGACCTTCCAGATCGGCGCCGCCAAGTCGGAAACCATGGATTTCACCGTGCAAGCAGGCATGGTCACGCTGGACGGCGCGCTGAAAGGCCTGTCCGCCAACAACTTCAAGGCAACCAGCGCCGGCGTCGGCACGGAACTGACCGGCACGGCAAACGCCACGATCGACCTGCTGAAAAATGCCATCGACAATGTCGGCACGATCCGCTCCTCCCTGGGCGCCGCCGCCAACCGCCTCGACCACGTCAACAGCAACCTGTCGAACATCGCCACCAACACCAAGGCCGCTACCGGCCGCATCATGGACGTTGACTTCGCCACCGAAAGCTCGAACATGACCTCGTCGCAAATGCTGCTGCAAGCCGGCACCGCGATGCTGAAACAAAGCAACAGCATGTCCTCGATGGTCATGTCCTTGCTGCAATAATCTTTGCCGGGCCGCTTGCGGCCAGCAACGCCAAGCCAGACTGCGGTCTGGCTTTTTTTATGCGCGAAACGTATTTATTTGACTATATTGCCTTTCGATTTAACAATGCGGACGGCGCAGTCGCCTATACAAGGTAGACCCGATTCACCCTCACCGCCCACCGGAGCCGCCTTGTGCTGAGCATTCACACCAATATCGCCGCAATGTACGCCCAAAGCGCCGCCGCCAGTGCGCAAAGCCGGCTGGCGACGTCGATGCAGCGCCTGTCCACCGGCTTTCGCATCAACTCGGCCATGGACGACGCCGCCGGCTTGCAGATCGCCACGCGCCTCAGCGCCCAGGTCAGCGGCATGACGGTGGCCATGCGCAACACGCAGAACAGCACCTCGATGCTGCAGACGGCCGAAGGCGCGTTTGGCGAAGTCACCGACATGCTGGTGCGCATGAAAGACCTGGCCACGCAGGCGGCCGACGCTTCGTCCAACCAGACCGACCGCGACGCCATGCAGTCCGAATACGATGCGCTGGGGCTCGAGCTGTACAACGTCATGACCAACACTTCCTACGGCGGCGGCTTGCTGCTGGGCAACGGCAGTGCCGGCAAGGGCACCCTGTCGGAGGCGATGACCTTCCAGATCGGCGCCAGCAGCAGCGAAACCATGCAGTTCGACGTGTCAGGCAAGATGGGCGGCCTGGACACCTTGCTGAAAGCCATTTCGGCCAACTTTGCCGCCAGCGGCACGGCCGGCAGCGAAATCGGCACGAATGGCAGCGCCAACAACATGATCGACCAGCTGGCGGCAGCGCTCGACCAGGTCGGCGGCGTGCGCTCGGCCCTGGGCGCGGCGGCCAACCGCCTCGACCACGTGCACAACAACCTGGCCAACATGGTCACCAATACCAAGGCCGCCATTGGCCGCATCATGGATGTCGATTACGCGGCGGAAAGCGCCAACATGGTCTCGGCGCAAATGTTGCTCCAGGCGAGCACGGCGATGCTCAAGCAAAGCCAGAGCATGCAGAAAATGATACTGTCCCTGTTGCAGCCATGATGGCTGATACCGCCTGATTCACCGGCTCTTATAGACTTTCATCTGGACACAGTGGCATGGCGATAGACCGCATTTCATCGGGCAACCCGGTTCCCCTGATTACCCAGCGCTTCGACGTCAGCCCCGCGACGCCGATGGTGCCGGGCGTGGTCCAGCCGCTGGTGCCCATCGGCCCCTACATGGCGCCCGCGCCCGACGCCGGCACCCTGCCCGCCCAGCTGCAACAGCAGGGACAGGACAGCCTGGCGTCCCTCATCAAGCCGAATGCCGACGGGGCGGGCGGCGCCATGCCGCGCGACAGCAGCGCCATGCAAGTCAATCAACTGTTCTTCACGCGCCAGCTGGTCTGGCAGCCGCCCGACGCGGCGCAGCTGGCCGCCTCGTGGCGCGTGATGGTCAAGACGTATGGCGAGCAATATGCTGCCTTGCAGGAACAGGCGCGCGGCCAGCACGTGCCGGGCAACCTGTTCATGGCCGAGCAGCAACCGGCCCTGCTGCGCGAAGGCGCCCGCCCGCCGTTGACGGTCGACAGCGAGGCGTGGCGCTTCGCCGTGTATGGCTGGGGTGGCCAGCGCCTGCTGCTGCGCGTGCTGGCCAGCGACGAGGAAGACGATGCAACGCCCAAGCGGCGCGGCAAGGTGGCGCTGCGCGTCGAACTGATCATCATCGGTATCGGCCGGGTCGTGATTCAGATGGAACCGTCCGGCGACGGCGTGCTGCTGGAGCTGGCCGCCGACGAGGAAGCCGCATTGCGCCATGTGCGCCTGGCCCTGCCCGAGATCGCCGACGCCGTGCGGCGCGCCGGCCTGCGCGTGGTGCGCTGCCGCCTGAACCGCCAGTTGCACGCGCAGCGCGTGCACGGCAATTACCCGATGCAGGCGGGCGCCGCCTCGCTGTCGCTGGCCCTGTTCCGCGCCATGGCCGAAGTGGCGCTGCTGCTGACGCAGCCGGAAGCGGAAGCGGCGGCCGATCCCGATGCGCCCGCAGCCCCCGCGGACGCGGCCGAAGAGGAAACCATCATCGTCTCGAAGGAAGTGGCGGCGCCGCTCGGTTACGACTATGGCGACGAAGAAGAAACGGCGCAAGGCCGCACCGTGCTGCTGCTGGCCGACGGGCAGGAGCACGACCTGCTGCCGCCCATCGACGAGCAGGATTGACGCAACAGAATTGATACAGCATAAGAAAACGGCACCCGCAGCGCCGTTTTTCTTTTCATTCCAACGTTTTATCCCACCGTGCCGATGATGCTCACTTCGCGGTTTTCCGGGATTTCGTTATACGACAGCACATGCAGGCCCGGCGCGAACAGGCGCGCATAGCGGGCCAGCAGCGGACGGATCTGCGGCAGCACCAGCAACAGCGGCGGCGTGGCCTGCTGCTTCATCTGCTCGCGCGCCACCGGCATGTTCACTTGCAGCTGCGACAGCAGGTGCGGATCGATCGGATAATTATCCAAAGTCACCTTGCCCGCCTGGCGCGCCTGGTTCAGCGAACCGAGCAACATGTTTTCCAGTTCGCCGCCCAGGTTAAACGCCTGCATTTCCATCTTCTGACCGAACAGGCCGCTGACGATCTGGCGCCGCAGCGCGCAACGCACCTCGGCCGCCAGCAAAATCGGGTCCTTGGTCGTTTCCGAACTGTCGAGCAAGGTGGTGGCGATGGGCACGATGTCCTTCAGTGACACATTTTCCGCCAGCAAGACGCGGAACACCCGCAACAGCTGCGTGTGCGTGAGCGCCTTGTCCAGCGCGCCGGCGAGCTTGGGCGACAGGGCCGTCAGGCGTTCCATCATGTTCGAGACGTCTTCGTGGCGGAACAGTTCCGGCAAGTATTCGCGCACCATTTTCGACAAGTGCGTGGCGATCACGCTGGGCGCCTCGATGACCTGGTAGCCGAGGCCCAGCGCATGCGCCTTCTCGCCCGGCTCGATCCACGTGACGGGCATGCCGTAGGCCGGCTCGATGCCGGGAATGCCGTCCAGCTGGCCATACACGTTCGGCGACGGGATCGCCATCAGGCGGTCGGCCTGCACTTCCGCCTGCGCCACCACGGTGCCAGACAGCACGATCGCGTATTGCGACGGCTTCAGGGCCAGATCGTCGCGCACGCCGATATTCGGCAACAGCAAGCCCATCGCTTCGGACAGGCTCTGGCGCACGCCCTTGACGCGCTTGTTCAACGGTTCGCCTTGCGTTTTATCAACCATGCCGACCAGTTTATAGCCTAGCATCACCATCATCGGCTGCACGGCAGGCAGTTGCTGCCACTCCAGCTCGGCCGGGCGCTCCTCGCGCAAGGCTGCCTCGATGGCCGCCATGCCGGCCGCGTCCGGTCCCTTCACGCGCTTGGTCAAACGCCAGGCCACGAAGGCCAGCACGGCCGCAAAGGTCATGAACATGAACCATGGCATGCCTGGAATCAGGGCCAGCGCCACCATCATGCCGGCCGCGCTGTAAATCACCGTCGGCGACGTCAGCACCTGGCCTGCCACCTGCTGTTCGAAGTCGCCCGAATCGCTGATGCGGGTGACCAGGATGGCGGCCGCGGCCGACAGCAGCAGCGCCGGAATCTGCGCCACCAAGCCATCTCCGATGGTCAGCAGTGCGTACTGGCGGAAAGCGTCGCCGAACGACAGGTCGTGCATCAGCGAGCCGATGGCCACGCCGCCCACCATGTTGATGATCAAAATCAAAATACTGGCAACGGCATCGCCGCGCACGAACTTCGACGCGCCGTCCATGGCGCCGTAGAAATCCGCTTCGGCGGCCACGTCCTTGCGGCGGATCTGGGCTTTTTCCTGGTTGATCAGGCCGGCGTTCAGGTCGGCATCGATGGCCATCTGCTTGCCCGGCAAGGCATCGAGGGTAAAGCGCGCGGACACTTCGGAAATACGCTCGGCGCCCTTGGTGACGACGGCGAAGTTGATAATCATCAAAATCACGAAGACCACGATACCGACGACGAAGTTGCCGCCGATCACGACGTTACCAAACGCCTCGATCACCTTACCGGCCGCATCCGCGCCCGTGTGGCCGTGCAGCAGCACCACGCGCGTGGACGCCACGTTCAGTGTCAGCCTGAGCATGGTGGTGGCCAGGATCACCGTCGGGAAGACGGAGAAATCGAGCGGCCGCTTGGCCGACACGCTGACGAGGATGACGATCAGTGCCAGCACGATATTGAAAGTGAACAAGATATCGAGCAGCACCGGCGGCAGCGGCAGGATGATCATTGCCAGGATCACCAGCAGGAACAGCGGCGTGGCGAACTTGTGGCGGCGCATTTCGGCAACCAACCGGTTCAGGAAATTCATGAAGGTACTACCTCGCTCAAATGAGATGGCACGACCACCTCGGTGGGAAATGGGGGCTGGGCAGCGCGCTGCCCAGAACGGAATGCTTTCAGCTGCAGGATGTAGTTGAGCACCTGCGACACGGCCTGGTACAGCTGCACGGGAATCTGCTGCTGCACCTGGCTGGTGTTGTAGATGGCGCGCGCCAGCGGCGGCAACTCCAGCGTTTCAATATCGTGTTCCTTCGCCACTTGCCGGATATACAGCGCCATCTCGTCGACGCCCTTGGCAACGACAAACGGCGCCTCGGCGCGGTCCTGGTCATACTTCAATGCCACGGCGTAATGCTCGGGATTGACGATCACCACGTCGGCGTCGGGCACGGTCTTGCGCACGCTGCGCCGGCCGATCTGCTGCTGCAGCTGGCGGATGCGCTGGCGCACTTCAGGACGCCCTTCGCTGCTTTTATGTTCTTCCTTGACATCCTGCTTGCTCATGCGCTGGTTGCGGGCAAAGAAGAACGCCTGCGCCGGCACATCGATGATGGCAAACAGGACAAAGACGGAAATGAGCGCCATCAAGCCGTCGAGCATCAGCGCCGAGCCGTCGAGCATGGCCTGCTGCAGGGGCCGGTGTTGCAAATCCACGTACTGCGTCAGGCTGGAGCGGCTCACATGCACGAGCACCATGCCCAGCACGGCGGCCTTGGCGATGGACAGGCCGAATTCAAAAGCATGCTTGGGCGCAAACAGACGGCCCAGGTTCTTGGCCGGGCTCAGGCGCTCCATCTTCGGCATCCAGTTCTTCGTGCTGATGACCCAGCCGCCAGGGATCAAGGAGCCGAGCACGACGAACAGGGGCACGCAAAACAGCGGCACGATCATCTTGATCAGCAAGCCCACCGACGTCGTAAACGCCATCGACATGGCATTTTCCAGCGCGCCCTTGCTGTCGAGCGGCATGAAAGCCATGGCGAACAGCTCGCGAAAGCTCAGCAGATAGCTTGGCAGCAGGTAAATGAAGACCTTCATGCTGATCAGGATGCCCAGCGCCGTCGACAGGTCGCGCGAACGCACCACCTGCCCTTCCTGGCGCGACTTCTTCAGCTTTTGCTGTGACGCCTTTTCTGTCTTGTCGCCCGTGCTGCTATCCGCCATGGACCACACCTTTCCGCACGCGCCCTACAAGCGTAGCGAGCAAGTTCAATGCCGGGTTGAGTAGCGCAGCTGTACGGATGTACAGCGAGCAACGGATGCCCGGAAGTGGACTGCGCAGCAGCTTGTTGGCACGTGCGCTATCCATGGGCCACCCGCATCTGTTCGGCGATCATTTCCAGCACGCGATTCGTCATGGCGATGTAGTGCTCGGGGATAAAGCGCACGATCTGCCCCAGCATCAGCAGGCCGAACACGGTGATCATGGAAAAACCCAGCGAAAACAGGTTCAGCGACGGCGCCACCCGGTTCAGGAAGCCAAAGCCCAGCTGCACCACCATGGTGGAAAAGACGATGGGCAAGGCCAGCAGCATGGCGGCGGCGAAAATCCACGCCACGTTATACGCCACCGTCTGCAGCAGCAGCGGCCCGTAGCCCTGCCCCACGGGCCAGGCCGTGAAACTGGCGCCGATCACGCCCGTCAGCACGAGGTGGCCGTCGATGGCGAAAAACACGATCATGCACATGATCGTGAGCATCCCCGTGATCACGTCCGACGAGGTGCCATTGAGCGGGTCGTTCATGACGGCCATGGAAAAGCCGACCTGGCTCGATACCAGGTAACCGAGCACCGACATGACGGACATGGCGAAGTGGAAGGCCAGGCCGAGGACGAAGCCGATGATGGCCTGCTCCAGGGTAGCGACGGCGGCGTGCAGGGAAAACGGATCAATCTTCAGCAAATCCTGCGAGATGCCCGACGCCTGCATCACGGGCAGCATCAGGATCGCCAGCACCAGCGACAGCAGCACCCGCACGGGGACGGGCACCATGGCGTCGCCGATCACGGGCGAGGCGCTGAGCATGGCCAGGATGCGGCAGAACGGCCACCACACGGCCAGCAGAAACGGCAGCACCTGATTGAAAATCTGATCCATGGCGCGCGGCGCTATCCGACCAGGGTGGCGGCGCGCTGAAAAATGGACACGCAATAATCCATCAGGTAACCGGCCATCCAGCGGCCGGCCAGGATCAGGGCCAGCAGGGTGACCAGCAGGCGCGGCAGGAAACTCATGGTCTGTTCATTGATCGAGGTGGCCGCCTGCACCAGCGCGACCAGCAAGCCCATGAGCAAACCGGGCACGACCAGGATCACCACCAGCAGCATCACGACGTGCAGCGCTTCGATGATCAGGTCGACGGCGACTTCAGGGGTAAACATGGATCAATAGCCCTGTATGCTGGTAACAAGCGTGTTGACGGTCAGGGTCCAGCCGTCGACGAGCACGAACAGCAGCAGCTTGAACGGCAGCGAAATCACCAGCGGCGAGAGCATCATCATGCCCATGGCCATCAGCACGGACGCCACCACCAGATCGATGATGAGGAACGGTATGAACAGCATGCACCCGATCTGGAACGCCGTCTTGAGTTCGGACAACACAAACGCGGCCAGCTTGACCGTGAAACTGTGGTCTTGCGGGCGCATGGTCGACGGTTCGCCGGCCAGGTGCGCGATCTGCGCCAGCGCGGCCTTGCTCGTCTGCGCCAGCATGAAGCGCGAAATCGGCACTTCGGCGATCTTCAGCGCTTCCTGCATGCCGATCTGGTCGCGGTCGTATGGCACGAACGCTTCCTTCCACACCTGGTCGCCGATGGGGCGCATGACCAGCAGGGTGAGGATCAGGGCGATGCCCGTGACGATGCGGTTGGGCAAGCCCTGCTGCAGGCCCAGGGCCTGGCGCAGCAGGGACAGCACGATGACGAAGCGGGTAAAGCTGGTCATCATCATGACCATCACGGGCAGCAGCCCGAGCAGGGTCATGACGACGAGGATTTGCATCTTCACCGACAGGTCGGTCTTCGCGCCCGGCACCACGCCGGACAGCAGGTCCTGCGCGCCAGCGGCGTTGCAGCACAGCATCAGAACGGGAACAGCCAGCGCGGCAGCCAGCGCGCCGCGGCGCCGGCTCAAGCCGGGTACCGCCAGCTTCATGCTGTCATCAGGTCGAGATTGAGGCCGTCGAGGTCGATGACTTTCAGGCCATAGTTCTCGCCGGCCACCACCACTTCGGCACGGCCGATCGGCGTGCCGTTGACCTTGATCACCAGCGGTTCGCCGGCCAGCATGTCGAGTTCGATCACGCTTTCCGGGCCGATGGCCATCAATTCTTCCAGCGAAATGCGGGCCGAGCCCACTTCCAGGGTCAGGGTGACGGGAATCTTGCGCATCATCTGCGGAATGTCGCGCCGCGCGCGGCCGCTGGCCACGTCGGACACGTCGCCCTGGTCGATGATCATGTCATCGCCCAGGTCTTCCAGCAGGGTTTCGCTCTGGTTGGTATCGGTCATATTCATATTATTCGACATCTTCAAAGGAGGTTAAACAGAGCTTGCCCTTGTGTTCGGAAACAGCAGCTGTAAAGAGACGGGAGTCGTCGAGCATGACGTCGGTGCGGCTGAGGCTAACGGGAATCACGTCGCCCACGCGCAAGTCGAACAAGGCGCCCAGCTGCACCTGTTTGCTGACGAGCCGGCCTTCCAGGGTCACTTGCAGGCGCGACGCGAGCGGACGCACGCTGCCGCGCAAGGCTTTCTTCGCCTGCGCGCGCTCGGGCAGCAAGCCGCGCAGCACGTCGGCCATCAGGCGCTTGTCCAGCGAGAACCAGAACTGGCCGCTCTGCCCCGCCTCGACGTCGCTGAGCGCCACCGTGACGATCCAGCTGCCGCGCGCCGGATGCACGCCCGACTGCGCGGCGACTTCGGCACTGGTGTCGATGTCGCTGCTTTTGCCCAGGGTTTGCAGGTTCTTGTGGACGCGGGAGAACAAACTGTTCACCAACTGTTGTCCAAGCACCACAGCGAGACGCTCTTCCGTGGCCGTCACGCGCACCTGCGCCGGATCGGGCAGCGCGCCCTTGGCGCCGGCACTACCATAGCGATAGTTCAGCACGCTCAAGAGTATCTGCCGTTCGAGGGCAAAGCCCGTCTGGCTGGCTGGCGTGGAGAAACTCAGCCAGCGGTTCACGCTGTCCTCGTTTTCCACGCGCGACAAGGTCACGGCATCGATCTGGAAATTCCCCCAGTAGCGGCGACTCATCGGCTGGCGCAGGGCCACGGCCAGGTCGTCGCGCAGCTGGGCGCCGAATACATGCAGCAAATGGACAGGACGTCCAAGCAGACAGGAATCGAGGACTTGATGGCGCACAGTTTGATCTGTCTTGGTAAGGATTGTCATGTAGTGGTCATGTCGGTATTGCGGTGGCAGAACAAATTATACGGATCGCCCGAAATTAAATACAGCATCATCTTGACCTGGCGTACCGGTCTGCAAGCAAACGAT
The DNA here is from genome assembly GCF_030587305.1 of Janthinobacterium sp. SUN206. Lineage (NCBI taxonomy): Bacteria > Pseudomonadati > Pseudomonadota > Betaproteobacteria > Burkholderiales > Oxalobacteraceae > Janthinobacterium > Janthinobacterium sp. SUN206. The sequence continues at coordinate 62,998 of NZ_JAPWIB010000001.1, read as the reverse complement.
TGCGCATCGTATCGCATGCTGGATGACTACGGTGCTGAACAATACATGAAAAAGCTAAATATTGCCATGTATCAATATTCCTTGAGGCAATCCTCTCTTTACTTTATAGTTGCCGCGAGGTAAGCTTATAGCGACAAAATATAGATTTGCAGTGCGCCATTCCGCTTACCTGATTCCGGTTTTTATGGCAGTTTCCAGTCCCGCTTATTGCCACCAGAAGAAACTTTTATCAGATAATTATTAGTTGTCATGGCCATGTGAATCACGTCGGCGCAGGTCTGCCGGGTTTGTTTGAATCTGCTTGAGCGGATGGTGTGGCAACTGATAAAACTGATGGGCCCTGTAAGCGGGCCGGGCAAGATGGCGCGGGATGTCATGCCTGCCGGAATGGCAACACCAGTAATTTCTGATTGATACGTCACCGCATATTGAAAGTAGAGGGCACGATGAGCAACGAACTCGCAGGTCTGATCAAGGCCGATCTGGCAGCACTGAGCAATGACGCGCGCGCCCTGGGCGCCAGCATCGCGCCCGCCGCCCAGTTCGGCGCGCCGGAACAATCCGGCTTCTCCTTTGCGCAAAGCATGAAAGACGCCATCGGCAAGGTCAACGGCGATGACCGCATGGCGGCGCAGAAAATGAGCGACGTCGACAGCGGCAAGAGCGACGATATGGTCGGCGCCATGCTGGCCAGCCAGGAAGCGAGCCTGTCCTTCTCCATGTTGATGCAAGTGCGCAACAAGGTCATGGGCGCCGTCGACGAACTCATCAAACTGCCTCTGTAATCTTCACGTCCTGATCCACGCCCAGCCTCCCAGCGAAAGTTACCCCAAGTGATTACCCCCATGAAGTCCGCATTTGCGCGCTGGCGCCTTGGTGCCCAGCCCGCCATCCCGCCCGCCCTGCTGAAAAACCTGGTTCCCATCGTCGTGCTGGCCATCGGCATCACCGCCATGGTGACCATGTATGCCTGGCGCGACCAGGCCAACTACAAGCCGGTGTTTGGCGCGCGCGAAAAAGTGGCCGTGACGGACATGATGGCCACGCTGGACGCCGAACACATCCCCTACCGCCTGCATCCGGACAGCGGCCAGGTGCTGGTGCCCGACGCGATGCTGGGCAAGGTGCGCATGCTGCTCGCCTCGAAAGGCGTGACGGCGCAACTGCCGGCCGGCCTGGAGCTGATGGACAAGAATGACCCGCTGGGCGTATCGCAATTCGTGCAGGACGTGCGCTTCCGCCGCGGCCTGGAAGGCGAACTGGCGCAAAGCATCATGACGATGGACGCGATCGCTTCGGCGCGCGTCCATCTATCGATTGCGAAATCGACATCGTTCGTCGCCAGCGACGGCGACAAATCGTCCGCCTCGATCGTCGTGGCGCTGAAACCGGGCCGCACCCTGGCGCCGGAACAGATCGCCGCCGTCATCAACATGGTGGCCGGCAGCGTCGCCAGCCTGGCGCCAACGCGCGTGAGCCTGGTCGACCAGGGCGGCAACCTGCTGTCCGCGCACGTCGACCTGACGGACGGCTTCGACGCCTCGGCCGCCGGCAATGAAGGCGCGAAACGTTTCCAGGATGAAATCCGCCGCAACGTCACGGGCTTGCTGGGCCCCGTCATCGGCGAAGACAACTTCAAGCTCAGCGTGACGGCCGCCGTGAACAACGACCGCGTGGACGAAACGCTGGAAAAATACGGCGAAGCCCCGAAAGTGACGAGCGAAGCGATGCGCGAAGAGCAGGAACGCAACCGCACCGTGGCCGGCATTCCCGGCAGCCTGTCAAACCGTCCGCCGGCGGCTGCCGTGCCGGCACCGGCCGACGCCGCCGGCGCCGCACCCGCCGATGGCGCGCCGAAACCGTCCGACGACGGCACGGCCCGCAAGAACGCCACCACGCGCCAGTACGCCTACGACCGCAGCATCACGCAGATCAAGCGCAGCCGTGGCCGCCTGGAAAAACTCAGCGTCGCCGTGGTCCTCAACAGCGCCGCCGCACCGAACCCGAAAACGGGCTGGACTCCTGCCGAACTGGGCAATATTGAAAAAATGCTCAACAGCGGCCTGGGCATCAACGCCCAGCGCGGCGACAGCCTGAGCCTGACGGCGCTGGCCTTCCCCGCCAAGCCACCCGTGGCGCAGTGGTGGGAAGAGCGCGATACCGTCGTCGATTTCAGCAGCTGGCTGCTGTACGCACTGGGCGCCATCCTCGGCTACTTCCTGATCCTGCGTCCGCTGCTGCGCCTGCTGACCACGCGCCTGGCGCCGCCAGCACTGAAACAGCTCGACCCTGCCCTGGCGCTGGGTGGCAGCGCCGCCGCCGGCGCCAACGGCGCGGCCGTTGCCGGAGCGCCAGCCCTGGGCGTGAATGGCACACCGCTGGCGCTCGAAGGCGAAGCCGCCGGCGGCAGCATGCCGGTCGTGCCGCTGCTGGAAAACTATGACTTGCCGCCACCTGGCTCGGCGGTCGACGTGATGGTCGACCACCTGAAAGTGCTGGCTGAAAAAGAACCCGAGCGTGTCGCCGAAGTCGTCAAACAATGGATGCAGAAAAATGGCCGAACTCAACAACAATAATCCCTCCGACGGCGCCGAATACGAAAGCGCCAGCCTGAACCCCGTGGAACAGGCTGCCATCGTGCTGCTGAGCATAGGCGAAGAGCAGGCGGCCAACGTGCTGCGCTGCCTGTCGCGCGAAGAATTGCTGGAAGTCACGCAAGTGATGTCGCGCATGAGCGGCATCAAGGTCGAGTCCGTGAAAACGGCGATGCAGACCTTCTTCGACGACTACCGCCAGCAAAGCGGCGTGCACGGCGCCTCGCGCAGCTACCTGAAGCGTTCGCTGGACATGGCGCTGGGCAGCGATATCGCAAATAGCGTGCTGAACAACATTTACGGCGATGCGATCCGCCCCAAGATGGCGCGCCTGCAGTGGGCTTCGCCAAAATGGCTGGCCGAATACATCGTCAATGAACACGTGCAGATGCAAGCCGTGTTCCTGGCCTTCCTGCCGCCCGCGCTGGCCGGCCAGATCCTCGACGCCCTGCCCGTCGAAGGCCGCGATCTGGTCTTGCTGAACCTGGCGCGCCTGGACGAAATCGACCGCGATCTGCTGGTCGAGCTCGACGAACTGGTGGGCCGCTGCCTGGGCACGCTCGACACGCAAAGCACCAGCGTGGAAGGCATCCGCCAGGCGGCCGAGATTCTCAACCGCATGCCGGGCAACCGCGCCGCGCTGGTCGAACTGCTGCGCGCGCACGATCCGGAAGTGGTATCGGAAATCGAACTGAGCATGTACGACTTCCTGATCCTGGCCACGCAGAGCGATGTCACGCTCACGCGCATCCTGGAAGACGTGCCGATGGAACAGTGGGCCATCGCCCTCAAGGGCGCGGAACCGTCGATCCGCGACGCCGTGCTGAAAACCATGCCGCGTCGCCAGGCGCAGAGCTTCGAAGACATGATGCGCCGTTCCGGCCCCGTGCCTTTGAGCCGTATCGAACAAACGCGCCAGGAAATCATGGCCACCGTCAAGGGCCTCGCCGATGCGGGCGAGATCGAAGTGCAACTGTTTGCCGAAGCGGTGATCGAATGAAACACTTCCGCTCGTATCGTTTCCCGCCCCTGTCGCAATTCATCGCCGCCGGCCAACGTGCCTCCAACGAGGACACGGATGGGCAGTGGCAGGCGTCCGTCTCGGAAGGCTTCGAGCAGGGCCAGCGCGACGGCTACGAAGTGGGCCTGGTGCAAGGCCAGCAGGACGGCTACGACACCGGACGCAACGACGGCATGGCGCAGGGCCGCGAAGAAGGCCGCAATGAAACCCTGGTGGCGCTGGACCGCCTGGCGCGCCCCGTCGACGCCATCCTGCGCGACCTGAAAAAAGTACGCGCCGATTACCGCGAAGCGCAGCGCAAGGAAGTGGTCGACCTGGTGGCCAAGGTGGCGCGCCAGGTGATCCGCGCGGAACTGGCGCTGCAGCCGGTGCAATTGCTGGCCCTGGTCGACGAGACCCTGGCCTCGATGCCGCCCACGCGCGAGGAAATCGACGTCTTCCTCAATCCGGAAGAACTCAAACGCATCAGCGAACTCGATCCGAAGCGCGCCAAGCGCTGGAACCTGATCGCCGACGCGCGTCTGGACGCGGGCGAATGCCGCATCAAGGCGGGCGACAATGAAGTCGACGCGGGCTGCCATCAGCGCCTGTCGGCCTGCATGGAACAAGTCAGCAGCCACCTGGCGCTGGCCGCCGAACACGCGGACCAGGGCGCGCCTGCATGATCGCCGACACGCTGCGCAGCTTCGAGATCGGCGATATCCCGGTCGCGACACCCACCGGCCGCCTGGTCGGCGCCTCCGGCCTGCTGCTGGAAAGCGCCGGCTGCCGCCTGCACACGGGCCAGCGTTGTCAAATTGAAACTGTGAGCGGCGAGTGGCTCGATGCGCAAGTCGTGGGTTTTCGCGAAAAACTGTCCTACCTGATGCCGTTCAAGAAGGCCACGGGCCTGACCACCGGCGCCAGGGTTCTGCCCTTGCCCGACAAGGCCAGCCTGCAGATCGGCCCGTCGTGGCTGGGCCGCATGGTCAATGGCCTGGGTGAGCCGATCGACGACCTGGGCCGCCTCGGCGGCGAACACATCCTGGAAGTCACGCCGCCAAAAATTAATCCCCTGAAGAAACAACCGGTGGTCGAACCGCTGGACGTGGGCGTGCGGGCCATCAACAGCATGCTGACCCTGGGCAAGGGCCAGCGCGTGGGCCTGATGGCCGGTTCCGGCGTCGGCAAGAGCGTGCTGCTGGGCCTCATCACGCGCCAGACGGTGGCCGATGTCGTCGTCGTCGGCCTGATCGGCGAACGGGGCCGCGAAGTGCGCGAATTCGTCGAAAAGTCGCTCGGCGCCGAAGGCTTGAAAAAAGCCGTGCTGGTGATCGCCCCGGCCGATGAATCGCCGTTGATGCGCATCATGGCCACCGAGCTGTGCCATTCGATCGCCGCCCACTACCGCGACCAGGGCAAGCACGTGCTGCTGCTGGTCGACTCGCTGACGCGCTATGCGATGGCCTTGCGCGAAGTGGCGCTGGCCCTGGGCGAGCCGCCGGCCACGCGCGGCTATCCGCCGTCCGTGTTTTCGAACTTGCCGCAACTGGTGGAAAGCGCCGGCAATGGCGCCCACCCGGACGGCAGCATGAGCGCCATCTACACGGTGCTGGCCGAGGGCGACGACCAGCAGGACCCCGTGGTCGACACGGCGCGCGCGATTCTCGACGGCCACATCGTGCTCACGCGCGAACTGGCCGAGCGGGGCCATTACCCCGCCATCGACATCGCCGCCTCGATCAGCCGCTGCATGGCGCAGGTGATCACGCCCACCCACATGCAGGCGGCGCGCGCGCTGAAAGCGTCGATGGCGCGCCATGCGCGCGTGCGCGACCTGATCCCGCTGGGCGCCTACGTGCCCGGCGCCGACCCGATCACCGACCGCGCCGTCCAGCTGCACGCGCCCATCGAAGCCTTCCTGTGCCAGGGCACCAAGGAAGAGGCGCCGATGGGGCCGTGCATCGAACAACTTGAACAGATCATGGCCTAGGAGCATACGTGAGCGACGCGCATACCATCCGCAACCTGACCACCCTGGTCGGCCTGCGCAGCACCGAAGTGGAACGCCTGCAAGGCGAAATGGCGGCGCAGACGGCCGTGCGCGAGCGCTACCAGAAAAACCTGGAACGCCTGACGGGCCTGTACACGGATAGCGGCCCCAGCGGCGCCCTGCCCCTGGCCCTGTCCGTCAACTGCGGCAACTTCAAGCAAGCCGTCATGCAGATGGCCGACCAGCACCGTACCGATCTGCATTTGCACGAAGCCAACATGGCCGTTTCGCAACGCGCACTCAATACGGCCTGGGCCAAGCGCGAAGTGCTGGACCAGGTCCTCACGCAGAAACAAAAGTATGTTGCAAATGAGCAACAACGCGTCGATGCCAAGCGGCAAGACGAGCTGGCGACGCAATTCTGGTTCCGCGGGCAGGTAAAATGAGGTTTGTGTAAGTTTCTTTCAGGAAAACTTCACAAAACGGGAATGGGGGTCGCCTTGTACCGGTATATCCCTTTATTCAGGAGTCTGGCATGGCAAGCGTAATTACTGCACCGCAATACGATCCGATCCCAACGGCCGAAAAACTGGCTACCAAGGCTATCGCCGCGCAAAAGGCCGCCCTGCAGGCACAGAACACGCTGGCCAGCAACACCAGCACGGCGCTGGGCAACCTGAAGTCGGCCATCTCCGCCTTCCAGAGCGCCATGTCGTCCATGACCAGCAGCAAATCGGTGCTGAGCCAGTCCGCCACCTTCCCGGCCGCCGGTTACGGCACGGCCACGGCCGGCATCAATGCGACGCCGGGCACCTATTCCTTTTTTGTTGAAAAACTGGCCACGGCCAGCCAGATGTCGTATGGCGGCTTGAGCAACGTCAATACCGCCGATGGCACGGGTACGCTGAAAGTGAAAATCGGCGATGGCGTGGGCGACAACACGCTCAACATCGACCTGGCCGCCGCCGACAAGGATGGCAACGGCACACTGACACCGCAGGAAATCGCTGCCGCCATCAACGGCAACAGCAAGAACAATTCGCGCGTCACCGCCTCCATCGTGACCATCAATAACCAGGCGCAACTGGTACTGACGTCGAATGCGACGGGCATTGCCAACGCCGCCACGCTCGACGCCAGCGCTGTCGACAATATCGCGCTGAAAGGCGCGCTGATCGCTCCGGCCAACATCAAGGAAGTCGTCAAGGCTGACGACGCCATCGTCTGGCTGGGCGGCAAACCCGGCGGCACGGCCATCACGCAGGCATCGAATACATTCACCAACGTGCAGGATGTGAAAATCACGTTCACCCGCGCCATGAGTGCCGCCGAAGCGCCCGTCACGCTGACCGTCGCCACCGACAACTCCGGCACCGCCGCCAACGTGCAAGCGTTCGTCGATGCCTACAACAAGCTGAAAACCCTGATGGATGGCCTGGCAAGCCCCGGCAATCCGGAAAAGAACATCGCCGCGGGCATCTTCGCCCATGATTCCGGTCTGAATGCCTTGCGCAGCAGCATGGGCGACGCCCTGCGCCTGAACATCAATGGCGTCTCGCTCGTGTCCTACGGCATTACGGCCCAGCGCGACGGCACCATCAGCCTCAACGCCGCCAAGCTGACGGCCAAGCTGGCCGACAACCCGACGGGCCTGGACAAACTTTTTGGCAACAACAGCCTGTCCGCCCCGGCCGGCGTGCTCGGCAGCCTGGACAAGGTACTGGGCCAGTGGAGCAATGTCACCAAGGGCCAGATCACCCAGCGCCAGGCCGCCACGGACAAGCTGCAGAAAAGCCTGGTCAAGAGCGGCGAGCGCCTCACGGCCCAATATGACACGGCATACAAACGCTTCCTCGATCAATTTACGCGTCTGCAAGTATTGCAGGAGCAAATGAGCAAGACGTCCGATATGTTCGATGCCATGTTTAGCAACAATAAATCCTAAGGCGGATGCGCCTGCCGCGCCGCCACAGTTAACATAGCGAGAATACAATCATGTTAAACAATGAAGCTTACGGCAACTACCACGCCGTCAACCTGGATGCCCAGACCGCCCGTGCAACACCGGTCGAACTGGTACTGGTGCTGACGGACGGCCTGCTGGAAGAACTGGCGCGCGCGCGCGGGCATATCGTGGGCAAGCGCTACGAACAAAAGGCCATCAGCCTGGATAAATGCACGCAGATCATCAACGGTCTGTCGAGCTCGCTCGATTTCGACAATGGCGGCGAAGTGGTCGTCAACCTGGCGCGCCTGTACGACTATTGCGTGGCGCGCCTGTACACGGCCGGCATCAAGCTCGACCCGACCCTGATCGATGAAGTGACGACCTTGATGACCACCATCAAGCGCGGCTGGGTGGGCGTCCAGGCCAACAATGCCTAGGCGCGCCGCGCTGCAGCAGCTGAGCCGGCAATTGAGCGCGGCCATCGCGCAGCCGGACTGGGAGGCGATGGAAAAACTCTCGGCCAGCCTGGTGAAAAACATTCCGCTGCTGGCTGAACGGGGCGCATGGAATGCGCTGGAACAAACAGAATTGTTGCAATTGCGCAAAATTCACGCGCAAGCGGTTAAAATTTGCTCTGAGGAAAAAGAACGCCTGGGGTTACACCTGGGTGCATTACAGGCAAATAAGGAAGGTTGGGTCGCCTACGCCGCGCTCGGCGAATACGACTCGGACGGGAATCAAGCATGATCATGAACTTCAACACGGCGCCGGCCGCTCCGGCACCGGCAGCCTCCGCTGCATCCGCACCGGCGCCAGCGCCGGCACAGACCGCTGCCTTGCCCGGCACGCCGGGCTATGGCAGCAGCGGGACGGCGCCCTCCGCCCTGCCCCTGTTTGCGCAGGTGCTCGATGTGACCGCCGTGGAAGCGGCCGACGCCGGCACGCCCGCGCCTGCACCCGCCAAGGACGGCGACAGCGACACCCAGGCCGACAGCAGCCTGCCGGCCATGGCCGCCCCCGTCATCGGCTTGCCGGTGACGATGCTGCCGCCAACGGACGCGGCCGCAGCCGAGGCGCGCGCCGCAGCCCAGACACAAACACAGACACCGGTGCAGGCGAATGCGGCGCAAGCCAACCCTGCACTCAACATCAGCCTGCATCCCGCGGCCGTCACCCTCACCGCGTCCGCACCGGCAATGGCGCCAGCGCCAGGGCGCGACACGCGCGAACCGCTGGCCGCCGCCAACCCGGCGACCGCCGCCAAGGGCAGCGCGCCGGCACAGCCGTTCGAAGCGCTGCTGCAACAGGGCGCTCCCGTGACGGCCGCCGCCGCCCCTGCCGCGCGCGAGGGCGAACGCGGCGCCGCGACGCCGGCCCCCGCCACGCCCAACCTGGGCTTGACGGGCGCGGTCGGCAATACGGCCACGGCGGCTCCGTCCGGCGATACCATCAAGCTCAACGGCCCTGCCCAGCAATGGCAGGAACCGCTGCGCGAAGCGCTGGGCGAACGCCTGCAGACGCAGATCGGCCGCAACAGCGAGCACGCGACGATCCGCCTCGACCCGCCCATGCTGGGCCGCATTGAGATTTCCATCCGCCACACGGCTGGCGCGCTGCAGGTGAACGTCACGGCGTCGAACTCGGAAGTGTTGCGCCAGTTGCAAGGCATCGGCGAAAACATGCGCAGCGACCTGGCGCAGCGCCAGTACACCGAGGTGGCCGTGAATATCAGCGCCACCCCGCGCAGCCCCGCCGCCCAGGCGTTTGCCGAAGGCGATGCGCGCGGCCAGCGTCAACCGGGCCGCCAGAACGACGACGCGGAACCGGGGCGCGCCCTGTCCGACGGCAGCCCTGCCGGTACCACTTACGCCATGCATGAGCGAGAGACTGCCTGATGAATATGAAAATGAAACTGATAGGCGGCTTTGTCGCCGTGGCCGTGCTGGCCGCCGGCGCCGCTGGCGGCGCCATGTGGTACCTGGCCAAGCCGGTTGCCGGCCATGCCGAGGTGGCCGAAGCCAAGACCCCGCCGCCGGCCACAGGCAAGAAGGCGCGCAAGTTCCTCACGCTGGACAAGGTCATCGTGATGCTGCGGCGCGGCCCCGGCGAAGGTGAAACGCATTACCTGTCGGCCGACCTGGTGATCGCCACCACCGAGGAAAAGGAAAAGCTGACCAAGGACCACTTGCCGCTGATGCGTTCGATCGCCGTCAGCACCCTGTCGAGTTTCCCGATGGACAAGGCACAGACGATGACGGTGGAGCAATTTGCCGAACAGATCAACAAGGCCTTCAATGTCAGCTATGAACGCGAACAGATGGAAAAACCGTTCACCGAAGTCATGGTCGGCAAGCTGATCATTGAATAAGCCAACACGCCAGCCGACCTAGTGGGAGATCCCTTGGCCTATGTAGAGCAATACCAGGAAGCGTATGGCGCCGGCGAATATGCCGCCGCCAGCGCTTGCGCGGCAGTGCTCAGTGTTGCCGAAGAACAACAACATCTGGTGGCGTACTCCCCTTTGGTGAAACGCATCGTGCGCCAGCTCAATTCGCAGGTGTCGGGCGCCATCGACCGCGACGACATGGAACAGATCGGCCTGATGGGCTTGCTCGAAGCCTTGCGCCGCTACGGCGTGCCGGACCAGTCGTTCGGCAGCTATGCCAGCCTGCGCATCCGCGGCGCCATCCTCGATGAATTGCGGCGCCAGGACTGGCGTCCGCGCGCCGTGCGCCAGGAAAGCCACCGCCTGCGCGACAGCGTGCGCGCCCTGACCCGGCGCCTGGGGCGCGAGCCGCTGGAAGCGGAAATCATGGCGGCCCTGAAGCTGACGCCGGAAGCCTTCCAGGAGTACCAGCTGGCGGAAAACGCCGAGCTGATCGCCAGTTTTGATGAAGTGCTGCAGGAAAGCCTGGGACAAGCCGACAGCGCACCGAGCCCGGAAGAGCAATTGATGGTGCGGCGCAGCCTGGAACAGGCGCTGCGCACGCTGGACGAACGGGAACAGCGCGTGATCCAGATGTATTACGAATTCGAACTGAGCTATAAAGAAATTGCCGCCGTGCTAGACCTGAGCGACGCCCGCGTCTGCCAGTTGAACAAGACGGCGCTGGGCAAGATGAAAACCATGCTGCAAGACGCATAAGTTTCAGCACTATCCATCAAATTGACGCAGCACAATGACGCAGAAAGGCAGTTGACATGGTAATTATCGGTATCTTAATCGTGATGGGGTGTGTATTCGGAGGCTTCGCCCTGATGGGCGGCACCGTCCACGCGATCTGGCAACCGGTCGAGTTGATCATCATCATCGGCGCCGCCGTCGGCGCCCTGGTGCTGGGCAACCCCAAGCATGTACTCGGTGAAATGCTGCACCAGATGCGCAAGATCGTCACGCACAAGAAGCAAGGCTCGGAATTCCAGCGCCAGTTGCTGCTGCTGATGTATGAACTGCTGCAAACGGCCGCCGGCGGCCTGAAGGCGCTCGACGCCCACGTCGAGGCGCCGCGCGAAAGCGCCCTGTTCCAGCGCTATCCGCTGGTGCTGGAAGAGCCGAAACTGCTCGCCTTCATCGTCGACAACTTCCGTTTGATGGCGATGGGCAAGATCAACGCGCATGAGCTCGAAGGCGTGCTGGAGCAGGAACTGGAAGCCATCCACGACGAATTGCTGCAACCGTCGAAATCCTTGCACAAGATCGCCGAAGCCATGCCCGGCTTCGGTATTCTGGCCGCCGTTCTGGGCATCGTGATGGCCATGAATTCCGTGGCCGACGGCGCCGATGCGGCGGAAATCTCGGAAAAAGTGGGCGCCGCCATGGTCGGTACCTTCATCGGCATCTTCTTCTGCTACGGCGTGCTCGATCCGATGTGTAACATGATGAAACAGCTGGTGGGCGAGGAAGGCTCGACCATGGAATGCGTGAAGGTCGTGCTGGTCACGCACGTGGCGGGCAAACCGCCCCTGCTGGCCATCGATGCGGGCCGCCGCCTGGTGCAGCTGAACATCAAGCCTAGCTTCGCCCAGCTGGAAAGCTGGATCAATGCGCTGGAAGATGGCGGCGCCGAACAAGAGCAAGGCCAAGGCCGGGGAGGCCGCCGTGCTAAAGCCGCATGAGAAACATGAACAGGCCATCATCAAGCGTGCCGGCCGCAAGCACGACGACGATGGCCATGGCGGCGCCTGGAAAGTAGCGTTCGCCGACTTTTGCCTGGCCCTGCTGTCGCTGTTCCTCGTGCTGTGGCTGATGGCCGCGCGCGAGCAGCAGGCGATGAAGGAAATCATGATGGATGCGTCGGCAGGCAGCCGCCAGGGCGAAGGCCAGGGCGTCATGCCGGAACAGAAAGGCGGCCCGCGCGGCAGCCTGATCGAGCGCTTCCCCATGCCCCGCAAAGGCACGGGCGACACGCGCACGGAAGGCAAGCAGATGCAGGACGGCAAGGCCGGCACCGCGCCGCCCAACCAGACCAAGGTCAGCTACCAATCGCCGGAAGACTTGCTGAGCCTGTCGCGCGCGCTCGATAAGCTCAGCGATGAAGCGGGATTGAAGAGCAATTTGCAATCCGTGATCACGCCGTACGGCTTGCGCGTCATGCTGCACGACACGGACAAGCAAGGCATGTTCGTGCGCGGCAGCGCCGTGCCGACCGACCGTTTCCGCAAGCTGCTGCGCCAGATGGGCCCCGTGTTTGCGCAAATGGATAACCAGATGCTGATCGTCGGCCACACCGATTCGATGCAATACGCCAATACCGGCTATGAAGGCTTTTCGAACTGGACCCTGTCGGCCAACCGCGCCATGTCGGCGCGCGCGCAATTGTTGATCGGCAGCATGAGTCCGGACAGCGTGCTGCAAGTGGTGGGCATGGCCGACCGCGCGCCGCTGGACGTAAAAAACGCCAGCGCCGGCATCAACCGCCGCATCGAACTGTTAATATTGACGCGTGGCCAGGCTGACAGCATCGCCGCCATGTTCGGCATGGCCGGACAAAAGCCGCAGGGCGAAGAATTGCAAGTGGGCGAACCGGACTCGGGCACCTTGCAGCGCCTGCGCGAGAAACTGGGCTTGCCCGCAAAGAAGGAGCGGGATGAGCATGCAAATTAAGGGCAAGGGACAACGTATGAAAATCTCCTCCGGCAATACCGGTGCTGCCGTACGCAGCAGCGCCGTCGCGCCGGCCGAGGCGATCGCCGAGAACGCGGGCGCCGCCGGCGCCATGGGCGGCTCGTCGGCCGGGGCGGAACTGCAATCGGCCGTGCTGCAACCGGCCATGGCCGCCCTGCGCGCCATGCCCGAAATCGACCATGAGCGCGTGGCCATGCTGCGCGATGCGCTGGCCAAGGGCGAATTGCCGTTCGATCCGTCGAAACTGGCAGGCTTGATCCAGCGTTTCCACGGCGGCGAATCGTGACCGCGCCGCGCAAGGGCATCACGCGCCAGGAAGCCATGCGCCGCGTGCTGCAAGGCATGAAAGACGACAGCATCGGCTATGCCGCCCTGCAAACCGTGCTGGAAGAGCAATTCCAGGCGACCTTGCACCATCAGAGCGCGCAATTGACGGCACTGGCGGACCAGGTCATCGCCGCCGTCGAGCCCCTCGATGCGCGCCGCCGCCAGCGGGTCAGCCTCGTCACTGCCCTGCTGGGTCCGCAAGGCGATATGCCGCAATTGTTTGCGTTATTGCAAGATGACGCGCGCGTCACCGCCGAGCGCGACTGGGCTGCGCTCGAGCAGATGGTGCTCGAATGCAAGCGCCTGAATGCCCGCAACAGCGATTTGTTAACAGAGCAGTACAGCATCATGCAGCGCGTGCTGCATGGCGAGGAAGATACGTATGCACCAGGCTGATTTTTCACAGATGCGCGCCATGGCGGCCACGCCGTCGACGATGGCGACGAATGCCGTGCAAAGCAATATGCACGCAACCCCTGCCACGGCAGGCGCCGGCAGTTTCAGCAGCGTGTTCCGGCAAGTACAGGGCGAAGTGGCCCGCTTCATCGAACAGGGCGGCGGCAACGCCACCAGCCTGAACCCGCAAGGCCGCGCCTACCTGGAACAGAGCCAGCCCGTCAATGTGCTGGGCAGCATCAACCAGGGCGGCGAGATCGGCGAAACGCAGCAGCAATTCCTCGCCTCGATCAAGCCATGGACGCAGGAAACGGGCGCGCGCCTGGGCGTGGCGCCGGAAATCGTCGCCGCCCACGCGGCGCTGGAATCGGGCTGGGGCCAGCGTCCGCTGCGCCAGGGCACGGGCGCGGACACGAATAATCTGTTCGGCATCAAGGCCGGCGGCAAATGGCAAGGCGACGTGGCCAGCAATGTCACCACCGAATACGAGGCGGGCAGCGGCACGGCCCTGAAGAAAACGGAACGTTTCCGCAGTTATCCGGACCAGGCCAGCGCCTTCCGCGACTATGCGCAAGTATTGCTCGACAATCCACGCTACCGCGCCGCCCTGAACACGGGTGCCGACGCGGGCGCTTTCGCGCAAGGCCTCGCGCGCGGCGGCTATGCCACCGACCCCAACTACGCCGCCAAGCTGACCCAGCTGGCGACGCGTCTGCAGCGCACGGCCGCCGCCGAGTAGTTTCCTTAACGGCCGGGAAGTTCGGCCGGTTCCACCACGCCCGCATCGACCACCCTGGCACGTATCACCGTGCCGCTGGTGGCGTTGCGCACGCGAATCACCTCGCCCAGCGCGCCCGGATCCAGCGCTTCGCCGGCCATGCTCACTTCCACCTGCTCCTTGCGGGCCACGATATTCACCGCACTGCCCCGCTTGATCAACACGGGCGACGCCAGTTGCCCTTGCCGCAGCACTTCGCCGGCACGCAAGCTGCGCCGGCTCGACAGGCCTACGGCGCCGGGCAAGGAGGAAATACTGTCCGGCACCATCGTCACATCGCGCCGCGCCAGGGTCACGTCGCCCGCCTGCAACGGCGTATTCGCCGTCACGGGGGCGCTCGTCACCGCGACCTGGGCCGTGATGCTGCCGCGCGCCAGCATTTCATAGCGCCAACCGTTGCTTCCAGGACACACTGCCACGAAGCGCATGCGCTGCGCCGAACGGCTGTCCGCCGTTTCCAGCGCGACGGGCGCCGCGCACGCCGGCACGGGGCGCGTGCTTTTGACCACGGCCACTTGAAACTGCGGTTCCAGCAGTCCCGCCGAGGCTGCTTGCTGCACCAATTGCTCGCGCGCCAATTGTTCCACACGCGAAAATATATTGTCGGCTGGCAATTCTGCGCATCCTGCACTACTATATAGGCTGGTCAGTAAAAAGAGGCCCGGAAGCAGTATGTGACGACATTGCGCCTTGTTCCACATCACGGAATAGTTCTCAAAGTAAATCATTGCTAACCTTAATCAAAGATACTGAAGCGGCATGACCTTACCATGCGTCAACATGACCAGGCTGGGATTTTACCTCTGCACCACCTATTTTCTGGCCCGAACCGCAAAAAGCACGATCGAATTCAACACAAAGGATGACCATGGGGATTAATTTCAAGGATGCGCTGGGCGTGCACGCCGATGCACTCGCGCTGCGTGCCGACCGTACACGCGTACTGGCCGCCAACATCGCCAATGAAAACACGCCCGGCTTCCAGGCCATGGACATGGATTTCGGCAGCGCCCTGCAGCAGTTGCAGGACAACGAGGCGGGCCTGCTGTCGACCGATGACGATGCCAGCGCCCTGTACCGCGTCCCCTACCACCCCAGCCGCGACGGCAACACCGTCGAAATCGGCGTCGAGCAGGCGGCGTTCTCGCAGAATGCCACCGACTTCCAGACCAGCCTCACTTTCGTCAACATGAAACTGAAGGGTCTGTCCAAGGCCATTTCCGGACAATAAGGATCAGCATGAGCTTCCAGGACATTTCCAAGATCGCCGGTTCGGCGATGGCGGCGCAAACCGTGCGCCTCAATACCATCGCCAGCAACCTGGCCAATGCCGATTCCGTTGCCGGTTCCGAAGGCGAAACCTACCGCGCGCGCAAGCCCGTGTTTGCGGCCGTGATGGACGGTCCGGGCGCCAGCGGCGCCGGTGGAAGAGTACAGGTACTCGACGTGGTGCAAAGCGATGAGCCGCTGCGCAAGGTCTATGAACCGGGCCACCCGATGGCCAATGCCGATGGCATGGTGTTCTATCCCAACGTCAATCAGGTTGCCGAGATGACCGACATGATGTCGGCCTCGCGCGCGTTTGAAACAAATGTCGAAGTTCTGGGCCGCATCAAGTCGATGCAGCAATCGCTCCTCAAATTAGGTGAAGCATAATCCATGGAAACCAACCTCTTTACAAACAACACCAGCGGCAGCAATAGCAACAGCAATGCCGTCAAGTCGCAAAGCAATGCCACCCAGGATATGTTCACCAAGTTGCTGGTCGCACAGATCAAGAACCAGGATCCCCTCGCGCCGACCGATCCGAGCCAGTTCGTCAATCAATTGACGCAGCAGGCGCAGACGGAAGCGATGCAAAACCTGTCGGCGCTGACCAGCGCCAATGCCAGCGTGCTGCAATCGATGCAAGTGCTGGCCCTGGGCGCGCAAGTGGGCTCGGAAGTCATGGTCAACACTGAAACGGTCCAGCTCGACAAGAGCAAGGTCAGCGGCACCATCGCGCTGGCCGCCAGCACCACCAAGACCACCGTGACCCTGAAAGGGCTGGACGACAAGGAATACAAGATCGAACTGGGCGCCAAAGCGCCCGGCACGGTGCCGTTCACCATCGATCCCGTGGCCTTGGGCTTGCCTGCCGGCACCTACAGCATGACGGTCAGCACCAGCGGCGCCGAAAAACCAACGGTCGACATTGCAGGCAAGCTCAACAGCGTGCGCCTGTCGTCCAGCGGCAGCATGATTTTGAGCGTGTCGAACCTGGGCGAAGTCAACCCTGGCGCGATCACCGGCTTTAACGGCAAGACGGCCTGATCCGCTCGCCCCTTCGTTTCCTGCACACTAATCTCGTCCTTCACTAAAGGAAGTCAACATGAGTTTCGACATCGCCCTGTCCGGTATCCAGTCCATCAACCAACAGTTGAACAGCACCAGTAACAATATCGCCAATGCCGGCACCTACGGTTTCAAGAGCAGCCGCGCCAACTTTTCGGCCATGTACGCCGGTTCGCGCGCCACGGGCACGGAAGTGGGCTCGATCACGCAAAGCATGTCGCTCAATGGCGGCGTGCTGAACACGGGCCGCGCGCTCGACGCGGCCATCGATGGCCGCGGCTACTTCGTCACGCGCGATGCGCAAAACACCATGACCTACAGCCGCGTCGGCATCTTTTCGGCCAGCAATGAAGGCAAGCTGATCGATTCGAACGGCCGCCTGGTGCAGGGTTATGCCGCCGTCAAGGGCAGCACCACCCTGGGCACCATGGGCGACATGAACATTCCGACGGGCCAGATTCCCGCCGTGGCGTCGACCAAGCTGGCGTATGCCGCCAACATGTCGTCCGAATGGACCATCAAGACCCCGGCTTTCGACAAGACCAATGAATTGAGCTACAACAGCGCCAAGTCCTCGATCGTCTACGATTCGCTGGGCGCCAAGCACTCGGTGGGCCAGTACTTCGTCAAGACGGCAACGGGCGTGGACGTGCACTACACCCTCGACAACGCCGATCTGGGGACGGTGACGAGCATGACCTTCAATACCTCCGGCAAGCTGAACCTGACCGCGCCGGTCAACCTGGCGCTGGGCACGCCGACAGGCGCCGCGCCGCTGTCGATCGCCATCGACTACACGGGCACCACCCAGTTCGCCGGCGAAGCGACCACCTCGACCGACCGTGCCGACGGCTATGCCTCGGGCACCTACACGGGCGTGGAACTGGCCGATGACGGCTCCGTCGTGGCGAAATACACGAACGGCCAGAAGCAAAGCATCGGCGTGATCGCCCTGGCCACCTTCCCCGACGAAGGCGCATTGACGGCCGTCAACGATACCAGCTGGGTCGCCTCGACCACGTCCGGCACCGCCATGTATGACCGTCCGGGCGTCGGCATGGCCGGCAAACTGACGACGAGCTCGCTGGAACAGTCGAACGTCGACATCACCTCCGAACTGGTGGGCCTGATGACGTCGCAGCGTAACTACCAGGCGAACTCGAAGGTCATCTCGACCGAGAACGCCATGCTGCAATCGCTGATGCAAGCGCTGTAATCCACGATACGCAAAGGTAAAGAGCAATGGATGCGCTGATTTATACCGCCATGAGCGGGGCCGACCGTGCCCTGCGGGCACAGCAGGTACACGCCAACAACCTGGCCAACATCGAGACGGGCGGCTTTCGCGCCAACCTGGAAGTGTCCACTGCCCAGCCGTTGCAAAACGGCTATGGCTACGACGACCGCCACATGACGCAGACGCAGTCGAGCGCCGTCGGCACGCGCACGGGCGCCATCAAGGAAACGGGACGCGAACTCGACGTGGCCGTCACGGGCCCCGGCTTTCTTGCGGTGCAGTGGCAAAACGGCGAAGCCTACACGCGCGCCGGCGCCATGGATCTCGATGAAACGGGCGCGCTGACCATCAATGGCCGGCCCGTGCTGGGCGAAGGCGGCCCGATCACGATTCCCGAGCACACCAGCCTGTCGATCGGCAGCGATGGCACGATTTCCATCCAGGTGCCGGGCACCGCGCAAATGCAGACGGTCGACAAGCTCAAGCTGGTCAACGCCGAAGCGGGCGAGCTGACCAAGAACGAGGCGGGCCTGATCGTGGCGCGCAGCGGCGAAGACTTGCAGGCCGATCCGGCGGTACGCATCCGCGACCGCCACCTGGAAGGCAGCAACGTCTCGGCCGTCGAGGAAATGGTCGCCACCATGAGCCTGAACCGCAGTTTCGAGATGCAGATGAAAGTATTCAAGGCCAGCGATTCCATGACGGAATCGGGCAACCGCCTGCTGGGCGCCTGAGCCCCACGCCAATCTATTACTAGGAGCAACACATGAATCCAGCAATGTGGATCAGCAAGACCGGCGTGCAGGCACAAGATGCCAAACTGCAAGCCATCGCGAATAACCTGGCCAACGTCAACACCGTCGGTTTCAAGCGCGACCGCGTCGTCTTCGAAGACCTGTTTTACCAGGTCGAGCAGCAGCCGGGCACGCAGCGCGCCGACAACACCCTCTCGCCTTCGGGCGTACAGCTGGGTAACGGCACGCACATGGTCGGCACGCAAAAGGTGTTTACCACCGGCAGCCTGCAAACGACGAGCCGCGAATTCGACGTCGCCATCACCGGCAACGGCTTCCTGCAGGTGCTGCGCCCGAACGGCGAAGCGGCCTACACGCGCGCCGGCCAGCTGGGCATCAATGAAAACGGCGTGATGGTCAACGCCCAGGGCCTGCCCCTGGTGCCGCAGATCACCGTGCCGAACAACGCCACGGCCATCACCATCGGCGAAAACGGCATGGTCACGGCCACCGTGCCGGGCAATGTCAACGGCACCCAGCTGGGCCAGCTGAACCTCTCCAGCTTCGTCAACCCGACGGGCCTGCTGGCACTCGGTGAAAACCTGTTCCAGGAAACGGCATCGAGCGGCACGCCGACGGAAGGCCGTCCCGGCGAAGGCGCCCTGGGCAAGCTGAAGCAGTTCGCGCTGGAAGGCTCGAACGTGCAGGTGGTCGAAGAGATGGTCGACATGATCGCTGCCCAGCGCACCTATGAAATGAACACCAAGGTGCTGTCGGCCGCCGACAATATGCTGCAATACCTGGCGCAAGCGGCACGCTGATGACAGTCGCCATGAAAGCCACGGCAGCCATGCTGCTGGTATTGATGGCCGGTTGCGCCAGCCAGCCGGCCGCGCCGGTGGCACCGAGCTTTTCCGACACGCCGCTACCCGTGGCGCCGCGCAGCGCTGCGCGCGGCGGCGTGGCCGGCGGCGTGTTCAATCCCGACGCAAGCCTGGACCTGATCTCGGACAGCCGCGCCTTCCGCGTCGGCGACGTCGTCACGGTGGCGCTGCAGGAAACCACGCAGGCCAGCAAGAAGGCGGGCACCTCGTTCAACAAGGGCTCGTCCGTCGGCGTGAAGGCGGCCAATATCCTCGGCAAGACCCTCCCCAAGACGGGCGTCGACCTGTCGGCCGACCGCAACTTCGCCGGCGACTCGACCAGCACGCAGCAAAATGCGCTGTCCGGCGCCATCACCGTGATCGTGCAGGAAGTCCTGCCGAACGGCTTGCTGCGCGTACAGGGCGAGAAAACCCTGACCCTGAACCAGGGCGAGGAATTCGTGCGCCTGCGCGGCTACCTGCGCGCGGCCGACATCGATTCCAGCAACCAGGTCTCGTCCTTGCGCATTGCCAATGCACAGATCGCCTATTCCGGCCAGGGCACCCTGGCCGAAGCCAATACACCAGGCTGGCTGACGCGCTTCTTCGTCGGCCCATGGATGCCGTTTTAAGGTGACCTCATGAAATTTCGTTCCGCCCTGCCCCTGGCAGCCATGCTGGCCGCGCTCTCCGGCTTTGCCCTGCCCGCCAGCGCCGCGCAAGTGCTGCGCAACCTGGTCAGTATCGAGGGCGTGCGCGACAACCCGCTGGTCGGCTACGGCCTCGTCGTGGGCCTGAACGGCAGCGGCGACACCACCCAGGTGAAGTTTTCCAGCCAGTCCGTGGTCAACATGCTCAAGCAGTTCGGCGTGAAGATGCCGGACGGCGCCGAAGCGAAAAGCAAGAACGTCGCCACCGTCATGGTCAGCGCCGTGTTTCCACCAGGATACCGCCGTGGCCAGGCCATCGACGTCACCGTGTCGTCGCTGGGTGATGCGAAAAGCTTGCGCGGCGGCACCCTGCTGCTGACGCAATTGCGCGCGGCCGACAATGAAACGTATGCGCTGGCGCAAGGCAACGTCGTCGTCGGCGGCCTGAACGCCACCGGCAAGAGCGGCTCGTCCGTCACCGTCAACACGCCCACCTCGGGCCGCATTCCCAACGGCGCCAACATCGAGCGCGAGATTCTCAGCGATTTCTCGACCAAGCCGACCGTCACCCTGAACTTGCGCCACCCGCATTTCGAGACGGCCATCAATATCGTCGAAGCCGTCAACCGCCGCTTTGGCGCCGTCGCCACCACGCGCGACGCCACCAGCGTGGAAGTGCTGGCGCCGGAAAACCCGACCCAGCGCGTGGCCTTCATGGCCAAGCTGGAAGCCTTGAGCGTCGACGTCGGCGTCGATACGCCGAAAGTGGTCTTCAATTCGCGCACGGGCACCGTCGTCATCGCCGAAGGCTTGCGCGTGAAGGCGGCCGCCGTCACGCACGGCTCGCTCAAGGTCGTCATTTCCGAAAGCTCGGCCGTCAGCCAGCCGGCGCCGTTCGGCCGCGGCCAGACCACCGTCACGCCGCAATCGAAGGTGTCCGTCGACCAGGGCAACGGCAATATGTTCAAATGGCCGGCCGGCGCCAAGCTGCAATCGATCATCGACGTGGTCAACAGCCTGGGCGCTTCGCCCGATGACATCATGGCAATTTTACAAGCCCTCGACCAGGCTGGCGCCATCGAAGGCGAACTGGTGGTCATATGATGAATATCAACGACAGCAGCAGCGCCCTGCCCTCGGCGCTCGACGACCGCTCCCCTGCGGCCGCCACGCCGGCCGACCCGCGCTATGCGGCCAAAGCCACCGAGGCGGCCGTCAAGTTCGAAGCATTCTTCATCTCGCACATGCTGCGCCAGATGCGTTCGGGCACGCGCGAGATGGCGGGCGAAGACAGCGTCTTCAAGGACCCCATCAACAGCGACATGCTGGAAATGGCCGACAACCTGGTGGCCGACAAGATGGCCGGCCAGCGCGCCTTCGGCATCGCCGACGCCATCCTGCGCCAGCTGCTGCCTGCGGCCGGCGCCCCCGTGGCCGCCAAAAGCACTGTCAATACCGACAATATTGCGGCACCGCTTAATAAATCCGTCTGAAGCGTCGCCTGTACAAGGTAACAACGATTCAATGCTTGCCCACCCGCACGCGCCACACTCTTCACGAAAGAAACTTGCCCAATGAGCATCATCAGCAATGCATTGTCAGGCAGCATCGCCGCCCAGGCCGCACTCAATGCGGCCAGCCAGAACATCGCCAACCTGCAAACGGCGGGCTACACGCGCCAGGGTGTGTTGCTGTCATCGCTGGGCGCCACCGCCGGCGTACGCTCGGCCGGCAATGGCGTGGAAGTGTCCGCCTTGCTGCGCTTTGCCGATGCATATAAAAGCCAGCAAATGTGGCGCGCCGCGTCCGACCAGGGCGCCCGTTCGCAGACCCAGCCTTACCTGACCCAGCTCGAGCGCGTGATGGGCGACGATGCTTCCAGCATCAGCAACGGCATCGACGGCTTTTTCGCCGCCCTCAACGCCTCGGCCGTCGACCCGACGTCGACGCCGCTGCGCCAGCAGATCATCACCTCCGCCGACTCCATGGCGCAGCGCTTCAACAGCATCAGCACCGTGATGGGCAACCAGTTGCTGTCGTTGCAACAGCAACGGGCAGCGATCGTGCCGCAAGCCAATACCACCCTGGCCAATATCGCCGCGCTGAACCAGCGCATCAGCACTGCCACGGCCTCGGGCACGAACGTGTCCTCGCTGATGGATGCGCGCGACCAGCTGATCGACGGCCTGGCCTCGCAAATGGGCATCGACGTCCTCGACCAGCCGGACGGCTCGCGCAATATCGCGCTGAAATCGGGCCAGCCGCTGGTCATCGGCAGCCTGGCCGGCACCTTGACCAGCAGCATGACGAACACGGGCGACCAGGTCCTGAGCCTCGATTTCGCCAAGTCGTCGTACAACCTCGATCTGGTCGCCATCGGCGGCCAGATGGGTGGCCTGGGCGAATTCGAGAAAAATACCCTGAAACCGCTGCAGCAATCGCTGCAAGACATGGCCACCCAGCTGACCAGCAAGGTCAACGCGCAACTGGCCCTGGGCAAGACCATGGCTGGCACATCCGGCGGTCCCCTGCTGGCCTACGCGAATGGCAAGCTGAGCATTACCCCCGGCTTCAACGCCAAGGACCTGGCCCTGTCGTTGACAGGTGCGGCCGGCGACAGCGGCAATTTGCAGGAATTGATCAATATCAAGAATCAACCGATCAGCGTCAGCTGGGTGGGTTCGGTCCTGATGAGCGATGCGGACACGCAGCTCGTCGGCAAGCTGGCCATCTACAGCCAGCAGAACCAGGCCCTGCTGAAGACTTCCAACACGGTGCGCGCGCAAGCCATCGACGACTGGAAGTCCACCAGCGGCGTGAACAAGGACGAGGAAGCGATGAACCTCGTCGAATTCCAGAATATGTACCAGGCAAACATGAAAGTCATTTCCGTGGCGAATACCTTGTTTGATGCCACTTTGCAAATGATGGGTTAAGGAGAAGATCATGCGTGTCGCCAGCAGCCAGTACCAATCACTGATTAATATTTCTCTTCAGCAAAATCAAGAGCGCATCAATTACCTGACCCAGCAGATGGCCTCGGGCTTGCGCATCCAGCTGCCATCGGACGATCCGATCGGCAACGTGCGCATTTCGCGCCTGACGCGCGAGCAAGCCATGGTCACGCAATACCAGGACAATATCGCCACGGTGAAAGTGCGCCTGCTGAAAAACGAAAACTATCTGACCAGCATGGTCACCGACATGGGCCAGGCGCGCGACCTGCTGGTGTGGGCCGCCGACGGCGGCAATGCGCCGGATGACCTGAATGCGATGACGCAATCGCTGATCGCCATGCGCGACAGCGTGCTGTACACGGCCAACCTGAAGGACCAGGAAGGCCGCTACATGTTTTCCGGCACGGATACCGACAAGCCGGCCATCGCGTTCAATCCCGCTGCGGCCCCCGGCTCGCGCTACACGTACAACGGCAACACCGCCACGCAGACCGTGGTGGTGGGCAATGGCGTGACGCAGGCGGCCAACGTCGACGTGGACAAGCTGGAAGTGTGGCTGAACAAGATCGACCAGGCCATCGATACGCTGGGCAAGCCAGGCGTCAGCCCGAACGACCCGGCCGTACGCAGCGTGGTGGGCGCGGCGCTCGATGGCACCGATGACGGCATGGATTTACTCTCTGGCAAGATCGCCATCTTTGGCGGCGCGCAAAACATCCTGACCACGCTCTCCGGCAACCTGGCCAACGTCTCGTTGTCGAATGACATGGCCTTGTCCGACTTGAAGAAGACCGACATGGGCGCGGCCGCCATCGAGCTGAACGGCTACCAGACGGCCCTGCAGGCAACATACAAGGCGTACGCCAAGGTTGGCACCCTTTCCCTGTTTGATCTTCTCTGACCATCATGCAAATCGTTCAGACTTCCTCCTCGTCCGGCGTCAATGCCAAAGGCGCCGGCACAGCCCGCGTCGTCGATGACGCGTCCGCCGCGGTCAAAAGCGGCGCCAGCGCGCGCAGCGAGGCGCCGGCGGCGAGGAGTTCGACGGCGAGCCTGCAGCGTGGCCTGAGCAACTGGGACCACCAGCTGCAGGGAGAAATTTCTAACGCGCAACAAACCCTCGACTACCTGGACCGCAGCAGCAGCCAGTTGCAAGCGCTGAAGAGCGAACTGGCGGCCAAGCTGGCCGCGCGCCAGGGCCGCGAAGGACAAGTCGAGGCCAGGGTACGCCAGTTCAGCAATACCTGGCGCCAGCGCGCCAGCGCCTCGGGCGGCACGCTCGACGCACAGCTCAGCTATACGAGCCCGCAGGCGGCGCAACAGAACTTCAGCATCCGCGGCCTGACCATGGCCAGCCTGCAGGAAGGCCCGCAGGAAGTGCTGGCCTTTTCCGTCGGCGGCGCGAACCAGGCCTTGCGCTCGGTCAACATCGAACCTGGCTTGAGCCAGAGCGAAATCGTTTCCCGCTTCGACCGCGCACTGATGCCGTCCGGCATCGGCGTCAAGCTGGGCGAGAACGGCGAACTGGTGTTCAGCACCTCGGAAGCGGCCTGGGCCAACGTGCGCGACAGCCTGTCCGTGCGCGGCAGCGGCATCCGCTACCCGACCGGCCAGATGAGCCGCGTGCGCACGGATGCGGAACCGGCCGCCATCGCCCCGGAAGAATGGAATACCGGCGACACGGAAGCCCTGCGCGCCACCTTGCAGCAAGTAGTGCAGGCGCTGGCGCAGTTGCAGGCGGCGCGCAGCTCCGTCAGCCTGGCCCTGGCGCAAGCCACGGGACGGGTGGCCCGCGCGCAACCGGTACAAGTGCACGTCAGCATGGATACCTTGGCGGAAAACTTCATGGAAAAAGCCCGCCAGCCCGGCTATGAATCGCTGCTGGCGATCAGCTCCGCGCTGGTCGGTATCAGCCGCGAACGCGTCGTCGCGCTGCTGGGCCTGGATTAGAAGCGCCGGCCCGCGGCCAGCATTGCACTCAGCTGCTCCACAGGCACCGCGCCTGAAAATACATAACCCTGCGCATAATCGCAACCGGCGGCCCGCAGCAACTCACGCTGCGCGGCCGTTTCCACGCCTTCCGCCACCACTTTCAGGCCCAGCCCCTGCGCCAGGCTGATGATGGCCGCGCAGACGGCCAGCGCCGCGCCTCCCGCCCCCAGTTCCCGCACCAGCGAAGGGTCGAGCTTGAGTACCTCGAGATCGCCCCGCTTCAGGCAAGCCAGCGAAGTGTTGCCGGCGCCAAAGTCGTCGAGCGCCAGCGCCAGGCCCATGGCGCGGAACTGGCGCAGACGGTCGGCCACCGGGCGCGTCTCGTCGAGCAGCACGGCTTCCGGTGCCTCGATGACGATGGCGCCCGGCGCCAGGCCCGCCCGCGCCAGCGCATTGCCCCAGTCCTGGTAGAGCGCGGCATCGCAGCGAAATTCCACGGCCGACTTGTTGATACAGATCTGAAACACGGCGCCATGCGCTGCTTGCCACTGCCGCGCCTGGCTTACGACCTGGCGGAAGACCCACTCGCCGATATCAATGATCAGGCCGTTGGCCTCGGCGAAGGCGATGAAATCGGCGGGCAGCAGCAAGCCGCGCAGCGGATGGCGCCAGCGCAGCAGCGCCTCTGCCCGCTCGATGCTGCCATCGCACAGGCGGATGATGGGCTGGTAATGCACTTCGAACTGGTCCTGCGCCAGCGCCAGGCGCATCTCGCGCACCGTCGCGCGGCGCAGGTCGGCCGCCTGCTGCAAGGCCGGCGTGAAGTAGCTGTAGCCGTTGCGCCCCGCGCTCTTGGCCGCATACATGGCCTGGTCGGCATGCCGCAGCAAGCTGTCCGTTGCCTCCCCGTCGGCCGGATACAGCGCCACGCCCACGCTGGCCGACACGTGCGCCGTGTCGCCGTCGAGCACGAAAGGCAGGGCCAGCGCCGTCGTCAGCTCCTGCAGCACGCGCTCGATGCCGCCCAGCTGCCGCACGCCGGCCAGGATGACGGCAAATTCGTCGCCGCCCAGGCGCGCGACCGTATCGCTGGCGCGCACGCGCTCGCAGATGCGCAGCGCCGCCTGGCGCAGCAGCATGTCGCCCTTCTCCTGGCCCAGGCGGTCATTCACCAGCTTGAAATAGTCGAGGTCGATGAACAGCAAGGCCAGGCAACCGCCTTCGCGGCTGGCGTGGCGCACCTCGTGCTGCAAGCGGTCGAGCAACAGGTGGCGGTTCGGCAAGCCCGTCAAGGGGTCGAAATTGGCTTGCCGCCAGAGGCGCTCGGACGCCGTGCGCTGCAGCGTGATATCGCTGACCAGCGCCAGCGCCCCCAGGTAGGCGCCGCCGGAGTCGAAGATGGGATTGGTGACCAGGGTGGCCCACAAGGTGCTGCCGTCACGCCGCAGGAACTTGAATTCGTGGCGCTCGACGATGCCATCCTGACGCCGCGCAATGTTACGCTCCAGGATGGCGCGCCCCTCGTCATCCATGAAGGCGGCCAGCGGCTGGCCCAGCATATCCTCGATCTGGCAACCGAGCATCTGCGCCATCTTCGGATTGACAAAGCTGGTCAGCGCCTGCGCATCGATTTCCCAGATACCCTCCTCGGCGCTGTGCACGATGCGCCGGAAACGCTCTTCGCTGCGTTCCAGCGCGGCCAGCTTGCCTTCGGCCTGCTCCAGCACCAGGCGCAGCGCCTGGCCGTTCGGATCGGCGCTGCCCAGCAGGCTGACGGGCAAGCCGGCTTCGCGCGCGCCGGGACGCAGCCGCACCTGCAGCTGGATACGTTCGGGCTCGCTGCTATTGAGCACGCGCTGCACGAATTGCTCGAAATCGTGGCGGAACGCCTCGTGCACATACGAACGGAACAGCACGTGGCCAAGGCGCTCGCGCACCAGGCCGAACAATTCGGCCGCCACCAGGTTGACTTGCACGATCACGCCATCGAGACCGAGCACGAAATAGGCGACGGGCGCCAGCAGGTATAAATCGTTGAAATAGGCTTGCTCGCGCTCGGCCTTCACCCGTTCAGGGCTGAAGACGCCATCGTCAAGCAAGGGAGTGGCCGGCCACGGCACGGGGTCCTGGCCATGCAGGGAGGAATCAGGAGCTGAGACCGCATGCGGTGTATTGTCCATGGCTATCCTTTGCACCACCGCCCAGGCGATCAGGCGGATGCTGTCCCGAGACTAGCATGCGCAAGGCTCAGTGTCGAGCGATGCATGGCGGCAGCCGGCCCGGCGGCAGCCAGGACGGCTAGGCGCGCGGCGACGCTGGGCGCGAGCGGGCGTGCGTGAGCGCGTGCATGCCTGTACGCAAGGCAAGCAGGCAGGCATCGCCGAATAGCGCCGCGCCGCCGTTGATGCGCCGGCGCAATATCCGGGCCGCCATCCGGTAGCGGCCGGAGCGATACAGCTGCTTGATCAGCCCGCGCGCGGTTGGCGCATGCATTATGGCATCGTCGCACTTGCGCAGGTAATCTGTCAGTTCCGTGTCGTCCAGCACTTCGCCAAAGTTGAAAAAACCATGGAAACCGAACGTGGGACCGGCCGGCATGATGCCTTCGAAGGCAAAGCTGGAGGCCAGGCCCGCATCGGCGAACCGCACGCCGAACTCCTCGCGCAGCCGGTCGCCATGCAATTCGCAGATCGCATAATCTTCCGGGTGGGGTTGCGTGATGGCCAGCTGCGGCAAGATGTCATACAGGCGCCGCGAACGCAGCGAGAAGCCGCCATTGCCGACGGCTACCGGGCGATGCGACCACGGTGCGCCGATATAATCGCAGTCGAGGAAAGCGCTCTGCCATTGACGCGCATCAACGATGAAACTGTCCCACTGCATGACGAGCGCGTGCGTGCCGCTGAAATGGGCGCCCAGCTCATGCACCATGAATGCCGAATACGCTTCCACGCTCTCGATGGGGGCGATCAGCACCTGGCGTATATGCGGGGGCAAGTCATGCAGGCGGGAAGTGAACAGCAGGCATTCCTTGAAATCGGCGCCGGCAAGGCAGCGCTCGATGGCAAAACTGGCCAGCTCGGGATAACGCGTTTCCACGCACACCAGGCTGATGTCGCGGAGGTCCAGCTTGTCTTTGTGCATTACAGGCTTTTCATCGAATGTAGGCGGAAGGCATGCCAGGCGCGGGCATGGCATATTTTGCAACGTCCGCATGATACAGCGCAAACGGGAGCGGGACAAGGGGCATGGAACATGGCCGCCCGGCCCC
Organism: Janthinobacterium sp. SUN206; assembly: GCF_030587305.1. NCBI lineage: Bacteria > Pseudomonadati > Pseudomonadota > Betaproteobacteria > Burkholderiales > Oxalobacteraceae > Janthinobacterium > Janthinobacterium sp. SUN206. Next base: position 34,859 of record NZ_JAPWIB010000001.1, on the reverse strand, counting down.
GGCGGCGCGCGAACGGCTCAGCGGCCCATGCCGCGCCGGCGCAAGCCGAAATCATGCCCCACCACCAGCAAGGTGCTGGCCACCAGACTCGATAGCCCCACGATCAGCTGGATCAACTTATCGTCAGGCAAGATCCACAGCGACCCATCCGGCGTCTCGCAACCCGTGGCCGCGCTGATCAGGGGAGAGACCCAGGCCGCGTCCGGCGTCACGTCGAGCACGACGGCGCCGTCGGCGCTCGTCTGCATATAGATATCGCCCCCTTCGGCCAGGGTAAAGCAGATGCCCACGCCCGTTTCCGTGGCGCGGATATTGTCCTGCATGCTGCGGTTATGTTCTTCGATCCACACTTCCACGTCGTACGGCGTTTCCAGGTGCTCCCACGGACGGGGGCGGAAACGGGGACGCTCGTCCGCGCCGGCGGGGGTATCGGCGGGGGTATCGGGGATGTTGCTGTCTGCTGCGCCTTGCATGCTCGTTGACCTTTTCTGCGGTGATGCGGCGGGACCGGTTGCCTGCCAGCCGCCATTATCCACCGTTCGCGGCACGCACGGTATTCCCACAGCGAATCTATCAGAAAAACTGACAGCTATCGACTTCAAACATCAGCACACCTGACTTAAAATATGCGCCATCTCTTCTTTACAGGCTTTACATGCAAGGCATCAAACGCAAAATCGTCTACGTCACCGCCTTTGAAATCATCGGCATGGCCATTTCCACGGCCTGGCTGACCCTGCTTTCGGGCGAGTCGCCCACCAGCACGGGGCCGCTGGCGATCATGATCACCACCATCGCCGTGATCTGGAACCTGCTCTACAACACGGCCTTCGAATACTGGGAAATCCGCCAGGTGTCGCGCACGCGCACCGTCTGGCGCCGCATCCTGCACGCGATCGGCTTCCAGATCACCCTGGTCATCTACCTGATCCCGCTGATCGCCTGGTGGCTCGATATCAGCCTGTGGCAAGCGTTCGTGCTGGACTTCGCGCTGATGCTGATCATCCCGTGCTACAGCTTCATTTTCAATTACTTCTTCGACGGCCTGTTCGGCGTGCCCCTGTCGGCGCAGCAGCCGAAGGAAGAAGCCACTGACGTTCAAGCTGCTTCGCTGAGCAACTGAAGAAAGGACCGCGCCGCCATGCCCAGCGGCCGGTCCTTCATCCACACCAGGTGGATGGGCACGACCAGGCCATTGCCCGTATTCTTGAACGCCACGCAACGCACCCGCCCCGCCGCCAGAGAATGCTGGATGGCCGAGGCGGCAAAGTTGCCCCATCCCAAGCCCGCTTCCACCATGGCCAGCGCCATCGGCAAGCTGTCCGTGCGCCAATAGGACAGCCCCACCACGGGGCGCGCATCGGCCAGGTCGAGTTCGCGGCTGGCGACGATGATCTGGCGCAAATTCACCAATTCCTCGATATACAAGGGCTGGCCCGCCGCGCTGGGCGGATGCTGCGTGGAAATAATCGCCAGCAAGGCATCGCTGCCCACCAGCTGGAACTGTTCTTCGTGATTGATGCGCCCGCCTGCGAAAGCCATGCAGGCGCTGATGCGGCCCCGGTGCAGCATGTCGAGCACATCGTCCTGCGGCGCCGTCAGCACTTCGATGTCGAGCAGCGGATGGCGCTGCGACAGCGCGCGCACGGCGGCCAGGAAAGGCGCATGGTCAAGCTCGGCCGCGATGCCCAGCGAAATGCGGCTTTCCAGCCCCTGCGACAATTCCTGCACGTGCAGGTGCAACTGTTTCAACTGCTCGGCGATCAGGCGCGCGTGGGGAAGCAGGGCCAGCGCGGCCGGCGTGGGCACGGCTTCGCGCGCGCCCCGGTCGAACAGGGTGATGCCCAGTTCCGCCTCGATGTTGGCCATCGCCATGCTGACGGCCGACGGCGCCCGGCGCAAGGCGCGCGCGGCGGCCGAGAACGAGCCGCCGTCGACGACGGCCAGGAACAGTTCGATGTTATGGCTGGAGAGTTTCATGGGAAGCTGGAAACGGGCGGCGCTTTTCCGCCGCTGGCGATAGAATGAAAGAAATGTCAACAGCAGGAGGAGCCATGACTCGTCCACTTCCCTACCGCCGCGGCGGCTATGTCTCGGAATTCACGCGCTTCATCGACGCCTATCTGCGCGAGCATCCCGAGGCGCAAACGAGCCAGCGCTTGGGCTGGCGCATTTACTGGGAACGCCCCGTGAATTTCGACGCATGGCGGCGCGCCGGCAACGACAGCGTGCCGGAACCGCCGTATCACTATGACTAGCGTGACTAGCGCTCAGTGCTAACGCTTAACCCTTCCAGGTGCGCTGCAGGCCCGTATCCGCATGGATCCAGCCGCCACGGGGGCCAGAGCGGTAATAGAAGCCCACGCCGCCCTGCTTGAAGCTGCGCACGAGCGAACCGAGCACTTCCGCGTTCAAATTCGCCACGCGGATGTCGGCGGCGCGGCCCGAGATGTGCAGCGACTGGCGCGCGGCCGGCACGCCCGCTTCGCGCAGGCGGCTGTTCGACTCGGCCGTGCGGTAGCCCGACAAGATTTCCAGCGGCTGCTCGATGCCGTAGCGGGCCACGAACGCCTGCGTGCCCCACAGGGTTTCCAGCAGTTTCGGGTCGATGGGCGCCGTCTTCTTGCCGTTCACGTCGCGCAGCAAGTGGCACAGTTCCTGGTAGGCGGAATCGATGACTTCGCCATCTTTCCAGTACAGCAACCTGGCTTTTTCATTGCTGGCCGGACGCACCACTTCCAGGGTGCGGGGCTTGAGCCAGAATTCCAGGTCCAGCGCCTGCGCGTCGAAGATGTCGGGAGGCGGTTCCATCTCGGTGATGGCCGCGCGCTGCTGCGAGGTGATCGAGCGGTCGATGCTGGCCAGTTGCGTCGGCTGGGGCGGTACGCCCGTACGCGGCGCGCGCGGCTTGGCGCTGGCCGAAGCGGAGGCGGGAGCGGCCGTGCGCGAGGCGCAGCCGATGAGAGGAGTGGCAACCAGGCCCAACGCGGCCAGGCCCATACCGTGGTGTAGAAAATTTCTGCGCGATGCCATAGTCAGTCCAATATAACGATGGGAATACTATAGCGTATTGTGCTGCGAAGAAAAACCCTCATTTTCTATCGTCTCTGCCTGTTTCTCACGTATTTTCCGCTGAGCTGGCTTAAGCGGGAAACCGCTCACGCGGCGGCGCCGGCGGCCTCGTCCTGCTTTGCCTGCGCCAGCGCCGTCAATGGCTTGTCGAGCAGATAACCCTGGGCCACGATGGGCAAGCCCGTGATGGCGGCGATGCGCTGCAGCGCAGCCAGCGCGGCCGGCGTGTCGAGGCGCTTGAAGACGACGCGGATTTTCGCTGCATGGCACAGGGTGACGAAGCTGGCGACGGCCTGCTCGTCGCTGAGGTTGCCCGCATCGAGCTTGAACGCATGCGGGTGCAAGCGCTCCAGCATGCCCGTGGCTTCATGCACGCTGGCCACGTTGATGGCCAGGCGGAAACCGTTACGGCGATAATTGTCGGCCACATAGTTGAGCAGCCAACCCTGGTTCGGCGTGACCGTCGGCAATTGCAGCACGATGCGCTCGATGGGCAAGCCCAGCGCGTCGAGGATGCGCTGGAAGGCGTGGCCGTGATTGCTGCTGACGGCGCTCAACAGGCGGTCATGCACGTTCAGGTACAGGTCGGCCTGCTCCGCTTCCGCCTGCCGGAAAAAATTAATGGCGTGCAACATGCGGCACAGTCGGTCCAGTTCCACGGATTCATCGTCGCTGGCCGCATGGTCGAGCAAACGCCACAGCGACAAACCCTCGTCCGCCTTCGACACGCTGCGCGCCAGGCCCTCGAACGCCACCAGCTTGCCGCTTTCAAGTTCGCGCAGCGGCTGGAAGGCGCTGGTCATGGTGCAATTGAAAAAGCGCCCCAGCGCCCTCCCCTCCCCGTCGAGCCAGACGCTGGTGCCGGCCTGGGTTTGGTGCGACAGGCGGGCCAGGTAGTTTTTCAGGACGGGAAATGGCATACGTGCTCCTTCATCGGGCTGCGCCGGCTGCCCTCATGGGGAAGGCGGCGCCAAAGTGTGCAGAGTAAGGCAGCGCCAACCAAAGGAGAACGAATGGTTTCGCCATTTGATATGCGCCCAGCATATATGGCCGCAACGGCGGACAGCGCATAACGATAGTCGGAAACATTCCTTCCCGCCCCTGCCGCCCGCCTTTACTGTGGGCGTGTACCGATACCATCAGGAAGGGCCGCCATGTGCCAGTTACTCGCAATGAACAGCAGCAAGCCGGCCGCGCTGGGATTTTCCTTTGCCGGCTTTGCCGAACGGGGCGGACGCACGGACGAGCACCGCGACGGCTGGGGCATCGCCTATCATTCCAGTAGCGGCTGCACCTTGCTGACGGATCACCTGGCGGCCATCGATTCGCCGCTGGCGGCCCGGGTGCAGCAGCATCCCGTGAAAGCGAAAAACATCGTCGCGCACATCCGCAAGGCCACGCAAGGCCGCATCGCGCCGGAAAACACGCACCCGTTCGCCCGCGACCTGTGGGGCAAGACCTGGTCCTTCGCCCACAATGGCGACTTGAAAACGTGGCGCGCACCCGCCAATGCGCACTACCACGCCAGCGGCGACACGGACAGCGAACAGGCGTTCTGCCACTTGCTGGCCCGCTTGCGCACGCAGTTTCCCCTGGGCGAACCCGCGCGCGCCCACTTGCGCGCCGCCATCGGCGAAGTGGCGCGCGAGATTGCCGCGCACGGCACCTTCAATTTCATCCTGTCGGACGGCGAACTGCTGTTTGCCCACTGTTCCACGCATTTGCACTATGTGATACGCGAATACCCGTTTTCCGTGGCGCAACTGATCGACTGCGAGCGCAGCATCGACTTTCGCCAGCATAATCACCTGGACGACCGCATCGCCGTCATCGCCACGCATCCATTGACGCAAAACGAGGATTGGCTGGCGTTCGCCCCCGGCGAACTGAAACTGTTTGCCGGCGGCACCTTGCTGCCGGCAAACGATAGCGCGCAACAAGGCGTGTATATCCAGATCAGTTACTGAAGGGAAATATTCAAAGAGAGGAAATGGCCCGCCGCCGGATGGGCGGGCTGAGGTGCAAGACCGGCGTCAGGCCGAATTGCAGTTGCAAAAGCGCTTGCGCTTGGGGTCGCCGCTGGCGATGCCTGCGGGGTCAATCTGTTTCCAGCAAAAAATCGTTTCCACGCCATACGGCGAGCGGACATTGCCCGCCTCGACATACCCCTGCTTGACGAAAAAGGCCTGGCTGCTGGCCGTGCTGTGCAGTTGCAAAGCCTTGATGCCCCACTCGCGCGCCTGCGCTTCCAGCTGCTCCACCAGCGCCTTGCCGGCGCCGCGGCCTTGCGCCTCGGGCAGCAGGTAGCACAGGGCCAGCTTGCCGGCGCGCGTCAGCAAGCCGACGCCGACGACGGCGCCAGCTTCGACTGCGACCAGCGAAAAATTGGTGGGCGACGCGAACCAGCACGCCACCATCTGCGGTGTTTTATTACCCAGCCAGGCTTCCAGGATGGCCGGATCGTCCCGATGATCGAGGCTGCAGCATTCGACGATGGAGCGTCGTAATACGTTGCACGCCTCGAAAGCGTCGGTCGATGTTGCAATACGAATTTCAAGACTCATGTACGCTCACAAAATATTCCAGTTGCCGATGCAGGCGGTTTTACCCCTGTATCGTGCGATTCGACTATACACCAAGCGGCGCTTTCGGGTTTTTTGCCGCACGCCACGGACCGGTTTTGCCTATGGCGCCATGCGTGCAGACTAAGTGCTGATGCGCATCTTGCCCACGAATGTTTCCAGAAATCGATATATGTTTTTTAGCGCAAACGGGAATCGAATCTAAGAGCCTATCCCGCAGGGAGCGTCTTCTGCTGGCAGCGCATCAGGAGCGCGGACAAGGCGTGAGGAGGACGCGTGGCGAGCCACGCGACGACGATCAACGCAGTCCCCGCTTCTGAGGGGCGCCAGCAGGGGATGTATTCATCTGCTGGGATAGGCTCTAAGCATATTACGAAAAATTCGTTTCTTTTCCGGCCGGAATTTTAGACTATGTCTATCTATTCTCACAACAAGAGTTCAAAATGACCCATTCCAACGCCGTATCGACTGCCGCAGCAACGCTCACCCAACGCTCGCGCCGCTGGTTCCTGGCCAGCGCCCTGGCCGCTTCCGCTGCCGCCATGAGCCTGCCGATGGCCGCCAGCGCCGCCGAACCGGTGGTCTTGCTGAACGCGTCCTACGACGTGATGCGCGAACTGTTCAAGGACGTGAATCCCGCATTTATTGCAGATTGGAAAGCCAAAACGGGCGAAACCATCACCATCAAGCAATCGCACGGCGGCTCCAGCAAGCAGGCGCGCTCCGTCGCCGATGGCCTGGAAGCGTCCGTCGTGACCATGAACCAGGCCAATGACATCGACATTCTCGTCGACCGCGGCCTGGTGGTGGCCGACTGGGCCAAGAAATTCCCGAACAATGCGGCGCCGTTCTACTCGACCATGGTGTACCTGGTGCGCAAAGGCAACCCGAAACACATCAAGGATTGGGACGACCTGGCCAAGCCCGGCATCAAGGTCATCGTGCCGAACCCGAAAACCTCGGGCAATGGCCGCTACACCTACCTGGCGGCGTGGGGCTATGCCGTGAAAAAAGGCGGCAGCGAAGCGCAGGCGCGCGAGCTCGTTACCAAGCTGTTCAAGAACGTGCCCGTGCTCGACGGCGGCGGCCGCGGCGCCACCACCACCTTCACGCAGCGCGAAATCGGCGACGTGCTGGTGACGTTTGAAAACGAAGTGCAACTGGTGCGCGCCGAATTCGGCGACAACTTCGAAGTCGTGTATCCAAGCATCTCCATCCTGGCCGAGTCGCCGGTGGCCGTCGTCGACAAGGTCGTCGACCGTCGCGGCATCCGCAAGGAAGCCACGGCCTACCTGCAATACCTGTACTCGGAACCGGGCCAGGAACTGGTCGCCAAGCACTATCTGCGCCCCCGTTCGGCGGCAGTGGCGAAGAAATACGCAGCCAGCTTCAAGCCGATCACCCTGTTCACCATCGATGACGTCTTTGGCGGCTGGAAACAAGCGCAAAAGAAACATTTTGACGATGGCGGCGAGTTCGACAAGATTTATCAGAAGTAAGCTTGCGCTACATCAATAAAAAAACCGGGACGAGTCCCGGTTTTTTTTATTGGCAGCGCCGCGTCACTGTTTTTTCAGCAGCAGCTTGAATTGCGGCAGCCAGCGCCCGTCCACCAGCATCTCGCTGGCCGCCTCATAGGCATCGCCCAACGGCGTCCAGCGCACGCGGTACGTCAGCGCCTTGCCGCTGGCGCCCACGTATTGCGTGGCAGGAAAGTCGAGGCCGCCGTCCGCCGGCAACATCGTGCCGCGGCTGTAGCCGCCGCTGTTTTCCACATACAGAAAGGCCACCTTGCCTTCGGCGGCATCGTGGTAATACGTGGTTTCGCCCACGTAATCGGGCTTGCCGGGGCTGCGCACCGTGTGCACGTCGCGCAGCATCCGGCCGCCATACAACCACTGGAAACAGTGCTCATCCGTCTGCTTACCACCAGGAAACTCTCCCTTCCAGCAATGCCCGGCCAGGAAAGCCATCGGTTGCAGGGCAGCGGCCGGTTGCGCCAGCGCGGCAGAGGTGGGCAACAGCAGGGGCAATAACAGGAACGACAGCAAGCATGGACGCATGGCAAACCTCCGCGTGGATAGACGGACGAGTATAGGCGAATAATATGCTTGCGGCGGCATCCGCGCACCATTTCCGCATATCGATATGCGCATCGATTCGTGGTCAAAAGCGCGCGCGCGCCGTACTCTGGCCATGTCGCGCCGCACGGCGTATTACGGGTACAAAGGAAATATCATGGCTATCTCGGAAGTAAATGTACGCAACCAGTTTCGCGGCAAGATCAAGGAAATCATCTTTGGCCCCGTGGTGTCGGAAGTGGACGTGGAAACGCCGCACGGCATCGTCACGTCGGTGATCACCTCGCGCTCGATCAAGGACCTGGACCTGAAAGTGGGCAGCGAAGTCATCGCGCTGGTGAAATCGACGGAGGTGTCGATCGCCAAGATCCAGTAAGCATCGCCTGTCCATGCGCCGCGCCCTTGCCATCTGGCAACGGCGCGTGCATCAGGGCTTGATATACACATAGCCTTCCTGCGCCTGCAGGCGGCTCAGTTCGGCCACGCCCGACGGCACGATGACGGCTTCGGGCAGCACGCGCTGGCGGTCGATATTGCGTCCTTGCAAGGTGTTATTGCAGACGCGAAAGCTCACTCCCCGCTTGACCAGCTCGCGCACCACCACGTCATACGGAGTGCCCTGCTTGTCGATGGCGCCGTCGAGCAGGAAGTCGATGCCGGGACCGTGGGCGACCAGCACGATGGTGGCTTGGGGGCTGGCATCGAGGTGGTTGCGGATATTCCTCAGCGCAGCCGTGGCATTGCTGGCGTCATTGACGTGATACACGACCTTTTCCTCCTTCTGCGCCCCCTGGGCGGCAGTACAGGAGAGCAAGGAAAGAAGGATGGCGGCGAACCAGCGGCGTAGAATTGTCATGAAAAGTCCATATGGTGGCAGATTAAAAACATTGCCATCATATCAATCCCTGAACAAATAGGTAAACGTGCGGCTGACGGGCAGCTTTTCCGCGCTGCCGCGCAGCAGCACCTGCATGCGCTCGGCGTCGATGCGTTCGGCCGCCTCGATGGCTTTCACGTTGACCATGGTGCCGCGGTGGATTTGCCAGAACTGCGCGGGATCCAGCCCGCCCAGCAAATCCTTCAGCGGCGTGCGCACCAGCGCTTCCGAGCCGGCCAGCACCACGCGCGTGTACTTGGTGTCGGCCTGGAAGAACAGCACGTCGTCGATGTCGATCAGGCGGATCTGCTTGCCCACGCTGGCCTTGATCCATTTCAGTTTTTCGCGCGGCGGCGCCGGCAGCGCCGCGCGCAGCGACTGCAGCAGATGAGCCATGTCGGCCGGCTGGGCGCCCAGCTTGTCGCGCAGCCGGGCCAGCGCGCGCTGCAAGCGCTCGGCCTGCACGGGTTTCAACAGATAATCGACGGCGCCCGCGTCGAAGGCGTCGACGGCATACTGGTCATACGCGGTGACAAATACCACGTGCGCCCGCGTGCCGATACGCTCGGCCACTTCCAGGCCAGACAGGCCCGGCATGCGGATGTCGAGGAAGACCACGTCCGGCTCATGCTCGAGGAAACCGTCCCAGGCATCGTTGCCGTTTTCCGCCACCAGCACGATGCGCGCCTCGGGCCAGGCCAGCGCCAGCATCGTTTGCAGGCGTTCGCGCATCAGGGGTTCGTCTTCGGCGATCAGGATGGTGGCATTCATGCGGCGGTTTCCTTCAAATCCATCGGCAACACGATTTCGGCGAGCACGCCCGCTTCCTCGCCATTTTGCACGTGCACGCAGGCAGCGGCCGCGGCCAGCTGCAGCCGGCGGCGCACATTCTCCAGGCCCAGGCCGCCTCCGGGCGCACTCGCGGCGCCCAGGCCCACGCCGCTATCCTGCACGCGCAAGCGCATGGCGCCGTCCCCGTCCAGTACGGCCGAGACGACGATCTCGCCGCCCCGCAGCGAGGGCTCGATGCCATGCTTGATGGCGTTTTCCACCAGGGTCAGCAAGATCATGCTGGGCACTTGTATCTGCGCCAGGCCGGGCGGCAAGTCGAGGCGGAAAGACAGGCGCGCGCCCATGCGTACCTGCATCACTTGCAGATAGGCTTGCACCACGTCGAATTCCGTTTGCAGGGGCACCTGGTCGGCGCGCATCTCGGCCAGGCTGGCGCGCAGGAAGGCGATCAGGTTGGCCGTCAGCGCGGCCGCCTGCGCCGCCCCGTGGGCGCCCTGCTCGGCCAGCTGCTGCACGGCGCCCAGGGTATTGAACAGGAAATGCGGTTCGATTTGCGCGCGCAGCAGGCGCAGCTGCGATTCGCTCAGTTCGCGCGCCAGGCGGTCGCGCTCGGCATCCTGCTGCAGCTGCAGGGCCAGCGCCTCGTACTGGCGGTTGCGCCAGAGCACGACGATAGTCATCGGCACCATATACACCAGCCCGGCCGTCAGCGCGGCCCAGCCGCCCACGCGCGCGCCCCGCTCGAGCGCCACGCCGATGGAAGCATGGCCTTCCAGCATGGCGCGCAGCACGCCGATCGCCACACCGGCCAGGGCCGGCACCAGCAGCAGCAACAGTACCTTGAGCTTGCGCTGCGCCAGCTTGCGGTAATTGAACCAGACCCCCAGCACGCCCCAGGCCATCGCCAGGCCCAGGACATTGCTGAATACCACAGCCTTGGCCCAGCCGACCTTGTCGGGCAGCAGCAAATGCAGCACGACGCCGATGCAGCTGAACAGCAGCATCAGCCTGGCCGCCGCCAGGTAAAAGCCGGCGCCCCGGTACTTGAGCATGAAGGCGTGGAATTGCTGACGCTCGATCGGCGTCAGGGTGATGAGCCGCAACGCCACCCAGCGCCGCCAGCCAGGCGGCAACTGGGCCGCCGTGTCCGGATGCGCAAGCACCCTGAGGGTTTCATCGTCGTAACAGCGATACCATCCGGCAAATTTTTCCCACATGCTGCGTTCTCCTTGTCGTATCAATCAGGCATGAACGCAGTCTACGGCGCCCCTGTTGCAGGGCATAGCGCGGGGCGACGAAGCACGAAGCGGCAGGCATCAACGACGAAGCGCGCGGCGCCTGCCGGACCATGGCTGCCAATATTGCTGAAATAATACGAAGTTTCCAAGACGAAATCAATAATCGCGCAACAATTTTCACTACGGCAAGAATAGCCCCGTTTATTTGCCAAATTGGCCGCTACACAGCCTGTGGCGCCCTTATCCCGTAGACATCGCTTGATCTTTAATGGTATTGTTTAAGCTTGGCAAATATTGCCTCCGAGATACACGCCGCGTCCCTGCGCGGCCCGCTTCCGGATTTGCGCGCAGCGCCCACGATGGCGCCCCAAAACTGCTTTCCCACATACAATCCCATGCTCAAAAAAATGTTCGCCGCGGTGCTGATGACGCTTTCGACAGCGGCCATCGCCGTGCCCTTCGGTTCCCAGTCGATCCTGGTGGTCGAAGACGGCACAGGCAAAGTCTTGCTTGAAAAAAATTCCAACGTGGTGGTGCCCATCGCCTCGCTGACCAAACTCATGACGGCCATGGTCGTGCTCGACTCCAAGGCGAATATGCAGGAAGAGATCAGCATCGACCGCGAGGATGTCGATACCTTGAAGCACAGCACCTCGCGCGTGCCCGTGGGCGCCACCCTGAGCCGCCACGACGTGCTGCAGCTGGCGCTGATGTCGTCCGACAACCGCGCCGCCGCCTCGCTGGCGCGCACCTTCCCCGGCGGCCCGACGGCGTTTGCCGTGGCCGTCAACGCCAAGATCAAGGCCCTGGGCATGCGCCAGACCGTGATCGAGGAACCGACGGGCTTGTCGCCGAACAACCAGTCGACGGCGGCGGACCTCGTCAAGATGGCCGTGGCCGCCTCGCATTACCCGGAAATCAGCCGCATCACCACCGATTCGAAGGACGTGATCCAGATCAAGGGGCGCGACGTGGAATACCACAACACGAACCGCCTGGTGGGCGCCAAGGGCTGGGATATCGGCCTGTCGAAGACGGGCTACACGAATGAAGCGGGCCGCTGCCTGATCATGCGCATCAAGTCGGCCGGCAAGTTCGCCACCATGATTTTGCTCAACGCGCGCGCCAATTCCGTGCGCGCCATGGACGCCGTCAACATCCGCCGCATGCTGGCGGCCGAGAACGGCATCGAAGAGCCGAAAGTGATGCGCGCGTCCGTCAGTCGGCACAAGAAGGCGCCGGCGAAGCCATCCAAACGCCGCCGCGCAAAATAGTTATTTCGCTTGCCGGTTGGTCATCACCACACCGGCAATCGTCACCGCGCCGCCCACCAGCATCGAGACGAGCACGGGTTCGCCCAGCAGCCCCGCCGCCAGCACGATGCCGAACACGGGCACGAGGTTGTTGAACACGGCCGTGCGCGACGGTCCCAGCGCTTTCACGCCTTCGTAATACCAGACAAAGCCGATCACCGTGCCGAACACGCCCAGGTAGCCGATGGCGGCCCACACTTGCCAGCCGAAGCTGCGCCATGGCACGGTCGGGAATTCCACCACCGCCCCCACCAGCAAAAAGGCCAGGCCCCACATCGACGCATACGTGGTGGCGGCAATCGGCGACAAGCCCTTCAGCGCCACGCGGCCGATCAGGGTGTAGGCGGCCCAGCTGGAAATGCCGCAGAACATGAATACTTCACCCATGCCGATGCCGCCGCCCGTCCCGTGCAGCACGCCGGCCAGATCGCCGCGCGTGATGACGATGGCCGTGCCGCAAAACGCCAACATGATGCCCAGCCACTTGAAGGAACCGAGCCGTTCGCGGAACAGCATGGCCGAGGCCAGCGCCGTGACGATGGGATTCAGGGCCACGAACAGGGCCGTGCGCCCCGCCGGCATGCGCGACAGGGCCGCCAGGAAGCACAGGTTATATAAAAAGATGCCCGTCAAGCCCAGGGCCGCCGTCGTCGCCAGCTGCTTGCGGTCCAGGCGCGGCAAGCCCCCTTCCAGCTTCCACGCCAGCACGAGCAGCAGCAGCACGGCCACGCCGAAGCGGCCGCTGGCGGCCGTCATGGGCGGCATCTGCTGCGCCAGCACGCGCCCCGCGATAAAGGTGCCGCCCCAGAACAGGGCGACGAAGATCAGTTTGATGTAGACGAGCGGCGACTGCGCGGCGAGCAGCGGAGCCTGGGGTACGGCGGAAGAAGACATGGGATATCCTGTAAAGCCGCTTGTGCGGCGAGTGGTGTGCGTATATATTAATACTAATATCAACTCATGAAATAATGAGTAAATACTCATAACCCAACAAAACCACACCATGACCTTCACGCAACTGGAAATTTTTACCCTGGTGGCCGAACTGCACGGCTTTTCCGCCGCCGCCGCGCAGCTGGGCATCAGCCAGTCGGCCGTCTCGCATGCATTGAAGGCGCTGGAAAAGGAGATGGGCGTGGACCTGATCGTGCGCCACCAGGCCTCGGCCGAGCTGACGGACGTGGGCCGCCAGCTGCTCGTGCGCGCGCGCGAAATCCTCGGCCTGTCGGAAGCCATGCGCCAGGAAGCGGCCGACGTGCTGGGTCAGCGCCAGGGCAGCCTGCGCATCGGCTCCTTCGGCCCGACGTCTTCCTTGAATCTGCTGCCGGCCATCACGGCGCAATTTCGCCTGCGCTATCCGGGCATCGACCTGCGCATCGACGAGGGAGCAGACCATGAGGTGGTGCAGTGGATACGCGAACGCCGGGTCGATGTCGGCTTCGTCGTGCTGCCCGACGAGCGTTTCGACACGGCGCCGCTGGTGGAAGACCAGATGATGGCGCTGGTGCCGCGCAGCCATGCGCTGGCCAGCGAAACCGCCATCACCCTGGCGCAGCTGTGCGAAGGGCCGTTCATCATGTCCGAGGCGGGCTGCGCCTGCCTGATCGAGCCGCTGTTCGCCAACGCTGGCTTGCAGCCGCACGTGCCCTACCGCATCAGCCAGGTGATCACCATCCTCGACATGGTCAGCCGCGGCGACGGCCTGTCCATCGTCGCGGAACTGGCCCTCCCGCAGCGCCTGCGGGAACAATATCCGGAACTGGCCGCCCTGCCGCTCAATCCGCCCGTCAGCCGCAAGGTGGGCCTGGCCGTGCGCGACCGGCGCCAGAACACGCCGGCCACCAACGCCTTTTTCGAGGTGGCGAAGCAGATGGCGCCGACCCTGGCGCCCCGGCGGGTCTGAACACGACTTAAAAAGTCTCCCACTCCTCGGACTGTTCCGTCTTGCGGGCAGCCGCATTGGCGGCAGGACGGCTGGCGATGCGCTGCACGACGGGTGGGCGCGCCACCGGTTTGACAGGCGCCGGCGCCTGCCCCTCATCGAGCTTGAACACGCCGACCACCTGCGCCAGCGTGCTGGCCTGGTCTTGCAGGCTTTCCGCCGCAGCGGCCGCCTCTTCCACCAGGGCCGCATTCTGCTGCGTCACCTGGTCCATTTGCGCAATCGCCTGGTTCACCTGCTCGATGCCCGAACTCTGCTCGGCGCTGGCGGCCGTGATCTCGCCCATGATGTCGGTGACGCGGCGCACGCTGTCGACGATTTCCTGCATCGTCGCACCAGCCTCGTCGACCAGGCGCGCGCCCGAATCGACCTTGCCCACCGAATCGTCGATCAGCAGCTTGATTTCCTTGGCCGCGCCGGCGGAGCGTTGCGCCAGGCTGCGCACTTCCGTCGCCACCACGGCAAAGCCCCGTCCCTGCTCGCCCGCGCGCGCCGCTTCCACGGCCGCATTCAAGGCCAGGATATTCGTCTGGAAGGCGATGCCGTCGATGACGCTGATGATGTCGACGATCTTCTTCGACGAATCGTTGATCGAGGCCATGGTATCGACCACCTGCGCCACCACTTGCCCGCCCTTGCTGGCCACGCCGGACGCCGATTGCGCCATCTGGTTGGCCTGGCGCGCATTGTCCGCATTCTGCTTCACGGTGCTGGTCAGCTCTTCCATCGAGGCGGCCGTCTCTTCCAGCGAGCTCGCTTGCTGTTCCGTGCGCGACGACAGGTCCTGGTTGCCGGCGGCGATTTCCGAGGACGACACCTTCACCGATTCGCTGGCCGTGCGGATTTTCACGAGAACGGCGGCGATCTTGTCGATGAAGCGGTTGAAGGCGCCGGCGATCTGCGCCAGTTCATCCACGCCGGAAGCGTCGAGGCGGCGCGTCAGGTCGCCTTCGCCCGAGGCGATATCGTCGAGCGCATCGCGCACCAGTTCCAGGCGTTTGAGCATTTTGAACACCAGCAGCGACAGCAGCAGCGCCGCCAGCCCCGTCAGCAGCGCGGCCGTGACGGTGGCCGTCGTCAGCATCGTCTGCAACGCTTGCATGGCTTCCTGCTGGTCCAGCACCACGGCCAGCAGCCAGTCGGTGCCGGCCACGCGCGTGACATACAGCTTGCCGTCACGCTCATCGAGGCGCACGGCATCGCTCGTGCGCGTGCTTTCCAGGCGGTTGACCTGCGCGGCCGACAGCGCCGCATCGAGTTTCGCCACCGGCTGCAGGCTCAAGTCCTTGTTCGCATGCGCGATGATGGTGCCGCTCTGGTCGACGAGGAAGGCAAAGCTGTGCGGCGTCGGCTTGATCGCCACCACGTTGGCGATCACCGTATCGAGCAGCACGTCCGCGCCGGCCACCCCGCTCAGCGCCTCTTTCGGCCCGACGGGCGCCGTGAACGACACCACCAGCTTGTGGCTGGCCGCGTCCACATACGGCGGCGTGAGCATCGGCACGCCCGCCTTGACGGTGTCCGTGTACCAGGCGCGCGCGGTGGGATCGAAATCGGCCGGGCGGCCCGGATGGGTAAACACGGAGCGCTTGTCCGCGTAGCCGATGAACACTTCCGCAAAATCGCCGGCCTTTTCCGCGATCTGGAAGGCGCGCAGCGGATCGGGCGTCTCGGCGGACATGACGATGGATGCCATGACCTTTTTCTTGCCATCGACCCATTGCGCCAGCACGGCCGACTGGCTTTGCAGCAGTTGCTGCATCTGCTGGTCCGACGACGCCAGCATGCTGCTGCGCGTGGTGACGTAATTGGCGACCGACAAGGCCAGCATGGACAGCACGACGATGGCCACGCAAATGAGTACCAGCCGCGTGCGAAGGGAAGACAACATGATGGACTCCTGGTTTTGATGTTAATGGAATGACACAGCGTTTTCACCCTGCCACCCTGCCTTTGCATTTTCACACAAAAATTGGAACGATATTATCCAATATTCGGAATAATAAACATTTATTACATCAAAGCAACACCATCCAACATTGACGTCCTATTATGATTGCCTTATAGTTAATTTTTCAAGGGAGCGTCCATGCGTTTGCACCAAGTCATCCTGGCCTGCGCCAGCTTCGCCGCCGCCGGCGCCTTCGCCTCGCCGCAAGCGCCCGTGCCGGGCGCCGATTATCTGGTGCTGGCCACGCCGCAACCGGTACAGGCGGCGCCTGGCAAGGTGGAAGTGATCGAATTTTTCATGTACCACTGCCCCGCCTGCAACGCGCTGGAGCCTAGCCTGGCCCGCTGGGTCAAGGAGAATGCCGGCAGCGTGTCTTTCCGCCGCATCCATTTGCCGCACACGCCGGCAAATGATCCGGAAGCGCATTTGTTCCTGACACTGGAAGCGCTGAAGAAGGAAGAGGCGCTGCACGCGCAAGTCATGCACACCTGGCACGTGGAACGCAAGCGCCTGGCCAGCGACAGCGACAACCTCGATTGGGCGCTGAAAAATGGCCTGGACAAGGCCGCCTTCGAAGGCGCCTACCAGTCGTTTGGCGTGCAGACCAAGCTGAAAAACCTGCCCCGCCTGGCCGCCAGCTACCAGGTCGACAGCACGCCCACCCTGATCGTGGGCGGACGCTACCTGACCAATCCATCGATGGTCGCCGGCGCCAACCCGGGCTTGCCGCGCCAGGGCGTGGAGCAGGCGACCCTGCAAGTGGTGCAGGCGCTGGTGGCGAAGGCGAAGCTGGCGAAGTAAATCAGCCGATCAAGCCCCGCAGCCCGCTGGCCCGCTGCGTGCGGCGCAAGATCGCGTCGAACAGCACGGCCTGCGTGGGCGACACCAGCGTGAAAAAGTCGCGCGCGCGCGTGATGCCCGTGTAGACCAGTTCGCGCGCCAGCATGGCGCCGCCTTCCTGCGGCAGCACCAGCACCGTGTGGCGGAATTCCGAGCCTTGCGACTTGTGCACCGTCATGGCGAACGCCGTCTCCACGTGGCGCAAGCGCGTGGCCAGCACGCTGCGCACGTTCTCGCCTTCCAGGAAATACACGCGCAGGGAGCCGGGCCGCGCAGGGTCGCGCAAGGTCAGCCCGATGTCGCCATTGAACACGCCCGTGCCGTAATCGTTGCGCGTGACCATCACGGGACGGCCCACATACCACTCGCTGCGGCGTATCAGCCCTTCCTTTTCCAGCCGCAGCTCGATGGCCGTATTCAGGCCCGCCACGCCCCATTCGCCCTCGCGCACGGCGCACAGGATGCGGAACGCTTCAAAAGCGTGCAACACGGCGCGCACCCAGTCGTCGTGCTGCGCATAGCCCTCCTCGCCCGCATTCACCAGTTCCAGGTAGGGCTGGTAGCCGCCCGGCGCGTCGCTCCTGCCGCGCAGGGCCAGGCGCAGCACCTCGTCCGGCTGCGCGGTCACGCTCCACGCCAGCTGGCCGCCGCTGTCGCCGGCGAAGCAGGCCTTCGCCAGGTCCGGCCTGCCGCCATTCACGGCCAGCGCCAGTTCGCCAATCGGACCGCTGAAACGGTGGCTGTGACGCAGCATCACCGTTTGCTGCGCCAGCGCGCCCGCCGCTCCCGCAAAGGCAGGTGGAATGGCCACGCCGCTGGCCGCCTGCGCATACGCGATGGTGTCGGCCGTATAGCCGCCCGCCTGCGCGTCGTGGCACAAGTCGCCCAGCACGGCGCCCGCTTCCACGGACGCCAGTTGATCCTTGTCGCCCAGCAGGATCAGGATCGCCGTGGGTGGCAAGGCGTCGAGCACGGACGCCATCATTTCCAGGTGCACCATCGACGCTTCATCGACGATCAGCACGTCGACCTCGAGCGGATTGCCCGCGTGGTGGGCAAAGGCGCGCGTATCGGGCCGCGCGCCCAGCAAGCTATGCAGGGTGCGGGCCGCGCCCATGCGCCGCGCCAGTTCCAGCAAGGGCAAGGCATCGCCCGCCTTCGCCGCCAAGCCTTCCAGCGCCTTGTCGATCGACTGCTTCAGCCGCGCGGCCGCCTTGCCCGTGGGCGCGGCCAGCGCGATGCGCAGCTGCTCCGGCTGCGGCGAGACGGCAAACAGCAGGGTCAAAAGGCTGGCTACCGTGTACGTCTTGCCCGTGCCGGGACCGCCCGTGATGATGGCCACCTTGCCGCGCAGAGCGACGGCGCACGCCACCTTTTGCCAGTCCGGGCCACCGTCCCGGGTCGGCTGATCGAACAGGATGTCGAGCCATTGCCGCACCTGCGCCAGCGGCGGCGTGCTCAAATCCTGCGCGCGCAAGGCGATTTTCCCGCCCACCAGGGTTTCGTCGCGCCAGTAGCGGCGCAGGTACAGGCGGTCGCCATCGAGCACCAGCGGCTGGCGCACGTCCGGCGCATCCACCTGCCACACCTGCGGCGCGCGGGCCAGCAACGCGCGCCAGCCTGCGGCGCTGTCGGGCAGCGGGCCGGAAACGGCCAGCACGCCATGCCACAGCTCCTCGCTCCAGCCCAGCAGCTGCGACGGTTCGCCAGCCAGGTCAGCCAGCATCAAACAGCTGTGGCCCCGCCCTTCCAGCTCGGACAGCACCACGCACGCCACGGCCACGGCGGGCGCATCCGGCGCCTGCTCGCCCAGGCTGGCGATGAAGCGGGCAAAGGCGGCGCTCAGGCGGCGCAGATGGCCATCCTCGGCGACGCCGTCGACATGGGTAAACAAGGCGTTCATCTGTGCATCATGCTGCATGGTGTTCCGTTTCTTCTAACAGTTGATCGAGGCCGTCCAGCAGTTCCAGCTGCGGCGCCAGCCAGTAGCAGCCATGCGTGTCCGCATTCGCGATACCGCGCAGGAACAGGAAAATGGCGCCGCCCAGGTGTTCGGCCGGGTCGTAGGCGTCACCGAGGCGGCTTTTCAGCAGCCGGTGCAGGGCCAGCATGTAGATGGCGCCCTGGATATCGTAGCGGTGCTGCGCCATGCCGGCCGCCAGCGCGGCCGTGTGGTAGGCCGCGTCGTTGGCGCCCAGCGCATTCGACTTGTAGTCGAGCACCCAGTAACGGCCATCCTGTTCGATGACCAGGTCGGCAAAGCCTTTCAGCATGCCGTGCAGCTGGCGCCGCGGCAGCACGGGACGCGGCGCGCCCTCGAGCAGCAGGCGCGTGCACAGCTGGTCGAGCGCCCCCGTGGACAGATGCTCGCTGGGGAACCAGAACTCCATCTCGGACAGGGTGCTATCGAGCTGCGACAGCGACGCATCGAGCAGCGGCAGCGGCGTGAGGGCGATTTCCCTGAGCCAGGCGATGGCGTCTTCCTGGCGGTGCCCCCAGCCCGCCCGCTCGCAGCGCGCGGCCAGGCGCGTGTCGAAGTGCGCCTCGTGGACGCTGTCAAAACCTTCGCTGCCCATCCATTCGAGCTGCTCGTGCAGGAAATTGCCGGGCACGGAGCCGCGCGGGAAGCGGTGCCATGGCGCGTCGCCCGTCTGCAGCGGTGAGGCCGCTGGCACGCCCGTGCCATCTTCCAGCAGGGTCTCTTCCAGCGCCCGCTGCGGCACGTACGGGGCCGCCACGGCGCCGATCTGGCGCGTCAGCGACGTGAAGCTGCCCACCGACCAGTCGCGCTCGAATTCGCCCGCGAACACGGGGGCGGGACGCAAGTCAGGACGCCGCTCGACCCGGTCCAGCACCGTGCAGGCGTCGGGCTGCGCCAGGGAAGTCACGTAGATGGCGTCGCAGTCGCCCGCCACCTGCTGCCAGCGCAACAGCAATTGCTCCGCCGGCAGCTTGTCGCCGCCCGTCAGCAGGTAGCCAAGCGCCGATTCGTGCAAGGTGTTCTCGCCCGCCTTGCGCGCCGCCTGGGCGGCCACGCCCAGCCACAGGAAGTGGCGCGCGCGCGTCAGGGCCACGTACAGCAGGCGCAAATCCTCCTCGATGCGCGCTTCCTCGACCGCCGCCATGGCTTCGTCGGACAGCGACAAGTCGAGGCGGCGTTCGCCTTTGTCATCCGCATAGTCGAAGAAACTGCGGTTGCGCTTATCCACCTTGCGCGCCGTGACGGCAAACGGCAGATACACGAGCGGGTATTCGAGGCCCTTGGATTTGTGCACGGTGATGACTTTCACCAGCTCCGCATCGCTTTCCAGGCGCAGCACGCGCTCGTCGCCGCCCTCGCCTTCGCCGGCGATCTGCTCGGCCAGCCAGCGTATCAGCGCCTGTTCGCCATCGAGCTGGCGGCTGGCCGATTGCAGCAGTTCGGCCAGGTGCAGCAGATTCGTCAAACGCCGCTCGCCGCCCGTCTGCTGCAGCAGCATGGCGGGCAATTGCAGCTCGTGGATGAAGCGGCGCAGCATGGCCAGCACGCCCTGGCGCTGCCAGATCAGGTGCAAGGCCTTCAACTGCTCGACCCGGCGTTCCCATTCCAGTTCGTCGCTGGACAGGCGCGCCAGTTCGCCCAGCGACAGGCCGATGGTGCGCGTGGCAAACGCGGCGCGCGCCAGTCCCCCGTCGAGGGGATTGGCCAGCGCCGCCAGCCAGCGCAGCACGTCTTGCGCTTCCTCGCTGTCGACGACGGAATCCTTGTCGGACAGGTAGACGCTGGCGACCCGGCGGCGCGCCAGCGCGCGGCGGATGGCCGCCGCCTCCTTGCGGTCGCGCACGAGGATGGCGACGTCGGCCGGCTGCAGGCGCGTAAAACCGCCGGGGCCAGTAAAACCGGCTTGCGCATCGCCCAGCATGGCGACGATGTGCTCGGCGCAGTGCTGCGCGAAATACTCGCGGTAGCTGTCGCCGCGCAGCCCTTCATCGCTGGCGCAAGCGGCCAGCAGGGCCGGCAGCGGGCCGCCGGCGTTCACCAGGTGCTCGGCGCGGCCCTTGGCATCGACGGCTTCGAACGGCAGCGGATTGTCATCCCCTTTGCGGTAGCGGAAGGCACCAAGCGGTACTTCGTCGCGTTCGGCGTGCAGGAACAGCTGGTTGACGGCCGCCACCAGCGGCGCCGTCGAGCGGTAGTTGGTGCCCAGCTGGTAGTGGCGTCCCGTCGTCGCGCGGCGCGCCGCCAGGTAGCTCTGGATGTCGGCGCCGCGAAAGCCGTAGATCGACTGTTTCGGGTCGCCGATCAAAAACAGGCCCAGGGCCGGGTCATTGTCGGCGATGCGGTACAGCAGGTTGAAGATCTGGTACTGGGCCGGCGCCGTATCCTGGAATTCATCGACCATGGCCAGCGGATACTGGTCGATGATGCGCTGGCGCAGTGCCGCGCCATTCTCGCCGGCCAGCGCGTCGTGCAGGCGCTGCAGCATGTCGGCAAAGCCGAACTGGCGCGACTGGCGCTTCAACTGATCCATGCGCCGCGCGATGGCCGCCGCCGCATGCAGGTGCAGCTTGTGCGCCAGCGGCGTCAATGCGGCCAGGGCGATCCCCAACGCCTCCGTATGCGCGAAGCACTCGGGCACCTGCGCCGTGAAACTCTTGGCAAACGCATCTTCGATGCCGAACGGCGTCAAGCGTTCCCACGCCTTGGCCGTGATGGCCGGCTGCAGCAGCAGCGGGTCTTGCGCCCAGCGGCGCAAGCCGCCGAACCATTTCGCCAGGTTCTCCGGCTTCATCTTGACGCCGTTAAAACACTTGGGATTGACGGCGCGGTGATCGTTGATCCAGGCGGCCATCTGGTCGACTCGCTCGACCCAGCCCGCCTTCAGGCTGGCCAGCTGCGCGGCCAGTACCCGCTGTTCGCGCGCGATCAGGGCAGATAGCGGTTCTTCGTCGGCCATGCCCATGATATCCGCGCGGCGCGCCAGCTCGCGCGCGCCCTTCTTCAGCGCCCCCACGTCGGACCAGCAGGCCAGCAGCACGTCGAGTGCCTGCGGCGGCAAGGGATAGACTTGCTGGCGCCAGTAATCGTGGGCCGCATCCTCGAACAGCGCTTGCTCGTCGCTGACCAGCTCTTCGTCGAACAGGCTGCCGCTGTCGAACGCGTGCTCGCGCAGCATGCGCTGACACCAGGCGTCGATGGTGAAAATGGCCGCTTCATCCATCGTCTCGGCGGCCAGCATCAGCCGGTGCGCGGCCTTTTGCCGTTCGCTCTCGTCCGGATAGGACTCCAGCAAGGCGTCGAGAAACGGGTCGCTGCCGCCGGATTCAATGCCGAATTCATGGCGAAAATAGGCAGCCGCCTCGATCAGGCGCTCGCGCACGCGGTTCGACAATTCGCGCGTGGCGGCGCGGGTAAATGTCATCACGAGGATGTCGGCCGGCAACAGGGGACGCGTGAAACGGCTGTCGTCGTCGCCATGCCCCAGCACGAGCCGCACGTACAGCGCGGCGATGGTCCAGGTCTTGCCCGTGCCGGCCGAGGCCTCGATCAGACGTGAGCCATGCAGGGGGAACGCCAGGGGGTTGAGCAGATGGCTCGTCATTGTTCTTCTCCCGCGCCGTCATCGGGCGCGCTGATCGGGTCGATGGTGATGTGTTCTTGCAGCCAGTCGGCCAGCGGGCCATACAGCTCCCGCGTGCAGTCCTGCCACGCTTCTTCGGCGGCCAGCGCGGAAAACTCGGGCCACAGGCGCGCCAGGCACAGTTCATCGCGCTCGCCCGAGATATCGAAGCCGCCATCGTAGACGGCGCGCGGATCGCCCTGCTGCACCAGCGCCAGCCCCGTCTTGCACGCCGTGGGCAGCGGATGGTTCATGCCTTCGCGCCACAGCGCCAGCAAAGTGGCCAGCGCGGCGCGCGAAGCGGCCGGATCGAGCGGCGCCATGCTGACGATGGCGTCGCGCGCCACCAGATAGCCGGTGACGGGAAAGCCGAGGGCGGCGGCGGCCAGCTGGCGCAGCCACATCAGCATCAGCTTGTCGCCGCGCGCCTGGCCGCCCTTGTCCGTCACCTTCGAGGAAATCTGCATCAGCCAGGCCGTGTCCCGCCCGTTGCTGCACAATTTGTCGAGCCAGTCGTCGATCTGCACTTCGCCAAACGGCAGGTTGATGGCGCGCTTGTCGGCCGCGTACGGGAACGAGGCGCGCAAGGACAGCCACGCGCTGCGCACGGGCACCAGCGCCTCGACCAATTGGGCCTGCACTTGCTGGCCGATCAGGCCGATGGGCAGCACGCCTTCGCGCGCCAGCTTCGCTGCGCGCGCTTCCAGGCTGGCGCGCACGTCATCCGCCGCTTCCAGGGCCCCGCCGTCGTCCAGCATGGTGTCTTCCAGCAGATAGCGCTCGAGCGCATTCAGGCCAAACGGCTCTTCATCCTCGCCCAGCATGGCGGCGTCGGCGAAATACACGCTCAAGCGGCGGCGGAAAAAGTACTTGACGGGCTGGCGCAAAAAGCTGGCCAGCTCGCCCAGCTTCAGGCGGGTGCCGGGATCGAGCTCGTAAGGGCCCAGCGGCAGCACGGCAGCTGGCGCATCCGCATCGGCATGCGCGACGCGCCATTCGCGCGCATAGCTCAGCAAGCCATCGGCCTCGAAATAACGGCGGCTGAACGGCTGCAGCGCATGCTCGGTGGTCAGCGATACAAGGTGCCGGTCCAGCGACCAGCCGGCGGCCAGGTAATCGCGCAGCTGCGACACCAGCACGGACGGCGGCTGCTCGGAATTGTCGCGCACATTGCGCCCCACCCAGCTCACGTACAGCTTGTCGCGCGCGGCCAGCAAGGCTTCCAGCATCAGGTAACGGTCGTCGTCGCGGCGCGAGCGGTCGCCCGGGCGCGCCATGCCGGGCAGCGCCAGCAAGTCGAAATCGGCCTTCTGCGCGCGGCGCGGGAAGTCGCCATCGTTCATGCCCAGCAGGCACACCACGCGGAACGGCACGGCGCGCATCGGCATCAGGGTGCAGAAAGTCACGCCGCCGGAGACGAATTGATGGTTCAAGGTCGGCTCGTCCAGCGCGCCCAGCCACGCCACGCGCAGCACGGATAACGGCACCGGCTCGACGAAGCCCGCGTGTTCGCAGGTTTCCAGCCAGCCCTGCAAGGCGCCTTCGAGCTGCGCCAGGGTCAAGCGGTCGCCCTCGTCGTCGGCGTCGAAAAACGCGTCCAGCAGCGCGCGCGCCTGCACGCCCCATTCGGCTGGCGTGCGCGCGCCGGCCAGCACCGTGCGCCAGTGCAGCAGCGCCTCGACCAGTTGCGCCAGCGAGCCCGCCAGCGCCGCATCGAGGCCGCCCACTTCCGCATACGGTTCGATGCCGCCAAAGCTGGCGCCACTGCCGCTGGCATAGCCGAGCAGCATGCGCCGCACGCCGAAGATCCACGCATTCTGTTCCCCGGCCGCGCCCAGGCCCAGGCCGGCGCGGTGCGCCTGGTCCAGGCCCCAGCGCACGCCCGCCCCTTCGATCCAGGCGCCCAGGGTGGCCAAGTCGTCCGGCTGCAGGCCGAAACGTGCCGCCAGCGCCGGCACGTCGAGCAAGTCGCGCACTTCGCTCTGGCGGCAGCGCTGCTGCGGCAGCTGCAGCAGCCACTCGAGCGCGACGAGCAGCGGGTTGACGCTGCGGTCCTTCACGTCGCCGATCTCGAACGGGATGAAACGCTCGTCATTGCGCCGGTACTGGCCGAAGACGGCGTGGATGGCGGCCGTGAAGGTGTCGATGTCGGGCACCATCACCACCACGTCGCGCGGGCGCAGGCCCGTTTCGACGCTGTGCGCGAACATGGCCAGCAGCTGGTCGTGCAGCACTTCCACTTCGCGCTGCACGCTGTGCGCCACGTGAAATTCGATCGAACGGTCGGCCGCACCGGGCGGCGTTTGCTCGTGTTCGGCCAGCGGGCGCAGTTCGCGGATGGCCACCTGCACCTGCTGCAGCAGGGTCTCGCCCGTTTCCTCGCCAAACAGGTCGATGCGCAGGCTGTCGTCGCGCCCCTCGGCTTGCGCGTGTTCGTCGAACTCGTCGAGCATACGGATGAAATCGCGCCCTTGCCTGCCCCAGCTGGCCAGCAGCGGATGGCTGTGCGCATGCAGCGCTTCGAGCGGGATTTGCGCCAGGTCGGTGCCGTTGCGCTGCCGCTGGCGCTTGTTTTGCGCGCGCAGCAAGTCGCGCCCGTCGATGATGTCGCCCCAGTAGAACTGGCACGGATTGGGCACGGCCAGCACCACCTGCGTGTGGCGCGCCAGCGCGGCCAGCGCCTGCAAAGTCTGGTACGGCAAGGCCGACACGCCGAACAGCACGACACGGCGCGGCAGCTTGCCGGCAGGCGCATCGCCGGCGGCGATCGCCGCCAGGAAGGCGTCGTGGATGTCGGCGCGGCCCGTGTCGCGCTCGAAAGCCTCGACGTCGCAACCCACGGCGCGCCACAACTGCGCCTGCCAGCGCTGGTCGTCCTTCAGTGCGATGGTTTCATTGCGGGCCGTGCGCAGCTGGTCGCGCCCCGCCGCCCAGTCGGCCAGCCAGTCGGCGCGGTAGACCTGATACTGGTCGAACAAGTCGGCCAGGCGCTCGGCCAGCTGCAACCGGCGCTCGCTGTCGCCATCGGCAAGGAAGTAGCGCAGCGGCGCGAATACCGGGTCGGCCAGCAAGGACGGCAACAGGCGCATCAGACGCCAGGTCAGCGGGGATTTATCGAACGGCGACACGCGCGGCACGCGCTCGCGCCCCAGCATGCCCCGGTAGCTTTCCCACAGCAGGCGCGCCGGCAGCGCGATGCGCGTGGCGGCGCACACCCCCATCTCCTCGGCCAGGGCGATCTTCAGCCATTCGGCCACGCCGTTCGACTGCACCAGGAAGATATCCGTTTCCAGGGGCGCCAGCGGATGCTGGCGCAGCCACTGGAAGACGGCAGCGCGCAGCTGTTCCAGCTGGTTGCCATGCAGGATGAGGAGGCCGGGCGTGACGGGAGTATGCATGCTGATCCGATGGGTTGCCGCGTCTCCGGCCGGGTGGCCGGAGACGTCAAACGCGTATTATCGCCGCTGCCTGCGTCAGGGGGCGTCGCTGGCGGCAAATTCCACGGAAATTTGTTCCGCCACCTGCGCCAGGGCCGGCCCCAGGGCCGTCAGCAGGGCGCGCGCCTGCTGCAGGTCGCCGCCAAGGCGCAAGCCTTCGATCGACGCGCACAGGCCGGCAAAGGCATGGGCGCCCACGGCCAGCGCCGACGATTTGCTGCGGTGTCCCAGGTCGGCCAGGCGCCCCAGGTCTTCCAGCGCCATGGCTTGCTCCATTTCGGCGATGCCGTCGCGCGCCGTGTCGAGAAACAGCTGGGTGTATTTGCGCATCTTCACGGGGTCATTGCTGAACGTGAGCGCCAGGGTGGCCAGGTCGAGGATGGCCGTATCGCGCAAGTCCGGCGAGGCGGCCGATGGCGGCGCTTTCGGCACCGCCACCAGCCTGTCGCCCGCGCGCGCATGGCCGATGCCGCCGATGCCGCCAATCCCGCCACGCAGGCGAAACCATTTCGCCAGCAGGTGGAACAGCAGATTCGGGGCGATCGGCTTCGTCAAAAATTCGTCCATGCCGGCCGCCAGGCAGCGGGCGCGGTCTTCGCTGCCCGCATTGGCCGTCATGGCGATCACCAGCAGGCCGGCAAGCTGCGGGTCGGCGCGGATGCGGCGCGTCGCCTCGAAGCCGTCCATCTCCGGCATCTGCACGTCCATCAGCACGCAGTCGTAGCGCCGCTGGGCCAGCAATTCCAGCGCTTCGCGGCCATTGCAAGCGACGCAGACGGTGGCGCCTGCGTCTTCCAGCAATTCGCAGCCCACCTGCTGGCTGAAGACGTTATCTTCCACCAGCAGGATAGATGCGCCGCGGATCACGCCCAGCACTTCCGGTTCCACTTCGGCGATGCGCTCGTCGCTGGCCTGCGCACTTTTCTCCAGGCGCGCCGTGAACCAGAAGGTGCTGCCCAGGCCAGGCTGGCTGTACACGCCCACCTTGCCGCCCATGAGCTCCACCAGCTGCTTGCTGATCACCAGCCCCAGGCCGCTGCCGCCATACTTGCGCGTGGTCGACGGGTCGGCCTGGTGGAAGGAGCGGAACAGCTGCGCCACCTCTTCCTGATTCATGCCGATGCCGCGGTCCTGCACTTCGAAGCGCAGCATGCCGTGGCTGCCCCGCTCCTCGGACTGGCGCACGCGCACGAAGATGCTGCCATTGTCGGAAAACTTGATGGCGTTGCTGGTCAGGTTCAGCAGAACCTGCTCCAGGCGCAGCGGGTCGCCGCGCCAGCGCTGCGGCAGCTCCGGGGCGATATCGAACTGCAGCGCCAGGCCCTTGACGGCGGCCGCGTCGCCCAGCTGGCTGGCGATGTTCGCCAGCAGGGTATCGAGACGGAAGTCCAGCACTTCCAGTTCCAGCTTGCCCGCTTCGATCTTGGAAAAGTCGAGGATATCGTTGATCAGGCCCAACAAGTGCTGGCCCGAATGGAAGATCTTCTGCAGATAGTCGCGCTGGCGCGCGTCGGCCACGGATTTCAGCGCCAGGTGCGCCATGCCGATGATGCTGTTCATCGGCGTGCGGATTTCATGGCTCATGTTCGACAGGAAGTCGCTCTTGGCCTGGCTGGCCGCGTCGGCCTGTTCCTTCAGCCGGTGCAATTCCGTCACGTCGGTGGACAGACCGATCAGGCCCGTGACGGGGCCGGGCAAGCCCAGCGGTACCTTCACGCTCCACAGGTGATGCACCTGGCCCTGCGCATCGACGAAGCGCTCCTCGCCGACGAACTTGGCGCCGCTGTCGAACACCTGGCGCTCCGTGCGCTGCACGGACGCGGCCGCATCGCCGAGCATCAATTCGCCATCCTGGCGGCCGATCAGCTGCTCCACCGAACGGCCCAGTATCTTCGCCGTGCGCGCATTCACGTAGCGGTAGCGCAGGTCGGCGTCCTTCATGTAGACATAGGCGTCGACGCTGTCGAGCACCGTATCGAGCAGGGTGCGCTGCGCCACCGCGTTGCGGCGCGAACGGTACAGGGTAAAGATATAGCCATAAATGAGCAGGGTGCCGGCCACGCCGACGGCCAGCGCCAGCCACGGGAAATAGCGGTCGAAGGGGCTGTACAGCTCCGCCTTGCGCACGCGGAAATGGGCTTTCCACAGGCCGCCCTGGTACGCCACGGGCAGCACCTGGTCGAAATAGTCGGCATCGCTGCCCGGTTGCGGCGGCGTCGCCGCCAGGTCGCCGTCATCGTTGAACAGCAGGCGGTCCTGCGGCGTGATGCGCAGGGCGCCATCGGCGGGCGTCGCGTCGGCAGCGCTGTACAGGGTCAGGTGCAGCGGCTCCAGGGCGCTGCGTTCGAGCGCGCTGTGCACCAGCTGCGCCACGCCAAAGCCGATGCCGACGGACCCCTGGTAGGCGGCGCGGCGCTCGGCCACGCTGCCTTGCGGCATGCCGTTGCGGTACACGGGCAGGCGCATGCCCAGGCCCACGTGCGCGGGCGGCCCCTTGATCATGATCACCTGGCCAGACGCGCTGACTTCGCCGCTGTCGCGCGCCTGCGCCAGGGACTGCGCCACCAGCGGGTTGGCGCCGATATCGACGCCCATGCGTTCGGCCAGCAGCGAATCGGGTTCCAGATAGGTGAGCACCGCGTATTCCGGCCGCTCCCCCGCGGGACGGATGGTGAAAGCGGGATAGCCGCGCGGCGCCAGGCTGGTGTCGCGGCGCACGGCCTCGATGAAGGCGGCGCGCTGCGCCGACGGCACGGCCACCGCGTAATTGACCGATTCGATGGCCGGGAACTGGCGCGCGATATCGAGGCCGGCCACGTAATCGTGAAACTGCCGGCGCGTCAGCTGCTCGCTCGTGCGGAACAGGGCTTCGAGGCCGCGCAGCAGGTCGGAATAGCTTTTTACGCGCGTGATCAGGCTATGCTGGGCGCCATGCGTGAGGTTGTCGAAACGCTGTTCGGCATCGTCATCGACCGTGCGCGCCGCGCCCGCATACAGGGCGCCGCCCACCGCCAACGCCAGCAGCAAGCCCCCCGCCCATATCCTGATGCCTGATCCCGCCCCGCGCTTGCTCAAAGTGTGCATTGTCGATCGCTTATTCCGGTTTCCTTGAATGTGCGGCGCCCCGGCCGCCCAGCAAGTACGAGGATACTATCAAAGCCCCTGCGCGACGCACCTGTACATGAAAAAAAGCGCGTTCGATGGTTGCCCTGGAAAACACCTGGCGCCTAGGCACCCCGCAGCGCCCCGGCCAGGAAGTCGCAAAAGGCGCGCACCTTTTCCTGCACGTGGCGTCCGTCGGGCGTCAAGGCATACACGCCGCGCCTGGCCATGCCGTGCGACGGCAGCACGCGCACCAGGGCGCCGCTGGCCAGCAGCGGCGCGGCGACGAACGACGGCAGCGCACCCACGCCGATGCCCGCCGCCAGCATGTCGGCCAGCAGCAGGCTGCTGTCGGCGGAAAAGCGCACGGGCAGGACGATGCTGCTGTTCCCTTCCGGGCCGTCCAGCTGCCAGACGCCGGGGCTGTCGGCCAGCCGGTAAGCCAGGCAATCGTGGCCGTGCAAGTCCTGCGCCAGCCGGGGCGTGCCGCGCCGCGCCAGATAGGCGGGCGATGCGCAAATCATTTGCTCGACGTCGCCCAGGCGGCGCGCCACCAGGGACGAATCGGCCAGCGCGGCGCGGATGCGCAACGACACGTCATAGCCCTCGCCCACCACGTCGCGCAGGCGGTCGTCCAGGGTCATCTCGATTCTCACTTCCGGATGGCGCGCCATGAACACCGGCAGCAGCGGCGACAGCACCTTCAGGCCAAACGACAGCGGCGCATTCACGCGCAAGCGTCCCGCCACCTTGCCGGTGCAGCAGCGCGTGGCCAGTTCCAGCGCGTCGATTTCATCGAGCAGCCGGCAGCATTCCAGATAATAGGCGCGCCCGCCGTCCGACAAACTCATGCGCCGCGTCGTACGCACCAGCAGCACCGTGCCCAGATGTGCCTCCAGCTGGCGCACCTGCTTGCTGATGGCCGCCGCCGACTGGTGCAGGTCCAGCGCCGCCTTGCTGAAGCTGTCGCGCTCGACCACCTTGCGAAACACGCGCATGTGCGCCAGGACATCCATGATTCTTTCCTTGCAGTTGAATATCTTATTATTTTATCGCTGATTATCATTGGAATTGAAAATAATATGATGGCGGCTTCTTCATTCATGTCACGCAAGGAGTACCCCATGTTCAAACCATCCGCCACCCTGGCCACCCTGCTGCTGGCGCTGCTGGCCGGCGCAGTACAAGCCGCCCCGGCCACCGCCCTGCCCGAAGTGGGCATCAGCCCCTGGGGCCCGAAAGACGAGATCGGTCGCCTGAACCTGATGACGGCCGCCTCGCGCGCCGCCATCCTGGCCCGCATCGACGGCGGCAAGAGCTACGACCTGGCCGTCGATTTCTACATCGGCATGCCCAGCTGGCAGGCGGCAGGCGACCCGCCCTACCAGATGTGGATGACGCACACGCCGAAGGGCAACGTGGTGGCCGACTCGATGAACGTGGGCGAACAGATGAACCGCCACGTCAGTTACACGGGCTCGGCCGTGTCCATGTATGCGCACATGGGCACGCATATCGACGCGCTCAACCACTTCGGCTTGAACGGCAAGATCTGGAACGGTTTTACGGAAGAGCAATACCTGGGAGACCGGGGCTGGACCGTGACGGGCGCGGAAAAACTGCCGCCCATCGTCGCGCGCGGCGTGCTGATCGACGTGGCCGTGGCCAAGGGATTACAGCAGCTGCCCGACAATTACCGCGTGACGCGGCAGGATTTGCGCGCGGCGCTGGCGCAACAGAAGGTGACGCTGGAAAAAGGCGACGTGGTGCTGATACGCACGGGCCGCATGCAGCACTATGAGCAGGCGCAAGCCTACATGGCGAATCCGCCCGGCCTGTCGCTGGACGCGGCGAAATTCCTCGTGGAAGATGGCGGCGCCATGGTGGTGGGCGCGGACAACCTCAGTTTCGAGGCGTTTCCCTCCGAAGTGGCCGGCAATTACCTGCCCGTGCACACGTATCTGCTGGCGCAGCAGGGCACGCCCATCCTGGAACTGGTCGACCTGGAAGGCTTGTCGCGCGACAAGGTCTACCAGTTCGCCTTCATCGGCGCCTCCCTGAAATTCCGCGGCGGCGACGCGGCGCCCATCCGTCCCGTGGCCCTGCCGATCCGCTAAATCACACGGCCGCGGCCAGCAAGGCGCCATGGTCGTCCCAGGCATCGGCGCAGCGCACCACCTCGCCCACGACGATGATGCTGGGGCTGCCCAAGCCGCTGGCCAGCAAATCGTCCGGCAAGCGCTGCAAGGTGCTCAGCAGCTGGCGTTGCGCCGGCAAGCTGGCCGATTGCACCACGGCCACGGCTGTGCCGGGCGCCATGCCGCCAGCCAGCAAGCCGGCCTGGATGGCCGCCACCCTGGCCACGCCCATGTAGATGACAAGCGTCAGGCCGCTTTGCGCCAGCGCAAGCCAGTTCGGTTCGGACGCGCTATCCTTGCCGTGACCCGTGACGAAAATGGCGCCCTGGCTCCAGCCGCGGTGCGTCAGCGGCACGCCGATGCTGGACGGTGCAGCCAGGCCGCTGCTGATGCCAGGGATCACCTCGACGGCCACGCCGTGGCTGCGCAGGTAGGCGCGCTCTTCGCCGCCGCGCCCGAACAGATAGGGGTCGCCCCCTTTCAGGCGCACCACGTGCAGGCCGGCGCGCGCTTCGGCCAGCATCAGGCGCTCGATGAAGGCTTGCGGCGTGGAAGCACAACCGCCCCGCTTGCCCACCTCGACCACGCGCACGCCGGGCGCCGCATGCGCGAGGATGGCCGGATTGACGAGATCGTCGATCAGCACCACGTCGGCCCGCGCGATGGCCTTCACGGCCTTGATGGTCAGCAGGTCCGGATCGCCGGGACCGGCGCCGACCAGGGTCACGCTTCCAAGTTGCGCCATGATGAACTCTCCAATCAGAAAAAATGGCCGATGGCAAACGATGCCGCGTACGCTTCCGGCGCGCTGCCGTCCCACACGACGCCGTCGCACAGGGTCGAGCTGCGCAGCGGTGATGCCGGCAAGGGCGTGGCCGTCATTTCCGCCGCCTGACGGTACAGGTCGATGCGGTTGACTTGCCTAGCCACCGCCAGGTAATCGGGTTCGTCGCGCAGCAAGCCCCAGCGCCGGTGCTGGGTCATGAACCACATGCCGTCCGACAGGTAGGGGAAATTGACGGCGCCGGCGCCATAAAACTTCAAACCGTGCGCCTCATCCCACGTCTTGCCCAGGCCATCCTGATAATGGCCGAGGATGCGCGGCGCCAGCGTTTCCTGCGGCGTATTCAGATAAGCAGGCTCGGCCAGGGTGGCCGCCATGGCCAGCCGGTTGGCATCGCTGGCGTCTATCCAGCGCCCCGCCTCGAGCACGGCGGCGATCAGGGCGCGGCAGCTGTTCGGATGCTGGTGGGCAAACGCGGCGCTGGTGCCCAGCACCTTGCCCGGATGGTCGGGCCAGATGGCGCCGCTGGTGGTGGCCGTCACGCCCACGCCATCGACGATGGCCTTGTAGCCCCATGGTTCGCCCGCGCAAAAGCCATCCATCTGCCCCGCGCGCAAGGCGGCCACCATCTGCGACGGCGGCACCGTCATCACGCGCGCGTCGCGCAGCGGATCGATGCCCTGCGCGGCCAGCCAGTATTGCAACAGCATCGCGTGGTTGCCGGTCGGGAAAGTATGCGCAAACGCAAAGGGCCGCGCCGCGGCGCGCATGTGCCGCGCCAATGTGGGGCCATCGTGGGCGCCCTCGCGCGCCAGCGCCGCCGACAGGGTGACGGCCTGGCCGCTGTGATTGAGATTCATCAATACAGCCATGTCGTGCCGCTGCCCGCCGATGCCCATCTGCACGCCATACACGAGACCGTACAACACGTGGGCAGCGTCGAGCTCGCCGCTATTCAATTTGTCGCGCACGCCGGCCCACGACATCTCCCGGCTCAGTTCGATCTTGATGCCGTATTTTTCATCCAGGCCCAGCTTTGAAGCCATCACCAGCGAGGCGCAATCGGTCAGCGGCAGGTAGCCGATGCGTATCGTCTGTTTTTCCGGCTGCAATGGGCGCGTCGGGTGGGCATGGGCGCCCGCTTGCTGTGTCATACCATTCCTTGCTGATAAATACTGTTTTGCCGTGCCGACATGGGCA
Source organism: Janthinobacterium sp. SUN206 (assembly GCF_030587305.1). NCBI lineage: Bacteria > Pseudomonadati > Pseudomonadota > Betaproteobacteria > Burkholderiales > Oxalobacteraceae > Janthinobacterium > Janthinobacterium sp. SUN206. The sequence goes on along the minus strand of NZ_JAPWIB010000001.1, from coordinate 1,910 downwards.
AGGTCATGCCCATCCAGCAGCAAGGACCGTGCCTGTGCATGCCCTGTCCCAGGCAGCTGGCAGCGCACCGGAATGGTGCACTGCACCAGCATGTGTCAGGAAATGGACGATTCATCCCAGCAAGTCCTCCACGTCGAGGATGCGCTGGGCAATGTCCGCCAGCTTGAGTTTCTTGTTCATGGCCATACTGCGCAAGCGCTGGTAAGCCTGGTCTTCCGTCAAGCCGTGATGCGTCATCAACAGGCCCTTGGCCCGTTCGATCACCTTGCGCTCAAACAACTTGTGCCGCGTGTCGAGCAATTCGGCGCGCAATTTTTCTTCCTGGCGAAAGCGCGCCAGCGCCACGTTCAGCACGGGCAAGATGCGCTCGGCATGCAAGCCGGCCACGATATAGGCGGACACGCCGGCCGCCATGGCCGCGTCGATGCTGGCCGTGGCGCCGTCTTCCGTAAACAGCACGATGGGGCGGCGCTCATCGCGCGTGGCGATGACGATGTGCTCGAGCACGTCGCGCGCATCCGATTCGGCGTCGATGATGATGAGGTCAGGCTGCAGTTGCGCGATGCGCTCGGGGAGGTAAAGGTCGGCTGGCAGGGAGGCGACGATGTCGAAGCCAGATTCCAGCAAGCCGATGCGCAGGGCATTGCCGCGCTGCACCTGGGCAGCCAGGGCCGCATTCTCGTGCACGCCGTGCTCGACAATGGTGTTGACGACAACGATGCGCAAAGGCTGGGTACGGCTGGACGTCATGGGAGCGATCTGCAATGGCTAAACAATTAACCATTGCAGTAAGCAAGAAGCGAACCAGCCGGTTTTACAGCGGATTTTACTTCAAGGTCGGCATGGCAAACTCGGCCCCCGCCGCCGTCGAGGCTGGCCAGCGCTGCGTGACGGCCTTCTGTTTCGTGTAGAAACGCACCGATTCCGGGCCGTGCGCATGGTGGTCGCCGAACAGGCTGCGCTTCCAGCCGCCGAAGCTGTGGAAGGCCATCGGCACGGGGATCGGCACGTTGACGCCCACCATCCCGACTTGCACGCGGTGCGTGTATTCACGTGCCGTATTGCCGTCGCGCGTATAAATCGCCGTGCCGTTGCCGTACTCGTGCGCGTTGACCAGGTCCAGCGCCGTGGCGAAATCGGGCACGCGCACGATGCAGAGGACGGGGCCGAAGATTTCCTCTTTATAGATCGTCATGTCCGGCGTGACGTGGTCGAACAGGCTGCCGCCTAGGAAAAAGCCCTTTTCGTGGCCGGGCAAGACGAAACCGCGCCCATCGCTGACCAGCTTGGCGCCTTCCTTGACACCCTTCGCGATGTAGCCGGCAATTTTGTCCTTGTGCACTTGCGTCACCACGGGGCCCATTTCCGCTGTTAAATCCATGCCTTGCGTGATCTTCAGGGCCGCGATGCGCGGCACCAGCGCCTCGACCAGTTGGTCGGCCACATTGCCCACCGCCACGACGACGGAAATGGCCATGCAGCGCTCGCCCGCCGAACCGAAGGCGGCGCCCATCAGGGCGTCGACCGTCTGCGGAATGTCCGCGTCCGGCATGACGACCATGTGGTTTTTCGCGCCACCCAGCGCTTGCACGCGCTTGCCCTGCGCGCAGCCGGTGGCATAGATGTATTCGGCGATCGGCGTGGAACCGACGAAACTGACGGCGCGCACGTCCGGGTGGTGCAACAAGCCATCCACGGCTTCCTTGTCTCCCTGCACCACGTTGAAGACGCCGTCCGGCAAACCGGCGTCCGTCAACAACTGCGCCAGCAGCAGGCTGGCCGACGGCTCGCGCTCGGACGGTTTCAAGACGAAGGTATTGCCGCAGGCGATCGCCATCGGGAACATCCACATCGGCACCATCACGGGGAAATTGAACGGCGTGATGCCGACGCAGACGCCCAATGCCTGG